>CAVTPL010000006.1:0-207351 GCA_963736495.1 Pirellulales bacterium | reverse complement strand
TAACCGAAGTTGCGCACTTTGGTGAGAATCCGATTAGTTTCCGGCCAGTTTGCGGGCCGGATTCGACGTAAGTCCTGATTTCGTGGTAGTGGAAACCGCTGCCGGGCGATGTAGTGGAAACCTTCCCTCTTGCTTCGGTCGGATTCCCTGGCATGCTGGAGGCCAGGAGACGGCCGATGTTTCTGCGGCAGTACACACGGAAGAAGGCCGGCAAGGTCCATCGCTACTGGGCGTTGGTGGAGAGCGTGCGGACCGAGGAGGGGCCGCGGCAGCGGGTCGTGGCCCATCTCGGGGAACTCAACCACAACCAGCAGCGACGGTGGCAACGGACGATCGTCTTCTACAATCGGCACGGCGACGCCGAGCAGTTGCGGCTGTTTCCCGACGACACGAGCCTGTCGCTGCCGGACGATCCGGACATCGTCCGCGTGCGGCTCTCGACGACGGGCTGGACCAACGCCCGGGCGTTCGGCGACGTCTGGCTGGGGCTTTGGCTGTGGCGGCTGTTGAAGCTCGACGAGATCCTCGATCGGCATCTTCCCGCCGGGCGTCACACGGTGCGTCCGGCGGACGTCGTGGCGATCGAGGTCATCAACCGCCTCTGCGCTCCGTGCAGCGAGTTCGCCTTGGCCGAGCACTGGTACGCCTCGACGGGCCTGGAGGACCTGCTGGGAATTCCCGACGGCGAGGTCACCAAGGACCGCTTGTATCGCACCCTGGACGCGTTGCGTCAGGCGAAGGACCCGATCGAGAACGATCTGAAAGCTCAACTCGGCACGCTCTTCGATCTGGAGTACGACGTGCTCTTGTACGATCTGACCAGCAGCTACTTCGAGGGCTTGGCCGAAGAAAACAAACTGGCCAAGCGTGGCTACTCGCGCGATCACCGCGGCGACTGCAAGCAGATCGTGCTGGCGCTGGTGGTCACGCGCGAAGGATTTCCCTTGGCCCACTACACGCTGGCCGGCAACACGCAAGACGTCCAGACGGTCGAGAAGATCGTCACCGCGATCGAGTCACGTTTTGGCACGAGCCAGCGGGTGTGGGTGATGGATCGAGGGATGATGAGCGAGGAGAACCTCGAGTTCCTCAGCCAGCCTGGCCGTCACTATCTGATCGGCACGCGGCGCAGCGAACTGGCCAACTTCCACGACGCCTTGTCAAGCGAAGGCTGGCTGCCGTTGCGTGAGCATGTCGAAGTCAAGCCGGTCCAGCGCGACGGCGTAGCGTATCTTTTGGCCCGCAGCACGCAGCGCGAAGAAAGAGCGGGCGATCCGCAAGCGTCAACTGGTGGGAATGCACCATGCGCTAAAGGGTCTTGCCGAACGGGTACGGAAAGGCAGCTTGAAACAGCGAGACAAGGTGGTGGAGCAGGTGGGACGGCTGAAGGAACGTTTTCCCCAAGCAGCCCGGCTGGCCAAGATCACGATCGCCCAACGAGGCAAGCCGCAGGTCGCGTGGAAGCTGGAAGACCGACGCGATCCGCGCGGCGCTGGCGCAGGACGGGGCGTATCTGCTGAAGAGCAACTACCAGGGCTGGTCGCCGGAAGAGTTCTGGGAAACGTACATGCAATTGACCGTGGCGGAAAAAGCCTTCCGCACGCTGAAGAGCGAACTGTTGATCCGCCCGATGTGGCATCAGTACGACGGTCGCGTGGAAGCCCACGTGATGATCTGCGTGCTGGCCTATGCCTTGTGGAAGACGCTGGACCATCTGGCGAAGCAGGCGGGCCTGATGACCGAGATCCACAAGCCCGACACGACGCGAGGCCGCGCCACGGCGAAGGCCCGGCCGATGAGCCCCGAAGTGATTCTCCGCGAACTGAGCAAAATCCAAATCGGCGACATCGTGCTGGACACCAGCGACGGCCGGCAACTGGCCCTCCGCCGGGTGGCAAGGCCGATGCCCGAGCAAGCGAAAATCCTGGCGGCGTTGAAACTGAACCTGCCGGAACGGCTCAGCCCCGACCGGCTCTTGTAGTGAAGACTTTTACCTCCGACGTGCGTAATCCCCGGAAATCACGAGCACCCGGCCTCCCAACTGCGCAACTTCGGCTAAGAGCCGATCCCAATAAGGTTGGCCCTGCGGCGGCCTCTTGGCCGTGGGGTCCTGCCTCGACAATTGCGGGATCAGCTCCTGAGGCCCGCTCCGGAAAACTCCCCGCGGCACATCACCGCGGGGAAACCTCGGTGGCGGAAGGCGACGGGGAAACTTTCCCCTGCGGCCGCGCCCGCTCTCGCGCGCTGCCATTCGAAAATCGACGGCACGGCCGGTTCGGGTCGCGGCGCATCGGCCGTGAAGGGAGCAATGGTGTTGCCTTCGTTCACGGCCGGCTTGGCCTTTCCTCCCACCACGCGCCCCCCAGCCCCAAACACCCGATTGCCTACGATCTCCACGCCCGTGCAGTCGGAAGTGCTCAGTTCGACCGCCGGTCGCTTCTCGGCTTTCACCGCCAGTACGTTGCCGCGCACGACGTGATCGAAGGAAAACGTCTTGGCGAAAATCGCCGGGCCGGAATCGACTACGAAGCGGTTATATGCCACGATCCAATTCTCATTCATGCCTCCCATCCACAGCCCGGCCTTGGGCGCGCGAAAATCGCAGCCGTAGATCACGTTGCGCGGCCCTTCCGGGCCGTGCGCCTTGTCCTCGGGTGGGGAGCCCCAAGCCCCGTGACCGTAACTGCCGTGTTTGCCCGCCGCATCCACCGTGCACTGCTCGTACAGGTTCTCGTGCGTCCAGCCGGCGTGCCACTGCGCATCGCTGCCATGAAACGTGCTGCGGCGGATCACGTTGCCCGAGCTCGCCCACTGCACGCACGGGGCGTGGCGCATCCGCCAGCTGGTCACGCGGTCCATCAGGCAATCGTAGGACCGTTCCCAACCCACGTAAGCCGTTCCCCCGCCGCCGTGATACCAGGCATCGTCCATCTCGCAGTCGCGAATCTCGCACCACTTGCGCACCAGGAGTAGATCGAATGCCTTCCCGCCTTCACCACGCGGACCTGCCTCGCCCAGCACTCCCAGGCGGTTGAAAACAGCACCCCGCAGGTCCACAGCGGTTGAGTCTGCTCCAGGGTGAACCCCTCCACCCCACAGCGCCGGATCGGATCGAGCCGCCGCAGCCTGCTGCCATCCACCACGGGAAAGTCGATCCGCAAAGGTTGGTTGAGACGCACGCGGTTTCCCCGCACTTCCACGACGCGGAACTGGCCAAAGCGGTAAGCACCCCACGCGCAGGCGTTCTGCACCAAGGCGTTCCACCGCGCGGTGGCCGGGGCCTCCAACTCGACGGCATCGCCCGGCTTCAAGTCCGGCCGGTCGGCGAGCTCGACCTCCAAATCGCCCCGTTTACCGTCGCGCGCCAAGTTCCAGGGCCGCGCGTCCCGCCCTTGGCCAGAGAAGAGCAGCGCCGCCGCATACGACCCCGATACCGCGCCGCGCCGCACGGAGTTCCGGATCGTAGACCACTTCGATCGAGCTTTGGCCGCTGCGCCCGCCCGTCCATCGCGCTTCGGCCGTGAGCCGGTGGCGCCCGGCGGCGCCCAGCGACGTGCCCACCCCGGTGCGAAGGGAAAAGGTCCCGCCCCAATGTTCATTTCGACTGCGTTCCGAGAGCAACTTGCCGTCGACCCGAATCGCCAGGTACTCCAGCCCCTCCGGCGGCAGCGTGAATCTCCAGCATCGAGCCCGGACCCACGCGATCTTGATCGGCGGGCGCGAAGAAACCGACGCCGCCTTCAGGCGCCGCGTAGCGAAAGACGATCTTGGTCGCCTCGGGCCCTTGGCCGCGAAGGACGAGGCCATCGTCGACGAAGACCAGCGGTCGATCGAGGTAGTAGGTGCCCTTTCCCAAGACCACCGCGCCGCCCCCCGGCGCACCGCCTCCCTGGCTGCGGCGGCCAAAGCGCCGCGGTCGTCGCGATCATCGTCGCCCCGCGCCGAAATCCTCGATCCGAACTCGCTCGGGCACTTCGGGAATTCCGCCGGGCACCCCGGCATACCGCCAGTCAGGATAGACGATCCCGTCCGGGCCGGGCACGTCGGCCGGGGTAAGGCGGTCTTGCTCGTGGGGCTTGATCTTATACGAGGCCGGCCAAGGGGGCGAGGATACCGCGTCTGCCGGCTTGGGTGCGGCAGCGCCCGCCAATACCCCCAATCCCACTCCGATCAGAAGGCCCCCTACGAGCCGCGGCAATCGCGCTCGGTCGCGTTCGCCGCTTGCGCCCGCGACAGGTCCCGACAGATAAACTCGGATCGCTTTCGTGCCCACGCTCTGAGCCTCCACGAGGATGGTTTCGTCGGCGGCCGAGGGCACACGTGCCTGCCCGGCTACCCAACCATACTCGATCGGCTCCAGCCCGTGCAACGCCCCTGCCGCCGCGCGTCAGGGCAAACAATCCGGCAGAGGAATCCCCTCCGCGCGTCAGTCGACATGCCGCAACGTCTTATACTGGGCCAAGGCCTCGCGGTACACCACCGTGTCTTCGGGGGCACGCTTCAATATCTCGCCGAAGATCTCCCGCGCCCTGCCTCCCTGATTGGTCTTCGCCAAGGTAATCGCCCGCGAATACGCACTATGGCACCACCGCAGCTCGCGGCATGTCTGGGCATCAGCAATCACCTGGGCATCCTCGCGGAGGGCCTCGAACTTCTTGGCCGCCTCGAGCGCCGAGGGAGCCGGGTCGAGCCGCGCCGCATCCTGATACGACCAGTAGGCGCAGCAGCGATCGTTCTGCTTCATGTGGGTCTCGGCAACCTCCAGCAGTTGCTTCGCCATCGGCTCGTTGAGTACCTCGGCAAACGCGGGTTTGGCCCGCTGGCGAGCCACGTGCGAAATGAGCTGCTGCTTCACCTCGGGTACTTCCCCGTACTGGAAAAGCAACTCCCCGTACTGTTCGAAGGCTGTCCGAATTGCCTCGTCACTGAGGCGATTGGCCGACGAGTTCGGGCTGTTGGAGGAGTTCGGGCTATCGGCCAGGCTCGTGCCCTCAAGGCTCGACTCGATCCGTTCCAGTTGCCGCAGCACTTCGTCGGCCAATTCGGTCAGGCGAACTTGCGCGGCCAGCGAACTCTGGTTGGGCGGCCGCGTCGCCGCCACCGTCGTATAAGTTCGCACCGCCAGGCGAATGTCACCGTCTTTGCGCGCCTGGTCCGCGGCCTCCAAACGCTTGGCGGCCGTCTTGATGGTCCGCATGATCCGTGCTTGGCGCTCGGCCACGAGCTTCTGCCGCTCCCAAGCCGCTTGGGCCGCGGCCATGCCCATCGCCTGCGCAAACCCTTGCTGCATAAAGGAGCCGTAGTCCGCGCCGCCACCCGAGCCGCCGCCTGAGCCACCGCTGTAGCCGCCGCCCGAGCCACCGCCCCCATAACTGTACGACCCGCTCCCTCCGCCTCCGCCACCCCCTCCGCCGCCTCCACTCGGACGGGACATTGTCGGCGAACCGCCACCGCCACCTCCGCCCGACCCGGGCGGACATGATCTGCCCGCTCATCCACCACAGATGGATGGCACACTGAATATCATCAGCGCAAACGCGGTCGTCCCAACCAGAATCGAGTGACGAACCATGGCAGTATCTCCTGACATGCGGGATTTCCCGGCCTCTCCGGGGTAGCCCGTACCCGGCAAACCAGTAATCGGTCTTCCAGAAAACTCAGGAACCAGGACAAATCGTAACACGCAGCGCCCGCCCAAGGGGCAGGAGGATCGCCGGCAGCCCGCTGCCACGATCCGCGCACGAACAACAACGCCTCGCCACTGCACGGCGACTCCGGACAATGTAAGCCAAATCTAACCAAGTCTTGGGTTTTTCGCAAGCGACTCACCCAAAAGACGGCAATCCCCCCCTTCCTTCACTAAGGAGGCGTACAAACTCGCGTGGTATCACACCCCCTACATCGTCCATCGTAATCCCACGGTTCAATCTGAATCGTCACGTGGTGGATGCCGAATCGCTCATGCACCAAGCGGCGAACCTCGGAAAGCACTGCAGCCGGAGACCCGCCCTCCGCAATCACCGCATGGGCGGAAAGCGAGTCCATTCCGCTGGTAATCGTCCAGATGTGGAGGTCGTGAATCTCCACCACTTCCTCTAGTCCGGCCAATGCCCGCTGCACTTCATCCACGTCGATCCCGCGCGGAGCCGTTTCCATGAGTACCGCCACCGACTCCCCCAGAAGCCGCCAGGAGGAGTAAACGATCAGCACGGCGATCAGGGCGGAGACGATTGGGTCGGCGAGGTTCCAACCCAACGCCCAGACCAGAGCGCCGGCAATGATCGCCCCCCCACTGCCCAGCGTGTCGCTCAGCACGTGAAGCCAGGCCCCACGCACGTTCAGATTCCCCTGCCGCGCACTGCCGAGGATCTTCAGTCCCACCAGGTTGACCCCCAACCCGCCCACGGCAATCGCCATCATCACGGCGCCTTGGACTTCGGGTGGATTGAACAGCCGCCCGTAGGCCTCGCCGAGAATGAAGAAGCGCCACGGCCACGAGCGCCGCGCCATTGGCCAACGCGGCGAGGATCTCCATGCGATGGTAGCCGTAAGTGTTTTGGGAGGAAGCACGCCGTCCGGCGAACCAGATCGCGAAGAGGCTCAGCCCCAGCGCGGCGGCATCGGAAGCCATATGGCCGGCGTCGGCCAGCAGGGCCAGCGAACCGGTCCATAGTCCCCCCATCACTTCGGCGAGCATATAGGCGCCGACCAAGATCAGCACCGCTCCCAAACGCCGCCGGTTTCCTGAGGCGCCGCTTCGCACTTCGTGCGCGTGATCTGGATCAGACACAACCGCCCTTTCCTCGAAATCTCGCGCGGCCTCTCCCCGCGGGCCTGCGCCGGTTACCAGGGAATCCATACGGCGCGGCGGCGTGGAAGACAAGGCGACCGGATGCCGCGTCCAGGAAGCTCTTGGCTGGATGCAACACAACCGCCGGACCCTACGGTCCGGGAAAGCTGGACAAAAACGGATGCCCCGAATCGTTCCCCTACCGGCCAAAGTACCGTGAACGGGACGCTCGTGAGCTTCAGAAATGCCGCGCCACGCGACGAACCCGCAACAGGCCGGTCCTTGTGGCAAGACGATTGCCGGCCTTTGCCTGGCTCTTTCCTGAACACCAACAACCTGTGGGTCCTGCACAGTGCGGACCCCGTCACCCAAAACGTGCCAACCCTCTCACCATCCATTGCGGTGGATTCGTCCCTCTTGGTAGCGATCTTCCGGGGGCACGTTCTCCGCGGGGTAACCGAGCACTACCAACGCCATCGGCACGACGGCCTCGGGCAGACGCAGGAGCTTCCGGAAGCCGTGAATCCGGTCTTCGCGTGGGTAGACGCCGGTCCACACCGCCCCAAACTTCCGCGCATGCGCGGCCAACAGCAGGTTCTGCGTGGCCGCGGCACAGTCCTGGACCCAGTAACCGTGGTACTTCTCCAGGCGTGGATCCCCGCAGACCAGGATGGCCAGGGGCGCCTGGCGACACATGGCGGCATAGGGATTGATCGGCGGAATGCGATCCAACAGCGCGCGATCGTCGATCACCACGAAACACCAGGGCTGCTGGTTGCCGGCCGACGGCGCACTCATCGCCGCCTGGAGCAGCTCGGTAAGAATCGGCTCGGGAACTGCGCGGGACTCGAACTGGCGAATGCTTCGCCGCGTGCGGATGGCGTCGATCACATCCATCGGGTTCTCCCGGGTTCGGCTTCGTCGCCCCGCGCTATCCTAGTCGGGCCCCCCGCTGTGCTCAAGTCCCCGCCGACCCGCGCCGATTGAATCCCTTGATGCCAAATCGCGATCTCGCTGGGGCGCACGAGGCGGTGTGCGACGGCCCGATCGGAACCACGACGAAAAAGCCCGGGTAGGGCCGTCCCCATCCGGGCTTTCGTTGACTTAGAACCGATCTCAGAACTGCCGCTGAAGCCCTGTGCGGCCGGAAAATCGCAGCACCTTCAAAGGTCCTGGGATCGGCTCTTAATACCTCTCCGCGCCGGCTCAGTTGCCCCGCGGTGCCGAACTCGAAGCCTGCACGGCCTGGAGGCTTTGGCCTTGCGGCTGCGCCAACAACCCGACGTAGTCGCCGGTGATCGCCAACACCTCGTCGAGATAGTAATCCCGTTTGATCTCGGTGTTGCGATTGTCGGCCATCTCTTCGAGCTTCTTTTCCTCTTCCTTGTCGGCGTTCATTTCCCTCCGCTCTTCGAGATATTTCTGCTCGTTGAGCGAAACTCGCTTGCGGCGCTTCTGTTCCTCGTAGCGCGCGATGAGCTTCTGCTCGCGCTGGAAGTCCGACGACTTGCCGATCCGCGCCGTCGAAAGCTGTTTGAGCGAGTCGACGATCGCCTTGCCCGCCAGGCTGAAAGGCCGGAAGGGCTGGGCGGCGATTTGTTCGAAGGGAAGCGCGTAGTCCAGGTCGGCCTCGGCGATTCCCTCGTAGTGCGTGGTGAGCGAAGGAAGCTCGAGATCCGCCAACACCCCGCGGCGCTGCGTGCTGTCGCCGTTGGGACGGTAGAACTGCTGCATCGTGATCTTGAGCGACCCGAGGTTCTGACCGTTCGAGGAATGGAAAAGCAGTTCGCTCAGATCGGTCAGGCTCTGCACGGTTCCCTTGCCATGAGTCGAATGGTCGCCCAACACCAGCCCGCGCCGGTAATCCTGGATGGCCCCGGCGAGAATCTCGCTGGCGCTGGCGCTGAACTTGCTGATCAGCACAACCATCGGGCCCTTCCACGCCATGCCATTCTGCGTGTCGTTGTAGGGAATGACGTGGCCATCGGCCTCCTTGACTTGAACGATCGGCCCGCCGCCGACGAATAACCCGGTAAGGCTGATCGCTTCCTGGAGCGATCCGCCGCCATTGCGCCGCAAGTCGAGCACCAGAGCATCCACGCCCTGCTTCGTGAAATCGTCGAGAATGCGGCGGACGTCGCGCGTCGTGCTCTTGAAGTTGGGCAACCCCTGCCGCGCGCCAGCCATGTCCATGTAGAAGCTGGGCAAGTCGATCACGCCGATCCGGTACGGCTTGCCGTCCGGCTTCTGGCTGGCCTCGAAAACCTTGGAACGGGCCTCGCTATCCTTCAACTCGATCTTCTCGCGGACGATCTTGACGATCTTCCGCTCCTTGCTGCCGCGCGACACGACCTCCAGCCGCACCACGGTGCCGCGGGGGCCGCGAATCAGCTTGACCACGTCGGAGAGTTTCATCTCGGCGACGTCCTGGATCGCTCCGGTCTCCTGCCCTACGCCGAAGATCTTGTCGCCCGCCTTCAGGCTGCCCTTGCTTCTCGGCCGCCCCGCCGGGAACCAGCTTCTCCACGGTCGTCTCGCCGTCCTCCGACTTCAGAGCCGCGCCAATCCCCTCCAACTCCAGCCGCATGGCAATCTCGAAGTTGTTCACCGTTTCCGGCGACATATAGCTGGTATGCGGATCGAAGCTGCTGCTCAGCGCCGTCAGGTACATCTCCAGCAGATCGTCGTTGTCGACCTGGTGCCAACGGGCGCCAATCGCATGGTAGCGCCTCTTGAGCTTGGCCAGATCCTCCTTCATCTGCTCGGCCGGCGAGAGGTTCTCGCTCGGCTCAGCCGATTCGTCGCCACTCTTCTTCCCGCTCTTGCGGTCTTCGATCCGGTCCGCGCGGCGCAAGAGCAAGTCGTACTTGATCCGCTTCCGCCAGCGGTCCCGCGCCTCGCCGTCGTCCTTGGGAAATTGCAGGGCGTCGCGGTCGGTGACCATCTCCTCGTCCACGGTGAAATCGATGGGCGAAGCCAACATCTCTTCCGCAGTCTTGATTCGCGCGTCCACGCGACCGAGGAACGTCTTGTAGATATCCAGCGCCAGGGAAATGTCGCCCCGCTGTACGCGCCTCCACGTCTTTCTGCCGGGCCGTGAACCCGTCGACGTCCGCCTGCGTGAAGTAGATCTTCAACGGGTCCAACATCTTCAGGTACTGCGTCAGGCAACGCTGCGTGATCTCCTGGTCAAACGGATGCTTGGTCAGGTGCTCCCGCTTCAACAGCGACGAAACCATTAAGGCAATCTGGCGGTCGCGAGCCGTCGGAGGAACGGGATCCGCCCAAACGCCGGGCAGGAAGCTCGTCGACAGCAAACTCGCTACCAGAATCGCGCCAAGCCAAGCGCGCTTGAGAACAATATTCGGACGTGCCATGCAATACCCCTCGAATTTGTCGGAACTGTGGCCGCACTTTCCCATGTTCCACAGGAATCAGTAAACTACGCAACCGTAACAGTCTATTCCTCTTGCGCCATCCTAGCGGCAATCTCCGCTTGGAACAAGATCGACCCAAAAGCTCGACTTCAATACCCCATTCATTCCAGGATTTCCACCCCACACGTGGGATGACTCTCCCGCCCACACCCGCCTCGGCACTCGGACCACCCGCAACTCGACAACTCTGCCACTGCCTGGATCAGGGACTCGTCGGCCCCCAGCGGTTCGACCAGCACCCAATCGCGATCCGGCGCCTGCCGTCGCCTCCGTTCCACCGTGTCCCGAATCACGTCCAGCAACAGCCCCGGAAACAGCAGGTGGGGCTGCACTACCACCCGCTGCCACGGCGATCCGGCGATGCAATCCAGCACTTCGCTCAGAAGCGGCTCGGCCATGGCATAGTAACACACCTCGATGCGACCCACCGAAGCCGATTGCCCGCGCAATCGCGCCAGGGCCCGCATTTCCACTCCCACGCCCGGATCCCGGCTTCCCCGCCCCACAAGAACCAGAACCGTTTGTCGCGCAGGGACTTCCGTTCGCGCATCCATTGCCGTTCGGTAGCGATCCCTCGATAGTTCCACCACCGCGCGGCGAATGCCCAAATGCTCCGTATAGCTCCACGAGAGAACTTGTTGCCGACCCAACCGCGTTTGTTGCTCGCCAATCGCCCGACAAACTGCCCGGGGGATGTCTCTTCGCACATGCGCACACCGCAAACAACATCAACGGCACCACGCGGATCCGACGTACTCCGCGCTCGATAAGGGAGTGGATGGCCTGGCCAATGGTAGGCGAGGCAAACTCGAGAAAGGCCGCTTGGACAACAATGTTTGCCAGCCGCCGGGAAAGCCGGCCGACGAAGTCAAGAAATGCCTCGTGCCCGGCAGGGTCGCGCGTCCCATGTCCAACAATCAGCACACCACGGTCGCGGCCCGATGCCATGAACCTCGTCTCATTCGCTCGAAATCGCCCCTATTCGCGCACCGCAGAATAAGAAATTGTAGCGGCCAGGGATCCGCCGGGGCAACCTATATATCCAACGGACGCATCGATGCCCCCCTATGCATAGGCATGGCCCGATACCATGGCCGCCTTTGCCTGCCCGCTCCCTTGCATACAAGGTTGATAGCACGTGCCCCCCTGCGGCCGGGCGCAGCCAACCCAGCCCAGAAGTCCCAGTCGCCCCATGGTCGACAACCCCTTTGATGGCAAGGTACAATCGGCATCTTGCCACCCTCGATTCCCCCGCACCCAATTGAGTCCTGCGCTCCCTGCAAAACGAGGGCGACCAGCGCACAGCCCGGTTTCCCGCCCGCAGAAAGCCTCCAGCGGTTCCACAATCAACAACGGCACCAAGAAGGGCACCCCACCATGCCGCGCCTCGCGTCGCCTCTCGGATTGGCTCTTGTCGTCGTCATCGCGGGTTCCTCCGCGCTCGGCCAGGAGTGGCCCCGTTTTCGTGGCCCCAACGGCTCGGGGATTGTCGAAGCCGCCAATCTACCCGCTCAGTGGACCGACAAGGATTACGCCTGGAAAGTGAAATTCGAAGGCGTCGGCTACTCGTCGCCAGTCGTTTGGGGCTCGCGTGTGTTCCTCACCTCGGCCAACGAGGAAGACGCCACACTCTACGTATTCGCCGTCGCGGTTGCCGATGGAAACGTGCTCTGGAAGCGGGCCATCCCCTCGGTGACTTATCCCAAACACAAGTTCAACAGCTTCTCCGCTTCCACCCCGGCATTGGATTCCGAGCGCGTGTATGTCACCTGGGCGGAACCCAAAACCTATCGAGTTTCCGCCATGGACCAGGCTTCCGGCCGCGAGCTGTGGCAGCGCGATCTGGGCCCCTTCGCCAGCCAGCATGGATTCGGCGCCTCGCCCATCGTTTTCGAAGACCTCGTGATCGTTGCCAACGAGCAGGACGGCAAGAGTTCGATCGTGGCTCTGCACGCCAAGACCGGCGAAACGCGATGGGACACTCCGCGAAGAACCGAGAAAGCCGCCTTCTCCACCCCCTGCATTTACCAGCCCGAAGGCGGCCCCGAGCAATTGATCCTCAGCAGTTGGGCCCACGGAATCAGCAGCCTCGACCCGCGCACGGGCAAGCCCAACTGGGAAGTGCCCCTGTTCGTCAACCGCGTCGTGGGGTCGCCGGCGATTGCCGGCTCGCTCATCTTCGCCGCGGCCGGCACGGGTGGAGCGGGCAAGCAGATGCTGGCGGTCCGGCCCGCCGATCCCCAGCGCGGCGTCGAAGCCAAGCTGGCCTACGAAGTGACCAAGCCTCTGCCCTACGTGCCTACCCCGGTAGCTTACGGTCCGCTGCTGTTCGTCTGGCACGACAACGGAGTGGTCGTGTGCCTCGACGCGCCGACGGGCAAGGTCCACTGGCAGCAGCGCATCGGCGGCGACTTCTTCGGCTCGCCCATCCGCGTGGGAGATCGGCTGTACTGCATTTCGCGCGAGGGCGACGTGGTCGTGCTGGCCGCAACCGACACCTTCAAGCAACTGGGCAAGGTCGCCCTGGGCGAGCGAAGCCAGAGCACCCCCGCCGTGGCCCATGGGGTGATGTACCTGCGAACGCTCTCGCAACTGATGGCGCTGGGGCCAACGAAGTAATCTTGCCCGGCGCGTGAAGCTTCGGCGCCGGCCCGTTCGTGGCCCGGCGCACCCTGCGGCGGTGGGCCATCAGCGCGTAGGACGGGAGGCGGGAGGCGGCGCCAGACGCGGCTTCTGCAAACGCCGCACAAAGCGGCACCCGATCAGGTACATCTCCACCCAGTCCTCGCACGCAACCTCCATCCGCGCCCGATCGTCCTCCCGCTCAAGGGATTCGACTTCTCCGCTCTCACACAGGGCGACGCACTGGCAGCGGACAATCTCGCCGGCGACGAAAATCGGGCGGCCGTGGGTGTGCAATTCGACGACGACGTGGCGCGATTCGGGCTCGCTTTCCAGAAGAAACGACAGCCCCCCCTCGGTCAAGTCACGGCAGGCCACGTCGAAAAACTCGGTCTCGGCCGGAAAGGCACCACCGTTCCAAGGCGCGATGCGCTGGATGGCCGGGTAAGCCCGCCGCCGGTGGCGCCGGCGGTCTTCGCCGCGCACGCTTCGGCCCGAGTTGAGCAAGTCGTGGACGAGTCGATAAAGATTAGCGTCGTTTTCCGCGGCCATCGCTATTGAGCCTCACGAGGGTAGTGCAACGAGGCCGAACCCCAGGAAAGCGGTCTTCTCAGGAACCACGCTTGCGGCCATTGCATGCCTTTCCTGAACACCCATCAAGCTTCGATCCAAGGCGAGCACGCGATTGCGGCGCGGCGTGGCCTTCAGCGCGACTACATTCGTTCCAGCTCACCGCCCCCATGCCGCGGTTTGTGGAGCCGCCGCAGGAAGCGACACCCCACGAGAAACATCGGCCTGCCCCCGTCCTCCTGGCCGAACCACAAGCCCAGCCCGATCTCGTTGCGGATCGGCTTCAACCGCCCCGCCTCGTCGATCAGCACTTCCCGCGCGTGGGCCACCTTCGCGCGGAGATAAATCACCGCCTCCCGCATGCGCAGCTCGGCCACCACTTCGACGAAGTCGGGCTTGATGGGAAGCAGAAAGGAAAAGCCGCTCTGGCTGATGTCGTGGCACTGGACGTCGAAGAAGTCCGACTCGGCGGGGAAATCCAACGTCCGCCACAGCGCGATCCTCTGGATCGTGCGGAAGCCGTGCCGCGCCGCGCGGCGGCGCTCTTTCTTCGACAGTTCGTCATCCCCCCTCAAGGACTGAGGGGCGAGCGGCGAGTGAAGCGGTTCGACATCGGGCATGGCCGGTGGAGTCCTTGACAGTGAAGCCAGGGCGAGGCCGCTAAAGCCCCAGCCTGCCGGGGTGCGTGCCCTTGCGCCCGAGGAAACTCGCGACCGGCCCAACGAACCGATTGAGTCCCTACGTTCTCATATCTCGAAGCGGCGCCCATGGCAAACGCCTGGCAACGCCCTTGACCACCTAAGCTTGCCTACCCACAATCAAAGTCCCGAGAATGCTCCGCACCCGACCCTGCCGAGCATCTTCCCACCCCCTCGTTCGGCCTGTGGCACCCGGTAAACCCGTCATGTCCGTTACGCACCTCGTTCCCGATTCCGCCGGGCGTTTTGGCCCCTTTGGAGGGCGCTACGTCCCCGAAACCCTGATGCACGCCCTCGAGGAGTTGGCCGCGGCCTACGATCAGGCCGCCGCCGATCCCAACTTCTCCGCCGCCCTGGCCGAGCTCTACCAACACTACGTCGGCCGGCCCTCGCCGCTCTACCATGCCGAGCGGCTCAGCGGGCGCATCGGCGGGGCACAGATCTACCTCAAACGCGAGGACCTCAACCACACCGGCTCCCACAAGATCAACAACACCCTCGGCCAGGCCCTGCTCACCCGCCGCATGGGCAAGCGGCGCGTGATCGCCGAGACCGGCGCCGGCCAGCACGGCGTGGCCACCGCCACCGCCTGCGCGCGGTTCGGCTTCGAGTGCGTGGTCTACATGGGCGAAGAGGACATTCGCCGCCAGAAACCCAACGTCTTCAGCATGCGGCTCTTGGGCGCCGAAGTCCGCCCCGTGACCAGCGGCTCGCGCACCCTCCGCGACGCCATCAACGAGGCCTTCCGCGACTGGATGACCTCGGTCGAAACGACCCACTACTGCATCGGGTCGGCGATGGGCCCGCATCCGTTCCCGCGCATCGTCCGCGACTTCCAGTCGATCATCGGCCGCGAAACCCGCCGGCAATGCCTCGAGCAGCTCGGCCGACTGCCCGACTTGATCGTCGCCTGCGTGGGCGGCGGGAGCAATGCGGCGGGCATGTTCTACCCGTTCATCGAAGACGCCGCGGTGCGCCTGCTGGGAGTCGAGGCCGGCGGACGATCCAGCCAACCCGGCGAACACGCCGCCACGCTCAGCTTCGGCCGGCCCGGCGTCCTCCACGGCATGTATACCTACGTGCTCCAGGACGACGACGGCCAGACCGCCCCGGTCCACTCGATCTCGGCGGGGCTCGACTATCCCGGCGTCGGCCCCGAGCACAGCTACTGGAAGGAGACGGGCCGCGTCGAGTACTGCAACGTGGGCGACGAGGAAATCCTCGCCGCGTTCGACACCCTGGCGCGGACCGAAGGCATCCTGCCCGCCCTGGAGAGCTCGCACGCCGTGGCCTTGGCCATGCGACCGCGCCGCCGAGATGCCGCCCGACCAGGCGGTCGTCGTCAACCTGTCCGGCCGCGGCGACAAGGACGCCCACGAAGTGGCCCGCCTCCGCGGAGAATCGATTTCCTGACTATAACTTGCACCCGCGCGAAGCGCAGCGTCGCCCGCCGTGCGCCGCGGCGGCCACCGGCTTTCGCCCCCGCCCTCGTTCTGAACTCGCCAGCGACCGACGCCCCCAAGGCTTCACGATGTCCACAATCGACACCCTCTTTGAGCAGCTTCGCCGCCAGGGCCGCAAAGCCCTCATGCCCTTCGTGACCGCCGGCGATCCGGACCTCGACTTCACCCGCGACCTCCTCGTCGAATTGGTCGCGCACGGGGCGAGCCTCTGTGAAGTCGGCATCCCCTATAGCGATCCGATCGCCGACGGGCCCGTGATCCAAGCCTCCTACACGCGCACCCTCCAGCAAAATCTCCGCCTGCAAGCCATCCTCGACATGCTCCGCTCGGTCACCGCCGACCTGCCCGCCCCCGCGGTCATGATGATCAGCTACGCGATCGTCTTCCGCCAAGGGATCGAGCAGTTCGTGCACGCGCCAAGGCGGCCCGCGTGGCCGGTCTGATCGTCCCCGACCTGCCGCTGGAAGAGGCGCACCCCTTGGCCGCCGCCTGCGCCGCCGAAGACATCAGCCTTGTCCAACTCATTACTCCCACCACGCCCCGCGACCGCGCACTGCGGATCGCCGAGCAAACCACCGGATTCATCTACTATGTCTCGGTCACCGGGATCACCGGAGAACGAACCGAGCTGCCGCCGGAACTCATGGACAACGTGGCCTGGCTGCGCCAACAGACGAGCCTGCCGATTTGCATCGGCTTCGGCATCAGCCAACCGGAACACGTCCGCCGGCTCGCCCCCGTGGCCGACGGCCTGATCGTCGGCTCGGCCATCGTCCGCCGCATTGCCGAGGCCCACAAGCGCCGCGCCGACGTATTGCGCGAGATCGGCGAGTATGCCGCGTCGCTGGTGGCCGCCGCGCGAGTTAACCCGCCGGCTCCATCATCGCCCGGGCGGCGAATGTCGGGGTGCCGCAGGCACAAGAGTCCATGGTAACCCGACGCGTCAGCGAGGTTTCGCACAAGAGTCCATGGTAACCCGACGCGTCAGCGAGGTTTCACGCGTGTGCCACTGCTTGGTAGCTGCCCACCACAGACTCTCCTTGAGCAAACCGCTCTCTCCGGCAGCGGACAAGCAGTGCGAATCACCGCAGAATGGGGTCCATTTCCGTTATTGCAGGGGCTACGCGGCCTGGGCGAGGCGGCCGGTTCCGACGGCACGGCGGTGTTTGCGGGGCCGCGCCCAGTATCGTTTCCAGCGGTCGTCCTGGCTCAGTTGGGCAGCACGGAGTTGGAGCATCGCTTCGGCACCGCCCTCCAGCCAGAATTTTTCGCTGCCCTTGATGCGGCGATTGATTTGCTTGATCGTCGATTCCACCGGCGCACTGCTGACAGGCAAGCCCAGGCGACGATATTCCGGGTAGTTCATTCTCTGGCGGTTGTTGTTCACGTAGGTCAGCGTTTCTTCCACCGTTTGTCGTCGTGTCGCGGCGGTCGAACCCTTGGCCTTCAGGGCCGCGACCGCTTCACGGAGGGCCGACAGCAGCATGCCCACTTTTCCCGACCATGCCCAGCAAAGCCACTGCTTGTAGGTCTTCCAGGCTCGCGCCTCGTCCGCTCCGCCAAACGCGTAGGCCGCGTCGTGAAGGTAAGCGAGGAGGTGAAGGAAGTCCAAGATGGCAATGAAGCCCGCCGGAAGAAGATGCATCTCGTAGATCGACCAGTTGTACGCCTGGCCGTCGCAGACGCACGCCTTGCGTGCGCCCGGTCAAGCCCGCGGCGATGCACTTCCGCGGCCACCTGCCAGCCGAAGGTTTCGCTGTTCTCCATGGTGGCTACGACCGTGCGGACCCGCGGGCATTTTCCCGCCCGTTTTCGCTTGCTTGGGCTTCTTTCCCGCCTTTCCCTTCGCCGCTTGGCTCGTCCGGCGATCCGCAGCACTCCGCTCGATGGCCGGCCGGCTGCGACGCTTCACCTCGGACGCCAATCGCGCCGCATTCGTCGGCTCCAAGAACTTCGCGGGCGGTTCGGGCTGAGGATCCACGGCATGGGCCTTCGTCTGCAACGTCAGGCAGCACGCCACCTTCGACTCGCGCCAACCTGGATCGCTCACGCCCCGCCCCGCATCCTCGGCCCGCGTTTGCACGCGGCCCCCGTCCAGCATCACCGCGGCCGCTCCCCGCGGCGGCTCCTTGTAGGTCCTTTCCAGCCGACGCTGGCGAAACTTCTCCACATCCTCGTCACGGAACTCGACCCACTCCTCCCCAATACGTTCGCTCAGCCGCTGCAGATGGGTCGGACTGATCTCGATCTCCGCCAACTCCCGCATATCCTCGCTGGCCTCAACGAAGGAGGACGCCTTGCTCGCCTGACGAACCCCCTTCTCCATGACCGCGGGACTATACCCTTCCGTGCCCAACTTCAGGCGAACGTCTAGCGGAAAAAAAAACGACCCGGCACCGCTCGCACTTCCAACGCTCGCGCCGAATGTCGATGTCGCCCGCACGGGTTCTCACCTTCCGCTCCGGCAGGTTCACGCCCCGTTTCCCGGCCTTCTGCGCCGCCGGCTTTCCCGGCTGGCCGCACTTCGGACAGCAGGTGGTGGAAGCCTCGGCGGGCGCCTTGGCCGGGTCCGCTGCCACATGCTCTTCCAGCAGAAATGCCGCTAACTCCTTGCCGAGAGAGACGGCCATGTCCTCCCGCTCCGTCAACGTCACCAACTCCTCCTGGCTCTTGCCGTCGAACATCCGTTGATACGCCGCCGCTGCCCGCGCCAACCACCGCTCATAACGCGCGTCCTTCTGCTTGCCATCCATGGCGGACCTCCGTCTTGTGCAAAATGCCCACTTCGCCCCGAAAGCGCCGCCAGTTTACCCGAAAACCGCCCGCGCAGAAACGGGAATGGACCCCGCAGAATGTTCCACCTGGCAAGATCATGCCGTACCATGGTAACGCGTAACCGATAGAGGTTTCGCCGGTGGCACCGATAGCTCGCCTATCGCACGTGCCGCCAGGCACAAGAGTCCATGGTAACCCGACGCGTCAGCGAGGTTTCGCAGAAGAGTCCATGGTAACCCGACGCGTCAGCGAGGTTTCGCCCGTGTGCCACTGCTTGGTAGCTGCCCACCACAGACTCTCCTTGAGCAAACCGCTCTCTCCGGCAGCGGACAAGCAGTGCGAATCACCGCAGAATGTTCCACCTGGCAAGATCATGCCGTACCATGGTAACGCGTAACAGATAGGGGTTTCGCCGGTGGCACCGATAGCTCGCCTATCGCACGTGCCGCCAGGCACAAGAGTCCATGGTAACCCGACGCGTCAGCGAGGTTTCACGCGTGTGCCACTGCTTGGTAGCTGCCCACCACAGACTCTCCTTGAGCAAACCGCTCTCTCCGGCAGCGGACAAGCAGTGCGAATCACCGCAGAATGTTCCACCTGGCAAGATCATGCCGTACCATGGTAACGCGTAACAGATAGGGGTGCCGCCAGCCACACGAGGCGCCCGGAGCCATCCGACCATGCTCCCCAATCGCAACGCATACGTCCGCCACCTCCGCGATCGCCCTGGCGGTGGTCAAGTGTCGGAATGATGCTTCAAACAAACCTTCGCAAGAGGATTGCCGTCATGAAGCGCGCATGTTTTGCCTGGCTCGCATGTCTCGCCTTCGCCACGGCCGCCAGGGCGGCCGACCAGCCTTCAATCGCCCTCCGCGACGCAACCCGCGTCGCCTTTCCCGCGGAAACCGACTGCAACAGCCCCGTCCACTGGGACGGGGCCACGATGTATCTGTTCAACTCCGCGGGCAAGCCCAAGCGAAGCTCGGGCCCCGACCTGTTCCACCTCAGCGCCGCGGTCGATTCTCCTTACAACAATCAGGCCAACGGCGGCCGCTGGATCGAGTGCACCTGGAAAACCGGCGAAGGCACGCTCTATGGCTGGTACCATCACGAGCCCGTGGGCCTCTGCCCGGGCACGGGTTTGACCGCGCCCAAGATCGGCGCCGTCCGCTCCAAGGACAACGGCGCCACGTTCGAAGACCTGGGGATCGTCATCGAAGCCCGCCCCGGCACCCTCCGCTGCGACGCCAAGAACGGCTTCTTCGCCAGCGGCCACGGCGACTTCTCCATCATGCTCGACCCGCGCGGCGAGTACCTCTACTTCTACTTCGGCAACTACGCCGGCGCGGTCGCCGAACAGGGCGTGTGCGCGGTGCGCATCCGCTGGGCCGACCGTGACTCACCCGTGGGCAAGGTGGCAAAATGGCACCAGGCGGCCTGGACCGAGCCGGGCCTCGGCGGCCGAGTGACCCCGATCTTCCCCGCCACCATCGACTGGGCCCGCGCCGATGCCGACTCCTTCTGGGGACCCTCGATCCACTTCAACACGCACCTGGAGCAATACGTCATTCTCCTCAATCGCACCAAGGACAAACCCGGCTGGCCCCAGGAAGGCGTCTACGTGAGCTTCAATCCCGATGCAGCCAACCCCGCGGGTTGGACCGCGCCGCGAAAGATCGTAAACGGCGGCGCGTGGTATCCGCAAGTCATCGGGCTCGACACCGCCAAGCAGGAAACCGACAAGCGCGCCGGCCGCGTGGCACGGTTCTTCATGAAAGGCGAGTCGCGCTGGGAAATCGTCTTCAAACGCCCCGGCGAGCCGTGAGGGAACAACCCACCACAACTCCCCTCGCCCGCTTGCAAGAGAGGGTCTTCGCGCTCGGTGGCCTGGCCACTCCCCTCTCCCGCTCGCGTGAGAGAGGGTGCCGCGCGTAGCCCACGCCTGCCACGCTGCCTACTCCCCTCTCCCGCGCGCGGGAGAGGGGCCGGGGGTGAGGGGACGTCGGAGCAGTCAAGGAATCGGGAGTCTCTCTATTGGTGCTTTGCCCGGGTGGCCCCGATAGCTCGCCTATCGGCGTGCCGCCAGGCACAAGAGTCCATGGCAACCCGACGCGTCAGCGAGGTTTCACGCGTGTGCCACTGCTTGGTAGCTGCCCACCACAGACTCTCCTTGAGCAAACCGCTCTCTCCGGCAGCGGACAAGCAGTGCGAATCACCGCAGAATGTTCCACCTGGCAAGATCATGCCGTACCATGGTAACGCGTAACCGATAGGGGTTTCGCCGGTGGCCCCGATAGCTCGCCTATCGGGGTGCCGCAGGCGCAAGAGTCCATGGTAACCCGACGCGTCAGCGAGGTTTCGCACAAGAGTCCATGGTAACCCGACGCGTCAGCGAGGTTTCGCACAAGAGTCCATGGTAACCCGACGCGTCAGCGAGGTTTCGCACAAGAGTCCATGGTAACCCGACGCGTCAGCGAGGTTTCGCCGCCAGGCACAAGAGGCGCCAGGAGCCGGTCTCACCACTTCCCACACTTGACCGCCGACGGCACCGTCGCCATGCTCGTGTCCATGCACACACGGGCAATTCATGACAACGAGTTGCATGCACATTTTGGAGAAGGTTCAGGAGAAACTGACGTACGTGCACGACAACCCCGTGCGCAGGCCTGGCGGCGCGGGCGTGCGATTGGACCTTCAGTTCAGCACGCTACTACGAGCAGGGGCGGAGCGTCGGTGTGCCGATTCGTTGGATTGCGTGACTACCTCCTGTGCCAGAGGTACCCCTCGGGATTCGCGTTGGTCAACATACCCCGGTTTTTGCCAAATCGTCCCTGGGCCCGGGATTCTGACCGCCGAGCGGATCGCTGCCTGAGCGCACGGAGTCTGGCCGGGTGATCGTACGGCGGTGGGTGGCCCAGTTTCAAGACCGCTTGATGGGCCGCGCGAAAACCAGCTGGGGGCAGCGAGCGGCACGGCACCCTGCCACACACTCTCGCGGTCAATCGCGGGAGGTGGTAACAACCTATATCCGAAACCTGCCAGAGCGGCCCTGTGCGGCCCGGAAATATGGAGGCGACACAAGGTTCCGGGATCGGCTCTAAGACGTCTGCCACACTTCTTGTGCTTTGCGGCACCACGAACATCGGAGTCTGACCTGAGCATGTATGCCCCTTCAGGGCTATGGCGGCGATGCGAATTCCTCGCTATCGTGTGCGACTGAAGGGCATGGCCGAGGTCGAACCGCCAGCGCTGGCCTCGCAATCGAAACGGAACAGAGAAGGCTCGTCGATGCGGCGCCACGCATTTACGATCGTGGAGTTGCTCGTCGTCATTGCGGTGATCGGCACCCTGATGGCGCTCTTGCTCCCCGCCATACAGGCGGCCCGCCAAGCCGGCAGGCGCTGGCAGTGCGCCAACCATCTCAAGCAGATCGGCCTGGCCGCCCACGGTTTCCTCGAAGCCCAGAAGCGGTTTCCGCCCGGCTGCCTCGGCCCCAAGCCGCCCGAGGCGGAGCTTTCCCGTGTTCAACCTTACTACGAAAACGATGGCCAGTGGATCGGCTGCCTCCCCTACCTGCTTCCGTATCAGGAGCTTCAAACGATCCACAAGCCGATGGACGACGACAAAGCGGCCTTCGCCGGGGTCTCGCTCTTCGACGTCGACCGCGTGGGCACGGCATTCTGGAAGCGCGAAAAGGCTTGGACCGCCGGGCAGATCAAGATTCCCCAGTTCATCTGCCCTTCCGACAATCCGTACGAACTCGAGCCGATCGTTTTTGTCCACTATTTTCGGTATCCCAGCGTGGACCCCAATGACCCCGAAGCTCTTGTCTTTGGCATAGGTGTCGCATTAGAGAACGGAGAGGGAAATGTTCTTGGCCGTTCAAACTACCTGACTTGCGCCGGGCGGTTTGGATACACGAACACGAAGCGATGGGATCGCTACCGCGGCGTCTTCACGAATCGGTCGAAGACTACGTGCGAGTCAATCCACGACGGTGCCACCAATACGCTCTTGTTCGGCGAATCCAAAGGCGGACGCGGAGTTGGCAAAGGAGACGAGGCCGAACAGCCAAAGTCCTTTGCCTGGATTGGCGGTGCCGCCATGGCTACACACTTTGGCCTCGAAGATAAGAATGACTTTCTTCAATTCAGCAGCCGCCATCCGGGCGTGGTCCAGTTCTGCCTCGCCGACGGTTCCGTCCGCCCCATCACCCGCACGATCGAAAGACTGACGCTGCTTCGACTCTCGGGTATGAAAGACGGCGAGGTGGCCGAACTGCCCCCCTGAGTCACACCGGTCACTGCTGCCGGATCGTTCAACTTCCGAATCATGATCTGAAGGGTTGCCCCATGAGCTTTCCTCGCCTGATACTTCTCCTCGGCATTCTCCTGCTGGCCTCGTGTTCCGGCCCTTCGGCCGTCGAAGTGCCCGAGAAACCGGCCCCGCGGCCCAACTCCAATTCCTTCCGCGCGGGCAAGATCGAACTCGCACCGGACGACTCCCCCGCGAAGCCGACAAAACCGGCTTCCGCCGAGAAGAAGCCGTAGCCCCCGGTGGACCTTGCTGCGTCCATGCCACAGCACCCCCATCAATCCACCCCGCAGGACTGCATATGCTACAACAGAGGTATTGAAACTATGAGAGTAACTCGCTACCGTGTGCGTCTATTACGCATTGGCGAGGTCGAACAGTGGCGTTTTACTCCAACCAAGAGGAAAATCAGAATGGATGCTCTGAAACGCAGTGTGAAGGCTCTCGTGGTTTCTGCGACTGTTTTTGATTCTGGGGGCGGGGATCGGCCAAGCCGCCCTCACCGTGAGTACGTATGATGGCCACGTGACGACGGATATCATCGGCAGGCCGTGCATTCAATGGTGGGGCAACACCGCCAATCCCGGCGGGGCGGAACCAACCACCTATGCGGAATACCGTCCCAACGGATCCAATCCCGATTGGATTCCCGGAACGATCATCGCGCGGACTTGGCAATCTGGATCCTACAACTGGACCGCGCAAGCCTATCCAAATGACTGGACGGTGGACGGTTGGTATGGACGCGCGAAAGCGCAGCGTTTGGACAACGGACCCTTGGACCGTGTCAAACGACGTTTGGATCGATAATCCTTGATCAACGCCGCTTGACCTCGCCACGGGGCCTCCGTGTGGGAGGCCCCGTCTTCTCTGTTCTCTGAGCACAATCAAGTATGTTTCCCGCCAATCCCAGCGAAGGAGACACGTCGATGCGGCGCTCGGGATTCACGATCGTCGAGTTGCTCGTCGTCATCGCGGTGATCGGCACCCTGATGGCGCTCTTGCTCCCCGCGGTGCAGGCGGCCCGCGAAGCCGGCAGGCGCTCGCAGTGCGCCAACCATCTCAAGCAGATCGGCCTGGCCGCCCACGGTTTCCTCGAAGCCCAAAAGCGGTTTCCGCCCGGCTGCCTCGGCCCCAAACCGCCCGAGTCGCCGGTTTCCTGGTGGCCGCCCTACGACAAGGAGGGCCAATGGATCGGCTGCCTCCCCTACTTGCTTCCCCACCAGGAGCTTCAAACGGTCCACAAGCCGATGGACGACGACAAAGCGGCCTTCGCCGGGATCTCGCTCTTCGACGTCGACCACGTGGGCACGGCATTCTGGAAGCGCGAGAAGGCATGGGCCGCCGGTCAAATCAAGATCCCTCAATTCATCTGCCCTTCCGACAATCCGTACGAACACAATCCACTCGTGTTCATCCATTACTTCCGTTATCCCGACGTGGACCCAAACGATCCTGAAGCTACTGTATTTGGAATCAACGTAACTCTTGAGGACAAAATTGGTGAGGTCTTAGGACGGTCAAACTACCTTGCATGTGCCGGGCGGTTTGGATATACGAACACAAAGCGGTGGGACCGCTACCGCGGCATATTCACCAACCGCTCGAAGAGCACCTTCGAGTCGATCCACGACGGCGCTACCAACACCCTCTTGTTCGGGGAATCCAAGGGCGGCATGGACGGCGGGCTGGAGGAAATGCAGTCCTACGCATGGATCGGCGGCAACGCTATGGCAACCCACAACGGACTGGAAGATAAGAACGAGTGGAATCAATTCAGCAGCCGGCATCCGGGCGTGGTGCAGTTCTGCCTCGCCGACGGCTCCGTCCGCCCCATCACCCGCACGATCGAAAAACTGACGTTGCTTCGACTCTCGGGTATGAAAGACGGCGAGGTGGCCGAACTGCCGCCGTGAACCAGAGCACCGGCGTGGGTGGAGCGTAGATCGGGTAACGGGTGGCCCCGATAGCTCGCCTATCGCACGTGCCGAAGGCACAAGAGTCCATGGTAACCCGACGCGTCAGCGAGGTTTCGGGGTGCGCGTGTGCCACTGCTTGGTAGCCGCCGCGCTTCGCGTCGGCGGACAAGCAGTGCGTTCTGGTGTCTTTCCCCCACCACTCCCGCGAATGTGCCGGCTCGGTCGCCGCCGGGTGGCCCCGATAGCTCGCCTATCGCACGTGCCGCCAGGCACAAGAGTCCATGGTAACCCGACGCGTCAGCGAGGTTTCACGGTTCTGGGATCGGCTCTCAAGGAGACGCAGCGTCAATCCGCTCGGGCCGCGCGGTCTCACCGGCCATCTTCGGCGGCAGCATCCGCACGTTTCCCTCCCGATCGCAGAAGTACAGCCGCGACTCCGAAGGCTGCCGGGCGTGGCCATCGGCCCAAAACGCATAGAAGTCGGGCTGCGCATGGAGCGGACGGCGGCAGTAGCCGTGGTTATACGGGCTGTTGCTGGTCAGCCGGCGAACCTTCGTCCAGGTGGCCCCGCGGTCCGGGCTGGTCCAGAGGGCAATTTCGCCACCCGTGTTGTAAGGCTGCGGACCCGGCTCCGTCGGCCCGATGATCTTCCACTGATCCGGCTCGATCCAGATCGAACCCATGTCGTAGTTGTTGTCGGAGGTGATCGAACCGCGAATCTCCCACGCCGATCCGTTCCACCACGCCGTGCACCAGGTGCGCGGGTCGTTCTTCGGTCCCGACTCGTAGCCCTTGCTCGTCAGGTAAAGGATCACTGGCCGACCCTGGGCGTCAAAGTTCAAGTCCATCACGTAGACGTTCTTGCCCTCCGACTTGTAGTCGTGGACCAGTGCCGGGTTGTTCACCTCCATCAAGGGAAGCGTGAGCTTCTCCCCCTGCACGTTCCGCCACGACCGCCCGAAGTCGGCCGTTTCGTGGTAGTAGAGATTGCTGCGATAGTTCAGGCCGCCGACCGCGGGATGATAGTTGAACGCCGAGCCCACTTTCACTCCATCGGTCCAACTGACCTGGTAATGCCCCTGCTCGATCGCCGCGTAGAGCGACGACTGGCTCCAGCTCCGACCGTCCGCGCTGGTGGAGAAATAGAGCTTGCGCGTCGCCGACGGAGCGCGCGCGTCTTTTCCATAGAGCGTGTGCAGGAAGAGAAACCCCTGGCCTTCGATCCAGTAGGGCTGCGGATACGAATAGTTGGTCACGCGCACGCACTCGAACTCGTCGATCGAGTAGGGCTTCTTGCTCACCAGCACGTAGGCCGGTCGCGGCGTGCCGTGGGCGCTGGCGAAGATCCAAACGTACCCGCGGCCGTCGAGCGAAAGCACGGGATTGTCGTGGGCGTCGTCGGTCTTCTTGTCCAAGAGGATCGTCGGCCGCGGCACCGTGCCGGTGGCGTGGTCGTAGTAGGAAACCATGTGCAACAGCGTGCGTTTGCCGTCCACGGTGCGCGTGCCGCCGTAGCAGAAAAAGGTCTTGCCCGCCGCGGGGGCGTAGATGGCAAACGGATTGTGGCTGGAGCAGTAGGTGCCCAACCCACCGCTGTACTTGTAGACGTATTCATCCTTCTGAGGCTGGTTGAAATACCAGATGCCGCGATAGCCGTCGTCCTTCTGGAGGATCAACTCCGGCGGCCCGGCGGTCTTCGCCTTCGAGCCGCTGCGCGACGCTGCTGAGGCGAGCACTTTCGATCGGTCCTTGCGCACGGCCGCTTTGCCGTCCGGCCGGGGTGCGCCGGCCTTGCCTTGGGCGGCAGTGCCTCCGGCGGCGGCGGGAAGTGCCAAAAACACGATCAGGCCGAAGACGGCGGGCAGGAGGCGGATCATGACGGAGTGTCCTGGAATGCAGAATCAAAAAAGAGTTAACGGCGTAGCGCGCCACCCAAAAGCGGACCCTGAGCACTCCTTCTGCTCACTCTTCCATGCCGAAAGGCAAGGTCCGTTGCGGCGTGGGATCGGAGTGAGGACTGAGCTCTTTGAAGAGCAGGCTGGGCTGGATGTCGGTGTTGTGCTGGTACTTGTCGCTGGCGTACTCGGTGAACGCGCCGCGGATCTCGTGGTAGAAGATCTGGCAGATCGCCACGCCGGCGTAGATCCGCACCGGCTGCACGGCGAACATCTCCAGCGTCCAGATAGCCGCAGAAGCCGACGTCGCCGAAGCCGGCCGTCACGTGCACGAACAGCCCGAGCCGGCCGATCGACGAGCGGCCCTCGATCATCGGCACCAGGTTGTGCGTCTCGGTCCGCTCGACCGTGCGGCCCAGGTAGAGCTGGTTCGGGTTGCAGCACCAGCCCCTCGGGCGGGATGCTCGATCCGGCGCACGCGGTTGGCCTGCCGCATGTCGAGCACGACCTCCTCGTAGACCATCAGCTCGTCGTGCAGCGTGAGGTTGTAGCTGTTGGGATTGAGCCGCGCGGCGTCGAACGGATCGATGACGATGTTCGTGCCCAGCCGGCGTCTGGATTTCGTGGCCGGAAAGAATCATCGCGCAGAATGCGCTTTCGACTGACGGTCAGACGTGGGCTGAGCGGCTACGACTTCGGTCGACGCCGATCCGCGGGCAGATCAGGTCGCAGAGCGGGCAATCGTCGCACTTGGGCTTGCGGGCCGATGCAGATCTGCCGGCCGTGGTGGATCATGCGGTGGCTGAAGTCGATCCACTCGCTTCTGGGGAACAGCGCCATCAGGTCGCGCTCGATCTTCACCGGGTCCTTGTGCTCGGTGAGGCCCAGCCGCTGGCTGAGCCGGCGCGACGTGCGTGTCGACCACGACGCCCGAGGCGATGCCGAAGGCGGTGCCCAGCACGACGTTGGCCGTCTTGCGGCCGACGCCGGGCAGCTCGACCAGCGTCTCCAGATCTCGTGGGCACCTCGCCGCCGTACTGCTCGACCAGGGCCTGGCAGCAGGCCTGGATGTTCTTGGCCTTGTTGCGGAAGAAGCCGGTGCTCTGGATGTCGCGCTCCAGCTCGGCCAGCGGGGCCGCGGCGTAGTCGGCGGCCGTGCGGTACTTGCGGAACAGGTCCTGGGTGACCATGTTCACCCGCTCGTCGGTGCACTGGGCCGAGAGGATCGTGGCGACGAGCAATTCCAGCGGATTGCGGAACTCCAGCGCGCAGTGAGCGTCGGGATACTCGCGCTGGAGTATCTTCACAACCTGTGCGGCTTGGCGCTTCAGCGGAGCGGTTGCGGCCACGGACGGCGAGATCGGAAGTGCGTGCGGGTTGGGCCGCGCACACGGGGGCGCGGCGGCGGGATCACAGAGCAGGTTGGCGAGACCCCAGGTAGACGCCCGGTAGACGCCAGCTAGACGCCCGGTAGACGATTGTCGAGAGGCACCCTGAGGATGTCAAGGCGCAGGGGTTGGCGTAAACTCCCGGCAGGATTCTTGATGCCGTTCGTTGATTGTGGACCCGTTCAAAGCCTTCGGTGCCGAGAAACCGGGCTTCCGTTGGCCGCCCTCGTTTCATAAGCAGTGTAGAACTCAATAGCCTTGAATTGGCCGCGTTCCGCGTGAGTCTTGCACGGCCCACGGGCCAGGCCAACCCTCGGAAGACTGGAGAACAAGGCATTTGGACCAGATAGCGCCGAGCGGTCATAATGCGGTTGTCGATACAATCCGGGGACTGGAAACGATCCCCAACAATCCCCGCAACGGGAAGCTCGCAGCATGGCCGAGGCCCAGTACGATCCGCGGTACCTCCGGGGCATCGAACAGTTCAACGAGCGCAATTTCTTCGAGAGTCACGAGATTCTGGGAATCGCTCTGGCTGGCCGAACGGGGGCATTCGCGGCAGTTCTACAAGGGGCTGATCCACGCGGCCGTGGCCCTGCACCATCTGGGACGAGGAAACGCCCACGGCGCACGCGCAAACTTTGGGCCTCGTCGCGAAGATACCTGGAGCCGTATCGGAGTCGCCACCTCGGGCTGGACGTGGATGCCTTCCTTGCAGCCCTTTCAGGCTGCCTGGCGGAGGCGTTGGAACGCCCGGAGCAGACTGCACCATCCGGCCCTCCCCCAGTTTGGTGCCCAAGATCACGCTCGCCCCCGCACCCACTCCTCCGGGCTCGTGACAAGCTATGCTTTCCCAGTTGGGGCTCCGCAAGTGGGGGTAAGCTGGATGGAAGGCGAGGGATTGGCAAGCGACTCGTTTCCCGCGACGACGCGGCTATTGGCGATGTCGAATCTCGTACTTTTTCCAAGCGTGGTTCAACCGCTGCGATAGCGGGACCAACGGGTTGCGCGCTCGTGGACGATGCCTTGGCGAGCGATCGCTCAGTGGCGATGGGGGTTCTCACGCCCGACTGGGAGCGGTTGGGCGAGTTGCGCCGCGGTCCACCCCATTGCCTGCCTGGGACACATTACCGCCCATTGGAGCCTGGAAGACGGGTCGCGCAACGTGCTCATTTCGGGCCGTGCGCGCGTGCGGATCGTGCGCGAGTTGGCGGCGGAGAAGGGATTTCGCGCGGTCCAGATCGAGCGCATCGAGGAGCGACCGCCGGACGCCGAAGCTCGCGGTGAAGACCTCTACGAGAGGCTTCGCACAGCGCTGGTCGGCATCTTCCCGCGGTTTGCGGAAGTGCGGCAGCAGTTGGAGCATTTGTTGGCCGAGCGCGATGGCGCTGGGAATGCTCACCGACGTGGTCGGATTCCTGCTCGACCTTGACGTGGGGCACAAGATGCAGTTGCTCTCCGAACCCGACGCCCGGCGCCGCGCGGAAATGGTGCTGGAACGACTGGCGGAGGTGGCGGCCGACGATGCGCTGGGGGCCTCGGGCAAGAGTGACTTTCCGCCCCAGTTTCGTGTAAACTGAAGCGCATGCCTCCCTTGCGCGCAACAGTGCTGGTATCTCACGGGCCCGACGGCCAGCGGCAAAACGAGCGTGGGCATTGCCCTGGCACGCCGCATCGGGGCGGAAATCGTCTCCATGGACTCGATGGCGCTGTACCGGGGGATGGACATCGGCACCGCCAAGCCGAGCCCCGAACAGCGCGGGGCGGTGCCCCATCACCTGCTGGACATCCTCGATGCCGACGAGGAGTATAGCCTGGCCCAATACTTGGAGGCGGCGCAGGCCGAGATCGATGCAATCACGGCGCGGAGCAAGGCCGTGCTGTTCGTCGGAGGAACCCCGCTCTATCTCAAGGGGCTCTTGCGCGGCGTGTTTGAGGGTCCACCGGCCGACTGGCCGTTGCGCCACGCTTTGGAGCAAGAAGCCGGGACCAAGGGCCAGGGTATTTGCACCAGAAACTCGCCGAGGTCGATCCCGAGGCCGCGGGGCGACTGCACGCCAACGACACGCGGCGCTTGATCCGAGCCCTCGAAGTCCATCGCAAGACCGGCCGGCCGATCAGCGCGTGGCAGCGGCAATTTGCCGAGGGGCTGCCGGCCGAGGCCGCCAAGGTATTCGTGCTCGACTGGCCGCGCGAAGAGCTCGATGCCCGCATCGACCGCCGCGTGGAACGGATGTTTGCCGACGGCCTGGTCGACGAGACGCGCACCCTGGTGCAAGCGGGGCGGCGGCTGAGCCGCACGGCGGCCCAGGCGCTGGGCTACCGCGAAGTGTTTCAGCACCTCTCGGGCGAGCACTCCCTGGAAGAGACGGTCGGTTTGGTCCAAATCCATACCCGGCAATTCGCCAAGCGACAGCGCACCTGGTTCCGCAGCCTGAGCGAATGCCGGCGCGTGGCGGTGCAGGGAGCATTTGTGGCCGAATCCATGGCCGAGCGGATTGCCGAGGCCGGCCAGGCAAGGTGATCGCAACTGGCTACCCCGCCGCTCACCGGTCTTCCCCAGTCCACGCAGCTAACCTTTGCAGCCCGCCGGTGTCTGTCTAGAATAGCACTTCCATGCTGGATCGATGCGTTTTCGAGCGCGGCGCAATGGGGCCCGTGCCCAAGCCGGCAAATCACTGCGGTAGAGGAACTTAGCGTTGCTCCGGACTCACACGTGCGGCGAGTTGCGATCCGAACACATTGGCCAACAGGTCACGCTGGCCGGGTGGGTCGATACCTATCGCGACCATAGCGGAGTACTTTTCATCGACCTGCGCGACCGATATGGCAAGACCCAGGTGGTATTCTCGCCCCGAAAGGGGGAAGGAAATTGCTGGAACTCGCCCGCGCACTGCGGCCGGAGTACGTGGTCCAGGTCACCGGCGCCGTCGCGCCGCGGCCCGAGGGAACCGTGAATCCCAAGCTGGCCACCGGCGAGATCGAGCTTCGCGTCCGAATCGCTGCGGCTGCTGAACAAGAGCCTGACGCCCCCGTTCTATCCCGGAACGACGGGCAAGGACCTGCCGGGCGAGGATCTGCGGCTGAAGTACCGCTATCTCGATCTGCGCCGCCCGGCGATGCAGGAGACGCTGCTCCTGCGGCACCGCATGATCAAGTCCATGCGAGACTACTTCGACGAGCACGATTTCATCGAGGTGGAAACGCCGATGCTCGGGCGGAGCACGCCCGAAGGCGCCCGCGACTACCTGGTGCCCAGCCGCATCCAGCACGGGCATGTTCTACGCGCTGCCGCAGTCGCCGCAGCTCTACAAGCAGATCCTGATGGTCGCCGGTTACGACCGCTACGTGCAGGTCGCCCGCTGCTTCCGCGACGAGGACCTGCGCGCCGATCGGCAGCCCGAGTTCACGCAGCTCGACGTGGAGATGTCGTTCGTCGAGATGGACGACGTGATGGGAATGATCGAAGGGATGATGGCGCGGCTGGCCAAGCAGATCCTCGGCCTCGATCTGAAGCTGCCGCTTGCCGCGCATGACCTACGACGAGGCGATGGAGCGTTTCGGCCACGACGCCCCCGACCTGCGCTTCGGCATGGAGCTGGTCGACCTGACCGACCTGGCCCGGCGAGGCGGAGTTCCGCGTCTTCCGCGCAGTGCGCCGAGAGCGGCGGCCGCGTCCGCGCGATCAACGCCAAGGGCGCGGCCGGCAAGTACTCGCGCAAGACGATCGACGAACTGACCGAATGGATCAAGCAGGACTTCGGCGCCAAGGGGCTTGGCGTGGTTCAAGGTCGAGGAAGGCGGCACGCTCGGCCTCGCCGATCGCCAAGAACTTCAGCCCGGACCTGCTGGCCAGGATCGGCGAGCGCATCGGGCGCCGAGCCGGGCGATTTCCTGCTCATCGTCGCCGACAAGTTCGAGGTCACCTGCAAGGCGCTCTACGGGCTGCGCAAGCGGCTGGGAGCGGAGCTGCAAGCTCTACGATCCGGCGAGCAAGCATTTCTCCTGGGTCGTCGAGTTTCCGATGTTCGCCTGGGACGAAGAGGAGAACGCGCTGGACGGCGATGCACCACCCGTTCACCGCCCCGCGGCCGCAGGACCGCGAGTTGCTGCAGACCGATCCGGGCAAGTGCCGCGCGCAGGCCTACGACCTGGTGATCAACGGCTCCGAGGCGGGCGGCGGCACGATCCGAATCCACGACCAGGAGCTTCAGCAAGAGGTATTCCGCCTCTTGGGGATCGACGCCGGACACGCGCCGCGGAACGGTTCGGCTTCCTCTTGGACGCCCTGCAGTACGGCGCCCCGCCGCACGGCGGGATCGCCCTGGGGATCGACCGGCTGGTGATGATCTTCGGCGGGCTGGACAGCATCCGCGACTGCATCGCCTTCCCCAAGACGCAGCGGGCGACCGACCTGATGACCGGTGCACCGGGCGACGTCGATGTCAAGCAGTTGCGCAAACTAGGGATCAAGGTCAACCGTTGACGCGACCCAGGGATGGAGGTTGCCATGGGCAAAGGGAGTTGGTGGCGGGCCGTAGGACTGGTGGTCCTGGGATGTTTGATCGTGGCCGGATGTCGGAAGCAGTCGGAGGTCGAAAAGGCCAAGGCGCCGCGGCGCAAGATCCAGGTGGTCACACCTAAGGACGTGCCGGATGCAGTCGCCACGCCGGGCAAAGAAGAAACCAAGCCGGCCGCACCGGTCAAAGTGCCCGACGTGGTGCTGACGGCGCAGGACCGGGCGATGTGCGTGGTATATGTGGGCGACCGCATGCCCGAGGGCGAACTGCCCGACCTGGCGGGAAAGCGCCAGCCGCTCAAGTCGCTTCTGGGCAAGCGGGCAACCGTGGTGCTTTTCTGGACCGGAGACAACCCCTATGCCGCCAAGGCGCTGGAGGATCTCGGAGCTTGACGTAGCCCAGTCGCTGGCCGGCAAGGGAGCGGCCGTGATCGGAGTTGCCGTGCGCCAGTCGCCTGAGGCGGCGCGCAAGGCGCTCGCCGACGCGGGGGCGAAGTATCCCAACCTGCTGGACGCCGACGGGGCCTACTTTGCCAAGGTGGCGCGGGATCGCCTTCCCCGCGTCTACGTGTTGGACGCCGAAGGGAAAGTGCTGTGGCTCGACATCGAGTACTCGAGCACGACGCAGCGGCAACTGCTGACCGCCCTGGGTGTGGTGCTGGAAGCTAAATCCTGAACGGGTACAGAAAAAAACGTATGCTTCCATGGTGTGTCAGTCGTTTCACCGGAAGGAGTGTTTTCCGGCGATTCGCACTGCTTGCTCCCAGCAGAGGCACGCCCAAGTGAGCCCGAATTTCAATGGGGTGCCACCCCGTAAGGACCAGCCGGCGTGAGCGCGGATCAACAAGCCCGGACGAAGGCCGATGCGACCGCCGCCCGCCGCAACGCGACGAAACGCTGCGCGTGGCATTGGCGCAGATCGCGCCGGTGCTGGCCGATCGCGAGCGCAACCTGCCGCATGCACCTGGCGCAGATCGAGGCGGCGCAGGAGCGGGGAGCCGACCTCGTGGTCTTCCCCGAACTCTCGCTCACCGGCTACTTCGTGCGCGACATGGTTCCCGACGTGGCGCTGGGCCGCTCGGCGGCGGAAATCCAGCGGATGGCGGAGGCGGCCGGGCCGATGGCCGTGGTCGCCGGATTCGTCGAAGAGTCGGCGCACCATCATTTCTACAACTCCGCTTTCTACGCCGAAGCCGGGCAAGTGCTCCACGTGCACCGCAAGGTCTACCTGCCCACCTACGGTCTGTTCGACGAGCAGCGCTACTTCGCTTCGGGCGATCGAGTCCAGGCCTTCGATTCGCCGCGCTTTGGCCGCATCGGACTTTTGATTTGCGAGGATCTCTGGCACCTCTCCGTGGCCGGGATCATGCAGGCCGAAGAAATCGACCTGTTGATCTGGATTGCCAACTCGCCCGCGCGGGGCGTGGATGGCCCCACGATCCGCACCGCCCAGACCTACGACCATCTGACGCGGGCCTTGGCCCAGATGCTGGGTGTGGCGGTGATCCTCGTGAACCGCGTAGGCTTTGAGGATGGACTGTGCTTCTGGGGCGGCAGCCGTGTCGTGGGGCCGGACGGCGAGCTGGTGGCCGAGGCGCCGTTGCTCGACGAAGCGCTGGAGGTGGTGGAAATCGACCGCCACGACCTGCGGCGCCAACGCACGATCACCCCGTTGGGCCGCGACGAACGCCTGCTGCTGACGATCGAAGAACTCAACCGCATCAAACGGCGACGCTATGAAACCTGAAATCGCCGAAGCGTCTCTGGCCATCCACCCCCAGCTCGTGGCCGAAATCCTTTGCCGCTTCGTCCGCCGCGAGACGAGCCGAGCCGGATTCCAGCGCGCGGTGCTGGGGCTTTCCGGCGGGATCGATTCGAGCGTGGTCGCGTATCTCTGTTGCCGGGCTTTGGGGCCGGAAAACGTGCTGGCGGTGACCCTGCCCTACCGCACGTCGAGCGATGCCAGCCTGCGCGATGCAGAGGAGGTGATCGGGCAGCTCGGCTGCCACACTTTGAACGTGCCGATCACCGACCAGGTCGACGCCTACTTCCGCCGCTTCCCCGACGCCTCGCGGCTCCGCCTGGCCAACAAGTGCGCCGGGAGCGGATGACGATCCTCTACGACCAAAGCGCGGACTTCGAGGCCCTCGTCATCGGCACGAGCAACAAGAGCGAGTTGCTCTTGGGCTATGGCACGCAGTACGGCGACCTGGCCTCGGCGATCAATCCCATCGGCGATCTTTACAAGACCCAGCTCATCCAGCTCGCCGCCTGGCTCGACGTGCCGAAGGCGATCCTGGCCAAGCCGCCGACCGGCGACCTTTGGGCGGGCCAGACCGACGAGAGCGAACTGGGATTCACCTACGCCGACGTGGACCGGCTGCTGGTGCTGATGGTCGATCGCCGCTGGCGGCGGCAGGAACTCGTGGCCCACGGATTCGTCGAGGAGTTCATCGATCGCGTGGCGATGCTGATTCGCCGCAACCACTACAAGCGCCGCATGCCCGTGATCGCCAAGCTCTCGCAGCGAACGATGGACCGGGATTTTCGCTACGCGCGCGATTGGGGAACCTGATCGGCGGCGCGGCACTCGAACCCAACATGAGCGGTACTTCCCCGTGGCCCAGCCCGGCGAGATCGAAGAAGAGCTTGGCGTTCCCATCCCGGGCCGAATCCTGCCGCCCGAGGCGTGGGCCAAAACGGCGCTCAAGAAGCTGCCGCCCGAAGGACCGCTGAACTGGGAAGGACTGTTCGGCCGCCGCGCTCCCTTGGTGCTCGACGTGGGTTGCGGCAACGGGCGGTTCGTCGTTTCCAGCGCGCGGCGCGGCCCGATTTCGACCACCTGGGCATCGACATCCTCCCCGTCGTGATTCGCTATGCCACGCGGCGGGCCAATCAGCGCGGATTGTGGAACGCGCGGTTCGCGGTGATCGGCGGCTTCGAGTTCCTCGAGAAGTATGTGGCGCCCGGCACGCTGACCGAGGTGCACGTTTACCACGCACAGCCCTATCGCGACGCGGAGAAGATCGAGCGCCGACTGCTGACGCCCGAGTTTCTCGCCTTGGTGCACCGGTCGCTCGTGCCGGAGGGGCTCTTGGTGTTGCAGAGCGACAACGAGGCCTACTGGCGCTACACGGCCAGCGTGGCGCCGCGCATGTTCGATTTTCACGAGCAGCCCGGCCCCTGGCCTGATGCCCCCGAGGGACGCACGCGGCGCGAGATCATGGCGCGGCGGATGGGTTTGCGGGTCTTTCGCGGTTGGGGCCGAGCGCGAAAGGAGCTCGACGCCGTCGCGCTGGCCGCGTTGGTCCGCGAGCTTCCGGCTCCCACCTTCCAGGCCACGCAGCGTCGCCGCGGCGCGACCCGCGGCAAGCGACGGCGGAAATAACGGCAAGAATGACGGCGGAAGCGACGGCGCTTGGCGCAGGCTGCCAACGCGTCCCGATTCCCGAGGCCGTGGCCGTTTGCACTATCGCCGCGGAGTCACTTCCTTCTCCCAGTCCGCCAAGAGCCGCTTGAGACGATCGGCGTCGGCGGGGCGGCTGGCCAACAGGTTGTGCTCTTCCTGCCCGTCGGCGCGAGATCGAAGAGCATTTCTTCGCGCTTCGCGCCGTTGGCGCGGCGGAGATACTTGAGCGAGCCGTCGCGTACCGCCCACCACGTCTGATCTCCCCGCCGTTGGCGCCAACAGAGGGTGCGCGGGATATCAGCTCGTCTTTCGGCGAGGTGTTGGAGGATGTCGATGCCGTCCAGTCCGCGGGAAGGGGTCGCCGCACCGGCAAGCCTTACCAAGGAGCGGGAGAAGTCCATGGTGATCGCGACCTGGTCGGTCTGCTGGCCGGGAGGAAGAATTGCCGGCCAACGGACGATCGCCGGCACGCGGATGCCGCCCTCGAAGGTCGTGCCCTTGCGGCCCGACCAAGGAGCGTTGCGGCCGCTGGCGGTGCCGCCGTTGTCGCTGGCGAAAATGACGACTGTATCGCGTTTCAGCCCGGCGTTCTTCAAGAGCCTTGAGAATGCGGCCCATCCCCAGGTCCATGCGCTCGATCATCGCCGCGTAGACGAGCGGCGGCGCCTTGCTCTGATCCGAAGAGGCGAGGAATCGGCGAGCGGCGCGGCCGCGGAGTCTTCGGGTCCCTGGTAGGGCGCGTGCGGCGCGGTATAAGCCACGTAGAGAAAGAAAGGCTTGCCGCCGCTTGTGCGGAGCACTCGCACCGCTTCGTCGGTCACCAGGTCGGTGAAGTACCCCGGCTGACGGATCGGCTTCTCGTTGCGATACAGGACGCTGGTCCCACCCGTCTCGACGTGGTGAAAGTAATCGGCGCCGCCGCCGAGCAGATAGAAGGCGTCGTCGAAGCCGTGGCGGTTGGGCGAGAACTTCGCTTCGTAGCCCAGATGCCATTTGCCCGCCAGGGCGGTGGCGATAACCCGCGTCGCTCAGGAGTCGCGCGATGGAAACTTCCTCGACGGGCAAGCCCAAAGCATCTTGGGCCCGCAGCCGGATAGCGTCGTCGTAGCGGCCGACATTGCCCGTGCCGATCGCGCACTCCAGCCCGCCCACGCGCTGCTGATAGCGGCCGGTCATGAGCGCGGTCCGCGTGGGCGTGCACTCGGGGCCGTTGGAATAGCACTGGGTGAATCGCATGCCTTCGGCGGCGAGCCGGTCGAGGGCCGGCGTTTTCACGTCGCTGCGGCCGTAGCAGCCGAGGTCGCCATAGCCCAGGTCGTCGGCGAGGATCAGGATGATGTTGGGCCGACTCGGCAATGCGGAGGAGCGATCTTGAGTCTCTCCGGCCAGCGACGCTCCCTGGGCCAAGAGGGGCACGCAAAGTGTCGCCAGAAAACGCAATGAGTGCCGTAGCACGCCAGCGGAGACGCCGTTTTGTGTCGGGGAGCTTCGCGGGTTCATTGCCGCACCTGCCGAGAGTTCATCCACCGTGGTCGCCGGCCATGTTTGCACCAGTATCCGTTCCCGCCGACGTCGAGTCAACGCGCACGGCTGCCTCCGATTGCCTCGACAGATCGAGTGGCGATGCGAAGCGCCGGGGAGAATTACCGTACCTCTCGATCGTCCTGATCGTCCGAGTCCTTCTCGCTGATCTCCAAGTGAAACTTGTGCAAGAACCGGTGCAGCAGCGGGGCAACCAGAACGGCCACCATGGTGAGGAAGGCAATCCCGCTGTACAGGGCGTAGAAAGCGGCGAACAGCTTGGCCGAAGTGGTCTTCATCGGATCTACCGGCCCCATGCCGGTGAGAATCATCGCCGCGTTCAGGAGAGCATCGACCCAGGGCAGATCGCTGAAGTAGTGATACCCGGCACTGCCCAGGAACAACGAAAAAGCGACGATCCCCGCGGTTGCCGCCAGGCTCCAAGCCAATCGGGCATAGAAAACGCGCCGCGGCAACAACGCCTGGCTCTTGTGCTCGAACATGGTGGAATGCTCGGCCTCCGCTGAATCTCGGCAGTGAACTCTCGCCCCAAGGGGAACTAGAGGTCACCGTAAGGAAGATCGAACAGTTCACTCATGCGCAAGATCGCCGGTCTCCACGCCGAGCCGGAACCACCGCGCGCCTGCTGGGAACTGCCGTGCGTGAACGAGTCCGGCACCACGTAACCCTTCGCCTGTCTCTGGAGCCGGTCGTCGCCCACGGCGCTGGCTGCACGCAGTGCTTCCTCGAGGTCCCCCGTTTCCAGAATCCGCTTGGATTGCTCGGCGTGATTGGCCCACACACCGGCGAGGAAGTCGGCCTGGAGCTCGAGACGAACGGAAAGGCGGTTCTGTTCGGCCTTGTCCGCTCGGCCGCGCTGGCGGTCCACGCGCTGGGTGTAGCCGACAAGCTTCTGCACGTGGTGACCGACTTCGTGGGCCAGCACGTAGGCGATGGCAAAGTCGCCCGGTGCTTGGAACTTCGTCCTGAGTTCCTCGCAGAAACTCAAGTCGATATACACGCGATCGTCGGCCGGACAGTAGAACGGCCCCATGGCGGCGCTGGCAAATCCGCAGGCCGATTCCACCTGGCCGCTGAACAGGACCAGGATGGGCTCCCGGTACTGGCGGCGGAGTTGCTTCTGGAACAGATCGTTCCACACGTCCTCGGTATCAGCCAGGACGACGGAAACCAGTTCCTTGAGCGGCGCCTCCGCAGGATTGATCCGCTGAGGAGCGGCCGGATCGACCGCGGGCCCTTGCATCTGCTGGATCAGGGCGCCGGGTCGCCGCCGAGGAAGGTGATCGCCACCACCAGAAGCAGCACGCCCAGGCCGCCCCCCATCGCCACGCGCCGTCCCGGCATGCCGCGGCGGTCCTCGACGTTCTCACTCTGATTTCGACCTTGCCAACGCATCGTGTCACCTCAATCGATTCAACCAACCTCGGGGAACCGCGGTCGGCGGCCCCACCCCTCCAGAACCGTCGAAGCCGGGCGAGCCGGATCGATCGACCCCGGCAAGGCGAATGCGGCGATACGGCTGCCCCGTTTCATGAGGGAGACTCCGGCACCATGACGGGAAGCGTGTAGCGGGCCACCAGCACCGTCGCGTTGTCCTTGCCGCCGCGATCCAGTGCCATGCGGATCAATTGATCGCACGCTTCCTGCGAGCTCTCGACCTGGCCGAGCGTCTGGGCAATCTCTTCCTCGGGCACCATCTCCGTCAACCCATCCGAACAGAGCAGTACTCGGTCGCGGTCGCGCAGGGTGAGTTGAAGCATTTCGACCTCGACCTGTCCGGTGCGGGAACCGATGGCGTTGGTGAGAACGTGGCGGAGGCGGTGCGCAGCGACGTCCTCGGGCGCGAGGCGGCCGGCCTTGACGAGGGCTTCGGCCAAGGTGTGGTCATGTGTGAGTTGTTTCAGCCGTCCCTCGCGAAACAGATACGCGCCGAGTCGCCGACGTGAAACACGAACAGATCGTCGCCGACGCTGTAGCTGACCGTGAGCGTGGTTCCCATCCCACGCAATTCGGGTTCGGCGCGAGCGCGCTCGGTAACGGCTTCGTCGATCGCGCGGATCAAACGACCCGCGCGCTCCATCAACTCGCGCGCTTCCGATTCGTCGATCACCAGGCTCCACTTGACCGCCTTCATCCGCAAGTGCGTGCCGACGGTCAGAGCCATCATGCTGGCAATCTCGCCGGCCGATTCGCCTCCCATGCCGTCGGCGACCGCCATGCTGTAGCCCGCTTGCTCGAAGTAATCGGGAATACGACCGGGCGGAAGACTGGTCTTTACGGTCTCCATCGAGCGCAACGTGCGGGAGATCTTGTAGTGGTCCTCGTTGCTGGGTCGCCGGCCGGGGTCGGTCGCCGCGCCGAAATCGACCTCAACGAGCGAGGAATAGTCGGCCGGGCGGGACGACGGCACCGGGGCTTGCCCGCCTGAATAAGTCGCGGTGTCTTGCAGAGACGACATGGGGTGATCCTCGACGATCGGATTCCTTGCCCGAGCCCCCCCCAGAGAGACCCCGCTTCCTGCGCGGCGGCGCCGGGAGATTACTTGGGCTGCACCTGGCGGTTCTTGAGCAGGTCACGGATTTCGGCGAGGAGCTCCTGATCCTTGGTCGGCGCCGGGGGCGGTACCTCCTTCTTCGTTCGCATCACCCAGCCCAGAAACTTGACAATGAAGAAATACAGTGCCAAGGCGATGATGAGGAAGTTTACGATCTCACCCAGGAATAAACCGTAGGGAATTTCCTTGCCGTTGAGCACGAGCTTCCATTGCAGGTAGCCCTGCTCGCTGGGCATGAGCAGACCGATCGCCGGCATGATGATGTGCTTGACCAGCGAGTCGATGATCTTGCCAAATGCACCGCCGATGATCACGCCAACGGCCAGATCAATGACGTTGCCCTTGAGGGCGAAATTTCGGAACTCCTCAAAGAGTGAAAATACCTGCTTCGAGGGGTCGATGCCCAGCACCAAGGTCTTCTTCGTGTCCATGCGAAAACTCCAGATTCTTGGGGAACCGGAAGGCCACGCTTCGTGCCTGCCGCCGAGTATGGGATCGATGTCTCCCGCGACGCAAGGATCGTCGCCCGCCGTAGCGAGGGAATCCTACGCGATAGGGTGGAGATTGGGAACGGGAAACGCCACGACGCGGGTGGTTCTTCCGCCGGCTGAAGATCTCCCTCGACCGGCGGCAGCGCTGGCAAGGGCCAACAGGAGATCTCGTCCGGGGAATCCACATGTTGGACAGTTGGGCAGGCGAGTAGACGTCGGCATCGCGGGTTCAGGACGCCTCGTCGACGCGTTCATTCGGCGGGGATCCAGACCGCCATTTCCGAGCGCCCGCGATTGCTCCAGGCATAATAGGGAATCAACCGCAACGGAATCGTCTTTGCTCCGGCGGTCGCGGCAGGCCGATAAAGGACGTTGGACTGAGCGCGAGGGGTGAGCACGCGCCCCTCGGTCTGCAACACCGTGACGCCCGCCAGCAGGTTTCGATCATGGGTCGCGTTCCACGAGGCGCCGCGGGGCAGCCGCACGTCGTCGATCTTAACGCCGGCGGGCAAGTCGACCGATTCGAGGCAATAGACCAGCGGGCCTCGCATCACCGCCACGTGGTTCCGCGACTCTTCGACCAGGGATGCGACTCGAGCACCGTCACTTCCATGGGCAAATCGAGCTCCACGCGGTCGCCGCTCGACCAGCGGCGCCAGCGTCACGTAGCTTGCCGGCCGACACGGCTGGGACACCAGCTGACCGTTGACGCGGATCGAGCCCTTGCCGGCCCAACCCGGGACGCGAAACAGGATCGCAACCTCCTTGGCCGGGGCCTTTTCCACCGTGACGGTGATTCGGCCGTCCCAGGGATAGTCGGTCTTCTGCACGAGGCGCAGCGGCTGCCGTCGGCCAGCGGTCATGTCGAGCGTACTGCCGCCGTAGAGATGAACCCAGACGGCGTCGTCGGACACGCCCATAGGCCCAGCCCTGCACCTGGGCGATCGTGCGGGCGACGCTCGGCGGGCAGCAGAAGCAGTGCACCGGCGACTGCGGGCGTCGTGTTGGGCCAGCGCGCGGCCGAGTCGTTGCTCAGCAGCGGCACGTCGGGGCCGCACCGCCGCAGCACATTGGTGTAGAAGTAGTCCTTGCCTTCCACGCCGATGCCGGAGAGCATGCTGTTGTAGAGCACGCGTTCCATGACGTCGGCGTACTTCGCCTCGCCGGTCAGCCCGAGCATGCGCCAGTTCCACATGGCGTTGGCGATGTTGGCGCAGGTCTCGTTGTAGGCGGTGCGGTTGGGCAGCTGGTAGGCGGCGCCGAAGGCCTCGTGGACGGAATCGCGAGGCCACGCTTCAGCAGTCACCCGTTGCAGCCTCGCCGTGGTGCAGGGCGCCGATCCCGCCGGTGACGTACATCTTGCGCTCGGTGACGTCGTCCCAGAGGCGCTCGAGGGCGTCGAGCAGGGCCTTCTCGCCGGTCTCGGCGTAGACGTCGGCCGCGCCGCACCAGAGATAGGCGGCGGTCACGGCGTGGCCCACCGCCTCCTGTCTCCTCGCGCAGGGGCACCGTCGCCTGGTTCTGGTCGGTGCCGCCGGGCTGCGAGCCGCGCATGTCGACGAAGATCTCGGCCAGCTTCAGGTACTTGGCCTCGCCGGTCGTGCGGTACAGCTCGGCCGCGCCCATGATGTTCGAGGGATTGAAGCAGAAATGGGCCAATTCCTTGGGCCGCGGCTCGAAACGGTGCATACAGGTAGTCGCCCAGCTTGCGCGCCACGTGGAGGAAGTTGTCCTTGCCCGTGGCCCGGTGGTGGATGCAGGCGGCCGTGAGCAGGTGGCCCATGTTGTACAGCTCGTGGTACTTGAGGTCCTCCCAGCGTTTCCGCCGCCGGTAAGCTGGATCTGCGTGGAGATGTAGCCGTCGGGCGCCTGGGCCTTGGCGATCACGGCGATCAGCTCGTCCATCTGGCGGTCGAGTTCCGGCTTCGCGCGTGACGTTGTAGACCGACGCCGCGGCCTCGATCCACTTGTAGCAGTCGCCGTCGCTCCAGAAGTTGCCGAAGAACTTCGCCCTCGCGCTCGCCGGCGGCGATCTGGAGGTTGTCGAAGTTGGCCGAATTTCGGGGTTCCTCATCACCTCGTCCATGCTGGGCACGATGACGCGGCGGCAGAGGTCGAACCGCTCGGCCCAGAAACCCTCGGTCCAGCGGACCGCCGCGTGGTCGACGGCGCGAACCTTGACGTGCGGGCTATTGGCGGTGTCGATCACGCCCTGGCCGGCAGCCGAGACGGCCGAGCCAAGAAGAACCAACAAGAAGAACCTGTCCCCCAGCCGCCGGAGCAGTCGGCCGCGGCCCCGGAATTCGTCAGCGGCAGACAGTTCTGGGATCGGCTCCAAGAATCTATCCCAGAACTGCCGGAGAAACGCTCCGCGGCCGGAGAATCCGGAGGTGCCAGTGCGTTTTGGGATCGGCTCTAAGATTCCGGTGATGCGCGGCGTGCGAAGGTTCATGGCATGTTCCTTGAGAGTTCCGCGGCTTGGCGCGGCGGTTCGCGGTTTTCGCGTCCCGTGCCGTGTAGTGTCGCGCCAGTGCCGAAATCCAGACCGGCCGTCCACGATCATGGTAGTACCGTCCGCCAGCCGGCGAAAGGTGCCAGGTGCCTGGACGGTTGCCGGTTGTTCGTCCGAACCCTTCCGACCATAATGGGGCCAAGTTGGTGCAGGCCCTTTCGCACGGCACAAGAGGACGACTCTATGAGCCAAGACCCATCGCGGGTGCGACGTCCCGTCCGTGGCCAGGTCACGAGACGCGCGGTACTGACGAGCACAGCGCAAGCCGCCGCCGCCTTCGGCGTCGCCCGCTGTCTCGGAGCACAATCGGCGTCCAAGGAAGTGGCGGAGGATACCGACTCTTCGATCTGGGACGCCCACGTCCATCTGAGCGGAACCGGCTCGGTCGAACAGCGCGTGGACCGATTGCTGGAGTACGCCGGAAGGTTGAAGATCGAGCGGCTTATGATCTTCATGGGCACGTCGTTCATTGCCGATCCGTCGCCGGAGGAGTTGCGACGGCAGAACGACGAGGTGCTGCGCGCCATCGCCCACGCTCCGCAGCGCGTGCTGGGCATGGTCTACGTCAATCCGAAGCACACGCAGGCAAGCCTGGCGGAAATGGATCGCTGCGTGCGCGACGGACCGATGGTCGGCGTGAAACTCTGGATCGCGATCGAGTGCAGCCGGCCGGAACTCGACCCGATCGTGCGTCGAGCCATCGAGCTCGGAGTCCCTCTGCTCCAACACGCTTATACGCGCGTGGCGGACAACATGCCGGGCGAGTCGAGCTGCGCCGACGTGGCTGCTCTGGCATCGCGCCACCCGGACGCCTCGTTCATCTGCTCCCACACCGGCAACGATTGGGAGCGGGGCATCCGCTGGATCCGGGCGACGAAGAACGTCTCGGCCGAGGTCTGCGGCTCGGATCCCACCGCAGGGTTCGTCGAAATGGCGGTCCGCGAGTTGGGCCCCAAGCGCGTGATTTACGGCAGCGACGCGAGCGGCCGGAGCTTCGCCTCACAATTGGCAAAGGTCACCAGCGCCGAATTGCCCGAGCCCACCAGGCGACTGATCCTCGGCGGGAACCTGCGGAGGCTTGTGGGGCGTCGGAGGAAAACGGCAATCGAATCACCGCGGTCGAAAGGAGGCACGGCATGATCATCGACGTCAATGCCAACCTTTCGCGCTGGCCTTTCCGTCGCACGCCTTGCGACGAGACTGCGCGACTCGTCGAAACCTATCGCAAGCATGGAGTGACGCAGGCGTGGGTCGGCAGCCTCGACGGCCTCTTCCACCGCGACGTCGCCGGCGTGAACCTCCGCCTGGCCGACGAGTGCCGCCGGGAGCGGCGCGTCGAACTGGTCCCGTTCGGCTCGGTGAACCCGAAATTGCCCGACTGGCAGGAAGACCTCCGGCGCTGCGCCGAGGAGCATCGCATGCCGGGCATCCGCCTGCACCCGGCCTATCACGGCTACAAGCTCGACGACCCGGTGCTGGTCGAGCTTCTCGATCTTGCCGAGCAGCGGGGCCTGCTCGTCCAACTCGCGGTGCGCATGGACGACACTCGAACGCAGCACCGCCTGATGCAGATCGCCGACGTCGACACCAAGCCCCTGGCCGGCCTGGTCCGTGCGCGGCCGCGGCTCAAGCTGGTGCTGCTCAACGGCCTGATGACGATCGCCGGCCGCGATCTGGAGCAACTGGCCGCGGTGGATCGCATCTGGTTCGAAATCGCCATGAAGGAGGGCGTCGGCGGAGTGGCCGAACTCGTGAAAACCGTTCCGCTCGCGCGCGTGCTCTTCGGCTCGCACTTGCCGCTGTTCGCGCTCGAGTCGGCAGTGCTGAAGATGCAGGAGGCCGGGTTGGAGGACTGCCAAGCCCGCGCAATCGCAGCGGAAAATGCCCAGAAGCTCTTGAAGGAGTCTGGGAAAGGGCGCTGAAAAACCTGCCCCCGAACTGCCGCTTTAGCCCTGTGCGGCTGGAAAAGCGTGGCACCTCCAAAGGTTTTGGGACCGGCTGCAAAGATCCCGGGACTCCTCGACCGCATCGCGTTGGCCCTCCGCAGCGGAAGGCCCTCGGCAAAGGAACGACGAGGGATCCGCCCTCCTCGATCCCGCCTCGATCAGACCGCGATGAGGTAGAGTTTGGCAATCGAGAAGTAGATCATGATCCCGGTCACATCCACGAAGGTGGCGACGAAAGGGCTGGATGCGTACCCAGGATCGGCTCCCAACCTCCGGAACATCAGGGGAAGCATGGAACCCACCAGCGTTCCCCAGAGACAGATCAACGCCACGGATTGAGCGATCACCAGAGCCAGAACCCAGCGATCGGCGTTTCCGAGAACCGACGCTGGGGTGATCGAGGCGCGGAGGAAGGCAATCAGTCCGAGCGTGAGCCCCAGGGCAAGTCCCATGAGGATTTCGTGTCGCAGCACGCGCCACCAATCGCCAATGCCGACGTGGCCGAGTGCGAGGGCTCGAGTGATGAGCGTGGCGGCTTGTGAGCCCGAGTTCCCACCCGTGGAAATGCAGAGGGGCACAAAGAGGCTCAGGGCGATCACGGCCTGGATGGCATCCTCGAAGGAGGCGAGGGCGGTGAAAGTAAACAGCTCGGCGAGGAACAGGGCGGATAGCCAGAGGGCTCGTCTTCGCCACACGGTCGAGAAGGGAGCGTCCAAGTAGTTCTCCTCGATCGTCACGATACCACCCATGTGCTGGGCGTCCTCCGTCGCTTCCGCCGCCATGACGTCAATCACGTCGTCGTGCGTGATGATCCCGACCAGGCGATTCTGTCCATCGACTACCGGGATGGCGAGGAAGTCGTAGCGTGCCAGTTCTCGGGCCGCTTCTTCCCGGTCTTGATCTACGCGAACGGACATCACGTCCCGCTGCATGATGTCGCTCACCACCGACGACGATCTGGCAAGGATCAGGTCGCGGAGCGAAAGGAATCCGATCAGGTGGTGGGCTTCGTCCACAACGTAGATATAGTAGATCGTCTCTCGGGAGGGGGCTTGCTGGCGCAAGAGGCCGATGGCCCGCTCGGCCGTAATGTCGGCGGGAAGCGTGGCATATTCGGTGGTCATCACCGAACCGGCACTCCCCTCGGGAAACGACAGCAGCAAGCGAATGTCCTGCCGCTCTGCCTTCGTCACCAAAGGCATGAGGCTCTCGACGACTTCCGCATCCAGCCGCCGGAGCAAGTCGACCCGGTCGTCGGGCGACATCACTTCAATCAGTGCGGACATCCGCTCTCGTCCCACGCCGCTGGCCATCTCGACTTGCTTGTCGATGGGATAGAACGAGAAGATTTCGGCCTGCCGGTCGATCCTGGCACGGTCGAGCAGTTGCCATGTCTCCTCCAGCGACAGGCCTTCGGAGAACTCGGCAACGCTCGCGGGGTGCATGTGAGTCAGAACTTCGGCCAGGGTTGCGTCGTCCCCCTCGGCCAGCAACTCCCGGAACTCGGGCAGGAGCAGCGGATTCGCCATACTTCACCCCCGTGGATCGGCATATCTCTTCTCTGCGGCCGATCCGGCCACATCTTATTCAATGAGCTCCTTGACTTCAATCGCATCGAATGGGCACTGCTCCACGCACACCATGCAACCCACGCACTTGGAGGCTACGGGTTCGGGATATGCCATTTGACGCGTCATCTGGATGGCATCGTGAGGGCAGACGTCCGCACAGATTCCGCAACCCGTGCAATCCTGCTTGACGAGTCTCCAGTCCCACTCCATGGGCTACTCCCCTTTCACTCTTCGAAGTTGCTGCAAGGCCGATAAGAATCCCCACAGGAAGACGGCCAAGAGAATCGGGAAGCAGACGTAGAAGGTAATCTGCGTGAGTTCCAGCCCAGCCGGATCGGCGTTGGACCGCAAATGGCTCTTGAGGTATTCCCAGAAAGGGCTGGGATGACTCGCAAGGTACTCTCCGCTCGGGGCCTCGGCGACAAAGGTAAAACCGACGATATTGACGACGTTCGCCAGGAACATCAGGTAGACGGCCCCAAGGAAGCTCTTGGAGCCGGTTTCGTGCCCTCCGTGGAACAACCGAAGAACGAGGGCGATGCTGAACAAGATCGCCGCGATCGGGTAGAACGGAACCGCCATCTTGATGTCGGCCATGATGTCGGGGTTCAAGGCCAGGTATCCCACGATGACCACGACCACCAAGAGCACATCGACGAGTGCGACGGTGAACACCCTCCAAAGTTCGATGGATACGCGCAGGGTCAGGTGCTTCTCCAGCGAACGGTAATAACCCTGGACGAGAGCCATCCCCAGAGCCAGTATCCCCAGCATGATGGAGATGTTCAGCAAGTTCTGGAGTGTCCAGACTTCAAGCGCCTTGGCAATGTCGTGCCCTGTCATCGACGATCTCCTGCAACGAGTTGCACACGGTACGGTGGATATCAGGAGCTGGATCGGCCCCGATCCTCGAGCACTTCCGAAACCAACTCTTGGAGCTTCCCACGGGCATCGTGCAGGAGCTTTCGCCCCGCCCGGGTGATCTTGTAGTTCTTCCGCCGCTTGCCGGCAACCACGGTCGACTGGGCACTCAAGTATCCCGCCGAGTGCAACTGGTGGAGGATCGGATAAAGCGTGCCGGAACCGAGTTTATAACCGTGGCGGCTAAGTTCCTCCATGATCTCCACCCCCCAGATCGGTTCCTTGGCGGCATGGTAGAGGATGTGCATCCGCACAAAGCCTCCAAAGAAGTGCCGCAGTACGTCGTCGGCCATGGTGTCGGACTCCGATATTGACTTTCGATATTGTATTTCTAGGATGCAGTGAGCCACAAGGGGCGTCCCTGCCCCCCGAAGCACGGTTGAGCCAATTGGAGGCAGGAAACAAGGAGAGAGACGATGGCGACAGAATCGGGGCACTCACGTCGACAGTTCCTCCTGACGGGAACGGCTACGGGAACCGGGGTTCTCATTGCCGGAATCGCCGCAGCGGCCCCCGCGGGGGAAAACGCCAAGGCAGATCCCACGAAGAGCGAGGCGCCGGCACCGGATGAAATCTCTCCCCCGGAAGACCTGATGCGAGAGCATGGCGTCCTGAACCGCATCCTGCTGATCTACGAGGAGTGTCTGCGGCGGCTCCGAGCCGAGGGAAACTTGGAGCCGACCCCACTTGCCGGTTCGGCCAAGATCATCCGCACGTTCATCGAGGATTATCACGAGAAACTCGAAGAGGATCACCTCTTCCCTCGCTTCGAGCGGGCGCGCAAACACGTCGATCTCGTCAAAGTGCTTCGAGAGCAACATCAAGCCGGCCGCCGGCTCACCGACCGGATTACGCAGTTGGCGACTCCCCCAGCGCTGAAAGATGCCCAGGCAAACAAGGAACTCTCCCAGTTGCTCCGCCAGTTCATCCGCATGTATCGGCCGCATGAGTCTCGGGAGGATACCGTGCTGTTTCCAGCCGTCCGCCGCCTGATGACCGCCAAGGAATTTGACGAGATGGGCGACCGGTTCGAACAGCGGGAACACCAGTTGTTCGGCGAGCACGGCTTCGAAGACATCGTGGAAAAGGTGGCCGAATTCGAGAAGGCGCTGGGAATCTACGACCTCGGCCAGTTCACGCCCAAGCCATAAGGGGATGCGGACATGCAGCGGGCCGATTTCCTCTTCGGCACCCGAGCCCCGGCGGCAACGATCCTTATTCGGTTGACGCCAATGACTACCACAGATACCCCCACTCGCCTGCGAGCCCTCGCCGCTCCCACGATCGCCGTTATCTCTGCCCGGTTCTTCAAGACCAGCCCTGCGAAACCCGGTGACGGGGCCAGTTCATCAGCGTCCGAGTCCCCGTCATCGCAGCAAGATGACCTTCCCGGCAAGGTTTCTATTGGCAAAACCACCCGGCCTGTCTATACTGCCCTAGCAGCCCAGAGTACAACAGATTCACAGATCACGGACGACCTGGAATGCTGAATCGGCAAAGGGTGCTTGTCCACTTGCTCCAGCAAGCGGGACGGCCCGTATCGAAGATCGACTTGATGAAGTGGTGTTTCCTCCTGCGAAACGAAATGCCGTCGCAGGGTGGGTCAGCGTTTTACCATTTCCTCCCGTACCACTTCGGGCCTTTCTCCTTTTGTCTTTATCGAGAGATCGACCAACTCGTTTGCGACGGGATCGTCGAATCGTCGGGCGAGCGATTCTGGCACGTGTGCGGGGAAGCCGCGACCGCCGAGAGGCTGTCTGACTCCGTCAAGCAGGATATCAGCCGCATTCTGCGACGATTCAACGAGAAATCGACATCGCAGTTGATGAACTACGTGTACCAGCAGTACCCATGGTTCACGGTCAACAGCAAGCGAAAGCAGCACGCCACTCGGCCCGTCGCTTCCTTGGCAGTGTATACAGCGGGCTATGAGGGGCAACAAGTAGATGCGTTTCTCAACATGCTCCTGCTGAAGGGCATCCAGCGACTCTTGGACGTGCGAAACAATCCGGTCTCTCGGCGGTATGGATTCCACAAAACGACGCTCGGTCGACTGTGTGAGTCGCTCGACATCGAGTACCTCCATCGTCCGGAACTCGGCATCCCGCCCGTATTGCGTCAAACCCTGAAGACCCAAGCCGACTACGAATCCCTTTTCCGAAGGTACGAGACTGAAGTCCTGACAGACGAGATGGCCGCGGTCGAAGAAGTCTCGCGACTTGTGCAAACCAAACCAACCGTTCTGGTTTGCATGGAATCGGATCCGCACAAGTGCCACCGCACGTGCTTGGCCAGAGCGGTATCCGAGAAGTCCCGTCTCCCAGTGCAGCATCTGGAACCATCAGAATGAGCACACACGCCTCGGATACGAAAGTCTTGATTGTCGTCATGACCTACCCGCATCCGTCGCGGGGGTACAATGAGTTGGTTTGCACGGGAGGCATTACGGAATCGGGCGAATGGGTTCGGCTCTATCCCGTGGACTATCGCTACCGGCCATCGCATCAGAAGTTCAGAAAATACCAGTGGATAATGGTTGAACTCGGTCCTCGTGGCCAAGGCAACGACAACCGCAAGGAAAGCCGTAAACCTAACCTGGACTCAATTAAGCTACTTGGAGATCCGCTTTCAACGAGAATGACTGGGCTGAACGTCGGGAAATCATCGACCGAATGCCCTGCCACACCTTGAACCAGTTGAAGTCCTTGTTTGATTCAGATCGCACCTCTCTCGGAATCGTTCGCCCGACAAAAGTAATCGATCTGGAGGTTCGACCCACGGCCGAAAGCGATTGGAAGCCGGAATGGCGGCAGCTATTCTCGCAGAAGACGCTTTTCGGAGCACCGCAGAAGCCCTTGAGAAAGTTGCCGTATTCGTTTCACTACGTCTTCGAGTGCGAAGACTCCGAGAAACCACACACGGCGATGTGCGAGGACTGGGAAGTCGGAGCCCTGTTTCTCAAAGAGAGCGAACGGCTTGGTTCGGACGAAGCGGCTGCCCAGAGCGTGCGGGCGAAGTTCTTCGACGAGATTTGTGGCTCCAACAAGGATACCCGCTTCTTCATGGGAACACATTTTCCGTACAACACATGGCTCGTCCTCGGACTTTTTTGGCCCCCCAGAGCAAAGAACCATCAGCGACAATTGTTTTGACATGGTTTCCGAGCGCGATTCGCGTGGCGGACTTCTCCAATACAGGATCGCGCTCGTCATAGTACCAAGGCCACTCCCCAGCGCCCCGCCTCTCCCGGAACGGGCAGTTCCAAACTACAATGCAGCCGGTGCTACATTGCACCCGGTACCGTGCATCCCTTCGGGGCAAGACGGTTGCTTCTTCCCCCACGCTTTGCATCTAGGAAAGTATCCCATGGCGTACTCCCGCAGATGTTTTCTTGCCACCGCGGCAGCGGGCTCAGCCGCACTCCTCAAAGCCCAATCCGCCACCGCTTCCGATCAGGAGGCAAACAAGCGGCACCTCGTCACGCTGAGCTTCGACGACGGTTTCAAGAAGTCGTTCCTGCGAACCGCCGAGATCTACGAGAAGCACAAGCTCTCGGCCTGCCTGAACGTGGTCGCCGCGGGCCTTCCCCAGGATGCCTACATCCGCAATTCTCCGTTGGGCGATTTCAAACTGTGGAATGAATTGCAGAAACGGGGGCACGAAATCATGCCCCACGGCTACCGGCACGAAAACCTGCAGAAGCTGCCCATCGACGAGGCCAAAGACTTGATTCGCCGTTGCCTCGACGTGTTCGCCGAGAAGCTCGAAGGCTTCGAGCCGAAGCGCGCCGTGTTCAACTTTCCCTACAACGCCTCCTCGCCCGAGCTGGAAAAGTGGCTGCCCACCCAGGTCCGGGCATTCAGGACCGGCGGAGGGGCAATCAATCCCTTGCCGCACAAGGGGCAGGCAAAGCTGACCTGTACGAGCTTCGGGCCGGGAAACTGCGAGGCTGCCATCGACCGGGAAATCGAGAGGCTCCTGGCCAAGGAGTCGGGCTGGCTGATCTTCAATACCCACGGCCTGGACGACGAAGGCTGGGGGCCGATCCGGGCGGTCTACCTGGAGCGGCTCCTGGAACGCCTGCACGGCATCGAAAGCGTCCGGATCGTGCCCGCGGGCGCGGCGCTGCTGCCGCGCACGGTATAGTAAGCAGCATAGTAAGAACCTATCCCTGAACTACCGCTGCCGCTCGGCGCGGCCGGAAAATCGCAGCCCCTCCCAAGGTTCTGGGATCGGCTCTAAATAGCATAGCGGCATAGCAAAATCAGCCCGTGACTCCCGCTCGCCGCGCGGCTGCCATCGGCGGGCACCGCATGCCGCACTCTCGCCTCGCCCGATCGGCCTTCTCGACAATCGCGCTCAAGTCGCGCTGAGTTGCGCTCAAGTCGCGCTCGAGTCGCGCTCGAGTTGCGCAACCAGGGCGCGCTTTCGAGCGCTTTCGTCTTCTTCGCCAGCGCGAAGATCCGCCGCGCATTGCCGTGCATGATCGGATCGACCAGCTCCAGGGCGTCGTCGAGGCTGAGCCATCCCTCCTCGACCAGCTCGCTCAGGGCCAGGGCGATGCCCTGACGGGCGATGACGGCGTGGCCCAGGACCTGCTCGACGTAGCGGTAGTCGCCGCCGAAGGTGAGGATCTTGTTGGCCGGAGCCGTCACGAGGTACTTCTTCAGGAAGTCCTTGGCCGCGATCGGGTTGATGATCCAGCGCCCAGCACATGTCCACGTAGGCATTCGTGTACTGCTTGGCGACGGCGATCAATTCCTCGTAGTAGGGATAGCAGATGTGCATGAACACGAAACGGCGTGTCGGGGGCCGCTCGGCACAAGTCGCAGGCCGATCCGGCATTGTGGATCAGCCGCGACAGCGGCATCCCGTTCTGGCCCGCATAGTAGCCCGTGTGCAGTTTCACCGGCAGGTCGTGTCTCGGTGGCCTTCTCGCACGGCATACCAGAAGAGGTGATCCTCCAGGGCCTTCTGCTTCGTCGGCGTCCAGCGACTGGCCCTTCGATCTTCTTCTGGAAGGCCTCGTGCGACCTTCTCGGCCGGAGCCGGTCGATAGTCGATGTCCCGGCGGTAGGCGTCCTGCGACTTCGACGGCCACGGCGTAGCGGCCGTACTTGGTCGAACCACCAGTCGATCACCTTGTGCCAGTCGGACAGCTCCGATACCGTGATGCCCGTGGGCTCGCCGAAACGCTTCAGATCCGGGCCGGCGAACATGCCGACGATGCTGAAGTCCTGCATCAGCAGCGTCGGCATCTTCGGATTCGCGGAAGGGGCGGTCTAGCGAGTTCACCTGGCAGGACTCGATCTTGCCCAATTCGCAGAGGACTCGGCGATAGAAGCCCGGTTGCCGGAGCTTCTCGTAGCCGGCCTGCACCTTCTCCACCGTGTCGGCCGACAGATCGTCGACGCCGTAGAGCTCTCGGATCGAAATCCGTGCCGCCTGCCCGTAGCCGGTGTTCTTCACCGCCGGCCAGTACGGCTCCAGCAGCTTCCATTTCTCCACCGGTGAAAGCCTTGGGGGAGAGAACTTGCCGTGGGCGTCTTTCGGCATCCCGGCCGTGGCGAGGTCCGAACCCAGGTAGCCGGAAAGGACCAGCGACCAGTCGTCCGCACCGGCCGCGCGGCCGGCCGCGCCAAGCCGGTCTTGTTCGTCGCAGAGGTGCTCGTGCGTGTCGATGAGCGGAGTGTTCCACACCTTGGCGAAAACCTGGTGCCTGAGGTCGGTCGACTGCTTGGGAGGCTCGGACGCCGCGAGCGCGCGACGCTCTGCGCACCGTTGCCCAGCAGTGCTGCGGCTCCGGCCACGCTGGCGGTCTTCAAGGCGGAACGTCGGGAGAGGCGATGCACGTCGCTCATCATGGGCCCTTTCGTCAACAGGCGATCTTCAGACGAATCCGAGAACCTTCCTGGCCGCAACAATTCTCCAGCCGCAATGGTCCGGCCGCAATGGTCCAGCCGCAATGGTCCGCTATTAAGGTAAGGTATTGAGATAGGCTCCCCTGGAACGTGGACGCAATTGGCGTAGCGCCACCGCCCCATTGAGGGCTACGTCAGCATGCGCTGCATGTACAATACGTCCAGCCAGCGGCCGAATTTGAAGCCGACCTGGCGAAGGTGAGCCACCTGAACGAACTGGTGCTTGGCATGGAGCGTCACGCTGGCCGTCTGTTCGGCGTCGATTCCTGCTAGGATCGTGTGGTGGCCGATTTGCTTTGCTCTTTCGATCAGGTGGTTGAGCACGTTGCTGCCAATCCCGCGACGCTGCGCATCGTGACGCACGTAGACGGAGTTCTCCACGGTATGCCGATATGCCGCGCGGCGTTGGAAGGGGGAAAGCGAACCCCAGCCAAGGATCTCGCCGGCCGACTCCGCCACGACCACGGGATGTTCCGGTCCGTGGCAGTCGAACCAGACGCGCCGGTCCTCGGAGCTTTCCGGCTCGGTCTGATAGGTGCAGGTCGAATGCTGTACGTAGTAGTTGTAGATCGCATGGATGGCGTCGAGATCCCTTGCCGTTGCCGGCCGAATCACGGTGTCGTTCACGGCAGGACTCCTAGCACGGGCGATGGGGCGGCGCGATCATTCTATCAAGTCCTGCGCTGCGTATGAAACGAGGGCGACCAACGGAAGCCCGTTTTCCCGGCACAGAAGGCTTTGAACGGTTCCCCGATCGAAAGCGGCATCAATGTTCGCCGCGGTGGCCGAGTTCTGGGCCGCCGAATATCCTGAGAACTCGATCGCACCCTCAGGAATTCCACTGGCAGCGCCTGCTGCTGCCGCACCCGATCCTCCCTCGTGCCCGTCCACGATGTCCTTGCCGGTGAGGAATCAAGTCGGGGCACTAGTTGCTTCCAAGACCACTTTCGGTCACACTTCTAAGTTGGCGTCGAAGCTCGATCCACCCTCAAGACCTCTTTGCGCCCGAGTTCGTGCCCTGGCTTGCGATATGCGAGTCATCCGAGAGAGGGGGATCACGGGACGCATGAATCGGCAAAGATTGCTCAGAGAGATTGATGGGGGCTCCCCCTCTGGCGACAGGAAGGTTCTCGGTGCCAACCTTCGTGCCACGGCCGCGTGTGCTCGGGGTAAGCGATCGCGGGCGAGCGTCTTGTGCCCGCTTTACTGCTCTCAGCGTAACGAGGGAGCTTTCCAGCGACCCCCAGGGAGACAGGGAGGTTTTCGGTGAAGAAGTCTCGAAAGAGACGCGTAGAAGAGTCCAGCACTTCGTCATCGAAAACAGCGGGACCGGACCATGCCGGTCGAGTCGTCCCTTACGTTGTCGGCATGGGCGGCTCGGCGGGCGGGCTGGAGGCATTTGGGCAGTTCTTCTCCCACTTGCCCCCGGACACCGGCTTGGCGTTCGTCCTGGTGCCGCACCTTGAGCCGACCCACAAGGGCATGATGCCGGAACTGCTTGGGCGGCACACCAAGATGAAGGTCGTCGAGGTGGAAGATGGGATGGAGGTTCAGCCCAATCACGTCTACGTGATTCCTCCCAATGCGGACCTGGCCATCCTGCACGGAAAGCTCCAGGTGCTCGAACCCGCCGCGCCCCGGGGCCTGCGGATGCCGATCGACTTCTTCTTCCGGCAGTTGGCGGCGGACCAGAAGGAAAAAGCCATCGGCATTATTCTCTCCGGCATGGGAAGCGACGGCACGCTGGGCCTGAAAGCCATCAAGGAAAACCTCGGGATGGCAATGGTGCAAGACCCGGCCTCGGCCAAGTATGACGGAATGCCCCGCAGCGCCATCAACACCGGGCTGGTGGATTACGTAGCCTCAGCCGAAGAACTCCCCGCCAAACTGATCCAGTACGTCAACCACACCCCGCGGCCTCCCGAAGATCGCGATCTGCCCGAGGGGGAATCGTCCGCCGCGCTCCAAAAGGTGTTTGTCCTGCTGCGTGCCCACACCGGGAACGACTTTTCCTGCTACAAGAACAACACGATCAGCCGCCGGATCGAACGGCGGATGAGCGTCCATCAGTTCGACAGCCTTCCGCGGTACGTTCGTTTCCTCCAAGAGAACCCGCAGGAAGTCGAGTTGCTCTACAAGGAACTGCTGATCGGAGTGACCAACTTCTTCCGCGATCCGGGGCTGTTCGACTTCCTGAGGGAAAAGGCGATTCCCCGGTTGCTCCAGGACCGGCCGAAAGACGGCCCCGTGCGGGTGTGGAATCCCGGTTGCTCCACCGGCGAGGAGACCTATTCCCTGGCCATCGTGCTCAAGGAGTGCTTGGAGGGCCTGAGACTCCAGGAGAGCCCGACGATTCAGGTCTTTGCCACCGACATCGACAAGGACGCCATCGAGAAGGCCCGCCAGGGCACGTTCTCCGCGAGCATCGCCTCGGACGTGTCCCCCGAGCGGCTGGCGCGGTTCTTTGTGCCGCGAGGGCGAGGGCTACCGGATCAAGAAGGAGATCCGCGACCTGGTGATCTTTGCGCCGCAGAACATCCTCGTCGATCCGCCGTTTACGAAGCTGGACATCCTCTGCTGCCGGAACCTCCTGATCTACGTCAATGTCGAGACGCAGAAGAAGCTCCTGCCGCTGATGCACTACGCCCTGAACCCCGGCGGCCTGTTGATCCTGGGCACGGCCGAGAGCATCGGAGGCTTCGGCCACCTGTTCTCGCCGCTGGACCAGAAGTGGAAGGTCTTCCAGCGCATGGAAGTGAGCGAGCGAATCTTCCTCGAAATGCCGGCGTATGTGTTGCGCCACGAGCGCGCCGTTGTCCCTGTAGCAGAGAAGGCCAAAGAACCGGTCATGGACATTTTCTACGCGGCCCAGCGGGTGCTGTTGGATTCGTACGGCCCTCCCTCCGTGGTGGTCACTGCGGAGGGCGACATCATCTACGTCAACGGACGAACCGGAAAGTACCTGGAACCGTCTTCGGGGAAGGTCAACATCAACGTCTTTGCGATGGCCCGCGAGGGGCTGCGCGAAGAGCTTGGCATTGCCATCCACAACGCCGCGAAACAGAAGACCACCGTTACCCAGAGCGGCGTGAAGGTCAAGTCCAATGGCGGCTTGTCGACCATCAACCTCACGGTCAGGCCGCTTGCCGAGCCGGCCGACCTGCGGGGCATGTTCCTGGTCGTGTTCGAGGAAGTCGCGGCCGGCCCATCCGAGGCGGCCGCGGAGAAGACGCCGGCGCCCTCGGGCACGGGCACGCCCGCAACCGAAGTGGAGGAAGAACTCCGCCGCACGCGCGAGCGCCTTCAGACCACCATCGAAGAAATGCAGGCCGCCCAAGAGGAACTCCGCTCCGCCAATGAGGAGTTGCAGTCCAACAACGAGGAATTGCAGAGCACCAACGAGGAAATGACCAGTTCCAAGGAGGAACTGCAATCGCTCAATGAAGAAATGCAGACGGTCAACGCCGAGTTGCAGTCGAAGATCGAGGAATTGTCGCAGTCCAACAGCGACATGAAGAACCTGCTGAACGGCACCGAGATCGCCACGATCTTCCTGGACGACGACCTCTGCGTCAAGCGGTTCACTGCCCAGGCGTCGCGGGTCGTCAACCTGATTGCCAGCGACGTGGGACGGCCGATCAGCCACTTCGCGACGAATTTGAAATACGACCGGCTGGTCCAAGACGCCAAGGAGGTGCTGGACACGCTGGTGCCCAAGGAAGTGCAAGTCCAGGCCAGTGACGGCCGCTGGTACAACATGCGAGTTCTGCCCTACCGGACCGCGGACAACGTGATCGACGGGGTGGTGATGACGTTTGCCGACATGACCGCGCTGAAGCAGACGGAGGCCCAGTTGCAGGAAGCCCGCGACTTCGCCGAGAGCATCATCGCCACGATCCGCGAGCCGCTGGTGGTGCTGGACGGCGAGCTGCGGATCGTCTCGGCGAGCCGTTCCTTCTATCGAGACGTTCCAGGTGGCAGCCGGCCGAGACCGAAGGCCGGCTCTTCTACGAGATCGGCCAACGGCAGTGGGACATCCCCGCCTTGCGGCAACTCCTGGAGGACATTCTTCCCAAGAACACGCAGTTCGACGACTTCCGGGTGGAGCACGATTTTCCGGCCGTCGGGCACAAGGTTCTTCTGCTCAATGCGCGGCGAATCGCACCGGAAGAGCCACCGCCGGAGTCTGATCCTGCTGGCGATGGAGGACATCACCGAATCGCCAGCCGCGGGACGATAACTCGAGGGCAACGCCATGAACGAAAAGGCACGCGATGGATTCGGGACCGCTCCCAAGCGACGGACCTTCGCCGAGAGGCGGAGCGACGCTTGCGCAGCAAGAAAGCCGCGCCTGTCGAAGGCATGGCCGAGGTGGACGTTCGCGCGCTGCTCCACGAATTGCAGGTCCATCAGATCGAACTGGAAATGCAGAACGAGGAACTGCTGCGCGCCCAGGCGGCGGCTGCAGGAGGTGTCCGACAAGTACCACGACCTGTTCGACTTCGCCCCGGTCGGGTACTTTCCTGTGGGACGGCGCAGGGCCGGATTCTGGAGGTCAACCTGGCCGGGGCCGCGCTGTTGGGCCTGGACCGAAACGCCGTGATCCAGAAGCGGTTCGGGCAATTCGTGGCGATGGAGCACCGCCCCGCGTTTGCCGATTTCTGCCAACGGGTGCTGGCGACCGACACCAAGCAGACCTGCGAGGTCAAGCTCCTCAAGGACGGGCAGCCGGTCGTATGTGCTGGTCGAGGGCATCGCCGCCCAGGACCGCCAGGGGCAGGAGAAACTCTGCCGTGCGGCAGTCATCGACATCACCGAACGCAAGCGGGCGGAGCGGGAATTCCTTGAAAGCCGTCAGCGGCTTGCGGGCATTGTCGGCTCGGCGATGGACGCCATCATCAGCGTGGATGCCGCGCAACGCATCGTGCTATTCAACGCTGCCGCCGAAAAGGTGTTTCGCTGCCCGGCAGCGGAGGCGATCGGCCAGCCCCTAGACCGGTTCATCCCCGAGCGATTCCGCGCGGCCCATGCGGGGCATGTGAGGGCATTTGGCGAGGCCGGCACGATCAGCCGCGCGATGGGGCAACTCACCTCGCTCACCGCGCTGCGGGCCGATGGCGAGGAGTTTTCCCTGGAGGCATCGATCTCCCAGGGTGAGGTCCGCGGCCAGAAAGTCTTCACCGTCATCCTCCGCGACATCACCGATCGCAACCGGGCCGAGGAGGGCGTGCGCGAGAGTGCGCGGCGCGAACGCGAACGCGCGGCGGAGTTGGCTGCCCTGCTCGACGCGGTGCCGACGCCCGTGATCATCGTCCATGATCCCGACTCCCTCCACATGACGGGCAACCGCGCGACGGACGAACTGCTGCGGCACCCACGCGGCGCCGAGGTCTCGCTCTCGGCGTCCCCGGACGCCAAGCCTCGCCACTTCAGGGCCTTCAAGGATGGGCGCGAGTTGAGCCTCGAAGAACTGCCCGCCCAACGGGCCGCCCGCGGCGTCCACGTGCGGGACTTCGAATTCGATCTCACATTCGACGATGGCACAACCCGCCACGTGCTAGGATACGGCACCCCCTTGACGGACCGTGAGGGCCGGCCTCGCGGCGCCGTCCATGTCCTGGTCGACATCACCGAGCGCAAGCGGGCCGAGGAGGCGCTCGCGCAAGCCAAGGCCGCCGCCGAGGCCGCCAACGAGGCCAAGAGCCAGTTCCTGGCCAACATGAGCCACGAACTGCGCACGCCGATGAATGCCATCCTGGGCATGATCGACGTGGCGCTGCCGAAGGCGACCGACCCGACGGTCCAGGACTGCCTGCAAACGGCCAAGGGATCGGCCGACCTGCTCTTGACGCTGCTGAACGACCTGCTGGACTCCGCCAAGATCGAGTCGGGCAAGCTGGAACTGGAATCGGCCCCCTTCAGCCTGCGGCGGATGTTGGACCAGATTACGCGAGTCCTTGCCGTGCGGGCAAGCGAGAAGGGACTGTGCTTTCTACTGCCGCATGCCGGACGAGACGCCGGATGCGGTCGATGGGCGACCGGATGCGATTGCAGCAAGTCCTGCTCAATCTGGCCGGCAACGCCATCAAGTTCACCGAGCGCGGCGAAGTGGAGATCAGTCTTCGCGCCCTGTCGCAGGACGGCGAAGCCTGCCTGGAGTTTGCCGTGCGGGACACCGGAATCGGCATCCCGCCTTCCGGCCTGGAGCGTCTCTTCCAGCCCTTCGCCCAAGCCGATGCTTCCATGGCGCGGCGTTTCGGAGGCACGGGCCTCGGGCTTTCCATCTCGCAAGAGCCTGGTGGAGATGATGGGCGGGCGCATCTGGGTCGAAAGCGAAGTGGGCAAGGGAAGCACGTTCTACTTCACCGTCCGGCTGCCCTTGGCGAAGGAACTCCCTGCCGACTTCGAGGCCCCGGTCGCTGTCCCCACGGCGGCCTGCGCCCAGCTGCGCATCCTGCTGGTGGAAGACAACCCCGCCAATCAGAAGTTGGCCACCTACATCTTGCAGGATCGGGGCCATCGTGGTCGAGATCGCGGGGGACGGCCAAGAGGCGGTCTGCTTGACCGAGCAGAACCGCTACGACGTGATCCTGATGGACGTGCAAATGCCGGGAATGAACGGCCTGGAAGCCACGGCCGCGATCCGCAAGCGCGAAGACGGCGGCAGCCGCGTGCCGATCATCGCCATGACGGCCCATGCGATGAAGGGCGACCGGGAGCGCTGCCTGGCGGCGGGAATGGATGGCTACCTTTCCAAGCCGGTCAATGCCCAGGAGATGATTGGCCTGGTCGAGAGTCTGGCTCGCGGCGCAGTGCCCGTGGCGCAGGTCGCCGCGGCAACGCCCGGCCCGGCAGAAACATCGCCGCAGGCAACGGCCGTCGTCTTCGATCCTGAAGAGGCGCTGACGCGGTGCTTCAACAGCGCAGACATGGTGCGGGAGATGATCCAGTGCTTCTTCGACGAAGTGGACAACCTGTTCCCGCAAATGCGTGCGGCCCTGGAGAAGGGCGACCTTGTGGAAGTCGGCCGGCTGGGACACCGGATGAAGGGAACCGTGGTCTACCTTGGCGCGCAGCCGGCCAAGGAAGCCGCGCTGCGCGTGGAGCGATTCTGCAAGTCGAGCGGCGGCACCCCATCCGAAGCCGAGGAAGCCATCAACGCGCTTGAGCACGAGTGCATCGCGTTGAAAGCCGCATTGAGCGCAGCATCCGCTGGCGGCCGAACCGACGCAAGGCGATTAGCGATGGAAACCGTCCCGCCGACACGCGCAACCGTTCCGTTGCTGCCTCTCTGACCATCCGTCCGGGACATTCCCATCAAGACGTCCCCAGGAAGACGTCCTCTGGGTTATCTCCGGATCGTGGTGTCGTCGGGACGTCCATGCGTTCCAAGAGCCCCGGCTGGGTGGCACTGGCTTCGCCCATTAGTATCTACACAAATCCATGCTGAGAGGCAAAGGGCGGCGGCGCGACGCAGATCGGCAATCGTGTAGTGGTCGAGTACATCGAGCATTGCCAGCAAGACCCACAGACCGGCCAGCAAGGCGGGCTCGGTGAATGGACGTTTGCGTTTCATCTGACGGCCGCTCAGCCGGACCAACAGCGCACGCGCCTCCGCCGCCGCCGGCGACGGGTCGTCGGCCAGTTGCCACACCGTCACGCAAGCCATCCCGGCGATCAACAGCCGTCGGAGGATGCGTTCCGCCGTCGTCTGTTGCCAGTCTTCCAGTTGCAGGCCCGCCGATTTCAGCAGTTTGAAGTAGCTCTCGATCCGCCATCGCCAGTAGTACCACAACGCCACCGTCGCGTCGTCCACCGACGCGGGCACATTCGTCAGCAAATACCACTCGGCCAGCAGCTTGTGCTTCTCGTCGAACACGCGACTGACCACGAAACGGAGAGAAAGAGGTTCGCCGCGAAGCCTGACGTGGGGCTTTTGGCCGTATTTCGGACGTTGTTGGTAGGCGGGACGATCCAGGACGACCATCGTCTCGGCAACTTCCTGAGTCGCCGGACGACCGTGATACCGCACCTCCCGAACGTATCGGAACGCGCCCCGACGAGCCAGAAGTTGCGCCAACGATCGAATGTTGCGTTCTTCGCCTTCGTGTCGCACGACGCGGCTGTAATCCGAGCGGACGAGAAACCATCGTTTCTGCTTGGCCCACTGACGCAGGTAAAAGACGGCGTTGCCTTCGCGGTCGATCACGTGAACGCAACGAGTTCCCACGGCGGCCTTTTCGGCGGCTCGCATCATCGGCCGCAGGGCGTCCATGTGCGATTGGGCCGGCTGGAGACGCGCAGAATACGTGCCATGCACGCCGTCGGCCGCCTCCAAGGCCTGGACCACCGGCGCGATGGGCTGGCCGTCCTGGGCCGACACCAGCAGCGCCGTCAACAGTTCGTAGCCCCGATTCCAATCGGAGGGCAAGTCGATGCGGTCTTCGTTGCTCTCGTGCTCGCGGAAATGCAATTGACTCCAGTCGTGAACGACCAGGACGAACTCCGGCCGATCGGCCGCCAGGCACTCCCGGGCGTAATTCCAAAGGGGCTCCACCAGTGTCGTCCGCGGCATGCGGTCGTTCTGGAGGAACCGCCACATGGCCTGGGTGGAAGCAAACGCCTTCCCGGCGCCCGGCAAGGCTCGCAAGCCCGCCGCCAACGGTTTCAACGCGGTCGAATGTTCAGCCACCAGTTTCCAATACCGCCTTTCCAAACGCGGATCCACCCGGCTCACGAAGCCGACCATTGCCCTACCCATCCGTGAGTTCTAGAAATCATCCCTGCCCTCCCTTTACTACGGAACAAATGTCCAGATAGATGTGTAGATACTAATGGGCTTCGCCAGTGCCTGGCGCCGCTTGATGTTCCACGGTGCTGCAGCTAGAAGGGGCCATGGCGCGTCGACACTCGGCGCGGCATTTTCACGAGGTGGGCCACCTCGACGAGACACAGCCCCCCGCAACGCAACCCGCATGCCGTAACCGTGCGACCGCGTAGCGGTCACAATTGAATAGCCGTGGGTGAAGCGCAGCGCAACCCACGGATCTGAGCCATCCCCTCCCCTGGCCCACCAACCAACCTGGATATCTGTTCGTCCGTACAGTATAACGGTGCGCGTGATACCAGCGTCTTCCTTCGCGCCCTTTGCGGCTTCGCGGTGAAACTTTTGTTCCCTTGTCAGTTCTTTGTGGTAAGACCCTATCCCAGAACTGCCACTGGAGCCCTGTGCGGCCGGAGAAATGTGGCACCTCCCAAGGTTCTGGGATCGGCTCTAAGACCCTCGTGTCTCCAGCCCTACGCTCCCTCCCGGCCCGTCGCGGTGTCCGTCGAAGTCCCTTGCGTCTCGACAATTCCAGCACCGTACCGCCCTCAACTCACCCCGCCCTGTCTTCCTTCGCGCCCTTTGCGGCTTCGCGGTGAAACTTTTGTTCCCTTGTCGGTACTTTGTGGCAAGACCCTCGTGTCTCCGCGTCTCCGCGTGCCTCCCAACTCCCAACTCCCAACTCCCAACTCCCAACTCCCAACTCCCAACTCCTTCCCCCCCTCCCCCCCGAGCCCAAAACAAAATGTGGCAAAAATCGAGTCCCGTTGACCAACACTCCGCCGCGCGTTACGACCAGATCGCCGCCCGCATCTCCGCCGCCGGCGACCTCTTTCGCCGCCAAGGCGCGATCGTAACCACGTGGCGCATGCGCGGCGCGCGCAAGCTCGGACCGTACTTCCGCCTCGCCTATCGCGCCGACGGTCGCCAGCAATCGATCTACATCGGTGCCTGCACGAAACTCGTCGCAAGAGTCCGCGCCCTCCTGGCCGATCTCCAAGCCGTCATACGCCGTCACCGTGCCTACCGCGTTACCCGCCGCGAACTCCGCACCGCCCTGCGTCGCCGGAAAGCCGAGTGCGACGCCCAGTTGCGCGCCCACGGCCTCACCCCGCGCGGCTACGACGTCCGCGGCTTCCGCCGCTTCGCCCTGCTCCTGAAGATGCAAGCCCAGCGCAGCTTCGGTGCCCTTGCCCCTTGGCGACGGCTGCCAGACTGACGGACGCGGGGGTCCGCCGACGCAGTAGACCCCCACCATGGAATCGGCTACCATAGTGGCTTGCGCGCCCGGAACGATCCCGATTCCATCGCTTGATATCCTGGGATTCGAAGGGGTTGCGCGATTTGGCTTGATCCAGTTCCACTGGCTTTCCTGGGGAGATTTTGGCGTGCAAACGGCTTCATTGCGTCTTGTGAGCGTGGGAGTTGGCTGCTTTGCGTTGAGTATTCTGGGCGGGTGCGGGCGGCCCTCCGCGACCCCTGACAAGCCCGCCGCGCCCGGTCCGGCCGCGACGGCGCCCCAGGCAGCGGCGCCGAAGGCAGCCGAACCGAAGACGGCGGCGCCCAAGCAGCGGTCACCCCTGCCGCCGCGGCGCCGACGGACTCCTGGCCTCGTTTCCACGGCCCCGAAGGCGATAATCGTTCCCGCGAAACCGGCCTGTTGAAGCAGTGGCCCGAGGCCGGACCCGCTCTGCTGTGGACGGCAAAAGGGCTGGGCGAAGGCTTCTCGAGCGTCGCCATCGCCGGCGGGCGAATCTACACCGCAGGCAACGTGAAGGACACCACCACCGTTGCCGCGCTGGACCTCGACGGCAAGCTGCTGTGGCAGGTTCCGGCGGGCGAGCCCTGGACCGGCCAGTATCCCGGCACGCGTGCCACCCCCACCCTCGACGGCGATCGCCTCTACCATCTCAGCCCGATGGGACAATTGGTGTGCCTCGAGGCGCAAGAGCGGCAAGGAGGTCTGGGGACTCAATATTCTCAAGGAGTTCGGCGCCGCCAACCTCACCTGGGCATTGGCCGAATCGGTGCTCATCGACGGCGCTCGCGTGATCTGCTGCCCCGGCGGACCGAAGACCGCCATGGTGGCCCTGGACAAGCAGACGGGCAAAACGATTTGGGCCTCGAAGTCGGCGGGCGAAAAGGCCGGCTACGCGACGGCGACGATCGCCGAGCACCAGGGCTTGCGAATCGTTCTCACGATGACGGAAAAAGCCGTGATCGGCGTCAACGCCGACGACGGCGAGCTGCTCTTCCGCCATCCTCACGAAACCTCCTACCAGGTGAACGCGACCACGCCGATCTTCCACGACGGGACGATTTTCATCACGTCGGGCTACGGATCGGGCTCGGAAATGCTCAAGCTCAAGGTGGAGGGCAAGAAGGCTTCCGTCGAGCGGATCTGGGAAGCGAAACAACTTGACAATCAGCATGGCGGCATGGTGCTTCTCGACGGATATCTATTCGGCTCGGCACACATGGCAAAGGGCGCGAACCGCGCTCCCTGGATGTGCCTGGAGTGGAAGACCGGCAAAGTAATGTATGCGGCCAAGGGAGTGGGACGCATGGGCTCGCTCACCTATGCCGACGGCATGCTCTACACGCTGAGCGAAGACCGCGTGATGGGGTTGGTCGAGGCCAAACCGGCCGACCACAAGTTGGTGAGCAAATTCGAGTTGCCCAAGGGGGGCGAGGGGAAAAGCTGGGCCCACCCGGTCGTGTGCGCCGGCCGGCTCTATCTCCGCCACGGCGACGTGCTCTTTGCCTACGACGTGCGAGCGCAATAGCCCCTTTGGGCACCGTGTTTGGACCAATCACCCCTTGCGGTATGAGCCCGGGATTGCCGGCGTAGGGCCTTCGGCCATGCTGCCGCTTGAAACCCGCGATCGTCGCGGTTAGGCTTTCGAGTTGCCCACAAGCCTGCTCGATTCCTGCGGAGGATTTCCATGCGACGCATTGTCTTTCTGCTTGCGATTGCCGTGACGGTTGGCCGCGTGGGTCCGGCGGGCGCAGGGCACCCCCGCCGCCAAGGCGGCTCAAGGGGCCTCAGCCACGGCGGAACCGAAAAAAGAGCCGTCGCAGACTCCACCGAAGTCGCGGCGTTCCAAGGAATCGCGCGAACGCGCCCGCGGCCCAGGACGGTCTGGCCCTGAATGCCGTCCACGACGACCGCTCGCTGGCCGTGCTCGCCGCGCAGGCGCTGAACATCGAGGAGCTCTACCTCCGTGACACGCGCGTGACCGATGCCGGATTGGTGCACGTTCGCGCCTGTCGAAACTCGCCGTGCTCGATCTCGATTCCCTCCCCGTCACCGACGCCGCGCTGGAGAACGTCCGGGGATTGCAGAATCTCGAGGTGCTCGAACTCGGCGGCACGCGCGTGACCGACGCCGGACTGGCGGCGATCCAGAACCTCCCCAACCTCGCGGCGATCTCGCTGGAATCGACGCAGATCACCGACGCGGGCGTGGAAACCCTGCGCCGGCTGCCGCTCTTGGAAGAGATCTACCTCGGCAACACGCAGATCACCGACCAGGCCCTTGCACGGCTGAGCCAGGTCAAGGGAATGAAGATCCTTGGGCTCAACCGCGCCCGGATCACCGATGCCGGTCTCACGCACCTTCAAGGAATGAAAACCTTGCAGAGTTTGTTCCTCGACGGTACGAGGATCAGTGATGCCGGCCTGGCTAATCTGGCCGGCCTCGCCGCGCTGGAGGAACTCACGCTCGGCGAGTGCTGGCTCACCGGCGCGGGAGTGGCGCATCTTAAGGGCCTGACGCGTTTGCAGCACCTGGAGCTTTCCGGCACGCGTCCCGGCGACGCCGGACTGGAGCCGCTCGAGCGTGCCAGCGCCTAAATACCTCTGGCTCGACAACACCGACGTCACCGACGCAGCAGTGGCCTCGCTGGCCGCCCTGCCGGCGCTACAAACCCTCGTGCTCAGCGCCACCCCCGTTAGCGATCGGGCATGGCGCAACTCGCCCAAGCCAAGACCCTGAAGAGCCTGAGCCTGGACCACACTGCAATCACCGACGCCGGTATGCCGGCCCTGGCCAAACTCGCCGGACTGGAGGACTTGGGCTTGGGCGAAACGGCGATCAGCGACACGGGACTCGCCGCGCTCGCGGGGCTGGCCCATTTGGCGCACGTTGGGCCTCGACGGCGCAGGCGGATTACCGACGCCGGACTGGCCCATCTGAAGAGTTTCGCCCGTCTGGAGGAACTGAACCTCGGCCGCACCTCGATCAGCGACGCCGGGTTCGCGCAGCCTTCAAGTGCTTCCGCAGCTTCGCCAATTGAACCTGGCCCAGACGCCCGTGACCGACGCGGGCCTGGAACACCTCAAGCCGCTGAAGAACCTCCGCTATGCGAACCTGGCGCGCACGCTCGTGACCGCCGAGGGCGTGCAAGCACTCCGGCGCGAGCGGCCTATGCTCCAGATCGACCTGTAGCGGCCCGCGCCCGACCGATCATCCAAGCGCGATCCTCGCGCTGCGGTTGCTTCATCTACAAACCATCCCGGGGCGTCCGACGCCGCGGGTTTCTTCGCCGGTGCCGGAGGCGGACCACTCTGGACCGCTGCCTCCACGGTGAGCTTCGAGCCCAGGCTTGCCGCCAAATCCGGCAAATCATACTCGGTCAGTGCGCCGTGCACGATCTCGGCGCCCTGCACCTGGGTGAGCCGGCTAGGGATCACTCCTGACCAACTCTTGAGTGTGCGTGAGTTTCACCGACGGGAACAAACCCGGCTCGACCGCCGCGGCGTGCAAGGCCGGGATGCCGACCTGTCCCACGGCAAACAGATCAACGCCGTCGGCATCGCCCAGTGCGTCGCGCCCAGCGCACCGCAACGAGGATTTCTTCGGCGCGGAGGCCGACGTAGGATCGGCCCAGCAGGTACGCCGTGTACACGTCCTTGGTTTCCGCGGTCGATTGGGTCTGCCCGGTGCCGCTGAGGTCCGGCGCCAAGACGGCGATTCCCTCGCGCCACGAGCTTCTCGATCGGTCCGCCGGGGCCCGCATCCGCGGCCTTGCCCTGCTCGTGGAGGTAAAGCGCAACCCCACGGGCCTTCCCCTGCGTAGGCTCAAACAGCAGGGCCGGAAGCATCAGGCCGTCGGCAAGCTCGAGAACGAGTCTTTCGATCCGACACTCCTTACGCTGGACCGTGCCGAACGAGACTTTCTTGGCTGGAGGCAGGGCATCGAGCGCTCGCATGCCGGCCAGTTTCCGCACGACCGCCAAGCGCTCGCCGCGGTCGCCGTTGGTCCATCGCTCGGCACGGCGCGGGGCAAGCTGGTTTTCCAAGTCGGCGTTGAAATCGTACACGCTCCGCGCCCCGGCCAGCCGCAAGGTCTGACCCTCAGGCGTAACCTGGCACTCCTGGTCCGAAAGCAGTTCGATCTTGGGCTCGGTGATCGGCGTCCTTGCGCAGCAGCCAGCGACATCCACCGCGCGACGCCTTCGCGTTGCGTGGTGTTGTAGTTGTGCCCGGCGTCGTTTTCCAGGAGGTCGACGCGTTCGGCGAAGCCCAGGCGCGTGTAGAGCCGCTTGGCGTAGCGGAACGGTATCCCACGTGCCGTCGATGTCGAAGAAGTCCTTGGTGGCGGCGCAAATCAGCACCGGCGACGGCGCCCGCATCATGATGTAGTCGGCGTGGTCCATGCCGAAGGCCAATCTGGCCGAAGATGTTCTGCTCGGAGTCCTGCGGGCCGATCGTGCGCAGCAGTCTGGGCAAGCTCGTCAGATAGCAGCTCGGCGCCGCCGCGCGGATGCGGTCGTCCAGCGCCATCAGGTAGCTGGTCTGCGTGCCGCCGCCGCTGTTGCCCGTGCAGCCGATCCGTTTCGGATCGACCTCGGGCCGCGATTGGAGATAGTCGATCGCCCGCATGCCGTCCCAAATCTCGAATCGCGCCGTGTTGCGGCCCAAGCAGGATGCTGCCGATGCCGACCATCGAGTGTGCCGCGATGCCCCAGAGCTTCGGCCAGCCGCCTTCGCCGAGGTATTGTCCGCGTTCGCCCTGGTCGATCGGATCGAAGACCAGCGCCGCCATGCCGTTGAGCGCCAACAGGGCGCCCATCGACTGGTATTCGTCGTGCCCCTTGGCCGTCATCGCATGGCCGCACGGCACGAGCACGCCCGGATACGGCGGCTTGAATCGCTCGGCGTCGGGCAGGAACAGAGCGCCGTCACGTAATGCTTCGGCTGGCTCTCGAAGATGACCTTCTCCACGCGGTAGCCGGGCCGCGGGATCGTGCCCGTAACCCGTGCGTTCAAGCGGCGTTCGCTCGGGCAGGCCGCCAATGGCTTCGACGAACTTCTCGTGCATCCGTTTCTGATACTCGGCAACGGCCTCGGGCGTGGTCCGCGTTTCGTAATCCTTTTGCCAGCGCTCGAAGGCCCGTTCAGCCTGAGAGAGCCAATACCGGCTCATCACCGTGGCGGGGTTGCCGCCGGGGAAGGCTTCCTTGGGCAAGTCGAGCGTCTCCGCCGAGAGGGGAAGGCCGACCGCCAACACCGCAAACAGTCCCAGGCCGAAAGCCGTCTTGTGCATGGCTGCTCCTTCTCAAGCTGGTGGAAAAGCAGGTCGTCGAGCCTGCTCGTGGCAACGGGCGCGGCCCGCGCGGCCGCGCCGCACATTCATCGCGCCGACCGCGCTGACTTCAATTCCCGCACAAACAGATTGCGCCAGCGAACCTCGTAGGGCCCCGTGCCCTTCTTCACGCCGTGGACCTGAATCGCGATGAAACCCTTGGACATCTTGCTCTTCACGTCGACCAGGTCGGCCACGGGCACGCCGTTGACCCAGGTCTTGATCGAATTGCCTTGGGCGCGGACCAGGAACTGATTCCACCGGCCTTTCTTGAAGGCAGCCTGGGCCTTGGCGTCCGAACGGTCCTCGGAAAGCCAACCCGTGTCCAGTGCCTCGCCGTAGATATAGCCGGAAGATCCGCTGGCGGCGATCTCGACTTGCGGGCCGTGGACGCGTGCGTTGTTCACTTCGGGCTTGCTCTCCGAGCGGATTCTGCACGCCCGAGTTGAGCTCGTCGTCGACGAGAACGTCGAACTTCAGCTCGAAATCACCGTAATCGCGCGTCGTGCAGAGGAACGAGTTGGGACTGCCCTCGTTGGTCTTGCCGACGATGACGCCGTTTTCGACGCGATACTTGGCAGTGCCGTTTTTCTGCTCCCAGCCCGTCAGGTCCTTGCCGTTGAACAGGGGCACCCAGCCTTCCTCGGCCTTGGTCTGGACCGCGGTTTGGGCCGCTGCGTCGGCGGCTATCGGCCGCAGGCGATGTTGCGGAAGGCAACCGGTCCGTGGTCGGCCTGGAGCAGGAGCGGGCCGGTGGCGTTCTCCTTCTGGCGCCAGATGTGGCCCGTGGGAGTCTTCACCTCGGTGTTCTCGTGGATCACCTGGCCGTTGAGCACGATGTGCTGGAACCGTGCGTTGGCCGCTTCTTGCCTTGGGCATCCAGCCGGGGGGCGCGAAAAACGATTTGGAGCTTCTGCCACTCGCCGGCCTTGGCCGCGTTGACGCGGGTGGAATGCCTTCGTCGATGTGGTGGTAACGGGGCTTCTGCTCGGCGCGGTAGATTCCGCCGAGGTCGTCGGCCTTGGGCTTCGCCGACTTGGCGCTGTCGGCAATCTGGATCTCGTAGACCCCCATCAACTTGACGCCCGAGTTCGATCGCTCGGGCACCATGAACTCCAACTCCAGCTTGACGTCGCCCCACTGCTGCTTGGAGACCAGGTTCTGGGTCCTGCCTTCGGGGCCGTTGACCATCACCCCGCGCCCGGCACGCCAACGAGTCGGCGCGCATTCTGGGGATTCAGCTTCGCATCGCCGGCGAGAAACCACTCGCCGGTCGGTTCCTGCCAGGCCGAGAGGTCGCGGGACAGATCGATCCATCCCTCGTCGGCTGCAAAGGCGGCAGCCCCGCCGAGAATGCCAAGCGCGATGCTTGCCAGCAACGTTGCGCGAACGGTCATGGTTGTCTCCCCAATCGGTGTGTCGGTGGTTCAGACTCGCCCTGAGGCGATGATTGCCAAGGCCCCATTGTAATCGCGGCACGGGGGCAAAACACCCACTGCGCCGATCCGATTGAACCCCGCACGGCCACGCGCCAGGCCAACCGGCGGGAAACCGAAAGACAAGGTTTTCCGGCGCTTCGCGGCGCTTCCCTGCGTTTCCCGGCACGGCATCGCCAACCAATGACAGTAGGGACTTCAAGAGGATTTCCTGCGGGGCGGCGACTTCCCGCCCGCTAACGGCCGCCGGAGCGATTCCAAGATCGCTTCCACGCCCGGCTCGGACGACCGGGATTCGGGGGGTGAAGGCATCCCTCGGATTGTGTCGCCCGCCGCCCCCGATCCGGAGCACGGCGCCGGGGCACTTGCCGGGTGCGAGGTTTTTGGCGAACATCGGACAAAGAAGGTGAAGGTTCTCCTTCGCACCACGAACCTGGAAGGACACGCAATGATCGGCCGCGGGCTTTCGCTAGTCGGACTTTCGTTAGTCCTGCTCTGTATGCCGGCAACCGCAACCGCCGAGCAGCAGAAGGATTCCTCGCCCCTCTACCACGGCCGCCCGTTGACGTATTGGACCGAACAGACGCAGACCGGCCGCCGCACCGAAGAGGTGGGCAAGATCGTCGACGTGCTGGGCCTGCCCTTGAGAATAAGGATATCTCGGTGTTCGTGGCCGCGGCCGACGCGCTGGCCCGCCTTGGACCGGCGGCAAAGGACGCTGCGCCCGCCCTGGCCCGCAAGCTCGATCACGTGCAGCCTTGGGTCCGCACGGCGGCGATGAACGCCTTGCAGGCCATGGGCGAGGCAGCCGTTCCCACGGTTCTGGAGGTTTTCGACCGCGGGCCGGTCGGTGCACGGAGGTGCGCGGCCATCGTTCTGGGCGCGATCGGTCCGGCGGTGCGCCCGGCCATCCCGGCTTTGAAGAAAGCCCTTGCAGCGGCCGGCCCCGATCAGCGCGGGCAATTGGTCGAGATCCTCGCGGCGATCGAGTCGGCCGAATCGGCCCCGCCGCGCGGCCCCTCAGAGAAGATCGCCCCGCCGGCCCTGCTCGGCCCGTCGGAGCCTCGGTCGATTTCCACGCGCGATTGGCCGCAGTTCCACGGCCCGCGCCGCGACAACCTCTGCGACGAAACCGGCCTGCTCCAACAGTGGCCCGCCGGCGGACCGCGACTCCTCTGGAAGCTCGAAGGACTGGGCAAAGGCTATTCGACCGTCTCGATCGCTGCGGACCGGTTGTTCACCATGGGAGACCGCGCGACTCGGCGGGCACGTCGCAATTCGTTCTGGCCTACGACCTGGCCGTGCAAGCCGCTGTGGGCGGCGCGCGTTGGACCGCCTCACGAGGACGGCCCGCGATGCACGCCCACGGTCGACGGCAAACGGCTCTACGCCTTGGGCACCGAAGGCGACCTGGTTTGCCTGGAAACTGCTACCGGCAAGCCGCTCTGGCAACGCAATCTGGTCAAGGATTTCGGCGGCCGGATGATGACCGGTTGGAAATACAGCGAATCGCCGCTCGTGGACGGCGACCGATTGGTCTGCACGCCTGGCGGACCGGATGCCGCGCTCGTGGCCTTGGACAAGCGGACCGGCCGCGAGGTATGGAAGGCGACCGTGCCCGAGTTGGGCGACCAGGGACGCGACGGAGCAGCATACTCCTCACCGGTAGCCGCCGAGATTGCAGGATTGCGCGAGATCGTGCAAGTGTTGGGCCGAGGCGTCGTCGGCGTCGACGCCGCGACCGGCCGTTTTCTCTGGAGCTACAACCGACTGGCCAACCGCACCGCCAACATCACGCACGCAATCGTCCGCGGCGACTTCCTTTTCGTCACCAATAGCTATCAAACGGGAAGTGCCCTGCTGCGGATCGTACGCTCCGGCGAAACGTTCCGTGCTGAGGAGGTCTATTTCCTCGACTATCGCAAGTTCGAAAACCACCACGGGGGCGTCGTCCTCGTCGGCGACTACGTATACGGCGGCAGCGGCCAGAACCGGGGCGATCCGGTCTCGATCGAGTTAGCCACGGGGAAGATCGCCTGGGCGCGCCAAGGCCCCTTCGCCCGGTTCGGCGGCCGTGCTCTATGCCGACGGCCACTTGATCTTTCGCTACGACCGCGGACGCGTCGTGCTGGTCGAGGCCACGCCCGAGGCGTTCCGCGCGAAAGGGACGCTGGAGCCGCCGAGAGGCGAAGGCCCGGCTTGGCGCGCACCCGGTCGTGCACGAAGGCAAGCTCTACCTCCGCCACGGCGACTTGCTGGCCTGCTACGACCTGCGGGCACAGAAGTCCTCGCCGTAAGCAATCGGCTGTGGCAAGGCTCCCCCTGCCCCGACTCGCAAGCGTTCACACCCCGGGATCGCCACGCTGAGCGGCTGCGTTTCCCACGCGCTCGTGGGTAATGGGCAGCCATTTGGAAGCGGCGAGACGCCGCTTCTACGAGTTTGCCCTGGGAGTTTGCCCCGGGAACGGTTACCCCGACTCTGGCCGGCAATCGCGCGCTTCGTAACCGTTCAGAGATGCGCGCCGCTCATTCTCCGCTGGGCTGCCACCAGAGCGACCGCCAGTAGGCCTGGTCGGTGGCGTAGACGTCGATCGGCTGCGTCCGCGCCGAGACTCGCCGGGCAGAATGCCGAATCGCTTCATCTCGCGGACGTACATCGCCGGCGGGACGGAAGCCGGGCATGTCGAAGCGCTTGATCTCGTCCAGGTGCTGTCTTCCCGTCGCGGCACAGGGCGAGGATCTTGCTGGTAGTCGGGATCGCTGGGTGTCGGCGAAGACGGAGGCCGATGCCGCGTCGGCCCGCGGAACGTGCCGCCGTCGACTCTGCCGTCTCTCGGCCGGCAGAGCCCGTAGCCGCCCGCCTCCTTGGCCAAGGGCGCCAGCAGGATCAGCGATTTCTCCGGCCGCGAGAGGTTGAACATCAGGTGCCGCGAGTAGCGGATCCGCACGTCGTCGGGATCGGGGTTGGAGAGCACCAGGCCCAGGTCGTCGGAGAGATACTGCGGCACGGGCATCGACTTGTCGTGGCAGCCCAGGCAGCGGCGGCGGATCGCCTCGGCCGCCGCGATCGAGCTGGGCCACTTGCGGTCGCTCGTGTCGAGTTGGCTCTTGGGATAGCCGCCGATCATGCCCGTGCCCAGCGCCGCGTAGGTGCCGGGATAGGCGGCCGCCGATTCGATCCAGTAGCGGATCATGTCCTGCTCGTGCGGCGTGAGCACGGCGCTCGTAGTGGCTGCCGTCGAGCATCTTCATCAGCGGGCTGGCCGAGGTGCCGATCGGCCCGCGGCGGCAGGTTCGTCACCAGCCGGTCGCGGCCGTCGGAGACCTGCTCCAGGGCGGTCAGCGTGTAGTAGCTGTGCGAGTAGATCGGCCCGCGGTCGCCGGTGAGGATCACGCCGCCGTCGCGGCGGTCGTAGTCGTGGCACCGCACGCAGTGCCGGTCGAGGATCGGCTGGATGTCGCGCGGGAAATCGAACACGTCGGGGATGCCGGCGATCGGCGTCGATCTGGCTCGGCGCGGCGGCGCAGGGCCAGCAGCGTGGCTGCGGTCGGCGTTGGCCGCGGCGTCGCGTGCCGCTGCTCGTGGCAGCCGACGCAACTGGTCGTCTCGCCCGGCATCACGGTCAGGAAGCTCTGCATCCGCTTGACCGAGTTGTCGTGCTCGTCCAGCGCCACGAAGAACAGGCTCCGCAGGGCCGGCACTTCGAAGTAGGCCGAGCCGTCGGGCTCGACCGGCACGGTGCCCAGCACGCGCTCCAGCGTGTAGGTGCCGCCGAAGCTCATCGGCGGCATCTTGCCGCTGTCGTTGACCGGCTTGGGCAGCGTCTCCAGGACCAGCAGCTTCTTGATCTCGCCCCGGCGCACGCCTTCCATGCGCCGGCCCGCGTAGACGTCGCTCAGGACCAGCCGGCCGGTCGCCTGCTGCGGCGACACGCGCGGCGGGATGACCGGCTCGCGCGGCCGGGCGCGCAGCGGCCGCGGCTCGTGGCACTCGACCCCGGCCTTGGCCAGGTCCGGCGGCAGCCGGTAGAGCTCCTCGGTCTCGCCCTGCGCCGTCCATCACGCAGCAGGCGCGGGCCCTGGGCCACCAGGAAGCAGTCCGCGGAGAGCGGATACGGATCGCGGTAGTCGTCGCCCTGGCTGATCGTGCCGCGCCGAGCCGTGATCGTCGGGCCCGGCCTTGGGGGTGACGATGGTGATCGCGCCGGCGTGCTCCCGCTTGCCGTGGCCGGGCGAGAAGACGGCCACGACCTTGTCGCGTGCCGGGGATCGGCTTGGCGTCGATCATCACGGTGCCCGGGTGCAGGTTGCCGTAGTAGACCATCTGGCCGGTGCCGTCGGGATTGGTCGTCCAGAGATGGTGGAACGAGACCCGGCTGCGATCGACGTATTCCCAGCGCGTGTAGATCACGCGCCCGTCGGGCAGCGGCCAGGGCGTGTTGTCGTGCTCGATGTTGGCGGAGAGCGGGCGGATGTTCCTGCCGTCGGCGTCGCAGCCGTAGAGCACGGCCACCTGCGTGAACCAGCAGTTCACCCAGCGCTTGCAGCGGCTGGAGCAGAACATGATCCGGCCGTCGGGCAGGTAGGTCGGCTCGATGTCGTCGTAAGGGCCCGTCGGTCAGCTGCCGCAGCCCGCTGCCGTCGACGTTGATCTCGTAGAGGTGGAAGTAGTCGGAGCCGCCCGGGCGGTAGGAGAAGAGGATCTTGCGGCCGTCGTAGTGGACCTGCGGATCGCGGACCGAGCCCTCGGGATCGTCGAGCAGCACCGTGAGCTTGCCGGTGCGCAGGTTCAGGCGGCAGAGCCGGCCCATGGCCCGGTAGGCCTTCGCGTTGCTCGTCCTGGGCGTAGTAGCCGAAGTTCTCGTACCAGTGGCTGCCCACGCCGGGCTGGCGGACCGCGAAGACCACCTCGTCGACCGGGAGCGGCGCAGGCGAGGCCGCGGCCAGCACGCTCGTCAGGAACCACGCGACCGAGCAACTCACCATGCGGTTCTCCCCAATCCAAGCCGACGCCTGAAACTGCCTCGCCCTACCCCCCGATTTTAGGCAGGCCGGCGCATCGCCGCAACAGCGATCCGGGCACTGGCCCCAAGCGCGGCGGCCGGCCCAAACGGCAAATCGGCTACCTCGGCCCACCCGGGCCACTGGCCAAGCGCTGCGCGGCGGCTCAGGGCGTTCCCTCCGGCACGCGGCACGCCGGCCCGCGCGCCTCAGATGCGGACGAAGATCTTCTGCCGATACATCCACAGGCAGATCAGCCAGAAGACGACCAGCACCGAGGTCATCTCGACGATCGGCATGTAGATCGGATCGAGGCCGCCGGAGCCGAACAGCCCTTCGACGGCGCTTTCACGGGCGTCCACTGGAGGATCGGGCGGGTGTCGATCTTGAGCATGCTCCACGTCCAGGGCTTCATCAGGTTGGCCATCAGGTACATGGCGATGGAGTTCATTCCCACGACGACCAGGGGAAAGGTCCAGCGGCGCCAGCCGGCCACGTCGACCACGGCATACAGGGCGGCGAGCATCCAGATGGCCCCTGCCCCGCTGGCCAGGGCCCACGACGGGGTCCAGATGCGTTTGATGATCGGACAGATCGTCCATCCCGCGGCCAACCCAGCGACCAAGAGCACCGCGCCGGCAGAAACCAGGATCACGAGTTTCGTCCGCGCACTGCGCGTGGAGCGGAGCAACTCACCGGCCAAGAGCCCCAGGAGCATGGTGGCGATCGAGGGGAGGAAGTTCAGGGTGTGGTAGCCGCCCTCGTTGTCGGCAAGCGTGTAGGGGTTTTCCCGCGGGAAGAGGTTGAGGAGCGTCAGGTCCACCGCGCCGCCGTAGTTCACGTTCTTATTCCAGTGCGCAGCCGTGCCGGTCAAGAGCGGCCAATCCTTGGGCAGGCCGTAGGCGGCGTAGTTGAAATCCGGACCCGGTTGCGGCACCGGATAGCGATAGAAGAGGTACCATGAGCCGGCCAGGATCGCCACCAGCGCAGTCATCTGAATCGCGAGGTGGCGATTGCGGAGCAGGAATACGAACGTGTATCCCAGCCCGATCTGTGCCAGCACGTTGGTGAATACGAAGTTCGTCTGCTTCGACCAGGCCGAGGCGAGAAACACGCCCAGCGCCACGAGCACGAAGGAACGCACCACCGCGTGGCCAAACATGCGAAGCAGCGAGTCGCCGCGATCTTGCCGGCGGGCGTAGGAGAAGGGCATCGCCACGCCCACCATGAACATGAAGGCGGGTTGGATCATGTCCCAGACCTTGCAGCCGACCCAATCGGCATGGGAAATCTGCGAAGCCACGGCAGGCCACCAGCCCGAGTCGAAGTGCTTGGCGACTTGCGGGATCCCCAACCCCGCCGAAGCCATCGCGAGCATCACCAACCCGCGGTAGGCATCGAGCGACATAAGCCGCTGGGGGGCGGGCGGAGGCGAACTTGGGGCGGGACCAGGGGTATTCGCGGTGGTGGAGTTCGCCGGGGTCATGCTTTCAGGTCCTTGCAAGGGTTCGTGGGCGGACTGGCGACGGGATCACTGGGCGCCGGGGCGTCGAGATCGGTTATTGACGGCAGAGGAAGATTGCCTCGTAATTGCCGATGCAGAACGGTTTTGCCTGGCTTGCGCGTTGGTCAACGCAGGTTGCTTTTTGCCAAATCGCGGGGGGTGTCGCCGCGCTCGCCCGCAGAGGGGCGGCGGGGGGTGCGGGTGCGAGTGTTTTTGGGCGATGGGGCTCTGCCTGGTCGGCGACTGTTTCACGGCAGAGGCTCTTGGGACTGGGCTCTTGCTGGAGGGTGACCGGACAGCTTTCGAGGGCGTGGTCTGAGCACACTGTTTGCGAGCGCAGTCCGGCCCGCTGATCTTACGTTGCCGAGCGGCCCAATTTCAAGAGTGGTTGGTGGGCGACGGGAAAAGACCCGCAGACGGTGCGACGGTAGGAGACTTGCCGATGCGAGACCGCTTATGCACGCGTACCGTGCAGCGGTTCAACGCCATCCGAAGGGCCGGAGGACGATGCTCGCGGCGGCGCTATTTCGGGTCGGCGGAAGCAGAGTCGCGGCGCGCGATGGTGCCCAGGCGCAGCCAAGCGGGAAAGTCGATCGACTCGCTGATAAAGCGCAGGGAGCCGTCGGCGAGCAGGAGATTGACGCCCTTCGCATGGCGGCTGTTGGCGGTCATCACCACGCCCTTCCACGTGATCTCGCCCTTGCAGCTTGGTTTGCCGGGTGAAAGCATGTGATTGTAGCGCGTCCAGGTCATGTTGCCTTCCAGCCAGGTCATGCCGCTGTTGGAGTCCTGAATCGTGAGCGAGGCCGCTTCGGCCGCGGTGAGTTGATTGCACCAGTCGCGGAGCGTATCCTCGGTCCATGCACTTGCCAGCCCGAAGACGTCGGAAGCCATGTCGATGTTTCCGAAGTCGTCGTCTCCCAGAATCCGCTCACTGAATGCGGCCGTGTTGGAAAGCCCGTCGCGCACATTCGCAGAACGCCGGCATTGACCCTGCCCGAACATGCCATCGGCGGTGCGCCCCGACCAGGAGCTTCCATTGCAGGCGCGGTAGTTATTGGGTCCCCAGGGCCGCTTCAGCCTGTTCCCGTCCGAGGGACAGCGGAAGATGGGGATTGTGATTTGGGCGGCCTCCTCGTTCGGGCCTTGGCCGGTCACGACCTTGGAGTCGCCGGAGGTATCGGGATAGAAGGGTTGATATCGAAAGTTGATCTTCGCGTAGACCGTACCCTGTTCCAGGTACGGGAGAAGCTGCGAGTGGACCGAATAGCGACGACTATCCATGGAGGTAAACGTGGGCTCACCGCGAGCATCTTTGTCGGCTCCAACTCCAAAAGGAAACACGCCGTGGGCGCTCTCGTAGTGCTCGAGCGCGAGCCCGATCTGGCGGAGATTGTTGGAGCACTGTGCGCGGCGTGCCGCCTCGCGCGACCATTGCACCGCCGGAATGAGGATCGCCACCAACGTTCCCACGATCGACAGCACAACCAGCAGTTCGATGAGGGTCATTCCCCGTCGCGTATCGCAGATCATGATCACTTCCTCCAGGAAGTAGCACTGTTTTCCTTTCCACCGCACCACGGCTAGCGGCGGCCGCGCCGCAATCGGATCCAGGCGACCGCTACGAGGGCCATGGCCCCGACGACTGCAATCCCGGCGGCCCATGTGACCCAGTGGGGGGAGGACTGGGCCTCGAAACTGCGGACCAGCTTTTCTGCCCGGATGTCGATTCCCGTCCACAGGACGTCGACCTTGGTCGGCGAGCCGCCGGTTTGGGCGACGAAGTAGACCTGGCTCAGGTCGCCGGTGGTGAATTCTGCCTGGCGGGTTTCCGAGAACGTCTCGCTGTCTCCGTCGGCCACGAGATAGTGGAGCGTCGAGCCCGAACGTTTCAGGCGTAGCCGCCCCTTGGTGGCTTGCGTGGGACGAATCTCTGAAGTGTGTTTGAGCTTGCCGTCGCGATCGGGAATCGCGCGGTGCGATGAATACCCGTGGCCGGTTCCAACCATGGACAACCGCTGCACACTTGCCGCCTCTTGGGCCGCGTCCTTGATCGAGATTTTCAGGCCCGCCCCCTGGCCCTTCGTGGGCTTTGGCAACTCAACGATTTCATAGGACGCCGTGATCTCGAAGTCGCCCCGCACAACGACGCGCGCGTCCAAGCCGCAGAAAGTCACGCTTGCGTCTCCCGCGGGAATCGTGCACCGCACTCCCTTGCTGTCCCGGCGGCAGTAGCGCGTGGGAGCATCGCCGCCCATGAGGCGAAACCATTGCGGGGTAAACTCCCGGCGAAAGTCCTGCGACAGAGAGTCGTTCATTTCCGCGGCGGCGGCCACGGTCGCGAGAAAAAAGATGCCTAAGGCCACCAAAGCGCCGCGTGCTATCCGACTGGTCACGAGGTTTTACTCCGTCTTCATTTCCGGCGAAACCTACCGGCAAGGATTTCTCTTTGAAAATAATAGACTTCCGCAAACGATTTGTTGGTCTCGGGCACCGGCTGCCAGGAGTTTGGCAGCGCAAAGCGGGGGAAGCTCCGCGCGAAGCCGGTGCTGTCCAGCGTCCAGACGCGCGCCGCCGGCAAGCGCGCCAGGACCGCATCATCGAACAGATCGCCGGCCACGATCAGGGGGCCCCCGTTGAAGTGTGAGAGGGGCGCCGTCGCGTAGAGGCCCAAAGGGGCCGCATCGCCCACGTGGTATCTCGCGGCAAAGTAAAGCGCCGGATGCAAGACGACGATCGGTTCGTCGGCCGCGCGATGTGCCAGAACGTGCTCGATAGCCCCCCGCAAACCCGGCCGGCCCCCAGTGTCTAACTCATCACGGTACTGGAAATGAATGATGAGGGAGGTAGCCAAGAGCGCGGCGACGGCCAGCGCTCGCTCGGTCCCGGCCAATGCCCGGCACACGACGCGCGCCAGGGCGCAGAGCGCCAGAGGTGCGCGAAGAGGAAGTATCTCGGTACCACCACGGAAGCCACGGTGAGGGAGATCGTCACGGCAGCGACCACCGGTACGACGATCGAAAGAAGGAGTAGCCGGTCTGCGGCGCGCCCCTTATAGCCAAGCGCAGCGAGCACCGGCACAAGGACCGCGAAGACTGCGGTCATCGTCCAGACGTCGGGCGGTCGGCCGGTATTGTGGGGAGAGAACAGATCGCACCACGCATTGGGAACCGTCCAGGCGCGAAGAGGTTCGATCCAATAGTCGGCCTTGACGCCGCTCGGACTGCCGCAGCATCACGGGCACCCAGGGAAGGTACGCCAGGGCCGCCCCACCCAGGGCACAGCAGGCGCGCATTACCTCGGGTGAACGCAGCAGCGCGCGGGGATGCCGACGGTGCCACCAGAAGAAATAGCCGGCCAAAAAGCACACCTGCGCGAGCACGGCGAAAAGGGCGTAGTTGTGCGTATAGAGAAAAGCGGCCACGGTAAGCGCGTAGCCCACCCACCAGACCGCCTTGCCGCTGCCCAGGGCTCGGACCAGCATCCACGCACTGTACACAGCAAGAGCCGTCCCCAGCGTATACATCCTCGCTTCCTGGGCCCAGACGATGTGCACGCTGCTTGCGGCCACCAGAGCAGCGGCTGCGACTCCCCTCCAGCGATCGGAAGTCGACGATCCTCGCCCCACCGGTTCCGCAAATGCATCGCGGCAGAACAGATAGGCGCGAAGACTGTGGCGCCACCCATAGCAACCGAAAACGCGCGCAGGGCGACGAGCGAAGTGCCGAACCCCGCCGCCCAAACGCGCAGAAGCATGTAGTAGAACGGCGGGTGTACCGCCTGGGCCGTGCGCTCGACTATTTCGCTCCACGAGAACCGAGTGATCGTGGTATAGGACACACTCTCGTCGAACCACATGCTCCGCGCGGCGAGGTGGTCGGCGCGCAACACCACCGCACAAGTCAACACCACGAGCAAGGCCGCCGAGAGGAGGAGGCGGTGCAGAGAAGCTTCAGAAGAGCCACTCATCGCGAGACTCCTCGATGGCACTCGGCGGCAATTCCGGCAGTCCGAGTTCGCGGCGCACGCGATTGGCATCCTCCAGCGTGATGTGATAGAGGTAGATCGAGTAGCCGGCCCGCGCTACCGGCTGGAACCGGAGGAAGTAGAGGTAGTTCTGCGAGTTGCTGTGGATGCGGTGGATGCTCATGGCATACCAGCCGGGCCGCGGGCCGAGGGATTCGAGTTTGCCCGGCGAGCGGGAAAGATCCACGCCCTCCGGCGGCCCTTCTGGAGGCGGTCGGTGCTTGATGCCAAAATGCTCGGGATGGATGAAACTGAGATACGCCATGCCCAGCGGCCGGGCTTCGGGGTGCGCGTCGAGCCACCGCTTCAGGTAGAATAAGTCTTGGCCCCAATCGATGTTGGCGTCGACGACGTAGCGGTGCCCGTTGGTCGGACCACCGGCCAGTTCGTTGAAATACGACATGCTGTGGGGATAGACGGCGGCGGCACTGATCGCCGCCCAGCACAGGGCCGCCCCGACCAGCCAGGTGATCGACCGGTGGCCGAGAGTCATCGATCGAGCCACTTTGCTGATCCAAATGAAGGCGAACGGGAAACAGGGGAGCACGTAACGGAAGTAGCGGCTGAATCCGGTTTGGGAACTGACCAGGACGAACACGACCAGGGCCGGGGCCAACAGCGTGAGTTCGTTTCGCCACCCGGCCGAATAGGCCGACGACGGCGTTGCACGCGTCGCCGACGGATCGGGAACCGTCCCGCACGCGCCGGCCGCGGTGAGCGCGACGGCCACTCGCGCGATCACCCACACGCCCAGCGGCACCTTGATCGTAGCGACGAACAGATAGTAGTACCACCAGCCGCCGTGCTTCCACTGGCCGCAGAGGTAGGACTGTTTGCCCTCCTCGAAGTCGAGTTTTTGCAGGTCGATGCCGCTTAAGTAGTCCTTGGGCAACGGAACGGGCAGTGCGCAAGCCAGCTTTCGGCAAAGCGGTTCCCCACGGGTCGCGTCTCGGTTTCAGGCTGCGGGCCGGCCAAGGTACGGCTGACGAAGGTGTAGTCGCCAAGCCTGCGCAACGAACCATCGAAAACGTAGCCGGCGTTGATCGCATACACAGCCAGGAGGAGGATCGCGGCTAGTTGCAGGGCGCTCCGCCGCCGCTCGAGCGGCGGGGCTTTGAGATTCCAGAGCATCCATAGCACGGGCCAGAGGGCAAACAGTACGATCCAGGTGGTCTTGGTCAATTCGGCAAGTCCGAGCACAAGCCCGCTTGTGAACGCCCAGAACCAGTTGGGGTTCCGGAGCCATCGCCAGAACACATACGACGCGGCCACGCCGAGGGCCGTCGTGCCCAGGTCGGGGCAGATCGTGGTTGCCCAGGCGGTGATGTTGGGACAGAGGCACCAGAGCGCCAGAGCAAGCAGGCCCGACCACGGGCCGTAGAGGTCCGCAGCCCAGCGATAGCAGACGCAAGCGCCGATCAGGCTCAGCGGGATACACGCCCAGCGCGAGGATGAAATACCAGGCCCATCGGCCGTCGCCGCGGTCGTTGGCGGCAATCAAGTCTCGTCCCAAGGCCCACTCGGGGCGATCGTGGGGCTTGGCGTCGGAATACGATTTCCAACTCAATTGGGGATTGGCGAGCACCACCGGCGCAGCGGCCAGGGTGCGAACCAGGGGCGGATTGACGCGATAGACGTCGAAGCGGAGCGTTTTCCAAACCCACATGCCGGCGGGCAGGTGCCCGACTTCATCCATCGTGGGGCTATTGCCGGCGGCCTGCCAGGCGACGACGGCCGCGTGGAGGATGAGCAGGGCGGCGACGGCCCAGGGCCACGGTGCTTGGTGCGGAAGCCACGCTCGCATTCCGATCGTCTCCTCATAATTCTTTGCGGCAGACGACGGGGATCGCCAGTCTCGTAACTCGATCCTTCACTTTAACGGAAACCACGATCGTTCCTAGCAGCCAACTTCCGCGGTTTGCCTCCATGTCTTGACTGAGCTTGACGCCCAATTCGAGGCGCTGGCCCTTTCGGATCCCCCGGTTGTCGACGTTGAGCCTATGCCGCATTTCATTGGTGAGCTCGAGATCGACGATCTCCAGTTCGCCGGCGCCGCTGCGCGACTGGATCGCGACAGTCTCCTCGTGGTCCTTTCCAACCTGCGCCACGGAAGGAACTGCCACAAGGTCGCCGCGGACATACCCCATGATCTTCACCAGCGACTGTTTCGCGGCTGGATCGCTGCCCTCGCGGACCCAAAGATCCGAGAGGATTTCGCCGTCCGGGGCATTCGGGGAGAGTTTGACCTCAATGTCGATTCCCGTTTCGGCCGGATGTGGCGCCGTGCGGAGTTCCAGAAACTTCAGGTCGGTGACGGCGACCAGCACGCCGAGTAGCCGCTCTTGGTCGGCACGGTCACAGTGATAGAGTATGGAGCGCGTCTGAGGAAGGGAGGTGCGGAGCACTCGGCCGAAGTGGACCTCTCTCTGCTGGAGCGGCGTCTCGCGCTTTACGTCGTACCGCATGACCATGGCTTGCTGCGGCGTATGGGAATCGTTCGACAGGATCAGCATGTCGATTTCCTTGTCGGAGCCACGCCGAGGGCGGTCAGCTCCATGCGGAGCGCAACGCGGCCGCGCGGCGGCACGACGTTGTCCTGCAGGCGAACCGAGGCGCAACCGCAGGCTACGCGCACGCGATCGATCACCAGCGGAGCGCGGCCGTGGTTGGCGATCTCGACCGTCTTCACGACGCGTTCGCCGGGCTCCAAGAGGCCGAAGTCGACGGTTGGGCTGGCGACCACGATCTGCGGCTCGGCGGGACCGATCGACAAGTAGACGAGTCCGCCGAGCGAGAAGGCGAGAAGCAACAGCAGGATCCAGGTGGTGCGCATGGTGCTACGTGCCTTTCGCGGCGGCACGGCGCGTCCAAGCGCGCCATACGAGGAGGATTGCTACGATCAGCACGACCACCCCGTTGGCAATCGCGAGCCATTTGCGCGCCGGAGAAGCGCCCACCGTATCGGGCGCGCCGGCCGGTTCTTTCTTCCTCCTTTCCTCCTTTGCCTTGTCCACGTCGACCACCATCGTTGTGTGGGAGGGGACGAGGGTGAAAAGCTCCGCGTCGATCGGCTCATTGATTTTCAGAGAGGACTCGACAATGGTACTCGTCCAGTCGCGTTCTATGACCTGCGGAGAACCAGCGAACAAGACTCGCGTTTCCAACGGAACGAGGACTTTTCCTTTGTCGGTATCGACAAGCTTGTGGCGGATCACGCTTGATTCGCGGACGACTTTCCCAGTCTCGCGCGAATAGGTCACGCAGCGCATGGGGTAGCAGCGGTAGTCTTTGGCGAAGAACACATCGGTCTGCGCGCGGAGAGTCCAGTCGCACGCGGTAGCAAACAGTTCCGTTAACTGCCGACTCGTCGCAGTATTTGCCGCGCGACAATACCTCACGCCATGCATCGGTATTGCAGGCCGTTTCCCAAGTCCAACTGCGGCGTGCCGAGAAAATCCACCCAAACATGACAGCAACCGGGTTCTCTGTCGTAGGAATCATCCGTTCCCTTGGAGCCTCGGAGGAATGCGACAGAATGTAATTGCCCCGTGTCATCTCGTAATACCTGGCACCGTTGTAGGCTACGATATTCTCTGGAGTCGTGGTGCGGTCTCCTCCTTTCTTCCACCCTTCCACGCGGAACTTCCCGCCGTCGAGGAAGCAACGAAACTCGAGGTTGGGAGCACTGACCTCGTATTGCATCGTGGCGATTGCCTGGGCCTGTTGTGAGCCCTCTTGGGCAATCGTGTCGAGGTCGACAGCATGAAGAGAATCGTTCGCGAGAACGACGACGGCAATTGCGTACAGGGCTTTCGGGAACGCGTTTCCTGCCGGGAACAGCAGGACACGCTTGGTGAATCGCGTCACAGAGCATCGTCCTTTCGCATCCCAAAATACTGGAGGGAGCACAACGCGTCCTCAATGGACTTCGAACCAGCTTCACGGAGACCACGTGCCGGCGTACGACACAGCGCCTGGATAACAATATATGCACATGGAAGAAACATCTTCGGCGGCCACCACATCTGTGAACCGCCGAATCAAGACACTAGTGCAGACCTCCAGAACACATCGCGCACTGCGCGTACGCTACGGAATCTCCGTTGGCTCACAATCGCTCGAGGGCACTGACCCACCACAGTTGTCGTACCCATTGACGAAGGCCCCGCACGTTTTTACGTCATACTCGTCAACATCGATGTACGTAAGGTGCCCGCACTGCACTGGCCCAGGAATACGGTCAGCGGTTTGACCACTGGTAGCGTACACCGTTCTCACCCTACCACCCGTGGGAAAGCAACAGTATCCTGGATAGGGATTCGGATCATTGGGGCCGAAGTAGTAGCAGTCCGCCACCACCGAATCGCACGGCGGCAAGGAATGCCCTACTGTCTGCACGATGACCAACAGCGCACCGGCCAACAGAAACGATGGTCCGAGGACCTTCAGGACTCGGAAACGTTCTGACATTGCGTTCTCCTTCACAGCAACTGGGGTTAGAGAAAGAGCCGGACATACTCACACACCGATGAACACGATCAACTCCATACTCTTATTCCGAGGCAACTTACACGAACGCTGCACAGACGGGCAACTCGCCGCAGAAACTGGCCCTCGCAAAGCGGTTGTCCGGCGCAACTCCACGCCTCATACACCCTGGGATGCCTTGGCGGCGCAGTTCCAATCGCGGCACCGCGAAATCGGCTGTCCGAAGAGGGGCACCGCCCTGGGGAAAGAAACGTTTGAAGTCCGGCTTTGCGGGCATGCACGCTGATTGCCAGGAGTTGTTGGCGCGTTTGCACGCTGATTACGACTCCCTCGGCCAGATGAATTGCAGTGGGCGTTTCCGCGAACCATCGCCTGGAGTCCGTTAATTGCGCCACATTCCGCGAGACGCAATCCGCGAAAGCGGCCTCATCGCTCCTCTGTCGATGCGGCGGCATCTCCACGAGGACGACGCGAGATGCATCACCCAACGAATTCAAACGTGAATCGCGAGAAGGGCCAAGCAACTCCTGGCAATCGGGGCAGTCATGGTGGTAGAGGACGAGCAACCACTTGCCCTGCCTGAGTTGGTCGCCGATGTCGATATACTCCAACAGCGGGAGCGGCTTTCCGAGCCATTTTTCCGACTCCAGGACCACCATCCCCGCACCGGTAGGGACGAATCCATCATCGGACAAGAATTCGACTCTTGGATTGGCCATGGCGAGGCCGGCAGGAATACCGACCAGCGCCCATAGCACCGAGACGACGATCAAGCGGGGCTGAAAACCGCGCGTGAAGCCCGGCGCCGGCATGGATCGTCGATGTCGCGGGGGGGCAGAAACCAGAGCCAAGACGGCACCCGTGTCAAGGGCGAGCGTCACCCAGGGGTTGACGCGCACGCTTCCAAAGCAACCGCAGGACGTCAGCGCCCGAGATTGCCTTATACAGAGAGACAACCGCGAAGGCGCTGAAACAGGCCACGGAGAACCATTGCGTGCCGCTTGGGTAGAGATTTGCCAAGAGCCAGAAGCCAAACAGCAACTCGAACTCGACGACAAGCATCAGGAACCAGCGGGATTCCAGAAACGAATTCCCCAGCGTTGGTTCCGTGGCCAACTGATAGCTTTTGAGGGCCGCGGCCGCCAAGAGGATGCCAGCGAGCAAAGCGCGGACCACATCGTAACCCGAGATTTGCAGCCCTCGCACGACCGTCCGGATCATGCGTGCCTCTTCGTCCAGTGCCCAAACGCCCCTGACCAATCAGCTTCGCACGCGAATTAACACGTCGCGCAGCGGCATACTACAGCTTTGCTTCGGATGATGTCAATTGTTTTCTAGATACTCCCCCCTAAAGATTTCCATATGGAGTAGTATGCAAACTACTCTATAGAGGGCCCGCGAGAGTATCCTTGCGCTTCATTGAATCTTGCCCATCGTGCCGCGGACGTCGGCCGAATCAGGGCCGCCGAAGTAGACCGGTGAACCTTGGCTGGTGCCGGCAACTGCCGCGGTGGACGCGGCCCGGAGGCAGCGTTACGATGGCCTGGTGTGCGTCGGTGTGCTCAATGCTGGCAACCGTTCACAGGACGGACTGGCTCTAGACGCGGACCGCTGCCTCTGAGCGCTCGCGCATAACCCAAGGAAAGCCTGAGCGACGCGGCGAGCCGCCGCGTCTACGCCGGTGTGTGACCGCTTACTTACTGCGACAGGAGTCCCAGCCATGGCGAGATACGCTCGCGTCTCCTCCAGCGTGTTGCTCGTGGGGGTCGTGCTGATCCCCGTTGTCGCCGCAGCCCAGCCGGCAGCAGCTCCAGGGCGCGACGCACCTGCCCAACGCGACAGCCACCTGGGAATCGTGGTCCTGCAGTTCGACGACGGGACCATCGGGCATTACACGCATGCGTTCCCGATCCTGGAAAAATACGGCCTGAAAGGGAGCTTCGGCGTCGTGACGGGCGTGTTTGGCCGGCCAGGACGGCTGACGGCCGAACAAGTTGTCGAGATGCATCGCGCGGGCCAGGAGATCCACGACCACACGCTGGACCACAACGCTGCCTTCTGGGGAAATCCCCAGCAACGTGAGTCCTGGAAACAGCAGATCGAGCAGTCGCTGAGCATCTTGAAGCAACTGGGCATCATCGACGCGCGGCTGGAACCAACCCGGCGGGCAGGGGCAAGCCTGGACGCCGGAACTGCGGGACACCCTCGCCCCGCACTACGACTACGTGGCGGGCCGCGTGGGACTGAAGACCGATGAACTCCACAACATGCACTGGAACCTGAAGGACGATCCGTTTTGTCTCGGCTACGGTGGGGTCGGCGGGTGGCCGATGCGTGGAGACAAAGCCGGTGCCGCTCAGGAAGCCCAGCGGACGAAGACCCAAATCGCCGATGGGCTGCAGCAAGGACTGGTGACGATTCCGCTCTGGCACGTGATCAGCGAAGAAAATGGAAGTGCCTGGGGCTTGGAGGAGATCTGCAAGTTCCTCCAGGCGAACAAACTGCCGGTCATGGTCATGGCCGACGCGGTGCGCGCGGTCCAGAACACGCGAAAGTACGTCGCAGGCCACGGTGGAACAGATCCCCAATCCCGGCTTCTCCTGCGATCTCGACGGCAACGGGCGCCCGGACGGCTACAGCCCGCTGCGGCTACGCGCCCGCGGAAATCACCTCGCCTGGCGGAGGTCGAGTCGCGGAGTTTGTCAGCGGGACGACGACGTGGATCTACGGGCCTGAGGCTGGCGAGACCACGCTGACCGTGACCGTCCGCTCCGCAGATGACGTCCGCCGCACGATCACGCCCGTGTTGACCCGCGCTGAAATCAACAGCCGGTACGAGTACCGCTGGAGCGAGAAAGAGCGGTGCAGCGCGGTCACGGCTGGAAGCGAATGGCAGACTACGCAACTTCCGCTCCACATCGGGACGGACGTGGACCGTGTGAAGATCGAGTTCGACATCAACCCGGCGGGCAAGGTCTACGTCGGCGGTCTAAGCTGGCGTCTCGTGCCGAAAAGCAAGCGGTGAATTGCTGGGAAACGGCGATTCCGCCCTTCGCCGGAGTATGGCTCGCGCCCGGCCTGTTGCCGGGCCACGTAAGCGTTTGCACCCGGGATAGGCTCGGTGAGCGACTGCGTTTCCCACGCGCTCGTGGGTCATGGGCAAGCATTTTAGACACGGCGAGACGCCGTTTCTACGAGTTTGCCCTGTGAATTTGCCCTGCGAGTTTGCCCTGGGAACGGTTACGTCGCGCTTTGGCTCGTCCACCCGCAGCACGATCCAACGACCTACTTCTCTTCCAGCGCGCCGAGCGCGTACGGCGCGAAGTGGATAAATTGGGCCATGCTCTTGCCCACGTCGCCGCCGCTTCCCTTGGGCAGAGCCGCGGGAACACCCTCGCGGAGGATCCGCAGGTGCTCCTGGTTGCCCGTCAGGGCCGCCTCGTAGGCGATTGCCTCGGCGGAGAGCAACAGGGCCATGGGGGCGTCGTTGATCTTCGGGCACGCCGTGTAGCGAAGCACCTTCTTATCCTCCTGCCAGCATTCGCGGATCATCTGGTCGATGCCCACGGTGATCGCTCGCAGCACTTCGGGGTCTTTGGTCAACCGGTGATAGCGGGCCAGCGCGCTGAGCGTCAATCCCTCCATGAACGGGACGTTTCCGTAGCAGCGGCGGTCGCCGTGGGCACAGTGGTCCTGGGCCAACTGCACCACCCAGCCGCGCTTCCAGTCGATGTTCTTCTTGAGGACTTCCCATTCTTGGTGCGTCGCGTCGAGGTACTTTTTGTCGCCGGTGGCCTCGTAGGCCGCCAACAGCAGGACCATCGGCCAGCCCAGGTTGCGGATGTGCGTGCCGTAGCTGGTCGGGCAGTGCCGGGCCATGGCGTCGGCGATCTCCAGGGAGACCTCTCGGGCCCGCCGATCGCCCGTCAGATAGTAATACTCGAGGTCGCCGGCCACCCAGACGTGGCCGAAATTGGTGCTGTGGCCCATCTGGTAGGTACGATCGACCGGCAACGGGGCCTTCTCATAGTAGCCGCCCGTGTGGTTGCAGGCGTGGAGCCAGATGTCGCCGATCTGGGGCGGCTCGCCCCACGGGTTCTTGAGGTATTTGTTCGTGCTGTGGACCACGTCGACGTCGACGTGGTGCCGCGCCGCCTGTTCGGCGCGGAGGAAGAAGCGGCGGTCGCCGGTGCGAACATACTGCAGGAAAAGGCCGTGCTGGCAGGTCGTACTCCAGGTTGCCCCAGTTCACGCGGCGCTCGCCGTACCAGTCGCCGAAGTTAAGCATTCCGTACTCGCGGTCCTTCTCGCGGCGCAGCAGATGGCGCATCGAGGGCGCGGCTGAGCCAGGCGTCGTAGCCGCAGTACTTTGCCGCATTGGCCGGATCGGCCGGGGGGAAATCGCCCAGGGCCCGAGTTGCCGAGACGTGCCGCGGCTCGGGCGTGGCCAGCAAGCGGCTCCTCGGCCGCGCGGAAGAACCGGGCCAGCTTCGCAGGATCGGCCGAGCCGGGGAAAAAGGTCGCCCAGAACTCGTGGGTGCGCGCCACGCCTACCTTGAACGTGTGTACGCCGCCGCGAAGCGCGTAATAGAGCTTGTTTTCTTCCGTGCAGCGACTTGCCGTCGTACAGCCCCGGAGGCAAGACCGGACAGATGCCGATGCGCACCTCGGCGGGCTCGGCTTCGACGCTCTTGGGCCAGTTCTGCCAGAACTCGCGCAGGCCAATGGCCAACCCCGCCTTGTCGCCGGAGATCGCGGCCCAACCGCAACCGCGCTTGCCGCTCGGCTGGCCGTCGAGTTGGTACTGCCGCTCGTCGATCTGGAACAGCCGCCCGCCACGGCCGGGCTTGCCGTCCAGCAAGACCTTGCCCGCCGACGCCTGCCAACTCGGCCGCACTACGAGTTCCAAGGAGCGGATCTTGGCCATGAGCGCGTCGGGGTAGTCGTTGATGAACGTGTAGCAGATCCGAACCCACGGCTGGCCGCGGTAGACGTGGATCCGTGCGACGTAGCGAAACATGCGCCCTTGCTCGGATACGTGGGCCCCCGACACACGAAGGCACGCGCGGATCGGCCCGGCTTGCTCCACCTCCACCGTAAGCCGGGGATCCGCGGCAGTGAATCGCCGGCCCTCGGCGTCGGTAAGCACGAAGCCTGGGGCGTCGCCGGTGAGTCGCTCCTCTGCCGAGAACTGCCCATCACGGTTCAGATCGAGCCACACGCCGTTGGCCACGCGAAGGGGCCCGGTCTCGATCGCCACGTCGCCGCCGCCGCGATCGACGCGGATCGGCCGTTCTACGGGCGCGGGCACCGTGCCCGGTCCGTACCGGAGCGTGAAGCGTTTCTTCTCCTTCGCCGCCAGGTCGACCTGGAAGTCGAGGAGCAGCCAGCGCACGGAGCCGTCGGGCCAGCGCGCGAGGACCTCGGTTTGCAGCGGGAGCGGGCTTCCTTCCGCCGTCACGAGCGTCGCCTCCTTCGCCTCGCGCAGCTCTCCCGCGGCCAGCGGAATGCCGGAGGTTACCGGCCATTGCTCGCGGGCAACCCCGGAGGGCTCCTCGACCGTCAATGGCACAGTGCCGGCCAGCGCTAAAGACCCGAAAAGCAACAGTGCCCAGCAAACGAGCAGGCGACGTTTCATTGGTTCGTCTCTTTCAAGATAAGAAGTCTATCCAAGAAACGCGCGTTTTCACGGAGTGCGTCTCTCCTTCTTGTTCTGGCGCCCAAGGGACGGCTGATGAGCATCTTCAGCTTCGACTTCGGGCTCACGAGCCTGCTTCGCCAGGATGTCCTCCTCGGTGAAGCGGGCCAGCAGAATTTCGCCGTCGGTGGCGCGGTTGCGGTCGTAGGAGATGTAGATCGTGCCGTCGGGCGCCTGGAAGCCGTCGGGGTAGGAGACGCCCTTGCGCTCGTCGAGCATCAGGCCGCCCTGCCAGGTCTTGCCGTCGTCGTCCGAGAGCCACGCGCTGAGTTTCACGCGGCCTTGGTGGGCGTCCGACGGCGTCGCCGTGCTTGACCAGCAGCAGGCGGCCCGAGGCGAGGCGGCGGATGTGAGAACCGCGCGTTCGGGCTGGCGGATGCCGGGCGGTTCGGTCGGCTCCGCCCAGGTGCGGCCGCCGTCGGTCGGAGGTGGTCTGCATGATGCCCTTGGCCGTGCGGGCCAGCATCCAGAGCGTGCCGTCCTTGCGCTCGACGATCATGTGCTCGTGCCAGTCGGGATTGGGAAACCGCACCGCGCCGCGCCGCTGCCAGGTCGCGCCCTGGTCGGTGGAGACGAACACATTCGCGCCGCGCAGGGGATCGAGTTCCTTGAACAGCCCCTTGAACGGCCCGAAGCCCTCGCGCTGGTCGAGCGAGATCGGCAGCATCCACTCGCCGGTGGAAAGCACGGTGGGCTTGTTCAGCGTGACGCCGTGCCAGATGCGGCGCGGCGCGGACCAGGCGGGCTCGCTCGGCGTCGGGATTCTCGCAGATGGCCGCCCACACGCCGGCGCGGCCGTCGAACATGTCCATCGACTGATCGAAGATCAGCCACAGGCGGCCGAGCGGGTCGGTCCAGAGGTTGCCCACGAGCACGCTGCGGTCCATGGGCAGGTTCTTGCGAGTGCGCATCGACCACCAGCCGCGGCTTGCGACCACGTCTCGCCGTCGTCGTCGCTGGTGGCCAGGACGAAGAAGGCCTTCGGGCTGTCGCCGCCGGCGACCCAACAGGCCCAGAGCCGTCCCTTTGGGCGTGCGCTCGATGCCGATGGTCATGCCGTAGTCGAGCTGGTCGTAGTCGTACTCCGGCAGCGGCGACGTGTTCAGTCTTCGGCGGGATGAGGGCGAGATCGGCGATGCGCCGCATCACGTCGAGTTCGTAGGCGCGCACTTCGGCGGGCGTCATCGCGGCGAAACGTGATTCCATATTCTCGACGGTGCGCGGCGTGGGGCGACTCTCGGCAGCGTGAAGCCGAGCCGGCAGCGACGCAACGAACGCCAGGAAAACGATTGGAATAAGCTTGTGTTTCATGGCAATCACTTCGTTTCAGTGTTGCCTGGGGGTGCAACCATCAGTGCCTCGATCACGGAGACGAGTGGCTTTGGATCGCCGGCGATTTTCGCGTAGGCATGCTTCCCGGCGGCGTCGGGATGCCAGGTCGTCACGCCCTCGGCATCCACGAAACGCGCCCAGGGGAGACGGTCTTCCAGAACTGCTCTTCCGCGCCGCGCACGGCGAACAGGGCGGCGGCCTGATCCCAGCTCGGCTGGCCGCCTTCGATGGACGCTCGGCCCTGATGCTGTCGCAACTCGTAGGCGCGGCGCACTGGGTTGTTCGCGGGGCGTCTGCTTGAGCCGCGCGCCGGTGATCAGGGCGTTGCCGATCTCGAAGCCGTGCCAGACGATTTCGCCGGGCCACTCCGTCGGCGACGACGTGCGCCGCCTCGCGATGGGTGCGGATGTTGGTCTCCGGCGTTTTCGAGGCGGGAAACTGGCCGCCCATCACGACGAGCCGGCGCACTTTCGTGCGCACCAGGTCGGGCGCCTGCCGCCAGAGTTCGGCGAGATTGGAGAACGCGCCGACGCTGCAAATCGTCACGCTCTCGTCGGGTTGCGCCGCCAGCGCGCGGCGGTAGACGTCGAGCGCATCGGGCGCCTGGTCGTCGGGGCCGATGTCGTTGGGGAACCCGTCGCGCACAGCCCGCGTGTAGGCGCTGGTGCGCTGGAGATCGGTGGGCCCTTGCTTGTCCGTGCCGATGGGGATGTCCGGGCCGGCCGTAGTAGGTGTTGATGGCGTCCACCGCGGCGGCCGACGCGTCGGTCTTGTCCTTGCGATTGACCACGGTGGCCAGCAACTCGCACTCGCCGCGATCGGCCAGCGCGTGCAGCAGGGCCAACGCGCCCGCGTCGTCGCAATCGCCGGACATGTCCGTGTCGAGAATGAGCTTCACCGGCGGCGAGCGTCGTGCAGGCGCCGCGCATAGACGTAGTAGGCGCCGCAGAGTTCCCGGCCCGTCGCCGTCGTAGAACCAGGTTTGACACTCGGCGGGTCCGGCGGACAGCGGCACGTGGAACGGCACCGCATGGTCGGCAGCCGACCACGTTCGACCGTGCGGTCGAAGGCGGCGATCTTGAGCCGTGCTTTGGCGATGGGCAGGCTGGCTCCGGCCGGGAAATGTGCCGTCCGCGACTTTCTGCGGGGGCAATCCGGCGACGAGCGGCGTCTCGCGTTCGCGCGGCCAGCGGCGCAACTCGAACTCGTACTGGCCGGCGCGGGCGACTTCGAGGTGCCAGACGCCGTTCTTGCGTTCGCCGCGGCGGACCTGCGCGCCCTGGTCGAGGAACACGTCGCGCCATTCGCACGGCGAGAGCAGGCTCGAGCGGCTCCGCATCGTGGCCGATGATCACGCGCTGCGGCTCGTTCAGTCCGGGGGCGACGCCTTCCCACCACGCGGCGTAATGCGCGCGCAACCGCGCGGCGATCTCGGGATGCTCGGCGATGACGTTCCGCTCCTGCGCCGGATCGGCGGCGAGGTCGTAGAGTTCCTTGTCCTGCACCAGTCGCCAGCGGCGCCACAGCACGCAGGCGTCGCCCGGCTGCGGCTGCCGGGTGGTCCATGCGGCTGAACTGCACCACGAGCGTCCGGTCGGCCGGCGGCTCGCTCGTTCCGCGCAGCACGCCGGCCAGGCTGAGGCCGTCGAACTTCGCCGCGGCGGGCGGTTTGACGCCGGCCAGGTCCAGCAGCGTCGGCAGCAGGTCCTGCACCTCGGTCAAGCCCGCCACGTCGCCGGCCGGGCGCAGGCCGCCGGCGGGCCAGCGGACGAAGCAGGGCACGCGATGGCCGCCTTCCCAGAGCGTCACCTTGCCGCCTCGCATGCCGGCGTTGAAGTAGCGCGGGCCGAACGTGCTGCCGTTGTCGGTCAGGAAGACGACGATCGTGTTGTCGCGCAGGCCGGTCTCGCGGAGGAAGGCTTCGAGCCGGCCCATGTTCTCGTCGATGTTCGCGATCATCGCCAGGTAGCGCGCGAGTTGCTCGCGCACGGCCGGGGCGAGCTTCGGCAGGTCGGCCTTGGCGACGGCGGACTGCCATCGCCTCGCGATACGTGGCCGGGACGAAATGCGGGCCGTGCGGCGCGGCGGTCGGCAGATAGCAGAAGAAGCGTTTGCCCGCCTGCGCCTCTTCGCGCATCCAGCGCATCGCCTCGCGGAAGAACACGTCGGTGGTGTAGCCGGTGAACCGGCTGGCGCCGGCCGTTGTGCCAGTAGGTGTCGTCGAAGTAGTCGTTGTCCCAGAAATCCGGCGCCGAGCCGATGTGCGACGAGGGATACCAGAGCGTCTCGTGAAAACCGCGGTCCTGCGGGCGGTAGGGATAATTGTCGCCGAGGTGCCACTTGCCGAAGATGCCGGTCGCGTAGCCGGCCGCGGCGAACAGGTCGGCCATGGTCGGCAGGTCGCGGCGGAGCAGCGTGCGCCCGCTGCTGACGTTCATCGCCCGGTTGCGCAGGCAATCCACGCCGGTCATGAGCTGCCCGCGCGTCGGCGTACACATCGGCGCGACGTGGAAGTCGGTGAAGCGGACGCTCTCGTCGTGCAGCCGGTCGAGGTGCGGCGTCTTCAGCACGCGGATTGCCGTGGCAGGACAACTCGCCGTAGCCCTGGTCGTCGGTGATGACGAGGAGGACATTGGGTTTGGACGCCGCGGGCGTGCTGGCAAGGCACGGCGCGGCCCGCGGAGCCAGCAGCACCGCGACGGCGACCACAGGAAGAGCCAATCTCGTCCGTATCTTCATGGAAGAGTCCTTCGAAGAGTCCTTCACGCGGACGATTCGCGAGCCTGGCGTCCGGCAGACGCGTTCACCGCCGGCATCCGACGCGATCGAACGCCGTTTTCGGGCGAAACCGTTGGTCGGCACGGATCATTGTGCTCGATCGGGCTTGTCGCCGTACGCGTTGTTTTCGGTTCTCGTTTTGGCCGACGCCTTCACAGCGGCTACGGCGTTGGGGTGTTTGCGAAACCAGTTGTGATGAACGTCGCATTTCTCCTGCGGCACGCCGCGAATCACCACGGGCGTTTGCGGGGCACGAAACGTGTTGTGGTAGATCTCGATCGACGTTCCGGCAATGTCGGTGCCGTCCTTCCGGTCGCGGCCGCCGTGCATGTCGAAGCAATGGCTCAGCGACACCCCGAGCTCCACGTTGTGCCGGGCCACGTAGCCGCATCCGGGCCGGCCGGTCCCGGCGATCGAGTGGCGATTCCAATCGAACTGGTTGTACTCGATCAGCGAGCGACGCCGTGATCGTGGCAGACTCCGTAGCCCAGGCCGTTGTACTGGCAGTGGTGGATGAAGTTGTGGTGGATGCGATGCCCGTTCGCCGTGGATCAGTGAGATGCCGGCGTGCGCGAAGGCCGGAGATCTCGCAGTTGTCGACCTCCAGCCGCGGGTGGCGAGTCACGATGCCGTTCGAGGTGGGGAACTTGTAGTAATACTCGTGTCCGCCGCCGCCGGGACCGAAGGCTCGGCGGTGGTGGTCGAGGTAACGCTTGGGATTGGGGCCTTGGATTCGCAAGCCCGGTGATTCGCACGTCCGGTCCACCGGCGCGGATCATGACCGGCGTCTTCAGCGCGTCGCTGGTGAGCAGGGCGCCGTGGGATCCCTTGTGCCCGCGATCTCCGGCCAGCGTGACGCCGGGGGGCACTTCGAGCACGAGTTGCTCGATGTAGATGCGCGCGGTCAGATCGATCTCGGTTTCGCCGGGGATGAAGACGATCTGCCCGGGTTTGGCTTTCGAGAGGGCATCGATCAGGGCATCGAGATCCTTGGCGACGTAATCGCCCTGGGTGACGGTGCGCATGTAGCCCTCTCCTCCGCCGATGGGGCCTGCCTTGTCCGCTTGGGCGCCATACACGTCGCTGCCGATCGCGATCCAGGTGGATTCCTCCGCAGCCGAGCGGTTTGCCGCAAGGCAGAACCACGCCAGTGCGATTGTCAGCAGTCGCTTCATGGTACGATGGTGGCTGGAACTAACGAGGAGGCGGACTGGCGAGCTCGGCGAGCATTTCGAGCAGTTGGTCGGTGAGGATCACGGAGGCGTCTTCCTGCACCCGGTTGGTGCCGAGCCAGGTCTCGTAGCCGCCGAGCTTGTGCTGCTCGGGCGTGGGCAGGTAGCCGTTGTAGCCGTTGGCGATGCCGATGACCATGGTCCGCGGGAAAGGGCTGCGTTTCTTCAGATCCAGGCCGATCTCGACGAAGGTCTCGAACGGAATGGCGCAGACGGCCAGGTCGCCGATGCGCAGGCCTGCAGCGGCACGGTCAGCGGTTCTCCGCGGCTTCGGCCAGGGACAGCGTGCGCCGGGCGTAGTTCTCGGCCAGGCGCGGCAGCTTGGCGCGCGCGGCTTCGTCCTTCACGGCCAGCACGGCCTTGGCGGCCGCGATCTGCTCGGCGGTGGGGCGGCGCAGTCGCAGCGTGACTTCGCGCTGGAGCATGCCGAGGCGCACGTCGGGGCGATGCGCGCCGATCTTCGCCCGCGCGTGCCACGCGGCGTCGGCCGCCTTCTGGGCGACGATGCGGATCTGCTCGAACGGCTCGCGCGGCGGCCGGCTGACGAGGAAGGGAATGTTGTTGATGTCGCCGGAGGTGCCGTTGGACATCATGGCGACGAAGTCCTCGCCCGCGCCCACGCGCGAGGGCATCAGCCGCGCGAACTCGCCGTAGTAATCGGCCGAGACCTGCGCCGTGCGGCGTGCCGCCGACGTAGTGCAGCGAGTAGTTGGCCAACAGCGCCAGCGGCTTGCGCGATTTCGCGTCCTGCACGGAGAGGATGGTGATGTCGGGATCCGTGGGGCCGGCGGGGCGGTCGAGCACGTCGGGACTCGTGCCGGGATTCATCTTCACCTGGTCCATCTCGGCCGAAGGGATTCAGCGGCATCTTGCCGGGCTTGAGAAACCAGCGGCGATTGAAGACCTCCTCGGGCAGCGGGTGCGCGGCGGCGCCCGCGGCGGCGGGGCGCAGCGCGGCGTGGGCGCGGACGATCGACTCGGCGATCCCTTCGACGAGAAGCTTGCGATAGGCCACCGCCGGCGCCGGGCCCTCTTTGCTGTTGGAAGCCGGGGCGCTGTGCGTGTGGGTGGAGGCAACGAGCATCTTGTCGACGGGGATGCCGCACTGCTTCGACGGCGAGCGCCTTCGCCTCGTCCAGACGTCTCGCGGGCCACGCCCAGATTGTCGACCACGACCATGGCCAGCGTCGTCGTCCCGTCGTCGAGCACCAGGGCACGGGCGTGGAGCGGATCGTGGGCGCCTTCGGCCATGTTGGCGCTGAAGCCGCCCGGCATGTTGAGCGGGAACTGCCGCGGCGTGATGTCCACCGCCGCGGCGCCGGCTCGAAGCGCGGGGCGTTTGGCGGCGAGGCAGCACGGCCAGCACTCACTGCCAGAAAGACGGCCAACACTCCCGCGGCACACACGACGATCGCTTGGTGAAGAGGTCTCATACGCATGTCTCCCCGGGGTTCGCCGTCTGCCAGGCTGAAGAGGGTGTGCGGTGCGAATCACTCGCCCAGAACGAATTCCGCCAGGTAGATGGCCGTGATCGGCTTGCCCGAAGCGTCGCGTTCGTGGCTGGAGTAGTAGGAGACCAGCGCCCGGCCGGGGGCGAGTTCGACGAAGCCGGGATAGGAGTTGTCGCCGCCGCTGGGGAGTTCGGCGAACTCGTGCAACCTGTCGCCCACCAGCCAGCAGAGCGACGTCTTCGGCCCGCCTTTCTCGTGGTCTTGCGGCCGCCGACCAGGTAGTGATCGCCCCATTTCACGACGAGCGGACCGCCGACGTAGCGATCGAGGTCTTTGCGATCCCATTGCGTGTAGGGCGGGCGGGATCGCAGCAGTTGCGCCGGCCCGCTGCGGCGGCCGATGGCCAGCACGCTGCCGTCGGGCTCGAACAGGAACGCCGTCTCGTCGCCGGCGGTCTCCTGAAACACGGCGCGCTTGCGCCAGATGAGGCCGTCGTCGCTCTCGAGCATGAGCGACTCGACTTCGCGGCCTTCGCCGCGGGGCCCAACGGCGAAGCCCGTCTTGCGCCGGCCGCAGAGATACGCTTTGTCGCCGAACGCGGCTGCCCGCCAGATGTAGTGGCCGAACGTGCCTTCGAGCATGATCGGGCTGTGCCACGTCGTGCCGTCGTCGGACCAGGCGGCGTAGCCGAGGTGCTTGTTGAGGTCGTAGTCCTTGCGGGCCAGCGTCGTCGGACCGCTGTACCAGGTGCCGGTATAGACGAAGAGCTTGTCGCGGAAGACGAGGAAATGCGGATCGCGCGTGTCGCGGTGCTCGACGCGGAAGCGATGCACCTGGCGCCACGTCTGCGGCGTCGTCGCTGGCGAGGATGATGATCGAGGCCGTGGGATGAACCATGTGGCCGTCGGGACAACTGCGGAACGTCAGGTAGAACTTGCCCTTGAACCGCACGAGGTCGGTGAAGGCGTTGTGCTCGCCGTTGTGGAAGACGCGGCGCACGGAATCGATCCGCACCGAGGGCAACTTCTCCGCGGCGACCGATTCGGAAGCAACGCTGCCCGCAGCCGCCAGCAGGACGGCGGCCATCCACACCACAGTTCGACGAATAGCGGCATTCATGTGAGACTCCTCTCGAAATTAACTCCGGCACCTTCGCTCACGGCGACTTGGGCCACAGCGTCTGGATCAGCTCCACCGTGCGGTTGACGAGGACCTGGCCGCCTTCGGGACCGACGCGGCTGCTCTGGATGACGGCCCCGTAGCCGCCCCCGCGGACCGCGCGCTCGGTGGGCAGGTAACCCCCGGAGCCCGCGAGCTGGATGATGAACGTCTGCACGGCGGGGCTGCGGGCTTTGATCTGCACGCCGTAGTCGGTGTACAGCTCGAAGTCATTCGTGGCGATCGCCACGTCGCCGAGACGGAGGACGTGCAAGCCCATCTTGTAGACGCCGTCGGTGCCGGCTTTCTGGGCATCGTAGCGCTCGACGACGGCCTGGTGCCACCGGTAGTTCCATCGCTGGGCCGGATCGTTGGCATACTTGGCGGCCTGGCTTCGAGCTTCGGCAAGCTCATCTTCCGTCACCTTGCGATGGGGCAACTCGATCTCTTGGACGCAATGGCGCAGCACGACATCTTGCCGCATGTCTTTGCGCGCGCCTTCGTAGGCTTCCTCCCAGCCGCGGACGATGCGGCGGGCGACCTCCTCCAGCCGCGTCGAGCCTCGGAGCTTGCGCATCCGCTCGTCGGCCGCCTTGCCGTACATGGGCCGCGAGGTCTGGTCGCCTGCGGCGCCGATCCAGCCGAGCACGAATAGGTCCTTGCCGTGCCGCTGGCGCAACGCCTCGCGCACGGGATGCCAGAAGTCGGCGAGGATCGATAGGCCGCCCTCGGCTTCCTGCGCGGGACAGGGCACGTTGATCGCCGTGGCGACGAGCCGGTCCTGCTGGTCCCAGAAGCAGAGGACTTCGAGGTTGTGATCCTCGTAGCCCTCGATGCCGCGGAACGCCTCGGTATTGGTGGCCCCGTACATCTGGGCCGTGCCGTCGGCATACACCGCGCGGCGATTCTGGGCGACGACCGCCTGGCCCTGTCCCCATCCGACCTTGCCCGGCCGGCGGTTCTGCCAACTGTCGACGATCGCCTCGGCGACGCTTGCTCGGTCATAAACTGCGACATACTCCGCCGGTTTCATGACGCCGCGTGGCCGGCAGCGCGTAGCGGCCTTCGACCGTCACCGGGGCGTTGTGGGTGTGCGTGGCGCTGAGGAAGAGCTTGGCAACGGGGAAATCCGGCAGGCGCGGTTTCACCCTTTCTCGCACCTTTTCAAGGATGCCGGGGCGGATGCCCGACCAGATCGCACGACACGATGATCGCCTGATCGAGCATCTGGTCGCCGTCGCGCGACTCCAGGGCCAGTGCCGTGGCAGTAATCGGCGACTCGACTTTGTTGGAGATCCGCAGATTCCGGTGGCCGTCCAAGGGGACCGGTTTGTCGGGCGTGATGTCCACCGTTGCCCCGCCGATCCAGAGTTCCGCGGTCTTCACCGGCTCCGCGGCTCCGGCAATCGCCCACAGAAGCGAGGTTGCGGCCATCCAAAAGTAGATCGATTGGGTCTTCATCTGCATCTCGGGTTCAGAGCGACCCGCTCCTGGAGTTCGCAAGTTCCTTGCAGACACTCAGCACGATCTTTGCCTTCGCATCGGTTCATTCCCACAGCTTCACCGTGCGGAGCCGATACTTCTCGGCCAGGTACTGCTCGATGCCGGCGCGCTCGTCGTCGTTCAGGCAGCGATCGAAGGCGATGACTTCGGCCACGTCGCCGGGGTGGTAGGTGTTGCCCGACCAGAAGGGAATGGCGAAATTGCCGCCGCCGAACTGTTCCACCCGTGCGAACTTCTCGCCGCGGGCGGTGCCGTTCGGCGTGCCGTTGACATAGGCGGCCACCGCATCGACGCCGTCGTGCGTGTAGCCGAGCAGGGCCGGTTGCCCGCGCATCGCGCCCACGTGCAACGAGGTGGCGTTGTAGGTCAGCCCGTTTCGCGTGAGATAGAGCCGCGGCGTGCCGCCGTTGCCGTTGAGCGCGTTGCCGCAGGCGCCGAAGTACGGATCGTCGGAGCAGGTGACCATGAGCACGGTAAACGCACGCGGCCAGATGCTCGTTGGCGAAACTGCGAATCACCAACAGATCGGTGCCGTTGGCGAAACGCACGGCCGGCATGCCGCTGAATCGCCTTGTCGGCCAACGTCGGGGCCGAAGCCATCTGCCCATCGGCCAATTTCACCTTCTCGGTCTGCATGGCCGGCCCGACCGCGGCGGGCCAGCGGGCGATCGGCTCGCCCGACTTGTGCTGGCCGGCCAGGTCGTCGGCCTTCAACCACAGACGAAGGCCCGGCAGTGGCATTGGGCAGACGCGGCTTGCGCGAGCGAGGCCGCCGGCCGGAACGTCGCGGCGGTCGTGGTGCTGGCCTGGCCCTGGACGAACGCGCGAGCCTTCACCGTGGTTGCGGCAGTCAGCGCCACGGGCTGTTCATAAACGGGCGAGTCGGCCTTCGGCTCGCTGCCGTCGAGCGTATAGCGAACCGTGGCGCCGGGCGTGGCGCACTGGCATCCGCACCTGCAGACGCGACGTATAGCGACTGGCATCGTCGGCCAGAACCGCCGGCGGCCAAACCGCTCGCGCCGCCGCTCGGTCGGGCGCAATCACCACCAGCCCCCACGGCCCGACGGCCGGCACGTCGCAGCCGGTCACATAACCGGCCGCCAATCGCTGGGTGACGGCCAATGGGCCGAACTCCTTCGTCTGCTCGGCCTTCTGGTGCGCGGCCCGCTCGTACGGCGCAGGCGAGACGAAGTCGATCGTCACCGGCCGGTCGCCGAAGAACCGGGCCGGGTCGATGTCCAGATGAAACGGCTGAGGCCGCTCGCTGGAATCGACGCAGTGAATCACGACCGGCGCATCGGCCTGGCCCGGCATCGCCCGCACGAAGAGGCTCAGCTCGTTCGATCCGCCGCGGACGGCGATGGGCAAACGCTCGTAGCGCGCGTCGGCCGCTTGGGGCAACAACACGGCCGCATCCTCGTAACCGTCGAGGTAGCGGGCCGCGGCGCGGGCGAAGCCGTAAAGATCGGCATACTCTTCGGGCTTGCCGAAGTAGCGCGGCGCGCCGGTGGCGATGTAGACGTCCCACGGCACGATGATCTGGGTGCCGCAGGCATAGGCCAGGCCAATCGCCGCCCGCGTCCGCGCCAAGCTGGTCGATACGTAGGTGAACATCTGCGCCTTGCCGCGTTGTTCGGCGTCGCGCACCGCGCGATAGAGGGCCTCGGGCCGGGCCTGGCCATCGGCCAGTTCCGCCAGGCCGAAATCGAAGGCGAAATCGAAGAAGTACTTGTCGCCGGGATGGCTGTTGCACGAGAACGGCACGTGCCGCTTGGCATAGGCGTCGATCTCGCCGCGAATCCAGCGATAGAACTCTTCGGTCGATTCCTTCTGGATCTCCGGCGGCGACTTGCCCAACCGAGCGGCCTTCTCCCTGCAATGCGGACAGTAGCAGCCGCCCCACTGAATGGCCGTGTAGTTCTCGCCCGGATCGTCCATCTGCAGCGAGTCGGCCCCGGCGTCGATATACATCTTCACGTAATCGAGGTAGACCGCGCGATACTCGGGGCTGTTCATGCAGCCCCACCAGCCCTTGAAGGCCCGCATCCACGGACCCGTGACCAGTTCGCCCTTTTCGTTGAGAATCCGACCCTGCTGCCGCGTGTTGCCGAAGAGCTTGTCGGGCAGGATCGTGCTCAGCCATCCCTGGAACGGATAGCCGCGGCGTTTGATCTCTTCGAACCAGGCCTGGCTATCGCCGCTGATCCAGTAGAAGCCGGTGGCGTGAAAATCGGCCGCCGACTGGAAGGTGTCGTGCGGATCCTTGGCGTTGGCCGGATGCCGCCAGCGACTGGAAAAACAGACGGCCGACGGCTGAGGAAACCCGGCCGGCCGTTGGACGCGCTGGGCCATGTCGGCCATCGTGCGTTTGTCGTTCTCTTCCGCTGCGGACAAGGCGGCCGGCAGAACCAATGCCAGAATCAGTGCGGAAAGTCGCTTCGCCAATGGCGCGCCTCCAGGGCTTCGTAACACCCAGCTATTTCATCGAGAATATCCCCACGGTTTTCGGGATACGCTGCAAGCCGCACGCGTGCTGCCATGGTAACAGAGCCGCGCGCGGCGTTCCAGTCGCCGGGACGATTCGTTATTGCGTCGCCCCAAGCGCAGACGGTCGGGTGCTTGCCCCGTCGCGCCCACCGTCCTAGGATGTCGGGGTCGCACCCCAGGAGGGAATGGTCATGACTGGCTGGCTTGGAAAGCGTTCATCGCCAACGTCAAATCCATGGGCCGTCCAAGAGTCGCCCGCGCGCCGTGGATCGCCGCGGCGGTTGTGCAGGGCGTTTCTTGCGCTGGCGTTGATACTGATTGCGAGCCTCGGCCAGGCCGATCAGGGCCCCTACGACGTCGCACTCCAGCACAACGTGATGGTGCCGATGCGCGACGGCGTGCGGCTGGCGACCGACGTCTATCTGCCGGCCAAGGACGGCCAGCCGCTGGCCGAGCGCTTGCCGACGATCCTGATGCGCACGCCCGTACGGCAAGGGCCGGGCGAGAAGGGCCACGCCGACGGCCACTACTTCGCCCGCTACGGCTATGCCGTCGTGTTCCAGGACACGCGCGGCCGATACGACTCGGAGGGCATCTGGCACATGCTGGCTGGACGACGGGCCCGACGGCTTCGACACGGCCGCCTGGATCGCCCAGCAGCCGCTGGTCCAACGGCAAGATCGGCACGATCGGCACCTCGTACGTCGGCGGCACGCAGCACGCCCTGGCGATGACCGAGCAGCCCGCACCTGACGACGGTCGATTCCCGTCGACGCGATGTCGAACCTGGGCTACGCCAGCATGCGCAACGGCGGGGCCTTCGAGTTGCGGTTCTGGAACTGGATCATGCTCAACGCCGGGCGCGGGCAGCCAGTACGCAGCGCGACCCGGGCACGGCGGCCGTGCTGGCGCGAGATGGCGGACCAGCGGCTCCACTACCTGGCTGAACCTGCCGCTGCGCGCCGGCACGACGCCGCTGAAACTCGCCCCGGACTACGAGCAATGGCTGGTCGAAGCGATGGGCCACGGCGACAACGACGACTTCTGGCGGCAGAACAACATCGTCGACCATCGCGCGCGAGTACAAGGACATGCCCGTGTACCTGGTCGGCGGCTGGTACGATTCCTGGGGCAGCAACACGACGGCCAACTTCGTGGCCCTCAGCAAGGCGATCCGCGGCCCGGTCTACCTGATCATGGGCCCGTGGATCCACGGCGCGCAGGGGCAATCGTCGCACGGGCAGGTGAGCTTCGGCCCGGACGCGGCCATCCCCGATCCGCTGGCCTGGCGGCGCGAGTGGTACGACCACTGGCTCAAGGGGATCGACAACAGCGTGGGCAAGGCGGACCCGTTCCGCACCAAGGTGCGGATCTTCGTGATGGGCACCGGGCGACGGGCGGCAAGGACGACGGAGGGGCTGTCTGGACCACGGCGGCTTCTGGCGGGACGAGCAGGAGTGGCCGCTGGCGCGCGCCCGCGCGACCAACTACTATCTCTGGCCCGAGCGGCCGGCTGCGCGACCAGCCGCCGCCCGGCGAGCGGCGGCGCCACCAGTTTCCAGTTCGATCCGCGGCATCCGGTGCCGACGATCGGCGGCAACATCTCCTCGGACAACGACATCATGCTGCAGGGGGCTTGGGACCAGCGCGGCGGCCCGCACGTCTGGAACGGCCAGGAGCCGCTCCCGCTGTCCGCCCGCAACGACGTCCTGGTGTTCCAGACCGAGCCGCTGGCCGAGGACATGGAGGTGACCGGCGAGTTGGCCGTGAAGCTGTGGGTCTCGTCGTCGGCCGTGGACACCGACTTCACGGCCAAGCTGATCGACGTCTATCCGCCCAGCCCCGACTGGCCGGGCGGATTCGACCTGAACATCGGCGACGGCATCCTGCGGACTGCGGTTCCGCGAGTCGCTGCAGAAGGAAGTGCTGATGGAGCCGGGCGAGATCTACCCGATCACGATCAAGCTCTATCCGACGTCGAACGTCTTCAAGCAGGGCCACCGCATCCGCGTCGACATTTCCAGCAGCAACTTCCCGCGCTTCGACGTGAACCCGAACACGGGCGAGCCGCTGAACCGACACCGCCGCCAGGTGGTCGCCGTCAACACGCGTGCACCACGACGCCGAGCATCCGTCGCACATCGTGCTGCCGGTGATTCCGCGCGGGCCGGCCGAGTCCCCGTCCGTGCCGAAATGATGACGCGCCGGCCCAATGACGCAGCCCGCAGGGTGACATCGTCGGAACGGTAACGCACCGGCCGCCCTACGATTCAAGCGCCGGCATCACGCCGCGATCACCTTGGATGTATTCCGACACGATCACGTTGGCCAATCGAAGACGCTCGCCGAGCGGGATCTCGTCGCGCCCGTGCAAGAGCATCATGCAAACGCTCAACAGATCGCCGGTGCCGGCGGTATTCCAATACTGCCGCACGGCAATCGCGGGGGAGACGGTCCACTGGCCGCGGCAATAGTAGCCCGCGCCCTCGGCTCCCATGTGAACGACGATGGCGCCCGCGCCCCAAGCCGTGATCTGCCGAAGCGTCGCGTTCAGATCCTCGGAGTCGGCGAACCGGTTCAATTCGCGGACATTGCCGTGGACGAGGTCGACCCAGGGCAGAATTCGCCGCACCGCCTCCTTGCGTCGGGCGATCGCGGCGGCGTCGGCCGCGCCCCAATGCGGGTCCCAATTGATGTCCAGCGACGTCGCCAGGCCCTCGGCCCGCGCCGCCTGGAAAAGCAGTGCATTGCCCCCGGCCAGCATCGGCTCGGAGAACCAGACATCGGCCCGCAGCAGATGCTCGGCGCCGGAGAGCATCGCCAAATCGACGTCGGCGATCGCCAGGGAATCGTTGTTCGGCTGGCAACTGACGAAGTGGCGGCAGCCGCTTTCGTAGCTCAACACGACCGAACTGCCGGTGGCCACGCGCGGGTCGCGGCAAATGAACGTTTTCACGCCGCGACGGACGAGCGATTGTTCGAGCCGTTGGCCGAGGGCATCGGCGCCGACCTTGCCGCAGAATCGCACGTCCGCGGCCAGCGCAGCGGCCGCCAGCGCGCTATTGGCCCCGCCACCGCCAAGGGTCTCGGTGATGAATTCGGTCGGCGTTTCGCCGTCCTCCAAGAGATATGGGCCCGGGCGAAGCGCCCCCATCTTCACGTCGCGGCAGATGCTGCCTACGATCGCCAGACGGCGGCCGCGAAAAACCGTCTCATCGAGCATGCGCCAAGAACTCCTCCACTCGAGCGAGCGGCGGGATCGAAGTCCGGCCGCCGCGCGCCGTCGTCGACAGTGCCGCCGCAGCCGAAGCCAACCGCAAGGTCTCCTGCCACGGCAATTCCTTCAAAATGCCGTAGGCAAACGCGCCGTGGAAGACATCGCCCGCGGCCGTGGTGTCGGTCGACTGCACCGCGAAGGCTTTCATGTGCTGGAAATCATCACCCGTCCCATGCACCAGGCCCTGTTCGCCGCGGGTGATTACGACCGGATGACCGTTATGATCGTAAAGCGACCGCAGGGCGGCCGATTGCCGGGGGCGGCTCTCCAGGTCGGGCAGCCCGCTGAGTTGCCGGGCAAACCGCTCCGAGGCGACGAGGTAATCGACCCGTCGCGCCAATTCCACGGCCCCGGGCCGGGCCGAACCGGCGTCGAGAATCGTCCGCGCCCGAGGAGCCATCGCCATCGCCTCCCGCGATGCTTCGAGTTCATGGCCATCGAACAACAGCACTTTGGGCGGTTCGGTCCAAGCGGGTCGGGCGGCGATCCGGCACGGCGCCGCCACGGCGGCCTTGCGGTTCACGATCGTTCGGCTGGCGTTCCGCTCGTTGACCAGGATCATCGAAACCGGGGTCAGGTCGAGCGGGCTTCGGCACACCAGCGTCACGTCGGTGCCGACCCGCGACAGTTCTTCGAGCGCGCGATCGGCGTATGCGTCGCAGCCCACCGTCGCAGCCAGTGCGCACGACACGCCCCACGACGAGAGCAAGTAGGCCGCATTCGCCGCCGGCCCTCCGCCGCATTCCAGCAGGGTGCGGATTTCGCATTTGCTGTTCTCGGCCGGATATTCGGCGACAAAGGCGCTGATATCCCAGGCGGCATGCCCTACGCAAAGCACCTCCATCAGCGACGTTCCTTTTCCGCCAGACGCCGGCGCAACAGAACCATCAACAGGTGCTCGATCACCAGGTGCATTCCCTCAACCTGCGGCGTCGACTCAATCGGAACCAGGATCGAGCAGTCCGATTCCTCGTGCAATGCCCCGCCGTCGAAGCCGACCAGCGAAATCGTCGCCGCGCCAACCTCTTGGGCATAGCGCAGGCCCTTGACCAGGTCGCTGGAAAAACCTTTGCCTCCGTGCACCGAAATCAGAATCGCCACATCTTCGGGCTGCAGCAGCCCGCGCATCTGATTGGCAAATACCTCTTCCCGCGCGGCATCGTTGGCCCAGGCGGTGTAGAGCGAGACATTGTCGGTCAGGCAGCGCGTGTCGAACGGCCGCGCGCCGGGCGGAATCACGAACTTGGCCAGGTCGCAGGCGAAATGCTGCGCAGTCGACGCCGAACCGCCGTTGCCCAGCGTCCAGACGCGGCCTTGACGATCGTAGCAGCTCCAGCAGCAGCTCGGCGGCTCGGTCGAGGGCCCCCCGGTCGAGTCGATCCAGCAGTCGAGCGGTTTCGGCCAGGTACTCGTTGATCCAGCGGATGTTTTCGCTCATGAAGCTCCTCCTCTCCGTCGTCGTCGCGGTCTCGCCGTGTCCGTCGAACCGTGGGTGATGCATCTCACCGTGCGCGGCGGCCGTCGCTTGCGCGTGGGTCGAAATCGTTTCACTTCTCGAACGCCGCGTCGAAGGCGCGCGCCGCTGGAGGCGAAGTCGAGCCGCCTGACGTACTCGATCGCCTCCTTCGCGCCGTGTTCGCGATCCATGCCGCTGTCTTCCCACTCGACCGACAAGGGGCCCGCGTAGCCGGCGTCGTTCAGGGCGCGGATGATCTCCTCGAAATTCACGCCCCCGCGGCCCAGGGAGCGAAAATCCCAGCCGCGGCGCGGATCGCCGAAATTCAGATGGCTCGCCAGAATCCCGTTTTCGCCGTCGAGCGTGACGATCGCATCCTTCATGTGCACGTGGAAGATGCGGTCGGGAAACTTGCGGATGAACCGGGCCGGGTTGACTCCCTGCCAGATCAAATGGCTCGGATCGAAATTGAATCCGAACTCCGGACGATAATCCAACACCTCCAGCGCCCGCTGGGCCGTGTGCAGGTCGAAGGCGATTTCCGTCGGATGCACTTCCAGGGCGAACTTCACGCCGCATTCGGCAAAGACGTCGAGGATCGGGTTGAACCGCTCGGCCAGCAGCTTGAATCCCTCGTCGATCCACGCCGGCGGGACCGGCGGAAAGCTGTAGAGCAGGTGCCAGATGCTCGAACCGGTGAAACCGTTGACGACGCTTCACGCCCAGCCGCTTCGCCGCCCGGGCGGCGTCTTTCATCGCCTCGGCCGCCCGGGCATTCACGCCGGCCGGATCGCCGTCGCCCCACACGTACGCCGGCAAGATCGACTTGTGACGGGCGTCGACGTGGTCCAAGATCGCCTGCCCGACCAGGTGATTGCTGATCGAGAACACCTGTAAGCCGTTCTGCGCCAGAAGTCTCCCGCTGACGGCGGCAATAGCCCGGATCGGCCAGCGCCTTGTCGACCTCGAAGTGATCGCCGAAACAGGCCAACTCGAGGCCGTCGAAGCCGAACGACTTGGCCAGGGGCGCCAGCGTTTCCAGCGGAAGATCGGCCCATTGGCCGGTGCACAAGGTGATCGGACGTGTCATGTCGAACTCCTTCGCTCGTTGAGCCTTGCATGGCCCCTTCCCCGGGCCGGCCCTCGGCGGGCCGGAAAACGGGGCGGTGGCGCCAGGCAGTGCCGACCATTCAGCGTGCAAACGTCAATTCGGGGTCATTCCCAGCAGGGTTTGCGGCGACTCGTAAAGAATGCTCCGGGCGATCTCCAGGGCATCGTCCCGCGTGTACTGGCCCTGAAGAACTTTCTCGGCCAGCACGCGAGCCAACTGCTTCTCGACCATGCGCGCCTTGCCGTACACCCACTCCACGCAGTAGGCGTCGGAGAAGAAGCCGACCTGCTTGTTGACCGGCAGCATGTCGAGCCGCTCGGCCATGACCTGGCGGATGGTGTCGGGAAAGAAGTTGTGCCACCAGTAGCCGGCCAGGCTCAAGTTGGGCAACTCCCGGGCCATGCGTGCACAACGCCTGGTTGGCGTGCCGCGACGCCAGAAAGACCTGGAACCGCAGCCGCGGATGGCGGCCGATCATCTCGGCAATCTGCTGGATCGTCCGCTGCGTGCAGGATGCTGGCCGTTTCGTAGGGCATCGGCTCGGCGCCCAGGCTGAACTGGAACACGATCTTGTCGGCGTGCTTCTCCAGGGCCGTCAAGAATGCTTCGTTGATGTACGAGGCATAGATGTCGCGCTCGGCCGGGCCGGCCTGGTCGCGGCGGCGGATGGCCGCCTCCATCTCGGCGTCGCCTACGAGGCGGTAGTCGATCGTCGTCGAAAACCCGGTGGCCGTGCTGATGAGCTGCTCGTAGGGAATCGTGCTCGACGTAGTGCTCGATCGCGGCGTGGACGTCGTCGAGGCTGCGGATCACCCGGTCGGTGGCCGGCCGCGTGCCGCCGATCGGCGACGGCGGCTCGGGCTGCCGGCCCCAGCAGTGTTCCAGTTCGTACAAGGCCGTGTCGAACTCGCCCCACTGGCAGCGCGTGAAGAAGGCCCATTCCAGCGAGTATTGCAGCCGCGCGTCGTCTTCGCCGCTGCCGCGCCGGGCGTGCTCGGCGCAGGTGCGGCGGATGTTGAGCCGATCGAAGATCGCGTGATGCCAGGCGCGGTCGTCGGCCCGCTCGCGGATCATCGCGTCCAGCCGCCGCCAGTTGTCGGCCGTGATCGGCTCGTTCCAGTCGTACAGATCGCGGAGGATCATCCGCAGCATCCAGGAGCAGCTCGTATTGCGTATCCGCGGCAGATACGGCAGGGCTTCCTCGATCCGCCGCTGGGCCTCGGCCGGATCGGGCCAGCCGGGATACTGCGTCAGCCGCGCGCCGCTGGGGCAGCCGGCCGCGTACAGATCGCTGATCACCATGTGATAGAGCAGAATGTCGTGCAGGCCGCGGGCGCCGAGCCGGCCGCCCACCAGGTGCGTGTGCACGTCGAACAGCGGCAGTTCGGCCAAGGCATGTTCGAAATCAAGGATCAAATCTGCTTCCGTCACTTTCGATTCTCCTTCAAGAAGCGATCGACCTCGGCTCGGGTGGGAATGCCGGTCTGCCCGCCGCGCCGGGTCGCTTTGAGCGCCGCCGCCGCCGATGCCAAGCGGATGCGGTCCGCCAGATCGAGCCCTTCGGCCACCCCGGCCGCATACGCCCCGTGAAACACGTCGCCGCAGCCGGTCGTGTCGACCACCGTTACGCGCATTGCCGGCTGGTGGCGCGGCGCAGGCGCGTCGTCGCTGCCGAGGTACCAACACCCCTCCGCCCCGCAGGTCACGACGACCGCTTGCCGCGCAGAGTTCCACAGGGCCCTCGCGGCGTCGCCCGGATGCTGGCACCCGGTCCATTGCCGGGCGAAGTCGAGCGATACTACCGCGTGATCGACCAAGGCCACCAGTTCCGCGAATCGCTCGTCGGCGGGCACGCTCTCGAAATCGGCCACCACGGGGATTTTCCCCGCAGGCGCCACTCGGACCGCGCGGATCATTCCCTCGATCCCGAAATGGTCCACAAACAGCACCCGCGCGGCGCGATCACGTCGTCCGGCGGCCAATCGACTCGCGCCCGGCTCGCGCCGTCGGAATCGAAGAAAATGGTCCGCGTCTGTCGGCTCTCGTCGACGACGATCACCGAATGGACCGGCCGGGGATCGTCTCGGCGATCGAGGTACTCCAGACCGACTCCCTCTTCCTCCAGTCGCCGTTCGACGAACCGCGAAAGCTCATCGCTGCCCAAGCCCACCCGCATACTGGCAGCGGGCACCCATGCGCGCCGCCGCCACCAGGGCCGTGCCCGTCAACCCTCCCCCCTGACGCTCCTGGCGGCGAATCCGCACCTTGCTGTCGGCGGCCGGGTAGTGCTCGACGTAGAGCAGGTCGTCGACCGCCGTACAGCCAAGGCCGAGGATGTCGAAGGTGCTTGACCATGATTCTGGCGCTGGGTGGGTTCTGGCTTTGGGTGCAAGCCGCGATGCGCAAACCGGTTTCGAGCATGGCACGCGCGCCAGTCCTCTGCTTTGCCGCTTTGCGCAGCCTGCGGGCAAGTTGGCGCACCACCGCCGCCCGAATCCCTGGGGCCCCCGCAATCTTATAACCCGCCTGCGCGTTTGTGCATAGACACGCCCCCCGCTCCGTGAGACACTGACGGGAAAGTTCCCACCCTGCGGCCACGGTCGGCCGCTGGCGGTTTGCATTCCCCAGATTCTGGAGTCGCTATGAACCTCGGAAAGCTCATCCGGTTGAATCGTCTGTTCTCGCACCCGTCGGGCCGGTTATGCTCGGTCGCCGTGGACCACCTGCTGGGTTACTCGCAGGGTATGCCGCCGGGGCTACTGCACATTCAAGCGACCCTGGCGGCGGTTGCGGCGGGCCGCCCCGATGCGGTCACCATGCACAAGGGCATCGCGGCCTCGGCCTGGACGCCGTATGCCGGCGCCGATCCCGCTGATCATCCAGAGCACCCTGGCGCGTTCCGACGACACGGCCCGGCAGCAGGCGGCCACTCCGGAAGACGCCGTGCGCCTGGGGGCCGATGCCTTCGCCGTGGCGGCCTTCGTGCGCGGGCCGACCGAGGCCGACTATCTGCGCGTGGTCGCCGATTGCGTTCGCGAGGCGTCTCGCTTCGAGATTCCCGTGATCTGCCACATCTATCCCCGCAACCCGAGCACCGGCCAGATCCTCTTCACGCCCGACGAGATCGCCTGGGCCGCGCGGTGTGCGGTCGAAGTCGGCGCCGACGTGGTGAAGGTGCCCTATTGCGGCGACATCCAAGCCTATGCCCAGATCGTGGCCGACAGCCCGGTCCCCGTCGTCGCCGCGGGCGGGCCGCAGTGCAAGACGCTGCGCCAGGCCTTGGCAATGATGTCCGAGGTCGTCAAGAGCGGAGCCCGCGGGGCCACGATCGGACGCAACATCTGGGGCTTCGACCAGATCACCGCCGCGGTTGGGCCTTCAAAGCCGTCATTCACGACGGCAAGACGGCAGCCGAAGCCTTGACGCTCTCAGGGCTGAAAGCCGACGGAGATTAGGAGCCGATCCCAGACCCTTTGAAGCTGCTGCGATTATTCCGGCCGCACAGGGCTCCAGCGGCAGTTCTGAGATCGGCTGCTAGAGCCGATCTTACTCGGCCTTGGCTTTCTTCTTTTTCTTGATCTTCGCGCCGGCTGCGGGTTGGGCGTCGCCGGGCTTGTCGGCATAGTCGGGGATGCGGAAGTTGATCGCCTTGGACTGGCGGTCGTACTCGGCTTCGAGCTGACTCTTCAAGTCGGCGGCGGCCGGGTCTTGATATCGGTTGGCGAGCTCGAACGGGTCGGCCTTGAGGTCGAATAGCTCCGTCCACTCGGGATGGCCGGGGTACTTGATCAACTTGGCGGACTGGGTGCGAACGGCCGTGGTGAGCGGAGTGCCGAAGTTGTTCTCAAAGAAATAACAGTAGAACCAGGCCTTCCGCCAGTCGGCGGGAGTTTGCCCCTCCAAGAGCGGCTTCCAGCTTCGGCCGTCCATCTGCGGCGAGGCCGGGGCACCGGCCAAATCCAGGAGCGTGGGAGCCAGATCGATGTTCAAAACCATGGCATCAATCAGCTTCTTGCCGCCGCCCAGCTTGGGATAACGAATCACCAGCGGGATGCGGAGGGCTTCTTCGTAGGCGGATCGCTTGTCCCCGAGTTGGTGTTCGCCCAGGTAGTAGCCGTTGTCCGAGGCGAACACGACCATGGTGTTGTCGGCGAGCTTCAGCTCGTCGAGGGTCGCCAGCAGCCGGCCCAGGTTGTCGTCGGCCGCCGTGATGCAGCGAAAATAGTCCAGGTTCGTCTTGACCCCTCCGGCCGCCACCGCAGCGCTGCCGGGGGCCGGATTGCCACGCTTGCCGGTCACACTTCGATAAATCGGCGGCTGCGCGAGATTCGGCACCGTGCGGGCAAGCTGCCCTTCATAATCCTTCGCGCGGCGGGGCGGCGGCGTAAAGGGACCGTGCGTCGCTTTGAACCCCACGGTCAGGCAGAAAGGCTTGTCCTGGTGATCGCGCATGAATTGGATCGCGTAGTCGGTGGAAACGTCGTCCACCCAACCCGTCGAGGGCGTTTCCTTGCCGTTCACATAAATCGGGCAATCGAAGTACCGGCCCTGCCCAATAAAACTGGCGGCAAAGTCGAAGGTGGGGCGCTCGATCTGCTTGCCCATGTGCCACTTGCCGACGTAGCCGTTCGTGTAGCCGAGCCGCTTCAGGTGCGTGGCATGGGTGACGGAGTCCAGGGGCAATGCCGTGTGGTTGTTGACCACGCCGTTCGCGTGCCCATAACGTCCCGTCAGAAAGCTCGCCCGGCTCGGGGCGCAAAGCGAATTGACCACGAAGGCGTTGCGGAAGCGGAAACCCTCGGCCGCCAGCCGATCCATGTGCGGCGTCTTGAGGAAAGGAAACCGGCCCTTGTCGCCCTGCTCAGCCTGAACGACGCTCATCGCGTCGTAACGCTGATCGTCGGTGAAGACAAATAGGAAATTGGGCTTCTCGGCGTTGGGCTTCTCCGCGGCACCGGCCCATGGGGCCAGTCGCACCAAGAGCACCGTGGTGAATGCAAGGATCGAAGTGGATTTCATCGGAGTTCCTCCGTCGTCTACCGCGTGGCGGCATCGTGTATTGCCCGTGCGCCGTAAAATGCTTTTCCCGAAAGCGGTTCGCCTATTTCTTGTCCGCTCGTGCTTTCTTCCCTTTTTTCGCCGGCGAGCCGGGACCGGCGCCGTCGCCCCAGAGCGGCGGAACCAGTCTGGCGTTCCAGGCGTCCCACTTCGCCTGGAGTTCCTTCACCTTCTCGGGCATCGCGGCGGCGAGGTCCTTGGTCTCTCGCCGATGTCGTCGGCGAGGTTGTAGAGCTTGGCGGCGGTGACCGGCTGGTTGCGGCCGCCGGTGCGCGTGTCGGCGTTGCTGTCGTAGCGGACGAGCTTGTAGTCGCCCGCGCGGATGGCCATCTGCTGCGCCGAACCGCCAGTAGAGCGCGTCGTGCGGCGCGGCCGGACTTGCTCGCCGTCGCAGGAACGGCAGCAGGTTCACGCCGTCGAGCTTCCACTCGGGCTTCGCCTCCACGCCGGCGGCGGCCAGCGCGGTGGCGTGGAGGTCGAGCTGGATCGCGGGCTGGTCGAAGACGCCGGGCTTCACGCGGCCCGGCCAGGAGACGACGAACGGCACGCGGATGCCGCCTTCGAGCGTCGTGCGCTTGGAGCCGCGCAGCGGAGCGTTGCGCGAGCCGTTGACGGTCGTGCCGGGCATCGTCGGGCCGCCGTTGTCGCTGATGAACACGACGAAGCGTGTTCTGCTCCAGCCCGGCGTCGGCGAGCTTCTTGCGCACGCGGCCGATCGGCCTCGTCCATGGCCAGCATCATCGCGTCGTAGGTGCGGCGCTGTTTGTCGGCGATGCCGGGGAACTTCGCCAGCCGGTCGTCGGTGGCCTGCATCGGCGTGTGGACGGCGTTGAAGGCCAGGTAGAGGAACCACGGCTCGGCCTTGTGCCGCTCGATGAACGCCACCGCCTCGCGGCCGAAGGCGTCGGTCGTGTAGTCGAGTTCCTCGACCGGCTCGGTGCCGCGCAGGATGCCGGCGCGGTCGAAGTAGCCGTGCGCGCCGCCGAGGAAGCCGAAGAACTCGTCGAAGCCGCGCTTCTGCGGGTGCAACTCCGGCAGCGCGCCGAGGTGCCACTTGCCGACCAGGCCGGTGGCGTAGCCGGCCGCCTTGAGGCGGTCGGCGAGCGTCGTCTCGGTCAGCGGCAGGCCGTTGGCTGCCGCCGGGATTGAACTCGTGGCCGAAGCGCGTCTGGTAGCGGCCGGTCAGCAGGCCCGCGCGCGTCGGCGAGCAATACGGCCCGGACACGTAGCCGTTGGTGAACCGCACGCCGGACGCGGCCAGCGCGTCGAGGTTCGGCGTGGGGATGTCCTTGCAGCCGTGGAAGCCCACGTCGGCGTAGCCCATGTCGTCGCCGACGATGAACAGGATGTTGGGCTTGGGCGGCTTGGGGGCGCTCTGGGCACTTTCGGCGCACTGCGCTTAAGGCCGGCAAGAGTATGGCGGTAAACACCATGACGACGCAACGGGCGGTTCTCTGCATGGCAAAACCCCTTTCCAGAGTTCAAGCGACGCTGCGGCACACGCCGCGGCAAAGCCGGCCCCTTGGCGCGGCCAGCACTTTCGAACACCCGGCACCTCTCCGTGCCCGCCATTCTATTGATCACCGCAATAGGAATGCAACGAGGCCAACGAGCTTAAACCGGCGGGAGCATCTGGCGGAGTGCGGCGAAATCGTCGACAACGATCGCGTTAAACCCGTGAGGATTCAGCTTGTCACCGATGAAGCCGAGCATATCTCCGACCACCGCCTGCCACTGCTTGATGAGGTGGTAGCGTTCGAAGTCGGGTCCGCCGAGGTCTTTCAGGTGGGGCTCCATGGCCTGGAACTCGGTTTTCCAGTACTGAGCATACTTGAGCCGGCCGTGCCAGTTGTCGATCTCCCGTGCGTCGTCGAGCGTCACCGGAATGACTCGCTTGAGAAACTCTTCCTTCTCCCCCAGCGACCGGCTGTAGATGTAGAACAGCTCGGTCATGCAATTCGGCGAGCGGAAGTACTTTTCGCTCAGGATCGCCAGTACGTGGTCGCCGCGTCCGATCGCCTTCATGAAGGTGGAAATCCAGTCGCCGCTGCGCAGGCAGCGCGTGTCGCGGGCCACGTCGTAGCCCCACTGGTCGAGCCTGGTGCAGAGCCGTTCGACAATCTCGCCGCGTTGGCGCCCGGCGTCGGATCGGTCGTCGCCCCAGGCGTAGGAGATGTAGACGGTTGGCTTGGCAGCCGCTGGCAGCGCGGGATGGGTTGGGACGACGAGGGTTTCGGACGGACTACCCGCCGCGCGGCTCTTGCTTCGTTGTAGGAGCACGTCCAGAGCGTCGGCGTCTTCGCGCGACGCCACATCCCACGAGCGGCTCACCTCCGGCGCCTGGCCGACCGGGATGCTCAACAGTTCTTCGAGCACGGTTTCGAGCAGTTCCTGAGGCCGCTTGCCGACACCCCAAAGCACGATCGTGCCGGTTCCGGAGTCTTGTGTGCCCTGGCCACGGATCAGGATTTGGCTTTCGGTCTTTTTCTCAAAAAACCAGCAGCCGTATTTCCAGTACAGTGCGGCATCCCCCGCCTGCCTGCCCAGGCGCGAGAGGAACGCGCGCAAGATGCCTTCGTGCAGGAATCGGTAGCGGACTTTGATCGAGACGTCTTCTCGGCCCCCCTGCATCCGCCCCAAGAGCCACTTCTGGGCGTCCGACCACTCCGGCAGGAGTTCGGGGGCCAGGTACTCCCACTCGGGCTTCCGCTGATCGCCCGAAAGATTGCGAACCTTGAAGCAGATGCCGCAGCTTTCCATCATGCTCAAGAAGAGTTTCTGTTTTGGCGGGAAAAGCGTCGCCAGACCAGCAGCTCCAATTCCCGGCGCGTGAAGCGGCCGTGGCGATTGAACACGGGAAGGGTCCGCGCAGGGTCGAAGAGCGTATAGATCGCCTCCAGGGCCCAACCCTGGTCGAGAATGATCCGGTCGTCGAACAGGCCAGGGCGGTAGAACACGACTCCCGCGCGGTGCAGGTAATCGAGCAGGGCCCCGGGGCTCGTGACCTTGCCGTTTTGCTCACAGAGCTTTTGAAACTGTTGCACCGAAAGCGTGCGATGCTTCCGATTTGACGGCTCGCGCTTCTGGTCGGCTTCCAGCATCTTCCGCAGTTGTTGGCGGACTTCCACGCGGCCGGCTCCAATCGGGATCGGCGGCTTGCGCGCGAGCACGCTGTGCGTGGCGTCTTCCAGCTCGCCGCGGAGCACGGTCAGCCCCAGGTCGGTCTTGGCGCTGAAGCTCAGAGTGCGCAGCGAGCGGAAATCGTTTCCGGGAATCTTGGGCTCCTGCCGCTGGTCCGGCCGGTCGCAGTGACTTTGTACGACCAGCACCGGGCTCTCAGTGCCTCCCAGGCCGCGGAGATAGTCGAGCCAGTAGGAAAGCGGCCGGTGCTCGATCGTCGAGCCGTCTTGGCCAACGCCGCGGGTCTCGCTCTGGAGAGTCCAGAGGACGACGAACACGGCCTGGCCATGCACGAACAGTGCGTGAGAGCCGTGATAGATGTCCTGCCCGCCAAAGTCCCACAGATTGAGCCGCACCGGCTGCTCGTCGTGAGTCAGGTCCAGATGAGCGAGCTGAACTCCGTGCGTGGTAGGTACGGACGGATCAAACTCCAGCCCCGTAAGTCGCCGACATATCTGGGTCTTGCCGACGCCGCTACTGCCCAAGATGCAGACTTTCACTTCCGGATCCCGCGTCTCCGCAAAGGCCCGGTCCCGATAATTGGCTCGCACCGCTTCGATCACATTTTCGCCATACGTCTCACCGCAGATTTCGGCCGGCAGGTCATCGAACTTGGTGCCGTAGAGGAAGAGCGAGGAAAGTTGGTCGAGCAGTGGCACCAAGGGGGCAAAGCTTCTCAGAGCTGCGCATCGCTGGAGGTCGAGCAACTGAAGCTGCACAAGGCCCGCAAGCCCCGACACGTCGCTCAGACTTTCGCACCAGCTGAGGCCGAGCGACTGAAGCTGCACAAGGCCGGCCAGCGCCGACACGTCGCTCACACTATCGCACCCAACGAGGTTGAGTGTCTGAAGCTGCGCCAGACGCGCCAGCGCCGACACATCGCTCAGACGTGCACATCCACTGAGGTAGAGCCTCTGAAGCTGCACCAGATGCGTCAGTGCCGACACGTCCCTCAGATTCTCGCACATATGGAGGCCGAGCCTCTGAAGCTGCACCAGATCGCCCAGTTCGTCCGGCAGCCGATCAAGGTGCAGGCCGTCCAGGTCTAGCGTTTCAGCGCCCGACTCCCGCGCGGCGGCGATGCGCCTTTGAGCTTCAGCGAACCCGTCGGCAATCGACATGGCACCCCCGTTGGGCAACGGCTGGCTGCGTCGCAGGATCTACCCCACCCCACTTCGCTGGCCACTGCGTATACCCCGACCATAGTATATTACGCGCCACGGTCGACTCAAGTAGTGCTCACTCGGGACGTGGCAGGCATGGGGTGTCTTTTCATGGAAGCAGAGGCCGCTCGAACCGCGGCCCGCAACCGTGGACCAGACCGATTTGCAGGGCAGGTTTGCAGGACCGATTTTTGGAAGCGGCGGCTCGCCGCTTCGAGCGCTCACCCATAGCCGATGGAAAGCCGGATCGACGCGGCGGGCCGCCGCGTCTACTCGCGCGCGTGAGCGATTACGCGCTGGTGCATCACAAGCCCAGGGACCGCGGGGATCGCGCGGTGGTCGACCGGATTGTCCGACTGCCGGTGCCAGGGGTTTGCCGGCGTGATTTGCCCGAACAGTTGGGCAAATCCACGTGGCGTGGCCGCTTGAGCAGCGGTTCTGCCCTGCTGTCTTGTGCCAGTAGCGGCCCGAGGCGAGAATGTCTACATCCGCTCGATCATGGCTCTTCCGGGAACCGCGAGCAAACCACTTCCCGGTTGGTGTTCGCCCTACGCCGCGGCCGGCTGGCCGCAAACGCCTTCCCTCGACTACCTTCCTTCGACCCTTATCCTACAAGGAGCGCCACGTGAGTAACCGTCGCGCCGTATTGACTCTAGCGGTTCTCTGCCTCTTCGTGGCCACCCGTGCCGCACGCAGCCAAGCTTCGGCAGCCGAGAATTCGCCGGCCGTGACTCCGCCGGCCGCAACTTCATCGGCCGTAGCCCTGCCCGAGGGCGTGAAGGCGGTCTGGGACCTCGACAAGGCGTACCGCGAAACGACGCCCACCCGCGAGCGGATCTCCATCAACGGCCTGTGGCGGTGGCAGCCGGCCGAGCACGGCCGACGCGGTGCCGACGGCGAACTGGGGCTACTTCAAGGTCCCCGGCTGCTGGCCGGGAATCGGCGACTACATGCAGAAGGACTGCCAGACGGTCTACGCCCATCCGAGCTGGAAGGACGAGGCCCTGGGCGAGCGTTGCCGCGGCCTGGTATCAGCGCGAGATCAGCGTGCCGAAGGAGTGGGCGGGCCGCCGCGATCGCGCTCGCGCTGGAGTACCTCAATTCCAGTGCGGCGGTCTACGTCGACGGCAAGAAGGCGGGCGAAATCCAGTTTCCGGCGGGCGAGGTGGATCTCACCGCGGTCTGCCGGCCGGGCAGCAAGCACGTGCTCAGCCTGCTGCGTCGTCGCCATGCCGCTCCAGGACGTCATGCTCATGTTCAGCGACACCAACGCGGCCAAGCGGGCGAGGAGCCAGGTGGCGCGGCGCGGCCTGTGCGGCGACGTCTACCTGGTCGGCACGCCCGCCGGCGCGCGGATCGGCGACGTGAAGGTCGACACGTCGGTCCGCAAGGGCGAGATCACGCTGGCCGCCGCGATCGCCAACCTCGGCGCCGAACGCCCGCTATACGCTCCGCGCGGCGATCACCGACCGCGGCCGCACGGTCAAGGAGTTCACCAGCAAGCCGTTCGCGGCCGAGCGACCTCAAGGACGGCCGCGTCGCGCTCACCGAGAAGTGGAAGCCCGAGAAGCTCTGGGACATCCACACGCCGCAGAACCAGTACGAGGTGGCCGTGTCGCTGGTCGACGACGGCGGCAAGCGTGCTCGACGCGGCCCTGCCGGTGCGGTTCGGCTTCCGCGAGTTCTGGATCGACGGCCGCGACTTCTACCTCAACGGCACGCGCATCTTCCTCTCCGCGCTGCCGCTGGACAACGCCCAGGTCGGCGCGGCCGCGGCCAGCTACGAGGCGGCGAAGGAGAGCCTGCTGCGGCTGAAGAGCATCGGCATCAACTTCGTCTACACCCACAACTACGGCTGCGAGCCGGGCACGCACCTGAGCTTCGACGGAGATCCTGCGGGCCGCCGACGACGTGGGCATGCTCGTGGCCCTCTCGCAGCCGCACTTCGGCCAGTACGACTGGAAGACGCCCGACGCCGACCAGAACAACGGCTACGCCCGCCACGCCGAGTTCTACGTGCGCGTGGCGCGGAAGCCATCCGTCGGTCGTCTTCTACTCGATGAGCCACAACGCCACCGGCTACGCCGAGGACATGAACCCCGACATGATCGACGGCATCCACAGCCGCCGCGAGCCAGTGGGCCGGACAACAACGTCAAGCGGGCCCTGCGGGCCGAGGCGATCGTCGCGCGGCTCGACCCGAGCCGCATCGTCTACCACCACTCCTCGGGCAACCTCGAGCTCGATGCACACGAGCAACTTCTACCCGAACTTCGCCCCGATCCAGGAGCTGGCCGACTGGTTCGAGCACTGGGCCACCGCAGGGCGTGAAGCCGGTCTTCACCTGCGAGTACATGGTGCCGTGCACCTGGGACTGGACGATGTACCGCGGGTGGTACAAGGGCAGCGCGGAAGTTCGGCAGCGCCGCGGTGCCGTGGGAGTTCTGCGTCGCCGAGTGGAACGCGCAGTTCCTCGGCGACCGGGCCTACCAGATCAGCGAGCCGGAGAAGGAGAACCTCCGCTGGGAGGCCGAGCAGTTCCGCGCCGGCAGGCTCTGGCACCGCTGGGACTACCCCTACCAGGTCGGCTCGACGGTGTTCGACGAGCCAGCACGCGATCATCGGCCAGTACCTGGCCGACAACTGGCGGGCCTTCCGCACCTGGGGCGTGTCGGCCAATCTCGCCCTGGGAGCACCACTTCTTCTGGAGGCTGCGCGACGGCGTCGACAAGAGCCGCAAGGAGCTCAAGGTCGACTGGGAGAACCTGCAGCGGCCGGGCTTCAGCCCCGACTACATCGACGAGCGGTACGAGCGCATGGACCTGGCCTTCGAGCGGTCGGACTGGGTCGCCGACGGCCGACGGGCAGGCCATCCTGCGCAACAACATGCCGCTGCTGGCCTACATCGGCGGCAAGCCGGCGGCCTTCACCAGCAAGGACCACAACTTCCCGCCCGGGCGAGACGGTCGAGAAGCAGCTCATCGTCATCAACAACTCGCGGCAGACGGTGACGTGCGACTGCCGGTGGTCGCTCGGCCTGCCGCAGGCCGTCGCCGGCGCGCCAGAAGGTCACGCTTGCCGACCGGCCAGCAGGAGCGCGTTCCGCTGCAGCTTGCAGCTGCCGGCCGACGCTGGCGCCGGGCAAGTACGAGCTCGACGCGACCGTCCGGTTCAGCAGCGGCGAGACGCAGAAGGACACGCTTCGCGATCCACGTGATGCCGCGCCCGCCGGCGCCGCAGGCGACCGCGCAAGATCGCGCTGTTCGATCCGAAGGGCGAGACCGCGCAAGCTGCTGGCGGCGCTGGGCGTCCGAATGCCAGCCGGTCGAGGCCGACGCGGACCTCGCCGGCTACGACGTGCTCGTCGTCGGCAAGGGGGCGCTGACGCCTGACGGGCCCGGCGCCGGACGTCGGCCGCGTGCGCGACGGGCTGAAGGTCGTCGTGTTCGAGCAGACCGCCGAGGTGCTGGAGAAGCGGTTCGGCTTCCGCGTCGCGGAGTACGGCCTGCGGCAGGTCTTCCCGCGCGTGCCGGACCATCCGCTGCTGGCCGGGCTCGACGGCGAGACACCTCCGCGACTGGCGCGGCGAGGCGACGCTCCTGCCGCCGCGGCTGAAGTACACCACCAGCCGCACGCTACGGCGGGCCGGCGGTCAAGTGGTGCGGCATCGAGGTGCCGCGCGTCTGGCGCTGCGGCAACCGCGGCAACGTGGCCTCGGTGCTGATCGAGAAGCCGGCCCGCGGCGACTTCCTGCCGATCCTCGACGGCGGCTACAGCCTGCAGTACAGCCCGCTGATGGAATACCGCGAAGGCAAGGGCCTGGTGCTCTTCTGCCAGATGGACGTGACGGGCCGGACCGAGCAGGACCCGGCCGCCGAGACGCTTGCGCGGCAACCTCGTGCAGTACGTCTGCCGCCTGGAAGCCGGCCCCGCGCCGGCAGGCGCTGTACGTCGGCGATCCGGCCGGCAAGCGCCACCTGGAGTTCGCGGGCATCGCCGTGCGGACCTACGAGGGCGGGAAGCCTGTCGGCCGACCAGGTGCTCGTCGTGGGCCCCGGCGGCGGGCCGAAGCTCGCCGCGCATGCCCAGGCCGCCATCGCCGATTCCTCAAGGCGGGCGGCCACCTGCTGGCGCTGGGCCTCGACGAGCCGGAGGCCAACGCCTTTCTGCCCTTCAAGGTCAGCATGAAGAAGGCGGAACACATCGCCGCCTTCTTCGAGCCCGCCGGCAAGGACTCGCTCGCTGGCCGGCGTCGGGCCGGCCGACGTCCACAACCGCGACCCGCGGCAGTCTGCCGCTGGTGTCGGGCGGGGCCACGGTCGTCGGCGACGGCGTGCTGGCCAAGGCCCAGAGCGCCAACGTCGTCTTCTGCCAGTTGCCGCCCTACACCGTCAGCCGCGCCGAAGGGGCATTGCCTTCTTTCGCCGTCAGCGGCGACGACGCATGCGACGGCAAGCAAAGCGCGCTGGTGATCACCGGCTCCGTCAACGGCCAGGGCGTGCAGCTCGGGCAGCTCATCAAACGCGACCGGCTCAGTACCGGTAAGACCTATACGCTGGCCGCCTTCGTCAAGGCCCTGGATGGACCGGTCGCGGCGCGATTGGACATCGAGCCTCCGCTCGAGCCGCGCCAGCGCGGCACGCGCGATCGCCAGGCCCGCCCTCAAGAGAACCCGCAGCGACTTCCAGAAAACCAGTGGACCGAGCTGCATCTGACGTTCAAGATCGACGCGGCGCCGGAGCAAGACTGGTTGGTTCACCTTCGCTGCGCCGAGGAAGGCGCGAGGCTCCGCGCCGATCGGTTCCGCCTCTACGAAGGAGAGTATGTTGCGGCGAAGGCGCCGGGCGACCGCATACAAGCACTGCTGGACAAGCCAGCAGTGGCACCGGGCGCGCAGGGCGCCGCGTCCGATGCGTCCAACCTGCTCGTCAACCCGAGCTTCGAAAGCGGAACCAGCGGCTGGCGATTCTCCTATCACCAGCAGCACAACCTGCGGCGGACCTACCGCCGCACCGCGTTTCAACTGGCGCGGTTGCTGGCCAATATGGGCGTATCGGCCCCGACTCCGCTTTTGGCCCGCTTCAGCGTCCCGGTCAAGGCGGATCCGGCGGAGAAACGCTGGTTGGGCGCCCTCTACCTCGATGAACCCGAAGACTGGGACGACCCTTACCGCTTCTTCCGCTGGTAGTGGCACGCGCCAGGAGGCGAGGGGCCTGGAAAGCACTCTCCGACCGCAGGGCCGCCCCAAGAGAACCACAAACGGTTCCTGACACCGTTTCCATGACTGCACGTGACGTCTGCTCTGGGGTGTGAACGGTAACCCTTCGCATGCACATCACGGGAACGTCATAGGCACTCCATAATCAGCCATACCTTGCTGAAATCCCGTCTCTTCAAGTCCTGCTCACGAATCCAGAAATAGACCCGCCCGGCATCGCCCCACTCGGTCCCCAAATTGTTTCCGTCCGAGTCAATTTGAAGCAGGAGTTGCCAGCCGCTTGCTCCCTTCTCCATCGCCCGTCGTCGGGGATCGTTCGTGCCGCCTAGATCTCCAATGCGCAGCCCATTTGAGGCACACTCGCACTGCAGGGGCATATTGCAAACCTGAACCTGCTCGGGGTATCCCAACAAACGATGGATCGATTCTTCCTTTCGTCCCGCATGTGGGCGGTCAATATAGCTGTCATCCTCCTTGTCCGACAGTTTCAGTCGCTCAATCTCTTCTGAGCCCCACGGTGGCAAGGTAATCTCATTCGAAAATGTCACCTTGCACGAACGGAATCGGCTTTCCTTGGGAAGACTAGGAGGCGGGGTAGCGTGTCGAAGGCCAGCAAGATCCTCGTCGTAGTAGATGACCTGCCAGTACCCTTGGTCCTCGGGATTACCCGGTCTCTGCGCTTGGGCCTCGTAGAAGAAGTAGAGCATCCCTGATTTCGGTAAGCGTCCATCCAGGTCGTACGGGGAGACATCCGGTAGCCGAATCTGTGCAAGTAAGGCCATCGGCACATCATTGCATCTCGGCCAACCCACACCGTGGGGCAGATCAGGAGTTCCCCCCAACTTCGAGCTTCCAGGTGGCATGTTGTCTTCCGACGCCACCGTGGCCTTCACACGGATGAAGACTTGCATCAGCTTCTCCAAATCACCGGCAACTCGGGCCAATCCTGCCTTTTCAAGCTCTTCCCGTACCTTTCGCTTGGCGGCATTTACCCTCTCCGACGACGGAACGCACTGATGCGACGGTAATTGTAGCGTGTTTGCTCCTTGATCCATGGGTGTCTGTGCTTCGCATCCCATCGGCCCCACCGCGGCATAAAGAACAATGGCTATTATGGCTCTCATCCTCCACTCCTTTGGCATTGCCCCAGACACTCGTTACAGCCTTCCCTCGGCCAGGGCGCGGTCTACGTTTCGCTGCGGCTGGGCCACACTACAACGTGGTGCACAGGCGTGTGCCACTGGCTTTGCAGGTGCTCCTGCTGACGTCATTCATTGGACCGGTTCCTCAGGCAAACCGTGGATCATCGGCAAGCTCGGATGCTGTTGTCGTGGTGGCTCATCGAGGTAGTATCGGGCCGACGACTTTTGCCCGTCCACACGCGCTGACAAAGCCCTCGGCGGGTTGGGTTGTTGTAGATGTACTGCAGGGATGAGGCAGGTGACCCACCTCGTGAAAATGCCGCACCGTCTTTCAATATGCCATGTACCCTTTCTACGTACAGCACCATGGAACATCAAGCGGCGCCCCAGCACTGGCGAAGCCCATTAGTATCTACACAAATCCTGCTGAGAGGCAAAGGGCGGCGGCGCGGCGCAGGTCGGCAACGCTATAGTGGTCGAGTGCATCGAGCACTGCCAGCAATACCCAAAGGCCGGCCAGCAAGGCGGGCACGGTGAAAGGACATTTGTGCTTCATCTGACGGCCACTCAGCCGGACCAACAGGCGCGCGCCTCCGCCGCCTCCGGCGACGGGTCGTCGGCAAGATGCCACACCGTCACGCAAGCCATCGCGGTGATCAACAGCCGTCGGAGGATGCGTTCCGCCGTCGTCTGTTGCCAGTCTTCGAGTTGCAGGCCCGCCGATTTCATCAGTTTGAAGTAGCTCTCGATTTGCCATCGCCAGTAGTACCACAACGCCACGGTCGCGTCGTCCACCGACGCGGGCACATTGGTCAGCAAGTACCACTCGGCAAGCAGCTTGTGCTTCTTGTCGAACACGCGACTGACGACGAAACGGAGTTGCAGAGGTGCGCCTCGAAGCTTGACATGGGGCTTCCGCCCGTGCTTGGGACGCTGTTGGTAGGCGGGACGATCCAGGACGACCACAGTCTGGGCAACTTCCTGAGTCGCCGGACGCCCGTGATACCGCACCTCGCCTGTCGGGCGGAACGCGCCCCGACGAGCCAGAAGTTGCGCCAACGATCGGAGGTTGCGTTCTTCGCCTTCGTGTCGCACCACGCGGTTATAGTCCGAGCGGATGAGAAACCATCGTTTCTGTTTGTTCCACTTCCGCAGGTAGAAGACGGCGTTGCCTTCGCGGTCGATCACATGCACGCAACGGATTCCCTCGGCCGCCTTTTCCGCGGCTCGCATCATGGGCCGCAGAGCGTCCAGATGGGACCGGGCCGGCTGGAGACGCTCAGAATAGGTGGCATGGACGCCATCGACCGCCTCCAAGGCCTGGGTCACCGGCGCGATGGGCTGCCCGTCCTGGGCAGAAACCAGCAGCGCGGTCAGCAGTTCATAACCGCGATTCCAGTCGGAGGGCAGACCGATGCGGTCGCGGTTGCTCTCGTGGTCGCGGAACTCCAACGGACTCCAGTCATGGACGACCAGGACGATCTCCGCCCCATCGGCCGCCAGGCGCTCCCGGGCGTAGCTCCAAAGGGGCTCGACGAGCCTCGACCGTGGCATGCGGTCGTTCCGGAGGAACCGCCACATGGCTTGGGTGGAGGCAAACGCCTTCCCGGAGGCCGGCAAGGCTCGCAAGCCCGCCGCCGACGATTTCAACGCGGTCGAATGCTCGGATACCAGTTTCCAATACCGCCTTTCCAAACGCGGATCCACTCGGCTCACGAAGCCGACCATTGACCTACCCATCCGTGAATTCTACAAATCGATCGCAGCCCTCCCTGTACTACGGAACACCTGTCCAGATAGTTGTGTAGATACTAATGGGCGAAGCCAGTGCCACCCAACCGCAGACGAACACCACTGGGCAAGGCAGCAGCGGCACCCGCGCGGCAAGGCAGCATGTTCATTCCGACGTGCCGTTCGCTTCTGCTTCCGCAAATCGGCCTGCGGCAGGACACTCCAACTCGTATTGATCTGTCGTGTTGTCGGCGTAATTCAAGACGTCGACCGTTACAGGAAGGCCAGGTACTGAATGGTTCGCATGTCTGGGAAAGCTGATAAGTCGTCGCTGCGTATAATCCCAGATACTTTGATAATCGAAGGTTGATGCTTCATAGACTCTGCCGGCCGCGAGCAAGGCGATCTTCGCTCCGTGCGGCGGTCTCTGGGCGGCAAGATACACCCTGCCGGTACCGTTTCCTCCCTGATACTTCACATCCTCCACGGGAAAGCCTATCTTCCTTAACGCTTCTTTGTCTTCCACTGGAAAACTGTCGAATTCAACGGCAGTGACGTCTTCGGAACCAACAAAGAGCGAGCGTACGGTTGGTATGAGTTCGGCTTTTGCATACGACGGCGTGAATTGCCTTGATTCGGCCGGTCTCTTTTCAATTGGGCCATTAGATATGATCAGGTGTACGACCGGCTTTACAGGGTCTCGGCTGGTAGACTTGTTTAGCCGATAGGTAACATCGTAAACGCTCAGGCGATCTGCATTAAATGTATCCCGAGGGTCAGGGCCATACTGGTGCTTCGTAGTCCCCTTCTCCTGTTCCACGATGACATGCAGCGTGTTTCCTTGGATTGCACAGAAGGCTACATGCATGTGCTCGGACTGGGAATAGTAGGTGCATCCAGTCAGAGCCAAGCCAAGGCTGCACGCCAGCAACGCGAAAGCGACTCGCATGATGTGAGTTCCTGTGTCTATCGCCCATGAAGACTTAGTCACCGCCGATTCCCGGCCGCGTGGCTGACGCAGCGGTGTATAGGCGTGTGCCGCTGGCTTTGCCAACGTGGCATTCTATTGCCCCATTTTCCCCTTCCCGCTAACAATGTTGGGTAACCCGGCCATGCGCGCCGCCCAGGCATCAAGACGGGGAGATTCCAAACCCGCCAAGTCTGCGACAGCCGTTCTGACGTTCCCGATTCCGACTTCCCCTGCCATTCCATTACGCAGACACGCCAACATCGCCGCGAATCGGACGCACGAGTCGTTATCCCGCAGGGCCTCGCGCAAACGGTCAACGACCGCCGGAACGTTAGGCCACAGCCGGCCAATTGCTTTAACCGCAACGCGCCGACACTGGGCATCCGGCGAGCGCGCCAGCCGCGTGAAAAGGTCCAGGCCCGTGCGATCCCTTGGCCCGATACGTGCGACGGCCACGAACGCAGCGAACTGCGCAGGATGACGATCCAGACCGGCTAGCTGTTCGAGCCGCTCAACCACGCCCACCGCCAGGGCACCCATCCGCGCCAACGCTGTAGCTGCGTCGGGGGCGAGCGATTCGTTCGGATCGAGCATTGCGCTGATACATAAGACCGACGTGTTGGCGTCATCTGTGAGCTTCCAGTACGCGAACGCAGCGTTTAGCCGCACCAATGCAGACCCGTCATCCATTGCGTGGCGCAGGGCGACCGTTATTGCATCGTCGCGGATACGAATCTCACCCAGTGCCCTCGCAGCCTCACCTCGCGTTGACACGTCCTGGCTACGAACAGCTTTCACAAGCGCTGGAATCGCGCGTGAACCGAGGCTTACGAGTGCGGCACCTCGCCTGCGCTCTCACATCGTCAAGCGGGTCCGAAAGTATTTCAACAAGAGGTGCTACCGCGCCAGGGGTATTCTTCCTCGGCGACGAATTGCCCTCGCTGCTTCGCCACGCACGTCGGAAAGGGGATCGCTCAGGAGCTTCACAAGCCATGCGTTCGCAGTTTCTTCGGCCATCGGAAGTAGACCGATGGCGCGCGATAGTTCTTGACGGGCCTCCCATGAATCATCCACGAGCGCACTTTCCAGTTCAGTGCAGAAGCTGTCCTTCCACACCCCGATGTGGCCCAACGCTTCAATCGCTGTGGTTCGCACGTTCGGTACGTGATCCGTCACGCAGGCTATCACTCGATCGGCGATCGCGCCTTCCGCTCGGCCCACGACGGCTAGCAATTCCAATGCCGATTGCCTGACGTTCCACACGTCGTCTTCCAGAAGCCTCAGAGCTTCCGTCGCCACCTTTCCGGGATTTCGGCACACTGCGCACAATGCGTGGCAGGCTCCGTAACGCACCCAGGTGTCCTTGTCCCTTAGCGCCAAGATCAGGTGATCCTCGGCTAATCCGGCGTAATGTCCACATGCTTCGAGAGCCGCCGTCGCCGAACGACGCACATCAGTCTTCGGTGAGGTCAGTGCCTCGATGAATTCGGACACGAATTCGTCCCGATGAAGCTCGATCGTTCGACGAGCTTCCCATCGCCGTTCTTGATCCGATGAATCAATATCGGTCAACAAAGAATGAATGGCGTGTGGGATATCCACGGTATGTGTGTTCTGTCGTTCACTGAGGTGAATTGTACCCTTGTAAGTCTCGTCCGACTCGGATATTCAGGTGCGAGAAGATAGCCAGGCTAGTGCGGCGGGCGAGCCGCAGCCAGTTGTCAAGTTTGGCCCGCTTTTCGGCGGTCAGCCCGAGGTCGGCGCGGTCTATCGGTATTATTATGGGACGGCTGGGTGGCTGACGCAGCGGTGTATAGGCAAGTGCCACTGGCTTTGCAGGTGCTCCTGCTGACATCATTCAGTGGACCGCTCCCTCAGGCAAACCGTGGATCATCGGCAAGTTCGGATGCTGCTGTCGTGGTGGCTCATCGAGGTAGTATCGGGCCGACGACCATTCCCAGTCCACGGCGCGCTGACAAAGCCCTCGGCGGACTGGGTTGTTGTGGATGTACTCCAGGGAAGAGGGCAGGTGGCCAACCTCGTAAAAATGCGGCACCGAGTGTCGATGTGCCATGTCCCCTTTCTACCTACAGCACTATGGAACATCAAGCGGCGCCCCAGCACTGGCGAAGCCTGCCACCCGGACGAGAGGAGCGAGGTGTCACTGCGAAGGGGCGAAGGAAAGAGGTTTTACCGCGAAGACGCGAAGGTACGGAAAGGGGTATGGGCACGCGGAGGCGCGGAGGCGCGAAGGAGGAAGGCACGAAGGAAGACGGTTGGGGTGGAGGGGTGGTGGAGAGACGAGGGATTGGGGCAACGCGCGGGGCGAAGAGCCTATCCGAGACCCCTCACCCCCGGCCCCTCTGTGCGCAAGCGGGCAAGGGGAGAAGACTCTTAGAGCCGGTCCCAGAACCTTCGGAGGTGTTGCGATCCCCCGGCCGCGGATCCTTTTCCTGATAGTTCTCGGATAGGTTCTTAGATAGGCTCGAAGTTGCCGAACCCGACGTAAACGTCGGGCCGAGGAGCGCCTGCGGCGGGAAACGGCCGTGAACGGCCGTCAGAAACGCGGTGCGATGCTGCAGCGAAGAGGCGCAGCGTTTTCCCGGTCTCGGTGCGCGAGGGTTGGAGGCGATTCAGTTGAGGCGGACGACGCTGACGTTGTCTTCTTCGACGGCGAACGGACCGGCCTTGAGGCGGACGCGGACGTGGTAGGCTTCGGCCGGTTCGGAGGGCACTCGCCACGAGTACCCACAGGTAAAGCCTCATCCAAACTTGAACTTGCCCTCGTCCACCGCTTTGCCCTCAGGGGTTTGGATGGTGAACTCGGGGTCGTTGGGAGCGCGGCCGGCGATGAGGAGGTTGGTGCAGACCTCGCCGCCGGCGCCGACCAGCGCCATTTCGAGCATGGCATTGTCGCCGGTGCGTCGCGTGGCCTTGACGACGGGGGTATAGGGAGGCCCGAAGGGGATCGCCGCGGTCTGGCCTTCGCGGACTTCGAGGACCGAGCCTTCCTTGGTGCCGACGGCGGAGACGTAGTTGCGATCGACGGTGCGTAGAGCGGCGGTGGCCGTCTTTTTCGACGACCGACTGGAGGAGGTTTGGGCTGGAGGTTGCAGATTATAAGAGAGGAGTTTCCAGCGGCCAGCGGGCAGAGGCGCGGCGCGTGCGGCGGCGAGCTTGACGATGCCGTGTTCGCCGGCGAGCAATCCCTGGAAACCCGGCGGAGCGGAAACCTGGCCGATGGGCAGAGCGCAGGGGTTCAAGGTGAGCCGATCGCCGGCGGGGGAGATTTGGAGTTGGTAGTAGCGGCCGTCGACCTGGAGGAGATTGGAGACGGGGTGGCGGCCGGGGCTGGTCCAACTGGCGCCCGCCCCGCGCGAAGTGTGCTGGCGTCGGGGTCGATGAGCACCAGGTCGCCGTAGCCGGTTGCCAGCCGGCCGTCGCCCTCGCCCCGAGGTTCGATGGCTTGGAAGGGGTCGTTGAAGCGGCCGCTCGAGTTGTAGTCGATGACGAGGATGCGGCGGCGTTTGCCGTGGAGGAGGATCCGCCCTTCGCGATACGCGGCCGAGGAGAGCGTGGCCGTGGCGTAGCGGAAATCGGGGGAGGTGCGGACGTCGACTTCAAGAGAGAAGGCGTAGTCGAACTCGGCGCCGTCGGCCTCGATCGAGAGATCGACGCGCGAGAAGCGGATTGGGCGAGATGAGGCGCCAGAGGCGGCCGTGGAAGCGGACTTCGCAGCGGCCGAGTACGTGGGCTTGACCGGGGGCGTGTACGCGGGCGCGTCGGCCAAGATTGGCTTGTCGTCGGTCAGATCGCCGTTGTGGTTGAGGTCGAAGATCAGTCGCGTGAGTTGGGGGAGCTTGGAGCCGGTGGCGGGCCTGGCGGCGTCGAGCACGAAGCCGTACTGCTGGGAACCTAGGCGCGCGACGCCGCGAAAGGGTTCCTCCGCGTTGTAGCGATCGGGCTCCTTCTGAATCACGGCGGCGAACGCCTTGGCGGCGGGATTGGCACTTGCCCCTTTCAGGCCGAATTGCACGAAGAACTGCTGGGGAAACACTCCGGGCATGCTGGGGCTGGCGGCGGTGGCCGAGGCGCCGGGCTTTGCGGTGCGGGCCGGGGCGGGACGCTTCAATTCCAGGGAGCAACTGACCGGCGCGGATTCGGCGACCGCGGCAGGTTCGGATTCCTGCGAAGTGGCGGCGGGGGCGGGCTCGTCGTCGGCAGGTGCGAGGGCTTCGGTGGGTTTGATCGAGAAGACGAACTCGCGGTCGGGCTGGCTGAGCTTGGCCAGGGGGACGACGATCTCGCGGCCATCGAGCTTGCGAAGGCGGACGTCCTGGTCTTCGATGGTGAGCAGTTCGGCTTCCGTGGTGAAGCGTCCGCTGGCGTCGGTCCAGGTGCGGATTTCGGCGGCCAGGGGGAGCGGGGCGAGCACGGCCAAGAGGAAGAGGAGGCGGCGCATGGGGCCAGTTCTCCGGCGGGCGGATTGGCACGCGTCGATGGGGCGACGTCGGGTAGAGTAGCACCGAACTACCCACCCGTCAACCGGCCACGTTTCCCCTCGGAATTGTGGCCTAGGGACGACGCGGATGTGGCAGGGGGCGGCGAGTGCGGCTACACTCGGGCTTGTGGACGCTTTAGCCCGAAATCTACGAACCCCCGGGAACTGCGATGAACGCACAGAATGGCAAGCTGAATCGGCGAACGTTGGTGATCGGCGGCGCAGGCCGCAGCACTGGCATGTTGGGCGGGACGCATGGGGCCGCTCTTGGCCGCGCCGGCGTCGCGGTGGTTCAAGATCGGGGCGTGCGAGTGGAACCTGGGCAAGGCGGACCCTTCCTCGCTCGAGCTCGCCAAGCAGATCGGGCTGGACGGCGTGCAGGTCAACATGGGCTCGCTGAAGAACGACATGCACCTGCGCAAGCCCGAGGTGCAGAAGGCGTATCTGGAGGCGGCCAAGCGGACCGGCCTGGAGATCGGCTCGCTGGCGATGGGCGAGATGAACAACGTGCCGCTGAAGAGCGACCCGCGCGCGGCCCAGTGGCTGCTGGACTCGATCGACGTGTGCAAGGCCCTGGGCATTCACGATCGTCATGCCCGCCTGCTTCGGCAAGGGCGATCTCGACATGGCCAAGACCGACGAGATCGACCACGCTGGTCAAGGTGCTCAAGGAGGCCGCCGCCAAGGCCGAGAAGCAGGGCATCACGATCGGCCTGGAGAACTACCTGAGCGCCGAGGACAACCTGAAGATCCTCGATCGCGTCGGCTCGCCGGCCGTGAAGGTCTACTACGACGTGGGCAACTCGACCGACAAGGGCCACGACATCTACAAGGAGATCCCCCTGCTGGGCAAGCGGATCTGCGAGTTCCACTTCAAGGACGGCAACTTCATGCTCGGCCAGGGCCGGATCGACTTCAAGAAGGTCCGCGAGGCCCTGGACGACATCGAGCTACAGCGGCTGGATCCAGATCGAGGCCGCCGCCCCGCACGGGCTGGTGCAGGACTACGCGGCCCACTACAGGTTCATTCGCAGCATTTTCCCGGAACGGGGCTGAGTGGATCGCGGGGCGAGCCGCGATTCTCTCGGCGGACGGTTCATTTCAGTGGAGAGGAGTTGCGAGATGCGATGGTATCACGCGGTCCTGACGGGGATCGTATCGCTGGCGACCGTGGCTCGCGGCGGCTGGGCGGCCGAAGGGCCGAAGCACCGCAAGCTCTCGGCGGTGCCGTTCACCGACGGTGAAGCTCCAGGACGAGTTCTGGGCCCCGCGGATCCGAGACCAACCGCGAGAAGTCGCTGCCGCACAACTTCAAGTGGTGCGAGGAGACCGGCCGGATCAGCAACTTCGCCAAGGCCGCGGGCTGCATGCCGGGCAAGTTCGAGGGGATCTACTTCAACGACTCCGACGTGTACAAGGTGCTCGAAGGGGCCTCCTACTCGCTGGCCGATCTGCCCGATCCGGCACCTGGAGAAGACCGTCGACGAGCGTGATCGCCAAGATCGCCGCCGCCCAGCAGCCCGACGGCTACCTGAACACGCTACTACACGCTGGTCGAGCCGGGCAAGCGGTGGAGCAATCTCTCGCGCGATGCACGAGCTGTACTGCGCCGGCCACATGATCGAAGGGGCCGTGGCCCACTACCGCGCGACCGGCAAGCGGACCTTCCTCGACGTGGCGGTCAAGCTAGCCGACCTCATCGACAAGACCTTCGGGCCCGGCAAGCAGCCCGGCATCTGCGGCCACGAGGAGATCGAGCTGGCCCTGGTCAAGCTCTACCAGGTCGACCGGCGAGAAGCGCTACCTGGACCTCGCCAAGTTCCTCCTCGACCGCCGCGGCGACAAGTCGCGAAGCGCAAGACCTGGGGCCCGTACTGCCAGGACCACATCCCGGTGCGCGAGCAGCGGGAGATCGTGGGCCACGCGGTCCGGGCGATGTATCTCTACTCGGGCGTGGCCGACGTGGCCGCCGTACACCGGCGACCAGGGCTTGATCGACGACCATGGACCGCCTCTGGCAGGACGTGGTCGAGACGAAGATGTACATCACCGGCGGCGATCGGCGCCAGGCACGAGGGGGAGGCCTTCGGCGACGCCTACGAGCTGCCCAACGATTCGGCCTACTGCGAGACCTGCGCGGCGATCGGCCTGGTCTTCTGGGCCCACCGGCTGAACCTGATGCACGGCGACGCCCAGTACGCCGACGTGGTGGAGCGGGCGCTCTACAACGGCATCCTCTCGGGCATCGCCCTGGACGGCGAGCACTTCTTCTACGTCAACCCGCTGGCCTCCGGCGGCGGCCACCACCGCCAGCCGTTCTTCGGCTGCGCCTGCTGCCCGAGCAACGTGGTGCGGCTCGTTCCGTCGTGCCCGGCTACGTCTATGCGATGAGCGACGACGGGATCTACGTGAACCTCTACGCGGCCGGCACGGCGACGGTCGATTTCCGCGGCACGAAGGTCGAAGCTGACGCAGGAGACGCGTATCCGTGGGACGGGAAGGTCGAGATCACGGTCGAGCCGGAGAAGGCCGGCCGAGTTCGACATCGCGCTGCGGATCCCCGGCTGGTGCGCGAGAAAGTGACGAGCGAAGTCGAGGCCAGCCACCAGCGGGCCGCAGGCGCGGACTCGCCACGAAAAAGGGCTATCGCCGCTTGTCGCCGGAATTGGAAGGCGGGCGACGAGACTCGCGCTGGAACTGCCGATGCCGGTCCAGCGGATCGAGGCCCACCCGCGGGTGAAGGCCGACGCGGGGCGCGTGGCGATCCAGCGCGGGCCGGTGGTCTACTGCTTCGAGGCGGTGGACAACGGCGGCTCGGTGCGCGACATCGTGTTGGCGAAGGATCCGAAGTTCGCGGTCGAGCGGCGTTCGGACCTGTTGGGCGGGGTGCACACCGATCACGGCCCAGACGCGGCAAGGCAAAATGGTCACGGCGGTGCCGTACTACGCCTGGGACCATCGCGCGGCGGGGCGAGATGGTCGTCTGGGTGCGGCAGGACGGCAAGTCTCGGCAGGGCCGCGATTGGACGATCCGGCGTGGGAGGGCAAGCTCTACCGGCCGCTGGACCCGGCGTCACTCGGTGCGAGCGAGCCGCCGACGCTCGACGACCAGATCGCGCGCCAGGCTTCGCACTGTCAGGGACCGAACGACGCTGGGCGCGCTCAACGACGGCGTCGAGCCGCGCGACTCGTGCGATCACAACATCCCGCGGTTCACCTGGTGGGACCATCGGGGGACCAAGGAGTGGGTGGAGTACGAGTTCGAGACGCCGCAGAAGCTTTCGACGGCCCAGGTCTACTGGTTCGACGACGCGCGGATCGGGCGGCACTGCCGTGCGCCGAAGGCCTGGCGGCTTGTTCTACAAGGACGGGGATGCCTGGAAGCCGGTGCGTACGACGTCGCCGTACGGCACCGAGATCGATCGGTACAACCGAGTGACGTTCGAGCCGATCGAGACGAGGGCGGTGCGGATCGAGGCGGAGTTGAACGCCGCCTTGGTCGGCCGGGATTCTGGAGTGGAAGGTGAAGTAGGAGGGCGCATCGGAGGACGAAGCGCTCCGGGGGGAGGGCTGCCCTTGGAGAGTAGGGGTCGCGCCTGGACTTTGACAAGCCGCCGTGTTGTAATACCCGAGAACTGCCGGTACTGGTTGTCAGTTGAAGGAGGGAATTATGTCGCGTCAGAATCGTCGTACGTTCTTGAAGCAATCCGCGGTGGCGACGGCCGCCGTTGCGATGCCGATGGTTGCATCGTCGCGCGTGTTGGGAGCGAACGATGCGATCCAACTCGCCGTGGCGGGAATCAATGGGCGAGGGGGATCGCACATCAGCGAGTTCGCCAAGATGGACGGGGTGCAGGTGAGCTGGCTGGTCGATCCGGATTCGCGACTCTTCGCCTCGCGGACCAAGGCCGTGGAGCGGCTGGGGAAGAACACGCCCCAGTGCGTGCAGGACGTCCGCAAGGCGCTCGAAGACAAGAAGCTCGACGCGGTTTCGATCGCCACGCCGAACCACTGGCACTCGCTGGTGGCGATCTGGGCGTGTCAGGCGGGCAAGGACGTGTACGTCGAGAAGCCGTGCAGCCACAACGTCTACGAGGGCCGCAAGCTGGTCGAGGCGGCACGGAAGTACAACCGGATCGTGCAGCACGGCACGCAGAGCCGGTCGAGTGCAAGCTGGGCCAAGGCCGTGGCCGCGGTCAAGCAGCGGGAAGTACGGCAAGCTGCTGGTCTCGAAGGCTACGCCAGCAAGGCCAGCGGCCGTGGAGCATCGGTTTCAAGGAAGCCAAGGAGCCGCCCAAGGAGTTCGACTTCAACCTCTGGCTCGGCCCGGCGCCGGAGCAGCCCTACCACGAGAACATCGTGCACTACAACTGGCACTGGTTCTGGGATTTCGGCAACGGCGAGATCGGCAACCAGGGCGTGCACCAGATGGACATCGCCCGCTGGGCGATTCCCAATGCCGATGCTGCCCAAGAGCGTGATCGCCTTCGGCGGGCGGCTGGGTCGACAGGCCGAGCTTCAACGACCAGGGCCAGACGCCGAACATGCAACTGGCCGTCTTGGACTTCGGCGGCCCGCTCTTGGTGTTCGAGGTGCGCGGGTTGGTCGACAAGCCGGGACCGACGGGAAGAAGTTCCGGGCAGCGTCGACAACGAGTTCTACATGGAAGAGGGCGTGATCCGCAAGGGCAAGTTCTATCCCAAGGGAAAGGACAAGGGAGAGGACCTGAAGTTCGAGGTCGGATGGGGCCCGGTCAAGGCAAGCACTTCGCCAACTTCATCGCGGCGTGCAGAGCCGCAAGCCGAAGATCTGAACGCCGAGATCCTCGAAGGGCACCTGTCGAGCGCATGTGCCACCTGGCCAACATCTCCTACCGCCTGGGCGAGGACGTGCCGTTCACCCAGAAGCCCGTCGCCTTGGGCGACAATCCCCAGGTGCTGGAGACGGTGGGGCGGATCGAGGAGAACCTGAAGGTGGTCTTGGGGATGAAGCTCGAGGAGCACAAGTACCGGCTGGGGGCGAAGTTGGACTTCGACGCCAGCGCGGAGAAGTTTGTGGGCAACGACAAGGCGAACGAGCTGCTCACACGGCCGTATCGCAAGCCGTTCGTGGTGCCCGAGCAGGTCTAGAGCCGATATCAAACGCCGGGGCGCTTCCTGATTCTCTGGCCGCAGAGCATTCTTCCGGCGGCTTGGAGGATCGGTTCTCGCGCCGAGCCGGGGATCGAAGCTTAGCAACCCTGCCGCGAGCGATTTGCGGCGGGGCGATTCGAGAGAGTGATCGGCGGGGCGGGACGTGCATGGCGCGTCCCCCCCCCCCCCCCCCCCCCCCCCCCCGCATTGTCCCCGCTGCTTCACCTGTGAAATCCGGGCCTCGACACGACAGCGGTTACGGGTGACACCTTTTCGCCATGCCTGTTCCTCTCTGCTTGCTTGTTGGCATGGCGAGTGTCTCAGTCCATGCCCAAGTCAGCGACGAAGCGCGCTTCCTTCGTGACCATTTCCGGGTCCACACCCAATTGGTCGGCGATCAGAATCCGCACGGACTCCCACACCTCGTTGCGGTCGCAGTCGGCCACTTCTGCCGACAGCTTGGCGAAGTTCTTCGCCAACACTGCCTTCGCAAGCCCTCCCACCGTCTGGAGATGCTTCGGCAACTCAGTGCTGAAGATCGCATCGACAACCCAGCACGCCGGCACGAGTACGACCCAGTCAAGCAGAATCAGAAGCAGTTGCCAAGGCCAGCCGACCACTTGGGCAGCGACTACCGCGAATAATACAGGACAGATTATGGCAAGAGCGATGCCCCATGTCGGGAGATGAAGATGGGGAAATCGCAGCCCTGATAGCCGCTGCATTTGCCACCAGGCAGCCTTGCGCCTCTGCGAGGCAGGAGAGTTTCCACGCGGGTGCTGGGACGGATCTCCTTCGGCTGCCCATCGGTGACTGCCAGGAGAGCCCGCCGCAGCTTGTGAAACGCAATCGCCGAGAGGCAGAATTTCTTTTCTGGGCGCGGAAGCTCCCGCATGATGGCGTCGTAGAACTGCCCTACCGTGATGATCTCGACCATCTCGTCGTCGGCAAGCGAAATGCCAAACGATTCTTCGGCTTCCAAGATCAGCTCTACGGAGTCAAGTCCCATAGCACTCCGTCCAGTTTACTGGTTGACGTTCTCACAGCTATCGGGCGATCGTACACTTCGGCAACGCCTGGCGCAGCGTCTTCACTTCTTCGTCCGTTACTTCGGTATCCTTGAGGTCCAGCCTGGCCAGTCGAAGTTTCTTCAGGCACTCCAATCCCCCGTCCGTGACCTTGGTCCTCGCAAGGTCCAACGATTCGAGTCGATTCAAACTCGCAAGGTGCCTCAATCCAGTACCGGTGATGCCGGTGTGGTAGAGGGATAGCTCCCGAAGCCCGCCCAACCCCGACAAGTGCTCCAGGCCAGTATCCGTGATCCGAGTGTCCGCAAGGCACAAGTCCTGAAGTTGGGCCATCCCAGAAATGTGTTTAAGCCCAGAGTCGGTGATATGAAGCCCGGTCAGGATCAGCATTCTTAGCCGTGGCAAGTCCTTGATGTGCTTCAATCCTGCGTCCGTCACCCGAGTATCCGACAGCCACAACACTTGGCGCCGGAAACGGTGTCAGGAACCGTTGGTTGCCAGGCGCAGTGCGTTGGCTACTTTGTGGGCATGGGACGCCCCTAGCCAGCGGCGGATGGCGGCCTGGTTGACGCGACCATCTGAACGCGCCCCAAACGGAGGCGGAGTTGGCCGCCTTGCGACGTTGCGCGACGTGAATGCCCGTTCGGCGAAGCCTCCTGGACCGACGGCATGGTGCGTCGACTCGGCGTCGAAAGCACACTCCGGCCGCAGCGCCGCCGCCCAAGAGAAACACAAACGGTTCCCGACACCGCTGATGATCACCGTTTATAATCCGGGTTGCCCGAACAGTTCGCGTGAGATAGCAGTGGCACGCGCTGCGGGCACGAGGCCGAAGGACGCCAGGCACGGAGTGCGTCACCCACAAGACTGAAGTGGCTGTCAGGCAGCGCAGTTGCCTGACTTACAAGAGTGGATGCTCTTGTGCCTGCGGCACCACGATCGCCGAGGTATCGGAGCCAGCCGCCGGCAAGCGGAAACAGCCGATCACGTCGTGAGAGGCGTGACAGACAAACGACCGATGGCTACACTGCGAGCTACAGCAACCGGCTCCCTGCGTGGTAGGCTGAAGACTTGCAGTCCACAGCCAATACACTCACCATCCGATTTCCAATCCATGGCAGTAGTTCGATGATCGATCGTAAAGCCAGAGACCAGACGATAACGGCGATCGAGGAATATCTCGACGACAAGCTCAGCGCCTTCGACTTCGATGATCGACTCAGCGGCATCGAAAGCGACGACCAGACCGTCAACGAGATCGTGCAGGCGGCTTGGTATTCTTACGACGATTGCACGGATCACAAGGTTGTTCTATCCAAGCAGGGATGGGACTACTTCCAGCGCCTGCTTTTGATTCTGAAATCTGACGCTGAGCTTTCATCGTCCGTGGTTAAACGATGGTCCTGGGATCATGCTTTGGCTATGACGGCCCTCGGATCCTTCGTGGGCCTAGCGTTCCTTGTGGGATGGGGATCTCAGATCTTCATCTTGGCCGTTCCGTTCGGCGTGATCTCAATCTTGATCAATGTCTACCGACGACGGCGTTCCTCGGAGCTCAGCGGCTATGAGATCGCGTGCATTCCCTTCGATTCGTATTCCCAGATTCGATGGCTGCGGCACCAGGTACCCGCATTTCGAAAGCGGCAGTACCGGACCGAGCTTCAGGGACGGAAGATTCGATCCCCAGCGGCGGAACTATTCACTTGGGCGATCAGCTATTGCCACTGGATAGCTTTCTCGCCGTTCGTCTTGCTTTTCCAAGGGTTTCCATCCCAGGGAAGTTACCGACTGCGACTACGAGCGTCGAACAAGAAGGGCAGACAGGCGCCTCGCTAAGAACCTATCCCGGAACCGCCACGGCCGGGGTCGTGGTAATGCCGGATTCGTTTGTGATGCCCTGGATGCTGGATTCATGCCAACTAGGATTCCCTGGGGAGGCTAAAATGCCGAGCGCTGAAATCGACGAGTTTGTGAGAATACTTGTAACGGAAGTTAGAGATGAAGCGATTGCCTGTTGCGACATCGAGCTTCAGCCTCAGGCTAACGGCCCCGTCGCAAAGCGATGGCGCAACAAACTAGGATCAGGTTCGTGTAACGAACTCGCCGCCGAAATGATTCCCGATTGCGTTGACTTAGCGTTGGGAGCACTATTGGATGCGATTGACAATGGCTTATTGCGACTTTCATTTGTCGCGACGACCGGGAAAGTGGTCGATCTTACTGAGGAAGGTATGGGAGAATTGACGGGCTGGTATATGGGCGGCGAATGGATTTCAAAATACTCGCAGCAACGGTTTGTCGATGATTTCGGGGACCTAAAAGGGTTCTTCGATGATCAGACAGACGAGGAGGAATGATTCAAAAGAGCCATCTTTGGCGACGGTTGCAGCACGTCCGTTCTCCGCATCTAGCGACCGGAGACCCTTGATAATCCCCGCAAGCACCCAGCCACGCTGGCCGCGGCTCACGGATTGAGCGCCTCGCGGTGTTTGCGCGTTTGGCTTTCGATTTGCTCGCGGTCGGTGGTGGGCAGGTAGGCCGCGCGCATCACCAATCCGTAGGCTTCGCCAACCCGATAGTCGGGGATGAACCACTGGAAATCCCAGGCCGGATTTCCCTCGCCGCCGCCGGAAGGCGATTGCGCCATCCAAACCCGGTCGCGCCGCGCGGAACATCTGCACGTAGGCCATGCCGTGGCTCACGCCGTAGTACCACGGCTGGGCGTAGACGTATTTCGACGGGTGATTCACGAGCGTCAGCGAGAAATCGGCGTCCAGCGCGGGCAGTTTGGCCCACGCCTCCGGCCCGTGCGTGCTATCGGTTCCGTGCTTCGGCGATATGGCCTCGATCCATTCTGCGGCCGCAGAATTCTCCCGCGCGCGGCCGCGGAAGTGGATCGCAACCCGCTCCGGCTGATGGATGTAGCTCGCCCAGAACAGCCCGATATAGCCCTGCCCAAAGCTGCTGCGCGCGGGATGCACTCGAACGTGTACTCGATCGTTCCGTCGTCGAGCAACTGGTAACGTCCGCAACTTTCCAGTTTCCAGTTCTCCGTGGGAGCCTGGTAGACCTCCACCGTGTAGCGGTCCACGACGCGCAGTTGCATCGGGCACTTGCGCGGCTCGAATCTTTCCTTCAGCCCCGCGGTCGTTCCGTCGTGGATGTGCTCGAAATTCAGACCGCTGACGATGGGCACAAACAGATTGTCCTTTCGCTCTTTCCGCGTGAGCGAGGCAACACCGCTATAGCCGGCGCGATGCCCGGGGAGTTCCGGCACATCCACCTCGGAATTGTCGACGATCACGGCGCGCACGCCGCCGCGCTGGAGCACCACGTAGTGCTCTTGGGGCGTCTGGTAGCGCACACTCGGGTTGGTCAGGCTGGTAACCCGCGGCGCCGCGAAAGGATGCTCGGCCCGCACAAGCGCGACGGCAAGCGACAGCAGGCAACCGGCAAGCAGACATGACGTGCACCTCATCGTCTCTTTCCCTCCCATGTTGAATCCTCGCGACTGGCGACCTCGCAGCTCGGCCCGCCTTCGCCGCGCCCCCTTTGAAACGATTCACTGGCAACGAAACGGTGCGCGGGCAAGCCATTCTCGCACACCGCTACCGGGGATGGCAATCTAGCGGCGCCGCGGCACGCCGGCTAAACTGGGCAGCGGAAACCTCGCGAGGTCGCAATATGATCAAGCACGCGATTGCTTGTGCCGCGGTCGTGGCAGTGCTGTGGGGAAACGGCGGGGGCCCCTCGGCCGCGGAACCCGTCGCCCGCCGATTCCCGGCCCAATGGCAGTCGCTCGATAGCCGCCCCAATCCGGCCTGGTTCGACGACGACAAGATCGGCATCTTCATCCACTGGAGCGTGTTCTCGGTGCCCGGCCATCGCCTGGGTCTATCCCGACAAGCCCTACGGTTTCGGCGGCCACTCGTGCTGGTACGGGATGTACATCGACCGCCTCTACCCGCTCTCGCCGCCCGAGCAGGCCAAGCTGGAGGCATTCCATCGGAAGACCTACGGCGATGTGCCGTTCAAGGCCCTGGCTCCGCTGTTCAAGGCCGAGGCGTTCGACCCGCAGCAGTGGGCCGATCTCTTCAAGCGATCCGGGGCACGCTACGCCTTTCTGACCTCGAACTTCCACGACGGTTACTGCCTCTGGCCGAGCCCCTAGAATCCTGGCTGGAACAGCGTGGACGTGGGACCGAAACGTGACCTGCTGGGCGATTTCTCCAAGGCGATGCGGGAAGCCGGCCTGCGTGCGGGCTTCTACTACTCGCTGGGCGAGTTCAACCATCCGCTGTATCTCAAGGCCAAGCAGCAAAGGGCGGCGACCTGAAGCCGTTTGTTCGGGAGCACATGCAGCCCCAGTTGCGGGAGGCAGTCAAGCGATACAGTCCGTCCATCATCTACTTCGACGGCGAATGGGAGTTCCCGCTGGACAGCTTCGAGATGCAGGAGTTTCCTGGCGTGGCTCTACAACGAGTCGCCCTGCAAGGACGAGGTGGTGGTGAACGACCGCTTCGGCAGAGGCTCTCGTGGCAAGCACGGCGGCGTGTACTGCTCCGAGGCGGGAGTCCGAGAAAGCGGCACGGACCACAAGTGGTGCGAAGACCGGCCGATCAGCCGTGGGAACTGGTCGTACAACCGCCTGGAGCGGCTGGAGGACTACCTTACCGAGCGTGACCTGATCCACTTGCTGGTGGAGACGGTGGCACTCGGCGGTAATCTGCACCTGGATGATCTCGCCCTGTGCGGACGGCACGATCCCGATGCTCCAGCAAGAGCGGCTGGTGCAGATGGGCGACTGGCTGAAGGTCAACGGCGAAGCCATCTACGGCACAAGGCGATGGATCGTTGCCTCGGAAGGACCGATGGTCGAATCGGTCAATCCTCGCCTGGACACGAATTGGAAATGGACCGAAACCAAGCACCCGCTGGTCCACTACACGAGCAAGGGCGAAGCCGTATACGCCATTTGTCTCGCGTGGCCCGCGCCTATGCTGAAACTGAAGTACCCAGTGGCGACCGCGAGACCGAAGTCCGCCTGCTGGGCCATGCGGGACGTCTGGACTGGAAACGGGCTGAAAAGGGAATCGCGATCCAAGTGCCGGCTTGCGAACCCGCGCTGGCCTTGCGCAACGCCTGGGTGTTCAAACTCACGGGAGTGAAAACGCCTGGGAAACCGTAGCAGTGCCGCGCGGCGCGGAAACGATTACACCGCATCGTCCCCCGGAGTCGCCTCGGCCGATGGGCCGGTCTCTACAAGAATGCGGTTGGCCGAGCGCACAGCCACCAGAGGGCGGCGATGCACGAAACCAGGTAGAGCTGAGCGCGGCCGATGATGTGAATCGCGCACCACGGACCATCGTCCGGCCGAGTGCCCGCGCGGAAGTATCGACCAGGGTCTGCCACTCCAACAGCCCCAATCCCATCAGTGCAATCGAGGCCACCAGCGCCAGCATCCCAACGGTGGCCAGGGGAAACGTGGCATGGGCCCAGCGGCGGCCCTCGAGAATGTCTCGAGCCCACCGAAGGCGCCCCGCTCTTGCCGCGCGTGGGCCAGGCGAATTCGTGCATAGGGGCTCACAAAGAAAATCAGCCCGTAAAGAAACAGCACCGCCGTGTCTTTCCAGCCCTGAAGCGTGCGATGTTCCAGGTAGGTTCCGCGCGGCGGCGGCGCGGCCGGATTGCGGATCAACGCTTGCACCGACAACCAGGCTAGCGCAGCCGGTCAACAACAGCGCCGCGGCAATCCACCAAGGAACGATCGCGCCCCGATCCAGAAGCACGTCGACCATGCGCATCGAAGCATAGAACGTGGCGGCGATGATCGCGGCACCCACGAGCCCCAGAACCACAGCCCATGCCACCGGCGGCCGTGAAACGCCCTCGTAATACTCCGGCACCAGGTAGTCGGCGATCAACCAGCGTTCGGTGAGCATGAGGGCGAAGAAGCCGGCGACCGCCCAACGGAATGTACGATGCCGGCGATCACCCGCGGCGTCGGCCAGAGGCGTGCCGTTCCCGCCGAAGGCGCAGGAAGCAGCGAATCGACTCGGCCCAACCGGCTGCACGAGGCACCTCCGGCAATCGATGTTCCGGCAGGACGCGCTCGATCGCCTCCGCGGTCGTCGTCGCAGCCTCCAGCTCGCACGGCCCCCCGGCACGGCCGCGAGCGCTGTCGGGCAGCAAGCCCGAGGGAACCATGAGGTGCGAACAACCCCCTGCGCCACACGCCGACAGCTTGGCCACAATCTCGTTGACGGGCATGACCGGCCCCGGCTGGTCCACCGATGGCGTGCCAATCGCACCCGTGAAAGCCCACTCGGCCGGAAGAGGCATTTGCAGTCGGGCGGAGACTGCCGCGACAAACACCGCTAGCGCCAGGCTTTCCCCGCGAATCGGGCGAAACACGCCCTCCACCAGGACTTCCGCCTGCAAGCCGTCGATCGAGCGGCAACCGCTTGCGGCAAGGTACTGCCGCGCCGCATCCAGCGCGACCTCGGCCCCGGGCACGGTCAGACCCATCCCCGGCGCATGGTCGAGGCTTCCCCCTTGGCCGAAGCGAACGTGGACTCGCGTCACCTGCGCCCGGCCCGACGGTTCGACGATCACGCACCGCGCAACCCGGCGGAAGCTTCCTCCCCTCCGAAGGTCGAGCCTCTTCCTCCAATCCTCCCTGGAAGAACTCAACCACCGCGGCAAGCTGCGGACCCTGCGCATCGTCAGCCCCATCTGCGCGCTCTGCCGTTTCACCATGGTCGAGTTGGAAACGCACCCACCCCAGGATTTCTCGGCGGAGGTCGCCACACCCCCGAAGATGCTCCCGGAGATCCCTGCCCGCCCGGCCGTCGTGGCCGACCGCTGACACCAGCGAACGAATCAGGAACTGCAGCGAAGGAGAATCGCACGAGGGAGGCTCATGCCGCAGTGCCGACAGGACCACCTCCAGCGCCAGGGCCGGGTATCCCGCGTTATGCAGGCGGAGGGCAAGCTCCAAATGCCGCCGCAGTAGCGCGTCGATGTTGGTGACCTGTGCCTCCACCTCTGCATCCTCACCCAGCCAGATGGGCAAATCGCATTCGCCGCAGACGGCATCTCACTCCGGCAATCGTTCGAACAATTCCTGGAGGCGATCGCCTTCCACGTCCAAAACGCTAACGCGAACCGTGTAAGGCGAGTGCTCGGTGGGGGGAACGCTCAAACGAACCAGATTGCCGTTGGGCTCGAGCTTCACCAGGCCCGCCCCCGCCAAAGCCCCTCGTGCGTCCACGATCCGGTAGCAGGCCCAACGGCCGATCCATTGGGGCCGGTGGACCCGGATGCCCAGTTCGAGCAGGCGGACCGATTCGCCCTCGCTCGGTCCACGATCGACCACGCTGATCACAAGGTCGCCGTCCGCAGTCTGGAAGGTCGATCGCTCGGCCTGGGCTGCCGCCACGGCCAGCGGTCGGTCCCGATGGAACGCGTGCAACTGGTCCAGCCGGGCGACGATCACCGACTCCTCCGAAGAACCGGCCTCCTCGACCATCTGGGAAACGAGCCCCGGCGCCAGTTCGTGGATCCGCGATTCCCACCGGCGCCACCGCAACTGCTCCAGCCTTGCCCCCAGTTCCAGGCTGTGACAACACGCATCTTCCACCCGGCGACGCTCTGCCGGGGGCAAACGGCCTGCCAGGTAGGACTCGAGCACACTGTCTTCCAGCGGCTCCACGGCTCGCGACGGTTCCCGAGACGCGGCCAGCACGTGGGTCAACAGAATCACTTCCGCCGCCCATTGAGCGCACTCGGGATGATTGGCCATGTGGCGCACCGCTTCTTCGCGTCCGATCTGCTCGAAGCAACCGCGCAGCATCGCATCGCGCACCGTTCCGCATTCATCTCGTCCAGGGCGCTGCGTCATGACTGTTCTCCCCACGATGACGGTCGCATGTTGCACGTCCTCGCAACCATCCCCCTCAGCTCATCGAGAGCGTGCCCGACCTTTCGCGCCACCGTCGACAAAGGCCGGCCAAGCTCGCGGGCGATGGACTCCAAGGTATGGCCTTCGATGTACCGCAAGGTGATCAACTGCCGAGATTCAAAATCCAGCGATTGAACCGCCTCCCACAATCGCTCGCGAAGCTCGCGCTCGGCTGCCAGGTCGACCGGAGTATCCGTCTCGGCGCTGGCCCGCTTCTCGCCGGCAGCGTGCTCTTCGTCGTGGTCGCCCCAATCCCCAACCGTCCGCGTGTGCCGCAGATAGGCTCCCTTGATCGCATCGGTGACGATGCATCGGATGATCAACCCAAGCCACCCGCTCAAGGGCGCTTTGCTCGGTTCCCATGCCGATCGCAGCACCCGTGCAAACAGAGCCTGACTGACGTCGTCGGAGGTCCACTCGCGCGGCGGCGACGGGCAGGCGCAGCGCCTCGCGACACATCCCCAGCACCATCGCCAGACATCGCCGGCACTCGCCGCCCAGGTGCTGGTAGAGTGCAAACACCTCTGGATCGCGCCGCGCTTGGCAATAGGCCTCCACGACCGGGACCAGCTCGGTGCAGCCGGCAATCAGCCGGTCGGTTTCGCACCATGTACAGGAGTCACTGCTTGATGCGGGGCAACCTGACGCCATCGAAGGATCCGCCTTGAACCTGGGAAACGCGTGTGGGCGTGCGGGACAATATTCATACCCACACGCGCGGGGATTCCGTGGGGGAATTTTGCCCCTTCTGCTGGTGGAAAGCCTACCACTTTTGGGAAGGACATGGTAGCCTATTCCCTTGCTCCTAGAGGGGTGCGAAACATTTTCCACCGCTGGCGGATTCCATCGGCGGACGATCGCCTCCGCAGTCCTGGAAAGCCTGGGCCGCTGGGTCGGCGCCGCGCACGTATTCGGGTCGATTTCGACGCGATGGTTTGCCACGCGAGTTTGCCCTCGTTCTCCTGCGATGCCCCCTTTGAGAATACGAAGCACCTCCTGCCGTTTCTCACCCATTCCCGGAATTTTTCGGCGGCGCGGATTTTCTCCGTATTTTCTTCCCGCCGCGAAAAAATCGGGCGGAAGCGTCGTATCTGCAACCGAGGCCCAATGCACCGGTGCCGCGAGCCTCGAACCGGAGCCGACCCACGGCAATCCCCCGAGGTGCAATACCATGAAGACCACCGCAATTCCGCTCATCCTCTTGCTCATCGCCTGCGCGGCCACTTCGCGCGGCCAATCGTACTACCCAACCAACGTGGTCCCCGTTCCGGTAGCCTACCGGCCGGTAGCCATCGGTTACTATGATCCGGGGTATGGCTGGCAGGAGGCGCGTTGGCGATCCGCGGCTGCGGTGATCGAAGCCCAGGCACACTGGAACCTGTACACTTCGCAAGCCCTGATCCACCGCGAGCAAGCCCGCCGCCTGGCCATGGAAAACAATCAGCGGAAGATCGAGATCCACAACGACATCAAGCAGGCATACCAGGCTCGCCTGGCTGCCCAGTGGACGGCTCGCCGGGAACTGGCGGCGCAGGCTCGCGCCGCGCAGGCCCGCGGCTCCCAAACCGGCCGAGGTCGCAGTCCTTAATCCGGCCACCGGCGAGATCGCCTGGCCCGTTGCCCTGCAAGCCGACGAATTCGTCGTCGACCGAACCGCTCTTGAAGATCGTCTGGCGCACTATCGCTCCGCAGGAGCGGAGCCGCAGGATCGCGCATTGCTCAGGCTTTGCGTGCAGGCAATGAAGGACAAGCTGATCCGGAACCTCCGCGAGGTCCCGGCGACCGAGTATCTCGAGGCCAAGCGGTTCCTTGCCGCCTGCGACAGCCACTTGCTCCTGGACAAACCCGCTCCCGCGCACGTGCAGCTCACGGGAACGCCGAACTACTGATGCGATCGAGGAACCGTTCACAGAGACTGCCGCCTTCGCGTACCCCACGTCCCTTGCCGGTGTTCCAGAGGGATCTCCCCCGAGGCAACCATGCGTGCGACACGATCTGAACCCCAACGACTCTATCACTCGTCGCCCTACCGGCTTTCGGTCGGGCGGTCGATCAGGCCCCGATGGTGCCTGCACTTCGGGGTGTGGAAGGTGTGGATGACGTCGTCCCTCGTGGAAGCCCGACAAGTCGGGAGAGCCATTGTGCTCGATTTGCAGGCCGGTCATGGTGGCTTCTGCGGAACGATCTTTCCCCGCTTCGATCTCCAGCCGCAGCAGGTTTTCGGAGCCTGGGTGTATCGCGTCAAACCCACCGGCCCGATCGAACGCGACCGCCGAAGCCACTGGACCACGTCCTTTCCGGTCCGCGTGCTCCAGATCGTCGAAGTCCTCGGCCAGCCCGACAGAAACCGCCTCACTCTGCCGACCCAGCGGAGCGTGGCGGATGCCGCCGCGGTGGTTGCCCCTGACCCGGAGAAGCTTGTCTGCTTCTACGAGCGATGGCTTGCCACTCGAGCATCGGACCATGACTCCGCGGACATAATCTGTGACTTAGTGCAAGGTGAGATGTCGTGGAAAGAGGGAGCAGAGGTCCTGCGCATGCTCAGTTCCTGCCCCGACCACGCACAACGGCTGGAAGCTGCTCGACAGTTCTCGAAGCGTTGGGTCGAAAAACAGAGCCGATTCCTGGCGAGCCGACAGCGGCGCCAGCACCACAAGCTTTCTCCCGACCTTCGCTACCGACGTTCGAAGTCCTGGAAGCAGAGGATCGAAGAGTAGTTCGACCATGCCCGAATATCCCCGGCGAAACGCCTCCCCCTGACAGAATCGGAATCCTATTTGGGTTTCGAGTACCCTCCCACATCGCCTGCCTGAAAGGACCCCTTTATGCTCATCGCTTGTCCCAACTGCGGCAAGAAGTATCAAGTGGCCGAAGCGAATATCGGACGCCGCTTTCAGTGCGACAACTGCCAACAGGCGGTTCTCGTCGAGGCTCCCCAGGAATCGATGCCGCCGCTCCCGCGCGAACACTCCGCCGTCGTTGCTCCCCCGGCACATCGCCCTGAATCGGCCATTTCTCCCGCCGCGGCCCGTCCTCCGAAGCTGCCTCCGCTGCGAAAGAACACGGCGATGGATTCGATCGTCACGCCGTTGGTCGACGCCTTGAGTTGGCAGAAGATCGTTCTGGCAGTCGGCGGCTTCCTGGTGATCCTGCTCTGCACCAGCATGATCCTGCTCTCGTTCACGACGGGCGATCTCACCCTCATCGCCGCTTCCCTGCTGGTCATCCCGATCCTCGTTGTCGGCCTTCTGGGGGTGATTGCCGGCGGCATCGCCTATCTGGCCCACGCCGGGTCGGTCCGGCAGCCCGAAAGCCTCCGCGCTGCGTGGGCTTTCTGCGGTCGCCGCTTTCTTTCTCTGTTTGCCAGTCTCCTCATCGTGCTCTTGGGCACGGCGTTCGCTCTATTGGTGCTCAACTTGCCGGTGGCGATTCTCAATCGAGGCGGTTCGGTCGGCACGTTTTTGGCGGCGCTGCTCTTCCTTCCCCAAGTGCTGGGGAACGTCGTCCTCGTGCTCGCTTCGTTCACCGCGGTGCTCGTTCCCTGTGTCCTCGCGGTGGACGAGAACACCGGCTTCGTCGAGGCGATCAAGACGATGGTCCACTACCTCCGCCACAACACGCGCAACCTGCTCGTGCAAACCTGGGGAAGCATGCTCTGTACCGGTCAGGCGATCGCTGCCTTGGCGTTCTTTGCCCTGTTGGCGTTGGCGCCGGCCTGGAGCACGAACGGTCCCGACGTCACCGGAGGCATTGTGCGAAGCTTCAGCAGCATGATGGAACAAGCCGCCAACGAAATGCACGACTCCAGCGGGCCGAGCGGCCAGTTCAATTGGGGCTCGCTCGAGAAGGGACAGAAGCCGAAACCCGCGGCCGACAAAGGGCCTGCCGGAGACAGTCTGCGGTACCTGTCCGTGGCCATAATGATCGCCTCGGTCTTGGGCGCCGTGCTGACGTATTGGGTGTGCGCCTTCACTCGATTCCACGAGACGATGCTCGCGATGGCCCCTTCCTCGGTCCAGCCGCCGAGATTGCCCGGCTCGGCGGCAGTGCAGACGGTGACGGCCGATCCCACCCGCCGTCTCCAGGAGAATCTGCGATGACCTCACACCCCGACCCAAGAGACATTGCACGAAATGCCCGCGGTTCCATTCCTGCCGACGACGGCCCGGTATGGTATCTGCCGGGGGCCGACGACGAACCCGCGGGGCCTTATCACGCTCGGGATCTGGTCGCCTGGCTGCAAACGGGAGAGCTTCCGCTCGACACGCTGTGCTGGCGCGAAGGGATGGACGAGTGGCAGCCTCTGGAGGATATCGGGTTGTTCGCCGAAGCCGCCCCCCAAACCTCTCCGGAAGCTCTTCACGAGCCGCTCGCCGAAGTGCGCGAGGAGCGTTCGCGCGAACTTCGTTTCGAGCCCTATCGGGAGTCGCCGCGCGAGGTCCGTCCGGAAGGCGCACCGGAAACGCCGCCCGAGCCTCGTCCTCGGGCGAAGGCCCCCAGCGCGGGCGTGATTGTTGCCTGCCTCGCCCTGGTCGCCGTGATCGCGGCCGGCGCGGCTCTCTATCCGCTTCTGAATCGGACGATGCAGATTGCCGAGGCCAAGAAGCTCGTCGACTCGGCACAGTATGCCGAAGCCGCGCACGTGTTGGCTCCCTACATTACCGACGATCGCAGCGATCCGGAGGCATGTTACTGGATGGCCGCTGCCGCGGCGAGCGATTACGCTTCCGCCGCAAAGCCTCCTTCGGCCATGAACTTGCTCGATCCCGGTCCGCCCCAGGCGCTGCGCGCGGCCGAACAGTATTTCAAGCGCACGTTGGCCGCGGGCGAGCCCTGGCCGGGGCAGGTGAACGAATTGCTGGCAAGCCTGCCGCAGAAGGTCCCTCAGGAAGCGCCCGACCCCTTACCGCGTCATCTGGCGATTGCCCAACTGCGCCAGACGCTCAAGCTGGCAGGCAACCCGCAGCTTGCCGAGGAATTGATTCGCGCCGCGGCAGCGGTTCCGTTCGACAAACGCTTGCCCCAGGTGCGTCAAGTCACGCAGCAGATCGTCGAGTGGAACCCCGCATCGGCCGGCGACGTGCTGGCCCTGACGTTGCCCGCCTCACAACCGATCGATCCGGGCGCGCTGGGCGATTTTTCCTTCGCACTGCGGCTGGTCGAGGTAACCGCACAGAAGAGCCCCGACGAGGCCCCGCGCCTGTCGAGCGCACTTCTTCCGCTGGCGGACCGGCGATCCGCGCTCGGCGATCTCGCCGTCGCGGAAAGCCTGTTGGCGGCCGCCGAGAGGCTCAATCCCAAGGCCCAAGAAGTCGACGCGCGGCGCCTGGCGATTCTGACTCGCAGCGTGCAGGACGCCGATCCGCTTGGCGTGGTTGCCCAACTGGATCGCATCGTGCCGCGCATCGCCGACAGCCAGCGCGGGAAGGCGGCAAGCCTCTATCTGGACGCGGCCACCCGGCTGAGAGAAACGAACCCCGCGGCCGCGCGGGCCACCCTGCAGAAAGCCCTCAAGCTCGATCCCAGCGGCGCCGCCTCCGAGGATCGCGCGTGGGTGGCGCTGGCTCTGGGCGATCCGAGCGAAGAAAGAATCCAGCGGTGCAAGGAACTTCTTTCGTCGGCCGCCGAGAAAGCCCATCGCCGCGAGATCCTCGTGATGATCGTCGACGACGTGCAGGCGATCCTGGGGCCGTTGCCCACCGCGCCGCAAGCAATGGGGATCGCCTTCGTTCCTCCCTCCGGCACGCCGCCGAGCACCGTTTCTGAGAAGAGCAAGGACCTGCTTCCCGCAGCGCAAGCAGCCGCGGAAGAACTGGTGCGCGATTTTCCGGAGACGGAGAACCTCGGCGCGCGCGTGCTCGGCATCGTCCGCCGTTTGTCGGCCGCCCAACAGCATGCCGCCGTACTTCAGTTGGCCAACAGCGCGATTCAAAAGCTCCCTGCCACGGCCCCGCGCACTGAATTGCAGCTAGAGGTCGCCCGCGGGCAGAAGCTGGCGGAGCTGGCAAAGGTCGAAGGGCAACTGAAGATCCTCTCGATCACCCGACCCAATCAGCTCCAAGAGTTGCAGGACGATCCCAAACGCTGGCAGGTGGTCCAACTGTCCGCCGACGTACGATCCCAGAGCTTTTCCTCCGAACAAAAGGAAGCGCTCAAGCAATGGGTCAGGGAGGGAGGGATCCTCTGGGCGTGCTCCGACGTCGTCTCCTGGTTTGGAATCGACTATGTCGCGACTCCCCTGAATCCGCCGCTGGACGGCTGTACTCCCGGCGTCCCGGCGGCAGCGTGTCCGATCCTCGCCGACTGCCAAAAGGTGGCCCTCGACCTTTCCAAGCCGTCGATCCACGACCTCTCGGCGCGGAAAGTGGTTCCCTTGCTTTCGGCGGGCAGCGCGCCGGTCTGGTCGCTGGTTTCCTACGGCAAGGGCTGGATCAGCGACGTCAAACCGGTCGACCGCACGCGACTCGACGGAGCGCAGTTCTGGCTCAACTTCTGCCAATTCTGCCTCCGCAAACCCGACGCCTCGGACATCGATTTTGACGCCGTGCCCCCCCGACCCACGGTTGTCACGGTCACGACGCCCGCGGAGCTCGAGGAGCTCGTGGCGGAATTGGACGAGCACTGGGTCGTTTGGGTGCAACTGACGCGCGAGGAAGTCGATTCCGAGGGCATCGAGAAACTCCGCACGTGGGTGGAGAACGGCCACGTCCTCTGGCTCGATACCGACCTGGCGCGGGAGTTCAAGTTTCCCCTCGGCACCGCACCCGCCGAACTGGGACGCATGCAGGTGGCCCAGGTTTCTCACCCCGTGCTGAAGGGATTGTCGCCCGGCACCGAGGTCGAGTGCATCCTCTCTTCCAGCCGGCTGCAAGTGGTGGGGATGATGCAGGACTTGAATCGCGACATGACGTCGCTGCTGGGGCGCACCGCCAGCAAGACGCGGGCCCAAGTCGTGTGCGCCGAACGCAGGACGGGCCGCGGCGTCGTCGTGTTTCGCCCGCGGGCGTTCGCCCCCAACGACGCCTCGGGAACGATCCTGGAAAATAACCTGCGGGAGTGGAGCCTGCAAATGGCCTCGGCGCCGCAGCGGGCGGCTACACCGCCTGGCCTCGCTCCCGGCATGCCGGGCATGCCTGGTGGTTCCATGATGCCTGGAGCAGGCCGGCCGGGTAGTCCTCCCGCACGGCCCAAGCCCAGCACGCCGCGCAAGCGCGGGCGTTAGGCCGCACGCGGCAACACCGTTCGCAGACTCGGGACTCGAAGCGGCAAGGCCGCTGGCTGACACTCTTTGCTCTTTGGGACGGTTTCCGGACATCGCGTGGAGTGGCGGCTTACTCTTGCGAGTCCGGTTCATCCGCTTCAAGAGGCTTCAAGGTAGCAGGCGTAACGCGTGAGCGTATAGTCGGGAACCTCCCGTTCCGCACCCCTCCCCATGGGGGTCATTTTGCCGGTTTCGGCAAAATGGTCGGATGGATCGTAACTCGCGTTCTGAAAGGACGTTATGGCCTTCCGCACGACCTGATCGAAGCTCCGCCAAGTCTGATAGCCCAACACCACTTGGAGGTCTCGGGCCAGCCAGAACTCGACCCCGGTTTCCTGCTCGACCTGTATCAACGGGTCGAAACTGATGTGCAGTTCCAAGTTCCAAGTGGCCCCTTGACGCCGCCCCTAGAGCCCCGCGATACTGAACCCGACCACTACAGGATGGCCTCCTATACCAGACGCCTTCTTATGCTTGAACTCCTCAACTGCCCCTGCACCGGCGCCTCGCTCGACCGCCTCATCCAGCCCGCCATCCTCGTCGTCCTCGCCGAAGGCCCGCTGCACGGCTACCGCGTCGCCGAACGCATCGGCCAATTGCCCGGGTTCGCCGGCCACAAACCCGACGTCTCCGGAATCTACCGCTTCCTCAAATCGATGGAACACAAAGGGCTGGTCGTCGCCGCCTGGGACCTTTCCGAAAGCGGCCCCGCCAAGAAATGCTACCAGCTCACGCCCCAAGGCGAGCAATGCCTGCTCCAATGGGTGAAGACCCTCCAGGACTACCGCCAGGGAATCACCGAGTTGCTCCGCGCCGCGCCAAGGCGACCACCAAGCCGCTGCGCCGCGTGATCCGCCACACGCTCTCGTCCCCCGCTACCTCACCACCCGCACACGTCCCGAACCCCCGACCCCGCCCCCCACGCTCTCGCCCGCGCCCGCCAGGAAACTTCTGCCATGCCTATCACCCAAGTCCTTCTCGTCGGCGGATTCCTCGGCGCCGGCAAAACGACCCTCGTGGCCCGGGCCGCCGAAGCGCTGGCCGGCCGAGGGAAGCGCGTCGGCCTGATCACCAACGACCAGGCGGCCAATCTCGTCGATACCGCCGTATTGAAGCAGACCGCCGCCGCCGTTCAGGAAATCGCCGGCGGCTGCTTCTGCTGCCGCTTCAACGACCTCATGGCCGCCATGGGCCGGATGGTCGAGGCCGGCATGCCGGACGTGCTCATCGGCGAGCCCGTGGGAAGCTGCACCGATCTATCGGCCACCGTGCTCCAACCGATCAAGCAGTTCTACGAAGACCGCTTCCACGTCGCCCCTTTCTCCGTGCTGGTCGACGTCAAGCAGGTCCGCACCCTGGAGCGGCTGAGAAAGTCGCTCCACACGGCCGAGGCTCCGCGGTTTCCCGAAAACGTGATGTACATCTACCAGAAACAGCTCGAAGAGGCCGACCTGATCGTGCTCAACAAAGCCGACCTGCTCGGCGCCGACGAGCTGGCCGAAGTCGAATCCCTGCTCCGCCGCGAATTCTCCCAGGCCCCCGTGGTCACCATCTCGGCACTCCAGGGGACGGGCGTGGAAGCGTGGCTCGATCGCGTGCTGGGCGACGGCGACGCGGGCCGCACGATCGCCGAAGTCGACTACGATCAATACGCCGCCGGCGAGGCCGCTCTCGGCTGGCTCAACGCCGCCATTCGACTGGAGTCCGACGCGCCGGTCGACTACGCCGACTTCTGCCTCAGGCTGATGGCCGCCATGCAGGACGAGTTCCAGGCCGCGCACGCCGAGGTGGCACACCTCAAGCTGCACCTCACCGCCGGGACCAGCGCCCTGGTCGCCAACCTGACCACAAACGACGGAAAGCCGTCGCTGCAAGGCTCGATTGAAGGCGCGCCGCGCGAAGCCTTGCTCCTGGTCAATGTGCGCGCCGAGATCGATCCGGCCGCCCTCAGCGCCCTGGCCCAGCGGTCGATCCAGCGGATCGCCGGCACTACCGTGCGCACGGTCACCGAAGACCTGCAAAGCTTTTCCCCGGCTCGACCCGAGCCCGTCCACCGCTTCCAGCGCGTGGTGTAAGATCGAGGCGCGGGGTGTAGAATCGAGGCACATGCACAATCACGGGGAAACTGCCGGCCGAGGCGACACGCGAGCCCGGTCAGCCGTCATGGCCGCGAAACCACGTTTTCTGATCTCTCTGGCGCTGGCGATGCTGGCAATCTGCCTGCATGCGACCTCCCTGTCGCAGTTCGGTCGCGCGACGCGGATCACGGCTCAGAAGCTCACGGCGGCAGAGCCGCAGCGGGCCGCACTCGAGTCCCAGGCCGCCGGCTCGATAAGCCACGGATCGGTTCTTGACTACTTCGCACAAGCAGTCGCGCTGGCAAGCGTTGTCATGGTCGTTGCCTCGGCCCGCAAGCACGAACCGGCGCGGCGGTCGGTCACCCTGGCGTTGCTGCTCGTCTACGTGCTGATCCAGTTCGTCTGGGTGTGAGTGCGCATCGCGCTTTAGCGCTTCTTCCGCCGCACCTTGTAGTTGCCCCGGCTGTCGTCGTATTCCAGGCTGACCAGTCCTCGAGCCTTCAAGTCCTCTAAGAGATCCGAGAAACTGCCGTAGCCGTAATACGCCTCGTTGAACCCCGGATGCACGCGGCGAATCGCCTGCTTCAGAATCGAGCCCCACATCGTGTCGTAGTCCTGCTCCACACTGTGGAAGACCTCGAGGACGCGATCGATCGCCTCTTGCTTCTTGTTCTCCTCGGGTGTGTCCTTCTTCGGCGGCCGTGCAGCCCTCTTCACCACCCGAATCAAGTCGTCGTAGTAGATGAACTCGTCGCAGTTGGCGATCAGCAGGTCCGAGGTCGAGCTCTTCACTCCGCAGCCGATCACGCGGCGGTTGTTCTCCTTCAACTTCGACACCAAGGGGGAGAAATCGCTGTCGCCCGACAACAGCGCAAAGGTGTCGATGTGGTGCTTCGAGTGGCAAAGGTCCAGGGCGTCGACCACCATGCGAATGTCGGCGCTGTTCTTGCCGCTGATCCGCGTCTGGGGAACGTCGATCAATTCCACCCCCTGGCTGTGGAATTCCTTCACCGAGTCCTCGTAGTGGCTCCAGTCGCAGTAGGCGCGCTTGTAGACCAGCCGCCCCTTTTCCAAGAGCCGCTTCAGGACCAACTGGATCTGGAACCTGCCCGCCTTCATGTCGCGTACGCCGATGGCGAGGTTCTCAAAGTCCACAAACACGGCGATCAACGGCTCTTCCGACATGGAACGATGCATTCCTTTTTGAGTGAGCGGAAACGATCCTCCGCCCCATTATCACCCCTGGGAGGGAGCGGCGAAAGGGGTGGGGCGGACCCCCGTCGCCTGCGGTTGCGTGCCGACCGCTCCACCCACGATCCCGGCGGAGTTTTCTTCCGGCACTTTCCGGCCGGCGCGGTAACGACGTTGAGCCGCGCGTTGCTCGCGGACCGGCCCCCAAGGCCGCACACAGGGCCACACACGAGCGGCCCATCGCTCCTACCCGAGGAATCTCCGGAGCCGGAACACTACGTGCCCGCCCAGATGCTCGACGCCTGCGTGAGCACGTTGTGCTCCAAGTCGAAGCCCGCCTCCTTCAACGCGGCCTCGACTTGCTTCTTCGTCGGCCGCTCCCCCTCCAGGTAAACCAAACCCCAAAACACCGTGCAGCCGCCGGTGACGTGCCGCCCGGTCGCCACCTGGGTCACGAGCAGCTTGCGGTTGAGCCGCCCCATCAGGTGCTGGATCGGATAGAACTCGTGATCGTCGCGTACCGAGAATGCCTTGGGAAGTCCAATCGTGGCTTGCATCACACGCTTCTCCTTTTGCACCGCGCGGCCGTGGACCATCGCCTTTCCGACAATCGCCCCTTGGCTCTCTTGCTGCCCGAGAATCGAGAAACGCTACCAACGTGCGCCCCAGGCGATCGCCGCTCCCGCCGTCGCCGCCAGGAAGACGAGGGGCCGAAGGCATCCCGTCCCGCCGGGCAGGACGATCTTCTGCTCTTGGGCCAGACGCTCGACCGCCTCCTTGGCCTCCTTCAACCCCAACCCGGTCTGCTCGCGATAGAGCTTGATCGCCTCGATCTTCCTGCCGGCGCAGCAGTTCTGTCAATTCGGACTGATCGCCTACCCCAGAATCACGAACGTAGTCTTTCCCAGCCGAGGAATCGCCGGACCGACGAGGGTCCTGGGACTGGTTCTGAAGGTCGTCGCCGCCCTCCATAGTGTCTCCTTGTTTTCTCCGCTCCGCCGCACACCAGGCCGGCCGACCGCGCCCCGGCCGGCCCCCAAAAGATATCGCCCCGACAACCCGCCGGCAAGCGCGCCGCGGCGCTCCACGGCCGTCCGTCGTCGCTCCGCCGCCCCTGCGCTTCGTCCGTGCCGAAAGCCCCAAGCGATCGATCCTCGAGCCTCCAGCCGGGACTGGTCCATTTTTCGGCCGCAAGGCTCTGTCATCACAACAGCCGCCTAACCGAAAACATGGACCCGTCCCCTTCGCTTCCCGGGCCGTGAACGCTTACCCCACGTTTCGCATGGGTTCGATGGTACCCGTTCACAGGCCAATCGGGGACGGGCTCATGGTTCGGCCTATTTCGTTCTCTCCCCCGCAAGGGCGCGAAGGCCGAAGAATGTGCCGGTCCCCTTGCGGTCGCACGCACGCGCGGCGCAGGACCGGAAAGGCTCTCGCCTGCTCGCTTTCCGCTGCTTGCCCGCAGCCAAATCCCGGGGGTGTGCGGGGGCGGCATCGCTGCCAGGGCGCGGCTTCAGCCAGAATTTCCATAGCCTTCGCGCCTTTTCTTCTGGATTCCCTCCATATAATAGCCCGGTGCCTCCCATTTTCACCCCAACGCTCGAGGGCGCAATGTATGGCAAACCTGGCTGCGGCGCTTCGTGCCACCATCGGCAGACTCGCAAGGAAGGAGATCCGCGGCAACCGGCAAGATGAAGCAAGCGGTGGGCCATTACCGCAGGGAAATCGCACAGCTCAAGCGGCGAGTTGCCGCTCAGGAGAGAGAATTCGCGCGGCTTAAGGCGCGCGAACGCAAACAGCTCGGTGGGCCCATCACGCACGAAGAATCCGACCGGAAGATCAGATTTTCCGCACGCTCCGTCCCGCGCAGCGAAAACGCCTGGGCCTTTCCGCCGCCGAGTACGGCAAGCTCGTCGGGGTATCGCCCCTGACCATCTACCACTGGGAACAGGGCAAAGCCCGTCCCCGCCGCGTCCAAATGGCCGCCCTGGTCGCCGTTCGCGAGATGGCAAACGCGAGGCCGTGCAAAAGCTCAGCCAATCCGAGCGCACGGCGAAACGCTCTGCCAATTCCAAATCGACCGCCAGGCGCCGTGCTCCGGCTAAGCCTCGCGCGCGTCAGACGATGTTGGGAATGCACCATCCCCGGTGCGATTCCACGGTGTCCCAGTGCGCAGCGCGCTTCCTAGAGACTTCCCGTCGCCGCATTCCTTCTGGCGAAACCGTGGCGCGCCCTGGGCGCACGTGCTCTTGTCGAATCCCGCGGGGTGCCCCGAAGGTCTTCTCAACGATCCGAAGACCCTCAATGATCCGAAGACCCTCGGCGGGCATTAGTCCTGCGGCAGGCCGAAACAGGTGGCAAACAGATTGCCCAGGGCATCGAGCACTTCTTCGGCGTCCGGCCCGCAGGCCGTAAGCTCCAGCTCGGTCCCCTGGGTCGCGGCCATCGCCATGATCTGGAGGATGTCCCCCGCGTCCACCACTTCGCCGTCCCGGCGAATGGTCACCTTCGACTGGAACTGGCCCACGGTCTTTACGATCGCCAGGCTGGGCCGAGCATGAATCCCCGCCCGGTTCAGAACTTCCACGGTTCGCGTTGCGGATTTACCGAACATCGTACCCATCGTACCCATCCCGCCGCCCCGCGCGGGGCAGTCTACCATTTCTTCCACCACCAGACCAGACGCACGAAGACCGACCGAGAGCCAACGCCAGGCCCACGATGATCCAGAACATGCAGGGATGGTTCCTCGCCCGGGAACTCCACGTTCATCGAGAAGATGCTCACCACCAGCGTGGGCAGCATGATGGCGATCGTGATGATCGTCAGCGTCTTCATCAGCCAGTTCAGGTTGTTGCTGACGATCGACACCCGGGCGTCCATCATGCTGGCCAGAATGTTCGAGTAGATCTCGGCCTGCTCGTAGCACTGGCTGTTCTCGATGATCATGTCGTCGATGAACTCCAGGTTCTCCGGCGTGAAGCCGATCTTGGCCGCGCTGTGCTTCAGCCGCTCGATCAGCTTGGCGTTGGAGTTGATGCGCGTTGAGGTAGTAGACCAGGCTCTTCTCCAGGCTGAACAGGTTCAGCAGGTACTTGTTCTGCATCGAGGTGTTGATCTGCTCCTCGAGCGAGTCGGAGACCGCGTTGATGACCTTCAGGTGCTCGACGAAGTGGAAGATCGAGCTGTAGATCATCTTCAGCATCAGGTCCTGGAGCGACGAGACCTTGGCGAACTGCTTGCCCTCGAACAGCGGCACGTCCTCGCGAGAGCACGATGATCAGCTTGTCGGCGAAGAGGAACAGCCCCGTCGAGGCGACCTTGAACACGAACTTGTCCTCGCTGGAGTAGTTCCGCGGCCGCTTGAAGATGATGGCCACGTGCTCGGGCTCGAACTCCAGCCGGGCCAGCTCGTCGGGGTCCAGCGCCGAGGCCAGCGTGTGCTCGTCGAGCTTGAGCGTCTCGACCAGGTACTTGCCGCTCCTGCTCGTCGGGGTTGACGTAGACGTACACGTTGCCCGGTGGTCCGCCGTTGCGCGTGACCTTGCCGTTGGCCAGTTCCATTTGCTGGAGCATCACCCCGCCCTTTTGCCCTCGAGGAAGATCCTGCCGCGCTAGGGCTCCCTGCCCGATGTGCCGCGCTACCGCCCACCGCGCGCTACGGCCGGTGACCGAAGACGTCCGTCACCTCCAGAAAGCGGCTCGCAGACTACCGCCAAACTAGTAAGTATAGCTTTCGCGGCCGCAACTCACAAGGCAGAGCATCCCCCTGATGCCCCAAAGACTTCGGGCAAACGAATAGCGCGCGCTACGTGGGTTCACGCGCCCCTGGGCGGACCGCGTACCGCGGGGCCGACTTCAGGCGCCGCATCGCTGCGCCTGCCGCCCGCGTGACGGCGGCGTGTACCCCGGCATGAACATGTCCTTCCACGTCAACCCGCACGCCTCGATCATGTCCAAACCGTAGTCGGGCGTCCCCAGGTCGTCCTTCCCTCCGTTGTTCGTGCCCAAGGAGAACTTCACTCCCGCCCCTTTCGCGCGCCGCACGAAGGCCTCGCTCGGCAGCCGATACCGCGCGTTGATCTCGATGGCCACTCCGTTCCGGACCGCCGCGTCGATCACCTTCTGCATCCGCGCGGGAGTCCACAGCTTCTCGTACTGGCCCGCGATGCGATCCGGCAAGAACGTCGGATTCACGTAGAGATCGATCGGCTCGTCCCGAAGCACTTTCACAATCCGGTCCACGTACATCTCCATGAACGCCTCCGGATCGTCGATCTGCACTTCTTCCTTGATCCACAGCCGCACGCGTTTGCCCCGCTGGTCCGTAAAGGTCATGGCGTCGGTAAACACATAATCGAACCGGGCGATCGCCCGCGGCGAGAAAAGCTTCACCCATTCCCGCCCTTCGGCCTGCATCCCCAGGAAAACCGGCTGTCCCCGCATGCCGTCCACGAAGCGATCGATCCCCGCGTCATCCGTGATCGGGAACCCCAGGCCGCAATTCGGCGCGATTCCATACTGAATGCCCGTCGCCCGCGACCGCGCCAACACGTCGTCCAGCGTCAGCCCGCCCTTGAGATGGGCATGAAAGTCGACCAGCGGAAAGTTGTCCCGCAAAAGCCGGGCAATCTGGGCCTCCCGCTTGCCCGCGGATTCGACCGGCGCCGCCGCTTCCGCCGCGGCTACCGCTTCCTCCCCGATCGGCCGCACCCAGAGATCCTTGAACTCGACCGTGCTCCCCTTATCGTGGCATTGCAGCGCAAAGGTCCCTTCGGAAAGCATTCGCTGCCGCTGGCCTTCGACGCTCCCGCCGCGCTCCCGATGATCGACCACCAGCACGCCGTTCACCGCAATCCGCACGCGCCGCCCCACGACCGAGAACTCCAGGGTGAACCACTCTCCGTCGCGCACCAGGCTCTTGTAGAGATTCCGCACGCCGTAAAGACTTCCGGTCTTCTTGAACTCGTGGTAGCCCGCCGCGCCGTCGTGCGTGTTGTTGATCTGCACTTCGTGGCCGCGATTGGGAAAACCGCTCGCCTGGTACTGGGTGTGGAAGTAGATCCCCGAGTTGGCCCCGGGCTCGGTCTTCACTCGCGCCTTGAACTCGAAGTTCTTGAACCGCGCAGCGCCCGCATCGCCCACGTAAAACAGGTGGGCGCGGCCCCGAGCACACGATCGCCCCTTCGCGCACCCGGAACGAGTCGGCATGCTCGCTCGCCTTCCACCCGGCCAGGCTCGCCCCGTCAAACAACCGCACCCAGCCGTCGGCCTCGGCCCCGGCCAGCGCGCCGGGCAACAGCAAGACGGCGAAAGCAGCCAGACTCCCGATGTACCTCATGGTTGTCGATCCTTTCCCGAAGTCGTGGGCTTAAAGCAAAGAATGTCTCCGCGACGCAGCACCACCAGCATTCGCTCGGCGTCAACTGCAACGCCCCATCGGACGGGCTCGTCCGGAAGCTCCTCGCTCCAAAGGGTCTTGCCGCCGGCGTCGCGCGCCGCCAGCTCCCATCCGCCCCCGGCCGACTGCCGGCGAGGCCCCAGGGCAAGCTGCCCGTTGGCCATCGAAACCGCCACGTCGCTCCACTCCACCGCGCGGTCGTAGACCGGCGTTTCCGTGCGCGAGTAGAGCGGCTGGCCGGACACCTGCACGCTGCCCTTGACCAGCCGCAGCTCGCGGCCGCGCGGGGCCGTCGAGCCGTTGCCCGTCGGCGGCGCTGTTGAGGCACTCGCCCGTCTGTCGCGTCGAAGACCGCCGGCGAAACCGTGTTGCCGCCGGCCAGGTAGAGCTTCCCCTCGTGCAAGCAGCATCTCGCCCTGGCAGGTCACGCCGCGGCGGCGACGCGCGTCGAGGTGGCCGGAGGTGTTGTTCTGCCAGCGGATCGTGCCGGTGGCCGCATCCAGGGCGTAGACGTGCGTGCCGTCGAAATCGATCATGCCGGCGGCGAAGTAGGCCACGCCGTCCTCGACCAGCACGCCGCTGGCGACCGGCCAGGTGGAGGCCAGCGCGCCGTAGACCGGGATCCGCCGCTCGGCCGGCGCCGCGCGGAACCGCCAGAGCAGCCGTCCCGTGGCCGCCTCGAAGGCGTAGGCCCAGCCGTCGGCCGAGCCCGACCAGGCCCGGCCCTTCGGCGATCGTCGGCGGATAGCGCACGGCGCCGCCGGTGTAGGCCGTCCACCGCACTTGGCCGCTGGCGGCGTCCAGCGCGCGGACGATGCCGTCGTGCCCGGCGACGAAGACCAACCCGCCGGCAGCCACCGGCGCGGTCGGCTCGACTCGGCCTTCGCGGCGGATGCCTTCCACGCCAGTGCGCACTTGTTCGGGGCAGTCGGCGCTCGGAACCGCCCGCCGTCGGCGTTGTCGCCGCGGTAGGTGGGCCAGTCGCCGGGCGACTGCCTGAACTGCCGCGCCCGCCGCCGATCGGCCGCCCTTCTCCAGCCGCTCGTCGCTTCGTGGCCTCTGGTCGCGAAGTCGAAATCCCCGCGCCGGCCCCAGCGAAATCACGCCGAACATCTGCAGGTTGCAGTCGCAGGCCCAGGGGAGCCAGTAGAGCTGGCCGTTGGCGACGACCACGCCCACGTGGCACGAGGGCCGCATGGCCGAGATCCACTGCGTCTGCCCGTCCGGCCACGTCGAACCGGCCCGAGCCCTCGTGCGCGCGGAAGAAGATGCCGTCGGCGCTGCCGGTCGACCGCGTGCATGCCCGGCGCGATGTCGTGTACTCGGCCAGCACCTTGCCGGTCAGCGGATCGAGCTTCTTGGTCGCGTCCTTCGAGTTCTGCGGGCCGATCGTGTACAGGCCGTCGTCGCGGACCACGATGTGCAGGTCCTTGGCCGGGTGCTTCCAGAGCACGCGGCCGTCGTCGGCCGAAAGGGCCGTGAGCCACTCGACCTGCGGGCCGACGAAGTACAGCGCCTTGTCCGTAGCCTTCAGATACACCGTGCTCTTCCAGCCGCCGATGTAGCCGTGGCCCGGCCGATAGGGCCCGATCGCCTGGAACACCTCGGGGTCCTTCTCGGCCGTCCTCCGCCAGATCGGCTTGCCGGTCTTTGCCTCCAGGCAGGCGAGGTAGTGGCCGAAGTGAGCCGAAGTAGAGCCGCCCGCCGTGAAGCGCGAGCGACCGGCTGTCGATGGCGGGGTCTTCCTGGTGGCTCCAGAGGACCTTCTTGCGTCTTCGGGTCGATGGCCAGGAGCGTCTTGGCGAAGCCCCAGCGGTATTCGTCGGCGTTGTAGCCCTTGGAGATCCCGTCCCACGGCCAGCCGTGGTGCGTGCTTCCCCACTTGGCGTCCGGGTCCAGCGGCTCCTCCTGGCCGACCAGGGCGTAGAGCACGCCGCCGTCCAGGGCCATCCACTTCCAGAACGTGCCGTCGGCGGCCTCGGCCGGCGGCACGATCTCGTCGATCACCGCCGCCGGTGGCCGCGTCGAGCACCTTGCACGACTTCTCGTCGGCCAGGTAGAGGGTCTCCGGCGTGGCGACCATCGTGCTGCGGTCGACCATGATCCCCGGCGTCAGCGGCCGCTTCCAGAGCATCGTGCCGTTGTAGCCGTTGACGGCCAGAAGCGTGTTGAGCATCGGCTCTTCGCGCTCGTGCCAGGCGACGTGGCCGAAGGCCATGAACACCCGCCCGCCGACGAGACCACGCACTGCGGCGCCGGGGCGTAGCGCGGCTCGGCGATGAACTGCGTCAGGTAGGGGGCTCGGGCCACGCGATCGCGCGACTGCGGATTGTTGTCCGGGCTGTGGTAGTGGTGCGTCCAGTCGTCGACCCCTTCCGGGGCCGGCTTGACCCAGGTCTCGCGCCCGCTTCGCGCCTTGCCCGCCCGGCCGCAGCACGCGGAACACCTCTTCTTTGGGGACTTGCGTCCCGTCGGCCAACCACCACCGCGTCGGCCAGATTGTCGGCCAGGCCGATCTTCCCCGGCGCCTGCTTGGCCACGAAGATCCGCGTGCCGAACAGTCGCTCCGCGTCGGCCGCCTTGCAGGCCGCCGCCACCTCAGAGTCCTTGGCCAGGCACACCAGCAACGCCAACTCGCTCTGTCGCGCAACTCGATCGCTCGCTGGCACTCCTGGTCCCCCACCAACACGCACACTCCGCGCATCGTTCCTACCCAATCCAACAAACCCGGCGCCGATCCGGCCCCGGCGCCTCCCGGCACTCCCGAGCAGATACACCGACACGAGAGCACCGATCCACCCTGCGCTGCGAGCCGACATCGTTTGCTCCTTCGCTAGATTGAGCCCTGTGTAGCCAACGCACCCATGCACCAGGCCGACCGGCGGGAGGCCGGAAAACAAGGCTTCCCGGCCCGGCCCCTAGCCAACCATTTACAGTGCGGACTCCAACAGTCACCCTCTGAATCGCTTGCGTCTCTTCGCAGCCCGTGGCCCCACTCTACCGCACGCCACCGCGCAGGGAAATACACAGGCAAACGAAACGGCAGGGGAGGTCGATGCAGGAAAGGGGAGCACGACCGCCCCATGTCCCCCTCGCTCAGCCGGAACCCCTCCCCCGGCGGCACACGCACAGCCGTGGCTGCCCGCTCGCCCTGCCTCATCTCCGGCCGCCTCGCCGCCCGAGTTTGCCGCCAGCGCCAGCCCTACCTGGCCGGCGGCCGTCCATCCATTTGCAGCACGCGCGGCGTCACTCGGATGATGCGGTCGGAGTCCGACTTCGGTTGCACGGCCATCCCGGCCAGCACCGCCGTCTCGCCGCTTGGCACCTGGATTGTCGACCGCGCGGTGTAGGTCTCCTTGTTCGGCGTTCGCACGGGCGGTTTGCCTTCCTTGGACTCGGCGATCACGGCTCCCGCCTCGGGCGGTCCCGAGCGCGTGTCGTTCACCTCAATCTCCAGCGTGACCATCCCCTCGGGGCTCACCGCGGGCGTGATGTCGATCTTGGTCCCCAGCGACTCGTAGCGGACTTGATTGACCATGCCTCCTCGCGTCATGCTCACCCCCGCGATCGTCCCCTCGCTCCGCCCAATCTGAAGCGAGGCTCGCTGACCGCTCAACGTCGTAATCATCGCGCAGGCTGAGAACCTCGGCTCCGGCAGGCTTGGCCGCGCGTGGCGGCTTTTCCGTGGCCGTTTTGACCTTCGCGCGGCGTCCGCGCACCACGCTGCGGCCGCCGACTGCTCCAGAACCACCTCCAACTGCACCATCGCCGCCGGACGGTCCAGTTGGTCGGCCAGTTGCCGCACCTCCTCCACCGCCTCCGGCGATCCGCTGATCACCAGGCTGTTGCTCGACATCTCCGGCACAAGCACGACGCTGCGGCCAGGGGCTGCCGCGCCGGGCGATCCCTGGCCTTCGGCGCGGAGCAGATTCCCCAGTGCGGCAGCGGCGTCCGTCGCCGCAATGCCCTTCAGTTGCACCACGACGCGTTTCGGCGTGTCTCCCGTCCCTTTCGGCCGAGCTGGGGCCGACTCGCTCGCCTCCTGCGCCAACAAGCATGCCGCCATGCCAAGCACGAACATCACCGGCAATAAGTTTCTCGACACGGGCATTCTCCTTCTCATCTCTGGGGCGACAACCGCACGACGTGGGGCGTGATCCGCATCACCATCTGCTTGCTCGGCGGCGATTGCGGCGTCTGGCCGCTTACGACCACCGTCTGGCCGTCGGGCACGCGCAGCCGGGTTTGAGTCGAGATCGACGCAATCACCGGCGTGCGTATCGTCTCCCCTTCCTTGCTCACGGCAATCGGCGTACCCTCCTCGCTACGACCCAAATGCGAGTGATTCACCTCGATCTCCAAAGTCACCGCGTCGTCCGGCCCCACACGCGGCGTCAGTTTGACGATCGTTCCCACGTTCTGGTACTGAATGCTGTTCGTTTGGCCAAAGGCAGTCTGCGCCGTTCCCGTGATCGTCGCTTGCTGCAAGCCGAACTGGAATTGGCCCGGCTGCTGGTCCAAGACCAAGAGTTCCGCGCACCACCACGCTGCCCGCGTCCGGCGGAGCATCCGGCCCGGCCCGGCCCGCGGCGGCGCCCTTCAGCTCACCGGCCGGCGCCTCGATCAGCACCACTTCCACGCGAACCATCGGTTTGGCCCGATCCAGCTCGGCCACCAGCTTGCGAACCTCGGCAATCGCCTCCGAGGGACCACCGAGCACCAGGCTGTTGGTGATCGGCTCGGGCACGATCACGATCGAGGGCCCGCCCTTCCCCGGCGAAAGCCTTCCCTCGGACGACAGAAGCTGGTGAAGCGTCGCCGCCGAGATCCGATGCCGGAGCATTCGACAGACGCACGACCACGCGCTGGTGCTGCCCCGCACCCAGCTTACTCGGCACGACCGGCAGCGGCTCGACTTGCAGCGCTGCCGCACGCGGTCGTCCCGCCGAAGGGGCCGCGCTGCCCGGCTCCGCCGGCTGCGACGGCCGCGACGGCTCGGCGGCCGCGCCGACACGGCTGCGCATGGGCGGCCGACCCGCCGGTCCTCGATCTGCCGCGCCTCGATCCGCCGGCCCTCGATACTCGCGATCCGGCTGCTGCGCGGCGGCCGTGCTCAGGCCGACCAACGCCATCACCAACCAACTTGCCACACATCTGGCCATCTCTGCTCTCCTTGTCCTCACACGAAGACTGCGTTCGGGGAATAGGGACCCCAACACAACCGCCTTGGGTGTCCCGCGGCCGCCGAGCCTCCTCAGCAATCCACCCTGGAAAGCGGATTGAAAACACTCCACGGAAATCTCGCTGACACCCCTTCTCTGTGTGGCATTCTATCCGCGCACAAATGGGGGACACAATCAGCCCACACCGAAAAAGGATGCTGCCGCGGCAACCGTTCGCGCATACGAATGTCGCGGTTCTCGCCGCGACGAGGTCGTGGCGGACCCAAGGGGCGGCAAGCAGCCGCGAAGATCGGATCGTTTCCTTCGGCCTAACCGTCGTGAAGACAAAGACTACCGGTGATCCCCCCCACCCTCAGTCCGCTTTCCCTCCCTGAGCCGCGCGAATCGCCTCCAGCCGCTTCGCCAGCTCCGCCTCGAAGCCGCGGTCCGTCGGCCGGTAATACTCGCGCTCGACCCCCAGATAATCCTGCGCGGCGACCGCGTCGGCTTCGTCGTGCGCGTATTGGTAGCCCTTGCCGTGCCCCAGCCGCTTCGCCCCCGCATAGCTGCGAGCCGCGCAGGTGCACCGGCACGGGCAACAGACGGCCTTCGCGGCACGTCGCGCCGGGCCTCGCCGATCGCCACGGTGGCCGAGTTCGACTTCGGGGCGCAGGCCAGATAGATCACCGCCTGGGCCAGGTTCAACTGGCACTCCGGCAGGCCGACCAACTCGCACGCCTGCGCCGTCGCCACGGCCAGCGGCAGCGCCGCCGGATCGGCGTTGCCCACGTCCTCGCTGGCCAGGATCACCAGCCGCCGCGCCAGGAACCGCACGTCCTCGCCCCCTTCCAGCATTCGCGCCAGCCAGTAGAGCGCGGCGTCGGGGTCGCTGCCGCGGATGCTCTTGATCAGCGCGCTGATCGAGTCGTAGTGGGCGTCGCCCGCGCGGTCGTACTGCACCGCCTTGCGCTGCACCGACTCCTCGGCCAAGCTGCCGCGTGAACTCGACCGGCGGACGTGCAGGAGAGCACGCCGATCTCCAGCGCCGACAGGGCGCGCCGGGCATCGCCGTCGCTGGTTTCGGCCAGGAAATCGCAGGGCGTCCTCGTGCATGCGGACCTCGTATCCGCCCCAGCCCGCGCTCGCGGATCGGCCAGCGCCCGCCGCACCAGCTCCTTGATCTCTTCGGCCGCCAGCGGCTGGAACTGGAAGATCCGGCTGCGACTGACCAGCGCGCTGTTGATCGTGAAGAACGGGTTCTCCGTCGTCGCCCCCACCAGGGTCACGATCCCGTCCTCGACGTCCGGCAGCAGCACGTCCTGCTGCGCCTTGTTGAAGCGGTGGATCTCGTCGACGAAACAAGAGCGTCTTCCGTCCGCCCGTCGGAGAGTCGGTCGCGGGCCTCGCCCAGCACCTCGCGCAGTTCCTTGACCGTGCCCGTCACCGCGCTCAATTGCCGGAACGTGCTGCGGCGTCTCGGTGGCCAGGAGCCGGGCCAGCGTCGTCTTGCCGCTCCCCGGCGGGCCGTAGAAGATCACCGATCCCAGCCGATCGGCCTTGGAGCAGCCGCCGCAGCAGCTTCCCCTTCGCCCAGGAAGTGCTCCTGGCCGACGAACTCGTCGAGCGACGCGCGGCCGCATGCGCGCCGCCAGCGGCTGGGCCTGCTGGCGGTTGGCGTCTTCACTGGCGTCGAAAAGAGACATCGCTGCTTGATCCTCCGTATCCACAGCGCGGTGCCCGCTCGGCGGTCCGCGCTTCCCGTCAACCCCTCAAAACGATTCCGGTTCCCGCGCCCCGCCCGGCGGGAGCAGGTCGGCCAGCGGGCACCCTTGGCAAAGCGGGCTGCGCTTGCGGCAATGGTCCTTGCCCACCTGCACCATCAGCGCGTGCAGCTCGTTGTACAACGCGGCGTCCACCGGCAGCCCGCTCTCGAAATACTCCTTGAGTTCGTAGTAGCCGGCATCGAATCCGATCCATCCGTGGCGAGCCGCCACCCGATGCGTGTACGTGTCGACCACGAACGTCGGCAGTCCCAGCGCGTAGAGCAGGATCGAGTCGGCGGTCTCCGGTCCGATGCCGCTGACTCCCAGCAACTCCTCGCGCAACGACGAAAGGTCCCTCTGCGCACATGGCCTCCAAGGAGCCGTCGTAGCGCTCGACGAGGAAATCGAGCAAGTTGCGCAGCCGCCGCGCCTTGATCCGGTAGTAACCCGCCGGTTGGATCAATGCCTCGAGCTCTTCCTGCGACACTCGGTCCAGTGCCTTTGCCTCCAACAGGTCCGCGCGGCGGAGATTGTCGATCGCCCGCGTGACGTTGTTCCACGAGGTGTTCTGCACCAACACCGCGCCGATCATCACCTCGAAGGCCGACTGGGCAGGCCACCACCGCTGCGGCCCGTAGGCCGAAAGCAACCGGTCATACACTTCCTGGAGCGTGGTGTTCATCGATGGCAATTGACTGAGGCTCGCATTGCTCATTCGCGCCGTGCGGGAGGGGAACTGCGGATCGTGAGCCGTTTCGGTTCACGACCCGGGGTGAATCACGAACCCGGACGGCGCCGGCATCCATAATCTCCTCTTTTTGTCATCTTAACGGATTTGCCGCCTGGGCCAATTGGCGCGACGAACCTCAAGCCCCGCCCCCGCACGCGCCGAAGACAGCAAGGGCCCCAAAGTCTCCGGGGTCCGCAGGCGCTGGTTGCCTATGTCCCGACTCCCCTCCCCCGCTGAAGCTGCCCCCGCGGCGCCGTCCGACTACTGGACCGAGTCCCGCCAGCCGCTGGCAAGCCTGGTCTTCATCGCCCCCGTGCTGGCGATCTACGAGGTCGGCGTGCTCGTCCTCGGCCCCCGTGCCGTCCGCAACGGCGCCGACGTCTGGCTCCGCGCCCTTTTGGACGCGCTGGACTTCGGCCAGTACTTCCTCCTCCCGGTCCTCACCGTCTCGATCCTTCTGGCCTGGCACCATACGACGCACCGGCCCTGGCGCATTCCTCGCGGCGTGCTCGGCGGCATGGTCCTCGAATCCGCCGCGCTGGCCGTCGTCCTCCGCGCATCCTGCAGATGGAAGTCGTCCTCTGGAGATCCATGGTCCGCCCCCCGCGCTCCCGGCCGCCGCCGGCTCCGGCAACGGGCTCGCCGGGATTGTGGGATTTCTCGGGCAGGAGTGTATGAAGAGTTTCTCTTCCGACTCGTGCTCCTCTCGGCGATCCTCTGGTTCGCGCGGCGACTCGGCGCCGAACATGCGCAGGCCTGCGCCGCCGCGGTGCTCATCACCAGTCTGACCTTCTCCATCGCGCACTACGTCGGACCCCACGGCGAAGCCGTCGTCTGGCTCGATCGCGCGTTCTGGTTCGGCGCCGTCTTCCGCTTCCTCGCCGGCATCTTCTTCAGCGTGCTGTTCGTCTTCCGCGGCTTCGGAATCGCCGTCGGCGCGCATGCGGGCTACGACATTCTCGTCAAGCTCTGCTAGCCGCGCTGCTAGCATCGGAAGTCGCCGTGCGGAATCAACGCACGCGGTCTTGTCAAGACCCAAGTTCTGCGCTTTTCTCGCCACGGTGCGCCGCCGCGCAAAAACTCCCTTTGTACGCCCGCAGCCAACGCTTATAATGCCCCTGTTCCGTCGATCGACGCGTTGACGCTTCCCTCGAGACCGAAGAAGGGATCACGCCGTGCTGACCGTTCGACCGAAAGTCGCGGAACTGGTGTTCCAGCTCTACGGACGGCCCGCTGCATCCGGAATTGTTCGAGGTCTGCTCGACGCGCACGGTCGAGCGCGGCGACTACGAGGTCAAGATCGACATCACCAGCACCGGCCACGTCGTCACGTGGCGCCACGGCGGACTGACGCTCACCGAAGTGACCACCTCCGCCCATCATCCGCTGCCCGAACGCCGCCGCCTGATGTCCTACCGCCTGAAGGGACAGCGCAGCGACCGCGTCGAATGCCGCGGCGGAATCCACTACCAGGTCAGCTTCCAGCTCGAGCCGGTCGATCCCGAAGTCTTCTGGACCTTCCAGGAAGAACTCACGCGCGACGGCCAGAAGCAAGGCATGTTCCAACGTTTCGATTCCAGCGGACGCATGGCGCTGGGCGCCATCAGCTACATCAACGTCGAAACGCCGCAGCCGCAACCTTCTCGTCCAGGCCTTCCACACCTTCCCCGACGACTACGCCATCGTCAAGAGCCAGTCGCTGTTCCAGATTCCCTGAGCTCCGCCAGAAAAGTCGCCAAGGCCGCGGCTCACCTCGCGCGGACGCTCCAGGGGCGCCATGTGCCCGGCCCCTTCAATGGCCACGAACTTCGCCCCGGGAATCGCCTCCGCCATTCGCCGCATCTCCTCCGCCGGCGAAATCGAGTCTTCCACCCCCACGAGCACCAGCGTCGGAGCAGCGCATCCGCCCCGAGTTCTGCCGTGAAGTCGCGCGCTACGGCCATCCCGCGCGACGCCGCCGCGATTCCCTCCCGATGGCCGCCCACGATCATCCGCTCGCAGCGCCCGCACAATGTCCGGCCGCGTCTTCGCGTGCCGGAGCCAAGAGCTTGGGGATCATCGTCTCGGCGAGAAACTCCGCCCCTTCGGCAAGCACGCGGTCGGCCGTCTGCAGCCGCCCCGCCGCCGCCTCCAAACTGTCCGCCGTGGCGCGGGTGTCGCAGAGCACCAGCCGCGCAGACGCGCCGCGTGCCGCCGCCAGAACTCCAGGCGACGTAACCCCCCATCGACAGCCCGCACAGAACCACTGGCTCTCCCACCCCCAGCGCATCCAGAAGCGACGCCAGATCGTCGGCAAACTGTTCCATGCTCACGGTGCCTTCGGTCACGCCGCTTCGCCCGAAGCCGCGAAGGTCCGGCGCGATGACCCGATAACGCCCGCTCAGGGCCTCGATCTGCGACTCCCACATCGTGTTGTCCAAGGGAAACCCGTGAACGAGCACCACCGGCAGCCCCCGCCCTCGATCCACGGTTGCCAGCGTCGTGCCGTTCACGGCGAGCATCTTCATCGTCGACTCCTTAGCGTTTCTCGCCGCGCTGCGACGCAGGCCGCGCGGAACCGCTTCAGCTCCCGCTGGATCACGCCTGAATGCGGCTCCAACTCCGCCGCCTTCGCCTGCCAGCGCACCGCGTTTTCCAAGTCGCCGCGGGCAAAATGCACGTGCGCCAGCGTGTCCAAGAGCGAGGCGGCATTCGGGCTCAGCTCCAGCGACCGCTCCGCGAACCGCATGCCTGCTCCAGGTCCCCCTCGGTGTTGCCCACCAGCCAGGCATACTCGTTGTACCATCGCACGTTGTCCGGATCGGCCACCGTCTGCCGCCGCACCAGTTCCGCCTGGCGCTGCACGAGCGTGACGATCTTCTTCCGCGTTTCCGCGGGCAGGTTCGGCAACCGGTAGTAGGCGATGAGCGTGTCCAGCTCTCCCACGTCCGCCTTCAGCGCCTGGTCGAGATACTGCTGCTGCTTCTGCTGATCCCCCTGCTCCTCGTAATGGCAGGCGTAGAAGTAATACATCCGCGCGCGAAGCTGCTTGGGGTGATCGATCAAGTCGCCCCAGTCCAGATCCTTCTCGGTCAAAGCCTTCACCGCCTGCTCGCAGCTCTCGGCCGCCGCCAGATGCTTGCCCTGATCGTGCAACATCTCCGCCAACGCCCGGTGCGCGTAGAACACGGCCACCGGATGCTTCGACGCCGCCAACAGACGATACTCCTGTTCCGCCCAGGCAATCCGCCCGTGGTGACGCAGCGCTGCCGCCGCTTCCAGCCGCGTGTCCAGCCGCGTGCTCTCTTGGGTCGGCTCCAACCCCCGCGCCTCCTCGGCGTTCTTCTCCGCCCCGGCCGCATCCCCCGCCCGCGCCTGCGCTTCGGCCAGCGCATACATCAAGGGGACAACCGTAGCCGCCGTGGTTTCCTTGGGCACGCGCGACAATCCCTGCCGCTCCGTCTCCACCAGCGCCGCCCACGCCGCCAGTCCGCCCTTCGGCTCTTCCCGAAGCCGCACGTGCGCCAAGAGGTACTTCGCCCCTAGCCGCTGGCAACCCGCCAGGTTCTCCCGCAACATCTGCCCTAACCGGCCGGCCGAAGTCGCGTCCACCGGCTCGGCATTGATCATCGCCGCCGCCACATAGGTCGAGAGCATCGGCGATTTCTCAAAGCGAATCAGCCGGCACAATGCCGGAACTCCGCTCAGGTCCGGCAAGCTCGCCAGCTCCCGGATTCCGCTGCGCGCCACCTCGCCGCTCTGCGAGTCGTACCCCTCGAGCAACTCCTTCACCTTGGCCGAGTCTTTGTCCGTCGACCACTTCGACCGCATCAGCCGCAACAGGTACCGCGCGGCTGGCCACTTCCAGATCGCGGCTCTCGGCCGCGGCCGAGAGCGGCTCGAAAGCCGCAAACCCCAGCCGCGCCAGCGCTTCCTGGGCCTGCTCCCGCACCTCGAAATCCGCATCGCCCAGCTTCTCAATCAACCGCGCCACCGCGGCTGCGTCCGGCGAATCTTCTCGGCCGACCGGCAGGCACCCTGGCCGAGGACCAACACCCCGGCCAACGACAGCAGACTCGTAATCCAAAGCGTACGTCCGCTCAACCGATGACTCGCTCGCGAAGGAATCGATCCGCCTCGAATAAGGCGGCCCAAGAGACTCCAAGGAAGGATACCCCGCGCTGCCCCCTCAAGGCAAGGCAGCCGACGCGCCACCCCCTCGAACCCACCTTACGCGAACCTCCCGAATCCCCCCGGGAGCTGCCGCACATTGACGTAGCACCAAAACGCCCCCTTCCGTTATCATAGTGCGGACTGGATCGGTCCGACCGTCGACAATCCGCTCCCGGACCCATTCCCGCACGCCTCGGGCCGCCGCCCGACGTGCCGGTTTCGGCACCCCGGGAAACCGCCGCCGATCGTCGCGCCCCCGCATCCTTTCGACCCAATCCAGTTGCGAAGGGCGTTTCGTCAGGGAGGACGAAAATGGATTCAATCAAGACCGCCGTCGTGGTCACGGTTCTAATGGTCGTGGGTTACGCCGTCTATCAGGCCATCCACAACAACTTGGGCCCCGCCGCCAAGAAGCAGCTCACCGAACTCGTGACCTCCGACCCCGAAGACGCGCCCGCCGAGGCAGACCGCACCGCGGGGTCGAACAGCCCTTGGGGACGCCAGGGTACGAGCCGCACCCCCTCCTCCCCGCCCCGCTCGGAGGCTCGCGACTCTCGTGGCGAATCCTCCACGTTCGCTCGCCGCAACGCGCGCGACGCCGACCGAATCGCAGACGGTTCCCCCGACGGCCGCGGTGCAGAAACCCCGTCGTCCGCTCCCACGTTCCCTCGTCTGCCGAGCCGGCAGCTCCGCGAACCCCAGCGCGCCGCAACAACTCCCGATCGCCCGCTGGCCACCGATTCCCCCCGCCGCACTCCGTCCGAGGACGTGGCCGCCGCCGATTTCCCCAACGCTCGGCGTCAGGCCCAAACCGCTCCGCGCCCAGACCCCGCCCAGGATTCCGCCGTCCAGCAGGCCGGGTACGAGCGCGCGAACGCTTCCGCGAGACCATGGACGACGTCCAAAAACGCCTCGAACAGGGCGGTCCCCAGACCTGCGTCGAAGTCCTCCTTCAACTCAGCCGCCTCTACGGACGCCCCGGCCTTTCCCCCGAGGAATCCGAACAGCTCGGCCGCCTCCTCGGTCAACTCGCCGGCACCGTCATCTACTCCCGCGAGCACTTGCTCGAACCTCCCTACGTCGTCCAAGCGGGCGATTCCCTCCGCCAAATCGCCCAGCGCTATGCCGTCCCCTGGCAGCTCCTCGCCAAGATCAACGGCGTCTCCCTCTCCGACCCCGACCGCCTCCAACCCGGTCGCCAACTCAAACTCGTCCGCGGCCCCTTCGACGTCGTCGTCTACCTCGACCGCTACGAGTTGGTTCTCACTCGGCGAACTCTACGCCGGCCGCTTCCCCATCGGCATCGGCCGCGACCAGCCCAGCCTCGAAGGCCAATTCGTCGTCCGAGAAAAGTCGACGCAGCGCCCCTACTACGGCCCCGACGGCATGATCGACGCCGGCGACCCCCGCAATCCCCTGGGCAAATACTGGATCGGCCTCACCGAGCACATCGGCATCCACGGCACCAGCGATCCGCGGAGCCTCCGCCGCGCCGACAACCGTGGCACCATCTGCCTCGGCCAGCGCGATATCGAGGACCTCTTCGACATCCTCTCCGCCGAAAGCGAGTCCTCGGCCGGATCCCGGGTTATCGTCCAGCGCGTAAGGACTGATATTCCGGAACTGCCGCACACCTATTCCAGAACGGCCGCACAACGGCCCTCTGCGGCCGAAAAATCGCAGCACCTCCCAAGGTTCTGAGATCGGCTCGAAGGTCGCCCTCCAAGCGTCGCAAACGCACGCCGCGGTCCAGCGCTGGCGCGTCGTCCGGGCCGTCCGCCGCGCGCTCCCCCTTTGCAGCACCCGCGACGCCGTGCTATACGTGGGGAAAACAGTGGGGAGACCACCCTCAGCGTCGGAGAGGTCGGCCGCCGCGTCGTTCCGTCGAGAAGAACTCCCTTCCACCCCGTTTCCGCTCGGAGTACCCCCGTGTACGACCGTGATGCCCTGGTCGCCCTGATCCGCGAGAAAGCCCTGAAATTCGGCGATTTCACGCTCGCCTCGGGCAAAAAAGCCACTTACTACCTCGATTGTAAGCAGGTCACGCTCGACGCGCCGGGCGCCATGCTCGTCGGCGAAGGAATTCTCGACCTGCTCTTGGCCACCGCCCCGCTCCCCGCGGCCGTCGGCGGAATGGCCATCGGCGCCGACCCGATCACCGCCTCGGTCATCACCATGGCTGCCGTGCGCGGCATTCCCCTGCGGGGATTCATGGTCCGCAAAAACGCCAAAGGACACGGCACCAACCAGTTCCTCGAAGGCCCCGTCCGCCCCGGCGACCAGGTGGCCATCGTCGAAGACGTAGTCACCACCGGCGGTTCCTCGCTGGCCGCCATCCAGCGCGCCGAGGCGTTCGGACTCACGATCGTCCGCGTGATCGGAATCATCGACCGCATGGAGGGCGGGGCCGAAGCCTTCGGCCGCTGTGGATACCCCTTCTCCAGCCTGCTGTCGATCCGCGATTTCGGACTTCACCCCCCCACATAGCACACCGGCCGCTATGCGCTCGCCCTGACGCATCGGGCATGCGCGCGGGTCCGTACGTCTGGGCCAGACGGCATCCATCCGTTGGCCTCCCCCTCACCGGACGATCTGTCAGACTCCCTCCGGTCCGTTGTCAACGCGCAGTATTATTCCCATACACCTTCCCAGGAGACTCTTCCTCTGCGCACATCGCGTGCTATTTTTCCCATGCCCCCTACTCTCCCGGTTCCATCGCCGATGCGGAGGTGTGAGCTAGACTTTCGGGGCGGCATTGCAGGATAGGCAGTCCGGATCCATCGCGGACGGCCCGGTCGCGCGTGCCGAAAATAACGGTCGCATCACGCGTGGCAGATCGAATGTGCGTAGAAGGCAGGATGGAGCGCAAAAGTCGAATATCGGCTCCCTGCCGATTTTGCTAACCTGAGGAGGCTTAGGGGAGGGTTGTGCCCCGGCCCGGTATTGCATCGCGGCCCTCGTGCCATGATTGCATCGCCCGCCGCCGCACGACTCGCCACCGCTTTGTGGGAGTGGCAAGCGTGAACATCCTGGTGGCAACAAGCGAGGCGGTCCCCTTCGCAAAGACGGGCGGATTGGCCGACGTCTGCGGCGCCCTGCCCACCGAGTTGGTGCGCCTCGGACACCGCGCCGCCCTGATCCTCCCCTGCTACCGGCAGGCGCGCTGCTCGGGCATGCCCATCGAGCCCATGGGCATCCGCTTCATCGTCCCCATCGGAAGCAAGACGGTTACCGGCCAGCTTCTCCGCAGCCGACTCCCCGCCGGCGACGTCGAGGTGCCGGTCTACCTCATCCAGCAAGATGAGTACTACGACCGCGACGAGCTGTATCGACACGACGGCGAAGACTACAGCGACAATTGCGAACGATTCATCTTCTTTTCCCGCGCGGTGCTCGAGGCGATCCGTCTGCTGGAACTCGACGTCGACATCATCCACGTCAACGACTGGCAGACTTGCGCTCGTCCCCGCGTACCTGAAAATCGAATACCGCCGCTGCCCCGCTACGAGCAGCATCGCCAGCCTGCTGACGATCCACAACATCGCCTATCAGGGCACGTTCTGGCACTGGGACATGCTCCTGACCGGACTGGACTGGAAGTACTTCAACTGGCACCAGATGGAGTACTACGGCAAGCTCAACCTGCTTGAAGACCGGCATCGTGTTCGCCGACGCCATCACCACGGTGAGCCCGCGCTACGCCCAGGAGATCCAGACTCCCCAGTTCGGCCGCGGGTTGGAAGGGGTGCTGCAAAACCACCGCGACGTCCTCGCCGGAGTCCTCAACGGCATCGACGAAAGCGTTTGGAACCCGGCCACCGACCGGCACCTGGAAGCCCACTTCGACGCCCAGACCGTGGCCCAAGGCAAACCGCAGTGCAAGGCGGCCCTGCAGCGCGAACTCGACCTCGCCGCGCGCCCCGATTCTCCCCTGGTCGGCATGATCGGACGGCTCGACGACCAGAAGGGCTTCGACCTCGTCGCCGAGGTGATTCCCGACTGGATCCAATCCTCGCGACCTGCAGTGGGCAATCCTCGGCAAGGGCGAACCGAAGTACCACCGCATCTTCTCCGACCTGGCCCGGCGCTATCCCGACAAAGTCGCCGTCCGGCTGGAATTCTCCGACGTTCTCGCCCACCACATCGAGGCCGGGGCCGACCTGTTCCTGATGCCCAGCCGCTTCGAACCGTGCGGGCTGAACCAGATGTACAGCCTCAAGTACGGCACGGTCCCGGTGGTCCGCGAAACCGGCGGATTGGCGGACACGATCACCGACGCGCACCCCGAAACCCTCGCCGCCGGCACCGCCAACGGCTTCAGCTTCCGCGAAGACAACGCCCAAGCCCTCGGAGAAACCCTCCGCCGCGCCTGCGACGCCTATCGACAAGCCGACGTATGGTCCAAGATTCAAGCCGTGGGCATGCGCCAGGACTGGTCCTGGCGCCGCAGCGCCCAACACTACGCCGAACTCTACCAACTCGCCGCCGCGCTGCGCGGCAAACCGGCCTCGGCCGTTGACCCGGGGAAATCCGCGTTCCAAAAAGAAAAAAGGAGTCGCAAGCGGGGGGCAGTGCTTCACGTCGTGTGTGCTTCGCGTGAACGGAGTCCCTCGGCCGCGGTTCGCCGGCCGGCCGCTTGCCGTCAAGGAGAGCCATGCACGACGTCTCGCTGGCCTTTGTCTGGCACCAGCACCAGCCCTACTACCCGGACGACTGTGGGGGCGAAAACCCCATGCCGTGGGTTCGCCTCCACGGCACCCGCGACTACTGGGGCATGGCCGCGCTGCTCGCGCGACGCTCCGGAAATCTCCGCCACGATCAACCTCGTCCCCAGCTTGCTCGTGCAGTTGGCCGCCTACACCGAGCGCGGCCACGAAGATACCCACCTCCGCGTCTCCCGCGTCCCCGCCGACAGCCTCGGCGAGCAGGATCTTCACTTCCTGCTCGATAACTTCTTCATGGTCCAACCCGACCACAATATCCGACCCTATCCGCGCTACCAGGAACTCTACCAGAAGCGCGGCGTCGGCGTCGATCCGCCCGAACGGGCCCGCAAACGCTTCAGCAAACGCGATCTCCTCGACCTGCAGGTCTGGTCCAACCTCACCTGGATCCACCCCCTGGCCTTCGAGCACCACCCCGATCTGGCCGAGTTCCGCGCCAAGGGACGCCACTGGACCGAAAAAGAAAAGCTCTGGTTCCTCGACAAGCAACGCGAGCTGCTGGCGGAAATCGTCCCCCTCCACCGCCACCTCCTCGAACGCGGTCAGATCGAACTCACCACGACCCCCTACTACCACCCGATTCTCCCCCTGCTCTCCGACAAGCGCCTGGCCCGCCGCGCCATGCCCGACGTCGTCCTCCCCGAGTCCCTCGAAGGCTATCCCGAGGACCTCCGCGAGCACGTCCGCCGCGCCGTGGAACTGCACGAGAAGACCTTCGGCCAGAAACCACGGGGCATGTGGCCCTCCGAAGGCTCGGTCTGCCAAAGCCTCGTCCCCATCCTCGCCGACGCCGGGATTCAGTGGATCGCCACCGACGAGGAAATCCTCTCCTGCTCCACCGAGGGCTGGGTCTCGCGCGACGCCAACGGCTACCTCCGCAACCCCGAAATGCTCTACCGCCCCTGGCGCGTCGAAGAGGCCGGCCGATCGCTCCAAATCGTCTTCCGCGACCACGCGATGAGCGACCAGATCGGCTTCCATTACCAGCGCTACGACGCCGCGCCAGGCCGTCGACGACTTCATCGGCAAACTCGAAGCCATTGGCCGCGCGACCTCCTCCAACGCCGGCCGCCGACCCACGATGGTCAACATCATCCTCGACGGCGAGAATTGCTGGGAGTATTACCCCCAAAGCGGCGTCGACTTCCTCCGCAACCTCTACCGCCGCATCGCCGAACACCCCCACATCAAGCCCGTCCGCGTCTCCGACTACCTCGCGCGCGCATCCCGCCTCCGACAAGCTCGGACAACTCTTCCCCGGCAGTTGGATCCAGCACAACTTCGGCATCTGGATCGGCCACCCCGAGTGCAACCGCGCCTGGGACCTCGTGCACCAGACGCGCCGCTACCTCGTCGAAAACTCCTCCCGCCACACCCCCGACGAACTCCGCCGCGCCTGGGAAGAACTCTTCATCGCCGAAGGCAGCGACTGGTTCTGGTGGTTCGGCGATTCGCACCAGTGCGCCCAGAAGGGACTCTTCGACCGCCTCTTCCGCAAACACCTGCAAAACGTCTATACCTGCCTCGGCCAGCAGCCCCCCGCCGAACTCGCCCGCCCCATCAGCTACGGCTTCCGCCACGGACTGCACACCCTCCCCACGAGCCTCTTGAACATCAAAGTCGACGGCCGACGCACCTACTTCGAGTGGCTCAATGCCGGCCGCCACCTCTGCCAGGGATCGCGCGGCACGATGAGCATGGCCCGCGAAGGCCTGATCGCCGAGTTGTTCTTCGGCTTCGAACCCCAACGGCTGGTGATCCGGCTCGACGCCCGCGGCGGCGCGATCCGCGAACGCCTCGCCGACGTCTCCCTCGTGCGCATCGTCTTCTTCCTTCCCGAAGGCTTCCAGATCGACGTCCACCGCCCCGCCGACCGCGCCCCGAACGTCGAGCTGCTGCACCACGACGTCCGCGTCGCCGAGGCGGGAATCGAAGCCGCCGCCGATCATATCCTCGAACTCGCCGTCCCCCTGCGCAGCCTCGCCCTCACCACCAACGACCGCCTCCAGTTCTACGTCGAGCTACTCCAGGACGGCGCGTCCGTCGAACGCGTGCCCGCCGAAGGGGCCATCGAAACCACCGTCCCCTCCAGCGACTACGAACTCATCATGTGGCAGGCGTGAAATCGGTCCCCGCCGCCGCCCTCAGGAGCCCATCCCTATGCCCGATCTGCGAAAAGACCCGATCGTCGGTCGATGGGTAATCATCGCCAAGAGCCGCGCCAGACGCCCCCACGACTTCGATACCTCCACCGTCCGCCTCCAGGGTCGGCTTCTGCCCCTTCTGCGAGGGAAACGAAGACAAAACGCCCGGCGAGATCATCGCCTACCGCAACCCCGGCACCGAACGCAACCGCCGCGGTTGGCGCGTCCGCGTCGTGCCCAACAAGTTCCCCGCCCTCGAAATCGAGGGCGACCTCAACAAGCGCGGCGAAGGCATCTACGACATGATGCGCGGCGTCGGCGCCCACGAGGTCATCATCGAAACACCCCAACACGTTCTCAGCACCTCCGAACTCACCGACGAGCAACTCCGCGAGGTCCTCTGGGTCTACCGCGACCGCCTGGTGGACCTCAAGAAAGACCCCCGCCTGGTCTACGGCATGATCTTCAAGAACGTCGGCGCCGCCGCCGGCGCCAACCTCGAGCACACGCCACAGCCAATTGATCGTCACCCCCATCGTTCCGATCAACGTCTGGGAGGAGATGACCGGCTCGCTCGAGTTCTTCAACTACCGCGGACGCTGCATCTACTGCGACATGATCCAGCAGGAACTGGCCGCCGAGAAGCGGATCGTGCTCGACACGCCCGGCTTCGTCGCCTTCTGCCCCCTTCGCCAGCCGCTTCCCCTTCGAAACCTGGATCCTGCCCAAAGCCCATTCCAGCCACTACGAGAACATCCAGAAGAACGGCATCGACGAGCTGTCGGGCGTGATGAAGCAAGTGATCGCGAAGATCGAAACCGCCCTGGACAAGCCCGCCTACAACTACATCATTCATACCGCCCCCTTCGACACCCAGGAACTGGGCCACTATCACTGGCACATAGAGATTATCCCCAGCTTGACGCAAGGCGGCGGGTTTCGAGTGGGGCACCGGCTTCTACATCAATCCCGTCACCCCCGAAGACGCGGCCGCCTTCCTCCGCGAAGTCGAATTCGACGCCCTCGAACCGCAAGATATTCCGGTACCAGGGGAACTGGATAAGACTGGCGGTAGCCGGTTGCCGATAGGAACTGACAACTGATCCGTCGATAGCGACACCGCTCCGCTTGCCTCCGGCCTTCCCAGGCAGCCCACCGCGAAGCATCCGTACGAGACCATGATGGCCAAGCAGATCCGATTCGCCCTCGTTCTCCACAACCATCAGCCGATCGGCAACTTCGACGGCGTCTTCGAGCAGGCGTACCAGGACAGCTACCTGCCGTTCCTCGACGTCTTCGAGCCGCTACCGCGACGCTGCGGATCGTCGCTGCACACCAGCGGCTCGCTGATGGAGTGGCTCGACGCGCAGCATCCGGAGTACGTCGATCGCCTGGCCGGACCTGGTCGCCCAGGGCCGGATCGAGATCGTCGGCGGCGCCGTTCTATCGAGCCGATCCTGGCGATGATCCCGTCGCGCGATCGCGTCGGCCAGATCCGCGCCTATACCCGCTGGCTCGAGAGACCGCCTCGGGGCGACGGTCCGCGGCATGTGGATGCCCGAGCGCGTCTGGGAGCAATCGCTACGTCCGCGACCTGGTCGACGGCCGGCATCGAGTACACGGTGCTCGACGACTTCCACTTCAAGAACGCCGGCCTGACCGAAGACCAGCTCCACGGCTACTACCTCACCGAAGACGACGGCCAGCTGCTGTCGGTCTTCCCCGGCAGCGAGCGGCTGCGCTACATGATTCCCTTCGCCGAGCCGCAGGAGACGATCGACTACCTGCGCCAGCATCGCCGAGCAGCACCCCGACGCGGTGGTCGTCTTCGGCGACGACGGCGAGAAGTTCGGCACCTGGCCCGACACCAAGAAGCACGTCTACGACGAACGGCTGGCTGCGAGCGGTTCTTCGACGCGCTCGTGGCCAACCGGGACTGGATCCACGTCACCACGCTGGCCGAGGCGCGTCGACAACGTCGCCGCCGCTCGGGCAAGATCTACCTGCCCGACGGCAGCTACCGCGAGATGACCGAGTGGGCCCTGCCGGCCGACGCAGCAGATCGAATACGACCGACGTCGGTCCACGAGATGGAGCACGATCCGCCGCTGGCCGGCGCTCAAGCGGTTCGTCCGCGGCGGCTTCTGGCGGAACTTCAAGGTGAAGTACCCCGAAGCCGACGAGATGTACGCGCGGATGATGAGGGTCAGCCGCCGGCTGGCCGCAGGTGCGACGACGGAAGGGCTCGGCCGGCGAGACTGATCGAGCGAGGCCCGGACCGAGCTCTACCGCGGCCAGTGCAACTGCAGCTACTGGCACGGCGCGTTCGGCGGCATCTACCTGCCGCACCTGCGCAACGCCGTCTACCAGCACCTGATCGCCGCCGACAACCTGCTCGACCAGGCGACGCCGGCGCGCCGGGATCCCTGGGTCGAGGCCACGGCCGACGACTTCAACTTCGACGGCCGGCAGGAAGTGCGGCTGGCCAACGACCGGCTGATCGGCGCTGCTGGCGCCGGCCGCGGCGGGCAGATGTACGAACTCGACGTCCGCGCGATCTGCCACAACCTGCTGGCCACGCTGACGCGCCGCCCCGAGGCCTATCACCGCAAGGTCCTCGCCGGCGCCAGCAGGCGGCAACGGCGACTGCGCCAGCATCCACGACCGCGTCGTCTTCAAGCAGGAAGGCCTCGACCAGCGGCTCCAGTACGACACGCTACCCGCGCAAGAGCCTGCTCGATCACTTCTACGACGACGACGTCTACGCTCGACGCGGTCGCCGCGCGGCGAGGCCGCCGAGCGCGGCGACTTCGCTCGACGGCGCCTACGAAGCCAGCGTCCGCCGCAACCCCGACCGCATCCAGGTGCAGCTGATCCGCGAAGGCAATGGCCGCGGGCGTGCCGGTGCGGATCACCAAGGGCGTCACGCTCGAGCGCGGGCAGCACACGCTGGAGATCGCCTACCTGCTCGAAGGGTCTGCCGCCGGACCGGCCGCTGCACTTCGGCGTCGAGTTCAACTTCGCCGGCCTGCCCGCCGGCGCCGACGATCGCTACTTCCACGACCGCGACGGCAACCGCCTCGGCCAACTCGGCACGCAGCTCGATCTCGACGACGCCGAAGGCCTCGGCCTGGTCGACGAGTGGCTCGGCATCGACGTCGGCCTGCAGCTCGCCCGGCCGACGCGGCATCTGGACCTTCCCGATCGAAACCGTCAGCCAGTCCGAAGGCGGCTTCGAACTGGTCCACCAATCGGTCGTCGTCCAGCCGCACTGGCTCGTCACCGCCGACGCCGACGGCCGCTGGAGCGTCACCATCCACTGTCGCTGGACACCGCGCCGCGCCGAGGCTCGAAACGACCGCCCCGCCGCCGCCGCTTTGAGTTAGTCCGCGCTGGCTGTAGAAGCAGGCCACCGCAAAGACGCCAAGACCGCAAAGCTCTCTCTTCGCGCCTTCGCGGTGAAATGGCAGAAGCTTCCTCTTCGCGCTCTTCGCGCCTTGGCGGTGAAAAAACGCCTCTGCCACGTGCCGCCGTCCCCGGGGCTGTAACACAACCTGATCTGTGTTACCCACACGGCAAATAAGCTCTCGAAACAAACCACCGCAAAGACGCCAAGACCGCAAAGTTCCCTCTTGGCGATCTTCGCGCCTTCGCGGTGAAATGGCAAAAGCTTTCTCTTCGCGCTCTTCACGCCTTGGCGGTGAAAAAACATCTCTGCCACGTGCCGCCGTCCCAGCGGCTCAGATCGAGTAGTCTTCGACGAACATCCGCGAGTCCCGCGGCGTGACGAACACCACGTCGCCCACCGCGCGCGGCTCCCGCCGGAAACGCTCGTGCGAAGTCTCCACGTACACCGGCTGGTCCGTATCGCTCAGCAGCTCGATCTTCACCACCGGACCGGCCGATTGCACGCGCGTCACCCGCGCGGATCGCCGGACCGCTCTGATCGTCGCTGCGGATCTCCAGGTCGTGCGGCCGGATCAAGAGCCGCGCCGTCTCGCCGTCCAATTGCAGCCCTCCGGGTGGAGCGATCACCAGCGAGCCGAACACCGCCTTGCCGGCTTCCACGCGCCCGTGGAACAAGTTCACGTTTCCGAGAAAGTCCATGACGAACGCGCTGGCCGGCCGGTGAAACACGTCGTCGGGCGTGCCCACCTGCTCGATCCGCCCTTCGTTCATCACCACCACGCGATCGGCCACTTCCAGGGCCTCTTCCTGATCGTGCGTCACGAAGACGCTGGTCACGTGGATCTCGTCGTGAAGCCGCCGCAGCCACCGCCGCAGCCCCTGCCGCACCTTCGCATCCAGGGCGCCGAACGGCTCGTCGAGCAAGAGCACCTTGGGCTGAATCGCCAAGGCCCGCGCACAGCGCCACGTGCTGCCGCTGCCCCCCGGAAAGCTGCGATGGATAGCGATTCTCCAGCGTGTCGAGCTGGATCAACTCGAGCAGCTCCCGCACGCGCCGCAGTATCTCCGCTTTCGGCGGGCGCAACTTCTTCGGACGCACGCGCAACCCGAAGGCGATGTTCTCCATCACCGTCATGTGGCGAAACAAGGCATAGTGCTGGAACACGAAACCCACCTGCCGCCGCCCCACCGCTTCCCGCGCCACGTCCTGGCCGTCAAAGAGGATCGCGCTGTCCTCTCCCGCGTCAAACGACTCCAGGCCGGCGATGATCCGCAGAAGCGTCGTCTTCCCCGATCCCGAAGGCCCCAGCAAGGCCACGAGCTCGCCGTCCGGAATCTCCAGCGATACGTTCGCCAGCGCCGAGAACCGCCCGAAACGCTTGCTGACGTTGCGAACTTCAATGCTCACGGTCTATCCCCTCCCTCCGACACATCGTGCTTCGTCCGCCACTCGACCAGCGACTTGAGCACCAACGTCACCACCGCCAGCACCGCCAACACCGAGGCCACGGCGAAGGCTGCCACAAAGTTGTACTCGTTGTAGAGAATCTCCACGTGCAGCGGCATCGTCGTCGTTTTGCCGCGCAGTCGCCCCGACAATACCGACACCGCCCCGAACTCTCCCATCGCCCGCGCGTTGCAGAGGATCACTCCGTACAAAAGCCCCCACTTCACGTTCGGAAGCGTCACCCGCCAGAAGGTCTGCCAGCCGCTCGCCCCCAGCACCAGCGCCGCTTCCTCCTCCTCGGTCCCCTGCTCCTGCATCAGGGGAATCAACTCCCGCGCCACAAACGGAAAAGTCACGAAAACGGTTGCCAACACGATCCCCGGCACGGCAAACACGATCTCGATGTTGTGCTTCGCCAGCCACGGCCCGCACCAGCCCTGCAGGCCGAACAAGAGCACGTAGATCAACCCCGAAATCACCGGCGAAACCGCAAACGGCAAATCGATGAGCGTGATCAACAGGCTTTTGCCGCGAAACTCGAACTTGGCGATCGCCCAGGAAGCCGCCAGCCCGAATACGGTATTCACCGTCACCGCGATCGCCGCCACCAGGAGCGTCAGCCGGATCGCCGCCAACGCATCCGCGCTCCGCAAACTCTCCAGATAAACTCCCAACCCCTTGCGCATCCCCTCCCAGAACACCGCCGCCACGGGCACGACCAGGAACAGCCCGAGAAACGACAAGGAAACCAGGCTCACCAGCCAGGCAAACCAAGCCGGATCGCTCGTCGCTCCGCTCCCGCGGACCGAACCGCTCGACAGCCATCGCGATTTCCCGGTTCCTGCCACGTCTTATCGAGTCCTGTTTTGCCTAGGCAACGAGGGCGACCAACGCAATCCCGGTTTCCCGGTACAGAAAGCCTCGAACGGTTCCACAATCCCAAGCGGCATCAAGGACTCCCCGCGCGGCGATGACGCGCGCTCCACCACTGCAATCCGTTTACCAACAACAAGAGAACAAACGACAAGATCAACATCGCCGCCGCGATCCCCGCCGCCCCCGTGTAGTCGTACTGCTCCAACTTCATCGTGATCAACAGGGGAACGATCTCCGTCTTCATCGGCATGTTCCCCGCAATGAAGATCACCGACCCGTACTCCCCCAGCGCTCGGGCAAACGCCAAGGCAAAACCCGTCAACAGCGCGGGCAGGATTGCCGGCAGGATCACGTAGCGAAACGTTTGCCAACGCCTCGCTCCCAGACTCACCGCCGCCTCTTCCACCTCCGGATCGAGATCCTCCAGCGCCGGCTGCAGCGTCCGCACCACGAACGGCAAGCCGATGAACGTCAGGGCGATCGTCACTCCCAAGGGCGAGAAAGCGCCCTTCACCCCCAGCGGTTCCAGCCAACGCCCCATCCAACCCGTCGGCGCATAAATCGACGTCAACGCAATCCCCGACACCGCGGTGGGCAGTGCAAAAGGCAGATCCACCAAGGCGTCCACCACGCGCTTTCCGGGAAAACGATAGCGCACCAGCATCCACGCCGTGCACAGGCCAAACACCGCGTTCACCGTCGCCGCGGCGAGCGAAGCCGTCAGGCTCAGCCGAAACGCCGCCAGCACGCGCGCATCGCTCACGCTCCCCCAGATGTGCTCCCACGACTCCGTCGCCGTCTTGGCAAACAAGGCCGACAGCGGAATAAGCACGATCAGGCTCAGGTAGAATACCGTGTACCCCAGCGTAAGCCCGAAACCTGGGATCACGCTGCGACGCCGGCGAACTCTCCCCGCGCCAGGCCCCTTCACGATCCGCCTCCCCGGCCCGCTTCCCAGACGCGCAGGCTTCCCCCGCGCAATCCGCCGCCATCAATCCCGGCACAAGCGATTCTCATCCGTTCTCCCTTTTTCACCCTAGTGCTTTGTCACAGCTTGATTTTGGGATTGTGTGCCACTGGCTCTGCCAGTGTTGGAGTGGAACATGTGTCGCCAACATCGCACTGGCGTAGCCCATTAGTATCTACACAAATCCTGCTGAGAGGCAAAGGGCGGCGGCGCGGCGCAGGTCGGCAACGCTATAGTGGTCGAGTGCATCGAGCACTGCCAGCAATACCCAAAGGCCGGCCAGCAAGGCGGGCACGGTGAAAGGACATTTGTGCTTCATCTGACGGCCACTCAGCCGGACCAACAGGGCGCGCGCCTCCGCCGCCTCCGGCGACGGGTCGTCGGCAAGATGCCACACCGTCACGCAAGCCATCGCGGTGATCAACAGCCGTCGGAGGATGCGTTCCGCCGTCGTCTGTTGCCAGTCTTCGAGTTGCAGGCCCGCCGATTTCATCAGTTTGAAGTAGCTCTCGATTTGCCATCGCCAGTAGTACCACAACGCCACGGTCGCGTCGTCCACCGACGCGGGCACATTGGTCAGCAAGTACCACTCGGCAAGCAGCTTGTGCTTCTTGTCGAACACGCGACTGACGACGAAACGGAGTTGCAGAGGTGCGCCTCGAAGCTTGACATGGGGCTTCCGCCCGTGCTTGGGACGCTGTTGGTAGGCGGGACGATCCAGGACGACCACAGTCTGGGCAACTTCCTGAGTCGCCGGACGCCCGTGATACCGCACCTCGCCTGTCGGGCGGAACGCGCCCGACGAGCCAGAAGTTGCGCCAACGATCGGAGGTTGCGTTCTTCGCCTTCGTGTCGCACCACGCGGTTATAGTCCGAGCGGATGAGAAACCATCGTTTCTGTTTGTTCCACTTCCGCAGGTAGAAGACGGCGTTGCCTTCGCGGTCGATCACATGCACGCAACGGATTCCCTCGGCCGCCTTTTCCGCGGCTCGCATCATGGGCCGCAGAGCGTCCAGATGGGACCGGGCCGGCTGGAGACGCTCAGAATAGGTGGCATGGACGCCATCGACCGCCTCCAAGGCCTGGGTCACCGGCGCGATGGGCTGCCCGTCCTGGGCAGAAACCAGCAGCGCGGTCAGCAGTTCATAACCGCGATTCCAGTCGGAGGGCAGACCGATGCGGTCGCGGTTGCTCTCGTGGTCGCGGAACTCCAACGGACTCCAGTCATGGACGACCAGGACGATCTCCGCCCCATCGGCCGCCAGGCGCTCCCGGGCGTAGCTCCAAAGGGGCTCGACGAGCCTCGACCGTGGCATGCGGTCGTTCCGGAGGAACCGCCACATGGCTTGGGTGGAGGCAAACGCCTTCCCGGAGGCCGGCAAGGCTCGCAAGCCCGCCGCCGACGATTTCAACGCGGTCGAATGCTCGGATACCAGTTTCCAATACCGCCTTTCCAAACGCGGATCCACTCGGCTCACGAAGCCGACCATTGACCTACCCATCCGTGAATTCTACAAATCGATCGCAGCCCTCCCTGTACTACGGAACACCTGTCCAGATAGTTGTGTAGATACTAATGGGCGTAGCCAGTGGTACCCCAATTTTTGGCTGTGACAAAGCCCTAGGGCGCCGGCCTCACCCTTTTCCGTGCCTACCTGCTGGGGTTGTAGATCTGGTCGAACGTGCCTCCGTCGGCGAAATGCGTCTTCTGGGCCTTCTGCCAACCGCCGAACACGCGGTCGATCGTCACCAACTCGGTCTTCGCAAACCGCTTCACGTCCTCGGCATCGGCATGTTGCGGCTGGACCGGTCGATAGTAATGCTTGGCCGCCAGACGCTGACCCACCGGCGAATACAGGTATTCCAGGTATGCTCCCGCCACTTCTCGCGTTCCATGCTCGTCGACCCACTTGTCCACCAGCGTCACCGGAGGCTCGGCCAGAATGCTGATCGAGGGGACGACGATGTCGAACTTGTCCGGCCCCAGCTCGTTGACGGCCAGAAAGGCCTCGTTCTCCCAGGCCAGAAGCGCGTCGCCGATCGAGCGTTGCACGAAGGTGTTCGTCGCGCCCGCGCGCCGAATCGAGCACCGGCACGCGCGCAAGCAGCTCGGCCACGAACTGCTTCGCCTTCCCCTCGGCCGCCGCCACCTCGGACGCCTTGCTCGGATCGTCGAGCTTCCCCAGATCACCAAGCTCCTTCTTCAGTGCATACGCCCAGGCGGCCAGATAGTTCCACCGCGCCCCGCCCGAGGTCTTCGGATTGGGCGTGATCACCTGCACCCCCGGCTTCACCAGGTCTCCCCAGTCCTGAATCCCCTTGGGATTGCCCTTGCGCACCAGGATGACGATCGTCGACGTGTAAGGAGAACTGTTGTGGGGCAGCCGCTTCTGCCAATCGCGCGGCAACAGTTGCGCCCTCTCGGCGATCGCGTCAATGTCGTACGCCAAAGCCAGCGTGACCACGTCGGCCCGTAAGCCGTCGATCACCGCCCGAGCCTGCACGCCCGCCCCTCCGTGCGACTGCGTGACGCGCACCGTCTGCCCCCGCATCTGCTTCCAATGCTCGGCAAACGCCTGGTTGAACTCCTGGTAGAACTCCCGCGTCGGATCGTAGGAAACGTTGAGAATCGCCACCTCGCCCTCGCCGAAGCTCGACGACGAGGTCCCGCACCCCGCCACCATCACCCCAAACAATCCCAAGACCAGTAGGCCCAAAGCGACGTGGACGCCACGAGCGACCGCCATGAACGGTTCCTTTCCAAAAGCGCGTTGAATCGAAGCCGTCGATGGCCGGACTTCATAGCCAAAAAACAAAGAGATTCCCCCCCAACTCGGCACCCTCGACCGGCAATCGCCCCATCGGGACCGAGAAGAACTCGTTGGACTTGCGGCAGTCGCGTCTCGCGTCTCGCCGCACCTGGCGCAACCTCGGAACATCCTCCGCTAACCCGCCCGCGAAAGACGCCCCTCGACCTTCGCCTTCACCCGCGTCTGGGCAAGCGGCAAAGACGTCCGCGTCGGCTGCCGATCCCGCTGCAGCGAAGCCCGGCCGGAATCGGCCCGTGCGATGCTCCGCGAGATCGTCACCAGCCCGCGCCCCAGTCGGTGCGCAAGCTCCGCCAGGCTCTCCGGGTTGCCCAGGAAGACATGCTCTCCCGCATCCAGAAGCGCCGCAGCGACCCGATCACTCACCTCGGCGGCCACGACGCGATCGGGCTCAATCCTGAGAGCAAACATGGCGGTAAGCATGGGTAAGGCTCCCCTTAGACCTCAGTAGCGCCGCCGCGCCATGGCTTTCAGTCACGGCGACCAAGCGACCCGAGCTGAGGAATGCAAGAGCAATGCCAACGGCGAAAAAAACATCATAGTTATCAACATACTAATATAAACTATTCCATCCGCCGCAAAATGACCGCTCGCTTCGGATGACAGTCGCGCTTCGTGTGTATACGCATCTTGTTCTATGAACATGACTTACTAAATCCAGCTCGACTTTCAATCCAACCAGTGCGTGCCCTAAGGTGTCTGCCCTGCCACGGTCATTGATGCGTATCGCTGAACATTGGTTCCCGCTCCAATGGGCAAGCCACCATAAAAAACGGATTGGCCGTGATATTTCACGGGCCAATCCGTGGTATTTGATAGACAAGATGACGGTCTGCCACCGTTCGCACAGGGCCAGTCCCTGTTCTCGTCGTACGAAAACGGGACTGGCCCACCAAGCATCCTACACTTTCACCGGCTTCCGCTTCGCCTTCTTGCCGGAATCCGCCTTGGGCTTCTCCTTCGCCGGTTCCTGCTTCCCTTGACGCTCGACCGTGGCCTTCGGGGGACCTTTCGGGCCGGCCTTCGGGGCGGCAAGATCGCGGAACTCGACCAACGAGTGCGTCACCATCATGCCGTCCTCGATCGTCGCCGCCGAAGTCACGGTGCGCATGCACTTGAGCACGTCGAGCACCACGCGCACCTGCGCGGCCTTGCTCATCTTCTTGCCTTCCGAGTCAGCCTCCTTCTCGTCGTCCGCCTCGCGTGCGGGCCATGCCTCGGCCATTGCCAACTCGATCCACGGACGGGCCGTGTCGACCAGGCCGGCCCAATCGAAGCCTCCCGCCATCGCCATAGGCCGACTCGCATCGGCCAGTGTGCCGCCGTAACCCAGCGGCGTCTCGGCCATAAGCCGCCGCGCGTGCTCGGGCGTCATCGTAACCGCCGCCACGTGCGCCGCAACCGCCACCGTGGGCGCAATCTCCTTGGCCACGCCCCATTCCTCCGGCAAGCGGAAGACGTAGAGCGTGCCCCCTTCAATCTGCACTTTCTCGGGCTCCGGCAGCTTGAAGTTCGGCACTTCGTCCTTGTTCGGCGCCAAGTCCCGCACCACGTCGACCAGGTCGTTGAACAACTTGCGGTACTCGCCCAAACCCTTGCGTAACAGCTCCGCGTCGCTCACGCCGCACAGAACCGCCAACTCCGGCAAGGGCATCGCCTTGTTCCACTCGGGCATCTCGCGGTGAAGTTGCTTCAAGCGGAGCTTGCTGTCCAGCACGAATCCGGCCTGATCGTCCGCAAGCGCGCGGAGCATCACCGTGCGGTTGATTTCGTTGAACCGCGCGCCGAGCGGCCGCAGCCGCTCCATCGCCTTGGCGTAGGTGGCACGCTCCTCCTCGTTCATTTTGGGAACAGCGTACTTGTCCACGTAGCGCACAATCGTCTCTGCCCAGCGGACGATCACGTCGTACTCGTCGCCGGACGACTTGCCACGCCCCACGAAGGCCAGGATCGGACGGCCCGCGACGTGCCGCAAGAGCTCCAGCGGCTTCGTGCCGTCAAACCCGAATCGCTCGCCCCGCGTGTAGGCATGACTCTCCAAACCGTTCGCCACCAGGCAACTCACCGATACCTGCGATCCCATCTTCGGCGACATCCTGCCCACGTCGGCGGCGAATTGCCGCGCATCCTTCAGGATCTCCGCCTTCTCGGCATCGCCCAGCTTCGATCCGGCCAGGGCCTGCTCCAATGCTTCGACAAGCATCGTAAGCTGCCGGTCGTAGCTCATCAGTCGCTCGATCATCGCCGGGCTGGCGTAGCTGATTCCCGTGATCCGGCAATCGGCATGTTTCTCAATCGGCCCCAGCGCCTCCAGGCTGGCCACTCCCTTCTCTTTGCCCAGCCGGCCCAATAGATCGGTCGAAGGCCCGATCGCCACGAGCAGATAGTTCTCCCGCACACCCAGGGCAATCGCCAACGTCATCTTCTTCAGGCGTGCAATGATCTTCTCGGCATTCCGCTTCATCACGTCGTCGCCGGGCAAATCCGCTTCCACCTTGTCCCACGGCACCAGCGAACCGTCCAGCTCGATCGTCAGATACTCGTGCTCGGCAACCGTCTTCCGCTTCACCTTGTCGGCCAATTGCGGCGCCGCCATGCTCGCCAGTCCGAGCAACGTCTGCACCGTCCCAATCGCCTGCACGGCCCGGTCGCGATTCTTCACTTTGAATCCGCAGAGCAAGTTGGGCACCTTGATCTGATCCGCATGTTTGGCAAGCGTGGCCAGTATGAGGTGCGGTGGATCTCCGCCCGCCTTCGCCCCTTCGCCGCGGCCAAACGCCTCCTGGAACATCGGGCCGTAGCTGGCCGTAATGTTCACGCGCTGCAACAGGTCGAACGTCTCGATGACCTCCGGACCCGCGTAGACGAAAAACTCCTGCGAGAACATGTCGCCCAACAGCGAAAGTGCTTCCCGAACCTGGGGATTCTTCTGCATCGCTTCGATCTTCGCCCCGCCGTCCGAACTCCGCGCGGCGCCGATCGCCTGCTCGATTACGGGCAACGATGTCAGCCGCGCCCACGCCCGGCTCTTCCCCACGATCTCGACGATTTCACCCATCCGATAACTGGCGCCGTAATACGCCGCGTCGGCGGGCACCCACTGGATCGATCCCTCGACCTTGCCCGCCCCTTCGCGCCTTCGGCCGCCCGCGCCGTGCCGGCCCCCGCCCCAAGACCCCACACGATCGCCGCCGCCACGACAACTCTCACGACTACACCATGCCGAATGTCCATCGCTCGCGTCTCCTCTTCGTGTTACCCTGACACAGGGTGGGATGCACTGCCCGATCGCAACTATTCTAGCCCTCGGGGGAAGGCCCCCACAACTCCCGGAGCTAATTCGTTCCTTGGCCGCTAATATTTGGCAGATTCCCCCCGCGCCACCGATGCCTTCGCGTCCGGAAACGGTGTCAGGAACCGTTTGTTGCCAGTCGCGAGTGAGTTAGCTACTTTCTGGGTATGGGACGACCCAAGCGAGCGAATCCTTAGCCATCCGGAAAAGGATCGTCACCATGCAGGTGTCGTTGCCCTGGTTCGTTCCGCCCCTTCTTCTTGCGAGTCGGTGATCGTTGGGGCAAGACAGATGCGGAAGGCCGTCTGACGTTGTAGGATGAAAAGACAGGAAAGAAGGAGAGAAACGTGAAGCCAAGTCGAAGAATCGCTGTTATCACCGGGGCCATGCGATTTTCGGCTCCCTTGACTGTCGGGATCGTCGCTATGATCTTGATTGCCGCTCAGGCCACTGCCGCTGAGAAGCCGCCGCTTGAACTGGTGCGGACGATCCCTATGCCCGGCGTCGAGGGACGGATCGACCACATGGCAGCCGACATCCAGGGCAACAGGCTGTTCGTGGCCGCTCTGGGAAACAACACGCTGGAAGTGCTCGATGTCAAGGACGGCAAACGCCTGCATACGATCACTGGCCTCCACGAACCGCAGGGTGTGGCCTATCTGCCCCGTACCGGGCGGATCGTGGTCGCCAACGGGGAAGATGGCTCCTGCCGCTTCTTCGACGGCCAGACCTACCAGCCGACTGCACGGATCGACTGCAAGGAAGACGCCGACAATGTTCGCTACGACGACCATGCGGATCGCATATTCGTCGGCTACGGCAAAGGGGCCTTGGCCGAAATCGACCTGGCGAAGCTGAAGCGAGTGACTGACATCCGGCTGCCCGGCCACCCTGAGTCGTTCCAACTGGAAAGACAGGGGAGCCGCAGTCTTCATCAACGTCCCCACTGCCCGGCAAGTTGTCGTGATTGATCGCAAGCAGGGCAAACTTGTAGCCCGCTGGCCGATGGAGGAGTTCCAGGCTAACTTCCCGATGGCCTTGGACGAAACGAATCATCGGCTCTTGGTCGGTTGCCGAAAACCGGCTCGGCTGGTCGTGCTTGATACCGAGACGGGCCGGGTAATTGCTTCCCTTCCCTGCACAGGCGACACGGACGACGTGTTCTACGATGCCCGCCTTCGCCGCATTTACGTTTCCGGTGGCGAGGGATCGTTGAGCATTTTCCAACAGGCTGACGCTGACCACTACAGCTTGTTGGCCACTGTCCCCACGGCCCCTGGTGTCAGAACGTCGCTTTTCGTCTCAGCGGCTCAGTCGCCTCTACGTCGCCGTACCCCATCGAGGCAAGCAACAGGCAGAAATCTGGGAATACAGAACACCTGATGCGCCCTGAAAAGGCCATCCACTCATAGGCACCGCCCAGATATCAACCGGTCGTGAAGAACACCTGGAACTCGTAGCACCCCGGGGCGAAAGAGCCTCTCGGGAACGCGCGGGTGGCCCAGTTTCAAGAGCGGTTCGTGGACCACGGCGCAGTGGCGTGCGGCTTGGGTCAACCCAGTGGTGGAAAAACCGTGGGGCCGTGGGCGGCTTTCCTAACCAGTTTTTGAGCGAAAAACTGGTTAGGAAAGACGCCACGGCCCGCGGTTTTTTCCACCACTGGGTTGACCCAAGCCGCACGCCACTCGCAGTAGTCCCCACGAACCGCTCTTGAAACTGGGCCACCCGCCGCATTTCGAGGCTCCGCCCCGGGTGCTCAGTTCCAGGTGTTCTTCACGACCAGTTTGATATCTGGGCGGTGCCTATGAGTGGATGGCCTTTTTCAGGGCCGTCGGCCACTCCCCAAATCTCCGCCTGTTGCCCGTTCCGGTGGGGGCACAGCGACGTGAGGGCGATGGGACGCAGAACAAACAGCGATGTCCGGGCATATGGGGCCGTGAACCGTGGTGAGCAGACGGTAGTGGTCAGCATCAGCTGAAAGACGCTCACCGATTCGCCACCCGAGACGTAGACGCATCGAAGACGGCCATCGTAGAAGACGTCGTCCGTGTCGCTGCAAGGAAAAGGAGACAATCACGCGGCCCGCCTCGGTATCGAGCACAACGAGCCGAGCCGGTTTTCGACAACCGATCAGGAGGCGATGATTCGTTTCGTCCAAGGCCATGGGAAAATTAGCCTGAAACTCCTCCATCGGCCATCGGGCTGCGACGACCCGTCTTGCGATCCACCACGATCACTTGCCGAGCATCGGGGACGTTGACGAAGATGCGGCTGGCTTGGCTTTCGAGCTGAAACAACTCGGGGTGGCCGGGCAGCCGTGTGTCCGCCCCTCGGGTCAGCTTCGTCAGATCGATCTCTGCCAAGGCCCCTTCGCCTAGCCGACAAAAATGCGATCCGCACGGGCGTCGTACCGAACATTGTCGGCGTCCTCCTTGCAGTCGATCTGTCCGGTCGGCTGGTACGTCTTGCCGTCGAAGAAGCGGCACGAGCCACCCTGCCCCGTTGGCGACGACGATCCGTCCAACACGGGGCAGATATGCCACGCCCTGCGGTTCGTGGAGGCCAGTAATCGTATGCAGGCGTTTGCCCTGCTTGAGATCAAGCACTTCCAGCGTGTTGTTTCCCAGAGCCGCCACGAACAGCCTGTGCCCCTGAACGTCGGCCGCCATGTGGTCGATCCGTCCCTCGACGGCGGGCATAGGGATCGTCCGCACCAGTTCCAGAGGCGGCCTCTCTGCGGCAGCGGCCTCGACGGCGAGCGGCATGGCGACAATCGCAGTCCGTCCATGTAGCCGAAAACCACATCGTGCCGGCGATGAGAGCATTTTTGGTCTGGGTTCACGTTTCTCTCCTTCTTTCCTGCCTTTTCATCCTACAACGTCAGACGGCCTTCCGCATCTGTCTTGCCCCAACGATCACCGACTCGCAAAGGAGGCGGAACAAACCAGGGCAACGACACCTGCATGGTGACGATCCTTTTCCGGATGGCTAAGGATTCGCTCGCTTTTGGTCGTCCCATACCCAGAAAGTAGCTAACTCACTCGCGACTGGCAACAAACGGTTCCTGACACCGTTTCGGTAGCAGGGGGGAATCTGCCAAATATTAGCGGCCAAGGAACGAATCCCGGGAGTTGTGGGGGCCTTCCCCCCGAGGGCTGGAGTGCGATCGGGCAGTGCATCCCACCCTGTGTCAGGGTACACGAAGAGGAGACGCGAGCGATGGACTCGGCATGGTGTAGTCGTGAGAGTTGTCGTGGCGGCGGCGATCGTGTGGGGTCTTGGGGCGGGGGCCGGCACGGCGCGGGCGGCCGAAGGCGCCGAGGGGGCGGGCAAGGTCGAGGGATCGATCCAGTGGGTGCCCGCCGACGCGGCGTATTAACACACAGTTATGGGATAGGAGTGGTAGAGCCAGGGCATAAGGCGCCGCTGAGCATCGTTGCCCGTAATCGAGCAGCAATGGCACACACAGAGTTCGGACGGCGCACGATCGAAGCGATGCAGAAGAATCCCCAGGTCCGGGAAGCACTTTCGCTGTTGGCGACATGTTCTCGGCAGGAGTTTTTCGTCTACGCGGGTCCGGAGGTCATCGAGACGTTCGACCTGTTGCAGCGCACGTGAACGTTCCGGCCAGCTACGGCCCAATGTCCCGGAGGCGTTTGGCCGCGGCGAAGGGGCGAAGGCGGCCAATCCACCGCACCTCATACTGGCCACGCTTGCCGAACGTCGGATCAGGATCAAAGGTGCCCAACTTGCTCTGCGGATTCAAAGTGAAGAATCGCGACCGGGCCGTGCAGGCCGTGGACGGTGCAGACGTTGCTCCGGACTGCCACAACCCGCCGACAAGGTGAAGCGGAAGACGTTGCCGAGCACGAGTATCTGACGATCAAGCTGGACGGTTCGGCTGGTCCAGTGGGACAAGGTGGAAGCGGAATCTGCCGGCGACGTGATGAAGCGGAATGCCGAGAAGATCATTGCACGCCTGAAGAAGATGACGTTGGCGATTGCCCTGGGTGTGCGAGAACTATCTGCTCGTGGCGATCGGGCCTTCGACCGATCTATTGGGCCGGCTGGGCAATAGCAGCCTGGAGCTCGGCCCTCGGCGACGAGAAACATGCCGATTGCCGGATCACGGAAGTCGCTACGCCAGCCCGGCGATAATAGAGCGACTGATGAGCTACGACCGGCAGCTTACGATGCTTGTCGAAGCGTTGGAGCAGGCCCTCCGATCGAAGCTGGGCGATGCCGAGAAGGCGGTGAAAAAAGAATGCGCGGCAATTCGCCGCCGACGTGGCAGGATGTCGCCGAAGATGGGATCGCAGGTATCGGTGAGTTGCCTGGTGGCGAACGGTTTGGAGAGTCATGCCTACACGCGGGGCGAGCGATTCGGCCGCGCACGAAGCCACTGGACTCTTGCGGCACGTCGCAGGGGTCCGATCCTGCATCTCGTGGGGCATGGCGAGTCATTCCGGCGACGAGTACGACGTGATCGTCCGCTGGGCGGGACCAATTGCGCCTACGTGGACAAGTACGCTGTTCCCAAAATGAACGAGGAGGAGCGTGCCACCTACGCCAAGGCGATGGAGCGGCTGCGGCCGCTCGGCCGCACCAGCGGTTCAACGAAATCAACCGCACGGTGATGCTCCGCGGCAAGTTGCGGACGATCAGGCCGGATTCGTGCTGGACAGCAAGCTCCGCTTGAAGCATTTCACCGCGAGATGCCCGAGTGGAACAAGGCGATGCCCTTGCCGGAGTTGGCGGTTCTGTGCGGCGCTGAGCGACGCGGAGCTGTTACGCAAGGGTTTGGGCGAGTACCGCCAAGTTGTTCAACGACCTGGTCGACGTGGTGCGGGACTTGCATCACGACAAGGACGAAGTGCCGAACTTAGAGCTGCCGGAGCCCGAGAAAGTGCAGATTGAAGAGGGGTCCCTCTACGTCTTCCGCTTTCCGGAGGGAATCGGGCGCACACAAGGAGATTGCACCACGGTCGCGGTACCGCGCCAGCGTGGCGGCGGTTACGATGACGCCCGAGCACGCGCGGCGGCTTATGGCCGAGACGCCGCTGGGTTACGGCGGCACCCGCGTGGTGCGAGTCGGCCTATGGCGATCGCGCGGAGGCTTCGATTGGGCCGGCCTGGTCGACACGGCCCGTCCGTGGATCGAGTTGGCAATCGCGCCGAGGCATGGCCCGCACGCGAGGCGGACGACGAGAAGGAGGCTGACTCGGAAGGCAAGAAGTGAGCAAGGCCGCGCAGGTCGCCGTGGTGCTCGACGTGCTCAAGTGCATGCACACCTTCGTGACTTCGGCGGCGACGATCGAGGACGGCATGATGGTGACGCACTTGGTTCCGTCAAGGGTCCGCGATCTTGCACCCCGAAGGCCGGCCCGAAAGGTCCCCCGAAGGCCACGGTCGAGCGTCAAGGGAACAGGGAACCGGCGAAGGAGAAGCCCAAGGCCACTCCGGCAAGAAGGCGAAGCGAAGCCGGTGAAAGTGTAGGAATACTTGGTGGGCCAGTCCCGTTTTCGTACGACGAGAACAGATACATGTCGAACGGTGGCAGACGTCATCTTGTCTATCAAATACCACGGATTGGCCGGTGAAATATCACGGCCAATCCGTTTTTTATGGTGGCTCCCCCTCGAAGAATGTTCAGCGATACGCATCAATGACCGTGGCAGGGCAGACACGGCGGCGCGCACTGGTCCGAAATCGCGGCTGGATTTAGTAAGTCATGTTCATAGAACAAGATGCGTATACACACGAAGCACAACTGTCATCCGAAGCGAGAGACAGTGCCATTTTGCGGCGGATGGAATAGTTTATATTAGTATGTTGATAACTATGATGTTTTTTTCGCCGTTAGGTGTTCTTGCATTCCTCAGCTCGGTCACTTGGTCGCCGTGACTGAAAGCCATGGCGCGGCGGCGCTGCTCGAGTTCTAAGGGGAGACTCTTACCCATGCTTACCGCCATGTTTGCTCTCAGGATTGAGCCCGATCGCGTCGTGGGCGTGATCGGGTCGCTGCAGCATCTGGATACGGAGCATGTCTTCCTGCGGCCTGGCGGAACTTGCGCACCGACTGGGGCGTAGGGCTGGTGACATCTCGCGGAGCATCGCACAGGCCGTTCGGCCGGGCTTCGCTGCAACGGGATCGGCAGCCGAGCGCCGAACATGTTGCCGGCTTGCCCAGGAGCGCGGGTGAAGGCGAAGGTCGAGGGGCGTCTTTCGCGGGCGGGTTAGCGGAGGATGTTCCGAGGTTGCGCCAGGTGCGGCGAGACGCGACGCAACTGCCGCAAGTCCAACGAGTTCTTCTCGGTCCCGATGGGGCAGTTGCCGGTCGAGGGTGCCGAGTTGGGGGGAATCTCTTTGTTTTTTTGGCTATGAAGTCCGGCCATCGACGGCTTCGATTCGCTTTTGGAAAGGATTCGTTCATGGCGGTCGCTCGTGGCGTCCACGTCGCTTTGGCCTACTGGTCTTGGGATTGTTTGGGGTGATGGTGGCGGGGTGCGGGACCTCGTCGTCGAGCTTCGGCGAGGGCGAGGTGGCAATTCTCGACGTTTCCCTACGATCCGACGCGGAGTCTACCAGGAGTTCAACCAGGCGTTTGCCGAGCATTGCGAAGCAGATGCGGGGGCAGACGGTGCCGCGCAGTTCACGCAGTCGCACGGAGGGGCGGGCGTGCAGGCTCGGGCGGTGATCGACGGCTTACGGGCCGACGTGGTCACGCTGGCTTTGGCGTACGACGTTACGCGATCGCCGAGAAGCGCGAAACTGTTCCCGCGCGATTGGCAGAAGCGGCTGCCGCAGAAGTCCTCCTTACACGTCGACGATCGTCATCCTGGTGCGCAAGGGCAATCCCAAGGAGATCAGGACTGGGGAGACCTGGTGAAGCCGGGGGTGCAGGTGATCACGCCCAATCCGAAGACCTCGGGCGGCGCGCGGTGGACCTATCTGGCGGCCTGGGCGTATGCACTGAAGAAGGAGCTTGGTGATCTGGGGAAGCTCGACGATCCGAGCAAGGCGTCCGAGGTGGCGGCGGCCGAGGGGAAGGCGAAGCAGTTCGTGGCCGAGCTGCTTGCGCGTGCCGGTGCTCGATTCGGGCGCGCGGGGCGCGACGAACACCTTCGTGCAACGCTCGATCGGCGACGCGCTTCTGGCCTGGGAGAACGAGGCCTTTCTGGCCGTCAACGAGCTGGGGCCGGACAAGTTCGACATCGTCGTCCCCTCGATCAGCATTCTGGCCGAGCCTCCGGTGACGCTGGTGGACAAGTGGGTCGACGAGCATGGAACGCGAGGCGCTGGCGGGAGCATACCTGGAATACCTGTATTCGCCGGTGGGTCAGCGTCTGGCGGCCAAGCATTACTATCGACCGGCCTCCAGCCGCAACATGCCGATGCCGAGGACGTGAAGCGGTTTGCGAAGACCAGTTGGTGACGATCGACCGCGTGTTCGGCGGTTGGCAGAAGGCCCAGAAGACGCATTTCGCCGACGGAGGCACGTTCGACCAGATCTACAACCCCAGCAGGTAGGCACGGAAAAGGGTGAGGCCGGCGCCCTAGGGCTTTGTCACAGCCAAAAATTGGGGTACCACTGGCTACGCCCATTAGTATCTACACAACTATCTGGACAGGTGTTCCGTAGTACAGGGAGGGCTGCGATCGATTTGTAGAATTCACGGATGGGTAGGTCAATGGTCGGCTTCGTGAGCCGAGTGGATCCGCGTTTGGAAAGGCGGTATTGGAAACTGGTATCCGAGCATTCGACCGCGTTGAAATCGTCGGCGGCGGGCTTGCGAGCCTTGCCGGCCTCCGGGAAGGCGTTTGCCTCCACCCAAGCCATGTGGCGGTTCCTCCGGAACGACCGCATGCCACGGTCGAGGCTCGTCGAGCCCCTTTGGAGCTACGCCCGGAACCGCCTGGCGGCCGATGGGGCGGAGATCGTCCTGGTCGTCCATGACTGGAGTCCGTTGGAGTTCCGCGACCACGAGAGCAACCGCGACCGCATCGGTCTGCCCTCCGACTGGAATCGCGGTTATGAACTGCTGACCGCGCTGGCCGTTTCTGCCCAGGACGGGCAGCCCATCGCGCCGGTGACCCAGGCCTTGGAGGCGGTCGATGGCGTCCATGCCACCTATTCTGAGCGTCTCCAGCCGGCCCGGTCCCATCTGGACGCTCTGCGGCCCATGATGCGAGCCGCGGAAAAGGCGGCCGAGGGAATTCGTTGCGTGCATGTGATCGACCGCGAAGGCAACGCCGTCTTCTACCTGCGGAAGTGGAACAAACAGAAACGATGGTTTCTCATCCGCTCGGACTATAACCGCGTGGTGCGACACGAAGGCGAAGAACGCAACCTCCGATCGTTGGCCGAACTTCTGGCTCGTCGGGGCGCGTTCCGCCCGACAGGCGAGGTGCGGTATCACGGGCGTCCGGCGACTCAGGAAGTTGCCCAGACTGTGGTCGTCCTGGATCGTCCCGCCTACCAACAGCGTCCCAAGCACGGGCGGAAGCCCCATGTCAAGCTTCGAGGCGCACCTCTGCAACTCCGTTTCGTCGTCAGTCGCGTGTTCGACAAGAAGCACAAGCTGCTTGCCGAGTGGTACTTGCTGACCAATGTGCCCGCGTCGGTGGACGACGCGACCGTGGCGTTGTGGTACTACTGGCGATGGCAAATCGAGAGCTACTTCAAACTGATGAAATCGGCGGGCCTGCAACTCGAAGACTGGCAACAGACGACGGCGGAACGCATCCTCCGACGGCTGTTGATCACCGCGATGGCTTGCGTGACGGTGTGGCATCTTGCCGACGACCCGTCGCCGGAGGCGGCGGAGGCGCAGCGCCTGTTGGTCCGGCTGAGTGGCCGTCAGATGAAGCACAAATGTCCTTTCACCGTGCCCGCCTTGCTGGCCGGCCTTTGGGTATTGCTGGCAGTGCTCGATGCACTCGACCACTATAGCGTTGCCGACCTGCGCCGCGCCGCCGCCCTTTGCCTCTCAGCAGGATTTGTGTAGATACTAATGGGCTACGCCAGTGCGATGTTGGCGACACATGTTCCACTCCAACACTGGCAGAGCCAGTGGCACACAATCCCAAAATCAAGCTGTGACAAAGCACTAGGGTGAAAAAGGGAGAACGGATGAGAATCGCTTGTGCCGGGATTGATGGCGGCGGATTGCGCGGGGGAAGCCTGCGCGTCTGGGAAGCGGGCCGGGGAGGCGGATCGTGAAGGGGCCTGGCGCGGGGAGAGTTCGCCGGCGTCGCAGCGTGATCCCAGGTTTCGGGCTTACGCTGGGGTACACGGTATTCTACCTGAGCCTGATCGTGCTTATTCCGCTGTCGGCCTTGTTTGCCAAGACGGCGACGGAGTCGTGGGAGCACATCTGGGGGAGCGTGAGCGATGCGCGCGTGCTGGCGGCGTTTCGGCTGAGCCTGACGGCTTCGCTCGCCGCGGCGACGGTGAACGCGGTGTTTGGCCTGTGCACGGCGTGGATGCTGGTGCGCTATCGTTTTCCCGGAAAGCGCGTGGTGGACGCCTTGGTGGATCTGCCTTTTGCACTGCCCACCGCGGTGTCGGGGATTGCGTTGACGTCGATTTATGCGCCGACGGGTTGGATGGGGCGTTGGCTGGAACCGCTGGGGGTGAAGGGCGCTTTCTCGCCCTTGGGAGTGACGATCGCCCTGACGTTCATCGGCTTGCCGTTCGTGGTGCGGACGCTGCAGCCGGCGCTGGAGGATCTCGATCCGGAGGTGGAAGAGGCGGCGGTGAGTCTGGGAGCGAGGCGTTGGCAAACGTTTCGCTACGTGATCCTGCCGGCAATCCTGCCCGCGCTGTTGACGGGTTTTGCCTTGGCGTTTGCCCGAGCGCTGGGGGAGTACGGGTCGGTGATCTTCATTGCGGGGAACATGCCGATGAAGACGGAGATCGTTCCCCTGTTGATCACGATGAAGTTGGAGCAGTACGACTACACGGGGGCGGCGGGGATCGCGGCGGCGATGTTGATCTTGTCGTTTGTTCTCTTGTTGTTGGTAAACGGATTGCAGTGGTGGAGCGCGCGTCATCGCCGCGCGGGGAGTCCTTGATGCCGCTTGGGATTGTGGAACCGTTCGAGGCTTTCTGTACCGGGAAACCGGGATTGCGTTGGTCGCCCTCGTTGCCTAGGCAAAACAGGACTCGATAAGACGTGGCAGGAACCGGGAAATCGCGATGGCTGTCGAGCGGTTCGGTCCGCGGGAGCGGAGCGACGAGCGATCCGGCTTGGTTTGCCTGGCTGGTGAGCCTGGTTTCCTTGTCGTTTCTCGGGCTGTTCCTGGTCGTGCCCGTGGCGGCGGTGTTCTGGGAGGGGATGCGCAAGGGGTTGGGAGTTTATCTGGAGAGTTTGCGGAGTCGCGGATGCGTTGGCGGCGATCCGGCTGACGCTCCTGGTGGCGGCGATCGCGGTGACGGTGAATACCGTATTCGGGCTGGCGGCTTCCTGGGCGATCGCCAAGTTCGAGTTTCGCGGCAAAAGCCTGTTGATCACGCTCATCGATCTGCCGTTTGCGGTTTCGCCGGTGATTTCGGGGTTGATCTACGTGCTCTTGTTCGGCCTGCAGGGCTGGTGCGGGCCGTGGCTGGCGAAGCACAACATCGAGATCATGTTTGCCGTGCCGGGGATCGTGTTGGCAACCGTTTTCGTGACTTTTCCGTTTGTGGCGCGGGAGTTGATTCCCCTGATGCAGGAGCAGGGGACCGAGGAGGAGGAAGCGGCGCTGGTGCTGGGGGCGAGCGGCTGGCAGACCTTCTGGCGGGTGACGCTGCCGAACGTGAAGTGGGGGCTTGCTGTACGGAGTGATCCTCTGCAACGCGCGGGCGATGGGCGAGTTCGGGGCGGTGTCGGTATTGTCGGGGCGACTGCGCGGCAAAACGACGACGATGCCGCTGCACGTGGAGATTCTCTACAACGAGTACAACTTCGTGGCAGCCTTCGCCGTGGCCTCGCTGTTGGCGGTGCTGGCGGTGGTGACGTTGGTGCTCAAGTCGCTGGTCGAGTGGCGGACGAAGCACGATGTGTCGGCACGGGAGGGGATAGACCGTGAGCATTGAAGTTCGCAACGTCAGCAAGACGTTTCGGGCGGTTCTCGGCGCTGGCGAACGTATCGCTGGAGATTCCGGACGGCGAGCTGGTGGCCTTGCTGGGGCCGTCGGGATCGGGCAAGACGACGCTTCTGCGGATCATCGCCGGGCTGGAGTCGTTTGACGCGGGCGAGGAGAGCGCGATCCTCTTCGACGGCCAGGACGTGGCGCGGGAAGCGGTGGGGCGGCGGCAGGTGGGTTTCGTGTTCCAGCACTACGCCTTGTTCCGCCACATGACGGTGTTCGAGAACATCGCCTTCGGGCTGCGGCGTGCGGCCCGAAGAAGAGCGGCCGCCGAAAGCGGAGATCCTGCGGCGCGTGCGGGAGCTGCTCGAGTTGATCCAGCTCGACACGCTGGAGAATCGCTATCCGTCGCAGCTTTCCGGCGGGCAGCGGCAGCGGGTGGCGCTGGCGCGGGCCTTGGCGATTCAGCCCAAGGTGCTGCTTGCTGGACGAGCCGTTCGGCGCCCTGGACGCCAAGGTGCGGCAGGGGCTGCGGCGGTGGCTGCGGCGGCTGCACGACGAGATCCACGTGACCAGCGTCTTCGTGACGCACGATCAGGAAGAGGCCCTGGAAGTGGCCGATCGCGTCGTGGTGATGAACGAAGGGCGGATCGAGCAGGTGGGCACGCCCGACGAGGTGTTCCACCGGCCGGCCAACGCGTTCGTCATGGACTTTCTCGGAAACGTGAACCTGTTCCACGGGCGCGTGGAAGCCGGCAAGGCGGTGTTCGGCTCGCTGGTGATCGATCCACCCGGAGGGCTGCAGATTGGACGGCGAGACGGCGCGGCTGCTTGATCCGGCCGCACGACCTGGAGATCCGCAGCGACGATCAGAGCGGTCCGGCGATCCGCGCGCGGATGACGCGCGTGCAATCGGCCGGTCCGGTGGTGAAGATCGAGCTGCTGAGCGATACGGACCAGCCGGTGTACGTGGAGACTGTCGCACGAGCGTTTCCGGCGGGAGCCGCACGCGGTGGGCGACGTGGTGTTCGTCACGCCGCGGGACTCGCGGATGTTCGTCGAAGACTACTCGATCTGAGCCGCTGGGACGGCGGCACGTGGCAGAGATGTTTTTTCACCGCCAAGGCGTGAAGAGCGCGAAGAGAAAGCTTTTGCCATTTCACCGCGAAGGCGCGAAGATCGCCAAGAGGGAACTTTGCGGTCTTGGCGTCTTTGCGGTGGTTTGTTTCGAGAGCTTATTTGCCGTGTGGGTAACACAGATCAGGTTGTGTTACAGCCCCGGGGACGGCGGCACGTGGCAGAGGCGTTTTTTCACCGCCAAGGCGCGAAGAGCGCGAAGAGGAAGCTTCTGCCATTTCACCGCGAAGGCGCGAAGAGAGAGCTTTGCGGTCTTGGCGTCTTTGCGGTGGCCTGCTTCTACAGCCAGCGCGGACTAACTCAAAGCGGCGGCGGCGGGGCGGTCGTTTCGAGCCTCGGCGCTGCGCGGTGTCCAGCGCCAGATGGATGGTGACGTTCCAGCGGCCGTCGGCATCGGGGGTGACCAGCCAGTGGGGCTGGACGACCACGGATTGATGCACCAGTTCGAAGCCTCCTTCGGACTGGCTGACGGTTTGGATGGGGAAGGTCCAGATGCCGCTGGGCCGGGAGAGGCGGAGTCCGACGCCGATTCCCAGCCACTCGTCGACCAGGCCGAGGCCTTCGGCGTCGTAGAGATCGAGCTGGCTGCCAAGCTGGCCGAGGCGGTTGTCGTGGAGGTCGTGGAAGTAGCGGTCGTCGGCGCCGGCGGGGAGGCCGGCGAAGTTGAACTCGACGCCGAAGTGCAGTGCGCGGTCCGGGGGCAGACCCTCCAGTAGGTAGGCGATCTCCAGGCAGTTGCTCCCCGCACTGAGCGTGACGCCCTTGGTGATGCGCACGGGGAGGCCGGCGGCCATCCCTTCGCGGATGAGGAGCACCTGGATGCGTTCGGGGTTGCGGCGGACGCGGGCTTCGTAGGCGGCGGCGAGGAAGTCGCCGCGTTCAGGGGCCTGGACGCGGGCGACGGATTCGAGAGTAACGTCGTTGTCGTAGAAGTGGTCCAACAGGCTCTTGCGCGGGTAGGAGTCGTAGTGGACGCACTTGTCGAGGCCTTCTTGTTTGAAGACCACGCGGTCGTGGATGCTGGCGCAGCCGTTGCCGCCCTGCTGGGAGCCGGCGAGGACCTTGGCGTGGTAGGCTTCGGGGCGTCGCGCGAAGTGGCCAGAAGGTTGTGGCGGATGGCGCGGACGTCGAGTTCGTACATCTGCCCGCCGCGGCTGGGGGCCAACAGCGCCAGGAGGCGGTCGTTGGCCAACTGCACTTCCTGGCGGCCGTCGAAATTCAGGTCTTCGGCCTTGGCCTCGACCCAGGGATCCAGGCCGCGGGCATTGCGTTCCAGCAAGCTGTCGGCGGCGATCAGGTGCTGATAGACGGCGTTGCGGAGGTGCGGCAGGTAAATGCCGCCGAAGGCGCCGTGCCAGTAGCTGCAGTTGCACTGGCCGCGGTAAAGTTCGGTCTGGGCCTGATCGATCAGTCCGTTGGACGAGCCTTCCTCGCGCGCCTGGGCGAGCCGGCGGCTGACGTTCATCATCCGCGCGTACATCTCGTCGGCTTCGGGGTACTTGACCTTGAAGTTTCGCCAGTTGCCGCCGCGGACGAAGCGTTTGATGGTGGGCCAGCGGGGATCGTGCATCAGGTCGTGGACGGCGCGGTCATATACGATCTGCTGGTCGGCGGGCAGGGCCCACTCGGTCATCTCGCGGTAGCTGCTGTCGGGCAGGTAGATCTTGCCGAGCGGGGGCACGTTGTCGACGGCCTCGGCCAACGTGGTGACGTGGAGCCAATCCTGGTTGGCCACGAGCGCGTTGAAGAACCGTTCCAGCCAGCCGTCGTCGTAGACGTGTTTCTTGGTTTCGGGCCAGGTGCCGAACTTCTCTCCGTCGTCGCCGAAGACGACGACCGCATCGGGTTGCTCGTCGGCGATCTGGCGCAGGTAGTCGATCCACTTGGATCGGAGGAATCGTATAGCGAAGCTGCTTGCTGCTGGGGAAGATGATCACCTGGCCGTCGGCTTCCGCGAGGTAGTCTCCGTGGAGCTGGGACTGTTCAGTCCGGCATTGAGTGGAAGCTGTTGAAGAGGGTG
>CAVTPL010000005.1:0-80348 GCA_963736495.1 Pirellulales bacterium | reverse complement strand
CAAGCCCGTCAGCGATTTCATCTTCGAGGTCGAGTACCGAATGGCGGTGCGATGCAACAGCGGCATCGGCATCCGGGGCGTGAAGTACGAAGGCAAGCCGAACACTCGCCCTTCGTATGCCTCGTACGAGGTGCAGATTCTCGACGACGCGGGAAAACCGCCCTCGGCCCAGACGAGCGGCTCGCTCTACCGCTACGTGGCGCCGAAGGTGAACGCCGCGCGCCCCGCCGGTCAGTGGAATAAAATGCGAATCGAGTGCCGGGGGCCGCGGATCCGCGTGACGCTGAACGACCAGGTGCTCCACGATCTCGACCAGACCCAGTTTGCCGCGCTCAAGGCGAAGCCGCTTTCGGGCTATGTAATGCTCCAGTCGCACTCGCGGGGAATCGATTTCCGCAATCCCCGGCTCCAAGAGCTGAAGCCCGAAACACGCTGAGTCTCGCGCCCCGTCAGGGCGAGGGAGCGAGCAGCGGTGGCAAGAGACGCTGAACGGAGGAAGCCGCGCCGTGCGTGCGCCGGCAAACCGCGAGACTTCGTCGAGGGCTTCGCGGAAGTAGGATTCTTCGGGGTGAAGCCGTGCGGCGCGTGAGAGGATTTCGGCCGCTTCCTCGCGGCGGTCTTCGCCGAGCAGGGCCTCGACCCACTCGCGGTGGACGTGCAGGTAGTTGGTTCGGAACAGGGCGTAGGCGGGGTCCATTGCAATGCCGTGTTCCAAAAGGCGCGCGGCCTCGGCGTGTCGGCCGGCGGTGCCCAGACTGATCGCCCAGTTGTTCAGCGTGGCCAGCAGATTGCCCCGTGCGGTGGCATTGGCGGGGTCGAGGCGGAGGGCCTTGGCGTTCACGGTCGCGGCTTCGGCGAACCGCTTCTGGCCGAGCAGGTCCACGCCGCGATTGTAGTAAATCATCGCCACCAGCTCGACGGACGAGAGCTCGCGCGGCGTGGCGGCCGTGGCCCTGCCGGCCTCTTCGCGGCCCAGGACCTTCTCAAGGTGTTGGGCCCGCTTCGCCGGGTCGTCCACGAGCTCGAACCACTGCGCAGGTGGTCTCGATTTCCAGGGGGCCCTCGGCAAGGCGCACTCGGCTCATCGCGTGGTTCGGCAACTCCAGCGCGAGGCGTCGATTGCCACGGCCTCGGCCATGCAATTGAACAGAACCGTCGCACTGACGCAGTTGAAGCGCCCCTGGTCCAACGCGATGCGCAGATCGGTGGCCTCCAACTGGTAACCGCCACGGAGTACGCGGTGATGGAGAAACTCAAACAGCCGCCGCGCCCGGAGCCGGGGTACCGTGGGCAGATCCTGGCGGAGCAACTCGGTGACGAGTCTCGCCACCCGGGCTTCATAGGCCGGCACTTGCTCCTGCGGCACCCCGCTGGCCACCAGCGCGGCGGTCAGAAGGCTGTGGCGATCCCAAGCGCGGTCGGCGGCATCCTCAAACAGCGCGCGCTCGGCGGGGGATAACGGGCCTTCCAGCCCAGCCAGCCGGGCGCGGGTTTCCGATTCGGCCCACAATCGCGTGCTGGGTGGCAGGACCGGTTGGATGCCCAGCAGGACCACTTCGGGACCGGCCGCGGCAACTGTCCAGGGCCATCCGGCAGCCAGCACAATCCAACAGGCAATGCGCCAGTTGCGTCGAGGGGCCAATCCTGAAGGGATACTGGAGTGCATCAGAGAGGTGGCCTGGTCGTCAGGAAGCGGGGCGGCGATCTGTGGCGTGCGAGCATCCAAGGCGGATCGAGGCAACTATACGTTGCAGGAAAGCCACGGCAGGCTGGTAAGTTGCGCGGATGCGGTAGAATTTGATGTGGGCCGTCTGATTGTCCGGGCTGGTCGGAAACGCCGCGGCTCGTGGTCCACACCAAGGAGGGGGGTTGCGCTGCTTTCGAGTCGATCCGTGCTCGCCCCCACAGGTTTCCAGGCAGCTCACACTGCCCCTATCGAGGGGCAAGGGGGCATGTTTGCGGTTGCCTTCACGGAAAGGCTTGTCGGGTGGCCGATAAACGGATAAATTACGTGTTTCGATTCGTCCCGAGGAGGGATAACCATCGTCGCGGAAGTGCGTGGGGCGTGTCCGCGCGGCGAGCAATTCGACCGAGAGCGAGAGCGAGTGATGGCGATGAAGACCTACATGGCCCGGCCGCACGAACTCGAGCCCAAGTGGTGGCTGGTGGACGCCAAAGACAAGGTGGTGGGCCGGTTGGCGAGCGACATCGCCATGATTCTCATGGGCAAGCACCGTCCGACGTACACCCCGCACGTCGACACCGGCGACTTCGTCGTCGTCGTCAACGCCGACAAGGTGGTGTTCAGCGGCAAGAAGTGGGAACAGAAGCGGTACACGTGGTACACCGGCTACACGCGATTGCGGAGCGAAACGCCCGCCAATCGGTTGGCAGCGCAAGCCGGAGAAGATTCTCAACGACGCCGTGCGGCGCATGCTGCCGAAGAATCGGCTGGCGGTGAAGATGCTGGCAAAGCTGAAGGTGTATGCCGGCGACCAGCATCCGCACCAGGCGCAGCAGCCGGAGCCGATCGAGCTGGCGGTCAAGAAGCACCAGACCAAGAAAGCCAAGGCCCAGAAAGAAGAGTAGTTCAACTCATGGCAACAGGCAGCACGGTGGAAGGTAAGGGCACGAACGACATTCTCGGGACGGGTCGGCGCAAGACCTCGGTCGCCCGCGTTCGGGTGCGTCCGGGCAAGGGCCAGATCGTCGTCAACGAGCGGCCGATGGAGGAGTATTTTCCCGTCGAGCAGCAGCGTCGTGCGGTGCTCGCCCCGATCGTCCAGTCGGGCAAAATGGGCCAGGTCGACATCTTGATTCGCGTCCACGGAGGCGGGCCGAACGGCCAGGCGGATGCGTGCAAATTGGGCATCGCCCGGGCCCTGATCCGTTTCGACCACGACGCGGAGGCAGCCCTCCGCGACGCCGGGCTCTTGACCCGCGACAGCCGCATGAAGGAACGGAAGAAGTACGGACTGCGCGGCGCCCGTCGCGGTACGCAGTTCTCCAAGCGTTAACGCGGCGTTAACGCGATCGTCGAGTCGCGTGATCGGCAAGAAAATCCAAAGCCCGGAGCCAGCCCCGAACTGGCTGCCGGGCTTTTTCTATCCTGCATCCTCCCCAATCCCCTCTTCGTCAGAAGAGAGGTTATCAGGGAGGAACACAGGTGCCTCTCTGAAGACTCCGACTCAGCGTTGAACCGCGCTGATCCGCGCCACCGACTCCACCGGAACCAGCTTCGCCTCGTAGTTCAAGCCGCGAAGGAAGCGGCTGGCGGCGATGTAAAGGTCGGCGGGGTACTGCTGAATCCGCTGGCTCAACTGCTGTTGCATCTGGTCCACGCTTTCGTCGAGCGTCATGTATTCGCCCGCCGAAAGGTTCACGCGAAGCGCGCGTTGGGCAAAGAGCCGGTCGAGTTGATCGCGATTGCCTGCGAACTCAGACTCCATGAGCAAGCTCGGCCAGGCGATCTGCCCCGTAACCGGATTCAGTTCCCCCGTCGTCAACCGCCGGGGCAAGTAGCTCTGGGCAATGCTGGCGATCGTTCCCCGGCTGAGCGGGGGATGAGTCGCCGCGCGGTACTCGTTGTTTACCTTGCGGAGCTGGAGATACTGCATGGCGGCTTGGTTCTTATAAAGCTGTGCCAAGCGGCGGTTTACGTCGACCTGGGAGGCGGCCACGCTGAATTCGGCTTGGGAGCGGATCACCTCCGCCATGCCGGCAATGCCCCTTCGCCAGCCGTCGACGAGTAGGGATAAGGGCGATACGTGTCGCCGGTGTCACCCGTGCCGACCATGACCGGCGGGATTGTACTGCCCGTGGTCTGGGCGAACGCCGCAGTGGCGGCGGCTAACAAAAAGACGCTCAAGGTGAGGGCTACGATTCTCATCGTCTGATCTCCTGTAGTGGTCCGTATTGTTCGGGGGTTCGGCCACCGAGCCACCAGGGCGGCAGAAGCCAGTTTTGGGACTCTGGGGACACTCTCAGAAGCGGAAATTCCAGTTGACTGTTTCAGGGGTTCACGGCAAGAATTCACCAGTTCTCTTGTCGTATTGAGCTCTGCGTTGCCAATTGGCCCCGGGCGGCCAGGGGAACTCCGGATGCCAGCCGCTTCGGCTGGCGTCCGGTGAATTGCGAACATTGATTGCGTCGGCATTAACAAGGGTGCAAGCCGCGTGCCAGACCAAGCAAAGTTCTGGCGGAGAAGGAGCCAGTCATGCGCGGGTTTTTGATCGCGCTCATTCTGGGCGTTGCAGGGTCGGCGTCCTCCGCGGCTGAAGACCCCGCGATCGTTCAAGCGGTGGCCGACCTGGGTGCCGCAGACGAGGCGGTGCGGGCCGAGGCGCTCGACACGCTGGTTTTGATCGGCAAGCGCTGTGTGCCCGCCCTCTCCGCCGCCCTGGAAGACTCGCGGCGTTGCCAAGGGGCTTGCGCGGCGTTGGCTCGGATCGGCCCGCAGGCCGAGGGGGCGTTTCCGGGGCTAGTGCACGTACTCCAGCGACAGCCCAGTGCCGCGCTGCGGCGCGAAGCGATCCTGGCGCTGGCGGAATTGGGCTCCGGAGCCGGTCCGGCGGTGCCGACCCTGGCCAAGGCGTTGGAAGATCCGGCCACGCGCGGAGCAGCGGTCTACGCCCTGGGCCGTATCGGCCCCAAGGCGCGCGAGGCGAGCGAGGCGCTGCTTGCCTGCACGCGCGACGGCGACGAGTTTGTACGGTCGATGGCGTTTTGGGCGATGGCGCGCGTCCATCCCGAGGAGCCTCGGCTGGCAGAGCAGGCGGTGCCGGTGTTGCTTCGCGTTCTGGCGGGGCCGACGCCCTGGATGCGTCAGGCTGCGGCGCACGCATTGGTGGAATTGAAACCCGATACTGCGGCCTTATGGCCCGACGTCAAGGGCGTGCTCTTGCGCCGCGACGCCAGCGCGGTGGCGGGCGCACTGGGCGCGCTCGGGCGCACGCCCGGCGGAGCCCTGCCGCTATTGGTCGCGGCTCTTGGCGACGAAGAAGCAGTTGTGCGCCGCGAGGCGGCTCTGGCCCTGACGTCGCTGGGACCGAAGGCCGAAGCGGCCGTGCCCGCGCTGGTGCAGGGGTGGCAGCGGTCGCGATCGCTGCCAGACCGCACGGCGATCGCCTTTGCGCTGGGCCAGATTGGCAGCGGGTCGCGCGCGGCGGTGCCGCTCCTTCTGGAGAGCCTTGCCGCCGAGGATCGAATTCTACCCATCGTCAGCGCGTGCGCCCTGGCGCGAATCGATCCGGACGACGCGCGCTTGGCCGCAGCCGCCGCGCCGGTCTTGGCCCGCGCCTTGGCGGATGACGATGTCACGCTGCGTGCCGAAGCCGCCGAGGCCTTGGGCCGGCTGGGCGCTGCGACGCGCGAGACTACGGCAGCCCTGCGCCAAGCGCTCAACGATCCCGCGGAGCCGGTGCGCCAGCGCGCGGCGGCCGCACTGCGCCAAATCGAGTCCCGCACCGCCCGCCGGCGCTAGCCCTGCTTCGTGCGCCTGCATCGAGAAGGTTCGTCGCTGCCGGCCGCCCCTCGCGCTCTTCGCCGGCCTTGCGAGGTTCAGCGGGGGCAGGGCCGTCGCAAGTCGCCGTGAATCCTTGGGTCCGCTGCCTCGCCGCGTCCGCAAGCGTTGGCCATTGTTCCGCACCACGCCGCGGTTTAGGATGGCGAGCGGGAAAGTGGGAAGAAGGGGACCACGGCAACGCAAGAGGGTGCGATGAAGAGTCTATTGATCCCTGAAGGGCCGATTCGTCAGGCCGACCTTCGGGAGGCGGGAGAACGAGGCCTCGGGGCCAGGCAGCACCGGCGATTCACAAGGCGAACGTCGATAGGCGCGTGGTTGTTCCTGCTCGCCGCCTCCAGCTATGCAGTGGCCGGATTGGGCCCCGAGGAAGTCGGGATTGTTGGGCTGCGAGGAAGCGCGGCGTCGCGCGAAGTGGCCGAATACTACGCCAAGGCGCGGGGCATTCCCGCCTCGCAGATCCTGCTCCTGGACGACGTGGCCCCGCGCGTCGATCTCAATCGGTCGAAGTGGGAGGAGCAGGTCCGACCTGCGATCGCCCGCTGGTTGCGGGAGAACGGTCGGCAGAAGCTGCGGTGCCTGGCAATCGCTTATGACGTGCCGCTGCGGATCCAGGGCCTGGCGGCGGCCTCGCCGGCGTCGGCCGAGCGCCGCGCACACTTGGCCGCGACGCGTGCGGCATATATCGGACGCGCCAATACCTTGCTCCGAGGCTTGGAGGGCGTCGCGCGGGACTCGTCGCCGACGCAGGGAGCCGCCCTGGACCCGAAAGCACGGTCGGACGAACTGGTCAAGAAGCTCGAAACGGCGCTGAAGGACGCCCAATCGCGCACCGCGCGCCTCGATCCCGCCGCGCGGCAGAAGGCCCAGGCGGCACTCGAACAGGGATTCGTGCTGGGGGCCGGCGGAGCGGGATTGGTGACGACGGTGCTTCAGCAACGCGGTGCGGCGACGTTGAGTGGCGAGGCAAAGAAGAAACTCGACGATCTCCGCGGCCGCTTGGCGCAGCTCCAGGCGGAAATCGTGAAACTCCTGACCGAGCCGGACAGCGTCGAACGCGACAAGCAGGTGCTGCCCAAGGTCGAACAGGTGCAGGGGCTTTTGGGGGCGATCCGATGGATCGACGACCAGCAGCAAATCTTGGAAAAGAACGAGAGCCGGGCGAGCTTCGACAGCGAACTGGCCATCGTGCTTTGGCCGCCCCATGCCCTGAACCGCTGGCTGGCCAACCCGCTTTTCAACCCTCAGGATTTGCCCGCCGGGCAGCCTGCCACTCTCATGGTGTCCCGCCTCGCGGCGCCGACGACGGAACTGGTCAAGAAGCTGATCGACACCTCGATCGCCGTGGAGAAGACCGGGCTGTCGGGCAAGATGTATCTCGACGCGCGGGGCCTGCAATATGATCCCAAACAGCACGGCTTCGGCAGCTATGCGGCCCACGATCAGTCGCTGCGCGATCTGGCCGCGCGCGCGCAAGCACACTAAGCTGGAGGTGGTGCTCGACAACGCGCAGCCGCTTTTCCCGCCCGATTCGTGCCCGGACGCGGCGCTGTACTGCGGTTGGTACTCGTTGGGAAAATATGTGGATGCGTTTCGCTGGAGTCCGGGAGCGATCGGCTATCACATCGCCAGTTCGGAGGCGGTGGACCTGTACTCGGCGGGGAGCACCCTCTGGTGCCCGGCGATGCTCGAGCGCGGCGTGGTGGCCACCTTGGGCCCCACCTTCGAACCCTATCTGGCGGCGTTTCCCCTGCCCGATGAGTTCTTCTCGCTCTTGCTCACCGGAGAGTCGACGTTGGCCGAGGCCTACTGGCGGACTACGCCGTTTGTCTCCTGGGCGATGGTGCTGGTGGGGGACCCGCTCTACAGCCCGTTCAAGAATCATCCCGCCCTTGCGCCCTCCGCCCTGCCGGACCGCGTCAAGGCGGCGGCAGCCAAGACGCCCGCCAAGGAGTGACCGCGGCCCGGGCGAGGCGAGATCGCCTGGTTGGCTGCATCCGCGGATCCCCCCAAGAGCGCGCGCACCAACCCGACCCGCCGCGGTGTCCATAGGGATAGAGGCATGTCATGAACGACCACGTCGCCGATCGGGGGGCCCGGCTGGAGCGGTTCCGAAGCTACCTGGAGTTGCTGGCCCGTTTGCAGTGCGGCCCGCGCCTGCAAGCCAAGCTCGATCCCGCGGACCTGGTGCAACAGACTCTGGTTCAGGCGCTGGGCGGGTTGGACGGGTGGCGGGGCGGCAGCGATGCGGAAATGGCCGCCTGGCTGCGACAGATCCTGGCCCGGCAGTTGGCCAATGCCGCCCGCGATCTGGGGCGGCAAAAGCGCGACCTGGCTCGGCAACGCTCACTCGAGGCAGCGCTGGACCAGTCGGCGTCGCGGCTGGAACAGTTTCTGGCGGCCGACCAGTCGTCGCCCAGCCAGAAGGCGCAGCGCAACGAACAGGTGTTGCACCTTGCCGACGCGTTGGGCACGCTTCCGCAATCGCAGCGCGAGGCACTGGTGCTGCACCACCTCGAGCAGCGGACTCTGATCGAGGTCGGCCGGCTGATGGAGCGGAGTCCGGCAGCCGTGGCGGGGTTGATCAAACGTGGCCTCCAGGCGTTGCGGTCGCGGCTGCGGGAGCAGCCGTGAGCCGTACAGACAAAAACCGAAAGTCCCATTTTCCAAGGAGTACGAATCATGATGCGAACGATGCGGTGGGCGACGATGGCGTGCGTGGTGGCGGCGGTCACTGCCTGGGCGGCCGCGAGTGCGCGCGGCGAAGTGGACATGCGCTGGAAATACAAGGCCGGCGAAACGATCCGCTACACGATGATCCAGGACATGATTCAGAACGTCAACGTGCCGGAATCCGGCGGCCCCATGAAGATGACGATGACGCAGACCATGGACCTCACCTGGCGCGTCGAGGCGGTCAGCCCCGAGGGCGTGGCCAACCTCACCCAGACCATCGACCGAGTGCGCATGAAGATGCAGGGGCCGCAAGGCGTGCTCATCGACTACGACTCCGATTCGAACAAGGAACCGGAAGGCATGGCCAAGTTGATCGGCCCGATGTACCAGGCGCTCGTTAAGAAGCCGATCGTATTGAAGATCACCGATCGCGGCCAGGTCGTCGATTTCAAAATGCCGCAGGGCTTCGTGGAAAGTATCAACAAGATGATGGGCGGCGTCGGCTTGGGCAACCTCTTCTCCGAGGAGGGATTGAAGCAGATGGCCGAAGTCGGATCGCTCCCCGATAAGCCCGTGAAGGTCGGCGACACCTGGGAGCGCAAGGTCGCGATGAAGGCTTCCTTCCTTGGACTCACGAGCGTGGAAACGACCTTCCGCTACGAGGGACAGGAAACGCGCGACGGCCGCACCCTCGAGAAAATCTCGACCGTCATGCAGATGAAGTCCGCCCCGCAGGGCGACGAGAAGGCGAAGCCTGACGCGAAGCAGCCCCAGGTCGGGTTGACCATCGACCAGCAGGAGAACAAGGGCACGATATACTTCGATGCCGCTGCCGGGAAGTTGGTCGAATCCGATGTGAAGACCCGCATGAAGATGGACATGCAGGTCATGGGCAAGAAGATATCCCAGGATATCGACATGACCGTCGTCATGAAGGCGGTCCCGGCCGAGAAGGAAACTCAGAAGACGGAAACTCAGAAGTAGACCGCGCGGCCGAACCCACAGTGTAGGTGGCCCCGCGCGTGGTCCGCCCCTGACACCATCCCCCTCGTGCCGGCCAAGATGCCGGCACGGGGGGATTTGCCTTCTGGCTTGCCTTGGTCGGCAAACCCCCGCGTGGCAAAGTGGCCCATTTTCTCTGCTGAAATCAGGCCGCGCCGCGCGGTACAATCGATCCCGTACGCCTGCCCGGCGGCACGCGTGGTCACTCCGGCCTGGCGTGCGGGTAGAGCCAATGCGACTTCCCCGGAGCCGGGCATACTCGGCCGCTCACCTGCATTTGGCAAAAACACGATCCCGTTGACCAACGCCCGCGGCCCGCGCACCCCACAGCCTTGTCGCCCGAAGAGCCATGGTTGCCGATCCTTACGATGCCGACGCTCCTGGGAACGACCGCGTCGATGAGGCGATCGCGGAGTATCTGAGCGCGGCCGAGGCTGGGGGGGCTCCCAGCCGCGAGGAGTTCCTCCATCGCTATCCCGACCTGGCCGGTCCGTTGGCCGAGTTCTTCGACGATCAGGACCGGTTCAATCGCTGGACGGGTGACTTGCGAGCCGAACTGGGGGCGCGGTCGGTGGCCTCGACCGCTCCCCAGGCCTCCACCCAAGGTCTAGCGCCCGGCACGCCTTCCCCCGGCCCTTCCGGCGGCTTCCGATTCGGCGACTACGAGATCGAGCGGGAGATCGCGCGGGGCGGGATGGGCGTGGTCTACTCGGCCGTGCAGACGGGGCTGAATCGGCGCGTCGCGCTGAAGATGATCCTCAGCGGCCGCCTGGCCTCGCCGGCCGACGTGGCCCGCTTTCGCAGCGAGGCGGAAGCCGCGGCGCAACTGGACCACGCGCACATCGTGCCGATCTACGAGATCGGCGAGCACGAGGGGCAGCACTACTTCACCATGCGGCTGGTCGAAGGGGGCGATCTGACGGGGCACGTCGCGCGACTGGCGCGACGACCCCCGCGAAGCCGTACGCCTGGTCGCCGCCGTGGCCGAAGCCATCCATCACGCGCACCAGCGCGGCGTGCTCCACCGCGATCTCAAGCCGCGCAACATCCTGTTGGACGAGGCGGGCGACCCGCAAGTGACCGACTTCGGACTGGCGAAGCGCGTCGACGGCAGCCGCGAGCTGACGCAATCCGGAGCAGTGTTGGGAACCGCCAGCTACATGGCCCCCGAGCAGGCGCGGGCCGAGAAGGCGCTGACTACGGCCGTCGACGTCTACAGTTTGGGGGCGATTCTCTACGAGCTGCTCACCGGTCGGCCGCCCTTCCGCGGCGCCAATCCCACCGAGACCATCCTCCAGGTGATGGAAAGGGAGCCTCCGCGGCCGCGCGCCCTGCGGCCCGAAATCGATCGCGACCTGGAAACGATCTGCCTGAAGTGCCTGGAGAAGGAACCGCTGCGCCGCTACGGTTCGGCCGAAGCGCTGGCCGACGACCTGCACCGGTGGCTTGCGCGACTGCCGATCACCGCTCGCCCCGTGGGCAACCTGGAACGCGCCGTGCGGTGGTGCCGCCGCAATCCCGGCCCGACCGTCGTGGGAGCCACCCTCGTGTTGCTCACCGCGTTTTACATCGGAACCCTTACCAACGCGCTGCACAGGGCGGAGACCGGACGCCTCGCCACGCGCGCCGTGCGCGAAGAGGTGCAAGATGCGCTGGCGGCGAGCCTCTACGAGCAGGCCCGTGCCCTGGCTGCCGCCGGACCGCCCGGCCGGCGGTGGGACATCTTGAAGCTCGCGGCCCAAGCGGAACAGCTCCGCGGCCGCGCGGAGGCCCCGCCGCACGCGCCGGCCGATTCGCAGTCGGCGCCGACCCTTCCGGAGAAACATCAACTCCGAAGCGTGGCGGTCACGGCCCTGCTCTTGTCCGATGCGCGGTCCGATTTGCAGCTAGGCCAGGAATTCGGGGGGCAGCCGGCGCTGGTCTCGACGGGCGCTGGGCGATCTCGACGGGATGGAAGGACGCCGAGCGGCGAAGTACGACGTTGATGAGCTTGTGGGAAGGGCGCGTTGTGCGTCGCTTCGACGAACCGAAGATGCAGGGTACGGCGCTGGCGATCGACGCTTCGGCGGCCCTGTTGGCCACGCACGATTACGAGTCGGGCGCCGTCACGTTGTGGGATTCTGCCGAGGGGAAGCGCAAGCGGACGTTGCCGTGGCCCCGTCCCGCGAAACCCGATGAGGTCAACCCCGCGCGCCGAAGGCTTTCTCTGGAGCTCCGAGATGGCCTTCAGCCCCACGGGCCGGTACCTCACGGCCATCTACCGTCGCGGCGGCCGCCAGTCGCTGGTGCTCTGGGATCTTGCGGGCTCGGGCGAGCCGCAGACGCTCGTCAACGTTGCCGAAAACGACTCCTTCGGCGCGGGTGTGTTCAACGCCGACGAAACGCTGCTCGTGTACCCCACGGGGCCGCAATCGATCGGCGTCTGGGACGTGTCGACCGCGAAGAAGCAGCGCGACGTGCCGCTCCCGAAGCCCGTGGTCGGCCGAATCGCCCTCCGCGGATCGCGCATGGTTTGCGCCTGCGCGGCTGCCCAGCGCGGCGCGGGCACGTTGCTAGTGTGGGACCTGGCGGCGTTCCGCGCCGAGGCAACCCTCGGCACCGATTTTTCCCTCAGCGGCGCTTCACTGGCTTTGCATCCCTCGGCCGACCGCGTCGCCGTGGGGACGAACAACGGGCGGATCTTCGTGCTCGACCTGACGTCGGGCCGAACGTGGCTGGCGTTGCCCGGGGCCCACCAGCAGCAAGTGGTCTACGTGCGTTGGGACCCGACCGGTCACCGGCTCGTCTCGTGGGGCGTCGAGGGAACCTTGAAGCGGTGGGAAATCGTCGGCCCGCCCTTGGCCGAGCAAGGGGTCGGGCCCAAGGCCTTTCACTGTGCGCTCAGTTCCGATGCCGCACGCGTGGCCATTGCCGCGGAAGGCGAACGGACGATTCGCATTCTGGATCGATCCACGGGCAAGCTCCAGCGCGAGTTGGCCGAGCGCGATGCGCCGACGCCGGGGCTGCTCCTGTTCAGTCCCGACGGCCGCCAACTGGCCGAAGTCGACTCCTATCAGGCACGGGTCTGGGACGTGGCCACCGGCCGCTTGTGCGCGGTGTTGCGAGGCGACGGGACTGCGAGGCGTGATCGTCTCCGTAGCCTTCTCCGCACAGGGAAGACTGTTCGGGGTGATCGAGCGGAGCGCTGATCCCCATCTGGCCGTCTGGGACCTTGAACGAAGCACCGCGATCTGGCAAGCGCGCTCGGGACAATTCATGAACACCGCCTTCGTGACCCCCGGAGCGGCCTTGGCGGTTGCGATTCTGCCTCCCGAGTCCCAACGAGCCTCATCGATCAGCATGATCGATCTGGCCCAAGGTGAAGAAATCGCTCGCGCGGAGGCGATGGGGGCTCCGATCGGCATGCAACCCTTCAGTCCCGACGGCCGCTGGATGATCGCCCTGCGGCGGGATCCGGGAGAGCCGTTCTACGATCTGGCCACAAGTTTTGGACGCGCCCGCGCGGCCGACGTCGTTCTCCATCCCATCCCCCCCGGAACCGCAGGGCAGTCGATCCCCGGCCCCTCGGCCCCTAGCGCGTTCGCGTTCAGTGCGGATAGCCGACTGCTGGCTATTGGCTACCGCGATGGCTGGCTGCGACTCTGGGACCTTGCCCGGCACGAGGAAGTGCTGTTTTGTCCCCTCCGTTCGCGGCCGATCATGCAACTGGCCCTGGGCGGCGCGGGCGACGTCCTGGCAGTCTCCGAGGGGGAAGGAAATATCCAGTTTGTCGATCTTGTCCAGCTTCGCCGGCAATTGGCCGAGTTACAACTGGATTGGTGACCGGCGGCCCCTTGAGTTGCCGTTCCCCGGCCGCCGACTTCCCTCTACAATCCGCGACCTCAAGATCGATCGCCCCCGCGCGGACAGGGTGCCCCGGAGCAGGGGCCCGGGTGGCGATCGGGCAACCTCGGGGCGCATCGCCCCCCGAGCGAACGCGGAGTCGAAACGCATGAAGTCGTCGATGAGTCTTTCGCTGCTGCTTATCCTCCTGTTTGCCGGTCTTGCCGCCCCCGCCGCCTCGGCCCAAACGCGCTTGCGCTGGCGGTTCACCTCGGGCGAGACCCTGCACTACCGGGTAACCACGCGCACCGTAAACTCGGCCCCGGGCACGAGCACCAACAGCTTGGCGACGACCCTCTGCGTGGACGTGCGTTACGCTGTCGATTCCGCGGATTCGGCCGGGACGGCAAAGCTGACGCAGACGATCGACCGCGTACGAATTCGCATTGAGTCGCCGCAGGGCGAGGCCTCGCAATACGATACCGCCGCCGGCCAGGAGCCCGCCGGCATGGTGAAGTGGATGGCGCCGATGTTTCACGCGGTATTGGGCAAGCCGGTCGGATTACGCATGGACGCGAGAGGAAAAATCTCCGACGTGAAACTGCCGGGCGACTTGAGCCAGCGCGTGGAGAAGGCCGTGGGCGGCGACCAGTTGGTCCACTTCTTCTCGGCCGAAGGAATCAGTCACGTGCTCGGTGCGGTGATTCTGCCCGAGCAGCCGGCGCAGTCCGGAACGCGCTGGCCGCACTCGGTCACGCTGGCCAATCCCACGCTCGGGCAGCAGACGGTGGAATCGGTCTACGTGTATGAAGGCAGTGTACCGCGCGGTGCGCATACCGCGGAGAAAATCACCTCGACCGTGGAGATGACGTTTGCGCCGGGCCCGGAACAACCCTTTCACGTCACGGCGCGCCATCAGAAAACGGGGGGAACCGCCTACTTTGACTCCTTGTCCGGGCGCCTCCTGGAGAGTGAGTCGCACAGTACGATGAAGCTCCAGGTGGCGATCGCCCACAAGAAGCTCGACCCCGAGATGAAATCATCCACGCTCTTTGGAGGCAAGACGTTCAGCCAGGACGTGGAGATCGTGAAGCAGGTGCAACTGCTCGATCCGGGGCAGCTCGCGGCGGGGAATTGACTCACTTCTCCGCATTTTGAGGGATCAAACGGGGCTCGCCGCTGCGCACCTCCGGGGCGATCGGGTACAATGAACGCTGCTTTTCAGACCGCGTTTTGGGGGTAGACCTGCGCAGGACATGGATACGAGCGAACACGAGGACATTCTGGCTTTTCCGGGCAAGCGCCGCCCCGAACTGCTCGCCCCGGCGGGCGAGTGGACGGCCCTCGAGGCCGCGCTGGAAGCGGGGGCGGACGCGGTATACATCGGGCTCACGACGCTCAACGCGCGCCGCCGCGCAAGAAACTTTCGCCCCGAGGAACTCCCCCGCGCCGTAGAGGCTGCCCACGCGCGCGGAGTGCGCGTCTATCTGACGCTCAACATCGACCTGGCCCAACGCGAGCTCGGCCAGGCGGCGCGGATGCTCGAGCATGCCCGGCAGGCCAAGGTCGACGCGGTGCTGGTCCGCGATCCGGCTCTGCTGGCCCTGCGCCCGAGTTTGCCGAGCTCGAGTTCCATTTCAGCACTCAAACCTGCATGGCCAATAGCGCCGATCTGGCGGCGGCCTCGCATTTCGGCGCGGACCGCGTAGTGCTGGCGCGGGAAATGTCGTTGGCCGAGATCAAGGCTGCCTCGCGCGTGCCGGGAATCGAAACCGAGGTCTTCGTGCAGGGCGCACTGTGCTTCTCGGTTTCCGGGCGGTGCTTGATGTCGAGTTGGGTGGGAGGCCGCAGCGGCAATCGCGGGACCTGCACGAGCCCCTGCCGCGTCCCCTGGACCGTGGCCGAGGGAAAAGCGGGTACGCCGCTCTCGATGCTCGACCTGTCGGCCGTGCTCCGCGTGGGCGAATTGGGCCGCGCGAGCGTTGCCGCGCTGAAAATCGAGGGACGGCTGAAGACCGCCCAGTGGGTCCGCCGCGCGGTCGCCCTCTACCGCCGCGCACTCGACGGCCCGGGGGAGGACCCCGAGGGACTGCAGGAACAGGCTCGGCAACTGGGGGCCTACACCGGGCGGGAGATGAGCTCGGCCTATCTCGACGGCCAGCGGCACGGCCTGACCGGCGTCGCCAGCCGACCCTCAGCCGACCCTCAGCCGGAAACCTCCGCCGAAACGCTCCGGGACGCCGAAACCGAAGAAGACCTGGCCCAACGAGAAGAAGCGGACGAACAAGCGCTGTTGCCGACCTTTGACCTGGACGTGGATTTGACCGAACGCGGCGTCTGTTTCCGATTCGCGTCGGGCACGTACACCAGCGAGTGGACAATCCCGCGAACCGTCGTGCGCCGTGCCCACAAGGCGGTTACGATCGGCCAGTTGCTCGAGTGGCTGGGCACGCAGCAGGTGAACGGACACCGGCTGGAAAAGTCGGCGACCAACGCGGCGGAATTCCTCCTCGTGCCGCGAGCGGTCAATGCGCTTATGGATAGGCTCTCCGGGGAGGTCCGGCTGGCATGCAAGGCCCCCGACGACCGCGTTCGCGCGGACCTGCCTCCTCGCGTGCGCGCCATTCTTGCGGCTTGTGAATCCCATTCGGCCAATCGCCGTCCTCTGGGAAGCCGCCCGGACCGCGTGCGACTGGAGGCCGCCGCCGTTTCCTCGTTTCTCAAGCAGGTACAGCCTTCCGGCGTGATCGTGGAAGGGCTGACGGCGAAAACGCTCGACAAGCTGCGCGCCGTCTCGCGCGTGCCGCTGGTGGTTGCGCTGCCGCCGGTCTTCTTTGAAGACGAGCTGCGCAATCCTGCGCCTTGGTGCGCGCGTGTGCCGAGGCCCGCGTTCCCGTGGAGGTCAATACTTGGGGCGGCTGGTGGCTTGCCAAGCAGGAAGGTGCGCGCATGGAGGGGGGACCGGGGCTGGGCGTGCTCAACGGCCTCGCGGCGCGCGTACTGGCGGAAGCCGGGATGGAGAGCGTCACGCTCTCCATCGAAGCCGACCGCCGGCAATGGGAGGATCTCGCGGCGCAGTGCCCGGCGCCCTGCTCGCTCGTGGTTTTCGGCCGGCCGCCGCTGGCCACCTGCGCGCCGAACTGTCGGAAGATTTTCTGAACCAGCCGTTTGCCGACCGTCGCGGGGTGGAAATGGCCCCGCGCCGCGAGCGCGGCCTGTGGGTATTCCGGCCGGTCGAACCGTTCGACCTCCGCGGCACGGAGAACGACCGCATTCGAGTGGCGCACCTCGTCGTCGACCTCGTGGGATCGGCCGAGCCGCTGGCCGACTGGTACGACCAACCGGAACCGCGCAGCGCCTTCCGATTCAACTATGACCGCTCGCTGGCCTGACCGGTTGACTACGGGGTTATCGGGCCGGCGCGGCTGCGGCGCCGGCAACTTCCGCGGCTTCTTCGCCGGCTTGCCCCTCGGCCTCGGCCGATGGAGCGGCCTGCGGAGGCGCGGCGGCTTGGCGCGGCTGCGGCACCGGCTTGCCCGGACGGTAGACGCCGATCTCCGTCGATGCCGTCGCCATTCCAGTCGCCGACGACCGGCAGATCGCCGGCCTGGCCGAGGCGAAGCACCTTGTCGCGGGCATCGAGCACGCGGTCGCCGTTGGTGTCGAGATACCACGTGCCGTTGCGGTACACGCCCAGCTTCGCCGTACCGTCGCCGGTCCAATCGCCGACCACGGGCAGGTCGCCCGGTCTGGCCGTATTCCACGTAGGCGTCGCCTTGGCTCCAGCGCCCGTCGCCGTCGACGTCGAGGTACCAGGAGCCTTCGCGGAAGACGCCGATGTTGCTCACGCCGTCGCCGTTCCAGTCGCCGGCCACGGGCCGGTCCTCCTCGGAGCCGTATTGGAACACGTGGTCGATCAGGTCCTTGCGGAACTTGCCGACGGCGGTCCGCTTCAGGGTGCGAAAGCCGATGGTGGCCTGTGGCGGGTCGGGCGGGATGTTCTTGTAACGCCCGGTGGGCTGATCGCTCCGGCGATTGTGGACGTCGGGCAATCCGGGTTCGTGCGGTCGAGGGCGCGGCCGTCGCCGGGCCATGCCGGACCGAAGATGCCGATGTCGCTCTTGCCGTCGCCGTCCCAATCGCCGACGATCGGGCGATCGCACGTCCGTTCCCAGATCGGCCCAGAGGATCCTGCTCGTCCCAGCGGCCGTTGCCGTCGAGGTCGAAGAACCACGTTCCACCGGCGAAGACGCCGATCTTGGTCGTGCCGTCGCCGTTCCAGTCGCCGGTCACGGGCATGGCGTCGTCGATGCCGAACGTGTAGGTCTGCGCGGCGTTGCCTTCACGGTCGGCGAGGATCCACTGGCCTGCGTCCATGCGGGTCTGGGACCAGCCGACGGCTTCGAAGTAGGCCCCCTGCATCCAGGCGCTGGACGTATCGCTTGCCCGCTCCTGACGCGGCTGGCCGGCATTGACCACGCTGAGGTGCCAGGTGTAGGCCACTGCCACGCCACCCCCGCCGCCTCCGTAGCCGATCACGTCGCCGGGATAGGTTCCCGGACCGTTGAGCACGATTGCCGAGGGCGGTTCCAGATAGGGTGAAGGCCGCTCCAACGGGAGCGGCGGTAGCGGGGGAGGCGGGGGCGGAGGCGGGGGAGGCGTCTGCTCCACCACGAATCTCGCTGAAGTTGTAGTTCGTCGCTTCGTCTCCCGGCGAGATCGGGATCCAGACGATCGCGTCGTCGTTGGGGTCGATTGTCCAGTTCGGCGAGCACGTCGGGATCGACCGGCGTGAGCCGATTCACGGCCAATCCGCCGTTGGAGCCGGCCGTGTCGATTCCGTCGACGTAGCCGTCGGGATGGGTCTCGAGACCGTGTAGATGCCGGGCGCAAGGTTGCGGAATTCGTAATAGCCCTCCGCGTTCGTATAGGTGACCATGGGGCGGCCCGGGCGTCCAGGATCGGCTGGCCGCTGCGCATCGCCCAGCGTCAGCTTCACGCCCGCAAGACGCTTGTCGGCCGCGCTGCATCACGCCGTCGCGGAGCGTGAGCGGGTCCGCGTGCGGCTGGGCGTCGAGATAGACGATCGGCGGGCCGTCCTGGAACACGTAGCCGGAGATGCTCGCCGAGGGGATTTCGGCGAAGTCGTAGTTCACCGCGTCCAGCCCCGGCGTGAGTTTGACTTGCGTGATGCGATCGTTAGATTCGAGTATGCCGCCGGCCGAACCGACGTGGTCCTCGCCGTCGAGGTATTCCGCGGGCTGCACCTCTTCTACTCCGTAGGTCGCCGGGAGCGAGGTTGCTGAAACGGTACTTGCCCTGGGAATCGGTTCTGGTGGAGGCGATGCGATGGCCCGTGGCATCGAGCAGGTAGACGGTCACGCCGGCCAAGGGGTCCTCGCCGGAGTCGAAACCGCCGTTGGCGTCGCGGTCGAGAAAAACCATGCCGCTGATCGAGGCTGGGCGAATTTCGCCGAAGTTGTAGTCGACGGCGTGCGTGGCAGGCGTGAGGTTGGCGCCGGTGATCGAATCGCCGGGGTTGTGGGCCGCTCCGCCCGCGCTGCCGGCGGCGTCCAATCCGTCGAGATAGGCGGAAGGCTGGCGTTCGGCTACGCCGTAGATGCCGGGCAGCAATCCCTTGAACTCATAGTAGCCTTGGCCATCGGTGACCACGGTGGCGCCGGTCTTCTGGCCCGCGCCGTCGAGCAGTTCGAGCGTGACGCCGCCGATCCCCTGTTCGCCGTCGTTCTTGACGCCGTTGAGGTTGTTGTCGACGTAGACGTAGCCGGCGATGCTGACGGGCTCCAGTTCGAGGAAGTCGTACTGTTGGCCCTCGGTGCCGGAGACGAGCCCGATGCCGGCGATGGTATCGGGCGGTACCAGGTGCCCACCCGCGGTGCCGATGTGGTCGCGGCCGTCGAAATAGTCGTCCGGCTGGATCTCCTCGACCGCGTAGACGCCGGGGGCGAGGTTGGTGAAAGAGTACCGGCCCTCGGCGTTGGTCGTCGTGGTCGCAATCACGCCGCCCGAAGCGTCCTGCAAACGCACGGTTATGCCCGACAGGAGGCGATCGTTGGCATCGAGTTGGCCGTTGCCGTTGGTATCCACGGCCACGCGGCCGCGGATCGAGGCGGGGAGCAGTTCGCCGAAATCGTAATCGGTGCCCGACTGGCCGCTGTTGCAGGTTGAAGCCGTCGATCGGTGTCGCCGGGATTGTGCGCGGTGCCGCCCGCAGTGCCGGCCGCGTCCAGCCCGTCGAGGTAGCCTTGCGGCTGGATTTCTTCTACGCGGTAGTAGCCGGGCATGAGGTTGACGACACTCCAGGAACCGTCGGCGGCCGTGACGACCTCGATTGCGGCCGGAGCAGGGCCGGAGGTCGGCAGATACTGCACGCGTACGCGCGCCCTGCGATCCCGGTTTCGCCCGGATCGAAGCGGCCGTCGTTGTCGGCGTCGTGGTAGACGTGACCGCTCAAGGCGGCGGGGCGGGCCTCGGCGAAATCGTTGTGGACGCTGTCGTCGCCGCCCACGAGAGCAATCTCGCTGAGCACGTCGCTGCTCGTGACGACGCCGCGGAATCGTCCGGCGACCTGTGCCGGCGCGGCGCCGACGCTGAAGTAGCCGTTGGGCTGGCGTCTCGACGACGCGATAGGTGCCGGGCAGAACGCCCTCAAACTGGTACGAGCCGTCGGCGGCGGTCTGGATCGTCTTGCCGGTGGCCGTATAGGTTCCGTTCTCCCGTTGCCACAATTCGAGGGTGACGTTGCCGATTCCCGTTTCCGCCGGGTCGCGCGCGTTGTCGAGGTCGAAATCCTCGTACACGGTGCCGGCAGATGGTGATCGGCAGCGGCGTTTGTGTCGAGCGGGAAGAACGCCCCTGCGGTCAGCACCGGCTGGGGCGTGCTGGCCGGCGGCATGTAGTCGTCGGGAGGTAGCGGCAGGCCCGATGCCGCCAGCTTGGCGTCGTACTTGTCGATGAACATGTCGTTGCCGGTGGCTTCGTAAAAGTGCGGCGCGGCAAAGGTGGCGTGCAGCTGCGAGCCTTCCAACTCGTTCCCCTCGGCCACGGCATTGGGACCGAGGAATCCCATCTCGTCGACGTCGACGGTGAAGACCAGCTTCTCGCCGGGATCGAAGCCGCGGAAGGTGAACAGGAGCGTGGTGCCGCCGTCGGCCACGCTGAACTGTACGTCGTCGATTCCTTCGCGGCCGACGATGGCCAACGGGATGGCCTGGTAGGCGCCGGTGCCTCCGGAAGCGGTGTCGAACAGACAGTCGCCGATGGTCAAGCCGTCGCCGAGTTTGTCGGTTTCAATGACGAGGCTCGTGAGCTGAGTTCCCGGGACGCCCCCTTGGAAGGTAACTTCGAAGCGGTCGCCGCCGGCTTCGTCGAATCCCGAGGCGTCCTCGTAGTAGACGACTCCGACCTGCACGGGTGCGACGCTGAGGAGCTGGCGAGATTCCATCTCCTCGAAGCGGCACTGCCGTGCGCGGAGCAGGGGTTGCCTGGCCGAGGTGGCCTTTCGGCCCCGGCGGGGGCGGCCCAATGCACGCAGTTTTCCTAACAGACCCACGAAGAACCTCCTTGTCGACTTCGCGGCAGGCTGCTGCCACGATTAGCGCCGCGACGAGAGCCTAGCGGTTTCGGAAGCGTCCAGGCGCCAGAGGCGCACGGTGGTGTCGAAGCTGCCCGACACCAGGGCTCCGGCTGGCGAATCCCAAGCCAGCGCGCTGACGGAGCCGGTGTGTCCGACGAGGCGGCAGAGCTCGGTTGCCGTCGTGACGTTCCATACACGGATCAGGTTATCGCTTCCCCCGGCGGCCAAGAGTCCCCCGCCGCAGTAGGCGAGGCTGAGGATCCGGCCGGGTCGAGGGGAGAGCGTGGCGATGTGCTGTCCGGTGACGGCATCCCAGATCATGATCAGACGCTCGTCGCCGGCCGAGGCCAACTGCGCGCCGTCCGGGGAATAGGCCAGCGCATTGACGCGCCGGCGATGGCCGGCCAGGTCGTGGATGGCGCGGCCGCTGGTGGTATCCCAAATGCGGATTCGGCCGCCCATTCCCGCCGCAGCCAGGCGTTTGCCATCGGGCGAGAACGCCAGCGCGCGCATGTCACCGCCGGGAGCGTCGAGCGTGAGCAGCGGATTGCCCGTGCGTCCGTCGATCAGACGCACGCGGCTCTCGAATCCGCCCGCGGCGAGCATGCGACCGTCCGGGCTGAAGGCGAGAGTGAGGATGCCTTGCCCCGATTCGTCGAGGGTGCGGTAGGGTTCGTGGGCTTGAGTCTGCCACAGGCAGATGCGGCGGTCGTTGCCGGCCGTGGCGAGCACCTTCCCGTCCGGACTGAAGGCGACGGCGCGCACCCAGTCGTTGTGGCCGGTCATGCGTTGGACGAGCGCGCCTTGCGCGCGTCCCAAAGGCGCGTGAGGTGATCGTCGCCCACGGTTGCCAGCAGGTTTCCGCCCGGCCCTAGCGCCACTCCGGAGACCACGGGGATCTTCTCTCCTGCGGTGGGAGCGGCCAGTTGAATGACTTGGCGGGGGGATAGTTCTGGAACGGCCTGGGCGAAGGCCGTGTCTGCAACCGCTGCTAGCACGGCTCCGAAGAGCGTCAGGGCGTGGAGCCCTCGGAGCGGGGCGGCGAACGGCGTGTGTGGTGCCATCATGGGAACGGAAGCCAAGGGCGTGCGTGTGGCCATGTCAAACTTCCAAGGAGTAGAGACTGCCCGAGGGAAAGGCCCAACGCTGGCGCAGGGCCATTTACGAGCCCATCCCAGAACGGTGTACCGCCCCAGAATTCTCCGGCCGCGGAGGACTGCCGTGGCGGCGCCGGGATTAGGCTCTAAAGTCATTCATCGGACGAATCGGCTTTCGGCCCTAGCGGAAGTTTGTCGCAGGTATGGGCCGGGAGGGCTGCGGTGGGCTGGAAGAATGGGGTGTCGGCGCGGCGTGACGCAGGCCACGTGCTTGCGAGGGGCAGGCACACAGTCGAGCGTCTGCGGGGGCCTTGCGGCGGAGTGGCAGCGGCGCGTCAGGCAGAGGGGAGATGGATGAGGAACGTGCTTCCCTGACCCACGGTGCTCTTCACGGAGGTCCGGCCGCCGTGGGCTTGCACGATGTGCTTGACGATAGCCAGACCTAGCCCCGTTCCCCCGAGGGCGCGGCTTCGCGCCTTGTCGACGCGGTAGAATCGCTCGAAGATGCGGGGGAGATGCTCGCGGGGAATTCCGCAACCGTGATCCTGGACGCGGATTACCACTTCGAGGGCGGTTTGCACGGCCTCGACCACCACTTGATGGCCGGGGAGGCTGTACTTGACGGCATTGTCGATCAGGTTGACGACGGCCTGTTCGAGGAGCACGGAATTCATGCGGACCCAGAGCCCGTCTTCGCAGGCCAGGAGGATGAGGACTTTCTTCTCTTCGGCTTTGACCTGGCAGAGTTCGATGGCCGATTGGAGGACGCCGCGGATCTCGCCCGGCTCCAGGAGGATTTCGATCTGCTTTTCCTCCTGTTCGACGCGGGACAGCGTGAGCAGGTCTTCGATGATGGCCCCCAGGCGGTCGGCCTGGGAGGCGATGATGCGGAGGAAGCGTTCGGCGTCGCCGGGCTGATTCATGGCGCCGTCGAGCAGGGTTTCCACGAAGCCCTTGATGGAAGTGACGGGTGTCTTCAGTTCATGGGAGACGTTGGCCACGAAGTCGCGCCGTACCGTTTCCAGCCGTCGAATGCGAGTGACGTCGTGGAGCACGACCAGGGCGCCGATCGGCTTGTCGTGGGCGTCGTGGAGCACGGAGCCTTGGGCGTGGAGGATTCGCTTCTCGCCCTCGGGTAGTGCCAGCTCGATCTCGTCGCTGGCGGATTCCTGGTTTCCGAGCACGTCGGCCATGAGCCGCTGCAAGGCAGGGTTGCGGACGACTTCCTGGAGGCTGCGCCCCAGGGCCGTTTCGCGCTCCAGTCCCAGCAGTTGCGCCGCGGCGTGATTGAGGTTGATCACGTGCTCGTCTGCGTCGATCGCCAGCACGCCTTCGACCATGCTGGCCAGAACCGCTTCGCGCTCGTTGCGTTGCCGAAGCAGGTCGCCCGTGCGCAGCGTTCTGGTCGGTGGCGAGGCGTTGGATGGTTTCGGCCAGCGCGGCGATTTCCGCGACGTCCGAGCGCGGCAGGGGCTGGGGAACGTCGCCGGCGGCCAGTCGATGCGTCCCCAGCCGGATGCGGTCAAGCGTCTCGGCGAGCGAACGGGCCGCTCGTACGGCAATCCAGGCGGCCGCGGCGGCGCCGAACAGGCCGCCGACGAGCCAGTTCCCCAGAGGAGTCAGCGGGCTGACGCCGACGAAGGCTGCCGTGATGCCCAACGCCGCAAACACGGCAAGAACGTACGAGGTAAGAAGGCGGCCGATCAATCGTGAGTTGCCCATGTGCGTCTTCAGTCGCGAAAGCGGTAGCCCACGCCTCGAACGGTCTCGATGCGATCGCCGAGCGGTCCGAGCTTCTTCCGCAGCCCGACGATCTGTACGTCCACGGCACGATCGGTCACCAAGCTATCTCCTTCGTGTACGGCGTCGGCGATCTGATATCGCGTGAACACCCATCCCGGTCTTCCGGCGAGGAAGTGCAAAACGCGGAATTCGGTCGGAGTAAGCTTCACCAACGAGCCCTGCACCAGGACCTCGTGGCGCCCCGGGTGGATGACCAGTTCGCCGACGTTCACGGGGATCGACTCGTCGGGCGGCCGCTCGGAGGCGCGGCGGAGGACGGCGCGGATGCGCGCCAGGAGAATGCGCGGACTGAACGGCTTGGGGATGTAGTCGTCGGCGCCCAGTTCGAGGCCGGTCACCACGTCGGCCTCTTCTCCCTTGGCGGTAAGCATGACGACGGCGAGGCGCCGAGTCTCGGGTTCGGCCTTGAGCCGGCGGCAGACTTCCAGGCCATCCACTCCGGGGAGCATCAGGTCGAGCACCACCAGGTCGGTGGCCGCGGATCGCACGGCGCGCAGCGCGTCCTCGCCACTGCCCACGCACTGCACGCGGTATCCCTCGCGAGCAAGATTGTAACGGATCAGTTCCTGGATCTCCCGTTCGTCTTCGACGACGAGAATATTCTCACGCGCCATTCGGCTTCCTATCGGCTGGGGCGGGAGACGACTGCTCGGACCACCAGGCGTGAATTCTCGCCGATCCTTGGGCGGAAGGGAAGCGATAACCGACCAGATCCACGACGGGAAGCAGGACTTCGTCGACTGCCTTCAGTCCGAAGCGGAGCGGATCCTGGCCGCGGCGCGTAAGCAGCAGGGCGGCAGCGGTGGCTCCGAGTTCGGGTGCGTCGAGGGGAATTTCCACCAGCCGCTCGGTGCGGTCGACGAGGCTGGCCAGCCAGGTGTCGAGCTCAGGCCAGGGGTCGCGACGGGCGATGGCCAGCAGGGTGATCCATTCCCTTCTCCGCGGAGAATGCGGTCCGGGAGGGAGGAATCGCTTGTCGCGGATGGCCTGCAACAATCCCGCGGCCGCCTCCGCGGTACCTCGCTGGGCCAGTTGTTCGCAGAGCAATCCGTGCAGACTGGGGATTTCCTTGTTCGGCGTAGGGGGCGGCAGGCCGCCGAGGGCGGGCGTAAAGAGGCGGGCGGCCAGTTCCGCACGCTCCTCGGGAGCGGGAAGGCGATCGTCGACCGCGGCGAAGTATTTGCCCACAAACCGTGACACCTCCCCCGCATCGAGCTGACCCGCCACCAGGATTTCCTTGCCGCTCAGCGGACGCTTCTCGGCCAGGAAACGATCGAGCGTGCGACGGCTCAACGCGCGAAGGCGCGCCGCCTCGTCGAAATCGGTGAGTAACTCGTAGGCCATGCGGCGCCGCGGCGAAGGTAGATTGACCAGATGGAAGTAGGAGCCGGGGTAGCTGGAGCTAGGATGGGCAATGGCCGTGCCGACGGGGTAATCGCCGGGCTGAAGATTCTGACCGCTCACGCAGTGCGCCGTTTGATCGTCGATGCGGTCGAAGTGGCTGGGGCGAATTGCCCCGGGGCCGCGGCTCGGCACGCCCACATACAAATGCTGAATCCCCAGCAGTCGTCCCTGGTTCCAGTACTCGGCCACCATCGCGGGGCGCGTAAGGTCGAGCAACGCGGCCAATCGCGTGCGCCCGGCCGCGTTGAGGTGAGGAATCTGCCGAACGTTGGACGACGAGTTCCTTCACCCGGGCCACGTATTCGTCCCGCGCCAAGAGGTCGCGGAGCTCGCGCATGGCTCGGTCCTGCACGCCCTGTGCCCCAGCCACCTGATGGCCGTCCTCCGTGCGCAGCAGATTGTCGAACCAGGTCTCGATCTGCGCGTCGGGGACCGCGGGAAGCTTCCAGGCACGGGCGTCGGCCGAGAGCCATCGCGCCCGCGCCGATTGTAGACCGGCTCGAGCCAATGGCGCGCATCGACCGACACCTGATCGCTGTCGAGTCGGGCCTTCAGCCGCACGAAGAGAGGATAGGCGGCGTCCGTGTTGCCCAGCAACCAGTGGAGCCGGCGCGTGGCAGAGACGCTGCGCCCCGTAGTCTTCGTCCTCGAGTTGTCCCAACAATCGCTCGGTTTCTTCTTCCGAGGCAGGTTGGTTGGGTGCGGGACCGACCGGCGGAGGCAACTGGATCATCCACCGCTCCAGACGCGTGCGGACCTCGAACGACGTGTGGGTCGCGACAAGCACCTTCTGGAACTCTTCGGTCAGGTAGCGCCCCAGTTCCGGCCGCGCGACCAGCTCCTCCAGTTGGCGGGCCGCCTGTTGGCGAACCTCGAAGCGGCTGGAATCGAGATCGATCAGCCACCGGTCCACGTCCTGGCGGAGCGAAGTCTGCGGGACGCTGGGAGACTTCCCCGAAGGCGTGTCGGCGGAGTGAACCCTGCCGCAGGCCGCAAGGAAGAAGATCAACCAAGCGAGGGGGGGGATTTGCGGTCGCATGCGTCCAATGGGGTGGAGTGTCGGAACGTTCTCACTATTCTACCGTCTTTTCCACAACCCCAGACGCCCTGTCAACCGATATTTCGGCCGCGGGCCGAGCGGCTTGACCTTGCACGGGTCGCGGCGTTCGGATACAAATTCGCCGCTTTTCAAAAGCCCGTCCCATTCTCCTCGGGCTTGCCAAAACGATCTGCTGGAGCAAGAGGACCATGAACCGAAGGTCTTTTTTGGCAATGGCTTCTATCACTGCGGCCACGGCCTTTCCGGCTACGGTCTGGGGCGTGCCTTCGACGCGTCTGGATGCGGCCACGATGAAGGCAGCCTTGCGGACCGCAACCCCCGAGGAAGAAGGGTTTGTTCAATACGTGATCGATCGAGTTGAAGACGGGACCCTTCCGGCTGACATGGTCGATAGCACGTTTCAATGGGGCGGAAGAAAGAATTTCGCCGCTTTCAGTACTTCCGCTTTGGGTTGACCGCTCGCGCGGCGAAGTTGGGGGTGACCTTGCCGGCAAGTCAGCGCCGAACGATGGTCTTCTCGAATCGATGAGGCTCGACGGGGCCTGCGGCGCTGGCAAGTTTGCGGTGTGACCGCCGCGCGGAAGCAAAGGTCATGGCTCGGCGCATGTGCCGCGCATTGCCACCCCGCGCTGGCTGCCGCGGGGCAGTTGGTTCCCCGATTCGAATGGGGCAATCCCCGGGCCCACGATGGCACGCGCCCGCGTGCCCGAACTCCCTGCCGGACTGCCCTGCTTTCGCATTGCTTGCGAGCCGCGGGGGGGCCGACTATGCTGGTCGGTTCGCGATGCTTGGCGGCCATCAACACCTGGAATTCGGGGGTTCAACGATGAAGGGGATTACGAGGCTCGGTTTCTTGGCTGTGCTGGTGTTTGCGGTGGGGGGCGGGCTGAAGAAGCGAAGGATCCGCTTCCCCAGTGCGCCGGCCGGAAAGGTCTGGAAGCTCGCCTGGTGTGACGAGTTCGAGGGCAAAGAGCTCGACACATCGAAATGGGACGTTCCCCGCGATGCGCCCCGCCGCGGCGCCTGGTGGATGTGCAAGGCGATCTCGCTGGACGGCGATGGGAACCTGGTGATCCGCACGTTTCGCGAAGGGGACCGATGGATCGACGGATGCGTGCGCACGCTGGGCAAGTTCGAGCACACCTACGGCTACTACGTGGTGCGGATCGAATTGCAGAAGGAACCCGGCCACTGGCCCGCGTTCTGGCTCATGGGGCGGGGCGTTTCGAAGATCGGCAACGGCGGGCGCGACGGCACGGAAGTCGACATCATGGAGAAGCCGTGGCGCGACGGCCGGCTCAACCATGCGCTGCATTGGGACGGCTACGGGAAGGAGCACAAGTCGGAGGGCAAGGTGGCCGACGTGCCGGGAGTCATGCAGGGATTCCACACCTACTCGCTTTTGTGGACGCCCGAAGAATACGTGTTCTACGTCGACGGTCGGGAAACCTGTCGCACGAAGGCCGGCGGCGTCTGCCAGGCTCCGCTGTACATCAAGCTGAGTGACGAGGTCGGCGATTGGGCGGGCGACATCAAGACCGCCAAACTGCCGGATCAGTTCCGCGTGGATTACGTGCGCGTGTACGATCTCGTGGAAGGGAAGTGAGCGATCACTTCCAGCGGTACTTCCAGGCGGCGTGCCGGGATGTCGATGGACTCGCCGTCCAAGTCGGCACGGACCGGCTGGTCGTTGAAGTTCTCCAGGACCCAACTGCCGTCGGCGAAGAGGTAGAGCCGACGCGGTTGGGGGCCTTGAGCGCGTGGCCGAGGGCTGAGCAGCAGGAGCGCGGAGGGCGTCGATCGCATCTTGGGGCAAGCTCCAAGAGAGCGTTTCGGATTGCCCTTGACCGGCAGCACGCGCACGTTGGGGGCGTCGAGCTTGACCTTTCCCTTCGAGCCGCTTGGCGAGTCCGTCGGTGAGCAGCACGGGTTTGCCGGCGGCGATGAATCGCGCGAGTTTGGCGGCGAGGTCGGGATCCTTCAGGGCGTGGACCGAGAAGAAGGCGGCCGGGGCGTCCGCGGGGAACTCGTGGCAGGGGACCAGCGGCAGCGCCGAGCATGCCGACGAAATCGAAGACGCACGGCTTCCTTCTCGGGATGGCTGTTGGCGCGGCTTGTAGGCGGCGACGCCGACGACGGCCGGCGTCCGGCACCTGCTCGGCCACGGCGAACAGTTCGGGAATCTGCTCGCGCAGGGCCTCGATGTTCTTCGGGCCGGTGTCGTCGCTGGAGCGAGCCGTAGCAGAACAGCATCGACTCGCGGCGCCCCGGCGAGCACGGTCTGGCGCGCTTGTTCGAGATAGGTGGCTTCGGTGGTGCCGTAGGGGTCGTACCAGCCGCCGCCGCACTTGGCGCCGCCGATCCCGCCCAGCCAGCGCATGATGAAGTAGGCCTCGTACTGCGACGGTGCCGCCCCAGCGCTTGTCGGCGTAGTCGCGCGTCTCGGTGCCGACCCAGATGCGGTCGAAGTCGGCCGTTTCGCGCGAGCACCTCGTAGCCGCGCTCGTGGAAGCGGTCGTACCACTGCGGGTACTTGATGATGAGCCTTGACCTTGGGATTGACCCGCTTCGCCGGCGCCAGCACTCGTTCCTGCGAGAGCCGCACCATCAGCTCGCAGCGGTAGTCCTCCCACGTGTCGCCGGCGACCGGGAAGCTTGCGTCGCCGATGGTCACGGTCCGTGCGGCTTGCGGCGCCGTATCGCAATCCGCGCAGGTGCAATCGGTGAACCAGAAATCGTCGATCATGATCTCGTCGAAGATCCCGGCCGTGTACTCGAAGATCTGCCGTAGCTTCTCCTGCGTGGGCGGGTCGGTGTAGCAGGAAATGATGTTCCAGCCCGTCGACGCTTGCCCACGTCGGTCGTGCGTCACGCAGCCGGAGACGTCGATCCCGGCCTTGCCGGAAACGCTCCTTGGCGCGCGAGGAGCGTTTCGCGTTCGGCCTGATAACCGTCGCGGAACGTCTCGATGTAGACCTTGGTCACGGCGGTCTTGCGGCACCAGTCGATAGCGGCCGCGATTCCTTCGTCATTGGAAAGATGTTCGCGCACGTTCTGCGCGGTGAAGAGCGTGGAGAAGCGGTGCACGCCTCGCTTGCTCTGGGCCATTTCCCAGAGATCCGGACTGGCCGACGGCTTAGGGTCTGCGCCGCAGGCCGCGTGGCAGGCCAGGGCGGCGAGCAAAGAGAAGAAAGACGTCCATCCGGCCGATCGTTTCATCGCGCTCATGTCGATTCTCCTGTGGCTTGGATCGCTGGAGGGAGATATTCCCGCGCTGGCGCCGCGGATCGGCGAGGCGCCAGGTTGACCGCTCGCCTGGTATTCCGCAGTATCCCCCCCGTGCTCGACGGCTGTCAATCTTTCTTGTTCTTGCCCGCGAGCTGACCGACGGGACGCACGCCCTTCCCCTCGCGTTTGGTGCGGGAATCTCCCAGGTCGTCCCGGGCACGCTGGGCCAACTGTTCCAGGCGTTCGACGACCTCGGGATGCTTCTCGGCGACGTTGGTGGTCTCGCCCACGTCGCTTTCGAGGTCGAACAACTCCCGGCCGATCTCCTTTTGTACGTACGGGACGGGTTTTCCACCGCCGCCGCGCGCGTCGGCAAGGCTGGTGTACTTGTGGGGAAAGTGCAGTTTCCATCGGCCGCTACGGATCGCCTGGAGCTCGCGGCCCCAGTAATAGTAATAGGCGTCGTGCGGAGTGACGGCTGAAGGCTGCGCGGAGATGAGCGGCCCGAGGTCACGCCCGTCGATGATGCGGTCGCCGGGAAGATCCACACCGACCAGCCGTGCGATCGTCGGCAACAGATCGATGGTCGCTGCCAGTTCGCCGCAGACACTGCCGGCCGGGACGCGTCCGGGCCATCGCATCACGCAGGGCACGCGCATTCCGCCTTCAAAGGTCGTTCCCTTGCCTTCGCGGAGCGGTCCTGCGGATCCGGCATGGTCGCCATAGGAGAGCCAAGGACCGTTGTCGGACGTGTAGATCACCAGGGTGTTCCGCTCCAGACCGTGGCGCGCCAGCGCGTTGAGAATCTGGCCCACGGACCAGTCGATCTCGGCGATTACGTCGCCATACAATCCGCGGCTCGATGTGCCGCGATACTTGGCCGAGACATGTAACGGTACGTGGGGCATGCTGTGCGGCACGTAGAGCAAGAAAGGGCGATCCTTGTTCTTCTCGATGAACCGTACGGCGTGTTCGGTGTACCACGTAGTGAGCTGCGTCTGGTCGGGCTGCACTTGGACCGTCTTCTCACCTTCGATCAAAGGGAGCGGTGGGAAAGTCCGGACCGAGGGATGGTTGGGCCACATGTCGTTCGAGTAGGGCAGGCCGAAGTACTCGTCGAAGCCGTGGCGCAGGGGGAGAAACTGGGGGTGATGGCCGAGGTGCCACTTGCCGAAGACCGCGGTAGCGTAGCCGCGCTTACGGACGACTTCGGAGATCAGCAACTCGTTGTCGTGAATGCCTTGGCGCGATGCGGGGCCCAGCGCCCCCAAGATGCCGACGCGGTTGGGATAGCAGCCGGTCAATAGCCCGGTGCGCGATGCGGAGCAGACCGCCTGGGCTACGTAGAAGCTCGTGAAACGGATCCCTTCCTGTGCCATGCGGTCGATATTTGGGGTGCGAAGGTCGGGCGAGCCGAAACAACCCAAATCCCCATATCCCTGGTCATCCGCCAGCACGATCACGAAGTTCGGCAGGCGGTCGGCTGGGGCCGCTCGGCAGAGCGAGGGCGCGAGCGCCAGCAGCAGGGCGAAGCAGGAAGGCAGACGGATCATGACGGCATCTCCAGCGTGTGGAAGTTGCACCCTGGGCAAGCCGGCTCTTGGGCGGTCGAGAGCCTCTTCGAGCCGGTCCCAGAACCGCGCGTCGCCCCGAAATTCTCCGGCCGCACACGGCCGCAGCGGTGGTTCCGGGATATCGGTTCTTCGAGCCGATCCCAGAACCGTGTGCCGCTCCTGAATTCTCCGGCCGCGGAGGATTACCGGGACGGTTCCGCGTATAGGTTCTTAGCGGCGATTTGCCCACTGGGCGATGATCTTGCCAGGCGCCAGGTTAGCCGATGGCGACGGGAAGGAGAAGACACTCCAGGCCGGAAGGTCCCACACGAGTCGCGGACCCCGTTCTCAGGAGACGGGGGTTGGGGTGGGGGCGTCGGGCACGAGCGATTCCAGGACGTGGTAGAGTTCGGCGGGTCGGACGGGCTTGGTCACGTAGCCGTCCATGCCGGCGGCCAGGCACTGTTCGCGGAATCCCTTCAGAGCGTGCGCGGTCATGGCGATGATGGGCACGTGGCCCGCCGATCCCTTTTCTTTCTCCCGGATCAAGGCGGTCGCCTGCAAGCCGTCCATTTCGGGCATCTCGAGGTCCATGAGAATGACGTCGAACGATTCGCGCTCGAAGGCGCGCACCGCAGCGCGGCCGTCTTCGACCACCTGGACCTGATGGCCTCGCATGTTGAGCAGCCCGACGGCGACTTCCTGGTTTACCTGACCGTCGTCGGCCAGGAGGATGCGGAGTGCTCGGCGCTTCTCGGACGAGGGGGCGGACGACGAAGCGTCGTCGGCCGCCGTTTTGCGACAGGCGCGGAGCACGGCGTCATACAGTTCCGAGTCCTTGGGGGGCTTCACCAGGCACTGGACCCGGGGCAGTTCGCGGTAGCGTGCCGCCAGGTCGGGCTGAGTGGCGGGAAGCAGGGCGACAAGTGGGCAGGGCGCGAATGGGCCGCCGCGCGTGATCTGCTCGGCCAATTGAACGGCGTCGGTATCGGGCAGGGCGGCATCGAGGAGGACGAGCTGGAAAGGGGCGCCGTTTCGCTGGGCCGTGTCCAAGGCGGCCACCGCGGCCGCGGCATCGGCGACCGCCGTGCAGCGCAGCCCGCGGCGCTCGAGCATCTCGCCATAGATATGCCGGCTTTTCGGATGGTCTTCAATCACCAGCGCGGTGGCGGCCGCGAGGGTGTCGGGAGCGGTCTTGCTCTCGGCAGTGGATTCGGGCGCAGCGAACTGGGCCGTGAAGTGGAAGGTGCTGCCGCGGCCCACCTCGCTCTCGACCCAGATGTGTCCGCCCATCAGGCCCACCAGCTTGGAGCAGATCGACAGGCCGAGACCGGTGCCGCCGAAGCGGCGCGTCGTCGAGCGGTCGGCCTGGCAGAACGACTCGAAGATCCGCTGCTGCTTGTCTGCGGGAATGCCGATGCCGGTGTCGTGAGACGGTGAAGTGCAGCTGGACTGGCGGCTCCCGTCCGGCTCTTCCAGCCAGACGTTGACGAGGACTTCGCCGCGTTCGGTGAACTTGATCGCGTTGCCGACGAGATTGACGAGGATCTGGCGCAGCGCGGCCGGGATCGCCGAGCAGCGTGTCCGGGCACGTCGGCCGCGACGCGGAAGATCAGTTCGAGGCCCTTCTGCGACGGCGCGGAGCGCGAGCACTCGCGTGGCGTCGCCGACGGTCTCGCGGAGATCGAAGGCGATGCGTTTCCAGCTCCATCTTGCCGGCCTCGATCTTGGAGAAATCGAGGATGTCGTTGAGCAGGCGCAGCAGGGAGTCGGCCGACTGCTTGACCATGTTCAGGTAGCCCCGCTGTTCGGCGTTGAGCGGGGTCGTCAGCGCGAGTTCGGTCATGCCGATGATGCCGTTCATGGGCGTGCGGATTTCGTGGCTCATCATGGCCAGGAACTCGCTCTTGGCGTGGTTGGCCATCTCGGCGGCCTCCTTGGCCACGCGGAGTTGCTCTTCCGTTTGCCGCAGATTCGTCGGCCACGCGTTCCAGCTCGCCGGTTGGAGTAGGGCCAGCTCCTGGGCGCGCGGCCTCGGCGGCGGCGGTCCGTTCGGCGACGCGCAGTTCCAGGGTTTCGTTGAGTTGCTGCAACTGCTGGAAGCCTTCGGCGTTTTCCAGGGCGGCGCCGGCGATGGTGGCGATGAAGTCGGCCAGGCGTTCCTCGTCGGCGCCGAACAGGCCGCGGACGTGGCGTGGGTCACGTAGAGGCAGGCGACCGGCGCGGCCGCGGACGAAGATCGGCACGCACAGCGCCGAACGCTCGCCGGAGATCGCGCTCGGCTTCGCTGGTGTCCTCTCGAAGCTCCTCGGCGAAGGCGACGGCCCGGCCGGTCTCGAGGGCCTGCTGGACCATCGAGGGGCTGGAATCCCACGCTCCGATTCGCCGGCGATGGGCACGAAGTCTGCCGTCCGTCCTGTTCGACGATCTTCAGCACCAGGCAGTGTTCGCCGCGCAGCAGCCGCAAGGCCGCGTCGCGGACCTCGGCGTAGATCGTCTCCGGCGACAGGGCCGAGGCGATCTTGCGGCCGGCGTCGAGCACGGTGTCGAAACGGTCGGCCAAGCGAGAGGGTCGCCCGTTCGGCGGCCTGCGCGAGGCCGCGGTGCTCGGCGGGCTCTGCAGCGGCGATCGTCGAATCTCGCGAAGCGCCGCTTCGGCGGTGGCGACTGTCGCTCCTCGGCTCCGGCCAGCCCAGTTCGCGGCCCAGTTGTCCGCTCGCCAAGCAGCGTCTGGGCGTGTTCGTAGCGCGCCCCTTGACGCTCGGCCACGGCCAGGCTCTTCGTCGAGCAAGCGCGCGGACGTCGCCGAGTCTTGCCGCGCAGGGCAAGAGATCATCGCGTATCTCGCGGAGGGCGTGGGGCAGGTCGTTTTGCAGCCAGCGCGCGGCGACGAACGCGGCGCGCGGCCGCCTTCTCGGCGCGGCGCAGCAAGTCGGCCGCGCGCTGAGCGAAGGCATAGCCGTTGCAGGCTCTCGGCCTGGCAGCGCAGCGCGGTGGCCAGCCAGGGCAGATTCGGCGACACGTAGGCATTGATTACGCCAGCGCGCTGGGCCACTGCGCAGGGCCTCCTCGAAGGCGGCCCGGCCGCCTGGTCGTGCTGTCCGAGGGCCAAGAGCCGCGTGCCGTCGGCCAGCAGAACCTGGGCGGTCGCCCTGAGCGTCGTGCCGCGTGCGGCTTGCGTTCCTTCGCGAAGTTCTCCTGAGGCAACGGTCCCGCCCGTGGCCAGCGCCCAGACGTCGAGGCTGATCCCCGAGGCCTGCTCGTCGCCCAGTTCGCAGGCCCGACTGGTGGATGCTGCCGGGCCTCTTCGACCGCCTGGCGAGATCGCCCAGGCGGTAGAGGGCCGCGGCCATCTGGTAGCGGGCGATGTGGACTTCCCAGTAGTCGCCGGTCCGTTCCAGCAGGCGCACCGCCTTCGCGGCACTTCTCGACGCACTCGGCGAACCGCGAGGCCGGCGTAGAGGACGACGCGTAATAGCACAACGACTGCCCCTGGCCCCACAGATCGCCGAACGACCGGCGCAGCTCGAGCGACTTGTCGGCGTAGGTGATGCCGCGGCGAGTAGTAGCCGATCAGGGTCATGCCCGGGGCATGTTCGGAATAGGCCTGAGCCAGCTCGGGCGTGGGGGGGTATCGTTCGACGAGGTTCAGGCCGTGGAGGTGCGCCCAGAGGGCTTGGACTCGTCCTCGGACGAACCAGTAGCCGTGCGCGAGCCGGCTGAAGAGGCGGAGTTCGAGGCGTTCCACCTCGTTGGGGAGGCGTTTGCGGCGGCCGACCAGCGCGGCCGGGAAGAGCGTGTGGAGCAACTGGACCCACGTTTCCCAAACGAGCAGGAGGAAGAAGAGCGAACCCAGACGCGGCAATCGGCGGCCGAGGAGGCGCAGCGCTTCCTCGAAGGCTTGCGTGGCGCGTCTCCATGTCGCCCCGTTTGAAGGCCAGTTCGCCGAGCTTGCCCTTGATCTGGGCCTGGGCGTAAGAGCCCTCCGCCAGGGATTCGGCCGCCTGGAGTCGTTCGGCCGCCTCGTCGTAGCGGCCGCGGAGCATGAGCACGTCGCCCAGCCCTTCGGCAATGCGGTACTGCGTGGCGGTGTCGGCCGCCGCGGCGCCGCGCTCGGCGATGCGGTACTGCTGTTCGGCGATTTCCAGCGAATGTTGGGAGCGCGCCTGTTCGGCGGCCGCCAGCGCGTAGGGCAACGCCGAGCGGCTCTCGCCGGCGGCGTCGAAATGGTAGGCCAGGTCGAAGATGCGATCCGGGGCGTCTTTCTGCAACAAGATGGCGATGCGGTGGTGGAGCATGCGCCGATCCTCGTCGGAAAGCCGATCGAGCAAGGAGACGCGAATCTTGTCGTGGACGAAAGCGCAACGCGTGCCGTCGGGCCGGACCCAGACGAAATGGCGCTGCCGGGCGCGGTCGAGTGCCGCGATGGCCTCGACGGGCTCTTGGCCGGCCAGCTCGGCGGCGAAGGTCAGGTCGAATTCCTTGCCCAGAACGGCGCCGATACTGAGCAAGTCGATCGTGGCGGGGGCAGGAGTTCGATACGCCGCGCGAGGAAGCCCGCCGCCCGGCTCGACGACTGCAGATCGGCCAGGGCCAGCGGCTCGACGCGCCAGCCTTGCGGTTCGGCGACCAGGGCTCCCGATTCGACCATGCCGCGCAGCACGGCGGAGGCCATGAAGGGGCTGCCCTCGGAGAGCTCAGTCGACCGCGTCGACCGCTTCGGCGGGCAGCGGGCCGGCCATCGACTCCACCAGCCGCCGCACGTCGTCGGCGCTCGAAGGGGGCCAGACGCAGGTGCAGCGACGGGCGCAGCTTGCGCAGCAGGTGGTCGGCGGACACTTCCTCGGAGCGATAGGCGGCCACGAGCATCAGCACGTGCCGTCTCGCCGAGGCCCGCATGATCCGCGTTGCGTGCCAATGGGCGATCAGCTTGATGGTCAGTTCGTCGGCCCATTGGCAGTCGTCCAGCACGATCAGGGCCGGCCGTTCCGGCGAGCCGAGCGCGTCGAGGAAACTCGGTGAGTGCCTGGATGCTGCGGCTTTCGCCGAAGGCTTCGGGCCCGAGCGAGGTGACGATCTGCCAGTCCAGGGCCTGGGCCAATTCGGGCAGCGCGGCGCAGACGGCGTCGTGCTGGTCGCCCAGCCGGCCGCGAAACCGATTGGCCCAGTCCAGATCGGACCGCGCCGGCGGTGATGATCTGGCCGACGATGTCGCTGAGGAGCTGGAACGGCTGCTGCCCGATCTGCTCCGAGCCCTGGCCGCGCAGCACCCACAGGCCGTCGCTGGGCGCCGCGCAGGCTGAGTTCGCCGAGCAGCCGGGTCTTGCCGCCGCCCGATTCGGCTTCCAGACAGACGAGGGACTCTGGCCGGACGAGAGGCCGTGCGGATGTGCTCGTCCAGTTGTTCCAGTTCCTGCCGGCGTCCGACGAAGGCGGGCTCGGTCAGCGTCGGGCGGCGATCGCGCAAACCGACGACGCACGAGGGGTCGCGCACGCCCGTCTGCATCGCCTCGATCGATCGCTTCGAGGTCGGCCAGCACGGCGTCGGCCGTCTGGTAGCGGTCGCGGGGGTCCTTGCGCAGCAGGCGTTGGACGACTTCATCCAGGGCGCGCGGCACCTCGATGCCGAGGCTACGCAACTCGGGCACGCGCGCCGTCATGTGTTGGAGCAGGATGTCGCCTACGCTTCCCGCCTCGAATGGCGGGCGGCCGGCAAGGCATTCGAACAAGAGAATTCCGGCCGAGTAGAGGTCCGAGGGCTCGGCGACGTCGCGGTCGAGCAGCCCGGCCTGCTCGGGCGAGCGGTAGAGCACGTACTGCGTCGGTCCCTCTTCGTTGGCAGCCAGCAACTCGGCGGCCCAAGGAAGTCCGAAATCGATCAAGACCGCGGACGAAAGCGGCGGCGCCGTGCCGACGATCACGTGTTCGGGGCGGATATCGCGGTGCAGCACGCCGCGCGCATGCGCCTCTCGCAGCCCTTGGAGAAGGCAGCGCCCCAGCGCCAGTACCTCCGTCAGCGGCAGTTTCCCCTGGTGAATCCGCTGGCGCAGCGCGACGCCGGGCGCGAACTGCCGGACCACGAAGACCGAATCGCCGTCGCGGCCGAAATCGAGGAGGCGCGCACACCCCGGGATGCTCGACCTGGCGGAGCACCGAGGCCTCGCACTCGAGTCGCGTCTGCACGTCGGGGGGCAGGGCGGAACGCCGCAGACCTTGAGGACCACTTGCTCGCTGAGTTGAGTATCGAAAGCCAGCAGGGTGCGCAGATTGCCGGCCGGCCTTGAGGACCGTGGTGACACGGTACCGCCCGTCGCAGAACGCGTCTGCGTCTTTGCCGTCGGGCGGCGGTGAATTCAACCCGTCGATCACCATCCTATTGAGTCCTGCACGCCCCGTAGCACAAGGGCGACCAACGGGAGCCCGGTTTCCCGCGACAGAAAGCCTCGAACTGTTTCACAATCAGCAACCGCATCAATAATCCTTGCAGCGCTCGCCCTGGGCGCGCAGCGTCCCCTTGGGAGTGCGTCCGAACGGCGAGTGACTTTGCCGAAGGCGAAAAAGCTGTGAACCGTGCGGAGTTATGCGATTATTGAAGTGTAGCTCTCAGGGAGCGGTTTCCAGCCGCTTCGAGGGGCTCGGGTCGGTGCGCGCGTTCCGGTGGCGCGGGATGGTGGGGGTGTAACGGTCGTGGGGGCTCTCATGCGTCGCCCCGGAGCGTTGTTCGGCAGGCACAAAGCCGGCGGCGGCTCCAGGTGACGATTCCCAAACCCCTGCGTGCGGTGCGCTTGGGAGCCGTCCGTCGATCCGAAGCGACTCCAAAAGCTGTCGTCGGAACGTTCGCAACAACCCGTCTGTCCGCATCGTCGAACCTGCGGTGCACGGAGTCGGAAGTCGCCTTGTGGAATTTGACAACGCGAGGCTGCTTAAGGATAATGCGTTCTAGCGTCCGAGCACAGCGCAGGGGGGCGGGAGTGACCTCGTGTCGTCCGGAAAGCCAACCTGTTCGTCAATAAGAACGTCTTCCGGCGCAGGAGGAGGAGAAAGAATCTCCCCGCGGCTATGTCTGTCTCCTCACGAGGTCGAGCATTTCACGAGCAACTCCAGCGGATCCGCCGCGCGCCGCTGCTCACCGCACAGGTCAACCAGAGTCTCGATGACCTTTTTCAGGGCCTGTTGGACGAGTCGCACCGCAAGCTGCGCGATCCGGCGCTGGGCGATGAGGAGTTTCATGCCGCATTGGATGAGGCGATCCTGGCCCTGCATGCGCAGGCTGGATGCGAGTGAGAACGAATGGCGGCAGTTTGTCGCGTTTTGCCGGCGCCATCCGCTCAAGGATTCTTTTGCACGAGGATCCGTTCACGTCGCGCGCCTTCTCGAAGCCGCGGGGATATCCGGGTGACGCGGAGCTGATGGACTACATTTACGGTCGCGAGGAGCATTGGCCCTGTCCTCCGGCCAGTGTGCTCGGCCAGCGTGTGTTCAACTACACCACTCTTGCCCCGGCGCCGAAGGCGTCCGTGCGCGGCGCGGTTTCGTGGCCGACCTCATCGACCGCGTGGCAGAGGAAGGCACCCGACCCCACGTGCTCTCGATCGCCGCCGGCCACCTCCGCGAGGCAAACCTGGCTTGCGCCGTGAAGCGGAGAGCGCCTGGGCCGGTTCGTCGCCCTCGATGCCGACGCGACCAGCCTGGCCGAGGTCGAGCGTTGTTACGGGCAATATGGGGTCGAAGTGATCCCCGCGCGTTTCCGCCGGCTTTTGCTCAACCGCCTGGACATCGGCAAATACGACCTCGTGTACTCCACGGGGCTGTTTGACTACCTGGACGCCACCACGGGCCGGCGCCTGCTGCGGACGATGTTCGATCTGCTGCGGCCGGGCGGACAGGTGGTGGTGGCCAACTTCCTCCCCGGAATCCGCGACCTGGGCTACATGGAAGTGTTCATGGACTGGCAGCTCGTCTACCGCACGCGCCAGGAAATGATCGACATCACGATGGAGATTCCCCAGGACGAGATTCGCCAGATCTCGCTGTTTGCGGAAGAGAATCGAAACATCATCTTCCTGCAGATTCGCAAGCAGTAGGCTGCCCGCGGCGGACGACCTTGCGCGGCGATGCTTCAGAACCGCCGCAGAGCTCCCAGCGAGAGCCAGTGCGCCTGCACGTCGTGGTGGCTGCCGTCGAAGTCGCCGCCGATGAAGTAGCTTCGGTCGACGGTGCGGTCGGGGCCGAACGAGAACTGGTATGCGGCGTCGAGTTCCCAGGCTCCCGCGCAGCCGTAGCCCGCCGACACGGCGTGTTCGAGAATGCCCTCGATATACGGCGTCAGCGCGCCGTCGGGGATCGGATTGCGGTGATAGACGTAGCCGCAGCGGAGCACGTGGCAGGGGCAGAGCCAGTGCTCGTAGCCCAACCGCACCGAGACACTGTCGCGCCAGTGCAAGGGAAACTGCTCGGCGATGCTTGGCCCGAGCATCGCGCGAAATGCGGGATTGGTAGGATCGGTGAGGAGCAGGTCGAAGGAATTGAATGCGTGCGACCAGTCGTACCAGACCACGTCGGCCATGACGATGCGGCGCGGATTGAAGGCGTGGCGAAGCCCGACGCCCACCGAGCGAGGCCAGGCGATATCCAATTTCGAGGCAAACGAAGAACGCTGGCCGAGCATGGGCACGTCCACGCGCGTAGTGCCGTCGAGCTCCAATCGCGTCTCGTCCTGGTACGTCAGACCGACCGTCGTGGCCTCCGTCAGCCGGTACTGCAAGCCCAACGACCACGTGGGTGCCGCTCCCGTGCCTTGCAGGTCCAGGAGCGTGGGCATTCCTTGGAAGAGGCCCGGCGACTGGAGAATGTGCGGACCTTCGACTTCAATGTGCCCGATGCCCACGCCGAGGGTCGCCCCGACCGACAGCCGGTCCGTCATCTGATACGCGAGTCCCGGGAGTACCTTGCCCAAGGCCCCGATCGATTTGTAGTGTTGGGGTCCGGGGAGCACGGGTGGGCCCTCGAGCGCGTAGTCCGCTCCGAACCCTGCCGGGGCGAAAACCCCAACTCCCATCGCCCATCGCCCACCGCCCATCTTCCGAATGATCGAGAACTCGCCGAGGGGGAAGGGGTTGTCGTCGGCGTCGGTGTGCGGATTCTCGGGATCGGAATACTGCATGTCGGTGAGGAGCAGGTCAAAGCCGGCGTCGACCAGGCCGCAACCTTCGGTGTTGACGATCCCGGCGGGATTGTCGTACAGCACCACGCCGTTGTCGGCCGAGGCGATGTTGGCTCCCCCACGGCCGGTGGACCGCGGTCCGAGGCCGTCGCGCATCAACCCATCGGCACACACGGCGCCTGACATCACCAGCGCCAGAACCGTGCCGGAAAACGGCAACCAGCGAATAACCATCGTTTCCCCCCTCCGCGTGGACGTGTCCATCGTCCCCATGTTGACAGTTATCGTCTGCTCCTTAGCTCACATGCAGACGAATTGCCGGGGGGAGAGAAAAAATGCGTCCGCCCTGTTTCCCGCCCGTGGCGGTCTCGTGAGGCGGTGGGAATTGGCGCAGTCTGCGAAAAGACTGCCGTACAAGCGGCCGGGAAAAGAAGCGGGGCCGCCGCAGACCTCAGGAGGTTAGGACGGGCTCGTCCACAAGCGTAGGACTGAGCAGCGCCAGGGGCGCGTGTCGAGCGTTTCCTTGATTTGGAGGACCCGCTCTTCATCCTGGAGGAAGGCTTTGACCAACAGGGGATCGAAGTGGGTGCCCGAGCCATCGAGAAGGATTTCCCGCGCTTTGGCGTGGGTGAAAGCGGGCTTGTAGACCCGCTTGGTGGTCAGTGCGTCGTAGACGTCGGCGACGGCCACGATGCGACCGCTGAGGGGGATATCGAGCGCCGGCCATGCCGCGTCGGGATAGCCGCTGCCGTCGAATCGTTCGTGATGGGTCCAGGCGATGTCGCGTGCCATGCTGAGGAAACTTGCCTCGGGGTGAGCATGGGCAGCCGCGTCGAGGGTCATACCGCCGATCACGGTGTGCTGCTTCATGATCTCGAATTCCTCCCGGGTGAGGCGGCCGGCCTTGAGCAGGATGTGGTCTGGAATGCCCACCTTGCCGATGTCGTGCAGGGGGCTCGTCATGTAGATCAGTTGCACGTAGTCGCCGTCGACCTGCTCGCGGAACTCCGGTCGGCGCGAGAGTCCCTCGGCGATCATGCGGCAGTACTCACGCATGCGCTCCAGATGCGGCGCCGGTGTCCGGGTCGCGCGACTCGGCCAATTTGGCGAGGCTGAAGATGGTGATGTCGCGGCTTTCCAGGGAGAGAATCCGCTCGCCGGTCCGCAACCGGACGCAAAGCTCTTGCGGATGGAACGGCTTGGTGATGAAGTCGTCTGCGCCGGCGCTCAGTCCTTCGACGACGTTCTGCGTTCCGGTCCGCGCGGTCAGCAGGATGAATATAGACATAGCCGCTGCCGGGGCGCTGGCGGATGCTGCGGCACAACTCGATGCCGGTCATTTCCGGCATCTCCCAGTCGGAAACCACGAGGCGGTACTGGCCCGTGCGGACGAGTTCCAGGGCCTCGCGACCGTTGCTGCGCGGTGGTCACCTCATAGCCGAACTGCGTGAGCGAGTTCCGCAGGATGTCCAGAGCGATGTCGTCGTCTTCGACAATCAGTACACGCACGGTAAAGGTTTCCCGCGGGCGCTCGAGGGACTCCTGGCGTCCTGGTATTAGGGTAGGTGGGCCAAGGAAAGGGTGGCACGGCAGTCGAGGTAGCGGGCCCACTCGCTGCGAAGTTGCTCCAGTCGCGGAGCGATCTCCGCGACGCGAGCCTCTCGGCCGAGTTGCTCGATCTCCGAGGCGACCTGCTGGAGCTTGCCCGCCGAGACGTTCGCCGAGGCCCCTTTGATGCGGTGCGCGACTCGCGCGATGTGTTCCTGCTGTTGCTCGTTGAGCACCGCCTCCAACTCGTCGAGGTCGCTTTCGATCTGCGTCTGGAATTTCTCCAGGATTCGCTCGACGAGGTCCAGATTGCCCATGCAGCGGTCGACGAGACTGGCGAGGTCCAATGCCTCGGGGGAGGACGATTCCCTTGCCATGCCGTTTAGGTCCGCAGGCTCACCCCTGTTGGAATCAGCCAGCGATGCGATACTCGCACCATCGACTTGCATCACTGGAGTCTCCTGCAGCGGGACGGCGGGCTGGGGCAGCCACGGGGGCCCCGATGAAGCCACGCCGGATCGGGATTATCCTCGAATCCTGTCTGGTGTTGGACGCTAAGGGTCTATAGCTCACGCATCCAGGCCAAGCAAACCGCTCCGAGGACGTGGCGGATTCCGAAGGCACGAGCGGTGCGGCCGTTGCGGAACAAAAGGCCGCCGGCGGGGGGCGGTGCGGCCGCAGTGGTTCTGCGCGAGTTGACGAAGGGAGGGATTGTACCGGGAGTGGCGCTGACCAGGCCGCCGCACCCCTGCGGCGTGCCGGGCTATTCCAGACCGAAGGCGCCGGCCACGGGCACGCGGCGCCCCTCCGGCGCGACCCAGCTTACCCGAAGGGAGGAACCGCGGTTCCAGCGAGAAATGGAAGCCCCAGTTATCCCGGCTGGCGTCGAAGTTGAAGCCGGCGCTGGCGAGGAACGATTCGCCGATTCGGGTGACGGAGAAGTTCTGGCCGATGTTTCCTTGATCGCCGAGGTCGATCGAGGTTCCGAAGGCCGAGATCCACTTGGGGCTCAGGCGATAGGTGTAAGAGAGGCCGAGGACGGTATTCTGCACCGGGCCATCGAGCAGCCGCACGCCGACGAACAAGCCGCCGCGCGGCGGCCGGTCGAGGAACGTGCCCACGTTGACCACGCTGCGCCCCGCCCGGAAACAGGTCGAACAAGCCCGAAGAGAGCAGGGCCAGGCGGTCGCCGACCTGCCACCGGGCGTCGTAGTCGACCAGGCCCGACGATTCGGGTTCGATCTTGGTGGGGAAGATGCGGTTCTCGTCGGGGAAGAGGGTCAGGTTGACGTCCAGCGTGATCCAGTCGACGATCCGAGGTTGGCCGCGGAGCCCCGCTTGGTTTGCCAGCGGTTCTGCATTCCCAGTCGCAGTGCGGTGAGGTCGTCGACGATTTCCATGCTCGGCGCCGTAACCCAACCTTCCATGCCGCTGCGAACGGCGAAGTAGCGCTCGTCGAAGCGCAGCGGAATAGCCGGGAACGGGTAGGCGATGAGCGAGGGTCCGGGGAAAGTGTTGGGGACGAAGCGTCGGCGAAAGGCCTCGATGGCGTCGTCGTCCAGCGGGTCGTAGAGCGGTAGTTCGTCGAGGTTGCGGTTGGCGTCGGCGTAGGAGAATTCGGCGTCGAAGACCATCTTGTGCGCCAGGCCGTGCACGTTCCAGAGGACGCTCTCCACGTTGGGATTGGCGGCCCAGAAGGGAATGCTGGCGCGAACGCCCGTCTGCCCGTAGAGGCGCTGGAGGTCGTTGCCCGTGCGGTCTTGACCCCAATGCGCCGCCTCGCCCAAGGCATAGGGCACGACCTTGACCGGGCCGAGTTGGAAGGGCCAATCGATTTCCTGCCGCGTGATGAACCGCTCGCTCTGGGTGTCCAGCGGCGTGCCATTGGGCGAGACTTCCCAGGGGAGAAAGCGGGTTTTCTGCTGCGGGTCCTGCGCCGGATCGGGGAGATTCAGGGCGTGAAACTGGGAATAGCCGAGGCTGGTGTGTTCGAACCAGGTGAAGGTGTCGTCCCCCAGCGATTCGCCCAGCCAGAAGTGATCGAGGCGCGGCAACCAGTCGGTCTGCGTGAGGAAGTCGTTCACGCGCACGCCGGCCAGCAGGCTCAGCGATCGGTTATCGCGGATCCGCTTGAGCTCGACGGCGGTGTCCTGGTCCTTCATCTCGTCCCACTCGCGCTCGAAATACTGTTCGAGGAAGTTTCGATCGCTCGATCCAGCCCACTTCGGCCGACAACTGCCAGTCACCTTCGAGCATCTGCCGGTGCTGTCCGAACAGTCGGTAGCGATAGTCGCGTTCCGCGGGCACGCTGCGCCGATCGAGACCCAGGTTGTCGTTGCCCTTGTCGGCGATGCCCCAGTAGTCGATCAGCCCGGCTGTCGGGCCCGGCGTGCCGAAAAATCCCTCGTGCCGGCTGTAGGCGAAAGTCGTGCCGTGGCCGAAGCCGCGGTCGCTCATGTAATCCAGGCTCAGACCCCAGTCGGTGCCTTCCGGACGATTGCGGATGCCGAGCAACTGATACAGATTCCAGTCGGTGAGGATCTGCTGTCCGAAGACGCTGTCGCTCCGCAGACGCACGCGGCGAATGAAATAGCTTGGCTCGGTCAGGTCGGTGGCGATGTACGGCCAGTAGAAGACCGGAAAGTCCTCAAGATAAATGACGTTGTTCTGCGAGGTGAGCAGCGACTGATGATCGACAAGCGGCCGGTTCTCCGGGTCGAGCAGAGGGGCGCCGGTGACCGGATCGGTCCGGGGCTGTTGGCGATCCTGGAACTCCACGCTCCCGGCTTCCAGCCGGTAGCGCGGCACGCCCAGGCGGCTGGAGGTGATCGAGGCGTTCTGGGCGAAGAACCGGTCTCGGCCGAGCTGCTGAAGCGCCTCGGCACGGAGGCGGAGCAGGCCTTCATACTGGGGGACCGGCGTGAGCATTTCCGCTTTGAGCACGGTGCCCACGCGGTTGGCCACGTCGTAGTACATCCGGTCGGCGTAGATCACGCGTTCGGCCTGGCGGAAGATGATGTCGCCTTCCATGTAAATCTCCAGCGGCAGGTTTCCGCTCTGGAGCTGGCCGCGCTGGAGGTCGAGCTGGTCGACGCCGGAAGTCCAGAGGACGACGCGGTTGGCCGAGATGTCGATGACGCCCAAGTCGCCCAAACCCATCGCGACCCCCTCGGGCAGCGTCACTCCCTCGATGTTCACATTGACGCCCGAAGGGATCACGGCAATCGTTTGATTGCGCTCCGGCACGGAGATGACTTGGGCGGAGACGGGGACGTCTCCTCGCGGGAAGACGGTGATGCGTCGCATGCCGGGCGGCAAGGCGGCGCCCTCGGCCGGCTGCGCCTGGAGGAATTGGGCAGGCCGAACCGCGGGGTCGCGATGGTTGCGCTCGGCCACCGCACGCTGGTAGATCGGCGGTGGAGTGGACGGGGCGGTTTGTCGGGCGACGGGTCGCACGTCGACGCCCAGCGTAGACTGGAACCGGCCTAACCAAACCCGGTCGGTCAGTTGAGCCGCGCGCCGCCTTGCTCCGTGCGGACCACGACTTCGCCCTCGAGGTAGGCGAGGACCGTGGTGCGGTGCGTATCGCTGCCGCGGTCGATCCACAGCACCGCCTCACGCGCAGTCGCCGTGCTGCGTCCCTGGCTGAGGCGGCAATTGCCCTCCAGCGCCCAGACTTCGTAACTCCCCTGGGTCCAGGAAGCGCCGGAGTCCGCCGTGACCATCAGGGGCGCTTTCGCGTCGGATTCGGGCAGGGTTACTTGAGCTCGTGCGATGCCGGCTGCGCAGGCAATCATCGAGCTGACACACAACAAGACGAACCGTCGCCGCAACGCGGCGCATGCGGTCGCGCGCAATTTCCGCGTGGGGCGGAGGATGCCGGGCAGACTGGGCAAGCGGGATCGGTTCAGCAGACGTGCATCCTTGCTGGCGGGGCGCCGCAGCCGTGCAGGACCGGAGAGCACTGGGGGGAGTCCTTCCCCAAGGGGCGAGATTATAGGGGGCAACTGCCCGGGGTGCAAGGCGGCTTCCGGCGCGAAACCGCCTGCGTAACCTCCGTGCCTATCGCTACTTAAGACGGCGCATCCGATCGCCGATCCAGGCTGCGCCTGCCGCGGCAGCCACCGCCACCGCAGGCATCACCGGGCCACGCATGCGCATGTCGGTCCAGTACAAGGCATGGACGGCCGTGAAACTGCCCGCCAGAAGCACTCCCCAGGCCATCACCGTGGTGGCGCCAGGGGGGCTTGTCCGGGGAGCGTTGGATTGGGAATGCACGCCGCGCCCGCTTCGCCATGCAGCCAGCCATCCGACCGCCGCCAAGGCAAGTACGGCGGTGTACCACGCTCCGACCCCGTAGCGGGCGGCGCAGCGGGCCGCCGATTCCTCGGTTGCCACGCGGTGCGGCACGAGGGACCAGAAACGGCCCACGCGGACCAGGCAGGAATAGGCGAACATCGCCGGTTCCTGGGCGATGGATTGCCAGGCCAAGGCATAAGCAAGCCGGTCTGCGCTCAGTTCGTCCGCCGCACCGCTGCGCGCGTGCTGCGGCGAACCGCTGGTTGAGTGAATCGGCCGGCCAGACAGTTCCCCATGCCCCGGAGCGGAGGTACTCGTAAAAGGAGGGGTTGTTGGCCAACAGCAGCGTGTAGCCGCCATGCGTGGTTGCCACGACGGCGCTTCCGAGCTGCGCGGTTGCGTTGGACCCAGGGCGCGAGCACGACAGCCAAAGCAAGGAGATAGGCTACCGCGGCGGCGACAGGGGCGCGGAATCTGCCCCCGGCATTCCCTGGTGCGTTACGGACTGCAAGCCAGGCCAAAGGGCCGACCGCCACCACAGCCATGGGAAGGAACGTGGGGCGACAGAGGATTGCCAAGCCCAAGCAGGCGCCGCGCTCGCCGCGCGGAGTATCGACGGTCGCACGGCCACGGACGTCAACAATACGAGCGAAGCCGCGGCCAGAAACGCGGCCAGGGTCTCCGTCATGATCAGGGCCGACTGAGCCAGCAGGATCGGATCGGCAGCCACCACCAGGGCAGCCAGCCATGCCCAGCGTCCGAGTCCAGCGCGGCGCACCAGGGCGAATGTGAGAACGACCGTTGCCACGCCGAAGGCCAGGTGAAGGATGCCGATCACCGTGCGGCTTCCTTCGCCCAACGCGAGGGCAGGGACAAGCAGAAGGGGATACAGCGGAGGGCGGTATCCTGTAGGGACCTCGCCGGAACCGAAGACGCCGTATTCCAACAGATTCCCCGCCACGGCGCGGTAGCCGTCGGGATCGGTTTGAAACGCATGCGGAGAGAATGCCACTGCAATCCGCGCCGCCAAGGCCAGCGCGAGCAAGGCGATCCATGCCGTCTGCGATTTTCGGACGATTCCTTGCGGGGGCATGCCTGAGTCGCCTTAGTGCTGCAACGAGTAGAGGATCACGTTCAACCCGATGCGCGCTGCATCCTCGCGGCTGTAGCCTTGGCACTCGATGGTCGCCTGGCGTTCCAGCGCGCAGCTCAAGTCGTAGGGGGAGAACACGACGGCGTAGCGGTCGCCGATCTGCACCGCCTCGAGTTCGGGCGCCACCTTGCGCTCCAAGGGTTGGATCGGCTGGTTCTTGGCCCGATTCTGCGGATCGCGGCGCGTGACCGTCGAGAGGTCGAAGCCGCCGTAGGTTGGGGTCAGGAGCGGGTCGTTCGGCGGGATTGCCTTCAAAGGCCGGTCGGGGAGGATGGCTTGCATCTCTTGGCGGAAGGACTTCGTGAATTCCCGGTTTGCGCAGATCGAGTCGGCCAGAAGCGTTCCTCCGCGCTCCAGATACGTGCGAAGCTGCTTTCGCTCGGCGTCGGTTAGCCGGAAGCTGGTGCGCCCGTGCATGAATACCAGGTGGTAGTTGAACAGTGCGGGATCGGTGATGGCCAGTTCGCGGGGGTCGGAGTTCACGCGCGCCTTCAACTGGTCGGCGGCGGCTTCCAGGAGGTTGGTCGAGCCCGCGGGCGCGGCGGTGCATCCGCCCGGGTGGCGAAGGCTGGCGACGTAGAGGCGACCCCGCTGCAGCTTGTCGGGCGCTGCGCCGGGGCGGCCAAGATTGAAGTTCTCGTCCTTGAACTTCAGTTCCCGATTCGTGGCGTAGGCCATGAGATTGATTCCCAGCGACATCCCCGCATCGATCGACCCCTGCACGGCAGCACTGTACTTGCGTTCGCGCCCACTGCGGGAGAGTTCCCAAAGGCACGAGAGCGACGGCCGTGCGGTCCCCGAGGTATCGGCCGGAGCGTAGATTACGCTGGTGCGGCAGCCGAATTCGATCCCCAGAAGCGGCCGCAAATACTCGGCGGGAACGGGTTCTTCGGCCCGCCACACGGGATGCCCGGGATCGAGCGGGCGGAGGCGGTATTCGGGTTCGGGAAAGATCTTCTCGACGAGCTTGCGAAAACCGGCGTCGAATCCCGCCCCGCCGCAATATCCCTCGGCCAGCAAAAATCCGCCACGGTCGAGGTAGTCGCGGAGCTTGTGCGCCATGGCGTCCTGGGCTTGGGCGCCGTCGGGCAGCGGACTGTTGACGCCCGCAAGATAGAGGACGGGCGACTGCACCAGGTCGTCGACGCTGGCCGCTTCGAGCTCCATGACTTGCCAGACGAGATCGCGGTTCCACTTGAGCTCGACGTAGCGCGTGAGATTGCCCACGTCGTTGCGGTGCTGGTTCCAACCCTCGTCCGGTCCGTGCTTGAGCTTCGAGACCATCACCGGCCATCGCCCCTTGGAGAGGAAGAGCAGGGCGAAACTGGTGGCGATCCGCTCGTCGTCCTCCCCGGCGTTGGTCGCTCCCCAGTTGTCTTTCAGCGCGTTCTTCGACCTGACCAGGTAGTCTGCTCCCTCCCGGTACCAGTCGTGGTCGCCGATGAAACGGTGATTGGTCATGCGACCGACGCGCTCCAAACCGTAGAGGTAATAGAGGTGCCAGCGGCGGTCGTAATTGGGGTTGTGGCTGACGGAGAAGTTGCGCGCCATCCATTGCAGGCCGCGCTGAATGCGATCGTCATCGGCTTCGCCCCGCTGGCAACAGAGGATGCGATCTCCCTGGACTATTGCGTCGGGCTGCTGTACCTTGTCGTTGGCGATGACCAACGAGGTGATGCCCGCGCAGGTCATGCTGCCCGTGGTTTCCCCCTGGCCGGGGACATAGCGTCCAACCCCCGTCCTGCGTCTGCCCTTCCTCCCAATAGGCCTTGGCGAGGCGCCAGGTTTGGGCGTTTACCTTGCGCGCCGGCGCGCTCCGCATCGTGCAGAGCCAGTAGGGCAAACTGCGAGTTCGAGTTGTCGACGCGCAACCCCGGATACGCCCAACCCCCTTTGCCGGGACCTGTCTTGACCTGGTTCTCCTCGAGCCACGCGCACGTTGCGGCCGATCAGCGCAGCGTCCCGACCGGGTTCGGCGCGCGCGAAGACCATGGTCTGAAGTGCGACCGTGTACGTCCGATCGGTGCGGATCTTGCGAAGTTGATCGAGGGCGATTCGAATACTAGGGTCGCTGGGCTCGACGCCGCTGTTGAGCAGGGCGAGGGTGCACAGCGAGGTGACGCCGCCTTTGTAGCTGGCCACCTCCCCCCAGCTTCCGTCCTTGGCTTGTTGGCGTTTGAGGAACGATACCCCCCCTTCGATGGACTGGCGAACCTGGTCTGCGGTGATTTCCGCCCGCAGGGGTCCTACGATTGATGTCCACAGCACCGTCGCTCCCAGAACCGTCAGGCTTCGGCAGAACATCTTCGGACCTCGGGTCAAGATGGCTTGTATACTCGACTTAAGCGTAGCGATGGAAGGCAGTTACGTAGTTTGGCCAGCGCCTGCTCCGCGGTTCGCCGAGCCATCTGCTATACAATACTAGAACTTTGCGGTGTTCCAGGGAACGAACCCGTTCGCTTTCGAGGGCCTCGCCATTGTCTACCGCCACGCGCAGCCTTGGAGACGTCCTGCAGGAGTTTCCGCCAGCACCGCGGCTGATGCAGGAGGAATTGCAGAAGGTGATCGTCGGCCAGGACGAGGTGATCGAGCAGATCTTCGCGGCCATCTTCACCCGCGGCCACTGCCTGCTGGTCGGCGTGCCCGGGCTGGCCAAGACGCTGATGGTCAGCACGCTGGCGCAGATCCTCGACGTGCAGTTCAAGCGCATCCAGTTCACGCCCGACCTGATGCCCTCGGACATCACCGGCACGAACGTGCTGGAGGAGGACGAGCACGGGCGAGCGGAAGTTCCGCTTCGTCGAGGGGCCGATCTTCACCAACATCCTCCTGGCCGACGAAATCAACCGCACGCCGCCCAAGACGCAGGCCGCGCTGCTGCAGGCGATGCAGGAGCGCGAGGTGACGGTCGGGCAGAACGACCTATCCGCTGCCCGAGCCGTTCTTCGCCATCGCCACGCAGAACCCGATCGAGCAGGAAGGCACCTATCCGCTGCCCGAGGCGCAGCTGGACCGCTTCATGTTCAACATCAAGGTCGATTATCCCAGCGCCGACGAAGAGGAGCGGATCCTCGCCACGACCACGCGGAGCGAGAAGGTCGAGGTCCGCAAGGTGCTTTCGGGCAAGGCGATCCTGAACCTGCAGAAGCTGGTCGGCTCGGTGGCGGTGAGCGAGTACATCGTCAAGTACGTGGCGCGGCTGGTGCGGGCGACGCGGCCCAAGGACGCGTCGGCGCCGCAGTTCGTCCGGGAGCTGGTCGACTGGGGCGCGGGTCCGCGCGCGGGCCAGTTCCTGATCCAGGGCGGCAAGGCGCTGGCCGCGATGGACGGCCGGTTCTCCGTGGCGATCGAAGACGTCCAGAAGATCGCCGTGCCCGGTGCTGCGCCACCGCATCAGCACCAACTTCCAGGCCCAGGCCGAAGGCGTGACCACCGAGGACGTCGTCGAGCGCCTGGTCCGCGAGATCCCGCCGCCGGAGATCCCGAAGTTCGAGAGGACGAGCGGATAGCAAACCGCGAGCGGCCGCCGGGCATTCCGCCCGGCATGACGTGCCCCCTTCCCGGTCGTGATCCGCGGATTGCCTATGTCGACCGCCGAAAAATATCTGAAGCCCGAAGTCATCCGGCAGATCAAGCGGCTCGACCTGCGCGCGCAGTTCATCGTGAAGGGGTTCTTGCACGGCCTGCACGCCAGCCCGTTCCACGGCTTCTCGGTCGAGTTCAGCGAGCACCGCAAGTACACGCCGGGCGACGATCCCAAGGACATCGACTGGCTGGTCTACGCCAAGACCGACAAGTACTACGTCAAGAAGTTCGAGGCCGAGACGAACATCACCGGCTACCTGGTGATGGATCTGAGCCGTTCGATGGGCTACACCTATCGCCAGGAACTGACCAAGTTCGAGTACGCGCATCTGCCTGGCCGCGGCGCTGTGCTACCTGATGATCCACCAGCAGGATCCGGTCGGGCTGGTGACCTTCGACGAGCAGATTCGCAACAGCCTGGCGCCGCAAGTCGCGGCGCAGCCACCTGGGCGACGTGCTCTCGCTGCTGGCCCGACTGAAGCCGGAGGGGAAGACCGACGATCGCCGCAGAGCCTCACCCAGATTGCCGCCATGCTCCGGCACCACAGCCTGGTGATGATCTTCTCCGACCTGCTGGCCGAGCCCGGAGCCGGTCCTCCAGGCCTTGCACCGCCTGCGGCACGGCGGCCACGACGTGATCCTGTTCCACATCCTGGACGAGGCCGAGGTCCGTTTTCCCTTCGACGGCATGGTCGAGCTCGAAGAGCCGGAGACGGGCGAGCGTCTGGAGCTCGACGCCGACAGCTTCCGCCGCGACTACCTCGACGAGATCGGCGCCTTTCGCGACCTGTATCGGCGCGAGTGCTTCCAGTCGGGCATCGACTACGTGCCGCTCGACACGAGCATGCAGTTCGACAAGGCGCTGACCGAGTACCTGATGAAGCGCCGCGGCCGATACTGAGGCCGGCGAACGGGGCAATACGGAGATCGGGCCGCGGCGGATTGCCCCGGCTGGGGATTTTGCCTCTCTCAGCTTTCCGGCACCAGTTGCCCGTCGACGAGCCGCACGATCCGCGTGGCGAGGCGGGCGAGAAGCGGCCGATGGTGCGAGACGATCAGCATCGCCTGGGGCAACGCGGCGAGGATTTCGGTCACTCGGGCTTCCGCCGCTTCATCCAGCCCGTTGATCGGCTCATCCAAAAGCAGCAGTTCCGGCTGCATGGCCAGCACGGTAGCCAGGGCGACCAGGCGTTTCTCGCCGCCCGAGAGCTTGTAGGTCACGCGATCGGCATACTCGGCCAGATCGAGCGATGCGAGCGTGCGTTGCACGACGGAGCGCACCTCGCGGCGCGGCAGGCCGAGGTTGAGCGGTCCGAACGCCACGTCTTCGGCGACCGTGGGACAGAAGAGCTGGTCGTCGGGGTCCTGGAACAGCAGGCCGGCCCGGCCGCGTATTTCCTGGAAACTGGCTTCGCTGTTCCGCGGCTTGCCGAAGACTTCGATGCGCCCCGCTGTCGGACGGACCAATCCCACGACGAGCGACAGGAGCGTGGTCTTGCCGCTGCCATTGGCCCCCATGAGTCCCACGCGCTCGCCGGGCGCAACGCGCAGATCGCAGCCGCTGAGCACGACGCGCGCCGCGTCATAGGCGAAATCCACGCGATCGAGCACCAAAAGATCGCCGTTCATGCCCACTCCGTCCATGCCAGGATCGCCAAGAGCGCCGCCGAAGCAACGGCAAACTGCCCGTCGCGGCGGGAGAAGGCGAAATGGTCGAGCAGATAGAAGTGGCCGCGGAACGCGCGGCATTTCATCGCCGCCACGATCCGTTCCGAACGCTCAACGCTTCGTACGAGGAGCATTCCCACGAGGTAGCCGAAGCTACGGTAGGTGTGGCGGTTCATGCCGGGGCGGAAACCGCGGACCTTCATCGCCGCGCGGAGCCGGCCGTACTCGCGCAAGAGCACGTCGAGATAACGAACGGTGAACAAGAGGAGGTGAATCAGCTTCTCGGGGATGAACAGATGGTGCAGGGCATGGCCGAGGATGGTGAGATCGAGCATCCCCACGAGCACGGCCAGGGCCAATAGGATCGCATTGGCTTTCAGGGCGATCGCCGCAGCCACGGCCAGCCCTTCGCGCGTATAAGAGAAGGGCCCGAAGGTGGTCAGTGGAGTCCCCGCGGTGGCCAGCGGCACAATCGCCAGAATCGCGAGCATGAAGAGGTTCAACGGCGCCAGGCGCCGAACAATTGCGCGGAGGGGAGTGCGCACGCGCGCTTGCCAAGAAGACCGACGCTGTCAACGCCAATGCCAGCGTGGGGATCCGGTTGGCCGCCGCGATCACGAGCGAGAAAGCCACGGCGGCCAGGATGCGCAAGCGGGGATCGAGGCGATCCAGGGGCGAGGTAGAACGGGAAGAAGAATCGAACATCGGGGGAGTCGCCGCTAAGGTCGGTCGGTGGCGGCAAGGGCCTTGTCGCGCCGGCGTACGCCGAGGAAGTAAAAGGCCGTGCCTCCCAATCCCGCGATGAACCCGATTCCTCCGAGGACATCGTGCAACCGCACGTCTTCCTGAGACCGGACGAGGTCTTTGCGCAGCTCCACGAGTTGTCGTTCCACGCCCTCCAGCCGCGCGATGATTGCGGTCTCGGCGGCTTGAGTCGGCCCGCCGGAGGAGGTGGATGGGCTTAAGGCTGCACGCGGCGGGTCGGCAGAGGGCGCGCTCGGTTGCGCATCGGCGCCGACGGACGGTTCGCGCTTCGGCGATATCGTACCGGCTTCGGATTCGATCGTCGCTCTCCCTTGGGGCGCTGCCGGCGCCGTTTGCCCATCGGTCGGCGCGGCGGCGAGAGCCGCGGGCATCTCGGCGGCGGAGATCGTGTACTCGGCCGAGTGGCCGTCGCCGGCATTGAGCACCAGGCGGTGCTCCGCGCGCGACTTGGGGAGATAGTGGAATTTGCCCTGCGCATCGGTCTGGACTTCGGCGAGCTTTGTGCCCCGCGCGTCGAACACGGCCACCGTTGCGCCGCGGACGGGAGTTCCACCGCGGAAGAATGCCTCGCCAGTGATCTTCTCCCCCTCGACCGCCGCGAAGAGCGTGAGCTTGTGGGCCAGGGCACTGGTCGGGGCGGCGCAGACCCATGCGAGCGCGAGCACGACGGCGGCTCGGGTCGGGATCGCGGCGCGGCGGTCAAGCATCGGAAACCTCCAGGCGCACGGCGGCCAGGAGCGGGGCGTCGAGCAGCTCGGGCCGCACTTTGCGGAGGAACAAGACGGCACTGGCCGTTACCAAGCCCTCGGCCCCGGCCATGGGCAGGTGGACGAGGAAGAATGCCTGGGCGATGCCGCGGAGGCCCTCGCCCGCGGCGAGGATGGCGGCGGAGAGCATCGCCGCGCCGGCAAAGGTGGCGAAAGCCCCGGCCGAAAGCCCGGCCCCGAAGGCCAGGGGATCGCTGGTCGTGCGCGCGCGCGGTGGAAGAGGTAATAGGCGGCGACGGCCGGCAGGGCCATGGTGACCGTGTTGAGTCCCAACGTGGTTACGCCGCCGAAGCCGAAAAAGACTGCCTGGAGGAACAGGGCGATGAGGATCGCGGGAAAGGCGGCCCAGCCGAGGATCAAGCCGACCAACCCGTTGAGCACCAGATGCACCGAAGTCCCGCCCAGGGGAACGTGGACCAGGGAGGCGACGAAGAACGCCGCGCTGAGCATGGCTACGCGGGGCATCTGCTCGTAGTCGATCTTGCGCAAGCCGATCGCCGTGCCGGTAGCCGCCACCGCGGCGCCCGCTGCGAGAACGCCGATTCCGCCGGGCGTGCCGGAGAGAAAGCCTTCAGGGATGTGCATGCAATTGCCTCGTATCCGAATCTGACACGCGAAGGATGAAAGATGCCCGTAGCGCACCGCGAGCCGATTCAGCCTCCGGTCTCAGCGAATCACTTCATCTCCACCGTCTTGACCCAAATCACGCCGCCCAATTCGACTTCGACCATCTTTCCGCCGGGGCTCTTCATCTTTTCCGTGCCTTCGACCAGCGCGGCGAAGCCCCACCATCCCGCCTTGGGCATGGCATAGCAGAAAACTCCGTTGGCGTCGGCCTTGATCACTTGGGTGATGAAGGCGTCGTTGGGTATCGCCACGCGCTTCCGCTCGTTGAAGTACTCGATCTCGATCGTGGCGAAGGGAACCGGCTTGCCGTCGCGTTTTACCACGCCGCGAAAGACGTTGCCCGCCCAGAGACCGTAGGGGCGGACGAGCGGTTCGATCTCCACGGGAAATCCCACCATCGCGTCCCAACCCTTCTCCGCGCCGCCGAAGTCGACCACGACCTTCGTATAGTGCACGATCATCTTCTCCTCGCCGGGCTCCCAGTAAGGGGCGGGTTCGAGGTAGAAGACATGATCGCTGGGGCGGTCCAAGCGCGCCGTCGCCGTATAGGCGGTCGCGGTCTTGCCTTCAACCTGGCGCGGCTTCAGGGCAGCGGAAAGGTCCCGTGATTTGCCGTCGACTATGACGCCGAAACGGCGCGGCACGCCCATCTCCATGGCTGGGCCTTGCTCCATCGGATGCGTGAAGAGCATCTCCAAGTCCACCGATCGGCCCTGTTGGACCACGTCGTCGCTGGGGAGCAGGACCTGGAAATGCGCCGCCGCCGGGCGAGGCACTACCGAGGAGAAGACCACGATCACTAGGCCGGCGAATCGGAGACATTGCGTCATGGCCGGACCTTGATCGCCAGGGAGGGCACGCGGTGTCGGTAATACGATGCCACTCATTGTATTACCGCTGCCGGCGGCTGTCGAGCAACGGCGGTGCCGAGATCTCCGAGCGGACGCACGTGGGCATTACCACCAACGGAGGGGGTCAGTGGTCGTGGGCGCTGGCCATGACGAGTTCCCCCTTCATGATGCCCTTGAGTCCCTTGAGGCGCGCGGCGATGTCCTGCAGGGCGGCCGCGGGTCCGCGGAGCACGATGACCTCCAGGCACAGGTCGTGGGTGAGGTGGGCATGGAGTGTGGCCACGATCCGTTGATTGTGGTCGTGCTGGAGGTCCATCAACTGTTCGCGGAGTTGCGGACGGTGGTGGTCGTAGACCAGGGTGAGTGTGCCGGCTACCTCGTGGCTGTCGGTCGCCCAGGCGCGGCGCGTGAGGGTGTCGCGGATCAGTTGTCGGACGGCCTCGCTTCGGGTGGCAAACTGCTCCTGCTGGCAGTAGCGGTCGAAGCTTTCCAGCAGGTCGTCTTCGAGCGAGACGGAAAAGCGGACGATTTCTGACACGGCAGACTCGTTTTGGTCAAGGGGCGACGAGTGCGGTCCCAAGGCCCGCCGGGATGGTTTCTTTATAGGTCCGCCGCGAGGAAACGGCAATCGGCCGCCAGCGCGGTTAGTCGACCAGTCCGGCGAGCCAGCGGCGGATGTCGGTGTCGTACTCGCTGGAGAGGTCGCTCTTCACCAGTTGGCGGTGAAAGCCGGCCGCGCCTCCTTGGGCCAGATCGGCTTCTTCGGCCGAGGCGAATCGCTCGGCGGGGTCCGCCGCCACGAGCCGCCGGCAGAACCCCGTCAGCAGTTCGTTGCGGACGACCTCATCGGGCAGGATGTGGACCAGGCGGTCGGGCAACTTCAGCTTGGCTTCCCCGAGTTCCTGACAGGTGCCGAGGTTCTCGAACAGGGGGATTCCGGAAAGCATCTCGATGAGCATATAGCCCAAGCTGGCCAGATCGCTCTGCGGGGTCCACTTCCCCGACAGCAGAGACTCCGGGGCGGCGTAGAGCGGAGTGCAGGCTTGCTGGGGTGGAGGTGCGTCGATCTGGAAGGCGGAGCCCAGATCGATCAGCTTGGCGTTTCCGGTGCGCTTGAGCATGACGTTGGCTGGCTTGATGTCGGCGTGCACGATTCCTGCGCTATGCAGGGCGTTCAGAGCGGCAAGGCAATCGCGGACGATCGCCATGGCCACGCCGGGCTTGAGCCGAGGCTGTCTGGGGCCGGCGGTAACGACGACCTGGTCGAGCATCCGAAACCGCTCGGCCGAAACGGTCTTGCGGAGCCGGTCGAGCATCGACGACGTCAGCAGGCGGCGGAGGTCGAATCCATCGATCCACTCCATCTCCATCACGCGGACCCAGCCCCGATCGACCCAGTGGTGCACGTCGAGCACGTTGTCTTGTTGGATCGTTGCGACCTGGGCGGCGACGCGGGCCACGCGGCGCATGGCGGCGTTGTAGCTTTCGCTGTCGCGGAAGTGCTCGGGGGAGAAGATCTTCAGGGCGACGGGCAAGGTGAAATCGTCGGACCCGCGGCCTTCGCTCAGATACACGAAGCCGTGGCCGCCCGATCCGAGGAGCCGCACCAGGCGGTGGTGTTCGGTCCAACTCAGTCGCTGTTCCTGGAGGATCTGCCAGAATCGCGCGATCAGCTCCCGCGTGTGCTGATCTACCGGCTTCTGTTGCCAGGAATCCTGCGCACCAGTGACCTGGAGAGTCGCGGTAGTGACGAGCATGTCCACGAAAGATCTCCTCCCGTCCTGCGTGGCGGTCGATCATCGGCCGGCATCCTCCAATGCCATTATTCTCCTCGGTTATTCCCGGGGAGAACGTGGGCCGCCGGGCGAGCGAGAATGGGGGCAAGAGCCCGTCGTGGAGGATCGTCTGCAATCCCTTGGGGCGAAGCGGGTTAGAAAGGCGTCGAGGCTGTCGGAGCCTAGGCGGCGCGGCGGGGGGCTTCGTCCCGGACAATGACCTCGACACTTCGGACCCGGCCGTTGTGCTCGATCTCCATCCGGACCGGGTCGGGGAGGCGGCGGAGGTGCGCCCCCAGGTCGAGGTCGCTGAAAACGTCGCGGCCTTGGATGCGATAAATGCGATCGCCGACCTCCAATCCGGCGCGTGCCGCCGGCGACCCCGGGGCAACGTAGGTCAGCACCAGCGCCGCGGGTTCGGCATCGTCCACGCGCCAGGTCACGCCGAAGCGCAGGGGAGCGCCGTGCAACTCGATCGTGGCGCTCGACCGTGGTCCGAGCGGGGGATGCTCGAGGACGGCGGCGGTGCGCGTGGCGCGGCGCGGACCGCGGCGCGCAGATCGGCGTCGGTGCGGATCGCCTTGCCCGCGAATTCCACGATGCGGTCGCCGGGTTGGAGTCCGGCCGTCTCGGCCGCGGATCCGGAGGTGACGCGCGTGATGCGCAGACCGTGGCCGGGATCGGGTTGGGGGTCCCAACTGACGCCCAGTCGTTGCGGAGGTTCGGCGGGCTGTTCGAAGCTCTTGCGTGCGGCTTCGTTCTCGGTCTTGGCCTCGGCGCGGAAGCGGAGCGGTTCGTCGCTCTGGGCGACGTCGTAGAGGATGCGAAACAGCAATTGTACGGCGCGTCGTGAGCCGGTGGCATCCACGCGGTCGGCCGTGTCGCTGGGGCGATGGTAATCTTCGTGCACGTCGGTGTGGAACATGAGCACCGGCACTCCGGCGGCAAAGAGGGGGTAGTGATCGGCGTCGGGGTTCAGGGCCCAGGAGAATTGCAGGGTGAGAGGGTGGTCGACGTTGTGCGCGCTGACGAGGCGTCGAAGGCCGTAGCGCTCCGCGTGCCGAAGATCAACAGGCGGTCGTTGCGCAAGCGGCCGATCATGTCGAGGTTCACGCCCAAGACGATTTGCGTGGGGGACGGTGGCAGGCTTTGTGCGAAGTGCTTGGAGCCGAGCAAGCCTTTCTCTTCCGCGTCCCAGAAAGCGAAGACGACGGATCGCCGCGGCGGCTCGGGCAGGAGTCGGAATGCCTCGGCCAGTTCGAGGAGTCCGGCCGTGCCGCTGGCATTGTCGTCGGCGCCGGGATGAAGGACTCCGGAGGGGCCGAGCGTGCTGCCCCGCGAGGTGGCGAAGCCGATGTGGTCGTAGTGGGCCCCGACGATGATCCACTGGTGCTTTCGCACAGGATCGCTGCCTTCCAGCAGTGCGAGGATGTTGCGGTAATCGGTGCCGAAGGGTTGGAAGAAACTCCCGCCGGGACCGATGCCGCGGAGTCCGAGGGCGGCGAGGCGGGCGCGGAGACGCTCGCCGGCTGCGTGGCCGCCGCGCGAGCCGGCTTCGCGTCCTTCGAGGCGCGCGTCGGCCAGTTCCTCGATGCTCTCGCGGATCTGCCCGGCCTGGATCGAGTCCAGGGCGGCACGGAGCGAGGCTTCGTTTTCCGTCGCCCAGGCGGCGGGGGTACAGGCGAGGAGGAGGAGTACGAACGACAATCGGGGGGGGCGAGACATCCTGGGGGCTCTCTGCGGTCCGCTTCCTTGGGCTCGGCTGTGGTCGAACGGCCGTGGGGCCGCACGTGCGTTTTAGAGCCGATCCCAGAACCTTGGGAGGTGCCACGCTTCTCCGGCCGCACAGGGCTCCAGCGGCAGTTCTGGAATATAGGTTCTTACTATAACACCTTGGGGCTAGCGCTGCGAAGGATTGCCCGCAGCGGGGGGATCTCAGAGCCGATCCCGAATCGTGTGCGGCCCAGGATTTTCCGGCCGCACCAGGCAATCGCGGCAGTTTGGGGCTGGTTCTTGGGGCGAAACTCGAGTCGCGGGACGTGACAAGGCGCGGAAGATGGATTAGTTTAGAAAGTTCCGCTGGCCGAGGGGCGGCCGTCGTGGCGCTCATCGTGGCGCTCATGCCCGGCCTCGGCGGCGCGAGGGTACTGCCGGTTTGGGGTTCCACGGGCGCGCGTGCGGCCGTGATCCCTTCCTGGGCGGTGCGGAGTGTGGGAACCTTGTCCTTTCGGGAATCCATACGAGGTAGATTCCGATGAGTCCGAAGCGCGTGCTGCTGGCCGAGAACGAAATGCCGACCGCTTGGTACAACATCCAGGCCGATCTTCCGGAGCCGTTGCCGCCGCCGCTGCATCCGGCCACTCAGCAGCCCGTGGGGCCGGCGGACCTGGCGCCGTTGTTTCCCCGCGCACTGATCGAACAGGAGATGAGCCAGCAGCGGTGGATCGAGATTCCGGACGAGGTGCGGCGCGCGTATGCGATTTGGCGTCCGAGCCCGCTGGTGCGGGCCACGGGGCTGGAGAAGGCGCTGAACACGCCGGCGCGGATCTACTACAAGGATGAGAGCCACAGCCCGCCCGGCAGTCATAAGCCCAACACCGCGATTCCCCAGGCGTACTACAACAAGGTCGAGGGGATCAACCGTCTGACGACGGAAACGGGTGCGGGGCAGTGGGGCTGTTCGCTGGCCTTTGCCTGCGCACTGTTCAAGATGGAGTGCAAGGTTTACATGGTGAAGGTGAGCTACGAGCAGAAGCCTTACCGCCGCTCGATGATGAAAGCGTGGGGGGCGAACGTCGTGGCGAGTCCTTCGAACGAGACCAATGCGGGCCGGCAGATCCTCGCCGCAGACCCGAACTGCCCCGGCAGTCTGGGGATCGCGATCAGTGAGGCGGTCGAGGCGGCGGTGTGCCATGAGGGGACGCATTACTCCTTGGGCAGCGTGCTCAACCACGTCACCTTGCACCAGTCGGTGATCGGCCTGGAGGCGGAGAAGCAGATGCAGTTGGCCGAGGATTACCCGGACGTGGTGATCGGCTGCGTGGGAGGCGGGAGCAATTTTGCCGGGATCGCGTTCCCCTTCATGCGGCACAAGATTGCCGGCAAGGATCTGCGGCTGGTGGCGGTGGAGCCGAAGTCCTGCCCCACGATGAGCCGCGGCGAGTACCGTTACGATTTCGGCGACACGACCAAGCTCACTCCGCTGATCAAGATGTACACGCTGGGGCACAGTTTCGTGCCGCCGGGGATTCACGCGGGCGGGCTGCGCTATCACGGCATGGCGCCCTTGGTGAGCCTGGGGGCGAAGCTGGGGCTGGTCGAGGCCTGGGCCTTCCATCAGGTCGAGTGTTTCCAGGCCGCGCAGTTGTTTGCCGAGACCGAAGGGACGATTCCCGCGCCGGAGACGTCGCACGCGATCCGCGCGGCAATCAACGAGGCGATTCGTTGCCGCGAGACGGGCACCGAGGAGTGCATTCTGTTCAATCTGAGCGGGCACGGCATCTGCGATCTCGGCTCGTACGACCGTTACTTTGCCGGGGACCTGGAGGATTACGAGTATCCCCAGGCGAAGATTGCCGAGGCGTTGGCGGAGTTGCCCTCGATCGATTGAAATCGGCGGGGCGAACGTGCGGTGTTGCCGGCCACGGGCGCAGAATCCTCGTTGCAAAGCAGCGCGCGCAGTGCACGGCCACAATGCATGGATCAAAAAGGAAAGGCGAGACCGGGAAACCCGGTCTCGCCCTTCATCGGACCAGCAAGCACTTGTGATTTGATTCGTCTCGGTTTCTACTCACTATAGGCCGCCGAGGGGCGAATCCTGACAGCGGCGAGAAAAAAAGCCGCACGGATAGCCCAGGAGTTTGCTTCGGAGGGATGTAGCTACACTCCGAGGATGGAAGGATTGGGCCGACAGAATTCTTCACGCGGGGAGGGCGAAGGGTCGAAATCTCCGGCCGCAATGCCCGGTTTTCGGCTACCCTATGGTCCTCCTGGAACAAGGGCCGTGCGGCGTTCGATCGCCGGTGAAGGTGATTGCCCTAAACGGCCGCCCTACAACCCGGCGTAAAGGGGCAATCTCGTATTGGCGGCGCGCTGCGCTTCTTTGAGCCGACCCTAGATCTGTGCGCTGCCCAAGGGTTTCCCGGCCGTGCAAGGTTGCTGCGGCCGTTCCGCGTAGGTTCTTTGAGCCGATGCTCGATTTGTGCGCTGCCCAATCCGCTGCGGAATCATGCGCGGCGGCTCAGGAGGTGGCGCCGGCCAGGGCGCCTTTCTTGCGTTCGGCGATCACTTCGCGCTCGATGCTCGGCGGCAGGCGGCGGTAGCGGGCGAATTCCATGGTGAAGGTGCCCTGGCCTTGGGTCATGCTCCGCAGGTCGGTCGAGTAGCCGAAGGTTTCGGCCAGCGGCACTTCGCCTTCGATCTTGGTCGATGGGTCCGCAGGCCTCGGTGGCGACGACCAGGCCGCGGCGGGCGGTCAGGTCGCCGACCACGGAGCCCTGGAACTGGCTGGGGCATTCGATTTCGACCTTCATCACCGGCTCCAACAGCACGGGCTTGGTGCTGGACGAAGTTCTCCCGCATCGCGGTCTGGGCGCAGGTCTGGAACGCCATGTCCGAGCTGTCGACTTCGTGGTAGGAGCCGTCTTCGACGATCACGTGCACGCCGACGACCGGGTAGCCGGCGATGGGGCCCTTGTGGATCGAGTCGCGGAAGCCCTTTTCGACGGCGGGAATGTATTCGCGGGGGATGCGGCCGCCGACGACGTCTTCCTCGAAGAAGAAGGATTCTTCGGCGTCTTCGGGCAGGACTTCCATGCGGCCGACGATGTGGGCGTACTGGCCCGAGCCGCCGGTCTGCTTGCTGTGGTGGACGTCGAACTCGGCAGGCTTGGGTGGGAGCTTCGCGGTAGTTGACCTTGGGTGGGCCGACCTTCGACGTCGACCTTGAACTCGCGGCGAATGCGTTCGACGTAGATCTTCGAGGTGCAACTCGCCCATGCCGGCGATGATCGTCTCGCTGGTTTCCTCGTCGGTGGAGACGTGGAACGTGGGGTCCTCGCGGCGGAAGCGGGCGAGGGCCTTGGCCAGCCGGTCGGCGCCGTCGCGCTCGGCCGGTTCGATGGCCATCTTGATGACCGGCTCGGGCACGAACATCTTCTGCAGCGTGCAGTAGGCGTATTCGGAGGCAGAAGGTATCGCCGCTGGCGCAGTCGACGCCCAGGACGGCCACGATGTCGCCGGCATCGGCCGCGTCGATTTCCTCGCGCTTGTCGGCGTGCATCCGCACGATGCGGCTGAAGCGCTCCTTGCGGCCGGTGCGCTGGTTGTAGTAGGTTCCGCCCTTGGCGAACTTGCCCTGGTAGATCCGCATGAAGGTCAGCGGGCCGTAGGGGTCTTCGACGATCTTGAAGGCCATGGCCACGGTCGGCTTGGTCGGGATCGGGCTCCAGCGGGATCTCGCTGCGTCGGCGTCGTCGTGGGCCAGGGCCTTGGTCTCGCGGTCCGAGCGGCGAGGGCAGGTAGCGGACCACGGCGTCCAACAGCGGCTGCACGCCCTTGTTCTTGTAGGCCGAGCCCAGGAAGACCGGGCGTCAACTGCTCGCTGAGCACCGCGTCGCGGACGACGCGGTGGATCAGGTCCTCGGGGACCGGCTCTTCGGACAGGAGCAGCTCCATCAGCTCGTCGCTGTACATCGACAGGGCTTCGAGCAGGTGCTGCCGGGCGTGGTGGGCCTCGTCGGCCAGTTCGGCGGGGATCGGCTCGCGTGCGGACCGTCTCGCCGTTGGCGCCGTCGAAGTAGATGGCCTTCGTCGGCGACCAGGTCGATCACGCCTTGGAAGTTGGCCTCGCAGCCGATGGGAATCTGCATGAGCACGGCGTCGCAGCCGAGCTTCTCGCGGAAGCTGGCGCGACGACCTTGTCGGGGTCGGCGCCGATGCGGTCCATCTTGTTGATGAACGCCAGGCGCGGCACGTGGTAGCGGTGCATCTGGCGGTCGATGGTGAGCGACTGGGCCTGCACGCCGCCCACGGCGCAGAGCACGAGCACCGCGCCGTCGAGCACGCGGAGGCTGCGTTCGACCTCGACGGTGAAATCGACGTGGCCCGGGGTGTCGATGAGGTTGATCGTGCATCGTCCTCCACGCGACGCGTGGTGGCGGCGCTGGTGATGGTGATCCCGCGTTCCCGCTCCAGGTCCATGTAGTCCATGGTGGCGCCGTCGCCGTCGCCCTTGACCTCCTGCATGCGGTGGATGCGGCCGGCGTAGAAGAGGATCCGCTCGCTGAGCGTGGTCTTGCCCGAGTCGATGTGGGCGGAGATGCCGATATTGCGGAGGCTGGCAGGATTCATCGCGATCGCGTCGATTTCAATGGGTTCGAGGAATTTATTGATGCCGCTCTTGATGGTGCAACAGTCCGATGCCTTGGGTGCCGGGAAACCGGGCTTCCGTCGCTCGCCCTCGTTTCATAAGCAGCGCAGCACTGAATAGTCGTCCGGTCGCCGGAAGGTCGGATTGGTTTGGTTTTTTTCGGTTGGGGTTCGCCCATGCCGGGCCGTCGCCAACAGCGTCCCCCCGGGATGGAATATCGTCTAGTTTCACTCGCACATGAGGATCAGGGGGCGATGTCCCAATCGCACCCCTCGATCGCATGGGCTTCCGCGACAATCAGGCCCCGTGGCAGAGCGCCCGCGGGCGGGAGGGGCCCGTCGAAAGCTTCAGCGAGAGAAAGTATTTAAGCAGGCATAGACACGGCACCTCAACAGTGGACCTCCAGTATAGCTTGGTGGTCCCTCGGTGTCACGGTTGGGAGTCGAGTATTGTACTCGGAAGTTGCGCACGTGTCGTTCCTCTGTTAGGGGGAATGTAGCGTGGTTGACGGAAATCGAGGAGAGCTAGCGAGTTGTGGGGCGAAATTGGCGGCGCTAGGGGGCGTTTGAGGAGTGTTCCACCCGAGGCGGTCGCGGGGGCAACTGGTGAGCGGACGGGGCTCGCGTGCGTCACAGCAGAGGCTGCGATCGGAAGGAAAGTTCATGCGATGCGCGAGGCTGGTTGGGAAAGTGCGCTCGCGGTTGCGTTGGTTTCTCATCGGAGGGAGCTCGGTTTCTGCGGGAGAATGCGGGGTCGAAACGGGTTTTTGGTCAACGGGGGTCGATTTTTCCAGACTACCCGCCGCTGGCTAGGGATGTGGTGCGGAGCTGGGAGCCGCGGCAGTCGCCGGGACTGGCGACGGGATTGACGCTTGTGCCGCCAAGGCGTTGGTCAACGGATCGGCGTTTTTGCCACATGCCGCGTTGCTCGTGTTTCGGTGGGAAAGGGCAGTACGGCTGGCGAGACTGGCATGGAATGGCTTGAATGGGAGGTCTTCGCCCCTTTTTGGTTGTATTCTCGGCGTTTTTCCCCCCGCATCTGTCAGGAATAGCCCTTGGTCGGCCTATAGGTGATTGGGGAGGAACGTGTGGGCTGTGCTGCGGGCTACCAAATAACACCGGGCTACCAAATAACACAAGGAGTGATCCATGAAACGAGTACTGGGTTTCGCTGTGGGGCTGACCGTTGTGCTTGCCTGCTTGGGGCAGGTCAGCGCTGCTCTGGTCACTCCGGGTTTCACGTTTGCGGTTGCCAGCGGTAGCAATCATTCGACTGGGACGCACTATCACTCCAATACGGGGGGTGTGTACGGGAACCCGGCAGGCAAGGCCGAGGTGGGGTCGTACTCATCTGAGGAGGTGCGGGGGCTTTCGGAGTACAACCTGACTGGGCTTGTCTCGGGTCCCGCCTTCGTGACTTTTGGCGTATTCAAGGCGGGCGGCTTGTTCACGGGAACGAATGACTTCCCCTTTGTGGGAAACATCAACGTCGTGGCGTACCAGGGCAACAACCTGGAGGACATCAGCGATTACCAGGCGCCCTCGGTCGGTGGCGTGGGGACGTTCAGCACGGTGGGACTGATTGTCGGCAATACGATCAGCATGGACATCTCCGCGATTTTTAACAGCGCGATCGGCCTGGGCTGGAGTTCGCTGGGGATTCGTTTGCAGGACGCGGTGAATCCGCCGACGGGGGGCGGTGCTTGGACGTTTGACTCGTTCCGTCTTACGAGCACCAACGAATCGACGAATATCCCCGAGCCCGCGTCGTTGGTGGTCTGGTCGCTTCTGGGAGCGATCGCGATCGTCGCCGGCTGGCGACGGCGGAAGGTCGCGAAGGCCTGATTTCCGACTGACCGAGAAACTGATCGAAAACGCGTAGCCGCGCCAATGTTGGCGCGGCTTTTTTTGTCGATGGGCTCGAACGCTCGCGGCCGGACATGCTCGCCTTGAGCCTGAACTACCAGGCGCGAAGGCATGTGAACCACAAGCCCCCTGTGAACCACGAAGGCACGAAGTGGACCACGAAGGGAGAAACAGGCTGTAGAAACAAGCCACCGGAAGGATGCCAAGTCCGCAAGGCTTTCGCTTGGTGGTCTTCGCGCCTTGGCGGTGAGAAAGACGCGTGCAACCGTTCACCACCCGGGAAGCGAAGGAGACTCGTGAACCACGAAGCCACGAAGGCACGAAGGGGCAGCACGGCCTTTCGATGCCCTGCGGTGCCCTGTTTTCCCCTTTGTGGCTTTGTGCCTTTGTGGTTTTTCGTGGTCTGGCGATGTTCTGCCGTTGAGAAGAGGCGGGTTGATGTCAACCACGAAGGGAGAAACAGGCTGTAGAAACAATCGACCGCAAAGGCGCCAAGAGCGCAAAGCTTGCCCTTGGCGGTCTTCGCGTCTTGGCGGTGAGAAAGACGGGTGCAAGCGTTCACCGCCCGGGAAGCGAAGGAGGCTGGTGAACCACGAAGGCACGAAGGGGAAGCAGGGGCGGTTCCACTCTGTTTCTTACGACATTGGGTGGCCCGATTTCAAGGCTGGTTGGTGGGCCAGGGGGGGTGGGCCGCTTGTTTGGCGGGCAGACTGCCGATCTGCTACTTTGAAGGTGTGTTTTGCCTGGCTAGGAGAAGGCGGCGAAGCGTTGCGGCACTTCGGTGGACGAATAGCTGTTGGACGAGAATACGCCTATGAGCGCGGTGAACGCAAACAAGGTTGCGTGGGGGCCTTGCTGCTTCTGCGGCCAGGACATCAAACCCAGCGCGATTGACCCGTGCCGAGTGACGGTCGAGACGAACCAGGGCAAGTGGCAGGCATGGGTTTGCCACGGCGCGTGTTTTCGTGTGCGCGTCACGACGGCCACCGAGGTCGATTTGTCGCCGGTCCATTTCTGAGGGAAGGGGTGAGACGGGACTGCTTGTCCGCCGCCGAGATCGTGGAAATAGTATTGGTGCCGTTGTTGATTGAGGAACCGTTCAAAGCGATTTGGGATCGGCTCGAAGGCCTCTTGTGCCTTCGGCACCACGATAGCAAGCTATCGCGGCCACCCGCGGCTATCGCTCATCGAGTTGTGCGCTTGTGGCGCCGAATAGCGCAAGGATCGCTTGGAGTTCAGAGTCGGTGATTTCCTTGCTAACCTGGTCGATCCCCATGGCACCTGGGCGCAGCCAAACCTGACAAATCGCCTGCGTCTTGCCCTCGAAGTCGATCTGCATTCTGACGTTGGCGGGGCCGCCCATACGCGTGCGCCAATCCTGGCCGTGGGCTTCGAACCACTGGCGCACGGCCTCGATCTGGTGGCGATCTTCGACGGCGGCGAGCAATACCGGTTCTGAAGAGTTGCCGGGACTTGGGAGGCCGTAGGAGTACGCTCGCAGCGAAATGCGGTCGATTTGCGCTGCCCGCGGCACCGCGCCAGGAAACGGTTTAATGCGGCAGTCGGGGAGCGATTCCCATAGGGATTCCACCGCGGCGCATGGGGCAAAGAGCTCGAGGGTGCGGAGACGCGTCAGTCTGGCCAGTTGCTTAGTAGGCGCGGATTCGGACAAGGCACCGTGCAGTTGGAGTTCCTCGAGATTCGGCAGGGTCGCCAGGCACTGCCAGCCGACGTCGGTGACGGTTTCAAGGTTGCCTTGGAGCGTCAGTATGCGGAGGTTCGTCCAGGGGCTGACGGATTTCAGGATCGAGTCGGTGAAGTTCGGGCAGTGGATCAGTGCCGAGTGAAAGTTGCAAAGCGCGCTGAACTCGCCGCGCGCTGAAAGCCCTCCTCGGTGACTTTCCAACCAAACGAGATTCGCGCGACGTCCGGCAGAGCTTCCCGGTGTTCGACGACGGCGTCGACGCCCGCGTCGCTGGAAATGAACAGGCTGCGGACGGTGCCGACGCGCTCTCGGCCTAGCCATTTCTCGAGGGACCGGGGGATTTGCCGCGACGTGTCGAAGGTGAGAGAAACCCCGTTGGCTTGAAGCTGCTGGAGGGCGACGCGGTCGCGTTCGAGCCTGATAAGCCGGGTAACCATGGTTCCGAGAAGCACCGCAACCAGCGCGGTGGCTACGAGCATCGCCGCGAGCGCGAACCGGAAGCTGCGCGGTGAACGCTTTCATCGCTCGCCAAAGCCTGAACGTTCCGAGGACCATTGCTGCGGCTCCGGAATAGCGGAGAAGCGGGGCAGTAACGCCCCTCGGCGAGCCAGCACGAGGAGAATCGCGAAAACCATCTTACGAGAGCGCGAGACCCGATTTCAAGGGAGGTTAATCTGGCGGGGGGCGGGCTGGATGGGCCGTGTAATGTCTCAGGTTCGACAACGTGATCTACCGTGAACAAGCGACCGCGTAGCGGTCACCCTTGGATAGCCGGGGGTGAAGCGCAGCGAAACCCCCGGACTCGGATCCATGTGCCTTGGATGTGCCACGTAGTGGCACCACATGGTTCACGCCAGGTATCGTTCGTCTTGCGCAACGCCGTTTTCGGGGAGCAATCGCCGATTTGCATCGAGTGGCAATTCCGTGCGATGATGTTCGGCCTGGCCCTTGATGATATCCTGATAGAGAAGCTCTCGATGGCCGTCGGGCAACGTCCGCCGGCGATTCTTCGTAGAGAACACGACGTGAAACAACCATTGCGTGTAGGCATTCGGCACGCGACCCGCGATGCAATGTGTCGCCGCTAACGCGGCTCGGATCGCATCGGCGTATCATTACCGGGGGTTCCGCTTCGCTCCACCCCCGGCTATTCCGGTCGAGCCGCTCCGCGGCACCGGTCGTTTCCGATGCAATTGAAGAGACCGACTCAGGCGCGGGTCACGGGCCGAGCCGCGCGAAGTGCGTCCAAGCGTCGCCGACATCGAGACCCCCCAAGTTCCGACTTTCCATCCAGCGCTCGATCCTGCACTGCAACGGCAACGACTGGGGGAAACGAGCACCGCAGATAAAGACGCGACGGCCCTGAGAAGGCGCGGGCGGTGGGTGGCGGCTGGAGAGGCCTCGTGGAGTGGTGTGGCGGGTGGGGTCAAGACTCCATACAGCACTGCTTGTCCACCGCCGCGAAGCGCGGCGGCGTTCAAACAGTGGCACACGCGCGGAGGGAGCGGGAAAGAGACTTCAGGCAGCACTGCTTGTGCGCCGCCGGAGCGCCAAGGGGTGATGGCGGTACGGAAAGGCGGCGGCTGCCAAGCAGTGGCACACGTGCGGAGGGAGTAGGGCAAAGACCCCAGAGCACACTGCTTGTCCACCGCTGCGAAGCGCGGCGGCTGCCAAGTGGCACACGCGCGGAGGGAGTGGGAAAGGGACTTCAGACAGCACTGCTTGTGCGCCGCCGGGAGCGCAAAGGGGGTGATGGCGTTACGGAAAAGCGGCGGCTGCCAAGCAGTGGCACACGCGCGGGGCAGTAGAGCAAAGACCCCAGAGCACACTGCTTGTCCACCGCTGCGAAGCGCGGCGGCTGCCAAGTGGCACACGCGCGGAGGGAGTGGGAAAGGGACTTCAGACAGCACTGCTTGTGCGCCGCCGGGAGCGCAAGGGGGTGATGGCGGCACGGAAAGGCCGCGGCTGCCAAGCAGTGGCACACGCGCGGAAATAATGACGTTCAGCAGCGCCAGGCAGTGGCGAGTCCGGGACGGTTGCCAGGCCTCTTGTGCCTGGCGGCACCGCTATCGGCGGACGAGAGCAGAAACCAGGGTCCAACAAAGCCATGGACAGCGACAAGAAATAGCCGCGATTCACGCGGCCGGTTCTCGTTTCTTGCGGGTCATGGCGGGGCGACGTGTTCCGATACTCTCGCCCGGCCTGCACTTGCGACGAGGGCCCGTACTGGGTTGCGGTGTGTTTCGAGGCGAGCCGCTCGTGGGGGGAGGGCGGGTTTCGGTTTCAAGTCTCTATATGCTGGCATCCGAATATATGGTATATTCGCCCGATCGCATATAGAGTGCTGCGCGAGCGTGGCTGCCTGCTCGGTTCTCCGAGGGTTCGTCCAGGCTCGCGATGAACCGCCTTTGCCTCTTACCCGCTGATGGAGAGGACAATCCCATGAAGTGTTCGAGTCTTGTCGCAGTGGGATTGCTGCTGGTTGCCGGCAGCTTCCTGGGCGTTGCCCTGACCGGCTGCGGAAGCAGCGCGGCGCAGACGGAGGGCGCTCAAGCCCGTGAGGCAAAGGACCAGCCGAAAACGTCGCCGGCCGATCCTTCGGCAGGGACCGGGAAAGGGATGGCCGCGATCAAGCAGGCGGCCGATGCCGGCAAGTACCTGTTCGTGTTCTTCTCGAAAGCCGACGACGATCAGACGCTTGCCATGCGCAAGGTTTTCGACAAGGCGATGGAGAAGGTGGCCGACCGCGCTCAGTCGGTCGCGGTGAACATCACGGACGCCTCGGAGAAGGCCATTGTGGACAAGTTCGACCTGAGCCGCGCTCCGATGCCTCTGGTCTTGGCGATGGCCCCCAACGGTGCCATCACCGGCGGCTTTCCCAACCAAGTTCGAGGAACAAGCAACTCCTGGATGCCTTCGCCACCCCGGGCACGGAGAAAGTGATGAAGTCGCTCCAGGACGGCAAACTCGTGTTCGTGTGCGTCCAGAACGACAAGACAAAATCCAACGATGCCGCGATGCAAGGCGTCCGCGATTTCAAGGCCGACGCGCGGTTCGCCAGCGCGACCGAGATCGTCACCCTGGACCCGACGGACAAGAAGGAAGCCGAGCTTCCTGACCGATCTCAAGGTTCCCGCCGGATACCGCGGAAGCCACCACCGTCTTCGTTGTCCCGCCCGGACAGGCCATTGGCAAGTTTGAAGGGGCGACCAACAAGGACGCCCTCGTCGAACTGCTCAGCAAAGCCAACACCGGCTGCGGGCCGGGTGGTTGTGGCCCGGGCGGTTGCGGCCCGAAGAAGTAGAGCCATTCCCAAACACACGGAAGTCTCCGTTGGATGGAGACATCTTCCCAGCCAATGGTTCACGTTCGGTTCGTTGCTCATTCTTACGAAAGGAGTCTCTCGTGACACGGAAGTCGATCTTCCTCGGAATCGCCGCGATTGCGGTGGTAGCTGGTGTTTCCGCCGCCGTGGCGCAGTCGCCCTATCGGGCACAACAGCCTGCTCCCCAGACCGCAAGCAAAGGCATGGCTGCCATCCAGCAGGCCGCTGCGGCAAACAAGTACCTGTTTGTCTTCTTCTGGAAGGAGAAGAACCAGCAGACGGATGCCATGTGGAGCGTGCTTCAGTCGGCGATGAGCAAGGTTGCCGACAGGGCCGAATCGGTGGCCGTCAACGTGTCGGACCCGGCCGAGAAGCCGATGGTGGCCAAGTTCGGCGTCGACCGCTCTCCCCTGCCGCTCGTGTTGGCACTTGCCCCCAACGGAGCCATCACCAAAGGGTTCCCGCTCAAGTTCGACGAAAAGCAGTTGTTCCAAGCCTTTGTCAGCCCGGGTACGGCAGGGTGCCTGAAGGCCCTCCAAGCGCGCAAACTCGTTCTGCTCTGCGTCCAAAGCCGCTCGCCGCATATCCGGCAGGTCTCGCTGCAACAGGGAGTGGCGGACTTCGCCGCCGACGCTCGCTTTGCCGGGGCGACGGAGATCGTCGCCATGGACCCCGCCGATCCGGCCGAAGCCTCGTTTCTCCAAGACCTCCAAGTTGATCCGCGGGCGGCAGCTCCAGACCACCGTCCTTCTGGCTCCGCCGGGCTCCGTCGTCGGCAAGTTCGATGGGCGCGGTCACCAAGGAGCAACTCGTCGCGAAGCTTCAAGCGGCCCAGTCCGACCCCTGCGCGGGCGGCAAGTGCGGTCCTGGCGGCTGCGGACCCAAGAGATAGGAGCCCTGTTCCATGAGACTGCGAACGCTCGTCTTGCGCGAGATCTTCGAGCGCAAGAGCCAACTGCTCACCAGCTTCCTGGCGATCCTGCTGGGAATCACGGTGATCGTGTCGATCAAGAACATCACCTACTACTCCGAGAAGGCCGTGGCGCGGGAGATGGATTCCCTGGGGGCCAACGTGCTGGTGCTGCCCAAGTCGGCCACGCTTGCAGGACTACTACGCGGCCGACATGCAGGGCGAGACGATTCCCGAGGAATACGTCACGCAACTGGCGATGTCGGACCTGGCGGGGCTCGACAACCTCTCGCCGAAGCTGTCGATGCCGGTCGAGCTGCAGGGCAAGACCTTCACGCTCACCGGCATCCTGCCCAAGAGCGAGTTCCAGGCCAAGGCCGCCTGGAGCGGGGCGGGCATCTTCTCGCGGCCCATCGGCTGCGGGGCCTCGGTCGGCATGATGGGATCGGAGGACAAGAAGACGCTGGCCCGCAAGCGGGTCATCGAGACCCTGGAAGACAACGAAGTCCTCGTGGGTGCCGATGTGGCCGCCAAGCTGGGCCTGAAGGAAGCCGACAAGCTGGACGTGCTGGGCAAGACCGTTCAGCGTCACCGCGGTCCTGCCGCAGACCGGCACCGTGGACGATTCGCGCATCTTCGCCCACCTGCACGTCGTTCAGGACTTGTCGAAGAAGGGGCCGGTCATCAACGCCATCGAAGTGATCGGCTGCTGCCAGGAGATTTCCAAGGGCCTGGTGGAGAAGATCAACCGCCTGCTGCCCGACGCCAAGGTGGTGACGATCACGCAGATCGCCGACGCGCAGATCAAGATCAACCGCATGATGTCGAACCTCTCGCTCATGTTCCTGGTGATCATCGTCTTCGTGGGCGGGGCGAGCATCGCCAACTACATGTACGCCAACGTGTTCGAGCGGCGGCGGGAGATCGGCACGCTGATGGCGCTGGGGGCCAACTCCGGCCTGGTGCTGCGGATCTTCCTGCTCAAGGCCCTGATTCTGGGCGTGGCCGGCGGGATCGGCGGTTACGTGATCGGCACGATCCTGGCGGTGGTCCTCGGCCCGAAGCTGGCCGGCGTCATCGTGTTGCCCATGCCGATGTTGGCCCTGCTGGCGGTTGGCATCTCCGTGGCGCTGGCGCTGGTGGCCAGTTACTTCCCCGCCCGGCGTGCGGCCCGGCTTGATCCTTGTGCCACGTTCCAGGAGGTCTGATCCATGTTGAGAATGGAAAACGTCAGCAAGACTTACCGCCATCGCGGGCAACTGGTGACGGCCTTGAACGGGGCCAACGCCGAAATCCCCGAGGGCGATTTCGTCTCCGTCGTCGGCCCCAGCGGCAGCGGCAAGAGCACGCTGCTGTTGATGCTCGGCGGAATGCTCTCGCCTTCCGGCGGCCGCGTCCTCCTGGACGACCAGTCGATCTACGACCTCGATGCCAATGCGCCGTGCTCAGCTGCGGAAGCAGAAGATCGGGTTCGTCTTCCAGACGTTCAACCTGGTGCCGTACCTGTCGGCCCTGGAGAACGTCCAGGTTCCGCTGTACCTGGCGGGACGCGACGACACGGCGCAGCAAGGACCGGGCCGACGGCGCTTCTGGAGCGCGTGGGGCTGGCCGACCGGCTGGACCACAAGCCGTGCGAACTGAGCGTCGGCCAGCAGCAGCGGGTGGCCCTGGCCCGGATGCTGGCCAACGACCCGGCCGTGATCCTGGCCGACGAGCCGACCGGCAACCTCGACCCGGAGACGAGCCAGCAGGTCATCGACTTCCTGGAGGAGGTCAACGCGCGAGGGCCGGACCGTCGTGATGGTGACGCACGACCCTCGGGCGGCCGAGCGTGCCAAGAGGATACTCAGGCTGGATCGCGGGGCGATCGTCTCCGAGAAGCCGGGCCGAAAGGCCGTCATGCCGCAGCGTGACGATCTCGACTCATGTTCAATCGGGTGCTAACATGCAGCAGACCGACGTATCCAATAGCGTTGACCTGATGTTCCGGGCGTTCTCCGACCGCACCCGATTACGGATTCTCTGCCTCCTGCACAAGAGGGAGTTCTGCGTCGGGGACATCGTTGACATCCTCCAGGTGCCGCAGCCCAAGATCTCGCGGCACCTGGCCTACCTGCGCAAGGCCGGACTCGTGACCGTCCGCAAGTCAGGGCTTTGGTGCTACTACTCCCTCGCGCCTGCGCAGACAGCCTTTCATAAGAAGCTGCTGTCGTGCTTGAGCAACTGCTTCTCGGAAGTGCCGCAGATTCAGCCGGACCTGGCGCGGGCGGCGGAGATCAAGAACTCCGGTGGCTGCTGTCCGCCGTCGTGATCGACCGGTGGCGGACGCCATCCGCGGGGCGCATAGGATAAAGACCCACGGGCACTGCTTGTCCACCGCCGCGAAGCGCGGCGGATGCCAAGCGGCGCACGCGCGGAGTGAGTAGGAAAGAGACTTCAGGCAGCACTGCTTGTGCGCCGCCGGGAGCGCAAGGGGGTGATGGCGGCACGGAAAGGCCGCGGCTGCCAAGCAGTGGCACACGCGCGGGGCAGTAGAGCAAAGACCCCAGAGCACACTGCTTGTCCACCGCCGCGAAGCGCGGCGGCGTTCAAACAGTGGCACACGCGCGGAGTGCGTAGGAAAGGGACTTCAGACAGCACTGCTTGTGCGCCGCCGGAAGCGCCAAGGGGGTGATGGCGGCACGGAAAGGCCGCGGCTGCCAAGCAGTGGCACACGCGCGGCGGTGGACAAGCAGTGGCGCACGCGCGGAAATAATGACGTTCAGCAGCGTCAGGCAATGGCGGGTCCGGGCGGCTGGGAGTGAAGGAGCCCAGGTGGAAAGACCCTATGTGACGCGGGGATCACGCGGGGTGGACGATCTGCCGGTATTCGGGCACCGTGACCTGCCAGTTTAGTTGGGTACGGATCTGTTCGGCGAAGCCCAGCGCGACTTGCTCTTCGCCGTGGACGAGGTAAAGGTGGCGGGGCGGCGTTTCGCAGCGCCGAGCCATCGCAACAGCGCGGTGCGGTCGGCGTGGCCGGAGAAGCCCTGGACCTCGGCGATCCGGGCGCGGACCGGCCAGAGGCGGCCGTGGATGCGGACCTGCGGGGTTGCCTTCGAGAATCTGGCGGCCGAGCGTGCCGCGGGCCTGGTAGCCGATGAAGAGGATCGTGCGATTCCGGGCCGGCCGATGTTGTGGGCGCAGGTGGTGCTTGATGCGGCCGGCGTTGCACATGCCCGAGGAGGCCATGATGATCGCCGGTCCGCGTCTGGTCGTTGATCGTCTTCGACTCTTCGACGGTGCTGGCAGAGCGTCAGGCCGGGGAAGCGGAGGGGGTGGCCGCCGTCGTCGATGAGCTTCGCGAGTCTCGTCGTCGAAGCATTCGCGGTGGCGCTCGAAGACGCGCGTGGCCTCGACGGCCATGGGGCTGTCGAGGTAGACGGGCAGGCGGGGGATCGCGCTCCGTCTGGATCAGCCGGCTGAGGTGGTAGAGCATTTCCTGGGCGCGTTCGATGGCGAAGACGGGGACGACCAGGTTGCCGCCGGCCTGGCAGGGTTTCGCCGACGACCTCGGCCGAGCTGGGTCTCGATGTCGGCGCGGCTGTCGTGGTCGCGGTCGCCGTAGGTCGACTCCATGATCACGTAGTCGGCCTGCTCGAAGAGGGTCGGGATCGCGGAGGATCGGCTTGTTCCACTGCCCGACGTCGCCGGAGAAGACGCATTCGCCTGGCGCCGTTGGACTTGTCGATCTCGAAGATCACGTTGGCCGAGCCGAGGATGTGGCCGGCGTCGTGGAAGGTGAGCTGGAGTCCGCCGTTGACCGAGATCGGGCTGGCCGTAGGCGACGCGCTTCAATCGCGGCACGGCGCGGTCGACGTCTTCGATCGTGTAGAGCGGCACTTCGGGGTGGCCGCCCTTGCGGCCCTCGCTTGCGGTGCCGCTTGCTCTTGAAGGCCACGTCTTCTTCCTGAATCTTGGCCGAATCGCGGAGCACGATCTCGGCCAGGTCGGCCGAAGCGGACGTGGCGTAGATCGGGCCGCGATAGCCCTCGCGCACCAGCCGGGGCAGCAGGCCGCAGTGGTCCAAATGGGCGTGGGTGAGGACCACGGCGTCGAGCTTGCGCGGGCGGCAGCGGGCAGGGCTCCCAGTTGCGGTCCAGGAAGTCGCGCTCCTGGAACATGCCGCAGTCGACGAGGACCTTGGCGCCGCCGGCCTCCAGGTAGTAACGCGATCCGGTGACCTGACGCGTTGGCGCCGAGGAATTGCAGCTTCACGGGGCCATCCTTTCTCGAGCTTCTTGATGCCGTGGTTGATCGAACCGTTCTGGGCTTTCCGCGGGCGGGAAACCGGGCCGTGCGTTGGCCGCCGTCGTTCTACGAGCGACGCAGTCAGTAAAGCGGGCAGCAAAAGCGGTGCTGATCGTGCGGCACGTCGTAGGTTCGTCGCCGAGGGTGGAGGGATCCGGTCGATGCAGCGGGCCCCCTTCAGCATGCCGAGCGAGAGCGCGCGAGCCACTGCGGCAGCAGGCGTCCTCCCTCTCGATTATGATTCGGCCAGCCCGGTTTGCAAAAGACTTCGGGGAGAGAAGGGACGGTGAAGCGGATTGTGAGGATGGCGCGGGTCAGACCGGGGCGGTGTGGTCGCGCGTGTAGGTGGGCAGGTAATCGCTTTTGACATTGTGGGTATGGACGTAGTCGCCGGGTTCGATCGGCTGAGTCGCGGAGCCGATCGGCGCGCCGTACTTGCGGATCTTCCCGCCGGTAGGGATGCGTTGGAGGGCGATCTTGTGGCCGGTGGGGATCGGCCGGGCGATCGAGACGCGGCGGCCTTCGATGATCACACTGTCGCCCGGCTGGAGCGTGGCGGTGACGGCGGCAACATTGTCGTCGGGCGAGAGCCGCAGCAGGCGGGGATCGAGGTCGAGGTCCATGCTGGATTGATCGGTCATGGGGAAGACCTTTGGGAACCGATGGCAGTACTTTCGGCGGAGAAGGGCGGAGGAGGAACGACTGACGATCATGGTGTGCGGCGTCGCGTCGCCGGTCAAGAGGGCGCTGGCGGATCCTCCTCGCGCGCGCCGCGGGGAAATCGTGCGCACGCCGCGAAAGCGGGATCAGCCGTAGCCGAGTTCGTCGATCTCTTCTTCGGTGAGGCCGTGGTAGTGGGCCAGTTCGTGAAGGATGGTGATGCGGATCTGTTCGCGGAGCCGCGGGGCGGTGAGCCGGCCGCGCCGGTCCCGCGCCGCCGCGAGGATGCCCAGCCGGTAGATCGTGACCACGTCGGGAAGCGTGCCGGAGTGTTCGATGCTTCGGTCTTGGATCGACAGGCCGGTGAACAGTCCGCAGAGTTCCTCGGGGTCGTCGATGTTCTTCTTTTCGAGGACTTCGGGCGAGGGATAGTCCTCGACGTGGAGGGGAATGCGCTCCAGCAGGCGGTGCACCACGGGGGGCAACTTATCGAGAACGATCTCGAGCTGGCGGTCGAAGCGGTCGCGCGTAGCGGGATTCACGCAGTGGACTCCGAGACAGGTTGACGGTCATTGCTATAAGGTGACCGCTCTTGGCGATCCTGGCTCACGTGCCGGCGTAAGCTGGTTTGCAGACTTTGTACGATTGCCCTCTTTCTACCTACAGCACCATGGAACATCAAGCGGCTCCCCAGCACTGGCGAAGCCAGTGCCACTCAGCCGCCCGCGCATGGCGCAGTTCAAGACATGATAAATCAGGCCGCCATCCGCCGCTCGCTTGGGTCGTCCTATGCCCACAAAGTACCCAACGCACGCGCGCCTGGCAACCAACGGTTCCCGACACCTTCTCTCCTCCCGGGACGGGTCGGATCGCTTGTTCTACGAAAAGGCGCGGCCTATTCTCGTTCTATTGGAAACTCCCCACCCGAATTGGGGCACATGCCGTCGTAGTATTTTCAAGGTTGTCGGGTGATCGCAAGCCGACTCATGCGACTACCTGATAGACGCCCCGAGCATGCTTCGAGGTAAGACGCGTCACATGAATGATGGTGAATTGCCCGATTGGGATCGAATCGTTGAAGGCCATGCGACGCGCGTATTCCGCGTGGCGTTCCGCATTCTCGGTTCCGTCCATGACGCGGAGGACGCGTCCCAGGACGCGTTTACCGAAGCCTATCGGCTACACCAGGAGGGCTCCGTCCAAAATTGGACGGCATTGCTCGTGCGACTTGCGACGTTGCGCTCTCTCGATCGGCTGCGCCGGCGCCGGCATCGGCTTTCGTCGCAGCTCCGCGAGGCGGACAGGATATCGGCCGTGGAGCCGTCTGAGGAGGCAGAGGCCGGTGAGTTGGCGGCACACCTTCGCAATGCCCTCGGTCAACTGCCCGATCAGCAGGCCACCGTCTTTGTGATGCACTACTTCGAGCAACTTCCGCGCGACCAGATCTCCGCGGCACTGGGCGTTTCCGTTGCGGCCGTTTCCACAGCACTCTACAAGGCACGTCGGCGTTTGCTGGAAGAACTGGCCGTCTTCAACCGAAGAGGCTTGAAATGAACGACGAAAGCCATTGGACCGATTCTGAACGCCTCGAACCGCCTTTGGAAGCCGCAGTGAAAGCCGTACTGGCGGCACCGATTTCGGAAGATGCGATTGAACGAGTCAAGACTCGGGCAAAGCACATCACGGTTCGCACGCAGGCGGAGACGAGTCACCCCGCGCCACGTACCCGTTCCCCGGACGCTTGGAGCTGGATCATGCGCCACCCCGCTTCCGCCGTCACGGCTGCAACTATTTTCGTACTGGCCATCGCAGGAGTCGTTTTGTGGTTCCACGGCGGCGCAACGCCCGCCTTCGCCGACTTCCTCCAGCCGATCCTCGATGCCAAGACCGTCAAGTACAAGATGACCCTTGAAACGACGGGCACGCCCGCCGCATTGGCCGAAACGGCCGGGCTATCGGCGGAAACGCAGAAGGAGCTGATCAAGCCACACACGTTCGAGGTGATGGAGCTGGGTTTCGACCGAAGCCGCCGGGAGTCGGAGATGCCGGATAAGAGTAAGAGAGTGGAAATCTGGGATGGGAGGCAAAGAAAGCAACTCGTGCTGGAACCCGCGGAAAAGCGGGCCACGCTCTACGATTACTCTCAAAGGCCCAGAAGACAAGACAGCCAACAACGAGGATCAAGGTTCGGCATCGCCACGGCGTCGTCCGGAGGAACCGGGGACCGTGGCGCTCTTTCGTTCGCTATTGCTCGATACCGTGCACAAGCCGGACGTCCAACGTGAGTCGCTCGGCGAGAAAGAGATCGACGGACGCCGAGTCGTCGGATTCCGCCTCAGCGTCCGCGGCGCGGTGCTGAGCGTGTGGGGCGATCCCGAAACCGGCGTGCCGGTCCGCATCGAAGCGACCACGGCGCTGATGCCCAACTTCAAGGTCACGATGAGCGACTTCGAGTTCAACGTGCCGATGGACGAGTCGCTGTTCAGCGTCGAGCCGCCGGCCGGTTATAAAGTAATCGTAAAACAGAGCCAGCCGAGTGACGACTCCCCCGAGGGGGAGAAGGACCTGATCGAAATGTTCCGCTACTACAGCGAGTGGAGCGGGGGGCGTTTCCCCGACTTGCTGGACGTGCAGTGGATTGGCGAGGTCGTCTCGATGGCGGAGTGGCTTGACGCCAATCTAGCAGCCGCGACAAGCCGCAGGCAGAAGCGGGAGCAGGAGAGGGAAGAAGCCCAGCGCAAAGCTTCAACGCGGCATGATGTTTACCGTCCTGCTGCCGAAGGAATCCGACTGGCACTACGCGGGCAGAGGCGTTTCGCTCGGCGCGGCCGACACGCCCGTCTTCTGGTACCGCCCGAAGGATGCCAAGAAGTACCGGGTCATTTACGCCGATCTCTCGGTCCACGAAGCCGACACGCCGCCCCGCGTGCCCGTCGTGCCGGTCGCGCAGCTGGAGAAGGACCTGATCGAAATGTTCCGCCAGTACAGCGAACTGAGCGGCGGGCCTTTCCCGGACCAAGCTGGACATGGCGTCGCTTCTCACGATGCTTGATACGAAGAAGCATGCTTTCAATCTCCAAGAGCCGCCGCAGAAGCCGAGTGCGAAGGAGCAGCGGAGATCGCGGAAGCCCCGGTGAAGCTTCAGCGAGGCTTGATGTTTATCGGCCTGCTGCCGAAGGAAGCCGATTCGCACTACGCGGGCAAGGGCGTTTCGCTCGGCGCGGCCGACAGGCCCATCTTCTGGTACCGCCCCAAGGACAGCAAGACGTACCGGGTCGTTTACGCCGATCTCTCGGTCCGTGACGCCGACACGCCCCCGAGCATGTCGGTCGTGCCGCCGGAGCAGGACCTGATCGACGCGCTGCGCTACTACAGCGCAATTGTTCGAGGGGCGTTTCCCGATCTCGCTGGACGACCCGGCCGTTGCTGGGCCAGGAACGTCGTTTCTTGGATTGTCGTCACGAAGATCTATGCGAAGTTTCCTGCCGACGTGGAGCAATCACCCAGTGCGAAGCAGATGCAGGAGATGATGAAGGCCACGAGGAACATTCAGCCCGGGTTGGATTTTGTCGCTTCCCTGCCGCCGCAATCCGACTGGCACTACGCGGGCTGGGGCGTTTCGCTCGGCGCGGCCGACAGGCCCATCTTCTGGTATCGCCCCAAGGACAGCAAGAAGTATCGGGTGATCTACGCCGATCTCTCGGTCCGTGATGCCGACACGGCTCCCGACGTTCCCGGCGGACCGCCACAGCAGGACTTGATCGACGCGCTGCGTTATTACAGTGAACTGAGCGATGGGACCTTCCCGGACTCGCTGGACCGGAAAGAGTTCTTCCAGAGCCGGGGAAAGAAGTTTGGGCAGTACGTGGGGCAGGCCCACTGCGAAGCAGGTGAAGGAATGTGCGGAACTCGAGCTGAAGCTTCAGCCCGGCGTGGCGTTTGCAGCGTCACTGCCCCCGGAAGCCGACGCGCATTACGCGGGCAAAGGCGTCGTGCGCGGCAAGGCCGACACGCCCATCTTCTGGTACCGCCCCAAGGACGCCAAGAAGTACCGGGTCGTCTACGCCGATCTTTCGGTCCGTGAGGCCGACACGCCGCCCAACGTGCCCAAGGCCCAGCCGGTGCCTGGGCCGTCGAGTCCGAAGAAATAGTCGAGCGGCAGCAGCGTCGTGGTCCCGAATTATGGCATCACCTCTTGTCCAAATTGTCATTATCAGTAATGTCCTCCTGTGTCCTGCAATGCTCGTCAGCAATATCGG
>CAVTPL010000004.1:0-17332 GCA_963736495.1 Pirellulales bacterium | reverse complement strand
GGGAGGAAGTTCTCGACAGGAAAACACCGTAGACCAGGCCCGAGATCTGGCCGAGCTTGAGACCTACTCGCGGAAGGTTGGCGGCACCCTGGCGGGGCACCCGGTCAATGTGCTCGCCGCGTACGGACGTCACGAGGTGCTCGAAGGGCCGAAGATCGAGGGTGTGGTCATCCTGGAATTCCCCTCCCTCGACGAGGCCAAGGCGTGGTACGACAGCCCGGCCTAAAGTTAAGGAGAAGTACCTAGGGTTTGCCAACGCGGGACAAGCCCCTTGAGCAGTGTGAAGTTGGCCTGCGACCCTGCTTTGTCCTTGCCAATACCGCGAAGCGGTAACGTCACATAGCGAAGGGTTGGTGACGCCGTCAGGCGGAACCAACCCTGGTACCGCGTCCCCTGCGCATGGCCGCCAACCCCGCACGGGGTTGCGCAGCTCCCTGACGAATGACGTGGAACAGGCACAACCCTTTCAGGGTTGAATGGTGGTCGGCCTTCGTTTCCAGGGTAGGCCGCCTGCGGCGGCCAACCCTTCGCTGTGCGGCGCAACCGCTTTGCGGTATCCATCCTGCTTGGCCCACCTTCTGCGCGGCGAACGTTGCCTTCGCCCTGGCTGTCGGCAACACCAACCCGCAAGGCATCGCAATGCTGTCACGGTAAAACTCCTTAACTTGATGCCTATGGGGTCGAGTGCAGCGAGCCCCCGGAAATCGGGGATGCTGTGGGCTCGCTGCGCTCCGACCACAGCCACCCTCCACTACACGGTCGAGTTTTGGAGGGAAAAATGGCAGCCTACGCAGTCTTCATTCGCGAAAGCAGTGAACCATTTTCCACCTTCCAACTGCCGGGCACCGTTTTGGACTGGTACCCGCGCCGGCCTGCGGTGGACCGGCCATCAAAAAGCAGTCGCCATCCGGCATTCTTCCTGGCACAAGTGAATCAACTGTCCCGCCCGATGCTTACCTACGCTGCCCGACGCTGCCTGTAGCCGACCCTCCCAGAGAGGATTCTACGTACATCGTGTCGTAGTAAGTCGCCTCCACTCCATCGTACACATAGACGCCCGTGGAGGAATTGTATTTCATCTGGCCAGGCGTCGCGTCGGACTTGTCAGGATAAAACACCTTCAGAACCGCCTGACCAGGACTACTGGACGTGGCTTCCACATGCAGTCGTTTCTTGAGCCATGACCAGTACGCCCCCGGCCTAATCGTCACGACGTCGCTAGGCAGGACCGTCACGACTTGTGACATTTCATTGTCACAAATGCCCAACTCCCCGGAGACCGGCGTAACGGATGCGGTGATGAGCGTCGAGTACTCGGCCGACTCCTTCACGGGTGTCCAGGCGAAGCTGAATGTCTTGGATTCCTTATACGCGAAAGACTGAGATGTCCAGACATTCTGAACGGGCGGATCTGTCCCGTCTGTGATCTCGAGAGTGACATCGACGCCGCTTTCCGAGAAATTGCCGATGTTTTCCACGGCAAAGGAAAGTGAGACTGGCTGGCCACCCTGAGCACTGTCTGGCACTTTGAATGCCGTGATGGACAAGTTGTGAGTCGGATCAACGACCAATGCCAAGAAGCCCAAACGCCGGCTGCGGGCATAGAGAATGGGACCATCAAGACTCCCTGCCACAATCGGCAAAGGTTTACCATCTGACAGGTCAAATTGGCTCACAGATGTTGCGCCGGAATCGGGATCAACAGAAAACAAGGTGCCGTCTCCGAGAGGAAGAAACACGCGATCCTGTGTCGCGGCAGGTTCACTGATGGTTCCAGAAGGGAGCATTATTGGGTTGATCGGCCACGCGTCGTTGCCATCCAAATTGAAAGCATACAACGGATGGTCAGTCTCGAAAGCTTGGCCGGAACCGGGTGTGTCGAAGATGGTAACATCGGTAATGTAGTGATCCTCGTCATATTGGTAGCGGACAGCCACAGGCCCATTGCCCGCGATACAATTGGCTTTGAGCGTCCGACGCCAGATTTCCCTCCCATCGGCCGCATCCACGCACAGCAGGCAAGCGACGAGCCCCAACTTATTGCCCTTCGACGGCACTAGACCGTTGAACGGAGCAACAACCCGATACGAACCGTCCGGCGATTCGACCAAGGTAGGATAAATTACATCTCTTGCATCAGCTGGTGCATAATTCCAAAGAAGCTGTCCGTCTAGATCATCGAGCGCTGTCAGGGCAGCCCCTTGGGTAATGACGATACGTTTTCGACTTACCCCGTCGTCGTTCATCGGCCCGGCGTCTCCCACAGCAACGGTTGTTCCAGAAACTGGAATGTCGGACCAGATTTGTCCCCCGTTTCGCCGTCGAGTTTGGCAAGGAATCCGGAGTTAACATACAAAGCAGGGTCAAGGTAAGTCAGATATCGAGCCGACCCTCCGTTGAGGTCGTTCCTTGTCCAGAGCATTTCCGGGACGCCGGTCCCGCTAATGAGTGGGCCGAGGTCGTAAGCAGTCACTGTGACGACCGAGGGGTCTGGATCAAACTTGCCACAACGAAACAATCGCGTTTCCACGACGCCATCCGCGCGTGTTGACTTTGCCAACAGCGTGAACTGCGGCGCCGACCTCCGCAAACGTATAAAGACACTCGCCGGTTTCGGCATCGCAGATCCTGGTGCCGTCACCCAAGAGCGTCTCACTGGAAAAGGTCGCTGAGTAGATGAGCAAGCCATCGCTGAGGACTGGAGGACTGATATTCTTGGGGAGAAAAGCACGAGCGCCTTCCGACCAGCCGACAGAATAGGGATCGCGCCACAAGATGCCCACGGGCGAACCACCACAAATGATGTCCGCAAATCGGGTCTGCTGCGCCGTCGCATTCGCGACCGGCCAGTCGCTAATCATCTGGGCCGAGGCGACTTGATACTCAAGCAGGGAAGCGGAGAACGTGATCAATCCAAGTAAACAAATATAGTGTTTCATCGTGTTATCCTCGCACATGCAGGTTCGTGAAGTGTGCCAGCGCTCTGGCACGAATCATTAAGATGATCTGGTGACTTTCAATTCGTCTTGCGCGTTGAGTGTGTGACGACTTCTCACTTCGTCAGCTCTTTCACTGGTTCGGTTCTTGAGTTCTCACCTCCTTCGGTCGGCTGGCCGCTCCTTGTCGGGCGTTCTTTCGATTCAGCTTCCGCCGCTGGGACCTCGGATAATCCCGTCAACGCCTCGACTTCGGCGCAGAAGCGCCGGAGTTCATCGTTTTCGGGTTGGTTCTTCTCGGTCCAGGCGACCGCCTTGTCATACCAGGAGAGGGCGTTCTCTTTGTGTCCGAGCTGCCAATGGGCCATCGCCAGGAAGAGCCAATCGACGGCATTTGGGGTTGAACGCAGTTTCGCGCCTTCCTGCAGAGCGTCGATCGCGGCCGCCCAGTTGCCCGTACGATACTGGGCCACGCCGAGAGTATTGTGGACATCCGCGTCCTTCGGTCGGAGTCTCACAGCTTTCCTGGCCAGTTCCAGGGCAAGGTCCGCGTTTTGCAGTCGAGCATCCGGAGCCCTCGCTAGAGCCCAGGCAAGACGATTGAGCGTGTCGGAATCGCTCGGCGCAAGCTCAAGCACTTTTCTGTAGTCGGCGATCGCCTTGTCTCCTTCGTTCTGAGCCTCATAGACGGCGGCTCGCTGGCGGTAGTGCTTGGCGTTTTTCGGGTCGAGCTTGATGGCCTCAGTAAAATCCAAAAGTGCTGAGTCCAGTAGTCCCTTGCGTCTCTTTGCGATTCCAAGGTTGCCGTAGGCCACAGCAAATTTCGGATCCAGTTCGATTACCTTCGCGAAGTCGGCAATCGCTCGGTCGTAATCCTGCGTGCGGTCACAATAGAGCACCCCGCGGTTGTTACAGGCCTCGACGTATTTCGGATCCCATCGCAGCGCCTCACTGTAATCGGCGATCGCTTTGTCCCAATCGGCCATGTCTTGGTAGATGATTGCCCGTTTGGCAAAGGCGAAAGGACGCGGCGTCTTCTCCAGTTCAATCCCCTGGTTGAGATCCGCGAGAGCCTTTTCGGGATCACCCTTTTCGCAGTAGGTCATGCCCCGTCCGTAGTAGCTCCAAACGAACGTCGGATTGAGGCTGACGGCCCTTGTGTAGTCGGCGATCGCCTTGTCGAACCGCGTGCTCTCGAAGCACGCCGAACGAGAATAGGCGCTGCCACGGATGTGGTAACTGTGATAGTGTTTCGGATCGGCCTGAATGGCCTCGGTCATCTCGCGGATCGCTTGATCGTAATCGCTCAGCGCCTGGGTGCGTTGTCCGGCCTCCTTGTTCCGATCGCCTTTCCCGTAATGACTTCTGGCGAGCTCGCGGCGTGTATCTAGATCACTGGGGTCCAGCCGTAGCGCCTCCGTGTAATCGCCGATGGCTTTTTCGAACTCGCGGCGCTGACGGCGAATCCAGCCACGATCGCGATAAGCCACAGCTAGGCAGTCGCGGCACTCGCGCGACTGGGGGAATTCGGCGACGAGTCTCTGGGCGAGTTCCACCGCCTGGCGGGCGGCTTCGTCCGCCTCTTTGTGCATCTTCAGCGTTTCTCGGATCTTGGCCACGCGGCCATACGCCCTCGACGCTTCCTGCCGCACCGACGGCTCGTCGCGGTTGACTCGAGCGAAATCCTCATAAAACGCCAGGGCCTTTCTCAGCAGTTCGCTGTCTTCCGGCGTGAGTTCCTTGGCCAGCCGGTGCTCATCGGCAGGCCCGACAAAAAGTCCTTGGGCCTCGTTCTCGGCGAATTTCAAGTAGACTTGATCGAGGGCACCCAGCGACATGCGGAGGTTTTCCTCCGCACGTCGGCGTTGCGCGGCTTCGGCCCTTAGCGATTCCATGGTCCGAGCACGTTCCCGTACGATCATGATCGTGCTGACTGCCGATCCGATTGTGCTCAAGAATAAGAGGACGGCCGCCGACCAGATCAAAGAGCGATGCCGACGCGACCACTTATTCGCATGTTGGACCAATGTCGGCCCGCGAGCCTTAATGACGCGGTCCTCCAGGAATCGCCGCAGGTCGTCGGCCAGCGCCTGGGCCGTGTCGTAGCGCGCTTCCGGCTCCACCGCCATGGCTTTCAGAACGATGGTCTCCAAGTCCCTCGGCATCGAGGGATTGCGATGACGGGGCCGGCGCGGATTGCCGTCAATAATCTCGTGAATCAGCTCGTGTCGGTCGTCGCTGCCAAAGGGTGGCTCCAAGGTCAACAGCTCATACAGCGTGACGCCCAAGGAATAGATGTCCGTGTGATGGTCCAGGATGCTGCGCTTGCCTTGGGCCTGTTCTGGACTCATGTAGCGCAGCGTGCCCAACACATCGCCGGTCATCGTGATGTTGGCCCCCGCGCCGGTTTGCGCGAGGCCAAAGTCGCTGATCCATAGCTTACCCTGCGCGTCGATCATCAGGTTCGAGGGCTTGATGTCCCGGTGCACGACACCCATCTGATGGGCGTGTTCAAGCGCCTCGGCCGCCTGGACGCCCAGACGGGCCACCGAGCGGAAGAATTGTGTCGTGTGAAGGGATGGCTCGGTGGCAATCGCTGCCTGCGGCTGGGGCCGGGTGTCGGTCGTCGCCGCTGTCGGTCGCTGGAGATTCCTGAGAAGGACACGATTCGCAGGCCGAGGCTTCTTCGGCGGCAAGGCGTCCAGAACATAAGTCGGTCGTCAGCTGGCTGATGGCTACCGCGACACCTTCTTGCCGGGCCGCGCCGATGCCGGAGGCTTGCCGAAGCTCGCCAATCACCTGGGCCAGCGTCCGCCCCTCGACGAACCGCATGGCGTAGTATTGCACGCCTCGTTCGCACCCCACCGAGTAAACATCCACGATATTCGGGTGGTCCAGGGACGCCGCCGCTCGTGATTCGTTCTTAAACCGCTGGAGCTGTTTCTCGTCCAGTGTGCCCATGAGGGGCAGGATCTTCAGGGCAACACGGCGCCCGAGCGTAATCTGCTCCGCCTCATAGACGATGCCCATCCCGCCGCGGCCGATCTCGCGGATGATGCGGAAGTCGCCAAGTATCCCGCCCCTCAACTCCGGTACTTGTTGCGTGGCGCTGTCGCCTGCTGCGCGAGCCTTGGAGCTACCAGCCGGACAGGCGGATTGCGAGAGATCTGCCAGGGCTTGAAGAGCCGGGAACAACTCTTGCAGCTGTTGGATGTGGTCAGGGTACTTCGATGCATAGACTTCCAATCGCACCGGCTCGCCACGCCTCTGTTGGTTCATGATTTCTTCGATGAGATCGGCCAGCACGATGTCCGTGTTGCTGACGCCCGGCTTGGAGTTTGAGACGGTCATGATGAGAGTCCCGAAGCATCATCCTCAAACAGACGGCGAATGTGCCGCAACGCCCGCACATATCGCTGCTTAGCGGCTGCTTCCGTGACCTGAAGGATCGCGGCGCAGTCCCCGTAGCTGAGCTGCTCCAAGTGCCGCAGGATCAGGATTTCCCGATCCGATTCCGCCAATGCGGACAATGCCGTGCGAACGCGCTGGCACATCTCCTTGCGGACGGCACGCTGCAAGGGGCCACTTTCACGGCACGCTAACCGTTCGGCCAGTTGAATTGCCGAGTCGCCGGAGATACTCAGAGGTTGCTCGCGACGGATATTCCGTTTGCCCGCTTCGAGGTGCCGGCGGTGCAACGCCACCAAACGGTTCCATGCAATCTGCCGCAACCAAGGATAGAACGGTAGCGGCGGATCACGAAGATACTCCGCGAGCTTTGTGGCAGCTAACATCAGGGTCTCCTGCACCACGTCAGAGGGGTCAACCCGCGCGGATAACCGGTCATCCATACGCACAGCTACCATCCGACGAAGACGATCCCGGTACCGACTCAGCAGCTGGTTGGCCGCAGACTTGTCGCTGCGGCGGGCAGCGGCCAGCAATTCCGACGTGTCGGACTCAACGGGATCCGCCATCACATCAATCCCCTACTACTGACTGCGCGGGAATTCTGAAAAGGTGACAGAAAAATCTTCCGCAGCCGGCAATTTACCATCAAACGGGAATAATCAATGTGGCATTTCTTGGTGTGCCACAGCCGCCGGAGGGATGCGAGGCCGGGGGCCTGCCGTTTGGTCGCCGCGGGGAGGTGACAGCGGTCGTTGACGACGACGAGGTAGCCCGCTGCCAGATCGGTGTTGGCTTTTCCCGGTGCGCCGTTGGCCGACGACACGGCGCAGGATGAGGGGTAGTTCTCATGGTGGTGACTTCCTTCTCGCCATCAGTACCCACGAACAGGGTCGGCATTTCATCGTCGTTCTTTCTCGTCACTTGCCATGTCCCTTTCAAATGGTGACATGGGTGGCCGGGGTCGAGCGCAGCGAGCCCCATACGCATCAAGTTAAGGAGTTGTACCTAAGGTTTGCCAACGCGGGACAAGCCCCTTGAGCAGTGTGAAGTTGGCCTGCGACCCTGCTTCGTCCTTGCCAATACCGCGAAGCGGTAACGTCACATAGCGAAGGGTTGGTGACGCCGTCAGGCGGAACCAACCCTGGTACCGCGTCCCCTGCGCATGGCCGCCAACCCCGCACGGGGTTGCGCAGCTCCCTGACGAATGACGTGGAACAGGCACAACCCTTTCAGGGTTGAATGGTGGTCGGCCTTCGTTTCCAGGGTAGGCCGCCTGCGGCGGCCAACCCTTCGCTGTGCGGCGCAACCGCTTCGCGGTATCCATCCTGCTTGGCTCACCTTCGCGCGGCGAACGTTGCCTTCGCCCTGGCTGTCGGCAACACCAACCCGCAAGGCATCGCAATGCTGTCACGGTAAAACTCCTTAACTTGATGCCTATGGGGTCGAGCCAGCGAGCCCCCGGAAATCGGGGATGTTGTGGGCTCGCTGCGCTCGACCACAGCCACCCTCACTTCATCAACTTGTTTTTTCGCCGAACCGTGAACCTCCGCGATCGCTGACGGATCCGTTGGCCAACGCGTGATCAGGACGTGGCTTTCACACATCGTCCCGCCACGCACTGTGGGTGCCGATCGCGACCGCGCAGTACGGCGGCGATTGCCCTCTCGTTCTCGACGCGCTCGGCATTCAGCAATCACACGGTGAGATTGTCGATCAGTGCATCCTCCAAAGCCTCCCACTCAGTCAGGACGAAATCGACCGACGCCGTGTCTCGTCGCGGCGAGCAAGGCGCCGTCAGGGCTGGGAAGGTCGGCGCCGGCGGCATCAACAATGCGATCGGCTCAGCCAACGGTTGCTGGGCTGGTGTCGCGCCCGACTCCTGGTCACTCGAAGTGATTGAATCGACAAGGACCAGATTGACGACCGAGGCCGATGAGACGCTCCCCTTGGGCGGTCTCCCGTCGTCGTTTTGAATCGTGCCGAGCCCTTGACCATCCGCAATCCCCGCGCAACCGCGCCGCTCAGGTTTACGAAGAAGGTTTCGTTAGCCTCTCTCGGCGCATCGCCAATCACGGTGACGATCACGGTCTGCGTAAGAAACTCGCCGGGGTTGAACGTTAGCTGCCCGTTGGCCGCGGTGTAGTCGCTTCCCGCAGTCGCCGTGCCGCTGTCAGTGGCATAGTTTACCGTCACGGGCGACCCGCCGGGAATGGCTTTCGATAAGCTCACGGTGAAAGTGAAGGATGACGTCGAGCCAGCGGCGCCCTCCGCCTTGGAGACATCGTTGATCCTCAGCGCCAGCGGCGCTGGTTCGTGGGCGACGGTAATCGACCAGCTATTGAGCGTGCCGCGGTTGGACTTGGCGTCGTCATAGATCTCCAGCTTCCAGGTCCCTGCCGCGCTGAGACCATCAACGTCGCTGAGACTCCCTACGGGGCGGAACGTGCCTGTGAACGGCCCACCGCTCTGCGTGACGGGGGAAAGCGACTCGTCATCGAGCACGGTTCCTGAGAAATTGTCGTCGTGATCGCCCACGTCCGAAAACAGTTCGACCCGCGTCGTACCGTCCGGCGCGATCAGAGAACACGTCCAGGTCCGAATCGTTCGTGTGAGTGATATCGAGCTGCACGTTGAGGTCCTGGATCGTGTAGCTATTGCTGGCCGGAACAGTGATGCTCGAAACAACCTTGTTAAGGTCCCGGATGGCAAGCGGCACGTTGGTGCTCGCGAAGGTAGTGCGGTCGTAAACCTTGTTCACGTCGATCGTCACCGTCGCGACGTCGGACTCCGCGAATAGTTGGTCCCGTGCCTTGTAGGTGAACGTGTCGGCGCCGAGAAAGCCAACTTGCGGGGTATAGGCGAAGGACCCGTTCGAGTCTAAAGTCAGGTCGCCGTGTGACGGACCCTGCACGAGCACCGCGCTCAGCTGATCGCCCACGTCCGTGTCGGTGTCGTTGCTGAGGACGCCAGGGGCTCCGAGCGACAGGGTTTGGCCTTCATTTACCACGTAGCTATCGTTGTTCGCGATCGGCCACTGATCCACGACGTTGGCAAAGTCACGCCCCGCGACAACGTCGCCGTCGTCAACGCTGACTTCGTACGTGCCATCGCCGCCCGGCGCCAGTTGGCCATACCCCGCCTGTAAGATCTGGCCGACCTGGTAAGTGCCAGCGAGAGCGGGAGAGAAGGTGTAGCTGCCGTTCGCATCGGTCTGTGCGGTTATGGCAGTCGCATAGCGGAAGACGCTGCTCGTGCCGGTTTCTCTGATAAGAATATCGCCTTCTCTCGTAGCGAACTGTCCGCCGAAGTAAGACGCTCCAGTGGGACTCGTGTATACCTGCAAAACGTCGCTGGTGGCGGCATCAAAGCGGTATACGACGCCTGCCCCCGCGTTGACCTCCGCGACGAGCACGCTGTCGCCGACAAATCCGAGGCAAACACCGAACCGATCATCTCGCCCGATTGTCGGACTGACAAACTGGCGCAGCAGTTCGTATTGGCTAATTTCGGAGTTCCATTGATACAGATAAGCGGCGCCCGCCGAGGCAACGCCGTTGACAGTCTGGAATGGCGCACCAACGAGTAGCTGGTCTCCGCTGACCGCGAGCTGCGAACCGAACTCTCCGCCGCTGGGGTCCTCCTGCGTAGGCGTTGTGAGCGTCTGCAAGAGCTCGGTTCCGGTGGAGTTGTACACATACACAGTGCCCGGTCCGTCTGGGTATCCCGCTTCGGCGTACTTCGCACCGATGAGGATTCGATCGGCCGACAGCACAATATCGCTGCCGAAGTTCTCGCCAGACTCTGGCGTGGGCGCAACGAGCCTTCTTAGGTACTCGCCTGTTGACGCACGAAACAGATACGCGGCGCCCGCCGTAGTAAGGACCGCGTCGTGGTTCTCATACGGCGCACGACAACGATTAGGTCCAGATCCACCGACGCGGCTACCGGGTAGCCGAAGCCGCTGTTTGTAGAGTCGCTGCCCGGGTACTCGAGAGTCAAAAACGACTGCCCATCGGAGTCGAACACGAACACCGCCCCGTCTGCGCCTGTTGTGTTGGTGGCTACGATTGGCTGGGCGCCCAAGAAGGTCACATCCCTGCCAAACTGGCCATGCTCGGCTGGGCTTGGCTGTTGAAGTGAGTACATCAAGGCGCCTTCGGAGTCAAATAGATACGCCATTCCGCCGTTAGCTGCGGATGCGCCCCAACGAGGATCCGATCGGCCGTCGCCGCAACCGAATAGCCAAACTGGTCCCCTGGGGTTTGGCTGGTCAGAGTCTGCGCCGGCGATGTGCTCGTCTGGCCGACCGGTTGAAGCTCGACAGTCCAGCCGGGGAGCCCCTCGCCAACGTCGATCGTCCCATCGCTGTCCAGGTCATTGAAGACCGTGCCGCTGATGGTTGCCGAGAGCATGGCCCGTTGTTCGAGCTGCTCCAGGGTCGGCATTCGGTTGCGAGCAGCGCTGCGGCGAGATTCAGGGAGGCTCCGGCGTCTCGGATGACGGATGCGGTGTGAGTTTTGTCGGGACACGGTCAACATGCTTCTGGTCTCCTGTCGAACGGTGGCAACTTCTTTAATGGCAAAATAGCATCGCCCTGGGCGCACGAAGGCGTGCACGGGGATATGTCCGGCCGGTGAGAACGATGCTTGGCGGCTAGAACTCACCGGCCGCTTTGTCTGCAGCAACCTTTTGCGGCGCCGAACTCATGGCCGCCAGTGGACTCGGCAGATCTGCATCTGGCCTGAGAAGCCGGTGACGTTGAAGCTCGTCGTTCTCCCGTCGGCGGCGCCTTCGCATCATGGCTGTCTTCCCGCCGCCGCTGACAGCAGCGAACGCAAGCTGTGTCCCGTCGGGGCTCCAGGACGGAAAACTATTGTAGGTCGCGCCGGAGTTGACCTTGCCTACGGCGACGAGCACGCCGCTGCCGTCCGGAAGGCGGGTCTGGATGGGGTGCTCGTTCCGGCTGGCGCGACCGCTCGGTAAGCAATGCGGCTGGTTCCGTCGGGAAGCAAGGGGGACCACGCCGGCTTCAACTCGCTGACATTCGGCGAGTTCGTGATGTTGTATGCCGCAGAGCCGCCGGTCACGTTGCCGAAGTCGTCGAATGTCAAGGTTACGACGAAAATGTCCATGATGCTCGGGCCGGTCGTGGCTGACTGATCGAAGGCGATTGCCGTTCCGTCGGGCGACCACGTGCAGGAGAAGGGGGTCACGCCCTCAGCCACGGAGACAGGGTTGGCCAGTTGTAGGGGAACACCGTCGTCAGCGCAGATCAGGTCCGCGACTTCGAGGGTTCCACCGTCGCGATATGCTAGTTGCAGGCCATCTTGAGAGATCGCGGGAATTGACCCGAAGACCGGCTCCCCACTCTCGGATACAAGCGGGGCTCGATCAGCCCGTCCTCGCTGGCGACGGTCAGCGCCCCGACGTTAGTCACCTGGTCGCGGTACACAAAGAACCGCGGCGTCGAGGTGCGCGAGACGTCCCAGTTGTCCCTCGCGGCCGATTTCCCGAGACCCTTGTCCTGGGGGAGAACTTGATACCCCGAGCCGTCCGCGTTTATCTACATGGCCACCCCGGAGCGCCGACAATCGGGTCAAGGCCCACGTCCCAGAAGTAGATCACACCCGTGGCGGGCCCTACTGGCGGCAAGTCTCCGCCACTGGGCTTGCCGGCCATCGCCAGGACGCCCGTGAGAGCCGTCCCGCAGAACAGCGCAAGCAAAACGATCCAATTCATTCGTGAAAGTCGGCGCATGGAATAGTTCTCCTTTCGTTAGGGTCCAGTGTGACTCAATCCCAAGCCTTCGTGGCTTGTCTTGCGTTTCTCCGCTTGTTTCATGGTTTCATTCGTTACTTCCTCGACGTCTTTGACCTCTGGTTTCTTCGCCTTTTTCTGGTTCAGCTTCCATTGCCGGGGCACCGGTCAAACCCATCAACTCTTCCGCCTCGATGCGGAAGCGGCAGAGTTCCTCGTTATCGGGCCGATTCTTCTCAATCCACTCGATCGCCTTGTCGTACCATGTTGCGCCTCGTCTCTGTTTCCAAGTTGCCAGTGAGCCATGGCGAGGAAGAGCCAGTCGAACGCATCACCGCCGGAGGCCAATTCCATGCTCTTCCGAATCGAAGCGACCGCTTCAGTAAAGTGGCTGCGCGGTACTGTGCGACGCCCAACGTGTTCCAGTACATCGCGGCTTTCGGCGACAGCTTCACCGCACGCTCAGCCAGAAGGACCGCAATGTCCGCAACTGGTGGCCGAGTATCGGCGCCCATTGCCAGAGACCAGGACCAAACGTTGAGTGTGTACGGATCGTTCAGCTTTAGCTCAACAGCCTTGGTGCAATCGGCGATCGCTTTCCACAAGTCGCCTTTCTTCTCATAGGCGCGCCCCCGATTCGAAAAGTACCATGGGCACTTTGGATCGATCCGGATGGCTTCGGTGTAATCGGCGATCGCTTGGTCATAATCTTGCTTGCGACCACAATAGACACCCCTGGAGTTGTACAGCCTCGCATCCTTCGGACTCCGTCGAATCGCTTCGCTGAGATCCGCGATCGCTTTGTCCAGGTCACCTTTCTTGGCATACGCCACTCCCCTGAGTGCGTAGCCCTGTCCCCAAGGGAAAACTCGGATGAGTTCATTGAAGTCGAGGATTGCTTTGTCGATCTCACCCTTGATCAGGTATTCGGTCCCACGGTTGTGGTACGGCACATGCCATTCGGGATCGCGACGAATTGCCGCGGTATAATCCGCAATCGCTTCCTCCCGGCGTCCAGTCTCGCACAAGTAATTGCCGCGGCTCGACAGATAATACTGGTTGTCGGGCTCCATCCGTAGGGCGACGTTCATATCCGAAAGTGCGTTCCCCGCTTGTCTCTTGTGATCGTAGACCAGCGCACGGGCACTGTACCCTCCGGCCCACTCTGGGTTGATCTGAATGGCCTGGTTCGCGTCGGACAGCGCCTCGTCCGGATTGTGTTTTTCGAGGTGGGTGTGCACGCGATCCGCATACAACTGGGCCGTCGGTTTGATGCGAATCGCCTCGGTGAGGTCCGCCAGCGATTCATCCCATTTGCCGATCCGGTCGTAGGCATTCCCGCGTCGGCGATATGCGTCGGCGCACTTGCCATCCAGATGAATGGCATGCGTGCAGTTGGCAATCGTCTCCTCCCAGTCTTGCTTCGTCCAGTACTCCTCCGCGCGGTCGCAATAGGCTTTCGCTAACCCGGGATCCAACTCAAGCGCCTTCTGAAAATCGGCCTGTGCAAGGGCTTGCCGACCTTGGGCCAAGCCGCAGTGGCCTCGGTAGACGTAGGCCAGCGTCGTGTGCGGATGGAGAGCGATGGCCCCTGTCAACATTGCCTCAGCGGCCTCGTACCGCTGCAGCCGTACCAGTACTACACCGGATCCCAGCAGTGACAAGTAATGGTCGGGCGTGCATCGCAGTGCCCGCGAGTAGTTCTCCAGCGCCTGCTCGAATTGCTTCTGATGGGCCTCGAACTCGGCACGGACGTAGTAGTCCAGTCCCGTGGTCGACTGCAGCGCAGTGGCCCGCTTGCGAGCTTCCTCGCTCCGTTTGTTCTCGCCCAGCTCTTTCCAAGACTCAGCCATCCACAAGTAGATCGCGGAAAGGGGCCGCCAAACCTTCTCGATCCGGCTCAGGGCCTCGAGCGCGCGTCGATGAGCCGCGGACTCGAGCGCCGGATCAGGATCCTTCGGGAATGGCCCAATGTGGCCCAGAGGACCCACCGCCCATTGAGCTCGCTTGGCTACCGGAGTCAAGCTGACTCCGCGTACCTCCAGCCTGGCCAACACGAACAGCATTTCAGCGAGGTCTTGCTGCAGAGAGATCTGCCGCTCGGCTTTCAGGAGCTGATACTCCGGCTGTTCCTTCCAGCGATCGCCGTCCAACACGTCGTAAAGTCCCAGCCCCGTGCGGCACAGCTCCAGCGTGCGACGGCGAGTCGTATCGTCCAAGTGGTACAGATCCGCGTGGATCTTCTGGCGCAGCTCTTGAAACTGGAGGTATCGCTCCTCGGCTTGCGTCTTGCCGGACAGTTCCTGGGCCAGCGCCGCCACGGCGGTCCGATACGATGGGTCACAGCGGCCGTTCAGCTCTAACCGCGTCCGCGCTTGAACCAGCTCGCGATCGGCCGCAGCGAAGTTTTCCGATTTGAGAAACGCGTCGGCAGCACCCACATGTCGGTTAACCGCTCGCTCGACCTGAGAGCGCTGCTGGTATCGATTCCATCCTGCCAAGGCGGCAGCCAGCGACACAATGAGGAAGATCCCGGTGGTGAAGAAGACCGCCGGCCGGTGCCGGTGTGACCATTTCGACGCCCGGTCGACGATACCTGGACGCCGGGCCCGAATCGGTTTGTCCTCCACGAATCGCCGCAGGTCGTCGGCCAAGTGTTGCGCGGACGCGTATCGCGACTCGCGGTCTTTGTCCGTGGCCTTGAGCACAATCGTTTCCAGATCTCTGGGAACGGTCCGGTTCGCGCCGCAGTGCAGGCGGATCTTCCTCGACAATCCGTCGCGAGATCGCCTGCCGGTTCGTGCCCGCGAACGCGGGCCTGAGCGTCAGGAGTTCATAAAGCGTGACGCCCAGGGAGTAGATATCCGTGCGCAGATCTACCACCCGGTGGTTGCCTTCGACTTGCTCCGGGCTCATGTAGCGCAGCGTGCCGAGGAGATCACCCGTCATCGTCAGATGGTCGCCCGCACGGGTCACCGCCAAACCGAAGTCGGTAATCCAAAGATGGCCGTGGACATCCACGAGCAAGTTCGACGGTTTGATGTCGCGGTGCACGATACCCGTCTGGTGGGCATAATCCAGTGCTTCGGCCGCCTGGATTCCCAGATTCGCGACGGCGCGGAAGAACTCGGAACGCGTCGTGGATCCTTTGGTGGGCACCATCGCCTGCGGCTGGCTGCGGGTATCCGCGGTTGGACCGGTGTCGTGCCCGTCGTCTTGCGGCACGCGGTCCTCGGCAGACCGCAGCTGATCAATCACTTGGGCTAGCGTCTGGCCGTCAACGAGACGCATGGCGTAGAAGTGCACGGCCCGCTCGCATCCTACGGCGATCACATTCACGATGTGGGGATGATCCAACGAAGCCGCGGCCAGCGCCTCGTTCTTGAACCGCTGAAGCTGCCGCCCATCCAGCACGCTTGCGAAAGGAAGTACTTTCAACGCAACGCGCCGTCCCAGCGAGATTTGCTCGGCTTCGTACACGATGCCCATCCCGCCCCGTCCGATCTCCCGCAGGATGCGGAAGTCCCCCAGGACGCCTTCCACTGGAACAAAAGCATCGGCCTCGTGTGGCGTTCGGCCAGCCGCCGACACGGATGCGTCGCCCTCAACCACGCCTATGTGGGCCAACAGTTCCAAAGCGGGGAACAGCCCGCGCAAGACGTCCGCGTATTCCGCGTGTTCGGCGACAAATGCTTCCAGATCGACCGACTCGCCGTTGCGCGTCTTCCGGGCCAAATCGTCCATGAGGTCGACCACGTGTTGATCGCCATCGGTTTTGCTCTCGTGCGCGTGCGGCATCACATCGGTCCCCAAATCTCGCGGTCCATGAGGCTTCGCACCCGACCGAGTGCCCGCAGGTACCGTTTCTTGACAGCCACCAGCGTAATCCCCAGCACCGCTGCGCATTCGGAGTTGCTCAACTCCTCCAAGTGCTTCAAGGTGAGGATCTCTCGATCCAAGTCGGACAGTTCGCCAAGAATGGCACGAATCCGATTTCTCAGCTCCTTGCGGACCACGTGACTGCTCGGGCCGGTCGCGCTGGTGGCCATCTGTTCGGCCAGGTGCATGGCCGAGAGTTCGGACAACTGCATGTTCACCTCTCTGCGGACGCTGCGTTTTTCAGCATGGATGTGCTGACGGTGTGCCTCAACCAGGCGGTCCCAGGCGATCTGACGGAGCCAGGGGTAGAACGGCGAGTCGGATTGCCTGAGGTACTCCAACAGTCGTTCATGAGCGATGACCAACGCCTCTTGGACCACATCGGACGGGTCGACACGGGGAGCCACGCGGTCATCCATCCGGGCGGCCACCATACGGCGGAGCCGGGGCGAAATCGTCCCAGAAGCTCGCCAGTCGCGGTCTGGTCTCCTCCGCGAATGCGATCAAGTAGCTCGGTCGTGTCAGAGTCCGACGCACTTGGCAAAGCATCCCTCCTACTACTGCTTCCGTAAAAGATTTCCAAACGGAGACAGGTACGGCGGGGAATAAGGAGAAAATCTCCGCGTTTCCGTCTTCAGAGGGAGTGGTCCCGTGAGCGTCATTTTCCTCGACCCGCTCAAGTGGCGATCAAGCAAAGTGGTCTCCGCCGAGTACTCTGAAGCAATCTGCCACCGAGGTTGAGAGCCCGAGGGAGGCTGCGCATGCGATCCGCGACGAGCCGACGAAAGACTCACGAGTATGATTCGAGGGATACTCGCGCGGAGCTGGTGGTGGCACTTAACAGGATGCCTTCCACGAGTATCTGATTCGCGGCCGCTGTGACGCCGTCAATTCCCCGCCAAACCGGCACCAAGGCCGCCTCGTATTACGTGCTTGGCGTTGCCCCTGGGGGCAACCAACAGATTCGCCCGCGGTTCGCGCCCAGCGAGAATCCTCAGCCATGGGGAGACTTTCTCCGGACTCACCTCAACAACGCCGAGATCATTTCGATGCCGGACAAATGGGAATACCCCTGGTATGCCGCATGGGATCTCGCGTTTCACTGCATCCCGCTGGCGCTGATCGACGCCGAGTTTGCTAGATCGCAGCTCGTCTTGCTGACGCGGGAGTGGTACATGCGCCCTACTTGACCATTAACGGCGCGGCCGAGGAAATAAGCCGCCGCTTGGCGAAGCTCTTCCTACGTGACGACACCGGCCGGCATCCGGTCTTTGGCGAGTTCGCCACACTGCAAACTGATCCGCAGTTTCGCGACTGCCCGTCGATCCAATCAGATACAGGATGGCAGC
>CAVTPL010000003.1:0-286519 GCA_963736495.1 Pirellulales bacterium | reverse complement strand
GCTGCTTCGCCTTTCGGAGTATCGGTCGTGATTCCAGGCCAGCTTGAAACTCCAGGATTCGCGTTTCTGAGGGTCCACTTTGTGCGGTCCGCGTAGTATCACTCGGATTCTGTTGCCCCACATGAACACGGAGAAGAAACCAATACCGTACCTTCCCTGCCACTCAAACGGGCTATTCAAGAGTGAAGGCCATTCACGCTCCATCAACGGCGACCCCCAGAACGTAGAGCCGAAGTCGAGGAAGGGCCCCGCGAACACGTCCTCGGACATTCCAATGCCATTGTCGCCAACTTCGATCCGAGTCCCCGTCGTTGTCGCTTCGCACTCGAACCGTGATTTCTCCCCATGAAGAAGCGCGTTCTCAGCGTTCTGCGAGCGTCCGCGGCATCGCGCGCGTCTCGATGGAGCTCGCGAGCGGTACCGTTGGATTGTTGCCACAGAGTCCAGTTCCGCCCAACATGGACACGAGCGTGGCAACGTCAGTCGCTCGCAAAGCCACATTCACGGGGCGCGATCCCGCTACGGGAATATGCGTGCACAGCCTCTTGGGTCTCCTGCGCGAGCTACACTGCGGGCTTCGAGTGGCCGTCGGTTCGTGTCTCGCAAAAGGGAGTCTACGTCGCGCAATTCGGTGTCAGCCGCGCTTACCAGTTCGTACCCCTGCCACCACACGTCAATTTCGTCGGCGGAGAACGGCTTCCCAGAGGTGAAGAACACTTGAGCGTCCTTAACATACGGCGTCTGCATGCGCCCTGGACTCGCCAATGAAGGTCAGCGGTACCGACCGGCTTACGGAGGGATCGAAGGAATCCGCGTGCTCGTCCCGCGTCAAGATGACAGGCATCCGCGACTCGAAGTATGCAGCTCAACTTCAACGGATCAATCTTCCAGTCCGCCGGACATCCTAGAAAAGCGCCCAGCGGCGTCGAAAGACGTTCCTGCAACTCGCTGATTGGCCACCAGTGGCTGAACGCTACCTGGCCGAGCAAGTCTCCATACGTTTGCCGAATATCCGTGTTTTCGATGAGGTAGTACACCTCATCGCCGGGGTGATGCTGGAAAGGAGTCGTCGCTAGGAAGGGCGCCCGTTCCGCATGAAGCATCCGCAACGCGTGTTCCTTCGCCGCTTCAGCCACGTTCGGATCAAGATTTGCGATGTCTTCCGGTAACGGTGGTCGGCCGAAGTGCTGACGTACCTCCTTGGCGACAGCGTTCTTCCAGGCATCAGTCTCCTTTAATTCAGGCAAACCACCTGAGTACGCCGCTAAAGCCATACCAATGTCGTGCAAAAGGAACGCACCGCCGAGGACATAGGCTTCAAGCGGAGATAATGGGTATTCTGGCCCGATCAGCAAATCGGCAATCAGCCAGAGTGCATCCGCATGGGTTATGTCGTGGATCGTCAGGTCTCTCACGTCGCGAGAAACCTCTGAGGCCAATACCGATGCGCGAATCACGAAAAGCGATAAAGGAGTCCCGAAACAATCGCCGCTGCTCATTGTACGGATCGGGCTTTCGCGAATTCGCTTGTTCGCCAAGCGTCCGACGCCAGAGACTCGTTTGCTTGATCTTGTCCATGCCAATCGTCATTCGCGTGCTTCCACGTTTCTTCTGCGGCACTCGAGTTCGTCCGGAAGAATCCAACCATGACCCGATTAACCGCCCGTTTGGTAGTCACTTCTCGGAAGTGCCAAGTCCCGCCGCGCATATACGAACACCCCCTGATCGAGTGCGGCGGATTCCATCCTAGCGGTATCTGCTCGTAGTGACAACGGCGGCAGCTCTCGATTGGCAAAAGGACGTCAAGTGGGCGCCGCATTCCATGAGCCCCGAGCGTCTCTTCAGACCGTTTAGCCGAGGAACGAGCCTTCGGGCATCGACATCAGTGCGCAGCGCGCCGCGCAGCACCTGCATCGTCGTGCTGCCGCGCAGCGCGTCGAGGAACCCATGGTGCCCGGCAGTCGCCATGGAGATCACATCCGCCTTGTTTTCGTCGGCCGTTTGGAGAATCTTTTCGGCAACGTCCCCCTCAAGGTTGATCTTCTTCCAACTCCATCCGGCCACCGAGGGAAGTTCGATCTCCGGCATGTCCGACCGCGGGCCCACGTGCAGCACCAGGGCGGTGCCCGCCACCTGGGGAACCGACACCATCAGCCGTCGGGCTGCTTCGAGGGCGGGCTGGGGACGCGGCCGCTCTGGCGACCGGAATGGAGAATGATGCGCAAATTCGCCCTTTCCATCCTCCGGCCCGACAAAACCCGCCGCGCCGGCGGGAAGGAAAAGGGTCACTTCGCCGGCCTTTCGCGATAGGTCCTCGGCCAACGGTCTGCGAAGCCACGACGTTTCTCGCTCGTGACCGGATGCCGACACGACGATCATGTCGGTCGGGCTCTTCTCCAGGAATCGCACGCAGGCCTCCACGGGATTGTCGATCGTCGCCCGGAGGCGGCGAATCTCGAGGTCCCCGCTCAGAGCGGCAGCGGGGTTCACGCTGGCCCAGCGCACCAAACATGGCGCGCACGTCCGGGAATACATCCTCGTCTTTCGCGTATATCCTGCGGCTTCAGGCACATCAGGCTGAGCCTGTGTCGGGCGAAGGAAGCCAGCCTCAGGGCATGTACCAGCGCGGCGTCCGAGGGATCGGTGGATTCAAACGCGTAAAGAACGTCGTGGATCCGCAGCCAAGGCTTCACCGGGTTTTCCATGACAGACGCTCCGATTCCATGAAGGTGTGTTTGCAGTCTGCGAGCCGGTTTCTGTTACGGGTTCTCCGTCCCGATGGCACGAATCGTCTCCTCCTGCGCAAAGCCCTGGGGCACGGCCGGGCTGGGAGATCCCGCGTCGAACTGGTAGTCGTGCTAATGCGCCGACGACGTGAGCAAAACAGCGATCGCGGCCAGCGTAATCGCGCTTTTCATGCGGGTTCTCCTTGGCCCAAATGGAAGCGCCGATCACCGGGGGACGGGCTGCATCAAGGGCTGCGTGTAGACCGAAGGGTAGCCGCCGCCCATGTTGCGCCCAAGCCACAAGCCGATAATCGAGCGTCTCGCGTCGGGGCCAGGAACCTCTTGTGGATCGGCGTCACCGCCGTGATCACCGAAATCACCGGCTTCCCCCTTGTCGTTCGGGGACCAGCACGACCAGCTCGTCGCGGAAATCGCCGTACAGGTCGGCCACCATCAGCAACTCGCCCTTCGGCGGCCGCTCGGGATTGCCCTGCGGACTTGGGCACGATCTGCTTGGCCGTCGAACTCGCCCACGCGGAAGTCGCGGCGTGCGAATCAGCTCGTAGGTCGGATCGCCGTCCCATTCCATGGGCGTCCAGTCGTGCGGGAAAGTGCTCCATCAGCGTCCGCCCGTCGGCGGCTGAACAGCAGCAGGTTGTCGTCGCCGTGGCCGGCCCGGTTGCAGACGCATTCCATGCCCGGCGAGCCGTCCCAGATGTCGGCCGACCAGCCGTGGTGGCCGTGCGACCAGACGCGGATCGTCGTCGCGATTCGACTTTCCAGAGGATCTTGCCCGTGGCCGCGTCGACCATGTAGGCGCCCGCGTGCGGATTCGGATTCGACGACGTAGAACACCTCCAGGCCGGGGCGATCGGGCAGATGATCGTGGACCGAGACGATGTCCGGATGCATCTTGTAGATCGACCAACGCAGCGTGCCGTCCGAGTTCAGGCAGGTCGTGCCGTCGAAGACCTCCTGGCGGCCGTCGCCGTCCACGTCGGCCGACCTCGATCTTGTGGCCGCCGCTGCCGTTGGTCTCCTTGAAGCTGTCGAACTGCCACAGGCGACTCAGAGTTGGCGTCGAAGGCCGTGAATCACCTCGTTCTCGTACAGGCCGGTCTGCGTGACGACGGCCGGGTGCTTGCCGTCGAGATAGGCGATCGAAAGGTGAATCCGCGTCGACGACTTGGCAGAAATCGGTGGCCATCGGCGGCCAAGGCGTCTTGCGAAGCACTTCGCCGGTCATGCCGTTGAGAATCGCCAGAAAGACCTCGTCGCCGATTTGCAGCCGCGTGACCACCTCGGCCTTGCCGTCGCCGTCCATGTCCCAGACGTTGAACGGCACGTTGTTGGCGCTGCCGTAGCAATGGTCGTGACGGCAGAGGTCCCTGCGCCACAGCGAGCGGCCGTAGGAGGTGAAGGCCTCGAGTTGGACCGGAATGCCCGGGTCCTGCGACGTCTCGCTGGTTTCCGTTGTCCATGCGGATCACGCAGTCGAGCGTGCCGTCGCCGTCGAGATCGCCGAAGATCGGCACGATGCCGCCGATCCGCCCACCGCCGGCAGAGCGGCTTGAACGACGTGCAACCGTGGCGTCGGCCTTCGGCCGCGGCCGTCACGCCCACCCACTCCGAGCGAGGCCCCTCCTTGCCGCTGGCGTCGACGGGCCGCACGTAATACTGGTAACGCGCGCCGGACTTCAACCCGGTGTCGACGAACGTCGTGCGATCGGCGATCGGCTGGCTCGTGACGCGGAAGCCGGCGTCGCTGCGCTCGGTCGAGCGGTAGACGTTGAAACGCGTCGCGGCCGTGTCGCCGTCGACCAGCGCCCAGCTCAGCTGCACCTTGCCGTCGCCCAACGAAACGGCGCACGAGCTGTCGCGGCTGGACGCTCCAGTCGCTCCCAGCGGCTGCCGCACCGGCCGGAAGCCGAGGTCGGGATGGCGGATTGCCGGAGGAGTAGCCCACGCGGTCGCCGCAGCGCAGATACGATCTTGCTCTTGGCCCAGGAGCCGCCCATCGCGACGTGTTCCAAGTCGATCGGGTCCTCGACGCGATACTTGTAGCTCGCCGTCGACGGGTCGGGCCAAGTCGACGATCCACTGCGCCACGTTGCCGGCCATGCCGTACAGGCCGTAGCCGTTCTTGGCGCCCCTAGCGCGCCGGGCTGAGGTAGTCCTGCCAGCGATCGAATCGGCGGCTGCCGTCGGCGTCGTAGTTGGCCTTGCCCTCGCGGATCGTCGTCGCCCCACGGATACGTCTTGCCCGCTCAGTCCGCCGCGGGCGGCGTACTCGAACTCCACGCTGGTGGGCAGCCGGCAAGATGCGGCCTTCCTTGCCGCCGAAAGCCAGCGCAGAAATCGCGGCCACGTCCTTGCGATTGACGAAAATGACCGGGATATCTTCCTTCCCGGCGGGGATCTTGCCGTCGGTCCAGTGCAAGGGCGCGGGATGGCCCGTCTCCTGGACAAATTTGCGATACTCGCCGTTGGTCACCGGGTGATCGAGGATCTCGAACGGTTCGACGCGGACTCGGCGGCCGGTCTGGTTAAGTCCTCTCCCCAGACGCATCTCTCCCCCCGGAATCGGCACAAACCCTCCCACGCCCGACGCGGCAACTGCCGGAGCAAGCAAAGCGAGCACAAGCGGCATGGCGAGGCACGATGACGTCTGCATGGCAGCTCCCCGAGTGTGCGAACTACGTGCGATCCGGGCCCGCGGACCGTCGCGCCAGGTACCGTGTCGCCGGAGCATGCATGATAGCCACCGCCACCACTCCCCTCAACGGAGCGCGCAAACCCTATAGCAGTCCCGCCTTCCTCCCTCGCACGCTTCTCATCGGCACGGGTTCGCGCATGGCTCGTGCCGCAATCCCGCATTGCACCGTGGCTGCCGTCCCTCGCACCGCCGACGAACTGTATCGTTCCGCTGCCACGCTTTAGAACGATCTCCTTCGATACACGATCCCCGCCGATCGCGCGAGACAGTCTGCCTCAGGCTACATTAAGGCAAGGGCGAACAGCAGTTGCGACGATTCCATCAGGCTCCCCGAGCCATTGGCACAATCGTTGCTTTTACGACAACCAGTCCTGTGGATCAGACGTCTCGCCTGAAATGGGGCACCGGCGGGGCGCGCTGAAACGAGCAGTTCTCTAGGGCTCGTCGGATCCCGAGGCCGGCCCAGTTGGCTGGCCGCGCGTCTACCCCGTGAAAAGGTTTTGCGATGATGCCGCGCACCGTGGGCTTGTGCAACGAAAGGGCATAGAAATGATCGAGAATACCCAGCGACATCCCGAAGCCGTGGGGCTGCCGGACTCCGGCGAATTCCGAGTGGCGGTGAATGGGGCGGCAGCCCCGCCGACTGCTCCGCAGGCGCCGCGCCCCTGCATCGGTTACACACGGTGCGGATCCGCGAGGGCATCTCCCGCCGCACGATCGCGCAAGCTCAAGCTGACCGCGGTCGAGGTAGCCGAGCAGGAGCGCGAAACCACCGATCTCCGCCTCTCCCAACTCTATCGCTGGCAGGAGGCGATCGAGGTCCCGCTGCCGGAATTGCTCCTCGAAGATGCGGAGGAGGCTTCGCTCGGAATCCAGCTCCGCGCTCGCATGGTGCGGATCATGCGCACCGTACGCTCGATCAGCCAGCGGTCCCGCCAATCCGGAATCCGCCGCCTCGCCCAGAACCTCGCCGAGCTGCTCGAGGAAATGATGCCTGAGCTGGACGACGTCAAACCGTGGCCGGCCAAAGGAAGGCTGCGACGCCGCGACGACTTCGGCGAGGCCCTCCGCCGCGGCCGCTCGATCCGCGTCCGCTCGCCCCAAGATCCGTATCCCTGAACCGTATCTCTGATCCGTATCCCCGAAGCTGCCCTACGTTTCCTCGGGGCTGTCCTGCGTCTTCGGGGCACGCGCGATGGGCGCGGCCCCTCTCGGCCCAGCCCAATCGAAGCCGTTTATGCCTCCGTCTCACGGCCGTGCGCACACCGTATACCGCCGCCCGGCTTCGTGGCGAACGTCGGTCGGCCGTAGGCGTCGGCAGAAAGAGCAACCTTTTCCCCTTTTTCGTCGCTCACCTCGAACGCCCCGGACCAAGGCGAGTAGAGCGAACAGGGTGCCCCCTTCTCGCTCTGAATCTCCAGCCGCGTCACCCGACCTTGGGTCCAGGCGGCGGTCACCAGCATTGCCCCTTCGGCCCGAAAGTTCTCGAAGCTGGCGTCGAGGTCCTTGGGCCAGGCGGGGAAGACGCGCAGCGCCCCGTCCCAGCTTTGCAGCATCATCTCTTGCAGGGGCGCGATCACGCCCAGCGACTCGGTCCAAGCCCCGGCCCGACCGTAGTCGGCCACCGACATCCCCCAAATCACTCCGTTGGGCCGCCGCCATCGCTCGACAAGCTTTCGCACCAGCGGGAGATCGCGGTCGGCAACGAACTCGCCCGCAGCGAAGCCGATGCATGTACCCCGATCGGGTACTGCCCGAAGTACCAGACCAGCGCCCCGTCGCCCGCCGGAGGCCATGGCGGCCCCTCCAGAGTCGCGGGCCGGCTGCGCAGGGACGGCCGAAACCGAATTCCGGCGGATTCGATTCGTAGCAGAGCTTTTCCAGCCCGGCAAGCGCCAGCGGAGGCCGGCCGTCGTCGCCGGCTGCATGGTCCAGTCGGTCTCGCCAGGCGGCCCGCAACTCCGGCGTCCACGCCGAGAACTTCGCTGGCCTGGATCGCCGCCCGCAGGCAGTAACGCATGTGCTGCATGACCTGCGCCCGATCGGTGTAGTCCTTCGGATTGCCCGAGAATCCGTCTTCGCCCTGGTTCGAGGGAAAGACGTGGTACAGACCGTCGTCGCCCTTTTTCAGAAAATCGGTGTAGAACAGGGCGCAGTCGCGGATCACCGGATAGCCGGTCGTCGGCCAGCCATGCGTTATCGAGCGTGTAGCGATAACGCCACCAGTACTGGTTCATCGTCCAGCCGGTCATGTAGGCCATGCGGCCCATCGGCACCACGCCCAGCGGATCGTCGGCCGGCTGGAATGGGAAACATCGAAAGCTGGATGAACACGCCGCGGCAGTTGTAGTAGTCGCGGGCGATCTTCCGGCCGATGGGCAGCATGAACTTCACGCCGTCGAAGTAGGCGTCGCCCAGTTCCAGGTGATTGGCGGTATAGTCGCCCCAGAACGGCTCCTGGAAGTTGTAGTTCGTGTGGTAGTCGCCGTGCCAGTGGGAGTAGTCCTGCACCGTGCTGGGCAGGAACAGTCCCGGCGGGACCTCTGCCGCGGCGATAGGCACATCGCCGCGCGTGCAAGCGTCTCGTACCACAGGTTCTCCAGCAGCGGATCGGCGATCCGCACCCGCGAGCGCGACCAGAATTCGGCCGCGTGCTGGTGGTTCTCCTCGGTCCAACTCGAAACCGTGGCGGGCCGGAACCCGCGGCGATGGTGGCAAACCGCGCCAGCGACGCCGATGGCCCGCCCGGATCGCTCGAAGTCGCCACGGCGACCGCCAGCGTTCCCTCGAGTTCGCCGGCCGGTGGCAAGACGTGCAGGCGAGCTTCGCCGGTGGCCGGCCGTCGACCGGCTCGATGACCGCCCCGCGACGCCAGAGGTGCCATCACGCAGCGGAAGCCGTCCGGAAAGAGTGGATCGGCCGGAAACGCCTGCTCGACGATCCAAAGCTTCTCCACCTGCTTGACGCTCGGCGGCGCCAACGGCGTGCTTTCGGACTCGCGCTGTCGCGAAATGCCCCGTGCCGGCACTCGGCGAAGAACCGCGCGCGCAAAGGCTTGGATCGTCGGGTCGGCCCAGCGGTAGAGCGAAAACCAGACCGGCGGCTTCTGCCCCATCCGCGTCTGATCGTTCCAGTTCTCCACCTTCCACTGCGCCACGAGCACGTTGGGCGCCGGATGCACGAAGCACTCGATCCGGATCTCGACACCCGAGGGCCAGGAGCAGCGGATCCGCAGCGTGCCTCCTCGATGTCCAGTCGTTGCTGGATCTTCATGCCCGGCAGATCCGGCGGCAGGTGCAGGGCCAGTTCGCCGACCGGTTTCGGACAGGGATAGGGCCTGCGCAGATAGCTGGGCGGCGCGCCCTGGCAAAGCTCTCGCATCCGCTCGGGATTCTTCGTTCCGCGCGTCGCCTCGACCGGGCCGCCGTAGGGGCCGCATTTCCAGCCCTCGACCTCGATCCCGCGGGCGATTTCGTCGATATGGGCCGGCTTGGGATCGTCGCTCAGATCGAGCCGCCGGTCCCACACGTCCCCCTTGCCGAATCGCCAAATGACCTTGTCGGCCGTCTGATAAACGCTGACCGACAGATCGCCGTTGCCCAAGCAGCAACCCTTCCTCGGCGGCCAAGACTCGCTCGTTCAGTTCGATCGCGTGCCGCCGGTCGGCCGCAGGATCTCCCGCCGCCACAGTGACCGACGCGGTAAACAATGCAGCGGCAACCACAGTCAATGCGCGTAGGGCGTCCACAATTCATCCTCCACTCGGGGGCGAATAGACCACAAGGAGCATTCTACTTGCGTGCCGCCCTCGGCGATAGAATGTCCTTGGGTTTGCGACGTTTCGCGATCGTGTGCCCGCCGCGCCCTTGCGCTAGGCGCGCGTTTGCACGGAGAGGTACAAGGGCAGTCCGATCTGGGCGATCTGGTCGAGTTGCTCCTCGAGCCAGTCGACATGATCGTCCTCCTCCTTGAGGATCGACTCGAGCATGTCGCGAGTCACGGCGTCGCTGAGTTCATCGGCCAGATGAATCGCTTCATTGTAGATCTGCACGGCGTGCGTTTCTGCGTCGAGGTCGCTTCGGAGTTGCTTCTCGACGTCCGTTCCGATGTGGATCGCGTTGAGCTTCGAGACGGTCGGCATCCCTTCGAGGAAGATGATTCGGGCGATCAAGTGCTCGGCGTGCTTCATCTCCTGGATGGCGCGCTTCTCCACCTTCTCGTGAAGTCGCTCATATCCCCAGTTGGCGCACATTTCCGAGTGGACCATGTACTGATTGATTGCGGTCAATTCCTCGGCCAGCAACTCGTCGAGTTTCTTGATCACACGTTCGTCGGCTTTCACGGGTATCTCCCCTTCGACTAACGGACGGCTCTTGTGGCTTTACGGACGCCTGGATTGCGCGGCATCGGCACGGGCGGGTCCCGAAATCCCACGGTCCAGCCTCCTGGTGGTGGGACGGGCGTGGCCCTACGGGACCCCACGGGCCGATGGACGCACGAAGTGTACGGGGCAAGGGGTGCGTGCTCAATGGGGTTTGACCAGTTCGGCAAAGAATCTAGTCCCAGCCGCGGGTGACTTGGTAGCCGCACAAGCGGGAAACGTGGGTTGAAGAAGCCCGACCGGCTCGATACGTTGGTGGCAACCCCCGTCGGCTGGCGATGGGGCCTCTCGCCCATCCGCTTCGAGGCCGTCGCATGCGGCACGCTGGCGCCTTTGCACTTGTGGTATGGACCTTCCTTGGGCACCTCGGGGCGGTGGCGGCCCCCGATCCGGCGCCGCCTTTCGCACTTTTCGGCCCGACGAGCATACCGTGCTCCTGTATCACTTCGACGAGAACCACGGCGCGGTCGCCCACGACGCCGGCCGCCACGCCTATACGGGTGAAGTTCGGGGCGCAACCTGGTGTCCCGGCAAATTCGCCTCCGCGCTGGAGTTCGACGGACGCGACGACTCCGTCTTCCGCGAACTCACGCCCGCCCTCGAGAATCTTCGCACGATCACCGTCGAGTGCTGGTTTGCCCAGGAGAACCCCCAGGGGCGCCAGTTCTTGCTCGGCAAAAACGTGACGCTCCACTGGGATCTCACCGACGCGATGGGCAGTTCGATCTCGATCTACCACAAAGGTTCCCAAGAAGCCAACGCCGAGGGACTGCGTCACCAGCAAATCGGTGGATCGATCGGGTTGGTGCGCCCGGGAATCTGGCACCATCTGGCCGCTACCTACGACGGCCGCCAGGCAAGCTTTTTCCTCGACGGCGCGCTGAAGGCCCGCCACCCCGCCGCGCACGACTTTGTGCTCGGCGTCCGTTCGCGGGGCCTTTGGATCGGCAGCTACGTCGGGTCCGACTACTGGTTCAGCGGCCGGATCGACGAGCTGCGGATCTCCGATTGCGTGCGCTACGATCCCGAGGGAAAGCTTCCGCTCAACGGGCGAGTGTTCGACGTGCCCCGCAAGACCTTCCCGCCAAGGGTCGTGCATGCGCCGCGCAAACGGGCCGGGCCAAGCTTCGCGTGACGCTTGAGAAACGGTTCGGCGACAACGCCGCCGGCATGGTTTCACTCAAGCCGCCGGGCAGGCCCGCCCTGGTCCTCGGCCGCTTCGATCTCGACAAGATCGCCCCAGGCAGGGAAACCGTCGTCGAGTTCGATGCCTCCGACGCGCTGGTCGGCGATGGAACCTATCTCGTGGCGCTGGAAAACGAGCGGACCGGCTACTTCGCGCTCACGGCCGCCTCGATGACCGCCGGCGGACGGCAAATTGCCGCCTGGAGCGGTCGCGCACTCTGGCGCCGCACCTTTGCGGCTCCGATTCTGGCGCCGCTGTGCGTGGGTCCGGTCCCGCCGGCGATGGCCGATCGCGTAATCCTCCTCCCCGAAGCCGCCGATCGAACCTCCGGCGAGCTGGAGCTTGATCGGCCCGATCCTTCGCAACTAGGCTGGGTGTCCGGGCGACGGCTTCCTCGAATACTGGTTCGTCGCGCCGGTCGAGCAAACCTATCGCGTGTATCTGCGATATTCGGCCGCGGTCCGCCAGCCCTGCGACCTGGTGATCGACGGCAACGATCTGAACCGCTACACGATGTGCGCCGTCCATCGATCGGTCGAGCCGACGTCCCGCGGGGCCTTGTGGGAATATCAAGGCACGACGAAACTCTCGTCGGGCTCGCACTGGCTTCGCATTCAAGACCTGCTGCCCGACGTCGTGGCCTTGCGTTTGGACCCCGTGCCCGCGGCGCCGGCGCCCGTGGTTCCGTGGCAACGCTTTGCGACGCCCGAGGGCGATTTTCTCGCCCGCGCGGCGCGTGGCGAGCCCAGGCGGTCCACGGCGCACCCAGGATGCCTCGATGACGCTCGCCACGGATCCGGGCCCCCCCTCGCTGCAATTCCAAACGGTCTTCACCAATGCCGATCGGGCGAACCTGGACGCCGGCGACGCCGTGCGGCTGGTGCATTCGGGTCAGTGGGACCTGGAGCCGTTCGGCCGGGTCCGCTTCGGCTTCCGCGGCGAAGGATCGGGTCACGTCGTGGCGCTTTGGGCGACCGACAGCCGGGGCGAAGAGCATTTGCTTTGGCGAATGCGCGATCGCGCGGCGGGCATGCAAGAAATTCGCGTGCCCATCTCGTTCGAGGGAAATACCGTCTTCGATCCGGCCCACGTGATGGCACTTTGCTGGGAACTCGACGAAGGGAACGTGCGAGCCGACCAGGTGCGGCGTTTTTCGGCAGCGATCGCGGAACCGGTATTCGACCGCCGCGATGCGCTCTCGCTTCCGCCGGAACACGCCGCCGCGATCGCATCGGCGCGCGCAACGATGGCGTCGCCGGCTGAGTCCGGCAGCGCCAGGCAGCAACGCTTCGCGCCCGGGGTTTCCGCCCCTGGCTCCGACCGGTCGTGCCCGAAGAGCATCTGCAGTTTGCCGCCACGCAACCGCAACCGGTGACGCGGAAGACGTTGGGCTACGACCTGCACACGACCGGCGCGCGCACGATCGACCCGTCGGCGCTCGACCAGTTCCACAAGCACTACTCGTTCGGCGACGTTTGCTGGCCTCATATCGGCATCTGCCCGCAGCGAAAGCAATTTACCGACGACGCGGCCTATCGCAAAGCGCTTGAGGAAATGGAGAAGCGGTTGGTCGACGTGCGCGACCGGGGGCTGTTGCTGTTCGACGTCTGGGGATACGTGCCCTACGATCCGGCATATCCGCACACAATCTCCCCCGACCATCACGCGATCCTGCTCCGAGTGTTCGGCGACCGTTTTCTGGGCTACGACAACGGTGAGCAGGACGGCCGCTATATCGGCTCCTATGCCGACCGCGGAAAAGCCCGGACGCGCAAGGAGGGATGGGACGATTTCGTCCGTTGGGACGAACACATTTGCGCCGACGGCATGAACTACATGAACGCCACCGGGTCGCTCAACTTCTCCCATTACTACGGTGAGCGCAGCTTGCCGCATGTTGGGCCTGGAAACCGCCCAGGGGCTCCCCAGCGACACCCTCATGTTCGCGTTTCTCCGCGGGGCCGGGAAGCAATACGGACGGCTCATCTACCAGGCCTCCTCGGTTTGGAACCGTTTCGGCTACAACATGTACAACGATCGCCGCACCGAAGGTGCCGACGGCTACGGCCTCGGGCCCAACAAAGGGTGCTCGCTCAGCCTTCACAAGCGGCTGTTCTTCTGCGGATATCTCGACGGCCACAGCATTTTCGGCACGGAAACCTCGCAGTTCACCGCCGACGAAGCGTCGCCGGGCGTGCCTGAGTTAAGCCCCCTGGGCCGCCAGCATCTCCAACTGAGCCGCTGGGCGAAGTCGCATCCGCAGCGCGGAGTGCCGTACACTCCGGTCGCCTTTCTGCTGGACTTCCACAACGGCTGGAACATGCCCCGTCATTTGTATCGCGGCGATACCTATCGCGTCTGGGGCAAGTTCCCGTACGAGAAGAGTGACTACCTGATCGACGGCATGTTCCGCATGATCTGGCGCGGCTACGAGGACGCCAGCTATCTGCGCAACGAACGCGGCTTCATCACTCCCACGCCGTTTGGCGACGGCTTCGACGTGGTCACCGATCGTTGCCCTCTCTCGGTGCTGGCTCAATATCCGGCGGTGATGCTCCTGGGCGACGTTGAAATCCGGCCCGAACTCGCCCCCAAGCTGGCCGAATACGTCCGAGGCGGCGGCGACCTGATTGTCGACGTTCCGGCGGCCCGGGCGATGGGCGAAACGCTTGCGGGCGTCAAGTTCGGCGAGAAGGCCGCCGGGTGCATGTCGCGGCTCGTTGCGTCGGGACGCGTGTTCGAGGAACTGCCCTACACCTTCACACAGCTTTCGCTCGACGGCGCACAACCGCTTCTGACCGACCAGGTCGGCCGGCCGCTCGCCACGGTGCACGCGGTGGGCAAGGGACGAATCGTGGTCGGCGCGGTTGATCGATGGATGAGCGACAAGCTGACCTATCGGCATCCGGAAATCGTCCACATGGAACCGCCCTATCGACTGCTCCGCGGCATACAAGCGATGTTGGGTGACTACTTCGATTCCTTTCAGCCGATCGAGGTGAAGCCCGCCGGCCTCAACGTACACGCGTGCTGCTACGCCGAGGATCCTAAACGCCTGCTGGTCGGCCTGATCAACAACGACCTGTTTGCCGATTGGGAGGGTACGGTTTCGCTGCGCGAGGGCACGATTGCCTCGGCCCGCGACCTGTGGGGGAACCAGACGCTTGCATCCGGCCCGCACATTCGTGTCACCGTTCCTCCCGGCGATGCTGCCATTCTCGACCTCCGCCGGCAGTAACGGGCCGAACCAGCCAAGACGTGACGATCCGTGCTGGTGTGCCACCAGGAAGGAGCCATGTGCCCGTGTGCCACTGCTTGGCAGCCGCGGCGCTCCGCTGCGGTGGACAAGCAGTGCATCCTACCGAAAAACATCCGTCCTGCCAAAACTACTGAAACACCAGGAGAACAGACATTCCTGGCTGTTCCTTCTTATTGAGGCCCGCACTGCCAATTCAGCGTCGAGCGGCCAGGGGGAAGGTCGGACTCTTCGGCCAGTCTTGTTCTCAACGGTGCTGCCTGAGTTAATGCCTTTCCGATATTCTCGCTTCCATTTCTCTCCCTCTTCCCACTTTGTGCCTTCGTGGTCTTGTGGTCTTGTGGTCTCCATCCCAATCACCTTCAGGCTCCACCACCTCCCCTCGCCCCCGCCTGACTCCTGACTCCTGACTCCTGACTCCTGACTCCTGACTCCTGACTCCTGACTCCTGACTCCTGACTCCTGCAAACTGAAAACTGCAAACTGAAAACGGGCTGCTCCAACCTGGCCCGCCAACCGCCCTTGAAACTGGGCCAGCCTGGCGCGTACGGATCGCTCGGCCGAACTCCGCGCTCGGCAGCAATCGCATCGGCCTCCGCCATCGCGAGCCCGTCAACCAACCACAGTTGTGGAAACCTCCGCCGTCCATGAAAAGCCCCGGCCCAAAGACACCCGCTACCCCCCGCCGCCCCCCTGCGGGCGATCAAATCGAACCCCCCACGAATTGGCAAAAAGCCCCATGCGTTGACCAACGCAGAGCCCGATCTGCTCCTCGTTAACCTGCTGCCCCGGTTCGTCTTTGCCGAGGAGCGCCGGCGCACCCCAAGTGTCATCCGTGTCGCTTGCGCCGCGTCGTCGCGCGTAGCCTTGATCTTGACTTCTCTCGGAAATCTGTGATACACACTCCCCACGTGTGGTAGCCCCCAAACGCTCTTCTGCTCAGAAAGGGCTCTACCGATGGCACGCCTGGGTTGCCGTATCTACCGCAACGGATTCCGGCTGGCACTCGCCGGTCTGCTGCTGTCGCTTCTCTACCTGGCCACAGTCGGAACTTGGCCTGCCCGAGTTCGCGCGGCGAGGGCTCCGACCGCGGGCCCTTTTTCAAACTCCCCTCGGGCACCTTTGGTTCCGCAGACAAGGATTCGGACCGCTCGCCCCCTTCCAATGCCTCTTCGACTCCCGCGGAACCTAGAAATGAAGACGAAGCGGTCCAGAAGTTCAAGGATCGCACAAAGAGCTTCACGGATCGCTACCGCGTGCATTTGGAGCTCGGCAACTATGCAAAAGCCCACGAGCTTCATCACCAGTTCGACGATCTCCAACAACGCGCCCACGGCAATAACACTCTGTCCGGGAAAGTCCGTGAGTTGGCTGGCGCCGACTTCGATCGGATCTGCCGGCTCGATTCCGAGGGGCAATCACGAATCGCAAGGGCGCTGGCGGCCGAGAAGGAGGCAGAACGGCACACACGGGAAGACAACTACGCTGCCTCCATTGCTGCTTATCGCGAAGCGCTGGACATCTACCGCACGCTTCTTGGCCCCAAGAGTTGGCTGTACTATCTCACGCACTCTTCTTTCATTTGGCACCGTCACATCGCGGGGAACGGCAAGGAACTGCGAGAACTCCACCAAGAGGACGTGCGAATCTCTAGGACAACTCTCGGAGACCGCCATCCTCTCACCGGCGAATCACTTCTGAACCTCGGCATCCTCGAAGCCCAACTCCAATTACACTCCCAAGCCGAAGTCCGTGTGCGTGAGGCCTTGGACATATATTCCACATCGCCAGAGACCGAATCCAAGGATACCGCCTATTGCCACGCCGTGCTCGCCGAAATCCACAACGCGATGGCCGATTTCTCAGGAGCCGAGCGCGAGGCACGCGAGGCAATCACGGTTGCCTCGGTGGCTCTCCCGTCCCGGATTGCCACGCTAATTCGCGCCCAGGCTGCGTTAGGGCGGAGTTGCATGGGACAGCGGAGGTGGGCTGAAGCTGAAAAGGCCTTGGCCCGCGCCCTCGATTTGCAGGCCCTCCTGGAATCCGATTCGTGCGACGATGTGCTCTACGCCCAGATCTGAATGGCACTGTTTATCACGTAACTGATTGGCAGCATTGATCTAAGCAAAAGCGGCCTGCCTCGCTACAAAGGTGTAACCACACACCCCAAGCAGCAAGGAGGCCGCTGTGAGTGATTGTATCCGATGGTCGTTTCAGCAACAGATCGATTGGTTTCGTCGTCAGTTTGCCCAGCATGCCAGCCTTCCCTTCTCCGACGTGCTGCCGGCTTCCGTGGTGATGGTCTTGCTCCAATCGTTGGGCATCCACTACTACAACTCGCTGTACAACCCGGTTACGGTCTTGTGGTTGTTTCTCGGGCAGGTGATCCATGCCAATCCGACCTTGGCCGCCACGGTGGAGAGCTTTCTCGCTTGGCGGTTGACTCAGGGGATGTCGCCTTGTTCGACGGACACCGGCGCCTATGCGCAGGGCGCGGCAACGCCTCCCGGAGTCCTTGCTGGCGACGCTCACCAGGCACACGGGCTGCGAAGCCGAACGCGCTGCGTCGAGCCCGTGGCGATTGCTGGGGCGAGTCGTGAAAGTGTTCGATGGCTCGACGGTTTCGATGCCCGACACGCCGGAGAATCAGGAGGCCTTTCCCCAGAGTCGCTCTCAGGCACCCGGAGTGGGCTTTCCGCTGGCCCGCATTGGAGTCCTGTTTTCGCTTTCTGTGGGGACGGTGTTGGACCTGGGCATTCGCCGCTGGGCGGGCAAGTTTCAAAGCGAACTGGCCATGCTTCGCGACATGATCCCATCGCTTCAGGCAGGCGAGGTGTTGTTGACGGATCGCTACCTCTGTTCCCACATGGAAATCGCCCTTTTGCTTCAGCAAGGCGTCGATTATGTGGGCCAGATGCACGCCCATCGGAAAGTCGATTTCCGTCGCGGCAGGCGGCTTGGCCCCTGCGATCACGTGGTCGAGTGGAGCAAGCCCCGCCGGCCCGCATGGATGTCTGCCGAAGACTACGCTGCGATTCCCCAAACCCTCGCGATCCGCGAGTTCCGCCGCAGCATCGTCCGCAAGGGCTATCGCACGCGAAGGATCGTCGTCGCCACGACGCTGCTCGACGCACGGCAATATCCTCGCGACGAGATCGCCTCGTTGTATCGACTTCGCTGGGATGCGGAGATCGATCTGCGTTCGCTGAAGACCGTGATGAACATGGACGTGCTCCGCTGCCAGACTCCCGACATGGTGCGTAAGGAAATCTGGGCCCACCTCTTGGCGTACAACTTGATCCGAACGGTGATCGCACAGGCCGCGGCCAAGCACGGAAAACATCCCCGGCAGATCAGCTTCACGCGAGCCATGAGGACTCTGGAAGCATTCCGGCCGGCGATTGCCGGCGTCCCCAACGATCGACTTGTGCAACTCTATGCCCACATGCTCACCGCGATTGCATCCCATGAAATCGGCCACCGACCCGACCGCCTGGAACCTCGCCAACGCAAACGCAGGCCCAAGCCCTACAAACTAATGACCACACCTCGCAACAAAGCCAGAAACCAAGAAGCCCGAAAACGTTAAGCAATAAACAGTGCCATTCCGCCCAGATCTTAGAAGACTACGCGCACACCCTTCCGGCGCTCAGACGCGGCCGTGAGGCGCCGCTCTGGGCGGCCAAAGCCGCTTCGATCGTCCTCCGCGAGGTGAAGCGACTGTCTTTCTTCGGCGCCGACCGGAAGTCCAAGGAATTCGAGAGCGTCGAGAAACGGCTCTCCTACTACGACGACCGCCTCGAAGCGGCCTTCGAGGCAGCCGATTTTGCCAAGGAGTGCGATCTGCGAAGACAGCAAATCGCACTCTTGACGCGTCTCTGGGGGGAGTCAGACGCGTTGGTGCGCCAGAAGACTGCATCGCTCGAGTCCGCCGAGCGTGTCCTTGCGCTCGCTCCCGAACAACAGGCCGCCATTCGGCAGTCTCGACTTGCCTACGCCAAGGGGAAGCAGCGGTTCTACCGGGGAGACCAAGAAGCGGGCCTCCGGCTGCTTGAGGAAGCCTACGAAATACACCGCCGTATCTTCGACGACCAGGAATTGCCGACGTCCGCGTGGCTACTTAACGAGTTGGCTAAGGCACGGCGTGCCGCGGGTGACGTCGACGGCGCCCTGGAACTGTATCGTCGAGCGGCTCCCATGGTCCGCGAACTGTTCGGAGAGACCGATCCATACTATGGCGCTTCCCTCTTGATGATCGCTCAGGAAGACGTGCGAGACCCCACCGACCTTGAAGCTGAAGGACTTCTCCGTCAGGCATTGAGTATTTTTGAAATAAATGGAGCGCCAACGTGGCAGTTACTCGGATGCGCGCATCTGCAAATGGCTGAGCTCTATTACGCGCGCACTCGGTATGAAGACGCTAGGATCCATGCGCAACAGGCCGAGGCGCTTCTTACGCGGTATCTTCCCGACCAGTTCATTGCATGTATCCTTACCTACCTTGAGCTGGGCAGGGTCCAGAAGGCTCTCGAATGCCACGAGGAGGCGTCTCGCGCCTTCCGTCGAGCGGCCGATATCATCGATGCGTTTGGCTACGTGCCCGATGAGAAGGCTCATCGGGAGATCCTCACCGAATGCGCCACGGTGCTTCGCAAGCTCAACAAGCCCGACGAGGCGCTGGTCTACGAGCGCCGCGCCGCCGCCCTCCCCTCGGGCGACTAGCCAGAGCTCGTTGCGTGCGCGCGTTCCACTTGGGGCTGCCGCTTCACCGTGTCGAACTGGCCCGCCAACCGCCCTTGAAACTGGGCCAGCCTGGCGCGTAGGATCGCTCGGCCGAACTCCGCGCGCTCGGCAGCAATCGCATCGGCCTCCGCCATCGCGAGCCCGTCAACTAACCACAGTTGTGGAAACCTCCGCCGTCCATGAAAACCCCTGCCGCCCAAAGACACCCGCTACCCCCCGTTACCCCTCTGCGGGCGATCAAATCGAACCCCCCACGAATTGGCAAAAAGCCCCATGCGTTGACCAACGCAGAGCCCAATCTGATCCTCGTGAACCTGTTGCCCCGGTTCGTCTTTGCCGAGGAGCGCCGGCGCACCCCAAGTGTCATCCGTGTCGCTTGCGCCGCGTCGTCGCGCGTAGCCTTGATCTTGACTTCTCTCGGAAATCTGTGATACACACTCCCCACGTGTGGTAGCCCCCAAACGCTCTTCTGCTCAGAAAGGGCTCTACCGATGGCACGCCTGGGTTGCCGTATCTACCGCAACGGATTCCGGCTGGCACTCGCCGGCCCGTTCGTGCTGGTGCTCCTCCTCCACGCTGCGACCTGGGCTCCGCAGGCTCGTGCAAGCGAGGATCCCAACCGCTCGCCCTTTTCCCAACTTACCTCGGGCACTTTGGCTCCCACAAATAAGGACTCTGACGGCGCGGCCCGTTTCAAGGCCCCCCCAACATCAGCGGCGCCCCAAAGCGAAGCCGAGGCGACCCGACAGATGAAAGAGCGACTGCGGAGCCTCGACGACCGCGCCAAGGTACATCTGGAGACTGGCGGTTACTCTCGGGCTCGTGAGCTGTGCCGGGAAAGACTGCGCATCGAATCGCGCATCTACGGTGACCCACACGACGTCCAGACTCTCAGGGTGCTGTGCACAGAATTGGATCGCATCTGCGAGCTCGACGCCGAAGCACAGGCAACATTTCGCCAGGCGCAGCGCGCTGAGAAGGAAGGATGCCGATACCTGTTCAGCCGCGACTACATTGCCGCCATTCGCGCCCAGCGCGAAGCTCAGGAACTCTACCGCAGAGTGCTCGGCGCACGCACCTGTTTGGCATTCTCTTCGTACCTCGGGTTGGTCGACAGCCTCAATCTGGCCAACCGTGTGAAGGAGCTTCGCGACTGTCTGTCCGAACAAGTCTCGCTCAGCGAAGCGATACTGGGAGAACGGCACGTCAGCACGGGTAGAGAACTCCGCGCGCTCGGTAGCGTGGAGGCAGAACTCGGGATATACCAGCAGGCCGAGACGCATCTGACGGGCGCTCTCGCCATCCTGTCCGAATCGCTGGGCCACGAGTCTGCCGACGCTGTACTCTGCCGAGCCATGCTTGCCGAACTGTGTAACCGGCAAGGGGACTTCGCGCGTGCCCACCGCGAAGCACAAAGTGCGATCCGTATTGCCGAGCGCCATCTGCCAGACCATTACGCGGTCCTGCTGCGGGCATTAGCGGCGTTGTCTCGGAGCATGATTGGCCAAGGAAACTGGGCTGAGGCCGAGAAAGCCTCTGCCCGCGCCCTCGATCTGTTGGACTTTTTCGGCACACGTCTTCACAGTGGTCATCAGTACGCCGAAATGCTCGAAGACTATGCGCGTGCTTCAGGCCCTCGGCCGGAACACGGAAGCCAGCCAGTACGTAACCAAAGCAGAATCCGCTCGTCGAACCGGCGGCGGCCGGTTTGATCGCCTGGGATCGGGGCTATTGTCTGACGCGTCTGAGGGCGTCAATCTGGTGCTGGAGTCCTACCGCCGACGTATCGAGACCGCCTTCGATGCCGGAGACTTCGTCCAGGAGCGAAATCTACGCAAGGAGTATCTCGCTTTGCTCGTCCGTCTCCACGGGGACTCCCATCCGGTTGTTTCACAGGAGCGTGCCTGGCTCAAGTTTGTGGAACGTCTCCTCACGCTGGGGCCGCAACAACAGTTGTCGCTGCGGAAAGTGTACACTTCCTATGCCGAGGGTAAACGTCAGTTCGCACGCGGAGCCCCGGAACCTGCGTCGCAACTGCTCGAAGAGGCCTGCCGCGCACATCGTCAAGCCCTCTCGCAGGAGAACTCACCGACACTCGTCTGCATTCTTAATGAATGGGCCGCCGCGAGAATGGATCTGGGCGACCTTAAGCGAGCAAGAACACTGCGATCCGAGGCAGTGCCTATGATCCGTGAGGTGTTTGGTGACAATCATCCGAATTATGGCACGATGCTTCTCACCATCGCTGCGGAGCGTGTGCAGAACGAAGCTGACCCCGCCGCTGAAGAAGTTATCCATCAAGCACTCCGCATCTTTGATACGTGGATGGGGCCCGAGTCGGACATGGCCGCCTGTTCGCACTCGCTGTTGGCCGTTCTCTCCAACACGCGCCAGCGATTTGCGGAGGCCAAGGCCGAAGCGCAGCAGGCTGAATCGGTCCTCCAGCGGCAGCTTCCCGACAACTACGTCGATTCTGCCTGCAACTATCTTCAACTGGGAAAGGCTTGCGCAGGCTTAGAATCCTACGACGAGGCCGCGCGCCCTTCCAGCGAGCACTCGACATCATCGACGCCTTCCAGTTCATGCCCGAAGTCGAACGACATCGAGAACTCCTCACCCAGTACGCCTCTGTGCTCCGCCACCTGAACAAGCCCGACGAAGCCGCCGCCCTCGACCGCCGCGCCGAAGCCCTCCCCTCGGGCGACTAGCCAGAGCTCGTTGCGTGCGCGCGTTCCACCGGAAGTTGCTGCTGCGGCCCTGTACGACGGGAAAATCGCAGCACCTCCCCTGCGTTTTACGTCCCCTCAGGTGTGCCGCCAGACATGTACTAAACTGGACCGCTTGCCTACGATATCTCCGAGCACTGCCGATGGCGGTTCTTGCGCGTCCATCTACTGCCAGTGAGGGGGATCGTTATGCCGTATGAGATTGCACGTCGCAGGCGGTTCTTGGCAGCATGTACCAGTGGATTGATGGCTCTTCTCGGAGTCCTCGTGGCGGTTCCGGGCTTGGGATACTTCTTTGCCCCATTGCGCAAACGCGGTCTTGGAGAGACGGCGGACGGCGGATTCCAGGACCTCGGACCCGTTGAGAGGTTTCCCGTCGACCAGTGGCAGCTCGCGGCTTTCGAGGTGGTTCATCAGGACGGATGGGAAAAGCTTCGCACGCGCCACGGGGTTTGGGTGCGGCGCAAGAGCAAGGAATCTCTGGAATTCGACGTCTTGTCTCCGATCTGTCCGCACTTGGGGTGTCCGGTCAACTGGCACCCGGACCATGCACAGTTTGTCTGCCCGTGCCATGGCGGAGTGTTTAGCGCCGAAGGGGCCTGGGTTTCGGGTCCGCCACCTCGTTCCATGGATTCGCTGGATGCCGACGTAGCCAACGGCAGGCTCCTCGTCCGCTGGCAGGACTTCAAGATCGGCGTCTCCGAGCGCGTTGCAGTCCTCGCTTGAGCTGTAGTCGCAAAGCAGGTCGATATGAGTACGCAGCCAACGAAGCAAGTTCGGCCAGGGTTCTGGGAATCGAGGACGCGTTGGAGCCAGCTCAAGCACGTGCTGTTGCTCGAACCGCTCCCCGGAGGATCTCGCTGGGCGGCCGCCTTCGGCAGTCTCTTGCTGTTTGCGTTCGTGATCCAGGTGACCACCGGAATCCTCCTCGCCATGAATTATGCGCCGGCGGTGGATTCGGCGTACAACAGCGTCCGGTTCCTGCAGGAGGAGGTGCCGCTGGGCCGGTTCATTCGCGCCGTGCATCACTGGGGCGCCAGCCTCATGGTGATTCTCCTTCTCATGCACCTGGTTCAGGTATTCATCTGGGGCGCATACAAGCGACCACGGGAGCTCACGTGGATGGTCGGGGTCCTGCTCCTGGCCTGCACGCTCGGCTTGGCCTTCACCGGGTATTTGCTGCCTTGGGACGAAAAGGCGTATTGGGCGACGAAAGTCGGCTTGGGGATTACCAGCACCGTGCCGCTGATCGGTGACGCACTGCGCACACTGCTCCAGGGCGGCCCGGAGATCGGAAACCTCACTCTGACCCGGTTCTTTACCCTCCACGGATTCATCTTGCCGATCGCCTTGACGCTGCTGGCGGTAGTGCACCTGTACCTGTTTCGCATCCACGGGGTCACGCCTCGATGGTGGGTTTCCGAGGAGCAGTTGCAGTCGGAGGCGGAGCCGTTCTGGCCCGGCCAGGCCTGGAAGGATGGCTTGCTCGCGTTGGCGGTCCTGGTAGGGCTCGGGCTGTGGTGCTCCTACTGGCCCGCACCGCTGGGCAATCAGGCCGATCCCTCGCAGCCCTACGAGGCTCGGCCCGAATGGTACTTCATGTTCCTCTTTCAGCTCTTGAAGTACTTTGAAGGCCCGCGGGAAGTGCTGGGCACTTTCGTGCTACCGGCTTTGCTCTTCTTCCTTCTCTTCTTTTGGCCATTGTTGGACCGCAATCCAGTGCGCGATCCGCGGCGGCGCCCCGTGGCCATCGCGCTTTTGCTGATAGGTACCGCGGGGCTCTTGGGCTCAACCATCTACGCCGTGGCGACGGACAAACGTTTGCCCGAGGCAGCGATGGCGGCCTCCTTGGAGCCGGCGGCGCCCAAGCCGGCTGGCCCCTTGCAGCGGATGCAGGTGGCTACGCTCTACGGCCAGAATTGTGGGGCCTGCCACGGACAGGATGGGACCGGCAACCAGATCCGAGCCGCTATGCCCACGGTCCCGGACTTCACCAGTATGGCCTGGCAGATGTCCAAGACCGACCTGGAGATTACGCACCAGATCCACGACGGCGAGCCCCCGCAGATGCCGGCTTTCCGCGACAAACTGAGCCCGTCGGAAATCCTCGGCTTGACCATCTACGTCCGGGCGTTTACTGCGCCGCCGGCCGCCGAACCTGCGCAAACCGTTCCGCCGGCTACGGCGGCAAGCCCCCAATCCCCCCAGTCCGTCGCGCCCGGCGTAGTCTGGCCCAAACCTCGAGTCGCCGTCAAGGCGCAGACGCCGCTCTCGCCCGAGAAGCCGCAGGTGCCGGTGGCAGGCGTGGCGGCGAGGATGAGCGCCGATCATGTTTACCGCACGTACTGCCTGGCTTGTCACGGCGAGGGTGGGCAGGGGAGCCTGGTCCGCGCTGCAATGCCGACGATCCCCGACTTCTCGGATACCAAGTGGCAAGCCTCCCGTAGCGATGCCGAGTTGCACCGGTCGGTTCTTGAAGGCAAGGGTACGTTCATGCTGCCGATGAAGGACAAGCTCGGCACGGCCGACGCGGAACGCATGGTGGCGTTTGTCCGGCGATTCGCCCAAGGCGGGCAAGTGGTGCAGGTCCAGCCGATGCCGGGACCCGGCGCGGCCACCCTGCCGCCGGCCGCGGAACCTCCGCAGCCGACTCCGCAACCACCGCCGAAGCCGATCGAGCGGCCTCTCGCCAAGCCGCCGCAGCCCCCCGCGGTGAATCCGCTCCAAGAGCCTTCCCTCAAGCCGCAAGGGGTGCCGCCGGCGCCGCCCGAGGAAGGACCGGTGGTGACAGCCTCGCCTCCTCCGAGCGATAAAGACCAACGCATTCATGTGGCTACGACGTTGTACCGGCAGTATTGCCTGACGTGCCACGGCCCGGATGCCAAGGGAACCGCGATCCGCGTGGCCATGCCTGCGATCCCCGATTTCACCAGCGCCGGCTGGCAGAAGGATCACAGCGACCCCCAGCTCTTGGCCAGCATTCTGGACGGCAAGGGAACGCTGATGCCGTCATTTCGCGGGCGGATCGCGCCGAGTGACGGGAGGGACTTGATCCGCTATCTTCGCGCGTTTGGCCCGATCGTTCCGGCGCCGGCGGTTGCCGAGGCCCCGCGTGACGACTTCCAGACGCAGTTCCAAGACCTGCAGCGGCAATGGACGGAACTGCAGCGCCAGGCTGAGCAACTCTCGGCCGGTGCGCCCGCCGCGAAATGATCCGGAGCCGCATCCCGGAAAGACATCCCGGGATGCGGCAAGAGAACTACGGCAAACGACCCTCGGGCCCCGGTGCGGTGAGCGGTGCCGCCGGTGGAACGTCTTCTTGACGAGTGGGTTGCCCCACGTTGCCGGAGACGGTGCCTCGCGGCTGGAGTTCGGAGATCGGTTGCGAATACACGAACCGCTTGGGCGACGGCTCCATCTCGGGGTTGGGCGGCGGCACGTCGTGCCAGCGGCGCATCCAGGCCACCAGCTTCGCGTATTCTTTGCCCGTCATGTTCGCGCGTGAGCGCATGTGCGCGGCCACGTTCTTGTAGTTGGAGAAGGGACGTTCCGCCAGGCTTCGGACGTTGTGGCAACCGTCGCAATACATCGTGAATATCTGTCCGCCGGTCAGGCAATCCTCGTAACTGTCGCCCACCGCAGCCGCGGGCGAAGGGAGTTGAAGCGGCGCCGGGCTACTTGCGTATTGGTACTTTTCCACCGGCGTGTTGTGGCAACCCGGCGTCGCCAACGCGCCAATCGCCGCCAACAGCCCGATCCATCCAACGGTTCGCTTCTTCGCCATGGGCATCGTCTCCGTCCCCCCGCTCGTGCGTTCGATGTTTCTACGGCCGTAGTTTCCCGCCATCAAAAAGCCCAAACGAATTGGGACAGGAACATGTCGTCGCGGAAGTTCAACCCGTGGAGTTCCTCGTTGATTTCGTAGGCGAACTTCCACACCATGGCGTGGTAGAACCAGTAGTTGATGCCGATGGTGTGCTGGTTCCGGTCCACGGGCGCGTCGACCGTATTGGGCAACGCCGCGGCGACGGCGGCTGGATCCAACCCGTGGAACCGCGCCGTGCTAAAGCGGTAAACGAACTCCGTCTTGGCCAGGAACCGGTTGGCCGCGTCGTACGGCCGGTATGCCAGTTGCGTGTACATGCCCTCGCGCTCGATGTTCCGGCCGATGATGTCCACTGCCTGCTGGAAATTGTGGGCCGATTCGAACCGCACGTCCCAGTTCCCTTTGCGCCACCCGAAATCTGTCTGCCAGATTTCCATGGAATCCGAGTGGTCGAGCAAGTAGTGGCTGTTGTGGAAGCCGGAAACCCCGCCGGTCAAGCCTAGCGCGGGAATCCACAATCCGAGGCGGCCGCCTACCGCATTGGCGTTCAGCAGATCGGCTCCCCCGGAAATTGCCCCAAGATCGGCCACGTCGGCCAACCCCGGTGGATTGCTCGGCTCGAGCTGGAACCCGTTGCCTCCGTAAAACATGTACTCCATTTTCACGGGGGAGCCGAAGAGATAACTGCTGCCGCGAATTTCCACTCCATCGGTCGTGATTTGCGGCGACACTTGACGGAACATAAGCGGTTCGTCGGGTAGGCGGTTGATCCATTCGTGGTTGAGCCGCTCGTTGAAGAACCCGATCGGCGTGATGTATCGCCCGCCCACTACCGTGAGCCAGTCGTTGACGAACCAGTTGAACTGGGCCTCCCCGACATCCACGCTTCCGTCACCGCCAATATCCAGGCTGGTTGCCAGGAGCCAATCCTGGTTGAGTTGCAGGAGGAAATACGGAGAGAAAGACGGCATCTCGAACATTCCCGGTTGATCCTCAACCTGACTGTAGAGGAACCGGAACTGTCCGTGAATGCTCAGAGGCGATTCGAGAGTTCCGCTCGGCAGGAAGAGTTCTTTCAAGCCGGCGGGCAGGGGGGGCCCGTAACGTCGTTCGGCGTCCATCCGCTCGTGGATGCCGTCGATCTGGTCGGCCACCTCCTCATCCCGGCGGGCCGCTTGCTGGGAGCGAGCCTCCAGGGTAGCCTCTTGCGCCTGCAGCTCCTCTACGGCTGCCGGAGGCACGCGCGACCTCTTGGCTTCCTCGCCGAGCGCCTCGATCATTTTCTCCAGCACGCGCATCTCTTTCTGCTGCACCTCCAATTGCTTTTCCAACCGAGCGACGCGCTCGGGCTCTGCAACGCTGGCCGCAGGGTCAGCAGGATTTACGGGGGACGCGGCACTGACCTGTTGAATGGGCCAGCGATCATGCGAAGGTGCAAAGCTCGGAAGCGGATTGGCATTGCCCGGACCAATCGCATCGTGCGCCATAGCTTCGCGACTCGCCGGGTTGAATGCCGGCGTAGCCTCGCCTCGTTGGCCGGGCGATTGGGCGACGGCGGGAAGCCCGCCTCCCAAGATCGCAGTCGCCGCCATCAGCAGATAGACCAGACGCCGCATCGTGTGTCTCCGAAAAATTGGCTGTCCGGAGGGCTTGGTGTACTCCGTACGACTCTAGCGCACGACCCGACGGGACGACTGGGACGATGCCCACGCCGATTCGCTGCGCCCGCTGGACACACTGCTTTGCTTCGCTGGCTCCTTGGCCCCTTTGGGTTCGGTGGTATCGGGCGGGGAGACTTCCGTACCCGGAACGAACGTCCGAAGGTAACGAGCCACCGCACACGTTTCTTCGAAAGACAACGTTCCGCGGAAGGGAGGCATGACGGCGCCACGCCCTTCGAGAATGATTTCCGTCAGACGAGCGTCCGAACGGCACGCCTGCCAGCGCGCATTGGTGAAGTTCGGGACATCGGGAATATCCCAGACGCCCCGGCCGTCCACGCCGTGACAGCGAATGCAGTAGCGGTTATAGAGCGAGGCTACCGCTCGCTTCTCTTCTTGCTCGCCTCGCATCCAATACCAGGTGCCACCGAGTTCGGTGGAAGGCGGGTAATTCTCACCGCGCGAGAAGAGGCCGCTGAACAGTCGCGGCCGGCAACAAGGGTCGCCTGCAATGGCATAGGGCGCCACTGCCGCGGCGGCCAAGAAGAACACAATCGCAGTGAGAGCGATCCAAGAGCCGTAGCGGCGAACAAGATGCGCCCATTCGGCGGCGTGACTCTCGACCACCATAAATGCCTCCCTTGGGTAGGAACCCGGCCCTGTAGGCCAGCAGTTCCGAGGACAATACGCACTCAGAACCTGGCGATCTCAGGGGGGAGACTATCGGGTGTATCGGAAAAACCGCCCGATCATAATCAATACAACCGAAATCTTTGGAATGATTCAAGGGGGGGAAGTCGGTCGGATCGCGACCTGCTGGCGAAAGCCGTTCATCGCCGGACACGATGACCTGTACGCGGATCCTCGCGTTGCCGGCGGAGTGAATCCGCTTGATGCCCTGTCCGTCCCGTCTCGGTGGCAAAAACAAACCCTATTCCGGCCGATGCCATGGAAATCCGCTCACGGATTCATGAACTAGCGCAACAGCCCAGGGATCGACTGCCCTTGTGTCATTCCGGACGGGGTCGCTCCCGGTCCGTCAGAATGCGCACGGCAGGGTCCTTTTCGCTCGCGTGGCGGAACCCGTCGCGCACCAGTTCGCCCAGGTCGAAGCGGAAGTGCTGCTGCTTGGAGACTTCCGCGGCGCAGCGCGCGAGATCGTCGCGTCCCATCCGCTGCGCGACAGGCAGGGCGATGAGGATTTCGTTGCCCGCGTTGGGAACGTCGAGGATACAGAGTTCCTCAAAGATCTCCTGGTAGGTGCGGACCATGTGGTCGTGGAGCGGGTTCGAGGCGAGGCTCCAGATATTGGCGGCAACCACGCCGTTGGGTTTAAGGGCCTTACGCACCGCCTGGAGAAACTCCTGAGTGGCGAGATGATAGGGGATGTCGTCGGAGCTGAAGGCGTCCAGGAGGATTATGTCGTAGGGATTGCGGCACTCCTGGATGAAGCGGCGGCCGTCGGCCACGACCGCCCGCATCGTGGCGTCCTCGCGGAAGTCGAAGAATCGCTTGGCGACATACACGACCTCGGGGTCGATGTCGACGACGTCAATCGCGGTCTGGGGAAAGTGTTTGTGCAGGATGCTGGGGAGGGACCCGCCGCCCAGGCCGACCACGAGCACGCGCTCAGGCTTTGGGCACAGCGCCAGCGCGGCGAGCATGCTGCGCGCGTAGGGCAGTTCGAGATGGTCGGGGTCGCCCACTTTGACGACGCTCTGCCGGGCGCACTCCCTTCTCGAAGAGCAAGGTGCGCATGTGCCCCTCGTCCTCGGTGACGACGATCGTCGTATAGGGGGATTTCTTCTCGTAAAGGATCTTGGGTTCGGCGGCCGCACGCGTGCAGGCGGCGGCGAAGACCGCGACTCCGAAGATGAGAAACACACGGCGATGCATGGAAGCGATTCCTGTCGACGGGGGAAATCTCGGCAAGCGGCGTGAGTGGGCCGCCAGCCTGCTATGCTAACCGCTGGGACCGGGAGAGTAAACCGGTTGCCATTTTCCAGGCACACTTGACCGGCGAACCGCGATGGAATAAACCGGCAATGGTTGCGTCACCCGCGGGCCGGAGATTTTCCGGGCATTTGCGGCGCATCAGGGGGACGCGTGTGGATCATGGTTTGGCGGCCAAACGTCGGACCGGAACCGTCCGGCTTTCCGGCGTCTGACCCGGTGAACTGGCGATGCTCGGCTCAACATGCAGGGCTCAAGAGAAGGAGCGAAGGGATGAACGTCGCGTGGACGGCAATCGCGTGGGTCTTGTGCACCGTGGGGCTTTCGGCGTGGGCGGGGGAAGGCGAGCGGTTTGCTCCCTTTGCCGTCGATTGGCGAGCACCCGCCGAGTCCCCGGCAAGCGTGGCGTTTCTGCTCGATGCGCCGGCGGGCAAGGAGGGCTTCGTGCGTGCGACCGACGGGCACCTGGTTCAGCCGAGCGGCAAGCGGTGGCGGATCTGGGGAGTCAACATGACGGGAAAAGCGTGTTTCCCTAGCAAGGAAGACGCTCCCAGGTTGGCGGCGCGCATGGCCCAATTCGGCCTGAACTGCGTGCGTTTCCACTTCCTCGACCAACTCGCCCCGCGCAGGCCTGATCGACGCGGCGCGCGACGACACGCGTGCGCTCGATGCGTCGCAGTTGGATCGCCTCGACTTCTTCGTGGGCGAATTGAAGAAGCGGGGGATCTATACGAACCTGAACCTCAACGTGGCGCGGACCTACAAGCCGGGCGACGGAGTACGCGACTATGCGCTTTTGGGGTTTGCCAAGGGGCTCACCTACTTCGATCCTCGCTTGCTCGAACTGCAAAAGGAGTATACGCGGCAACTGCTCACGCATCGGAATACCTACACCGGCAACGAGTATCGCCACGAGCCTGCGGTGGCGATCGTGGAGTTCCTCAATGAGAACTCGCTGGTCGAGTCGTGGGTGGCGGGGCGGCTTCTGGGGCAGAATACGCGGAAGAATCCGGGAACCTGGACCGACATTCCGGCGAGCTACGAGAAGGACGTGACCGATTTGTTCAACGCCTGGCTGGCAAAGCACGTGACGCCGGAAACGCTCGTGCGGCTGCGCCAAGAGGCGGGCGTCGGCGCGGAGGCGGCCATTCCCCGCCTGCGTCCCGACCAGTTTGGCAAGGCATCCAAGGAACGCTTCCAGACCGAGGCGGCGTTCTACGTCGACGTCGAGCGGCGGTTCCACGACGAGACCGCACGTTACCTTCGCGAGGACTTGGGAGTGAAGTCGCTCTTGGTGGGCACGAGCGACCATGGCCACTCGAAAGAGCGGCTATCCGCTCTTGAGCACCACGTCGCGATTGGACGTCGTCGACGGCCACGTGTACTGGCAGCATCCCAACTACACGACCGACGCGGGCACCGGACGGAAAACGGGATTCACGATCGCGAATACCCCGATGGTAAATAATCCAACGCGTTCAACCGTGGTCCAGTTCGCGCGCTCGGCCGTAGCCGGGCGGCCCTACACGGTGTCCGAAGTCAACCATCCCTTTCCGCACGAGTATGCATGTGAAGGGATTCCGATTTTGGCGGCTTACGCCGCGCTGCAGGATTGGGATGGTATCTTCTGGTACACGCTGGGCCACGACGACGTGGCGACGCTGGAGACGCGCACGGGTGGCCACTTTGACCTGGCATGCGACCCGGTGAAAATGTCGCAGTTGGCTGCCGGCGCACTGCTGTTTCTGCGGGGCGACGTGCGCACGGCAACGGAGTGCATCGACCGCTCGTACACGCACCAGCAGGTGCTGGAGAGTCTCCGCGCACGGGCAGGAGGGACCGTTCTTTACGGCAGGTTTTCCGCTGGTGGCGCCCCTGGTGCATCGCACGCGCATTCTGGCCTTCGACCGCCAATCGCCGGCGTATCCGAGCATCGACGCGGCCGATCCGATCCGTTCGGATACGGGTGAGTTGGCCTGGTGGCGGGGGGGAGGACGACGAGGAGAGGTCGTCGTCGAGACGCCGCGGTCGCAGGCGCTGGTGGGTTTCGTTGCCGACGGTGCGCGAGGGACGAGCCACCTGGCCGCCCAAGTAAAGCCGGAGTTCTGCGCGATCACGCTCGGCGCGCTGGACGAACAGCCGATCGGGCGTTCGTCGCGTTTGCTGCTCACGGCCGGGGCGCGCGTGGCCTATGAGGGGATGCGATGGAACGATCGGCGAACCAGCCTGGTGAATTGGGGGAAGCCGCCGATCCAGATCGACGTGGTCACGGGCGAGATCACCCTACGCGGACTGGAGCAGGCGAAAGAGGTCCAGGTCCAGCCCTTGGACGGCGCGGGCCGTGCGCAAGCAGGGGCGATTGCCGCGACGAAGAACGACGCCGGATGGACATTTGCGATCGGCCAACCGGCAACGACGTGGTATGTGATCTCGGTGCGGCGCTAGGGAGTTGGCACCGGGTTTTGCGGGAGCGTCCGAGCGGCGAGGAGGCGGATCGCCAAGAGCAGGCCAGCGACGAGCAGTACCAGAGCCAGGACGACCAGCCCGACCAGCAGCGTCAGAAAGCCGGCGATGAGCAGAAGGACGATGCTGGCACGGCGGTCGAAGCGGCGGAAACCGCCTCGCGCGGCGAAGCGGATCAGGGCCAGGGCTAGCAAGACGACGGCAGCGAGGGCCGCCAGCTGCAGGGCTTTGGCGGAAGTTTCGCGGGAGACGGTGCGCGCGGTGATCTGGGTTTCGCCGCCCGGTGTTGTGAAGAGGAAGACCGTTCCTCGTGAGGGCATTTCCAGGTCCACGCTCCGCAGGCCGGTGTCGGCTTGGGCGACGTCTCGATCCTTGTCGGCGCGGATTTCTTGGCGAGCCTTTTCCTCGCCGCCTTCGAGGCGCTCTTGGTAACGCTTCAGGGAGTCGGCCGCAGTGGCGGATGGTTGCGACTCGCCGCGGGTCGAGGCTGACTGCGGGGGCCTTTCGCCGGCTGCTTGGGACTGACTGACTCCCGGGCCGCCGCCGGGGGCTTGCCCGGCAAGCCCGGCCGACTTGCCCTTGAGGATCAGCCGGCCCTGCGACCGCTGCCCCAATGCGGGTTCGGCTTGTTGTAGCCCAATCGCGGCCGCTCCTCCGAGCGCACCACGGGGCATCTGCTGTTCTGCCGCGTGGTCTGCCGCGCGGCAGAGTCCAAGCGGTTCGAGCGGAGCCAGCGCTCGTTGAATTCGGCTCCCGTGGCGCCTGGAGGAGAGGGCTTGGCTTCCTTTTCTGCGTCCCAATTGCCGCCGAGCTTTCCGACCACGTTGCGCGCGGAGGTTCTGCTGGCTGGCAAAGAGGTCATTGAGCAATGCACGATTGTCGACTGCTCCGTCCTTCTTCGGCAACTCCTCGATGCGTCTAAGTTCCCCTCGGCCTCGCGGACCACGGCCGAGTTCTGGACGAGCTCTTGCTGCACCTGAACGTCCTGGTGATCGCCGCGGTCAGACTTTTTCTGGTCCTCGATGATACTCAATTGCTTCTTGAGGTTGGCCGCCGCGCGAACCTTCGCGAAGGGATCGGCATTGCGAAGCACGTCCACCAAGCGCTCGACGGACTTCGTCTGGTAGGAGAGACGTCCGGCGGCCAGGTCGTTTTCGTCCAGGGCGTAACGCATGGTGCCGTCGAAGTTCATCCAATGGCGCGTTTCCGGGAGATGGAGGCGGACGTGGCTCAGCTCGACGTCAATATTCATGGTGCGCGGCAGGGGGAATCGGACCTGCGACCAAAGGCTTGGCGCGTCGATGCGGCCGCCATACTTGAGGACGACGGGGTAGTCGAGATCGCCCGCGGCCGTCTTCACGAGGGGAATGCGGACGCGGGAGGAAGAGGGAACATCAGTGGGGCGAACGGGTCGGACAGGATCACCGGCCACCCAAGCCGTCCACAACGAGGCCCCCTCGGGCAATTCGACCTCCAGGTAGGGTTCGGTGGCATTGTGGAGCCGATAGGTCTGGGTGGCGCGGTAGGCGCCGGAGGAGTCGAGCACCAGTTGCGTCTCGGCCAATCCGATGCGGGCGCCGGCGACTTGCAGGGCCGAGCGGGCGCGGGCCTCAAAACGAATCTGGGTCTGCGGCGCGGCGGCGGAGAGCTGGAAGGCTTGGGTCATGCCGCCACGGAGCTTCGTTTGCAGACGACGCCAGGTCTCGGACTGACGGCCGATCGGTTCCGCGCCGCTGGCCTGCTGAAGCGCGACTTCGTCGCGCCCGGAGCTTTGCAGGGTCACGAACTGCACGGGAGCCACGGAGGAATCGAGCCGCGGGATCGGCGCTTCGAATTGGGAAGCGAGCTGGCGGTCGTTCTCGACCAGCACGCGGAGATCGTTCATCACCTCATCCTGGAGTTCGAGCCGAACGAGGATCGGCGAGCCGGGAGCTTTACCGGCGGGCTGCACGATCTTCTGTCGCAACAGGGGCACCTGGATGCGGGAATCCCTCATCCATTCGGGGAGGAGAAAGGAGACCTCGCGGATACCGGCGTTTTGGATATTGAAGTCGAGAAGAATCGTCTCCTCGATGGCGCGGTCGGTCACGCGGAGGTTGGTGATCGTTTCGCAGGCGATCTGCGGCCGGTGCGCCACGAGGCGCAGGGCGCCGCGGTAGTTGGGTCCGCGGCACTCCAGGGCCACGCGGTACGGGCGAACTGCTGGGGTTTCAACCAACTGCGCAGCCGGTCGCGGAGGATCGTTTGACAGTTCTCCAGCTTTTCGGCCGAGACCTCGAAGGCGGGATCGGCTTGGACGGCCAATTCGGTGTCCTGGCGCTCCACGCCGCGGACTTCGAGGGCCGGCAAGGGCACCTCGCCTGGGGCTGCGGGGCCTTCGAGCGTCCCGCGGAGGAGCAAAGGCACTGCGCCTGGCGACCGGTCGCCAGGTAGACGGTGAGCAGCTGGCGGTCCGCAGGGGGCCCCAGTGCCCAGTCGAATTCGCCTGGGGCGGAAACCTGGTCGAGCCGAAGTCCTTGGGGAAGTACGATCTCGACGCGGTAGAGCGGACGACCGCTCACGTCGAGCCGCACCTGGCTCTCCAGCGTGCGCTGATGCTCGGCCAGCCGGAGGATCATTTGCACGGCGGCATTGGCGCGGTGCGCGACAGGCGAGGCCGAAAGGCGGATCGTGAACGGCACGGACGCGAATTGGTACGACTCGTAGGGGCGAATTCCCAAGGGGCTGTCCTCTCCAGCCGCGGGGCCGGGGGCCTTGGGTTTGGCGGTCGCGTCTACGTCGGTTCGGGTCACGCGAAGCTGCTGCACGGTGTGCAAATCGAGCCACGGACTGCGACGGATGAGAATCTGACCACTCTGGAGGGCGGCATCGAGCACTTGGATAGTGGGTACATCAAAGTCGGCGAAACTCGCTTCTCCCACGGCACCGGCGCGTCGCAAGCGAAGTGTAAATGATTCGCGATCGCGGGCGGGCTTGAGCAGCGAAACCTCCAGCCTTTGCCGACCGCCGTCCGACCGGAGCTGCCAGGCGCGGACATTCTCTCCCTCGATCTTCTCAAGCAGGCAGTCGGAGGGGACTTGCAGCAGAAACGATTCGCGCTGGCTCCCGCGGAATTCGAGGGCTATCTGCCAGGCTACGCTCAGACCGTCCTCTTGCACGTCAAGGATCGCGCTGGAACGCGCGGTCAGCGTGGGGTCCAGCGGACTCTCGGCAACCTTCGGTCTCCACTGAAGACTGAACTGGCCGGTGGGGCTCAGCGCAGGTCTCGATCCGCTCCTGCGGCCGCTGGGTCTGGTATTCCCGGCGGTCGGGAATCCGGTCCAACCGGAGCTCGGTTTGCGGCTGCGGTACGGCAATCGACATCGCGGTCGCCGGGGCGGCCGGGAGACACCCTCGGCGGCGTTCCAGGCTCCACGGCGCTCCACACGAATGCGAATCTCCAGTTCCAGTCGATGGCGATTCTTCCCCGAGACCTCGACGGCCAACAGCGGGGCGCCGGGCGCCACTGCGTTGGCGGCCGGATTTGCAGCCGGCTTCGGTGCGGGAAGATCGGCGGCTTGAACGACCGTGAGCCGAGCGGGTTTTCCATCGAGTTTCGCGCCGGCCAACACTCCTCCCTCCAATCGCAGCGGAACGAGCACCGGGCCGGGAGCTGTGAGATCGATCTCCATAGTCCCTTGCAGCGTCAACCGGTCCTTTGCATCGAGTGTTACGGAGTACGAGGCGCCGGCCAAAGCGTAGGGAGCCGGCGGCGCCGGGGCATCGAGTTGCTTGTCGGGATACGCAAGATTCCACAGCTCCACGTACTTGGCGTAGGGAACGAGGATTCGTCCGGCCTCGGGCACCGGTGTCTTCGAGTCGGGATCGTAGGGGAGCAGCACGGCGTCGTCGGGGACGCGGACCGGTGGGCCGGGTTCGACGACTTGGACGACATAAGGGCCGCTGGAAGGCGCTGCAGGCGCCCGGGGCGGAGGCGGGCGGCGCCGCGGACTTCGGCGATTCCAAGCAGAAGCAAGGTAGCCGCCGCGGTCGCGGCCGGTCTGCGCAGCGCCATGCAAGCCAGCGTGCGGCGCGGAAGACCGCGGCGGCCAGAGGTGCGAAAACGTACCAGAGGATGAGCAGACAAGCGGCGTAGACCACGCGATTGGCCGGCGCGGCGAGCTCAGACCATGCAGGGATCATCGGCACGATGGTCGCGACGACGACCAGGGCCAGAATCAAACTCAGCTTGGTTGCGGCAGACCGTCGCGTGATCGACACCCCGACCATAAGGACCAAGATCGCCAGTCCCCAGCCCAAGAGATCGAGCCGGGGACGGAGCGCCAAGGTAATCTCCAAGTGCGGATCGATGCCGAGGCTATGGAAGCTGGCCAATCGCTGGCCAACCTCGGCGGTTTGGGTCAAGTCGATCTTCAGGCTGCGAAAGCCCTCCAAACGGGCCTCGCGCCGTGCCGCGACCTCAGGCTGCACCGCGGGTGGAGAGGTCGGGGGGGCGACGGGGGCGGGCGGAGTCGCCGCGGGCGACTTCGCGCTGTCGGTAGGGATAGCGCCAAAGCGATTCTCCGACTCCCGGGGCATGGCGCCGTCGCGCTGCGCGTCGGCCTTGGCGGCTTCCTCCTTCGACTCCAAGTCCATTTCTCGAAAAGCCGCGGCGCTCTGGCGGGTGCAGCCGCGGGCGCGGCCGACTTTGCAGTCGACTCTGCAAACGACGGTATGTCGTCGGACATGTAATACGGCTTCGCCAGTGTCGCTTCGCCCATCGAGAACCGGAAATGCGGGCGCCAAGCGATCGCGGCCAACGCACCCTTGATGACGGCGATTGCTGCCGGCTCGGGCAGATCGCGCGCCACTTCGACGGTGCCGCGGCTGTGCACCAACTCATAGCCTGAGGGAAGCAGCACGTGCCAGGTCAAGTCGGCGACCGGGACTTCACGCAGCGATGGGTCGTCGTTGCCGCGGAGCAACAGCTTGGGCGCGGCGAGGAAAAGGGGGCCGGTGAGCGAGACTGCGTCGACCGGGGTTTCGTAGAGCACTTTGAGCATCGAAGATGAGCCGTCCTGCTTCGGGGCCACGCTCACCAGAAGCATGTCGCCATCGCGTTGTGGCTTGACAGGTTGTTCGTCGAGCAGGATCGACCAGAGACGCGAGGGTTCGCGCGCTCGGGCAACACGATCTGAAGGTCGGCGGCCTTGGCACGGAGACGGAAGGTGGCAGCCGTCTGGCTCATGCCTTCGGCGGAGAGCAGGGTGTGGAGTTCCGCGTTCTCGACAATCACGGGGGAAAGGCCGTAGGCGGGAGGACGCGAGAAGACCGCCTTAACCTCGGCGGGCTCGCCCGAGAAGCCGTAGGTCCCCAAAAGCCGTGCGCCCGGTTGATAGGAGGCGTCGGCGAGTTCGCCGAGATCCACGCGCCGCGCGTCGGTGATCACCTCGACGGCGAGATCCTGGCTGCCTTCGACAGCGACCAAACCGGACTGGTATACGACGTCCGCCGCGCGCACTAAGGGCAGGATGAGAGCATTCGCTTGTTTCGTGGCCAGAGGCTGCTGAAATTCAACGGCCAGCCGGACCGTGCCGCGCGGGTTCTTCGAGCCACACGTCCCAGCGCCGCATGGCGCCGGCGTCGACCCGAACATACTCCTTGATCTTCTGCTTGTCGAGCGCGCGGATCACCAGGGCGGCGGGCGTGGTGGCCGGAAAGAACAGGCTGAGCCGGCTGGCGCGGGCCTCGGCGACTTCGTAGACGATTTCGTAGTGGGCTACGAGCACATCGGGTTCGACGCGGAAGAAGGAGAAGGTCCGCGCCGTCGATCGGCGCGGCGGCGCTCCACCGTGAACTGTGCCTGGTAGGGCGGCTTCTCGTAACGATAGGCAAGTTGAGATCGCACTCCGCCCAGGCCGTAGGCTTCCTTCTCGGGTTCATCGAGGGGCGTGAGTCCTTCGAGCGTTTCGGGGCGGACGTCGAAGTCATCGTCCACGGCTACCGCCACGGCGCCGGAATCGCGCGCGGCGCGCGGCAGTGCGAAAACCGGGAGAGAGAGTTTGGTCGATTGCCAGCCAGCCAGCCAGCCGGCGGGAATACTGCGTGCATGGAGATAGACCGTATGTTCTTCGCCGGGGATGATGGCTCGCCCCAAGCGGACCAACACGCGAGACGCCTGGCCGGTTGCGGTGTAGCGTTCCACGGCCAGCGGCTTCCGGTCCGGACCGGTCACTTCAGTTACCTCCCAACCTTGGGGAACGGCAAGCTCGATAGAGAAGAGTTTCTCCACGGCCGGGCGCAGCAGCACGCCACACCGCGCCTCCAGGCCCTGCTCGTGGATTTGCAGGAGGAGGTTGGTTCGCACGGAGATTTCGTCGACGCGGTGCGCGAACCGGCCTTGGAGACGGTATCCACCCTGGGGCGCGTAGTAGGCCACTACGGGGCGGAGCGAGGCGGCTCCCGGCTCAGGCCTGAGCACGCTGGCGGGGATGGCGCTTTGGAGCACGGAAACGTCGATGGGAATCAGGCCTTCGGGGGTGACCGATTCAGCGTCGAGGCGGTCTTCGAGAGCCAAGCCGACGACGGCCATTTGTCCGACGACCTCCAGCGGCTCCAATTGTGGCAGCGACCAGTTTGCCGGCGGGGCGGCGGTGCGGAGGGCGGAAATGTGAAGCACGACCGGCTCGGTGGTCGGTTCGCGAAGTCGAATCTCCAGTGTACGCTCACGCGCCGCGCCCTGGATGGCCCACCGCGATATCAGCGGAGACTCCACCTCGGTAACCTCGAAACCCTCGGGGACGCGGAAACGGAACTGGTCGACGGGTTGGTGCAGAATTGCCAACGACACGGTGGCGTGGATGCGCTCATAGGTCTGCGTGAGTTCGTCGAGGATCACGCTGCGGGCCAGCACGGCGCGGTCTTGGGCCTTGAGCCGGCTGTTGAGGGTCATGACCAGGCTGGTGTCGCCTTTGCCCGGGAGCAATTCGAACCGCGTGCGGTCGGTTGCGGCGTCGTAGGTCCGGCTGACGACGCTTGCGCCGCGGCTGAGCTCGACGTCGCCGGGTACGCTGAGCTGAAAGCGGGACGCGGCGGGTTGCGGGAGGCGGAAACCGAGCGTCTGGCGGGCCGCTGCGGCTTCGATGGGGGCCACGATCTCCAACGCCAGCGCGTGGCGGCCCTTGCCTTCGACAAGCAGGACCAGGGAACCGTTCTCCAGACGGGCGATGGAGGCAGGACGATCGTCGAGCGATGCCTTGCGCAAGGCCACTCCGGAGAAGTCGAGGGGAAGCGATTGCCAACCGTCCTCAAGGACGTCGACGGCCAATGCACCGCGGATCACGGCGCGCTGGGGCTCGGCTTCGACGGTATACTGTGCGGCCGCCAGCAACGCTCCTTGTGGAGCGCGTGGTTTGGGCCCCCGCGCGGCGGCCTTCGCGAGTAGTTCTTCATATTGCGTGCGCGAGAGCAAAACGCGTTTCGGGTCGTTCTCCAGCAGGACGTGGAGATCGCCGAAGGGGACGTAGATCTCGCGGACCAAGGGGGGCGGTTCGGCCGCCTCGATGCGAACGCCGACGAGGAGGAAAAGGACCGCGGCCAGGGCAGCACCGGCTTGAAGAGAACCCAAGACTGGCCGGGCGAACGCGGTGGCCGGCGAGGATGCCTCAGACGCGGATTCCTCAGAAAAGGATGCCTCAGACATGGTCGGGGCCTCCTTCCCGGTCCGCGGGGCGGTCTGATTCGCCGGTTTGGGGCGTTTCCTCGGGCGGCTGGGGCAAGGGCTTTCGGCGGAGTTGCAGCCAACGCGGGAGACCTCGCGGCATGCTGCGAGTCACGCCCCAGGCCAGCCAAACCACGAGCACGACAACCGCTCCGGCGAGCAGAGTGCTGTTGAGCACTTGCCAGGAAAGGGTGGGCGTGAATACGCCGCCAAGGATCAGAAGAACGAGCACTCCGCCTGCTGCCAGCAACCTCGCGGGCCAGCAGCGCCGAGCAGGGCGACGCCGCCGAGCAATAAGAGTCCGAAGACGGCGGTGCGCAGGTACCCCTGTTTGACGTAGGCAAGCCGCAGTGCGGCCGTTTCCGGGCTGGCCGGCTGGAGCGTGGAGAAGAGATACATACGGCCGTCGGTGGCGAAATCGTCGATCCCGGGCGTAGGCCGCTGGTCGGTCACCCAGGCGAGCAGAGCGCGCGGGTCAAGATTGGGCTGGGGGCGCCAATTGCCCCAGGAATCGAGGTACCAGGAATACTCTTCGGTCCACGGGCCTCGGTGGCCGGCCAGCGATCGTTCCTCGGGCAGGTACACGGCGAGGTAGACCTTTTGCACCGCGGGTTCCTGGAGGAACTCCGGATATTCCAGGCGGCGGCCGTCACCGGGAGCGAGATAGCGGATTTCGAGGAGGAAGGGTTCTTCGGCGGTGGTACCCGCCAGTGGAACGAAGAACTCGCGATCCTGGCCGCGTTCGAGAGTGACCGACTTTCCGTTGATGCGGGGGGCCACGTCGATCTTCACGTCCTCGGGCAGGCGGACGAGCAGACGCTGCTCCGCGCTGCGGATGCGGTAGAGCGATTGCACGGCGATCCGTTGGGCGCGGGTGACCACCAGCCGCACCACGGCGCGCTCGATGCTCGTATGCTTGATCTCCTCCAACTGGTAACGCGTGGCCGTGAGAGCCAACTGCCACTCCTCGTGAAACTCGTAGGCCCGCGCGGCGGCACCGCGCAGAGCGCCCTGCATCAGATCGTGCTGGGGATCGATGGGGCGAAGCCCTTTCTGGCGGTTGGGATCCTCCTGGAGGTCGATCGAGTCGGCCTTGGCCAGAACGATCTGCCCCCAGGCTCGATCGACGCCGGCAGGAATCAGGCGGGGCACTTCGACGGCCACGGCGCCGCCGGTTTCCAGCGGACTGGGAGACTTCCAGGTCAATTCGATCGAGCCGTCGCCGAACAGCTCGGCATCGCCGGAAAAGCTCCAGGCGACGTAGCCCTTGGGCAGATCGGCGGGGGCCGGATCGAGGAGTTTCTCGTGGACCGAACGCGTGAGATTGCGGACCTTGGGGGCCAACTCGGCGGGCAGATCGACGCGCAGCGACTTGATCCCGCTGTAGAGCACGTTGTAGAAGAAGGTGGCGCGATACTCGACCTCACCCTCGCGGACTTGGACCAGAACGAGTTGGCGCACGGTCACCTGGGGCTGGCGCCGCTCTGCGGCGAGGACAAAGCGTCCGGGCTGCTGGGCATGGACGAAGGCGAGGACCGGACGCGCGTCGCCGCCTCGGGGACCGCGGACGGACTCCATGCCTTCCATTGCTTCGCGATAGGACACGCTGCGCAAGGCCTCGGGCTTGCCCGGATCGGCGCGAGGCTCTCGGGAGCCAAGACGACGACGCGTCCGGCGGATCGCTCTACCGTGTTCGAGGGCACGGCGGGGATGGCCACGTCGAGCTTAGCCGCTTTGCCGGTCGGGGTGAGCAGATCGGGCTCGTGGAGCTCCTTGCGGAGTTGCACGGCCAGGCCGACGCGGCCGAAAGCCTTGCGCGCCAGGCTGACCACGAGTCGTGTTTTGTCCGAGCCTTCCAGGCGGTGCGTGTCCACCTGCGCGGCCTCGGCTTTGGCGGCGGCGCGGCCTTGCACCTGGCGGACCTCGAAGCCCGCGGGCACGTCGAGCTCCAGGCGGAAGACTCCGGCGCGCTCCACCGTGTAGATGGCCAGGACGTCGATGGTGAGTGCTTCGGGCTGAATCTCGATTTCGGCCAGCGATTCGGCGAGGACGCGAGGCTGGACTTTCTCGATTCCCAGTTCGATTTCATAGGGTACTGACGCGTAGCGATAGGAGAGATTCCAGGGCGTGCCGCGCAAGGTTGGGGGCAATTCGGCGGCATCGACCTGCAAGAGGCCCTTGGCCTGCACGACCTCGGCGCGAAGACCTTCGGCGACTTGCACCACCACGATGCCCTGTTGACGCACCGCGCCGAGCGCACGGACGACGGGCAGCGTGATCTTGGCGTTGAGCTTTTCGTCGAGGTACTTCTCCAGTTCGACGACGAGGTTTTGCGACTGCTTGGCGGGCTCGAACAGTTGCACGCGGATAATCTGGGAGGTTTTCTGGGTCTCCACCGACCATTGACGTACATTGGCGTCGAAGACGTTGGCGACTTTCTGGTCGGCGGGGACTTCAATGGCGAGTTGGCCGAGTTCGGCGCGACTGATGGCGTAGGCCAAATGCGTGCGCGTGCGTAAGACCCCTTCGTGGACGGCGACCTGCTGCTCGGCCTGGACACCGGCGAGGGCCTCCAGTCCGGTTGCCCCTTCGGCCTTCGCCGTCCAGTCGATGCGAACCTCGGGGGCTGCGCCGACGAAGGCCATGAGAACGGTTTCTGGCGGGTTCTTGGGCTCTGGCTTGCCAGGCTCTGGCTTGCCAGGCTCTGGCTTGCCAGGCTCGGCCGCGGGAGCCGGCTTTGCCTCGGGCAACTCGGGCTCCGTGACGGCCAGGGTGGGGTGGACGGTAACTTTCACGCCCGGCTCGGGGATGCGAATGGTCCATCGATTCACCGGGGCCTGCGGCGCCTGAAACGAGACGCTGTTCTGGCCCGGCGAGCGGGTGATGGTCTTGACGTATTGCAGTACAAGCTCGACGGTTTTCGCGTCTTTGCCCGTCTTCTCCAGAAGCAGTTTGTGGCCGGAATCACCGGCAGAGACGATTCGGGCCGGCTGTTGATCGAGCTTTGCCTCAGTAATGGCTGCATCGGCGAGGCGGAGGGGCACCTCGTTCCAGCCCTCGGCCAGAACCTCGATCTTGAGAGTAGCGCGGACCTTGACGACGTCCTTGGAGGGAGTCGCTTCGCTATCGATGGTCGTCACCACAGCGCCAGCGGGGGGGCGGGTCGTGACGGCGGGAACTTTTTTTTCCTGAGCAGCCTGCCACAACTCCCGGAACTTCTCGTAAGGCAGGAAGACGCCGCGTCCCTCACGCTCGAACACTTGCCTGAGCTTGTCGTAGGGGATGTAAATGCTTTGCTCGCGGAGTGTTCTGTCGGCATCCGGCTTGGCCGGCGGCTCGGCCGCAGCACACCACGGAAGGCGTGAGGCGGCAGATAGGATCGCACAAAGCACGATCGTACGTGCTAGGCAACGAGAGGGCCGAACGACCATTGGGATTCCTCGCAAGCTAGGGGACGTCGAGGACTTCGTGCCCAACAAACCACAGGGTTAGCGGTCCGTCGTGCATAGTTTGTGCAGCGCTCTGAGCGTATGCGCAGCACTGGCGAGCTAGCAGCCTGTGGCATCCAACCACAAGCTCTTGCTGTATTGGGGCAATCGCGGCACGCCGCAGCACAAAGGCGTTTACTGGCCTGTAGAGGGGGCTTGCGCATTGCGCATTGGTAACATGTATGTTGTTAGACGAAGGGGAGGTGGAAAAAGTTCTGTAACCGCGATGTAACGGAAACCGCGGAACCAGGAAGAGGCCACGGGGTTTAAGTGCCCGGGGCCTTTGGGGGGTGGCCACGGGTGGTTCTCGGCCACGGGGCCACTGCCTAAGATAACGGTTATCGCGCCGAACGTTGCAGGCGTCCTGCGGGACGGCAATGGACGGGTCACGTGTTGTTCTGTCACACGACTTGGAGGAGGTTCGCTGATGAAGACTGCACACGTTCTCATGTCGCTCGGCTTGGCGCTGGCATTGGCCGTTACGGGCTGGGCCGCGGAGCAGGAGAAGAAGGGGGGACGCAGCCGCGAAGGACGCGGCGGGATGATGATGGGGGGCAGCATGGATGCCTTCCGTATGTTGGACAAGCTCGATCTGTCGGCCGAACAGAAGGAGAAGGTTGAGGCCCTGCGGAAGGAGCTTGGGCCGAAGATGAAGGAAGCCGCCAAGAAGGCCGATGCGATCCTGACCGACGAGCAGAAGAAGGCGCGCGAAGAGGCGATGAAGGAGCTGCGTGACTCCGGCAAACGTGGCCCCGAAGCTTTTCAGGCCGTTCAGAAGGCGATGAAGCTTACCGACGAGCAGCAGGAAAAGCTCCGTGAAGCGCAGAAAGAACAGATGGCCATGGCCAGGGAAGTGCGCGAGAAGGTGATGGGGCTCCTGACCCCGGAGCAGCAAGAAAAGGTCAAGGCGATGATGAAGGACGCCGCCGGAAAGCGCGGGGATGGCGGGCGTCGCAAGGCGCAAGAGAAGTCGGAGAAGTAACGGAGATTGTCTGATCGAGCAAAGGCCGGTGCGCGCGCCGCGCACCGGCCTTTGCTATTGAATGAGGGTGAACCGGACGAGCGGTTCTCTCAGTGCAGGATTGGAAGCTCGCTTGCAGGGGTCGTCTGCCGGAGCGAGAGTGCGGCGGTCGGGCAGGCGGCGATGCACTCTGCGGCGACTTTACCCAGGGCTTCCTCGATGGTGCGGTTGAAGGGAACGCCGATGCGGACGTCGAAGCCGCGGCCGACGAATGACAATCCGAGGGGTTCCTTGGCCGCGGTCACGATCTCGATGCACAGTCCACAGTCGATGCACTTGCCGGGCTCGTAGATCACGCCGGAGGGGTGGGCATCGACGTAGAGGACCTTGCGTCCGCCCTTGAAACGGGTCGGCTCCGCGCCGTAGGCCGCGGCATAGCGGCGAAGCTTGCAGGTGGAGAGGGCCCGGCAGTCGCAATGCAGGCAGCGCGATGCCTGTTGGACCGCGTCGGCGAGCGTGTACTCGTGCTCGGGAAGCTCCTGGCGCACCGCAGGGGCGGCCAAGGCGACCAACTGGTCCAGCTCGTGCCCCTCCAATCGGCCGATGCGCGTGGAGAAAGGTTTCTTGGGGCCCACGACGGGTAAGCTGCTGAGGTACTGATGGATGGACTGGGCTGCCTCGCGGCCGTCGGCCACGCTGCGGACCACCATGCCTCGGGCTCGGATGGCGCTGCCGGCCGCGAAGACATTGGAGAGCCCCGTGCGGAAGGTGTCGCGTTCGACGGCCAGGCCGTGAGCGGCACTCTTGAGGCCGAGCGCTTTGGCAGCAGTAGTATCTACCGCGCCGAAAGCGAGCAGAACGGCGTCAAACTCGCGCCGCAGTGCGTCGAGCGCGGGCTGCTGCTCCACTGGCGTGCTGGGGCGCCACTCGGCGACCAGGCGGAGCACTAACCCGGCCTCCGCGGTGAGCACGTCACGGGGAAGCTCCTCGGCGGTCGTTTCGCGCCACAGCCGCCCGCCCGGCCGAGCCTGGGCATCGAAGAGCATGACGGCGTGGCCCTGGCGCGAGGAAGTAGGCGGCCGAAAGGCCGGTCGGGCCCGCTCCGACCACGGCCACTTTCTGGCCGGTGGCCGGTTGGCAAGGGGGCACATAGGGCGCGGCCGAGGCGAGATCCTCGTCGGCGGCGAAGCGTTTGAGTTGGCACACGGCGACGGCCCCATCGGCCGCAGCTCGGCGGCATCCCTTTTCGCACGGCTTGGGGCAGATGCGTCCCAGGATGGCGGGCAGCGGGATGGCCTCCTTGACCGTCACGATGGCATCGCGAAGGTTCTCGGCCGCGATCTGTCGGAGCATCAAGGGGATGTCCATGTGCGTCGGGCAGGTGAAATGGCAGGGGGCGAGGCAGTCGCCGACGTGATCGCTCAAGAGCAACTCGAGCGCGGTGCGGCGGACCTGGCGGATTTCGTCGCTCTCGCTCTCGATCTCCATCCCTTCAACGGCTACGGTGGCGCAGGCCGGCACAAGCCGGTTGACATTGCGAAGCTTCACCATGCACACCAGGCACGAAGTCGAGGGCTTGTAGCCTTGGAGGAAGCAGAGAGTGGGGATGTCGATGTCGAGCCGCGGCGCGGCGTCGAGCAGCGGTGGCGCCCTCGGGGACCTCGACCTCGCGTTGATCGATTTTCAGTCGCGGCATGGTGTATTTGCGGGGGAGGGGGAGCGAAGGGTTGGGGTTAGCGATTCGGAGCGGCGGCCGTTCGGCGGCAGGATTCAGGTCACGTCGACGGCCTGGTTGGGGCAGACCACTCGGCAAGTGTCGCAACGCGTACACAGGGTCTGGTCGATCGTGTGTTGGCGGTAGGGGGTCAAGGGGATGGCGTTGACCGGGCAGTGCTGGCGCAGAGCGTGCAGCCGATGCAGCGATTGTTGATGCGTGTAGGAGATCAGGTCCTTGCACTTCCCGGCCGGGCACCGTCCCTCGAGATGGGCCTCGTATTCGTGCGCGGAAGTAGCGGAGTGTCGAGAGCACGGGATTGGGAGCGGTCTTGCCCAACCCGCAGAGGCTCGCCGAGCCGACCGTCGCGGGCCAGCGATTCGAGCAATTCCAGGTCGCCCTTGCTTGCCCTGGCCGGTGGCAGATTCGGTCGAGGATGTCGAGCATGCGGCGCGTGCCGACGCGGCAGAAGGTGCACTTGCCGCAGGACTGGTCCTGGGTGAAGTGGAGGAAGTAGCGGGCGATGTCGACCATGCAGTCGGAGTCGTCGAGCACCACGAGCCCGCCGGAGCCCATGATCGCGCCGACGCGTGGCAGGGCTTCGTAGTCGACCGGCGTGTCGGCCAGCTCCGCGGGAACGCAGCCGCCCGACGGTCCGCCGACCTGCACCGCCTTGAACTGTCGCCGCTCGGCCACTCCACCGCCGATCTCTTCGACGATCTGGCGGATGCGTGATGCCCATGGGGACCTCGATCAGGCCGCCGCGGCGGATCTTGCCGGCCAGGGCGAAGACCTTGGTTCCTTTGCTTTTCTCCGTGCCCAAGGCGGCGAAAGCCCGCGGCGCCGTGGCGGAAGATCCAGGGAACGAGGGAGAGCGTTTCGACGTTGTTGACCAGCGTGGGCTGGTCCCAGAGCCGCACTCGGCCGGGTACGGCGGACGGAGGCGGGGCATGCCGCGGCGTCCCTTCGATGGAGGCCAACAGCGCGGTCTCCTCGCCGCAGACGAAGGCCCCCGCGCCTTCCTTCACTTCCAGCGTGCAGGCGGAACCCGCTGCCGCAGGACGTAGTCGCCGAGAAAGCCGCGTTCGCGGCAGCGGTCGAGGGCCTCGCGAATGCGCTCGACGGCCAGGGGGTACTCGGCGCGGATGTAGAAGAATCCCTCGTCGGCGCCGACGGCACGGGCGGCGATCGCCATGCCTTCGATCACGCGGTAGGGAAACGATTCGAGGATCATGCGGTCCATGAACGCGCCGGGATCCCCTTCGTCGCCGTTGCAGACGACGTACTTGGCGTCGCCCGGCGGCCGCGCGGACCTTGGCCCACTTGTCGCCGGTGGGGAATCCGGCGCCGCCGCGCCCTCGAAGCCCGCTGCAATCGAACCTCTTCGACGATCTCCTCCGGCCGAGCGTTCCAGCGCGCAGCGTCGGAGGGCCTGAAAGCCGTCGTGGCGGAGGTATTCATCAAGGTCTGTGGGGTCGATCTCGCCGCAAAACTCGGTGGCAAGATGTTTTTGCGGGCCGAGGAAGGCGCAGACTGGGGCGTCGCGGGCGTCGATTGCGTGCCGTTGGACGGCCGAGCCGACCTCGTCGGTCAGGAGCCGGTCGAGCAAGTGCGTCGCTGTGTTGCCGATCCGCCGCAACAGCCCACGCGGCTTGAAGTGCGGCGAGCACGATGGCGCGGGCATCGTCGGGCGTAACTTTGGCGAACAGTTGCGAGGGTCCGCTGATGGGCACGATCTCGACCAGGGGCGTCTGGTGGCACATGCCCACGCAGCCGACGCGCTTCACCAGGGCCGCCGCGCCGGTTTCGGCCAGGACGTCGCCGATGGCCTGGCGGACCTTGCCGCTTCCCTGAGCCTGGCAGCAGGAGCCCAAACCGATGCGGATTTCGCCGAGCGGCGCGCGGGCGCTGACGGTCGGGCGCGACGGCGCTTGGCCGTTTGAGTGCTGGTGCAGGAAATCGTCGAGCACCTCGGGAACGGTCTGCGGCGAGAGGTGTCCGTAGGTCAGATGGTCGATCTGCACCACCGGGGCTAGCGTGCAGCAGCCCAAGCAGGCCACCCGCTGCAAGGTGAACAGACCCTGGGAATCCGTGTCTTGTTCGGGCGAGAGGCCCAGGCGGCGTTCGAGCGCTTCGTGGACCAGTCCCGATCCCTTCACGTGGCAGGCGGTGCCGTGGCAGACGCTAATCAGATGGCGGCCGACGGGTTGGTGGCGAAACTGAGTGTAGAAACTGGCGACGCCGGTGACGCTGGCCGGGGTGATCTCGGTCTGCTGGCATACGCGCTCCAGGGCCGGTTGCGGGCAGGTAGCGATAGTGGGCCTGGATCGCCTGGAGGATCGGGATCACCGCCTCGGGCTTGCGCCCCAATCGCGAGACGGTCTCGTCAACGAACGCCAGATCGAGGTCTTGCATCAGTTACTGGGGCCTGGCTTGCGCGCTTGCGCCTCCGTGGCCCCCCTTCCCAGACGGTTACTTCTTTCCAATGCAGAACAAGTGGCTCTTGCTGCGAACGTACATGCGGCCCGGCTGAAAGGCCGGACTGGCGGTGAGCGGCTCCGCAAATTGGGTTTCAAACACCTTTTTCGGCCCTTTCGCACCCGGTTCGATCACAAAAACCTTTCCCTCCTCGCCAGCCCCGAAAAGGTAGACATGCTTGCCGGCCATGGCGGGCGAGGCTTTGAACGTGGAATCGAATTCCTCGAACCACGCGCTGCTTGCCGGTTTTCGTATCGTATGCACTGAGCGTGCCGGCCGAGGTCAGCAGGAGCACGTGCGGGCCGGTGACCAGTGGACTGCAGGTATCGGGAATATCGTCTTCGGCGGACCAGAGAATATGGGAGGCGGTAACGTCTCCCTGGCCGTCCGCACGGATTGCCGAGGCGGCCAGATACTCGGTGGCCACGAAGACCACGCCTTCGTGGAACACTGGCGAAGGACCGACATCCTGCTTCAGGCACTTGGCTCGCCATACCTCCTTGCCGTCGTCGGTCCGGTAGGCAATTGCCCAGGGGTCGCCCGCGGTAACGACGTGCGATTGGCCGCCCACGTCGATCACCAGGGGAGTACTCCAGGAACTGGGCACGTCGCGTTTCGTTTCCCAAACGGTCTTGCCGGTGGCGGAGTCCAAGGCGATCAACTTCGAGAGCCCGTCGTGCGCCGATCCCTGATCGAGCTGGATGATGACGTAGTTGCCGGCCAGGACGACCGAGGACGCGTGGCCGTAGGCATTCTTGGGAATGCCCAGGCTGTGAGACCAGGCAATGTTGCCGGTGAAGTCGAAGGCCGCGTAGTCGCCGTTGGCAAACCCAACGTATACGCGCTGGCCATCAGTGGCGGGCGTGAGGGCGGCGAAGCCCGTGTCTTCCATGACTTCCGGCGGTTTGGCCGTGCTTGGGGGCGTGCCAGGCACGTCTTTGGCCCACAGCAGCTTGCCGTCGGCCGTGGCAAAGCAGAAGACCTGGCGCTTCTCGGCGGTGGCGCCGGTAAGAAAGATTCGATCGTTCCAGACGATCGGCGAGCTGTTGCCTTCCGCGGGCACGGGAACCTTCCAGGCGATGCCGTTGCCCGAAGCGACATCCCACTGGGTCGGAACGTCGTCGAAAGCGGAAATGCCGGAACCCAACGGACCGCGGAAGCGGGGCCAGTTGTTGGAACCGGCAGTCTGGTTTGGAGCGGCTTTCGATCCACCGTCCGGTCGAGGCTGGGGAGGCCGCGGATGTGGAGTTTCTTCTCGCGAAATCGAAGAAGAACCGCCGGAAGGATCCGTTTCCGCTTTGTCATTTGGGGCAGGGGCGATGGCCTGAGCGCCGGTCGTCGGCATGGGTACGGCGGCGTCGGACCCGGTCGAGGTGGAAGACGCCAGCTTCGTTGCGTCGAGTGGCAAGGTCAAGGACGTGCCGCTGCCGAAGCGGAGCCCGAGAGCGGCGGCGACGAGCACGAGCCCCAACGCGGCAACGGCCCAGCGTCCGACGTGCGATCGCCGCGCATCGAGGTCCTGCGGACCGACGGCTGGTTGCGGCGCGGGAAGCTGCGCCGCAGCGTGGCTGCGGTCTTCGCGGCAATGACGAGGATCACAATTGCGGCCAGCAGCAGCCAGGCTCCGCGCCGGGCGAAATTCCGCTGGCGGAAGTACGCTTCGCGCAACGCCAGGTCCGACGCCCGGATCGCCTCGACCGTCGCCTGAATCCGCGATTGGACCTCTTCGCCGGGCGGCTGCTTCTTCAACTCCACCAACTGCTGCTTGAGGGTGAGGAACTCGGTCGAATCCAAGGGGTCTTTAACCAGTCGTCGGCTGTAGTCGCCCAGCAGGAAGCCTGCGGTGACGAGCGCGAAGGCGGTTGCCACCACCGTGGCACGGCGCGCGGTCAGGGCCCAAACGTCGGTGTCGAGCGTGCGCAGCGTACGGGGTTCGACGGCGGGTGCTTGGGATGTTTCGGGATTCATCGGGCGACGACCTCCTGGGTGCGCGGGCGCACTGCTGTCGCCGTCGCGCTGGGCCGCGGCGACCGGGAGGGCCACTGTCGGCAGCGTCTCGATCAACCCCAATCGAAGTTGCTCGTGGGGGCAGTACCAGAAGCACCGTCCGCAGGAGACGCAATTGGCCTTGTCGGGTTGGTAATCGGTGCGTCGTCGTCGGATTGAAAGGTGCAAGAGCTTGACTGCTACGACGAGCCCGACCCACGCACCCAGCCACGCACCCCCGACCTGAAATCGCTGGCGCAACGCGAGGGCTTCGGCCAGCAAGTCCCGGGCGGGCCGGCCGGTATTGCGAAATGCTTCCAAGGCGTCATTGCGCTGCTTGAGCCGGGGGCTTTCGACGTCGAGGCCGGTTGGATCGGGAGCCGGTTCGGCTTGGGCCACGTACTCGGCGAGGCGTACGGTGGGATGGAGTTTGGAGAACGGCAGGCCCAGGCCGCTGCCGAGAAGATAGCCGGCGGCGACCAACACGGGCGATAGCGCGAGCAAGGCGGCCAGCCGCGTGCGTGCGCGGCGTCGATCGGCCGGTTTCTGCGCCACGGAGGGCTCGAGAATGGCGCCGTAGGGGCACGCGTCTTCACACAGCCGGCACTGGATGCACTCTTCGGGCGGGATACGGACGTGGCGTTTGGAAACCTTCGAACAAAGGCCGAGGATTGCCCCATAAGGGCAAAGGTAGCGGCAGTACGGCCGCCCGACGAACAATCCGATCACGAGGAAACACGCGCCGAGAATCAACATGCTTGTGCTGGCGCTCAGGCGGAACAGGCCTACGAACGGATCATAGGCGCAGATGAGGAACACCGAGCCGGTGGCGGAGAAGAGGACTGCCGCTCCCAGATAGACATAGGGCAGCAGACCGAGGCTCTGATCGATCCAGTTTGGCACGCGCAAGGGCTTGAGAGCGACCAGTTCCTGCACTGCGCCCGAACGGACAGACCGCGGCGCAGAAGGTCCGGCCGAAGAACAACGCGGTGAGGATGGGCAGGCCGAACAGGGCGATTACGGAAAAGGGAACGCTATAGCCAGGGTCGGCCACGGCAAGAGTTACGTTCTGGATTGCCCCGATCGGACAGATGCAGCCTTGCCGCCAGAATCCGAACCACGCCAGCGAGGCCATCGTGAGAAGCACGAGCGCGCGGCGCGATCGCCGCACCAAGGCGAGATACGTGGCCAAGGCGAGGGCAGCGGCGAGGACGGCGACGTCGAGGTATTCCCAGGCGATGGAATCCGCGGCGGGCGTCGTCGTTTGGGGGAGTTGGTGGTTGGTGAAGTCTGGCGGGGGAAAACGTTCGATCGCCGCCATCAGGGGCGGAGCGAGAAACGCTGCGACAATTGCCGCCAGGGCCCAGGTTCGTTTCATCCTTGCGCGCTCCGGTCTTTGAGCAGGTAAGGCGAGGAGGCAGGAACGCGGAGGAAGGCTTGCGACGGGCAGTCGCGGGCGATCGCGCACTCGTTGCAGTTCAGGCAGCGGTCGTGGCGGACCTGGAGGTAGAGCGAACCGTTCCCGAAGGCGTTGCAGCCCTTGACGCACTTGCCGCAGCCGATGCACAGAGGCTCGTCGATGCGGTACTCGTAGTAGGGATCCTCGATCAGTTCGCGAATGATCGCGCCCGTGGGGCAGAGCTGGTTCTCCGCCCCGGTGTCCAGGGCGGTGGGGTTGGGCTCGAAGTAGCCGGTGCATAGCTCGCAGTAGCCGCACATGGGGAAGCTGTGCACGCACTTGACGGCAGACTCGTCGAGGACGCAGCGCGTGGCACAATTGCCGCAGGCCACGCACTTGCCTGGGTCGATCTGCCAGACCAGCTCGTCGGCCATGCCCTTGCGTCCGGCGAGAAAGCTGACGAAGCCGGCCAGGCCGATTGCGCCCGTCACTCGCAAGCCGTCGGCGAGAAAGGCACGGCGGTCGACGGGAGGTTTGTTGGTATCCATGCTCATGCCTCCCCGTCGTTGTCGCGAGCCCGGCGAGCCTCGGGCCGGTCGCACCGCGCCAGGCGCGGCAGGCTTCACAGGCGCGGTGCCGCGCAGTCGGCTCCGACGGGAGCCACCGTGCGCTTCGCGATCAGCCCGGCGGAAAGCGCGGCCAAGGCGGCGACCGCCGTATGCCGCGCCGTGCCGACGAGCATCTCGCGGCGGCTGGACTTGGGGGAATGCGACCGGTTCACGGCGTCGGGTTCCTTTTTTCAAACGCGCGGACTTTCCTCGCGCCCGGATCGAGCACGAGCACGCGGCCTTGCCGATCGACGGCCACGTCGACCACCGGCAGGCGATGTTCGGCCCGCGTTTCTTCGACCGCGGTGGCATTGGGGGCGAGCACGTCGGGACCCACCACGACCGAGGACAGTGCCCCGTCCGGCGCGTAGACCTTGACGCGCGGGATCCCTTTTTCGGCGGTGACGAAACTGCCGTCGGGTAGGAGGGCGAAATTGGCCGGGTTGCAGCAGCCACAGAAGGCCTCGATCGCCTCGCCCGCCTTACCCCAGAAGACCTCCAAGTGCCCGTCGAGCGTGTATCCTTCGATGCGGTGTCGGCCGGGGTTGGCCACGCGGAGCAAACCATCGGGCGAAACCGCGACATCGAAATAAGGACTGGGGATGATGAAACCGGGAACATTTCGGTCGGGGTCCCGCTTGCCGATGCGGCCGACGAACTTCCCCGCGAGGTCGTAGCGGCAGACGATGCGGTTTCCGGCGTCGGCCACGAGCACGTCGTGCTCCGACAGGGCCAGCGAGGTGAGGATCGATTTGGGGCCCAGATCGTCCCAGGCGGCCAGGCGCTTGCCCGCGGGGGCATATACTTCCACGTGGCTTTTCATTGCCACGTAAATGCGGCCGGGCGCGGCGTGGTCATCGGCGGCGACTGCCAGCGCGTAGGGTTCGCCTTCGAGGGGTATCTGAGCGAAGCGGGCTCCGCTCGGCTCGAACACGTGGATTGTCTTGTCCGCCGCCACGTAGATTCGATCTTGGGGCCCAATCGCCACCGCGCGTGCCTCGTCGACTTCCAACGCGATCTGCGTGCTGGGGCGATAATGCACCAGCGCGGGATCGATCTGCTTCATGGCGCTCAAGTCATACTCGAACGACGCGGGCAGCGGGGCTCGCGTGTCGGGAGCGAGCGGTTGCCGCAGCACCGCCAGCGCGGCGACGCCCAAGGACAGGGCGAGGACGGCGGCGATCAGGATCGGCTTGAAGGCTATTGGCCAGGTCAAGTTGATTCTCTCCTTGTCAGAGCCCCTGGGACGCTGCGGCGGATCGAGGGGCGGCAGCCAGCGCGCATGCGTCCGTCGTTTCCAGCTACGGCTTGGTGACGTCCAGACAGACCATGCGCGTGAGATCGCGGGCCAGCAGTCGGCCGGCGACCAGCGCCATGGGGCCCCAGGCGTCATGGCCGCTGAGCACCTGGGCACGGGCGAGCGGCTTGTATCCTGCGGGCGTGGCCTCGGCCATGGTCAGCACGCCGTCGTCGCTGAGCACGTAAAGGATTCCCTCGGCGGCCAGGTAGGGGCCGATGCCGAAGCGGTGCTCGGCTCCGCTGTGCCAGACCACCTTGCCCTGGAGGTCCAGGCAGACCAGTTCCTTGTCTTCGCGCACTCCATAAAGATATTCGCCGAGCAGGATCGGGGTTTGCTGAGTCGAACCGAACTGGCGGGCCTTGACGCGGAAACGCGTCTTGGGCACGATGCGGTCGCCCTCTTGCACGAGTTGCAGCATCATCGCCCCGGCGTTGTAACCGCCGCAGAGGAAGATGCGGCCATCGCTCAGGCACACCGGCGAGGGAACGGTCGCAATGCTGATCTTCCACTCGGTCGTGTCCCAGAGGATGGCTCCTGACTGGGCATCGATGCCGACCACTCCGCCGCTGCCGCAGTAGACGTAGCTGCGCCGCCCGGCGAACTGCATGGGCATGATGGAAGCGTGGGTCATCTTCCAGGCGCGCGGGTTGGGCGTTTTCCAAATCGGTTTGCCGGTCTGGAGGTCGAGGGCTACCAAAAGCGCATCCTTGCCGCAGGGGGCGAGGATCACCCGGTCGCCGTCGACCAGCGGACACTGGCCAGCGTACCAGGGCGGAATCACGGTGCCATATTGCCGCACGAGGTCGATCATCCAGCGGCGCTGGCCCGTGGCGGCGTCGAGGCAGGTGACGTGGCACTTGGGTCCGAGGGCAACGACGCAGCCGCCAGCCACGGCCGGCACGGTCCGCGACATGCCGTGATTGCGTTTGACGTCGACAGGATAGCTGTAGCGCCAGATTTCCTTGCCATCGGCCAGCGAGAGACAGCGCAGAGCGTCGGCCGATTCAACGCGATCGTAGTCGAGCAGATATACTTTGCCCTCCTGAACCGCAGGCCCCGCGTGGCCTTCTCCCAACTCCACGGACCAAAGGACTTTCGGCCCACCCGACGGCCACTGGCGAGCTAGCGCCACCTTGTCTTTGGCGACGTTGTCGAGGTCCTTGCCGCGGAACCAGGGCCAGAGGCCGGGAAGATCGGCGGGTTTGCCTTCGCCCTGGACCAGGCGGCCGACCGAGGCGTCGCGCATGGCCTGCGAAAGCCCTGCGCCCGCGGGGCGGTCGAGCCCGGGCACGCGTGCCTGGAGCGAAGCCACCGATCCCGTAGTGATCCACCAGACCGTGGCGCCCAAGCCGAGTACGGCCAAGGCCGCGGGCACCCAGATTGCGCTTGCCGGAGATTGCTTCATCCCTTCAGTTTAGCTGTCCTCACGCGTGCTGCAAATCCGACCACCGCGCGGAGCCGAAGCACGGGGACGTATCGAGGTCGCGGGGCCGGTATTGGCTGGCGATTTCCCCCCAGTTCAAGCCGTTGATCGGCACGCGGGCAGGGGGCGCAGCAGCAACTACGCCCCACCGTCTGGAATTCACTCGGTGCTTACGCGGCGGAGGGTGGGCGGACTCGATCGGGGCGCGGAAGTCCTTTGATTCTCCGGGAGATTCGCGAATTGTCCCCACTGGGGCTCAGTGGCCCCCTGGCAGGGACGTTGTCGCGTCGTTGACGGCGGGAAAGAATCAGGGCGTTGCGCGGCGGTGTGGCCGACGCACGCGGTGCATGTGCCGCGGCCGCTTCGCGCGTTCGAAGATAGCCGAGGCAGATCGCATGGCGCATAGTTTTTGGTTTTTTGCCGGTTTTCTGCTTTTATTGGCCCTTGGTCGGGCGATGAGCCCATCGAGCCGTTCTTCGGCGCACTTCGGCCTCTCGTTGGTCAGCCTCGGCTCATTTGCCCTGCAAGCCTCAGCCTTGGCGGCGGCCCCCACCCTCACGCGCACCTGGACCGATGCCGAGGGCGGTAGGGTTGAGGCGGAATTCGTCGACTCCACGCGCGGCGAAGTTTGGCTGCGCACGGTGGACGGGCAGACGTTCAACGTGCCGATAGGCCGGTTGAGCCCCGCGGATCAGCGATATGTCACGGAGTTGCTCCGTAGCGAGCGTGAGGCGCGTCGTGCGGTCTCGCCCAACAATCGCGATGCGATCGCCTACGGTCCGCCGCGTGAGCTGGCTCGCCTGGAATCGTCGCAGTTGGCCGAGTTGAGCGGCATGGCGGCTTCGCGGCGTCAGCCGGGACTGTTCTGGGCCCATAACGATTCGGGAGGCGACGCGCGCCTGCACCTGTTCGATCGCCGCGGCCGCGATCTGGGCTCATGCCGAGTCGCCGGCGTGCGCAATTTCGACTGGGAAGACCTGGCCGGCTTCTCCTGGAACGGCAAGCACTACCTACTCATCGCCGACACGGGCAACAACGGCCTGAGCGCGGCGGTGCACATGCTGCACCTGGTGGAAGAGCCGCCGTGCGACACAGTGCGCGGCGTATTGGCGGCGGAAATCGGCGTGGAGCGGACGATCGAGTTCTATTTCGAGGATGACTTGCGGAATTGCGAAGCCGTGGCGGTCGATCCCACGGATCGCTCGATCCTTTTGGTGAGCAAAGAGCGTAGCGCCACTTGCCACGCCTACCGGCTTGCATGGCCCGAGCCCGCGGTGAAGCTCCCGCTGGATGTTGCCAGTGCCAAGGCTACTACCGACGCGGCGAGCGAGGGGCGGAAGTCGGGGCCGGCGAAGGAACTACCCAAGAGGCCCCTGGTCGCACGATTGCTGGGCGAGCTGAACCTTCGGCAGGTGACAGGCATGGACGTCTCGCCGGACGGCCGCCGGGCGATCGTATTGACGTATGGCGATGGCTTCGAGTATCGCGCAGGGAGGGGGAGACTTGGGAGAAGGCTTTTTCGCGTCCACCGCGGCTCATTGAACTGCCCGAGCGAGCGCAAGGCGAATCGGTCTGCTACGGGCTGGATGGGAAGACGCTCTATCTCAGCAGCGAACGCCGCCCCAATCCGCTTTTCGAGATTCCCGTGGTCGAGCGCCGCGAGTAGTCAAGCTTCCGAATCGGGCCGAAGGGGCATGCTTGCATCAACGCGGGAGATCCGTAAGTGCTACCTCGGGATCACAGGCGGAGCAGGCGGCGGATGTTTCCGCCGAGGACTAGCGTTTCCTTCTCCCGCGGCAAGTGGAGAAGCCGGATCTTGTGGAGTTCCACGCGCGAATCCACCAGGGGGCCGTCCGACCCGAAGATCAGCTTCTCCGCAGGCAGTTTCCGTGCGGCCTGTTCCAAGTAGCGCGAGAAGACAACGGACGACGTATCGAGGTAGAGGTTGGCAAGCTGCCGGGCTGCCTCGATGGCGCGAACGTGCTCGCGCCAATCGCGCGAGGCAAAGGTGCGCAGGTGGGCGAGGATGAAAGCTACCTGGGGATGGGCCCGCACCACGTCCAGGCTATCGTTGACCTTCCCAGGGTGAAAGAGGATGGGGATGCCGAGTTCGGCCGCGGCGTCCACCATCTCCGGGCTGGGCACGCCGTGGAGCTTCAGGCCCTTGAGGCCCAAGTCACGAACTTCGTGGCGGAGCATGTCACGAATCTTGCCGGCTTCCGTCTTGGCGTCATGTTTCGCAAAGCCTATGAACTTGTCCGGCCAGCGCCGCGCAAAGGAAGCGATCTCTTCGTTGGCTTTCTCGTAGGTCCTATTGCTGATGGGGAAGATGATCGACTGGTCAATGCCCGCCTCTTCCATGTGGCGGAGCGTCCACTGTGGGTCGTTGTAGGTCGTCCATGGTTCCCCAGTCGAGTCGTCCTTCCCAAAATCCATGCCGCTGCCAGCGTGGCAGTGGGCGTCGACGATCCGCACACGCTCTACGGCGCCGGCCCCGGCCGACTCGAACAAACAAATAGAGGCGCCGCCCACAAGACTGCTCTTGAGAAAACCGCGTCGGTTCATCACGTCACCTTTTCCTGGTCGGAGATCGGTTGCTTGGGGATGTAGATGGCCGGCTTGGCGGGCACTGCGACGCCTGCGTGCGAGCGGAAAACTGGAAGCATCGGTTGCGCGTGCGAAAGCAGACGCACGACGTTCTGGAAGTGGCACGTGATTCCTCGGATGGTCCGGTCGAAGGTGGGGTGCTCACTCCGGCAGGGACAAGCGGCCGACACCGAGGTTCATTCCGTCACGTCTCCATGCCGAGCCCGCATACGCCGCGAACCATTGTAGCAGGGTCCAAACAGGAATAGGGATAAAGGGAGACATCACGAATATTGACGGCCTGGCATGCGGGCGGTAGTCTGCTTCCGTGCCGCGAACTGCCCGAGCCATCGAAGCGGAAGGGGTCTGCCACGTTCTCCATCGAGGCAGCGGGTGGATGCGGCTTTTCCACGAATTCGTGATGTCTCCTTGCTCCGGGTGAACCATGAATATGCTACAACGTTCGACGACAAATCGAGTTGCCGGGGTCTGTCTGGGCGTGGCCGTCGCGGCGATGACGGGAATTGGCGGGAGCGGCGCGGTGCGCGCCGCCGACGAGGTGCGGCGTGCGGAAGTCCGGGTGGGGATTGACGAGGGGGACTTCCGCGGCGCTGACCACCGAGTGCTGCAGGCGGCCGTCGATTATGTCGCCGGCTTGGGCGGCGGCGTCGTGCGGATTGGGCCGGGCCGCTACCTGATGCGCAATGCACTCACGCTCCGCGAGAACGTCGACGTGGTCGGCGTCTCGGGCAAGACGGTCCTCGCCGCCTGTGACGGCTTTCAGTCTCTCTTGGCGGCCGATGGCGACTGCAACGAGCGCCAAATCACCGTCGCCGATCCGTCCGGTTTCAAGGTCGGCGACGGCGTGGCAATTCGAGACAAGAGCGCCGGGAACGGCTTTGCGGTGACTACTGCCACCTTGACTGCACAGATCGGCGCCAACACGTTCCGCATCTCCACACCGCTGTACTTCGATTACATGGCGTCGAACCGCGCCGCGGCCAGCCTCGTCTTTCCGGTCGTGGGGGGATGGAACGTGAAGAACATCCTCGTCGAAGGCTTGACCATCGACAGCATGCACGGCAAGTCGGAGCACCTCGATGGTTGCCGCGGAGGGGGGATTCTATCTGTTCGAGTGCGTGGCGGTCACGATCCGCAAGTGCGAAGTTCGCCGCTACAACGGCGACGGGATCAGCTTTCAAGTTTCCGATCGCGTGACCGTCGAGGATTGCCTGGTGGAAGACAACCGGGGTATCGGCCTGCACCCGGGCAGCGGTTCCCAGCATCCCGTCTTACGGCGCAACCGTTCGGTGGGCAACGGCGGCGACGGACTGTTCGTCTGCTGGCGAGTGAAGCATGGGCTGTTCGAGGGAAACGAACTCCGCGGCAACAAGCTCAGCGGCATCTCAATCGGACACAAGGATACCGACAACCTCTTCCGCAACAACGCCAGCAGCGGAAACGGAGCCGCGGGCGTGCTGTTCCGCCGCGAAGATGAAGCCATGGGAGCCCATCGCAACGTCTTTGAGGCCAACCGCATCGTGGACAACGGAGTCTCGGGCCAAGGCGATCTTGGAGAGGCGGCGGTTGTGATCCGCGGCCCGCACCACGACCTGGTATTCCGGCAGAACGTGATCGGGAGAACTACCCCCGGCGCGCGCGGGACCATCGGCATCCTCTCCAATGCCCGTGCCTCCGGCCTCAAGTCCGAAAAGAACCAGTTCCTCAATGTCTCGAAGGAAATCGACGTGCGTTAGCTTGCGCGACGACGGAAGACCGCTTCTTTGCTTAGAGCCGGATCTGGAAGACGTTGGGGGCGCCGCGGCCAAGGGAGATCCTGAGTTCGACGCGTTTCGACCCGGAGGTGACGATCAGCTTGTGCTCGCCGTAGTAGCCACGGAAGCGAGCCTTTCCGTCGGCGTCGGCTTGCACGTCGGCCTTGGTCCACCACTTGCCCTTGATGAGCTTGAGGAGTTCATCGTAGACCGGCTTGGGGCTCATGTCGCTACGGAGGAAGCCGGCCGGGGCGCACTGCCAGGCGCGGTAATCGGAGAAGTCCCACCAGGTGATGGCCTCGACCGAAGGGTGGGAGAAGAGCATGGTATAGAATCGCACCACGTCTTCGGCTTGGCGTTTCTCGCCCTCGGGCGTCGTGGGCCAGGCTTCCTTGCGCTCCCAGCCTTTGTTGCCGGAGAGGATAGTCGTTTCGGTGAAGTGCAGCGGTACGCCGAAGCGCGCGAAGCGATCACAGGTTTCCCAGATCTTCTGGTTGGACCAGGGGCCGCCGTGCATGTGGCTCTGGATGCCGATCACGTCATAGAGTCGCTTACCCTGGGCGTCGACCAGTTGCTCGATGAGCTTTGCGTAGGCTGGATCGGTGCGGTAATCGTTGATGAGCAGAGTTGCCTTGGGGCTGGCCTGGCGCGCGTGCTCGAAGCACTGTCGCGTGAATTCGATCTGCCCGACCTTTTTCCACATGCCGGTCATCTTCGGCGCGCGACGCACGAACTCGTCGCGGTCGAAATGCGTGGCCTCATTGACTACGTCCCAGCGATCGATCAGGCCGGCAAACCGCCCTACACAATCGTCGATCCGCGCCAACTGCAGGGCAAGGATGGTTTGGGGATCGCCGGGAAGCCATCGCGGGTCAGCGTAGTTCCAGGCGAGGGGGTGTCCCTTGGTGGCGATGCCGTGCTCCTGGCACCATTGGCCGACCTGGCGCGCGTGGTCATGGCCGGGCTTGCCCTGCGCGGGCTCGTAGGAAGCCCAGTAGTAGCCGAGAGTCGCATAATTGAGCAGATCGGCGAATCGCTGGCGGTAAGCAACTTCGGCCTTCTCGTCGGCGCAGCGGCCCCACATGAAGATGTTGGAACCAAAGAGAAAGGCATGCCGAACCTGCTCCACGGCGATCTTCGCTCCGGGAATCGGCTTGCCGGCGGCGTCGGTCACGGTGACTATGACCTCGGCCTTGCGATGTTTTTCGATGCGGTCGGCGGCACCGCTCCAGAGGGTTGTATCGCTGGGTTCCGCGGCCGAAGCGCGGGACAGCGCCATTGCCGAGATTGCGAGGAAGCTGGCTGAAAGCACCACGGTCGCCAGGAACGCTTGCCGGAGCATGGTGAGGACTCCTTGGGAAAGGGAGGGGGCTGGAACGGGTAGGCAACCTAAAGCGTCAGCGGGAAGTGAGTTTACGGCGGCGGAACTGGGCGGACAAGCGGGTGAGGAAAAAGACAGGCTTTCGCGCGCGCGGTGGGCTGGTTATAATGCCGCGCTGGGGCAAGAGGTTGTTTCCTGCCATTGGGGTCGCGCCCAGGGCCGGCGTCGTAACTGGCGAAGGCCTTCCTACCGAAGCAGCGCGACCGGCGGCCGTGTGGCAAACGCGCGCACGCCGCAAAGGACTGCGATCTACGGGAGGTGCATGCCATGACCAAGCTGCTCCGCGCTGGGTTCCCCTGGGTACTCGTTCTCGGATGGATGGTTTTCACCGCGCCCTCAGCAGCGCCGGCGGCCAACCCCGAGCCCGTCAAGACGGAAGCTATGTCTGCCCCCGGATTCACGCCGGGGCCGCTCCTGAAGCGGATGCTCGACGGCCCGATGGCCAAGGTCGACGAGATCGTGTTCGCGGTGCGCGTCCCCGGCCGCGACCACTGGTACGTCACCTTCGGCAACTACGCCGACCACTCGGAGTACGCCAGGAAGCTGGGCTTCAAGTTCGAAGAGGGCGTGTACTGGGGCTACGGCGAAGGCGGCGCGGCTGTGCCGGATGAACCTTCGGACCGGTCAGCTCAAGGTGCTGCTGGAGGACCCCAAGGGCGGCATCCGCGATCCGCAGGTCCATTACGACGGCAAGAAGATCCTCTTCTCCTACCGCAAGGGCGGGAAGCATCCCTTTCATCTCTACGAGATCAACATCGACGGCAGCGGCCTGAAGCAACTGACCGACGGCCCGGACGACGACATCGAGCCGACCTACTGCCCGGACGGCAGCATCGTCTTCTGCTCGTCGCGGTGCCGCCGCTTCGTGAACTGCTGGTACACGCGCGTGGCCACGCTCTATCGCTGCGACGGCGACGGCAAGAACGTCCGCATGCTCTCCAGCAACAACGACCACGACAACACGCCGTGGATGCTGCCCGACGGCCGCGTGCTCTACATGCGATGGGAATACGTCGATCGCAGCCAGGTGCACTTCCACCACCTGTGGACGATGAACCCGGACGGCACCGGGCAGACGGTCTTCTTCGGCAACGAGTTCGGCAACATCGCCATGCTCGACGCCAAGCCGATCCCGGGACCGACGAAGATCGTGGCATCGTTCTCGCCGGGGCACGGCATGCCGGAGCACCTCGGGCCGGTGACGGTCGTCGATCCGGCGCCGCGGGCCGGACATCCTCGCCTCGGCCCGCCGCGTGAGTCAGCAAGGAAAACGAGTGGGCGGCGCCATGGAAGGACCCCTACGCGTTCAGCGAGGATTGCTTCCTCGTGGCCCATCCGAGTGGGCTGTTCGTGATGGACGGCCAGGGGCAACACGGAGCTGATCTACGAACTGCCTGCCGAGGAGCGGCAGCGTTGCAGTGCCACGAGCCGCGGCCGCTGGGCGCCGCGGCCGCGCGAGGCGATCATTGCCCGAACCGCGTCGACCTGTCCAAGCCGACGGCCCGCGTCGTGCTCTCGGACATCTACAACGGCCGCAACATGGACGGCGTCGAGCGCCGGGCGAGATCAAGAAGCTGCTCGTGCTGCAGCAGGTGCCCAAGCCGGTGAACTTCTCCGGCGGCATGGAGCCGCTTGACCATCGGCGGCTCGTTCACGCTGGCGCAGATCGTCGGCACGGTACCGGTCGAGCCCGACGGATCGGCCTTCATGGAGCTGCCGGCCCTGAGGTCGCTGTTCTTCGTGGCCCTCGACGAGAACGACATCGCGGTGAAACGGATGCACAGCTTCACGATCCTCCAGCCGGGCGAGAACGATCGGCTGCGTGGGCTGCCACGAGCAGCGGAACACGACGCGCCGGAGTGCATCCCAACCTGATGGCCCTGCGACGGCCGCCCAGCCCGGTCGAGCCGATCGCCGACGTGCCCGAGCGTGCTCGACTTCCCCGCGACATCCAGCCGATCCTCGACCAGCACTGCGTCGAGTGCCACCGCCGGAGCGCTACGAAGGCCGGGTCGACCTGACCGGCGACAAGACCGGCGATGTACACGATGAGCTACTGGACGATGCAGACGCGCGGACTGGTGGTCGACGGCCGCAACCAGCCCTTCGGCAACCGCCCGCCGCGTTCCTACGGCAGCGCGGCCAGCCGGCTGATGAAGCTGATCGACGGCAGCCACTACGGCGCGAAGCCCTCGCCGCGGGAGGTGAAGACGGTGCGGCTCTGGATCGAGACCAGCGCCACCTATCCCGGCACGTACGCCGCGCTTGGGCTGCGGATTCTATCCGGCCCACGCCGCCCTACGGCGACCTGCTGCAAGCGCTGCGGCAAGTGCCACGGTCGGGAAGTGACGCGAGCGGGCAGGCAAGCGCGTGGTGCTTGAATTTCCCCGGGCCTCGGGGCGATCGCGCCGAGACCCGTCTGCAACCTCTCGCGGCCCGAGAAGTCGTACGTCCTGTTGGCGCCCTTGGCCAAGGAGGCCGGCGGGCTGGCACTCTGCAAGGAGGCGGTCTTCAAGGATACCAAGGACGACCCGCTCTACCGGCGACTCTTGGCTGCGGTCCGCGACGCCCACGACCGGCTCGATGGCGGGCAAGCGGTTCGACATGCCCGGCTTCCGCCCCAACGAGCACTACGTCCGCGAGATGCAGCGCTTCGGCTTCCTGCCCAAGGACCTCAAGCCCACCGACCCGATCGATCCGTACAAGACCGACCGGGCCTACTGGCACTCGTTCGACTATCAAGTGCGGGCCGCCTCGAACGCGGATGCCGGCGGTCCGTAGCTTCTCCGAGCCGATGCGAGCACGAGTCGCCATGCGGCGGTTTCCCGTCTGCGCCGGGTTTTCTCATCTTTGGCCTCAAAACTGCTAGGCCATTTCCCAGTGAATGGGACCGGCGCACCCAGAACGGCGTCAGGCTGAAGTGACCAATCGAGAGCCGCGGTGCGCGGACGGCGTTGGTATTGTCCCCTCGATTCTGGGAGAAGGTCACAGCCTGCCTGTGCTTTATCCAGTCAACCTGGATCGCAAGCGACCACTTAGGGGATGGGGCCTGTTGAGGAAATCGAGGGGGAAGGTCTGGAGGGGCGAAAATGGAGTTGGGAAGTCAGCTTGGATTCGCTCTCGTGTTGGCAGCTCCCGTCGCTTGTGTGTCTTGGACGGTGACTCGCGAAGAAGTATTCAAAGAGTTTCGCACCACCCTGGATCACTACCAGAAGCGGCGGGCGAAGTCACTCCTGTGGCGGAAATTGGCCTACATGCCGACTTGCCCCTACTGTTTCAGCCACTATGTCACGGCAGTTTTCGTGGCCGTAAGCCACTTCAAGATGCTTGGGGACGGCCTTTTGGGTTACACGGTCAGCTTCTTTACTGTGGTGTTCGCCGCGAATGTCTATTTGAGCGGTTACCAATTACTGCGCGGGGCTACGCGCTGCGACTGCCGCCGCCGATCGGGCCGAAGCCAGCGCACGGTGCGAGAAGCGGTTGGCCGCCGCAGTGGACACGATGGAGCCCGTCATGTGGAACCCGGCCGCACGCGACGGGCAGACGCATTGGATTGGCCAGCGGCAACCGTTCCCGGCGGCGGGGCCGGACTGCCCCGGCGGAGCGACCCGGGAAGCCGTCGCGGTGCGCGAGCAACGATAGGGGCCCTTGCGGCGGCCGCCCGTTGCTTCGTCGAACAGGGGTGCATCAGACCTGTTCGCTCGGCTTGGCCCTGAGGATTTGGGCAACGATCCACCCGATCCCCCCAACCCCGGAAAGAAAGGCCAGCAGGAACATCGCCATGGGGCCTCCTTGGACCTCCACGGGCAGCTCCCACACTTTGAAGAGCCTGCTGATCTCAAGATTTTGCACGATCTGACGGCTGATGGCGTTTAGGGCGATCATGCCGACTACGCAAGCTGCGATGACGGCGGCCTGTCCGCGCCCCAGAGGCCTGTTGCGCCAAAGCCACATCAGGGCAGGGGCGAACCAGGGCGAAGCCCCGGTGATCACACTGAGGAGGATTCCAGGAAAGGTAAGCATGGACGCGCGGACCTCCGTGGACCATGTGGCGAAGACGTAGTGCGCGCCGGCCAAAGTGGCTACGACCGCTCCGGCGACCCCCAGCTGCCAACTGAAGCCGCGGATCCAGCCGCGGTACTGCTCGGATTCGTGCGGCGCAAGCCAGGCGGCGTCGATCACCGACCAGGCCGACGTAGTGATCAGGGCGAACCCGAACATCAATAGCCACCGCGGCCAGAGGCTGGGATCGGCGACGTTCAATGCCGTACCAGTCGCGGCGCCGGCAACGCTGTGGCGCTGCCAGAGGGCATGCCAGTTCTCCGGCGCGGCGGTCAGGCTGAGCCCATTGGCGAAGGTGAATCCAATGAGAATGAACAGGATCGCGGCGACCCAACCCGCAGCGCGCTTGACGGAGGTCATTCGACCATCCACCGTGAGACCGAACGAGTAAAGGTAGACGCCATAGTAGGCGGGGATCAAGTAGAGGATGATCGCGAACCAGAACCACGCCATGAGAATCGTGGCCGGATAGAACGCCTTGGCGTAGGCCAGTTGAAGGAACAGGAGCGGCACGATTCCGAAATTGATGCCCAGGGCGATGATGATCGGCATTTGAAGCATCAATCGCGAGCCGAAGCGGCGGCCGTGTTCATTACCGAAGGCGTGCAGGGCTAGGGCGACAATCACCCCCGCGTACCAGAGGTTCATCGGGATCATGTGGAGCGAAAAGCCCAGCACTTTGAACAGCTCAATGAACCAGAACCAGGCGGGAAGGCTGGGCAGGTCGGCGGCTTCCAAGGGATTCACGGCGATTCCTCTGGCCTGGAATGGGTGGGGTTATTGGGGCTCATTTCTCGGATGGAGTGCAGCCGGCGATCACAGCGCGCGGCCGGTCACCGCGACCGCGGGGCCGCATGGGGAAGCATTCCTGCCGGCCGCGGTGGAGCGATCTCGAAAAGGTACTCGGCCAGCAACTGGGCTTCTTCGGGGGTTCCTGCCCACGGCGGCATGAAGAAGTGCCCTTCGTTCAGGTGCTCGATTAGCTCGCGGATCGATTCCAGGCTACGGCCGCGCAACAGCGGCGCCGACGGCGGAGTAGCCTTGCTCCAGCGCGTGGCAGTCGTTGCAGTGGTACTGGAAGAGGACGGCCCCCAGGTTCTTCCGGTCTTCGGCGGGCAGTTTGAGAAGCTCGTGGGAATCGATGTGCCCCTCGACCAGCACCGCGGGGTAGTTGGCCGATTGTTCAGCGCGCTTGCGGACAAGGTCGACGACGAAGGCCTTGGTCCACACGCCCCCTTCCAGGTAGCCGGTCTGCCGCAGCTTTTCGACCTCGTGGGGGAAGATCTGGTTCGACAGAACGACGTTGTAGAGGACATAGGGCTTGCGCACGGCCTCGCGGATGAACTCGCCGGTGCTGAAGGCGGCGATGCCGAAAAGCATCAGGGCGCCGGCGAAACCGGGCGAGAGCCAGCCGGGATTGCGGTACGGCCCCACGTAGAGGAGCACGAACACCACGACCGTGAGGGTGAAGATCAGCACCATGAGCACGGTGAGGACGGCCGCAGAGTCGAGCGCGCGCCGCGGCGGATTCCGGGAGCAAGTAGAACCATCCCAGGCCGCCGATCGTGACCAGTACTGCGCCGAGCAAGGCAGGTCGGGCCGACCGTCGCGCGATCAGGTCATGGAGGCGGTGATCCTTGGCGGTGAGCGAGCCGTGGAGGTACACGTAGAGCGAGGTGAGCAGAAGCGCCCCGCCGGTGCGCGCGACGACCTGCGGCAAGAACTGCGGATTGAAGAACCCTGCCCAGAAGTTGTGGTACCAGGCACTCTCGGGATTGGCCCACGCGCCGGGATGGAGCATAAAGGCGGTGATTCCGGTGATCGAGCACCAGGCTCATCCAGGCCGAGAAGCCGTACAGCCAGGCCATGGCAACGTGCGTCTTTTCTTCCAGCCGACCCCAGTAGTAGTAGAACGCGAAGGCCGAGAGAATCTCGAGGAGGAAGAACACGTACTCCGTTGCCCAGCCGAAAACGAACGTGCGGATCAGCACTTCGGTTGCCAGAGGCGATGCCAGGCCGATCGTCCACCAGATGCCGACTCCGGTGATGGCGCCAAAGGCGACGGTCAAGAGGACGAAGAAACGGGTATGGCGATGCAGAGTAGGCAAGGTAGTCGCGGTTGCCGGTGCGATAGGCATAGCCGGTCTCGACGGCCAGGAAGAGCCCTCCTCCAACCGCGTAATGGGCCACGAGCACGTGGATCGTGGCGATGGCGGCGATCACCATCGGAGAAGTCAACTGGGGGACGTACCACCAGGGATAGTGCATCGCGTCGAGTCCGAGGGCCAGGGTCTTGTGCCGGGGCTCAATGAAGCGGCGGATCGCGGGACGATCGCACGGCCAGCGGACGCTGGGGCCGTCTCGCTCGGTCAGCGGCTTCGCGGCGATGGCGGGGCGACCGACCGGGCAACACACGGCTCAAGGCCAATCCGTGCCAGTAACCATACCATCGGGCACCAATTCGTGAAAGCGGACTGGAGCAGGTTCAGGCCAACAAAGGCCGTGAGCAGAATCCACCAGGGATTCATCCAAACCGCCAAGGCAACGCTGACTAGCACCACGACGCCTGCCACCAAACGCAGTCCGCGTTCAATCGTCATCTTGCAGTTCCTTTTCGGTCAAGTTGTTCTGCCCCGTCCGCTCGGTCTCGCTGGAATCGCTGCGAGAGTCTGTTTCGGGCGTGCTCGGGACGTCAAGCCGTCCGTCGTGCAATTTGCCTTGCCCGACGGGGCCGGGGTGGGAGATTTCCCTCTGGCGAATGGTCGGGCGCGGATCCACCGCGCAGGTATTGCCCATTCACGTCTTTACACCCGCGCGGGGAAGTGCCCAGCGATTGAGCACGATCCAGGCTACCAGGAACAGGGTTACGACAAGGAGTTTTCTGGACATGGCAAGAGTGGCCGAAAGGGGCTCACAAACTGGTTGCCGGGCGGAAACGCGAAAAGCCCGGGCATTTCGCCGGTGAATCTCAGGAGAGGTCCGACGCCGTGGAAAACTTGGCTTTCCATTGGGCGCGAAGGGCTTCGTGCAGACGCTGGCAGAACTCGGGTGGGAGCTCGAATGGCTCTCCCGCTTTGTAGAGCCGGATGGTCTGGCGGATGTTGTCGATCACGACTTGACAGGGGTTGCAGTCCTTGAGGTGCTCCTGCAATGCCTCGCAGATGCCTGGGGCGAGATCGCCATCCACGTACTCGTTGATCGCCGCCAATAACTCTTCGCATTTCATGGGCTTCACCTGCCTTGGGAGTCGTAACCGTCCACGGGCTCCTGACCCTGCTCCGCGCGAACGGTTCTCTGGAGGCTTCCTTGGGGTATCGATGCGGTGTGAACGTGGGAGGTTACAGCCCCGGCGGGCGCAGATGCAAGCCGTTGCGGTTTGGGGGCACGAACGTGGAGTCTACTCGCCCGTCTTGCGGGTGGTTTGCGCTAGAGCGCGCGAGTCACACCTGGCAGGGCGAAGGGGTAGTTGCCCTGGGCATCGGCGATTGTGGGGGGCTCGGCGTCCATGGCGTAGGTCTTGGGAGCCAATCGAAGTTCGGAGCGGACGGCATCGTCCCAAGTTACCACCTGGCCCGAATAGGTGGCCATGCGGCCCATCACCGCGGTCATGCTGCTGGTGGCGCCATAATCGGCCTCGAAGCAATGCGGCCCCTGCTTGAGGATGCTCCGGACCAGGTCGTCGTGTTCCTTCTGGTAGGGATTGTCGATCTTCGCGCCCTTGGATCGCATGGTTCGGGGAGTCGCCGTACCCATGCCCCAGGCTCCGGTTCCCAGGGTCATGCTACCCTTGGTTCCATGGACGTTGTCGGAGACGTGCGACCAGGTGCCGGCCTGTTGGCGCGCCTGGCAGAAATGGCGTGCGCCATCGGCATATTCGAATTCGACCGCGTGGTGATCCCAGATGTCGCCGTTGCCTGGTCCGGTGCGGACTTGGCGACCGCCCATGCCGTTGGCCCGGACGGGATGGGTGCCGAGGACCCAGTTGGCCACGTCCATTTCATGTGTGGCTTGCTCGACGAAATGGTCGCCGCAGAGCCAGAGGAAAATGCTCCAGTGGCGGATCTGGTATTCCATCTCGCTCATCTGGGCAGGACGAAGTTCGCCCGCGCGCCGCCGGGCATGTTGAAGTAGGTGCGGATGAATTGCACATGGCCGATGGCGCCGTCGCGGATCCTCTGCACCCCATCGAGGTAGTTTTGCTGATGGTGGCGTTGCAGGCCGACGACGACGGAAAGGTTCTTGCGTTTTGCGTCTTCGTTGGCACTGAGAAGCTGGCGGTAGCCCGGGGCGTCGATGCAGCAGGGTTTCTCCAGGAAGACGTGCTTGCCCGCCTTCACGGCGGCGGCATAGTGGATCGGTCGGAAGTGAGGCGGCGTGGTGAGGAGCACCAGGTCGACGCCGGCGTCGATGACCTTCTGGTAAGCGTCGAATCCGACGAACCTGCGATCCGGCGGCACGTCGATCCGGGCGCGGAGCTCCTCATACTTGCTGAGGTTCTTCAGGCTGGTCTCGATCCGCTCGGCAAACAGGTCACCGACGGCGACGAGTTTAACAGGCGGCTGAACGCTGAGCGCCTCACGGCAGGCGCCAGTCCCCCGGTTGCCGCATCCGATGAAGCCGATACGGATCGGTTCGCTCGATTGGCTACGAAGCATGCGATTTCCTTCCCACGAAGCTCGCGTGATGTTTGATCTCGATTGGCCGGCCATTATCCCTGCGCGGCTGGCCCAGGGCAAGACGGGCGACGGGCCGTTCATCGCCTCCGAAGGATGAAGACGGCGTCAGACAACTCGTTGTTCAGCCGCAAGGGACGATCGATCTCGTAACAGAAGTCGTAAACGTCGCACAGTTCGAGGCTGGGCACCTTGGCCAAGAGGCTGCGGAACTGCGCGGCAGTGTACATGCGCAGGGGGAACTCGTCGCGCAGACGCGTGATTTGCGCCGGACCGGACAAGGAGACTGATGCGGAGTTGCTCAATGCGGCGTCGGCGGTCGGTTGCTATGACTCGCAGCGTGGTGGCAACGCGGAGCCGGCCTCGCTGTTCGGTCCATCGCTCGATGCACTCTTCAGAAGCGTCCGGCGGCAGGAGGTGGAAACCGAGGACGTAAACTCCGCCCGGCCGCAGGCTCCTGGCTACGCACTCCAGGTGGGATTGCGCGCTGACTTCAGTGAGCAGGTGCCGAAAGCTGTTCAAGGTGCTATAGGCGGCGTCGACGGGGCCCGGAAGCTGGAAATCGGCCATGTCGGCGCGAAATACCCGGGCGCGAAGGCTGCGACGCGCCAGTCGCCGTTGCAGGTAATCGAGGGCCGACTGACTGAGGTCGAAAGCAGTCATCCGGAAGCCCCGCGCAGCCATTTCCGCCACCATGCGGCCGCTGCCGCACGCCGGCTCCAAGAGGCGGCGGGGAGGAAAGGGGCAATACTTCCGCCAGGCCGCCGCGAGGAAGTGCGCTTCCTCGCGAGTCTCGGATTGGAAGGCGAGGTCGTAGTAGTGCGGAAAGTCATACCACTTTGCGCAAACGATACTTCTTGACATGAGTAGGACGGTGGGGGGTTTCTTGTCCGGTCGCAGTCGGCGGTCTACCGGGGAATAGTCGATCGGGTCAGTCGCGACCTCCGCTGCTTGGGCGGTTTCAGCCTGCGCATTGCGCTCTGATCCCTACAATCGGCACAACCCCGTGTCACGGCAACTCTTTTGAGGAGATCCGGCCGTGCCGGCTGCGCAGTCGCCACTACCGGTCTTTAGGGGTGCATTTTCCTAATCTGCGCTCTTTTCCAAGTGTGTGCAAGGGATGAAGTCGAACATTCCTGCGGACGATACTGCGAATAGTGGAAAAAGGGCTTTTGGGTATTCAGGGAAGCGATCCAGTTCCCGGCAGTTGTTTTGCCGGGAGAACCGGCCCCCCGTGGGTCGGCCTTTTTGCATCGTTTTTCTGAGCGCAACGGTACTTGGACCGTGGGGGCCGAGACTCGCGGACCTGTGATTTCCACTGCGATTGTATGCTCGATATTCCTTCCTCGCGTTGCCTCGCCACTTGGGCGCGGTTTCTTGGAGACCCAGGATATGAAGATACGCATACTGGTGATGCTCGCGTGTATTCTCATGAGCTCGTGCCCGGCACGGGCAGACGATCCCGCAGCCGAAGTAGAACTGACGCGTCGATTAGAGTTGTTGGAGACGCAGACGCAGGAACTGCGTCAGCAACTACAGTCGATGCAGCAACAAGAGGCGACGACGCCGCCGGCTGAGGTTCCTGCCACACCGGTCGCAATGGCCAACGACATGGCGCAGCCCGCAGCTTCTCCCTCTCCAGCCCCAGCGGCCAAGGAAGAGTATTTCACCATGGACGAGATTCGTGGTGAGATGAAGAAGCTGCAATGGACCAAGGGGGACTTCAAGATCGTACCCTACGGGATTCTCTGGGGCAGCGCGATTTGGGAAACGCAGCGGACTCAGGTGGGCGACTACACCTTCTTCGTGCTGCCGGACCGGCCGAACACGAACGAGCAGTTCCACGTCGACGGGCGATCGACGCGTCTGGGGATCGACGTGTCGGGTCCGCAGGTCCCGTTTTTCAACTGCGCGGGAAGCGGAGGCAAAGTAGAATTCGACTTCCAACGCAATCTGGATACGGAGAACCGTTCCGGCGTGCTCCTGCGTCATGCCTACGTGGAGGTGAAAAACGAGGATTTCCGCTTGTTGTTCGGGCAGACCTGGGACGTAATATCTCCGCTCTATCCAGGGATGTTGATGTACTCGGTCGGCTGGGGCGGCGGCAATCTCGGATATCGCCGGGCGCAATTGCGCGGCGAAAAGTACTTCGACGTTGCCGACGATCTGCTGGTGACCGTGCAGGGATCGCTCAATGGCGACATTCTTAATACGGGCGATCTTGGCAGCAGCGGAGCCGCCTTCCTCGGGGACCAGGCCGGTTGGCCAGTGCTCATGAGCCGAGTAGGCGTTACTTTGGGACAGCGCGGGCCGGGTTGCTACCCGATCGAGCTCGGAGCATCGGGGCATATCGGCGAGCAGATCTTCGACTTCCGCGGTCCACTGTTTCCGGCGATGACCGGCGTGGCCCGAAAGACCTGGTCGGTCAATGCCGACTTCCGCATGCCCTTGGGCCCGCGGTTCGGCGTGCAAGGCGAGTTCTTCACCGGAGCCAACCTAGGCGCGTACCTGGGTGGTGCGCTGCAGGGGATCGACATCGGGTCGCCCGCGGCGGGTATCGCCGGGTCACTAGTGCCGATTCGCTCGACCGGCGGCTGGTTTGACGTCTGGTACGATTGGACCCCGCGACTGCACAGCCACGTGGGTTATTCGATCGACGATCCCTTGGATCGCGACGTGACCACGGGCCGGCTCTACAATGCGTTCTACTTCGCCAACCTGAGCTACGACTTGACGGCAAAGTTCCTCGTGGGCTTCGAGTACTCGCAGTGGAAGACGATCTGGGAACCCCAGGGCGAAGCCAATTCGGGGCACTTTGAGCTAGCTGCGAAATACGCCTTCTAGCCCGGGAGCGAGGGAATCAGCAGCGGCGACCACGACGTAAAAGGACCCCAAGACCGTCTCATTCTCGCGGGGAATTGTTCACTTAGCATCGGCAAGATGCTCAGGGTCGTGAAATCCGGGAAGGTTTCCCGTGGCCGGTTACTATTAATGGCGGCCTCCCGCGCGAGTCTCGACCGCGCTGGGAGGCCGTTTGCATAGTGCCTCGTCGAGGAGCGGGGATGACTTGACGCCCGGAGCGGCCGGACTACGATAGCGCCTTGGCGCGGTTGCCGGTCCTCGGTGGGCCGGGCGCGGCCTTGGTCCTGGGAGCATAGCGGATGGACGGCCCTTCGTTCTCTGAAGAAAGCTCGATCACGTACTGGATTCATCACCTGAAGCAGGGAAGCGACCGCGCGCCGCAGGAACTCTACCAGAGATACGTGGATCGCCTCGTGCGGTTGGCGCGGAAGAAGCTCGCGGGCACGCGCCGCCGCGAGGCCGACGAGGAAGACATTGCCCAGCACGCCCTGGCCAGCTTCTTCGCCGGGGTGGGCAAGGGACGGTTTCCCGAACTGCACGACCGCGAAGACCTGTGGCAAGTGCTGTTCGTTCTGGTGGACCGCAAAGCCACGGATCAGAAACGCCGCCAGTTCAGCCAGAAGCGGCGGCCCGAGGTGGGAGAGTCGGCGATCGGGGCGGGAAACGACGGGGATTCCTCGGTGCCGGGAATCGCTCAGCGACAAGGACGCGAACCGACACCCGAGGACGCCGAGGAATTGATCGACGCCCTGCGAGGGCGGCTGCTTCGACTCGACGACCCGCATCTCCGCCAGGTTGCCCTCTGGAAGATGGAAGGTTGGACCAACACCGAGATTGCCGAAAAGACCGGGTTCAGCACGCGCTGGGTCGAGCGACGGCTCTCCGAAATTCGCCGGCGGTGGACGCACGACGACGATACGGCACTTTAGAGCCGATCCCAGAACCTTTGGAGGTGCTGCCGTTTTCCGGCCGCACAGGGCCGCAGCGGCAGTTCCGGGATAGGTTGTTGGCCTCTCACCCTTTGACGTTTACATTGTCCTGCGGGGCGTTGTTAGAACCGCCGCTCCAATTGCACTTGGACCTCGGAGTCGAACGTGCGGTCGTCCCAAGTCCGCACGGGCAGCACACCGCCCACGCGCAGCAGCGTGTCGCCCGCCAGTTCGGCGTGAATCCCGATCGAAAGGTCGAGCACGTCCAGACGGTTTGAGCCAGGGGTCACGAAGAGTCCAAGGCTTTGAGAGGGAGTGCTGATCATGCCTTGGAACCCGGTATCTTCATCCGTGAGCGTGCTCGTGTAATGCAGTTCCAGGACTGGCGCAAGACCGGTCAGCAGACGGGCCGTCGGGTTGCGGTAAAGCCAGACGCCCGCGCCCACATCCAAATGGAGCAGGGTCTGCTCGGTGAGCACTCCGAACCGCCCCGAGCCGACGTCGGTGTTGTACCAGACCGATTGGCCATTCGTGGGCACGTCGACCTGGGCAAATCCCTGGTAGAAGAGTCGGTCGTTGGGAGTCTGCACGAAGCCGAGATAGGGCACCAGATGGACCGCCTGGTTGCCCCAGCGAAAATTGGTCTGGAGCATGTGCATCTCGAGTTCGCTGCCGGTGGGCAGGTCGATGCCCAGGCCCGCCGAGAGCGCGGTGCGGTCGGTCTCGTAGAGCATGCGCTTGAGAATCAGACCGAGATTGCCCCAATTGCCGCTGGAGAAGTTGAAACCGGAAATGGAGAACGCCGTTTCCCCGGCTAGCGGCAACCGCGTTTCGAGCGACCAGAGCCCATCGCGAAAGGTCTTTTCCAGGCCGAAGGTATAGGTGTCGATGGAGTAGACGCGATTACCCATCTGAACGCCGCCTTGGCCGAACCTCATCCCGTTCGACTGGAAAACGTTCTCGAAGTGGTTGTAGCGGAAGTAGACGCGGTCCTGGGTGAGCGGCTTGTTATTGTCGGCAATGCTCATTCGTCCCGTGATGGGTATGGGAGGCAACCCGATCTGATTCAATGAGAGCACGTCCGATGCGTCACTGCCGCTTCCTTGCAGCGTCCAACCACCGAGCATGAAATCGCCGAACATGTTCGGGGCCGAGTAGAGGTTGCGCGCATGGAGTTCTCGCCCGGTGGGGCCGAACAGCCGGGCCAAAGCGTCCGACCGCGGCTGGGCGCGCGTTGGTGCTGGCACAGCCGAGCGCGCGGCGGGCGAGGGCACTGCGGCGGGCGCCTGCCGTGCGGCCGCTTCCCCGACGAGCTCTGCCTGCGGCATGAGCACTTCGTCAGAAATTTCCTCCGGCACACTGGAGGGCAGGTAGGGCTGAACCAGTTCGCTCGCCGGACACGTTGCTGCAAGCGCCAGACTGGGGAGTGCACAGAAGGCGGTTTGTTTCAAGACGCGCGCGAGACGCTGACAGAGACTCTCCATGGAATTGATCCTTTCGCCTCCTGCCAGAAGGACGGCGGCAATCTCAGAACCGCCGTTCGAGCTGCACCTGGACCTCGGAGTCGAACGTGCGGTCGTCCCAAGTCCGCACGGGCAGCACTCCGCCCACGCGCAGCAGCGTGTCGCCGGCGAGTTCGGCGTGAATCCCGATCGAAAGGTCGAGCACGTCCAGGCGATTCGGACCCGGCGATACTGCCAGGCCCCATCCCTGCGTCGGTGTCATGACCGATCCGGAGAACCCGCTGTCTTCGTCGTTGAGCGTACTCGTGTAGTGCAACTCCAGCACGGGCGCCAGGCCGGTCAGCAGACGGGCCATCGGGTTGCGGTAAAGCCAGACGCCGGCGCCCACATCCAAATGGAGCAGGGTCTGCTCGGTGAGCACCCCGAACCGCCCCGAGCCGACGTCGGTGTCGTACCAGACCGATTGGCCATTCGTGGGCACGTCGACCTGGGCAAATCCCTGGTAGAAGAGTCGGTCGTTGGGAGTCTGCACGAAGCCGAGATAGGGCACCAGATGGACCGCCTGGTTGCCCCAGCGGAACTCGGTATTGGCCAGGTGCATCTCCAATTCGCTGCCGGTGGGCAAGTCGATTCCCAACCCTGCCGCAACCGCGGTACGGTCCGTCTCATAGAGCATGCGCTTGAAGATCAAACCGAGGTTGCCCCATTGGCCGCTGGAAAAGCCGAAAGCGGGCACGGAGAACTCGGTTTCCCCGGCCAGCGGCAACCGCATTTCGACCGACCATAGCCCTTCGCGAAACGTCTTTTCCAGGCCGAAGGTGTAGGTGTCGATCGAGTAGACTCGATCCAGGTATTGTCCTGTTCCCCCCGCTGAACCGAAGGCGGCTGAGTGGAAAACGTTTTCGAAGTGGTTGTAACGGAAGTAGGCGCGGTCCTGACTGAGTGGTTTGTTGTTATCGGCAACACTCATCCGCCCCGTGATAGGGATGGGGGGCAAACCGACCTGTGAAAAGGAGGCGAACCCCATCATGCTGCCGCCGCCTCCACTGACGTACCCGCCACCGAGCATGAAGTCGCCGAACATGTTCGGGGCCGAGTAGAGGTTGCGCGCGTGGAGTTCGCGTCCGGTGGGGCCGAACAGCCGGGCCAGGGCGTCGGACCGCGGCTGGGCGCGCGTTGGTGCCGGCACGGCCGAGCGTGCGGCCGGCGAAGCTGCTGCGGGCGCCTGCCGTGCGGCCGCTTCCCCGACGAGCTCTGCCTGTGGCATCAGCAACTCGTCAGACACTTCCTCCGGCGCACCCGATGGCACGGGAGTGCGCAAAAGCTCGCTCGCCTGAGAAGTCGATGCGATCGACACAACCACGAGCACCGAGAAAACACAAGCCCCCAGCGCACCACTGGCGCTTCGGCGAGATATACCGTCCATGATCTTCTCCAGGCCGATCGAGTAAAGAAACGCCACCTGGAGGCAGTCCGCCCCCCCAGTAACGTGATCGGCCCGAGGCTGCGCATCCCTTCAACGATTCATCGGCCTTGGGCGCCCCGCCGCGAAATGTCGTGACCGCATGCGATTCATGGCGTGGGCCCGGAAGGCTGCTGAAGTGCCATTTCCAGATCGTGGATGGCGGCCTGGACGGTCTCAAGCTCGGACTTGAGCGTGGCGTGCTCGGGCATGAGGCGCACAAGGTGGTTGAGGTGGTTTCGACAACTGAGGAGGGATTTGTGGATTTCCTCGAGTTGACAGGGCCTTACAAAACCGTAGTGAAGTTGTGCGGTTAGACGATACACTCGAACGAGCAGATTACGGTAACTTCTTTCGTCCGGGAATACGGTGCAAAGCGGTTCAAGGATGTCTGCCGCCCTGGCGAGAGGCCGCAGTGCCGCCCTGGCCATTGGCTGGAACGCCGCCCTGGCGAGAGGCTGGATCGCGACCCTGCCAAAAGGCTGAAGCGTCGCCCCGGCGAGAAGCTGGAGGATTGCCGTACAGGCCTCGGCGCGCACCGCCCGGTGTTCATAGGTATGCACGAAGTCCGCTGCCAGGTTGATATAGGTTTCCGCGAGTTCTCGCTGGTAGTCAGGCACGCTGGGATTTGCCCGGGCAAATTGCTCCATGTCCCGAAAAAGCGTCTCATACGCACGATCGGGCGACGACCAGCGGTTGCTGCGGCACGCGCTGTAGATTTCCATGCGGCGGCAAAGGAGCTGGTCGTAGGTGAAGTCAAGCGTGCCGGGATTCTCGTCGAGCAGTTCGTCCAACAGGGCAACGGCCTGACCGGCGTATTGGTGCGCGTCGTTGAACTTCTCTGCAGCGAGCATTAATTTGGCAAAGTTGAGGTAACCGGTGGCCGAATCGTGGCGAAGTTCACGATCGGTTTGTGCGATTCGCAGCGCTTCCTGCCTGACTTCCTGAGCCCGTTCCATGTAGCTGCGGGCTTGGGCCCACCGCGGATCCAAGGCGTAGACGGCCTTCGTCGGCGCGATACGGGCGTCCTCAAGCAGGGCAACCTCCATGAGTAGTCGCTCCTGCTCGAGGAGGGCAAGGTTCATGAGCGTGTTGGCCAAAATGCGCTTGGGCTCGATGTCTTGGGGATTCAGTTCGGCAAGCTGTTGACGTGCTCGAAGGGCATCCTGGAAGTGTTCGGCGGCCTTGTCGAGATTTCCCCTATTCTGCCAGAGTCCGCCCAACGCGTTGCTGGCCGCTCCGCGGTGCTCGAGCCAAATGGGATTCTCGGGGTCGGCTGCCATGAGGTCGGAGAGCCGACTGTTCGCGGATTCGTAGGCCAGTTGGGCCTGGTGGTGCAGTCCAAGCTGCTCGCAGACGCGGCCCAAGGAATACTGGGCCTGGGCGAGTCTGCCGCTGACATCGGGGTCGTTTCCGCTCCGCTGGCAGAATCGTTCGTAGTAGCGTTGCGCTTCTCCGAGAAGGCTTTGACGCAGGGGCTGCATGCCCGGCTGATTGAGCAGCCGCTCCTGGCTGACCTGGGTGCAGAAAGAGTCGACGACTTGCATGGCGTCGTCGAGACTGGCGTCGGAACTTCTCTGGGCGGCGAGTGCCTGGGCGTAGAGCAGCAAAGCCGCGACGAGGCCGGAGGTGAGCGAGAAGATCACGGAGGCGATCAAGGAAGCGACGACAGGGTTTCGCCGGCACCACCGGACTGCGCGTTCGGTATGGCCGACCGGGCGGGCCTGGATCGGGCGGCCTTCGAGAAAGCTTGCCAACTCGTCGGCGAGCACGCGAGCGCTGGGATAGCGACGGTCAGGGTCCTTTTCCAGGCACTTGAGACAGATGGTCTCCAGATCGCGCGGAATGAGACCGTCGAGTTTACGGGGAGAGGGGGCCTCGTCCTCGATCACCTGCTTGATCACCATTTCCCAGTTGCCGCGGAAAGGGCGCTCACCGGTCAGCAATTCGAAGAAGATGACCCCAAGAGAGTAAACGTCGGCGCGGGCATCGACGTGGTGTGCTTCGCCCCGGGCCTGCTCGGGAGCCATGTAGGCCGGGGTTCCCAAGGGGACGCCTTCGGCGGTCATGGTCGCCTCGGCCGCCTTGTGTTTGGCAAGGCCGAAATCGATGAGATGCGGTTGGCCGGCCGTGTCGATCATCGTGTTGCTAGGTTTGAGATCGCGGTGGATCACCCCTTGCTGGTGGGCGAAGTGGACCGTTTCGGCGATCGTATGCAGAAGCTCGGTGGCTCGGCGATGGGTGAGCGTGCGGCGGCCCTGGCGGTCGGCCACCAGCCAGCGGTCCAGCGAGACTCCCTCGATGAAGTCGCTGACGATGTACAGCAACTCACCTTCCAGGCCAAGCTCGTGGACAGCGACGATGTTGGGGTGACATAGTTGGGCCGCGGCCCGTGCGTCGCGGAGGAACACTTGGGTTTCCTCGCGCGAGAGACGGCCCTTGCGAGGAATCTTGATTGCCACCGGCCTTCCGAGCTTGGTGTCCCATGCCTTCCAGACTTCTCCAAAGCCGCCTTCACCCAGCCGCTGAGTGAGTTCAAAGTGCCCGAGCATTCTCCGACCGGCCAGGGCCAATTCGCCCCCGGGACCGGAACGAAGCCAGTCGTGGGTGGCAAAATCGACTTTGCGCGCGCAAGAGGTACAGGTAATCGAGTCGACGGACTCGTCGATCACCACGGGGATCAAGTCGTGACAGTGGGGGCAACGGAGATTGAGGCCTGCCGAAAGGATTGAGGCGGCTGCTGGGGCGGCATCGGACGAGGTCTCGCGCGTCGCCAACCGGGCTTCGACCTCGGCGAGCGCTCCGGGAAGCTCTGCGGCCTGGCAGGGAAAGCGCGCGAGAAACTTCGCCTTGTCGGGCCGGTCGCCCCAGCGATGACGCACGAGGTACTCGTGCGCGATGAAGTCGAGGGGAAAGCCTTCGGGAGAGCCAAGCAGCGGATACGTGCGCGCATAATCTTCGAGCAAGGGCCGGGAGGGTAGGGGATCAGGGGTGGGTGATTCGGTCGAGGCCAGGGAGGTATGGGCGGGAGACTCGGAGCCTCGTTTCCCGTCCTTGCGGGGCTCGGGCGCCTGGCATGGTCGCAGGGAACCACACGGTTGCTCGGGGCCGTTCTCACGAGAATCCGCCGTGCGCCAGCGGAACTCGAGATCGATCAGGACCAGATCTGCCAACAACGCGCGTACCGCCGAGGCAACCGAAGAGCTTGGGATCGAGGCGCCGTCCGGCAGGAATTCCTCGATGCGGGGCGGAGGCGTTTCGCGCCAAGCCGCCTCAAACCGGTCGCAGACGTCGTCGGCGTGGGAAGCCCGGGAAAAGCGCGCTAGGGTCTTGGGGACCGCATCGTCCATATTGGTTCGCTTGCCCTCCGAACTCTGGGATCCTAATCTGGGCCCCCCGGCATCACAAGTCCCATAGGCCGGGCGGAGTGCTTGGGGAACCAGGTCTTCTCGCCAGCGCTACTCGGCCAAAGCGATACGGCCCTGGCGGAGAATTCCGAGTTGGACCGGCCGGCTGTTGCTTCCCAACGAATCCCAGCGGACGGTGCCGCCAACGCCCTGGAAGCCGGACAAGGCGCGGAGGGCGTCGCCGAGGCGCGCCGGTTGAGGCCCGCAGTATGGATGCCGGCGACCACGATCCGTACGGCGTCGTACGCGCCGGCGGCGGCGAAGTCGGGCTCGCGTTGGAAGTGCTGGCGGAAGAGATCGCGAAATGCGTCAAAGGCGGGGCCAGGTTGGGCGACGAGGGGAAAGAAAGCTCCCTCCGCCGTGGCCTTCGCCTGTTCGAGAAAACGGCGCCGGCCGAACGAGGGGCCACCGAAGAAGTCGCCGCGAAATCCGGCTTGGCGGAGCGCTGCCACAAGCCGGATGCTATCGACATCGGCGGCCACGATGAGGATGCCCTCCGGTTGGGCGGCGATCGTGGCGGCGACCACGTCGCCGACGGCGGTGTCGGCGGCCTTCGCGGTGTAGCGATAACTCGGGCCGATGCGGCGGCCGGCGAGTGCGCGGTCGAGCTCGATCATGAATTGGCGCGAGTCATGGTCGTCGGATTGAATCGCGACCCAGGAGCGATTGGCCAAGCGACGTGCGAGGGCGTCAGCGAGCACGGGCGCCTGGAGGTGGTCGCCGGGCAGGCAGGAGAACATCCAGGGAACATTGGCCATGTTGGCCGTCCGATCGGTACTGCCGGGGCTCACCAGGGGGAGGCGGGCCTTGGCCACGACCTGTTCGGCCAGATGTGTGGAGGCACTGTCGATACCGCCGACAATCGCCCAGACGTGATCGACGTAGACCATGCGCGTTACTTGGGCAGCGCCGCCCTTCCAGGGATTGTCGGACCATCCAGGAACGAGTCGAAAAGGCTTGCCGCGATAGCCGCCGGCGCGGTTGGCTTCGTCGATCGCGAGTTGGGCGGCGCACCACGCGTCGCCGGCGGCGGAATGCGCGGGATCGCTGGGTCCGAAGTAGCCGATGCGGATTTCGTCGACGTCGGTGGGATCCGGCGAGTCGCGCCCGGGACCGGCGTATTCGGTTTGATGCGTCCGCAGGTCGTAGAACGGCTTCTCGGCGGCGATGGCCGCCGCCGCGATGCCAACCACGATCGTCGCCATCCACGAAAACCGCGTCATTGATGGCCTCGGCAAGACCGGAAGAATTGGGCCGCGGGGGTTGATCCTCGGCGCGCCGCGGGGGGCGATCCCGGGATCGCCCCGAGGCGATGTTGGGCGGCGATCTCTTCGGGCGTCAGGCCCATATCCTTGCGGGAGAGGTAATTCCATTTGCCGTTTTCGTACTTGGCGAGAAAGACGTCGCCGATGTCGTCCAGCACGGCGCTGAAGGGGATGTCGCCGGTCACGCCCGGCCACGGCTTGGTGCGGTAGGCGATCACGTCGCGGATCTTCGCCCGGTTCAGCCCGGCGACCTGGATCGCCCAGATGAGCATGTTCATGCCGTCGTAGGCGTGGGCGGCGTAGGTTTCGGGCTCCTCGTTGAACCGCTTGCGGAAGGCTTCGCGGAAGGCATCGAGCTTGGGATCCTTGCGGGTGGGATTCCAGGGATAGGTGCAGATGACGCCCTCGGCGTTCTTGCCGGCGATCTCGAGAAACGCCTCGGAGGCGCAGCGGTCGCAGGCGAAGAAGGGCTGTTTCATGCCCGGCGGTGCGCATCTGGTTGAGGATCCGCGCGCCGTCGTCGGCGTCGCCCCAGTGGACCACGGCGTCGACGTTGGCCTCCTTGAGGCGGCTCAATTGCGAGCGAGAAGTCCTCGGCTGCCGACCTTGTAGGCCATTTCGATGACGATCGGGCGGCCGAGGCGCCGGCTGCCGTCGCGGATCTCGCGGACGCCGAAGCGGCCGTAGCGATTGCTGGAGCGGATGATGCCCACGCGCTTGCAATTCGAGCTTGTAGAACAGGTAGTCGACCAGCAGGTAGCCCATCTGCCGGTCGTCGCCGATGCAGCGGCATCACCCAGGGGATGTTGGTCTCGATGAACGTGGGGTCGGTGTCGCCGGTGTTCATCATCGACCATTTCGGCCTTCAGCGCGACGCGGATGGCGATGTGGCTGTTGGCGCCGTCGATCGTGCCGAGGATGGCCCAGACGTTGTCCTTGTAGGCCATGTTTGATGATCTCGTTGCCGGAGGAGCCCCACAGGCCGTTGTCGTTGCTGACGACCAGCTCGAAGGGGAGCTTGCGTTTGAGGTAGCCGCCCTTGGCGTTGGCCTCCTCGATGGCCAGCTGGCAGCCCTTGAGCATCTTCCGGCCGAGGGTCTCCTCGTGGCTCTTCCGCCGGTGGCCACGGAGACCGTGGACTCGATCGGGCCGATGAAGCCGATCTTCACGGTCTTGAGGTCCTCGGGCTCGGGGATGGCGCGGCCGGCGCCGCTGTACTCCATCTGCTCGAGGAAGTGCCGGTTGTACGGCTGGACGTGGCGGAAGGGCTCGGCATACTCGGGACGTGTGGGCGTACTTCGCGTCGTTCTTCAAGCTGAGTTGAGGCATCTGGTAGGCATTGAGGCGGTTGATTTCGTTGAGGACGCGGAGCGTATCGGCATCGACGTCGACCGCCGGTGCGGTGGCGGCGCCGGCGCGCGGCCGGCTCACCCGCCCACGACGCCGTCGGGATTGCGAATACGAGGAGGGCGAAGAAGAATCGCATGGCAGGCCTCACGGCATGATTTCTGGCTTCAGGAATGGAGAGAGTCCGTTACTGCTTCGCTTTCGTTTCCGCGGCCGACGGGGCAGGGCGAGGCGGACTGTGACTTTGATCTTGGGATCGGAGAGCCAGGCGGGATTCTCTCGCACGCCGGGGTAGTAGCCCTCGCCGATGGCCCAGCCCAGCCCCTTGGCGGTGCCGACCCAGGTGTCGTTGCCGTCGAGGTCCACGCAGATCTGGAAGTTGTGCGGCACGCCGTTTTCCATGTCGACTTCGCGGAGCAGCTTTCCGCGCGGTAGACCTTGGCCTTGCCGCGGAGCGTCTTGGGATCGCGGGTGTAGGTGACGTACGTCTCGGTGGGGAAATCGGCGACGACGCCCAGGCCCTTGTCGTGGGAGAACCAGCACTCGTCGGCGCTGCGCGCCTTGACGTTGTTGGTGAAATCGCTGGGCAGGCCGGTCTCGCTGGGCGTAGAAGCCGCGCCAGTGGCGGCCGTCGTAGCGGCAGTTGCCGAAGTAGGTGGAGATCCAGAGGACGTTCTCGACGATGGCTGACGCCGGTGACGATGACGTGGATGATGCCGTCGTCGCGATAGAGGTCGATCTCCATCTCGCCGTCGGGATCGAGATAGACCTTCCAGGATCGCGCCTTCCTTCTCGCGTTGCGACGTCGAACTCCAGGCAGCCGCTGCCCCAGACGGCCAGATAGACCTTGTCCTTGCCGTCGTAGGCGACGCCGTAGTTCCAGATTTCCTCCATGGGGGCGTTCTTCTCGGTGAAGATGCGTCCACTCGCCGGTCTTGACGTTGTAGCGGCTGGCGCCGGCGGTGGTGGCGGCCCAGATGTTGTCGTCCTCGATGGCCATGCCGTAGACCACGTCGTTGACCAGGCCGCTGTTGAGCTGGTGGAAGTGGTCGAAGCGGCCGCCGCTGAAGCGGGCGAGGCCGCCGCCGAACAGTCCCAGCCAGACGTCGCCGGTCTTCGGGTCGACGTCGATGGCGGTGACGACCTTCCAGGGCAGGACCTCGGGCCGTCGCGGCCGTTCTGTCGGCGTCCTTGCTTCCAGCTGCGGATCTTGCCGGTTCGCTTGTCGAGGCAGGCCAGCCCGTCTTCGGTGCCGATCCAGACCCTGGGGCCGTCGGCCTTGACGGCGAAGATGTGGTCGTTGGGCAGGCCGTCCTTGACCGTGAAGTGCTTCCATTTGGTGTAGACGTAGGGCAGGGCGGCCGCCGGCACCGACGCCGCGGTGGAGGAGGCGGCAGGTTCGGCTGTCCGAGCCGATGTGACCGGCGTCGTTCGCAAGGGCCAGCAGAACCAGCGGCACGCATAAAGAGATGAGTTCGCATGCCTGGCTCCCTTTCAAGTGAAGATCAAGATGACGATTAGAGGGTCTTCAGGTACTCGATCAGATCGTTGAGCTGGTCCTTGGTCATGTCGTTGGTCACGCCGTGGGTGTCGTAGGGATTGTACTGGGTCCAGATCTCCTCCAGCGTCTCGGCGATCCCGTTGTGCAGGTACGGCGCCGAGTCGTAGATGTTGTTCAGGTGCGGCGCGTCGAACTTGCTGTGCGTGTCCAGTCGGTACTGCGTGCCGACGTCGTGCAGGTTGCGGTCGGTGTAGAGCGGCGGGAAATGGCAAGTGGTGCACCGCTGTTGCTTGGGGATCTCGCGGCCGTCGTTGGTTCTGGGTCCGCTCGAACATCGCCTTGCCGCGGCGCTGGGCGTCGGTGAGCGGGGCGCCGACGGGCCGGTAGCGGTTCGGCGGGCGCGGGATCGTGCAGATGTACGTATCGACGGCGTCGAGCTGCTCGGGCGTGAACGGCTGCATGCGGGTGAAGAACACCGCGAGCCGCGGGCCCCGCACTGCCGACTGAGGCTGGGATTGATGCCCGACCACTTGAACGGCGCCGTGTCGAGGATGCCGCGGAGCGTGCGGTTGTCGACCGGGATCGTTGCCGATGCCGTCGGCCTCGATGTCGTAGGTCAGCCCGTCGATGTGGCCGTCGGGATGGCAGGAGTGGCAGGAGAACTGGCGGCGGAAAGTGACGTTGGCGCTGTGGAAGAGCCGCTCGCCGTAGCGGATCTTGGTGATCTCCGTCGGGCCGCCGAGGTCGATCCGATCGACCGCCTTGCATGCGGCCAGGTCGATCACGCTGACGGAGTCGTCCAGCGAGCTGGCCACGTAGGCCGTACTTGCCGTCGGGATCGACGGTTATGCCCCGGGGGCAGTTCTTCGTGGGGATGTGCGCGACGACGAACTCGGTCGCCTTGCCCAGGTGGTTGGGGATGACGTGCTGGCGCTCGTAGGGATCGGCTTGTTGGAGCATTGCGATCAGCTTCGGCCAGGTCGACCACCGCCACGCGGTCGCGTGCCCGAACTGGTGACCAGGGCGTAGCGGCCGTCCGGCGTGATGGCGACGTCGGTCGGGTCGGGGAAGGAGAGGCCGGGCTCGTCCAGCAGCACCTGGTCCACGCGGCCGTCGGCCCAGAGGATGCCCAGGCCGTTGGTGATCGTCCAGCCCTGGAGCATGCGCGTCATGGGCACGAGGTTCTTGGTGCGGAGCAGCGTCACCAGGGCGTACTCGCCGCTGGGATGCCAGGCGACGCCCTGCAGCAGGTTCGTCGCCGGCAGCGGCGATCGCGGTCGTCGACGACCGCGCGCTGGGTGTCGATCACCGTGACCTCGGACACCGACGGCGTGCGGAAGGGCACGAAGCGCGAGAGGCTGTTGGTCACGGCCAGATCGCGCGCCGTCGGGCGAGAGGGCCAGCGACCAGGGGCTGCGGCTGGCGCGACAGCCGCTTGACCTCCTTGAGAGTCGTGGCGTCGATCACCGAGATGTCGTCGGACGAGGTGTTGAGCACGTAGAGGGTCTTGCCCGGGCGGTCGGTCAGCATGCCGTGCGGTTCGTCGCCGACCGGGATGGTGGCGATGACCTTGCGCGCGGCGGCGTCGATGACCGAGACGGAGTCGTCGAGCCGGTTGCTGACGTACGCCCGTCGGCCGTCGGGGCGGAAGGTCACATCCTGCGGCTGGCCGCCGACGGGAATCTCGGCCACTTTCCGGCGCGTGGCGGTGTCGATCACGATCACGGAGTACGACGGCTTCGCAGGTCACGTAGAGTTCGCGGCCGCCGGGGCGAAGCCACGAGATTGAGCGGCGTCTTGTAGCGCGGCGGTTCGGCGGGAACTTCACGCGCTCGGTCGGGATGGGCGATGGCCTTGAGGGCCTCTTCGTAGTCGAACGGGTTTGCCGTGGGCCTTCTCGTGGCACGTCAGGCAGGTTTCGGGCGTGGTCTTCTTGAGCCCGGCGGCCAGAGCACTTCGCCCGTCCTGCATCGGCGGTCTCCGGAGGCGACGTAGTTCGCTGCCGGCCCGTGGCACGCCTCGCAGCTGACGCCCTCGTGGACCGAATACGACTCGACCTGTCCGCCGGCCGGAGCATGGTAGGCCGTGGCGTGGCACTTGAGGCAAGCAGGACTGGTGCTGCGGGTCGTCGGAAACCCCCATTTGCTGCGGCGATCCGCAGACCCGCGGGGGTGCCCAGAGACGGCGTAGGCCTCGGCGTGCTTGCTGGTTCGCCAGCGTGCTGAACTGGTAACCCATGTCGGGTCCGCGGTGGCACTCGGCGCAGGCGGTCACGCCGGTGTACTTGCCCTTGGCGTTGGGATCCTGCTTCGGCTCCGGGATTTGAAGTGCCAGGGGCTTGCCGAGTTCTTCGGGGGTGGGGTGGGCGATCGCCTGCAAGGCCTTGGCGAGGTCGAACGGCCGGCCTCTTGAGCACGCGCGTGTGCGAGCCTTTTTCCTTGTGGCACTTCAGGCAGTCGTCGCTGCGTCGGCATCTTCAGTCCGCGCCTCGTGCGCCGACCGAGGGTTTGCCGGCCACGCTTGGCCGTCGATGTACTCGCTGCCCGGGCCGTGGCACTTCTCGCACTGCACGCCGTCGCGGAGGAAGAACGTAGGGTCCTTTTCCCATTCCTCGGCCTCGGCCGCGGTGGCGTGGCAGCCCAGGCACATCGCCGATTTCTGCGGTTCCATGGGAATGCCGCTGAACTGGCGATTTGCCTGGCCTCGGGCTGTGGCCAGGACTGGTGTAGGCCTTGGCGTGCTTCGGACAGGTACCAGCGGCGTGAACTGGTCGCCCATGTGCTTGCCGTCGTGGCACGGTGGCACAGACGTCGAACGCCGACGTAGACGGCCTGTTTCTGCTCGCCTGCCGCGAGGGATGACGCAGCCCGAACGCCGAGGAAAATCGCCGAGCCGGCCAGCATTGCGCCGAGGATCATCCGGGATCGCATCGCCTGGACTCCGATTATGGGGCGGGCTCGACGACCGTGAGGATCTGGTCGGCGGCCACGTTCTGCAATTCGGTCTTGCGGCCGTCGGGCCAGCGGATCTCGACGCGGTCGGCCTTCGCGGCCTTGCCCAGTCCGAAGTGCGGGCGCGGGTCGGCCTGCGACAGGTAGCCGCGGACCGGGATCACGTCCTGGATCTGGGTGCAGGCGATCCGGTGGTCACGCGTGACGCGGGCCCCGATGGCGTCGGACTTGCCGTTGGGCAGCTTGGCGTCGACGGTCAGCCAGTGGTTCGCGATTGCCGCCGTCGTTGCGCAGCAGCTTGGCCGGCGCGTTGAGGTTGGTCACGCAGCACGTCGAGGTCGCCGTCGTTGTCGAAATCGCCGCAGGTCGCTCCGCGGCCGACGTACTTTTCGCGGAAATAGTACCCCGACTGCTTGGCCACGTCGACGAACTTGCCCGCCGGCCTTGCCGTCGTTGCGGACGAGCACGGCTTCCTCGGCGTACTCGTGGTGGGCGTCGCCGTTGGCGACGTAGACAGTCGAGGTAGCCGTCGTTGTCGTAGTCGAGAAGCAGGCCGCCCCAGCCGGTGTACTGGCCGCAGATCACGCGCCAGCCCGACCGGCGTGGTGCGGTCCTCGAAGAACTGTCTCCGGTTCAAGAGAAGGCAGCCGTAGTCCATGTCGGGAATGTAGAGGTCGAGCCGGCCGTCGCGATCGACGTCGCCGACGTCGGGCCCCATCGAGGAGACGCCCTGCCCTCCTTCGCCGAAGGCCATTCCGCGGAGCGAGGGCCTCTTCGACGAACTTGCCGTTGCCGAGGTTGCGGAAATAGTAGTTGGCCATGGCGTCGTTGGTCACGTAGATGTCGAGCTGGCCGTCGTTGTCGAAGTCGGCGACGGTGACGCTCATGCCGCGGCCCTCGGGGTTCCAGAGTCCGGCCTCCTTGGTCACGTCGGTGAAGGTGCCGTCGCCGTTGTTGCGGTAGAGGGCGTCGGGCTGGCCGTGGTAGCTCAAGGGGCCGGGGAAACCGGCGGCTGTGTAGAAAGCGGAAGTCTTTGCCGGTGTCGTACTCGAGGTAGTTGACGACGTAGACGTCGAGCTCGCCGTCGCCGTTGTAGTCGAACCAGACGGCCGCGAGGCTCCAGCGGGGATCGGCCAGGCCCGACCTCCTCGGTGACGTCGGTGAAGGTGCCGTCGCCGTTGTTGTGGTAAAGTTCGTCGGCCCCGTAGTTGCAGACACGTAGAGGTCGCAGATTGCCGTCGCCGTCGTAGTCGGCGGCCGAGCAGCCGCAGCCATAGTGCTTGCCGGCGACGCCGGCCTTCTCGGTCACGTCGGTGAACGTGCCGTCGTGGTTGTTGTGGTAGAGCTTGTTGCGGAGCTTGCCGCGCAGATTGCGGCCGCGGTTGTCGCTGACGTCCGGTTGCCAGCGGCCGTTGACCAGGTAGATGTCGAGCCAGCCGTCGTTGTCGTAGTCGAAGACGACGGCGCCGCCGCCGGTGCCTTCGACGATGTTGTCCATTTCCAGGTCGCCGAAGCTGTGCTTGAATTGGATCCCCGCCGGCTCAGTGACGTCGGTGAAGACCGGCAGGACCGGCTCCGCCGCCCGGATCGCTACGGCCAGCGCGAGGAAGATCGCGGGTGCCAACCAGCTTTGTCGCATTGCTCTACCTTCCCGCCTTCGGCGCGTCGCCGCCCGGCGCTAGGTTGTCGTGGGATACGGCGGGGCGATCCCAAGCGGCCCCAAGGTCGATCCACTGGATGATGACTTGCTTCTGTTCGTCCGGAATCGCGGGCTGGGAGCCAGAGGGGATCAGCTTCGCTGGTGGACCCGCGGCGGCCCCATCCCAAGGATAGGCGGTGTTGCGGCCGAGAAGGTGCCAGACCAGGGGACTGGTCCGTGCCTTACCCGGGTGAACGTACTTGTAGTCGCCGCCGTTTTCCGCCGACGGGTTGCGAACGAGCAGGGCGTTATAGACGTGTTGCGCCGCCGCGTCGCCGCCTTCGCCCGCACGATCGCGGGCGCAAGGTTCGGCGCGCTGGTGCGTTCATCGTGGCAGGCAGCACAGTACTTGGCGACGATCGGCATCACATCGCGGCGGAAATCGACCACCGATCGCTGGGGAACCGGCGGGGAAGCGGCGACCGCCTTTTCCCACAGCGCGGCGGGCTGCCAGTTCTCGGGGGTCAACTCGCCGTCTTCGTGGCAGCCGATGCACCCTTGGGCCTGGTGCGCCGGGCCCAGATCCATCCGCAGCTTCGCAGGGCCAGGCCTTTCTCATCGAGCAGTTGGATCTGAAGAGGAGTATTGGACGGCACTTCGACGGAGAACGAGCCGTGCGGAGTGGCGGGGTCTTCGTCCGTGCGCGCCGACTCGTTTTGAAGCGGGACCTCGGCGAGCACGCGCTGCAGTGCCAAGGGGGATGCGGTCGGCAAGTCTGCCTGGCGTGGCAATCCCTCGATAATTCTCACTTTCTTGACCGCACCGCGCGGCATCCAGGCGCGGTCTTTCAAGTCCGAAGTGTAAACATCGAGGCAGTAGAGAATCGCCTTAGGGTCCGCGTCGTCGATAACGCTGGAGCGGCCGTCGGGCTCGGGGCGGGCGACCACGGCTTTGGCCTGCACGTCATGATGCCGAGGGTCATCGTAGATCAGCTCCACCTGCTTGGTTGCCAGGTCCATGCGGTAGACGGCATGATTACCGCTTCCATCAGTGGGGCGCCGCGAGACCAACACCCGGCCGTCTGGCAGGGGCGAAGGGGTGAGGAAGAGCCCGTCGGCCGGCGCGGTGATCGGTCGATAGGTGTGCAGCGGCCGACGCAGCAGCACGGAGCCAAGCTGGCCCGCGCCGTCCCAGGGGACCTGGTCGTTCTCGACGAATACAGCCAGTCCCGTGGAGGTGGTGCAGGGCATGTGCTTGACGCGCTTGCCCGCCGCGAGACAGAAGGCCGCGTAGTCGCTGCCGTCCGTGTTGATCTCGAAGAGGCCCACGCGCCCATCGGGCCATGCTCGAGACTGAACCGGCGCCAACTGGCGTAGACCAACCGGCCGTCCCACATGATGGCCGGATCGAAGTCGCTGGAGAGGTTGAAGGTAAGACGGCGCGCGGAGGATCCGTCGAGCTTGCAGGTGTAGAGGCTGCTTACGCCGTCGCCGCCGGCTTCATTCACCGCTCGGTGATCGAGGCGGACGAAGGTGATCTGGTGCCAGGGTTGTTCCTCGGTGATCACGTACTGGCTTAACTGATAACCAGGCTGTCGGCAGTCGCCCAGATTGCGTGTGATTTGCCTCAACCCCGAACCGTCGATCCCCATTTCGTAGATATTCCAGGGATCGTCGGCCCCGCGTTTGGCGGCGAAAAGAAGGCGTTTTCCGTCGTAGGAAACCTCGGGGTCGGCGGCGCTATGGAATCCGCGCGAGAGTACGCGCGCCGTGCCATTGGGAAGGCCGAGGACAATGCGAGCGCCCAGCCCCCAAGGGGCGCGGAGCATTGCACCACATTGGGACGCCGGAGCCGGGTCCAGAACGGTCTGCGGCACGGCGGCTTCTCGGCCACTGGAGGCAGCGGCCGCGGTTCTTGCATCGGCTCCTGGAATCTCGATCGCCGATCCCACCGGAATCTGTGTGACCAGGAAAGGGCACTCCAGCCGGCCGACGGGCTCCGCGGCTACGATCGACCGAGGATCGCCGCAGGCGACGATCACAAGCGCGGCAAGGCGCCAGACGAGCCGGCCCGCCAGGTTTGCGGAGAGAAGCTCGTGACGCGCATCTCGCAGCATCGCACCCCCCCAAGGTGTTGTCTTTGCGCAGTATGTCACTTGGTACACCGCTGTCCGTTGACGTGTATTACGGCGAGAGTGGGTGGGGAGTTCGGAAAAAGGGTAGGTCGGACTTTCCTTTTTATTGCCCCCGGTACACGGGGGCGAGCTACGCGGACCGGACCGCGCATGGCGCTGGGTAGTCGTACGCTCCGTGGGGCGACCGACGTATCCGGCAGTCCGCTGCCGTGGGTTTGGAGTCGGAGGCGGACCGGCGGGCCGAGTTCCTTCAAGAAAGCTCTCAGGAGAATTCGGCGATCGGCCCGTCTTGGACATCCCGTCCGAACCGGCAGGGTTTGTGGCGGAATCGAACAGACGCTCCACGCTGGGCAGGAACCGGCTATCCAACGGCAGGTGTCGATCCATTAGGTTTGTTTCGTCGCCCCGGACGCGGCCGATCGCGTGAAATGATTTCGCGCCGGACGGACAGTGGGCGGACATGCATGGCACACGCGGACATTGTTTCGGCGGGTGCGAGAAGCTACCATGACTCAGCGTAAAGTGGGTGAACCTTCAGACCTCGTGCCCTGCGATTCCCGTAAGGAGATCCGCTCGTGGAGATGACGCTCAGAGCCCATCCGAAAACGATTGCAGCGGCCCTGTGCGGCCGGAAAACCGCAGCATCGCCAAAGCTTCTGAGGTCGGCTCTAACACCGCTAGCCATGATGTTTGGCCTGGCGGTCAATTTGGCTTCGCTCGCAGTGGCTGAAGAGATGAACAAGCACTATCCGGTAAATCGTCCGCCGTTGCAGGCGACTCGCTTCGTGCCACTGCCGTTGGGTACGGTCAAGCCCGACGGCTGGCTCAAGGACCAGTTGACGATCCAGGCCAACGGACTCACCGGACATCTCGACGAGTTCTGGCCGTCGCTCGTGGATTCCGGATGGAAGGGCGGCAAGGGAGAGGCATGGGAGCGCGGGCCGTACTACCTGGACGGGCTGGTGCCGCTGGCCTACCTGCTCGACGATCCTCGGCTGATCGAGAAGGTGAAGCCCTGGATCGAGGCCATCCTGGCCAGCGCACAACCGAACGGCTGGTTCGGCCCGGCGAAGAACAAGGACCGCTGGCCCCTGGCGGTAGCCCTGAAGGTGCTGACGCAGTACCACGAAGCCACCGGCGACGCGCGGGCGCTGGAGGTGGTGAAGGGTTACTTTCGCTTCCTTCAGAACGCCCCGCCCGATTGGCCCGACAAAGACTGGCGCGGCGTGCGGGCGATGGAGAATGCAGTGTCCGCCTACTGGCTCTACCGGCGGACCGGCGATGCCGGAGTGCTGGCGACGGCGCGTTCGATCCACGACCATAGTTTTCGTTGGTCGAAGTACTTTACCGACTTCCCTTGGACTTCCGAAGCGATCCGTCGGCAAGGCTACCCGCACCTCGATCGGCCGACGAGCATGACCGCGCACGTGGTCAACGTGGCGATGGCGCTGAAGTATCCCGGTCTGTGGTATCAGCAGTCCGGCGACACGCACGACAAGGAAGCTGTTTCGCTCGGATGGTCGCATCTGGACGAGTATCACGGCCAGGTGGGCGGTCGGTTCTCGGGCGACGAGCACCTCTCGGGCAAATCGCCGACGCAGGGGACCGAACTGTGTGCAATCGTGGAGTGCATGTTCTCGCTGGAAAACCTGGTGGCGATCCTGGGCGAGGCGGCGCTGGCCGACCGGCTCGAGCTGCTCGCCTACAACGCGCAGCCCGGGGCCTGCACGCCCGACTACTGGGCGCACCAGTACGACCAGCAGGCCAACCAGGTCGTTGGTTTCGGTGGCCAAGCGGCACTGGTCGAGCAATAACGACAGTTCAAACGTCTACGGCCTGGAGCCGAACTTCGGCTGCTGCACGGCGAACATGCACCAGGGCTGGCCGAAGTTCGTGGCCCACATGTGGATGGCCACGCACGACCACGGACTGGCGGCGGTGGCCTACGGGCCGAGCGTGGTCCGCGCCAAGGTGGCCGACGGAACGGAGGTCGTGGTGCGCGAGGTGACCGACTATCCCTTCGGCGAAAGCGTGCGATTTGAGATCCGCGCGGCGCGTCCGGTGTCGTTTCCCCTGCATCTGCGAATTCCCGGTTGGGCCCGCGGCGCAACGCTGATCGACGGCGAGAAACACACCTCCGCCAAGCCGGGGGAGTTTCTGGTCGTGAATCGCCGGTGGCAATCGGGGGACGTGGTCGAATTGAAGCTGCCCATGCCGTTGCGCGTAGAATCGCGCTACCACCAGTCCGTTGCGGTGTACCGCGGGCCGTTGGTCTTTTCCTTGAAGATTGGGGAGCGTTTCGACGCGATCAAGCGGCATCACTCGACCTTGCCCGCGGTCGACTGGTCGATTCAGCCCACGACTCCGTGGAACTACGCCCTGGCGATCGATCGCGCACAGCCGGAACGTTCGATTCAAGTGGCACACGTGACGCGGCCGGGCAAGCTGCCCTTCGCCCAAGAGACGGCGCCGATCGTGCTCAGCGCGAATGGTCGCGCGGTGCCGGAGTGGAAACTCGTCGATAATTCGGCGGGTGACGTCCCCACAAGCCCCGTCGTTTCGGACCAACCGTTGACGAAGCTGGAACTGATTCCTTACGGCTGCACGCGGCTGCGGATCACGGAGTTCCCGGTGCTGGCGAAGTAGCGGCAAGTCCTTGGTGCAAGGAGCGAGACCATGGCGGCGAAGCGAATCTTGATGTTGGTCGGCGATTACGTCGAGGACTACGAGGCAATGGTGCCCTACCAGATGCTGTTGATGGTCGGCCACCAGGTCGACACCGTCTGTCCGGGCAAGCGGCCGGGCGAGAGCGTGCGCACTGCAGTGCACGATTTCGACGGAGCGCAGACATACAGCGAGAAGCCGGGCCACCAATTTGCCATCACCGCAGACTTCGAGGTGGTCAACGCGGGCAACTACGATGCCTTGGTCATTCCCGGGGGGCGGGCTCCAGAGTATCTGCGATTGAACGCGCGCGTGGTGGAAATTGCGCGCCAATTCGCCAACGCGCGGAAGCCGATTGCGGCGGTCTGCCACGGTCTGCAAGTGCTCACCGCTGCGGGAGTGCTGGCGGGGAAGGTCTGCATGGCCTATCCGGCCGTCAAGGCTGAGGTGATCGCCGCTGGGGCAAATTGGAGCGAAGTCAATGCGACGTTCACCAACGCGTGCGTGGACGGCAACCTGGTGACCGCAGCGGCGTGGCCGGCGCACCCCGAGTGGATCCGTAAGTTCCTCCAGGTGTTGGGAAGCAGGATCGAGCCGTAGGCGAGTGTTTTCGGGTTGCGCCGTACCATGACACCAACGGTGTACCGCCCGAAAGCGGTCTGCATCGCGCGCGAGGACCGCAGCGCAAAGTGCAGACTATCCTCCTACCATACCTCACCGCCCTGGGGGACGTAGACGCAGTCGGGCTCGGGGCCGAGCGGGTCGCCGGAAACCGCATAAGCGCGGGCACGGCTGCCGCCGCAAACGCGGCGATACTCGCACGCGCCGCAAATCCCCTGGAAGCGATCCGGATCGCGAAGCATGCGGAACGTGGGGTGATTCTGGTAAACGTCGACCACGTGGTTGGCGGGAAAGCAGCCGCAGCCCAGCGGCAAGAATCCGGCCGGGTAGATCTCGCCGCTGTGGCTGACGAACATTACGCCTTTCCCATCGCCGACCCCGAGGGGCGCGCGATGCATCGGGCGTCGCTGACCATTGGCTCCGCGGGGTGGCTCTCTCAGTGGATCGCCGCCGTGCTGAAGCACGTAACGGCGGTAGTGAGGAGCCTCGGTCGTCTTGACCGCGTAGGGCTGGCGCCGTGCGTGGTGCCAGAGCTTTTCGAAGGCGATTTCGTACTCTGCCGGCGCAATCCTGACTTCCTCGACGCCCCGGCCCACGGGTACGAGGAAGAAGACGGACCACATGGCGATTCCCCGCGCAGAGAGCATATCGGCGATGGCGTCGATCTGGTGAAAATTGCGGCGAGTGATCGTTGTGTTCACTTGGACCGGCAAGGCTAGCTCGAGCGCGTCCTCGAGCATGCGCAGGGTGCGCTCGAAGCTTCCCTCCCAGCCGCGGAACGCATCGTGGGTTGCGGCGTCGACTCCATCGAGGCTGATCCCGAGGGCTTGGACGCCTGCCTCTTTGGCGCGGTGAAATGCCTGGCGAGTGGCCAGAGGCGTTGCCGAGGGAGTCAAAGCCACCGAGAGTCCGACACGAACGGCGTGGCGAATGAGGTCGAACAAGTCGCCGCGTTTCAGAGGATCGCCGCCGGTCAGTACGAGATTTGGCTTGCGAGGGAACGAGGCGACCTGGTCAATGAGGGCCCGGGACTGGATCGGCGTCAATTCCTGGGGATCCGCGGTTTCCCTGGCCGAGGCGCGGCAGTGCTTGCACACGAGGTCGCAGGCCTGCGTCACCTCGTAGTAGAACATCAGCGGATTGCGGGCGAAATCTTCGGCCGTATAGGAAACGGGAGGGGGAGACATCGTCGGGATTCCTTTGCGTCGGCGAGCGAGTCGTTACTCCCGCTCGGCTCGGTCGCCATTGCGGACATCGCTTCACGGCGGAGACACGTCACCGTGTTACGGTCTCTTCGTTGTGGTTTGTCTGAGGATGCTGACCCTCCGTAGGGGCAAGCGAGGAGGTCCCCGGCCCACCCCGGCCTCGGATCACTTCGCCGTGGAGGATCGAGTAGTAGCGGAAGCGCGCGGGCATGTGAGAACCGATGGAAGCCAAGGCTACGACTGCCAAGAGAATGGGCACGCGCAGGTTCCAGAAGCAAGGAATGGTACACAGCAGGCCGAGCTTGCCCAAAGTCAGAAGACCCCGACCTTGGACCAGCCAAACTCCGCGTGCACCGCTCTCCAGGCCCACCATTGCGACGCCCGTGGCCACGCTCCAGCCGAGGGCGGGCAGGAGGCGATCGCGCGACACGTCAAAAGCATGGCCGCCGAGCAGGATCCCAGTGGCGGCGAGGTGCGCAGTGCGCAGGGCAATGTTCCAGAATCGTGCGCTGCGGAGCCACTCCACTGCGGTGTTGGGCCTGATCTCGTCGCTCATGAATGGCACGGTCGTGCGTGGGTCGGGGCGGGAAGGGAGGACAGTTCTCGGCGTGTCGTCTCCGGACCGCCGGATCGCTAGGGGACCGAAAAAGTGGGCCACTCCCGGCGGCCCGTGGAGTCGACTCTTTTCACTTTACCCCGTGGGTGCCGGTGAGAGAATCCCTCGATCTGTGAATCGGCCGGAGGGGCGTGCGCAACCGTTCACCTCCGGTTACGGGCTCTGCCGTCCCGGGCGATTTCCCTCTATACTTGCGCCAGGGTTTGGAAAGGGTGGCCATGCAATCAATTCTCGAGATTCCTGAAGTCGCGTTGTTGGATGCGGGAAGGGGGTTGGTCCGCATCCCGCCCGAACTCGACGTGCCGCTGACCGACCGCGTCCGCCAGCTCATCGACACGGCCGAGTTCCACCGGTTGGCAAAGGTGAGCCAATTGGGGCTCGTGTCGCTGGTATATCCGGCGGCGATCCACACGCGATTCGAGCATTCGCTGGGGGTCTACCGTCTGGCGCTGCAGATGCTCCGCCATTTGGCGCACGACAATCGCTTCGTGCGTGCGGTGCGCGGGGAGGATGCAGAACTGTTCATCGCCACCGCCTTGTTGCACGACCTGGGGCACTGGCCTTTCTGTCATCCGATCGAAGACCTTCGGCTGCCGAGCGTCCCCAGCCACGAGCTCTTCGCCAACAGCTTTCTGTTGGAGGGGGAGATCGGCGATGTCTTGCGGCACGATTGGAAGATCAATCCTCGGGACGTTGTTGAGTTGTTGAGCGGCAAGCCGCGCAACGCGACCTTTCGTCTGCTGAAGAGTATGATCTCCGGCCCGATCGACATCGACAAGATGGACTACCTCTTCCGCGATAGCCTTCACGCCGGCGTGCCGTATGGCCGGCACTTCGACCAGCCACGGCTGATCGGCAGCCTCTGCCTCAACGAGGAAGGGAGTGGTTTGGCGATTACCGAGAAAGGGAAGACGGCGTCGGAGCTCTTGGTGTTTGCCCGCTACGTCATGTTCAGCGAGGTCTATTGGCACCATGGAGTGCGCGCGGCTACGGCGATGCTTCAGCGGGCGTTCTACCTGTTGCACGGCGCGTTGGACCTGGATGGCCTGTTCCGAACCACTGATGCGCCGATGATCGCCGAATTGGACCGCGCGGCGCGAGGCAGCCCGGCGGCGGAACTGCTTGCCGGCCTGTTCGGCCCCACGCGGCACCTTTACAAGCGCGTGGCGCAGTACAGTTTCCTCGAGCACCGCGAGGTCTACCAGCGTTTGGCGCGGCGGCCGTACCCCTGGCTGACAGCCTGCGCGGAGCATTTTGCAGGGATTGCCAGCACCGCGCTCGGGCGGGTGGTGGCCCCGCACGAAATCCTCTTCGACGCTCCGCCCGTGGAACGCGAGATGCAGATCCACATCGACGTGCACTATCTCAAGGAAGACCGCTACCGACCGCTGGGGGTCGCATCGCCGGTGGTCCGATCGCTGGCCGAAGAACAGTTCGACGACTACGTGAAACGCGTGCGCATCTTCGCCCATGCCCGGATCGCCAAGGACCTGGCGGCGCTCGGCCAATTGGAGGACCTCGTCTGCAAGGCGATCGCACGAACGGAGTAGGGGCGATTTCTTGCCGTTGGAGGGGATTTGTGGTAGCGTTGGATATGGGGCGGTATTTCCCTCCTGGCAGAGGGGCGAGGTGTGCGGACTTGGAATCGTGCCAGGGGAGGAACTTCGACTCAAATGGATCCGGAAATCGCGGTATGCGGCGATTCCCGGAAGTGGATGCGCTTAGCTTTCTCACAAACTGAGGGGCCAATGGCCGAAGCGTGGTATTGCCGGATTGCCGGGGAGCAGATCGGTCCTCTGACGGCCGCCCAGCTCCGTGCGCTCGTGGAAAGCGGGCGGTTGATGCCCGACGACCCCGTGAGCACGACACCGGCAGGGCCTTGGGTTGAGGCGCGGCGAGTGCGCGGACTGTTCACTCCTACGGCAACTGCCCAACAGGCGTGGTCCGGCGGGGAATGCCGGCCCGACGTGCCCCGAACGGCTGACGCGGAGGTCGCGCGCGGGGGGACTAGCGATTCGGGCCCCTTGGATTTCCTCAACGAGATTTCGGCGGTGCCCGCCAAGCCGAAGGGGGCGGCGCGGCCCGCCGCGCGCGGGAACGAACCTTTGGACTTCCTCCAGGAGGTGCAAGCCGAATCGCCTCCGTCGGTGATTTCCGAACGGACCGTCGTGCCGACCAAGAGCCGGCGGCAGCAGCGGCTGTTTCTCACCGTGCTCCTGGGTTTGCTGGGGACCTTGACGGTGCTCGTCGTGGTGCTGGGCGTAATCACGACGCTGCGGGATCCGGCGCCCTCATCGCGGTTGCCGCAGGCCGCACGCGAGGCCGTTGTCGAAGCGGATCGCGCATCCGCTGAGGAGTCGAGCAAAGCGGCAAACCCGAAGGCCAAGGCGGGCAAGACGTCGGGCCCGGTCCAAGCGTTGGATGCGCAAAGAAACCTGGAAGGTGGGTGATATCTCGGTTCGTGTCGCGTCGGCGGAGATCGCGCGGCCGGGACTCGTGCTGTACTTGGAGAAGGAGAAACGGATCACGGGAAAGGGGCGGCACACGGAAGATCTGCTCGTAATCCGGCTTCAACTTACGAATACGTCGACGACGCGCAAGCTCGACTTTCTCCGCTGGGAGAACCGAGCGGTGCGACCGCGGCTGGTCGATAACTACAACAACGAGTATCCCCTGCAAACGCTCTCCACGGGGTACTTCGTCGAGGGTGAGACGCTGACACGGACCATCCGGCCCGAGCAGACCATCCAGCAGGTGCTCCTGTTTGAGAAGCCGGTCGACAAGGCGCAGACGCTGTTGCTGGAACTGCCCGGCGCGGCACTCAAGGGGTCCGGGACGGGCTTCTTCAATATCCCGATCTCGATGCTCGTGCAGCTTCCGGACAAGGCTGCGACCGAGAGCTCGCCTGGGGCGAGCAAGCCCGAGGCGGGAGCGTCCGAGGGTTCCAAGCCCATAACAGGCAAGCCCGATGCAACGGCTCCGGCGCCGCAAGGCAAGGGGGCGTTCGAAAGTGCGCCCACCTTGGATTCGAAGCCCCAGGGGACTATGCCCGCAGCCCCAGCGGCCAAGGCCGAGCCGGAAGACGGTAAGCCGGAAGACGGTAAGGTCCAGAAGGATGCCCAGAAACCCTAGTGCTGCCATCGGAACGTCTGAATGAGTGGAGAAACCCCGCGGTCGGGTCGAAGGAGATGTGGTACGACCCGATCCCGAACCTTCTGCGGCGCCGCGATCTTTCGGCCGCAGAAGGCCGCCGCGGCGGCACGGGGATAGGTTTTCAGTCAGCGATGTCGGGTTCTCGTTATCGACCGCGGAGGCGGGTGGCGTGAAAGCGCTGGTGACCGGGGCCACGGGATTTGTGGGACACTACCTGGTCGATCAACTGCTCGTCCGGGGGCATCAGGTGCGCCGCGCTGTGCCGCCGCACGGCACCGGAACTTCTCGCTCGAGGCGTCGAGATTGCGCCCGGGGACCTTCGCGACCGCGAGGCGGTCGTACGGGCGTGTCGCGATCGGGACACGGTCTTCCACGCCGGCGCGTGTACTGGGATTTGGGGGAAGTGGGACGTTTACCACGCGATCAACGCGGTGGGAACGCTTCACGTCCTGGAAGGATGCCGGGTCCATGGAGTGCGCCGGTTGGTGTATACGAGCAGCCCGAGCGTTACCTACGACGCCGCGCGATCAGTTGGGGGTGAATGAGTCCGTCCCCTATGCCCGGCGGTGGCTGTGCCACTACGCGCACAGCAAGGCGATTGCGGAGCGGGCGGTGTTAGCGGCCAACGGAGAGAGTGGACTATTGAAGCTGCGCAATGCGTCCCCATCTTGTTTGGGGGCCCGGTGACCCTCACCTGATCCCGCGGTTGATCGCGAGGGGCCGGTGCGGACGTCTTCGACGCGTGGGGGACGGGACGAATCGGATCGATATTGCGTATGTCGAGAACGTTGCCGCTGCGCACGTCCAGGCAGCCGAAGCCCTGAAACCGGGGGCACGCGTGGCAGGACGCGCCTATTTCATCAGCCAGGGAGAGCCGGTGAACTGCTGGGAATGGATCAACGAAGTGCTTGCCCTGGCTTCCGTGCCGCCCGTGTGCAAGTCGATTCCGTTGGGAGTGGCTCGGGCTCTGGGGGCCGGGCTGGAGGCGATCTGGCGCACCCTGCGACTTTCCGGCGAGCCGCCCATGACACGGTTCCTGGCCCTGCAACTGGGCACTTCGCACTACTTCGACATTTCACGGGCTCGGGAGGATTTCGGCTACCGGCCAGAGGTCTCCACGGCGGAAGGGCTGCGGCGACTTGGCGCCGCCCTGGCGTCGGGGTAGTACGGCGATTGGCGAGCGGAAGTTCGCACCTCTAGGAAGATCTCTCTGCGTCGGCTATAAGTTCTATGGTTTCCCGCGGAGTGCCGGCCGTAGCGCACTGTCCTCGGGGGGCGACGCTGCGGTTGCTCCAGTCCCCGCAGGGAAATTGGGCTAGAAGCGTTGCCCTGGCTTCCCGCTCTTTGCGAGTCCCTCGATTCCCGAACCTGGTGCCGAGCGACCTTATGGATCTCGACCTTCGCGGTAGAGTGGCGATGGTGACCGGCGGGTCGCGGGGTCTGGGGCCGCGCGATCTGCCTGGGGCTGGCCGCCGAGGGGGCGAAGGTGGCGGTCAACTACTACCGGGCGGCGGAGGGCGGCATCGACCTGTCGGAGGAAGCCGACGATCTGGTGAAGGTGATCCGGGCAGCCCACGGCGTGGAGGCCGTGGCCGTGCCGGGCGATGTCTCCCGCACTGCGGATGTGCGTACGATGATTGACCGCGCCGAGAAGGCGCTGGGGCCGGTCGACATCCTGGTGAACAACGCCGGCATCTGGCCGACGGCCTACGTCAAGGACATGACCGACGAGCAGTGGAACGCCACGCTGGCGGTGAACCTGACCGGGCCGTTCCTCGACCTGCCGCGAGGCCGTCCGCCGCTGGCTGGCCGCGGGCCGCGCGGGCGGATCGTGAACATCACCTCGCAGGCCGCGTTCCACGGCTCGACCACCGGCCACGCCCACTACGCGGCCTCGAAGGCCGGCGCTGGTCACCTTCACCGTCTCGCTGGCCCGCGAAGTCGCCCCGCAGGGAATCCACGTCAACGGCGTGGCCCCGGGCATGATGGCCACCGAAATGGCCCGCGAGGCCCTGGAGAAGGAACGAAGAGCGAGTACCTGAAGCGGATTCCGCTGCGGCGCATCGCCGAGCCGGCCGAAGTGGCCAACGTGGTCGTCTTCCTGGCCTCGGATCGGGCCAGCTACATGACCGGGGCGACGGTCGACGTGACCGGCGGAATGCTGATGCGGTAGGAGTCAGGCTGGCCCTGAGAGAAGCTGCTGATGCCTCGTATGACGTCCGTGTGCCCCATCGCCAGTACCACCATTTGCGAAGACAAGCTGATCCATGCTCGTCACCGCTCAAAGAAGTCCTCGCCGACGCCCGGGCCAACCACTACGCGGTGCCGGCGTTCGACTGCGTCGAAGACGTGTTGGTCCGGGCGATCCTGGAGACGGCCGAGGCCTGCCGCGCCCCGGTGTTCCTGATGTGCCTGGAGCCCGACGTGGCGGGCAACGGCTGGGTCTACTTCTCCGGGCTGGTGCAAGGCCGTGGCCGACCATCACGCGATTCCCGTCGTGCTCCACCTCGACCACGCCGACCGAGTTGGACACGATCCGCAAGGCGGTCGACCTGGGCTTCACCTCGGTGATGATCGACGGCTCGAGCCTGCCGTTCGAGGAGAACGTGCGGCTGACGCGGGCGGCGGTCGAGATCGCCCATCCGCACGGGGTCAGCGTCGAGGCGCGAACTGGGCCACGTGGGCGGCATGGACCTGGAGGCGACCGCGCATGCGGAAAACGTGCTGACCGAGCCCGGACGAAGTGGCCCGGTTCGTCGAGGAGACCGGCGTCGATGCGCTGGCCGTCTCGATCGGCACGTCGCACGGCGTGTACCGGTCGCTGCCGACGCTGAACATCGAGCGGCTCAAGGAGCTGAACGCCGGCAAGCCCCGTGCCGCTGGTGCTGCACGGCGGCTCGGGCACGCCCGACGACCAGGTCCAGCAAGCCGTGCGCAACGGCATCTGCAAGCTGAACATCTACGCCGACTGCCGCATCGCGATGCGCCGCGGGCTGGAACGAGGCGGCCGCGATCGCAGCACCGGCAGGACCCGCTGCCCCACGAGGTCTTCGGCCCGATCGCAACGCGCGATTGCCGGCGGTGGTGCGGCAGAAGATCGAGAACTGTCGGCCGAGGGGCGGGCGCCGCGGTTGGCACATTGACCGCCAGCGGCCGGCGCGCGGGTGTGCACCAAGAAGTCTGGTTGGGAAAAGGCACCGATGAAACTCCTGGCCATCAGCGACACGTACATCCCGTCGGCGTTCATGGAGCAGGGGTTTGCCGCGCTGGCGCGGCTGGGCGTCGAGGTCGAGGTCCGCCGCTGGGAACATGCCGACGCTGGTCGCCCTGCAGGAGGCCAACCTGGCCATCGAGACAGGGCGGCCCGGACGCCGTGACCTTGCCGCCGAGGTGACCGACAACGTCGCCGACTTCGAGATCGTGGTGGTGCAGTTCACGCCGCTGGACCGGCGGTTCATCGAGCGGCCGAGCGGCTCGAAGTGATCGGCGTGCTCCGCGGCGGCACGGAGAACGTCGACGTGGCGTTCGCCACCCAGCGCGGCATCGCGTGCTGAACACGCCGGGCCGCAACGCCCGGGCCGTGGCCGAGTGCGCGATGGGGCTGATCCTGACCGAGATCCGCAACCTGGCCCGGGCCCACGCCTGCCTGAAAGCCGGCGAGTGGCGGCGACGTTTCCCCAACAGCGACGCGATTCCCGAACTGTACGAGAAGACGGTCGGCCTGGTCGGCTTCGGGGCGGTGGGACGGCTGGTGGCCGGCTACCTGGCAGGCGTTCGGCAGCCGGGTGATCGCCTTCGATCCGTATTTCCGGGCGACCCGGCCCGGGGCGCGCTGGTCGACCTGGCCACGCTGATGCGGGAGTCCGACGTGGTCTCGATCCACGCCCGGCTGACCGAGCGAGACCTATCACCTCATCGGCGAGCGGGAACTGGCGCTGATGAAGCCCACCGCGGTGCTGGTCAACACGGCCCGCAGCGGGCTGGTCGACGAGCAGGCCCTGGTCCGGCGCTTGGCCGAGCGGCGGATCATGGGCGCGGCGCTCGACGTGTTCGACGTCGAGCCGCTGCCGCCCGACCATCCGCTGCTGAAACTCGACAACGTGACGATCGCGCCGCACCTGGCCGGCAGCACGATCGACGCCTTTCGCAACAGCCCGAAGCTGATGGCCGCGCACCTGGCCCGCATGCTCCAGGGAGCCACCGAGTTGCCGATCGTCAATGGAGTGGTGCCGCGGCTGGCCTGACCCAGCGGTGAACCGGCGCCGCAAACGGTCACCCTGGGCGTTCAGTAATCGTACCAGACGGCCAGGCCGAGCTTCTCTTCGTGCTCGCGGAAGAACTCGAACTGCTCGCTCTTGCCATTGAAGTACTGGATGCCGAAACGCAAGAGGTGGGCGGCCAGGCCTCGCCATTGCCAGCCGGTTTGCACGACGAGGTTGCCGCCGAAATCGACTTCTTCGCGGAGATGAGTGTTTACGGCGAAGAAGGGAACTCCGCGGAACGAGCGAGTGAGTTCGGTAGGGCTGTAGTCGACGCCGAACTGGAACTCCCAGGGCTTGGCGCCGCCGTTGGTGTAACAGGCCCATGCCGTCTCGGCGTACAATCGCAGGGCGTCGGTGAGATAGTATGCATTTCCCCAGACAAAGGAGTTGCGGCTGTAGTTGATGCGATCAACGTTGGGGAAACGCAGCATATACTCGTCGCCGAGGTGCGAGCTGAGATGGTAGAACGCCAACTTGGTCTGGTAGCGGTTGTAGCCGAAGCTGAGTGGAATGCCGAAGCGGAAATCGGAGGCGATCAAGTCGCTCTGATGCTCCAGGTCGAGACGAGGGAAAGCCGCCCCCTCGATATCCAGTTGCCAGCCATTGGGGCGCGGCAAGCCGGAATTACCCTCGGTCCCGTAACGGAGAATGCCGACATGTCCGCCCAGGGTGATATCCCATATCCATCCTGCCTCGCGCTCGTGCACCCACATGCTCGCAAACCGCGACTCCTTCATCCCCGCCAGGTAGGCTGGGTAGATCAGTGAGTCGGGAAGGAACTGTGTGGTCCAAGTATCGTCGACGAGTGCGCGGGGAATCCAATCGCGAGATACGGCCTGCGGGCCGTGTTCCGCGGCCAGTTTCGCCGCCTCGGAGGAGAAGAGGCGAACGCGGTCGAAAAGCTTGCTTTCCAGCGGAAACCGGTCGCTGGAAGACGTACTTGGTTCGAGCGACGGCTCGGCGGGCGAATCGGCGGTCTCGGCGCACACGGCGATCGTCGCTTGCCAGGCAACCTGGAGCAAGATCGTCAGAGTCCAGAGGATCAGCCTTGCGTGCCGGGAAGCCGGCATAGGCACCCCCCAAAATGAACGAATCGGATCTCATGGCAGGGAGCCACCTTGATCGGGCCCCCCCTACAACGATGAAATATCGGCAGAACCAGCACGTTTTCCGAAACGCGGATGGGAAAACACACGTCCGACCTGCGTAACAGCCGGCCTCCGCCGCTGTTGGGGACAAACACGCCGATTGGGCAGACCGGGGCCTTCGACGTTCTCTGCGAGAATATGGTACGTGGAGAAGATCGCTTCCAAACGGCAGGCGGATGGAGATAATTGGGGGATTCGCAAGGTCGCGGAGGAGGACTCCGCCACCGCACAAGACAAGATAGCAGGCCAACTTATCGACGGAGTCTCGACCTATGGCGGCGACCGTGTTCGAACAGACCTTGGTGCTCATCAAGCCCGATGCCCTCAAACTTTCGCTCACCGGATACATTCTCTCTCAGTTCTCCGAGTTCCACACGGGGCTGCGATTTGCGGGGGCAAAGATCGTGCACGTGACGCGGCAATTGGCGGAGGTGCACTACGCCGAGCACAAGGGAAAGTTCTTCTTCCCGTCGCTGATCGAGTATCTCACGGGTCGCTTGCACTACCCCGCCGACCCGCACAAACGGAGGGTGATTGCCTTCGTCTACAGCGGTCCCGGCGCGGTGAAGAAGGTGCGCGACATTGCCGGGCCGACCAATCCCCACGTGGCCCGGGACAAGTCGCCGGGAACGATCCGCGCGTTGGGCACCGTGGTGCCGGTGAAGGACGAGACGGGCAACTTGGTGGGGGATCGCATGGACAATTTGGTGCACGCGTCGGCCAATGATGCCGAGGCCGAGCGCGAGGTGAAACTCTGGTTCAAGCCGAATGACATAATGCCCTACATGCATGCCTATGCAACCGAGGCGTGTCAGAATCACTACTACTATCGCCGCGGGGCGCTGCTGACCTCCTACCAGCCCGAGAGCACGTGCCTCTTGGCACCGGGCGACACGGCCTGGAAGTCGGACCTGGACACGCTGCGGAGGATAGCTCAAGGGGAGAATGATGCATTGGGCTTGGACGAGGTAGCAGCCAAATATCTGATCAATGAGGTGCGCGAGGAGTAGTGAACCTCCTAGCCTGTTTGTCCCTGAACCTCCTCGATAGGTCTTGGCTCTATGTCCCGGAGCCGAGGAACCACCGTTTCGAGTGGTGCCAGTTGATTGCCGGCGCAATCCTGCAATACTAACGAGGTTATGGGTATCCGGCACCCGTCTGCGTGTGGGTCTGCCGGGGCCAAACGAGAAGGGGAGATGGCGAGCGGCGTTTCCAGCAAAAGGTGAAGGTTGGGTAGTCACGTGAATCAGCATCGAGAGCTTCAGACGTGGGTCGAAGAGATGGCCCGCATGTGTCAGCCGGACCGCGTGGTATGGATCGATGGGTCGGAGGAGGAGAAAGACCGGCTGACGCAGGAGGCAGTGTCGACCGGAGAATTGACCTCGCTCAATCAGCGAAAACTCCCGGGATGCTTCTATCACCGGACGGCGGCCAATGACGTGGCGCGGACCGAGGACCTGACGTTCATCTGCACGACCCTGCGCGACGACGCCGGTCCGACGAACAACTGGATGTCGCCAGAAGAGGGTTATCGGCGCTCGCGCGAAATTCTCCAGGGGTCGATGCGCGGCCGGACGATGTACGTGATACCCTTCTCGATGGGGCCCGTGGGCTCGCCGTTCAGCAAGCTTGGCGTCGAGCTGACCGACAGCATCTACGTCGTGCTGAACATGCGGATCATGACCAAGGTGGGCAACTTGGTGCTCAAGCAGTTGGGTGCCGGCGGCGAGTTCACCCGATGCCTGCACAGCAAGGCGGAACTCGATATTCAGCAGCGTTTGATCCTGCATTTTCCCGAAGACAACACGATCTGGAGTGTGGGGTCGGGGTATGGCGGGAATGTGCTTCTGGGTAAGAAGTGTTTGGCGCTTCGGATTGCGAGCCACCTCGGTCGGCGGGACGGCTGGCTGGCCGAGCACATGCTGATCATGGGGGTCGAGAATCCCGAAGGACGCGTCGAGTATGTGGCGGCGGCGTTCCCCAGCGCGTGCGGCAAGACCAACCTGGCGATGCTCGTGCCGCCCGAGGGACTCAAGACGAAGGGATACCGAATCTGGACGGTTGGGGACGACATTGCCTGGATGCGGATCGACACCGACGGTCGGTTGTGGGCGATCAATCCGGAGACGGGCTTCTTCGGCGTGGCGCCGGGGACCAGCGCCAAGACCAACCCGAACATGCTGAAGACTGTTTCCCGGAACACGATCTACACGAACGTGGTGCTGGGGAAGGACGGAACCGTATGGTGGGAAGGAATGGATACCAAGCCGCCGGAGGAGGCGTTGGACTGGCTGGGGCGGCCTTGGCAGCCGGGCATGAAGGACGACCGTGGGCAACCGATCGTAGGGGCCCATCCCAATAGCCGCTTTACGGCGCCCTTGTCGCAGTGCCCGTCGGCCTCGTTTCGGACCGAGCATCATCACGGCGTGCCGATCTCGGCGATTGTGTTCGGCGGCCGCCGGGCCCATCTTGCCCCGTTGGTCTACGAAGCCTTCGACTGGGACCACGGGGTATTTGTGGGAGCGACGATGGCCTCGGAGCGGACCGCGGCCCAGTTCGGAAAGCTGGGCGAGGTGCGGCGCGACCCAATGGCCATGCTTCCCTTCTGCGGCTACCACATGGGGGATTACTTCGAGCACTGGCTGGCCATGGGCAAGCGGATGTCGAATCCGCCGCGGGTGTTCCATGTGAACTGGTTCCGCACCGACGAAAACGGCAACTACCTGTGGCCCGGGTTCGGCGAGAACTTGCGAGTGATCGAGTGGATTCTCGACCGCTGCCGCGGGGAAGGGGACGCGGTGAAGACGCCGATCGGCTACGTTCCCGCCTCGGACAGCCTGGACCTTACCGGGCTCGACCTGCCGCGGGAAAACCTGGCGAAGCTCAACGCCGTGAACCGCGACGACTGGTACGAAGAGACGGATTCGATCGCCAGCTTTTTCCAGGGCCTGGGCCCCCGGATGCCCAAGGTGCTTTGGGACCAGTTGGAGTCGCTGCGTCTGCGGCTGAAAGCGCCGATTTCGCTGCTCAAGCCAGGTACGGAGATCCGGCCGCTGGCGGCGGAACTCAACGAGGTGATCGAACGGGAGAACCCCCACGTCTACTCGACGCTTTCCGATCTCGGCAAGCGGTTGTTCTTCCCCAGGGGTATCCTGGCGCAAAGCGCGGAGGCCAAGGACAAGGCGAAGCGGTACGACGCGACGATCGGGATCGCGCGCGAGGATGGCAAGCCGATGCACTTGCCCTCGATCATGCAGTACTTCCACGATCTCAGCCCGGCCGATGCGTTGACCTATGCCCCGGCCACCGGCAGGCCGGACCTGAGGAAGAAGTGGCGCGAGGAGCTTTTGCGGAAGAACCCCAGCCTGGCCGGCAAGACGTTCTCGACGCCGATCGTGACGGCGGGGGTCACGCACGCTCTGGCGCTGGTGGGAGACTTGTTCGTGGACAAGGGGGATATGGTGCTCCTGCCCGACAAGTTCTGGGAGAATTACGAGCTGCTCTACGGCGTGCGGTTCCAGGCGCAATTGGCGCAATATCCCTTCTTCAGCGCCAGCGGGGGTTTCAACCTCGAGGCCTTGCGACAGGCCCTGGCCACGCGCGCAGGGAGTTGGAAGACGGTGCTGATCCTCAACTTCCCCAACAACCCCACCGGCTACTCGATCACCAAGCAGGAAGCGGACCAGATCGTGTCGCTTCTGTGCGGAGCGGCCGACGAGGGGCGGAACCTGATCGTGGTAAGCGACGACGCCTACTTCGGGCTGTTCTACGACGAGGAAGCGCTGCAAGAGTCGCTTTTTGCACGCCTCGCCGACGCGCACGAACGGATCCTGGCGGTCAAGGTGGATGGGCCGACCAAGGAGGAGTTTGTGTGGGGATTCCGTACCGGAATGTTGACCTTCAGCAGCCGGGCCTTCTTCAGTAGCGAAGCCCTCTACGGGGCCCTGGAGAAGAAGGTGGCCGGGGCAATCCGCAGCGCCGTGTCGAATTGCTCGCAAGTGGCGCAGTCGATACTCGTCAAGGCCATGGCACAGCCGTCCCACTCCGACGAGCGATTGGAGAAGAAGAGCGTCCTGGAAGCGAGGGCCAAGAAAGTCCACGAGATCCTCAGCGCTCCGGAATATGCCGGGTTGTGGGAACCGTACCGCTTCAACGCGGGATACTTCATGTGCCTGAAGCTCAAAGGCATCGACGCGGAAACCTACCGCAAGCACCTGCTGGAGAAATTCGGCGTGGGTGTGATCGCCGACGGTGAGCGGGACATTCGGGTGGCATTCTCCTCGGTCGACGCCGGACAACTGGAAGATCTCTACCGCACGATGGCCACTGCCGCGCGAACTGATCGACGGCAACGCCAACGGAAACGGCGGCGGCAACGGAAAGTAGCGGCACGGACAGAAATCACTGGCCCGGTGCGCCGGTCGGTTGTCTGGAAGGGTGAGCAGGGGCACACGGTTCTGGGATCGGCTCGAACTGCTTCGGAAACGCTGGCCCCCCTGAGCCCCGATGAGACTACTTCCGCTGCGGAAAAGGCTGGGGAGGGTTCTTTGCCTCATCGGCCCGCGTCTGGCCGCGTGGGGTGTTTTAGCCCTGGTGGCGGTGCTCTATTTTGTGGACGTGCGCGCCGTCTTCGTTCCGTCGCCCCCGATCGAAACGGCAGGGAATTCGGAGCCGGATCCGGCCCTAATCGAAGGGCCCGACTGGCCGCACCTGCGAGGGCCGCATGCAAGCGCGGTCTCTATGGAGACGGATCTGGCCGACTCCTGGCCGCCCGAAGGCCCGCCGGTCCTCTGGAGTCAGGAGATTGGCCACGGGTACTCGGGGGTCATCGCCGTGGGCGGGCGCGTCTACACGCAACGCCAGACCGTTACCGAGCAGTCGGTGCTCTGCCTTGAGGCCGATACTGGCCGCAAAGTGTGGGAGTACCGCTACGGCTGGCCCTACGAACCGGGCGGGATGTATCCCGGCCCCCGGGCAACGCCCACCTATCACGACGGCAGGGTCTACTTCGCCGCGCCCGACGGACTGGTCGGCTGCCTGCGCGCAGCCGACGGCCGACGGGTATGGTCGCTCAATGTCCAGGAGCAATTCAAGGGGCGAGGGACCGATTTCGGCTACGCTTGCTCTCCCCTGGTCGAAGCCGGAAAGGTAATCCTGCCCGTCGGCGGGCGCGAGGCATCGGTCGTGGCCCTCAGCGCACTGGACGGCTCGACCGTCTGGGCCTCCGGTACCGAGCCGGCCAGCTATTGCTCGGCCCTGCCCATCACCTTCCGCGGCCGTCGCCAGGTCGTGGCCTTCCTGCAGAACACGCTGGCCGGGTTTGACCTCGAATCGGGCGGACTGCTTTGGGAGCAATGGTACTCTCGGGGCTACGACGAGCACGCCGCGATGCCACTCTACGATGAGCCGTACCTGATGACCATGCTTCCCTTCCGCGCAGGCTCGGACCTTTACCGGCTCGAATCGGGCAAGACGTCCGAAGCTGGACCGACGGCCGCTCTGGTGCGCCACGGCAAGGAGATGTCCAACGACACGGCGTCGAGCGTGCTCGTGCAAGGATATGTCTATGGTTTCGACCTTCGCGAACTCCAGACCAACCGCCACCGGCCGTCGCGCGGGCAGTTCAAGTGCCAGGAGTTCCGCACGGGCAAGATTCCGCTGGGCGAGCGATCGGCCCGGCCATGCCACGGTTCTGGCGGCCGATGGCAAGCTACTGCTGTTCAACGACAAGGGAGAAGTTGTTCCTGCTCGGGCCAACCCCGAGCGGTACGAAGAGCTCGCGCGTGCCGAGGTTTTCCGAGGGGAAATCTGCTGGACGGCCCCGGCCCTTTGCCGCGGACGACTTTATCTGCGGAGCCCGACGCGCGGTCGCATGCTTGTACGTGGGCAATCCCGAACGGCTGGGCCGAGACGAACTCGCCGGGCCCGGCCCGTCTCCGAGATTCCGAAGGCCCGGGCGTTTGACCTCGGTTGGCTGGTCGGCGCGGAGCGAGAGTATCCCTACGACGCCCCTGACGCGCGAGAACTTGGCCGGTGGTATGCGTTCTCGCTGGTGGGCGTGCTCCTCGTAGCGGCACTCGTCGCCGCTCTTGCACATTCCCTGTTCTGGTTGGCTGCGAGAGGAAAACCCCTGGGGCTCGTTGCCGGCCGCGCAGGCTGGTGCATCTTCTGGCTCGTGGCCCTGGTGCTGGGCTTTGGGGGCACGCCCTTGTTCAACCGATTCTGGGACGGCTTTGTTCTGACCTGGCCGGTGTCGCTTTTCATGGGTCAGCAGATTGCGCTGATGGCGACGCTCCGCACGCGCGGCGACCCCGGGAAAACTCGATCCGTCTGGCTTTCTTCGCTCGCGGTGGTCTTCTGGCTCCTTTTGTGCCTGGCCTATTACGATCTCTGTCGCCGGCTGACGTTGGGGATCGCTTGGGCATTCTTGATCGGCTTTCTCCCCTCCTGGCCGCTGGCAATCCCTGCCGCGCGGCAATTCCTACGCGAACGTGGTACGCTGGCACGACTGATCTGGACGCTGGCGGCCTTTTCCCTCTATTTCTGGGCCTCGGCGGCCTTTATCTTCTGGCGTGCTGCGATCGTCCGGTAGTGCTTGGCAAGCCGAGCAGGGCAGATGCAAGGGACCGCTTGTGGCGCCTCGATTTCGGCTGCCCATGCAGGCGGGATGCCTATACCCCAAGTCTGGCTCGACACCCCGGATGGTGAACCGGGAGGCGGTGGATTGGACACTGCCCGCCGATGGCCTGATACGGTGCGCGGCCTCCCAATCAGGGATGGGCGTCGCCCGCGTCGCATCTTGAGTCGGCTCAGTGCGATGCGGGCTGGCCGGCAACTGGTGTTTGGCGACACGCGGGCAATCGGCCGCGAGCGGAAAAGAAGCGAGCGGCGGCCCCGCACGCCGCTCAAGAAGGACAAAACAGTCCCCACCCCGCATCGAGTGAATACTACGCACCGGCCGGGGCAAGGACAAGGGTAGTCTCTCACGGGCGGGATTTACGCCGAAGGTGAAGCGGGGATGGTCGTGCAGCGGGCCGTTGCCGATGCGGCCAAGCGGCATTCGGTCGCATAGCGACCGGTAATCGTCCTACGCGCTCACGTTCACCCACTCGATCCCCAGCTTGCCGATTGCATAGCCCACTTCGCGAAGGTAGTCGCCGTAGCAGGTGAGCGTGTGGAAGCCCTCCATTTCCCGCAGCAGCCGTTGCCAGTCGCCGTCGATCTCCAGGTCGATCTGCGAGCGGCAGGCGTCGTAGCCGGGGCTGTCGAGGACTTTTCCGCGCAAGCCGAACCATTTGGTGCAATGCAGGTTGGGGATCGAGCGTGGTGATCGTCTGTCCCTTGGTGTACTGGACCTTGGTGGCCGCCCCGAAATCCGACTCGAAATGGGTCATGATCCGGGTGGGCTCGAAATCCTTGCCGTTCATACGCCGCGGGGCTGCACAATGGGCCAGCGTGAGCAGGCCGTGGTGCGGGAAGTGCGAATTGCTCACAAACGACGGCTTGCCGGAAATGTGGTGCAGAAGCACGCCGGCCGGCGTGTGCGTGAAGTCCACGTGGCAGAAGGCCGTGTAGCCCTCGTCGTTGAGCATGGCGGTCACCAGGCAGGGCGGCGTCTGGAGGATGGGGATCAGCCCGCCCATGCAATCGGCCACGCCGAGGTTGGTCGCCCCGCTTTCGGCGAGCAGCTTGCGGAAGACCGCCAGCGCCAGGAAGGAATTGACCACGGCTTTGCGGTCGGTCTGGAGGGTGACGCCGGGCTGGGCCAACAGATCGGCCGCTCTGGCGCTGGGCTTCCTGGACCGCCGGGCGTCGGCCCGCGCCGCCTCGATCCGCTTGCGGATCTCGTCGAAGGGCACGATCTGGATCTCGAACTTCCATAGCTTGCGCGCATGATCGGGCCCCAGTTTCGTGCCCGAGGCGCTGTACGACTGGAGTCGCGCCGATCGCCAGCACCTTGGTGCCCTGGGTGTTCTTCAGACCGTAAAGCGCGCGGAGGCGCCAGAGCACGTCGCCGTAGTCGTCGACCACGATGTCGTCGACCGACATGTTCGGTTCGGCCATGGCGTCGTCGCTCTTGCGGAGGAACCGCCAATGGGCGATCTCGTACCAGAGGTAGAGCGGACCGCTGCGATGGCGGAGGAACATCACGTTCGGCTTCTTCGACGCGGCCAGGATCTCGATCCACTTCTGCGGCCCACCCGAGGCATAGACCAAGAGCACGTCGGCCTCGGCGGCGGCTGCCTGTTGCGCTTCAGCCTCGCTGCCCACGCGGGAAAGCGGCAGTAGTTCGAGTCCGAAATCGGCCTGGGTTGCCAGTTGCGCGAGTTCCTTGGCGATGCGGCCGGCCTCCTGGTCCACGTCGGCCGGTGACTTCAGGCCCCCGTAGGACCGCCAACTCGTCATCTCGCGGCGCTGGTCGATCTGCCAGACGAGCACGGGCTTGACGCGGAGGCGCGCCCCGGCGCGCATGTGCATAGCGGGCGTTTGCCCGGGAGTTGCCACGGCCGCCGAGGCGCCAAACCAGGCGACGCCCCCGAGTGCTGCCGCACCGCCCAGGAATTCGCGCCGGCTGAGGTCTAGAATCGTTGCCCCGCGCGATCCGCAACACGAACAGGAATCGGAATGCGGTTGGCTCTGTCTTGCCGGGTCGTTGCCATTCATGGGAGACTCCTTCCTGTAAGCCGGCCTGGGAACGGTTAAGAGCCGATCTCAGGACTTTTGGAGTTGCTGCGATTCTCCGGCCGCACAGAGCCGCAGCGGCAGTTCTGGGATAGGTTCTAAGGCTGCTCGGAGAAGCACTCGAGCAGCCACATTTTTCCCACGTTAACAAAGCGGCTTGCGGCTTTCCAGTCGGCACGTGGATTTGTCCGGGATATGCAGGGTCAAAAGGGGTTTTTGGTCAACCGGGATCGATTTTTCCAAACTATCCACCTCGGCTCAGGGGGTCGCAGTGCATGGCCAGGGTACGAGGGTACGAGGGTACGAGGAAGGGCGGGATCGCAGTAGGCATTGGTCAACGGATCGGTGTTTTTGCCACATTGACTGTTTGTGCTACGGGGGGGTGAAGGAGCTTGCGAAACGACTCGGCGTAACGGCACGCAGCGACTCGGCGTAACGACTTTGCGAAATGCTTCTGCGGAACCTTGGCTGACGCGCTCGCGGCGTGCGCAGAGTGATGCGCCGCGATCTTACGCAAGGCGGTGGCCCAGTTTCAAGATGGGTTGGAGGGCCAGTGGGCTGGGAAAGAGAGGAGATCTCGCAGATCGCTCGGAGGCGTTTTCACGCAGGGGTGATCACCTTAGGGCGGGGTAGCATGTAGGTCAAGGCAGCCCCCTGGCTGCCAACGTCCGTGCGTTGATGGGAATCCCCACACCCGAGGTGGATACTCTGTAAAAATCGAACCCGCACGGGTGGCCACGATCGCTCGGCTATCGTGGCGCCGTGAGGCACAAGAGGAGCCAGAACGCGCGCGGGTTGGCTTGCCATGCGGTTTCCCTCGCTCACGCATCGGGTTACCATGTAGTTGGCCTCGCTGACGCATCGGGTTGCCATGTAGTTGGACTCGCGTGCACAATCGCTATCTCTGGGGTCCGGCGGTGGATGAACTCCTGGCCGAGGAGACGGTGGATAACGGCGGGGCCGAAGACGTGCTGTGGGCCCTGACCGACCACCAGAACACGGTGCGGGACCTGGCCCAGTACAACCCGGGCACCGATACGACTACGGTCGTGAATCACTTGAAATACGATGCGTTTGGCAACGTCACGGCCGAGAGCAACCCGGCGGTGGATTCGCTCTTCCTCTACACGGCTCGCTCCTTCGATACGGATACGGGTCTACAAAACAACCTCAACCGCTGGTATGATGTGCGCACGGGCAAGTGGCTGAGCGAGGATCCGATAGGGTTCAGTGCGGGGGACGGGAACCTGGTTCGGTATGTGGGGAACCGAGTGATGATGGGGACGGACCCATTGGGCGCATACATAATGACCAGGGTGTTGCCGCTCGCCGGCGGGTGTGCTGCTGCCGATGGCCCAGCCATCATTGGCGACGTCATCGGTATCGGTATGATCGTCGGGGCGGCATGCATCGACGTCCCGGGAATGATCGCTGATGCCTGCAGCAAGGCAGAGGCAAAGGCAGAGGTGAAAGCGAAAGCGGAAAGGGAGTGCATCGGGCTGCACGACAAATATGAAGATTTGAAGAATAAGGCACGCGAGAAGTACAAAGACGAAGACAACCCAGAATGGCTTATAGCGATGTGCGAAGCGATTAACCGTGAACTGCAGTTGCGAATCCAGTATATGGAGAAGAAGTGCGATTACGTCCTGGAACCACGATTTGGAGATGGGGAGGAGCAGGAACAAAAACATATCGACGCCATCCAACAAGTGACAATTGCACTTCATGATTGTTACGAACGATTGAGAAACCTGCCAAAGCAGAGGAAAGGAAGGCGATAGTCCTGTTTGCGTTCAGCAACTCGTCCCTTGAAACGGCAGGATGTCCCGAATACGTGTCCGTACGGCGCGCCACCTGGCCGTCGAGGAATCCTATGAACGAGCAGTATGACAGGCTATTTCCGTTGGAAGGCGCGTTCAGCGAAAGAGAATACCTCGTCTTTCTCTCCCAGCGAGTCCCGAAAGACCTCGGGGACCAGCTTACGCGCGATGCTCATCCGGATCTCATGATCGACAAGTATGTCGAGTTGGCCGATCTCTTGCGGCCGCTATCGACGTATTCTTTCCCCGAAGATTGCGACTCTTGCTCTGATGCTGTCTTTCGATTAGCAGGCATCCTGGAATATGCGCTTTCAGGTTACGCCCTCAGAATTCGAAAAGGCCGCGGAGGCAGCCACGACCCCTTCAAAGAGATCTACGTTGTATCGTTGTTTCTGTATTGCTGTATGCACGGCGCAATGAAGGCCTCAATGTATCCTTCTGCTCTTCTGGTACTCGTAGCGGCCACGGCTCGCGTCGATATGGGAAGCCGTTTCCAGGTCTGCGGATTTCTGGCTTCGCTCGTTCCCCTCGTTACGAGGAAGCGAATTCATGACCCGGCGCCGCGGTCGTGCGGTCTTATTGGTTTTGCGTTGACTGTCGGCATGATTCTGTGTGATCTTATGGCTGTGGCCGAACGCGAGATCCAGGAAGAAGATTTTGTTCCGGCTTGGCAGGAATACGAAAGGAACTGGCAAGGATCTGTGTCATTGACTGCGATGCAGTTGTTTAGATCTTCCTTGGCGGAGCAGTTCGGCGCGTCGGGCACGCTCAGCGAGCTTGGTGATCGGCTCCGGCGGGCGGCGGATTTTTCGCCGAAGAGCGGCGAGACTGGTTGAATCGCTATGCCAACCTGGCCGGCACGCAGCTTGTGGCCGAGACGGATTATGTGCTGGACCGCGCGGGCAGGCTTACCGGGATGACTCACTCGAAGGGGCTTTCGACGTTTGCCGATTACGACTGGACGTTTGACGCGGCCAGCCGGATGACGCGGTTTGTTTCGAGCGCCGACGGCACGGCCGACTATGCCAACGACGCCACCGGGCAGCTCACCGGGGCCGACTACAACTACCAGACCGACGAAGCTTACACGTACGACGCCAACGGCAACCGGACCAATAATGGATACGCCGTGGGCACCAATAACCGGATGCTTTCGGACGGAACCTACCGGTACCTCTACGATGCCGAGGGGAACCGGACGCGGAAGTTCCGGGACACGAATGCCAATGGACTCTTGGACTCGGGCGATACGGACATTAGCGAGTATACTTGGGACCACCGCAACCGGCTGGTGAAAGTCACCCACCGGGCCGCCTACGGAGGGGCGGCCGACAAGATCGTCGATAACTCCTACGACTATGCCAACCGCTGGACTCGGAAGGTGCTGGACTCCAATGGCGACGGCACGGCCGATTCCAGCCGCGTGCTGGCCTACGACGGGAACCAGGTGGCCTTGGACTTCGTGCATACGGGCACGGGGAGCGCCACGGCGACGGACCTGCGGAACCGCTATCTCTGGGGTACCGCGGTCGATGAGCTACTGGCCGAGGAGACGGTGGATAACGGCGGGGCCGAGGACGTGCTCTGGGCACTGACCGACCACCAGAACACGGTGCGGGACCTGGCCCAGTACAACCCGGGCACCGATACGACTACGGTCGTGAATCACTTGAAGTACGACGCGTTTGGGAACGTCACGGCCGAGAGCAACCCGGCGGTGGATTCGCTCTTCCTCTACACGGCGCGACCTTCGATACCGACACGGGGCTACAAAACAACCTCAACCGGTGGTATGATCCGCGCACGGGCAAGTGGCTGAGCGAGGATCCGATTGGGTTCAGTGCGGGGGACGGGAACCTGGTTCGGTATGTGGGGAATGAGGCGCTCACTATAGCAGACCCACTCGGCCTGGATGCGTGCGACGGGGAGTGTCCAGAGAAATGGACCCCGGCTCCCGTTTGGGGGCAGGAATGGCAGTACGGGTGCTATTGCGGAAAGGAGCCAGCTAAGCCGAGAGAGAAGATACCACCACCGATTGATGAACTCGACAAGTGCTGTCAATCGCATGACGACTGCTATGGAGTTGCCGAGAGACTGAAAAACGCGGCAGCTAGGCAGGCAAAAATCGCTGCTTGTGACAAGGAACTATCCGAGTGTGCTGGGAGAGTAGCCGATCAGAACAAATGCCAGGGTCGGCGCTGCATGCAGGCCGCGCCTTCGATTAGGGAACAATTCAGACCGAAGCCAAAGTGAGGATGGAGGGAAAAAGCACGGACACCGCGAGCATGCGGCCTTGTGACCTGAATGCATGCGCGATCGGCGCGGAAATGCTCATTCAAGAAGCGCTCAGGCCGGCCGCGCGCACAGCCAAGCTGACTACTTGGCAGTATAGGCCGCGCATCGGTGGTTTAGAGGTATTAGGCAGAAATACTCTGACAACGAGTTACGTGTCGCTATAAAGGAACGTTGGTGGTACGGAGCAGACGCACATGGACCACGTAGACCGACCGAAGCGTTGGACGTCGAGAGGCGTCTATTTCCAGTACAGTCTCCGCGGGTTATTGGCAACGATGGCCCTCGTTGCAGTCTGGCTGGGCTTCTGGGTCCACGCTGTGCGGCTTCAGAAGTCAGCCATCGCGGCCATCACGAAAGCGGGCGGTTACTATTCCTATGGCTTTCAACGAGAGGGCGACCGATACAACGAGAATGAACACCCGGCGGGGCCCGACTGGCTCTGGGCGAACATCGATGTGGATTACACGAGCAGCGTCGTTGCCGTGGGGCTCAACTGTAAGCCGGCTACGGATGAGACACTCCTGCGAATTGCGCAACTGCCGCATTTGGAAATACTGGATCTGACGAGCACGCGGATCACCGACCGCGGATTGGCGCACGTGGGAAAGCTGACGGGCCTCACGTACCTTCGCCTGGACGGCACGGATGTGACCGATGCGGGGCTGTTTCACCTTCGGCATCTGAGCCGTTTGGAGACACTCTTGGTGTCATGCAAGGGCGTAACCGATGCCGGGATCGAGCACCTCGCCGAGTTGAGCCAACTGCAAGTACTGAACCTGTCGCGCAGCAACGTCACGGACGCGGGGCTGTTTCACCTTCGGCATCTGAGCCGTTTGAAGACACTCTTGGTGTCATGCAAGGGCGTAACCGATGCCGGGATCGAGCACCTCGCCGAGTTGAGCCAACTGCAAGTACTGAACCTGTCGCGCAGCAACGTCACGGACGCGGGGCTGTTTCACCTTCGGCATCTGAGCCGTCTGGAGGCACTCTTGGTGTCATGCAAGGGCGTAACCGATGCCGGGATCGAGCACCTCGTCGAGTTGAGCCAACTGCAACGACTGGACCTGTCGCGCAGCAACGTCACGGACGCGGGGCTACTGCTGCTCAGACGTTGTAGGCGATTAGTAGAATTGAATGTGACCGAGACGCGTGTCACCGATAAAGCCGTTACCGAGCTCCAACAGGCGTTGCCGGATTGCCGGATCTTGCGGCATTGGTCAACGACTGATGAGGGACGTCTAACTGGTCCGGAGTGATTTCGATAGGCGTCTTGGTTCCCATCGGCCGGCGTCACGTGCGCACGGGGGCCCGGGCGGCGGATGGGGCCTCACGTGAAATCGATCCGAATGGGGGTGGGTTGGGATTGCGCCACGGCAACGGACCTGCGCAACCGCTATCTCTGGGGTCCGGCGGTGGATGAACTCCTGGCCGAGGAGATGGTGGATAACGGGGGGGCGGAGGACGTGTTTTGGGCATTGACCGACCACCAGAACACGGTGCGGGATTTGGCCCTGTACAACCCCGGCACCGACACGACCACGGTGGTCAACCACTTGAAGTACGATGCCTTTGGCAACGTGACGGCCGAGAGCAACCCGGCGGTGGATTCGCTCTTCCTCTACACGGCTCGCTCCTTCGATACGGATACGGGTCTACAAAACAACCTCAACCGCTGGTATGATCCTGCGCACGGGCAAGTGGCTGAGCGAGGATCCGATGGGGTTCGGAGCAGGGGATGGGAATCTGGTTCGGTATGTGGATAACCGACCACTCGTCGACACCGATCCCAGCGGAAAGGCCCCGAAGAAGCCGGAGGTAAACAACCCGCTGAGGAAACATGACCCCAAGCGAAAGCTCCCCCGCGGAGACAAGATATGCAGGCCGACAATCGCGGGACAGAAGATCACGGTAATCTGCACGCCGATAGAAAAGGACAAACCAGATGGGGCCCATATGCCGGACGCTTTGCCAGGTGCGTGGGACCTAAGTAACATCAAACTCTTTGGGTTCGACCTTTGTCGCGACTGCAACCAGGGTGATCAGGGGGAGTGTCAGGCGTGCTGCGACGAGATGGAGAGAATTGCCAAGGGCATTTTTGAGGGGCTGACTTCTCCTCCAAAGAACATTTCACTGAAGGCCGCCAAGGACCTGTGTCTTCTGCAAGAATGTCAGGGCTTGTAGGGAAACAGAACTCTCCGTCTCCGCAAGAAGTCACGGAACTACCGCTATAGTGGCAATTGAGTTGTGCCTACGTTGGGCATGGCGTCTTAGAATACATCGTTGTGCAACTCTTCGCGCGAGCGCAACATGCGATTGACAAGATTTATGATGCCCTTAGCGATGGCTGTTCTCGGCGTGGGGGGTGCCGCTCTGGGCACACTTTGTATCGCTCCACTTTGGCAACAGATCGGTTGGCGTCAGCCGGTCGCCGAATGGCTTAGGCAGGCTGGGTTCAGTAATTCGATCGTTAGCTTTTGGGGTTTGATCTGCCACTTTTCACTGGACTGGCTCGTTGCCGGCGCCCTTGGGGTTGTCGTTGGCTTTTGTACTTTGAAGAGCAAGAGGTGGCTCCTAGCCAGTCTATCGACCGGTAGTGCATACGTACTCACGCCATATGTGTGTGCGGTATACTGTGGTATGGAGGATGTCGCAATGAGTCTCTTCTCGAGCGTGAGGGTCTTCCTATGGCAGGGACTGCCGGTTCTCTGCGCGGTACTTTCGGCTGCAACGGTTCACCTCTTGGCCAGGCTATTCCGAGAAACTGATTCCCCTGCACGCGCGACGCCTTCGGGCAATTAGGCACAATCCAGCGGCTCATGTCCTATGGCTCCGACGTGCTCTTGCTGCACAGCGGCCGGGAAACACTGGCCGCTGGCCGGTGTTGGCTTCGATGAGACTATGGCAGGTAGGCAGTCCTCTGCCTGACAACGCCCGTGCATTGACAGAAATCCCCACACCCGAGGTGGATGCTCTGTAAGAATCGACCCCGCGCGGGTGGCTACGATTACTCGGCTATCATGGCGCCGTGAGGCACAAGAGGAGCCAGAACGCTGCGCGGGTATGCTTGCCATGCGGTCGCCCTCGCTCACGCGTCGGGTTGCCATGTAGTCGAGTCGGCAAACGGGGTCGGAAACAGTGTCAGGAGCCGTTTCGTCCTCTACACCGCGCGCCCGTTTGACTCCGACATGGGGCTGCAAAACAACCTGAACCGGTGGTATGATCCGCGCACGGGGAAGTGGTTGAGTGAGGATCCGATTGGGTTTGAAGCGCGAGACGCGAATCCCGGGTATGAGGGGCCCGGAAGCTGACAAGTTGCTCGAGGAGCTTATCCAGCGCCAAACGCGGCCAAGGACAATAGACTTCCCGAAGAAATAGGGAGAAGTTGGTAATGCAAGCCGTTATCACTTGCTGCGAACTTCGGCCGGCACGAGACTCGCGGAGTATTCATCGTCGCGCGGCGATCGACGTAGCCTTGGCGACTGCGTTGTGCATGCCTGCTTGGGTCGCCGGGGAATGGAGAGCCCTGTGTCGAGAGCAACAGGCCACGGCCGTGCTCAAGCGGGACTACAACGCAACTGCTCTCGCTGTCATCTATAGCAAAGAGCTGGACCGAATCTCTGATGATCAGTGCATCGATATTCGTGAGCTTCGGCGCGGTCGACTTTTTGTCCCCGTCGAGAGCGTCTCCTTCTACCGAGCTAAGGTCGACCGTCGAGCCTTTCAGCAATTAGAAGCCTTCCGCAATCTGGAGACGCTCACCTTTCAGGATTGCCGCATCGACACCGGCGCAGACTTCCCTGGGATAGGCCTTGGCGGCTTGAGACAACTGGATTTCTGGAATACTGCCGTCACGACGAGCCAGCTGCGCGACATTGCACATCTAAGCCGACTGACGTACCTGCAGTTCGATGCAAGTGGCTTGAAAGGCGATTGGCTTCAGGACATTGCGGGCATCCCGACACTCCAGTCGCTAACCGTGAACAACGGTGACCTGTGTGACGGCGCCACCGAGTCCCTGGCTCGCATGAAAGGATTAACGGACCTTCAACTCAGCGATGTCATGAGCGATCTCAAGTTGGGGCGCTGCGCTCGCAGAACTAGGAAGACTGGAGGATTCTCGCCATCATCGGCACCCCCTTTGGCGACGAAGGCATGACGCATCTGGCCGGGTTGGATCGACTTGTTGTGCTCTACGTCGGAGACACCGCGATCTCCGATCGTAGCCTGGAATCGCTCGAGAACCTTCGAAACCTGTCTCGCTTATCGCTCGGGAGGACCAAAGTGGGCGATGCGGGTCTGCGACACTTGTCGCGACTGCCGCGGCTCTCGGCTCTTGATATTCAATGGACCCTCGCCACGAATGCGTGCTTGCCTAAGCTTGCGGCGATCCCCTCGCTCAAGGTCGTCCTTGTCACTGGCACGCGGATCAGCGCGTCGTCGCCCGGGTTCGTCGGCGTTCTTGACCAGGGCGTTGTGTGGTATCCGAATGAGGCGAGAGCCAAGGAGATTCGAGACCAGTCGGTCTTCGACGCGGGGGGAAGACACGCGGAGAATCAGAATCACCGCTGAGTCAAGGCCATCGGAAGTTGAAGCACGCGCCATGAGGCAGAGGAGCCAGGACGCGGCGCGGGTAGGCTTGCCATGCGGTTGGCCTCGCTCACGCTTCGGGTTGCCATGTAGTCGGGTCGGGAAACGGTGTCAGGAGCCGTTTCGTCCTCCACACCGCGCGACCGTTTGACCCGGACACGGGGCAGCAAAACAACTTGAACCGCTGGTATGATGCGCACGGGCAAGTGGCTGAGCGAGGATCCGAGCTACCAACCTTGTTCACCCTCCGGCGGGCCGAGACCGAGATCAATCAGGCGTGCGTCGGTTGGATCACGGCCGAGGTCGGCGGCATGGTTCTGCCGTATTCTCTCCTGGATTTCGTCAAGATGCTCAGCATCATCAAGGGGCAGATCTTCCCAGAGGAGAGGCAGTAGTGCGGATTCGCCTGACTTCGCGGCCGGAAGTTGCCCGTCGAGCTTCTTCAGAATGATGAGCAAGCCGCGCAGCGACGGCTCGGCTAAGGACTGGTTGCCCATCAGGCGGACGTACGCGTCAAGGATTTGGTCCAGGCTGACGCGAGAATGCCCTTCCTGTTTCGCTTTGCGGAAGGTGCTCCTGATTTCCTCCCCGATCACCTTGCTCAGACGAAAGCGGAATTCGATCGCCGAGAGCTGGCCGCGATGCTTCTGGAGGAACTCGTCGATCGTCGGTAGTTGGAGGAGGCCGAGAGGGGCCAGGCGTGGGTCGGTTGGATCACGGCCGAGGTCGGCGGCATGGTTCTGCCGTATCTCTTCCCGAATCGTCTCAAGAACAGAAACATCCTCGGGAGACAGATCGTCCCAGAGCAGAGGGTCTATTGCTGGTTGGCCTGGCTCGTCGTGCGGCGGGTGCCCTTTGTGCGTCCTCAGAGCCATGAGCAGGCACCGAAGCGGCATCTCGGCCAATGCCTGGGTGCCCATCAGACGCACGTAAGCCTCAAGGATTTCATCCTGAGTCACGCGGACGCGGCGCTCGTCGATTGCCTTGGAGTAAGTATCCCGGATCTCGTTCATGATTATCTTCGCGAGCTGCAGTCGCTTCACGAATTCGATCGGCGGAAATCGATTGCGATGCCTCTCGAGGAACTCATGCATCTGCCGATCCTGGGAGGCGTCGCTACCTTCCGGTTGGTCGCGGGAGTCCGACATGACTTACCCTCCATCAGGCTTCCGCGGATCCAGCCCCCGGCATACAACTCGGGATGAGGTTTTGGCGGAAGCGGGCCATGGTCATTGTAGCGGAGTATCTGCTCGTACAGGGAGTCGAGCGTCTGTCCGGGGGCGGGCGCAGGGGCCGTGCAGGGCCCAATCGAGTGGAGTAGAATGGGCGGACCGTGGCGGTCGGCCTCTTGCCGCAGGGCCCAGGCGGACCGTCCCGTTTTCGCAACGACTCGAGCGTTTTCATGGCGATGACGCCTCGTCGCGAACATGTGAGACAGTCGCCCGCAACCCGCAACCAGGGAACGATTACGCCGGAAACCCGAAGACCGGTGAAAAGCATGAACCACGTCGAACGATTTCGCGCGGTGATGAACTTCCAGCCGGTCGATCGCCTGCCGCGTGTGGGAATGGGCCATGTGGTGGGACGAGACCATCGCCCGCTGGAAGACGGAGGGCCTGCCGGCCGAGCTGGAGACGGTGTTCGACATCGCCCAGTACTTCGGCCTCGATCCCTACCAGCAGTTCTGGTTCTCGCACGACCGATCCGACGATCGAGGCGGTGCAGCACCACGTCGAGGGGATCGTCTCGAACATGGACGACTACCTGCGGGTCCGGCCGCGGCTGTTTCCCGACCACTCGCGCGGCGATCGAGTCGATGCGGCCCTGGGCCGCGCGGCAGGCGCGGGGCGAGGCCGTGGTGTGGATCACGCTGGAGGGCTTCTTCTGGTTCCCGCGCACGCTGATGGGCTTCACCAAGATCAGCCTCGCCTTCTACGACCAGCCGGAACTGATCCACCGCGATCAACCAGGACCTGACCGACTTCAATCTGAAGATCCTCGACCAGGTGGCGCGAGTCTGCGTGCCGACGTTCGCCACGATCGCCGAGGACATGTCGTACAACCACGGGCCGATGATCTCCGAGCGGCATTTCGACGAGTTCATCGCGCCGTACTACCGGCGGATCGTGCCGCGGCTGCAGGAGATGGGCGCCGTGATCCTCGTCGACACCGACGGCGACGTGACCCGGCTGGTGCCCTGGCTGCTGCGCGAGGGGATCCACGGCGTGCTGCCGCTGGAGCGGCAGGCGGGCGTGGACGGCATGGCGCTGCGCCGGCAGTATCCCGACGCTGCGCATGGTCGGCCACTTCGACAAGATGGTCATGAACCGGGGCGAAGCGGCGATCCGCGAGGAGTTCGAGCGGCTGGTCCCCCTGATGCGGAGCGGGCGATTCATCCCCAGCGTCGATCACCAGACCCCGCCCGGCGTGTCGCTGGAGCAGTATCGAAGCTACTTGCGGCAGTTGCGGGCCGATGTGCGCCAGAAGTAGGAGCGCGAGATGAACGCGTCGTTGCGAAGCTCGGAACTCGGTCTCGACCAGCGCCCTGCGGGCCGGGCGAAGGGCGAGGAAGGCACTGGCGCGCGGGCGGGGCAGGGCGGTGGGGACTGTGGGCGCTGGCGGCGATGATGCTCTGGGGGTGCTGCGTCGCGCGGCGGCCGAGGACGAACTGGCTCGGGGATTCGCCAATCCACCACGGCAGGCGAGGCTGCGCGCGTACTGGTGGTGGCTGAACGGCTGCGTGGATAAGGCGGCGATTACGCGGGATCTCGAAGAGATGCGGGCGAAGGGTTTCGGCGGCGCGCTGATCTGCGACGCGGACGGATCGAGCCAGGACGGCAACGAGCGGGCGCCGCACGGGCCGACCTTTTTCTCGCCGGCGTGGCGCGAACTCTATCGGCACGCACTGGCGGAGGCCGACCGGCTGGGGCTGGAGATGAGTCTCAACGTGCAGAGCGGATGGAACCTGGGCGGTCCGATGGTGAAGCCGGAGCAAGCGCCGAAGAAGATCGTCTGGTCGGAGTCGCGTCTGGCGGGCCCGGCGAAGGTCGAGCGGAAACTGCCGCGGCCGCCAAGCCGCGAGGGCTTCTACCGCGACACGTTCGTGGTGGCCTACCGCGTGAGGCAAGGGGCCGACCGACCGGGGCCACAGGCGCGCGTTTCGGTGAGTTGGGAGCAGGAGGGCCATCCGGCCGGGGCGATGAGCGACGGCGACCCGGCGACGTTTTGGGTGGGAGGAGCGGAGAACGGCGCAGGGCCCCTCGCCGAAGCAGCCGGCCTGGGTGCAATTGGAGTTCGACGCGGCGGTGAGCATCGAGCGGCTGACGCTTTTGCCGCGCGGAGGATACGGGCCCCGGGACTGCGTGTTGGAGTGCTCCATGGACGGCAAGTCGTTCCGAACGGTACACGCATTCCGTGCAGCGAAAGAGGCCGCGACGAAGGCGTCGTTCGCGCCGAGCGGCGCGCGTGTTTCGCCTGAGCATTCGGGGATCCGTATGATCCGCGGTCGCCCGAGGCTCCGCGAAACGTGCAGATTGCGGAGTGGGAGCTTTCGGGCAAAGACGGTTCGTGGCCGGGTCGGTCGGCGATGCATGCGAGCGTGGAGAACTGGCAAGAGAAGGCGGGACACCGCACGCTTCACTTTTCGGCGCCGGATACGAGGCCGCTGTTGACCGACGCGGCTTTGCAGCCCGGCGAAGAAGCGACGCGGGCAAGCGAGGTGATCGACCTTTCGCGGCACTTGGGGGAAGACGGCATGCTGCGGTGGGAAGTGCCCGAGGGTGAGTGGGAGGTGCTTCGATTTGGATGCACGCTGAGCGACCGTTGCCGCGTTTCGACGTGCAGCGAGGGATGGGACGGCTACGCCATCGATCCCTTGGACGCAGACGCCTTCAACGCCTATTGGGACGCGGTGATCGAGCCGCTTTTGGCCGATGCGCGGGATCGTGCCGGGCGCGTACTCAAGTATCTGCACACCGATAGTTGGGAGATCGAACCCTATAACTGGACGCCCACGCTTCGCGAGGCATTTCGCGCACGGCGCGGGTACGACCTCTTGTCGTACTCGCCGGTGCTGGCGGGTCGGATCGTCGACAGCCGCGGGGCCACGAACCGTTTTCTGCACGACTTCCGCAAGACGCTGGGCGATCTGGCGGTGGATCACCACTATCGCATTTTCAAGGAGCGGGCGCATCGCCACGGGCTGGAGATCCATCCGGAATCAGGAGGGCCGCACGCGGTGCCGATCGATGCCCAGCGGTGCCTGGGGTTCAACGACGTGCCGATGTCGGAGTTCTGGGCGTGGTCGTGGCGGCACCGCGTGGGGGACACGAACCGTTTCTTCGTCAAACAACCCGCCTCGGCGGCCCACGCGTACGGCAGACGGCTGGTTGCAGCCGAGGGATTCACGACGATTGGGCCGCACTGGCAGGAGACGCTTTGGGATAATCTCAAGCCGGCATTCGACAAGGCCTGCTGCGAGGGATTGAACCTGCTGGTCTGGCACGCAATGGTCTGTTCGCCGGCCGAGGCGGGAACGCCCGGCTTGCAGTACTTCGCCGGCACGCACTTCAATCCGAATATCACCTGGTGGCCCAAATCGGCGCCGTTTCTGGCCTACATCAATCGTTGCCAGTTTCTTCTTCAGCGGGGGCATTTCGTTGCGGACGCCTGCTACTACTACGGCGACCACGTGCCGAATTTCGCCCAGCTTAAGAAGAGCGATCCGGCCGCGTGTTGCCGGGCTACGACTACGACACGATTACCGAGGAGGCGATCCTTACGCGGGCCGAAGTGAAGGACGGGCGGATCGTGCTACCCGACGGCATGAGCTACCGCGTGCTGGTGCTGCCCGAGCATCGTGCGATCTCGCTGGCGGTGTTGCGCAAGGTGGAGCAGATGGTACGCGCCGGGGCAGTCGTCGTCGGCCCCCGGCCGGTCGAAGCAAGCGGGTTGTTCGAGGCCGACGCGAACGATCGGGAGGTAACGCGGATCGCCGACGCGCTCTGGGGCAAGGGACTTATCGCTGCGAACAAGACGGCGCGCGAAGTGCTCGCGCAGGCCGGAGTTGCCGCGGATTTCGAAGTCGTGGGAGGAGACACCGAGACCGACTTGGACTACATTCATCGCCGCGACGGGGAGGCGGAGATCTACTTCGTGGCCAACCGCGGCGCCGAGCCGAGAGCGTGCGATGCATTTTTCGCGTCGCGGGGAAACGACCGGAGTTGTGGGATGCGGTGAGCGGACGGGTGCGCAGGCTGCCGGAGTTCCGTGAGCAAGGCGGCCGGACCGTGGTTCCGTTGGAATTTTCCGCATGCGGTTCGTGGTTCGTGATCTTCCGAGAGCCGGCCGCCGGACCGATCGAAGCAGGGAAAAACTTTCCGCCGACGAGGACTCTGGCGGAGTTGAGCGGTGCTTGGGACGTCCAGTTCGACCCTGCCTGGGGAGGTCCGGCCCACGTGCGGTTCGAGAAACTCGACGACTGGACGCTTCGCAAGGAGGAAGGCATTCGATTTTATTCCGGCCAGGCGAGCTATCGAAAGCAATTCGATGCGCCGAAGGAGGCAGCGGGTGCGGGCCGCGTGTGTGTGGACCTGGGGAAGATTCGGGAATTGGCCGAGGTACGGCTCAACGGCCGATCGCTCGGGATCGTCTGGCGCCGCCGTTCCGGGTGGAGGTGGTCGGCCCGCTACGGCCGACGGGAAATGTGCTGGAGGTTGAGGTCGTGAATTTCTGGCCGAACCGGATCATCGGCGACCAGTCGAAGCCCGCCGGGGAGCGGCTCACGCGCACGAACATCCGCAAGCTGACCGAGAAGACGCCCCTCGTGCCCTCGGGGCTGCTCGGTCCGGTAACGCTTCAGGCGGAATAATCCGTTGATGCTGTTGTTGACTGGAGAGCAGTTCAAGAACTCCTGTTCCGGGAATCCGAATCGGGCCGAAAGATGAGCAACTTCCGGGCAGCCTGAGAACGGGTACCGATGGGACGGCGTGTCGCACTGCTTGTCCGCCGGGGCTCAGTGTGTTGAGTGATGGCGGCGCGATGAAGCGGCGGCTACGCGGTGGCACACGTGTGTGCTCCAGAATCCACTTGTGTCTGACGGTACGTTCTGCACTGCTTGTCCGCCGCAGCGAAGCGCCGCGGCTTCCAAGCAGTGGCACACGCGCCGTTGTCTGGGGTAAAGGCACCATGATGTACCGTGCGTCCGCCGGGCCGAGCGTGATGGGCGATCGCAGTGGTAGAACGTGGCGACTTCCAAGCAGTGGCACACGCGCCGAGGTCTGGGGTAAAGTTACCATGACGCTCACGACCAATAGCGCTTGGTGCGATTGCGGATCGAAGGGCTGGTGGGATCGCGATCGGCTTCGGCCGAGTCGTCCTCTTCGTGGTCGGGGGTTGCGGAAGTCTGCGCGCTGGAAGTGGCGCAAGGCGGATTCGGGAAGAAATCGCGTGGGCTGGGCGAAGCCATACGCGCCGTGAAAGCTGCTGGGATAGTGGTAGTAGCGCAAGGGATAGCAGACGGTGAGCCAGCGCTTCGCGCGGGAAAGTGCCACGTAGAACAGGCGCAACTCCTCCTCGATCTCTTCGCTGGAGCCGGTGGCCATGTCGGAGGGAATGTTGCCGTCGGAGGCGTGGATCACGTAGACGGCGTCCCACTCGAGGCCTTTGGCGGAGTGGATGGTGCTGAGGACCAGGTAGTCGTCGTCGAGCTGCGGTTGACCGGCGAGGTCTTGAGTGGAAGCGGGTGGATCCAGGGCGATTTCGGCGAGCATGGTGCGGCGGTCGCGGTAGCGCGCGGCGATCTGGGCGAGCTGTTCGAGGTCGCGGGCGCGGGGGCGGGGATTGTCGTACTGCACGTCGAGGATCGGCTGGTAGAAGGTCCGCACGCGCTCGATCTGGCCGGGGAGATCCGTGCGGGCGCGATGTAACCCGGCGAGCAAGTCGACGAACTCGGGCCAGAGGCGCTGGGATGCGGCGGGCGGCTTCCACGACTGCCAGACCTCGAAGCCCGTCTCGGAGCGGGCGAGGAGCTCGATGAGCTGGTGGGCCTTGCGCGGTCCAATACCGGGCAACAGGGCGAGAATCCGCGTGCCGGCAATGACGTTGCGCGGGTTCTCGGCGAGGCGGAGGAAGGCCATCAGATCTTTCACGTGGGCGGCTTCGACGAACTTCAATCCGCCGTACTTGTGAAAGGGAATGCTGCGGCGCGCCAACTCGGTTTCCAGGAGGATACTGTGGTGCGAGGCGCGAAAAAGAACTGCCTGGTGGCGGAGCAGGGTCGACGCTTCGCGGCGGTCGAGGATCTGGCGGATGAGGTAGTCGGCCTGATCGTTTTCGTCTTCGCAGATCACCAGAAGCGGTTTGTCGCCGTCGGCACGCGGGGTCCAGCTTCTTGGCATAGCGCTGGCGAGCCAGGCCGATGACCGCGTTGGCGGCGTCGAGGATGGGTTGGGTGCTGCGATAGTTCTGCTCGAGGGGAACGATTGCCGCGCCGGGGTAGTGCTTGGGAAAGTCGAGGATATTGTGCACGGTGGCGGCGCGAAAGGAATAGATCGACTGGGCGTCGTCGCCGACCACGGTCAAGCCGCGGCCCTCCGGCGAGAGCTGGTAGAGGATTTCGGCCTGGAGGACGTTGGTATCCTGGTATTCGTCGACGAGGATGCAGTCGAATCGGCCGCGGATACGATCGGCGGCCGAGGATTCGGCCACCAGTGAGTGCCAATAGACGAGCAGATCGTCGTAGTCGAGGACCGATGAGGCTTCCTTGCGGTCGACGTAGGCGTTGAAAAGGCGTTTGAGCTCGTCGGCCCACTGCTGGCACCAGGGGAAATGCTGGGGAAGGGCCTGGTCGAGCGGTTGGCGCGCGTTGACGCAGCGGCTGTAGATCGCCATGCACGCTGCCTTGTTGGGAAACCGTTCTTGCGTCTTGGCCAGCCCCAGCTCCCCGCGAATCACGTTGAGCAGGTCCTCGGAGTCGGTGCGGTCGTGGATCGTGAAGTCGGGTGCGAGTCCGACGGCCTTGCCGTAGCGGCGCAAGAGTCGGGTGGCGACGGCGTGGAAGGTGCCGCCCCAGATGCGGCCGGCGTGGAAGGGGGAGGAGCCTCCCAGGCCGCTTGGGCCGAGTTGACGCAGGGCAGCGTCGACGCGGCGGATCATTTCGGCGGCGGCACGTCGCGTGAAAGTCAGCAGAAGAATGCGCGCGGGGTCGGCCCCTTGGGCGATGAGCCAAACCACGCGATGCACCAGGGTGGCGGTCTTTCCGGTCCCGGCCCCGGCCACGATGAGCAAGGGGTCGTGGCCGTGCTGGACGGCGAAGCGCTGCTGGTCGTTGAGGCCGGCCAGCAGGGCGTCGATGCCGGCAGTCCTTTCGTCGTCTCCGTCCATTCCCAACCCACTGTTGTAGCCTAGTCTACCGGGCCGGAGCACCGGTGTCGACGGTGGGGGCGGCGGGACGCGAACGGGGAGAAACCGCCGACACTTCCTCCGCGAAGCCGGGGCCGCGCGAAGGCTTCATGCCGAGCGACGCATCGAATTGATCGAATTGGCGGTACGGTTCAGGGAAGCCGAAGGTCGGCCGGCTTGACCCCCTTGCGGGATTTGCCGAAGCCGATCGGCACCGGATCATACGGGCCGACGAGATCGACTTTGGCCTTGGCGGGGATTCGGTCTTCCAGCCCCAAGCCCCAGTAGCAAGCGTTGACCAACAGGCGGCGGAAGCCTTCGCTCTTCAAATCGCCGGCGTGGCCCATGGTCGTCGTGAAGATTCGGGAGGCCTTGCCCTCGCTGCCGGTGTACGTCTTGATCCAGGCGACGGGAACGAGCTGCTTTCTGGGCGTTGGGCGGGTCCGTGGGATTCATGCCGGTGAGGACCTGGCCCAGGATGACCGGCTTGCTGTCGCCCGTGAGCGTGGTGAGGCCATAGACGTCGGACGGGCCCCAAATGTCCTTGACGCCGCGGACGATCGGGTGACTCTCCATGCCCGGGGCGATCAATCCGCGCGTGCTCTCTTTCTGGTGGACTCCGTAGTGGTTGATCCAGGTCTCGCCGAGAACCTGACGGCCGTAGCCGCCCGGATAATCGCCGCGGTTGTCGAAGCTGTACTTGGCGTAGGGGCTATCCTTATGCTTGGTATAGCGGAAAGGATGGGTCGAGGTGCGCAGGGCGACGATCGGCCGCCGGAGTTCGTGTAGTCGAGGATGCACTTCATCTGGTCGTCGGGCAACTCGCGGAAACGGATGAAAAGAACCATCAGGTCGGCGGTCTTCAGGGCCTCCAGTCCGGGGATGTTGTCGGTGACGACGGGGTCGATCGTGCCATCCTGCGGGTTGATGGCGAAGAGCACGGTGCACTTGAAGCCGTGATGGACGGCGAGGATCTTGGCCAACTGCGGCATCGATTCTTCGGAGCGGTACTCTTCGTCGCCGGTGACGAAGACGACGTGCTTTCCCTTGCCCGGTCCCTCGCCGCCTTTGAAAACGACCCAGCGGGGGTCAGGCTGCGCGGCGACACACGGCAGGCAAGTAAGCGCCGCGAAAGCGAAGCCCGCGAGGAGACGAATCGAACGCAGAGCCGAGCCGAGGAGCGTTTGCGGGCTTGCGACCTGGTGACCGGAGGACACTTCAGCGGCAGGCGCTGGATTGGTGGTTGGCATGGCATGGCTCCTCAAGCGTATGGGGGGTCGGGAAAGCACCGCGATGGCGATCGGGCCCGATCGAAAACGGGGCTTTCTGGGTCAGTTCCGATGCGCCTGCGCGCGGCGTGGTTCCTATGCTACTTGGCGGAGCGGAGGCGTGCAACGGGCGGTGGTGGCCGTGGCGATGGAAGTGGGTTCAGGTTGTGGCGTTAGGTCGCTTGTCGCAGCGTAACGGCCGCACCAATAGCAACCCGCATTCCACGAAGGGTCGCGACGAACTCATCGATCGCGGCAGCCTCCACAGGAAACGAGAACTCAGCGATTTCCTCCTGACCACTGACGCTCGTGTTGCGCGAGCTGCGAATCCGGATGTCTGCAACCGCGTGTCCTGAGGAATCCACGCACCAGAGTCGAAGCTGCAACCCGCCGCAGCCGAAGTCCGGGGTTTGCGCCCCGAGTGCGAACTGACGTCGATCGTCGCAGGAGACGGGAAAGCCGTGGACGGCTGCGGCGATATCCGCGAAGACGCTGTGCGCGGCGTAGCAGTCGGCACTTCCCGCAAATTGTCCGTTATCCGAGCGAGCGCGGACCAAGATGGCGTCGTCATCGAACCAGATGATCTCAAGTGAAAGGGGCACGCTGTGGGTTTCCTTTTCGAGAAGCTAATGCTCGATGTCAGCAAACTGGCTTTCGTGCAGCGCCGGATCGTCATCCTTCAGATTGGCTAAGAGCCTATCCGAAAACTACCGCAGCGGCCCTATGCGGCCGGAAGATTTCAGGGCAGCAGACGGTTCTGGGACCGGCTCTAATAACGGCTCGTCAGGAACAGTGTGGTTCATATTCTCATGCGGCATGACCAGAGTCCCAACTTAGAGCCGATCCCAGAACCTTGGGAGGTGCTGTGATTTCCCGGCCGCACAGGGTTCCAGCGGCTGTTCTGGGATAGGTTCTTAGCACATCCTCGGGCCGTGCCCGCAGTTGCATCCGAACCCTCTTGGATCGCGGCTTCCGGTGCGTGCGGTGGTTCGGTGGGCGTCAGGGTTCGGGCAAATCGATGCCCTTCTCAAACAGATCTTCGGCCAGATGACCGAATGCTTCGCATTGGGTCCGCACCTTGGCGTCGCAGATGCCGTTGCGGATGTAGCCGAGCGGTCCATTGGAATAGTCGTGTGAGATTTCCCAATCAACGGCGAAATCGGACGACCACTTGCAGAGGAGAGTAAGGAGGTCGCTCACAACTCCATCGGGCAAGCCCTCGTTTGCAGCCGACGTCACGTCGAGAGGATGGGGCATGAAGTTGGGTTTGCTGATGCCGAGGAGGTGACCATCGTGGAACTGGAGGATGGGCGGTTCGCAGCTGAGCCACGTGCGAGCTGCGCACGCTGCCGACGCAGCGGCTTCTAGTCGCGTTGCGACTTCGTGATTCACTGGTTCAGTCGTTCTGTACGCGATTGCGAAGCCCATGCTGCTCTCCTGTCGAACGAGAAGGATGACCAGGTGCCGGTGCTGGCCACCGACTGTCGAAAACGTCAGCTACCGGTTGATCGGAACCGTCCCCTTGTTCGAGCATACGCTGCCGAGGTCACCAAAACTTCCACCAGGGCTTCCGCGACGGCGTCGCGGCACTGACCTGGGCGACCGTCTGGACCTGCTCGGCAATCTGCCGGTACGAGGTTTCGAGGAAGTTCGTCTGCCGGTGCTCCCAACGCTTGGCAACGAAGTTGGCCGCGTACACGAGAATGTCGCCCTTGCCGGGCAAGCCGTACACCGCCAAGTCAGAGTGATTGTTATTGCTGGCGATCACCCACTCGAGTCCAACGCCGTCCACGAGGAATTGGCCGAAAGCCACGCCGACGCAGTTGATCGCTGCGTTGATCAACTGGTTGTCGGCGGTTTCGGTGCCAAGCCACGCCGCGAATGCGCGGTCCAAAGCGGGTAGCGTCAGTGGTCGGCCCGCGTCCGTCGGTGAAAAGGCATCGACGAACATGGACGCGCCCTCGATTTGAGACGCGATCCAAGCGCGCTCCTTCTCGGTGAGCGGGCTCACTTTCTCGTTCATGGCGTGTGCTCTCGTCTTTTCGCGTAGCGCGGCTCGGCCGCAAAGCCGACTCCGTCTTGCCAGGCCTCGTTAGCTAGCCAGCTACCACTCCGAACCCGCGGCGAGGATCCCCTTTGGGGAGCATCGCAATGTGTACTTTTCGCCCGTGCTTCTGGAACATCTGGACCAAATTGTCGCCATCGATCAGTGTGATGGGCTTATCTTTGGCAAACTCGCGGCTGTCCCGTCCAAAATGACTTGGTATCACGAGGATGCCCTTTACCGCCCTTTCGGACTAATCGCCCCGCCCCGCGCGAATGGGCAATTGGCGATTTTAGCCCGCGTCATGGGTGAGTTCAAGCACCGAAGGGGGAGACAGTTGGGAAGTGGATTAGGAGCGGCGGGGCCTGCGAACGCCAGGGGACTCACGGTTTCTGTGCCTGCCGGCACGTGCGAGAGCGGAGCTATCGGGGCTATGGGCGTCAGGCAGAGGGCTGCCTGCCCCACGGGCTATGGGCTGCTGGGAGGCCCGCAGGGGCGACCGCGGAACCCGCGGGATCAACAGGTCGTGCCACTACGTGGCACACACAGGGTACGTGAATCCGGGTCCGCGGGTTGCGCTGCGCTTCACCCGCGGCTATTCACAGGTGACCGCTACGCGGTCAGTCGGGCATGGGATGCGATCGGTTGGTCATGGCATGCGGTTGGTTGGTCGGTGAACGTGGGGTGTGCTGCGGGCTCCGGGTCCGCGGGTTGCGCTGCGTTTCACCTGCGGCTATTCACAGGTGACCGCTACGCGGTCAGTCGGGCATGAAATGCGATCGGTTGGTCACGGCATGCGGTTGGTTGGTCGGTGAACGTGTGGTGCGCTGCGGGCTCCAGGTCCGTGGATTGCGCTCCGCTTGACCCGCGGCCACTCACAGGTGACCGCTACGCGGCCAGTCGGTCGTGGGATGCGGTCGCAGTCGTGCGAGGCAGAACAGCGCAAGAGCGTATGTCGGAGCCGTCCGCGCCCGTGAGGCCGAACGGGGTCGGGCAGAGGGCTGCCTGAACTGCGGGCTATGGGCTGCTACACGCTCGCATCGCATCCGGCGGAACAGCCGCATGTGGGAAATCAAGCGGCGGCAACGGAACCTAGGCACGGCGGGAGGCGAGCGAGTCAAGCCCGTTGGGTCGGCGCCAGTTCCAGAACCAATACCAGTAGTCTTCGAGCCACTGATGGTTGGGATGGTTCATGCGGACTTCGAGGTCGGCCAAGGGAACCTGGACGTGGCGCTCGCCGATGCGCGCGGCGCAGAGCAGTCCGCCATCGCCATCGTGGCAGTCGGAGACCGGATCCACGAGGCCGAGAACGCGCCAATGCACTCCTGGTGCGTGTTGAGGCCGTGATCCTCGTAATACGCGCTGCGAACGGCATCGCAAAGCGGTCGCGCAAGTAGCTGTAGTACCGCAGCAGTGAGCCGAGGCTTACTTCGGGCAGCGGTTCTGCGGGGGCCAGCGCGAAGACCTTGCGGATGCGTTGCTCGCGATCACGCAGCGCACTTTCCGCGGGCGGTCCCGAATGGGACCCGGCGATCTTCTTTTCCCCGCTTGCCAGAGAACGCAGTTGCGGTTCTCCCGGCGCCGATCCGGTTCGACCCGCAAAGCCATCCCCACGCATCATCGCTCCTCCGTGAAATGCGCGTTCACCGAAAGATGTCAAACCTAGCCGCTTTTTGGGACAAGTTGGTTGGTAAATGGTAGCGCGCAAACGAACCCCGTCAAGTCTCCTATTGTAGAGATGTCGGTTCAAATACCGTTCGAGGGCGCGAAAAAAAGGGAGGTGGCTCCCGGGGTGTGAAACTGGCAAAAATGGGTGACAAGTGCAAGATGCTGCCGTTGCCATGTCCATGGGGTACGAAGTGCGTCCGACGGGGGACCCATGCGTGGTAGGCCGCGGAAGGCCGGTGCCGAGGTTTCTCCAACCCGGGCCCGGGAATCTTCTCGCTGACCGGACTGGCGTCGTTCGCGAGGTTCCGGAGAGGTCCCCGATAGGGCGACTCAACGCCGTAGATCGACAATCCTCCGAGCATGGACTATCTTCCGGGCTCCTGGAGGGATGAGACAGAGCTTTGCGCGGGGACGTGAGGGGCACGAGCCAAGGAGAACGATGTATTGATGCCGGCGCGGTCCATGACCGCGATTCACTCCGGATTCCGGCCGAAACGGCTCACGATCCGGAGTTTCTCTGGCCGCCCGGCGCTGATTTGCAGTGCGGGCCTCAATCGAGGAGTGAAAACGTGGGACGAATTCATCGAAATGCGGCAAGGGATGTAGGGGCGAGCTTGGCAATCGTGCTGGTGGCCGCGATGACGCACGCGGGCTATGGCCAGGCCACGTTGCGCGTTCGTACGGAAGTGGCCAGCGGGGTAGCGATTCCGCGCTACTTGACGGGCAAGTTTTGCGAGCATCTCGGAGACAACATTTACCACGGCATGGACGCGCAGATCCTGCGTAATCCGACCTTTGCTGATTATCCGTTTGCGACCGGGACGACGACGCCCGACGGGATAGCCACTTTTCATTGGGAGGCAGGGCGAATCGCGGGGCAGTTGCGCGAGCGCGCGCGGCGGCTGGGTTGGCCGCAAGGAGAGCTCGATGGCCTGGTCGCGGCGCGCGAGGCGGGAATGGCCAGTTTCTGGACGCGGGTGGGCAAGCCCGACGCGGTGCTGGTGAGTCCCGACACCGGGCCGCACGGCGGGCGCGCAGCGAATCGAAACGCACGGCGCGCAGCAGGGGATTGCGCAGTGGATCCCACTGCCCTTGCATCGCGTGCGGCGGTATGCGTGGGAGATTCTGGCGCGATCCCCGGATCTGAAGGAATTCGATCTGGCGCTTTCGGCGGAAGGCGCGGCGGCGCCGTGCCGCACAAGCGCGCGCGACGGGACTTTCGCCGAGGTGGAGCACACTCAGGGGAACGCTGGACGCGCCGGCCGATGCGCCGGCCGACGCTGCGTATCGGCTGGCGCCTACCACGGAGGGAGCTGGGCAGCTCGTGATCGGCCGATTGGAACTCCTGCCGGCCGACCACGTGGGCGGAGCCGACCCCGACGTGATCCGCCTGCTCAAGGCATCGCGTTTGCCGATCCTGCGATGGCCGGGAGGCAACTTCGTGAGCGGGTATCACTGGGAGGAGGGAGTGGGGCCGATCGACGCGCGGCCCACGGTGCCCAACTACGCGTGGGGAGCCGTGGAGACGCACCGCTTCGGCACCGACGAATTTCTGGCCTATTGTCGCGTGGTGGGATGCGAGCCGATGATCTGCATCAACGGGGGCGACGGCACGCCGGAGGAGGCTGCGCGGTGGGTGGAATACTGCAACGGGGCGCCCAGCACGCCGATGGGCCGGCTCCGCACCAAGCACGGTTACCGTGAGCCGTACGGCGTGCGGCATTGGGAACTGGGCAACGAACTTTGGGGCCGATGGCAGTATCACTGGACGACGGCGGCCGGCTACGTAGACCGCTACCGGCGTTTTGCCGAGGCGATGCGCACGGCGGATCCGAGCATCGAGCTCTATGCGTGCGGAGCACGGTGATGTGGGGCAAGGCGTGGAACGACACGCTGATTCGAGGCGCTGCGCCGGACCTGGGCATCGTGACCGATCATCCGCTCATCGGCGGGCAGGTGAAGGCCAGCGCCGACCCGCTGGATGTTTACCGCGATTTCATGGTCGTGCCCGAGGTGCTGGGGGAAAAATGGAAGGCGTTGGGACGGGATCTGGCGGCGGCCGGAGTGCAAGAGCCGCGGATCGCGGTGACGGAACTGCAGATGTTCGCGCACCTGGGAGGAGGGGCGAGCGAAGGAGAGCCGAAACGGCTCAACGGCGAGAACCTGGTGTCGCCGCGGACGCTGGCCGAGGCACTCTACGACACGCTCATTTACCATGAGGCGGTGCGTTTGGGTCCGCTGGTGACGATGGTCACGCACTCGGCGACGGTGAACCACGGGGGCGGTTTGCGCAAAGAGCGAGAACGCGTATATGCCCAGCCCTGCTACTATGCGCAGACCATGTTTGCCGAGTTTGCGGGGGCGAAGCCGGTCGCGGTGGAGTTGAAGTCGCCGGACGAGAAGGCGCCGGGAGTTGTGCCGGAAATCGCGCCGCACGCAAAGGGTCGATCGTATCAGACTCTGGATGCGCTGGCGGCGATGGCCGGGGACGGAAGCTTGCTGGTATCCGTCGTCCATCGCGGGACCACGGGGCCCCTGCGTCTGGAGATCGCGGTGGATGGGTTTCCGGACGCCGCGGAAGCCGAGGTGCAGACCCTCAAGGCCGAGGTTCCCTGGGCGGTAAATCGCAGCGAGGCGCCCGAGGCGATCGTGCCGCTGAAGTCGACGGTCGCGGTGCGCGAGGGACGCATGGCGATCGATCTTGCCCCCTTCAGCATCGTGCAGTTGAGGCTGGCGAAGGTGAAACGCTAACCGCGCACTTGGGCGCGGTTTACTTGCAGGCTTCGAGCACCCGGCGGCAGGCCGCGATCACGAGTTCCTCGACCCCGGGAGCGAAGGGACCGGGCTGGCCATAGTAGATCATGCTGTCGACGGGCTCGTAGCCTCCCTCCTTGAGAACGCGATCGGAGGGAATGTAACACATGAGGTCGTTGGAGTAACCCGCAACCACGAGGTTTTCGCGGGGGAATTCCCGCTTCAATCGCAGCGCATAGTCGACGACGACTTCACCGCCGAGGGCGACCAGGGTGAGATCGTTGCCGCAGCGCACGGCCTGGACCGGATAGGCAACGTCGCGGATCGGCTGACCGCGGTCATAGGCGGCCAGCATCAGGCGGGCGCGGCGTTGGCGATAGACGTTGGATTGCTTCAGCTCCGCCTCGAACGTGGCGCGGTCGTGCGGGGCCAGGGGGAGTCTGGTGATCTCGAAGGCGGTGCGAATCGGGCCCTGGACCGTGCGCAGCGGTTCGCCGAGCACGCGGCGGACTTCGGTGGCCAGCGCCGCACCGTACTGCGCGGCGATTTCGACCGTGCCGCGCGGATTCGGGTTCTGGTCGGCGCCGCAGAGGATGACGAACATGGCACTGGCGCCGGGAAGGGCCTTCTCCAATTCGATTTGGGCGAAGCCCGCATAGTCGCCGTTGATGCGGTAAAGATTGCCGCCGAGCGTCGTATTGTGGCAGGCATAGCCGAAGAGGACGGCGCGGAGCTTGCCGTCGGGCGAAGCGATTTTGACCACGGGAACGTCATGGTCGATCGGCCCCTTGGCGTTGACGCCGATACGAACTCCGGAGGAGGCCGGTTGGCGGCGGTTGGCGGCGAACGTGGCGGAACCATGTCCGACCAGGACTTGCGCCGGGGCGAGGTCGGCCACGGCCTCGGCCACGACGCGAACGATCGTGTCGGTCAGTTCGGCGGAGTACTCGCGGGCGCGCTTTTCGTTGTCGGCATCGAGCTCGACCAGCAACGGCAGGCCGGGCCAGACGACCGGTCCGGAGTGGGTGTGGGAGGAATTCAGGAGAAGCTGCGATCGCTTGAGACCGAATTGCTTTTCAAGGCGCGCCGCGACCGCATCGGAGACCTCGCGGGGCAGTCCGATGAGGTCGGTGGAGACGATGGCCACGCGGCCGCCGGCGGCATCTTCCAGAACGAGCGCCTTGGCCCAAAGGTCGTGGAGAACGCCTTCGGAAGGCTTAGTGGCGCGGAGTAGCCCGACAGCCAGATGGATTGTTTGGGAGTGATCTTCGCGCGGCCCAGGCCGGCTTTGTAGTCGGCGGCTTGAGCGCTTGTGGCCAACAGCAACAAGGCGATGAGCAGAGTCTTCATTCGGGGACCTCATGAGGCTGAAATCAAGGCGGGAAATCACCACGCGTTGGTCAACTCCGCAGCGTGGTCGCGGATCTTGCGCACGGGGCTGCCGCCAAGCGGCGCAGGTTTGGGTACGGCAGCGCGGCGATTGGGGGCCAGCTTCTTTGTTTTCGCGGGCGCGGGGGTTTCGGGCACGTCGAGCCCGAGGCCGCGGAACACGTGGCCCGCGGCCCAGCGCGCGTACTGCGAATACTCGTCGCGATCGGGGGCGGCGAGCAAGCGGCGCAGCGCGGGGACGGCAGGGGCGGCTTTGGGGCCGATCGCCACGAGGACTGCCATGGCGTGGAGCCGGACGCGGCTGTCGTCGTGGTCCAGCGCCGCGACGAGAATCGGCAAGGCTTCGGCCGCGACGTCTGCGCCGCAGAGGGCTTCGGCCGCGGCGATGCGCACGTCAGGCACGGGATCGCCGAGTGCTTTGCGCAGCGCGTCGACAGCACGGCGAGGATTGGCGCCGGGCGCCGAGAGGCCGACGGCCGCCCAGTAGCGCACTGCCGGCTCGGGATCGGAAAGTCGCGAGATCTGCGCGGAAGGATCGGGCGCACGGCCGACGAGTTCCGCGGCCTCCAGGACGCGTGCGACCGGAAATCGACCGTCGTCTCGAGCCATCTGGGCAATCGTATCGCGGCCGGCGCGGCGGAACAACTCGGCCTCGGGGATCAAACCCGTATCGCGCACACGGAGCATCCAGTCGTGGAGGGCGGATCGCATCGGTTCGAGGATGGCACGGTGCTCGGGCGATTCGGCGAGGTTGGTCAGTTCATAAGGATCGGTCTGAGTGTCGTAGAGTTCTTCGGCGGGTTTGGTTCGCCGAAGATAGAGCTTTTGCGGTCCGACGAGCTTTCCGGCGGCGTCGAGGCGGCGAAGTTCCTGGACCGTGGCCGCGGGCTCGCTATAGTCGCTGAGTTGAAGGTAAGGGCGATGGGGGAAGAAATTGCGGATGTACTTATAACGCGGCCCGCGCACGGCACGACTCATCTCGAAGCACTCGTCGACGCGATCGCGCAAGGAGAATAGGTAGGGGGGAGGGTCGCTCGCGGCGGGCCCGAGCATCGCCCGGCCCTGCATCGCTTCGGGGATCGGCAACCCGGCGAGACTGAGGACCGTGGGGCCGAAATCGAGGAAGCTGACCAGCCGATCGACGGTGTGGCCGGCCGGTGCCGGGGCGAGCGCGTGGAATTTCTCCGGAAAGCGAACGATCAGGGGCACGAGGATCCCCGAGTCGTATACGGCGCGCTTGTGGCGCGGCATGCCGTTGCCGTGGTCGGAGTAGAAGAACACGATCGTGTCGTCGGCCAAGCGGTCTTCGTCAAGTTCCCGGAGCCGGTCGCCGACCTGAAGGTCCATGGCCGTGACCAGGTCGTAAAAGCGGGCCATGTCGCGGCGGACCAGGGGCGTGTCGGGATAGTAGGGAGGCAGCGGCACCTGGAGCGGATCGTGGCGATCACGGGCGCAAGGCGCGCCGTGACCTTGGCGAACTGGTCGTCGGGGAGCCGGATCTGCCCCTGGTGCGTACACATGATGTTGAACACGCTGAAGAACGGCTGGCCGGGGCGGCGATTGCGCCAATGGGCCTTGGGGCTCGACTCGTCCCAGGTGCCGGGCGGGGCGGTGAAGTTGTAGTCTTCCTTGAAGTTATTCGTGCAGTAGTAACCCGATTTGCGGAGGTACTCGGGAAATCCCCGCACGCCCGGCGGGAGCGTGATCGGGCCGCGGAGGTGCTGCGACCCCAGCGAAACCGGGTAGATCCCCGTGATCAAGCAGGAACGCGACGGAGTGCATACGCAGCCGACGGCGAAGGCACGCGTGTAGCGGACCCCTTGCGCGGCGAACCGGTCGAGGTGAGGCGTGGTGGCGAAGCGGTCGCCGTAGCAGCCGAGCACTGGGCTCATGTCCTCGCAGGTGATCCAGAGGACATTGGGACGTTGGGCGATGCTTTGCATCGGGCCAAGGAAAGTCAGTACGGCAAGGACGGCCGGGATTCGCCGGAGAACATGTGGGGTGTGCATGTCCGATCACCTTTTGTGCGAAACGAACGTCCAAGCGCCGGCTGCGCTGACGTCAGTAGAGCGCGGGGGCTGTGGCTTGTCAATTGGGGGGGAAGTTCCTAGACTCATGGCCGGCGTGCTTTCCATTGCGCCGAGAGGGCATCGAGAGGGCCAATGCCATGCAGGACGGGAATCGAGCGACGCGACGAGAGAAGTGGTGGAGCCCTGGGCGAGCGAAGTCGTGGCGGAACTGGGGCGCGGCGGCGGTGCTCGTTTGCATTGCCTGCGGCGCGGGGCCCTTGGCGTTTGCCGAGGGGCCCGGCATGGCCAGTGGCGTGAAGGTGGGCGAAGTGAGCCCGCGCTCGGCGATTGTCTGGATGAGGCTGACGCGGCACACCGAGCGCAACGCAAACGGCATCGCCTGGCCCGCAATCAAGAAGGTTCGCGCCGAGAAGAAAGCCGAGAAGAAAAAGGATGACTCAGGAAGCCGGCGGCGCGCGACGGAGGTCGTCGAGCAGGTGCCGCTCGACGCGCGAGAGGGAGCGGTGCCCGGCGCGGCAGGCGAGGTGCGCGTGGTCTACTGGGCGAAGTCCAAGGATCTCGAAAAGAAGCCCACGCCGTGGCTTGCCGTGGATCCCTCGCGGGACTTCACGCGGCAGTTTCTGCTCGAGGGACTGGAACCGGCGACGGAGTATCGTTACCGCGTTGAGGGGCGCAGGACGGGCGCCGGCCAGGCCAGCGCGAGCACCGAGGGGGCGTTTCGTACCGCGCCCGTGGCGGACAAGCCGGCGCGCGTGACCTTCACGGTAGTCACCGGTCAGGCCTATGGCGACCGGGACGACACGCGGGGGTATCAGTCGTACGACGCCATGCTGCGGCTCAAACCCGATTTCTTCGTTCATACGGGCGACATCGTGTACTACGACGGCGATGCGCCGATTGCGCAGAATGTGGAGCAAGCGCGGCACCACTGGCACCGTCTGTATAGCCTGCCGGCCACGGTCGAGTTTCACCGGCATGTCGCAAGCTACTTCATCAAGGATGACCACGACACGTGGCAGAACGATTGTTGGCCGACGATGAAGAACCCGTTGATGGGCGAGTTCACGTTCGTCCAAGGGGAGAAAGTGTTTCTCGAACAGGTGCCGATGGGCGCAGAACCTGGCGAACGGTGAGGTGGGGGAAGGATCTTCAGGTGTGGATGATGGAGGGACGCGATTTCCGCAGCCCGAACCGCCAGCCGGACGGGCCGGAGAAGACGATCTGGGGGGCCGAGCAGAAGGCGTGGTTCCAGCGGACTCTGGCCGAGTCCGACGCGACGTTCCGCGTGCTGGTGAGTCCCACGCCGCTGGTGGGCCCGGATCGGCAGAACAAGGCCGACAACCACGCCAACGCCTCGTTCCAGCACGAGGGGGACGAATTGCGGCAGTTTCTGTCAAGACAAAACAACGTGGTGGTGGTCTGCGGAGATCGGCACTGGCAGTATTCGTCGGTGGATCCGAAGACGGGTGTGCGAGAGTACTGCTGCGGCCCCTTGAGCGATCAACATGCCGGGGGCTGGAGCCAGGAGGATTTCTTCCCGGATTACCACCGCTATCTGAAGGTAATCGGCGGATTCCTCTCGGTGACCGCGGATCGCGAAAAGGGGCGGGCGCGGCTCGTGCTGCGTCACCACAGCGTGAAGGGCGACGTGCTGCACGAGGAGCGGCGGGAGTCGAAGACGGGAACGTGAGCGACGGAGTCTTTCCGGAAGCGGTGCTCGGTCCACGGTCACTTGACCTGACTCGGCGGGTCCTATCCGTTTGCCTCACGGTTAGTCAGGTAGCCAGGGGCATCTTTGCGCTTAAGCGGGTGGACGGCGGCGGATTCCGGGATATGCTGGAGAAATATCGCCTCGCCGGAGCGCGAACCTGTCCCGCCTCCTCTCCCTTCGCCGCGTGCGTTCTATGCCCATCGTCTTGATCGAACCCGTGCCGCGCCGCGCGGGCAAATCGCAGATTCTTGCTTTTCTGGAAGAGGTGGGCGGGTTGGACCGCTCGCGTGTAGGGCGGATCGAGATCGAAGGGAGCCGTGCGGCGATCGAGGTGCCCCAGGGATGGGAATCGCGACTGGTGAAGCTGCTCGACGGCCAGCGTCTGGGAGAGCGACGAGTGCGCGCCTGGCTGCGCGAGTCGCCGACGACTTCACGGAGCGAAGAAGACCATTTTCAGCGTTTGGCGAGGCTCTTGACCGTGGAGAGCCAGGCGGAAGCCCAGCGGGCCCGGGAGCGGGCCGCTCGTTTCACGGGGGCGGCCGCCGAGGCCAGCGGAGAGAGCCTCGTGGGGCTGGTAATCGCCGACGAAGACACGGGACTCGGCGGGCGCTCGCTGGTGGAACTGGTGAAGCGGGGCGGGGCCGTGCTGCCTTGGACGCGGCTGGACGTGGGCGCCCCGGTGGTTCTGTCGCAGGAGGAGGCACGCTCGGCGACGTTCCGCGGGGTCGTCTACCGGCGCAGTGCAAGGTCGTTGAGCGTGGCCCTGGCGGCCCCACCCGACGAAACGCGATCGGACTGGACCTGGCGGCTGGACCTTTCGAGCGACGACGTGGCTTTGGAGCGGCAACGCGGCGTGCTAGAGCGGGCGCGGCGTGCCTCGGCCGAACGCCTGGCGGAACTGCGCGACGTACTGCTCGGCCTCCGCGCGGCGGAGTTCGGGCCATGGGACGACGATAAGCCGCTCAACTCGGGGCTGAACTGCTCGCAGCGTGACGCGGTTCGCTTTGCCTTGGCGGCGCGCGACGTGGGACTGATTCACGGACCACCGGGCACCGGCAAGACGACCGCGGTGGTGGAACTGATACGCCGAGCGGTGCGCAAAGGGCACAAGGTTCTGGCGTGTGCTCCGAGCAACCTGGCCGTCGACAATTTGCTCGAGCGATTGCTGGAGGGAGGCGAACGCGCGGTGCGCCTGGGCCATCCGGCGCGCGTCCTGGAATCGCTGCGAGCCCACACTCTGGATTTGCTCGTCGAGAACCATCCCGACGTGCGTTTGGCACGCAAGTTGGTGAAGGAAGCGCTGGGGCTGTTCCGCCGCGCGGACCGCTATACGCGGGCCCGCCCCGAGCCGGGCTCGCGGCGCGCGACGCGCGACGAAGCCCGAAGCCTGTTGGACGACGCGCGGCGGCTGGAACGGCAGACCGTGGACCAGATTCTCGACGGCTGCGACGTGCTCTGCGCGACGACCACGGGCCTGGACAGCGAACTCTTGGGGACGCGTCGCTTCGACCTGGCGGTGATCGACGAGGCGGCGCAAAGCATCGAACCCGGCTGCTGGATTCCGCTGGCGCGGTGCGACCGCGTGGTGCTGGCCGGGGACCATTGCCAATTGCCGCCCACGGTGGTCAGCGCAAGCGGCGGCCGAAGGATTGGCGGTGAGCCTCTTCGAGCGCTTGGCGGCCCAGCAGGGCGCCTCGATCGCGCGGCGGCTCGGCGTGCAATACCGGATGCACGAGTCGATCATGGACTTTTCCTCGCGGGAGTTCTACGAAGGGCAAATCGAAGCCCACAGCTCCGTGCGCGAGCACTTGTTGGCCGATCTTGGCGGAGTATCGCCCTGTGAGCTGACTACGAGTGCGGTGGAGTTTCTGGATACGGCGGGCGCCGGTTTCGAGGAGCAGTCGGAGCCCGACGGCGAGAGCCGGCTGAATCCGCAGGAAGCGGAGCTGGTGGCGCGGCGAGTGGACGCGCTACGGGAAGCGGGCGTTGCGCCGGGCCAGATCGCGGTGATCTCTCCCTATGCCGCCCAGGTGCGATTGCTGCGTGAGTGGCTCGGCGCCGACGGTCTGGAGGTCGACAGCGTAGACGGGTTTCAGGGGCGGGAAAAGGAGGCGGTGGTGATTTCCCTGGTCCGCTCGAATCGCCAAGGCGAGATTGGCTTCTTGGGAGACGTGCGGCGGATGAACGTGGCCATGACGCGCGCACGGCGGAAGCTGATCGTGATCGGGGACAGCGCGACCATTTCCGGGCATCCCTTCTACCGGCGGCTTGTCGAGTACTTCGAGGGGCGCGGCGGCTATCGCACGGTGTGGGAAGAGGACGACGCGACTTGACCGGCTTGCGCCGGGACTTCGCCCTGGGGGGCTTCGACGCGCGCGATGCACTGGCGAAGCATGAGGCAGACGCCTTCATAGCTTCGGTACCTGCGCAGCGCCGCCTGCATGGCGGGAATCGCGACGCGGGAACCGGGGCCGAGGCAGGCGAGGGTTCGAGAGAACTGGACACATTCGGCTCCGTTTTCGGCGACGTCGAGCCCACGGTTGAGCACGGGGATCGCCGAATGCGCCTCGGGGCCCACGTGTTCCAGCATGGCTGCCGCATTCATGCGCACTCGCCACTCGGGGTCGGCCAGCGCGCGGACGAAGATCGGAATCTCGTCCTTGGGCCGGAAGTCCATTTCGCGCAGCGAATCGGTTGCCCGATGCGCGGGTGTCGGTATCCGGATCGCTCACCAGCGAGACCAGCACGGGTGTGGTCCGGCGGCCAGGGGCCTGGAAGACCTCGAGCGCTATGGCAGCGCGATACCGAGCGCTCCGTGACGGTCGTCCTGCAGCGTGACTAGGCGCGGAATGGCCTCGCGCGATTCGGGCTCCATACGCGTCAAAGCTTCGGCTGCGCGGCGCGGACCATGCCGTCGGAGTCGTCGAGCAACTCGATCAGACGCGGCACGTTTTGCTTGCCATGCTGACCCACGAGCGCCAAGGCAGCCGCCGCGTTGGCGCGCACCGGCGGCGATTCGTCCCACAGCTTCTCGGACAAAGCCGGAAGAACCTGCGACGCCGGCGGGTTCATCATGGCGATGGCCTCGATCGCGTGGGCGCGAGCGTCCGACGATGGGGAGTCGAGCGTGGCCATCCAGAAGCTCAAGGAGCGGCCCAGATAACTGGGCTCCGACTCGCGGCATCCCGCCGCGCACCAAGAGCCGAGAATCATGAGGAGCGAAAGCAACCTTGCCTGCCGATGGACGAGGAACGTCCGGAACAGGCCTGTTCGCGATCTCGGAAGCGAGGCTAGACACGCGCTGGCGGCTGCGCCACGGGCGAAGCGTTGCATCGGACCGTCCCTCGTGCTTTGGGGCAAGCAGGACCGAGCCACGCCTCTTCTCTGTCGACGGAAGCCTCTTCGCCGGGCCGCCGAGCCCCCGGCCGCGTGCGCGGCGGGAAGCATTCAGCGGCACCGTGCATGATCTTACCCGCCAGGTGGCGTCAAGGGAAGACGGGTGCGCGGTCCCCTCGACAGCGGAGCTAGCCGCGTGCGGATGTGGCGTGCCTTGGCCCTCAGGGTTTCCCGGGAAGGAATTTCACGCAAACCGGATATGGTACCTGCACGCTTGCGGTCGTGGGTGCCAGGGAACCCGACTTTGGGTCAATCCGGAGAACCACGACGTTGTTCGTATCCTGGTTGGCGGCAAGCAGGAACGTGCCGGAGGGGTCGATGGCGAAGTTCCGCGGCGTCTTACCTTGGGTGGACTCGTTCTCCACGTAGGTGAGTTTGCCGGTCTGGGGATCGAGGGTGAACGCGGCAATGCTGTCGTGGCCCCGGTTCGATCCATAGAGGAACTTGCCGGAGGGATGGACTTGGACATCGGCCGTGGTATTGCCGGGCACGGGGCCGGCGGGAAGCGTGGAAACCGTTTGCAGGCTTTCGAGCGTGCCTCGCTTGCTGTCATAGGCCAGTGCGGTGATCGTGGAAGCCAATTCGTTGATCACATAGGCGAATTTCCCGTTGGGATGGAAGGCGAAGTGGCGTGGGCCAGAACCGGGAGCCATCGAGGCGAAGGGGGGCTCGTGGGGAGTCAATTGGCCCCGGGCCGCGTCGAAGCGGTAGATCATGATCTTGTCCAGACCCAGATCCGCGACGAAGGCGAAGCGGTTGGCGGCGTCGAGATGAACGGAGTGCGCGTGCGGCGCGTCCTGGCGCTTGCGATTCACACTCGACCCTTGGTGCTGGATGAAGGCGGTCGCCTCGGCGAGTTGCCCGTCTTCGGCGATCGGCAGACAGGCCACGCTTCCGCCGCTGTAGTTGGCCACCAAGGCATACCGGCCGGTGCGGTCCAAGTTCACATGGCATGGGCCGGCGCCGTGCGACGATTGCCGGTTCAGGAGCGTGAGCCGGCCGTTGGACGGATCGATGGCGAACGCGCTTACGGCCCCGGTCTTCTGCCGGCGAACTCCCCGACTTCGCCCACGGCGTAGAGGAACTTGCGCGTGGGATGAATGGCCAGAAACGACGGGTTCACCGTCTCCGCAGCCAACTCGGGCGTGGAGATCGCGCCCGTGCGCGGGTCGAACCGGGCCACGTAGATGCCCTTGCTCTGTCGATTGGTGTAGGTACCGAAGTAGACGTAAGGCCCGGTGGCAACGTTTTCCGCTGCGCCCACCGCGGTCACCGCCAGAGTCACCGCAACCGCACAACCCATCGCACACCGGAAACCCCAGCTCTGGACGTGTCGCATAAGTCACCCATTTCGCCTGTTTCGAGGTTCAGAATAATTGGAGTCCGCACTGTAAGTGGTTGGCTACGCCGGGCCGAGAAACCTTGTATTCCGGCCTCCTCATGGTTGGCCTGGCGCAGGCCGTGCGGGGCACAGGTGTGCCCCGTCCCCCGGATGGACCGTCGGACGAACAATTCGGGGTAACCGTTCACGCCCCGGGAAGCAACGGGGACAAGTCCGTGTTTTCCGTCAGGCAACTGTTGTGATGACGAAGCCTTGCAGCCGAAAAATGGACCCGTCCTCGGCGGGCCGGTGAACCGTTGCCGATTCAGGGCACGAGGCCGCCGGGCTGATTATAGTCGCCCATTGCCGGCCGAAGCCACGGGGGGCCGGGCCGGGAATACAAAACCGCGCGTTGATGGGGGCGCAGCGGTGGGCTATGATTGCCAGAGCGCGCCGTGGTTTGGGCCGGTGCTGTGCGCCCCCTGGGTCGTTCCCTATTGAGTCGTGCGCGGCTTATGAAACGAGGGCGACCTACGGAAGCCCGATTTCCCGGCACCGAAGGCTTCGAACGGTTCCACAGTCAACCACGGGCATCAATAAAGGTCAAAGCATGTTGTCGCGAGCGGTTTTTGTCTTGGGTCTTGCCAGTCTTTGCCTTTCTGCGCGCACGACCGACGCGGCCGATTGGCCGCAATGGGGTGCGCACGACCAGCGGAACATGGTTTCCGACGAGCGGGGGCTGCCCGATTCGTTCGAGCCGGGCGAGAAGGATCCGCAAGGCAGCGGCATCGATCTGAAGACGACGCGCAACGTGCGCTGGGTGGCGCGGCTCGGATCGGCGGCCTACGGCAATCCGACGGTCGCCGGGGGACGCGTCTTCGTCGGCACCGACGACCTCTTGTTGGCCGAAGATCCCCGTTTTCAGCGGACACGGGGCGGGCTGGTCCAGTGTTTCGACGAGGCCACTGGCAAGCTCCTCTGGCGGTTGGCGGTTCCCGAGCGCTCGGGACTGCCCAAGGGCTCGCTCTTCACACACCAACACCTGGGGATTTGCTCTTCTCCGACTATTGACGGCAATCGGGCTTACGTGGTGACGTGCGCGGACGAGGTGATTTGCCTGGACGTGCGAGGGCAGGCCAACGGCAATGAAGGGCCCTTTACGGACGAAGGGCAATACATGGTCGGACCGGGCAAGAAGCCGGTGGCATTGACTCCCGCCGACGGCGACATCGTCTGGCGCTACGATCTCATCGGGGAGCTTGAAGTCTGCCCCCACGACGCCGCGAGCTGCTCGATCCTGATCCATGGCGACGTGATCTACCTGAGCACGTCGAACGGCGTGGACCAGCCGCACGCGGCAATGGTCAAGCCGAATGCGCCCGCGATCGTGGCGCTTGATAAGCGGACCGGGCGGCTGTTGGCCAAGGAAAACGACGGATTGAGCAAGCGGTTGTTCCACGCGCAATGGTCGTCGCCGACGGTGGGCAAGGTGGGCGACCGAACGCTGGTGCTGTTTGGCGGCGGTGACGGGCTGTGCTATGCGTTTTCGGCCGCGGAGGGCACGCCCGAACGGCCCGCCTCGTTGGCCAAGGTCTGGTCGTGCGACTGCAACCCCGGCCCCTACAAGCTTCGCGACGGCAAGCTGGTCAACTACTATGCCGGGGACAAGCGGAAGAAGGACAGTCCGAACAAGAACGACGGCCGCTACCTGGGGCCCAACGAGATCATCAGCACTCCGGTGTTGGTGGGCGACCGCGTCTACGTTGCCATGGGGCAGGACCCCGCCCACGGCCGCGGCAAGGGGCTGGTCCACTGCATTGACGCCACGCAGTCGGGCGATATCACGGCCAAGGGCATCATTTGGAGTTACGACGGGGTGGAACGGACGATCGGCACGCCCACGGTGGCGGATGGCCTGCTGTACGTGCTCGACGTGGCCGGAACGCTTCACTGCCTCGATGCCGCTTCGGGCAAGCCGTGCTGGACGTATGCCACGAAGGCTGAGGCCTGGGGCAGCCCGTTGGTGGCCGATGGCAAGGTCTACTTCGGCAATCAGAAGGAATTCTACGTGATGGCGGCGGGCCGCGAGGCGCGGGTGCTCAGCCACACGCGCCTGGGCACGGCCGTGTATAGCTCGCCGGTGGTGGCGAACGGAGTGCTTTACGTGGCCTCGCAGCGCTACTTGTGGGCGGTGGCGAAGACGGGAACCGGCGCCGACTGATCTGGCTCGGGCGGTTCAACTGCGAGGAGCCTTCGCCCGGGCAGGCTTGGGCTTCGCCTTGGGCTGGGGATTCGCGGGGGGCGGCATGGGCGCCGACCATGCCTTCCACGCCTCGTGCATGGCGCGGAGGCGTTCGGGGTGCTGGGCAGCCAGATTCTGCGTTTCGCCGAGGTCGTCCTTGAGGTTGAACAACTGCGAGGCGACCGGGCCCTGAGCGGTGATCAGCTTCCAGTCGCCCTCACGGAGCACGCCGGCGGTGCCGTTGGTCCAGAAGAGTCGATCGCGGGGACGATTCTGAGATGGGCCGTTGAGGAAAGGAAGGAGATCGACGCCGTCAATCACGGTGCCCTGGGGCACGGGGACGCCGGCCGCGGCACAGAAAGTAGGATAGAGGTCCATGGAGATGACCGGCACGGCGCAGAGCTTACCGGCCGCCAGTTTTTTGGGCCAGCGGAGGAAGAAGGGGACGCGGATGCCGCCCTCATGGAACTGGGCTTTGTATCCGCGGAGCGGTCCGGCGGAGCCCATGAGGAGCTTCTGAGGCCAAGCCGGCGGCCAGCCGACGATGTTGGGCGAGCCCATGGCCGGCCCGTTATCGCTCACGAAGGCCACGAGTGTATTGTCCTCCAGCCCTGCCTGGGCGAGTTTGTCGAGCACTCGCCCCACATTGGCATCGAGCGAGGCGAGCATCGCCGCGTAGAGGCGGAGCGGTTCGCTGTCGAGATGTGCGAAACGGGCTTCCTCTTTCTTGTCGGCCTGCCAGGGGCTATGAACGGCGTTGAACGCCAGGTAGAGGAAGAAGGGTCGAGCGGCATTCTGATCGATGAACTCGACGGCGTGCCGGCCGAGCCGATCTGTAAGATACTCCTCGCCCGGACGAGGCTCCCTCCAACCCGGCTTCTTGCCGGAGGCGATTCCGTGGTTCACGCCGATGTACTGACCATCCTCGCCAGGGAAGTAATCTCCCTCCCAATCCATGATATCGTCGGCGACGTCGAAGACGGTTTTGGGATCGCGGGGGATATTCCACTTGCCGAACATTCCGGTCACGTATCCACCGGCGCAGGAGAGTTTCGGGCAGCAGCTTGTGGCTTTCGGGGAAGCGATAGCGTGCGCGGTCGGTATTCCAGTACATCCCGAAGCGAGCCCCGTAGGCACCCGACATCAGGCCGCACCGGCTGGGCGCACAGACTGAGGCAGTCACGTAGCCGTCGGTGAATCGAGTTCCCTGGCGAGCGAGGCGGTCGAGGTTTGGAGTGGCGACGAGCCGCCCGCCGTAGCAGCCGAGGTCACCATAGCCAAGGTCGTCGGCGAGGATGAGGACAAGGTTGGGGCGGTCCGGCTTAGCGGCAGCCTCCGGCGCCGCGAAGGCGCACTTCGACTGCCAAACGAAGAGGATCGCCAGGGCGATGAAAGACAGGTGGGGGAGTGCAACTGTGCTGCGTGCAAAGCCTGCACTTGGGGAACGCCGGTAGTAGTTTGAGGCTGGCATGGGCACAACTCCGTCGGCTGTTGGGAAGCGGAGGAACCGAAAGTGCGCCCGCTTTGCTGCCGCTTGAGGTTCGGAGTGAGACGTCGAGACGGGCACGTCCGGCGGCAATGCGATCGGCAGGCCGGTAGTACGACGCAGGAAATTCGGTGGGGACCATGGGTGGCTTGCCCACGCGTGTTTGCTGCACTGGCGGACGAGCCAGCAGGTGGCACACACGCGGTTGGGCCAGCCACGAGCCCCGAGGTTGGCAGTAAGTTTAGCAGCCAAGCAATGGGCAGGCAAAGGCCGTGCGAACGATTGGATGCATCCGCGTCATTGCATCGAGCACCGTCGCCAGCGGTGCCGGGGAGGCCTCGTGGTGCCACTACGTGGCACACCCAAGGTACGTGTATCTGAGTCCGCGGGTTTCGCTGCACTTTACCCGCGACTACTGGAAGGTGACCGCTACGCGGTCAGGGCACGCGGTCAGGGCACGCGGTCGATTGGTCACGGCCTGGGCGTCAGCACCTTCGCCGGATCGGGCGTGATGTAGGGGGACACGTCGCCGGCGAAGCGAATGGTGAGATCATTCGTCAGTTCCTCGGCGTTTATGCACCATACGCGTCCGCGACCTTCGGGCGACACGATCACGGGCATTTCCGTCTCGCTTCCAAGATCGCCCTCGATATGGGCGGCCGGTTTCCCGTCGGGCCCGAACACGGTCAGCTTTCCGCCGCGGCCCGCTGCCTGCCCGTCCGCCTTGGCAAAAACCGAGAAGCTGCCGACGCCCTGCGGCACGTAGAAATACATCCGCCCGAAGCGCCCGTTGACGGAAAATCGCTGGTCGTTGCGGGCGAGGAAGGCATGATGCTGGCCGGTCGCCACGACAAGACTGTGGCTGTTGTGGCCGGACTGCACGACCAGCAGATACACGCCGTTGCGGTTTGGCGTGAAAGTCACGTCCCGGCTCTCGCGGACCTTCATGTGCCCCTCGGTGAGCTGCTTCCCGTCGGGCCCGATGACCACCCATTGCGTTCCGGGCAGGTAGTTGGCGAGTTGCAGGTTCACGACCTTGACCGTTACGGCTTCGCCCGCCTTGCCCAGGATGAACAGCGGGGTGCGGTAGCGCAGACGGGGAGCGGTGATCGGGCCCAGGGAAATGGGCTGGGCATCGGGGGCGGGCACCAGCGCTTCGAGTTTGACGTCGCCGACATTCAGCACCGGCAGCGGCGGATCGAACGGTCGAATCTTCAGGGCCGAGACATAGGCTCGGTCGGCGGCGAGCTTGTCCAACTCTCCGTTGGCCAGCTTCATCGCCGCCCAGTAGTACTCGTGGGGCTGGCGCAGTTGGTAACCCGGCAGCTTGCTGACATCCGCCAACAAGCTCTCGTAGGTATAAATCCAGTAGCCGGACGAGTGGGCGGCGCAGGTATAGTACTGCTCGGCAAGGTTTTCGCTGGGGAACTGCTGTTGCCACAGGCCGGGCACAAAGAGCACGTGCGCGGGCATGGCGGCGAAGGTCCGCTGCTGCCGGTCCACGTACTCGGTGTAGCCGGAACTGTAGGTGGCCTCCGAGAAGCCGAGTACGGGATGGGGCTCGGTGCCAAGGCCCATGGCCATGGCCCGGTGCGCCGGTAGCGGCTCGTCCAGAAGCAGCACGCCAAGCAGGAAGTTGGGATTGCGCGCGTGGCACTCGCGCTCGATTCGCTGGCAGAAGCCTTTGACGCGGTCCACGAAGTGCTGGGAGAACTGCGCCTCCAGACCGTTGTCTTTGAGCCACTTCGCGCGGTCGGTGGCAGGCAAATCGGCGGGCAGCGTCTTCCCGGTCACCGTGGCGAACTCTCGGAGGCAGTCGGCGCAGTAGCACTCTCCCGAGAAACCGGTGTGATCGGCCCCGTACATCTCGGGGTCAAGGATGCAGCCATCCAGGCCGAGTTCATCGGCATGCTCGGCGAGCCACACCGCCCGGCCGAGGATGTACTTGTCCCAGTAGGCCTCGTCCAGCGGGCAGGGAGTTTTCTGCATGGTGAATCCGGTGACGATGACTTCGCGCCGATTGCTCAGGAGCTTCTCGGTCTCACCGCCGCGGAAGTTGAAGACCGGCATCAGGTGCAGGCCGTTGGCTCGCGCAGGACCTGCCCCAGGCACGCAGCAACTTCACGTTGTCGACCGTGGGCGGGGCCTGCAATCCGCCGAATTTCGGCATGAGCAGGTTCATCCCCACGGCCTTGATGCGCGCCTGCCCGTCGCCGAGATCGGCGGAGGACATGTACCCGCCGCGGATGCGCTCGTGCAGAATCCAGTCATAGCACCTGGCCGGCGCAGCACCTACGCACGGGGCAGCCACCAGAATCAGGCCCAAGATCAATGTGGGTTGGATCATTCTGCCGTCCTCGATTCCCTCACGAGACCGCTTGCCGTCCGGCCGATCGGATACTCCATCCAGTGGAGTGCATCATCCAGATAGGGCACGATCCGACACCGCAGGGGCGGATTCGCAGCATCGTCGCGTCTGCTTGAGCGATCCCCGCGACGGCCATCTGCTTCGTCGATCTGGACGGCGCGGAGCCGAACGACGATCAGGCTACCAGGTGAAGGTCAGGCCTGCCAGTGCCCCGTGGTAGAACGCTCCGCCGTTCCAGAGCAGGTCACCGTCGAAGTTTTGCATGGCCGCTATGGCGTCGCCGGCCAGCACGACACCTTCGATCCACATGACTTCGTAGCCGGCAACGGCCGAGCAGTGGGGTGTGAGACGGTAGTTGGCGGTGAGTCCCAACTCTCCGAGGAATGAAGTGCGGCGGTGAGTCGCGGTGCCGGAGGCTGCGAAGTACGTTCCCTCGCCGTCGAGGTTGAATCGCGTGAAGTTGCCGTAGATGCCGGCCTTGAGGAACCCGTCCAGACGCAGCCTCCCGCCGGCGTCCCAGAGGTTTGCTTCGGTGCCGAGTTGATAACCATACAGGTAATTGGCAGTGCGGAAATCGATCGAGCCCTCGAGGTCCGGGCTGTATGCCTGGGCGGCGATCGCTTCGTGCAGTTCCACCCAGCGAAAGCCCGTGAGCAGACTCAGGCGATCGTTCAGCGATCGCTTGAGGGAAATCTCCGTGCTGTAGAGGCGGGAGGAATACTGGCGCTGGCCGTATCGAAGTAGTCGCCCGGATCGTCGGAAACCAAGGGAACACGAAGACGACCTGGCGCAACAAGGCTGTGCGAGGCCTCCCAGTCGTCGATGCCGAAGTAACCCACCGCGAGATCCCACCTCGGACCGAGGTGTCGGCTCACTTCCAATCGCGGACCGGCGGCAAAGCCCAAGTCGAAATCCGACACGTTCACCAGTTCGCGATCGGTCACTCCATCCTCAACGAGAGTGGCAGGTCGCGCGCCGGAACGGTGGAACAGGACGGTGCCGGCGTTAACAGTCCACAAGGGCTCGAACTGGAAACATCCGGCAAGGTCACCGCAGACTGCGCAGTCGTTTGCGGGAATCCTAGAACCGATCCCAGAACCATCTGCCGCTCCCGCGTTCTGCGGCCTTGGAGGCGATTCCTGGCCGTTCTGCAATAGGTTCCTTGCCGTGTCGGCGGCGGCAACGCGGGCAGAATCGGTTTCCGTACCGGCCGGTCGGGGCTCCTGGGTCCAAGCTTCCGCGGCCAGCAGCCCTACCATCAGGCCTGCGATGATCCCTGTTCTGGTCACTGCCGATCCCCCGCATGAACGCCTTGGAAAGTCGTTGCGCAAAACCCCTCTGGGCAGTCTTATCGGCATGCAGAGAAAGAGGTATTGAGGCAGCGAAGATACAAACGCGCACGGTGGGTGGCCGAGTGCGAGGCGAACGAGGGGGAAACCGCAGGTCTGCCGGGCCGATTTGAGTGGAATCAGGACGGCGGCGCTTTGCGATCGAGGTTCTTGCGGAGTTGGCGAATCTCGTCCAGGAGTTTCTCGACGCCCAGCGGAAGGAACTCGCGGTCGATGCATTCCCGCCCCAACACGAGGCAGGTGAAGGCCAACTGGACCGCGCCTGCTCGCAGGCCGCCTTGGCGCGGGCGAGCTGAGCGGCATCGTGGAGTTGGGCGGGGTCGTGCAGCGTCGCCTGGCCGGCGAACTCGGCCTCTTCCAGGGCGGCCTGGGCACGGTTGAACTCGGCAGCGGCGGCAGCGGCCGCCTGCTTGGAGATTGCCAGCGCTTCGGGAACCGGCACGCGCAGCGCGGCTTTGCCCACGCGTTCCAGTATGGCGTCGAGACGTTGGACGACCATCGCGCGGTCGCCGAGATCCACGGTGGCCCCCTCTTCCTGATCTGCCGATTCCGCCTCCGGAGCACGGCGAAGCAGACGCGCACGCCAGATCTCCAGGTCGTCGAGGTCGGCTGCGTGATCGCGTTCGATCTCGGCGCGTGCCGAATAGCGGACGCTAGGCACGCGCGCGACGATCGAGATGCGGCCATTGGCCGCGTAACGATACTCGACGTCGATCTGCGTACGGAGGGGAAGCCCGGGCGGAAGGTCGCGGACCGCGCACTCGCCCAAGGCGATGCAGTCCTCGGGGCGGTCGCTTTCTCCTTCGACCACCGGCACGCGAATACTTCGTTGGTCGGCCTGCGCGGTTCGGAAGAACGCGCGAGGCGCGTGCGGGCAGGGGAGTGTTCTTGGGAATGAGAATCACATTTCGCTTGCAGCCCGTCTTCGGCTCGACGCCCACCACGCCGAGACTATGGGAATTGACGTTGACGAGTTCGACCCCCGAGGGACCGGTGCCGGTCTCGGCGTTGGCGAGGAACCTTGCGTAGAGCGCGGCGCCGTGGGCAACGGCCTCGTCGGGCGAGGCCGAGCTGTCCGGCTCCCGGCCGCTGAGTTCGCGAAGCATGCGGCGGATCGCGGGCATGCGGGTGGCTCCGCCGACGAGCAGGATTCGGTCGATTTCGCCCCAGGATATGCCGGCTTGGCGCAACACGAGCGAGACGGTGGTCTCGGTGCGCTCGACCAGATCGGCCGAAAGTTCTTCGAACTCGCTCCGTGTGACTTCGATGCGCATGCGGATTCCGGCGTGGAAACAGACCACCGTGGTCTTGGATCGCTCGGACAGCGCGTGCTTGGCCTCCTGGGCGTCCAGCCAAAGCTGTGCGGCGTCCTGCGGATCGCTACGCGGATCGACCCCCTGGGCATCGAGAAACCGCTGAGCAATCAGATTCGCCAGACGCTCGTCGAAATCCTTGCCGCCGAGGCGGACGTCGCCGTCAGTCGCCAGAGTGCGGAACCGCGGTCCCTCCATTTCCAGTACCGTTACGTCGAAGGTGCCGCCGCCAAGATCGTAGACCAGGAGGCGCTCCGTCTTGGCGGGCGCCCCTTCGCAGCGAGTTCCACCAGACCGCGATCGCAGCCATAGGCCAGCGCGGCAGCGGTGGGCTCGTTGATGATGTCCATGACTTCCAGTCCCGCCAGTCGTCCGGCGTTTTGGGTGACGCGCCGGCGGTTTTCGTCGAAGAACGCGGGAACGGTGATCACTACTTTGCGGAACGGGCCGACGCGCTTCTGGGCGTCGCGCCGCAGTCGGTCGAGGATCAAGGCGCTGAGAATCTCCGGCGGGACCTTCTGGCCGCACACCGTGCGGCGGAAGACCGCGTTTCCCATGTCGCGTTTGAAGCATTCGGCATAGGCGTGCGGATGCAGGACCGACGCTTTCACCGCCTCCTTGCCGACGACGATCTGATCTTCGTCGACGAGCACGGCGCTGGGCGTGAGCAGGTCGCCCGAGTCGTTGGGGATCGAAACGGGGCGTCCCGTGGCATCGATATGCGCGACCACGCAATAGGTCGTTCCCAGGTCAATGCCAATCGAGAGAGGTTCGGAACTCATGGAGCAGTATCCTCAGGGGGCTGTTGGCGATCGGAAGGACCGGGCATACGCGAGGAATCGGGCGGCGCAACCCAGCCGGATTCCCCCTTGGTGATCCACGCGTCCAGCAAGCCGCGGTCGACGACTGCGGCATAATGGAGGTCGCGAATGCCCTCGCCGGGCGGGGCGGCCTCGCCGTAGAGCGCGATCAGGCTGCCTTGGCGATTGAGAATCGGGCTGCCGAAGAGGTTCTCGGGCAGCTTGGCCTTGAACTCCAGAAGTCGCAGCGTGGGCGAGCGCTCGGCCAGCCCGCTGACGCGGAAGACCTTGCCGGAACGACACTCCGCCTCGAGTTGATCGAAACGCGTCCGCTTGCTGCCGTCGTGCGTGTAGCCGAGGCATCCGACCGGCATTCCCTCTTCCAGCGCGCCGAGAATCCTTGGGCGAAGCAAGCCGGACCGTCTTGGGCAGGGGTCCGTCGGCAACCAGCAGGCCGAGGTTGGCGTAGATCCAGTCGCCCTGCTGAGCCGCCAGAGAGACAAAATCGCGGTGGACGCGGAAGTCCTTGATCTTGTGGCGGGCCCCGGAGGCGGGGGACGTAGCCCAAATCGTCCGGCCCTGCCGGCTCCATGCCGCCAATTGAAACACCTCGCGCACACTGGTAAGCAGTGTGCGGTCGTCGATTGCCGAAGCGGTGCAGAATGGCCAGGAAGAGGTGCCCTTGATTCCGTCGATCTCCATCTCAACGAGGAAGACGGCCTGGCCGAACTCGGCTTGGGCGCGGGCCCAAGGATCAGCGGGTTGGGGATCCGGTCCTTCCACGGCGATGTCGCTCTTGCCCGCGGTGGTCGGGATCGTTGCGCCGGCGGGCCTAGCGCCGGGCGGCGCGGGGGGAGCAGCTTGCGACGTGCTTATGACGTCCGGGTCTGGGAGTGTTGGGATTGCTTCGGATTTCGCCTGAGGGTTGTCGCCTGCAACCTGGAAGCGATCACGGAAGGGAAACCAGACGGCAGCGGTCAGAACCAGGAGGGCGACGAAAGCGCCGATTGCCAGAAGCACAACCTCTCGACTATTTAAGAGCCGATCCCAAGACGCTATGGCGCCTCCGGATTCTCCGGCCGCGGAACGTTTTTCCGGCGATTCCGGGATAGGTTCTAAACCTCTCGCGGCTGACGCCTCCGATACACCTTCGACGGCGACTGGAGTTGCAGGCTCGTGGAGACTAGCCGCCGGCTGCGGGTGATGCGATGGCGCCTTCTGCGGGGACTGCCGATTCGCGATTTCCGCCGGCCGTGCGGTGAGCGTGAAGACGAAATCCGGGCCAGAATCGGACATGCGGAGCACGTCACCCGAGCGGATTCGGCTTTCCGCGTCCAGGGGCGCGTGATTGAGGAGCACGGGGCTGGAGCCTTCGGGCCGGACGTACCAGCCATCGTCGCGAAGGCGGACGCGGGCCGAGCGGCCCTGGGCGGCAACGTCGCGCCGGGGGTCGAAGTAGACTTCGCACTCGGGTACGCCGCCCACGCGAAAATCGGTGGTATCCAGCAGGATCTCCTCGCCGCGCCGGGCCCCGGACAGGATGCGAATGGCAATAGGCATGGTCAGAACCTGGGCTTATCAGAGCGTGGGCTTCATTGACGACTGCATGGTGAAGGGTCGGCATCGCCGGCCCAAACGCTTTATTCTTCGGCCTTCCGTCGGTCGGCGGTGCGCATCGGCCATGCGGGGTTCATTCATTTGGTCTTGCTGCGGCGGGCGCGTCTCCCTTGACCAGCGCCAACCGAAAGGTTGCGCATGTCCGTGATTACGGCGCCATAGGCGCGTTCGGCTCCGGGCGGGGGCGGGGCAAACACCAGGCCGGTCCGGTCCATGAAGGCGATCAAGTCGAGGAGCCGTCCTCCCTGGAACTGGAGCGAGCCGTCGAGCAGGGCCGAATCCTTGGTTGCGGCGACGCGATGAACCTGGGCCAGGAGCGAGCGGAGATACCGTTTTGCCGCATGGTAGGTAAGGAATTCGGAGCCTTCCTTGCGGCGCTCGGCGGGGTAGGCGCGCTCGAGGGCGACCAGCAAATCGTCGATGCATTTCACGATCGATTGGACGTCGTCGTTGCTCGCTTGCCGCTTCTGGCGCAACGTGGCCAAGAGGGCATCGCGCTCGGACTCGAAACGGCTGCGGAGCTCGGCGAACTGGGGGTCGAGAACCGCGGGCGGCCACTCCGCCTGGAGTACCTTGGGCTCGGTGGCCGAAAAGACCAGCTTGCCGCCCGAGCGCCCGCCGTCGCTCAGCCAGAGCAGCTTGACCGTCTGAGGGTCGAGCCGGGCGTTGAGCTCGGAATCGTTGAGGCCGCGGGATCCGCCGAAGTACTGGTAGGCCAGCGCGGGGCCGGAAACCTCGGTCAAGAGCCAATTGAGATAGGCGGTCACATCGCCCTTGAGCACGTCCTGGAACTGGGTTTCCAGGCGTTTGAGGCGGGTTTCGCGGAGTTTCTGCTGGTACTGGAGGTTATCGGGGTTCTCTTTGGCACGCCATTGTTGGTTCAGTTCGCGGCGTTTGAAGTACGCATCGACGGCGTCGACCGAGTTCTGGATCTCCTGGGCTACGGCTTCGGCGTGGATCTTGCGCGCAATGGCCACCGACTCGATCAGGTCGCCGCGCGCGGCGAGGTAGTGGGCCTCGGCCTCGATCTGAAACGACAGGGGCGTTCCCCCGAAGGCCGGCGGAAGCATCACGTGGGGGCGGGCAGGCTGAGGCTCACCCGCGATCGCAGTCTCGATCAGGGCAACGACGATCAGGGCCGGTAGAGCTCGCCGGACGGACTGGGGCGAGCAACTCGATTGACATGCCATGTGGAACCTCCTGGCCGTATTGCCTGGAATAGAAGCTGTATTGCGGTGCAAGTGTGGGAGACTACACGACTCTAGCGGCGGGGCAATTGTGGATCGAGCGCCCGCGGAACGATTCCTTCGCATGGATAGCATCAACCGATCATTGGCACGCTCGGCAGCGCGCGTCAACCTCCCCGACTCGAAAGCGGTTTCAGCCGCACGCTGCGAATACGGATTTCCTTGGCAGTGCCCTCGCTATTCTTGGGATGGATCTGGATGGCAATCAGTCCTTTGGGAAGTTCCTGCTCTGTGGCTTTGCCGGCGGGGACACCGTTCAACCAGGTCTCGATGTTTTGGGCTTGGACGAGAACGCGGAGCGTGTTCCAATCGCCGGGCCGGAAGGCCTGGCGCGCCGGTTGGTTGGCTCGCAGGTCGTCGAGCATGCGGTTGGTGCGGCCTTCGTCGAAGATGCCACCCGTGGCCGCCAGGCCGGTGGTATCCATTTCGACTTGGCAGCCATAGATGACCCGGTCACCCTGCGGTGAGGACCGAATTCTGCTCCGGACCTGCAGGCCGGAATTCATCCCGGCATCCATTTTGAACTCGATTTCCAGGAGGAAATGGACTTGGGGTTCGGCGGCGCAAAGCCAGCTCTTCTTCATGCCCGGCTTGGTACTTCCGACGATCATGCCGTTGTCGACACGGAACGGGGCATCGCCGAACACTCGCCAACCTTCGAGATCGCGGCCGTTGAACAGTTCGATGAATCCCTCCGCGGTCGGTTTGGGAGCCGGTTTGTCTGATTCGGGAGGCACCGTCACCGCGACGCTCGGGTTCGCCGTGGGAGCGGTAAGGCTCGAATCGGCAGGTGCCCGCTGCTCGTCTTCGGCAACCTTGCCGAAATCCGCCAGCGCAGGCGCCTGCGCGTCTCGGCGGACTTGTCGGCCACCCAGGCCGTTCCCCGGCGGATCAATTCGGCCACGCCCTGTGTGCGGATCGCCGCCGCATCGTGCCCGAGGGCCAGGTGAAAGAAGCGTCCCCGGCCGCAATTGCCCACGAAGGCCACGGGGTGGAGCTGGCCAGTGACGCGCGACCGCGCGTTGGCCAGAACACGGACCGGCTGATTTCCTTCCAGGTTCGTATAGAGCTCATCGCGGACCTCGAAATCGCCCATGCCTTGAGTAATCGGGTGGGCGAAGTCCCGGATCGTGACGGTGACGACGCCAATGGGATCGTGGCGAGGCGGACGGCCCAACACTCTGCCCGCAATCTGGCCAAACTCCCTCCAATCGGGAAAGGCTCCGGATGCGGCATGGAGCACGACCAACCCACCGCCCTCTCGAACGAACTTGAGCAGGTTGTCCCGAGCCTTTTGTTCCTGGGCGAGCGGTTTCTGGTTCATGAACTTGAGCACCACGACCTGGTGCTCGAAGAGCTTGTCCGAGGCGAGGAACTCGGGGTTCTCGAACCATTGGACCGCTAGTCGCTTGTTTTCTTGGAGCAGGTCGCGGACGGCACGCGACGTTTCCCGCCAGTCGTGGAAGGGATTGTCGTCGCCGGTGACAATGGCGACGCGGAGGGGCTGTTGCGGCAATGGCGATGGGCCTGATTTCCGCGAAGAGTCGGCAGTAGAAATCTGCCGCACTCGGCGCAGGTAGAGGTGGACACCCAGCGGATCGAACTGGTCCCGAATTGCGCCGCCCGACGCTTTCACGGTCCGATTCTCGCCGATCACTTCGAGTTGCTCATCCGGCGAGGTAGCTGGCGGCAGAAGAATATCGCCCTGCACGGCTGCATCGGTGGGGTTGCAGGCGATCAACAGCACCTCATCTCCGCACCGCCGAGCACCAAAGCAAACACCGCTCGAAGCCGGCGGCCCGTCCGGCGACGCAAGCAGGAATTTCTCTACACTCTGGAGTTCCTTGAGCAGGCGAACGAGGTGGGGCCACAGCGGCGATTCCGTCGACGTATCCTGCATTCCGGTGAAGAGCAGGCCATTTGCGCCGAATGCCACGCCCAGGTACGCGCGGCATCGAGCCAGAGCGGCGAGACGCTCGGGAGCTGGGCTGGCCGTCTGCCCCGGCCGCGCGTCCTCTTGCGGCCGCAACCTCGCTGACCAGCGAGGAGCCCGGCGAGCGCTGGACGGGCGGGGGAACGAGCTTGGCACTTGCCGAGGGCGGTTCGCCTCCCTCGAGGAAGATACCCGGCCACGCGTAGAGAACGTCCAACCAGGAGCCCAAGTCGGCAAACCCCTCGCGATCATGGCTGCCGGCCATGATCGGAAACCTCAGACCCGCTCGTTCCATGGCCGCGACCGCTTCCGGTACGCGCCAGGTTCAAGCCGTCCTTGGCGGCTTGATTCGCCTTGTGCATCCCTGCCCAGCAAGCCAGCACGTGCTGGCTTTCGGCAAGACGCGCCAAGCCATCAATCGATCGGGGCGTTTCACCGAGTTTTCCGGCGTGGGCCAAGAGCAGAATCGTCTTTTTCGGAGCGAGCTTGAGAGCAACGTCCGGTTCCCACCAGCCCACCGTAACCAGGTTGAATCCGGCGTTCAAGCAGACGTCGCGCGGCGGGCCCCCGGCCCACATGCCGATGGGGAATACGCGCCGGCCGTCCACGACGAAGAATCCTTCGCCGTCGAGAGTCGGTTTTCTCGGCTGGGGCAACGAAACCGGGGGGGGCGGCGATGGGACGTTGACGGCGGCAACCGTCGCGGACGGAGTCTCAACGCTTTGTGGCAGCGACGCGGCCACCGGGCTCGCCTGCGAAGCGATAGGAACCAACGTAATTTCCAGAAGGGGATTGGCGCCGCGGCGGACGGTGAACGAGCGGCCGACGGCCTCATAGCCCGGCCCGATGATCGTCAGTTCGTGCTCGCCCGGCCGCAGACGCAGCGGCTGATCGAGCCCGGCAAGCTCGATCGTATCTCCGTCGATCTTCACCTCGACCTGGGCTCGGGGATCGCTCAAGGCGATTTTCACCGTTCCCTTGCCCGTGGCGACATAGATCACGATTCCGAACAGGGCGAGCACAAAGCCGGCGGCGCCTGCGGCAACGAGACCCTTCGCCGGTGGTTTGCCGATGCGAAACCGCGGCCGCAAGGGGGCGACGTTCGGAGTGGAATCCGGCGGGATTTCCATGCTCAGCCAGTCGAGCGGACCGGCCTGCGGCTCGGCCGGTTTCTCCGGAGCTGGAGTTGCCGTCGCGAACTTCTCCCGGAGCCGCGCATCGTAAGCGGCTTTCTTCTCGGGATTCGACAGATACGCCTTGGCCGCAGCCAACTCGTTGAGAATCCGCTGCGAAAGCTCGGCATGCTGTCCGAGGTGATAGGTCCGCACGTGGGCCATCTGCCGCACGGCCGCATCGCGGATCACTTCAGGATCGGACTCGAAGCGCGGGATGCTCAGCAAGCGGTAGTGGTCCGCCGGTTGCTCCTCCTTCGGAATCCCCAGCCACCGGTGATACGGATCAAACCCAGCCGCAGCGGCGTTCGGTGCCGCTCTGCCGACCGCGCCGACATCCCGGGCGTAGGCATCCCCGGCCGCGCCGCGCGGTTCGACCGATCCTCGGTCGCGGCTGGTTTCCACCTCGACCGCCGCCTGCGGGCCCTCGGTCTCCGCTCGCGGTTCCTCCTCGGCCGGCGGCGCCTGCCGCGCGCTCGCGCAACAGCGCAATCAACTTGCTCCCCTCGCAAAAGGGCGCCAGGCCGTCGACCACCAGCCCCGGCGTTCCCACCCGGGCTTGAGGATCCTTGACCAAGAGACGCTCGACGAGCGCCGCCACCGGCTTGGGGACGTCGCCGCGCACGAGCTGGATCGGCGGCGGCTCCTCGTGGATGTGCGCCGCCACCTTTTTCATCCCCGTGTCGTACTTTGCTCCCGAAAACGGCGGCCGGCCGGCCAGGAGGTGATAGAGCGTGCAGCCCAGCGAGTACAGGTCGGTGCGGATATCGACCGCGCGGCTTTCCATCGCCTGTTCCGGCGACATGTAATCCGGCGTGCCCATTACCTGGTCCACCCCGGTAATCTCTCCGCCGGTGCTCTCTGCCTGCTGCACCTGCGCCAGCCCCAGATCGAGCACTTTTACCACGCCCGAGGAGCTGAGCATCAGGTTCGACGGCTTGATATCGCGGTGCACCAGTCCGTTTTCGTGCGAGCACTGAAGGCCCTGGGCGGCCTGCCGGGCCACCTCGCAGGCATCGGCGATCGAGAGCGGACCGACGCGCCGCACGATCTCGGCAAAGTCCAGCCCGTCCACGTACTCCATCACCAGCAAGTGCACGCCGCCCACCTCGCGCATCCATCGCGCGCACGATATTGGGATGGTCCAGGCGGCCGACGGCCTCCATTTCTCGCTCAAAACGGGCCACCGCCTCGGCATTGGCCAGGCGGTTTTTCGACAAGACCTTGAGTGCCACGGTCCGCTTCAGCTTGACGTGGCGTGCCTCATAAACCGCCCCCATCCCCCCCTGGCCGAGCTTCTTCACCAGCTCGTAGTCCCCCAGGGTCGTGATTCGCCGCGGTTCGGCCGGCGGCTCCGCACGTGCGACCGGCCCCTTCTCTGTCGCCGGCTTCTCCGCCGCCGTCGGACGCCGACGCAGTCGCTCCAACACGCGCCGCGCCTCGGGCTCCGCTGCGTGCGGGTCTTCCGACGCCGGTTGCCGCAGCGCGCCGATCAGCGTATCGGGTCGGCCTTCCAGGTCCTGCACTGTCTGCTCGCAGATGCGGCACGAGGCCAGATGGCCAGCTACCCCTTGAGCCTGGCGCTCGGGGATGCCGCCGACGAGATAGCCGAAGAGCAGTTCCTTGCTGGGACAGGGGTCGGGAGCCATGCGTCGATTCTCCACGCCAACAGGTTGGATTCTCACGCGATTCGTGGCGGTACCGAGCAGGAGTGCGCCACAACGGCCGCGCTGGGGCGACCTCCACTATTAAGAAGAACGCGAAGCCGTCAGAGCATTTTTCGATGGCGACGCAAGTACATGGCGGCAAAGGGAAATTCGCCGCGCAGGGGCGAGAAGACTCGGCCTACTCGACGTCGCCCAATTCCTGCCGCAGCCGCCGCAGCACGGCGTATTTTGCCTGCCGCACCGCCCCTGGGGTTACACCAAGCCGGGCGGCCACCTCGGACGAACTCTGCTGAGCGACGGTGGAAAGCCAGAACGCGCGCCAGGTACGGTCCTCAAACTCGTTACGCACCAAGGCCAGCGCCCGATGCACCAGGCCGACGAAGGGGCTCTCGCCGCCGCCAGCCGATGATTCGTCCTCGGCGACCTCCATGAACCGTTGGTGGGCCTCGCTGCCGCCCACGGCCAAAGGACGGCCGGCCTGATCGCGGAAATGATCGCGGATCTTGTTCCGGGCAATCGAGCGGAGCCAGCCGCGGAAGGTATCGCCGGGACGCGAACGGCGGAAGTCGCCGATGGCGTGACTGACGGCCCGAAAGACCTCCTGGACCACGTCGGAGGAGTCCTGGGCCTGGAGCCCCGAGCGGCGGCACCAGGCAAACACCAACGGCACATAGAGTTCCAACAGCCTCTGCCACGCCACCTCGTCGTGGGCCCGCAGTCCCTGGATCAAGCTCGTGGAGATCGAGGGGGCGGCCGTTCGGACCCTCTGCGGTTTTTGCGGCACGATGCCCATGGCAAGACGGACGGAATCCGCGCTATGTGCTGAAACCATCGAGTCAGAAGGGAATTCGAAGCGACCCCCAGTTTAGCGTGAGCGAGATAGGTAACTCAATCCCTTGGTAGAAGGGATTCGAATTGCTCGGAACGCCCCTTAGGGCGTCCGGTTGCAGGCAAGATCGTCCGTTTGGCACGGGCGACAGCATGGTTTACGATCATCCGCGCGGAGAACCGGCGGCGATCGCGCCGCTGAGATCGACGTCGAGAACGCGCAGCGACGCCCACGTCGACTCATGTTCGTCGAGAAAGCGACCATGCTCGTCGGATTCCTGATAGCGGTCGTGGGCAGCGCGCGACTCGAAGACAAGGTACAGAGCCACGTCGAACGACCGATCGCTGACCGACCACTCGATGTCGGCGGCAAGGGTGCCGACGGCAAAGAACACCGTACCCGGATGCCCGGACAGATACTTCCGGCAATCGGCCACGAGCTGCTGCCTGGCTTCGTCGGACCGGTCGGCAAGGGTGAAGAGCACCGTGTGGGCGAGCATGGTCTCGGGCATGGCATGGCTCCAGAACTATTGATGCCGCGGTTGATTGTGGAAGCGTTGAAAGTCTTCTGTGCGGGGATACCGGGCGTGCGTGGGTCGCCCTCGTTTCCTACGCGGCGCAGGATTCAATAAAGAAAGATCAGCGGACGCGAAGCGCGGGCGGCCCGGCTTCCACTCGGGAGAACGACGACGCCCTCGCACGTTCGGGGAAGCGACTTCGATAGGCCTCGGCCCACGCGGCGAGAAAGGTCTCTGCGCGCGACGACTCGATCATTGCCCAAACGCTGCCCCCGAAGCCGGCTCCGAACGCCGAAGCGGCTAGCGCCCCCGCGGCGCGGGCCGAGGCGGCGAGGAAAGAGGTTTCGGCAACCTGGTTGCCCAGCAGCTCGTTAGCACCGCGTTGCGAACGATCGACCAGATCGCCAAACGCCTGCAAATCGCCGCGCTGGAGCGCATCGCCGGCCGCGGGCAGGATCTCTTGGTCTTCGAGAAGGAAATGCTCGAGCCGGCGCTCAAACGCCTTGCGGAGCAGGGCGGGCGGCGCGGCACACGGCGCGCCGGAACCAACCTCAGCCAAGACGGCGTCGGACGCCTCGCGGAGCAGTTGCCTGAAGCGGTCCGCCGCTTCGGGCGCCGCGGCGACGATCGCAGCCAGGTGGGGCGCGTCGCCGCCGGTCGCGCGGCGCCACAGTTGGGCGAGCTGCGAGGCCAGACGCGAGGCGGAATTGTACTTCTCCCGCGCGGCCCCGGTCTTTTCGGCGACAAGCCCGCTGGTGCCGACCGCCAGCGTCACGCCGGGGGGAATCGAGATCGGCGCTCGAAGCGCACCGGGCAGTAGGAGTATTGGCTGACGTGGCCGGCGCGCCCGTTGAGAATGGCGGTGTGGTCTTCGCTTCCGCCGAAGGTGCCGACACCGGAATCGCCACGGAGCGCGCCGAAGCTTTGACCGTTCTCGATGGTGGCGACGTAGCCGGCCAACTCGATGCCGTCGCGGAGATTCTCGCGATACTCGGCGCGGTCGGCCAAGGCGTTGACGTGGTCCAGGGCGAGGAAGACGGCGATCAAAAGCGCGCTGGAGCTGCTCATGCCGGCGGCAGGAGGCAGATCGCTGGCGAAGGCCAAGGTTGCGCGCGCGCGGCGCCGGGAAAATTGCGGGCCACGCGCCGGGCCACGGTGGCCGGGTAGTTGGACCAAGGGCCGGTCTGGGGCGCCAGGCCGGGCGCCAGCTCGAAGGCGCAGGCCGCACGGCGGACCGCATCGAGCACGACCACGAGTCGATCGTCGCGAGGTGCGGCGACCAGCGAGAATCCCTGGTCGGCCGCAAGCACGAGACTGCGTCCGCCCGCATAGTCGGTGTGCTTGCCGAGCACTTCGATGCGGCCGGGCACGTAGAAGGCAGCGGCACGCGGAAGGGCGGAGGAGTCGTGCGCAGCAAGCATGGCGGCAGCGCAGAACAGCTCGGCGCGGCGGCGCGCGGCGGAGGGACTCAAGCCGGCTTGTTGGAGGCGCTCGGCCAGATTCTCCCGGTCGGACACTTCGGGCGGATCGTCGAGTCGCGGGATCACAGGCTCACCTCCACGCGTGCAAGAAGCGGAGCGATCGAGGCCACGTCGCGACGGCTGGTCAAGTCGAGCACCGGCGCCGCGCACGGGAATCGCGCGGAAGGGCTGGCGCAAGACGTCGATGGCATATTGCACGGCGTCGGGCAGCTCCAACTCTCCGCGCGGCGACGGCCCAATCGCGGCGCAGGCCTCGAAAATCGCCGCATCGAAGCGCCAGCAGTTCATGCTCACCCAGATCGGCTCGCCCAGCGACGCCAGCGTGGCGTCGTCGGGCTTCTCCAGATGCGCCTGAGGAAGCCGCTACGGTCGATCTGGCCCACGGAGAAGTGGCGGACGCGGTCGGCGGGAATATTGCTCTGGGCGAGCATGCTTTCGCGCTCGAACAGCGCCACGGCGCAGCCCGGCTCGTCGCGAAGGCGGCGGAGTGCTTCGGCGGGATAGTAGTTGTCGGAATTGAGCACAAGGAAGGGCTCGTCGCCGCAAAGCGAGCGCGCGGCGGCAACGGCATCGGCGGTGCCGCGGGGGTGTTCCTGAACGGCGAAGCGGAGCTCCAGACGCTGCAAACGGAGCTGGCGGTGATAGTAATCGCGGAGCGGCTCGTGGTCGGGTGCGACCACGAGGCCCACGCGGCGGTATCCGGCGTCGGCCAGGGCGGAGAGAACGTAGTCGAGGAAGGGACGGCCCACGGGAATCAGCGCCTTGACTCCGGTTTCCGCCACCGCGCGTTGGTGAGGATCGAGCGCCGCCTCGGCGTCGTTGCGACGCATGCGCGTGCCCAATCCTCGGGCGAGAATCACGGCCTGGTCCATGCGGGGCTCCGGTGGATGAGCGGTCGGACTTGGAGCGTAACCGTTCACGGTTACCTTGGAGCCGATTCGAAAACCGCGTACGGCGCGGCGATTTCCGGGGGCGCCCACGGCCGCAGCGATCGATCAAGGATCGGTTCTTCGTCGCCCATTATCGGGCGGGAGCAAGGTGTTGCCAAGACGCGCCGGCCGTGGCACGCGGCAAAAAGCAGCCGCGCCGAAGGCGCGCACGGTGCTCACGGGAGCGACACGGCGGAGGATCGCCCGGAGACGACGGCCCGGTAGTGCTCGACCAGTGCGGCGGCCGCGCAGTGGACCTCAAAGGCTTCTTCGGCACGTCGCCGCGCCGCGGCAGCCATGGCGCACCGCGCCGGCTCGTCGGCCAGCAGCCGAGCGATCTCGCGGGCCAGAGAGTCAGGATCATCGGAAGGGATCAGGGCCGCGGTGGCGGATGAGGGAAAGATCTCGGCCGTACCACCGACGTCGGCCGCCACGACCGCGACGCCGGACGCAGCCGCTTCGAGCAGCACGCGTCCCAGCGGCTCCTGACGGGCGGGATGGACCAACAGCGTCAGTTCGTTGAGCAACCACGGAACATCGCCACGAATTCCGAGGAAATGAAACCGGCCGGGCGCTACATGCTCGGCCGTGCGATGGAGCGAGTCTTCGAACTGTCGGGCCTCGGGTTTGTCGGAGTGGCGCTGGCCAATCACGAGGAAGTGGACGTCGGGAAAGGCGGCGACGATGCGCGGAGCAGCCCGAACGAGCAGATCCTGCCCTTTGCGGAGCCCGATCTGAGCGATCGTGCCGAGGAGGCGGGCTTGCGGCGGCAACTCCAGTTCGCGATGCAGGTAACCGCGCGCCGGTCGCGGCGAGAATTCGACCAGGTCCACTCCGTTGTGGAGAACGTAGAGACGCGAGGCATCGACGCCTTGCGCGACGTGGAACTTGCGCACGGCCTCGGAGACGGCCAGCAGGCGCGTGTGGCGATTCAGATCGGCGACGGCTTGCGCGCTGAGGCGGAGAATGTCGCGGAGGTGGGCCAGGCTGGGCAGAGCCTGCGCGGCGAGGACCGGTCCGGCCAATCGCCCCATCGCAAGGCTATTGGCATGAACCAGCGCGGGACGGACCCGGCGGAGGACGTCGGCCATTCGGTCGCGCAGCACTGCCTGCTCAGGGCGGCGACCCGCGGCGTCGGTCACCTGGAACGGATGGACCTCGATTCCCCGGGCGCTGATCGCTTCGGCCAAGGGTCCCTTGGGGGGCGCGGCCACGATAAGATCGAAACCCGCGCGGCCGGCCGCGTCGAGCGTCGAGAGCATCGAGCGCTCGGCGCCGTTGAGAATCGCATATTCACAGAAGATGAGCAGACGGCGCATGGCGCAAACACGGGCGGCGTGGAGACGAGTACCGGATTAGATTTCGTGACCCAAGTTGAAGGCGAAGCCGAGCGAAGACCCGACGCCGAAATAGAGGCGGTTGCCCGGGGAGAAGATGATGGGGCGGACCTTTTCGATGTCGGGCAGCCCGTCGGTGCCGAGGACGGACTGATGGGCTTTGACGTCGCGGATGCGGCCGATGAACTGCGTGTGCAGGCCGAGCTCGATGATCTGGATCACCTCGCATTCGAGGACGAGGGGGAACTCGCCGACATAGGGTGCGTCGACCAGTTCGCTTTTGACGGGAGTAAGCTTCAAAGCGGCGAACTTGTCGACGTCGCGTCCGCTGGTGACGCCGAAGTAGTCGGTTTCCCTGACCTGGGTTTCGCTGGGCACGCTGAGGGTAAACGCGCGGCGGGCCAGGAGATTGCCATAGGTATAGGTTGCCTTGCGCAGGGAGACTGCCACGCAGGGAGGATCGGAGCAACAGATGCCGCCCCAAGCCGCGGTCATACCGTTGGGACGGCCCTCCTTGTCGTAGCTGCCGACAATCCAGGCGGGTGTGGGATAGATCAGAGTCTGGGGACCGATCGATTTCATCATGGGAAAGCCTCCGGCGAGTCGAACTTTCGCGCCTACCGGCCAAGCCACGCGCTTCCCAGGATATCGCTGCGGTCGAGCGTTGCCCAGGGCAAGTGTCCAACGGGCGTTGGGCGGGGAACCGTCGCCGGCATACCGCAAGTCCCGAGGACTTGTTTTCCCGAGGGTTGGCACAAGCCGGCATCCGAAAGCTGACCACGGCGCGGAGGGCCGCCCGCCCGGCACCGGCCGGTCAACCGGCAGCGTTGAGCTTCACCGCGGGGTCATCGGCGATGTTGACCCAGACGTGGACATGGGGAGCGCGCGCCAGTGCCAGACGAAGGCGGGGCCTTCCAGCCGCCAGACGTCCCACACCTGGTCATTGCCGATGTCGCCTTCCCGATAGAAGGCCAGATGGAGGCGATCGAGGCCCCCTTGAACCTTCAGACACTGGAGCACTTCCTCCCGGTCGGACTGGCGGTAGGGTTCGATCAGTTTGGCGAGGACTTTCTGGAGCGCGTCCTTCTGATCCCGGGAGAGCTCAGCAACGGGTATTCCCGGGAGCTCGCCGCTGGGGCCACGGAAGGGCACATCACTTTCCGCGGGCGCCGGTCGACCAGCGCCAGTTCGCGCTGGCGGCCGTCGAGGAGTTTGAAGACTTCGTTGGCGGCGACGGCCTGAGGCCAAAAGACATTGCCGGGATGATCGGGTTTCTCGTTGTTCCCACCGGCGGCGTGGCCGTAGAAGATCGGCCCGCCGAAGGCCACATGCTCGGCCGAATTGCCGTCGCAACGGAGAGTCATGTGGCGGCCGGTGAGAACGAACTCGAACTTGCCCTCCTGCGGGCGGCCGAAGAGGGCAATACTTTGCCGATTGCCAAAGCCGCCGGTGTCGTCCTGAAGCTGACGGTCGAAGCGTTCGTGCCAGGCGGGTTCGATCATCGACTGAAAGACTGCGCGAATCATTGCCTGTTGGTCGGCGGTGTAGAAATCGCTCTTCACCGCTGGAGGCGTGATCCGCCAGTTGTTCGACACGCGCGTACGTAAGAGTCCTCGATCGGGGTCGAGGTAATCCCAATCGAAGCAGACGATCTTCTTCTGCTGCGCGGCGAGGGAGTCGTAGAGGGCCTTCACGAGGGTCTCGCATGGTTTCGCGGCAGGGGGTGCGGCGCCGATCAGTTCGGAGCCGCGGCAAGCGGCTGTCCAGGCCACGCCGGCGCCGACGGTGGCGAGGAACTCGCGGCGGCTCTGGGAAACGTTGGTCTGGCGGCATTCGGGGCAGGAGTGGTTGCGGATTGTCATGAGAGGGACTCCGGCTGGTGTCGACAATAGGCAAAGATCGGAAAACGAAGGGCGCTGGCCGCAGACCCCTCGGGTGCAGACCCGCCCGGTGCCTTGGTGCGGCGAAACGCCCGGCCAAGGCATGCGCAGCCCGGGCGTCGGCGATCGATCTCCGAGGCTTCCTCGCCGTGCGCAGCGCCAACGCCAAGCTGGGTAAGACCAGACAGGTAGACCGCGGGGAGCCGCTCCGCGGGGAAAGGCCAGCCCCCAGCCAGTCCGAGCGGAATCCTACGCAAGGACCCCGCCGGAGACAATTCGTCGCCGCGCCACAAGCGAGAATCGCGATCAGGCGGCCACCAGGCCGCCGCCCTATTGGGGCATCATGACGGCGAAATAGTTTTCGCAGGCGAGGTCGAAATAGGCCTCGGTGAGCTCGGGCTGACGGTTGTAGTAGGCGCAGTAGTTACGCACTTGCAGGAGCAGGTCGCGGGGCTGGCAGAAGCGGAAGGGGCGATTGCACTTGGCGGTAGTGCTTCTCGATCAGGTAATCGATCGGCTCCTTGCGGTGCTCGAAGCCGAGCTTGGGGCACATGAATTCGAACAGGTCGCGGAACTCCTCTTCGGTCGGGATCGAGCACTTCGATCTTGTAGGGAATGCGGCGCAGGAACGCGTCGTCGACCAGGTCGTTCGGCTCCAGGTTGGTCGAGAAGACGAGGAGCTGATCGAAGGGCACCTGGATCTTCTTGCCGTTGGGCAGGTTCAGGAAGTCGTAGCGCTTTTCGAGCGGCACGATCCAGCGGTTGAGCAGCTCGACGATGCTCATCCGCTGGCGGCCGAAGTCGTCGATCACCAGCGTGCCGCAGTTGCTCTTGAGTTGCAGCGGGGCTTCGCTGATGCCGGTCGAGCGCGTTGAGCGTGACTTCCAGCGACGCCATGGTCAGTTCGCCGCCGACGATGATCGTCGGCCGGCGAATGCGAACCCAGCGGCGGTCGATCTGGCGCTGGTCGATGAGTCCCTGGTTGCGGCGGCAGGGGCGCTTCGTCGTGGTTGACCGGGTCGAACAGGCGGATGATTTCGCCGTCGATGCCGATCGCGCGCGGGATCCAGATGTCGTGGCCGAAGGCGGCGGTGACGCGTTCGGCGATGCTGGTCTTGCCGTTGCCCGGCGCGCCGTAGAGGAACAAGCCGCGGCCGGAGTTGATCGCCGGGCCGAGCCGGTCGAGCATCTTCTCGTTGAAGAGCAGATCGGCGAAGGCCCGTGCGAGGGCTTCGGGCGTGGGATGCTGCTTGGTGAGCGACTGGGCGTCGACCGAGGCGATGTAGTCGGTCAGCGAGACCGGCGCAGAGCCGAAGTAGGTGCAGTGCTGCACTAGGCGGCGCGCGCGCTCGCGACCCAGGTCGGTGAGCTCGATACTCGATAGTCGTTCATCGGCGCGGCGCCGCGATGGACCAGAGCTGATCGCTCTTCAGATCGCCGGAGCAGTTCGTCGAGGAGCACGAACGGCAGCTTGATCTGGTCGGCGATCTCGCGGCCGGAGGAATCGCCGCGCGCGAGCAGGTACTTGAGCATCAGCGCCTCGACCTCGCTCTCGGTCAGGCCGGCCGCCCGAAACGATTCGGGCTCGATCGGCAGGAAGGTGCTGGTTTCGTTGGCCAGCTCAGCCAGTTCCTGCTCGCCGGCATCCTGGGGAACCGCCGCGGCAGCCTGTTGGGCGTTGGTGTCGGCCATCTGGTTGATGCGATCCAACAGCGCCGCGAGTTTTTCGTCTTCCTTGGGGTCTTCGTGCTGGGGCTTGCTGGCAGCCAGCGTGGACCAAGGGTCAGCGCCGTTGGCGGGATCGCCCCGGCCGGCAAGACGGGCCAGCAAGTTGTCGTCACTAGGAGGGGTCATGGGCTGCTCTCTCGGGCATCGACATCGGAAGGAGCACGAAGATCGGCCGGACGGCGATTCGCTCGGCTCGTCAGCGCAAATCTAGCTTCTCCCCTCTTGCGGTCAAACTGCGGCGGTTGGGGTGGTGCCGATTGGCGGGGTGGTGCCGTCTGGAACGGCCGATCGGCTTCCGCGCCGCCCCGGGGGCGCTATAATGCGGGCTCGTATCCACGAGACATTCTCGATGCCGGCGCAGCCAAGGTTCCTCATTCATCCGGATCGTGATCCGAAACGGTTGGAATCCAGAGGTCCCCTGGCCGCCCGGCGATGGTTAGCAATGCGGGTCTCAAGAGCGGGGGCCAGACGTGATTCTCGCGCGGCAATCCGGATCGGGGCGGTAACGTATCTGAACTCGCGCCCGCTGATCTCTTGCCTCTCAGAGCTCGACCCCAGTGCCCAGATCGTCATCGACCTGCCTAGCCGCCTGGCCGACGCGCTGGCGGCCGGCGCACTCGACGTGGCGCTGGTGCCCTCGATCGAGTACTTCCGCAATCCCGGGGCCACGATCGTCTCCGACGTTTGCGTGGCAAGCGACGGCCCCGTGCGCAGCGTAATGCTTTACGGCCGGGTGCCCGTGGAGCAAGTTCGCACGCTGGCGCTCGACGAGGGCTCGCGCACCAGCGCGGCACTCACGCGAATTCTCCTGGCGGAGCGGTTTGGGTTGAAACCGCAGATCGAGCGTTTGCCGATCGGCGCCACGGTCGAGGAAACCGCGGCCGACGCGGTGATGCTGATCGGAGACCGCGGCTTGCAGGAGCCACCCGGCCGATTCGCCTTCGTCTGGGACCTGGCTGAGGAGTGGAATCGCTGGACCGGACTGCCGATGGTGTTCGCCATGTGGATCGCCCGGCCGCACGTCGAATTGGACCGGATCGAGCGGCTCCTCCGCGCCGCGCGGGACGAAGGCCAGCGCCGGCTCGAGGAAATTGCGCGGCGGGACGCCGCGTCCGTGGGCCTTACCGAAGCGGAATGCCTATCCTATTTCCGGGACCACCTGGTTTTCCGCCTCGGCGCGCGCGAGCGCGCAGGGGCTGGAGACGTTCTGCGGCTACGCGGAACGGCACGGGCTGGTCCCCGCGGGGGTACCTCTTGTCTTCCATCGCCGCAGCTGCTTGACAAGGCAGTTGCCGGACGACGGCTCGCTCCCGAGGAAGGGTTGCGACTGATCGAGTCGGCACGAGTTGGCTGCGCTGGCCGAAGCGGCCGACGCCGTGACGCGCCGGCTCCACCCGCGAGCCCTACCGCACGTACAACGTCGATCGGAACATCAACTACACCAACGTGTGCATCGGCGGGTGCCGATTCTGCGCGTTTTCGGTGCGTCCCGGCGAACCGGGCGCCTATGTGCTCTCCCGCCAGGAACTCTACGACAAAATCGAGGAGACGCTTGGCCCTGGGCGGCGACCAGATTCTGCTCGCAAGGCGGCATGCACCCCGAGCTGCGACTGGAGTGGTACGAATCGCTCCTGGCCGACCTCCGCACGCGGTTCCCCGCGCTCAACGTGCACGGGTTCAGCCCGCCGGAGATCCACCACATCAGCCAGGTTCGAGACCTTCCGGTGGAAACGGTACTCGAGCGATCTGCGCGCGGCCGGACTGGGGAGTCTGCCGGGCGGCGGGGCGGAAATCCTCGTGGATCGAGTGCGAACGCGGGTGAGCGCGTGCAAGGTATCGGCCGACGGTTGGCTGGCAGTCTGCCGGCAGTGGCACCGCATGGGCGGACGGGGTTCGGCCACGATGATGTTCGGCCACGTCGAGTCGCTCGCCGACCGCATCGAGCACCTCGAGCGATTGCGTCAACTGCAGGACGAGACGGGCGGGTTCACGGCCTTCATTCGCTTGGACCTTCCAGCCGGGTCACACGGCGCTGGCCGATCTTCCCAAGGTGGGGCCGTTTGAGTACCTGAAAACGCTGGCGGTCAGCCGCCTGTACCTGGACAACTTCGCCAACCTTCAGGCGAGTTGGGTCACTCAGGGACTCAAGATTGGCGCAGCTGGCCCTGCGATTCGGAGCCAACGACATGGGAAGTCTGATGATCGAGGAAAACGTCGTGGCGGCGGCGGGAACCCGGTTCCGCACCACGCTGGAAGAATTGCGTCGCGCCATCACCGAGGCCGGCTATGCGCCGCGGCGAAGGAACGTTTTCTATCAATTCGTCGACGAAGTCGCCGACGAGCTAACGCCAAATGCCGCAGGCAATCGCTAGCGAACGGCCCGGCGGCGGGAAGAAGGCCGCTGGCAGCGGGGGCAAAAGAACGTCGAGCGCTGGGCCTGAACGATGCGCTGGATCGTACGTCCGCAGGCCAGACATGCCGCCCCGGCGCGTTGGTAAACGCGATGGCGGTCCTGGAATGCTCCGGCGCTGTCGTCGGCGGTGCGGTACATGCCGTCGGCCAGCGTCGAGCCCTGATGGAGGACGGCTTCCTGGAGCACCTCGCGCGTCATGGCGTGGACCGCGGCCCACTCGGCCGGCCGAAGGGATCGGCAGACGGTCGCCGGATGCACGCGGGCACGATGAAGGATTTCAGAGGCATAGAGGTTGCCGATGCCGGCCACGGCGCGCTGGTCGAGCAGGGCAACCTTGATCGCGCGGCGGCTACGCTCAAGCCGGTGCGAAGCTCGTCGGCGGAGATCGCCAGCGCATCGGGGCCGAGGCGGTCACGGCCGAGCAATCGCTCGAAGTCCTGGGGAGCGACCAATCGCACCACCCCCAGCCCCCGCGAATCCCAGAAGAACAGCCGCAGCGCCGCCGCGCCTTCGAGATCGAACACCACTCGAAGGTGGCGCGGTCGGGCGGCTGGGCCAGGAGCACGCGGCCGGTCATGCGCGGCTCGATGACGATCCGGTCGGCCGAATCAAGCTCGAGGATCACGCGCTTGCCGAGGCGCGCCACGGCGGCAATACGGCTTCCGACCACGCGCCGGCGCAGCACGGCGAGGGCGGGAATGAACTTGATGGGTTGAAGGGAAGACCGGGGACGGGAAACGGCGGTAATCACGCCGCCGACGACGGCCGCGATGCCGCGGCACATGGTTTCCACCTCGGGCAATTCGGGCATGCGTGTATTGTATTGCCACGGCCGCGCGCGGCAATTGCTTTGCTCGGGTGCTCTTCAGGAATCGTGTGCCGCGGCGCGCAGGGCTACCACTTCTCCAGGGGCTGGACTGCCGGCGGCTCGGCGTCGGCGGCGCCGTCTTGAGGGGTAAAGAGCACGGCAATGCGCGTACTCTTCGCCTCGCCGAGGTGGATCGCCAGCTTGCGCGTGCCGTCGTTGGCGTTCTGGCCCTTGGGCTTGGGAGAACTCGGCAACGGGGCCGCCGGCACGACCTCGAAGCGGGCTTCCGAGGGGGCGAGCAACCGGGCCTGGAGCTTGGCTCCGCCTTGTTCCAGCGTGGCCGTGCGGCCGTCGTCGGCCAGCGTGATCGTCGGCCGGCGTGTGCATGAACCACCACAGATCGACCGGCTTGTCGGCCTCGACCTCGTCCTGCACGAGCACGCGGCGGCGGTCGAGCAGGGCCACGCCCGCGCTCGACCCGCTGCGCGTGCTTGTGCGTAGGCCGGCGTGAGGTCGGCGAGGGCGAATGGCCCGGTCGGGCTCGGAGACGAAGCGGGCGATCCGGGCCGTCGGCCTGGGGTCCTGGTCGGGGCCCTGGCCGGGATTGAGCACCAGCGTGTTGTGCCCCTCGGCGCGGAGGCGGTAGTAGGTGTAGCGCTGGCCGCCGAAGTAGCCCGGCAGGTTGTAGTCGTCGGCGCCCAGGTCCACGGCCCAGCGCTGGCCCAGGGCGTCGAGCACGAACGAGCCGAGGTCGAGGTGGTTGTGGTTCACGCGGTTCGAGCCCGACCTGGATGCCGACGAACACGGCCTTGGGGTCGTTCCAGTGGCTGCGCAACGTGACCACCTCGACGTGCCGCCAATACTTGTCCAGCGGCAGCCCGGCGGCGGCCGGGTCCTGGCCCGGCGTGCGGTACCAGATCATGCCGCGCGGCCGACGGCTTGCCGTGCTCGCGGCGAACCAGGTGCAGGCCGGCAGGTGGAACCGCCGGCCGAGCCACAGCAGGCAGTCGGCGCGGCCGACGCGGTCGCCGCTGTCCTCGAAGTTGAACGCCCGGCCGGTCGGGCCGGTCATGTAGATGGGGAACAGGCCCGGTCTGCGGAGAAGCCGGTGCATCTCCGACAGCCCGAAGTCGCGTGCCCAGGGCCGATTCGCAGCGCGGCGAGCATGACCACGTTGTACGTCGTGGCGTAGGCCCAGTAGCCGGGCCCTTCGCCCCAGGCGCCGTCCGGGGCGTAGCTGGCCATGGCCAGCGGCACGCTCGCCAGGGCGTCGTGCAGGATCTCGCCGGCCAGTTCGCGGCTCCTCGTCGGCGATGGCCAAGGCGCCCCGATGGTCATGCCGCCGTTGCAGACCTGGTTCCAGTTGTGGGTCGCGCGGGGCCACCAGCCGCCCTTGCGGTAGACCGCCAGCCCCGGCTTCAGCCCGTGCTTGATGATCGCCTCGCGGATCGTTGTCCGCTGGGCGTCGGTCCAGGCGTCGTAGAGCCAGTCGTAGGCGATGGCCAAGGCGTGGGTCATCTCGGCCGTGTCGAGGAAGTGCTTGGGATTGAAGTCGGGGAAGGCGGCCACGGTCTTCATTTCCTGCCACAGGCGGTCGACGTAGCGGCGGTCGCCGTGCAGGCGGTACCATCAGCGCCAGCGTGTAGGTCCGCTCCAGCACGCGGCGGCTGGTCGCAAGCAGCCGCAGGCCGTCGGGGATTTCGTAACGCGACACGCGCGCCGCGAGGATCTCGTTGGCATTCTCGCGAAGCTGGCGGTCCCAGTCGCGGAGCACGGCATCGGTTTTCACCTTCTGCTTCAGCGACTCGAAGGCCGCGGCGTCGGCCAGGAGGCGGGGATGCTGGGGCTTGACCATGCGCAGCCAACTCGGCGGCGGCGGGGATCTTGGGGTCGGCGGACTTTTCCGGCTCGGCAGCGGCGGCCAGTGCCGCCACGGCAGCGAGAATTGTGGCAAGGACCGACGTCACCGGCTGCTGCCGGAGCCAGCCGCGGCCCAGAGGGCGATTGGCGACTAAAGTCACTGGGCTCGGTTCCCCGACGCTCGGGCGGTTCGTGAGAATTCGATGCATCGCATTTCCCTTCTGTTTTCTAGCGGACGGCGGGTTGGCGCTTGAAGTGGCGGTCGGCGAAATCCATGTACCGCTGCCAGTCGTAGTCGGTGACGTCGTGCTTGCCGCGGCGGATGTGGTAGCCGATGGTGCTGATGACCGGCTGTTCCACCGGCGGGCATTTCCTGGCGCGGCCATGCCGTCGGTGCCCAGCAGGCGATAGACCGGATCGGCGTGCTTGGCGGAGAGGAACTCGCCGCGCGGATCGGCCCAGCGGTCTTCCTCGGCGCTGGCCACGTAGACCGGGCCGCGGGGCGATCAGCGCGATCAGCATGTGCTGGTCGAACGGGCAGGTCGTTCTCGCGGTCGTTGTACTGCTTGAAGTTGCCGCAGAACCAGTGCGGAAAGGCCGTGTTGATGCGCGCGCACCGTCTCGCCGAAGCAGCCGCCGTGCTGAGCGCCGCCCCGCCGCAGCCCGAGTCGTTCGAGATCACCAGGGCGAAGCGCTCGTCCTGGGCGCCGGCCCAGAGCGCCGTCTTGCCGAGCCGCGAATGGCCCATCACGGCCACGTGCTTGGCGTCGACGTCCTTGTCGGTCTCCAGGTAGTCCAGCGCCCGGCTCAGTCCCCAGGCCCAGGCGCCGATCGAGCCCCACTCGTCGGCGTCGGGCCGCGTCTGGCCCGGCTTGTAGAACAGCGGATGCACGCCGTTCTGGAAGCCGTCGTCGAAGTCGGGATCGATGTCGCCGTAGTAGATCGTGGCCAGGCCGTAGCCGCGCGCGAGGATCTTGCTCGACCGGCCAGCGGCTGCTCGTCTGCGCCGCGCGACTTCTCGGTCGCGCGCGTGGTCGATCGCGCCTCTTGCTGGCGGGACGCATGGGCGACTCGCCAGAGGAAAATGGCCGGGTCCGTGTGGATCGCGTGGTTGCCCTGGAAATTCAGGCCGAGAAAGACCGGCACGGGGCTTCTGGCCTTATTGGGCAGGTAGACGAGCAGGTCCATTTTCGGCCCCTTGGGGTCGGCGGTAGAAGAGCACGCGCACCTGCTTGCGCAGTGGCAAGCCCACCCAGTGCGTCGGCGGCCACGGAGCGGACCTCGAACTTCATGTCTTGCGGCCGGCCCGGCACCTTGCCGTACATCTCGGTTTCGAACAGGTGGAGGATCTCGGGGCGGCGCTGCTAGCGCCAGGTCTTGGCGTCGGCCACGCGCTCGCCGGACAAGAGCACCAAAGGATCGGGGAGCTTGTAGCTGGGAACCTTGGCTTCGTCGTAGTTGGCCTCGGGGGCGGCGAGGATGGCGCCGCAAGGCAGAATGGACACCAGAGCGGCCAGAAGGGCAAGTGGGCAGCGATGCATGGGAACGGTCTCCGGGCTTCGATCACGGCGCGGCGGCCTCGTACCGGCGGAACGCCGGCGGCAACCACGCGGAGGATTTTTAGAGCCGATCCCAGAACCGTGTGCCGCTCCTGCATTCTCCGGCCGCGGAGAGCCGCAGCGGTAGTTCTGGGATAGGTTCTTGAATCCGATCCGAAAACCACGTGCTGCCCCAAAATCGCTCGGCCGCTCAGGCCGCCGAGGTAGTTCTCGGATAGGTTCTTAGCCGCCATGCTATCCCAGGTGCGCGGGGCGTGCAACGGTCCCGGCGCGCGGCGCACCGCCGATGGCGGGGCCCCTACGGCAAAGCGAACATGCCCCAGCGCGCCATCCTGGGGGGCTGCGGTGCGGAGTTGCCGGGGCGGGTGCGCGCTTCTTGACGCCATATCCCAGACTGTCTAGGATAATGGCATGGAAGCAATCGACGGCGACAAGCTGCGCGGGCACCTGGAAACGCTGATCCTGGCGGTGCTGGATCGTGGCGAAGCCCATGGGTTGGAGGTCCTGCGGCGGCTGGAGGAATCGGGTTGCGGATTGCTGCGGCTCAAGGAGGGTTCGTTGTACCCCGCCCTCTATCGCCTGGAAGCGGACGGGAAGATCGAGGGCACATGGGAGGAGTCGCCGCACGGCCGGCGGGGGGCGCGGCGGAGGACCTACCGCATCACGCGTAAGGGTCGGCGGGAGCTTTCGCGGGGGCGCGTGCAATGGGAATCCTTCGTACGCGTACTCGGCGGGATCATGGGAGCCCACGCATGAACGACGACAGCCTGCGAACTCTGAAAACGGTGGTGGAGCGCGCGGTGCGCCCGCTGCGCGAGTGTGCCGCGGAAGCGGCGAATGCGCGAAGAATTGTTGGCGCATCTGGAGGAGATCTTCGCGCAGGAGCGGGAGCGGCTCGGCGACGAGGGCAAGGCGGCCGAGGAGGCCGCGCGGCGGTTCGGCGATCCGCGCGAGCTTTCCCGGCAGCTTCAGCCCTGCGTGCCTCGGCGCGACGCACTGACGCGACTGTTCGAGCGGCAACGGATTTGGCAGGTACGGCGGGGCGAGTCACCGTGGAAATGCACGGCGCGAGATGCCGGCGTCTTCTTCGCCCTCTATTGTCCCATGGTCGCGATCCTGCCGCCGATCCTTTGGCTTCGGGGCAGAGCGGCGGAATTCAAGATCGTAGCGCCGGTGCTCTTGGAGGCCGCCGCGGCCGCGGCGGCGTTCATGTTCGCCTTCACGCTCCTCATCCACGGGATGCGGCGCTGCGCTGTTTCCCATCGATGGGCAACGCAGTTGGCCGCGGACGGCGGTCCTGGGACTGGCGTCGGCGGCATTCTTGCCGGTGCTGGGCATGATCACGATGCTCCTCGTGACCGGCGATTGGTGCAGGCCCAAAACCAGTTCGGCTTCCTGGCCCTGTACGCGCCGCTTATGCCGTTGGCCCTGGCGGGCATGGCCTGGCTGATCGAAAAGGAGATGCGCTACCAGGAGGAATGGGCGAGCCTGGAGATCGACGGTTAATCCCAAGCCTCGCTGGAGTCGCGCAGGGCGAAGTAAACCTGGTCGATCGTGCGGCGGAGGGCGGCGCCGGCGGCGTCGTTGCCCGCTTGCGGCGTGAGGTGCACGCCATCGCCGAGCACTTGCTTCAGGTCGCGCGTCATGAGTTCCTCGAAGCAATAGCTCACCGGAACTCGCTTCTCGCGGCAAAGGCCGACCAGCGCCTGGTTGAATCGGACCTGGTCGTCCTGCCGGGTTTTGTCGTATCCGCGGGGCGGAATCGTGGCCAGTACGGGCACCGTGCCCGCCTGTTGACAGGCGACGATCACGGCGGAGAGGTTTTCCATCGCGGCGCGGACGGCCTCGGGCGACTTGGCATCGTTGGTCCCATACATGACGACGGCCAGTTCGGGGCGGTGTTTTCCCAGGTAGGCGCCGATTTGGCCCTTCGCGAAGTCGGTCTTCATGCGGCCTACTCCCTCACGCACCGGAATGCCGCGCGCAACCAGCCCCCAAGCGTGAGCGTGTATGCGTCGGCAGCGGTGATGCTGTCGCCGGCAAAGAGGAACACGTCGGGGCGGACCTTGCCCAGTCCGGCGCGGTGAATCGTGCGCACGTGGGCCGCATAGTTCTTGCGGTCCTGGACTTCGGCTGGCGCAACGGCAGCGGACGTTCCGGCGGCCTCCGTGCGTACGGCAAACGGTTCGGACGGAGCCGAGAGATTGTTGTCGTAGTCCGCGGCGGTCACGCGGTAGTGGTACGCGCCCGCGGCCGGAGGCGCATCGACATAGCGAGGCTCCACCGATTCGCCGATCTTCGTCCAAGGGCCGTCTGCATCCTTGCGGTAGATGCTGTAGACGGCAGGAAAGGCGTTGTCGGCAGGTTCATCCCAGGCAAGGGAAACGGAGCCGGCCTCAGCCGCCACAGCGCGCAGCCGGCCGGGGGCTTGCGGTGGCTGCGTGTCACGGCCGCGGTAGACCACCAGCTTGTCGAGCCAGAATTCCCCTTGGGAGCCGCGGCGCTCGTCGCCGTGGAAGAGCAGACCGCGGAATTCGGCGGCGTCGGTGACTTTCGTCGAGGCGGGCGCCGAATTGGGATGGAAATCCTCGACGGCGAAGACCACGGTTCGCCAGGTGTCGTCGAGCACGCGCGCTGGGGAGGAAGGAGTCGTGTTGTCCTGGCCGATGACATCGCGAAGGTTCACGGTGACGTGGTCCATGCCCTTGCTGCGAACGCAGAAGGCGATGCGAAGCCCTTCCACTCCGCGTGCGACGACCCGATCGGTCTGGGCGCCCAGGCCCCCGCCGGGCTGAGCGCGGCGTACATGCAGACTGTGGCCGCTCGGGGCGATTCGCTGGTCCGGTTCGACGGCCGTGCCGGACGAGCCCGTAAAGACAGACGGTTGCTGATCGAAGTCGGCGCGGAAAAGCACCTGGACTCCGCCCGAGGGACTGGCAGGTGCCGGCCCTGAGCCTTCCTCGCGCGAAAGGACCATCAAGACCGCGACGAACAGGATCAGGAGGGCACCGCAGAGGGATCGCAACAGGGATCGCAACATGGACGTCCAACTCCGGGAACGGATCGCGAACGCCGCCGCCGGGGCGGCTAACTTCAGTGTCCCATCGTAGACCGGCGGTCCGCGCGAGGAAATCCCCCGCAGGTGCGATTCATCGGAGTGCGATGGGCGTGGGACCGCCGTCCTCCCAACCTGCCACCCAGGAAAAAACAACCAATTTGCCCGCGGGCCACACGATTGGGCCGGGTGGAATGTGGAGGTAGCAATTGGCAGAGGCAAGGCTGAACAGGTCGGCGGAGCTGACACCCGGCAAGGGGTGAACTGTCCATTCGAATTCGGTTTCGACCGTGCGTTCGGCACGGGCGAGAAGGAAGCGGGTGCGCGGCCCGTTCCAGTGGACCGGTACGGCCAATTGGGCGCGAAGGGGCACGGGCACGGGGTTTCGTTCCTCCAGCACGCGGATTGCCGCGGCGACGTAGCGATGGAAACACAGGTGGCTTGCCAATGGGTTGCCCGGCAGGCCGAAGAGCATCTGCTCGCCGCGGCGGGCCACCAAGAGTGGCTTGCCCGGTTTCTGAGTTACCTGGTGAAAGATGGTTTGCGCGCCGTGGGCTTCGATGGCCTGCGGCACGAGATCGAATGCCCCGGCGGAAACACCGCCGCTGAGCAGCACGAACTGCCGATCTGCGCAGTGTTGGAGTGCAGCACGGATATCGTCCAGCCGGTCGTCGGCGTGGAGGAGCAAAGGATCTTCGATTCCCATGGCGCGGGCCATGGCAACGAGCATTTGTCCATTGGAATCGCGGATTTGGCCGGGGCGAGGGACGGCGTTTACGTCGACCAATTCGGCGCCGGTCGTGATGACCGCAAGACTCGGGCGGCGGAGCACCTCGACGGTTGCATGTCCGAACGACGCCATGACCGCCACGGCCAAGGGCGTGATCGTTTGACCGCGGCACAAGACGGTCTGGCCGATCGCACATTCGCTACCCACCGGCGCGATCGAGTCACCCGCCTGGATCGCCGAGGGGAGTTGAACGCGCTGGGCATTGCGCGTGGCCAGTTCCTTGGGCACCACGGCCTCGGCTCCGTGGGGGCATCAGCGCACGGTCATGATTTCGACGCACTGGCCCGGCGCGATGGAAACCGCGGGCTCGGCACCGGCCGCCAGTTGACCGACGACTTGGACTATGCGACCGGCATCGGCCAGGCGAACCGCGTAGCCGTCCATCGTGGCGCGAGGGAAGGCCGGATAGGGACGATCGGCGCAGACATTCTGGGCAAGGGTTCGCCCCAGCGACTGCGCCAACGGAAGCCGCTCGGGAAGGGGCAAAGGCGTGGCCTCAAGCACGAGGCGGAGGGCCTCATCGGGATCGATGTTCCGCCGCGGACCCTCGGTCCAAGAGACGTTGGCCAAGGGTGGCGGACGATCTGACGCAGGGTTATGGGACATGGATCACTCCGTCGAGGGCGGGCTCGATCATTTCTCGCCCCGGCCCCGGCGAATTCAAGGGCTATTGCCGGCAAGCCCGCCGACAATCTCGCCGAGAAGCTTGGGGAGACGGCCGAAGCGATCGCGGTATTCGGTGTAGCTTGGCAGCAGACGAGTGCGGAGCTTGACGTCGTGGTGCAGTGCGATATCCGCCAGGCGGTGTTCGAGGAAGGGATTGGCGAACCGTTCGAAGGTCCGCTCGGCGAAGCCCTGCGCGTCGCCGGCGCGGCCTTCGAGCACGGGCACAATCTCCTCGAACACCAGCGCGCGGAGCCAGGCGGAGACGGCGGGGTCTTCGATGGCCTGACGCACCGTCTGGAATCCCAATGGCATGGCCTTGGCCACAAGCGCGGTATGGGCCCCGTTGAGAATGCGGACCTTGTGCAAGTGGAACGGTTCGAGCCGCGGAACGCATTGAACCGCGGGGTGTTTCTCGAAACCGGCCGCGGAGAGCCGCCCTCGATCAGCCAAAGGCGCGAACGGTTCGGCCACGGCCATAAGCGGGTCGCGCGCGGCGAGCAGATCGCCTTCGGCAGGCGCGGAGACGATGCGGTCGACGAGGGTCGAACGCCATTGGCAGGCATCGTGAAGCCAATCCACGAGCGCCGCGGGAAGCTTCCACAAGTCCGCTTGTTGAAGCACGAGGCCCTTCAATCGTTGGGCGTTTTCGTCGAGCAACTCGCACGGGAGGATTATCCACGGGTCGGCGCCTGCCCGAAAACGGTGCGCCAAGAGCACCAGCAACTTCGCGGGGAAGGATCGGGGAAGCGCGTCGTCGGCTCGGTCGGCCGGAATCCAGGGCGTAGCCGGCCTCGGTGACATTGGAGACCACGGCGCGCAGCGATGCGGAGGCGGCGAGGCCGACGGCGTCCGGCCAATCGTCCGCGGCGGCAAGGGAGCGACCGATGCTGTGCACCTCGACGAGGCGGTCGACGCGCTCGCCGTGGTCCAGACCGCGCACCGCGACGTGGTAACAGCCGGAACTGGCGCGGAGGGCCGCGACGCGTTGCCGGCCGGTCGACTGGAGCACCGCCACGCGACCGATCGCCGTAGCCGAGGCGTTCAACTCGTCAGCGAACAGATCGGCGAACGCGCGGAGAAACTTTCCGCTGCCGAACTGGAGGATGGTTTCCGTCTCACTCTCGTTCATCCGCGTTCATCCGCGTTCATCCGCGTTCATCCGCGTTCATCCGCGTTCATCCGCGTTCATCCGCGTTCATCCGCGTTCATCCGCGTTTATCCGCGTTCATCCGCGTTCATCGCGGCGATCCGGCCGATCCGACTTCGCCGCCCTAACGTGCTTCGGCCACGGCGAGTTTCTCCATCAGCCAGGCCATGTTCTCGACGAGGTTACGCACGGTGGCAAGTCCCTCTTCGTCTTCCTTGACGTGTCCCTTCTGCAATCCGAAGGCGATATTCCAGTAGGTCGAACCGGGGACGATCATTTCGTTGATCAGAAAGAAGTAGTTCAACTGGGCAAAGGTGAAATTGTGTCCGGCGCGGCGAGCGACGGCGATCGCGGCGCCGACCTTGCGGCGAAGGAAGTTCTCCTTCATGCGCGCCACGTAGCCCACGCGGTCCAACAGGGCCATGGTCTGCGGCGTGGCCGAGCCGAAGTAAACCGGAGAGCCGACGAGGATCGCATCGGCCTTTTGGAAGCGTTCGATCAAGCCCTCGAAGGCCGGGTCTTCCTGCACGCAGCGCAGCCCCTCGACCGTCGCGCAGCCGCGGCAGGCCATGCAGGGTTTGATCGGCCGTTCGGCCAGGGAAAGGAAATCCGTCTCGAACCCCTTCTGCGTGAAGGCGTCGAGGGCCAGATTGATGAGAATGTCGGTATTGCCTTCGCGGCGAGGACTGCCGGAGATTCCGAGCACGTTCATGCGATGTACCTGCGAGACTTCTTGGTACCGTGGTTGATTGTGGAACCGCTTTAGGCTTTCTGCGGGCGGGAAACCGGGCTGTGCGTTGGTCGCCCTTGTTCTACGAGCAGTGCACGACAATAAACGCACGGGCGAAGGGGGGCGGAACCGAGTGAGTATATCACTCGGAGGCGGGAATCAACATCCCGGCGATGGTGGCGGTCAGGAAGGTGGTCAGGGCGCCGCCGATCATGGATCGCAACCCGTAACGGGCGAAGACCTGGCGCCGCGAGGGAACCAGTCCGCCCACGCCGCCGATCTGGATGGCCACCGAGCCGAAATTGGCGAATCCGCACAGGGCGTAGGTGGCGATGATGAAGGAGCGCGGCGAGAGTTGATCGCGAAGCATGGTCAGGTCGTGGTAGGCGAGAAACTCGTTGAGCACGAGTTTCTTGCCCAGGAGCATGCCGACCAACTCGGCGTCGTTCCACTCGACTCCCATGACCCAGGCCAACGGGCGCAGACCCAACCGAGGATCCGCTCCAGCGAGATCGCGGGCAAGCGAGGCCCGACGCCCATGAAACCGAGCAAGTGATTCACCTGGTCGGCGGCCAATCCCAGGAGCCAATTCAACAGGCGACCAGGGCGATGAAGGCGATGAGCATGGCGGCGACGTTCAGCGCCAGGCGGAGGCCGTCGGACGCCCCGCGGCAGGCGGCGTCGAGCACGTTGGCGTCGATGCGAGGCACGTCGATCCGCACGGTACCCTTGGTCAGCGAGGGCTCGGTCTCCGGGACCATGATCTTGGCGATCACCAGCGACGCCGGGGCGGCCATCAGCGACGCGGCCATCAGGTGCCCGGCGTCGATGCCCATGCCCACGTAGGCCGCCAACACGCCGCCGGCCACCGTACCCATGCCGGCGGTCATCATGGCCATGAGTTCCGAGCGAGTCATGGTTTCCAGATAGGGGCGGATCACCAGCGGCGATTCGGTCATGCCCACGAAGACCTCGGCGGCGGCGGCCAGCGATTCCGTGCCCGAGGTGTCCATCACCCGGACCATCACCCAGGCCATGGCCTTGACGACCCACTGCATCACGCCGAGATGAAACAGAACGGCCATCGAGGCGCCGATGAAGATGATCGTGGGCAGCACCGAGAAGGCGAGGTAATGATCGCGGAAAGAGGCTCCGAAGACAAATTCCGCCCCGGCGTCGGAAAAGCTGACCAGACGCGTGACGAACTCGCGGGCGCCGGCGAAGAAAGCGCGGCCCGGCGCGCTCCAGAGAAGTACCGTGCCAATGACGAACTGCAGTCCCAGACCGCTCAAGATGAGGCGAAAATTCAATCTCCAGCGGTTCTCGGAGAACAGCCAGGCCAAGAGGAGAATCACTCCCAGGCCCAGCAGGCTGACCACGCGTTCCATGGTTCGTCCTGGGGAAAACGCCCTTCGCTTGCCGGGGATCCTGCCCGTAGATCGATCGAAAAGGCCATGCTAGCGAGTGGGGGTTGAGCGTGCAATCCCTTGTCGCCGTGGCCGTTATGACCAGCGGCCGAGGGCAATAGCAGCAGAGACACTCCACGGCGGGGGGCACGATCGATGGCGATTCGGGACAAGCATGGCGACGGCGCGGCGAAGTACCTTTGACAAGTACCTTTGACTTGGGTGAGCGGTTTGAAAACCCGCCTCGCCCCACGTAGGATTGGTGAACCTGCCGCGGCGATTGCCGAGACAGGGGGTTCATCAGAGTTTCAAGGGAGACGCTGGACTCGGGCCGCGCGCGTGCCGCGGCGCGGTTTTCGTCGACTACTGGAGGAGAGAACGCATGAGTGGCCGAAAGAGGTGGCTGGCGATCGCGTTGTGCATGGGCCTGGCGGCGCCGCTCTGGGGCGCAGAAGCCGACAAGAAAGAAGAAAAGCCCGCCAAGAGCGATGCCAAGGCGGTGGTGGCGGTTTTTGCCTTCGACGGCCCCGTCGTCGAGGCTCCCATGAGCGAGGACATGCTCTTCGCGCCGCGGGGCATGCAACCGCTGAAGGATCTCGTATCGCGATTGAAGAAGGCTCGCGACGACAAGAACGTGAAGGCCGTGGTGCTCCTTCTGGACGAGGTGATGCTCGACCTCTCGCAGATCGAGGAACTGCGCCAGGTGCTGGATTCGATCAAGGCGTCGGGCAAGCAAGTGTACGCGCACGTGGACTCGATGCTCAGCACGGAGAGCTATGCGCTGGCCGCGGGGGCATCGAGCATCAGCGTGACGCCCACGGCGATCTTGTTCATCAACGGCTTCCGTGCCGAACATCTGTATTTGCGCGGTCTGTTGGAGAAGATCGGCGTGACGCCGGATTTCCTCACCTGCGGCGAGTATAAGAGTGCCGCCGAGCTCTACATGCGCAAGGAGCCGAGCCCGGCCGCCGCCCGGATGACGGACTGGCTGCTGGACAGCCTATTCGAAAGTTACCTCAAGCTCGTGGCCAAGGGGCGCGGGGTGAAGCCGCAGCAGGTCCGACTGTGGATCGACAGCGGGCTGTTTACTCCGGAGCAAGCCAAAGAGCTGGGAATGATCGACCGGGTCGAGCACCGGCAGGATTTCCAGGCTTCGCTGAAGGCCAAGTACGGGGACCAGGTTGTCTTGGACCGAAACTACGGCAAGAAGAAGCGAGGATCGGAGATCGATTTTTCCTCTCCCCTAGGGGTGTTCAAGTTCTGGGGCGAGCTGCTCGGCGGCTCGACGTGCAAGAGTAGCGGCAAGGATGCCGTGGCGATTGTCTACGTCGAGGGGCCGATTCTCCCCGGCAAGGCCGACGCCAGCCCGTTCGGCGGCGACCGCATCGCCTACAGCACGCCGATTCGCAAGGCTTTGGACAAGGCCGCCGAGGATAAGGCGGTCAAAGCCGTGGTGCTCCGCGTCAATTCGCCGGGCGGTTCCGCCGTGGCCAGCGAGATCATTCTCAACGCCACCAAAAGGGTGAAGGCAGCCAAGCCCTTCGTGGTTTCCATGGGCGACGTGGCCGGCAGCGGTGGATACTACGTTTCCTGCGGGTCGGACACGATCTTCGCCGACGCCACCACGATTACCGCCTCGATCGGCGTGCTGGGCGGGAAGTTCGCCACCACGGAGATGTGGAACAAGATCGGCATCTCCTGGAGCTCGACAAGCCGCGGGGCGAGCGCCGGCATTCTCAGCTCGGACGGCGTGTTTACGGCATCCGAGCGGCAAAAGTTCCAGGGCTGGATGAACGATATCTACGGGGTGTTCAAGGGACACGTGGTGGCGGCCCGCAAAGACCGGCTGAAGAAGCCGATCGACGAACTTGCGGGCGGGCGCGTGTTTACCGGCCAGCAGGCCCTCGAGGTGGGCCTTGTGGACAAGATCGGCACGTTGGACGACGCAGTGCAATTCGTCGCCCAGAAAGCCAAGCTCTCGGACTACGAGGTCCGCGTGATGCCCGAGCCCAAGGGCTTCTTGGAGATCTTGCTGGAGGATATCTCGGACCGGGAGCCGGAGAACCATCGGCTGTCGATGGCGACCCCCGCGAGCCGGGGCTCGATCCTCGATCTGGCTTTGCCCTACCTGAGCGGAATCGACGGTGCGCGGCTCCGCGCGGTAACGTCCGCACTCAAGCGGCTGGACTTGCTCGCCCACGAGCAAGTGCTCTTGGCAATGCCCGAGATCATCGTCGGCGGCCGTTGATACGCGGCATGCGCAAGGTCTTGCGGGATCGCGAGGCCCATGGGCGGAAAGCCCGTGGGCCTTTTTCCATCCTGTGCGTTAGGCGGGATGATCGAAGACCATCGTCTGCACTTCCACGCCTTCCAGGGCCCCCAGCTTGTCGGTGAGCTCGCGGCAGACGGCTTCGTCGCCGAACAGTTCCAGCAGAATCAACCCTCGGGGCGAGCAGGCGTTGTCGTCGACGTGGTGCAAACCGACGCGCGTCTTGATGTTGCAGCCGTAGGCCGTCAGCAGCTTCTGGACGTCGGGGGCTTCCTTGACGCGATCGGTAACGTGGACTCCGAGAATGATGTGTTTCTCGCGGACCCGTTGACTGCTCATGAGGAATCCTCCCATAACGAGGAAAACGGTGCGGTAGCCGGATTTCCGCGCCCCGTGCGCGGGGCGAATCCACGATAGCCCATGCATGGCGACCGGGGAAGGGCGGCCGGGAAGGCGAATGCCGTGCGTCACGCCGCGTCGAATGCGAAGGGGCGGCGCGGGTCAGGCTCCGGCCGCCCCTTCAATCACTGCCAGGGCGTTGGCCACTTTGCCCAAGGGGGCGCTGACTTGGATGCCGGCCACGCGGTCGCGGATCCTCGCCACCGACTGCCGCGCAATGTCGATACCTATCTTCAATTGGTCCTCGCGGCTGGACAGCGAGGCCATGCGCTCCATCACCCAGTCGGGGATGACCACGCCGGGAACTTCGTTCTTCATGAAGGTGGCGTTGCGAAGGCTGACCAGCGGCCAGACTCCGGCGAGAATCGGAATGCCGAAGTGCTGGACTTTGTCAAGGAATCGCATGAGCGCATCGGGGTCGAAAACCGGTTGCGTGATGGCGAACTCGGCTCCCGCCTCCACCTTCAGGCGGAAGCGATCCAACTCGCGCGATTGGTCCAGGGCGGTGGGATCGAGTCCCACGCCGATCACCGCAAACGTCTGCGGATCGATGGCCTGGCCGCCGAGGTCCAAGCCAACGTTGAGCCGCTTCTGCACCGCGGCCATGCCGATCGAATCGGTGTCGAATACTCCGGTGGCGTCGGGATAGTTGCCGAGTTTGGGCGGATCGCCGGTCACGAAGAGGATGTTGCGGACCTCGCAGGCGGCGCAGGCGAGCAGGTCGGCCTGCATGCCAATGAGGTTGCGGTCGCGGCAGCAGAAGTGAAGAATCACCTCGATCAGGGCTTCCTGCTGAATGCGATACGCGGTGACGAGGGGGGAAATCCGCGAGCTGGCCCGGGGGCCGTCGGGAATGTTGATCGCATCGACGCCGTGGCGGTGGAGAATCTTGCTTTTGGCGATCGTGTCGCTGAGGTCGTAGCCGCGCGGAGGCACGAGTTCGACCGTGGTAACCCAGTGGCCGTGCGCCAGTCGGTCGGCGAGCCGCGACTTCTCCGCAAAGGGGGCGGGCGGCTTAGTGGGAACTGCCTCGGCGGGCGGGATCGCCGCGCGGCGGATCCGGCGCGCTGGAGCGGCTTGATCGTCTTGGCGATCTCCCGAATGTGGTCGGGGGTTGTTCCGCAACATCCGCCCACGGCGCCGGCACCCAAGCTGACGAAGCGCTTGGCATATTCCGTCAGATACTCGGGCGAACAGAAGTAGATGCGGCGGTGCTCGACTTCCTTGGGCAAACCGGCATTGGGTTGGACGATCACGGGGAGCGACGTAAGTCGGACCGTGCGCTCCACGGCGCCGAGCAGGCCGTCGGGTCCCGTACCGCAATTCAGCCCCCAGGCCACCGGCTGGCTGGCGCCGCCGGGGAGCGGAGCCATGAGAATCTCAACCGACTCGCCCGAGGCCGACTCGCCGTCGATCAGCGCGAAGGACAGCGCGAACGGCACCTCGGGAAGGCGGGCCATCGCCAGCGCGCATTGCTCCAGCGCGCGACGACTGGGCTGGGTTTCGAAGAGGACGAAGTCGGCGCCCCCTTCGGTCAGGCTGTTGGCCTGCTCGACGATCATCGCCTCGATCTGGTCCTCGTACTGCGGCTGACTGGGAAGCGGTCCGATCGAGCCGGCAACGTAGATCGGCCGTCCGGCGGCGTCGGCGATTTGGCGCGCGCTGCTGCGCGCCGCGCGGTTGATGGCCGCCCGTTGTTCGGAAAGCCCGAACTTTCCCAGATCGACGCGATTGGCGCCGTAGGTATTCGTGGTCAGCACGTCGGCCCCGGCGTCACAGTAGTCGCTGTGGATGCGGCGGATGAGCTGGGGATCGGAGAGGCACAACTCGTCGAAGCAGCGATTGGTAAAAACGTGGTGGCGGTAGATTTCCGTGCCCATGGCGCCGTCGAAGACCAGCACACCCTGGGCAAGGGCTGCGGAGAAGCTTGCGGAGTTGGACGAGGAGTTAGACATCGGCCAAGGTCGCCTGGGTTTGCGCGGTTCCCCCCACCACGGCGGGAAACCATGCGTGTATTCAGGGAATTCTACCGCGCTTTGTCGGCTCATGCCGAGACGAGCCGTTGCGGCCGAAAAAACCCGCGCAACCCTACGGAACCCTGTGCAAGCCGGCCCCGCGGGCTCCCGCCGTTTTCAGCGCCGCTTGCCGGCATTCCGCAAGGCGACGAAAACGCGGGATGGCACTCCCTGCCCCCGCGGCCCGCGCCCGCGGTTCATTCAATCACAACGATGTCGTGGATTTCGACACTCGGCAGCGTAAGGCGGATCTCGCCGGAGCGATACTCGAACGCAAGCGGCCTGGCGCCCGGTTCGAGGGAGACTTTAGCCGGCTTCTGGGCACGGCGAATGGTCACGGTGAGCGGGCCCACAGGCGGAACTGCCGTGAGGATTCCGGCCGTCTGGTGCGGACCGGCGGTGTTGACGAGGTTGACGGCGAGCCTGGTCCCCAGGCGGTTCACGGTCACGTCCACGTCGGACGACCCCTGGACTTCCACCATCGGTTTGGGGAAGAGCTGACGCGCCAAGTCATCGAGAAACCGCCGGCTGGCGGGACTGCGCGTGGCCAGGTAGCCCTGGCCGAAGTCGAACCAGGTGGCCGCGATGTGCCCCTTTCCGACCGGGGTGATCGTCGCGGCAGGCTGCGACGGGGAACTCCGCTCGGCGGCGGCATGGAGCCGGCCGAACGCCTGCGCGCTCGGGCCGAGTTTCACGGCTTGCGTAAAACCCTTGGTGACCACGGAATCCCCGCGGTGAACAAGATGGCGCGGTTGTGACGTTGGCTCTCCCTCGGGAGTCACGCCCAGTTCCGGCAGAAACAATGCCGCAGCCTTGGGGCCGATGAGCAGTAAATTGCCGCCTCCCTTGGCATAGGCGACCAATTGATCCTTGAATTGGGGCTCGAGGTACTCCCATTCCGGTACGACGATGAGCGGATATTCGGCCAGGCGGCCGGCGAGCTGGTGCTCGCCGAGAACTTCGACCGACTGCTGGCTTTCGAGCAGGGCCTGCAACGCGCCCTGGATTCGCGAGAGTTCGCGGGAAAACAACCCGGCGCACTTGCGGTAGTGGGCGGGCGTCGAGAACAGCAACCCGACTTGTGGAATCTGTTGGGCGTGGTGGCAAATGGCCTGGCGCGCGCGGCAGAAGCGAGCGACTTCGGCCATCACCGGAATCTGTTCATCGAAGACCGATCCGTCGCGTTTCTGCTTGAAGTAGGCCTGGAATCCGCCGCCCAGCGCGAGCACCACGGCGGCTTCGCGCTGGAGCTGCACGGCGGTTTTTTGGGTGGGGGCTCCAGGCCCTCGCTCCTGACGCGTGAAACTCCACGCCATCAGGTCCCACGGCACGCCTTGACGGGCGAGGTAGCGCGCCGAAAGCCGCGCCGAGTTCACGCTGTCGTCCGGGGAATAGTCGCCCGAGAGAAAGTCGACCGGCGCGGAAACCGGTTCGGGCATGTGGTCGGTAAAGGCCCAGTTGCTGCAGATTTGGAACTCGGGATGGGTCTTCTTCATCTCGGCAATGTAGCGGCGGAGGTACTTCCGGAACGCTTCGCGGTGAAACTCCATGAACTCGAACTGGTGCGCGTCGGAGGGTTTGCGCGGAACATCGCTAATGCCCGTGGCTTGGCGAAACGCCGCAATCGCCGCCTCGCTAAAGTCGGGCACGCTGGCCCAGCACTCGCCGTCGACCCAAACGCCGTCCACGCCGTAGTCGCCGGCCAGCTCCCGGAGCTGCGGAATCAGTAGGCGGTCTGCATAGGGGCCGAAGAAGGAGGTCACACGATCGCTGGGCTTGCCGTCGGCGTTGACCACGGCCCAGTCCGGATGACGGGCCACCGCCTCGGAATCCCACACGCCGGAATAGTGCATGAAGAGGGCCACGCCGCGCTCGGCGGTCACTTGGCGCCACAGACGCAAGGGGTCGCCGACGAAGCCCGGTGCCTGGTGGCCCACCTTGGTCGGGTAACTGGATAAGCCGGGATGACCCTTACAGTCGATCTGGAGATAGTCGGGCCGCACCTGGTTGAGGATGTTCTCGACCATGGCGCGCGTCGTGTTCTTGCCCACCTCGGTGCAATCCTTGCCCGCATGGAAATCGAAGTGGACTCCCAGAAAACTCTCCGAACGCTTCAGCCGTTTCGGTGCCGAGGCGGCCAGCAATTGCCCGCCAGCCTCACCATCACGGTACGCGGCCAGGCACACGAGCGCGAGCAGGACCAGAACCAGGGGACGGAAAGAGAAGAGTCTTTCGGGGTGCATGGGATTGACCTCGTGAAGGAATCGGCGGTGGCCGCGTATCAGGGCATGCTACGCGGCAGTGGACCTCAGTATCGGGGTGCCGATTGCCGCCGTCCAGAGGTGGTCCGGTTCCCCGGCGCGGAATGCGGACCAGGCAAGGATTGACGCCAGGGCAAGAGGGCGCGAGCGAATCGATCCAACTGCCGGCGCGCACCGACCGGGCCGGAACGAGCGCCTGGGAAGACGCCAAGGGGGATGCGGAGGGTGATGCCCATTCGGGATATGCCGCGCCGCAAACAAGGGCTTTGCCGGCTGTTCGGGCACGAGTGAACGGGCTGGAATGTGAAGGGCTGCTTTTGCTCAGGGCCCTGGAAACGGCGGGCCGATTCGTCCCTGGGACAGACCCGATTGACGCCTGCATGGTGAAGGATCGACCCGGCCCGTGGACCATGCAGAATTCAATCGTGCCCCCGGCATGAAGTGATCGCCTGTGCCGCTCTGGTCGCTTCCGCAACGCGGCGGAGCGGGCAACAACGCGAAGGAAGGCGTACTAGGAAGGTTCTTCCTCCGCGGGCGCCTTGAGCGTCCCTCCCCAAGGTACGGCTGACGATGGATCGTCTGCGACGTAACGGATTGCCAAAGCTCGTTGGCCTGCTGGTGACCTGCACCGCTGCGCTGGTGTTGGCGGGCGAAACCTGGCGGGAATCTTGGACGGGCGGTTCTCAAGGCACACCGGGGCACCTGGACGCCCCTAGCGACGAGTCGATCGGCAGTCCACGGCTGCTTGCCCGACCCGACGCGGTCGCACAACTTCCGTGTCAGACGTCAGCCTTTGCGCAGCCCGAACAAATACCGCTCGCCGAGGCGGCAAAGCCTGTTGTACACGACATGCCGAGGGGGGCGTCTCCCCAATCCCCCTCCGCTGAGCCACCGGCCGCGCAGCAGTCGAGCGCTCCACGCGTGGACGCCAGGTGGGAAAGCGAAGAAGCCGCTGCGGAGTCGTCCGACGCGCCGCCCGCGTTGTTGCGACCGCTGGCGGGCCCGTCAGGGCGTCGAAGTTGGGCGTTGGAACTCGCCGCGCGTCAGGCGGACATGCACACGCAACGGGGATTCGAGCTGGCCAGCCGAGGCGCTCCATTGGCCGCGCGGGGAGAGTTCTACCGCGCCCTGAGAATCCTGGCCCAGGCGCTCGACACGCAACGCCAGACCACGCGATTCAGCCAGGCGCTCTCGGAGGGGCTGGTCGCCCTGCGCGAGGCGAGCGACTTCCTGCCCAACCGGCCGGGCGAGGAGGCGGAACCGGACTTCGAGGCGATCCTTGCGAACCACCGCACCAAGGCGCTTTGCGACGCGGATTGCCGATCGCTGGTTCGGCAGTCCGCCCTGAGGGCCTACTTCACCTACGCGCAGGATCGATTGGCCGAAGCAGTCGACGAAGAGTTGGCTGGGGCGATGGCCTTGTATGGCCTGGGAAAGTTGTACGCATCGCTTTCCCGCGCCGAGATTGAGTTGACCGCCGCTGCCGGCCCCAAGGCAATGGCCTTCCTCCAGTCCTCGCTGCTGGCGTGTCCGCGCCACTACATGGCAGCCAACGAATTGGGCGTGCTCCTGGCGCAAATCGGCCGGTGCGACGAGGCGTGTCGCCTGCTGGAGCACAGCGTATCGATCCAGCCCCACGCGGCCGGTTACCGCAACTTGCGTCAGCTCTACAAGCAGATGGGACGCGCGGACCTGGCCGAGCGCGTGGCACAAGCGGCGGGCGCAACGGCCGCGCAGGAAGCCGGCGCGGCCGCGGTTCCCGAGATCTCCTGGGTCCCCCCGGGCATTTTTGCCCAGATGTCGGCACGCTTTGCCGGGCAACCCGCGGTCGATTTTTCCAGCCTGAGCGGGCATTCCTTAGCAATGCCGGCCTCAACAATCGGCGGCATCCGGCTGTGCGCGGCTTTGCAGCCGCTCGCCACGCCCGCCGACGGACCCCCAGGCAGCGCCGCGGGAGATTGGTCGGGACGTGGCGGCTGGGATGCGCCCGGGCCGTGTTCTGGCTCGCGCACGCGGAAGGCGAATCGATGGCCCACGCGCGGCCGACGTTGGCCGCCGAGTACCGGCTTCGCGTGGACGATCGGCTCGACATGATCTATCGGCCCACGCGCGAAGTTTCGCAGCAGCCCTATCGGCTCTCGGTCGGCGACGCGATCCGCCTGGAATCGACGGCCGACGGTTCCTTGGGCGGTGAACTCTCCGTGCAGCCCGACGGATCGATCAGCGCACGCTTGCTGGGCCAGGTTCCCGCGGCCGGAAAAACGATCGCCCAGTTGCGGGATCACCTGGAAACAGCCTACGCAAAGTACTACCACGTGCCGGGAATCAGCCTGGTGCCGCTTCGCGTGAACACGCCTCTGGAGGACTTGCGCGAGGCCGTCCAGCGCTGGCAAAACGCAGGGGAGCGGCTGTGCGTGACGCCCGAGGGGAACATCGCGCTGCCGGCGCTAGGGTTCGTTCGCGTCCAGGGACTCACGCTGTCGGAATTGAACGAGGAATTGAACGAGCGCTACCGCGAGCGCATCGAAGGGGATCGAGGTTGTGCCGGTGCTCGTCGAGCGAGCCTCGCGTTACGTCCACCTGCTCGGCGAGGTGCAGTCGCCGGGACGCTACGAGATGCACGGGCCGACTTCGCTGGTACACGCGATGAGCCTGAGCGGCGGCTGGAAGCCCAAGGCAAATCTCCAGCAAGTCGTGGTATTCCGGGCGACCGAAGATGGACGCGTGCTGGCGACGCAAGTCGATCTTCAGCGATCGCTGGCAGCGCAACAGACCGGCCCCGCCGACGCCATCTGGCTGGGCGACGGCGATGCCGTGGTCGTTCCCTCGGAACGGATCGAAACCGCGGAGTTCGCCGATCCGGTGCTGACTCGGCGCGTCTTCGGCCTGTTGCCGCTCGCGCGGCCGATGCGGTTCTGGAGGCTGGGCACGCTCGACGATTGAGTCCCGCACGGCTCATAGAACCAGGGCGACCCTTCACGGCCACGCGTCACGAAACTCTTGCAGCGCCGAGCAAGGCTACGGCGACGCGGATCGCGTCTCACGGGTTGGAGCCGGGGCCTTGGATGTCGCGGAAGAATCGATCCAGGTCGCCCTCGGCGTCACGCGCGGCCGAATCGGCCGAGGGCGCGGTCCCCGGACCAGTGCTCGTAGGCAGGTCCGAGCCACTGCTCCGCGGAATCGAACGTGGCGACTCTCGCAATCCTGAAGAGGGCGTCTCGGCCTTGGACCGGCCAAAATGCCACCACGAGCGCTTCGCAGCCCCGGAATCGACCGCGGCATGTCCCGGCGGAGGATCGCCGCGATTTTCGGGGGCCCCAACTTCGTCGGGAATGGTCGGGCTGGTGAGTCCAACGTCGGCATCCTCGGCCGGTCCGCCGTTGGGCTCCCAGGGAGGATACTCTTGAGAATCGGCCGGTTCCGTCTGGGACAAATGCACTTCAGCGGGCGGAGGCTCCAGCGGTGTGCACAGTTCGTCGGATTCCTCAGAGATCACACCCCAGGTGCTGAAGTCGGGGACGGGCGAATCTACAGGGAAGAGGGAGTTCAGGGGGGCTGAATGAATGCCGGCTTTAGGCTCATGAGGCGGCGCCGCGATCGGAGAAGCGATCGGTGGCTCCGCCGACGCCGAGGGACCTTGGGGTGAGACCTGTGGGAGTGCATCCGTGGAAGCCGCCTGATCGTCGCCTTCGCCTTCGACCGTCACGTCGCCCGCGTATTCATAAAACACTCGAAACGTCAGCGGGCCGACGGTGAATTCGTCGTTGGGGCGCAGCGGCGCCTCGATGATCTGCCGCTGGCCAATGTAGGTTCCGTTGAGCGAGCCGAGATCGCGAAGCCGCAGAAGCCCCTCTGCTTCGAAGATTTCGCAATGCTGACGGCTGACCATGGGATGGGCGATCGTCAGACCCGCCTCCCGGCTGCGGCCGATGATGGCGGGGATCTTCAGGGCGATCTCCCCCTTATTGGCCTTCCCCCCGATGACAATCAGTTTGGCTTCCATTGCGGTGGCTTGCTCTGGGGCGCACCGGCGCGAGTGATGGGTGTGCGAGGGGAAAAGACGCACTCTATCCCCCCCCTATGCTAACTGGGGAAGGCGGGAAGGGCAACTCCGAGATCCGCGAACTTGAAGCGGCAGCATGCGCAACCTCCGGCCTGACGGCTTCCGGCAACGCTGGACGATCGGGGGTTGTCGAGGGCCTTGGCGGAGACCGCACCGTCCCGCTTCGCGCGACAACGCGAGGGTGGCGGTGCAACAGGGACCTTGGAAGCGAGAAAAGTAAGAGTACGGAAGTCGCAGCCCAATCGCATCTTCCGTATGCCAGCCCAGGGAGGATTTGAGGCGTGGGCAAAGCCAGTTCCAGCGTGCGCAATTGCCCTTGCACGCGATTGTTTCGACCCTATAATTCCGGGATTCCGCCGGGCGACGAGGGGGGGGCGTTGCAGGTCGGTGGGCATGTGGTATGTTTAGTTCATTCGCGGGTGTAGCTCAGTTGGTAGAGCACGACGTTGCCAACGTCGTTGTCGTGGGTTCGAATCCCATCACCCGCTCTTTCTCGTTTCTACACTTAAGGAAGTGACGGCATAACGGGCATGGCGCAGCGAACACGACGATCAGGATGAAGGACTTTCCCTCCCCGCAACCGCTCCCGATGATCAAGCGGCAGCCACCAAAGAGGGGGAGGAGAAGCCGAAGCTCAATCTCCAGGTCGAGATGAAATCGTCCAGCGCCTGCGAGCGTCACATCACGGTGACGATTCCGCGCGAGGACATCGACCGCTACTTCGAGAAGGAGTTCACGGAGCTGGTGCAATACGGCCCAGGTGCCGGGGTTCCGCCCGGGGCACGTGCCGCGGCGTCTGATCGAAACTCGCTTCCGCAAGGACGTCACCGAGAAGGTGAAGAGCGAGCTTGCTCATGGACAGCATCGCTCAGGTCAGCGACGAGAAGGAATTGGCGGCGATCAGCGAGCCCGATTTCGACTTGAAGGCCATCGAGTTGCCCGAAGAAGGGCCGATGACGTACGAGTTCGACCTGGAGGTCCGGCCCGAGTTCGACGTGCCGCAACTGGAAGGGTTTGCGGATCGAGCGTCCGGTGCGCGAATTCACCGACGAGGACGTGGAGCGAGCGCTGCAGAACGTGCTGGCCCGCCAAGGGCAACTGGTGCCCAACGACGGGCCGGCCGAGCCGGGCGACTACATCAGCACCGGCCTGACCTTCAGCGTACGAAGGAAAGACGCTCTCCAAGTCCGACGAGGAGTTGCTCCGCATCCGTCCCGTGCTCAGCTTCCGCGACGGGAAGATCGAGAAGTTCGACGAGTTGATGACCGGGGTCAACGCGCGGGCCAGACACGCGACGGCCAGCGGCCGTGAGTCCGAGGACGCCCCGAACGAGGCGCTCCGCGGCAAGACGGTGACCGCCACGTTCGAGGTGAAGGAAGTCAAGCGTCTGGAATTGCCCGAGCTGACGCGCGGAATTCCTCGACGCTTTGGGCGGCTTCGAGTCGGAGGCCGATCTGCGCGACGCCGTGCGCGACAATCTCCAGCGGCAGATGGAGTACCAGCAGCGGCGTCGTGCCCGGGAGCAGATCACCGCGGCGCTGACGGCGTCGGCCACCTGGGAGCTTGCCCCCGGATCTGCTCGCGGCGCCAGAGCGAGCGCGAGCTGTCGCGGGCGGTGATGGAACTGCGGCGCAGCGGCTTCGGCGACGAGGACGATCCAGCGCCTACGAAAACGAGCTGCGCCAGAACAGCCTGCGATCGACCGCCCGGGCCCTGAAGGAGCACTTCATCCTCGAGCGGATCGCCGAAGAGGAGAAGATCGAGGAGCTGCCCGAGGACTACGACGAGGAGATCGAGCTGATCGCCGAGTTCCAGGCGGCGAGACGTCGCGGCGCGTGCGGGCCCGGCTGGAGAAGGCGGGCCGGATGGACGTGCTCCGCAACCAGATCATCGAGCGGAAGGTGATCGACCTGATCCTCGCGCAGGCCGAGTTCACGGACGTTCCCTATCAGCCGGAGGCGACGGAGGCCGAGGCGATCGACCGTTCGGCCGGCGGCGACGACTCGGACATTCCCGAGGCCAAGCCGGAAGGCAAGGCCGAGTGATTCTCCGAGTGATTTTCCTGGAGCCGATCCTCGGGCCGGTGCCGAGACCTTGCGGGTTGTTCGGCGGCGGACCGTTCCGATAATTCAGCATTCGGCGCTCGTCATTCCTCCTGGGCTCAAGAGCACTGCCAGACATGAGTGATTTCCGTCGTTCGCCGCTGGAGCCGATGGCAAACTACCGCGACTATCAGCGCCAGCGGCAATTGACGCTGGGCGATCTGCTGCTGGAGAACCGGATCGTCTTCCTGCAGGGAGTGATCCACGACGGCAACGCCAATGAGCTGGTGATGAAGCTCCTCTATCTGCAGAGCGAGAACCGGCGCAAGGACATCCATTTCTACATCAACTCGCCGGGCGGGAGCGTCAGCGCGACGCTGGCGATCTACGACACGATGCAGATCCTCAGTTGCCCGGTGGCGACCTACTGCGTGGGCCTGGCGGCCAGCGGCGGGGCGGTGCTCCTGGCCGGCGGCAGCAAGGGCAAGCGCTTCGCCCTGCCGCACGCCAAGGTGATGATCCACCAGCCTTACGGCCAGGTGGGCGGCCAGGTGTCGGACATCGAGATCCAGGCGCAGGAAATCCTCAAGACGCGCGAAGTGCTCAACCGGATCCTCGCCGACCACACCGGGCAGCCGATCGAGCGGATCGCCAAGGACACCGACCGCGATTTCTACATGAACGCCGAAGAGGCCAAGAACTACGGCGTGGTCGACGAGATCCTCACCCGGCAGAAGGCCGTCGAAGGCCAGGAATCGGCGGATGAAGAGTAAACTCTCCAGGGACCGAAGGATAGACCGCCCATGCCTCTGATTCCCTACGTGATCGAAAAGAGCGGCCGCGAAGAGCGGGCGATGGACATCTACAGTCGCCTGCTGAAGGACCGCATCGTCTTTCTCGGCACGGCGGTCAACGACGAAGTGGCCAACGCGATCGTGGCCCAGCTGCTTTTCCTCCAGGCCGAGGACCCCAAGGCGCCGGTGCACCTGTACATCAACTCGCCCGGCGGCAGCGTGACCGCCGGCCTGGCGATCTACGACACGATGCAGTTCATCAGTTGCGACGTGGCCACCTACTGCGTCGGCCAGTGCGCCTCGATGGCCGCCGTGCTGCTGGCGGCCGGCGCCGCCGGCAAGCGCAACGCGCTTCCCAACTCCCGCATCCTCATCCACCAGCCGATGGCCGGCATGGAAGGGACCGCCGAGGACATCATGATCCACGCCAAGGAGTTCGGCAAGATCAAGGAACGGCTCAACCGGATCCTGCTCAAGCACACCGGCCACCCCCTGGAGAAGATCGAGAAGGATACCGATCGCGACCGCTTCATGTCGGCCGAAGAGGCCCAGGAGTACGGCCTGATCGACCACGTGATCGAACATATCCAGCAGCCACCACAGTAGGGAGCAAGCGGCAGGAAGGATCCGAAACCGTGCCCCCTCCTCTCGACTTGTTCCCGCGTCCCGTAACAACCGCGGTACGCCGGGTGTTCTGGCGATACATGCCGCCTCGCGCGGCACGCCGATCCGGCTCCGCCTCGGCGCGCGAGGACCCTATGAACCTATGGCGATGGACCGTCTTGGGCTTGGCCTGCCTGGCAGCGGTCGGGTGCCGTACCAACCCGGCCGTCACGGCCCTGGAACGCGAAAACCGCGACCTGGAAGACGAGATCTACCGGCTGCAGGACGTGCTCGACCGCACTCAAGACAACCTGGACAAGTGCCGTCGAGGAAGCGCGCCGCGCCCCCAGGCGGCCCCCCCCACGCTTCCGCTTCGAGTGCCGCTACGCGAGCCGTCGGATAGCGCCGCCGCGCCGGCCGGGCGCATGCCCGCCCCGGTGATTCGTGGGCCGGAGCTGACTCCGCTGGACCCCAAGCAACCTCCGCCGCCCGAGAGCCTCAACCTTCCGCAGATCGAGGTCCCGCGCCAACCGCTCCCTGCCGGCCAGGTTCCTCGTTCACTGATGACGCCGGGATCGTCCGCACCAACCGAGTCGAAAGGCACTGAGGGTCGCGCGCTTCCCCTGCCATCGGGATCGAAGCCCGCGGCCCCTGCGACCCCGGGCAAGCTCGAACTGCCGGGTCCCCTCGGCACCAAGCCGGGATCGGCGGCCGCTGGGCCGCCGCGCAACTGGCGCGTCGAGTTGGCCTCGGCCCAAAGCCTGCCGGCCACGGCCGATAGCGGCCAGGTGGACCGCCTGACGCTCAACCGCTCGCTCTGCGGCGGCATCGACATGGACCAGCAAGCCGGCGATGACGGACTGCTGGTGATGATCGAACCGCGAAATCCCCAGGGCCAGCTCGTGGCCGCCGCGGCGCCAATCTCCGTTGTGCTCCTCGACGGTAATCTGCCGGCCGACGAAGCGCGCGTTGCGCGGTGGGACTTGAGCGCCGAAGAAACCGCTTCGCGGTATCGCCGCACTTCGCAAGGCGAGGGTTTCTACCTGGAATTGCCCTGGCCGGAGAAGCCGCCCGCGAACAGCCATCTGCACCTTTTCGTGCGCTATACTGCGTGCGACGGCCGCAATCTGGAGACCCAACGCGAGATCGACCTGGCGCTGCCCAACAAAGCGGCCGAGGGGTGGAAACGCGCCGGATGCCGGCGGTACGACGGCGGACGCGCGCGGGACATGGCAACCGAAGCCGACCTCGCCCGCAATGCTCCGCGCCGAACCCGAGAACGCCCCGGCGCGACTCGTGCACGCGACGAGTTCCTCCGAGGGACGATTGCTCGCCCAGCGCACGGCGAGCACGGATTCCGGGACCGCCGCGCGCGGCGGCGAGACTCGCGGAGAGGAAACCGCTCTTGGACCGGCTCTTCGCCCTCTGCCGTCGACGCCAACGGGTTCGCGTGCCATGCGTCCCACCTGGTCACCCGATCGGCGCTGAACGGCGAATCCTTGCACGACCGAAGGAGCGGGGGTAGGCTGGGCGAGCGTGGTGCAGCACTCTGACCCGCCTGGAGCCCGCACGATGCCCCGCCCGTTTCTCTTGGCCGTCTCGCTCGTCGCCATTGTCGGCTTCTCGGCGCATTGTGCGGAGCGCAAAGAAGACTGGCACCGCGAACTGGCGACGCCAAGTCCGGAATTCAGCCAGATGCCCTTCTGGTTCTGGAACGATGATCTCGACGACCTTGAGATTGCGCGGCAGATGGCCGAGATGCGAGCACAAGGGGTCTTCGGCTTCGTCATTCACGCCCGCATGGGACTGCCCAACTCGATCGCCTACATGGGCGAGCGATGGCTGGCGCACGTGAAGTTCGCGGTCGAGGAGGCGGCGCGAACCGGGATGCGCGTCTGCCTGTACGACGAAGGGATGTATCCTTCGGGATCGGCGCACGGTGACGTGGTGCGATCCAATCCCGCGTTCGCCGCACAGGGGCTCGCGGTGACTACGGAAGATCTGGTCGGCCCGCGCGAGATCGAGTTCGCGGAAGGACTCGGGGCTTCGGGTGGCAACCGTCATCGCCAAGGGCAATGCCAAACGCGGGAAGATCGATCTGGAGGGAGCCATCGTGCTCGGGCCCGAAGGGGGCAAAGCGCGCGGTACCGACGGGTCCGTGGTGCGTCATGAGCTTCGCGATGGTCCCCTCGGGCGGACGCATCCGCGGCGTACACTTCGACGAGGAATCCGGACGTCCCAACGCGCCGCCCGCGGCCGAATCTGCTCAACCCCGAGGCGATGCGGGCGTTTCTCCGCTTCGCCTACGAGCCCTATCGGCAAACGGTAGGCGAGCACTTCGGCCGCACGGTCATCGCCATGTTCACCGACGAGCCGAGCCTGGCCGGCAAGGGGGTCGGCGCGGGCTAAAGCCATGGACCGGGGGGCTGGAGCGATACTTCGAGAAGCAGCGAGGCTACGCGCTGGTGCCGCTCCTGCCCGCATTGTTCTACGACGTCGGCGATCGTACCGCCCAGATCCGGGCGGATTTCGAGCGGACCGTGGCCGAACGGCTGGACGAGGCGTACTACGAACCGCTGTCGCGCTGGTGCGCGGAGCACGGGATCGCGCTGACGGGCCACCCCGCCGGCAGCGACGAGATCGGTCCGCTGCGGCTGTTCCAGTTGCCCGGCCAAGACCTGGTGTGGCGCTGCGTGGTGCCGGACGGCCGCACCGCGCTTGAGGGCGCCACAGCACGACGGCCAAGTGCTCGTCGAGCGTGGCGCGGCACGATCGGCGAAGGCGCAATGCCAACGAGGTCTACGGCGCCTACGGCTGGAACCTGACCATGGACGAGATGAAGTGGCTGGCGGACTGGTTGATCGTGCGCGGCGTCAACCTGCTCTGTCCCCACGCCTTCTACTACTCGATTCGCGACCAGCGCGCCGGCGAGCGGCCGCCCGACGTGGGAATGCACAACGCATGGTGGCTGCACTATCGGCTGTTTGCCGACTACACCAGCCGCTTGTGCGGGCTTGTGACCGACAGCGAACAGGTTTGCCAGGTCGCGGTGCTGAGCACGAACAACCGCTTGCCCTGGCGCCGGCAAAGTGGCTCCTTCAACACCAGATCGATTTCAACTACGTCGAGGCCTGGCGGTTGACGGAGGGGGCCACGGCGCGCGACGGCCGGCTGTGCGTCGGGCCCATGGCCTACCGGACTCTGATCGTCGACGAAGACCGTCCGCTCTCGGATGGGATTGCGTCGCAGTTGAAGGCAATCGCCAAAGCGGGCGTATTGGTCCGGTACTGCACCGGAGAGCCCACGGCCGAGTTGGTGGCGGGGTTGGATCACGACCTGCTGGTCGATCCGCCCTGTCCGGACCTGCGCAGTGCCCACGTCGTGAAGCGAGGGATCCATTTCTACTTGCTGGTCAACGAAGGAGAACAGCCGATCGAGGGTACGATAAGCTGTTCGGCGCTCGAGGCGCGCGGAGTGGTTCGACGCCTGGCAGGGGCGATTTGCCCCTGCCCCTGCGATTTCGTCCGCACCGAGGCTCGCGGTGCCGCTGCGTCTGGAAAGGCGCGAGAGCCTGGTCCTCGCGATCGCCCCCGCGGCGCCTGCGGTCGTATCTCCGTCGCCAAATGTCGCCGCTGCCTCTGGAAGTCGCCGCATCGAGGGGCCGTGGACGGTCCGCAACGGCGAGGGAAAGCAAGTCGCGGCGGGATTGGGCGACTGGCGGCAGACGGCGGAACTATCGAAGTATGCCGGTACGCTGCGCTACGAGGCCCGCTTCGAGGCGGATTGCGGTGCGGCGTGCCGCCTCGAAATCCGCCTGGGCGCGGTGGGCGATTGGGCCGTCGTGCGTCTGAACGGCAAGGACCTCGGGCCGCGGTTCTGGTCGCCCTTCGTTTGGGACGTGAGCGATTGTGTGCGCAACGGCGCCAACGAATTGGTGGTCGAAGTGGCCAATTCGCTGGCCAATCGCTATGAAGCCAAGGAAAGCCGCGTCTCGGGCCTGCTCGGACCGGTCGAGCTGCGTGCGTATCCGACGAGTACCGCGACCAAGTAGTCCCTTCCTGGATGCGGCGCGGCAGCCCCGAGCTACCGCTCCGGGCAGAACTGAAAAGCCGGGACGAATTCGACACGACAGATTCGACACGACGGGTGCCCCGAATTCTTCTCTCAACGATCAGAACATCGGAGACGGGGCACTAGTTCAGAGCCGCCAGAGCGCGGCCCGCCATGTCGGAAGCGGCGGTCCATGCCTCATCTTCAGAACGTGCCAGCGCGGTGATGGTGCGCCCGGGCGCGTGGCGTTGACCTGCCAGAACGACCCGTCAAGATGCCCGGAGGTCACCTCGACGTCCCAGCCCGAAAGTCGAAACCAGACCGCACAATCGATGCAATTAAGAGACTTTACCGTCATGCGTCAATTCTAGCATGGTCGGCAGATGTCGTCTTGACAAAACAATGTGCTGACGCCGCGCAGTGTGTGAAAATCTCGCCTCGCCTGAACCATTGTTCGCACGAATCGCGCCCAACACGGTTCGATTTTGAGGGCTCGCAATCCACAGGGGCAGTGAAGGGCGACGTGGGCCAACGCACGGAATCGCACTTCCGACCTGGAGATTGCCTCGCCGATCGCGCCCTCGGCAGCCGAGGTTCACGAGTGCACAGAAGGCCGGATCACGGAGCGCCCAATACGACTTTGAGAACGACGGAACGGGTAAACGGCGGCAGCACCACGCGCGGACCGTCCATCGTGACCTCGGTCCAACGATCCGACCACGGATCGTAAACGCGGGCGCTGCGCGCCGGCCGATCCAGCACGCTCGTCAGATCCAGGGCGACCTTTTCCAGACGATCCGCCGCGCGGTCTTCGGCGAGTTCGGATTGCCAGGTGTTCTGTTTGTCGCGGCACCAGGCCAGGAGCACGGTGCGGCCCTTGAGGGCGAGCACGCGCACGCGCGCATGGGCGACTTCCCGCGGATCGAAGCGCTCGGCCGGCGGATCGACGTTCTCCACCGCACGCGCGAAGCGGCCGAAGTGGCGCCAGAGGTCGAGGCGGTCGACGTAGACATCCCAGTGCCAGATGTGGCCAGGTCCGGCGGCCCCGGCGAAAAACGGGGCGAAAAGCACGTCGTGCAAGAGGATCCCGTTCTTGTCCTTGGCGTAGAGCTTGAAGGGCCCGGAATGGCTGGGCTCGACGGCGCCGCTCTCGGCCAGCAGCACCGGTTTGGATACTTTGAACGCGAGCAATTCCCGCACTGCGTCGGCGGCAAGCACGTCGGCCGGGCCCCGGCAGACGGGGAGCGTCGCGCCCAGATCGAGATAGCGGTGAACCTGGAGCACGTCGTTGTCGGCCATGGCGCACAGACGCCGATAGCTTTCCCGCTTGCGGAGGTGGTCGAAACTGCCGAGGCTTTGAGTGGCGAGATTCTTGGGGAAGAGCCGATGGAGCTCGGGCAGCATGGCGTCGGACCACGCGGCCCAGTCGCCCCCCTGGATGCAATCGACCTCATTCCAGAGCTCCCAGGCGAAAACGATCGGGTCGTCGCCATAGCGATTCTGGAACCAGGCCAGCTTGCGGCGGAACTGCTCGCGCACCGCGGGGGTGTCGAAGAAGTCGGCGGTCTTTTCCGCCAAACCGCCCTGGGAAACGTGGTGGAGCCGCTTGCCGAAGCCCGCTTGGCTTCCCTCGCCTACGTGGCGGAAGTATTCCAGGCAAAGCTTCACGCGAATGCCGTGGCGGCGAGCCAGGGCCAACATGGCATCGATGCGTTCGGCACGTGCGGCGTCGTACTGCCCGCTCCGCTCGTGTTCGACGTCGAAGAACGTATGGCCCAGCCAGATGCGGACGAAATTGCCGCCGTTGGCCGACAGACGCTCGAACCACCGTTCGAGTCCCGGCATCCCTTCGCGGGGCGGGGCGATCATGTTCAGGCCGATGGGCAGGAACGGGCGGCCATCGGAGAGATCGAAGTAGCGAGGATCGCGCGCGCTTTGACGCACGAAGGGCAACGCGCCCGGCTCTGCGGCGCGAAGCGGGGAAGGCTGCCAGCCCTCGTCCTGAGCGACGAGAACGCCGAACAGGGCCAGGATCATCAGGCAGCGCAACGGTCGGTCTGATTGCAGACGCATGGCTTGCTCCTCTTTCATCGGGGATCTCCCGTAGATTATGATGGCCGGGCGGCCGCGTGGAAAGCACCGCGCGGGGCTGGGTGTGACAATGATGGTTTCCGGCAAGAGGCGAGGGCCAATCATGCATTGTTTGCAGAGAACCGGGCTGGCGGCGACTTGGGCGATCTTGGGGGCGAGTGTGTGTGCGTCGGCCGAGGAGGTGCGATTCCTCCGCCACGACGTGAATCCCAAGTCCGAGTTCTGCGCGTGTGCGGCCATCGACGTGAACCACGACGGCAAGTTGGACATCTTCTCGGGCGGCTGGTGGTACGAAGCACCCTCCTGGAAAGCGCGGCCGGTGCGCGACGTGCCGATGATTCGCGGGCGTTACGACGACTATTCGAATCTGCCTCTCGACGTCAACGGGGACGGCTGGATCGACCTGGTGAGCGCGAATTACCGCAGCGAGACGCTCTTCTGGATCGAGCATCCCGGGCCGTCGCTGGGGCCGTGGAAAACGCACGTGATCGAAAAGCCGGGGCCGATGGAAACCGCCCGGCTGTACGACATCGACGGCGACGGGCAGCTCGACGTGCTGCCCAATCCGGTCAAGTTCGCCGCCTGGTGGGAGCTGGTTCGCGGCCCCGGTGGTGGGGAAGGGGAGAAGTTCCGCTGGATCCGCCACAATCTGCCCGAAGACGCGGCCGGACACTCCGTGGGATTCGGCGACGTGGACGGCGACGGCCGCGGCGACGTGGTAGCCACCCGAGGCTGGCTGCAAGCGCCCGAGGACCGCCGCGGCGGAACGTGGCGATGGCACGGCGAGTTCTCACTTGCCGGTGATGCGGGAATTCCCATCCTCGTGTATGACGTCGACGGCGACGGCGACTCCGATCTAGTCTGGGGGCGCGGCCACCAGCGGGGCGTATTCTGGACGGAACAAATCCGCGAGCAAGGCAAACGCCGATGGGTTCGACACGATCTCGATCCCACCTGGGCGCAGGCCCACAGTCTCCTGTTGGCCGATGTCAACGGCGACGGACAACCCGACGTGATCACCGGCAAACGCTACCTGGGGCACGACGGGCGCGACCCGGGCGAGCTGGAGCCGCTGGCGATCTACTGGTATGCATTCGACCGCGAAAAACGTACCTGGCAGCGGCACACGATCTCGTCGGGTGGGCGCGCTGGGTTGGGCCTCGATCCCAAGGCCATCGACCTGGACGCCGACGGGGACGTAGACCTCATTGCGCCGGGGCGGAGCGGCCTGTACTGGTTCGAAAACCTGCTCGTTTCCAAGAAGAAGTAATCCGAGGGGAGGGACGACCGGAGGTATTATTGACGGCCGCCGCTGGCACAAGCTAAGATCGGCGGTGGGGCGTCGTGCCGCGTGAGGCTCGTTCGTCCAGTTGATGCAACACGAGCGCAAGGGGAAGGAGTTCTGGGATGTCGGAAAGCAAGCGCACGCGCCGGGAGTTCATGCGGGATACGGCCGTTTCGGCGGCAGGAGTCGCGGTCGGCCTTTCGGCGCACAACATCGTATACGCGGGAAACCCTACGCAGCAGGATACGAGCAAGATCCTCAACTACAACGCCGACATGGAGTATCGCCGTTGTGGCAAGACCAACTTGATGGTCTCGGCGATCACTTTGGGCGGGCACTGGAAACGTGTCGTCAAGGTGATCGGCGGCGAAGAGCCGGCGGGCTGGATGACGATGTTGATCGACCAGCCGGAATTCCAGAAGAACCGCGCCGACATCGTGAGCCGCTCGATCGAGCGGGGAATGAACTACGTCGACGCCTGCTGCCGCGAGGAAATCCTCGCCTACGCGCGCGCCTGAAGGGCCGGCGCGACAAGATGTACTTCGGCTACTCCTGGCACATCAAGGAAAGTCGGTTTGCCGAATGGCGGTCGGCGAAGGCGCTCCAGCAAGGCCTCGAAGAGGGAATGAAGGAAGCGGGGCTCGAGTACGTCGACCTGTGGCGGATTAGCCTGCTGACCAACAGCAGCGACCACAGCGAGGTGGAGGTCGAGGAGGCGATCAAGGCGTTGGACTGGGCCAAGAAGAGCGGCCGCGCGCGGTTTGTGGGCTTCTCTTCCCACGACCGGCCCCATATCCGCAAGGTGATCGAAAAGTATCACGATCACGTGGAAGTCATCCTCACCCCCTACACGGCGAAGACGAAGACGATCGAGGATGAGAACGGGCTGTGGGCGGCGTTACGCAAGTACGACATCGGCTGGTTCGGCATCAAGCCGTTTGCGAGCAATTCCGTGTTCAAGGGAGACGGTTCGCCGCAGAGCCCCCACGCCAAAGAGGATAACGAAATCGCCCGCCTTACGCTTCGCTACATCCTCTGCAATCCGGCGATCACCGCACCGATGCTCGGACTGATCACCGAGGCCCAGGTAGACAATGCCGCGCTGGCGGTCCTGGAGCGGCGCGAGCTCGACGCAAAGGAACAGGCGAAGCTACAGCGCGCGACCGAGCGCGCGTTTGCCAATCTGCCCGCGAACTACCAGTGGCTGAAAGATTGGGAATACGTCTGAGCCCGGCGCGATCAAAAACCACACGAGGCGCGGCGGAGAGCCTCCTTGCCTGCCGCGCCTCGCGTGTTGCGCACTCTCGGGCCACGGCTTGCGCCTTCAGTCCAGGGAGTGCTGAAGAATCAGGAAGTCGGTGACGATCCGGCCGCCGATGAGGTGCTCCTGGATGATGCGTTCGAGCACGGGCGGATCGCACTGGCCGTACCACGCGCCTTCGGGGTAGACGACCGCCACCGGCCCGCCCGAACAAATCCGCAGGCAGTTGGCCTTGGTTCGATAGATGCCGCCGGCCCCGGCCAAACCCAACTCGTCGAGGCGGCGTTTGAGGTAGTCCCAGGCCGCCATTGAACGAGCCTTATCGCTGCACTTGGGCGTGCTCTGGTCGCAGCAGAGGAAAATGTGGCGGCGCAAGGTCGGCACTCCGAGTTTCTCGGCAGTGCGCCTTTGACGCTCCAGGGCTTCCTCATCGGGAAGAGGAAACGACGGGCCGCTCATGCGATCCCCGACATGCGCTTGGCCACTTCGGCCACGCGCCGGCCGAGGTTTTTGGCGGTAGAAATGCCCAGCTCGTCCTGGAGGATATCGTCCTTCCAGTTGTTCCAGAGGGTAGCGCCCCAGTGGGCGGTGGGACGGCCATCGCCCACCAGAATCATTTCGTGCCCGAACAACGAAGTATGGATCGAGCGGAGCACCTGTTCCTGGCCGCCGTTGCGATTTCCGCCCACGGCCAGCGCGCCGCCGATCTTATTGCTCAGGGCAAAGGTCTTCTTGAACCCCATGCAGCGGTCGAGGAACTCCTTCAAAAGGCCGCTCATATTGCCGAAGTAGGACGGGCTGCCCAGGATAAGTCCGGCCACGCGCGGATCGGTGAGCTTGGGCGACAGTTTGGCGAAGTCGTCCTCTTGCCCCGGCTTGGCCGGCGAAAGCGCCTGCATCGGATCGATGCGATAGGCGGCCAACTCGATCAGCTCGACCTCGATCCGCTCCGGATCCACCGCGCGTGCCGCTTCCAGGCACACGCCAAGGGCCACGGCCGTGGTCTTTCCCTTGCGCATGCTCCCGGAGATGCCGAGAATCTTGATCGACTTCGGGGCGCCAGTCTCCGCGCCCTGAGCCGTCTGGGCCGCGACCGCGGCACCGGTGACTGCCAGAAATCCTCTTCGGGTGACGTCGCTGGGCATCGTGTTCCTCCTGGTTGGCGCACGCCGCAACGGCTCGGCGCGGCGGTGCAAGACGTAATGGAAGGCTGTGACGGCTATTCTCGTGACGATCCCAGACTCGTAGGCGTCCGGTCCGCGGTGGGTTCGTGCCGTGGCCGGTCCTGCGTCCTGGGCGGCTCGGAAATCGCTTCCAAGCGGCTGCCATCGTAGCACGCGATCGCTAGGCCAACAACCGCTTGATCTCCTCGACCGTCGGAACGACGCCGACCACCACCACCTGGCCGTCCACGGCCAGCGCGGGCGTCATGAGCACGTCGTAGGCGAGGATCGCGTCGACGTCGGTCACGCGGACCAGTTCGTAGGCGATGCCCAACTGCTCGGCAGCGGCTTGGGCGTTCTCGGCCAAGGACTGGCAACGAGGGCATCCGGTTCCAGAACGGCAAGCGTGCGCATGAATCGATGAACCTCGTAGGAGCGATCGCGAGGGCGCCGACCACGGCGCCGCGGCTTTTCAGGGAATCGTCGAGTCTTTGGCGCCGGCCATGCCGCGCGCGAGTCGCTCGGATCAGTTTCCGGTCCCACGGGGCGTCTTCGCCGGTTGACTTCCGAGGCGGCCGACCTGGGCCGCGAGCGAAAACTCGCGGCGGGCGCGCTCGCTGGCCTCCTGGATGTCCACCGCGCGCGGAGCAACCAGCGCGGCGATCGATCCCACGTCGAACCGTTCCAGCAGACCGAAGCAGAGCAGCTCGGGCTTCTGTTCGATCGTCGCGTTCTCCTCGATGACCTCTTTCAAGCTGGCCAACGGCTGGTGGAGTTCCAGGGAGCCGACGGCCGAAGTCTCCAGCGCGGCGGCCACCAGGGCAAAGGTGCTTGCACGGGGGCCGACGGCCACCAACCGGACCGGCCCGCCCTTGTGCCGCCTCGACGCTCCATCGCGCCGCGGCCGCCACCTGGGAGGCTTGGATTCCCAACGGCCGCTGTCCCACGCCCGCGACGAGCAGGGCGAACAGATAGTCGCGCTGGGGAAGCTTGCACTCACCAAAATAGAAGGGGTCTAGCGCGACGACGCGGTAGCCGGCATCCAACAGCCGCTGGGCGTGATTCGCGGCGGCGGCACGTCCGGACTCAGCAACCAGGAGGGCCGTCTTCGCGGCACCCGGCCGGGAGAGCTCGACGGCGGGAACGGTCCAAGCGCCGTCCATCTGGAGCTTCCAGTAGACCGCGCTCAGGTCGCCCTGCTTCTGCTCGGCAAAGCGGATCGCGTGAACGCCGTAGTCCTTGGCAGACACAAGGCGGCGCAGCACATCGCGGCGGCGATTCTGCCAATCGGCCAGCGCCGTCTTGTCGGCCGGCGCTTCGGCTTCGCGCGGCAAAACCTTGCTCAAGGCGACGGCCAGCGAGTGAAAGTCTTCGTTGGGGGAGGGCAGGGGAACTTCGAGCTGTTGCGGAGTGCGAACCTCGGCCTCGCTGGGGATCTCCTTGGGATCGAAGTCCTTCGCGCCCGGATAGAAGAAGTCACCGACCATCTTGTAGAAGGCTTCGCGATTCTCGCGCTCGTAATTGTGAGTGCCGGGATCGTAATTGATGTGCCAGCGCAGCGCGGCCTCGCGACCGTAAAGCTTGAAGATCGGTTGGGCTGCCTCCAGCAGCGGAGGCAGCGAGTGGGCCGAGGCGAAGCAGCAGTCGTCTTTGGCGTTCTTGGTCAGCAGGGTCGGGCGCGGGCGCGCATCGCCGTCAGATGCGTGTAGTCGGCCACGGTAGCCATGTCATTGGGGGTCTGCTCCGAATCGCCCAGATCGGAGAGCTCGCGGGCGCGCGTGCAGAAGCTAGAGTAGCCCGCCACGGGATTCGACAGCGCAACGCGCGTATCGAGCGAACTGATGAAGATCGTCTGCCATCCGCCCCCCGATAGTCCGGTAACGGCCAGGCGTTCGGGGTCGGCGTTGGGATGGGCCAAGAGCAAGTCGAGGCCGCGCTGCATGGAGAGATAGAAAACGGCGATGCCGCTTGTACCGCACAAATCGATTTGGTTCATGCGACCGTGATGGAACCCGGCCGCGCTCAACTGGCCCATGCCGAGCCAATCGACGTTGAGGGCGAGCATCCCGCGTTTTGCCTGATTGATGCAGCGGATCTGTTTATAAGGAACCGCCTTACCCGGGGCGCCTACGTGGCCGTTGACGTTCATGATCGCGGGAACCTTGGCGGAGAGCTTCTCCGGCTCGTAGAGCAGGGCCGGGATCCAGAGGTTGGGAATCGCTTCATAGCGGAGCTTCTTGATCCGATAGCCCGGCCCGCCCGGCAGCGTCTCCAGCCACTCGACGCGCGTGGCCGCCGCGCGCCACCGCGCGGCCTCGCCGCGGAAGATCACCTTGTCGAACATCTCCTGACGAAGGCGGGCCGAACAGGCATCCCACTGGGCGGCCGTGGCGACCGAAGGCATCGCGGGCACGCGAAGCTCGCAGTAGCGCTGCACTTCGGAGGTGGGAAGCACCGATCCCACGATCTCGCGGGCCAAGAGCGGCCCCAGTCCCGGCGCGTCGGCGGCCAAGGATGGCGCAACCAGAGCTGCCGCGACTGCGGATACCAGCGAAATGAGGCACGCGCCGCGCACCCCGGTCATGGCAGGGCGCCGACACGAACAAACCTGGTTCTTCCGTCGATGCATGCAATTCATACGCGGACCATCCCTCGAGGAGATTGGAGGTAACGACTTCAAGCTCGCTTGATCGAACCACGCCTGGAACGAACCCCCGCCGGGCGAAACGACCCGGGCGCGGGTCAGCAGAAGTTCCTCACGCTAGCAGCGCCCGGAAGAGGCCGCAAGGCTGGCAGGGGCCCGGGAGGTTCAAGAAGGAAGCGATCGGGCAACGGCATGAAACCGAGGGTGAAATCCCCCCGTCAGATCGTCCCGCGGGACAGATTTCCAACTTTGTTTCGACCTTGCCGCCGCACGCCCGGGCGGAATTCCGATCATCGACGCAACTGCTAGAGATTTCAATCGATAGGGTAGCGTCGGGCAGGACGACGAGAGGAAACTACCAGCATTGGGGGTAGGCAACCCACTCTTGTGAGCGACCATGCGGCTGGTGTAGGATTGATCCAGGGTACGGTGCCGGAAGTGGTCGGGCAGAGGCTTCCGCAATTCGGGGTATCAGACATGAAGCCGCTTACGGACGAAAGCTGCCTTCAATTGGCAGCTCGCTATCTCCGCAGGCAGGTCAAGCAATTGGCCGGGCAGATCGAGGGCGTGCGCAAGGCGGAGGACGTGGAATGCGTGCATCGGGCCCGCGTCGCCTCGCGCCGGCTTCGCGCCGGGTTGCGGTTCTTCGCCGACTGCTACCCCGGCGGTCGCGCCCAAGTTTGGCGCAAGGGGATCCGCAAGGTCGGGCGCGATCTGGGCCGCGCCCGGGACCTCGACGTGCAGATTGCCTACGTGCGTGAGTCGTTGAGTCGCGTGGCCGACGGCCGGCTGGTGCCGGGAATCGCCCGGGTCTTGGTGCAAATCGAGCGTAAGCGCGACGAGATTCAGCCCAAAGTGTTGGCGGCCACGGCGCGGTTGCTGGAAAGTCGAGTGCTGCACGAGATCCTCCAGGCGACGAAGAAGGTGCCGGGGGAAGGCAAGAAGGGAGCTTCGATCGAGCCCAGCGACGCGCTTTACGAGCACGCCGCGGCGCAGATTGGGGGCCGATCCAACGATTTACTCGCCTTCCGCGCATGCCTGGCCGATGCCAACGACTATCGCCAACACCATGCGATGCGGATCGCGGCCAAACGGCTGCGGTATACGGTGGAAATCTGCAAGCCGATCTACGGCGAGCGCGCCACGGCGTCGATCGATGCGTTGAAACAGGTGCAGAGCTTCCTGGGAGAAATCCACGACTGCGACGTGTGGGTGGAACGACTGCGCGCACGCGTGCAGAAGGAGTCGAAGCGGTTGAAAGGTTTCTATGGCCATACGCACCCGCTGGATCGCCTGCAGCCCGGGATTGAGTATCTGGAGCTGGATCGCTTGCAGTACCGGCAGGAGTTGTTCGCGGAATTGATCGAGTTCTGGACCAAGTTGGAAGCGGAAGGCGTGTGGGACGATTTGAACCGCTTGGTATCCCATCGGGGGTCGGCCGGCGAGGCGCCCTCGACGCGCGCCGACGGGAAAAACGGGGACGGGCCCCCCGTGCCGCTCGCTCCGGCCGGCACGGACCGCGACGCGACGCGGCCCGAAGCCGTTTCGGCGGACGCGGCGAACTCGCCCGTCGAGGAACCGAGGAACGCCGACTGAAGCATGGACGGAACTGACAAAGCTACGGAGTCCTCCGGCTCCTCTCGAACGATTGCCGCCATCGACGTCGGCTCCAACTCCGTCCGCATGGTGATCGCCGAAGTTCTGCCCGACGGGCGCATCGAGGTGCTCGAGCGGCTGCAGCGGGCGGTGCGCCTGGGGCAGGACACGTTCCGCCGCGGACGCCTGGGCGCCGCAAGCGATGCGCGCGGCCGTGGCCATCCTCCGCGACTACCGCCAACTGCTCGACCTCTACCAGGTGGAGCAGGTCCGCGCCGTGGCCACCAGCGCCGTGCGCGAGGCCAGCAACTGCCGACACCTTCCTCGACCGCGTCTTCATGGCCACCGGGCTGAACCTCGAGGTCATCGGCACCTCCGAGGAGAGCCGGCTGACGGTCTCGGCCGTGCGCCAGGCGGTGGGCGATGCGCTGGGGGTCGAACCGCGGCGAGACGCTTGATCGCCGACGTCGGCGGCGGCAGCACGCTGCTGACCCTGCTGCACGACGGCGAGATCGTCACCTCGCAGAGCCTGCGCCTGGGCTCGATCCGCCTGCAGGAGATGCTCTCCACCAGCGAGGAGCCGCCGGAGCGCTCGGCGGAGCTGCTGCGCTCGCACATCGCCAACGTGATCGCCGCCGTCGCAAGGCTCGCTGCCGCTGGACGGCGTGCAGACGTTCGTGGCCGTGGGCGGCGACGCCCGCTTCGCCGGCCGCGACGTCGGCAAGCCGACCGAATCGGCCGACCTCTATCGTCGTCGACGCCGACGGGCTCGACAAGCTCGTCCGCCGCTGCGAGCGCTACACGGCCGAGGAGCTGGCCAAGCGCTACGGGCTGCCCTTCGCCGAGGCCGAGACGCTCAATGCCGGCCCTGCTTGGTCTACCAGCACCTGCTGCACGGAACCGGGGCCGAGGAGATGATCGTCTCGCGCGTCTCGATGCGCGACGGCCTGCTGCTGGAGCTGGCCCGGCACGTGACCGGCGAGGAGGACCGAGTCGCTCGCGCGAAGGGGTGATCCACTCGGCCATGGCGATCGCCGAGAAGTACCGCGTCGACCTGGAGCATGCCGCAGAACGTGGCCGACGCTGTCGCTCCGGCTGTTCGACGAGCTGCAGGCGGAGCACGGCCTGGGGCCGCGGCACCGGCTGCTGCTTGCACGTGGCGGCGCTGCTGCACGAGGTCGGGGCGTTCGTCAGCAGCAGCGCCCATCACAAGCACAGCTACTACCTGATCGCCAACTCGGAGATCTTCGGCCTCGAACCGGGACGGAGATCGAGCTGGTCGCGCACGTCGCCCGCTACCATCGCCGCAGCGTGCCCAAGCCGTCGCACCTGGAGTACATGGCGCTGCCGCGCGAATCGCGGATGGTCGTGAACAAGCTGGCGGCGATCCTCCGCGTGGCCGACGCCCTGGGCCGCGGCCGAGGCCGGCAGTCCGCCAATGCTGCGGTTCGAGCGCCGGCGGCGACGAGCTGGTCGATCTGCGTGCCCGGCGTCGCCGACCTGGTCCTGGAGCGGCGAGCGCCATGGCCGTCAAGGGCGACATGTTCGAGGACATCTTACGGGATGAGGGTCCGGTCTGGAGGAAGCGTAACGCTGCATCGCAGCATCATGGCCAAGACACGATCTGAAGATCGCCCGAACTGCTACATCAACCGCGAGCTGAGCTGGCTGGAGTTCAACGACCGCGTGCTGCGCGAGGGGCTCTCCGAGGAGGTGCCGCTGCTGGAGCGGCTGAAGTTCCTGGCGATCGTCAGCTCGAACCTCGACGAGTTCTTCATGATCCGCGTGGCCGGGCTGATGCAGCAGCGCGCGGCCGGAGGTGCGCCGCCGCGATCCGGCCGGCATGACGCCCGCCGAGCAACTGGACGGCGATCAGCGAGCGGGCGCCACCGCATGGTCGCCGAGCAGACGGCCGGGCATCCGCGAGGTGCTCGGCGAAGCTGGCCGAGCCACGGGCTGCGCGTGCTCGAGCGCGACGAGCTGGACGCCGCAGCAGCGAACGATTCCTCCGCGCGCTACTTCGCCCGCGAGATCCTGCCGGTGCTCACGCCGCTGGCCGTCCAGGAGCTCGAGCCCTTGCCCGCTGCTGCCCGGCCTGCGGCTGCACGTGGGGCTGGTGATCGCGGGCGACGCGACGGACGAGACGGCTGCGGAGAAGATCGCCGTGGTGCCGGTCCCCGGGCAGCTGCCGCGGTTCGTCGCGCTGCCGGCGGACGAGGGCGTGCACCTGGCGCGGCTGGAAGACGTGATCGCCGCCAACGTGGACCTGCTGTTTCCCGGCTGCGAGGTCGCTGGCCACGGCGCGTCTTCCGCATCACGCGCGACGCCGACGTCGACGATCCAGGACGACGACGCCAGCGACCTGCTGCACGTGGTCGAGGAGGCGGTGCTCGCGCGGCGCCGGCGCGCGGCGGTGCGGCTGGAGATCTCGGCCGGCGCCGACCCGCGGATCCGCGACTGGCTCAAGCAGTGCGCTGCAGCTCCAGCGACGAGGAGATCTACGAGATCGACGGCATGCTCGACGCCACGGCGCTCTGGTGGATCGCCAACCGGCCGGGCTTCGAGCCGCTCAAGGCGCCCGACTGGCCGCCGCAGCGCCGCGCGACCTGATCGGCGTCGAGGATCTCTGGGAGACCGCTCCAGGAGCGCGACGTGCTCCTCTTCCACCCCTACGAGAGCTTCGACCCGGTGGTCCAGCTGCTCGAGCAGGCCGCCGACGATCCCGAAGTGCTGGCGATCAAGCAGACGCTCTACCGCACCAGCGGCGATTCGCCGATCGTGCGCGCGCTGGAGCGGGCGGCGCAGAACGGCAAGGAAGTCACCGTGCTGGTGGAGCTCAAGGCCCGCTTCGACGAGGCCCGCAACGTCACCTGGGCCCGCCGCCTGGAAGACGCCGGCTGCCACGTGATCTACGGCATCGCGGGCTTCAAGACCCACGCCAAGGCCCTGCTCGATCGTCCGCCGCGAGGCGGGCCGCATCCGCCGCTACGTCCACCTGTCCACCGGCAACTACAACGACCGCACCGCGCGGCTCTACTCCGACGTCGGCCTGATGACCTGCGACCGCGACATCGCCGCCGACGTGGCCGCCTTCTTCAACCTGCTCACCGGCTATTCGGAGGCGGTCGGCTGGTCGAAGCTCGACCTGCGAGCCCGGCCGGCTCAAGCAGCGGTTCATCGACCTGATCGAGCGCGAGATCCAGGTCTCGACGCCCGACCGGCCGGGCCTGATCATGGCCAAGGTCAACTCGCTCCAGGACCAGGAGATCTGCCGGGCGCTCTACCGCGCGAGCCAGGCGGGCGTGAAGGTGATGCTCAACGTCCGCGGCATCTGCTGCCTGCGGCCGGGCGTGCGAGGGAGTGTCGGAGAACATCGAGGTCCGCTCGATCGTCGACCGCTACCTGGAGCACGCCCGGATCTTCTACTTCCGCAACGGCGGCCACGAGGAGGTCTACCTCTCCAGCGCCGACTGGATGCTGCCGCAACCTGGAGAAGCGGCTGGAGATCATCTTCCCGGTCACCGCGCCGGCCCTGCCGCCGCCGGCTGATCGAGATCCTCCGGCGTCTACTTCGCCGACAACGTCAAGGCCCGGCAGCTTGCCAGCGACGGCACGTACCGCCGTGCCGCGCAAGGGGCGAGGCGTCCGCGCCCAGGAAGTGCTCTACCAGCAGGCCGTCGAGGCCGTGCACGCGGCCGAGCAATCGACGCTGCAATTCCAGCCGCTGAAGCCCCCGGAGTAGCCGGTCGAGGTCCTCGCGCCGCATTCAGCAGTTGACGTGGATCACCGCGGCCTTGCGTTTTCGGCACTTATTGTAGGCGGCGGCGATCTTGGGACTCGGCAGGGCCCGACACTCGATCGAACGATGGTTGAGATAGCGCTGGGCCTCGTCGGTAAGGTTCACTTTGGCGTCGCTACCGGTGCCCACGAACAGTACCTCCGGTCCGCCCGCGCAGACTTTCTGGAGTTCCTCAGTGCCGAGCACGTGCGAGGTGGGATGCTCCTCGCTCGCGAGCTTCTTCTTCCGCTTCTTGACCTCGCCGTTGACCATGATGTAGACGTCGGAGTCGTAGGACTTCCGTCCCACGGTGATCGCCCCGGAGCTGCGCCTGCACCCAGGGTGGGATACTTGGGGGTAAAGGCGAATCGGCGCCGAAAGGGGCTGCGGCCGACCGTGGTGCGCGCCAAGGCTACGGCTCCGAGGACGACGGCGTCGTCGCCCAGCGCACACAGCAGCACTCGCCCTCCCGGCCGCGCACCGGGAAGCTGATCCGACCCCACGATGTTCTCCACGATCGGCAGCATGAAGTCGCTACACGCTTCGATCACGCCTCCCCCGAGGACGATTACCTCCGGGTCGAGCAGGTGGCGGAACGTCAGGCATGCATAGCCCAAGGTCTCGGCCGCGCGGCGCATGATTTCGCTCACCAGCGGATCATCGGCTTCCAGGGCCTGGCGCAGCGCCCGGAGCGGATGATCGAAAAATCCCCCTGGAGCAATTCGCTCAGCACCGTGGTGCGGCCGGCGGCGACGGCGGCACGGAGCTGGTTCTCGATCGCCGTGCGGCTGGCCAGGGCTTCCAGGCAGCCGCGATTTCCGCAGCCGCACGTCGGGCCGCCGATCTCCATGATGATGTGCCCGACCTCGCCGGCGGACTCGCGCGCCCGCGCCAGAGCCTGCCCTTGCGGACAATGCCGCCGCCGATTCCCGTGCCCACGAGCACCGCCATCACGCTCCGCGCCTTGCGCGCGGAGCCGAGCCAACTCTCACCCAGCAGCCCAGGTTGCAGTCATTCCCCAGCGCAATCGGCACGTGGAAGCGGGACTGGAGGTACGAGCCGAGGGCCACGCCCGTGAGGTGCATGTTGGGCGTTACGACGATCCGTCCCACATCGGGGTCCACGACGCCCGGCACCGCCACGCCGATGGCCGTAAGGTCGGACGCGGCCAGTTCCTGCTCCTTCAGGAGCTTCTCGATCAGGCGTTCGACGGCGACGATGGCCTGTTCGGGGCCGGTTTCCCGAGGCGTGGATATGCGTTGGCGCGCGAGAATCGCACCGTTTTCCTCCACCAAGGCGGAAAGGATCTCTCGTCCCCCCGACGTCGACGCCGAGATACAAGCGTCGGCCCCTGCCCCTGCCACGTTCCCCCGCTGCCATGCCGTTCCTCCTTGCGCTTGCGTTCCACTGCACCGAGTTCGACACTCCATTGTAGGGAATCTTCCCGGGTCGGAATCCCATCCCTTCCCGTTCAGGGGGGAAATGAACCGGGGCGGCCCAAAGGCCGCCCCGGAACGAAGGAGCATCGGCAACGCGACGAACCGTATCCCCTAGAACGTCACAATCATATCCATGGCCGTGGTGAACTGGTTGCGGTCGCTAAAGTCGTCGAAGGGAAGCTGACGGGAGGGGTTGCGAGGCCCGTCATACCAGTCCCAGCGGATCTCGGGGCGAAGAACGAGGTTGGCGTTGGGACGCCAATTGAGGCCCAGGCTCAGATCGCTGAAGTTGCCGGCAAAGCCAGGCAGCCCGCGCCAGCCGCGGTCCGTGCCCAGCAGGTTGCCGATTCCGGCGATCCGGGCACCGTCGTCGTCGCGAACCCATTCATACCGCGCACCGGCCGACCACTTGGAGTTGAGCTTGTAGGTCAACCATTGGGACAGGCCGTACCACTCGGCGTCCTGGCCGGGAGTCACGAAGGAGCCGTTGTTCTCGAAACCGTCGGTAAACTGGGCGGCATAGAGCAGCTTGTCGTTGAATTGGCGCGTGAAGACCACGATACAGGAAGTGCGCTGGCGCAGGCCCGCCGGGTCTTCGGCACCGGTATCGACAGTGGCCGCTAAGGTGGTCCGTTTGTCGTCGCTGGCCCAACGCAGACCGCCGAGATAGTTGAGCTGGTCGTTGTTATCCTCGAACATCATCCAGCCGCGGTGGAAGCCGCTCACGACCGACAAGTTGTCGTTCACTTTGTAATCGGCCAACATGCCGGTGACCAGGAGCGGATCGAAGTAACCGGCCATCAGGTAGTTATGGGAGTAGAAGAAGTTGGCCACTGCCGGCACAAGCTCGTAGCTGGTCCCGGTGGCGAAGTGGCCCATTTTGACGGTCAGGTTGTTAACCGCGACTTCGGCGTAGAACTGCGGGAGGATCAAGCCGTAGAAGTTGTTGTTGCCGTCGATCTGGTCTTCCAGCCCTACGTTCTGGCCGAAACGCCAATCCGTCCCGTAGACCACGTCGGCGCGGCCGCCGAGGTCCCAGCCGCAGCCATCGGTCTTCGTGGGACGTACCATGTATATCCAGGCCTGGTTGAGTTGGTACTCGCGGTCGCGGTCATTGGTCATCACCGGTCCGTTGAAGCGATCGGCGGGTCGGTCCGCATTGAAGGTGATTCCTTGCTGCACCCAACCGCCGACGTTGATTCCGAGGCGCTGGAAGAGGCAGGGCTGGGGAAGCTTCCATGGGCCCGCCGCGTCCGGCGGACAGTTTGCCATGGCCCCGGGGTCCGAATCCGGGGGCGCTGGCAGCGCGGGAGCCGTCGCAGCGGCGTCCGCCGCAGCGGGGCCGGTCGACGCAACCGCCGGAGCACCCGTGTCCAGATACTGGCTGCTCTCGTAGCCGATCGGCTGAAACGAGCGAGGCTGGAGCAGTGGAGGTGCAACCTGGGCGAAGGCAAGGCCCGAGAGCCCTGCGGTCGCCAGGACGAATCCGAGCATCGCTGGCATGATTCTCATGACGAACTACTCCCTACTCGCAGCGCGCAATGGTCCACAACGCCGAAAGTAGTATCGGAGTACCAAGGACGGCAATTCACGCAGCACCCGCTCACGACGCAGAGCTTGCCCGCGCCTCACAGTCGCTCGGCAAGTCTGGACCCGTGCGGTAGACTCCGCCGCGGCCCGGCCACCGGGGATCCACGGGGGCGTTGCGCGACCCAGCCACGGATGGGGGGAAGGGAATGTTCGGCCCTGGGATTTGTGCCGTCCGACCCCCGCTTTCGGGTCGGTTGTGGAACTGGAAGTTGACATTACAATAGGGGCGGGTCGGCTGGCTCTCACGCACGAACGGAGGTTGCCGCAATGACTCGTCTCATGTTGCGCGTGGCGATCGCGCTGTCTTTGGTACTCGCCTTGCTCAATGCGCGAAGCGCTCGAGCGCCGATGTCGAGATCGACTTGATCCCCGGCTTCGACGACTTGGGGGATCAGTTCGAGGTGGTCCAGGGCTACTATGCGGCCAATGAGACCGCGTCCAGTATGCGTCTGGCGTTTAGCATCTACGACACCGGAGCGTCGGTCGTCGCACTCTCCGCGTTCGATCAGATGTTTTACGGCGAGGCGGGTAGCCCGGTGCCCATCAAGACGGTCAACGGAGCTTGGGCACAGGGCGTCGGCGGTTCGGTCTGGGGCGACGTCTCAGGGCCCGGAACCGTCGTGTCGGACGGGATGCATTCGGTCGTGATCTCGAACAACCTCGATTTCACGTTCAACCTTCCGAATCCCCAGGCGGCCAGCGTGCCCGGCATCCAAATGTTCGTGGGCAAATCGCCGGGCAGCGAGCAGCTTCCCACAATTACCGGTACACCGATCCACGCCAAAACCGCCGCCCAGCCCAAGGGGTTTGCCGCGTGGATCGACAAGCAGGGCTACGAGCTCAACCTGGGTGAATTGTTTCCCGAGCTCCCCGAGTTCGCGTACATGAACGAACTCGGACAATCGGCAACGCTGCCGATGCCGGATGTGAAGTTCATCGAGTCCGGCCAGCGGCTTCAGGACCTCATTCCGGCCAACGATCCCACGATCATCCACGGCCCGATCCGCGTTGCGCTCCAACCGTTTGGAGAAGACAACCAGGCCAACCCGGGAGACCAGCTCACGTCGGCTCCCAACCCCATGCAAACGCAAACACGGCTGACGCTTCAGGGGAAGAGCACCGGCGGGAAGAAGTTCCTCTTCGACACGGGGGCGATGCTCTCCCTCATGTCGCGGCAAACTGCGATCGAACTGGGAATCGACCTTACAGTGACTCCGCCAACGAGCATGGAGATTGCCGGGGCCTCGGGAAGCGGGGTGACCGTGCCCGGTTACTTCTTGGATTCCCTGGAGATTCCGCACGATACCGGCATGTTGCGATTCAAAAATGCCCCAGTGTACGTGCTGGATATCGGCGATGGGTTGGACGGGATCCTGGGGATGAACCTGTTCAATACGGCCAAGGACATGCTGTACGACCCCAACGACCCGGCCGGTATGTCCGTGCAGCTCACCTTCGCCTCGCGGGAGCCGCCCACTCCGGAAACCAATTCGCCCGCGGAGATCAAAGCCCTCTATGAGACGCTCTATGTGCTGTTAGACTTGATGGCGGACGACCCTGCTTTCGCGGGCATGAACATCCTTGAGTCCAACACATACGCATTGCTCCAGGCGCGTGCCAACTCGGTGCTTCCCTGGCGACCGCAACTCGTGCCCGAACCCAGCACGGTTTGCATGATCGTCGGCCTGGCAATGGCGGGTGCTCTGGTGGTAGTCCGGCGAAGGCGACGGGTGGGGTGATCGGACCGTGTTGCGGGGGGTGCAACTGCCTCGACCTCGAAGTAGGATAGGCGGGACTTGCGTGAAACCGCTGCCCGCCCACGAGGATCGAAGGAGTTGCCATGCCACGCGCCCTCGCCTTCCGGTTTGGACTGCTCGTTTGCCTATACGCGATTGCCGCCCGACTCGATGCGGCGCCGCAGGCAGACCTGTTCGTAGCCACCAACGGCAACGATGCCTGGTCGGGGCGGCTGGATCAGCCGAACGACGCACGTGCCGACGGCCCACTGGCCACTCTTGAGCGCGCACGGCAATTGGTGCGCGAACTGAAGGCCCGAGAGCCTCAGCGGCAGAAGCCGATCGTGGTCGCCATTCGTGGCGGAACCTACTTCCTCGCTCAAGCCGCTGGTCTTCGAGCCGGCCGACTCCGGCACGCCGGCCGCGCCGATCGTCTATCGAGGCCTATGGCGATGAGCGACCGCTCGTCAGCGGCGGCACGCGTATCACCGGCTGGAAAGTCGGTGCCGACGGCCGTTGGCAAGCCATCCTCGACGAGGTGAAGAGCGGCAAGTGGAACTTCGCCCAGTTGTTCGTCAACGACCAGCGGCGCTGCGCGGCCGCGTCTGCCCAAGCAGGGCTACTACACGATCGCCGAGCAGATCGACTCCCGCGGCGAAGAAGCGAGCAGCAAGGAGCCGACCGCTTCGGTTTCTTCGCGGCGACCAAATCCGCGCCGACTGGGCGAACCTCGGCGACGTCGAGGTGCTGGCCGTTCCACTCATGGTCCATGTCGCGGATGCGGATCGCAGGAAGTCGACCCCGCAGAAGCGAATCGTCGCTGTTCGCCGGCAATTCGCCCACGTCCGACTGCTGGGGCGCAGTTCGCCAAGGGCCACCGCTTCCTGGTCGAGAACGTGCGCGAAGCGCTCGCGCGAGCCCGGCCAGTGGTACCTCGACCGGCCCAGCGGGCGCTGCTGACCTACGTCCCGCAGCCCGGCGAGAAGCCCGACGAGGCGGTCGTCATCGCCCCGCGCTGCGAACAGCTCGTCGCCTTCCTCGGCGACGTGAAGGCGAAGCAGTGGGTCCACGACATCCAGTTGCGAGGGCCTGACCTTCGCCCATGCCAACTGGGTGCTGCCCGCGGCCGGGCCAGGCCTTCGCCCAGGCCGAAATCGGCCTGGACTCGGCCGTGGCGGCGATCGGGGCCCGCAACGTGGCGCTCGACGGCTGCGCGGTGCGGCACGCCGGCGGCTACGCCATGGCCTTCGGACTCGGCTGCCGCAACAACCGCGTCGAGAACTGCGAGATGGTCGACCTGGCCGGCGGCGGCGTGAAGATCGGGCACGCCGGCTCCGGCCTCTGGGAAGACGCCGGACGCGTGCCGACGCGACGCCGAGGAGCTCGTCTCGCACCACACGGTCCGCAACTGCCGCATCGCCCACGTCGGGCGGCATGCACCCGGCGGCCGTCGGCGTGTGGATCGGCCACTCGCCGCACAACACCGTCGAGCACAACGACATCTTCGACCTCTACTACACCGCCGTCTCCGTCGGCTGGATCTGGGGCTACGCCGAGAGCCAGGCCCACCACAACGACATCGGCTTCAACCACATGCACACGATCGGCCAGGGCGTGCTGTCGGACATGGGCGGCGTCTACACCCTGGGCATCTCGCCCGGCACCCGGGTCCACGACAACCACATCCACGACGTGCAGTCGTTCGACTACGGCGGCTGGGGCCTCTACACCGACGAGGGCTCGACCGGGCATCGTGATGGAGAACAACCTCGTCTACCGCACGCGGACCGGCGGCTTCCACCAGCACTACGGCAAGGAGAACCGCATCCAGAACAACATCTTCGCCTTCGCCACCCAGCACCAGATCCAGCGCACGCGCACCGAGCCGCACCTCTCGCTTCTGCTTCGAGCGGAACATCGTCTACTGGACCAAGGGGCCGCTCCTGGGGAGCAACTGGAACGACGATCAACTTCAAGCTCGACGACAACGTCTACTGGAACGCGGCCGGGCCAGCCGGTGAAGTTCCCCGGCGATCTGGACCTCGACGCCTGGCGCCAAGCGGCAAGCCAGGACCTGCACTCGATCGATCGCCGACCCGCAGTTCGTCGACGCGGCGGCAGGCGACTTCCACCTGAAGCCCGACTCGCCGGCACTTTCGGTCGGTTTCAAGCCCTTCGACTACACCAAGGCGGGGCGCACCACCGCGGTGAAGCTCACCAAGGACTTGCCGCCAGTGCCGCGCGCATTCGAATCACCCCAGCGCAACGAGTAGCCCGACCGCAATGAACCGAACGGCGCTGCCCAAGCACTCGCTCAGTCTCTCAATCCCGCCAGCAGGTTCTTCAGGCACGAACCCAACACCTGCCGGTAACGCGCGTCGGTGACGCGGAACACCCAGCCGTTGGGTCGGTCCGAATTGATTTCGATCCGCAGGTCGGCAGGAGTCGGCTTGGCCGAGGCCCCGCTGCGCACTACGCTGGCGCGCATCGGCACGAAGCGGAACGTCTCCACTTCCTTGCCGACCAGGCCGCGCGCCAGGGCTTCGCCGCGCGGCAGGGCGACAAAGTCGTCCGGTCCGCGTTGGTAAACCGCACGCCCGGCAGCATGGAACATCGGCGCGGTGCACCACATCGCGCGTTTGCCCGTCGGCACCGGATGCGGACCGCTGGTGAGAAACTCGATCGGGTCGGCGGTGGACTTCGTGAGGCAATAGACGAAAAAGTTCTGCACGCGCCGCGTGCAGGGCCCAACCACCACCGATTGATCCACTTCGTAGTGCGTGCCGTAACCCTCCTGGCCGAAACACGGGCACCAGTAAAGCGGCAAGCCAGACTCGAAAATGCGAAGGTATGCAGCCGGGTCAAGGCCGACGTTCCATTCGTCCTGCTTCTCACCCGGCCCCCGCCCCACGTTGAAGTAGATTGCCTTGACCTTCTTCCGCACCAACTCGGGCTCGCGGTTGAACGCCGCCGCCACGTCGCGGCAGCTTCCCGTGGTGAAGATCGTGACCGGTTCCTCGGCCGAGCGAAGAACGGAAAGAATCAGACGCACTCCCTCCTGGAACTGCTCGGCCTCGTCGACGCCCCGATCGTCCATGGCGCGAAGGGGGCGGCTCAGCCCCCAGGCTGTCGGAAACTGGCGTCCCGTAATCCGCGCAAGCTGCTGGACCGCGATCCGGCCGGTGCGTTGGGCCTGACGATCGCCCAAATCGAGCACAATCCCTCGCACGTCGAAATCCGAGAGGGCGAACAGAGAGGCCAAATCGTAGTGGTCGTCGGGATCGTCGTGAGGATGGAAGAGATCCGTCGAGTAGAGCAGGGGAGTCTTGGCCTCTAACTCTCCCGCCGCAAACGCCATGACGGCAGCGAGCAGCACGAGGGTCCTTCGCCACATCGAGATTGCTCTGCGAAAATTCATGGTTTTCCTCCTTCCCGTGGCCCCACGCCCTTGCCGATCGCGCGAAGCTGGTCGACGAACGGCTGCGGAATCAAGCCGCTGGTCTGGATGGGAACGTCGTAGGTGATTACGCCCCCTTTCTCGCCGACTTGCCGCGTGAGCGCGACGACCTTTTCATCCGGCAGTTGGGGCCGCTCCCCCTTACACCAGGAACTGCCCAAGAAGGTGAGCAAGTGAAACTGGACCTTGCTCCCTTCACGCTCGATCGATGCACCCGGACACGCGGCGACGGCGCGGGCGAGCTGGTCCAGATTCACCTCTCCGGCGGTGAAATCCTCTTGCCCGGTGTGGCAAACCACAGGTACCTCGACCCCCGGATTGAAAGCCACCAACGCGTCCGGATTACCGGCCTTGAGCGCTCGGGCGAAGCTGGCGAAGTTCGGTTCGTCGGGGAACCGATACATTTCGTCGGCAAAGTAGCAGCCGTCGATCCACCAACCGGCGACGTCGCCACCCCAGCGAAGCGACCACTCGCGTATGACGGCCTCCCAGTGACGTTGGAACTCGACCAGTCGCCCGCCCACCGGCTCGCCCGGCAACTGCCACCCGCCCGGCCTTCCCCAGAGCCATTGGAGTTTCTTGCTGCGCGACGGGGTCGGCGGCCGGTGCGCCGCTGGGCAGATAAGCCAGAAGCCGCATGTTGCGAGCCTTCAGCGCCTTGGCCAACTCGGCCACCAGATCGCGGCGCGAGCACTTGCTGGGCTGAATGCCCACGATTCGGTCATAGGTGGCATTCGGGGCACAAAAATGCCCCGAGTTCTGCCCAATCGTGAACAGCAAGTATCCCGCGCCGGTCGATGCGACCTGGTCGACCAGTGCCGTGACGTTGAAGTCGTCGACCTGCTTGTTCCAGCGCTCGGCCGAGAGCTCTGCGCCCCCCTTGGAGCTCGGCGACGCACCAGGTAGTGAGTCATCACCCCCCAGCGCGCCTGGCGGAACCATGCGGACTTATCGGCCGCGCCGCGCCGCCGGCTGCGCGATCCAGAGGATCGTCGATGCCACAAGCAGGCTCAACGCAACGCGCTCGATGGAGTGCATGACTGAACGCGTGACATAGAACATTCCCTGTGCTGATGGCTCGAGGATCGGCCGGAAAGGGACCGGCCCGAACTGCTGGCCTGGTGCCGCGGGGCCGCTCCGGTGCCTTGGGGCCGAAAGAACGCCAACCCGCCGCTTCCCCGCGCATACATACCTCCCGAGGATACCGCCAGGCGCGAGGCCTGAGAAGAGGCGCTGTGAGTTCGCCTGCCGGACTCTTTTCCAGGGGGTGTCGGCTAGCCGCCGCGTTGGATATCATGGGGTCAAAAGTGCGCGGTTCGCTGCGATTTCGCCGTCGCGCCTGCCCACCAACCCCGAAGTACTGCCGGAGACCGTCGCATGTTGCTTCGACTCTCCTTCTGCGCTAGCTCCTCCACGCAGCGGAATTGCCCGACCCTGCCATCCCTGTGTGCTGCGGCGCTGACCGTGGTGTTGGGATGTTTGGGGCAGGAGATTTCGGCCGCCCCGGCAGCCAACGGGCCGCTCGCGGTCGTGTTCGACCCCGCGGTGCCCCAGTGCCGGTTTGCCGCCGACGAGATCGCCGCGGCGACTTGCCCGTCGCGGCGAAAAGGCGATCGAGCGGCCGCTGACCGACGTCGAGTCTTCGCCGCACGAGCGGTGCATTTATCTTGCGTCCACCGCCTCGGAGTCGTCGCGCCTGGCACGCCGGCTGGGCCTTGCGGCGCGCGAGCAGTCGCAGTGGCAGTCCTACGGAATCCGCAAGCTCCCCGTGCCCCGAGCCGGCTTTGCGGTGCTGGCCACGGATCCTGCGGGCGCGATGTACGGCGGCTTGGACCTGGCCGAGGCGATTCGTCTTGGCACGCTCGGAGCCACCGGCGATTCCGACCATGCGCCCGACGTCGAGCGGCGAGGGATCAAGTTCAACATTCCGCTCGACCTGCGGACGCCAAGCTACTCGGATTGTTCCGACGCTTTCCAGGCCAACATTCCGGAAATGTGGAGCATGGATTTCTGGCGGGAGATGCTCGACGCCATGGCCCGCCACCGCTACAACGTGCTCTCGCTCTGGAGCCTGCACCCGTTTCCCTCCCTGGTCAAGGTGCCGGAGTTCCCCGAGGTTGCTTTGAACGACGTCTGGCGCACTCGCGTCAAACTCGACGACAGCTTCTCGCACAGCGGAAGCGACATGCTCCGGCCGGAGATGCTCGCCGACGTCGAAGTAGTCAAGCGCATATCGATCGATGAGAAGATCCGGTTCTGGCGCGCGGTGATGGATCACGCCCACGACCGCGGGATCGAGGTCTATCTGTTCACCTGGAATCTCTTCACTTTTGCGGCTGAGGGGAAGCACGGAATCACTTCGTCGCAAACCAATCCGACCACGATCGCGTACTTCCGCGCCAGCGTTCGTGAGACGATTCTGACCTATCCTCATCTGGCCGGCCTGGGGGTCACGGCCGGAGAGCAGATGGAGAACCGCCGCGACGAATTCTCGAAAGAGAAATGGCTTTGGAAGACGTACGGCGAGGGAGTACGCGACGCGAAGAAGGTGCAACCCGTGCGCCAAGTGCGTCTGATCCACCGTTTCCACATGACGGGCCAGTCGGAAATCCTCCGGGAGTGGAAGGATTACCCCGACACCTTCGACTTCAGCTTCAAATACTCGATCGCCCATATGTACTCGGTCCCCAACCCGCCGTTTATCGAGCCCGTGCTCAAGGGGCTGGCGCCGGGGCGGCGAACCTGGCTGACGGTGCGGAACGACGACATCTATAGCTTCCGCTGGGGCGATCCGACGTTTGCCCGCGAGTATGTTCGCGCCATGCCGGGCCCGGACAAAATGGCGGGATTCTACATGGGTCCGGACGGGTACTGCTGGGGCCGTGAACTACTCAGCACCGAGCCCGACGCGCCCGGCAATTGGTGCTCGACAAGCAATGGTATAGTTTTCTCCTCTGGGGCCGGCTGGCGTACGATCCGGCGCTGCCCGATGTACTGTTTCAGCGGATCCTCGCCGAACGGTTCCCCCAGGTGCCCGCGGAGAAGCTACTTGCGGCCTGGAGCGAGGCCTCGCGGATCTTCCCCCAGATCACCTGTTTCTTCTGGGGAGATATCGACCTGCGATGGCTACCCGAGGCGTGCTTGAGCCATGCGCGGCACAAGGGCTTCTATACCGTGCAGCACTTCGTGGAAGGCGAGACCATGCCCGCAAGCGGCATTCTCAACATCCGCCAGTGGCGTCGCCGCCTGCTGGACGGCCAGCCGATGAACGGCACTACGCCGCCGCAAGTGGCCGATGCGCTGCAAAAGCACGCCGACCGAGCGCTGGCGGGCGTTGAAGATCTCCGCCGCTCGCTCAGTACCGATTCTGCAACCACGACCGCGGCCCTCCGCGACCGCGAAAGCACCGCACCAGAGAAGGTTGCGGGGGCGGCTTCCAAGGGTCCGCCGAGCAAAGAGTTGCGGCTGACGCTTGGCGACCTGGAAGCTTTCGCCCACGTGGGCCACTACTACGCCGAAAAGACGCGCGGAGCCAGCGAACTCGCGTTGTTCGACGCCACCGGCCGGGCGGAGCATCGCCAGGCGGCGGTCGAACACCTCCGCGCTGCCCTGGGCCACTGGAAACGCTATGCGGAAATCTATGCGCGGCAGTACAAGCCGGCGCTCTACAATCGCGTGGGCTTCGTCGACATTCCCGCCCTGGCCGCCAAGGTCGAGCAGGACATCGCCATCGCGTCGAACTGGAAACCCGGAACCGTCCGCGACCAGGCTCCTTCGGGCAAAGACGCGGACCGCCCCTTCCAACCCTGAATGGGAGAATCGAATCGTGACTGTCCGTGGGATCCTGGCACTGTTGATTTGTGGGTTGCCGGCGTGGAGCTATGCTGCATCGGCAGCGGACACTCGGCCGAACATCCTCTTCTGCATCGGCGACGACTTCGGGTGGCCGTTTACCGGCGCCTATGGAGATAAGGTGGTCAAGACACCGGCCTTCGACCGCGTGGCGAGGGAAGGCGTGTTGTTCAACCACGCCTATACAGCCGCGCCGTCCTGCACGCCCTCGCGCGCCTCGATCCTCACCGGGCAGATGTTCTACCGGCTCGAGGAAGGGGCGATTCTTTGGAGCTTTCTGCCCAACAAGTTCACGGTCTTCCCCGACCTCTTGGAGAAAGCGGGCTACAACGTCGGCCTGATGCGTAAAGGCTGGGGACCGGGCGACTACAAGGTCGGCGGCTTCACGCGCAATCCCGCCGGCACCTCCTACAAGACTTTCGCTCAGTTCCTGGAAACGGTGCCTTCCGGACAGCCTTTCTTTTTCTGGTTCGGGGCCACCGATCCCCATCGACCCTATGAAGCGGGTTCCGGAGCCGCCAGCGGCATGAAAGCCGCCGACGTGCAGGTTCCGCCGTGGCTTCCCGATACGCCCGAGGTCCGCAACGACATTCTCGACTATTACTTCGAAGTCCAGCGATTCGACCGCGAAGTGGGCGAAATGCTGGCCTTGCTGGAAACCAAGGGCATACTGGAGAACACGCTGGTGACGATTACCGGCGACAACGGCTGGCCGTTCCCCCGCGCCAAGGCTTATCTATACGATCACGGAGTGCGTCAACCGCTGGCCGTGCGCTGGGGCGCGAAGGTGAAGCCAGGCCGGGTGGTCGACGACTTCATCAGTCTGAGCGATCTTGCCCCGACATTTCTCGAAGCAGCCGGTCTTCCCCCCGCGGAGCAAATGACGGCACGAAGTTTCCTCAATGTACTCCTGAGCGAAAAGGCGGGACGCGTCGATCCGAAACGCGACCGCGTGGTCGTGGGGCTGGAAAAACACGGCCAACTGTTCCCCATGCGCGCGCTTCGCACTCACGAGTTCAAGTACATCCGCAACTACATGCCCGGCCGCTATGCCTGCACCGACCCCGGGCCGACCCTGGAGCAACTCAAGAGCGACCCCCGCTTCGCCGACTTGGCGCAGCGATGCCTGGGCGAGCGTCCGGCCGAGGAACTCTACGACATGGTCAACGACCCGAACGAAATGCGGAATCTCGCTTCCGACCCTGTCCATGCCGAGGTGAAAACTCGCCTGGCGCGCGAACTCGAGTCGTACCTTCGCCAGACCAAGGATCCGCGCGTCCTGGGCCCGGGTGTGGAGAAGTTCGACGCCGCCCCACGCTTCAACGCGAAAGCAGCCGCGAAGAAGAAAGCGACTCCGGGCAAGAAAAGGCCGCGTAAGCAAGCGGCGTCCGAGTAGTGCAATCGGCGATCGCCCCGGAAAGCGCCCCGCAACAACTCAGACCGCATGCCGGCGTTTTCACTCTCCGTGAAGGTCACGCCCTTCGGCCAGTTTCCAGTTCCGGCCGCCGTCGGCCGAGACGATCAAGGCTCGCCGCGAGCCCCGCTGATCCGTGCGATAGAACCAGAACGTCGACCAGTAGTCATACGACAGCATCAGCCGGCCGGCTCGATCTATGCCCAGGCGGTGATAGTAAACGCTGTATTCGGAAAACGCCGGCAGCACCAGCGTCCGGGGTGGCTCCCAAGGCTTGCCGGGCGGTTTGCGCTGGTAGGCCAGCGCGGCATATTGGCTGGCGGGAAACGGCGCCTCGCCCGAGTGCCACAGACGAAACGCCAGGTGCAGCGTGTCGTCGGCGCCGCACACCAGGCCGATATACGTCTGCTGTAGCCCCTCGCCCGTCGGCTCCGGTGGCGTCCAACCGCCGTGAGCGTCGTTGGGCACCAGCGACCGGGCATACTGGAAGGGCCTGCCGTGCGTGCCCACCAGCGCATGTAGATAGCCTTGGCGGTCCATGGTGATGCTCGGCGAGTTGTGTACGTCGTTGGGCGGAGCGCCGTAGCCGATCAAGACCGGCCTTCCGAGCGAGCGCGTCGCGCGGTCGTAGGAGACCACGAAGGTGGGAACGCCGGGCACCTTCTCCTCCGGCTCGGTCGCTTCGGCCCAGATGACGTGTACTTTCGTGCCGCGGGAAACTACCGAGCTGGGAATCCCCGAATGAGTCGAAAGCCCGATGCAGTGGCGCGAGATCAGGATCGGTTCTCCCAGCGCGATGGCGTCGCCGGACCTTTCGGGCAAGAACAACTCCAGGTCGTTGATTTTTCGCCAGATCCGCTTCGGGTCGCTGGCGGTCCGAGTGAAGCGGAGCAGGGGTGGGGGGCCGTCGCCGCCGTTATGGCCGGTCGAGACCTCCAGGTTCATCGCGCGCGGCTCATTCTCCCGACCCGGAATCGTCGCCACAGAAAACGTCTTGCCGCCGTCGCGCGAGTACACAAGCGCTACCGCCCTTCGGGCCGTGGCCAGAAGGTAAACGCCGCCGTCGCGGTCGAACCCGATCTTGGTCGACGACGGTTCCCAAGCCACCGCCGCGCCTCGCCCCGCCAACGGCGCTTGCACCCGGTCGGCCTGCCACGCCCCGTCGCTCCAACGGCTCAGCCGGCCCGAGGAAAGCGTGTAGGGCCGGTTCGCCGGATCGAAGTAGTATTGGCTCTCGACCGGGTAGTCGGGCAGATAGCCGAACTGCTCGTTCTCGTGGCGATAGGGCGTCAGGGTGATCGGCATCGACAGCGGCCGCGTAGCCGGTGCCGTGCCGGCTTGGACGGTAAGTGTGGCATAGGTCGAGAAGTCGGGCTCCTCCAGCGGAGTCGCCCGAAGGTGGCACTGGCGGGATTCTCCTTCGCCGGGAACCGTGTAGCGCAAGCGCACTTCGCCTTCTTGCTTCGGACCAAGGGTGACGCGCGAACTCACCAGCGCGGCAGGCCAAGGAGCCCCAGAGAACTCCAACCCTAGCGCAATTGTCCTGCGCGGCACCGGAATTGTTGTGAACCTGGAAGACTGTTTCCCCCTGCTGGCCGGGTGTTCCATAGACGGTGCGGCCGTAGGGAGTGACCAGCCAGCGATACTTGGCCAGGGGGAAGTACGCCGAAACGTCGCCGCTCCACAAGGGCAGATTGGGATAAAGATCGGCGGCGTCCCACCGCGTCAGGCCGTCGATCTGAAGCGAAGCCTGCTGCGAGGGCAAGTGCACGCGCCAGGGGGCGTCACCCCGCGCGGCATCCGCGGGGAAGACGTGCGCCACCTTGCCTTCGGCATCCGAAGCCAGCGTCTCGACCAGCGCACCTTGGGCATCGTAGACCTCCGCCGCCTTGGCATTCCGCGGAAGGCCCGTCAACTCGACGGCCATCGAACCTTTGCGAGGCAGAAAACACACGTCCGCCGGTCGATCTGAAGCCGCAAACACGAGGGGCTCCTCGCGCCGCTGGTCGCGGTGCCCCCGTGCGATCTCGATCAGCCATCGCGGGCAGTTGGTTCGAATGCCCCACAACACTTCTTCTCCATAACGATCCTGCGACACCGTCACGTTGAGCACGTATACTCCCTTGCGCTCGACACTCGCAATCAGTCGGGCTCGCTGCGGCGGTCCCGGCGCACGACCCGGCGAAAGCCCGTCATCGGGCAAGGTGACCTCCGAAACCACGCGACGATCGGGACCCAGCAGGATCGCGCAGCTCGGCGTGGCGCGTGCGGCGATTACGGTCACGTTTCTCGATCTCCACCACCAGCTCGCCGGGTTCGGCAAGGAAGTACGCGCCACCGACGCCCCCCATAGCCAGCTCGATCGGCAGCGCCTGCTGCGATTGCGCTACGGCGCCGGCACGAGCCGGCGCATCTGCGGCCGTCAGGAGAGATTCAAGTCCCAACCGAGCTAACACCACAGCCAGAAGACAGGCGATTCGAGCCATGTTAGGCTCCTTGGGGCGGAAGTTTCAGGCTCAAAGGCGAACCACAGTTTCTATCGATTCCAGTGGACCGCAAAGTAACCGTTCACAGGCCAGCCGGGGATTGGTCCATTTTTCGGCCGGAAGATGTCGTCATCACAAAAGGCGCGTGACCGAAAACATGGACCTGTCCCCTTCGCTCTCCGGGCTGTGAACGGTTACGACCGCGAACAATCCGTTTCTTTGCTTCCTTTTCCTGCCTGTCGGCTACGTGCGCCAGGCCGCGAACGGAAGCGGTTGGCGCGATGCAACGCTGGTGCGGCGGGCTCGTCAGAGGTCGTAGAGCGTGTCGTCGACCTCCGGAGGCTTGAAACGTTGTGCATGGCGGCGCAACCCACCCTCGCTGGCGCCCAGCGAGGGATCCTCGGCCTCCAATAGGTCGCCCATCTCCTCTTCGATGCGATCGGGATCCTCGCCGGATTCCATGCGGCGCATCGCCTCTTCCATCTGTGGGCCAAGCGGCATTCCCGACGCATCGTACAGTCGGCGCATCATGCGGGCCATGTGGCGGGGGTCGTCCTCACTCATACCCTCGCTTTCGCGTTCGAGATCGGCCAAGACTCGATCGATTTGCGCTTCGTCAACGTCCTTGGGCTGTTCGCCGCCCTGCTGCGGCTCCGTGCGTCCCTTGGATACCGCGAAACGCGAGAGTCGGCGGCTCAACTCCGCGCGGCCACAACGTGGACAAGGCGGCCGCTTCTCGATTTCCACGCGCCGCGCGAGAAAGTTGAAGATGCGGTGACAATCCGGGCAGTAGAACTCGTAGATCGGCATGATCGGCCCTCGCTCCGTCGGCTCCGTGGACGCGCGCCATGTATGCCCGCTCCGCGCCGGATTTCTCCGCAACGAGCACACGATCACGGCAGCTCAATTGTCACCGGTCCGGAGCGGAATTAGAATATGGTACCCGAGCGGAGGGGGTGGCACGGGGCCTCCCAACCGCTCTCGACCGCCCCCCGTTTCCCAAGAAGGCATGCCATGAGCCGAACCGTCGTAGTCTTGATCCTGGGGTTTGCGGGTTGGGCACTTCAGACCCTGGACGCATCAAGTGCCGAAGTCGAGCGGCCCAACGTGATTGTCATTCTCGCCGACGACCTCGGCTACGGCGACGTGGGGTGCTACGGGGCGACGAAGGTGAAGACGCCCCACGTGGACCGGATGGCTCGCGAGGGGCTGCGGTTCACCGACGCCCACACCACGGCGGCCACCTGCACGCCCAGTCGCTATAGCCTGCTCACGGGTGAGTATGCCTGGCGGCGCAAGGGGACCGGCATCCTGCCGGGCAATGCATCGTTGATTATCGAACCCGGCCGGACCACTCTCCCCTCGATCCTCCGCGAGGCCGGTTACGCAACCGGCTGCGTGGGCAAATGGCACTTGGGTCTGGGAAGCGGAGAGTTGAACTGGAACGGCGAGATCCGCCCCGGACCCTTGGAGGTGGGATTCGACGAGGCCTTCCTCGTGCCGGCCACCGGCGATCGCGTACCCTGCGTTTACGTGGAGAACCACCGCGTGGTCGGGCTCGACCCTGCCGATCCAATCCAGGTGAGTTACGGTGAGCCGGTCGGCAATGACCCCACGGGCCGGGAGCATCCGGAGTTGCTGAAGCTCGGGTTGACGCACGGGCACGACAACACGATCGTCCGCGGAATCAGTCGGATCGGATTCATGAGCGGCGGCACCAAGGCGCGCTGGAACGACGAGGAGATGGCCGACGTGCTCACGCGCAAGGCCGTAGCTTTCCTGGAAAAGCATCGCGCGCAGCCCTTCTTTCTCTATTTCGCCACGCACGACATTCACGTGCCGCGCGTGCCGCACGCGCGATTCGCCGGCACGAGCCAGTGCGGGGTGCGGGGAGACGTGATCCAACAGCTCGACGCGTGCGTGGGCGAAGTCCTCGCAACGCTCGATCGCTTGAAGCTCACCGACAAGACGCTGGTGTTGTTCACCAGCGATAACGGGCCGGTGCTCGACGACGGCTATGCCGACGGCGCGGTCCGGGACCTCAATGGCCACACCCCGGCCGGACCGCTGCGCGGCGGCAAGTACAGCCTGTACGAGGGAGGGACGCGCGTGCCGTTTGTGGTTCGGTGGCCGGGCCGCATCAAGCCGGGCACTTCGGCCGCGCTGGTGAGCCAGGTGGATTTGCTGGCTTCGTTGGCGGCCCTGACCGGCCGAAAACTTTCCGCCGACGCCGGTCCCGACAGCTTCAACGTGCTGCCGGCGCTGGTGGGCAGCTCGACCGCCGGCCGAGACCACCTCGTAGAACACGCCGGCGCCGTGGCGTTGCGCCGAGGCCCGTGGAAATTCATCCCCGCTTCCCCCGCAAAGGCGAAAGCCGGGAAAAAGGGCACTGCCGGCGCGGCCAAAGCCCAGCTCTACAATCTCGATAAGGACCTGGGCGAAACCGACAACCTGGCGCCGGCGCAACCCGACACGGTGCGCGAGCTCGCCACCATGCTCGAACAACTGCGAGGCAACCCCCGCAGCCGGCCCTGATCGCGCCCGAGTCGCTAACGGATCTCGAACGACTGTTCCAGTCCGCCCACGAGGATACGCATTGCGCCCGCCTCGACCACGGGGCGGTTCTCCTGGCCGATGAAGCTGTAATCCGCCGTTTCCAGCGCGAATTGCACCGTCTTGGTCTCGCCGGGGGCAAGCTCGATCTTCGTGAAACGCTTGAGCCGGCGCACCGCGGGCGTCACCGAAGCCACCTCGTCCTTCAGGTAGAGTTGCACGATTTCCTTGCCGGCGCGCGAACCGGTGTTCTTCACCGCCACGCTCACTTCGAGCTTCTCGCCGGCGGCAATCGTCCGCTTGGCAATCTTCAGGTCGGAATAGGCGAAGGTCGTGTAGCTCAGGCCGTGTCCAAAGGGCCACTGTGGGGCGTACTTCTCGCTGTTCTTGTGGTCGTACCAGGTGAAATCGCCGGTGTGCTTGGGATAGGTAACCGGGAGCTTGCCGCTGGGGTTGACGTCGCCGAAGAGAACGTCGGCGATTGCGGTGCCGCCCTCCATCCCCGGCAGGAAACCGAGCACCACGGCATCGACCCGGTCGACGATCTCACGCACGATCCGTGGCCTTCCTTCCAGCAGCACGAGCACGATCGGCCTCTTGGCTTCCGCAAGGCGGCGAACGAGTTCGAGCTGCGGCGAGGGAAGCGTGAGGTCGTCGATGTTGCCCGGAGTCTCGCAGTAGGTCGGTTCTCCCAGGCAAGCCACCACGACGTCACTCTGCTGGGCGGCGCGCATGGCGGCGTCGAGATCGCCGGGCTTGTCGAAATCGCAGCCCGGTACAAACACCGCCTTCCCCTGCGCCGAGCTTGGCTTGAATGGCCTCCAGAACCGTCTGCTTTTCCTGGGGGTACAGTTCCTCACGATCACCTTGCCAGGTGATGGTCCAGCCGCCGTTGAGCACCTTGAGCAAGTTGGCGGTCGGGCCGGTGACGAGAACCTTGGCGTCTTTTTTCAAGGGAAGCAGTCCCCGCTTGTTCTCCACCAGCGTGATCGACTCCTGCGCGGCTTGCAGATTGACGGCCGCGGCCTTCGCCGTGGCGAAATTGCCCTTCAGTGCGCGGTCCGGATAGGGCTTCTTGAACAGACCGACCTGGAACTTGACGCGGAGAATGCTGCGCCACCGCCTCGTCGATGCGGGCCATGGGCACTTCACCCTTGCGGACCAGGTCGACCAGGTGGTCGAAGAAGCTGTAGTCGGAGGGAACCATCGACATATCGATGCCGGCCATCACGGCCAGCCGGACCGCGTCGCGCTGACTGGCGGCCACCTTCTCGCGCGTGAAGAGGTTCTTGATGTCCTCCCAATCCGAGACCACGAAGCCCTGAAAGCCGAGCTCGCCGCGGAGCAACTCGATCAGGTACTGGCGGCTGGCATGCACCGGGATCCCGTTGATCTCGCTCGAGTTGACCATGCAGGTGAGCACTCCGGCGCGCGGCAGCCGCAAACGGCGGAAGGAAGTGCTCCCGCAGCTCGCGCTCGGGAATCCAGGCGGGAGTGCGGTCCTTCCCGGTGCGCGGGTAGCTGTAGCCGAGGTAATGCTTCATGCACGCGGCCAGGTGCGCGGGGCCGGCGGGGTCATCGCCCTGCTGGGCCTCGACGTAGGCCGCGCCGAGCACCGAGGCCAGGTAGGCGTCTTCGCCGTAGGTCTCGAACAGCCGCGACCAAAGCGGCTGGCGCCCGATGCAGAGCACCGGGTTGAAATTCCAGGGAATGCCCGCGGCGCGCGTCTCCAGGGCGGTAATGGCCGAGGCGGCGCGGACCAGCTCCACGTTGCCCGTGGCGGCCATGGATATGCTTTGGGGAAAGATCGTGGCGCCAACCACGTAGTTGGCCCCATGGATCGAATCGATGCCGTAGAGGACGGGAATCTTCAGCCGCGTCTGGCGCGTGGCGACGTCCTGAATGGCCGTGAGGATTTCGTGCCAGTTGTCGATCGTATTGGCGGCGCCGCCGCAATTGAGGATCGAGCCGACGTGGTACTTGGTGATCGCCTCCCGCAGCTTGGCGGGATCCAGCGCAATCGTGCGGTCGGTCTCCGCACGCTTCTGCGCCACGACTTCCAGGGTGACCTGGGTCATCTGCCCCACTTTCTCCTCCAGCGTCATCTGGGAGAGCAGACGTAGCGCGGGGTCGTCGCCCGCCGCCTCCGCACGCGAGGGAGAACCGGCGGTTCGCCAGCCAGCGAACAAGACCGCAGTCATGAGAATCAGTGCACGGACCATCGGATCCACCTTTCGCGAAGTCATGGGCCGAGGGATATATTAAGAGCCGATCCCAGAACCTTGGGAGGTGCTGCGATTTTCCGGCCGCACAGGGCCGCAGCGGCAGTTCTGGGATAAGTTCTAATTCCGTTGTTGATGGTGCAGCAGTTCGAGACTTTCTGTTCCGAAAAACCCGGGCTCCCGCTGGTCGCCCTTGTTCTACGAGCAGTGCAGAGTGTTGCCGCCGTTGCTGATTGCCGCCGCCAGCGATCTGGCGATCCCGCTCGGCCAAAGCGCCGCGACGCACAGGGCCGTTTCCAGGGAACGATTGCAGCCCGCGAGCGCTCCGGCCGGCAAAAGCCCGATTATAGTTCGAGCGTAGCAAGACCTGAAGAGGCGCACCAGGCGGGGGTTTTCCGAGAATCTTCCCCCCGCGGTCCGCTCATTCGTAGCGGAGGGCTTCGATCGGGTCCAGGCGGCTGGCGCGGCGTGCCGGGTAGAAGCCGAAGAACATGCCCACTGCGGCCGAAAAGAGCACGGCGACGATCGCGGCCTTGAAGGAGACCACCGTGGGCCAGGGCGTGCCTTTGGTGAAGGAATTGATGAGCGTCGTGATCCCCGCCGAAGCTGCCACCCCCAGCGCCAAACCCACGACCCCGCCGATCGTCGAGAGCATGATCGATTCGACGAGGAATTGCCAGAGGATGTTGCGGCCACGGGCGCCGACGGCCATGCGAATGCCGATCTCGCGCGTCCGCTCGGTCACCGAGACGAGCATGATATTCATGATTCCCACGCCGCCCACGAGGAGCGAGATGCCGGCGATCGAAGCGAGCAAGAGCGTCATCGTCCCAGTAACCATCCCCAGCATGTTGGCGATTTCGGTCGTGTTCTGACCTCGAAGTCGGCGGCCTGGCCCGGTTGGATGCGATGGCGGTCGTTGAGGAGCTGGCGCATTTCGGTTTCGGCCTGCGCCATGAGATCGACACTCCGCGCCGAAGCGATGATCGCATGAACGTTGTCGAAACTCGAACCCCAGAGGCGCTTCTTGATCGTCGTGTAGGGAGCCATGACGATGTTGTCCTGGTCCTCGCCGACCATGTTGGCCCCTTTGGCTTCGAGGATCCCGATCACCTCGAAGGGAATGTTGCGGATGCGGATGGTCTTGCCCAGCGGGTTGGTGGTCTGGAAGAGCTTGGCGACGATCGTGTGGCCGATCACGCACACCTTGCTGGCCGAGGTCACGTCGCGTTCGGTGAAGAATCCGCCGCTGCGGATCTGCCAATTGCGCACCGTGAGGTATTCGACGCCCACGCCGACCATTTCGTTGGGGTTCCAGTTGGCGTTGCCGTAGATGAGTTGCCCACCGGCGCCGACGATGGGAGAGGAAGCCAGGACCGCGGGACATTCCGCGGCAATGGCGTCGGAATCTCCGGCGGTGAGCGAAGGCATGCTGCCGCGCCCTTGCGCACGCCGTGGCCGTGCGCACTGCCGGGGAAAACCACGATCACGTTCGTGCCCAGGCTCTGCAACTGGCCCTGCACCAAGTCCGTGGCGCTCTGGCCGATGGAGACCATCGTGGTGACGGCGGCAATGCCGATGACCACGCCGAGCACGGTGAGCCCGGCGCGCATCTTGTTCTTGCCGAGCGCCGTAGCGCGATTCGAATCGTCAACAGCCCCATGGCGGCATCCTAAGGTTTGGCGGGCTCCGTCGACGTTCCCACAACCAGCTTGCGACCCTCCTCGAGCGAGCCGGAAACCACTTCCGTGAACTTGTTGTCGTTCAGCCCGGTGCGGATTTCGACGGCGCGGAGAAAATCGCCTTCGCGGAACCACACGTGGCGGCGCGTGCGCGTGCGGTTGGCGAGAATCCGCTGCATGGCCGAACGTCTCTCGGCTTCCTTCGCCGTGTCTTCCTTCTCTTCCTCGGTGGGCGTCTCCACTTCCGCGGCCTCGAGAATCTTCCGGTCGTCGGGATGCACTTGGTCGGTCTTGGGGTAGAACCGCAAGGCTGCGTTGGGGATCTTGATTGCGTTGGCCCGTTTGTCGATCTGGAAGGAAAGGTTGGCGGTCATCCCCGGCAGAAGCTTCAACTCGGGGTTCGGCGCCTCGACCAGTACCGAGTATGTGACCACGTTCTGCACCGTCGTGGGGTTCATGCGAATGCCGATCTCGGCGGGAATCCGCCCTTCAAACAGATCGTCCGGATAAGCGTCGACCGTGAAGTAGACCGGACGTTTGCCCTGCTGCGCCTCACGAATCAGGCCAATATCCGCCTCGTCGACCGAGGCGAACACGTGCACTTTCTTCCGCAGGTCGGGCGCCACGACGAACAGCTCGGGCGTCTGGAATTGGGCAACGAGCGTTTGTCCCTCGTCGATCTTGCGGTCGATCACCACGCCGTCGACCGGCGATTCGATCCGCGTGTAGGCCATGTTGGCGTCTGAGTTTTCCAGATTAGCCTTGGACTGATCCACCGAAGCCTTGGCCAACTCGAGCTGCGCTTCGAGCGAGATGCGGTTGAACTTGAGCTGGTCCATCTCGGTATCCGAAACGTAGTCGGCGTTCTCCGCCAAGAGCGTCTGGGCCCGCTTCTCCTCGTTGATGGCCTGCTGGAGCATCGCCTTGACGCGTGCCTGCTCGGCGACGCGCGTTGCCAGCGCCGCGCGGTCGCGTGCCACGGCAGCCTTGTAAATGCGCGGGTCGATCTCGGCCAGCACCTGGCCCTTCTTCACCTCGGCGTTGAAATCGACGTACAGTCTCTGGATCGGCCCGGACACGAACGCCCCCACCTGGACGCGCAGCACGGGCTGAACGGTGCCCGTGGAGTTCACCACCGAAACGATTTCGCCCCGCGCCACGGCGACTTCTCGATAGTTGGGCTTATTGCGGTTCTTGAGGTAATCGCGTGCATAGGGATAGCCCAAAGCGCCGCCCGCTCCCAGAACGCCGAGGACAAGAATGAGTTTGATCGCGAGCTTCATCGCAGTCGGTAGGGCACGATTGGCTGAGGGAAGAGTCTGCACTCCCCGAGTTGCCCCCATGCTGGGAGGGGGAGTCGCTAGTTTCCAGTATAGGCAGCCGCGGAGGGCATGTCGAGAACTGCGATCCCCTCGACAGCAGGGGACGCGATCGACGCGCCCGGCGCGATTTGGGGCATTCAGACCCAGGCGAACGCAAGGGAGTTGCGCAAGGCAGCGCTGTACCTCGCTCGCCCCTGCCTCTACTTCGTTTTTTCCCCCGCAGGATTGGCGCCGATGCGGTTCATGGAAACGCCGCCGGCCGGTTCGGCAGGAAGCGGGGTGGAGGCGTAACCGTGCCGCACCAGGAATGCATCGGCCAGATAGAGCGTGCGCTCGGTCCAGGGAGAGCGATTGAAGAAACCGTGGGGCATGCCCTCGGCGGTGTAAAGCTCAACGTCCAGGCCCAGCGGCTTTGCCTTTGCCACGTACTCCTCCGCGGTTTTCAGCAGCCTGTCGTTGGTGCCGAAAAAGATGATCGCCGGCGGGGCGCCTTGAACCAGGTAGTCGTTGGGCGAGATGCGTTTGGCCCGACTGCCCAGGCCTAGCTTCTCGTCCAGCCCGGTGGTGTTGAGCACGGGATTGAACAGTACCAGCAGGTTGGGGCGCGACGAGATGCTCGTGTCTTCGCCCGGGGCGTCCAATCCCGGTACGAGGGCGGTGGCAGCCGCGGTGTGCCCGCCGGCCGAACCGCCTCCTGCGGCAATGCGATTGGGATCGATTCCCAGATTCTGCGCGTGCTGGCGGAGCCAACGCACCGCGCTCTTGCAATCTTCGACGCATTGTTCCGGCGCGGTCTTGTGACGCGTGCGCACGCGGTAATCGGCGCGCGGCGACGAGCCCGCGACGCGCGAAGTACTCGGCCTGAGGCCGGAACTGCTCGATCGTGCCGCTTGCCCAACCGCCGCCGAAGAACAAGACGATCGCCGGCCGGTGATCGTCGGCCTTCCAGTCCGCGGGAAAGTGCACGTGGATGGCCAATTCGCCCTGGGGCGTCTTCTTATAGATCCATGGCTCAACGCTTCCGGCCTTGCCCTGAGGGGGCCCAACGCGGGTGGGCGCCCGCGACTCGGCTGAAGGCTGGGAGGCGGCAGCGGCCGCAGAGCGAGCGGCCGGCCGCGAGTTGCCGCTCGAACGCCCCTGGGACCGGTTCGCGGCAGGCTTCAAGTGCGCGGCAAAGAAGTCGCCGATCTTGGCCCGGACCTCGGGCGTTTGAAACCCCGGCCCGCCATGGCCCGCGCCGGGAATGCGAACGAACGTGCTCTGCACGCCGGCCTTCGTCAGTGCCTCGTGGAGCAGCTCGCTCTGGCTGATCGGAACCGTGCTGTCTTCCTCGCCGTGCATGATCAGAAAGGGAGGATCATCCTTGCTCACGTAGGTGATGGGGTTGGCGCGGGCAGCCTTTTCCTTGTTGTCCTGAACCGGGCCGCCCAGCAGTTGAGCTAACGGTGAATCAGCGGCCGCATGCCCTCCGCCCATCTTGGTGAAATCCGTGGGGCCAAACCAATCGACAACGCACTGCACGCGGCTCGACGTTTCGGCATTGCCCCCCTCCTTCTCGAGTTCCGCAATCCCGCCCGAAGTGCCCAAGAGGGCAACCAAATGGCCGCCGGCCGAAGCGCCCCACACGCCGAAGTGTTCCGGATCGAGACCGTACTTCTTCGAGTTCGCGCGGAGCCAGCGAATGGCGGCCTTGCAGTCCTCGATCTGAGCGGGAAAGACCGCGTGCTGGCTGAGCCGGTAGTTGATGCTGGCCACCGCGTAGCCCTGCTCGACGAAGGGAATGGCCGGGCAGCCTTCCTTGCTGCCGGCGTGCGCAGGCTCCGCCGTGGATCCAGACTACCACCGGCAAGGGCCCTTGCGGTTGAACGGGCAAGTAGAGATCGAGTTGGTTCCGCTCGTGGCCGCCGGCAATGTACGAAAGATTACGATGCAGACGCGTCCCCGCGGGAAGGGGTTTCTGGCGACGCTCCCCTTTCTGAGCTTCCGGCGAACTGTCTTTCAACTTCGCTGCCGGCTGGGTCGCGGCATTACCGCCCCCCACCAGGCTTGCGAGGACCACCAGGCTGAGTAACGCGCGCGTGCAACGCATTTGCTCCCTCCTCAAACGGACGATAAGCCCTGAAACGCCTTGCAGTCGGGAGCATAGTGCGCGTGGGCGCTACTGTATAGACTTCCCCGTCCCGCATCCCGCTTCCGTTCCGCCAAATCATCACCAGGATACAGGGTGAAGCGGGACTGGATACGGTCCGTGAAATATGCTAGATTATCTTGCACATTTGCGGAGGATGCATGGAGAATCTACGATCGCTCATGCTCGATGTCTGGCGAGAAGCATGCCGGCACACCGAGATCGGTCCATCCACGGAAACGATTTGCCAACTCCTCCGCGCCCAGGGCGTGGCAGGGCAACTGCTGGTGCGTCGCATCGACTGGGAGTGCGCGAGCCTGGAGACCGTGGCGGTCGCCGCGGCCCCGCCGGAGACACCGCAGGGCGAGTCGCGCACCGAGATTCGTCAAGATCAAGCCAATGTCCTTGCCGCGTGGTGCGCGGGGAGAAGTCGAGCGATGGAATTGCCAAGAGCAGCAAAGCGGCCTCTTGTCCGTCGTGGTGCCCCGAGCCGTGCGCGGTGAGGTCTTGGTTGGGCCGTTGGGATCCGGGGCATCGGCCGCGGGGATTCTGCTCCTGACGCCGCCGCCCAAGGCGATCTTCGGGGACCTCCACCTGGAGCTGATGCGCCAACTGCTGGAGCCGTTCTCGGTGGCACTCGAAAACGACCACCGCTTGCGCGAGATGGCGGCGCTTCGCGAAGCCGCCGAAGCCGAGAAACGGACCTTGCTCAACAAACTCGGACGCAAGGCCCTGGCCGACACGGTCGTGGGCTCGGACTCCGGTCTTCGCGCGGTCATGGAACGCGTGGAACTGGTCGCGCGCTCGGACGTGCCCGTGCTGATCGTGGGCGAGACGGGAACGGGCAAGGAGCTGGTGGCCCGCTTGATTCACAATCGCTCGCCGCGTCAGTCGGGTCCGTTCATCCGCGTGAACTGCGGGGCGATCCCGCCGGAGTTGATCGATTCGCAGTTGTTCGGTCACGAGAAAGGGGCATTTACCGGCGCGGTCGAGACACGCCAGGGTTGGTTTGAACGGGCCGACGGCGGCACATTGCTTCTCGACGAGATGGGTGAGTTGCCGCTGGCCGCTCAAGTTCGCCTGCTAAGAATTCTCCAGGATGGCTGGCTGGAGCGCGTGGGAGGCCACACTCCGATCCACGTCGACGTGCGCATGGTTGCGGCCACGCACCGCGATCTGGCTGCGATGGTCGCCGAGGGGAGATTCCGCGAGGACCTGTGGTACCGCGTCGCGGTATTCCCGATCCTCTTGCCGCCGCTCCGCGAGCGGCGCGAGGACATCGCCGCGCTGGCGGCCCATTTCGCCCACCGCGCGGCTACGCGGTTCGGCCTTCCGGCCGTGCTGCCGACGTCCCAGGATATTGCCCTTATGTGTTCCTACTCCTGGCCGGGGAACATTCGCGAACTGGGGGCCGTCATCGACCGCGCCGCGATCCTGGGCAACGGAGCGCGGTTGGAAGTCGCCAAGGCGCTGGGCACCGGCGCGGCCGTGCCGAGTGCGGGGCCAGACGCCGAGCGCCCGAAGCCGCGGCCTGCCGCCGAAGGGAGCAGCATATTACCTCTGGATGCCGTGGTGCGCCAGCACATCGAGACGGCGCTTGCCGCCACGCACGGCCGGATCGAAGGCCCTTTCGGAGCGGCGCGTCGGCTGGAGATCAATCCTCACACGCTCCGCGCGCGCATGCGCAAGCTCCAGATCGATTGGCGGAGGTTCCGGGACCAAGACTGAACCAGGCCGATAAGCACTTACTGTAGAGCCGATCCCAGAACCGTGTGCCGCTGCTGAATTCTCCGACCGCGGACGGCGGCCGTGGCGGTTCCGGGATAATTTCTTAGAGCCGATCCCAGTACTTTGGGAGGTGCCACGCCTTTCCGGCCGCACAGGGCTCCCGTGGCAGTTCTGGGATAGGTTCTTCAAGCCGTCCGAGAACCGCGTGCTGCCCCAAAATCGCTCGGCCGCGCAGGGCCGTTGCGGCCGTTTTCGGACAGGTGCTTAGCCGAAATCTCCGCCGCCAGAGTCGCCACCGCCGCCAAAATCGCCACCGCCGCCGAAATCTCCTCCACCGAAGTCACCGCCCGATTCCGCCGGGCCGAAGTTACCGCCTCCATCACCGAAATCGCCCCCGCTCGTGGCGTCTCCGCCAAAGTCCCCTGCGCCGGCGTCTTGCCCGGAGCCTGGCGGGGTCCCGGAGGCGGACGAAGCACCCCAGTCATGGCCACCGCCGGAAAAGCGGTCGTAGAGCCATGAACCGGCCGCCGCGCCGAACATGCCTCCCAGAAGCCCGCTGAGGAAACCGCCACCGCCGAAACCGCCGCCGTACTGGCCTGCTCCCGGTGCGGCCGGTGCGCCCGTTGCTCCTCCGCCGCTGATCGCACGAAACACGCCGCGGAGAAGCCAAACACCCAAGAGCACGGCAACGCCCATGCAGACCCAGCCGAGAAGCCTGTTTGGGCCGGCCGCCCCTGCGGCGGGAATGGCGCCCGGCGGGGCAGCGGCCCTGCGCCCGGAACTGCCGCGGCAGCCCCTCGGCCCACGGTCTCGCTGAGTCTTGTGCGCACCAGTTCAACCGCTCCCAATAGCGCGGCATCGTACTGCCGGGCAGCCAGTTGGGCGGTCATCTCCTTGACCAGCCGCTGGCGATCGTCGGCCGAAAAGCCCCGTTCGCGTGTGGCACGGTCGACGGCGACCTGCACGTGGCCGGGTTTCTTCGTAATGAGGATGTAGATGCCGCGCACGCGTTCCGCCTCGGCCCGCTGGCGAGACCACTCCTCGAAGAACCGATCCTTACCCAGCGTTCGAAAGCGTTCCTCCTGTTCCGCGGGAACTGCGGAGAGCGTTTCGATCGCGAGTTCCTTGCCAAAGTCGCGCGCGATCGCCGCGGTTGCCTCGTTGGCCTTGCGGATCGCGTCGGCCGAGAAGAACCCGGCCTGATCGTTCACCCGAGCTGCTGCGGCAGCCTCCATTGGATGGCGCAACTGAGCAAGCCCATGGCCGCAGCCAGAACAACCCTGCGCAATCGAACCATCGCAAGAACCTCCACCGACACAAGGCAACATGCCGACCCGGTCCGCTGTCCTCATCGTCTTCTGTTCCCGTCGTATACTCCGCCGCGATGGGGGAGCCATGTAATCCTACCACGACGACGGCGGCGGACAATGACCGGAGGGGGTACGGATACGGGAATTTCAGGGGTAGACCTCGCCCCGCGTAACGTCGTGTTCGAATCGCTTGCCTGCGCGGGGTCGGTTGCGTTACAAGAGTGTCTTGTGGGAGGTACGATCCGGCATCCCGAGTGCGCAAGGGTCTACGCGATGCATACATGGAAGCAACACATGATGCTGTCCGTTCTGGCAGTCGTCGGGCTGGGGTGGCCGCTCAGTACCGCGTGGGCCGCCGAGGGGCACGCCGGGGATGCGTGGAACACCATCGCCCCGTCGATGCAGCCGCCCGAGCAATGGGTGGGAAAGCTGGGCCCCTACAAGTCGCCCCTCGTCTTTGACGATGGCCGGCCAGTCCAAACGGCTGCCGAGTGGCCCGCGCGTCGTCAGGAAATACTTCGCTTTTGGCACGCGCGTTTGGGGCCCTGGCCGCCGCTGTTGACGGAACCGGCGATCGAGGTTCGCGAGTCGACCCGCGCGAGAATTTCACGCAGCACAAAGTGCGCGTCGATGCGGCGGCCGATTTGCGCATCGACGGCTACCTGCTCGTTCCCCGCGTCGCCGGCCGCCTGCCCGCCGTGCTCGTGGTGTATTACGAGCCGGAAACGGGCGCCGGGATGAATGAAAAGGAGCACCGCGACTTCGCCTACCAGCTTGCGCGGCGGGGATTCGTGGCATTGTCGATCGGCTGGCCGAATGCCTATACCGAGGCCAAGAGCCGTTCCTTGCAGCCGCTCTCGTGCCTGGCTTACCTGGCTGCGAACTGCGCCACCGCACTGGCGCGTCGCGACGACGTCGACGGCCGGCGGATCGGGATCGTCGGGCATTCCTTTGGCGGCAAGTGGGCCATGTTTGCTTCCTGCCTTTCCGAAAAGTTCGCCTGTGCGGCGTGGTCGGATCCAGGGATCGTCTTCGACGAGACGCGCCCCAACGTGAACTACTGGGAGCCTTGGTACTTGGGCTGGGAAGCGGGCAAAACTCGCAAACCCGGCGTGCCCGGCCCCGCCAATCCGCGCACCGGCCCCTATCGGGATCTGATCGAGGCAGGCCGCGACCTGCACGAACTGCACGCGCTGATGGCGCCGCGCCCCTTTCTGGTTTCGGGCGGCGCGGAAGACCCGCCGCTGCGGTGGCAAGCCCTGAACCATGCGGTCGCCGTAAACCGGCTCTTGGGGCACGAAGCGCGCGTGGGAATGACGAACCGTCCCGGGCATAGCCCCACCGAGGAGTCCAATCAACAGATGTTCGCGTTCTTCGAGCATTTCTTGAAACGCGCGGGTAGGTAGCAAACCGCCACGGGGAGCGTGCGTCGCGGCAGCTGTCCGCCGACTTCAAGGAGGGCACCATGGGGGGCATCGCTCCACCTTGCCCTTGCGGGCCGCTTCCCGGCAAGGATAGAATGGCTCGGCACAGCCCATCCCGGTCCCGGCGGAGCGAGTTCATGGCGGCTTCCGACAAGCCTTTGAGGATCATCTCGAGTGTGGCGCCGATCCGCATCGCGGACTTTGGCGGATGGACCGATACTTGGTTCGCCAAATTCGGCCGCGTCGTCAACATCGCCGTGTACCCGCATGCCGAGGTGCAAATTCGCGTCTATCCCCGCGACGATCGCCCCGCGGTGGCGATCTATGCGGAAAACTACGGCGAGCGCTATACGCTCGACAGCGTGGGCGGAGCCTACGATCGGCATCCGCTTCTGGAGGCGGCGATCGACTACATGGGCGTTCCTCCGGAGTATGGGCTGGAGATCGACATTTTCAGCGAGGCGCCGGTGGGGTGCTCGACCGGCACCAGCGCGTCGGTCAGCGTGGCCTTGATCGGCGCGCTGGACCTGTTGTCGCCGGGGCGGTTGACGCCCCATCAGGTAGCTCAAGCCGCGCACCGCATCGAAACGGAGATGCTCCACCAGCAGTGCGGCGTACAGGACCAATTGGCCTCCGCCTACGGTGGAATCAATTTCATCGAGATCCTCGACTATCCCCGGGCGATCGTCAGCCCGATCCTGCTGCCTCCGTCGATGCTTTGGGAACTGGAGGACCGGCTTTCGCTGATTTTCCTCGGGCAATCGCACAGCTCGTCGAAGGTACACCAGGCGGTCATCGGTGAGTTGGAGGACGCGGGTCCGGACGCGCCGAAGCTTCGGCCGCTACGGGAAACGCCGCTGCACGCGCGCAACGCGCTCTACGGCGGCGACTTCGCCGCCCTTGGACGCGCGATGATCGAGAATACCGAGGCCCAGTCCTGCCTGCACCCCGATCTGGTCAGCCCGCGCCACCAGGCGGTCATCGACATTGCCCGGCGGCACGGCGCGATCGGCTGGAAGGTGAACGGCGCCGGCGGCGCCGGTGGATCGGTAACCCTGTTGAGCGGTGCAAAGGCGGCGGAGAAGCGAGAAATGCTTCGGCAAATCCAGGCCGCCGTGCCGGGCACGCAGAATATCCCCATCTATCTCAGCCCCATGGGGCTGCGCGTGTGGGAAACGGTGATCCGCTAGTCGTCACTCGGTTTGCCCGCCTGCCGGATCGCACCCTCGCACCGGACAACAGAACAACCGTCCCCTCGACGATCATCCTTGCTGCAGGTAGCAGTCCAGCCGCTCTCCTTCCACGCGATAGTGCCTCTCCAAACGCGTCCGATCCTTGAACCCCAGGCGTGCGAACGTCGCTCGCTTCCCCTCGTCAACCGTCATGGCATACGCCACGTCCACCCCCAGCCGGTGCGTGCTCGCCCAGCAAGGCCTCGGTCAGGGCCGGAGCGTGCGCGGCAAAAGCGGGGTGCGTGTAGTAGTCCACCAATCCCACGTGCGACTGATGGGGAAAATCGCAGCAGCCAAGCGCTGCGATTCCCACAATCGTCCGTCCGTTGTCCAGCACGCGGCATGCAGCGGCCCCCCTCGCCATTCGATCGCATGTGTTGATGAAGGCTAGCTCGGCCTCTAAGCCCAGGCCAATTCCCTGGGCGCGATCCTTCAGACGCGTACCGTACTCGGTGTTGTAGAGCAAACAGTACTGCGGCAGATCGCCGCAGCCCAGGGGGCGGATCGAGCACTCGGACGCAGCGAAGCGGGCCTCGATTTCCCCCGCTCCGCCGGCCGCGCCCGCATGTACCAGTCTTGTGCGTGCGCCGATCGGCTAGTATGGACCAGTTCGAAGCCAAGACGCTGGTAGAAGGGAACGGTCGCGGGATTATAGGTGAAAAGCTGCATCGCACGGCCGCCCTCGCGCTCGAATCGGGCCCACGCCGCCTGGAGCAATCGCGATGCGCCGCCCTGCCTTCGCCGGTCGGGACGCGTATAGACATGGCCGAGCAAACCCAGGGTGGGATCGGCCTCGGCAACCGTATACCAAACATGGGCCGCGGGGCGCGGGCCATCGTAGATTACGAGAAAACGGTCGCGGCTCCCCGCGCATTTCCCTTCCAGCCGACGCTGGATGTCTTCCACCCACGGACTCCCTTTGTGCCACAGCAGCAGAGGCAACTCCTGCCCGGTGACGGGCGGTTGCACCAGCACCACGTCGTGGGAACGCTCTTCGACCATCGCTGGACTTTCGTGCACAGAGGCAACAGAGAGGCATACGGGCCGTCGCTCAAATGGCGCGGCAACTGCAATTCGCTCCCGATTGTAGCGGCCCGAGATAGAACCAAAAGAGACGAGGCAGATGCGCGAAGGCGCGAAGCCGACCGAAGTCGGCACTCTTTAACGCCGATAACATCTGTAGGGACCGTAGCGCCCGGACTGTTAACCGGGCGGTCCCGAGAGAATGGGGCGACCGCGGGGATTGCGCAGTCATGGAAAACATCCAACTCGCCGAACAGGCCCCGTTGTGGGCCAACACCGTGCTGGTATGGATCGGTTTTGGCACCTTGGTCGGCCTGTTGGCCAAGGCGATCATGCCCGGCCGCGACCCGGGCGGTGCCGTGGCGACTCTCGCCATGGGAATCGGCGGCACGGTGATCGGCTGTGCCACGGTCAGCTACTTCTATGCGGGCGTACACGTGACCCCGCTCAGTCCACTGGGGTTGCTCGTCGCCACGGTGGGCTCGTTCACTCTCTTGTTCTTCTATCGCCTGCTGGGCGGCTACTGGTTCGTCGAGGGGGATCGCGGCCACCGGACGGCGGTCCAGCGTCCTCATCAGTTCTTCCGCACACGGCGAACCGTGCACTATTCCGACCAGGAATAGGCTCCGTCGCCTTCCTCCGGCAAACGCGTCTCCGGCCGGCGCTGCCGCGTCCGCCGCGTTTCCTGCCCCCCGTGTGCTCCTGGGCGGCATCGTGCGCCGCGCGCTGCTATATTGAGCCCCGTGGGGCTTGCAATTGCAGAGCGAAGGAGCGGGCATGGCCATCTGGATCGAGCGTTGTCGATGCCGCAATGGACATCGGTGGTGTTCGCGGGCAAGTCGAGCAGCCGTGATCTGTGCCTTGACGATCGCCTGCACCCCAGGGCAATCGCGCTGGGGAGTCGGCGGTCGGGCAGTCGCGGGAAAAGCAGTGGTTGGGCGACGTTCTGTCGGTCGATGCCGCGAGCGCTCTTGCCGGGCAACGCGATCCGCGCGTGCGTTGGCGGCCGTATCGGATGAACCTGGCGCCAGCGCGGTGGCTCTGGCTCCCCTCGGCACGCACGCTTCCCAATACCTTCGTGCTTTTCCGGCGCGAGATCGACCTGCCGGCGCGCCGGTACGCGCGTCGGGTTGGATCACCGCCGATAGCCGCTATCGGCTCTCGGTGAACGGCCAGCGCGTCCAGTGGGGGCCGGCGCCGTGCGACCCGCGCCATTTGGACGTCGACCCCGTCGATCTCAAGCCATTCCTCCGGCCCGGCAAGAACGTGATCGGGATCGAGGTGCTCCACTATGGGATCGGTGAAGGGACCTGGGCGGCGGGCAAGCCGGGCGTAATATTTCACGCCACGATCGAGACGGCGGCGGGCACCCAGACCGTCGTTTCCGACGGATCGTGGCAGTGCCTGCTCGATCGGGGCCACGCGCCGGGAACGCCCAAGCGGTGGTTCCTCCGCTCGCTTCAAGAGCAGTTCGACGCGCGGCTCCAGCCGCCGCAGTGGAATACGGCCGATTTCCAGCCCGACAATGGCTGGATCGCGGCGGCGACGCTCGACTGCCCCGCCGACAAACCTGCCGCGGCCAGCACCTATGCCGGCGGCGACTCGATGGACCAGGTCGAACCGGCCGCGAGCGATTTGCGTGTGCGGCAAATCCCTTTGGTTCGGGAAACGGTGGTCCGGCCCAAACGCCTGGCCGACCAGGGACGCGTGGCCTGGCGGCGCGACCCGCTCGATTGGTTCGAGTTTCGTATGCCGGGTTGCTTCGAGATTGTCCGTGCGCCCGTGGCACGCGAGGTAGGAGACGGAGTATGGGACCTCCCGGCCACGCCGGGCGCGCGCGATGCGGTCTTTCGCCACGTTTGAATTCACGGAGCAACTCGTGGGGTTTCCCATGCTCTCGATCGACGCTCCCGAGGGAACCGTGGTGGAAATCATCACTCAGGAGTCGCACGATCCGAAAGGTTCGGCCTGGCTCGATTCGCACATCTATCAGCTGGACGCGCCTGGTCTGCCGCGAGGGCATCAATCGTTTTCGAGTCCTTCGATTACGAATCGCTCCGCTGGCTCCAGCTTCACGTGCGCGGTGCGAGCCGGCCGGTGAAGATCGAAAGCGTGGGCGTGCGGCGGCGCAAGGCCGACTGGCCGGAAGACACGCGGATTCGCTGCTCCGAGCCGGCCTTGCAGCGGCTGTTCGACGCGGCCGTGAACACGCTCTACAACAGCGCCAGGAGACCTGTGTCGACGGCATGGGACGCGAACGCCAGCAGTACAGCGGCGACGGCGGCCACCAGCTCCTGGCCGTCCGCTGCCTGGGCGAGCCGCGCTTGTCCGCGCGATTCCTCCGCACCTTCAGCGAGGGCCAAACGCCGGACGGATACTTCCTCGACTGCTGGCCGGCCTACGATCGCCTCGCCCGCGTGATGCAGCAGCAGGTCGACGGGGCCGCATGGGGCCCCCTTCTCGACCACGGCATCGGCTTCAACTTCGACTGCTGGCAGCACTACCTGGAGACGGGCGACCTGGAGGCGCTGGTCGAGCCGTATCCGCGCCTGCTGCGCTTCGCCGACTACCTGGTCTCGCTCGCGGGATCGCGACGGGCTTCTGCCCGTCGAGAACCTCGGCATCCCGACGGTCTGGATCGACCACGACGCCTACCAGCACCAGCGGCACAAGCAGTGCGCGTTCAATCTCTACGCGGCGGCGATGTTCGAACACGCCCTGGCTCCGATGGCCGAGGCCTTCGGCGAACCCCAGCGGGCCGAGCCGGCTGCGCCGCGTCGGCCAGATCCCTTCGCGCCCGACGGTCCGGCGCTTCTGGGATCTCGGCGCCGCGCGACGTTCGTCAACAATCTGCCGTGGCTGGCCGAGGAGAAGCGATCCGACTGTGCGACCGCTCGCTGGCCACGGCGATCCTCTTCGATCAGTGCCCGGGGCACAACGCGACGGCTGCGCTTCGAAGCCTTGGTCGACTGCCCGCCCGAAATGGGCCTTTCCTATCCCTGCAACGCGAATTGGCGTTACTGGGCCCTGGCCAGGCTCGGCCGGACCGACGTGGTCGTCAAGGATTTCCGCCGGCGCTGGGCCACGATGAAGTCGGTGGTCGAGAACAACACGATCCAGGAATGCTGGGAGGCGGCCGCCGACTCGTCGGCCGAGTGGAGCCACTGCGCGGTGTCGCCGATCTATCGTCCTCTTCCAGGACATTGCGGGCATCCGGCCGGCGGAGCCGGGCTTTGCACGCGTGCGCAGTCCGGCCCGCAACTGGCCGACCTGCCCCAGCGTCGAACTGACGTACTCCACGGTCCGCGGCCCGATCCGCTTCGCCGCCGAACCGGTCCCCGAGGGGCACCGCGTTTCCCTCTTCCTGCCCGAAGGCTGCGAAGGTGAACTGCTGCTGGCGCTCGACGGCCCCACCGACCTCGAAGAACTCCAACCACCCACGGCGGACGGCTTGCGGCGGCTGCGACTGAAAGCCGGGACCACCAACCGTTTCCTCGCCCCGCGCAGCAAACCGGCGACCGCGCCCACCCGCGATATTTTGACCGCCCTGGTTCTACGAGCAGTGCAGAGCTCGATCGCTTGCGTCTTGTCGGCCGCGGCCGCTATAGTGGATGCGGCGAAGCCACCCCATGCTTGACCAGAACCGTCTGAAACAGGAGGCTTCCCTCATGCACCGCCGGCGCTGTGTGCGGATGGGCCGAGTTCATTGCGTCTTCTTCCTTGTGGCGGTCGTCGCAGGATCGTGCGTTCCGCGCTCGGGCTCAGCCGAGGATTTGGGCCCGGAGCTGAAAAATATTCCCTTCAAGATCGTCTTCGAGACCCATCGCGACGGCAACTGGGAACTGTACCAGGTCAACGCCGACGGCTCGCAGCCGACCAATCTCACGCGCACCGCGCAAGTCAACGAACTCTATCCGCACGTCTCGCCCGACGGCACGAAGGTCTCGCTTTGTCGTCGACGAGGGCGAAGGGCGGCCAAGAGCCGCAACGTCTACGTCATGAACCTCGACGGCACCGGCCGCGAGCTGGTCGGCCGACAATGCGCCGCGAGCCCTTGCTGGAACCCCGACGGCACGGCGATCGTCTACGCGCACGGGTGAATTCGAGAAGTTCACGCTCACCGACTACGCCAGCCGAGGGATTGTCCTCTACGACCTGGCCGACGGCAGCGTCACACCGCATCCCAACCGCCGAGACTCCACCACCTCTACAACGTCTGCGGCACGCCCGACGGCAAGTGGTTCGTCGCCACGGTGCACGCGGGCATGGGCTGCAGGCCACGCGATCCTGGCGATCGAGGCCAAGGGCAAAAAGTGTCTTCAACCTGCAAGATCCCCGGCTGCCGGCCCGACCTCAGCGCCGACGGCAACGAAGATCGCCTGGGGCGCCGACGATTTCACGCTCCGCGTCGGCGAGATCGACTTCTCCGGGCCGGAGCCGAAGGTGGTCAACCAGCGCGACGTCGTCACGCAGCGAAAAGCCGATCGAGGTCTACCACGTCGACTGGTCGCCGGACGGCAAGTACCTGGCCTTCAGCCGCGGTCCGACGCGGCAAGACGCTCGGGCCCGCCCCGGAGATGATCGGCGTCGAGGCCCCAGGATGGAACATCTGCGTGGCCGACGCCGCGGCCACGAACCGCTGGGTGGCAATCACGCACGACGGCCAGTCGAACAAGGAGCCCGACTGGGTGCCCGGTGGGGAAGAAGAAGCCGTGATGAAGCGAGTGCGCGACGAGCTACTTGCAATCGTCCGCAGACGACGATCCGGCTCCAAGCACGCTTGACCGACACGTTTGCGCGATCGTGTCGCTCGTTTTGCTTTCCGCACTGCCGCAGCGCGCCGGCTGTCGCAGTGCCGGCGAGGCCGAAGCGCCGGCTCGCTCCGCCGACGATCGACGACCAAGACCGGGGCGGAGATGGTGCTCCTCCCGGCCGGCCGGTTCCGCAATGGGCGCGAGTCGACGGCAAGGCCGACGAGAGCCCGCTCCACGAAGTCGCGATCGACACCTTCCTCATGGACCGCACCGAGGTCACGCAGGAGCAGTATGCCAAGCTGGTCCGTCGTCAACCCGTCGCACTTCAAAGGTCCGGACCGGCCCGGTCGAGCAGATCAGTTGGGCCGAGGCCGCGCTGTACTGCAACCTGCGGTCGCGCGACGAAGGCTTGGAGCCCTGCTACGACGAGGAGACGGCCAAGTGCAACTTCCAGGCCAACGGCTACCGTCTGCCGACCGAGGCGGAATGGGAATACGCCTGCCGGGCCGGAACGCGACGCGCCGTACTCGCTTCGGCGCCGACGTCCGGCAACTCGAGCCAGCACGCCTGGTACGCCGAGAACGCCGGCAAGAAGACCCAGCCGGTCGCCCAGAAGAAGCCCAACGCCTGGGGCCTGTTCGACATGCACGGCAACGTGGCCGAGTGGTGCAACGACGTCGTACGACGCGGAGTACTACCGCAACAGCCCCGCGGCGAATCCCCACGGGGCCGGCCGACGGCGAGAAGTACGTGCTCCGCGGCGGGGCGTGGAACTCCAGCGCCGAGGCGTGCCGCTCGTCGGCCCGGGTGGGCGAAGACCCCGGCTTCCAAGACGCCTGCTTCGCCCGCGACGCGATCGGCTTCCGCTGCGTACGACGGGCCGATTCGGCCGAAGCATCTGCCGCTTCATTGCGGCAGGATGCCCCGCGAACTCTGCCCAAAACCGCGGAGAAAGCCGCGATGAAGGATGCCAATCCCCAGAAGCCTCGCCGATCGGACTGCTTTACGACGACCTCTATCTGCGCCACAAAACCGGCCTCGGCCACCCGGAACGGCCGGAGCGGCTGACAGCGATCGTCGAGCAGTTCCGGACGGCAGAATCTCTTCGAGCATTTCGTGATGCTCTCGCCGGTTGCCGCCGACCCACGTTGGCTAACGGCAGTCCACACGCCGGAGTACGTCGAGCACGTGCGGCGGATCTGCCAGGCGCAAGCGGACCACGTCGACTCATCGGACACCCCGGTTTGCCCGGAGTCGTTCGAAGTGGCCCTTGCCGCGGTCGGCGGAGTGCTTGCAACGGTGGACGCGGTGGTGGAAGGCCGGGTCCAAAAGCGTCTTCTGCGCCATTCGCCCGCCGGGGCACCACGCCACCGAACCGGGCGCATGGGCTTCTGCCTGTTCAACAACGTGGCCATCGCCGCCCGCTATGTGCAAGAGAAGCACCAGTTTGCCCAAGGTCCTGATCGTCGATTGGGACGTCCACCACGGCAACGGCACGCAGGCGGCCTTCAACGAGGACACGACGGTGCTTCTACTTCTCCGTGCACCAGTCGCCATTTTACCCCGGTACCGGTGATGCTGGCGACCAAGGAACAGGCAAGGGGCTCGGCACAAAGCTCAACGTGCCGCTGCCGGCCGGCAGCGGCGACGCGGAATATCGGCGGGCTTTCGAGAACGTGCTCCGGCCCGCGGCCCTCAAGTTCCGGCCGGATTTCGTGCTTCATCTCCGCCGGATTCGACGCCAGCCGCGACGATCTCTTAGGCCGGATGAAAGTCACCGCGCAGGGGTTCGGCGAGCTGACGCGGATCGTCCGCGCGATCGCCGACGAGTGCTGCCAAGGGCGGATTGTCTCCGTGCTGGAAGGCGGATATAACCTGGAACGTCTAGCCGACGCGGTCGAAGCCCACGTTCGCAGCCTCCTGCGCTAGCCGACCGCCCGGGCCCACCGGTCAGGGCAATGTGGGCAGAAGTAGTGCCCCGAATCGTTTTCTCACCGCTCAGAATGAATATCGTGGACGGGGCACGAGTATGCTCTTCCAGACCTGGATTTTCGCGGTCTTCTTCCTCGTCTTCTACCCGGTTTACCTTCTGGTCAAGGGAACCCGGCTGCGACTCCCGTGGCTTTTGGCCGCATCCTACGTCTTCTACGGCTGGCTCAGCCCCGTCTATCTCGTCTGGCTCGTCTACGCGACGGTGGTGGATTACCTGGCCGTGCTCGGCAATGTCCAAGAGCCGCCACAAGCTGCCGTGGCTGTTGGCGAGCGTGGTCAATGATGTCGGCATGCTCTGCCTGTTCAAGTATGCCGGCGCATGGAAGCCCCTGGCGGCCATTGCCGGGCAACTGAGCCATTTCATCGCCGGGTCGATGAATTATTGTCTGGCGGGCGGCCTGAACGGCCTGCTCCCGCGCTGGGACGTTTCCTGGACGATTGCCGACCCGGGAGCGATCTTGCCGATCGGCATGTCGTTCTACATCTTCCAATCGCTCACCTACTCGATCGGCCACTATCGAGGCGAGGTGGATTGTGAACGGAATTTTCTCCGATTTGCGGCCTTTGTCGCCATGTTCCCGCAGTTGCTGTCCGGGCCGATCGAACGGGCCGAGAACCTCCTGCCGCAACTCCGCCAGGCGCCGGCGATCACCCGCGAAGACGTGGCCGACGGGCTTTCGCTGTTTGTAATCGGATTGTTCAAGAAGGTCATCCTGGCCGATTACCTGGCCCTCTACGTCGACAAAGTCTACGCCTCGCCCGGCCAGTTCCAGGCTTCGGCGCTGCATCCTGGCAACCTTCGCCTACGCCTGGCAGATCTACTTCGACTTCAGCGGCTACACCGACATGGCCCGCGGCGTCGCCCGCGCCATGGGCATCCGCTTGATGCTCAATTTCAACCATCCGTACCTGGCCACCGGGCTGGGCGATTTCTGGCGCCGCTGGCACATCAGCCTTTCGACCTGGTTCCGCGACTACGTCTACATTCCCCTGGGCGGGAACCGTCGCGGAACGTCGCTCACGTATTGGAACATCTTCCTCACGATGGTCATCTCCGGCCTGTGGCACGGAGCTACGTGGAACTTCGCGCTCTGGGGCGCGCTACACGGCCTGGGGCGCGTTGCTCACGCGGCCATTGGAAGAGTCCGACTTCTATCGGCAGCGCGTGCCGCGCCCGTTGAAAACGCTTTACGTGTTCTTGTTCGTCAGCTTCGCGTGGGTCTTCTTCCGCGCGACCACGATCGCCGAGGCAGGGTTCATTCTCCGGCGCATCGCCCGCTTCGCCTGGTCGGACCCGGCGTTTCCCTTGCTCTTCGCGGCCCTGATTGCCGTCGTGTGGGCCTATCAGGCGCTTTGTGAATCGCGGCTGCGAAGGATCCTGGAGATTGCGCCGGTGCGGATCGGGCTGGCGGCGGTGCTCGTGGTCGGCGTGGCGGTCTTCTCCCGCTCCGGGGTACGGGAATTCATTTACTTCCAATTCTGACGGTACCGATGGCTACTGAATCGCCCCAAGGCAACGTCGCGAACACCGGATCGGCTCGCCGAGCGGACGGGTGGACGGCCAATACCGTCCGGCTTTCGCCGCGCGAGTGGCTGATCGCGTCGGCTGCGATCGCCCTGGCATTTGTGCTCCTGCCGGCCGCTTGGCGGATCCTCGAGCCGTTTGCCCCCGGGCCCGATTACCGCATGCCCTACCGCCTGGGCGAGGACTATTGGCATTACGAGCGCTATTGCCGCCAAGCTGCCCGTGGCGATTCCGCCCTCGTCCTCGGCGATTCGGTCGTCTGGGGGCACTACGTGTCGAGCGAGCAGACGCTCTCGCACCACTTGAACCAGCAGGCCGGCAGTCCGCGGTTCGTCAATCTGGGCCTGGACGGGATCCATCCGGCGGCGATGGCGGGGCTCATCGAGTATTATGGCCGAGCGATCTCCGGCAAGGACGTCGTGCTCGTGTGCAATCCCCTCTGGATGAGCTCGGCGACGCACGACTTGCAGACCACGAAGGAGTTCGCATTCAACCATCCCAAACTGGTTTCCCAGTTTTCGCCCAGGATTCCCTGCTACAAGGAACCGCTCGCGGGAAGGTTGGGAATCGTGGTCGAGCGCCACGTCGAATTGTTCAGTTGGGTCGGGCATCTTCGTACGGTGTATCTCGACAACAGCGATCTGGCCACTTGGGCCTTGGACCACCCCTATGCCAGCCCCGGCCGCGACCCCACCGGCGGCTTCGCTTCACCCGACGATCCGCGCTCGACGCCGCCGGTCGGCGAGCCTTGGACCGCCAAGGGCATCGAGCCCTACAGCCCGCGCTGGGTCGATCTGAAGACCTCGGTGCAATGGCGCTCCTTCCAGCGCACGGTTCGGCTCCTGCGGGATCGCGGCAACCGGGTGTTCGTCCTCGTCGGCCCGTTCAACGAGCACATGCTCAAGTCCGAGAATCTCCCGGTCTACGGACGGTTGAAGGCGGGCATCGGGGCGTGGCTTGCCGAGGAAGGGATTCCGCACCTGATCCCGCCTCCGCTTGCCAGCCAATTGAATGCCGACGCCAGCCATCCGCTGGCCGAGGGTTACGCGTCGCTCGCCCGGCAGTTATCGAGGCGCTCCCGCGTTTGCCCCATTCCGAGCTGGCGATTGATCAACCCCTCCTCGCGCTTTACCGTGACGGCCCCCGCGCACTGCGCACCGATCCGCGGCTAACCCACTTCCGATGGCAAACAAGCCTTGCGCGGCCCACCGCCCCGCCCTCATCGCGGCAAACCACCCGATGAGGGCGGGAAAACGCCGGCCGGTCTTCGAGAACTACGCAACTCAAGCGTCGCTCGAACGATAATACGATAAGAACCTATCCCAGAACTACCAGGAAAAGGGTCCACGGCCGGGGAATCCGGTAGCGCCCAAAGGTTCCGGGACCGGCTTAAAGACCTATCCCAGAACAGCCGCTGGAACCCTGTGCGGCCGGGAAATCACAGCACCTCCCAAGGTTCTGGGACCGGCTTAAAGACCTATCCCAGAACTGCGCGGGGGGCTTTGTGCGGCCGGAAAACATCGGATTCTTGAATAGGAAGAACCACTATGGGGATCAGTTCGCTCAGTGCAGACCTTCTCAACCAGTATGTGGGGAAGAACATTGTCGATATCTGCGCCTTCGGTTTCGCCAGCGGTGCGGAGAACCACTGTGCCCACTTCGTCAGCCATGTGCTTCAGTTGGAATTCGGCTATACCTGTGCACGAGGCGGAAGAAACATCCGCGTCCAGGAGGTATTCGCCAAGTGCCCGGAGGTTGGGGAGTTCGATGATCGGCCTGGCCAGTCGTGTCTCGTCTTCGTAACGAAGGCCTCGAACGTGCATCTCGCCAAGAAAATCATCGACAACGTCCCCAAGAAGCACATCGGGATCTTCTATAACGGAACGATCTGGCACTACAGCAACTCGCGGGGCCATGTCGTCACCCAAGTCCCCAGCGAGTTCATCAAGCACTACCCGACCCAGACCAATGCCCTCTTCTATGGCACTTTCCCCGCCGACGCGACCGCCGTGCCGTGGATAGCGCTGGCGGGTGCAGGTCGGGAGCCCGCGATGGGATAGCCCTTCGCCGCACGAACCGCCCCTGGGAATCTCCCATGGCCGATCGCGGGCGACGAGAGTGGCTTCCGCGGGGGTGAATAAGGGCCAGTGCGCTCGGGTGCAGGGCGTTGCAGCACTGCGCGGAGGGCGCCGAAGCGCAACGCGTTGCGAATTCTAGTGTTGCGATTCTGCGAATGGTGCGCGGCCGGCGTGCCGCAAGGGCGTGGTCCGCAGAAAAGGCGTTTTCTGCGTTCCAAGAGCTTGTTCGGATGCGGTTTACGACCGGAACGTCGGGCTTTGAGTTGTGCGTGAAAAACGGCTGCCAAGTGCGCCTTTTTCGGTTTTCGGGGGGTGGGTGAATAAAAGTCCCATGTGGGACGGAAGTTACACCGTCGAGCTCGGGGCAATTCCGCATGGGAGACAGGAAAAAAGGGACGCCGGTTACTTGCGGACATGGGAACGGAAAGGTAAATGGCCTGTAGAACGCACCACGCGCCGAGGGGAAGATGCGGGGGCGGAATATCAAGAGTTCGGGCTGAAGCGTGCCGGCAGAGGCACCGAAACGGATAGGGGGCTGGTTCTTATGGTTCGGGCAGATCGCTCGGCAAATGAGAACCGACCCCGTCTACTCTCCTTCCGAGGATTTCGGGGCCGGCCGTTACTTAGCACCAGGATTACTACGGGCTAGCAGCAGCCCCGCGCATGGGCGACCTTCCCGCTTCCACTGCTGTCGTGATTCCGGCGCTCAACCAAGACGACGAACAACGCAAATCGCTTGCCACGAGTTCTCTCGTATGCGCATGATACCCAGAGGACAAACCATGACCGAAATGCTCAGTGCCATTCCTTTCGGACAAGCCAGTCCCTGTGATTGTCAAGAAGCGATCGAGCTGTCCGTGGTCTTGCCGTGCTTGAACGAAGCGGCGACACTCGAACCGGTGATTACCAAGGCTCAACGAGCCATGAAAGAGGCATGCATCTCGGGCGAGATCATCGTGGCTGACAACGGCAGCAACGACGGATCTCAGGCAATTGCCGAACGACTTGGCGCCCGAGTCGTAAATGTCACGGAGAAGGGCTATGGGAGTGCGCTCATGGGAGGAATCCAGGCCGCGCACGGCAGATTCGTCATCATGGGGGATGCCGACGATAGCTACGATTTCTCCCACATTCCCGCCTTTGTCGAGAAACTGCGCCGGGGATACGAGCTGGTCATGGGAAACCGCTTCAAGGGAGGCATCAAGCCCGGCGCCATGCCGCCCTTGCATCGGTACCTGGGCAATCCGGTGCTCTCGGGCATCGGCCGGCTGTTCTTTCGCTCTCCTTGCGGTGATTTTCATTGCGGCCTTCGCGCTTTCCATAAAGAAGCGATTTTACGTCTGGATCTGCGGACCCTCGGCATGGAATTCGCCAGTGAGATGGTAGTGAAGGCCACGATGTTTGGGTTGCGAATCGCGGAGGTTCCGACGACGCTTTCGCCCGACGGTCGCACTCGGCCACCGCATTTGCGCAGTTGGCGCGACGGGTGGCGACATCTGCGATTCCTGCTCATGTACAGCCCGCGCTGGCTTTTCCTCTATCCCGGACTGGCACTCGCGGTGATCAGCACATTGCTTGTGCTATGGCTGCTTCCCGGGCCGCGGCAGATTGGCTCAGTCACCTTCGACGTCCACACGCTCTTGTATGGGGCGGTTGGGATTCTCGTGGGATTTCAAGCCGTGATGTTCGCAGTGCTAAGCAAAGTGTTCGCAATGACCTCCGGGCTGGCTCCCTGGACGCCTGCGCTCGATCGCCTATTCCGCAGAGTCACGCTCGAAATCGGGCTGACCGCGGGCGCCGTGTTGCTAATCGCGGGACTGCTCTCCTTGCTCTTTGCGGCCGTGATCTGGAGTGGTGAATCGTTCGGGCCCTTGAACCCACAGTGGACTTTGCGATGGGTGATTCCCGGGGTCGTGGCCACGGCGCTGGGATTCCAGGTGGTGATGATGAGCTTCCTACTGAGCATCATGGGGCTTGCCCGGAAATGACCGAGACGGAATTCGATGTATACGCCGATCGCTATGAGGCGGAGTTGAATCGCGGCCTTTCTGCATCGGGAGAAGACAAGGGGTACTTTGCTCGGGGCCGACTCCAGTGGCTCGCAAAATGCCTCGAGCGCCTCCAATTCAAGCCGACGCGCGTACTGGACTACGGTTGTGGCACCGGATCGGCGGCGCTCCTGTTCCTGGAATTGCTGGGCGCAAGTCCGTCGTGGGCGTTGACGTGTCCACCAAGTCATTGGCGGTGGCGCAATCCGCTCATGCCAGTCTTCCGGTCGACTTCAAGCTCGCGAGCGAGTACAAGCCCGATGCAACGATCGATTTGGCATTCTGCAACGGGGTCTTCCATCACGTTGCGCCCCGCGAGCGACTCCAAGTTGCACAGTACATCGTAGACTGCGTGCGGCCGGGTGGCTTATTCGCGTTGTGGGAAAATAATCCCTGGAATCCCGGCACTCGCTACATCATGAGCAAGGTGTCGTTCGACAGGGATGCGATTACCCTAAGCACTCGGGAAGTGAGAGGCGCTGCTCCGCCAAGCCGGGCTCAAGGTTCTTCGCACGGACTACTACTTTATTTTTCCCCGCATTGCAGGGGCATTCCGCTTCTTGGAGCCCCATTTGACGCAATTGCCGCTCGGAGGGCAGTACCAGGTTCTCGGACGCAAACCCGAGTGAGGCGATAACGGAAACAGTGCGGATCCGGTCGCGCACGAGCGAAGAAAGCGCGGTCGGAATCCCGACACAATAGCCGCTGGCTCGGAGCTTTGGCGAACGGCGCTAGGCGCCAATCCTGAAATCCTCTGCGGGGCGATAGTCCTTCGGCCGCCGCAGTCCGTTGCGGCAGTCTCAGGATCGTATCTTAGCGCGCATGCGTCTGGTGTCCACTCCGGTCAGCAGGGGGAACGTAGACGTGGAGTTGCGTGCCGTCCTTGCCCGTTAGGGCCAATCTCTTCGTCCAGGAGGTTTCCTGCGTAAACCTGGCGGAGCCCTCCGCGTCGGAGGCGACTACCAGCGTCTGCACGCCAAAGTCGTTCAAAGCTTTTTCGATCTCGGCCGTATCCGTTTCTTTCGGCCGCCCGGCAAAGGGCTCCTCCAGGTGGTAAGCCAGATACAAGCCCCAGTGCACGCGCTTATCGGACAAGATCGCGACAGGGCCTTGGCAGCCCGCAGTCTTCATCTCTTCCGCCATCCCTCGGAACGACACCTGCCTTATCTTTGCGTCGCGAACATATTCGACCATCCAGAAGGCGACCGTGACCGCAAAGGACATCGCCACGAGCATCGTCGCCAAGTATTGGAAACGGCTCGCGATCGCCAGCTTTGCCGCCACCTGCCGAAACCAGGCCGTGCAAAAAGCCACGCCATAAATGCAGCACAGGGGAAACAGAAACGGGTGCGTATACCTTTCTCCCCAGAACACGAAGACGAAGCCGACCGAGTAGATTGCCACCGTTCCCAGCACCCAAACCGCCTTTCGGCGACGCACTCTCCCTTGCTGTCGGGATATGATGATCGGCAACAGCACCAAGGCAGGCAGCGATATGCGAAGAAGATCATACGACGCCACCACGTCCACAATCGACCAGGCCGTTCTTCCCGAGTACTTCACCTGATGAATGAAGTAACCCTTGTTCTCCAGCGGCGACCAATGATTGTAGGACAAAGCGTCGGGAGCCTCCCAAACCGTGATACGCCCCGGCGGAACGCGATGGAGCTGCCGATCCCATGTATGCTGACGGTCTTTGTCCGTAGGACCGATGATGGTATGGGCCACGCGGGCGACGGTCGAGAAGGTGAGGTGCCCGTATTTGCAGCTCAAGACTCCCATCCACGGTCCCGCAAGGATCAAGAAGGCGAGAATTCCGCTGATCCAAGCCAGCGCGGCTTTCCGCCACTCGCGCACCGCGTCGGGCTACGAACTGCAATCCCACCGTGAACGTGAAGTGTGCCAGGAAGAAGGGAAAGGCGTAGGATTTCGCCAAGTATGCCGCCCCGGCCAACAGTCCGGCGAGCACTTGCAGAGACCTCCGCGCGAAATCCGGGTGCAGTGACCGTGCCGCAATACGCCAAGAGCAGGGCAGACATTGCCAGGTCCGGCGTAATCACGGATGCTGCAAGCCGCGCCGTGTCGATCGCGATCAGGCACAGGGCGAAGACCCCGAGCCAACCCGAGCGTCGCGCGAGGGATCGCATCAACCAGAAGCTCGCCAGTACCACTCCAGCGCCGAGACCGCGAGGACGGCACGGGCCGCATACAGCGCATCGGCTCCCATGTATATCCAGGGAGCGATGCACCATGAAATCAGCGGACTCCAATAGCCCGACACGGAATCGCCGAAGCGACCTTGGGCGATGTGTTGAGCGTCGCGAATGTAGCTGACCGCATCGGGATTGAAATCGTCTCGCATCTGGTAGCTTTGCCAGGAGGCGAGAACGACGTAGATCAGCAGTGGCACGATCAAGCTGGCGATGGCATGCCGCCGGGGCAGTTCGACTGGTACTTCGGGCATGGCGATTTGATCCGGATGAAGAGGTGTATTACCGCAGCCCTGCGAGCTAATCATTTCCGTGATGGCATCTGGTACCGTGTTCCCGTGCGAAAGCGGCGGAGGTCGCCAGGGATTCGCGTTCGCTCACCAGGATGATCGCCCGGCAGTTCCCCGCCCGATCCGTGGACCCGATTCGTCGACGCGAGACGACCCTGGCGTATGGGGGCGAGCATTCAGTTCAATTCAATACGCGCGAAGGCCTCTGGCGGACGACCTGCACCCCCGCGCGGCGGAAGCCATGAATGTGTCGCTGGCGTCCTCAGTCAGCAGGCGCGCACGCGACGTTCCGAGACCTCGCGAGGAACATCGCCGCCGCCCGCGCACGGAACACGACCTGATCCTCCGAGCAGAACGCCCTGAGAGCAATCCTCCGCTTCTTCAAAGATACCTCACAAGTACGGTCTCAAAGCCGCTTGGCAGTCCGTAATCCTCATCCACTATATCGTGTGCAGGGCTACTACGTCTCGCAGCCGACAGGCGAGATCCACCATTCAGCGGGGGGTGGTCTTGGGCTGGGAGGTCAGAGCGAACTGATGATGCCGACAACACCCGCCACCAAAGGGGAAGCGGCTCGTGGACTCGGCCTCGAAGCGCAACGCGGCAGAAGGGCCAGCATCGCCCGCGTGGTCCACAGAGTCAGGCCCGGATGACGCCCGCATCCTCCATCTGCTTCCACGCCGCCGCGAGCGAACCGCCGACGTCGATGCCTCGGCACCCGGCCTCGATCACCGTCACCTCGAACCCGAGCCGCCGGGCATCCAGCGCCGTGTAGGCAATGCAAAAGTCGGTTGCCAGCCCCACCACGAATAGCCGCGTCAGCCCGCGCTCGCGCAGGTACCCGGCCAGACCGGTCGGCGTCTGCCGGTCGTTCTCGAAAAACGCCGAGTACGAGTCGATGTCCCGGTGGTAGCCCTTCCGGATCACCAGTTCGCAATGGGCCACGTCCAGCTTCGGGTGGAACTCGGCCCCGGCTGTTCCTTGAACGCAGTGGTCGGGCCAGAGGATCTGCTCGCCGTAGGGCAGCTCAACCCGTTCGAGCGGCTTCTTGCCGGGGTGGGACGAAGCGAACGACAGGTGGTCCTCGCAGTGCCAGTCCTGCGTGAGGATGACGTGCGCGAACCGCCGCGATAACTTGTTGATGACCGCCACTACCTCATCGCCACCCGCCACGGCCAGTGCCCCGTTGGGGCAGAAATCGTTTTGAATATCCACCACCACCAGCACGCGGTTCTCGGTCGGCACGGCCGGGCGCGGTGTCTGCCCGGTCACCTTCAGGCGAGGGATGATCGTCGAATCTGGCGGGGCCGAGACCGTCGTGGGAGTCGAGACCCCGGCAATACCGCCCGTCACGTGCTGCTCGGTGTCGCCGAGCGACCACTGGCCCCTCCGCAAGGCTTCGACCAGTTCGGCGTAGGTCTGAAAACGCTCGTCGGCGCGTTTGGCCATCATGCGGGCAACGACCGAGCAAACCTCGGCGGGCACGTGGGCGGGCAACGGGTCGGGTTCCGCCTCCTCGACCTGTTTGAGCACCTGGAAGAACGAATCGCCGCGAAACGGCGGCCGTCCCGCGAGCATCTGGTAGAGCGTCGAGCCGAGCGCGAAGACGTCGGCCCGGTGATCCACGCGACTGGCGTCGGCAAACTGCTCGGGCGACATGTAGCCGGGCGTGCCCAGCGCCGTGCCGGCCGCGGTGTAGGCCGTCATCCCTTCTTCGGACACGACCTTCGCCAACCCCAGGTCGGCAAGCTTCACCTGCCCGCTCCGGGTAAGCAGAATGTTGGCCGGCTTGATGTCGCGGTGGATCAGCCCGATCTGGTCGAGCGATTCGCCGAGCGCCTCCGCAACCGCCTGGGCGATCTGCAAGGCCCGCGCGACGGGAAGGGTGTGGCGCTCGCCGAGGTGGGCTTCCAACGACTGCCCGTCGACGAACTCCATGACGATGTAGAACTTCCCCTCGGCCTCGCCGCAATCGAAGACGCGCACAATGCCCGGCGATTGTAGGCGCACGGCCAACCGGGCCTCCCGAAGGAACCGGTCGGCAATGCCGGGCTTCTCGGCCAGGTGGGCATGGAGAAACTTGACCGCCACGTCCAGATCAAGATCGCAGTGGCGGCCTCGGTAGACGACGCCCATGCCCCCCTCGCCAATCCGCGAGAGGATCTCGCATCGGCCAACCTTGGACAGTCGCAGGTACGGATCGTCGGACATGCCGGAACCCCAGGTGTTCACACACGATTTTCTGCTGCGCGGCGATGCCGAAACTCCAGGAAACGAACGTCGCGTTCTTCGGCCGATCGACGCATGCACCGACATCGAAATGGATCAATACACGCTTTATGGCGTTGTTGCTCGCCCACGACAAGAGGCATCTACCAATGCTGGCTCGCTGTTTCGTTTCGTGGCGGTGCCGGGGGAGATGCTCTCGCCGGCGGGCGTGTGAACCCCAAAGCCCTTGACGGCGAGAGGTCAGCGGCTAAACTACCCTCCATTCGAGGGTAAGCGATTATTCCCCAATGAAGGGACGAAGTGATGCCGGGCGTCCGTATTCCCCTCACGATGATCATGTTATCCATGTTCCTTCTCCGGAGCGCGAATGCCGAGGAGCTTTGGTCGAGCGTTCCGCTGTCGGCCGCACCAGCCGAGTTGCTTAAGGCCGCCCAATCCGAACCCGCGCCGGCCGATGCCGATGTCGAGGTGCTCTTGGAAGAGTGGACCTATACCTTCGAGTCCGATGGGCGATACCATCGCAGCATGCGGGAAATACGCCGCTACCTGACCGATGGTGGGGTACGGGCGCACACGTCCGTCGAAACCGAATGGTCTCCCCTTCTTGAGGAGCCGCCTTCGCTGCGAGCGCGCGTGATCACTCCCGACGGCGCAAGCCACAACCTCGACGCGAAGACGATCGCCGAGGTCCCTGCCGAGGGGCGCTACGACGATGTACTCAGCGATCGCAAAGGACTTCGTGCGTTCCTGCCTGGGCTCAAGGTGGGCGCGGTGGCCGAAGAAGAAGTGATCGTCCGCCAGTCTCGTCCCCAGTTTGACCGCGGCTTCTCGGGCCGTTTTCCACTCACGCGATGGACGCCAACTCGGAAGCTGCGCCTCGTCCTGGATGGCCCGGCGCAACTACCGCTTCGCTGGACAGCGCGCGGAGCACAAGTGACGCCCGAGCAGATCCGGCAGGGCGATCGCGTGAGGCTCGTGATTGAAGTCGGTCCACTCAAGCCTCCCAAAGACATGGAGCCTTATTTGCCCCCCGACGTGTCCCCGTACCCGGAGATCGTCTTCTCAACCGGAAAGTCGTGGGCCGAGGTGGCGGCGGCTTATGCTGCACTCGTCGAACCGCAGATCGACCCCAAGGCCGCCGAGGCCCTGGTCCGTGAAACCGTCGGTGACGAAAGAGACCGCCAGAAAGTCGCCGCGAAGCTTGTGGCCAAGGTCCGCGACACCGTGCGTTATGCCGGGGTCATGTTCGGCCAGGCCGCGATCGTCCCTGAGAAATGCGCCGAGATCCTGCGCACCGCTACGGCGACTGCAAGGACCAGTCGGCGCTATTGATCGCGATGCTTCGGGCCGCCGGCATTCCGGCCGAGATGGCGCTCATCGAATCCGGATCGGAACAGGATGTGCACCCCGATCACCCCGGCCTCGGCTGCTTCAACCACGCCATCGTCCACGTGCCGGGCAGCCCCGAACTGTGGATCGATCCCACGACCCGGTTTGTGCCGCTGGGAGAATTGCCGCTCTCGGACCAGGGGCGTATGGCGATGGTCGTCAGTCCTCACACCAAGAAACTCGTGCGCACGCCGCGCGGCGATTACCGCAACAATCGCGTCTCGATTCACACGGAACTCACGCTAGCCGACCCGGGCGAGTTTGCCCTTCGCCAGGTCCTGACGTTTGGTGGGTGTATGGCCGACCGTTGGCGAACGAGCTACGCCGACCAAAGCCGCGAATCGCTACGAAAAGCCCTGGAGGATGAGGTTAAGCATCGGTACTCGGTGCGCACCGTGACGCGGTTCGAATACACGCACCCGACGGAACTCTCTCGTCCGTTTCAAATCGAATGTGAAGCGAAGGACGGGACGGTGGGCGGAATTGGCGAGGCCGACGTGTGGATACACGTCCAGCCCTCGGAACTCTTCGATTCTCTTCCCTATTGGTTTACATCTACTCCGACGTCAGAACGTGGTCGTAGTGAGGATGAATTGTTGCTCCCCGAGCGCAAGGCACCGCTTCAGCTACACGAGCCACATGTCTGCGAATCACAGTATCGTATTGTTCCGCCCCCCGGTTTTGTCGCGAAATCGCTGCCGGCCAATCGTGAAATGCAGTTCGGGCCAGCCACGATTACTCAGCACCTGGAGAAACAGGAGAACGACGTCGTGCTGGCCACCTTCCGGCTCGACGCCGGGCCCGGGCGATTCGCCGCCGAGGAGGCCAATGCCCTGCGTCGCGGTATCGCCGAAATGTCGCCGAAGGATGACCCCAAACGCGCCACGACAACGATCCGCTTTGAACATCTCGGCGCTCAACACATGAATGCGGGGCATTTCAAGGAGGGATTTGCCGAATACTGCCGCCTGCTCAAGCAGCATCCGAGCCAAAGCGGGCCACGGTGGCGATTCGCCCTGGCGCTGGTGAAAGCCGGACTCGTCGAGCCGGCCAGACGCGAAGCGCGCCGCGCCGTGGAATTGACGCCGAAATCTGCATCGGCACACCTCGCGCTCGGGCGCGTCCTTCTCATGGACTCGTGGGGACGGGAAATGGGCAGAGGCATCGACTATGCCGGTGCCCAGAAGGCTCTGCAAACCGCGCTCGAGTTGTACCCCGGCGACTCCGCCAGCCGATGGATACTCGCGTTCCTTCTGGAGCACGATCAGTACGGTTCCAAGTTCTCTCCCGAATCCCAGCTCGACGAAGCGATCGCCCAACACCGGAAGGGGGGCCAACTGCCGCCCATGGCCGATCTAGTCCTTCGTGAGCTTTCGGTATGCCTGATGCACGGTGCTCAATGGGACGAACTCGCCAAGCTGGCGGGAAAGAATGCTTCCGCTGAATACTGGCAGAGCATGCAACTCCTGACGATTGCGGTCCAGAAGGCCCCTTCGGCAGCCGTCCTCTGGCTCAAGGAGCAAGCTTCTACTCCGGAACAACGCCGCGCGGTCCTTCTCGCTTCGAGCAGCAGACTGCAGACGCTCCGCCAGTATTCCAAGGCCAAGGAGCTTCTCGAAGCCGCATCGAGCCTCGATTCGGACGGCGAGTTAAGTGCGGAAGCGAGGAGGCTCTCACAAATGCGCCGTTTCGAGGATGCCGAGTTCCCCAAGACGGATCCCCGCTGGCCGGTCCAGCACTTGTTTCGAGCTCTGTTGTCGGGCGGAAAGTTCCGGCAGGAAATCGCCAATCTGTTCGTGCGCGGGACGAAGAACGCGGCCGTCAATGCGGCCACGCGCACAGTTCGACTTGAGGTCAAAACCCACTTGGGTTCCTTTGCGACTTTGGCCACGCCACCATTCTTTACCGGCGACGACGCCACGCTCCTCGAAATGGCGGCCGATGGAGACCAATCGATCGGCCAGCGCATCCGCGTCACTAAACCTTCCTGGGCACGGTCCACGTGGTTTGTCGCCTGGGAAGACGGCGGGTATCGTCTTCTCCCGGTGCTCTCGAGTCGCGCGGCGATCGGGGAACAAGCGATGCGCCGCCTCGATGCGGGTGACCCCGAGGGTACACGGCGATTGCTCCAGTGGGTTTGGGACGAGCAGGGTAAGGACGTTGGCTGGTTCGATCCCTTTGCCGGCACCCCGTTTGCCCAGGCTTGGGCTTCCGCCCAACGCGACGATCTACGCGTCGTCCGCATGGCCGCGGCCGCACTTGCCGGCCACGACAATCCCTCAGAGCAGGCCGTGGCCATCCTCGAGCAATGTCATGCCGATTCCTTCTTCGAAAAGCATCGGCTACAGATTGACCGTGGCCTGCTCAAGGGATATCTCGCCTTGAATCGCAACGACGAAGGCCTGAGGATCATCCATTGCCTCTGCCATCGCTATGGAGACGCCGCCGAACTCGTCTTGGCCCAGGCGCGGGCATTGCGCCAGGCGGGGCGGGGCGAAGAACTCCGAGCGCTGGCCGCCGCACAACTCGAAAAAGGCCGCCGCAGTGCGGATACAATGGAACTCATGGCGCGATACGCCGGCTGGGGCGGCGACATCGCAACCTGTCAGAAGCACCTCCTCCGTCTGGCCGAACAGGGCAAGATTTCCCAAGCGGGTGTTGCCACTTTGGCCTCGAACATGGTCTTCCTCGGATCAATCCCTGAGAAGAAGCTCGAGCAAGCATTGGTGGCGAGCGGACGCCTGACCGACCCGGGTCGGCTTGTGCCCTTCGCTCCAGCCATCGTCGCACTTGAACTTGGACAACCCGCGGAGGCGATCCGGCTGGCACATGCGGCACTGGAGCCCTCGGCCGATCCGCCCGAAGGCGACGACTGGTACTTCCTCGGCCGCTTGGCCGAGCACTGCGGCCTGCGCGAGATCGCCGTGAATTATTATCGGAAGCTGTCCAAGCCAAAGCTCATGGAAGCCAACGGTCCCTTCGCCAGGGCCCAACTGCGGCTCAAAGAAGCTCGCCCCGTAGCGGCGCTCAATTGCGCCGCCCGAGAACGTCGGGACATCTTCTCAACGTTGGATTCGCAGCGCGGCTTCACCCGGCCCCCCCCTCTCACTCGGCCGCGGTCATGCGAAGGTATCCCATCTTCCGCGGGTTGAACCGGCCCAGGGCCAGGCGATACTTGCCGAGGTCCGATTCGTCCATGCCCGTGGGCCAGTTGTCCGCAACGAGCCCGCTATTGAAGATATTGAAGGCATAGGCGCGGCCCGACGGATCGAGGATCATCAATCCCTCCAACGGAATGTGCAACTTCACGCCATGGGCGCCCTCCGGCGTTTTGTAGGGTTCGCCGCGCAGGCCGATCTCGCGCGAATCCGACACCGTCCCCCCGGTCGAGAAACGGATCTCCCAGAAGTGCGCGGTCAGGAAAGGATCGCAGAGGTATGCGGCAAACGATGCCGCCGTTTTCGGGGCCTTCATTTCGACGCGAAGCACGAGGCTGCCCTTGTCCGACTCGGCCCGCCACCGGTACGTTCGGCAATCAGTCCATCCCGACCCACAGGTGTACACCGCACGCCCTTCGGCGAACCGCGATACCTGCTTCCCCGCTGCGAAGGCAGTGCGGTATTCGGGAAATTCCGTCGCCAAGCAGGTCGTTCAGCACCGCGACGCGCCACTTCAACCGCGTGCCGGAGTACTGGTGTCGCTCGGCCTCGGAGTGGAATCCCAGGCGCGAATCCGCGGCACAGAGTTCGTCCAGCCGTTGGCTGTTCCGGATCTCCTGGCGAACGATGGTCTCCATCGCCGCCAGTTGCGCGCAGCGCATCGGCCGGCGGCAGAGTCGAACGAGACGGCTGCGCATCAGATAGAAACTCAGCATGTTGTGTGCGCTGGCGAACTGGATGCCGATCGCCTCCGTCAGCCCGATGTCGAGCATGCGTTCGCGGTTTTCCCGGAAGCTGGGCTCAAGCGACTTCAGAATGGCGACACCCTTGTCCCACTCTTCCGACATCTTCCCCGCCAGAATGACGGCCTCGGGCAAGGTGTGGTTATCGAGCACCTCGCCAATGGCGTCGCCGCAGGGACCGCCGACCAGCCATGTGGGCTGGAGCGGCTTGAGCGCCGGCTTCAGGTGCAGCGGCCAAACGGGCGCTGCATGCATCGGCCCCCACCATTGAAATCGTGTCGAGAGCGGGAAATGCTGGAACCCTTCGGCGAAGTGTTTCCATGCCTCGCACGACGCGGTCCGCCTCGTCGCCCCATTCCGCCACGCGCCAGCGCCCGCAGGAAATCGTCCTCCGTGCCCGAAAAGTCCTCGAAGGCCAGCCGCCCCGCGGCGCGATTCATCACCCCGGGATAGTTCCCGAAGTACCAGCACTGCATCACGGAGGTGACGTTCAGGGCCGGCATTTCCCTGTACTTGCGGTACAGGATCGAGGGCACGGGCATGAACGGAATCGTGGCCGATTCGTGCGAGCAACCGACCTGGAGCTTCGCCGACATCGGCGTCCCGCGGGCCGCCGCCTGCCCGGCGATCCGGGCGAACCGCTCCGACGGGCCGATGAACGACAACCAGTAATCGCCGCCCACGCGCGGGCGGTCCAATTGATACTTGACCGCTCCGGACTCGAAGTTCACCTGCAGCGTCACGTCCTTGGGCATGTGGGCGCCCAGCTCATACACCCATGGGGCGAGCGGCTTCCACGCCGGCATGTAGAGCCAGCAGATGTACTCCGCGTTGGGATCGCCGTCCTTGACTCCCCGCGCCATCGCGCCCTGGCCTGCGGCAAGGGTCTGCCAGTTCGGCACGCGCGAACAGCGCGGACAATCCGGTCGCCGATCCGCCTCGGCTCCCACCGAATCGAGGCACGAGGAACCGTGCTCGCCCAGCGAGATGTTGATCACGCCACCCAATCCTCGAACCTGAGAGAAGATCGAGCGGGTCGACTCGTAGATGAATCGCTGGGCGGCTTCGGAATTCGGGCAGACGTAGCGGCGGGAGGACCAGCCGGCCCCGGCCAACTCGGGATGCGCCTTGAGCATGGGGTCGTCCGCCGAGTAGAATCCCTCCGGCTCGTTCGAGTAGAGCCAGATCTTGATTCCGTAGCCGGCGCACTTTTCGACGGTCTTGCGCAGTTTCGCGAGCCGCCGCTCCATGTCGGGGCTCGGCTCACGGAAGGAGGTCTTCGTGACGTCCTTCCACTCGATGCTCAGCCACAGTCCGTTCACGCCCTCGTGCGCCAGGCGGTTGAGATACGCGTCCGGGTAGTAGTCCACGTCGTCCATCAGCTCGTCGCGATTCAGCGGGGGACGCTTGATCGGGCCGAAGAAGCATCGCGTGATGCGATGCTTCAGCCAGGGCTTCTTCCGCGTAACCCCGGGGCTGAGGAAGGGGCCGTCCGCGGTCGGCGATCATCTCCTCGAGGTGGAAGATCGCGCGCCGGATACCCTCGGCATCGCCGGCCAGCAGCCGAATGCCCTTCGGCGAGACCTCAATCGAGTAGGCCTCCGGAACGTCCGTCGCCACCTTCTCAGTCGTGACTGGTAAGCCCGCCCTCTGCTGCCAGTTTGGCGAAACGCGATGAAGCTCTCGAGGTCGGCATACGCCGTTTTCAGCATGCCCTTCTCGTCGGGAAAGCCCCGCTTCACGGCCAGGCCGCCGCGCAGGTCGACCTGGCCCGGCTGCGGTGGCCGTCCCTCTTTCCAGAACAGCACAAACGGGAGCGGCTTCTTCAGATCCTCGACAAACCCCCAACTCTCCTCGCCCGGAGGCGCCGGCCACGTGGAGTCGATGGTCCGCATGGAAACCGGATTCTTGCCATCTTCCGGGGCCGGTCGCGCGTCTGCGCAGGAGCCTTGCGAGGGGTCGAATCGGCGGCGTGCCGAGATGACGGCCCTCGCCCCGGCCGCGGTGACGAGCACGATGGCAAGGACCATTCCAAGCGTCCCACGAGTTGCAGAAGCGCCCATGCGCATGTCTTGGAGCAACCATTTCATCATTGCAGAGCCTCCTTCACAGGCCATTCTGCTTCCGATACGCGGGAATCTGGCGATCGAGCGTGTCGTCGATCAGTCTGAGTTTCTCGTCGATCGTATCCGGCGTGTAGATGTAGTCTTGTTCCCACTCGTAGCCGAGCCGCGAGTCCCGGCGCGCCGTCTCGCGCGACGATACGGTACGCTCGCGTTCTTCGCCGAGCAGCGCGGTCATCTTCTCCAACAGATCGCGCTTCTCCGCCGCAGCGGAAGCCTTGGCCAGCGCCAACCGCATGCCCTCGAACTCGATAATGGCATGCTCGCTGCGCATCATCCGCTGCAACTGCTCGGCCAAGAGCACCTCGCGAAACGCCGCCTTCTGCTTCGCCGCCGGAGCGCGCAGCGCGGCCTGACGATAACTCTGCAAGCCCCTGCTCCATGCGGTCTGCGAGCCAGCTTCAGGTACTTCTGAAACACGGGTATGCTGAAGAATCCGATGTAGCCCTGGGCCGCGTTGCTGCGGTTGCTGAAGTCCGGCCAGAAGATCAGGCGGCTGGGCACATAGGGCCAGTAAGGATTCAGTTGAGACTGGTTAGCTCCACAGATGCTGATCCGACCACGAATGGTCGAGCGTCATGGCGCGCGGCTTGGGCTTCGAGAAAAACAGCGGCGACGCCAGCGCGTTGCAACTACCCCAGTTCGGCCCTGTGTCGGGATAGACCTGGATGGCCTCGCTGAAGTGTTTCCACGCCGCGAGCACGGCGTCTTCGCTGCCCTCGCCGAATTCGCGCCGCGCGATTTGCCGCAGCAGGTCATCCAGCGGCGGCGCATCGCTCCAGGCATACCAGGCGCGCATTTCGGCCACCCAGTTCGGCTTGAAACCGTAGCTCCAGGTCTCCAGCGTCCCGGCGATCTTCCACTCCTCCAGCGCCTTGTAGCGTGCATACCACTGGTACGGAAACGGCAAGTAGGGGAACGTTCCGAACTGCCAACTGGCGAACGTGTCGGCCTTGGAGTAGACGGCGCGGAAGTTGCGCTTGCGGGCCTCCAGAAGCTGGGCCTGCGTGACCTCCGCCGGCCCGACCTGGTTGATGGCATAGTCGCGCAGATAGCCCTTCTGCCCGTCGAGCTCGAAGCTCTTGCCGTTTTCGAAGGTCAGCAGCGGAATCGTCGACTCCGGCAACTGCGTCATGACATAGGCCTTCGTGGCCGCCTGGTCCGGGCTGAAGGCGACGTTGTACTCCCACGGCAGAATCTCCACCTTGGGGTTGATCTTGTGCGCTTCGTCGGCGGCAATGCCCACGGCCTTGGACCACTCCCGCACCCAGGCGCGCAAGTCCTCGTCGCCCTGCCCGCCCGCGCCGAACCACTTCTTGTAGTAGAACCCCTCGGTCAACAGCACGTATCCGCGAATCTCGGGAAACTCGGTGACGATCTCGCGAACCAGCTTGCGCAGCCCTTCGATGTTTTCCGGCGTGCCCGTGTACTGGTAAAGAATCGGTGCATAGAAGTCGATGCCGAACCGAGCCGTGCGCCGCAGAAGATGCCTTGATGGCGCCCGGTGGGTGTCGGCGCATCACGGCATCGCTCCAGTAGGGTTCCGGTCCCGGCGCGTTGTTCGGATTGCGGTAGATCGAGCAATGGATCGCGTCGAAGCCGTACAGCGGCAACGTGGCCAGATAGCGGTCGGGCCACTCCATCCAGCCGAGTCCCGAAAGGGTCATGCGCGCCTGGTACAGGCTGTGCCGGACCGTGTTCAGATTCTTGGGCAAATACGGCCCTTCGCGCAAGCTTGAACCGCATGATCAAGTTGTACAGACCGTACATCGCCCCGCGGTCATCGAAGCCGCACACGGCGACCGCGTTGTCGGAGACCACGATCTGATAGTCTTTCGTGGCCTTCAGCTGCGTCGCCGCAGCCGGGCATCTTGTCGCGGGCCGCCGCGACGATGACCTTCTGCCGGTTCCGCCAATCGCCGAGCTGCGCCGGGCGTTTCACCGCGACCTGCACCTGCATCGCGTCTTTCAGATACCGCTGAAGCTCCTCGCTTGCGGCTGACCAAGGGGCGCGAGGCATCGGCGGGAATCTCGATGCTCCAGCCGGTGCCGATCTCGATCTCATCGGCCCCGGCGCGCATGGCGGGATCGCGCGGGCGAGGAGGCAGCCCTTCGGTATGCTGGCGGAGGAAGTCGTAGGACTCTTCCACTTCCAGCGCCGGCAGCGCCTTGGCTTCGAACTGCTTCGAGGAAACCTGCCCGTGCGCCTCGCCGGCCACGCCGAAGCACAGAAGCAGCAATCCCCAATGCGTCCAGCCGTTGTGAAATGTCTTCATCGCATTCGTCCTCGGCGAATCGGTGCGTTGCTCGGGGAAGCTCCGCGGTAGAAACCGACGGAATGGCTTGAACCGGTCGACCCCAAGGGGACTGGCCCCGAGCGGACTCTGCCTGTCGTCCCCCCAAAAAGGCAGCCTGCGAGGCGCCTGCCCTCCTTTCGGTCAGAGGCTTTCAGGCGCTCGGAGCCAAACCGTCGCCGACGCCGATCATGATGACCGAAATCATCAGCGCCAGGATGCCCAGCCACAAGTACACGCGCGTCTCGGCGGTCGACCAGTTTCCACTCCTTCAGCACCAGTCCCCACATGTTGCTGAAGATGATGATGGCGGCCATGAAGATGCTCCAACCGGCGAAGCTGTATTCGCCCATCTTCGTCGTGCCGGTGCCGTAGCCGAAGCACTGCCCGTACCACAGCACCCCGCTGATCAGCGGCGAGGAAGTAGTTGAGCAACAGACGTGCTCCGGGGCCGGACGACATAGTCGCCGAAGGCCTTGTTCCTGGCGGTGATGATCATGGTCGAGATGAAGTTGGTCGTGAATCCGCCGGCCAGCGCCAGAACCAGCATCGGCATGTTCTTGAAGACCTCCTGCGTGCCGGCCGTGACCGACTCCGCGGCGATCGGCTTTCCCGCCGTGAAGGCAAACGCCATGCTCGCGCTCATGATGCCGCCGAAAACGGCCACCACGAGGCCCTTGACCAGGGCGAAGTCCTTGATCGACTCCTTCTTCTGGTCGTCGGTGAGCTGTTGTTCCTTGAGCACGCCCGCATAGCCGCACAGCGCGATGCCGACCAGACACACCAGGAATCCCAGCAGGACGACGCGCGCCGGGAATCGTGGAGAACAGCAGGCCGATCTTGTGGTCGATGATGGCGGGAACCAGCGTGCCGACGATCGCGCAGACCCCCAGCGAAATCGACTGCCCGAGCGAGAGGCCGAGGTAGCGCAGGGCCAGTCCGCACATCAGCCCGCCGAAGCCCCACAGAGCGCCGAACACGTACGCCCCAAGCCATGCTGCTGACGGCTGCTTGCGCGGAGAATGCCCCAGAGGTCCGGCGTGGTCAGCAACCCGGCGACCGTCGGCATGATGATCCAGGCGACGAAGCCCAGCGTGATCCAGTAGGTTTCCCAAGACCACTTCTTGATCTTGTACGAGGGGACGTAGAAGCTGGCCGCGGAGAGGCCGCCGAGCGCAAGCAGGATGATTCCGATGACTTGTTCCATGTGCTTTCACCTTGTGACGTCAGTGTTCGTGTGAAACCGCGTGCTCACCGTGACGCTCATTTCGGTATTCGGCCGGATGATCGCGGGACAGCCGCCGGCGGCTTCGATCTCCATGAAGTTGGCCGTGTCGCTGTAGACGCTGTAGCGAACGCCCTTCTTGCTCGGCGGCACGTCGGGCGCCGCGTCGCGGATGTCGATATAGGACTGGCCGGCCGGCAGCGGACCGGCCTTGCGCCGCACCATCAGGCCGCGACGCGGATCGCGAAACTCGATCCACGGCGTCTTGGCGTCGATGGCGATCTGGTAGCGCTGCGAGCCGTCGGTCCGCGTGCGGCACAGCCGCCCGCTCCACGTCGCGCTGGCGCATCGCTCGGGTCGTCGTAAAGATCCCAGACCGACGCCTTTCGCGCGCACGGAAACACGACTTCGCAACCCGGTCCGCAGTCGAACTGGCAGAGCGTCCACGGGGCCAGCAGGCAGTCGGCCCGCCGCAGCGGCGCGCGGCCGATGTAGGTGATGCTCTCGACGACGCGCACCGTGACCGATCGCCGGCCGGGGACCACGGCGATTTGCCGCTGGAAAACGGTGGGAACGCCAAGCCCCCGGTTGTTCACCAGATCGACTTCCGCGCGGATCGAGACGCGCTGCGTGCCGTGGCTTGCGTCACCAGATACCGCGCCGCGCACAGCCCCGGCGGCACGCGCCACGCGCCGGTGGAGTACTGGTATCCCAACGTCGTTCCCTCGGGCGCGGGCCAGAGTCCGTCGCCGCCGGGATTGAGATATTGCTCGCGCGTGCTCTGGCCCGCGATCGCGTCGGGATTGACGCGGTTGAGAACTTCGCCGTCGAGCACCGCGAACCAGCGGCCTTCCATGTCGAGCGCGGCGATGACCCCGGCGTCGAGCATCGCCGACCAGATGGGCCCGTTTGCCGGCCTTGGCGAAGGCCTTCAGCAAGCTGTGTTGCTTTCATCGAGTACTCCGCCGCCAGTTCCTTGGCCGTGACGAACCGGCCGCCGCGCTGCTTGAGCATGGCGCAGACGCGGTCGAGTTGCTTGACCGCCTTCGGGCCGCAATTCTTCACGATAAACGGCAGCGGCTTCACGCTGCTCTCGCCGAAATCGAGCGTGCCCTGCGGCATCGGATGAAATTCCCACGGATGCAGGTAGAAGCAGAGCACCGGCCGCTTTCCGCGGCCTGCGACGTACTCGATGAAGCTGTCGGCCTTCTGCATCAGGAACTCGGCCGACTCGGTGCGATAGACGCGGCCACTGGTCGCGGTCGCGCTGATACGGATCGTTGCTCTCCATGCTCAGGTCGCAGAAATTGGGAATCTCGACGATCCGCATCCGGCCCGGCTTCGTCCAATCCTTCGCCGACGGGTGATACGGCACGAACGGCTTGCGGAAGAAGTACAGCGGGAACGAGGCGTCGGCCACGTAGCCCAGCTTCTCCAGCACGTTGAGCACCTTGGTGCTGCCCCAGAGCCGCGGGCAGCGGAAGCTCACCGGCCGGACGCCGCTCACTTCGCGCACGATCCGCGTGGCCTCGCGCAGCCGGCCTTCCACCTCCGAGGGCAGGATCGGCCAGTTGTTGGGCAAGGGGAAAATCGGATCGCCGAGCGTTTCGTGATACAGGCCGTGGCAGCCGGTTTCGTGGCCGGCGTCGCGCACGCGGCGGACCATGTCGGGGTTGTTCTCCGCCGCATGGCCCGTCCAGAAGAACGTCGCCTGGATGTCGTGCTTCTTCAGCAGCTTCAGGATGTGCGGCGTGCCGTGTTTCACGCCTTCGTAGAACGGCGTGAAGGAGCCGATGTCGGTCTCCATGTCGAACCCGAACACCACGTCGAAAGGCGTGGTCCGTCGCCGCCGGACGATTTCGCTGCGCGATTTCGTCTTTTGCATGGCGGTTGATCCTCTATGGAGATTCCTTAGGCTCAAGAGGTCTGCTCACTTACACGCCGATCTCGAAGATCTTCCGATCGGCTGCGACAGAAGCTCGGCCTGGTCCTTGCGGATCGCCATGCCCGTCTCCCAGCGGATGCCGAACTCCTCGGCCGAGACGAACGTGTCGACCTGGAACGTCATGTTCTCCGCGAGATGATAGTTCGAAATGCTCTCCATCCACGGCGCTTCGACCTCGATCAGGCCGGTGCCGTGGCAGGGGCCGTACAGGTAGTTGTCGTAGTAGCCGCGTTGCTTGAACAACTCGATGTAATTCTTGGCCACGTCGGCCGCCAGCACGCCGGCCTTCAACTGGTCGTAGGTCCAGCGGTGGGCCTCCAGGCCGAACTCGACGATCTCCCGCTTGCGGCCGGTCAGCTTGCCCATGCTGATCGGCATGCCGATGCTGGGCGAGTAGCCGTCCACCTTGGCCGAGAGATTCAACTGGACGATGTCGCCCTTCTGGATCTCCCGGTAGGTGGAGCGGGAAATCGCGTGCCGCGTGGATTTCTCGCTGAAGACGTACATGGGCAGCCCTTCGTATTCCGCCCCGTTCTCATAGATCGTCTTCTGGGCGATGCCCACCAATTGCAACTCCGTCATGCCGGGCTGGATGTGGCGAATGACTTCCTCGCGTGGCGATCTCGGTGATCCGCAGGCCTTCGCGGATGCAGGCGATCTCGTTTTCCGACTTGATGCTGCGCAGGGCGACCATGATGTCGTCGGCGCGCACGATCTCGCACTCGGGATAGCACTCCTTCAGCCCGGCCAATTGGATCGGATTGCTGACCAGGTATCCGCCGACGCCGATCTTCAGCTTCTTGCCCGTGACGCCGATCGACTGGAAGACGTCGGTGTACTTCGACGCCTTCACCTCCGGGTAGGCGGGGTCGGCCGACTCGCGATACTCCATCAACTGGAAGATGTTCTGGATCATGCTCCGGTCGGCGGAGTATTTTCCGCTTTCCGGGCCCGACCATCAGCGCCGCCTTGCCCGACGGGCTGATGGCCACGCCGGCCGTCTCGAACAGCGGCCAGAAGTTGGAGAAATAGCGAACGTTCGCGTAGTCGGCCTCGTTCGAGTTGACGACCAGCACGTCGAGCCCGTGCTGCTCGACGAGCTCCGCCGCCTTTCTGAATACGTTCTTGGTATTCCGCCTCGGGAATGCACACGCGTTGGGCCATATGCGTATCTCCTCCACGAATGGTTTGCCGTTTCCGAAGATTGCAGTCGTTGGTCGTAAGCGTTCACGAATAACCGTTCACAGGCCAGCCGGGGACTGATCCATTTTTCGGCCGCAAGGCTCCCTCATCACAACAGCCGTCTGACCGAAAACTCGGGACCTGTCCACTTCGCTTCCCTCGCTTTTCCAGCCGCACAGGGCTAGCAGCCCGTTGAAAAACCCGAGTTTCTTTGTGCGGCTGCCGGTCAGGCCGCCGTCGCGTAGGCGACGTCGAACGAGTCGGAGTGTGACCGATCGGGCCGCCGCCGCCGCAGGAAGCCCTTGATGTGAATCCACACAAGCCACACAAGAAAAACAAGGCCGTACCCGGCCTGCAACCCGCGAGGAGTCCCGATGCCGAACAACTTGCGCAGCACCAGTCCCAGGTTGCGGGCCACACCTGCAATCAGGTAACGCTTCTGCACCTTCTCGATCCCGCACAGCCAACTGCGACGCGCACCGCCCGTGTCGCAGATGTGGGCAAAGCTCCGCTCGACCCGTTCGCTTCGCAGTCGTTGCAGGCGTTTGCTCCTGCGCTCGGCGGGCCCGTCGGCGGTTGTTGAAGAAGGCTCGTCGCGCGGCCGCCGACACGTTCTTCCATTTTCGCTTCCCCTTCTGCTGCCGCTCGGGGACGTACGTACGGATGTTCAGAGAGTCGGCCAGTTCCAGAGTCTCGGTGGCGTGGTAGCCTTTGTCCGCGACCGCTTCTTCGATCTCCGTATCCATGCCAGCTTCCGACAGGTTCGTCCGGGCTTCGACCACGCTATCGACCAGCGTGTCGGCGTCCCCTTCGTTGGCGTGGCGAATCGAGGCCGCCAGTACCAGTTCCGTCTCCAAGTCCACGACGTGCTCCGCCTTGTAAGCCAGATGCGTGCGCCCGTCCTTCATCTTCGCAATCCGGCTGTCCGGATCGGTCGGCGACATCCACTCATCGTTCGACACCCGTTTGTTCTTCCGCTTCCGATCGAAGCGGCGGAGGTCTTCATCCGTAGGGTTTTCGACACCTTCCTGTTCTTGCATCAAACGCCGAAGATAGTCGTTCCAATCCTCGCCCGTATCGCGGCGGACGATCGTCTTCATCGCCGCGTTGGCCTCCAGCGTGGTGGCGTCCACCGCGACCGTCTTGCCTCGCAACAGTCCTTTCTTCGCGGCCAACTTCAGCACCCATTGAAATACCGAGGCGTGGATCTCAAGCGGCAACCGGTCCCGGACTCGCGTCAGGCTGGAATGGTCGGCTGTTTCCTCGGTCAGCGGGATGCCCAAAAAAGCCCGCAGCGAAAGACTGTCGCCACAACGCCAAGCAATCCCCCGCTGCGATCCGATTCCCTCGAAGTATCCCACCAGCAGCATCCGGAAGTAGATACCCGGTGGAATCGAGGGGCGGCCCAGGTGATTATGATAATACGGACGGCACTTCTGTTCGACCCAACGATCAAAACCCGCCTCGGCGAGAATCTCGTTGAGCTTTCGATAAAAGACGTGCCCTTCGGACTTCGGCAGCTCGGTGGTCGCTACCCACAGCTCCTGCTGCTGGCTTCGCCGCTTTCCCAACGCCATCGCCCTTACCTCCTGCGTCGCACGATGGCCATAATATATCTTTGCTCTAGGACTTTTTCAACGGGCTGCTAGAGCGGCAGTTCTGGGATCGGTTCCTAGGGCGTCCCCGTGAGTACTACCCACCTGCTTCGTCCTGCGTACAAATGCCGTCCATCTTCTCGCTCAACGGCACCGGCTCCGCTGTCGGTGATCTCGTAGCCGGTCTCGATCCGCGCGCCGTTGAACTCGGGATGGCCGAAGAAGCTCACGTCCACGCAGACGGTCATGCCCGGCTTGAGCACGTCGTCGCTGTTCGGGCCGAAGAACGGCGCCTCGGCCTCGTGCAGGCCGATCGTGTGGACGAACGGGCAGACCAGGTACTTCGAGAAGCCGTGCTTCTCGAAATACGCCCGCGCCGGGGCGTCGATCTCCGTGCCGATCTTGCCGGGCACGCAGTTGCGCCTTGGTCAGGCGGAACGCCTCCTTGAGGTGCTTCATGCACTCCTTCTGCCGCGGCGTGTAGCGGCCGGTGACCGGCAGGGCGTCGCCGACCACGCCGGCGTAGCCTGAGACCTTGGGCGCGATGCCGATCATCACCAGTTCGCCGGCCTCCAGCTGCTTCGACGACTGGCGGTGGGCACGACGGCGTTGGAGCGCGCGCCGCTGCCGACGATCGCGCTGAAGCCGAATCCGCTGGCGCCGCGGCTGCGGGCGGCATATTCGCCGGCGGCCGCCACCTCGATCTCGGACACGCCGGGCTTGACCTGGGCCTTCATGGCGTCGTAGGCGAAGTCGGCCAGCGCGAACGCGGCGCGGATCTGCTCGCGCTCCCACGCCGACTTGTCGTAGCGCAGCTGGACGTAGTCCGCCGTGATGTCGACCAGCTCGACGCCCGTGAAGCCGTCGACGATCTGCCGGTAGCACTCGGCCGGCATGCGTCCGGCGCCGACCAGCCCGACGCGCCGCACGCTGCCCAATTCGGCGTTCAGTTCGGCGAACAGCTTGGGGAAGTCGATGATCGTGGCGTTGGGATACTCCTCGTCGGGCACCATGAACACGGGGAAGTTGCGCGTCTCGGTGATCGTGCTGTCGAGCTTGGCGAACGGCTCGCTTTCCGGCCCGCCGAGGATCCGCGGCGCGCCGCTGCGCGGGCACCAGCACCGCGCCGCTCTCGAACTGCGGGCACCAGCCGGTCAGATACCAGCCGTTGCCGATGTTGAACTCGTCGTAGTACACCAGCGCCACGTCGAGGTCTCTTGGCCTTCAGCAGGTCCTTGACCCTGGCGATTCTGGCGTCGCTCTCCGCCTTTTCAAGATAGGGCATAGAACGAATCTCCTTGGGCAGCGGTTCGTCCTCAGGTCACTCGTGA
>CAVTPL010000002.1:0-2419635 GCA_963736495.1 Pirellulales bacterium | reverse complement strand
CCAGGATCGCTTGATTCATGTTTTTGGCCATGGCTCTTGAGTCCTGCACTGTACATAGAACAAGGACGACCAACGAAAGTCCGGTTTCCCGAGGCAGAAAGCCTCGAACGATTCGACAAGCAACAACGGCTTCAATAACCTCCTTGGTCAACTCGTGTGCAATGGAACCACGCCCTCGGCGAACACGTTGCAGCAGCCCGTCCTCGGGTTTGGGCGGTGGCTGCTCGCTGGGCAAACGGCGGCCGCTTTTTCCACGGCCTCGCGCACCTCCTTGACGATTTCCTCGGCGCGATCTTCGGTAAGGATCTTGTCGCTGATCAGGGTCCCGCGGAACCGGGCAATGGGATCCTTGGCCATCCAGTCGCGCAGCTCCCGGTCGGAGCGGTAGCCCAGGCCGAATGCGCCGTCCACGCCGATCTTGGCCCCGCCCGCGCCGTAGTGGTCGTACCAGCGGTAGGTCTTGCACTCGATGATCGTCGGACCGCCGCCGGCGCGGGCCTTGGCCACCGCGTACCTGGCCAGCGTTGTACACGGCCAGCACGTCGTTGCCGTCGACCACGCGGCCCTCGATGCCGTAGCCCTCGGCCCGCTGGGCCAGATCGACGATGCCGTAGACGTCGGCGGCGCGGACCCAGATCTGGTAGCCGTTGTTCTCGATGACGCCGATCCAGGGCAGCTTCCAGGCAGCGGCCGCGTTGGCCGCGCTGGAGAAGAAGTTGCCCTGGATCGAGCCGTCGCCGCCGAAGCTCACGGCCACCTGGTCGGTCCCCTTGACCTTGATGCCGTAAGCGGCCCCGGCGGCGAACAGGTGCGACGCGCCGACGATCCCGTTCATCCCCAGGATGCCCAGGCCCACGTCGGTGATGTGCAGCGAGCCGCCGTAGCCCTTGCAGTAGCCGGTGGCCTTGTGGGTGATTTCGGCCAACATGCGGCCCAGGTCGCCCCCTTTGGCAATCAGGTGGCCGTGACCGCGATGCGTGCTGGCGATGTAGTCGTCCTTGCGCAGCGCGTGGCAGACGCCCACGGCAATGGCCTCCTCGCCCACGTACAGATGGGCCACGCCGCGAAAGCCTCCGGCCAGGATCAGGTCCTTGACCTTCGACTCCCAAAGCCGGATCTTGAGCATGTCCTCGTACATTTTCACAAGCTGCTCCTTGGACAACTCGTCCACGGAGCCCGGCCCGTACTGGGCCTGGGCCTGTCGGCCGGCCGAGAGGACCGCCGCCCCCATGCCCAGCACGCCGACGCGGCCGAGGAAGGACCTGCGGGAAAAACCGTCCCGCGGCGCTGGAGCGCCCCCGGCCCGCGAGCGCTCGTGCTGCCAAGCCTGGTCATCGCCGCACCTCCTTTTCGAGATGGCGACGAAGAACCGATCCCGGCACTGCCGCTGTGGCCCTGTGCGGCCAGAAAAATCGCAACACCTCCCCAGGTCCTGGGATCGGCTCTAAGTGATGTTAAACCGCTTCCAACAGGGCCATGGTACCCCTTGCGCGGTGGAAACAATCATCACTCGATGCTTGGCAGCCGAAAAAAAGACACTCCGGCAGGCGCACAAAGCGATCCTGCCGGAGTCACCCGACGGGTTTCCTCAGCCTCAGCAAACAAATGCCGCGGTCGGCAATCGTCTTGCCCGCAGAACCGGACTTATTCCGCCTTGAGCGGCCGGACCAGGATGTTCTGTAGTGCACCGTGCTGCCCGGGTCGTGGGCTTGCAGGGCAAAGGTGCCGCTCGAAAGGCGGCGAGAACCCTTCACGTCGTCCGGTTCCGTATACTCGACAATCGGCTTGCCATCGACGTCGACCGTGATCCGCTTGCCCTTGACTACGATGTGCATCGTGAACCACTCTCCGTCCTTGGCCGGCGCCTTGTAGTTGTCCTTGACGCCGTAAACGCCGCCGGTTCGCTTGGGGTCGGTGTGGCTCGTGTTCACCTGGATTTCGTACCCGACCTTGGGAAAACCGCTCTCCTGGAACTTCGTGTGGATATAGATCCCCGAGTTCGCCTTGGGGAAGGTCTTCACGTCGGCCTTGAACTCGAAGTTCTTGAACTCATGCTTCTCGACGTCGCCGGAGTAGAACAGATGGGCCACCGGGCCGTTGACGACGATCATGCCGTCTTCGACCTTGAACGACCCCGCGTTGCTGCCGACCTTCCAGCCCGAAAGGGTCTTGCCGTCGAACAGGGGGATCCAACCCTTGGCATCGGCGGCCGGTTCGGCAGCGGCACAGTAGGCAGCGGCGAACAGAACAACGAGACTAGCGGCGAAGCCGCGACGCATGGGATACTCCTTCTCGAGATAGACAATGCAAACCAACGCCGGCCGGGCCGGCCACCACAGGTTCCCATTGTAGCTCGCCTCGGCGGCAGTGCAACGAACTAGCCCGGCGGGGCACGCGACGGGCAGGGTGTCCGGCGGCGGAGTGCGCGAATGCCGACCGCGCAAAGGGCGGGCGTCCCTCGGCGGGGCATCCGGAGGCCGGCCTACCGCAACTCCCCTCTCCCGTTCCGGGAGAGGGGCCGGGGGTGAGGGCGGGTGACTCTCCCGTTTCGGGAGGAAGATTCGGGGTGAGGGCGGGCAAGCTGCGTCCGGTCGAAGCGTGTACGGCCAGTTCGGCCCGACTCAGGTTTTGGCCGACGCTGGCTCGCCGACCAGCAAGCCATGCATGCCGGGCCGGTCCAGGGCGCGGGCCAGGCGGTCGAACACCGGCTCGTACTCTGGGACGCCTTCGAGCAGGCTCGGCTGACCCGGGCGCGTTAGAGCTGTGCGCCGAGTCAGCTCCTCGGTCCGCGCGAGATCGGCGGGAACCGGAGTTGGTTCATCGGTTGCACGCTCACCGGGCAACTTCCCGTCGTTGCGTTGGTCGGCATCGATTCTCTCGTCGTTCAAGAATGGCTGGAGTATGTACCCGCTAACGTGCCTCGGAAACTATTCGCTCTTCCAAATTGCGCAGAGTACGAATGCCATTCACGAAAAAGTGCGCTTCCTCATAAGAACAGCGGAATTTGTCTTGCTCATGCTCAGCGGGAACGCGGTACTGTTTGTATAAAGTCTGGGCCACTCGCGCAAATCGTCGTTCGAGATCATTGGTAGAGCGTGTCTTCTCATCCAAGATCGAACCGAGATCCCCTCGTTTAGTGTTCTTTCCGAACGCGGCGATACACCTCAGCGGGGTGCCGCGCACTCATCGAGTGGACCACGGTCATCGGGCTGAAGGGAACCTCGTACTTCTGGCAGAATCTGGGCCGCCCGGTACACCTGGTCGAAGGTCGGCGATCCGCCTTTGCCTTTGCGAAACTGGTCGTGCAGGTGCTTGGGGCCGTCGATGCTCAGGCCCACGTAGAAGCGGTGCTCTTTGAGGAATTCGCACCACGCGTCGTCCAAGAGCACGCCGTTGGTCTGCAGGTCGTTCTCAACGCGCTTGGTGCCGGCGTGCTTCCGCTGCAACTGGACCACTTTCCGGAAGAAGTCCAGGCCCAGGAGCATCGGCTCCCCGCCGTGCCAGTTGAACGTGACCTCCTCGATCTGCTGACCGGCGATGTACTGGCCAATGAACTCCTCCAGGAGATCGTCAGCGATCCGATGAGGCGTTCCATCAGCCAGCAGAGCGTCTTTGTGAAGGTAGTAGCAGTAGGTGCAGTCCAGGTTGCACCGCGCGCGATGGGCTTTACCACCACGTGGAAAGATCGAGGATGGCGCCCGGATGGTTGCGGGGATGGCTGGTCGGTCATCATTGAAGAAGAAAAGGGGGAAGAAGAAAAGGGGATATCACTGATCAGCGATCAATCTTGGTGGTCGGCCGGGACCGCGGGTGAAGGCGAGCCCCAGACGCTCTGCGGTCCGCCGCAGTGGCGACGCACGTGCGTCACCCCCACGCAGCCCATCCAACGACCCAATGCTGGGTCCGTGTTGGGCCGAACCACCAGATGCCCGTGGTTGGGCATCAAGTAGTAGGTCAACAACTCGATCGGGTATCGCTCTAGGCTCTCCGCCAACATGCGCTGGAACGCTTCGTAGTCGCCCGCCTTGTGAAACAGCCGCTTCCGCGCGTTCCCGCGATTGAGAGAACGTAGTAGACCATCCCTGCTTCGCTCGCTCGGCCCGCTGGCGGCATGGCAAGAAGGTACCACCTTGCCCAAGGTGTCAATATCAGTGTCCCCTTACCTGCTCCTTATCTGCTCTGGTCCTTATCTGGTCCCATTCGTCGTGGTCCCAGCCAGCAACTTCTGAAGCGCTTTCTTCGCGATGTCCTTGGGGATGTCGATTACCTTCCCATCGACGCGAAGCGCTTTAACCACCTTGGGATGGAGCGAATTGAGCTTTCCAACGCCGAAAGGAGAATCGCCTCTGAAGAGGGTCTCAATGTCAATGTCTCTCGGCTCACCGTACTCGATCCGACATCCGACCGACTCGACGATAAGCACTGCATCGTCCGGCAAGGGCATTACCTCACACCCCTCCCCGTTTGAGCCTGTTGAATCGGCTCGCAGCAACATCGTATAGGAAGTAAAAGGATAGTCGGTGCGATTCGACTCCAAGGGGCAAGTGAACTTGCACGGAATCCAATTCAAGAGCTGCTGGCGATTATATGCGGTGTCCCAAGACTCCTCCAATCGGTAGTCGAAGCTTTGTGAATCACCGTCCATCAGGTAAGGAGCGATCCGCACTCGCCAACTACATTTGAATCCTGCTGCCCCTGTCATGATTTGTGGCAAGGAGCCTTTTTCACGGCGGTATGCCGCAATCGTCTCTCCCAGTCTTACGAGGTGGTGTTCGCATACTGTATCTGGCGGAGCCTCAGGCGCACTTGAAATGGCTGGGCACCCCGAGCAAAGACCAGCCATCGCGACAAGCAGCATAAGCGTTGCCCTTTCGGGGTCGAGTGCCACTCGAAGGCGTTTCATGATCGCTACCAACTCCATCTAGGGTACTCCTTCCAGCACGGTTGGCCGCCGGCCGGCGTGTAATAACCTCCCATACCTTCCGGCTTCGAGGGATCTTCACCGAGAGGCTCTTCACCGAGGAAATTGTGGCGCGGATGTCCTTTCTCGTATCCCACTCCCGTATTGCAGTAGGCTTCGGGCCCATTACCCATCCACGGGTCAAGGTAAACGGTGCATTTGCCGGCCGCTGTTCTGTCGGTCACTTTGCGTACCTTCTTGATTGACGAGATCGCAACCCAATTGTGTTCAAGCGAGGTTTTGTCACCTGTGCCGGCGACCAGACCAACCCGGCGGATATCGAAGCATTTCCCCTTCTTAACGATTGGTTCCAACGCGTTGAAAGTGTGTGTCTGCCACTGGTAGCACATCCAACCCCTACGGTGGTCGTCACGGAACCCGAATCGCGGGAAGCTCCGCGTCTCGGTCTTGTGGAACATGTCCACATAGGCAGCAGAGACGGCCTTTGCCTCGTCCATACATTCAGACTTGGAACAGCCGGAGCACCCGGAGTTGCAGAGCGTCTCCAAGGCCAGTTGCACCTGTCCTTGCCGGGTCCGCAACAAGCTACTCGTTCGTTCGTCAAGTCCCAGCAAGTCCTGGAAGTTGCCAGTTGCCGAACCCTGCTGAAGCCCGCTGGGATCCGTGTGGGTCAGTGGCGCGTTGCTGACGTACTCGTACAGGTTGATCCCGCCCTGATAGCCGATCGGATCCCGTCCGACGAATGCTCCCAGATCCGCACTGTAGTACCGCGCGCGATAGTAATAGAGGCTCGTCCAGGCGTCAAGCTCGCGGCCGGTATAGAGCGTGGCATTGCCATAGAGCGAGGAGGCGCGGGTGCTCGACCAGTCGGGCGTGTAGATCGCGGCCTTGCCATAGGCCGTGTAGGCGTAACGCTCTACGGCCTGCCAGGTGTCGTTCACTTTGCCCACGACCGCGGTGACGTTGTAGTTCGCGTCCGAAAGGTAATAAAGCCGCGAGGCCGGCTGGAGCACGCCGCCTGAGTAGCTATCGCGGAGGACCAAGGCATCGATATAGCGCGGCGACCAGACGTTCTGGTACTTCGGGCTCAAGGACTCGGGGCTCGAAGCCGGCAAGCCTTCGCGCGTCTCCAGCACCTGGTTCTGGCCGCTCAAGTAGTAGTGCGTGGCCTGCTGCGGCACTCCCCCGACATAGTTACTCAATTGCTCGATCCGCCGGCCGGCGCCGTCGTAGACGAACTTGGCCACGAGCACGCTGCCGTCGCTGGTTTCCACCAGGTGGTTCCAGGCATCGTACTTCGCGCCCAGGGCATGGTCGGCATCGCCGGTCAGAGGGGCGGGGATCACGGTCATGTTGCCGGCCGGGTCGTAGGCCGGGGTGGCCCAGCCGCCCGTGATCGAGCCGATCTCGTTGGCCGCGTTCGCGGTGCGCGCCTGGGAGCTGCCGTCGTCGCTAAAGCCCGACCAGTTCCCCAATCCGTCGAGCGTCCAGGACTGGTCGAAGCTGTCGTTGCGGACCGAAGAGACCAGGGCGTCCACTCCGTTGTACTGGTAGGTCTCGCTCAAGGCGCTACGCAGTTCGTTTGTGCGCGCGGTGCGATTGCCGGCGCGGTCATAGGAATAGGTGTATTCGTCGAACGTTTCCGGCGTGGTGCCGTAGTCGGCCCACACCTGGTCCGTCACGCGGCCGAATCGGTCCAGAGGCGCGAGATTGTTGGCCGTGTAGTCGAGCTTCACCTGAGGCTCCGCGTAATCCTCGGTGACGATCCTACCCGCGCCGAGGTACTGATAGGCGGCGTAGACCTCGCCAGGGTCGATGTCTCCGTCGTCATTGGCGTCGTCGTAGATGGCCGAGAGCCGTGACATGATGTCGTCGATCGCTCCCGCGGTGCCGTAGCCGTAGTGAAGGTTCCGGCCATTGGGATAGACCACGTTGGAGAGGCGGGCGTATTTGGCCACGCCGTCGGAGGCGCCGTCTGCGTACGTGTACTGGACGGAAAGGGAGCCGGTGTCGACCACGCCGTCGTGCTCCTGGTACTCCTTGGAAACCCGCCCCCAACCATTGTACTCGTACTTGACCTGGGTGAGAGCCGCCGCGCCCGAGGTATCCGAGTAGCTGGTGACGGTCTGGACGCGGCCCAGGCCGTCATAGGTCGAGCCGATGCGGCGGACCGAGCCATCGACCAGGCCGGTCGAACCGAGGCTGGTCACCGTGTCGGCCGAGGGCCGCCCCGCAGCGGATCGCTCATCTACGTGGGCGCCGATACGGACCCCTTTCATTCGGTCCGCGCGTGGTGGAATCGGCCAGGGTCGGTGGTTTTCGCCGCCCCGAGCGAGCACCTCATGCAGACGCTGGGCTTGGATCCCAAGGCGGCCGAGGGGGAGTATGCGTGCGGCAAGGGGCGTGTGCTCGTCCAGCGCAAACACCCCGCATGGTTCAGCCGATCGGCCGAAGGCGCCGATCGCTTGCGGAGCCTGGTGAAATGCGGCCTTGAGGCAGCCGGCGGAACGTTCGTCGAGCGGAACTCGATGCAGTTGCGGCGAGGGCCCTACCTGATCGCCGCGGTGCTCGACGAGTCGCTTTCCACAGAACCGCTCCGCGTCCGCGGCCGATGGGTCGACCTGCTCGACGCGCCTTGCCGTCCGCGACGAGCTGTTGCTCAAGCCGGGCCAACAGGCATGGCTTCTCGACCTGGACCGGCTCAAGGCAGTCGCCCCTGCGGCGGTGGCGGCCGCCGGCCGGATCCAGCGATGGCAGACCGGACCGGCGAGCCTGTCGTACACGATCGCTTCGCCTCAGGGCATCGTCGCCAGCACGCGATTGCTCTTGCCCGCTCCTCCCAAGTCGGTCGCCGTCGACGGCAAGGCACACAGCGATTTCGCCTGGCACGAGACTACGAAAACGCTTCTCGTGCGCCATCCGGGTCGCGCCGCCGGAGTGCCGGTCGACATCGCGTGGTAACGTGGCCGGCGCATGCCTCTCACCCCCGGGGCTTCCAAAGCTCCTGGGGGCACGCGGCAACCGTGGAAAACGGTAAAGCGACTTTGCGACCGGTGCCGGCCGACTCGTAGGCGGCCAAGATCACCTCGAGCACCGCGCGGCCGTCCTCGCCGGTCTCCAGCGGCTGCTTGTCGTTCTGCACGCAATCGACGAAGTGGGCCATCTCCTGGGGAAAGCCGTAGTTCCAGGCCTCCTCGTAGATCGTGAAGCTCCAGCCGACGGTCGAGCCGGCCTTCTCCACGGCGTAGTCGTAGCCCGCCGGTGCTGTAGGTCTCGATCGAGTTGCCGTGCAGCAGGTCGGCGTAGGCCACGCCCTGGGAGCCGTAGACCTCGGCCCGGTCGTCCATGCCGCCGAGCTTGGTCCAGCTTTCCTCGGCCAGGCCGACGCAGCCGCCCTCGAACTCGACAGGATGATCAGGGCGTTGTCGTCGCCGCGGGTCTTGTCGCCGTGGACCTGCGTGGCCATCTGGGCGTAGACCGACGTGATCGGCGGCTTGCCCAGCATCCAGCGAAAGAACTCGATGGCGTGGCAGCCCATGTCCATGGTCACGCCGCCGCCGGAGCGGTCCACGTCCCAGAAGTGCGGCGCGTGGGGGCCGTCGTGCTTTTCGACTGCTTGACCAGCGTCGGCTTGCCCGAGGGCGCCGTCGTCCAGCAGCTTCTTCAGCCGCACGTACTTCGGGGCGAAGCACAGCTCCTCGGCGTACATCAGCTTGACGCTCGGCCTGCCGGCAGGCGGCGATCATCCGGTCGGCCTCCGGCAGGTTCAGGCACAGCGGCTTCTCGCAGACCACGTGCTTGCCGGCCGCCGCCGCGTCGAGCGGTGAACTCGCAGTGCAGATCGTTCGGCACGCCGAGCACGACCATGTCGATCTCGTCCATCTCCAGCAGCTTCTGGTAATCGGTGCAGGCGTGGGGAATGCCGAAACGCTGGGCGAACGAACGCACGTGGTCGGCCTGGGTCGAGGCGGCCGCCACGAGTTCGGCGCCAGCCACGCTGCCCAGCGCCTCCGCATGGACCGTGGAAATGAACTGGGAACCGACGAGTCCCACGCGCACGGGTCTGGTCATGGCCCGAACCTCCTATCGACTGAAATCGCACTCGAGTGTCCGCCGTCATAGCAGATGCGCGGCGAGTCCGCAATCGGCCTCCGCAGGCCGCTTGCACGGGATCGCACCCGTGCGGTATGTTGTCGCTTGAACCCAAGAGGTCGCTCCCATGGCAGGCCGGCGCCGCCGCCCACGACGTATCCACCCCCGCGTGCAGCCGCGCACGCCCCCCGGAGCCCTTCCCGGCACCTTGGTGGTCGATCCCCGCGCCCCGCGGCCGACGATTCGCGTCCTCGCCTATGGGCCGGACGACTATACCGAGCGGTCGATCACCGATCTCGACGAGGTGCCCGGCCTTCTCGAGCGGTGGCCGGTGGTTTGGGTGTGCGTGGAAGGGCTGGGCGATGCGCACACGATCGAACACGTCGGCCGCATCTTCGGCTTCCACGAACTGGCCCTGGAAGACGTGGCCAACACGCTCCAGCGCGCAAGATCGACGATTACGGCGAATACCTCTTCCTGGAAGGCCGAATCGTCAGCTTCGACCAGCGAATTCACTCGGAGCAGATCAGCCTTTTTCTCGGCCGCAACTACGTGGTGACGTTCGAAGAGCGGCAAAGCGACTTCCTCGAGCCGGTGCGCGAGCGCGTCCGCAAGAACCAGGGCGCATGCGCCAGTCGCCCCCCGACCATCTGGCCTATGCAATCCTCGATGCCGTCGTCGACGGCTACTTCCCCATGCTCGACCAATGCGCCGAGCGGATGGAGGCATTCGACGAGCGCATGCTCATCGCAAATCCGCGGGAAGTCTCCACCCGGCTCCACGAGATGCGAGGCGACCTGCTCGTGCTGCGGCGCTCCATCTGGCCGCACCGGGAGATGATCAACAGCCTGGTCCGCGACCCTCATCCGCTCGTCTCGCCCGAGACGCGGATCTTCTTGCGCGACTGCCTGGACCACGTCGTGACCATCGTGGAACTGACCGAAACCTACCGCGAGCTCGGATCGGACCTCCGCGACTACGCGCTTTCCGCCGCCAGCAGCCGCCTGAACGAGGTCATCAAGGTGCTCACGGTGATCTCGACAATCTTCATGCCGCTGTCGTTCATTGCCGGCGTCTACGGAATGAACTTCGACACCGACCTTCCCTGGAACATGCCGGAGCTGACCTGGCGGTTCGGGTATCCCTTCGCCCTGACCGTCATGGGCTCGGTGGCGACGAGCCTCTTGCTTCTCTTCTGGTGGCGGGGCTGGATTGGGCCGTCGTCGTGGACCGAAGCGGAACGAACCAACGGCAACTCGGACGCCAACCACGCGTGATCCTCGCCGCCGCGCCCCCTCCAGGCGTTCACAAAACACAAGGGGCATGACCACTCGAGCGTGGCCATGCCCCTGTCATTCACTGCCAAACGGTCCCTGCTGCCGGCACTCAGGCGTACTCGCGCTTGGTGTTCAAGCCGGGTTGCGGGATGGGATACTTGCCGTCGGCCTGGGCCTTCAACGGGGCCGGCGAATCGTTGGTCAGCTTGTCGACGTCCGGGGCGAACTCGTGCTCGCAGTTGAGCATCTCGTCGAAGGTGATGATCTGGCCGGTGTGCGCGGCCATGCGGCCCATCGAGGTCACCAGGCTCGCCTCGGCGCCGCGCTTCACCTCGTTGTAGGGCTTGTCCTGGCGGATGGCGTCGATCAGGTCGTCCCATTCGAGCTGGTAGGGGTTCGGCTCGGGCTGCGGGATAGGCCCAGAGCAGGTTCGGCCTTCGGTCAATGTTGTGCCCCTTGAAGGTCCGGCACTTGGCCCGGCGTGTGCGCCGAGGTCGAGATGATCGCCGAGCCCTTCGTGCCGTGGGCGTAGCTGGCGAACTCGTCGTGGCAGCCCGGCATGTTGCGGCCGTAGAAGAAGAGCTTGGTGCCGTCGGCGAAGGTGTATTCGACCGAGTAGTTGTCGAAGTTCTGGTCGACGGCGTCGCCGCGGTAGTGGCGGCCGCCCGACGGCCTGCGGCTTCGACCGGCCAGGCGTCCTTCATCCAGCAGCACTCGTCGATGTGGTGGATGTAGAAGTCGCTGAACACGCCGCCGCTGGCCCAGAGGAAGCTGTGGAACCGCTGGATCTGGTACAGCAGCTCGCTGATGCCGTCCGGCTTCGGGCCGGCGAAGCCGACCGTCGGGCCGCGCCATGCGATAGGCCCGCATGGCGATGATGTCGCCGATCTCGCCGTCGCTGGATCCGCTCGTAGCAGTTCGCTGGCGGCCGCGGCAGTGGCGGAACATCAGGCCGACGCCGACCTTGAGGTTCTTCTTCTCCGCCTCCTCGGCCAGCTCGAGCATCCTGCCGCGTGGTCGGGCCGTCGACCGTGACCGGCTTCTCCATGAAGACGTTCAGGCCCTTCTCGATGGCGTAGGTGAAGTGGACCCAGCGGAAGGCCGGCGGCGTGGCGAAGATCGCCACGTCGCCCGGCTTCAGGCAATCCATGGCCTTCTTGTAGGCGTCGAAGCCGACGAACTTGCGGTCCTCGGGCACGTCGACCTTGTCGGCGAACTGCTTCTTCGAGGTTCGTCGTAGCTGCTCTTCAGCCGGTCCTCGAACACGTCGGCCATGGCCACGAGCTTGATCGGGCCGCTCTTGGTCGAGAGGGCGTTCGCCGCCGCGCCGGTGCCGCGGCCGCCGCAGCCGATCAGCGCCACCTGGATCGTGTTGTTCTCCGCGGCGTGGACGTGCGGCACGGCGACGCCCGCCAGCGCCGAGGCCGCGGCCACTCCGGCCGGTGTTCTTCAGAAACTCGCGACGCGACGAGCCTTGCCTGATATCACTCATCTTGGTTTCCTCGTAACAGTAGCTGCTCGGAAAATCATCGGGTCCAGTGCAATCCAGATTACTTCCTTCGCCCTTCGGCCGCAACCGAGGCATCCCCCCCACGTCGGGCCGTCAAACCATCCCGGCTATGGGCCGCAAGACACTGGGCCCGCGGCGCCGCCCAGAGGGCCATACGCCGCTCACGACGCGGCAAAAGTTACCTCAAGCGTCTGACTCTGCCGCACAACCACCGGCGCCGTCAGGGTCAACGTCGCGCGGCGGCCCTCCTGCTCGATCGCAGCCGCCACGGCGCGGCCGCCCAGCGTCACGGCTACTTGCCCCGGCTTGCCTTCCCCGGGCAGTTCAAAGGCCAGGGTCTTGAGCGCGAGCTTGCCCCACTTCACCGCGATCCGGTTGGTCTGCTTGCCGCCTTCGCGCTTTTGCGCGAACGTGCCCCAGCCTTCGGCCGCGGTGAAGGCGGCGCGGAAATCCTCCGGCGTGATCTGCGGGGCGAAGCCCAGATGCCGCTTCGGGCCGTGGTATTCGAAGCCGCACAGGGCCAGAAACACGCCGTAGCTGGCCATCGCCCGGGCGTAGTGGTCGCCGCACTCGATCTCGTTCCAGGGATTGTGCTTCGCCGGATGGTAGCGCTCGTGGACGCCGCGGCAGATGGCCAGCGCCTCGGTGAGCATGCCTTCCCAGACCATGTTGCCGGCCACCTGGTACTCGATGCCCGTCCAGACCTCGTCGCGATACAGGACCGACTTCGGGCCCGAGGTGCTTGCTCTTCGGCCAGGTGCAGGTGAACAGGCCCGCCTCGCCGGGCCGGGCGAACCAGCGTTGCGGCGGATGGGCCTTGTTCTGCGGGCCGATGTCGGGCGCCCAGTTGTACTTCCAGATCGACTGCAAGCGCCGAGCGGACCTTGTCTTCGGGATAGACGTAGCCCAGGCCGACCTGGTGCGCCCAGCCCTGGCCGAAGAGCTGATCGGCCAGGCAGCCGTCGCCGTACTGGTGCTTGGGATGCTTCTTCAGATCGACCTTCTGGATGAAGTACTCGCCGTTGAACAGCTGCTCGACGGTGAGCTTCGCTGGCCGGCCTCGAAGATCTTGCGGCACTGTGGCGGCGAAGTGCGTCGTCGCCCACCTCGCGGGCCATCTCTTCGCCGGCCCGCAGCGCGGCCAGGTAGAGCGAGCCGACCATCGTGTTCGGGCCGTAGAAGTTGATGTCGTAGGTGTTGTGCTGCTCGCCTTCGATCAGCCCGTCGGCGTTGCCGTCCTGCGCCGATCAGGAACTCGATCGACTTGCGGATCTTGCGGCCAGAGCCGCTTGAGGAACTCGCCGTCGGCCGACATCTGGTGCTCGCGGTAGGCCTTGAGCACGTAGCCCGGCTGGGAGTCGCCGGCCCACATCTTCCAGCCCTCGCCGCGGAAACGGACCGCGCCGGTCTCCTCGTCGAAGCCCGCCTCGGCGTTGAAGTCCTGCATCTCGCGGACCGAGCGTTCCAGCTCGGGGAACAGCCGGGCCATGGCGTGCTCGTAGTTCCACACGTGGCCGCAGGTGCCGTGGCAGCAGCCGACGCCTTCCCAGGCCCAGAACCGGCCGTTGGCCCACCACTGGCAGGTGCCGCGTGGCCAGGATCGAGATCGGTGGAGAAGAGCCGGTCCAAGAGCCAGTAGGGCAGCGTCGAGTCGTACCAGGTGTCGTGCCACAGCCGCGTCTGGCCGGCGAGCCGGTCGAAGTTGCTCGGCCACGTAGCGGCCACGACCTCGGCGGCGTCCTTGAACCGCGTGGCGTAGAAGTTGCCGTGCTCGGGCCGGTTGGGGAAGTGCCAGGCGACGACGAACGTCACCTTCGCCTCCTCGCCCGGCCAGCGCGGACACGTCTTGCCCACCGCTCCGGCAGAGCGCCTGGCCGACCAGCGGCTTCGCCTGCACGGCGCGGCAGCGCTCGTTCGCCGTCGCAGCACGGCCGGCCGAAGCAGCTGACGGGCAGTCGAAGCTGCCGGATCGAGCGACGTCTGGCCGCCGTCGCCGAGCACGGCCAGGCCCATGGTGCCGAAGTCGGGCTGCTCTTCCAGCGTGCCCTGCGGAGCCGGCTCGCGGCGTGTCGCGCAGCTCGATCTGGTCGACGTTGATGTGCCCCCAAGGGCCGGACGCCGTCGTCGACGATCTCGATCCGCGCCTCCTTGCCGGCCAGCTCGCTGACGTTCCAGTTGCGCAGGCTGGAGCTTCTCGTCGTTCTTGCCGGTCGCGGTGCGGACCACCTTGCCGTCGACCAGCAGGTTGATGCAGGTCTTGCCGGCGTGGTTGCCGCCGCCGATCAGGAAGCTGATGAAGTTGCGCTCGATCTTGAACGGCGGCGAGGTCAGCTTGCCCTGCGGGTCGTCGCCGCCGAGGAACGTGTTGACCAGGCCCTTGCCCTGAAAGCCGCTGACCGTTCTGCTGGCCGGGCAGTGTGCCCTGGGCCGGCCCTGTGCCGAACGCCTCGCCCTCGGCCGTCCACTTGCCGTAGTCCTCGCCCTCGAAATCGGCCAGGACGATCGGCTGGCGCGCGGCCTTGGGCGGCTCGCACTGGCCTTGGCCGAGCCGAGGACCATCGTCCAGCCCGTCGCCCCGGACGACTCCGGTTCGTCCGCACGCCGTACATCACCTCGCCGCTGTGGCGGCACACGGCGTTCTCCAGCCAGCCGCGCCAGGAGCGACCGTCGGCTCGGGCTTGCGAGGTGTTCTTCACCGTGAACTGCATCACCGTGGCCGGCAGGGCCGAGTCTTCGGCGTTGCAAGCGGAATGAACGGCGAAAAGGCCTCCAGCGTGACCTCGACCGGAAACTCGGCGTCCTTGTACTCCACATAGCCGATCGGATACTCGCCGCAGAATCGCACGTCGGGGAAGCCCTGGCCGTCGAGCGTGCGCCGAGCGCGTCTTGCCGCCGGCCGTCACGCGTGAGGGCAAATCCCTGCCGGAGCGGCGACTGTGGCGGGCCGGCGCGAATAGTTCGTCCGACCGTAGCCCGAGAAGTTGTGCTCGTTGAAGATGTCCCAGTGGACCAGCTTCCCGTCGCCGGTGATGTAGAGCTGCCCGGTGCGTGATCCCGCCGATCGGCATGGCGATCATCTTCCAGATCGTCGCCGCGTCCAGAACTCGCGCGCTGCCGCGCTCGGCAGAGCGCCTTGATCCACTCCGGCTTGAGCTTCTTGTCGGCCGGCACGAAGTGGTCGGCCGATTTCGTGCCCGGCGACCGCTTGGCGGCAGCTCCCATGGCGTTGGCCGCCGAAAGCGAAACCGCCCCGGCACCTGCGAGCTGGAGGAAGTCGCGTCGGTCGATTCCGCCGCAGCAGCCGGGCGACGAGCAGGAGGAGTCCGTAGACCGCTCGGATGGGTGGGCGTGGGGCTGGCGACTCTCATGCATCGGAGCACCTCCAGAAGGCGTGGGGGATCTCGTTTGAAACCTGGCCAAAAACTACCGCAATGGCCCTGCACGGCCGAGGGTCCCTCGAGCGGCGCACGGCTCCCGCGTCCCGTCGATTGTAGTTCCCTCAAACGCCCACGCAACCAGCGCGCAGAAACGGGGAAGCCGGCTCGCCCCGCTTCCAGAAAGCTCCTTCTGGTGAGGGCAGTCGAGGAGGGAACGGCAAAGAGGAGACTTATCGCCGTCGTGCCGTTCGTTTACAGAAGCGCGGCCGGGGCCAGTGCAATACCCCACCCGTTTCGATCGCGGCAGCCGGCCGGTTCAGACCGAGGCGTGAACCCGACCGACCATCCGGCACGCAGCCTCCCATGCCTGGGTTTGCCGCGGCGCACGCGCGATCACGGTTTGGTCCCCGCGCACGCAATCGATCCGCCAGATTCTTGCCGCCGCTGGGATGCGAAACCCATGCTTCGCGCGTGGACCAACCAAGCGATTCGAGCCAGACGAGCGAGCGGCTGACGGTTGTAGACATGCGCGTGCCGAGGAGCGAGATCGTGGTGCGGGTTGTATCAATTCTCCCAGATACTACGAGTGTAGCGGATAACGGCTTGGTTGCAAGCCGCCGAAAGGTGCAAGTCGTTGGATGGTGGAAAGTTCCAGTTGGGAAAACCGCGTCGGCTACACAAACTTCTCCACTGGCGGGCTCCGACAAAACGGGGACCGGCTCCCGGCGATTTGCGAGAGACGGCTTGAATTTGCATCAAGCCAGCCTGCCGGTCCCTGGCTTGTCGGAACCTTTTAGGGCCTCTGGAACGGCAGCGTTCACGGGCCATGTGCGGCCGGAAGGCGGGAACCCCACAGCATGGATCGAGGGCTTGCCGCCCGGACGGGATCTGATATCCCGTATTCGGCCTTTTTCCGTTGGTACGCGTCGCGCCTTCGAACGGCACGTAACTGGTTATGCCGCAGCGAATTGCGGAGACGAGAAGGGGGCTGCAATTGCGGCAATGAATAGGGGGTGCTACCGACAGAAGCAACCTAGACGCACGGGGGGCGTGAATTCTGCCGGTCAAACCCACCAACTGGAGAGAATGGAGCGGTTCGCCCTCGGTGGATCGACGGCCGAAGGCGGGGGGCGACGGGAGAGAAGTCTTACTACCGCTTCACCGCTGATAGACTCGGCCGCCCTCGCGAGCCGACGCTTGGGAGCTGTGCTCCATCGCCCAATCTATGAGGTCCCGGCCAGAGACGAGGATAATGTGCCCCGCATGGAAGTGCTGAACTCCAAGCATGGGTTCCCCGGTACGTTCGTCGATGATAGGCCGTCCGGTGATTGTGTCCTGCGGTTCGATGAATGTGCTCATTACCCACCGACGGCCGCGGTGGAAGACTTGGGTGGCAAGTGCGTCGATCGTGTAAAGCTCAAAGGCAGAGACTCTCCCAAACGCGAACGGCCCCGCAGCTCCCGCCCATTTACTGGCCTGGCGTTGCGGGTTGATGGTCTCTTTACCTTTGGTCGCCGTCGTCCGCACGCTTCCCTTGCGTGGCATTTTGTCACCCCTCTTGCTTGACGGAATCGGTACTGTCAACCCGGCCCGCCCCCGCCGCCCGCGGTCCCCTGTTGCCGCCCCAGTCTTTCCAAATCGCCGCAGAAACGGCCTGCGTTTCCTGGTCGACGTAGAACTTCATTGTGGTTTCAATCGTCTTGTGTCGCATCAACCGCCTCAGGACTTCGGGCATTACTCTTACTGCCCATCGCGTCGCGAACGACCGCCGAAGATCATGGGCGGACGCAAATTTGACAACCGAGACTGTTTCTCCAGTCTTGCGAAGCAATTTCGTCCGTTCACTACCGACTTTCACCCTGGCAAGACGGCCAATATCGCTGATAATGCGGCATGCTGCACTCATCCCCACCGGCTTCCCGTGAAGTTTGGGGCAGAAGACCCGGCCGTTGCGATCTTCGTCGGGCACGGCCAAGAGGAATTCTCCAAAGTCAGGGGTAACAGGGAGGGAGGTATCCTCCTTTGACTTTTGGGCCGTCTCCGGAATCTCCAGTACCGGGTACTCGTTCCTAAGGTCGACGTAAAACTTCGCTTCCCAGTCCCAGGACAGGTTTATCGCCTCGCCAAGCCGAAGCCCGGAGAGCCAAAGGCCGCGGAGGAGATGCCGCCACGACTCGCAATCGGCTTCCCGTGTCGCCAGTTCTTCCGGCGTCATCTCGGGAGCGTCACTCGCCAGCGAGGTTTGGTCATTTTCCGCGTCGCCCCGCTGGCCAGTTTCGTTCGGCTTAGGGAACAATGCCGCGGGGACCTTGGCCAGCATCCGTTCAAACTCCTCCAATGTGACAGACCGCCCCTTTTTCCCTTTTCCCTTGGTTCGCTCTGGCTTGCTAATTTGCGGGACTGCCGCAAGCATGTTCATTTTGACTGCCCACTGAAGCGCAGCTCGCAAGTGGGCCAAGTAGGATTTGATAGTGTACTCCGACCGCCCCCCCTCACGCAGCTTCTGCTGGAACTCTGAAATTCTGTTTGCGTCCATGTCTCGCAATCGCTGGGGATTGACCTTCCGTTCAATCAGATTGAACACCCCGTTAACTTTGATCGCGGTGTTGCGGGACAGCGACGGAAGCATCTCGCTGGTGTAGCGTCTACGGAACTCTTCCCATGTCGCCTTGCTCGGCTTGATGTAACGCCCATCCCGCAGCGATGCTTGCCACTCACCCGCCGCCCTCTGGGCCTTCTTCTCGTCTGCGGTGCCCGTCGACTTGGTGACTTGCCGGCGCGTGACTGGGTCGACGTATCGCATCACGAGGTTTTCACGGTTCGCGTACCTGACGACATAGACGGCAATTTCTTCGGTGTCGTTGTTTTTGGCCATGGTGCCGTACTCCTGGAAAGCGTGAAGCCTGGACGAACAGGGGGAGAACGAACGGGGGCGAAGGAAAGGGGCGGGCCAGTCAGTCTAGCACTGGTCCGCCCCCGCGCGAGGAAGACACTACGACGACTTGCCGCGTCCTTTACTCGACGGCGAGGCTGAAACGGTCGGGCCAGCCAATGCTGGCAATTGCGGGTAGGTGACGCCGTCGAGGGCCGGGGGCTCGATGGTGCAGCCGGCGGCCGCCGACGCCTCGACCGACAGCTCCCGGAACGCGATCGCGATGACGGTTCGTTTGATCCAATCGATTCCGGGTCGAAGCATCGCGGTTAGACTCAAACTTGGCATGGGCAGTTCTCCGTTTTTGGCTCTTGGTTCGCGTGGTTCAGGTGGTTCAGATAGTTCAGTTGGTTCAGGTGGTCGAGGTTACTTTCCGCCGACGGCTGACGGGCCCGGCTGACTATGCGGAGTCACCCGGGAATCGTCATTCCACGGGAAGGGCTCGGCGTCCACGGGGAACGCTTTGGCCCACTCATCGTCGGTTGGATCGGTCACCGCTCCCCCTTCGCCGCACGTCATGCACACAACCACAAGTTGGCGTTTCTCCGGATGTGCTCCGAAGACATGCCAGTTGTGTTGATGCGGCTTGCAGGTCGGTTGCTCTTTCTTCATTGGCTTCACCTCTGCTTTGCGAGTTGCGTTAGACGTTGAAGCGATCTAGGAACGTGAAGCTTGCGGGCCAGTCTGCCGGGCAAGCTCCGCGATCGTCCATTCCAACGCCTCGACGCGGTCCAGATACCACTGGTCGACACTCCGGCCGTTGCGGCGGGCATCGCGTAGCTCGCTGGCCAGTTGGTCGCGTTGACTCTCCAACTGCTGGCGGTAGTCGCCGACGGCTGACGTGTCGCCCGTTTCGCCGGCTCCGCCACCGATGCAACGCGTCGCCCCTACGGGCTCGCCTGCCAGGTCATCAAGGTCGATGCTGATCGTCGACCAGTCCGAGCCGTCTAAGGTGGATTGCGTCATCCGGCAACCCTCCGTCTCGGCAAGGGCAGTCCGTAGTAGTTTCGTTTCCTCGCCCGCGGAAGCCACGGAAAGAAATCCGCCGGGTTGGGTGTTGAGGTAACGGGGTCCGCCGCCGCCTCGCGTTGCTCCGGCCGATCGCTGGCCAACGCCTCGGCCATCGCGTTGCGAGCCGAGAATAACGAATCCACTTCCTCTTGGCTCTCTTGGTCCGCCGTTGCGACGGCCGCCGAGGATTGGGACAGTTGGACAAATGCCGCACACCTGACGCACGGGGCCGTATTGGAGACTTGCCCACACTCCGGGCATTGCGACGGCCGGACCTCGCGAAAGTCGATCCACGGGGCTTGTGGTGCCCGGGGCTTTGCCCGGCTGAGCATTAGCCGCGGTTTCTTCGTCGTCGGCTTTGGTATCGCGATGGTGGCCGTCATGCTGGCCCCCTTTCCTCCGTCACAATCCAAGATCGGATAATGACGGCCGTGCAACGCAACAGGTAGGCGAGTTGACTGTAGCTCGCGCTACCTCCATGCGCCGCGGTGTTGGCGATGCGGGCGAGAAACTTCAAGTGGTCCGCCGTGTCGGGGTCAACCCGACCGTCACGGCGAAGTAAATGCACGCAACGCTCAACTGATGCGCCCCTTGGTGTGCGGTGCATGCCCCGAAAGTAACTCTCCAAAGCCATGCGGCAGAAAGCCCCGGACGCGTGCTCCCGGCCGGATTCCCAAAGCGAAATGGCGGAGTCAAGGAAATGCTTCGCCCGAGCTAGTGGTGCAGCGTGCCCGCCTGCTGGATAGCCCACCAATGGGACGAAGCGGACCGGGCCGTCAACGTGAACGAAAGCCGACGGGGCGGGATCGAAGGCCGGGGCGGCCGCGGGTACGGTCGCGGTCGCGGTTGGAATTGCGATCATGCTTCACCGCCTTTCGGCTGAGTCTGGGAAAGCATGGCGCGTACACCACAAACACGCAACGCCTCCCCGGCCGACGGCCGAACGATCCGCACGGGACGGAAGTCCCCGACCTTCATAACCCCGACGTCGCTGCCGTCCCCGCCGCCAGAGCCGAAGGAGACAACCGCCGACACGGGGCAGGCTACAGGTTCGCCGATCTCGAGTATGACGGTCCAATTTGCCGCGTCGCTCTCACTGGTCCGCCCATCGTGGCGGGCGAGATTCGCCGCGTAAGCTTTCCGGATCGCAGCTTCACGAGACATAGCACAGCCCCCACCGAACGGCGTTTCCCAATCGCCATCAAATTGCTCAGGGACTTCAAGTAGGTGCTTTGGGGTGAAACCGGCAGGGCAGAGAATGTCGATCGTCGCGAAGAATGCCCCATAGAACTTGCCCGCGATGGGACGGACCTCGCTGTTGCTCCACGCTTCGTTACGGGCGTCGGCGTCGTCGGCATGCACTGACCAAGCTACAAAGGTAGGTGTGCCGTCTGTATGTTCGGGCGGGGTTGCTGCACCCACCGCGAACAATTCGACGGGGTCACCTTCGGGAAGTCGCATTCGCCGCTGCGACTTCTTAGCGGTCGACCAACGATAGGGGTGAGCGGAGACGGAGGTAGGGTCGGAGACAGATGCCATTCGTGTGCTCCCCGCACGCAAGAGCTGCGTGCAAAAGAAGCGACGAAGCCCGGTGGCCTTATCTACGCAGCATTGGGGCTGCGTGGGCGTCCTTGCGGTGCGCACCAGACCACCGGGCTTCGTCGCGCCGTGATTGTCTTTCACGGAAATACCCCAACGTGCCTGAGCTTCAGATGCCGCTAGTATCGCGCACGTTCAAGAAGCGTCTATTCCCCCAACTGATCATTTGCCCCTACCTCCCCAGAGATCCCCCGTTCTGATCATTCGGGCGCCCCCGCTGCGCTTCGAGCTGCGTCGTAAATGTGAATGAAACACTGGACCCTACAAGAGATGCGCGAACAATCGGGAAGGGCAAGAGAGAGGAAGCTGGAGCGCGTGAAGCATACAGAGGGAACGGCCGCCGTGAGTGTACACGAACGAAAACACGACGGCCGCCCCTCCGATACGCGAGTACGCAACCATGCGACCAGAGCAACCAAGTAAGAAACGCCGGCTGGCCAGGGGAGACGAGAGCCCGACCAGCCGGCTTGGCGACGATGGACAGGAGTGACAGCCGCCCATCATCGCGGCAACAAGGACGCGCCACGGGACCGTGGGCGCGTCCCCATGGCGATTACGCTTCAGACGCCGAGGTTACGGCCTCAGGTGCGGCCCCAGAGACGGCCTCGGCGGCGGGCTCGGGTTCCGGATCGGGCCAGCGAGCATTACGGCTGATCCGTCGGCGGATCGACTCCCGTAGTACATCGGTATTGCAAGGGGTTCCGCCGCTGGATCGCTGCATCTCTTGGGTCTGCCGGATGATTTCCGCTTCGTTTTCCAGGACCTTGGCTTCCCGGCGGGCGATGGTCCTTTTCAGCCCGTCAATCCTGGTCTGCAATTCCTGAGCCTTGCCGAGTCGCGTCAACGACGGATTTCTTTCCTCTCTCTGAAGCTCCTCGCGATGCTTGTCGACGCTGGCCCTCATTTCACCAATGGCCCTCAGGTCCCCGCCGATCTCCCTTTCCAAGTCTTGAACAAACGGCCGCCCAACATGCTGAACAACTACCGGTGGAGTCAAGCTCTTCCATCGGGGATTTTCCTCGTTCAGCACCCGTTGGGCGTCCCTGATCTCGCTCGCCACGCTCTCCAGCAACGCCTTGTGTTCTCGCGTTGCCGCCCCCGCCTTCTCGGCTGCCTCCTGTATCTGCCGATCACACCGTTCCCGGACGGCCTTAAACTCCGCTTCGGCCCACTCCGAAGTCTCCCTCAACAGATTGATCTTGGCCTGCATCGCTTGCGCGTCTTTCAACTGCTGGCGGGCCTGCGCTTGCCGCTGGAGCCACTCGACGTCGGCCCACAAATCTTCGACGGTTCGATTGGCACCCGCCAGAATCAGCGTGGTCATCTCGCCTGCGGTGGGCGTCTTGCCGTCGGCAATCTGTTGGGCCAGCTCGCGGTACCTTTCCTCAGTCTCCCGGGAAAGCGTTTCCAAATAGTGCGTGGCGGTCCCCATAGGTCACTCCTTAAAAGTGAAACATGAAACGTGGAAAGTAAAACGTGGAAAGAACAAAGTGTGTTCGGTGTCGCGAGCTATCTCCGCCCGCGGAATGCCAGCTCGTCGGCAATGAAGTGGCTAAGTCGCTGCGTAGTCGCCTGTCGGTGCGTCGGGCTCTTGTCGATGGGCAGGCCACCGAATAGGCGGACGTCGGCGTCGACGGTGTTGAACCGCCTTCGGCCGCCGTTGAACGACTCGGTTACAGTCGCCGAAGCGTCATCACTGCTGCCCTCCTGCCCGCCGCTACCAGCGCCCTTTCCGGCAGCGATGATATCGATGATGCCTTGTTCGGCCGGAAAGATGATCCTCGCGAGCGACGCTATCTTTCCAGCCTTGTCGGTAGCGTCATCGGGACCGTCGTAGATCCCGCGGGCCTTGCTGACGAACAAATCGAAAAACATCTCGTGAGTAGACTTGCCACTGGTCGGGCTAATGATTTCGTTACTTGCCATGGTTCGTTCCCTTTCGTGTTATGTCTCGCATGCCGGGCTTGTGGGCGTTACTTTGCCGCCCGCCCCCGGTCCTGGTTGACTTCATTGACCACCTCCTCCGCCGCCCGCCTCGCTGCCTCCTCGATCGTCGCCTTCAGCGTTTGGTTGTAATCCTTCATCTCTCGCTTGACCGCCTCGGCAACACTCTCCGCCAACCGTCGATCGTCCCGCTCGAGGCGCACCACAACGTCGTGGCTCATCTTCGCTTCGACAATCTTCCGGTCCGCGAGGCCCTTCCATGCCGCCTCCCGCTCGGCCGCTTCCTGTCCAACAAACTGCCCATACCCGCCAGCGTCGGCCCTCGCCTTCAGTTGTTCGCCGACGGCCTTGTTCATCGGAACCGATAATTCCCGCCACGGTTCGAGCTTTCCAAGCTGCTCCGGCGTCAGCTTCTCGCCGCCCCGCAGTCGACCGGCCAGTGTGACCAGCTCGCGTTGTTCGCCCAACTCCATCCCGCCGAACCGCTCGCGTGCCGATCGGTTTTGCTGCCGGACCTGGTCGTAACGTGCCCGGTATTCGGCGGACTCCTGCTTGACTGAATCGAGAACGCGGCGGGCCCCTTCGACTCGCTCGCGGTTTATGTCCCGCTGGACCTCCAGCTCCCGCTCTTTCTCCTCACGGGCCCGCTGCATCGCGTCCAGGTAGCGACGTCCGGCACCCTCGGCGGCCGCGTAGTCCGGCATCTCGCCACGAAGGCCGGCAGTCCGGGTCGCGTCTTGTGCCGAGCGGAAACCTTGCCGCGTTTGCGATAGCGTCCTGTTGGCTTCAGACAGCCGCCGGCGGGCCTCTTGCCCCCGCTCCCAGGAAGTTGCCCCGTAGTCTGGATTCCGCCAACGGGAGGATTCGTACTCACGCTCGGCACCGTAGCGGATCGCCCCGAGCTGCCGCCCCCGGTCCTGAAGGCCAACCCGTTCGGAAAATGCCCCTCGGAACCGTTCGGCTCCCTCGGTCGCCGCGTTGCTCCGGCGTAGATCGCGGAAACCCAAGCCTGTGTACGCTCCCGCGTGGGCGTAGCCGGAGCCAATCAAGTCGGTCCAACTCCTGTTCGTGTACTTGTCGCCACCAAGCCAACCAGCCGTGCCGGTGTTGCCGCTCATGACTTCGCTGGCAACGCGATACCCGGCATACCCGCCGGCCAGTGCTAGGGCTGGAATGGCAGCCGCCTTCGCGACGCCCATCGCCTTCGCAGCGAGGCCAAGCCCGCCCGCCCTTGTCGCCGCAACAGCCCCACCACCAACAAGTAAATCTCTGCCGATCCCCCTCGCCGCCGATCCACCGGCCGCTCCAGCTACGGCCCCGCCGCCGGCAGCCATTCCAGCCGCAGCTTGTGCCGCCGCCGCCGCTGCCGCGGCCGCCTGGACGCCGGAGTAAGCTTTCGCTAGCCCCTGCAAGACGTTGATGCCGCCACGCCCCAGGTCGAACGTGGCCTGCATCACGGCAAGCCGCTGCGTCCACACCTGCACATCTCGCTCGTTCGCCAGCCCGAGCAATACCATCGCCCGGGCAAGCTGCATCGTGCCTTCCATGACCTGCTTCCCGGCCTCCGCCGCTTTGGCCAATCCCTGCCGCTGTAGCCCCTGGTGGCGAAGCATGTCTTGCTCCGCCCGCTTCCGATTCGTGTCTTCCCTCTTCCTCGCGTCCTCGGCGGCCTTCTGTTCGTCCCGGTGTTGCTTCATCCGGAAGCGGTACACCCAATCAGCCCGCCGCTGGGCGTCGCGAGCTTCCCGCTCGTCTTCGCGGGCCCGTTGCTTCGCCTGCCGCTCTTGTTCGCGGGCAAGGCGGTCCTGAATGCCGCCAACCTTCTTCGCGGCCGCTTCCGCCGATGCGACCTGGGCACGGGACGCCCCTTCGGTGTGCTTCGCGAAGTCGCGAAAGGCTTGTGTTGACGCCTTGTCGACGACGGCCCGTAGACTGATCGTGACTTCTCGGGATGCGGTCGCTTCGGCTGCCATGATTTTCCCTTTCGTTCCGCTGCTCTTGGCTTCGCTGCTTGTGACTCGGTTAGTTTTGCACGTTTGGCGTTTCGAGAACGACGCGATACATCGGGGCTTTTCGTTTCACGTCCGCCTCATGGAATGCGGTGACGGTTGGCTCTCCTGCGATGATCGACAACGAGTAGGCCGGCTCGCCGGTTTCATCGAGCAAGACAACCGAAACCTGCCCGTCGGGCTGCAAATAAGTGCAGCTTCGGGATATCCCCTTTACGTCCAGGACGAAAACGCTTTCGTCGCCGTCGTCGCGATCGAGGAAAACCGCCCGCAGTTTGTCGTCATGAACCAGAAACGACATGGAAGCCTCCCTAGGAATTCAACGGAATAGCATCGCATCGGCGTCGGCAAATTCTTTCTTTCGATCCGCCCCGCTCTCGTCACTGCCCCCACCGCCACCCCGCCGGCCAGCAAGTCCAGCCCTGAAACTCTCCGCCAGCTCGCGACGTTTTGCCTCCGGCACTCCAAGCATCGCCCTGACGCGAACCGCCGTCGGTACCACTCCGACAGACTCCAAGACGTTCGCCGCAACCCTCCCCGCTGATCGCGCCGCTTCCTCGACGATCCGATTTGCGACCCGTTCCATCACCCTCCGCTTGTCCAGTGCCGTTTGCCGTCCACTCGCAACCGATCCCACTGACTCGAAAACGCCCCGCGTCGTCGCCGGTCGACAAACCAGATCGACGGAGCGAACGCGGACGATCGCCTCGAGCACGACCTTGCCACCGCGGATCGATTCTTGCACCGCCGCGTTGTGCGACAGTCCCATCTTGTCCGGGCTACGCTCGGCAATCTCCGCAACCAATCCCGCCATCGGGTGTGACTTGTAGTAGGGCAGATCGGCGTACAAACCATCCGGAGCTTCCCGAACGCGTTCCAGCCAACCAAACTGGTCGGCGAGTTTTCTTTCGTCGTCCGCCCTGCCGCCGGCCGGGTGATTGAGGAAAACCGGGGCCCCTTCGTACAACTTCCGAGCCCTCCCGATCGCCGCCCGCGTGTATTCGTGTCCGTTTTTGGAGATCAACCCCAAAACCTTGACGCCTCGCAAAACGTGATTCGCCCTATCGACTCGTTGCGAGCTGACCGCCTGGACGAACTCGAGTACGTGCCGTTCAGTTTTTGCCGCTGCCATCGCTTCGCCTTCCTCTTCAAGTCCAGGGGGTCTAAGAAAACACTCGCATGGGCAACAATTGTTCTTCTTCGTCGAAAATCAGATTGTCCGCCTCCGACAGCGACAGAGCCTCAGGCAACGCGATCGCCAACGCAATCGCCCGGTCCGCATGCCCCGTCTCATCGGCCACCGCCTCCAGCTTGAAGCCGAATCGCCTCGGCACGACCTGCAACCGCCGCAGATCGTCCAGTAATTCGCGATCGCCGTACAACTGAATCCGTCGCCCCCGGAAGGCCGTCAACAGATCGCGGGCCATCGCGTCGAGATTCCTCCCAACGAAGGGCACCTCGGTCATGCTGACGCCGTCCAGCCTCAACCGCTGGGCCATGTGGACGGCCTGGTGGGGATCGAAACACACAACCAGAATCCCGAAATCATTCACCGCCTGCAAAACCGCCCGCTCAACCACGGACAAGTCAACCTCTCCGCCGGGCTTCGGAGCCCAACTTTCGCAACGCGCCAGTTGGACCGTGCCGCTTCCGGGTCGCGTCCCTAACACAACGAACGCCGATCGGTCATGCTTCACGCCCAGGTCAAGCCCAGCGACGTACAGCGAATCCGGATCGGGCGACGCCGCCGGGCCCTGCAAAACCGCCGCTGCCTCAATGTCCGCCGCTTCCAACGCGTCGCCGCTGTCACTGACCCACTCATTCAACCAAAGCCGCTTGAACGCCGACGGGGGAAGCATCGCCGCCTGTTCGTTCAGCGATTTCTGAGTTATCCAGGAAGCTTGCGGGCCGTCGATCCGCGAAAAATACCAGTCCGACGAATTCCGGGCATGCTCCCGAATCCGCCACTGCCAAGAATTTCCCGCCCCAGTGCCCGCGTTGCTGATGATCGTAACCATCGAATTCGGTTTCTTGCCGCACTCGAAAAAACCGCGTCCCACGTCTGCCGGTTCCCCCAGTGCGTCAGCTCGTCCAAAACGAGAAAATCCGGCGTTGTTCCGTATGCCGAAAATGCGTCACTGCTCTGGATGAACAGCTCACTATTGGTGTGCGGATTTACGACCCGGTCTCTCTGGCAATCGACAAAATCCCGCAACCACGGATTTACCTGCGCCAGCCCTTGGACCGCCCCACGCAACAACCGCGCCTGCTCGCGATCGGCCGCCGTGCCCGTCCCAATCACGCGACGCTTCGCTGCAAAAACCGCCCAGGTAATCATGACGGCCAAGTCGTTCGTCTTGGAGTGACCGCGGGGACGTTCCAGGTAAGCCCTACTTATCACTTCTTCTGTCACTCCGGCCGTTGCTCCGCTCGCCGCTCCGCCGTCGCCCCCGCCATCCGTCGGCACTCCAACCGCTCGCATCCATCCGGCATCCGTCGCTACAAAATCTTGGGCCTGCCAGTCGTCCATGACGTCCGTCAACACTTGACGGCCGCCGCTGGTGTCGATGACGAGATTCCGCCGGAACAAAGCCGGGTCAACCATCATTTTTCGGAGAAGGGCGTTTTCCATGGTTGGCGAGTTGCCGGGTTGTCGGTTGCTGGTTGCGGAAAAAATACGGGAGAGAAAAAAACGCGATGCGAAAAAAATGATTTGGGAAAAACCGGAAACTACCCCGGGTGAAAAGCGGGGCCCCCTTCCTCTTCGCGACCCCCCACCCCCTCATGATTTGGAAGAGCCCCAGGTGTCGCGACGCTCGCTTGTTCGCTCACGACCTGGTCCGCTTCACCGTCGCCGCTCTGGCTCTCGATCGGCAACGCAACGCCGTTGCGCGTGAGCCCCGCCGTTGCGTCGCTGACGCCTTGGTCGACTGCCGAGCCGTCCGAAGGGTCAAGTCTCGCGCGTCCGCACGTCTCCGGAGTTGTGGGAGGCTGCCGAAGTCTCCGCGTCGTCGACGTAGAGCGATGCCGCGTCTTCGCCGTCGCGTTTTGTGCCTGAGCGATCGAGCTTCAAACGGCTGATCGCTGCGTTGCGTTGCCGCGTGAAAAACGCGACGGCCCTCATCGCCGGCAGGTCGGACGATTCCGAGAGTCTTCGCATCGCAACGTGCCGTAACTGTTCGTAGGTGACCGCCTCGTTGACCGTCGCCATAAGTCCTATCGTGAGCTTGCCATGGACCTTCTTCGCTTCCGCCTCAAGCCCTCGGCGAAACTGGTGGGCATAGCCGTCGACGGTCTTGAGCTTCGGACCAAGTCCCGCAATCACGATGCCATGTCGATTGACGCGGGCATGCCTGCCATGTCGCAAACCGTTGGTGTTGCCCTTCGGAGCTGTCATCATTTCTGTCCCTCTGCCGAGTTGGTTTCGCCTTTTCTAGGTTGCAACCAAGTTGCAACCAAGCGGAATATCGCCCGAAAGTGCCGTGTTTCCCGGGGAAAAGCACACATTTACAAAGGACACTCGATCCCCTGCGTGAAAAAACGCCGCGTGTCCCCGGTGAGCTGCGGACGTGTCGCCGGCTCGATCGCTGGTCTGTGAAGTCGCCCGCCGCCCGCCCCCTCCGTTGCCGATAGGACGCTTGCCAGTGAGACGCGGGCGGCCGTGACGGGCAACGGCGAACCGACGCGCGTTGAGTTGCATATCGAGGGGCACGGCGGGCGGTGTGAGGATCGAAGCTATTTTTTGGCTCGTGTGTGACGGGCTCTTGCCGTTATGATCTCGAATTCCTTCACCTTTGCTGCCCGTGGAATTTTTTTCTGTGCGTGTTTCGTCACTGAAACTATTTTTTTCGCGTCGCGTACAAGCCGTGCATCGGGGCATCGCCAGCGTGTCCCGGGTGTGTGTCCCGGATACTGGGACACCGCGCGGCACTGGGACACAACGGCAGCGCCGCTGGTATTGCATTGCAGGAGTTGGAGTTGCATTGCTCACACCTAGCTCTGAGGTGCGGCCGTGTCCCAGCGTGACCCAGACTTTTCCCTTCTGCGCTCCACTACGTTCTGCGCTGTATGATGTACGATGCGTGTGGGTACCCTAGACCCCTCTAGCGCTTTGTATCTCTCTTCTCTTACTACTTCCTTCCTTACACAAAGAATAGGAAAGTACTGGGACACCTGGGACACCAAGCCATAAGTCAATGCGACCCATCGCAATGCGCGGTGTCCCGGATAAAGAAAATGCCGGGACACAGTGGGACACGGCAGGACACCGAAGAAAACGCGACATGCTGGCATCATCGCAACTCCTCTGACTCAAGAGTGAGTCCCGCGTAGAACCAGAATCGCGACCCTCGCGGCCCGCCTTTTCGTCGTTCGGCTTTCGGAAAAATTCGCCTCACTTCCCGGCCAAGTTGAGCTTCTCCGAGTGGCCGGTATCCGTTCGCGTTGCACCATTTTTTATAGGCGTCGTACAAGACCACACTTTTCGTGTCGGACGCAATATTTTCGACGCAGTGGTCCTCAAGGAAGCTACGGGCCGGATTTACCTCAAGGCGGTAGTCCTCGGTCGCGTCGCGGCAGATCTGTGGCACTGTAAAGCGGCCGTTCTGCCGAAGTCGGTGCAATCCATTCAGTGCCCAATTGAAGATCCCCGGCAGCTCTCCTCGCGATTCCCACCACGCGGCCTTATCCATGCCGTACACCCGCTCAGATTCGGGGATTGCAACGTTGAACGGGACGAGGATCATTCGTCGCCAGAGGCCGCCGGTTCTGTCTGAGAATCGCGGCCGGTTGTTCATCGCAATCATCAGCCGTGCCGTCGGGGCGGCCTGGACTCCGGCGAGGTTCTTCCTATCAAAGCTCATCCGGTCGCCGCTGACGAACGATTTCAAAAACCCCTCGGCAGCCTTGTCTAATTCGCCGACGTCGGCCGCAATGTTCGCGAGCATGCCAAGAGTCAGGTGCAAATCGAACCGTTCCCCGAACCGTTCCAGCGGGACATGCGAAACGTTTTCTTCGCCAAGGATTGCCTCTACCACCGCACAATAGACGCTCTTTCCGTTCGCTCCTTCGCCCTCCAGAACCAGAAAATGTTGCTGCGACGTGTCTGGAGTCAGAAGGTATCCCGCCCACTCTTGGAGGAGGGCAATCCGCTCGGCATCGCCTTCGAGATTGCGGTTCAAAAAGCTATGCCACGCCGGGCACCGGGCATCGGCATTGAATTCGTAGGGCAAACAGACCGGCGAGAACCATGCCGGAGTATGCGGAAAGATCGGATCGGAGTGATCGGCCAAGGCCAGGGTAATGTCGAGAATGCCATTTCGGCCGGCAATGAACTCGTGCGAAGGAGCGCAACGCGGCGCGGCACCTCCCTGCGTGTCGATCCATGACGGCTGTATAGTGGTTGCCCGAATCGCGACTAAGCTTCGCAGGGCTCCCATCACGTTGGTAACGAGGTTTGCGGTGACCTTGAAGGCCGCGGGAGCGTCGTCAGCTTCGCCAACGGCCGCTTGAGCTTCGAGGTTCAGGCGGTCGAATTCCGCTTTGATTGCGGCCGTTACATCGGCCCGCGTGTCGGCTTCGTCGAGTCGCTGGTATCGGGTCTCCTCCCACGCCCACCACTCGTTCTTCCAGTGCCGTAACAACAGCCCGCGATCCGGATGTTTCATGCCCGACCGATCCAGAAACACGCGTGCCAGCCGGTGCGGATCGTCGTCGGCCTCGATGACCTTCGGGCGCCGGCCTCGGGGGACAGGGGAGCTGGCGGCGAGAGCGGCGGGGCGGAGTCGGCGAGGGAGAGAAGAGCGGCGAAGTCGTTTTTGTCGCCGTTGGCGGATTCGCTCGTCAACCAGTCGCGAAGGTCGCGGCCGTGCTTCTCTTCCACCGGGTACGGCAGCTCGAGTATCCGGACGTCCGGGCAGAACCCAGCGAACCATGCGGACCACGTCGCCGCCGAGGTTTGGCCGGCGGTGTCTGCATCCCGGATTACGATGACTCGGCCGACGCCGGCGAGCGCCTCCGCCATCCACCCTTGCGGCGGTTCGGCGGCCCCATTGCCGTTAGTTAGGACGAGGTTCGAAGCGCGGAGCTCGGCCGGGATCGCGGACCAGAGAGCGAGTAGATCGGACGGACCTTCGACGCTCCAGATTGTCAGGGCCGATCGGCTGGCAGCGACGGCAGCGAAAGCAGGATCTTCGAAGCGGGATAGGGCGTCCGCCCCGATCAGCCCCGGGCCGCTGCCGTAGGTCTGCTTGATCTTCTTCCACTGGGTCGGGGAATTCTTCCGGTAGATCGGCAACGGCTGCCCGGTGGAATTGTAGATCGTCCAGCCCACGGGATCGCTGTCGACGCCGGCGGGTCCGAAGATCGGCAGGGCGATGACCATGAACTGGTCGCGGTAGCGGGCCCATCGCCCACCGGCAGCCCAAACCGCCGCGGGTGTGATGCCCGGCTTCTTCGCACACCACAGGCCAACGAGCGATTCGGACCACGGCAGGAATTTCAGGTGTGCGGCGGGGTCGACGGGCGGCTCGGACCTGGGGAGACGGACGCCGGCGATCTTGGCGTAGTGCTTGCGGGCTTCCTTCCAATCGGCGAAGGCGGTCCCGAATTGGGCGGCGAATTCCCAAAGGTTCAGGGAAAGGCCGCTGCCGCCCAAGTCTCGGTAGCGGCCGGTCCGGACGTTGATTGCCGCCGAGGGGTTGCGATCATCGCGGCCGACGGCGTGACAGGAAAGCCAGCCGTTGGGCGAGGGATCGTAGTCGGCGATTTGGACGCCGAGGGACGCGAATTCGGCACGAAGGTCGAGGGCGTCAAGGATTGATTGCTCGGCGTCACGCCAGGCGTCGGTGGAAGAAGGGCGGTTCGGTCGTGAGGGGCCGGTTTTGGACATGGCTCGGCGTGATTGCCTGGTTTAATGTCTCGCTGCCGCCGCCGGATAGACGGTTTGATTGCGTGTCGGATGGTCAAAGTCAAGCGGCCGGTTGGGATCGTAGCTCCCGGGCGGATCGTCCAGGACGCCGACCATTCGCAAAAAAAACCAAAAACAGTAGTGCATCAACTTTGGACTATCCGCCTCGGGGAACTTTTTCAGAACTCGGTTCCAAACGCGGCGGAACGGTGGATCGCTGAGCGACGCAGTTGCAATCAGCAAACGAATGCTCGCCAACATCGCTGCGTCAAACCCATACTCAAGCTGCCCGTCACTAGTTCGTTTCTTCTGACGTCGGGGGTACATCGTTCATACTGTGACGACACCGCTTGAAGCCGTCATGCTTTCATGGTTAGCCAAAACAACGCGTGGTGCCCGAGTTGTTTTGCTGCGACGTGCCGCCGCGTCGTCGGCGTCTGCCGACAACTCCAGTCGTTGCCGCCGCCCTGCTTGTTCCGCCGCTAAGCGATCGAAGAATGCGAGGACGTCAACGCCGCGCAAAAACTTGGTTCGGCCGAACGTGATCGAGCGCAGCCCTTGCTTTTGGGCTCGCGCCCATGACCTGGCACCCCAGCCCAAGCGAGCCAAGGCGACGCCGAGGGGCAGAATGCTATCGGCCGAGATCTCGGCTGTAGCGTGGGGCGGTTTGGCGGACTTCCTTGCCGTTGCGTGGCAGGAAGCGTCAGGCATGGGCGGTCCGCCTCTGATGACTGGAGCTGCGACGGGGATCGTTCTTCGCAAAGTCGAGTAGGTCCTTACCGAGAACGAATGTTCGGTGCCCGATCCGGCGAGTCACCAGCCCCCTTTTCTCTGCGCTCGCCACCGCGCCGTAACCGATTCCGGCTGCCGCTCGCAACTCGGCGAGCGTGTACAAGCGATCCGCATCGATTCTCAGTCCACCCTGCGTTGCCGTTGCCATCTATAAACCCTCGCGAAGTAGTCTGGTCGGTTGGGCCAGTCATGTCGCTAGACTTATCGACCGCTTCGATAACAAAAGTACTTGAACTCAAAAAAAGACTAGAGAGCCACCGGAAGCTGGAGCTTTTTGGGAAGAGTCCTCTCCATCAGGGGAGAGAACAAAAGAATGGGCGTTGCCGCCCTAGGGCTGAGGAAACGCGGGACCGGGAACCGGGCGCGTCAGTTGCCGGACCTGGGGTCACGACGTCGGCAACCCCGGGGCACGAATGGGGGCCGACTTCGCGACGGTCGACGTTGCACCCTCACGCGTCGAGAACCTTGGACAGCCCGGGGATACTTCGGAATGGATCGCGGGGGGCGTGTCGCGATCCCCGAGGACGCCGACGGACTTCCCGGCCGGGCCCCTCTTATCGCCTCCGACCGCTCGCGTGCTACCTAACAATGCTACCAACAGGAGGACGAATTCCGTTTTTTCATGATTGGCATGCGACACTCGGGCGACGCAACTCCCTAAGGCGCATGACATTAGCAAGACGTCCGCAATCTATGAGCAAGGCATTGAATGCCCCGGGCGATCTGATATCCTTTACTTCTGTCCTCAGTCGCCGCGCGTCACTGCCTACTCGACGCCGCAGCGGGCTGTTGTTGGCTTCGTCGGCCGGGAGTATTCTATCGCTGAGTGGGGGAGCAGATCGCTCCGTCCGACAATTGGGAGAGGTGGCTGAGTGGTCGAAAGCGCCGGTTTGCTAAATCGGTGAGGGTGTCACAGCCCTCCGCAGGTTCGAATCCTGTCCTCTCCGCTAAGTCCTTTCGTATCAAGCAGTTGCGTATCGCACGGAATCGCAGAAAGCGGCTATCCCGCAAGGCGTTGTGCTTGGCAGTTGCGACTGCCCGCGATTCTCCGCGCGTGCCTGCTGCGCTGCATTCTGTGCGCTTCGTGCGCCGCTTTCTGCGCCGCCTTCAACTGCCAGCCCTGCCGCTCGGTCAAAATCCGCGTCGGTCACCTGCAAATAGTGCTGCAGCGCGATACGCGGCGTGTTGCCCAGCCAGCTCGTCACAACGTGGATGGGGTACTGCTTCGCTAACTCCGTCTCGCGGCTCGCCCGCATCGCATGGAACAACCTCGGCCAGGGTGTGAGGCCGGCTCGCTTCACGATCCGCTCAAACTGCGTTCGAAGGTTGCAGTTCCGCCAGCCGCTCGGTGTGTTCGCCGAATTGCGGTAGTCACCTTCTACGACGTAGATGCCACCGTCGGGTGCCATTTCGAAGGCTTCTGACAAAATCGCCCGCAGTTCCGGGAACAGCGGAATCGTGCGCTCGCCTTGCCCGGATGATGCTCCGTCTTGGGCGATTGAACCACGATGCGACCGGCATCCCAATCGATGTCCTGCCAGCGCAAGGAAAGCACTTCGCTCGGGCACCGTAAGCCTCCAAAGCGAGACAAGGCCACGATTACTCGCCAGACGGGATTACAGACTGCCAATAGCCGATCGGTCTCCTCGGGCGTGATGAACCGTTGTCGATCAGGCCGCATGACGGCTTTGGCCGTGACTTCGGCAAATGGGTTGTCGGCAATCAACTTTCGCTTCTTCGCCGCCCGGAAGAACATGCGGGCAAATTGTAGGCGTTTATGAACCGTGGTGGGAGCCAACGACTGGCCCACAAGGAACATCTTGAAGTCCTCTGCGTCGGCCTCCGTGATGCTGGCCACTTCCCGATCCGCTCCAAAGTGACTGAGGAGATTCCGCACTACTTGCGACCAGACTTCCTTGGTCGCTGGCTTCACGTCAATGCGTCGTGTCGTGAAGTCGATCAGAAATTGCTCCAGTGTCGCCTCGGGCTTCCGTTGCCGATCAGGAATCAAGCCGGCGGCTGCAAGTTTGTCAGCCATGCGAGGTTCGAGGTTCGTCACCCATTGGGCCAAGTCGCCTTCGACTGGGTGCTTGTAGTGCAGCGATTCAAGCAGTTGCTCCACGCGGTACTTGATGCCTTCGGCCGTCCGCTGGGAAACCTTGCCCAGCCGGATCGTAGGCCGCTTGCCGTCAGGGGCGACGAACAGAATCCGCCGGCAGCCGTTCTTGTCGCGTGCGATGCTGGCCATAGGTCACGTCCCTTTCTTGTCGGGCTTGCGACCCAACGTGATTCTCAATTGCAGGAACTCACCCAGGGTGTTCAAGGCTTCCATCGAGAGCCCGCGATGCCCGTTGTAAAACTGGGCCAGGGCGCTTTCACTGATGCCCGTTTCCTTGGCAATGCGGTAGCGCGTCAGACCGGAATCGTCGATAGCCTGCCGCAACTGGTCGGTCAGTAGGTTGGTTCGTTTCTTGATCATGCCGCCATTCTATCCGCTACTGTTCACCTCGTAAAGTACACTCCCGTACCAGAGGGGGAATTCGAGAAATCGCCCACAACGGCCGCAATCCCGCCGAATGGATTGCCCATTGTGAATCGGAAAGTCTTGCCACGTCGTCGAGCCGCATTGGCAGACGGGCTTCATAAGTCGCGTCGGAGTGTCTGGTGCAGTTGAGGGCGGAACGTGTTCAACCTCCGGCGCAGGCCGCAACAGTGCCAGGAGCTGGGCCTTATGGGCTTTCAGACGGGCAAGCCGGTCCGGGGCTAGCAGCCCGTTGAAAAACCCGAGTTTCTTTGGTGCGGCTGCCGGTCAGGCCGCCGTCGCGTAGGCGACGTCGAACGAGTCGGAGTGTGACCGATCGGGCCGACGCCGCCGCAGGAAGCCCTTGATGTGAATCCACACAAGCCACACAAGAAAAACAAGGCCGTACCCGGCCTGCAACCCGCGAGGAGTCCCGATGCCGAACAACTTGCGCAGCACCAGTCCCAGGTTGCGGGCCACACCTGCAATCAGGTAACGCTTCTGCACCTTCTCGATCCCGCACAGCCAACTGCGACGCGCACCGCCCGTGTCGCAGATGTGGGCAAAGCTCCGCTCGACCCGTTCGCTTCGCAGTCGTTGCAGGCGTTTGCTCCGCGCTCGGCGGGCCCGTCGGCGGTTGTTGAAGAAGGCTCGTCGCGCGGCCGCCGACACGTTCTTCCATTTGCGCTTCCCCTTCTGCTGCCGCTCGGGGACGTACGTACGGATGTTCAGAGAGTCGGCCAGTTCCAGAGTCTCGGTGGCGTGGTAGCCTTTGTCCGCGACCGCTTCTTCGATCTCCGTATCCATGCCAGCTTCCGACAGGTTCGTCCGGGCTTCGACCACGCTATCGACCAGCGTGTCGGCGTCCCCTTCGTTGGCGTGGCGAATCGAGGCCGCCAGTACCAGTTCCGTCTCCAAGTCCACGACGTGCTCCGCCTTGTAAGCCAGATGCGTGCGCCCGTCCTTCATCTTCGCAATCCGGCTGTCCGGATCGGTCGGCGACATCCACTCATCGTTCGACACCCGTTTGTTCTTCCGCTTCCGATCGAAGCGGCGGAGGTCTTCATCCGTAGGGTTTTCGACACCTTCCTGTTCTTGCATCAAACGCCGAAGATAGTCGTTCCAATCCTCGCCCGTATCGCGGCGGACGATCGTCTTCATCGCCGCGTTGGCCTCCAGCGTGGTGGCGTCCACCGCGACCGTCTTGCCTCGCAACAGTCCTTTCTTCGCGGCCAACTTCAGCACCCATTGAAATACCGAGGCGTGGATCTCAAGGGGCAACCGGTCCCGGACTCGCGTCAGGCTGGAATGGTCGGCTGTTTCCTCGGTCAGCGGGATGCCCAAAAAAGCCCGCAGCGAAAGACTGTCGCCACAACGCCAAGCAATCCCCCGCTGCGATCCGATTCCCTCGAAGTATCCCACCAGCAGCATCCGGAAGTAGATACCCGGTGGAATCGAGGGGCGGCCCAGGTGATTATGATAATACGGACGGCACTTCTGTTCGACCCAACGATCAAAACCCGCCTCGGCGAGAATCTCGTTGAGCTTTCGATAAAAGACGTGCCCTTCGGACTTCGGCAACTCGGTGGTCGCTACCCACAGCTCCTGCTGCTGGCTTCGCCGCTTTCCCAACGCCATCGCCCTTACCTCCTGCGTCGCACGATGGCCATAATATATCTTTGCTCTAGGACTTTTTCAACGGGCTGCTAGGAAATCTCATCAGGCGGTTCTCGGACGATGAGACGGCTGGCAGGGCACACCGGAACGGCTTAGCCCCCAGGTCGCACGGCCGTAGGCCGTGGGTTTATGACGCACTAACAAATGAGCCAGCCCAGCCGCCAGCGCCTCACGCACCGCATGAAGTCTTCCACCGGGCAAAACGGGTAGATGAGCGTGATGTGCGGCATCCACCGTCGCACCTTGCTATCGTGCTGCTGGCGAATGGCTTGAATCACCGACCAGCATTCCTGGGGCAAAATGACCACGATTGCCGTCGTGTAGGTCTGCTTGGCCATCGAGTCTCAATTCGTTCAACACATTATCGGCTCTTCGGAGCACTTCTCGGCCTCGTGACCGGCAGCAAGTTCTCCCAAAGCTCGATCTTCTGGCCCTGGTGGTTGGCCCCAAACAGGCTTATTCGGCCATCTCCATGCAAATCCACAAGCCGCATACTATGGGAGCCGGTCGTGGCGATCACCTGCTTCCTCCACGATAATCCCTTGCTTTGGTTCAGGTAGAGCTTGACCTCTTGTGGCGGCGTGCCTTGGTACATCGCTGCCGTCACGAAGTCGGGCGTTCCGTCCAGGTTGATGTCTGCCACGCCGACAAAATGCTGGACCGCCTCCACGTCGTTCTCGACCACGTGCTCGGTAAAATCCTCCTGACTCGGATCGTGCGGGGCCTCAAACCAGGAGACCCGATACTTCCGCCCCTTCAGTTCTGAGGGGGCCAGCACGATGTCCGGCCGCCCGTCGCCGTTGATGTCCCCCACGGCGACGAAGGTGTTGTGGTAAGTCCAGGTCTTCGTGTAGCTGTGCTTCGACCACTGTCCATCGAGGAACTTGCCGGGGTTGCGAAAGCAAGTGGTCTCAATCACGATGTCGGGCCTGCCGTCAGCGTCCATGTCCGCAACGCAGAGTCCTTCGCCGTTGGGGATTTCCAGTTCCCGGTGGCTCCACGTGGCAGGCGACTTCTGCTTGTACAGGTGAAGGCGGTCCCCACGATGCCCAAACTCGCCCTGGTTGCGGCCGACGATCTCGATCTCCCCGTCGCCGTCGAAATCCGCCACCTCGATGTCATGGAGGACACGCTTGTCGATGACGAAGGGCTTCCAGTCCGGGTTCCGATACCAGCGGAGTTCGGTATCGGTAATGCAGATAATGTCCGGCTTTATGTCGTGGTCCACGTCAACCACTTCGGCATCGGTGCTAAAGCGGCCTGCTGGGTCGATAACGTGTTTCTTCCAGGCCGGGTTTTCGTACCAGACCAGGCCACCTCCGCTGTGACCGCCGACGATTAGATCGACTCGACTGTCACCGTTGAAATCGCCTGCGGTCTTGAGCCAAGGTGTCGTTGGGCCAGCGGCATCCACAACGACGTGTCGGAACGGGACTTCGGGCGTTCTTGGCTGGTCCTCGCCCGAGGCTTGCGGCAAATCCGGTCTGGCCTGAAGCAGGGCAAATATGGCCATGAGGACGACAGGCAGTCTGGGCAAGCGAGCGGAAGCAATCGAGTTCTTCATATTCCTGTACCTCCGAAGGACACCTGCACGAACTACTTCAGTCCAGGTTTTCGCTTGGTCCAGCGCCGGGCCGAGGCTTGCTACAGTGCGGAAAGGACGCCGCCCGACGCAATGCCGAGGAGCCAAACCGTTCTCGGATCTGGTCGGTCACCGCATCCAAGCCCGCCTGCTTCTTCCGTCTGATCCTGATCGAACAGGAGCCCCTGCACAAGCCCGATTCATCGAAGCCGCTGACGCCCATTCCCAAGAGCCGCACGGGAAGATGGCCGGCGGGAAGTCGATGACAAAGCATCTCGTCGGCTGCCTGCCACAGTTCGTGGGTGATGTCGGTGGGCTCGGGCAAGGTCTGCGAACGGGTAATCATGGAGAAGTCGGCGAAACGAACCTTGAGGTGGACCGTCCGACCTCGCAGCCCGTGTCGTCGAAGCCGCCAGCCCACCTGCTCCGTCAGATCCACGAGCCAAGCCCGAAGCACCTCCAGATCGTCGATGTCCTGCTCGAAGGTCGTCTCGTGGGAGATCGACTTCGCCTCCCGCTCGGGCACCACCGGGTGGTCGTCGATTCCGTGGGCCAACTGCCAGAGGTGTTCGCCGTGCGAGCCGAAGCGGCTCTTCAGGGTCTCCATCGGCCACTGGCGAAGCTGACCGATGGTGCGAATGCCGAGTCGCTGGAACACCTTGCTCCCCTGCTTTCCAACACCCCAGAGCCGTTCGACGGGCAAGCGGATCGAGGAACTCCTGAACCTGGCCGGGCTCCACGACCACGAAGCCATCGGGCTTCTTGAGGTCGCTGGCGATCTTGGCGAGGAACTTGTTGGGAGCCACGCCCACCGAGACGACCAGCCGAGTTTCTTCACGGACGACCTGCTTGATCTTCCGACCAATCTCGGCTGCTGACCCAAAGAGTTGCTCGCTGCCGGTCACGTCCAGAAACGCCTCGTCCAGCGACAACGGTTCCACCAGAGGCGTGAACCGCTCGAAGATTTCCCGAATCTGGCGAGAGACTTCGGCATAGTAGCTGATCCGTGGAGGCAGGAAGATGCCGTGGGGGCAGAGCCGATGGGCGGTGGCGGCGGGCATCGCACTGTGGACGCCGTAACGCCGGGCGACGTAGTTGGCCGCCGACACCACGCCTCGTTTCTCCGGCGAACCGCCGACGATCACCGGCTGGCCGACCAATTCCGGTCGGTCTCGCTCCTCGACCGAGGCGTAGAAGGCGTCCATGTCGCAGTGGAGGATCATCGTCGGCGGCCGGAAATGAACGGGAAAGCACCAGCAGACCGATCTTCGCATACTGCCCAGCACAGTCAAGAGGCAGGGATCAGTACGGGGGAGCAAGGCGGCGGAAGCCGTGGGCCAGAACGACCGCCAAGAATAGAAGGTTGCGTGGCAGAACGCCGGGCCAGAAGTAGGGAACCGGTCCCAAGGGCCGACCCTCTTTTCGTTGCCGGGCCAGGCGATCTGCGACCCGCTCCAAGAGCGTCATCGACCGGGGCCAGTCCACGATTCCATCCCGCCATGCTTGCGGAATTCCCTCCACTCCGACCGTCGCACCCGCCAATGCCCCGGCGATTGCCCCCACCGTATCGGTGTCGCCGCCGCAATCCAGGACCGACTCCAACGTGCTGCGGAAGTCACCGTAATGACGCCACCAAGCGTAGGCGGCGACGGGCACCGTGTGGTAGATGTAGCCTGTCACTCCTCCCTCCAACCCCATCCGAGCGGCGAACTCCGACACGGGAAGTTCAGCCAAAACCGCCCGCTTGATCTCGCACACCAGCCTGCTCCACTGTGGCTCGTCGTTGGCCGATTGCATCAGCAGGTCGCCCACTTCCTCGATATCGGGCCGGTGATTGGCATCGTGCTCCACGGCCCAGCCCGCCAACCGTGCAACGGCCAAGGCCCCGATCAGAGCTTTGGGGTCCGTGTGGGTAATCTCGGTCGAGGCCCGCACAAAAGCCTTCAGGGCCTCCGGGTCGTCATGGAAGTAGCCGCCCAGGATGGCACTCCGCATCGCTGGTCCGTTGCCAGCCGAGAACACACCGCTTCGAGTCGGCGGGAATCCCACGCAGAGCTTGCCGCACGCCCGAGCGGTCGCCAATCCAATACCGGCTGGCACACCGAGAAACCACCAACGAAGATGCCACGCCAGTGTACGCTGGAAGGCGGAAGCGTCGGCAGGGTGTTTCAGCAAGGACTGGGCCACGAAGAGAGCGTGTTCCGTGTCATCGCTGACCATGCCCCAACCAAACAGAAGGCGATGCCGCCAAGGGCCAGGGAACAACCGCTGAAATCTTCGTGGGCTAAGACCTTCGGCCGGTAGCCCGAGGGCATCGCCAACTGCCGTGCCCAGCAAGATGCCTGTCAGACGGTCTACCACGGCTCGTCTTCCACGTTCATTTCCCCCGTGATGTGCCTCATGCCGCTCGGCGTTGCTAAGCGGGCGAACTACTGCTTCGTCAGGACGGTGCCGAGAAACTCGAACAACGCCTGCGTCGGCTTGTCGCCGGGAAGCCCCAGATCGGCGTTGATCGTGGTGTGATTCTTTCCCTCAGCGGGGAAGGCCCTTGCCGAGACGCCGACCTCCTGCAATGCCTTGGCCAGCCGTTGCGATTGGGCCTTGGTTTCAGGATGGTCGGCAACGTGGAGGATCAGGAAAGGCGGGATGTGCTTCCCCTTGGCAACGTGCGTGACCGGCGACAAATCCTTCTGGCTGGCCTCGTCCCCGAACTTCCGGCGGTAGATGTCGGCGATTCGCTTCTCGACCGTCGCAATCTGCATCGGCACGTCGTAGGTGTCGCCATCGACCGGCACGCAGCCTCGAATGATCGCTAGCGAGAGCCCTTCGGCCTTCAGGTAATGCTCGTCGGTCGAAACGAGGGCCGCCAGTTGCGCCCCTGCCGAGTGGCCCATGACGAAGATCCGATTCGGGTCGCCGCCGTACTGCCCGGCGTGGTCGTGGACCCAGCGGATCGCCTTGGCGATGTCCTCCGCCATCTGCTTGATGGTTGCGGTCGGCAGTAGCCGGTAATTGGTGGAAACGAAGACGAAGCCCTTGTCCACGAACGCTTGGGGCTTGATCTGCACATCGGTCTTGTCGCCTGCTTGCCAGCCGCCGCCGTGAATCCAGAAGATGATCGGATGGTTCTTTCCCTCGGTCGGAGCAGTAGACATCGAGCGTCTGTCGTTCGTTCTTTGGCTCGGCATAGGCGAGGTTGGGCTGAATCTCCCGCTTCCCGTTCTCGACGAACTTGATCGCCTTGTAGTTGCCCTTGGGGATGGAGACGATCAGCGGACTAGCGAAGCTGGCCGAATCGCTCTTCTTCTCCGTTGCCGTATAGCGGAGTTCCACGACACCCTTCACCTCGGTCACGCTCTCCACCTTGTAGTCCCAGATCGCCTTGCCCCGCTTGATCGCCGCCACGACCATGAGCGAATCAAAGGCATCTTTCGGCAGCCGATGGGACTTGTCCCCCATCACGAAGGCCACGCCGAAGACCTCATCGAACCGCTTCTGGTCGCTGATGACCAGGAACGATTCGGTGGCGTTCGGCTCGAACTTGTTGGAGACGAAGTAGCCGGAATACGTGTCGAAGGGGAGCTTGGCCGGTTCGGCAGTCGGGGTCACTTGCGCCAGGGAGGTAACGATCACCAGAGTCAGAATAACCGCCGGTCGTTTCATCTTTGGTTCCTCGCTGATAGTAGACGATTGCCGTGAGAATCACGCCAGCATCTCCTCCAGGATTTCAGCGGCGTCCTGGACGAACTTCGGGCAGACCATGACGAACAACTTCTGTTCTCTGGCCCTCGCCAAGCCCTCGAGAGTATCGATGTCGCAGTGGATCAAATCACGGCACACGGTCGTGCCGTTGCGTGCCTCGAACCGCTTGGCGAACTCCCGGACCCGCTCGTAAGCTGTTTCCTTGGCCTGCTGGTCGTCCACCTCGATTGGCCCGTGCTTCAGGCCCAGGACCATGAACGCCCCAGTGACGGCTCCGCAGGTATCTCGCCAGCCTGCCCATGCCGCCTCCGAATCCGGCAGCCAGCTTCAGGGCTGCTTCCATGTCGAGGCCGAACTGCTCTCCATACGTCGAGAGAATCGCTTGCGAGCAGTTGAAGCCGTCCTTGAATCGGGAAACCGCGTGCTCGACTCGGTTCATCGGGGTGCTCCTAGTCCATGTCCCGCCTCTCGGTTCTTCACGCTATTCGGCATTCTACCACCTGCCTCGCCCCCCTGATAGAATGAGACCCAGGTTCGAGCGAGAACGAGCCTCGACAAGGAGAAAACGTCATGATCCGGAGTCCGCCTGCATCACCGGCGTGCTTCTGTTAGTCGGCACCGCCTATCTGGCAAGCACGTCGGGCCAACAGACCCAGCCGAAGAGCGGCATGAACATCGACCCGACCGCCGACATCCACCCTTCGGTGATCCTGGAGGGCAAGGTCACGGTCGGCGCGTACACCAAGATCGACGCCGGAACGGTCATCACCGGCAACGTGACCATCGGGCACCACAGCCTCGTCCGCTGCAACGTGACGATCCGGGGCACGAACACCATCGGCAACTACGTCCACATCTACGACAACGTGTGCATCGAGGGCGGTCGGCCCGCCAAGATCGGCTCCTCGACCGCCGAGGTGCCCGACAAGTCGATCATCGGCGATCACTGCTGGGTCAACCACGGGGCGACGATGCACGGCACGCAGATGGCCAACAAGTCGGCTGTCGGGCTCAACGCCTGCTGCGACTACAACACCCGGCTGGGCGAAGGAGCGGTCCTGGCGAACGGCAGCGCAACCCATTTCGATCAGGTGATCCCGGCCAACAGCTTTGCCGAGGGCGTGCCTGCCGTGGTGAAGAAGCAGAACATCACCGACGAGGACCGCAAGGCATACTTCGGCCTCATCCCTGCCGAGTGGACCCGATACGAGGGGAGCAGGCAGGAGGAAACCGCCCGAAAGAAGCAACAACGATAGCGAACGCAGGATAAGGAGCCCCGCAGGTGAAAACCAGACTTGGCTGATGTTCGTGCTGCTGTTGACCTTCCTCTCGACTTCCTTGGCCACGGGCCAGGATCGAGAAGCGGATCGTCACGGTCGTCCCGGAGGAAACCGACGAGATCCTGGCGAACCCAGGCATGGGCTGGGAGACCTTCCATCGGACCAGCAAGGCAGGACAAGAACCTGCCCTCCTGGATTCCCTCGACCGTCCAGTACGCCCGATGGGGCTGGCGGGAACTGGAGCCCCAGCCAGGGAAGATCGACTACGCTTTCCTGGACAAGGTGCTCAAGGAGTCGCACGACTCGGGGCAGAAGTTGGCGTTCCGGGTGATGTGCTGCTCGCCCTACAAGGGCCGTCCCTACCATCCCGACTGGCTCAAGGAAATCGGCGGCCGGGAACTCATCGCGGACCACAACGGCGTGGAGCCGCTTCCGATCCCCGACATGGACGATCCGGTCGTGCTGGATCGCCACCTCGATTTCATCAAGCGGCTGGGCGAGCGGTACGACGGCCATCCCGACATCGACCATCTGGACCTCGGTTCCATCGGCTGGTGGGGCGAGTGGCACTTGAGCGGCTCGAAGAACTGCAAGCTGCCGACGCTGGAAAACCGCATGAAGGTGGTGGACGCCTACTTGGCCGCCTTCAAGAAGACGCCGCTGGTGATGCTGATCAACGGCAAGGAATGCACGACGTACGCCACCCAGCATGGCACGGGCTGGCGGGCGGACTCGATGGGCGACCTGGGCAGCTTCTCGCCGACCTGGAACCACATGCACAACGCCTATCCCGACTTGGATACGTGAGGGCAAGGCGCAGGACGCCTGGAAGAACGGCCCGATTGCCTACGAGCCCCCTGCTGCCGTTGCGGAATTCGTCGAGAAGCAGTGGCCGCTGCGCTGGATCTTCAACTACGCCCTGGCCTGCCACGGCAGCTTGTTCAGCGGCAAGTCGGGGCGGTTGCCCGACGACGAGAACTTCCGACAAGAACTGGAGCGGTTCCTGCGACGGCTGGGATACCGGCTGGTGCTCAAAGAACTGACGCATCCCGCCCAGGTGAAGCCCGGCGAGAAGCTGGACCTTGGAATGAAGTGGCAGAACGTCGGTTCGGCCCCGTGTTACAGGCCGTATCGGTTGGCCTACCGCCTGACAGGCCATGGCGGACAGCAGCAAGTCTTCGTCAGCAACATCACCGTCAACAAGTGGCTGCCCGGCTCCATCGAGCTCTTCACCGAGGAGTTCTTCAAGCAGCCGCCGGACCTGCCGCCCGGCGAGGTTGCCGATGTGCGGGATGCGATTCTGTTGCCCGGTGATCTTGCCCCCGGCGACATACACGGTCTCCATTGCCGTCGTGGGCGAAAAGGACGAGAAGCCGGTCGTGCGACTTGGGATCAAGGGAAGAGGCGACGATGGCTGGTATCCGTTGAGCAAGGTCTCGGTCGCTCGGTAGACTCGATTGGGCGTGATCCATGAAGTCACGGGTAGTTCGATCCATGCTTCGCATCGGTTCTCTCTGGGGCATCTTCTCGGCCTGTCCCTGTCTCGGCTGCGGTCTTCCCGTTGAAGACAGCGGACAATGGCCGGTTCCTCGTCGATCAGAAGGGAGAACCGTTCCTGGTCGTCGGGGACACCGCATGGTCCCTCATCGTTCAACTCGGCGAAGAGCGACATCGACCGCTACCTGGAAGACCGCCAGAAGCGGGGCTTCAACTCGATCATCGTCAACCTGATCGAGCACAAGTTCTGCACGACTCCGCCCAAGACTCGGGCTGGGTTGGCTCCGTTCACCAAGGCGGGCGATTTCTCGACGCCGAACCCAGCCTACTTCGACTTCGCCCACAAGGTGGTGAAGAAGGCCAACGACCGAGGCATCGTCGTCTGGCTGTTTCCGGCCTACCTGGCTACGGCGGCGGCGACGAGGGATTCTTTCGAGAGATGAAGGCCAGCGGCAAGGCGAGCCTCCGCAGCTACGGACGATTCGTCGGCAAGCGGTTCAAGGACTTGCCCAACATCGTCTGGGTCATGGGCGGCGACTTCACGCCGAAGAAGGACGACCAGTGGACGGTCGCCGAGGTGGCTGAAGGCATCCGGGAGGAGGATTCCACGCACCTGATGACCGGCCACGGCTCGCCGGAGGACTCTGCGGTCGTTGCCTTTGGCGAGCAGAAGTGGCTCACGGTCAACTCCGTCTACAGCTACGAGAAGACGTTGTTCCGGCCGGTGCAGGCGGAGTACCAACGCCGCCCGATCCGCCCATTCGTCCTCATCGAGTCCACCTACGAGGGCGAGCACAATTCGACGCCCGACCAGATTCGCCGCCAAGCCTATTGGGCGATGCTTGGCGGGGCGTGCGGCCAGTTCTTCGGCAACAACCCGATTTGGCACTTCGATGGTCCGGGACTGTTTCCCACGAAGACCACCTGGAAGGAAGCCCTCGACGGAACCGGGTCACGGGACATGACTCGGCTGCGGGATCTCTTCGTCGGGCTGCCGTGGCACCGGCTCGAACCCGAGAAGAACCACGAAGTCGTCACCGACGGCTACGGAGAGGAGTCGCCACGGCCTTGACTGCCCGAACGGCGGACAAGAGGCTGTCGATCACCTACATTCCTTCGACCGGCACCGAATCCCGCAAGCTCACCGTGGACCTCGCTCAGTTCTCCGGGCCGATCACCGCCCGCTGGTACAACCCAACGGACGGACGCTGGACGAGTCATCAACGACGCTCCGCTTCCCAATCGAGACTCGCACGTCTTTCGCACGCCGGGCGACAACGGCACGAAGACGAACGACTGGATTCTGGTTCTGGAGGTGCGTTGAGGTGTCAGTAATTGACGAAATCAGCAAGGGGATCAAAATATGCTATTGCGATTTGGTTCTTCTATTTGCCTCAGTCTAGCTCTGCTGGGCGCAACCGGAGTTGCGGGGGACGCTCCGAAGCGGCTTACGTGTGAACTATCCGCCGACGAGATTGACGCCTTCGACTTCGTGGAGGTGACGGTCAAGGTCGCCGGGCCAGCGGTCACGAATCCGTTCCGAGACGTGGCTGTCACCGGGCAGTTCCAGCAGGACAGCGGCTCGCCGGTCAAGGTGGAAGGCTTCTGCGATTCCCCGGACGGCAGCCTCTACCGTATCCGGTTTATGCCGATCAGGCCGGGACAGTATTCCTACACGATCCAGTACCGCCAGGGCGACCAAGAACAAACTCATTCGGGCAAATTCATTGCCAGAGACGGCAAGCGCCGAGGGCCAGTGCGAATCGACAAGGAGCATCCCTGGCACTTCGTTTGGGAAGGGACCGGCGAGCACTACTTCTGGAACGGGACGACGACCTACTGGCTCTTAGGCTGGCAGGACGAAGAGATCATCCGCCAGGCCATCGACCGCCTCGCTCGGCTCCGAGTAAACCGGATTCGGGTGGCCCTCTGCGGACGGACCAGGGGCGGTGAGCAATGGTTCGAGCCGTTGGTCGCAAATTCCGACAAGTTCAAGTTCCGAATGAACCCGTGGGTGGCTGAACGGCCTGACAGCGTAGAGAAGCCCGGCTTCGACGTGACCCGGTACAACGTGCCGTTCTGGCAGAAGTGCGAGCGGATGCTGCGGCACGCTCGGGACAAGGGAGTCGTTGTGTCGATCATCTTCTACCTCGACGGGGCAAATCGGGGTGTCGAGCCCTTCGGCAAGGCCCAGATGGGCTGTGAGGAAGAGCAGCGATACTACCACTACGGTGTTGCCCGGCTGGCGGCCTTTTCGAACGTGATGTGGGACGTAACGAACGAGTACCAACTGTTCCGTGATGAACCGTGGGCCGAGAAGATGGGGACGCTCATTAAGAGATGCGACCCCTACAAGCACCTCGCCTCGGTCCACGGCCACGGCGACTTCAAGTTTCGCACTTCGCCCTGGGCGGATTTCGCCATGTACCAGAGTTGGGACGAGGGGGGCAGTCACGGCTTCCTGCTCAAGCATCGCCAGGCACAGGCGAAGAGCGGACGGCCGATGCCCCAGGTCAACGAGGAGTATGGCTACGAAGACCACTATCCCAAGTGGGGAGGCGGCCGGAAGGCACCGGCCCGCTCTGCCGACAACCGCCGCCGCCTGGCCTGGGGAATGTACATGGCGGGCGGCTACCAGACCACCGGCGAACGGGCGGACCGAGGAACAGGGAAAGGTGCCGACTCCGGCGGTGGCTGGATCAACGGGCGGGGTGACGACACGATGACCATGCTCGAAGGCTACGGCCACATCGTCACCTGCTTTACCAGTCTGCGATGGTGGGAAATGGAGCCTTGGGACGATCTGGTGAACCGGGGGGCATACTGTCTCGCCGAGCCGGGCCAACAGTATCTTGTCTACTTGCCCAGCGGCGGAAATGCGGAGGTGAAGCTCGACGATGGCAAGTACCAAGCCCAGTGGTTCAATCCCCGTAGCGGCCAGTGGTCAGCCATCGGAGGTGCATCGGGACGCAAATGGACATCGCCGAAATCGCCAGACAATGGCGACTGGGCCATTGTTCTGCAAAGGGAGCCTGCGACATCGGCAGTCAAGACCGACGAGCGAACGGAGATGGCGAGAACGCTCGTGGCCCAAATGGCATCAGGCCAATTTGACAAGGCCGTCGAACCGTTCGACGAAACCATGAAGCGTGTGCTTCCTGCGGACAAGCTGAAGCAGGTTTGGGACGGCGTGATCCAGCAATATGGACCGATGCAGCGAGACGACCGAAGCCAGGACGGAGACGATTCAGAAGTACAAAGCGGTCTTTGTGACCTGCGAGTTTCAGAGAGGGCCACTTGATGTCAAGGTCGTCTTCACGTCGGGAAACAAGATCACGGGACTCTTCTTTACGCCTTCGGGGAAATACAAGCGTCCTCCCTATGCCGACCCCTCGAAGTTCGACGAAGAGGAAGTGACGGTCGGCAAAGGCTTGCTCAGCCTGCCCGGCACGTTGTCTCTTCCCAAAGGCGACGGCCCTTTTCCCGCTCTCGTCCTGGTGCACGGCTCTGGTCCGAACGACCGGGACGAGACGATTGGCCCCAACAAGCCGTTCCGGGATCTGGCTCACGGCTTGGCGTCACGGGGGATTGCGGTACTGCGCTACGAGAAGCGAACCAAGCAGCACCAGATCATGATGGCGCTGGTCAGTTCCAGCATCACCGTCAAGGAGGAGACCGTTGACGATGCCATTGCCGCAGTAGAGATCTTGGCAGGCCACAAGAAGATCGATCCAAAACGGATCTTCGTGTTGGGCCATAGCCTCGGCGGGATGCTCATTCCCAGGATCGGGAAGGCAAAGGACACGATTGCTGGGTTCGTCGTTCTTGCCGGTTCGACGAGGCCGCTGGAAGATCTGGTGTTGGAGCAGACGAAGTACCTTGTCTCGCTCGCCGGAAAGCTGACGGAGGAGGAGCAGAAGAAAGTTCACGACCTTGAGCGGCAGGTTGCCCGAGTCAAGTCACCGGATCTGTCCACCGCTACCCCCAAGAGCGAACTTCCCTTCGGGGCTCCGCCACAATACTGGCTGGACTTACGAGGGTATGAGCCCGCCAAGGAAGCCAAGGATCTGCGGAAGCCGATGCTGATATTGCAGGGCCAGCGAGATTATCAGGTGACGATGGAGGATTTCGCCAACTGGAAGATGGCATTGGCGTCAAGGAAGGACGTGAAGCTGGTGTCCTATCCAAGGCTGAACCATCTCTTCATTGAAGGGGAGGGCAAGAGTAGGCCAGAGGAGTATGCTAGGCCGGGCAATGTGGCCGGGGAGGTAATTGAGGGTATTGCGAAGTGGATTGAGGGGCTAGAACGGTAGCGGATAACCTTACAGCCCTTTCTCCTTGAGGGAACTCGTCTTCCCAACCGGAAAACGGAGCAGAAACAATGCCGCCCCTGGAATCGGAAGTTGCTTTGTGTCCACCTGAAAGCGAATCGCCCGCTCGTGCTGCTGGCGGGAGCGACCGGCTACGTCGGCGGTCGCCTGATCCCATTGCTCGAAACAAAGGACGTGGCCCTGCGATGCTTGGCCCGGAACCCGGAGAGACTGCGTTCTCATGTGAAGGCCGGAACGGAAGTCGTCCAGGGGGATGTTCTCGATCTGGCTTCGCTCGAACGGGCCATGCAAGGTGTCACCACAGCGTACTACTTGGTCCACCTGATGAAATCGTCAGCCGATTTCGAGAAACAAGATCGGCAGGCGGCTCAGAACTTCGCTCAGGCCGCTCGTCAGGCGGGCATCCTGCGAATCATCTACTTGGGCGGGTTGGGTGAGGACGGCGGAAAACTCTCGCCGCATCTCCGCAGTCGCCATGAGGTGGGACGTGTCTTGCGGGAGTCGGGGGTCGAGTGCGTTGAATTTCGGGCATCCGTTGTCATCGGTGCTGGGAGCCTGTCCTTCAATTTGGTCCGGTCCCTCACCGACCGACTGCCTGTGATGATCTGCCCTCGGTGGCTTGCGACCCCCACGCAGCCTATCGCCGTGGACGACATCCTGGCCTACTTGCTGGCGGCGATGGATCTCCCGCCTGGGCCAAGTCGAACCTTTGAAGTCGGCAGCCCCGATGTCGTCACTTACGGCGACATCATTCGGGAATACGCACGGCAAAGAGGGCTTCGCCGCTGGCTGATCTCGGTGCCTGTGCTGACGCCATACCTGTCGAGTCTTTGGCTTGGCTTGGTCACGCCTGCTTCGGCTGAAGTTGGTCGGCACCTGATCGAAGGGCTGCGGAATCCGACTGTCATTCGTGACCAGTCAGCACTCGATGTCTTCTCAGTTCGACCGATGGGGATTCGTGAAGCGGTTCGCAAGGCACTCGAAGAGGATCGTCCGTAACGAAGGAAAAGGAGTTCGGCCTGACCCAGCAGGCCGCCCTGGATGCCTCCGACCGCTGCCCGGTCTGGGCCGAGTTCAGTGCCTACGAGGGCGGGACATCGCCGATGGTGGCGGGTCGGCCGGTTCTATCGAAGTGATTCGACAGGTCATTGATCCGCCGATCTATTGTTCATTCGGACTTTCCATCGATAGGCTTGTCCGAAATCGCTACGTCATCAACATAGACGGTGGCAGGCTCTGGGCCGAAGCTGTGGGCGCTGATGCCGATCTCCAGGCTGTCGTAGATCGCATTCGCCAGCGGCAGGGTTTGCCCGTGCTCGTCGATCAGTTTCACGCCGTCCTGCCATAGCTCGGCTCGCCCGTCCATCGCCTCCGACAAATGTAGCCGTGCTTTGAGATGTACCCAGCGGCCGACTGGGATCGGTACCCGGTTCGCCTTGGGCTGGCGGTACTTGGGCTTCCTGGCCCATTTCAACTCAAACATCGCCGCCCCATCCTCGATCATGATCCGCATTCCCGCATGCTCCTTGATCCAGGTGCTTTCCAGGTCCATCAGCGTAAACGGCATCCCGCCCTCCGAGATGAAGTACCAGCCCGAGAACCAGACATCATCGCCCTTGACGAAGTAGAGCAGTTCCGTGGAGAGCGATGCCTTGGCACAGACCATCTTGGGCGAGGGGGCTACCGAGTAGCACTCAAGCGCCCTGGTGCCAGAGTGAGCAATCTCCGAGGTCGGCTCGACCCGGTTATCCATGAAGTCGCACTCGCCCTTGAGAATACGGCTGCGAAGCCGGTTGTAGTCCGGGATCGTCGGCGTCTTCACCGACTGGAGTGTGAAGGTCGTCCAGCCTCGCTCGGGTCCGATCAGGTCTCCGATCCGGTCTGCGTTCTCAAACCCCTCCTCGAAATGCCGCCTCGTCGGATACGTCTTGCCCGTATCCGAATCTACCCGAAGGACTTGTCCGCCCTTCTCGGTGTAGTTCTCCTTCTGGAAATCCTTGTCGTAGAGTTTTTCGACGAACACGAGTCTGTCCGGTGCTGCCACCCGGTACAAGTCGCCGTTCACCAGCTTGTAGGCCGTCCCCTCGTGCTCGACGGTCAATTCGACCAAGGAGTCGTCGGGCATCGGTATCGACGGTGCTGGTTGCCAACGGCCGATAACGAAGACGGCGATCCCGGCAATAAGGACAACCGCCATGGCAATCCATTGGGTTCGGCGACGCATCGATCCAAAAACTCCCGCTCAGCGAGCATCAGCCCGTCACGTCCGATCCTCGTACCAGTACCGCCAAGCATAATCCTTCAGTTTACGGCGTGCGAACATCAGATAGAACCCTGCCCGCAGCACGTCGGGGATCATGTGCCAGTCGCCGTGTTTGTCCCATTTTCGGGAGGAATTTAGGACGATGGCGGGCGGAATCCCGATCTTCTTGGCCGTGAACCTGGTGGCGAGCTTCTGCTTCGGGCGGCGGCCTGTTCCCAGCCGTTTGAGCCGACGCAGAAAGTCTACGTCGTGGCCGAGGGTCAAAGACTCGTCGTAGCCGCCGATCTCGTGGAAGTCGGAGCGACGGCAAAACCACACACCGCCGTCAATCCCGTAGAGCCAAAGCGGGGGCATGATCAAGTACCTAGTGACAGCGATTCCCAACGACCATCGTTCCATCGAGATTCCCGTCGCCCCGCCGAGATAGCCGGGATGTTGCGTCACGGCGGTGATGTAGTTGAAAGTCTCGGGATGCAGGCGGAAATCGGCGTCCGCAAACGCCAGAAGATCGCCTCGGGCCGCCGCCGCACCGCCGTTTCGGGCAGCGGCGATCAGCCGCTTGGAGACGTGTACGACACGGCAGCCTCGGGCGGTAGCGATCTGAGCGGTAGCGTCCGCAGAGTCATTATCGGCGACAATGACCTCGATGCGGTTCGCCCCGTGACGGTAGCGCTGACGAGCCGCACCAATGGTATCCAAGAGACTCGGTAGGCAGGAGGCTTCATTCCACGCCGGGATGATAAGGGAGATGTCGGGGTGAGCGAGGTCGGAATCCATGATGGCTGCTGACCTCCCGCATCACATCCGCAATTCCATCACGAGATCGACCCGTGCGTATTCCGATGGCGGCCACGCATTGCGAGGCAGTTCGACGAAGCCGAGCTTTCGGTACAGGCTCACCGCCGCTTCGAGCCTGCTGTTCGTTTCCAGGAACAGGCGCTTCTTGCCCTGGAATTTCGCCCTGTCGATGCACGACTGGAGCAGAACCCTCCCCAACCCCTTGCCCTGATGGGCCTTCGTGACCGCCATCTTGGCAATCTCAACGGTCTCGGCGACCCTGTTGAGAAGCGCACAACAGCCGACGATCTCGCCGGAGTTCTCTAGCATGAGAATCGTACCGCCCTTGGCGATGATTTGGCCCTGTGGATCGTTGAACAACTCTCGATCCTTCTCCTTGACGGCGAAATACCTCGTGATCCACTCCTCGTTGAGCCGTAAGAACGCCTCCCTGTCCCTTTCTCAGGGAGACGATCCCAGATGGGTTTGAAGTTAGAATAAATCCGGAAAATGAGAGCCTTCAGTTCACGTTCGGTTGGCACACGCCGTATCATTAGTTGACTTTTTGGTTGGGCAATCGCAGGCCGGTTCAAAGCACGAGTTCCAGGAAGACGGCATCGAGGAGAGGGTTGAATCGATAAGGCGCACATCTTCGGCGTCTTGGGCACCCGACGGGTTCTTCAAACCGGATGCTGTGGCGCTCTGGCCGATGAGATCGGCCCCGGCGCTGTCGTCTTGACGACCGAGGCATTCTGTGGTGAGGGGGCTGCTCAATATTACAGACCGGAATCCCGCATCGTTCGCCCAACCTTGAATCCGGCACGATTCGTTGCCGAAGAGGCCGAGGGCGGCATCTCCATTCATCTCGCCCGGATGTTCACCACGGCAGCGCCGTTTGCGGAAGGGGAGCAGGAGATCGAAGAGTGGTTCGCCCAAGGGTGGGAAGTCGTGGACATGGAGACGGCAACCACGTTGGCGGTTGCCGAGTATTTTGGTATGGAGAGTCTCGCTATTCACTTCGCCTTCGACAATCCTCGGCGTCAGAAGCACCTTCTGCTCAGCGAGCCGAAGAATGATCACCGCCGCTCCATGGGGAACGAAAGGATGATCCAAATGGCTCTGAGCGCCATCCGGGACCACGATTACCTGCGAAGGGTGCGAGAACGGGAAGCGAGGCAGATGCCATGACCTTTACCGTCTTGTGGGACAACGACGGCGTGCTCGTGGACACGGAGGGCCTGTACTTCCAGGCGACGAGGGAAGTCCTCGCAAGCGTGGGCATCGATCTCGCTCCCGTGCAGTACAAGGACATCTCGCTGCGGCGAGGCGAGAGCACGTTCCAGTTGGCTGCGGAGCGAGGCATCGCCGCCAGCAGGATTGATTGCCTTCGAGCCGAACGGGATCGAATCTACGCCGAGTCCCTCCGGCAGCCATGTGTGATCGAGGGAGTGAAAGAGGTGCTCCGTTCTCTGCATGGCAAGGTATGTATGGGCGTTGTGACGAGCACCTGCCGGGAGCACTTCGGAATTGCTCACGCCACAAGCAGCGTGGCCCAGTATATGGATTTCGTCGTCACCCGAGAGGACTGCCAACACTTGAAGCCACACCCGGAGCGGTACCTCACGGCGATGAAGCGGTATGGCCTTGCCCCCGAGCAGTGTATCGTAGTCGAGGACTCCGAGCGAGGGTTGGCTGCGGCCAGGGCGGCGGGGCTGGAGTGCCTGATTATCCTGAGCAAGTGGACCAAGGAGGGCGACTTCTCCCAGGCATGTAGAGTGTTGGAGAGTATTGCCTGCGTACCCGATGAGGTTCTGCGGCGTGCATCGAGTTGGCAACATGTCGCCCAAGGAAGGAGGCATCGATGACCTACGACAAGCCGACGCCTGAATCCGAGAACCTCGAAGACTATCTCGAATCGAGCGAGATGATCGATTGGCGCAGCACCCGACATCCGGCTGTTGGCCGATGTGCTGACCGCAGGAGTGCCTTCGGATGTGGAAAAGGCCAAACGACTTTACGAGTGGGTGCGGGACGAGATTCCCCACTCGGCCGATGCAGGCCACGAGACCGTGACCTGCCGGGCGAGCGAAGTCCTGCGGCATCGCACCGGCATCTGTTATGCCAAGGCCCATCTTCTGGCAGCGCTGTTGCGAGCCGTGGACGTTCCTTGCGGCCTGTGCTACCAAGCTCTCAAGTATGACTCTTCCTCCGAGCGTCTGGTGGTTCATGGCCTCAACGGCGTCTATCTGGAGAGCCTCGGCCGCTGGATTCGGGTCGATGCTCGTGGAAACAAGGCGGGTGTGAATGCGCAATTCTCCTTGGATGGAGAGCACCTCGCTTTCCCCATCGCTCCTGCCCTTGGTGAATTTACCTGTGAAACGGTTTTCGCTCGTCCCTTGCCGTGCGTGGTGGAGTGTCTTACATCGCATCAGACGGTCACGGAGCTAATGGCACATCTGCCGGGCTCCATCGGCCAGCGAGGAAGAAAAAGCATGGAAGGAGAACCATGACCGGCCCCGCCCCAACGACCAAGCACCCGATGGCAGGACTCTTCTGCATGAACGGGCTCCGTGTTCGGCGATCTCGACACGAGGTCACAGGGGGCGTACAGTAAGGAGTGGGGGGCTCTCGGCAAGGAGCGAACGCATGTGGAGGACCGCAATCTCGATGGGGGCAGCGATCACGCTGTTCTCGGTATCGGCCTCAGCGGAAGATGCTGTCGTCTTCACTCCCAAGTCCATCACCATGAATGCCAAACCCTGCGGCCAGGGATGGCGGGAGTGGGAAGGGATCGCCAACATCGAAGGACTCGTAGCAGCCCGAGAGCGAATCACCTCCTTGTCTGCGGGAACCTCGGGTGATATCTGGGTCGGCACCAGCCATGGTCGGCTACTTTCGATGGCGGACGGCAAGTGGACGCTGCAAGCCCATCTGACAGGAATCCAGATCACGGGCATGGCCCTGGACGGGGCGGACAAGGTGTGGCTGAGCACCAACGATGGCATCCGACGCCTTGATCGAGAGAAGGAAAGTTGGAAGCTGACGGAGTACCGCACCTACTACGAGGGACACCCCGGCTTCGTCAGCGGCGGATACATTCCAGGAGAGGACGCCGTGCGGCTTTGGGGTTATGTGGACAGCATCTACATCCCACTGAAGATTCGCGCCTACGCTCCGCTGGTGATCTCCACCGAGCACGGCCTGTTCTGCTGGGGTGGCTACCACGGTGTCTGGCATCACTTCATGCCGCACTACTGGGGAGCCAACTCAGCGTGGCTGGACACCCGAGAATTGATACCCCGCCGCAGGCCGACCTGCATCGTGGAAGACGCCGAAGCGAACCTCTGGATTGGCACGGACGGGGATGGGATCGTTCGGCTCAACGCACCTGGCCGGGACTACCACAAACGCCCGCCCGAGAACAACAAGAAGGATGGAACCGAGTTCGCTTCCATTGCTCCCAAGGACATAGGGGCCGAGTTCGACAAGGTTATGGACCTCGCTGCTGGACTTGAACGGGGCGTGTGGGCCGTCCTCGCCTTGAAAGGTAAGAAGGGGCTCCTGGCTCGATTCGACGGCAAATCCTGGACAACGATGTCGTTAGAAGAGAAGATCGGGGCGGCGAACTGCATCACCGAGGTCAGGCCCGGAGTCGTGTTTGTCGGAGTGGGCTACGACTACCGAGACCGGGCAATGATTGAGGTGGACTGGGCATCCCGGAACGTGAGCACGGTTCCTGGTCCGAAGTACGATATTCGCAAGGTCACACGCATGGCCGATGGTCGGGTCTTTGCTGCCTCCTGGTTTGGTCTGTACGAGAAGACCTTGAAGCCGTAGCGAAAACGCCGTCATTCTCGATCATTGTGCTCGCCAGTCGGCTCCCACGCCGTCAATCGAGGAATCCACCGAGGAACGTTCTCCTTGTAGCGGGCGTAGTCGCTGCCAAACCGTTTCTCAAGGCCCGGCTCCTCGAAGAGCGGAATGTAGGTGGCGTTCAGGACCACGAAGATGGCGAACCAGAGGAGTAAAGGAAGCGACCCGAAGAAGATCGTCTCCCCGAGCAGGATGCACATCACGCCGGTGATCATCGGATTGCGGACGTGCCGGTAGACGCCGACCACGACGAGTCGCTCGGTCGGATTCCAAGGTGCGAGTGTTCCACGACCGATTCGGACAAACAACCGAACGGTCATGACGAAAAGCGCCAGCCCGAGAGCGGCGAGCAGTGCGGCACCCAACAGCATCAGCAGGATCCAGGGGACAGGACGGTAGACCGCCATCCCGTCTATGCCCATGAGATACAAGATGATGGCCGGGATGACGACCGTGACCATGAACGGCAGCAGGAGAACCGCTCGGACGTGCTTCCAGAACGTCATGGGCAACTCGTTGTTTCTTGCCGTCTTGCGAACTCGGCGACCGTGCATCATTGCCTTTCGAGCACCACCGCCCGGCACCAACGAACATGGGGCTTTTCGACGGCTCGAAGCCCCACCTCCTCCGCCAACGCCACGATCAGGCGGAAAGCCGAGTCGGGGACGTGGATCTTCGGCTCGGCCACTAGGAGATTCCCATCAGGCTTCAGGCAGCCGTGGATCTCGGCGAGCAGACGCCGCGGATCCGGGACTTCGTGGACCATCATGAAGGCCAGGGCGAAGTCGGCCTCGGCTTCAATACCCAGGCGATTCGGCTCGCACCTGTAAGTCTGGATGCGATCGGCCGCCCCCGCCTTCTCCGCTCGCCGCCGAAGCACGTCAAGCATTTGCTGCTGAAGATCGACGGCAATCACCTCCCCTTGGTCGCCAACCATGCGAGCCATCGCAAGGGAGAACATCCCCGTCCCGCAACCCACGTCCATCACAGTCATGCCGGGCTTAACGTATGGCCCAACGATCTTCTCGGGATTGTGAAGCAGGCGGCGCAGTCGGTTGTCGATCAAGTAACCGCCCCACCAGGGGCAGACGTGTGCGGCCATGATCCCTCCTTCTCGGTGTCCGTACAATTCTATCGGGAGTCAGCACCATCAGGGAGGACTGTCCGTGCCCGCCAAAGTCACGCTCAACCGTTTCCCGCTGTTCGGCCTTTTCGCCTACCGGGCTGCCAGGAAACTCGGCTATGCCGAGGAGGATGCTCGACTGCTGGGTTACTCGACAGCCCTACTTTATGCGATCTACAAGGCCAAGGCCAAGAAGGAGAAGCCCGAAAAGGAGCCGAAGAAGGAACTGCCGGAGGAAGTGCGGAAGAAGACGAAAACCGTCGAATTCGGCGGCCAGGAGTTCATGGTCATTCCAGGCAAGGGGAAGCGGCTGAAGCAGAGCGTTGTGGGTGGGGAAGTTCACGATTCCGAAGACTACGATGCCGAGGTCGAAGCCAAGTTCCCGGACGGTTGGCACGACCGGCTCGCCAAAGCGTTCGACGAGTACCTGGACGAGTACGATCCCGAGCAGTTGGACGAACTGTTCGATTTGTACAAGGCGTGGCGGGACGAGAACAAGGTCGGGTTCAACCGTGTCGATCTGGATCGCCTTGTCGAATGGCTGCATGAGCACGGGGCCAAGCGGTGAGTTGTTGGGAGGCAAGAACGTGATGCAGTACGAATTTGTTGCGATCCCGGATGATGAAGTCCCGCAGGCCACGAATCGGCTCTTCCAGCATCTCGTCACGACTTACGCCAGCGAAACGAACAAGACCGCCAGTATGTGGAGGGCGGTGCCCGAAGGCTTCCTGGACTTCAGGCCGCACGAAAAGACCAACACTATCAGGACTATCATGGTCCACCAAATCCTCTCGGAGCGAAGGTTCTTCGCCCAGTTCGTTGGCACCCAGGAGCCACCCGTTGAGGGATTGCTTCCTGCTGACGAAAAGCCACCCGTGCAAGCCTACATCGAGAAGTACGTTCGGTTGGCGAAGCAGCGATTGCTTCCGTTGGCAATAGCGACCGAGCAGTGGTGGCTGACGCCGATGCCGTTTTTCGGCGGGCTACAACGTGAGCGGATCTGGATCTTCTGGCGACGTGTGCTGCACACCTGCCATCATCGAACCCAGGTGCAGACATGGCTGCGTCTGGCCGGTCAGCACGTTCCGGCGATCTACGGCCCATCCGGCGACGTGAAGTGGAGCGAAGCTGACCCTACCTACTCCGTGGAGGCCGCCAAACGGACCGTGTAATGGCTATGGCCCAGCGACCCGATATCATCGAAACGGTCGCAACGCCCGAGCAGGCTTGTCGGGTCTACGACCTCTGGAGACTGGTTCTCGTCAACACGGGTAAAGGAGGACGGCAAGGATCACACTTGGTGGGAAAGGCTCTACCAAGCGGTGCCTCGAAGCTGGGCAGCCTACCTGCTGGGAAGCTGCCGCCCCGTCATGATTGAGTCGTTCGTTCAGGATGCCGGGTTCTACGAGGTCAAACGGGAGTTCATCCGGGGTCTCCTGCCTTCGGAGATCGTCATAGCAAGGAAGCCCGCATGACGAGCCGATTGGAAACATGACTCATCCACGCTGGCTGGTTGCCACGCTCTGCCCTTGCTATGCTGGGATGATCGCCGGTGTGGACGGCAGCTTGGGTAACGGGAGGAAGTGCAATGGGTGAAAGGCGGGGCACCGTGCGCAAACCGGCCACGAAGTTTGCCCACCTGCGGAAGAAGATGGAGAAGAGCAAGCTGCGGTCGGACAAGGGGAGCAAGGAAAGACAATCGTCCCGACATGCAGGCCGCTGAGTCGCCGGAACGCCACCAGACGCTTCCTCTCCCTCGCAACGTCAAGGTGCTGGGATGGGTGAGCTTCCTCAACGACGTGGCCAGCGAGATGATCTTCCCGCTGTTGCCGCAATTCCTTCTGACCGTGCTGGGCGGAAATCGCTTCTCGCTAGGCGTCATCGAGGGGATCGTCGATTCGGCGTCCAGCGTCGTTAAGCTGTGGTCCGGGGGCTGGTCTGACCGGATCGGATCACGCAAGGGACTAGTGCTACTGGGATATGCCCTGGCCGCCGTCACCCGGCCCTTGATCGGGTTCATCATCGCACCTTGGCAGCTACTTGCGATCCGGCTGGCAGATCGGATCGGCAAGGGCACCCGTAACTCGCCCCGAGACGCCCTCATCGCCGATTCCGTCGCCTCGGAGATGCGGGGGCGGGCCTTTGGCTTCAACCGGGCGATGGATCACCTGGGAGCGGCGGTTGGTCCGATCCTAGCTGCGATCTACCTCTGGCTTCATCCAGACCAGTACCGCACGCTGTTCCTGCTGGCCGTGGTCCCCGGCCTACTGGTCGTTCTGCTCCTGGCGCTCGGGCTTCGGGAACCCGCCCGGAAGGCGGCTACCGGACAGAAGATGATCTGGACGCTGCAACCCTTTGGAAAAGACTTTCGAAGATACCTGCTGGTCCTGGTGGTCTTCACCCTGGGAAACTCCAGTGATGCCTTCCTCTTGGTGCGTGCCGGTGAACTGGGTGTTGATACGGCGCTGCTGCCGATCCTCTGGTGCGTGTTCCATGTTCTCAAGAGCGGCGGGAATCTGATCGCCGGTCGTGTCGTGGACCGGATCGGTTCCCGGCCGATGATCCTCGGCGGTTGGGCTTTCTATGCTGCAATCTATCTCGGCTTCGCCGTGGCCTCGTCCCCGTGGCATGTATGGCTGCTCTTTGTCGGCTATGCGGCCTTTTACGCCTTCACCGAGCCAGCCGAAAAGACGCTCGTTGCGAACTTGGTGGGACGGGAGCAGCGAGGATTGGCCTATGGTTGGTTCAACGCAGCGGTCGGGATTGGCACGCTTCCTGCCAGCCTCCTCTTTGGTGGCCTTTACCAAGCGTTCGGTGCCTTGACGGCCTTTGGAGTTGGTGCGGCTCTTGCCATGCTGGCCGGGGTGATGCTATTGGGGATCGGACCGGAAAGGGCGGATATCCAGGGAAACGGCTTACGTCGGTAGAGGTGACGTTCACGTCAACACAGACGTGAGTTCCATTGCCGTGTGGACGATCCCATCCGGCTGAAACCCAAGCATCTCCAACGGTATCTCTTCCCGATTGTGCCAGTACGCCCGGAATCCGAACGCCTTTCCGCCCGACATGTCCCAGCAGTTTGAGGACACGAAGCCGATTTGGTCTCGCTGGATTCCGAGATGTTTCTCGGCCAACTGATAGACCACCGGATGCGGTTTGTAGGTCCGCACTTCGTCTACGCTCAAGATGTGCTGGAACCTGCCCTCGAACCCGGCGCTTTGCACGGCGCTTTCCAGCATCGTTGGCGTGCCGTTGGAGAGGATCGAACAGGGGATGCTGCTCAGGACATCCAGGGCAGCGGCGACTTCGGGGAACGGGCTCAAGCTCAGGTACGCCTGCATCAGGTAGTCGATCTGCTCTTGCGTAGTTTCCAAGCCGAGGGACCAGCAGGCAAACACCAGCCCGTCTCGGGTGATCTGCCAGAAGTCCTCGTACCGGCCCATCAAGGATCGCAGCCATGTATACTGGAGTTGCTTCGACCGCCAGAGGGTCGTGAGGTCAGAGCCGTGGCCGGGGAAGACCTCCTCGCACCGTCCCAGGACGGAGCGGACATCGAACAGCGTTCCGTAGGCGTCGAAGACGAGGGTTTTGATCACGTAAACTCATCCGGGTGACGACGTGAGTTTCCACGGCACGCCGCCATTCTACCGGGAATTGCGTCAGGTGGCCATCAGGCCGTCCGCAGACCGGGAGGACAGGTTGCCAAGCTGACGGCGACGAGGGACGGTTCGTAGAATGGCGAGAGCCTGTCGGATTAGAACCAAGGAGAAGAGAAATGCGGAAAACGATTTCGATTGCAGTGCTCACGGGAGTCTGCGTGTTGCTGGTCATGGCTGGCCTTGGGCGGTGGTCAGTCCCTTCGGCCGCAGACGAGCGTGAAGCCCCATCACGTCTCTGCGTGGTCTGGTCGAGCGGCGACCCAGGCGTGGCGAAGAATGTCTGCCTTCATGTACACCCACACCGCAAAACGAAAGGGCTGGTTTGATGTCGTCCATCTCGTGGTCTGGGGGCCGTCCGCCAAACTGCTGGCGGAGGACAAGGAACTACAGAGGGAAATCAAGGCCATGCAGAAGAGCGGCGTCGTGGTCGAAGCCTGCGTGGTCTGCGCCCAGAACTACGGCGTCGTGGACAACCTGAAGAAACTCGACATCGACGTGAAAGGGATGGGCCAGCCGCTCACCGAGAGACTGAAAGGCCCGTGGAAGGTGCTGACGTTCTAGTCCAAGTTCCGAACAATCGAAGGTAGCGAGGCAAGGGAATGCCGAAAAGGTCTCGTAGCAAGTGGTTCGTCTATCTCGTTCGATGCCGTGATGGGTCGCTGTACACGGGGATCACCAAGGACGTTGCCCGTCGATGCGAGCAGCACAATGGGGGAACTGCCTCCCGCTACACTCGGAGCCGCCTTCCCGTCGCACTCGTTTACCAGGAGCCCCAGGCCAGTCAAAGCCTCGCCCTGAAACGAGAAGCGGCGATCAAGGCCATGTCACGGCAGGAAAAGGAGTCTCTGATCCGAAAGGCAGGTTAAGACCGGAAGGTGCCGTCCCGCCGTTGGCTTTCTTCCCTGCGCTGGCGATATGGATACGGGAGAGGCATCCCGAGAAGGGGATTCAAGTTCCCTTGGCAACCGTGTGGAAGCGGGAATTACAGCTTTTGCAGCAAGACCCGGCTGCGGAAATGTGCTCACGGCCAGGATGAGTCGCTATCGTTCCCAGCGAAAAACCGCGGCGCCGTTTTTTTGAGATCGCCGCTTCTTTTGGGCGTTTGAGCCCCCGGTCCCATAACAGGGTGTTCCGAGTAAGAAGAAAAGGAACGGGCCTTAGCGGTATACAGGGCGACCCGGCCCTTCGGTGTCCCACTTTTTTCATCAGAGTTGTTTCATTGGGAGAAATGTAACAACCATCTCGTTTTGGTCATTCGGCTCGGTCCTCGAAGGCGACGGGCAAAGTCCGTCTCACCCGTCGCCTCGATTGCAGGCAGCATTACAGCTCGACGACCTTCATGCTGTCCTGGTATTTCCTTTCCAGGTCGCCGTCGAGGACGACGTGCTGGTACACAGCCAAGGTCTCCCTTCGAGCATGGCCGGTGATCAACTGCAACTCAGCGTCGGCCATTCCCGAGTGGCGAGTCAGCCATGTGATCGCCTGATGCCGGAAGGTGTGCGGCGTGGCCTGCACCCCGGCCTCCTCGGCGTAGTGCTTGACGATCTGCTGCACTCTCCTGGTCGAGAACTTCGTGGCCCGTTTCGTCTGGAAGAGGTAGCGGTTGTGGGGATGGGCGGCGATGTGAGTTCGCAGGGCCGTGGCGAAGGTCTTGCCGAACAAGACATACCTGTCCTTGCTACCCTTGCCCTGATTGACCCTGATCTTGCAGGCTTCGAGATCCACGTCGGCGACCTCAATCCGGCATAGCTCGCTCACCCGGACGGCAGTGTAGAACAAGAGCCTCAGCATCAGGGCGTGCTGCACGTCCTCAGCCCGATCCACGACTGTGTAGAAACGGCGGAACTCGTCCGAATTCAATACCTTGGGCAACCTGCGTCCTTTCTTGGCTGGTCGCAGGTCGCAAATCCGTCGCACGTGGCGAGAGACGTACCGCCAGCCCTCGTAGTTCAGGCCGGTCTGCCTGACCAGTTTGGCAATCCGGGCGACGAGTTTCGCCTTCAGCGATTTCGCCTTTCTGTTTTGTGATGCGCACTTCGGGCCGTTTTCGCCCCTTTCATCGCCGATCATGCGGTCGAAACCCCTTGGTTATTCGTGATCCACCGATTATGCGAAATAGGCCATCCGTGGCCGTGTGCCCCTCTCTATGCGGTGTCCGTCATTCCTCGACTCGCTCGATGCTCCTGATCGACGGGATCACCGCCTCGCCCACCGGCACACCCAGCGCCCGAAGCCGGTCGGCAAGCTCCCGATGCTCGTCAACGGGCAGGCCGTGGTCCTCGGCGATCTCGATGTAGTCTTGGCTCTGCTCAACCGGCTCGGCCTCACCGTCAAACAGCCCTGCAATGGCTTGGGCCTCACTCTCGGCCTCGACCCGGTATTTCATTGCGTGAAGCTCGTATTGCTCAATCTCGAACATAGTCATGATGATCTCCCTTCTACGGCACTTGTCTCGGGAAGGGGGCTGCCAACTTAGCAGCCCCATGATGCTCTTACCGCAGGCCGACCTTGCCTCGGCGTCGGCGACGGTGAGCACCTTGCCGCAACCGAACCACTTGCCTCCGATCGCTTGGGGCATGGCGCCGCAATGGATGAGAACCTCGGGGTAGAGGTGGCTTTCTGCGACTTCGCCCTCACAGTGCACCCCGTTCAATTCGAGGGTCTGTTGCAGGCGGGTTTCCGCATCTTCACGCCGCTCAAACCGACCGGTCTGCCCTTGCAGGACGCCTCCGATTAAAGTGCGGTTATCGGTGGACCAATAGCGGGCGAAGTACGAGTGGGCTTCCCTCATTGTCGTTTCCTTGCAGGCCGGAGTTGTTGTCGTCACCGGCCTCTCAGGTGTCCCTTGGAGTCAGCTAATACTCGCAGGGTCGAAGGCATGTAGTGGCCGCACGGTGTCTGCTGTCGTCGGCCGCCTCGGTGATAACCCAAATCTTGACGCCCTTGAGCGTCGTATATGCGCTGAGCAGGCGGCTACCATCGATCAGAGCGCGATCGTTTGCCATCTTGTCTTCCTCACAGACCTCGCCCCAATCGCCACCAAGGTGTTTCTCCAGGAAGAAGTCGGGTGTCTGGCCGCTCTCTTCCAAGGCTTGGAGGGCTCCGGGGGTGGCGAGCAACTGGCCGAGAGAGAACTTCAGTTTCCCGTTCGTCATAATGCCTTCTCCGCAAGAGGTCTTGATCGGTACGCTGCGATACTCGGTGTCCGCCGAGATGACGAAGCCCGCTTGACCTCGGCCCCTGCTCCGACTAAGCTCAGCCATACTGGATTGGGATCTTTGAAGCCAGCGGCGATGCTGCACTGGGAATCGGCCGAACCGAGAAGTTTCAACAGAGAGGAACTGCCGTGAGAACGACCGCTCTGATATTGGTAGTTGCCCTCTTCTTTCCGTCGCTTTCCTTTGGGCAGGCAAAGGACCGCCTCCAGATGAGCCTGGAGGATCATTTCATTGTGAAGGAATCTGCCAAGTGGAATGTCGCTGTCGAGAAGAAGCTGACGCTGAGGTTTGCGGACGTGAAGGTCTCGCCGAAGGACGGCAAGGCGTTCAGTCTGATGCTCTATTTCAAATGCGACACGCCTGACCTTGCCCAGTTCGATTCGCCCGAGAAAATGGAAGCGAGTGTCCGCTCATCATCAAAGAAGTATCTGTCGGGCTCGGTGGAAAAGAAGGTCGAGATCAAGCGTCTGAAGGTCAAAGGGTGGTACGGCTACTCGACCGTTCTCACCGACAAAGAGTTGGCGGACCAGAAGGAGGTTCCGGCCGGGGAGTTCAAGTACATCACACGGGGAATGGTTCGCCTGTCGCCGGATAGCGCACTGGGCTTCAGCTTGATGACCAATGACCTCGACTCCGCCGAATACAAGGAAGTGATGGACTACATTTTCAGTTTCGTCAAAGCGAAGAAGTAGCAGAGTTCCTCGCCATCTCCCACCGTCTTTCGTGATGCCGCCAGGATGCCTTCTTGATCGGCCTCATGTCGTGGCCGATCCGCCGAAGTTCCTCGGCGAGTTCGGCATACTCCCTGGGACGACCGGCGCGGTTGCCCGGATCACGCTGAAGTAGTCGGCGGTTCCGTGTTGGCCGACATGCTCGTAGCGATCGCCGTACCAGCCCTGAAGGTCGGCTGGAGATTCAGGGAAGAGGACGATCAGGCACTTACGGAACACAACCACATCAGCGCTGCCCTGCTGTTCGGTGTCCCCTGGAGAGCCGCTCCGATCCGCCACAGGCCGTCCTAGCAGCCCGTTGAAAAAGTCCTAGAGCAAAGATATATTATGGCCATCGTGCGACGCAGGAGGTAAGGGCGATGGCGTTGGGAAAGCGGCGAAGCCAGCAGCAGGAGCTGTGGGTAGCGACCACCGAGCTGCCGAAGTCCGAAGGGCACGTCTTTTATCGAAAGCTCAACGAGATTCTCGCCGAGGCGGGTTTTGATCGTTGGGTCGAACAGAAGTGCCGTCCGTATTATCATAATCACCTGGGCCGCCCCTCGATTCCACCGGGTATCTACTTCCGGATGCTGCTGGTGGGATACTTCGAGGGAATCGGATCGCAGCGGGGGATTGCTTGGCGTTGTGGCGACAGTCTTTCGCTGCGGGCTTTTTTGGGCATCCCGCTGACCGAGGAAACAGCCGACCATTCCAGCCTGACGCGAGTCCGGGACCGGTTGCCCCTTGAGATCCACGCCTCGGTATTTCAATGGGTGCTGAAGTTGGCCGCGAAGAAAGGACTGTTGCGAGGCAAGACGGTCGCGGTGGACGCCACCACGCTGGAGGCCAACGCGGCGATGAAGACGATCGTCCGCCGCGATACGGGCGAGGATTGGAACGACTATCTTCGGCGTTTGATGCAAGAACAGGAAGGTGTCGAAAACCCTACGGATGAAGACCTCCGCCGCTTCGATCGGAAGCGGAAGAACAAACGGGTGTCGAACGATGAGTGGATGTCGCCGACCGATCCGGACAGCCGGATTGCGAAGATGAAGGACGGGCGCACGCATCTGGCTTACAAGGCGGAGCACGTCGTGGACTTGGAGACGGAACTGGTACTGGCGGCCTCGATTCGCCACGCCAACGAAGGGGACGCCGACACGCTGGTCGATAGCGTGGTCGAAGCCCGGACGAACCTGTCGGAAGCTGGCATGGATACGGAGATCGAAGAAGCGGTCGCGGACAAAGGCTACCACGCCACCGAGACTCTGGAACTGGCCGACTCTCTGAACATCCGTACGTACGTCCCCGAGCGGCAGCAGAAGGGGAAGCGCAAATGGAAGAACGTGTCGGCGGCCGCGCGACGAGCCTTCTTCAACAACCGCCGACGGGCCCGCCGAGCGCGGAGCAAACGCCTGCAACGACTGCGAAGCGAACGGGTCGAGCGGAGCTTTGCCCACATCTGCGACACGGGCGGTGCGCGTCGCAGTTGGCTGTGCGGGATCGAGAAGGTGCAGAAGCGTTACCTGATTGCAGGTGTGGCCCGCAACCTGGGACTGGTGCTGCGCAAGTTGTTCGGCATCGGGACTCCTCGCGGGTTGCAGGCCGGGTACGGCCTTGTTTTTCTTGTGTGGCTTGTGTGGATTCACATCAAGGGCTTCCTGCGGCGGCGTCGGCCCGATCGGTCACACTCCGACTCGTTCGACGTCGCCTACGCGACGGCGGCCTGACCGGCAGCCGCACCAAAGAAACTCGAGTTTTTCAACGGGCTGCTAGAGCCAGCAAGCATTGTCCATTGGCGAGGACTTCTGCCCAGAAGACAAAGTTGACAGCCACAATCGATATAAGTACGCTACCGGGTACGATTACGGTATAAGGTTGTCGAGGCGTTCCGCCCGAAAGATGTTGCGGCGTGCGAAGTGAAAGGATGGGTGCTGATGAGTCTTCGCCAGAAAACCTTTTTGCTGCTCAGTGCTTTCGTGGCCCTGTACCTCGGGCATCCCGCTGTCGCTCAGGCGTTCAAGGTCTACGTATCGACCGACATGGAAGGATGCAGCGGGATTACGTCCAGCAAGCAGGTTGCCGCCGAGGAGGGCAAGCAACTGATGGCCGGCGACATGAACGCTTGCATTGAGGGGTGCTTTGCCGCAGGGGCAACGGAAGTCGTGGTACGGGATCATCATGGAGGTGGCCGCAACGTGAATCCCCAAGTGATTGACCGACGTGCGAAGCTGATACAAGGCGCAACGCCGGGGAAGCGATTCAAGGATATCGAGGGCTCTGCTGCGATGATCTTGCTGGGGTATCACGCCAAGGCCCTGACGCCGGGCGGCACCCTTGCCCATTCCTATTCTTCCGCCTCGATCCAGGGGATGTGGTTGAACGGGCGGGAAGTTGGCGAGATCGGTGTCGATGCGGCGATTGCAGCAGAACACAAAGTCCCGGTGGTCATGGTTTCGGGGGATGACAAGGCGTGTGCGGAGGCCCGCTCATGGCTTCCAGGGGTTGTCACCTGCCAGACCAAGAAGGGAACGGGGCCGCAAAGCGCCGATCTGGTGCCGTTGGAAGAATCTCGCCGCCTAATCACACAGAGGACCAAAGAGGCCCTGGCCAAGCGAGAAGAGATTCGACCAATCAAGATCGACTACCCGGCAACAATTCGATGGGATTACTTGCCAAAGGGATCGCTTCGCACCCACAACCCAGCGTTCCAGCCCTTCGACAATCCAAGACGGGTTGAAAAGACCGGTGATTCCGTCGAAGTTCTGTTGATCGGGAAGTAGCTCCCGTTTGGGAAACGAAGTGGATCACACCATTACAGTCGGTGTCGTCCGGTTATCCGACCGAGAAACATCCTGCCGCCTGCCCTTACAGCTCGTAATGCGGTACATCGTGCATCCCCAGAACTGCCCGCCGTTTTCCCTGTTCTGTTCTCCTATGGAGATGAAGGAGGGACAGCACTGCTTCTGGGTGTCCCCTGGATTCCCGGCTACCCTGCCTTCCGTGCCTTGAGAAACCCGCCCTCCATCAGCATCGACCGCATCTCGGCGATGACCGTTTCTTCGGTCCAGTTCGGAATTCTGGCGACACGCTCCATCAGGACGTACCGATTGGTGCCGAGCTACTCAGCAGCTTCCGTGCGGCGGCGCAAGTGCCGAGCAACCGCTCGGCAAGCCTCGGTGCTGATGAAGGGGGCTGTGTATCCCTGATTGACCGACCGCTCTTCCCGGCAGACTTCGAGGCGGCCGACAAAGCGGCGCTGTTCATCTTGGAGGTCCACCGCCGCTGACTTGTGGCAGTTGCCGACCGTCGGCCAAGAATTCTTTCCGAGAAGAGGTAGGAGCTTGCTCCATGCCGCCTGCATCCACGGCACCTGGTTCACGATCTCGACGAATTCCTCTCGGCTAGGAGCGAACTCGAAGTCGAGGCTATGGGGACGGTGGAACTGCTCACCACCCTCGAAGCCGTGGGAAACGACGGGCTGGACGCCCGCCTCTACGGCACGAGGCCAGAAGTGGATGGTCGGCCGCCAATAGCTCGTCCTCGTCATGGTTGTTCTCCTGACAAAGTCTTCCACCTGAGCCTTCGGTTGCTGCTTTCTGCCGTGTCCCTGAAGGAAGTAAGTTCACGATTTATGGCGGGCACAACTATAACGTTGTGAAAATGATTGAAGCGGACTATCCTCGGAAAGAAGAACGAACCCGGCGTGATTATTCCCCCGGAGAAGTGTATGATGGCGGTTGATTTGATTGAACGTGGGGTATGGGAAGGTAAGCAGGTGGGTAAGAAGCACACAAAAGCATACGCGGGACTCTGCGGAAAGAAGGTCACGATAGGGAGGCGGACATGACACACGTGTGCGCACATGCGACCAAGAGCCTGTCCGAAAACTACCGCAGTGGCCCTATGCGGCGGGAGGATTTCAGGGCGGCAGACGACTCTGGGACCGGCTCTACGCGGCTCCTCTCCGTGACGATCGTGATGTTGTGCTTCTTGGGATTCGTTGTCCCGGAGACTGCCGCGGCAATCATTGAATTCATGCCTGGCGATGCGTTCTTCCATGCAAAACTGACGGAACTTGTCCTCCAGCAGCTCCCGGCAAAGGGAGGCACTGCCAAGCTGAACTACTCCACCGTTCCCCTCTCGGGCGACTTCGGCGGCTATGCCGGGTTTGAATGCTTGGAGATCAAGAACGTGCCGCCCCGCATGATCGCAGCGCTACGCCGCGTCTACGCAGAACTGCGCCGCTACGATCCGAAGGTAGTCCGGTTCGACGTCGACGACCAAGGGAAGGAAATCGCCACCGAAATCAATGGGTTCCACCTCTTCGTCTACAACCGGGACGTCCAGTGGAAGATTCAGCACATCGGGCTGAAGTACAACGAGCATTGGGTGGAACCACCCGCCGCGGCGAAGGTGCCCAGTAATGATCGTCCTCCGTCGTTCCTCGGGGAGCCGGTGGTGCCGCCGCCGGTGATCATGTATGAGTCGTTCCTCGCCAACTATGCCGCCGTCGTGGAGGACTGGAAAAACGCCGGCCGATTCCCGGAACTCAAAGTGGAGGTTCCAAAGGGAATCGGGTGGGCCCTCGGTGGTCCGGAGATCATCGACCCTGTGTCCGTCGACGCCAAGGACATCCAACTCGTCGTTTGCTCCGACGACGACCTGAAGCTCTGCTTCCGCCGTGCCAAAGATACAGAATTCTTCGTCGTCACGATCGAGGGAGCCAAGCGATTCACATGGACGAAGAAGGGGCTTGTGAACGAGGACTTTCCATTGGCCGACCAGCCCTCGGAGAAGTTGGGTGTGCCGCAAGGCAGCGAGGCCGAAAAACGACCGCGTGCTCAAAGGAAGGATGAGCGAAACTGAGAGGCAATCCACCGGAGAAGTCCTTCTGAAGGCATGAGGGCGGGGTGCTCCTGGCCAAGTTCGTCTACGACGGCACCGGCCGGCGGATCGAGTCGCTCACCAGCTATGTCGAGGGCGTCCCGCAGCAGTCCACGCACTACTACTTGAGCGGCCAGAACCAGGTGCTGGAGACCCGCGAGGGTTCGCCGGCTTCGAGCCCCGAGTCCTTGAGCCCGAAGTACCAGAACGTCTGGTCGCCGCGCTACGTCGATGCCCTGGTTCTTCGCGACAGCTACTCAGATGGCGTGCTCCAGCCGGCTTCGCGGCTTTACTACCTTTCAGACGCGAACTACAACGTCACCGCGCTGGTGGGCAAAGTGAACGACACCTGGCAGACCGTAGAACGCTACGCCTACACGGCTTACGGCAAGGCCACGATCTACACACCCGACTGGTCGAGCACTCGCACCTCCTCGCTCTATGGCAACGCCACGCTCTATACCGGCCGCGAGCTTGACGCCTCGACCAGCCTCTATTACTATCGCGCCCGGTACTATAGTGCCGATTTGGGATCGTTCGTCGGGCGAGATCCTCTTGGGTTTGTAGCCGGCGATGAGAACCTGTATCGATATGTAGGGAATGAGCCGACCAATGCGACTGATCCCTCGGGATTGTGGGGGGACGGATGTCGCAAGGTAAGCGAGGACCACGATCGCAAGATTCGGAGTGCCGAAGAACAACTGCGAGAGGCGCAGGAACGCTACAGAAGAAACCCTGCTCCACCAGATCCTGGCAAGTATTACAGCTCAGCAGCTTACGATATCGCGGCACTTCAGAACAGGATTCGCGGATTGAAATCGGAAAAAGCAAGTGCGTTGAGCAGGTGTGTCAAAGGACACAGTGATTTCTGCGGGGGTGACATCTTCGATTATACCGCCGAAGACTACGGCAAGACGGGGCCATACCGCGATCCCAAACGACACTTCAGACCATATCAATACTCAGCGGAAGATGCCTTCGCGGCTATTGACGCCTGCGACGCCGATGCTTTCCAGAGGGCATTGCATCGCCTTCAGGACCATTTCTCACATTATGGACAGGGCTACGACTGGCCAAATACCTTGGGCCATGTTTTGAGTTCGGCTGTTTGTCCAGTCACTTTCGGATTAGCGGGGGACAACCCCGATGACGCGAATAAACACGATTTGGAGTGGGAGAACGCGAACGAATTGACAGTATATATGGTCACAGAGTGGAAGAAAAACTGCGTACGCTCCCAAGATGGCCCGTGGGCGAGGAAAGGGAGATAGTAACAATGGGTACCATTGACATACCCAGATATGGCGATCGTCACGCGACGAAGACGATTGTCTGGACGATGGGAGCTACAATCATTGCCTCCCTGATTACATTTGGCGCTTCCATTGCAGCGACCGCAGGCGGAGATGGAGTCCTACTTCATCTTGCGATCTTGTATCCCTGGGCGCTAATCGCGGCGATTCCAGCCTTGATTATTGGTCAAGCCCCGGCAGTACTCGTATTTGGCACAGTCGCATTGGGTCAGTTTCCTGTGTATGCAGTTCTCGTGCTCTGGTCCTATCGCAGCCGTGCTAAGAGAATCGCCAAACGCCTTGCATGGACTCACTTTGCTCTCGCGAGCATACTGGTGGTACTGCGGATAGCTACCAGTGTTGTCACCGGGAGATGAGCATTGCAGGCAGACGTGATCCGCAGGAAGGGAAGACAAAGGGGTCGGGTGACTTTATCTTGGCGGAAACGGAGGGAAAGGGTAGTTTCCCGTCATGCCACGACGATGGCAAAGTCTCGACCTGAGGAGATGCCTACCACATGCTGAATCGCGCGCGTGGGGCGGAAACGCATTTTCGGCAAACCACGGGACTTCGAGCGCACCGTAAAGTGGACGACGGGCCCCGGGAACTGCCCCGTCGTTGGTTCCAGTACGTCGAGAGACCGCCGACCGAAGCCGAGTTGGAGGCGTTGCGGCGATCGGTGGTGCGCGGCGGTCCGTTTGGCGAGGCCTCGTGGCAGGAGCAGACGGCGAAGCGCCTGGGCCTGCAATCCACCTTACGTCCCCGTGGTCGACCGTGGCCCAAACAAGAATAGAGACTCCCGCCCCCTTTAACAAACAGGTAGTGGCGCCGTTCCAACCAAGGATGACTCACATGAGTACACCATTGATGATCTTGTGTTTCGTTGGTCCTTCCTGGTTTGGCAATGGAGATTCCGGCGAGGATCGTCATGTACAAAACATCACCTATCGTCATTTGACAACCGTCACCGTTGACGAGGATGCGACAGTAGTCCGGGATCGCATTAGCGCATACTACGAGAAGAAATACCCTTCCCGCCGAAAAGAGAATGATGGTGTGTTCCGCTTGTTTGACGACCGAGATTCACAGCGTCCCGTCATGGAGATGGTTCACTCCTATCCCTACGGCCCGTTCTTTACATTTTTCGAGACTACGGAGAAATCGAGATCAGAAATCACGGTTACGAAGCTGGACGTGCACTCCAAGAATCAGGGCAAGGCATGTAGGATTGAAATCTTTGTTTCGACACAGGAGAAAGCGGCAAGCTTCCCCTATTCGACTGCCATGCCGATAACCGATGTTGACATAAGGAGTATTGCGCGGGACATCGCGTTGGAGGAGAAAACGAAGCGGAGCACCGTAAACGAGCGCAATTGCACGAAAGGTCGAGAAGTCGTAAGTCGTGTCTCCACTGACGCTGGTTGTTGCCGCGGAAGGAGAGTCCGGATATTGAAGCCTCATTATTGACACGTCCAAGGAAATCCGGGGACACAATACCAGTATTGACAAGATGGGTTAGTTGTGAGAGGGTTCCGCGCATGGCAAGGTTGGCGCGGCTTGTGATCCCGGGTATGCCTCACCATGTGACGCAACGTGGCAATCGTCGCCAGCAGACGTTCTTTCATGAGGAGGATTACGCGGCCTACCTGGAGCTGATGGCCCACTGGTGCCGCGAAGAGGGCGTGGAGGTTTGGGGCTATTGCCTGATGCCCAATCACATCCACCTGATTGCCGTTCCATCCACCGAACAAAGTCTGAGGCGGGGTATTGGCGAGGCGCACCGGCGTTACACGCGGCGGATCAACTTCCGGGAAAAGTGGCGAGGCTATCTTTGGCAGGGGCGGTTCGCTTCGTTCGTGATGGATGAACCGTACCTGCTGGCGGCCGCGCGCTACGTGGAATTGAATCCGGTCCGTGCGAATTTGGCGGCGGATGCCGCCGAGTGGCCTTGGAGCAGCGCAAGGGCACACCTGTCAGGCCATGATGATCGCTTGGTCCAAGCCAGCCGGCTGCTGGCATTGGTCGAAGACTGGAAGGGATTGCTCGCCACTGCCCTGGATGACGAGGAACTTCGCCACCTGCGCGAGCACGGCCGCACCGGCCGCCCACTCGGCAGCGCGACGTTTGTCGAACGTTTAGAGCGAAGGGTCGGTCGCCTTTTAAAGCCTCGGAAAGGAGGCCGCCCGTCAGGACTCCGCAGAACGCCAAAATGAGTATTGTGTCCCCGGAATTCTGGAATTCTGGAATTCTGGACTGATCGCTAAAGGATTAATAAAGACCGTAGCGGGTGGAGGTGTTGTCGGGGCGATGTTCGCGATCGATGGCATTTGGTATTCAGCATGTACTATTTGGAATATTGCTAAAATGGGCGACGCCGCGAAAGCGGCCACGTCGCTCTATTGCAAGAAGTCGTGATGGATGGTAATGGGAAACGGAGAGCGTCCTGGCAATGCAGTGCATGTCACGTGAATCAAGACTTACACGATCCGAGGAACCGACTCAAGCACCCGCTACGATGCGTGGCGGTGGGATGGTTATTGCTGTCAATGTTGTTCGCAGCGTCGTGGCCGTTTGTTGGCCAGTTACCGTGGTATCTACTGGAGGGGGCAGTGTATTCGCTGTTGCTCATGGTAGTGTCCGTGGGTTGGGCGCTCTCAGGTAGAAGGTCTCGCTGGTTCTCGCTGGTTCTAGTGCCGCATCCGGTTCCCGAGTTTCGCGCGGTTCATAGCGCGGTGGTAACACATGTATGTTCGCGCTCATTGTGACATCCGTGTCGTATGTGAGAGCGCCATGGTTCGATTGCGATCTCGCGACGGCCGTTCCGCCACGCAAGATAGCTTTCGATGGCGTCTTGTTGTTCTTGGTGGCTTCGGTAATCTGAGTTATCCAACGCAAACTTTCGCATTGCCGTGAATTGACTCTCGATGCGGTTGAGCCAAGACGCATTGGTGGGTACGAAGTACAGTCTGGCATTGTGAGTCCGGACCCACGGCAAGACGTTCTCGGTGAGATGCGGTCCGTAATTATCCAGGACGAGATGGAGCGTCTCGTTCGGGCGGTAGCGATGACGCAACCATTTCAGAAAAGCCAGCCACTGTTGCCACGTTTTGTGTGCGTAGAACTGACCAAACAAACGTCCGGTTTCCTGGTCGTAAGCAGCCAGGAAGTGCCGCACCCCGCCGTGGCGGCTGTAGGTGGCCCGATGGCGTTCGACCCGCTTCTTTCCCGGCATGGCCAGGCACTGGCCGTGCCGCGGCTGCAAGTTCAAGGGCCCGAATTCATCCACGCAGATCCGCCGACCTCCGTCGGGCCGGCGCCGGTACAGGCCAGCAATGCGCCGGTATTTCGGCGAAAACTCGGGATCGTTCGATTCCTTCCACGTCTTGGTATGCCGCCAGCGAATTCCGTATCGCACCAGGAGGGTATGGAGCCAATCGAGGCTGATGTGGGCCAGAATCTCTTGGCGGACAAGATACTCCCGCAGCTTGGTCAGCGACCACTGGGTCATGCCAATCAGGCTGTTCGGGGAGGAAAGCGCCACCTCGGCGATCTGTTCTACCACATCGGCAAAGAACTTACGTGGTGTGTCGTGGACCTGCCAGTACGGATACCATTCGATGGCTCCCACTCCCCCCCGATTGAAACGATGAATGATCTGGCGCACCCATTGCGAGGTGCGATCGACACGCTCGGCAATTTCCCGATTGGCTACGCCTCCGGAGGAGAGAAGAATAATCCTGGCGTGAGAGCTGTTCACCTGATTGGTCGCCTGCCGTTTCCAACGATTCAACGTGCGCCGTTCCGGCGGCGCAACCGTTCGAGCACGTACGCGATTCATTTTGGGAAGCCTCCTTGTCTAAAGGTTGTTAGACCAACAACCCGACATGGAGGCTTCTTCTATGCCAAATCGATGCCCAATCACGTCTCAACTGATAGCACTGAAAGCACTTGTGCCCGGCGGACGCGAAAGTCATCAACCGGATGCGGCACTAGGGGCCAGTATCATCTTTCTCGCATTGTTTTTGTCGATTGTGCAATTGATCGCCGCTCAGCAAGGGGTGATCTGGGATTTCGGAATCTACTGGCACATAGCCAAATACGCGATAACTTTGGTCGCTGTCGCATTTGTCGTTGTGTCAGTTTGTGGATGGGTGGCGTTCTTTCGCGGAGAGTTGAGACGGGGACGCAGCTAGTCTACGGGAGTCTTTACTTCGACGACATCATGTCCCGCCTGGCGACCATCGGCGATGGCACGATCACCCAGGCCAGCTACAAGTATCTGGGCGCGGGTAGGATCGTCGCCGAGGATTACGCGGAGTCCCAGGTGAAGCTCGACTACACGGCCAACAATCTCGCGCCTCTGGACCGATTCGGCCGCGTGACGGACCAGGTGTGGGCCGACTACGGCACCACGCCGGAAACGTCCGACGAATACACCTATTCCTATGACCGAGCCGGCAACCGCACCAGCCGCGCGAACGAACTGCGCACCGCCTTGAGCGAGACCTACCAGTACAACGGCCTGGACGCCCTGGTCTCTTCGGTCCGCAACGACAGCTTCGACCAGTCCTGGACATTGGACGGCTTGGGCAACTGGTCAAGCTTCAATGACGACGGCAGCTCCCAGGCGCGCACCGCGAATGCGGCCAACGAGATCGGCTCGATCACGGGCGGCTGGGCCACCCCGGTCTACGACCCGGCCGGCAACATGACGACGATACCCGCGCCTCTGACCGGCGATGCCGACCATGCCCTGGGCGCGAAGTACGATGCTTGGAACCACCTGGTGGAAACCAGCGACGGCGGCGTGCTCGTGGCCAGGTTCGTCTACGACGGCGCGGGTCGGCGGATCGAGCAATTGAGTAACTATGTCGGGGGAGTGCCGCAGCAGGCCACGCACTACTACTTGAGCGGCCAGAACCAGGTGCTGGAGACGCGCGAAGGCTTGCCGGCTTCGAGCCCCGAGTCCTTGAGCCCGAAGTACCAGAACGTCTGGTCGCCGCGCTATATCGATGCCTTGGTCCTCCGCGATAGCTACTCAGGCGGCGTGCTCCAGCCGGCTTCGCGGCTTTACTACCTTTCAGACGCGAACTACAACGTCACCGCGCTGGTGGGCAAAGTGAACGACACCTGGCAGACCGTAGAACGCTACGCCTACACGGCTTACGGCAAGGCCGCGATCTACACGCCCGACTGGTCCAGCACTCGCACCTCCTCGCTCTATGGCAACGCCACGCTCTATACCGGCCGCGAGCTTGACGCCTCGACCAACCTCTATTACTATCGCGCACGGTACTATAGTGCGGATCTGGGGTCGTTCGTCGGGCGGGACCCCATTGCGTTTCTGGCCGGCGATGAGAATCTGTATCGATATGTAGACAACTCGCCGCTCATCCATATAGACCCAAGTGGGAACGAGTGCAAGTTAGTCCAGCCTCCAGTTATGATTTACAGGGCACCGTCTTTTGCTACAGCCATTGCCGGTGGGATCGCGTACGATTTCAAAACCCACTCCACCAGCCCGGCCCCGATTAGAGCAACACCAGTGGAGTGGATACGTTGCCGTGCCGAAAGAATGGTGGATGTAAAATACACTTGCACCGAGACGTATTCGGTTTATTCCGGGATCTGTCTCTGGTGGGAGAACAAGACGGTGACTTATTCGACCTATAAGCGTTTTCCACAAACACTAGAGTGGGATTTGTACCTCAAGGAGGTACGAAAGGTCATGGTTTCAGGACCTCAAGTGAAAGTGGGCATTCCGGGAGTGTCCAAGTTTCTACCACGCGTGGGTCCTGGAGTGCAGATTGGGTGGTACAAAATCGAGGATTCCGACATGCCATATGCGAATAACTATTGCAAGGAAGCTGCGCCATCGGCGCCATGGGACGCGTATAAGCCGGACCAGATTATTGAATGATGGTGCTCTGAGTCTTCCGTACTTGAATGTTCCTTCGCACGGTGAGGCGCATTGTGGAATGTCGTACTCGAATGCCACGCTGCCGTTTGCAGTTTTCACTCAAGACTGTGATGCTGCTATTCATCCCTCTCGCGTTCTTTATCGCGTTGGCAGCATGGCTATTCTGGCCACCTCCTATCGATGTGACGATTACCATAGATCGGTTCTGTTGGTATGAAGATCAAGGAAAGAAAGCGGTAGAAGCACAGGTAAGCGTTGTCAATAACTCCGGATATCCGGTGTGGTATTTAGATGATCCGAGATGGTGCTTGTGGCACGACATCGACGGAATCTGGCATACGAGGACCACCGGAACGGTAAAGCCCGGGGCGAGGGGAAAGGACTCATGGTCAGCGCAAGAAGGCATGCAGTCACGCATTTTACACGTGGGACCGATATCGGATGAAATAGCGGCACTGTTTGTTGGCGTCCCATTTACCACGGATCGATTTGCCCCCCGGCGCATTGGGTGTTTTCTCCAGAGGTCAAGATCGCATGGGAGGGGAAGAATTGTCTTCCCAAGGTGACGAAGTAATGCGGACAAGCAGACAAGGGGACATCTGATAGTAACAAATTGGGCAAGGGGTGGTACCTTGTTGCCATGCCGCCAGCGGGCCGAGCGAACGAAGCGGGGATGGTTTACCACGTTCTCAATCGAGGGAACGGGCGGATGCGGCTGTTTCACAAGGCGGACGACTACGAAGCGTTCCATCGCGTGTTGGCGGAGGGCCTCGAGCGATACCCGATTGAGTTGTTGACCTACTGCTTGATGCCCAACGACGGGCATCTAGTGGTTCGGCCCAAGATGGACCCAGCATTGGGTCGTTGGATGGGCTGGGTGGGGGTGACGCACGTGCGTCGCCACTGCGGCAGACCGCAGAGCGTCTGGGGCTTGCCTTCACCCTTCGTGGTCCCGGCCGACCACCAAAACGGATCATTAATCACTGATGGCCCCTTTTCTTCTTCCCCCTTTTCTTCTTCAATGATGACCGACCAGCCATCCCCACAACCGTCCGGGCGCATCCTCGATCTTTCCACGTGGTGGTAAAGCCGATCGGGCGCAGTGTAATCTCGGCTGCACCTACTGCTACTACCTTCACAAAGACGGTCTGCTGGCTGATGGGGTGCCCCACCGCATCGCCGACGATCTCCTGGAGGAGTTCATTGGCCAGTACATCGCCGCTCAGCAGATCGAGGAGGTCACGTTCAACTGGCACGGCGGAGAGCCCGCGCTTCTGGGGTTGGACTTCTTCCGGAAAGTGGTCCAGTTGCAGCGGAAGTACGCCGGCACCAAACGCGTCGAGAATGACCTGCAGACCAACGGCGTGCTCTTGGACGACGCGTGGTGCGAGTTCCTCAAAGAGCACCGCTTCTACGTCGGCCTGAGCATCGACGGCCCCAAGCACCTGCACGACCAGTTTCGCAAAGGCAAAGGCGGATCGGCGACCTTCGACGAGGTCTACCGGGCGGCCCGGCTTCTCCAGAAGTACGAGGTTCCCTTCAGCCCGATGACCGTGGTCCACTCGATGAGTGCGCGGCACCCCGCTGAGGTGTATCGGTTCCTCACGGAGGATTTGGGCTGCACCCGTCTCCAGTGGCTGCCGTGCGTGGAGCCGAAGGACTTCTCTGCCGTCGCCCCGGGCTGCTGGGACCCGGCCCGAATGCCCGTTCTGGGAACGCCGGCGGCCCGACCGGGCCATCCGGATTCGGCGGTCACCGACTGGTCGGTCGATCCCGACGACTGGGGAGAGTTCCTCTGCCGAACGTTCGAGTTATGGCTCCAAAACGGCCTGGGGAAGGTCGTGGTCAACTGGTTTGAATCCTCGGTGGGCGTGTGGATGAACGAGCCTTCGCAGATATGCACGCTGGCGGCGGTCTGCGGAAGGTCGCTGGTGACGATGGAGAAGGACGGCACTCTGTATTCGTGCGATCGATTCGTCTACCCGGAGTATCGCCTGGGCAACCTCCGCGACGAGGACTGCCGGCTGGCCGACGTCGTTTACTCGCCCCGCCAGCGGGAGTTCGGCGGCAACAAGCACCAAGGCCTCACCGAATACTGCAAACGCTGCCCCTACCTGTTTGCCTGCTATGGGGAGTGCCCCAAGAACCGGTTCCTCAAGTCGCCGGACGGCCAACCCGGGCACAATTACCTCTGTTCCGGCATGAAGCGTTTCTTCGCCTACGCCGACCCCTATCTCCGCCAAATCGCCGCCCAGGTGCAGCGCTCGCGGGCGGTGCCTTTTCCGGGGACCGGTATTGAGACCGTGCTGCGCGGGTGAGCTCGTGTTGCGCGATCGAGACCGTGCTGCGCGGCTGAACGCGCGACTGGCGTGGCAGGTGCTCCCCGTGCTCCGGCGCCCCGACGATGAATTGCCTGATGTCCATCGGCGCTTCAAACACCGCCAGTCATCGGCGCGCCCCGGCGGCCGATCGCCTGACGCCCCAAGGAGGGCGAGCTACCGGCGATAACGTCTCGGGGCGTATCTGTCTCGCGCCCGGTCCCGGGTTGTGTCTGTCGAGGTGCGCACCTTTGGTTTCGGAACGCTTCCCTGGGGGCCGTCTTTCTCAATCAATGTACCAATACGCCGGCGACCGCTAATGCAACGGAAATGCAGCTACGGGCAGTGCTCACCTGATGCCAGACCTTCCGGGATTCACCGATTCTCAAGCGGTCATTCCGGTTCTTCAGCAATTAGAGTAGAATCTCCCGTTTCCCCCGCGATCCGCCGGAGGCCGCCACGGGTCATTCCATAAACTGAGCCGAAGCGAATGTCGTCGACGCACGGACATCCAGTCGCGAAATGAACGGAGGGGCACACAGGAGCACTGAAGCGTGCAAACCACGATCGCACGAAGACGGATTGCAGTTCTTCTCGGCGTCGCCGCCTTTCTCGCCTCGATGGGATGCCAGAGAGCGACCCCACCGACAGAGGAGGGACAAAGAATCCCCTCCTCTGGTAGAAGAGACAAGTCATCCACAGCTTGAGGTATTTCCGGCGGATGATGACTTCACGCGCGTTCGATTGGTGATGCTGGAAACGGTTCAGAGGGACCTTGGGCTAACGGCGGACCAAATTGGGAAGTTAAGGGATATTGCGAAGGCCGCCGAGGCGTGGCGGCCGCGGGATTTCATTGCGGAGGCACGCGAGATTCTTCCCCCATCGCAGCCATTCTCACCCAAGGAGTCTGAAGAAAGGAGGCGCAAGCTTCGAGCATGGTATGACGATCTGAGAAGCAAGCAGAAGGAATTGTGGACCAAGGCATTGGCGACGCTGACGCCCAACCAAAACGCACGACTCAGGCAAATCCAGCTTCAGGTCGCAATTCCGGACGCTTTGGCTCGGCCTGAGATCATCAAGGCGTTGGACGTCTCCGAAGAGCAACGTGCGAAGATCCAGTCGCTGCTCAACCAGTTGCATGAGAGACGGCTAGCCGAGCGGCCCGTCCTCCGCGGCCTCAATCCTAAAGAGCGCGGACAGAAGACCGTTGAATTCATGAGAAAGTGGGACGAAGCCGGCGCCGCGGCCACGAAGGGCGTTTTGGACGTGCTTACCCCGGAACAGCGTACGAAGCTTGAAAGACTACAGGGAAATAAGATCGACGCAAACGCGTGTCCGTAATGCGCTCATTCCCGATGCCGATGATCCGAGTTTTGACCTGCCCGAGTAGAATACTGGTAACATGGGGGCCAGAAGATGGGGTCAACTCTGCCACGTGCGACACGCCGTTGGTGGATTACGACGCGATGCCCGTCAAACCGGTTGCCCCATGTTTCTACGGGACTCGGTGGAGGGCGGAGAACTATCCCGAAGCAGAACATGCGTGCGATGGAGGGCCGGTGGCCGTGGCACCAGGCAAAGGAAAAAACATGAACGGATGGGTTCGGTTGGCTGGCGTGCTGGTCTCTGTGTCGTTGACTTTCTGGCCGGGCAGGCTGCCGGGCGATTTGCAGGCGGCGCCCGTTGCGAAGCTCAACGTGCTGTTCGTAGCCGTAGACGACTTGCGCCCCGAATTGGGCTGTTACGGTAAAACGATCGTCAAGAGCCCCCACATCGATCGTCTGGCCGCCCGAGGCTTGCGGTTCAATCACGCCTATTGCCAGCAAGCGATCTGCGGACCCTCGTGCGCGAGCCTGATGACCGGCCTGCGTCCCGATTCGACCGGCGTAATCCACAACGAGGCCCACTTCCGCGATAAGAACCCGGAAGTGATCACACTGCCGCAGCACTTCCGCATGCACGGGTATCAGACGGTCCATGTCGGCAAGATCTTCCACCCGAACATGGTCGACCTCGAGAACTCGTGGAGCATGGTGCCCAGGGCCGCCTGGGCGCGTGGGGCGGCGCCCTACCAGTTGCCCGAGAATCGGCAGTGGATCGCACAACAGCGCAAGGAGAGGGAAGACAAATGGGGCCGCTCCGTCAAAGGCTTCATTGCAGGCCCGGTAACCGAGTCCGCCGACGTGGACGACGATGCCTATCTTCGACGGCCGTGTGGCCAACGAGGCCATCGAACTGCTCGAGAAGCTCAAGGGCGATACGGGCAAGCCCTTCTTCCTCGGCGTCGGATTTCACAAGCCGCACCTGCCGTTCATCGCCCCGAAGCGCTATTGGGACCTATACGATCCAACGGGCGCTTCCGTTGGCGCCTAATCCCACGGCCCCCAAGGGCATGCCGGCCATGGCGCTGCACGACTCTTTCGAATTGCGCACCTATGGCCACGCACCGAAAACCGGGCCGATCGACGAGAAGACCGCTCGGCACTTCATCCACGGCTACCTGGCCTGTGCCAGCTACGTTGATGCCCAGGTCGGCAAGGTGCTCGACGCGTTGGAGCGTTTGGGACTCCGGGAGCGTACGATCGTCATTCTCTGGGGCGATCACGGCTGGCACTTGGGTGAACACGGCGTATGGGGAAAGGCGACCAACTTCGAAATCACGACTGCGCGTGCCGCTGATCGATCAGCGCCCGCAGATGAAGGCCGGCGGCCGATCGAGCGAGGCGCTGGTGGAGTTGGTCGACATGTATCCGACGTTATGCGATCTCGCCGGCCTGCCGCTGCCCCCGCATTTGGAGGGATGCAGCTTCGCAAAGCTGCTGGAAAGTCCCGCGCACCCCTGGAAGACGGCTGTTTTCAGCCAGTTTCCTTGCCCGGCGCCTTGCGAATGGGCCGCATTGCCGCCTTCGCCCCAGATGCGCCAAGGCGAGTTTGCTACACTGATTGAGGCGAAAGAGCGGCAGATCGCCACGGAAATGGGCCAACGGTGGTCGCCTGAACGATTCGAAGAGCACGTCATGGGCTACGCCATGCGAACCGACCGCTATCGGCTCGTCGAGTGGATGGACCAGCGCGAGCCCGAGCGGCCGCTCGCCCTGGAACTGTATGACTACCAAAGCGATCCGCTGGAGACCGTCAACTTGGCCGTGCAGCCTGCCGGGCGACCGCTTGCGACGTCGCTCTTGAAGCAACTCCGGGCCGGTTGGCGGGCCACGATGCCCGAGCGATGATCCATCGGATGCATGGGCCTTGGCGAGGAAGGGACTATGTCACGCTATCTGATTCCCGTCGTCGCTCTCGCATTGGCCTTCTTGGAAGTCCGCGCCCCAGCGGCTCCGCCGGCGGCCGATCCCCGCGAGGCGTTGAGCCTCGACGGCCCGTGGCAGATTGCGTTCGACCGCGAAAACTGCGGCAAGCGGGACTTGTGGCACAAACCGGCAATCGCGGCCAAGCAAGCGGCGGTTGCGATTACCGTGCCGAGCTGTTGGGAGGAAGTGGAGCAGGACTATGAGGGAGTAGCCTGGTATTTCCGTCGCTTCACGGCGCCCAAGCGTTGGCAAGGAAAACACGTGCGACTCGCGTTCGACGCGGTCAACTATATCGCCGAAGTCTGGCTCAACGGCGAACCGGTCGGCTGCCACGAGGGGGGGTATACGCCGTTTTCGTTCGATGTGACGGAACTGCTGAAGTTGGACGCCGAGAATAGCCTGACCGTGCGCGTGGTTGGTCCTGCGGTAGTCCGGGAGCAAGTGGATGTCCTGGTGCGCGACGAAGCGCCGCATCGGCGCGGCGCGTATGTAGGGGGGATTCTGGCAGTCGTTGCGGTTGGTGGCCACCGATCCGGTCTTCACCCGCGATGTGTTCGTGGAGCCGCGGCTAACGGACCAGGCCGCCTTGGCGCATGCCACGGTCGCAAACTGCTCGCTCGCGTCTCTGGATGCGACGGTAGACTTCACCGTTTCGCCGGCTGCAGAGCCCGATCGAGTCATCGCGCGCAAGACGGTGCACGCGGTGCTTCAACCCGGCGAAACCCTGCTCAGCGAGAGAGTGGCCATTCCCAACCCCATAGCATGGTCGCCCGAGGGTCCGCACCTATATGCGTGCCGCGTGGCCATCGCGGCACGCGAGAGACTTGTCGACGCGGTTTCGGCCCGCTTCGGCATGCGCGAGTTTACGATTCGCGACGGATATTTCCAGCTCAATGGCAAGCGGATCTTCATCAAGGGCGCCTTCTGGGAGGGTTTTTACCCTTCGACGCTGGCCCATCCTCGCGATCCTGAAATCGTACGCAAGGAGATTCGCCTCGCCAAGGAGGCCGGCTTCAACCTGCTGCGGCCCTGGCGCATGCCGCCGGTCCCCATGACGCTGGATCTGGCCGACGAGATGGGCATCCTGCTGATGGGCTCGCCACCGATCGAGAACATGGGCTATTGGCCGGCGGAAACGCCGCAGTTGGAGCAGCGGTGGACCCGGGAAATGGAGCAGTTGGTATACCGCGACCGTAATCATCCCGCGCTGATTTGCTGGGAGACGGCCAATGAGATCATTCGCAAGTCGGAGCTGCTGCCGAGGCACAAGGTGTCGTTGGCCGCCCGGCGGCTCGATCCAACGCGCGTGATTATCGATGAATCGGGTGGCTCACGCGCTCCCTGGGGTGCCCATGCCTATCTGCCCTATAGCTCGACGCCGCTGCCCATCGACGACCGGCACATCTATCTTCGCTCGCCCATGAACCAGGCCGATTACCAGCGTCTGGCCGATTACGGGGCGGAAGACAAGCTGGTGTTTGTCTCCGAAGTCGGATACGGAGGGCTTCCCGACCTGGCCGAGAACGTGGCCCGTTATCGCCGAGAAGGCAATCCCAAGACTCCAGACTATCGCTACCATGAGCGATTGCTTGCTTCCCTGGAATCGCTGTTGGATCGCCACCAACTGCGCGAATTGTTTCCCGACGTCGCGGCCCTCTGCCGGGCGACGCAACATCTGCAGGCAACGGGCAACAAGATGCAACTCGAGGCATTGCGTCTCAATCCTCGCGCCGGGGGATACTGCGAACATGCCTTTACCGATGGCGATTGGGTCCTGGGCGCCGGCGTGCTCGATCTGTGGCGAGAGCCAAAACAGATGTTCTATTCCGCCCAGGAGGTGAATCGGCCGCTCTACCTTGCCGTTCGCGCAACCCCGCAAAATATCTACGCGGAGCGCGGTGCAACACTTCGAGTGACGGCAGTCAACGATGCACGCGACACCGAGGGCCGTCTAGCCCTGGTCTTGACCGACCCAGCCGGACACAACCTATGGCAGATCGATCGCGAAGTGCAGATCCGCCCCGGCATTCAACGATTGGTCGAGGAGACTTTGCCGACCGCGAAACTCTCTGGCCCGTATACGATTACCGCGCGTTTGTCCGCCAAGGGACGCGTGCAGAGCGAGAATACGTATCCGGTCTTGGTACTGGGCAACTCGGAGCTGAAGTCGCCCGTTGCGGAAGTCTCGGTGGTGGATTTCAAGGACTCCCTGGCCGCGTTTTTCAAACGGCACGACGTCGCTTGCCGTCGGTTCCAAGTCGGCCAGCCGATAGGCGGACCTGTCGTGGTCGCGTTGCCGGATGCCTGGAACGAACAAGACTTGGAGCGGTTCGTGTATCTCGTCGACTACGTGAAACGGGGTGGCGTCGCGATCTGGCTCAAGCCCCCGGCCCAGGTCGAAGTGCACGGCCAGTCCATCTACCGCGATTACGAGCAGAACTACATGTTGCGGCTATCCGGGCCGCCACGACCGCGGGAGAACCGCAATTGGCTTCGGGAAACCGGCGTCTTTCCCTGGTCCCTGCGCAGTCGCAACGCCGCCGGGACGTGGATCTGCGTTGGCCATTACGTGCGACGGCACGCGATCTTCGCCGGTTTGCCCACGGGTGGACTGATGGGACAGGCCTACCAGAACGTGGCTGCCCGGCAAACCCTCCTTGGCCTGGAGGAGCCCGCGGTGGGCGGATCGATATCATGGGACATCCAATACGACTACCGCGGGCCCACCGAGGCGTGGCACGGCGTCGACTTGGCCGTGATTCCGCACGGCAAAGGCAAGATGATCCTCTCGACCTTGTTGATCGCCGAGAACCTCGGGCAAGATCCTGTGGCAGACAGACTGCTCTTCAATCTGGTCGAATACGGCAAGTCGTCGCTACAGCCCCTCGACCCAGCCTCATCCGATCTGAAGCTTAAGGTCCAGCGCTACGCCGAAGCGTATCGAACCCTTCGCAGCCAATGAGATGGTGTCGCCGTTGTGCAAAGCTCTCGGTAGCATGGGCAATCGGGGATGAACGCGGCAACGGTAGCATACGCAAGGAATTTCACCCTGGGACAGGCCCGCAGTGGATTCGCGGTTGGGCTCTACAGCCCTGGCGTTCAATAAGGCGTGCAACAGTCTAAACAATCTACCTAATAACGCATCTCGGCGGACGGGAACAACTCAGGTCGTTACGCCTGAGTGGAACCCGCATTACGGAGCCTTTATGCAAGAGAGCACCGCAGAATCGGGGATCGTGCCGAATCATCCGCAATCCTCGGCACCTTTCCGAGGAGGACCGAAACAGTTCCTCGTTGTTCTCGGCCACCTCGGTGCGTTTGCGATTTTGTCATTCCTGGGGGTGGTGGTCCTTCCGTACATTATTTCTGCAAAAGATAGGTCCGACCGTCGGGAGACAACCCGGAAGTTCGGGGATATCAGTATGGGGCTGAATTATTACGCTCACGGGGAAGCATTGCGCGAGTATGAGCGTTCCCATCCGCGCGACGCAGACGGAGGGTTGTCGTTCGATGGTGTTCCCTGGAAAACAGGGCGATTGCCCCCTCCTGTCGTATCGCGAAACATGAGGTCGGGGAACTCGTCCGTTCAGAAAGGCGAAGGCGAATCGTCCTATTCTTGCAGTTGGCGCGATGAGCTTTTCCCGGTAATGATCGGCGTAGCCAAATTGCTCCAATTCGGCGAGCCCTGGGATACGCCCAGCAATCAAGCGGTTGTGAACGAATACGGCTCTTTCTTCTGTTCCGGGGGCAAAGCACCCCCTGATGAACCGATTCGTGACACGATCGCATTCGCAATTACCGGCCCGGGAACTGCATTTGGGGATGGCAAGGAGCCGCCGATGCGTCTCAACGAAGTGCCTCCCGGGGCGATCCTGGTTGTCGAGGTTCGGGCATCCGGCATCCCTTGGCCGGCTCCCGGCGATTTCGATATCCGCACGATGCCTCAGACGATCAATGCACCGGACGGCAAGGGCATTTGCGGCCAGCACGCCGGCGGATTCCATGTGATCTTCGGCGACCTCAAAGTCGGTTTCATTTCGAACGACGTGCCCTTCGAGACTCTGCAAAAGTTCTTCACCGTTGCAGACGCCAAGAAACACGACCGGGAAACGCTCCTGGGACCATATGCCCTCGAACGTCCCCCACAGCAATGATTCGTGGACACCGGTTGGCAATGGAGAGCGCAAACCAGGCAGAGAGACAAGAGCGGAAGACGTCACGGGGTCGGGAGTCTTTATCCTGACGGAACCGCAGGGAAAGGGGAGTTTCCGGTCATGCCGCGACGAACGCATGGCAACCAAGTTGGACTCGTGGACGACGGGCCCCTGGAACTGCCGCGTCGTTGGTTCCAGCATGTTCAGAGACCGCAGACCGAAGCCGAGTTGGAGGCGTTGCGGCGATCGGTGGTGCGCGGCTGTCCGTTGGGCGAGGCCTCGCGGCAAGAGAGACGGCGAAGCGCCTGCCCCTGCAATCCACCTTACGTCCCCGTGGTCGGCCGTGGCCCAAACCACCAACATAAAGACTCCCGACCCCTTGGCTGGACCCGAGTGCAGGCGCTCGCCGTCAGCTTGAGATCGCTGTGCCGGGCCCGCTTCTGCATGATGACCCACAGCATCAAGAATTCTTGCACCGCTCGTAGAGTAAGGGCGACCAACGCACGGCCCGGTTTCTCGCCCGCCGAAAGCCTCGAACGGTTGCACCGTCCACAACGGCACCCATAATGGTGGTAACAATTGAGCAGAAGCCAACCGCCTCAGATCCGCCGCTTCCGCCCGTCCACAACGGCATCCATAATAGCGGTAACAAATGAGAGGACCGGACCATGTTCGTACACGTTGCCTTGAAGACCCGAATCGCTTCGTCGTTCGCCGTATTCATCCCGTGTGCAGCCGTGCTCCTCGGCGCCGTCGCAGCCGCCGATGCCGCCGAGCCAGCGCGCGTTCAGGCGTGGCAGCAGGCTCAATCGCTGGGCGCCGCGGGTGGCCTATGCGTGGAAATCGGCTGCAACGACTTTGAATCCCTGGCACAGCTTGCTCGGACGGGTCGGTTTCTCGTCCAATCGCTCGATCGCGACCCGGAGGCCGTCGCCAAGGCTCAACAGTACATCCACTCGCAGGGGCTTTACGGGCTGGTGTCCGTCCTCCGCCTGGACAGCTCCGATCGGCTGCCCTATGCCGAAAACCTCGTCAACCTGGCGGTCGTCCACGGTGTTTGCGCCCCGCAGTCCCGCTTGCCGAAGTAGTGCGCGTGGTTTGCCCCGGCGGCATGGTGCTCGTTGAGGCCGGCGAGATGGACGACGAGGCGATTCGCGCCGCGGGCTTCGAGGTGGTCGACGCCCGAGAAACGGCCACGGGGTGGCGCGCGGTGCAAGCCCTGGCCGACGCTGATGGACCAGTGGACGCACCCCTGGCACGCGGCCGACGGCAACACCGTCTCGGCCGATCTGGCGGTCGGGCCGCCGCGGCGCATCCGCTGGATCGCCGGACCGCTCGGCGAGATCAGCACCATGGTCAGTGCCGGCGGGCGGAATTTCTATGGCGGTGTCTTCGCACGCGACGCGTTCAACGGCTTGCGATTGTGGGACGAAGACCTTTCGAAATCGTCAGGGCAGGGGGCGGGCTACCGGGTCGCGTCCAGCGCCATGCGTCCGGTCGCGGCCGGCGATCGACTTCTCGCGATTGCCGACGGGGCACTCTGGGCCCTGGATACCACCACGGGAAAACGGCTCCAAGCCTATCCCGAAGCCGGTCGGCCAACCGCGCTCGTGCACGTCGGCGATAAGCTCGTGGCAGTCGTGCCGGATGGGATTCGCGCCCTCGACTTCCCCTCGGGCCGGCTCCTTTGGAAGTATGAGGCGCGCGGCGCGCGCTACCTCGTGGCCAGCGACCAGTCAGTCTTTTTCCTGCATGGCGAGCCGCGGCGCGGCGAGAAGTGCGAAGCGATCTGCCTCGAACTCGTTTCGGGCAAGGTCCGATGGCAGAAAAGCGACGAGCCCTGGCTGCCGCTGGTGCGGCGCCTGGTAGCCCACAAGGACCTGGTCGTGTTTGAGGTCTCGACCCTGGCCGATACCAAGGAAGGCAACGCGATCCATGTCGCCTCGGCCGGCGACGGCAAGGTCCTCTGGAGCCGCTCGTTCGTGCCCAGCATGAACCACTCCAAACAGGCTCGGGCGATGTTCATCGGCGATGCACTCTGGATCCTCGAGCACCTGCAGTGCGTGGCCCTCGACCCCCGCACGGGCGAGGTCCGCCAAGAACACGCGGCGGGCCTGTGCCACTGTTTCCCGCCGGTTGCCACGCCGCGGTTTTTGTTCTCCGGCGAGATGAACCTGACCGACCTTTCCACCGGCCGGGTCGACGCCAACCGGATCACGAAGGCCAACTGCAGCCCGGATTTCGGCTGGATCCCGGCGAACGGGCTGATCTACAACTCGCCCAAACACTGCGTCTGCTGGCCCATGCTCCGCGGCTACTCCGCCTTAGCGCCGCAGTCGCCGACGAGCCGCGTGCCCCAAATCGTCGACCGCCGCGAGTTCCGCCTGGAAAAGACGGGCGACGCCCCGGCCCCTGAGCCGTCGAGCGATGCGGACTGGCCCTGCTACCGCCACGACGCCTGGCGCAGCGGCGCCACGGCAGCACGCCTGCCCAGCCAGCTCAAGATGCTTTGGAGTACGAGCCTGGGCGCGTGGCCGGAAGGAGAGATTGTCAAAGACTGGCGCGATAATCCCTTCGTCCGCGGCCCAATCACCGCGCCCGTGGCCGCCGCCGGGCTTGCGTCTCGTCGCCCGGCCCGATGCCCACGAAGTCGTCGCCATGGACCTCGAAACCGGCGCAGTCCGTTGGCGTTTCACGGCCGACGGGCGCGTCGACACATCCCCGACCATCTACCGCGGCCTGTGCCTGTTCGGCACGCGGAGCGGCTCGGTCTACTGCCTCCGGGCCGCCGACGGCCGCCCGGTCTGGCGCGCTCCGCGCCGCGCCGTCCGACGAGCAAATCGTCGCCTACGGCCAGGTCGAGTCGCCGTGGCCGGTGCCCGGCAGCGTGCTCGTGATCGACGACGTGGCCTATTTCGCCGCGGGTCGCCAGCCACTGGCCGACGGCGGAATCCTGCTCTTCGCCGTCCAGCCGGCCACCGGGCAGATCCGCTGGCTCTCGCGACTGGACACGGTGTCTCACACCAACTTCTATGCGAGCGATAGCTTCGAGTTTGACGGTTTCGACCTGCTCCAGCGCGAGGGCGACGGCCTCTCGATGTCCCGCTGGTGGTTCGACCGGAAGACGGGCGAGATGACGAGCAAGGCGAGCGAATCGTTCGCGCGCGCTGGGCAATGCCGATCCGGGGGTCGTGGCGCAGCGCGGAATCTGGACCTATGCCGCGCGTTATGAGCCGCGTTTCAACGCCAGTAGCGAGCGTCAGCCGCGGCCGCTGGCGGTCTTCCGGGAAAACACCCTGGTCGGCTGCGCGGCCGACCACCGGGGCCTCTTCCGCCGCGACTTCGACGCCGCGTCGGTCAAGTCATTCAACATGAAGTGGGTCACCGGCTGGGCCGTGGCCGAGAATTTCCGCAAGAAGCAGGGAGACGTCTGGCCCGCCGAACGTCTTGCGAAAAACGCGAGTTGGTCGGCGGCGCTGTTGGCCGACGCCCCGCGCGACCGGCAGATCGCCGGCTTAGCCCTGGCCGGCGACCGGCTCGTCGTGGCCGCGTCCAGCGGAGGAATCTCCCTGGTCGCACTCGACGACGGCAGCATCACGGGCCGGGCCGACACCCCGCCACCGATCTGGGACGGGATCGCGATCGCACACAATCGCCTCCTCATCTCCACGGCCGATGGCCGAATCGTCTGCTTCGGAAACCCGTGATCCAAGATGGCATCGCATCCGGTTGCGACGTCCGAGTAACGGTTCACAGGCCGAGCAGGGACTGGTCTATTGCTCGGCCCGTTCGCGCGATGTCAGGGCAAAGCGCTGGCCGAAAACCGCCCCGTCCCCCTGCCGTTCCCAGCCGAAACATCGGCCCGGGCCCAGGGTCATCGCTTCAATCCCGCCGCCGAAGCACCTTCGCCATAATCCACTTGCCTTGCGGCCCCGCTCAGGTCGTTCTCCTCAAGCACGATCTGCCGAGTCCGGTTACCCTCCAAGAGCAAGAAGGGATCGGCCGCCGCGGGTGCCTTGCAGCGGCGAATCTCCGCGCCATCCACTTGCACCAGACGGAGCACCGCCGCGGCGCCCTTCACGCTCTCCACTGCCAGGGCCTCGATCTTCAGCCGCTTGACGTCGTCGGCAAGCACCGCGTGCCGAAGGTCCGGGCGACGCGTGCGAAGCTGGACGTTGCGGAGCGTCAGGCCCTCGACGTGCCGGCAATAGAGCCCATAGGCCGGCAGCGGGCCGAACATCGTGCTCTCCGGGTAGCTTTCCGGCTTCTCGGGGACCTCCGGGCGCGCGTCTGGTCTTTGCTTCCCCCGCCGTCGAAATCGAGTCGGACGTTCTCCAACACCACGTCGCGGATCGGATGGCCTGGCAGGCCGGTGATCGAGCAACCGATCTCCGAGGCGTTCTCCGCCGTAATGTCCCGAAGCACCACGTTCTGGAATGTCCCCACGCCGGGTTTCGGCGCCCCCGGTCCGTAGCTCCTTGCCCGGTTGCCCAATCGCAGGAAGATGGGCGCGGTCACGCCGTCGATGCGGAACGCCAGAGACGGTGACGTTCTCCAGCTTTCCGCCGTCGACGATCTCCAAGGCGATCCCGGCCAGTCCCCGCTGGGCGCCGTAGATCTTCTGGCTCTTCCGCGGCGAGTGGACCGTGCAGCCGGTCACCTCGATTTCCTGGAACCCTCCGCCCGACTCGGTGCCCAGCTTGATGGCGTTGCAGTGGCTGCTGACGGTGCAGTTGCGGATGACCACGCCGCGACAGGGATCGCGACGAAAGGCTCTTGAGCACAATCCCGTCGTCGTCCGAGTCGACCCGGCAGTCCTCGATGCGCACGTTGCGGCAACTGTCCACGTTCAGGCCGTCGTTGTTGTAGGACGCGTGGTTGAACACGTCGATCTTGCGGATCACAAGGCCATTGCAGTGGCGATAGTGCTGCATCCAACTCCCGGCGTTGCGCAGCCGGACGCCCTCGATCGTCACATTGCGGCAGTTCTGAAAGTAGAGGTTCTTGGGCCGCGTCTTGGACTTGTCGCGGAAGGCGTCCCCCTGGCCGTCGATCGTGCCCTCCCCTCGGATCGTCACGTTCTCCAGCTCGAAGCCGGCCAGGACGGCGGGATAACGGAACTGAGCCTGGTGAGGCGCCGGACCCGCTCGAAGCCCTGGGCCGGCCGTAGTCCTCGTGCTTGCGGCTGCCCAAAAGCGTGCAGCCCTTATCGAGCACAAGCGTGAGGTTGCTTTCCAGGTAGACCGTGCCGGTCAGCCAGACGCCCGCGGGCAAGCGGACCGTCCCTCCGCCCCGGGCCGCGCAGCGGTCAATCGCCTTCTGGATGGCCGCCGTGCAGGACGTTTTCCCGTCGCCCACGGCCCCGAAGTCGCGGATGTCCATAAACTCGGTGGGGCCTTTGCCGGGGACGGCTTCGGGGGAAGCGGCCAGACCGATGGCAGTCCCCACCAGGACACAAGGCAAAACAAGGCTGGCTCTGTGCAGCGTCTTCACTCCAGTTCCTCCGATGGGTTGAACCCGGTCTTGCCACAGGACTTCATAGCGAAATCGTTGAGACCGCCTCGTTCCTTACGCCGAAAGTGCCGACCGAACCCTCCGATTCCTGGTCCGGTCGCGGGGAGTCACCAGGTTTTTCTGCAACCATGACGATGTGCCCTTGAAGACCGTGATCCCTCGCACGGCGTCCAGACGAAGGACCTCGAATACCGCCTCACTACGCGGTTTCTGGAAGAACAAGCTCTCCTTGTCCCAGTTAGAGGCAGGCAAGTCCGGAGAGAAAAGCCGTTGCCAACTTGCCTCCAACTCCCAGCGCCAAGGCTGAGGCAACGGCCACACGTCCTCGTCGGGCACCGCCTGCCGAAGCCGCCTTTCCCAGTCGGAATACTCCCGGCGGTCAAGGGCCAGATAATCCTGACAGAAGACCTGATTCCATGCCCAGCACGGAAACCGAACCGAGGGGAAGACGTCGGCGTCGAGTTCTATGCGGACATGTTCCTCCGCCCTCGCATAGCAGTGCCTGTGCTGCCGGAGATCGGGCTTATGGCAGTGGGCCCACCAGAGATGACGCCCCGAGTAGTTCGGCAGCCGCCTTTTCAACTGCCGCCTAAGCCAACGATATGCCGCCGGCGGCTCGCAGACGAAGTGGTTCGCGTTGGAATGGAGCCTCCGCTTCGCTTGAAGCTGGCGCCAGACTGCCAGCGGTTGTATCGTCCAAAGCTTCGCCACACCAACGCTCCTTGACGTATGCGGCCATTCACTGCTTTAGCATAGCGAAGGGAACCGTTCGCAGGCCAGCGGGGATTGGCACGTTTTTCGGCCCATTTCGTTCCCTCCTCTGCAAGGCCGCGAAGGCCGACAAATGTGCCTCTCCGCGTGCATGCGAATCGGCCGTGCCGTCGATTGCGATCTACGGGCCGGTCCGGAGTTTCTGCGGCAAGTCCCAGATTCGGATGATTCCCCCCGAGTTTCCGGACGCTAATCGCTTCCCGTCGGGCGAGAACGCCAGCGCGTTAATCTTCGAGTCGTCGTCGCTTCGTATCGTTCGCTCCTTCGTCCGACGGTCCACATCCCAAAGCACGATCGAGCCGCCATCGCCGCATGTAGCCAAGGTCTTGGCATCGGGAGAGAAAGCCGGGGAGCGGATTCTCCCGGGCGAGGTCAGCGTGGCGGTGGACTTCCAGTCGCCGCTGCGCCATAACGTGATCGAGCCGGAATTTCTCTTTCCAAGCAGCTCACTGGCGGTGGCCAGCAGCCTGCCATCGGGGGAAAACGCCACGGAGTATACCCACGCGTCCCCTGGGATTCGCAACGTAGTCGTTACCTGGTGGCTTGCGACGTCCCACAGCCGAACCGTGCCATCCATGCTCCCCGTTGCTAGCCTTTTTCCATCGGGTGAGAAGGCCACGGACTCGATGCCTGACTCATGGCCTTTGAGCGTGGCAATCAGGCCATGCGTTCGCGTGTCCCATAATCGTGCTTCATGGACGGACTGCCTGGAATTGCCGCCCCATCCGCCCGTCGCCAGAATCTTCCCATCGGGGGAAAACGCAACCGACATGACCGCCCCGCCGAAATGGACGACCGTCCCCAGTGGTCGCCACCCGGTCACGTCCCATAAATGCACCGTGCAATCGAAACTAGCGCTGGCCAGCATGCCGCCGGTCGGTGAGAACGCCACGCATGAAACGCCGTCCTTGTGGCCATCAAGAACCATGCGGGGAGTACTCCCGTCAGCCCGCAGCCAGACAATCACTTCACCGGGGCGCGGCTCTTGAAGCAGGCCAATGAAGTTGCCTCCCGCCGATGCGAGCAGTCGCCCGTCCGGAGAAAACGCCACGGAATTCACGCCGTGCTCATGCCCTGTCAACTCGACGGACGGGCGCTGTGCCATGCTTGGCGGAGCGGAACCGAACCAGGTGGCGACGAGTGCGACGGCTGACAGTATCCTCGCCATGGCCATCAGAGTTCTCTCTGGAGATATGACTCCACGCGCAGGCATTGCCGTGGCGCTGATCCCATGGACCGGCGCAGGAGGTTACTCGATTCGCAGGCCCTTCAAGACAGCCTGGCCGCTAGGGGCAATGGAGACTTCGGCCGAGAGCCGTCGCGTGCGAATGGCATTTTCGTAGGCGCGGCCTTGCCCCTCTTGCACATAATAGCTCTCGATCCCGAATTCAAGCTGATTGCGTCCCTGCATTTGGATCGTGCCGCGGAGATACTTGCCGCTTGGAGGTGGTGTGAGGCTGAACGTCTCCGCCCGGTAGTGGACCCCATCGGCCTCAGGCACGAGCGATACATAGATCGTCCGGCCCCGCGCCTCAATAGCCTCCTGTCGTGAGTTGGGAGGGGCGAGTCCTGCAACGCCGCCGGGCGGCAACTGGCTGAACTCATAGCCCAGAATCACGTAGTCGCCGCGAAAGATGTCGCGGGGATCGACCGGAATCACGCGGAGCAACACCGTATCGCCCGTCCAATAAGGTATTGCCCGACTTGCGGTCATCCCCACCAACACCACCATCTGAAATCCGAGACCCAGGAGCAATAACAGTCGCTCGTGGGACCTGAGCCAATCGATGATCCGCTCCAGCCGAACGGGCGAGGAAGTCGGCACACCGGGCGAGTCAAGCATTGGAGAACTCCTTTCGGTGCATCCAGAAGCGGGCCACGCCGAAGAGACCTGCACCGCAGAGGAAGAACATCAACGAGGCGCCGAGCATTCCACCCACGCCGGCAAAAAGATCCACGTAACGCAGCACTGCCCACAATAGGAAGTAGAGCACTCCGGCGGTAAAGGGCCAGCCCCGGTCTTCGCGTAAGCCGACGCGCATGAGCCAAACCGCAAACACAACCATAGCGACATTCGCCGCCAGCGTTGGCAAGAGGACGATCGGGTTCCAATGGTCCCAGAAGGTTCGAGCATGAGTATGAGCGGCACCGAAGAATCCGTTCCAAAGGCATAGGCTCGCCATGAGCACTGTTATTCCCAAGGGAAGCCACTGACGGCGGAAGAAGTCGGCCGCGGAAAAGGCGGTCGGATTCCGGGTAACCGGTCCTCGTTGCCGTACCAGATCGGCTACCGGGATCGCCACACCGGCGAGCACTACAAGCACGGCCGTCGACGTGAGACCGCTGGTTACCGACCCGCTCCGGAGCATTTCACTGATGAAATCGGCAAAGCTCAGCGGCACGAGCACGCCACCGGCCGTCAGCACGCCAAAAAAGCGGTAGGGAACCGCCATCGGGCTCCCGGTGGGATGACACTCGGCGCAGGCCAGAAGGATGGCGCCTGCCGTGCCGGCGAAGTAAACCGAGTAGACTTCCCAACCCCAGGCCACCGGCTGGAGGATCGCCCACCAAGCCAGCAGCGGCACGTACAATGCGACTGTGGCAGGCGCGCGTTTGCGGTAGGCCCAAAACAATCCCGGCAGGGCAAGCAGTGGCAGCGAGTAGCACGCCCCGGGTAGGGCAAACCAGCGTCCGAAAAACCAAGGCCGTAGCGCCAGACCAAATCCTAATACTTCGGTTCCCACCCACGTGGCTAACAGGCTTACCAACAGGGCGTGCAACGCGAGCGTGTCCAGACAAAGGGCAAACGGCAGCACTCCCAGGGCCCAGAGCCACAAGCCGTTGGGATAGTGGCTCTGAATGTGGAAGACCTGCGCCACCAACCAGATCCCACATCCATAGAAGAAGCACGCCAGGAAGAAGACAGCTTCCGAGAGCAGGCGCGCCTTGCGTCGGTAGCGGAGGTGAAACGCCAGGCCGTATGTGCCCAAGATCACCCCAAAGATCACGCTCAGTTTCAACCCTTTGGGCATCGCCTCCCAGTTGTAGCCGATCAGCAAAAGGGCCGCCAAGCCTACGAGAAAAGAGGAAAGGACCATGAGGACAAATATCGCCAGCGAATACTTACGCTGGGTCACCTCCGCGGGCGTCTCGTACAACTCGAGGATCTGACTGGCTTGCTTGCCCGTGAGAATCCCTTTGCTTTGCCATTGGGACATCTCGGACAGTAACCAGTCCCGTGTCCTGTCGGAAAGGCTGCGGCGCAGCATAGTCCCCCCTTTCAGCAGGCCCGCAACCGCGAGCCCGACATGCCAATGGAGCCCCGCATGGCCCACGCGCCGGGCTGACCCTCGGGAGGCCGGAAAAACAAGCCTGCTCGGCCGTAGCCAGCCAATTGCAGTATGGACTCCAATAAGGGCGAGAAACCGGACGGTTTGTCACGGCGTTTCTCGCGTCTCCTCAGCCCCGACACCAATAACCGGCCACCAGCGCCATGTATCCTCTTTGTTGAGTCCTGGCACACTGTTCCTGTAACCGTTCACAGGCCGGCCGGGGACGGGTCCATTTTTCGGCCGCAAGGCTCCGTCATCACAACAGCCGCCTGACCGAAAACCCCGGACCTGTCCCCTTCGCTCCCGCGCTGTGAACGGTTACCTGTTCTTGTTGATGCCGGCGCAGTCAATGCTCGCGATTCAGCCCGGAGAGTGAACCGAAACGGCTGGAATTCGGAGTCCTCCTGGCCACCCCGCGCTGACGAGCAACGCAGGCCTCAATAGAGCTCCTCCCGGAATCAGCGTCGCTCATCGATCCGCCGTCGAAGTTCCTTGACTTCCTCGCGGAGCCGGCCCATCTCTTCGTTGAGCTTGCCGACCATGCGGTGAAGTTCTTCGTTCTCCCCACGCGGGCCAATCTCCCGCTGAAGCCGATCGGCCTCGTTGATAAGGTTCCCGGCTAGGTCATGGACACCGGCGGCCCTCAGATTCTTGGCCGCCTCACGGAGGTGCTCGATGGCTTGCTGCATATGCTGTACGCGCGGCTCAGGTCCTCGTCCCTCCGGGCCCGGCCCCATCGGCATCCCTTGCGGTCCCTTGAACTGGCCGAATTGTCCTCCCGGCCGGCCCGGCCCCATCGGCGGCATTCCAGAAAACATCCCCGGACCGGGTGGCATTCCCCCCGGTTGCCACTGCGGCATTCCCTGCGGCCCTTGGGGCGCATTGGGACCGCCAGGCTGTCCGGGACCACGTTGACCCTGGGGCCCAGAGCCGGGCATGCCCGGCTGGCCTTCGCCGGATTCGCGCACCATTCGCTCGAGCCTTTCACGCAGTTGGCCCACCTGGCGTTGGACCTGTTCGGCGCGATCCCCCATTCCGCGCTCACGCAGATTCGCCATGGTCTGCTCCAGCGACTCGATCTGCCGGCGGATGACTTCCTTCACCGCGGCGATCCCCCACGGACCCGACCCTTGTGGCCCGCGATCCCTCGGACCGCGATCCCTCGAACCGCGCCCGTCAACCGCTTCCCGATCGCGACGTTCCGCTTCGGGTCCACGCTCTCGGCCAATTTCCTCGGCCCGGCGGAACACCTGCTCCGCCTCTCGGGCTACCTCGTTGGCCTCGTCGCCTTTTCCTTCGCTCCGCAGCTTCTCGGCTCTCCTCTGAAGCTCCTGGCCTTCCTGCCGCAACCGATCGACATTTGGCTCGGCTGCCGCAAGGATGCCGGTCAGTGCGATCAGCGTGACCGGCAAGAGCACAAACTGGGTCAGACTTCTCATGATTTCGGTCCTCCCGCTGTGAAAGGTGAGAAGGTGGAAATACGGTCCTGGGCTCCTGGCCTCATGGAATCGAGCCGGGACCTCTATGGGACTCCGCACTGCAAACGGTTGGCTACGACCGGACCGGGAAGCCGAGTTTTCCGGCCTCCCGACGGTCGGCCTGGCACATTGGCCACGCGGGCCTCATGAGTGTGATCCACGGGAAATTTGGCCCAGCCCAAGACCGGTCCTATTGTACTCCCCGATCCATCGAAAGGAGACTGGCGACGTCCCACCGGAGCATACGAAGTTCCGGCGGATTTCCCGAGGCAGGCGGACTTCCAGACACCTTACGCAGCTCGGACGCGTGGACGACCAGGTTCTGCGGCACCATACTCAACTCGGGGGAGTTTCGGGGGCGGAGTAGTTCCGCAGGCACTCTACGCAACACGTGACGCCTGGAAAGCAGTTGCTCAGGTTCATCGCATCGCCCGAAGGGCGCGTATCGGCATTGCGGAAATGCCCCACCACGTCAACCCGCCGGTGAACCGTCGGCACGTGGCACGGGGTTGGTCAGCCCGTGTTGGCTTCGATGGACCGACGATTCCCCGGACACACGGCTAATCGTTGACAGGACTGGTCAGATCGGGTTGAATTCCGTGCAAGCGTAACGCGCGGTCAGCACTGGCGATTGGCCCTCGATGGGCCGCAGAGGAGTCATCTCGTGAACATGTCGCGACAAACGGCTTGGCGTTTCTTAAGCGTCGCGATTTGCCTTTCCTTGGGCGATTTTCGCCCGACTTCTTCTTGCATGCCGTCGGCAGCGGAGTCCATCGCTCCCAAACCGGAACAAGCCCCGTCGATGATTGAGAAGAAGCGCATCATCCGCGAACGCGCCAAGGACGCTGGCCGATTTCGGCGCGGTGCGGCAGGGAACCCGGGTCGTGGATGAAGGAATATGCAGACAAGGCCGTCGAGGGACTGCTCCCCTTTGACGACGGCATCTGGGTCAAGGTCGGCCTCAAGGACATTGACTGGTCTGGTGGGCAATACCCGCACGTGGAATGGGGCCAGACCCTGAACCGCTGGCCGCAGATCGACTCCCTGGCTTCGATGTATCGGAAGACGCGGAACGAACGGTACGCCGAGACCGCGCGCGCCTATCTCGAGGACTATATCCGCCATGACCCCGGCTTCGCCGCGCCGCAAGCAGCGCGGCGACACAACGCTTGAGCGTGGCGATACGCATCCTACGGTGGGAAATCTGTCTGCCCGCGTTTCTCGACAGCCCGAGTTTCGATGACGCATTTGTCCAGAGCATTCTGGACTCCATCGCCACGCAGGCGCAGGTATCTTCGCATCACCTTACCGGCACGAACTTTCGACTTGCCGAGCTTGACGCGTTGGTCTTTACGCGCGTTGCGCCTTCCGTTCCTGCCCGACGCGAAAGAACTGCTGGCTGTGGGCATTGCCGGGATGCGCGCGAACCTGGGCACTCAGTTCCTGCCCGACGGCGTCCACGTCGAGCGGACGCCCGGCTACCACGGCGGCTGCGTGGAGACCATGATGAAGTACGTCGCGTCTGGGAAGACTGTTTCCCGAGGCGAACGCACACGTCAATTTGGAGTTGCTCAAGCGGGCGATCGATTACTCCGCGCTCAGTTCGCTCTCCGCGTTCAACGACAGCGGGATCGCCTATCGCGACCCGGAAGAAGAGAGTCAGCGGCCAGAAGTCCGGTGGGCTCAAGCGCTGCGGGAACTCATGCCCGATAGGCAATTGGGCGAGTTTCCGCCCCTGGAACAGGCGTTCCCGTATGCCGGCCACGTTTTTTGCCGCTCGGCCTGGAAACCTGGCGCAGACTACCTGGCGTTCGATGCCGGCACGTGGGGCACCGGACATGACCATTTGAGCCGCCTGGGATTCACCTTCCGCGCCGGCGGCCGGCCGCTGGTCACCGACCCCGGCTGCTTCAGTTACGAGATGAGCGACCCAATGGCCATCTATGGCCGCTCGACTCCCGCGCACAGCACGTTGAACCTGAATGGGCTGAATCAGTCCAATGTAGACGCGCAACTAATTCGAGCGGAATTCACCTCGGCCACCGCCTTCATGCATGGCCGCTACAACGGCGGATACTGGCCGGGACGGTACTCCTGGGGCTTTGGCGGACGCCACGGAAACGGCGTCAGCGGCGTCCACGACCGCAGTCTGTTCTGGGTGAAAGGCGAGTACCTTGTCGCGCTCGACACCATGACGGCCGACCTCGGTACCTCCGTCCACAATGTCTGGCAAATGGGGCCGATGGAGGGCTGGGAGAAGGACGAGAAGCAACTTCGCATGGTGGTCGAAAAACAAAGACGAAAACCTCTTCCTCCAGCTCATACCCGTTCGCTGGAAACGTCGAGATGCAGTGCTTCGAGGGAAGCAAGAACCCCGTTGCGCGGCTGGGTGGCGAAGACCCAGACCGAGACGACCCCTGCGCCGCAGGTCGAGTTCCGCTATCCGTGCAACGGCTACGTCTCCTCCTCGGCCGTGTTGTTCGTGCCCTTCGCCGGCCAACAAAGGCCGGCCTATCGCGTCCAGCGCACCGGGCAAGACGTATTCGGACGAAACTCTCTGTGAAATCGAACTGGCCCTTCCCGGCGGCGGCGCCGATCTGATCGCCTGGGGCCCGACGCTGACCACGGCGCTCGAGAACATGCCCTCGTCGCTCAACACCGACGCCACGTTCGTCTGGCTGCGCAAGGACGACGCGGACAAACCGCTCAAAGGCTATGTCCTCGACGGCAGCTTCCTTACCTATCAAGGCAAGACGATTTATGAGGTGCACACCCGACAGGCGAAGCTGTTTGTAACGGCGCCATGAGTCGCCTGACAGCGGCCCTTGCGCCGCTCCAAGGCCACTCGGCGGCATCCGCCGCCAAATTCGCGCGGACCGGATTCAATTCCACGTAGGCGCGGCCGCCAGCAGGTACGGTTCATCCATCACGAACAAAGCGAACCGTCCCTGCCCAAGATAGCCCCGCCGATTTTCCGGGAAGTTGATCCGCCGCGTGTAACGCCGATGCGCCTCCCCAATACCCGGCCTCAGGCTCTGTTCGGTGGACGGAACGGCAATCAGGTGGATGTGATTGGGCATCAGGCAATAGCCCCAAGCCTCCACGCCCTCTTCGCAGCACCCGTGGGCCATCAGCTCCAGGTAGGCCGCCTAATCCTCCTCATGAAAGAACGTCGGCTGCCGACGATTGCCACGTTGCGTCCCATGGTGAGGCATACCCGGGATCACAAGCCGCGCCAACCTTGCCATGTGCGGAACCCTCTCGCAACTACCTCATCTTGTCAATACTGGCATTGTGTCCCCGGATTCCGTTGTGTCCCCGGATTCGGTCCCGCTCTGACAGTTGGCATCCACGATGCGAGCAGGTGCTCGCCAACGTGTCACCCCGCCCGCTTCTCTTCTCACGCTGACCCTACTTCTGCTCGGTCCAGAACTTCTTGCCTCCCGACCTGACGTACTTATCAAGGAATGCGGCAAACGTTTCAGCCGCCATGTACCAATCAGGACGCGGATCAAGCGGCAGTGCGACTAGCACGCTGCCAAAGTCCTGCACTGCCGGGTCACATCTGACCAATAGCAAATCCGAATCGCCAAGGAACCGGCCGACAACCAAATCTCCGTTGCCAAAATCGCGCTCGCGTGTCGCGCGGCAATCGTCTGTAACGCTTGCCGCTTCTTTCGGATCGAGGATTTCAAGCCCCCACTGCCCATAATGCTCATCCTCAAAGAGCCGCGCCGTACGCGCCTCGCCCCAGAACCGCCTCAAATCGTCGGGGCACTCCGGCCACAGCGCGGCCACTTCGTCCGGATTCGCGCCCTCAGCGGAGAAATTGCAGGCGAACGTCATCGGCGGCATATCGCCCATGGCGACCGGCTCCGCAAGGCGCGAGCCACTGCGCTTCATCAGTTGAATCGCGTCATGCACACTCACTGCATCCTCCATCAAAGCCCCTCGAACAGCCGCCAGAACTTGTTGAACAGGCGTGAGTGCCTGCCCCTCTCAACTGGCACGAGATTCCACAAGTCGTTCGTTCCCCCGAATTCCAGAGGTTGGATGTGGTGAATATCGTACCTGGCCCAGCCTCCCCTTGGTGTTGCGTAACCTCTGCGATACCACTCAGCTCGCACGATCAGAGGGGCTGTTCCAGGTAACGCGGAGAGCCTTGTCAACTCGCCCTTGAATACCACTGGGGAATACAATGTTGCGTCCGGTTTGAGGGTCGATGACTTTGAGGTAGAGGTTCAGCTTCGCCAGAATGCGGCCGAACAACGGGTTTTGCGACGTTACTCGCGCTTGGCGCACGAAAACTCTTCGCCCTCCAACGCTCAAACGCCCCCTGAAGAGCGAAGGCCCCGACTAACGGACCTGGATCAGGATGGCATCATCGCCGGGAATGCTGATCTTAATGCCCTCCCCAAGCAACCGGCGCGCGTCCAGGCTCGGTGCATCCTGCCAGTCCCCTTTTCCGCTCAGGGCGGAGCCGGCGACCAGCTTGGCGCTTGTGACCGAATTCAAGGGATGAGGCAGCTTCTCCGGATGCAGGACGCAGTTGACTTCGCGCGGGCTTGCGTCTAGGTTCGCCAACGAGCAGGTAGGCCTCACCCGGGCGGCTGTACACCGCCGACGCACAGCGGGAATCCGACAACGTGACCGCCTGATTCCGCCAATCGGCGAACCGATACGACCCAAGTCGCCCAGCGGCTTCAATCGTGGCACCAGCGCGAAAGCTTCCTCGCTGGCCGGCCAAGGGGCCACGCCGCCCAGCAAAGCCTCCAGCGCGAACAGCCGATGGAGCCGCCGCGGGCGTCTTGGCATCCAGGACGCCGTAACTGATCACGCCCCGCGGGCACGGCGCCGACCAGCGACCATTCCAGCGGCAGGTCCTGCAGGTCCGGAGCCCGATCGGTCCACTTTCCGTAGCCCCACTCGGTCGCCACCACGTAGTCGGCGAAGTTCTCGGTGGCAAACATGGGCGTCGTCGTGTTGTGGACGATCACCACCCCGTTCGGCCCCACGCGGTTCCGCGTCCACTCCATCAGATCCAGCAGTTCGTCGATGTCCCAATGGCCCTGGGCCGGCGCCGCGCGGTCCCGGCCCATCTCGTGCAGCGGATTGCAGCACAACAGGGCCACGTTCCAGTCGTAGTAGACGCCGTCGAGCGGATGGTTCTTCAGCACCCGGTCGATGGACCCTTTCAGAAACTCCATCCAGCCCGACCGCAGGCACATCTGCGCGCCGATACTCGCTCTTCGCGCGGTAGAAATTGTGCTGCAGATCTCCTTTGCGGTTCTTCCGTCCCCACTCCGTTCCATGTTCCTGGAACTCCTTGGTGCTCGGGTGCAGCTCCTTGTTCGAGAAATAGGTCGCGGTGCGAATCCCCGCTTGCCGGCAGTCCGAAAGGACCTTGTCGTAGCGATCCATGTCGGGATACGGAGGATAGCGCCATCGCGCCAGAACAGCCCGTCGTCGTAGTAGTCGCCGTCGTTGTGGCAATGGACCGTCTGCATGCCCTTCTGCGGCCCAGCGCCGAATCTCCTCGCTCGACACCCAATTGCCGCGATTGCGGTTGAACGAGGTGTGCAGCCAGGGCTTGTGCGCGCGGCCGTCGAGGATCGGAAAGGCCAGGTAGAAGTCGAACACGCAGCCGCTCGGCAGTGGCCACTGCCGCCTCGGAGTCCCAAAGCGGCGAAATCGAAAGCGCCAGGCCGCGCGGTGCCAGACTGGGCTCCAGCAGGCACTGGCCCTTGCCCCGGCGTCCGGCGAGCTGCAAATCCCACTGCGAAAGATCGGATCCCACAAACCACTCGATTCCTTCCACCCCGGGATCGGCAAAGATCATCGAACGCGGCACGTAACGCGTCTGCACGGGCCGGTCCGTCGGATTTGGCCCAGCCGCAGCTTCCCCCATCGGTTGCTCCCGAACGAAAACGGCCGGGGCCTTTTCCTCCTCGGTAATCCCCTCCCGATAGCCGTAATCCGAGAGGCTGGGAGCAAGACGTCGTCGACACGGCGCACACCTCGCGCACGCGAGCACCGGCCGGGGCAGCCAATTCCTTCCGGATCTTGATGTATCCCCAGCGGTACTGGAGCGTGGATTTCACGCGTATTCCCGAGTCGCGGCCGTCTGGGATCCTTCAGGGCGCATTCCACCGTCACGATCTCGTTCAGTCCCTCCCGGCGGTGCGTGACGCTCGGCGCCGTGTCCATCACGTCCGACAACACGGTCCCGCGTTCATCCCGAACGCGAGTCTCTAGCGGACGTACCAGCAAGTTCGCGGCCTTCCCGTGCGTCAATGCGATCCGACGGATGGCGCCCCCCTTCTTCAGATCCTGCTCGACGACGTAGTACGGGGTCCGCAGCGTCAGCGTGCCCGACGCTTCGTCTCGGGCTACTGAGTAGGCCTGGGGCCACGTACGCGAAGGCTTCGCATCCGGCGTGCCCGCGAGCGTCCCCGCCCCGAAAACGAGCAGCGTAATCGCGCTCAGGCCAATCCTCTGCATGGGCAGCCGATGGTTCTTCGGACGCACGACGCATGCGTGCGTTGCGCTTGAGCCAGTTGCACGTGAGCGAGTTGCACTTGAGACAGCGGTTTTCATGGCAGTGTCGAACCTTGGTAAAGGTGTTCGATCGTGAGGCCCGGATCGGGCTGCCCCGAGCGATCGCTCGCCCGATTGCAAGCCGTAACCGTTCGGGGCCGGCCGGCGACTGGCCCATTTTTCGGCCGAAAGGCCCTCCGTTACTACATTATGCGTCGGACCGAAAACTCGGGACCTGCCCCCTTGGCTTCCCAGTCCCGGAGAACGGCCCCGGCGGTTCCGGGCAAATTCTCAGCCATGAATGTGCGCCCTGGCGCCGAGAAGTCAACCACGGTGCGGTTCCAACCCTCGCACAGGCCGCCTGTCAGCCCGTCAGCCTTGACAGTTCCACCAAGGCAATGGTCAACTACCGCTACCGTCCTGGACCCGTTCACCACTGCGGACGCGTAGAAGCACAGCGTCTCGTCGCTTCTGCGTGCTCGCCCATAACCGAAGAAAAGCCTGGGAAACGCGTCTCGCGCAACCCGAGGATTTGAAAGGATCCCCGATCATGAGATTCTCACTGGCGGTTTTCCTCCTCGGTCTTGGTTTCGCAGTTCTCGCCTGCGCCGACCAGCGCCCCCCCGCCGCCGAGCTCGCGCCGGTCGTCGAGATGGAAGAGGACGTCTACACCTACACCAACGCCGACAACGGCGCCGGTCCGATGTGGTGCGACGGCTCGACCTGTCTTGTGCGCTCGGGCGACCACGTGTTTGCCAGTGGGCTGCGAAACGATCCCCGACGCCAAGCCGCTGAACAACTGCCGTTGGATGCTTTTCGACGCGGCGCCAACGGCTGGGACCGCGTGCAGGCGGACCCTGACGGTCGCACGCGTGAGCCCTCGCCCCTCGTCGCGTTCAGCGACGGCCGCGTGTTCCTCTCCGTGAATCCCACGCTCGACAAGCCGAAGCCACCTCGGCGGCCCGGCGCGACCCGACGTGCTGCAATTCGCGCCATCGATCCGAAGGCCCCGCCCGTGTCGCTCTCACCGGTGTGGCAGGGCAAGCCCGCGTTCACCGAACACTCCTACCGCAGTTTCGCCGCCGACGGTGCGGCCGGAGAACTGATCCTCTTTCAGAACATCGGCTACACGCACGCCGAATGGACGTTCCGCGACCGCGCCGGCAAGTGGAGCGCGCAGGGGCAGCTCAAGTGGCCGTGGGGTGCCGAGTACGACAAGCCCGAGCCCATCCGCGTCTGCTATCCCAACGTGGCGCTCCGCGACCGCGCGGTGCACTTCTGTCGGGGTCAGCGACGTCGTCGAGCCCTACCCGGCCTGGCGCGAGTTCAAGCGCGAGCTGACCGGCCGAGAGTGGGACTACGATTTCCGGCGGCTGTTTTACACCTGGACGCCCGACATCACCAAGGAGCCGTTTCGCCGACTGGGTCGAGATCGCGAGCCGCGACAAGACCTGCGGCTGGATCTCTCCGGGCGACCTCTGGCTCGCGCCGAACGGCGACGTGCATCTGCTGCTGGAGCGAGCGCGCCATCGACGAGCGATTGCGCGCGAAGTTCTTCCCCGACGCCAAGCAAAGTGACGCTTTGAACTACGCCGTGGTCCGCGGCGGAAAGGTCATCCGTCGCAGCAGTATCCTCTCGATGCCCGTGTCCGCCGGCCTGTCCGGTCGATTCCACGTGACCCCTGACAACCGACTGTTCGTCGTCTGCCAGGCCCCGGCCACCGATCCGAACCACCGCCATGCCTCCGAGAACCGCCTGGTCGAGATTCTTCCGGACGGCGCACTGGGCTCGCCGCTGCGAATTCCCTTTCAGAAACCGTTCCACAGCTTCTTCACGACCACCGTGCCGCGCCGGTTCTCCGCCGTCGTGGACGCTGGAGATGCTTGGCCCGTGCGCCGGCGCTGCCAATACCATAAGCTACGCACGCGTGAGCCTGCTGCACCGCTGAATGCGGCGGGAAGCAACCATCATCCATTGCGGCCCCCGGCGGCCGACAAGCAGTGCAACAAACCGGCCAGCCGCCCGGAGCGTCAAACCGCTCCATCGTGGCCTATCAACCGGGGCCACCGGCGATCCTTGATTCAGCCGCGCCCGGCTTTATAGTGAATCTCGCGTCCGCTGCTTTCCGTCGCGCATCGATGGATGCCGGCACAGCCAAGGTTTGCCATTACTCCGGATCGTGAGCCGAAACCGCTTACGATCCGAACGTCCCTCGGCGCCGGTTAGCAGTGCGGGCCTCAACAGCGGCTGATATAATTCGTCCATTCGTCTTCTACTCACCTCCTTTGCGGAAATGGCCAACCATGAACCACACGCCTGCCTCCGTCACTCGCCGCCGGTTTCTCACCGCCACCACCACCGCCGCAACCGCTGTGCAGCATCGTGCCGCGCCACGTGCTGGGCGGGCCCCGCTTCGTGCCGCCCAGCGAGAAGGTGAACGTGGCCCTGATCGGGGCCGGCGGACAGGGCCGCTCGAACCTGCGCAGCTGTTCCACCTGGACGACGTGCAGGTGATCGCCGTGGCCGACCCGTGCAGCCGAGTGGAACCTGGACCGGTTCTACTACAAGGGCAAGGCGGGCCGGCCTGCCGGTCAAGGCCGAGATCGAGAAGCACTACGCCGAGAAGACGCCCAACTTCCGCTGCGCCGACTACGAAGACTTCCGCGTGATGCTGGACAAGGAAAAGGCCATCGACGCGGTGCTCGTGGCCACGCCCGATCACCTGCACGCCTACGTGAGCCTGGCGGCCATGCGGCAGGGAAAGCACGTCTACTGCGAGAAGCCGCTGACGCACAACATCCGCGAGGCGCGGCTCGTGGCCCAGGTGGCCAAGCAGACGGGCGTGGCCACGCAGATGGGCAACCAGGGCCACTCGCGCGACGGCATCCGCCAGACCTGCGAATGGATCTGGGCCGGCGCGATCGGCGCGGTGCGCGAGGTCCATTCCTGGGTGCCCACCAACCGCTGGAACCCGGAACTCACCGGCCATCCCCAAGGACACGCCGCCCGTGCCGGCCGGGCTCAACTGGGACCTGTGGATCGGCCCGCGCGAGCCGCGTCCCTGGCACCCGGCCTACGCCCCGGTCACGTGGCGCGACTTCTGGGCCTTCGGCACGGGCAGCTTCGGCGATTTCGGCTGCCACGACATGGACGCCCCCTGCTGGGCGCTCGACCTGGACGCCCCGGAGAGCGTCGAGGCCTCACGGCGGTCGGCGAGACCGATCCGGAGATCCAGCCGCACGGCTGCATGTGCTACTACCACTTCCCGGCCAACGAGCGCGCGGCCGGCCGTGAAGCTCACCTGGTACGACGGCGGCCTGATGCCCGAGCTGCCCGCCGCCTACGATCGCGCGCGGTCGAAGTACCGCCGCGGCGTGCTGTTCGTGGGCGAGAAGGGATACATCGCCTGCGAAGGGGCGGGCGGACCGCCGCAACTGGCCCTGCTTCGACCCGGCGGCCACCTTCGAGAAGCCCCAGCCCACGCTGAAGCGTTCGGCGGGCCATCATCGCGACTGGATCGACGCCTGCAAGGGCGGCCCGCCGGCCAGCAGCAACTTCGAGTACGGCGCCCGGCTCACGGAAATCACCCTGCTGGGCGTGCTGGCCCTGCGACTGGGCAAGAAGATCGCCTGGGACGCCGCCCAGATGCAGGTCCCCGGCATCGCCCGCCGCCGACGAGATCATCCAGCGGCACCTACCGCAAGGGCTGGGAAGTGACCTGACAAGCGGCCCAGACCGATCAGCCAAGTCCCCGGTTGTCAGGTACTCCGTGCCTGACAACCGGCCGGCCGACCAGCAGTGCTCGTTGGCGTGCTTACCCTGTGCACTCCACTACGCCTGAACTTCGCGCGTGCCACTGCTTGGTAGCCGCGGGTGGCCCCGATCGCTCGCCTCGCACGTGCCGCAAGGCACAAGAGTCCATGGCAACCCGACGCGTCAGCGAGGTTTCCCATCAACATGGCAACCCGACGCGTCAGCGAGGTTCGCCATCAACATGGCAACCCGACGCGTCAGCGAGGCACCCAGTCGTTTGGCGCTTCATCCTCATTGGGCCATCCGCATTGCCTGTTCCGCGGCCCCATGACGAATCGACCACGCCTCGGGGGTCGTAGGCGGTGGTCGTGGTCCGGTTGTCGGCATCGACCGTGGCGATGGCCTGACCGGCGTCGTCGTAGGTGGTGCTCGTGGTCCAAAGGGGCGTGTCGGCATCGAGCTGCGACGCGCAATGGAACGTCAATGGTCCGTCGAGCTCGTGTTGCGAAGTGCTCTGCACCCGGCCTTCGCCGTCGTAATTGCTGCGTGCGACGATCGTTCGCGGATTGCCGGCCGCGTCGGAGGCATGGTGGTAGCTCAGGGTCGGGTTGCCGGGGCGTCGTAGAGCGTCCAGCGCGTGAAGCCGGCGGCATCGATCGTGGCCGTCATGCGGCCATAGGCGACCTTCCGTCGAAGTCAACGCCGGACCTGCGCTATCGACACACGGGGTTGCTACTTATCCGATGCCTTCGGTTGCTCTTTCCTTGCTTGGGGTAATTCGATCGAGAGAAGAGACCAGCGTGTGAAGTCCGTAACATGTCCGTGAGCGTCTTTGGGAATCGAGAAGATGACCTCGAAAAGCGGCTCACGCCACGCAGGTACGTCGAAGGACGGAGCCGGGAGTGGCTTCCACGATGCACTGGAATGGATGATGTTGCGTATTGTTCGTCCGTGACTCACGTTGACTATTGCTTCCCCGGGAGTTGACCGGACAGCATCCCCCAAACTCAATTCGATCTCCTTTTCACCACTCGCACCGATCTCCGCGAACTTCACAAGTAGATCCTGCCGATGGCTCTGACTGGATCTGACTCCGACCAGCTTCACCGCTCGATTTTCGGGACCGGCGAAAATTGTCCGGCGTCCGGCGCCTGGCAGCGAGTTCTCGGCGGCCTTCGGCTGCTCCTTCTTCGTCGCCGACGGTCTGATCGAAACAAGATACCAATGGCTGAAATCACTAACCTCCCCTTGCGCGTCTTTGGGAATCGAGAAGATGACCTCGAACTGCGGCTCGCGCCAGTCGATCTCAGTGAAAGGCGTCCGCCTATCACCTCTCCCAGCGCGGCTGGCGGAGATTATGTCAACGACTGTGCTCACATGATTCCTGCCGACCGTCGTCTTCGCACCGCTAAGTACCCTGCCCAGCGAAAAAGCCACGTAAATCTCCGTCCCAGCGTTCGGTTCCAGCTCCACGAATTTGGCACACCCTTTGAACGAAACTGTAGGGACCTGTCCGACGCCTACTAGTCTTACCGCTCTGTTTCCACCGTCGATCAGTCCGGCTTCTACATCCTTTGCGTGCGCCCCATCGGCACCAGCAATGCCCACCGTCAACATCACACAAGTATGAACATGTCTCATGACATGGAAACCTTCACTGATAGCGTACCCCTCAATTTCTCCAAGCAGACTGCGTTACGGCTGACGGGACCACCAATTCATCCTGGGTAGCTTGTGCTTAACGACCGTGGCGCAATGCACATCGCCGGAACCTGTATGATAATACCAGTCATCGACCCATCGCAAATCGGCCGCCCCCAGCACGGCATCGATGGCTGCCACAAATATATCTGTGCCGGCCTGATCGAGAGGGCCAAATTGCGCAGGCACGTACAAATGCCCGAAGCAATAAACGGGGCAGGAGCGATGCCGTTACGTTTCTTCCTGGGAGATGCGGGCGATTCCGCGCGTTTTTCGGGCTTTAGGGGCGCTTTCGCCAGGATGACCTTACGCGACTTGACAGCGAGTGTGCGACGACGCATCTCCCGGAGGACGCGACGCCTGCCGCGGGTGGCCCCGATAGCTTGCCTATCGCACGTGCCGCCAGGCACAAGAGAGTGCGGCTGTCAGTGGATTGAGACCGAGGGGGATTAAGAGCCGATCCCAGAACCTTTCGGGGTGCTGCGGTTTTCCGACCGCACAGGGCCGCAGCGGCAGTTCCGGGATAGGTTCCAAGGCATAGGAATTGTTGGCGCGTTGGGCCGAAGGCCGAATGAGAAACAGGGGATAGATTTTCTCGGGAAGGCGACCCGATTACCAGGACGTTGCCCTTCGCTGGGAGAACGCCCGGGCCTTCCGCTTGCGTGTTGTTCTGCCCGCGTGTTGTTTGGCATGCACGCCTCATTTTGCCCCGAACGCCATCCGTTCCTTCGGCCCGCATGTTGTTCGGCCCGCATCTTGTTCGGCCTCCCGCGGGGATCTTGTCGGCTTGGCATCTCGGCCTCGCATCTCGGCCTCGCATCTCGGGCGTGCGTCGAAGTGCGTGCCTCGAAGTGCGTGCCCCGAAGGGGCGTTGGTTCGCCCAGCGAAGGACACCGCCCTGGTTAAAAAAGACTGGTTAGGAAAGACGCCCACCACCCCACGGTTCTTCCACCCCTGGGCACTGGGTTGACCCAAGCCCCACGCCGCTCCATCGTGGCCCACCAACCGCTCTTGAAATTGGGCCACCCCACCTCGTACAATCGCCCGGCCAAACTCCGCCTACTCCAATCGCCCACTCCAAACGCCCACTCGAATCGCGCGATCCAAAGCCACTGCCTCGCCCTTCAGAAAAGCCCATCAGTCCTCTCGACCACCACGAGCCGTGACAACCTCCGCGACCCATGAAAAACCCTATCGCCTGCGATCCTCGTCACCCTCCGTTGCCCCTCTGCAGGCCCCCGCTCCGAAGCCCCCCGCGATTTGGCAAAAACCGCGATCCGTTGACCAACGCACATTCCAGGCTCATGCACCCTCCTCTCCTCGCGCACTGGCCGTGCGCCGCGCCCGGCTCCCCGCACCCGAGGTGGATACTCTGGAAAAATCGAGCCCCGTTGACCAAAAAGTCCTTTTGACCCCGCTTTCTCCCGCACAAACCCAGCGCCCCGCCACGCGACTTTTGCCGCCTTTGCGGCGCACGCACTCGCTTCCGCCGGGCGAACGGACCGACAACCCGATTCTGGCGGAATACGGCTACGGCGCCGACAACCGCGGAACTCACCAGACCGACAAGACGGTCCGCGAGCGCCTCGTGCTCGGCGGTGCGCCGAAGGAGCAGGCCAGCTACACGTTCGGCATGCACGATCATCGGCCGTCAACTACAATGGCAGGCAGCTTGCGGAGTTGAAACGGAGACTACGACGTGGACCAACCCAACCCGATCGAGCGAGCCTCGCTCAACCGGTGCGCCTTCATCCGCCAGAGCACGCTGACCTTGGCTGCAGCGATATCTCTGCCGCGGCAGGCATCCGCCTCCGACGATGCGAAGGATAGCCCAGCCAAGCCCAAGCTGCGTATCGGCCTGGTGACCGACCTGCACTATGCCGAGAGAACTCCGGCCCTCAATCGGTATTACCGGGAAACGCTGGCGAAGTTCGCCGAAGCCGCCAACAAGTTCCGCGAGGAAAAGACTGCTTGCGTGATCGAGTTGGGCGACCTCATCGAAGTCGCCGACTCCCTCGACGCGGAGAAAGGATACCTGCGGCGGATCGTCAAGGAGTTCAAGAGCATTCCCGGTCACCGGCACTACGTGCTGGGCAACCACTGCGTTACGGCGCTAACCAAGCCCGAGTTTCTGGAGATCGTGGGGCAGCGGAAATCGTACTATTCGTTCAACCTGGCCGGCTACCATTTCGTCATTCTCGACGCCTGCTTCCGAAGCGATGGCCAGCCGTACGGCCGGAAGAACTTCAATTGGACCGACGCCAACATCCCGCCCGCCGAGATCGAATGGCTCCGATCAGACCTCAAACGAACGCCCAACAAGAGCATCGTCTTCGTCCATCAGCGGCTCGACGTGGAGCCGCCGTTGGGCGTCCGCAGTGCCGCCGAGGTCCGCAAGGTGCTGGAGGAATCAGGCAAGGTGCTGGCGGTCCTCCAAGGCCACGACCACAAGGGCGGCCACCAGCAACTCGGCGGCATCCACTACTGCACCTTGGCGGCAATGGTCGAAGGCTCCGGCCCGGAGAACAACGCCTACGCCGTCATGGACATCATGCCGGGCGACATGATCCGCATCACCGGTTTCCGAAAGCAGAAGAGCTACGAGATCGGTCGATAGCTACGCCCTCCGCCGGCGCTCGTCAGCCCCCCAACACGTTTCACTCAGTAGCCCATCCCCTCGACTTCGGCAACGATTCCGCCCCGAGGATCCCCCCGGATCGCGACAGGGTGCTTTTCTGCTTCCGCGGCCCCACGGGCGGCCTTTCACCCACGCGGCCTCAGGAGCTTGTCGAGGTTCTCAGTCAGCTTCACGATGACGTCCCAGTCGCAGGTGATGATGTCCTGGGAATGGGCGAGGTTATTCCGCAATGCTTCCAGTTCCTTGACCGTCTGTTCTCCTCGACTGCGGGAAACAAAACCGGCCCGAGTTCGCAACGCCTCGTTGCGGAGCACGATCTGCCCCCGGTCGGAAAACTGAAGGCAGTCCAACAGGTCGAGATGCTGATTGCGGCGTCTGCGTTCTTCGAGCAATGCCTCGGCCTTCTGCAATCGCCCTTCGGACATGCACTCCTTCCAGGAACCCTCGGGATAGGCCGATTCGATCAGCCGAGTGAGTCCCATCTCAATCATCGTGATCATGCCGAAAAGCCACATCCGCACCGGCGGCTTCGAGAGGTCGGTCTTGGTGACGATCCCGCCCACCTCGCCCAAAACCCTGACGAAGAGCCGGGGCCGGGCATTCAGCAGCGTGATGAGTTCGCACAAGCCCACCGAGTCCGGCACGACCTCTTCAGCTCCGAAAGGGCAGAGCACGTCACCGCAGGTTCCCTGCCCCAATTCCTCCTGCCACACGTAACCACAAATCGCGCCCTCCTTCCGGATCCCCGCTACCTTGAATTTCCGCCGAATCATCACCGCCAGCGCATCGGGGGCCGGGGTGGCAGCGTCGAAGGAGGCAAGGGGCTCAGCGATGTCGGCCGCCGAAAAACTCTCCTCGAATACCCGGCGAAGGCGCTGCTGGGATGACGTAGTCGTAATCATTACCCTGCTCCAGGTCCCTTGTGCTCTGCGCGTCTGTGGCTTCGACGCCCCTCCGACACCCGTATCCCGACCAGGAAAGCGACCAGCACCGCGATGTAGAACTGGCCCATCATCGCTTCCAGCCAAGACAAGGTGCGGACGGCTGCGGAGACGGGCGTGATGTCCCCGTATCCCACGGTCGTCAAGGTCACGAAGCTGTAGTAAGTCAGGGCGGACTCGCGTGTGTCGGCAGTCTCTAGCATCGGGGCCATGTCGCCGGCCGCGGCGAACGAACCCGGCTTCAAGAGTTCCTGCGCCGAGTAGATCGCCCCCCAGGCAATGCCCAGCAGAAGGTAAGCGCAGATCGCACCATAGATGCTGTCCGCCGAGATCGTTGGATGAGCGAGAATCGCCCGCAGAATCATCACGGCCACGAATACCAGGAAGATCACTTCGACGAACTGGTTGGCGAGCATGACGACCTCCTCGGCGGTGCTGGCCAGCATGTAGGCGAGCCAAGGCCCTGCCAGGGCAGGGATGCCGAGGATCAATGCAAGGGTCTTCGGCCACTTTCCCTGGAAGAGGGAGAGAATAGCCGCGACGATCACGAAAGAATACAGAACATTGAACACGGGCCCCCGACCACTGAATCCTCGAAGGATCGGCTCGATCACCAGGAGTAGCACCAGGGTGACCAACAAGACAAGGAATCGCCAGGGACGGTACCGTTCGGCCGAGGTCATGGTCATGTCACTCCCCACCGTCCGTTGGTGCTACCGCCCGTTGATCCTGCCGCCCGTAGTGCGTCCCCTGGCCGACATTCCACCGGTCCCACAAACTACTGCCAAGGCAGGTTTCGACGGGGCATCTCTTCGGTCGGGCTCATCTCGCCTCGAAGCAACCGCCCCCCCATACCGGTCAGCCAGAGATAATGGTCGCTGGGCTGACCCTCATACGTGACGAACCGGCTCGCTCCCACGGGCGGCGTGTTCGTACACTTGAAAATGGCCGTACCCTCGTCCATCTCGTCGAACATCGCCTGATAGATCATCGTTGCCCCGGCCCGCTTCGCCTCGACGTACTGGCGTCCAAAGGAACTGACCCTTGAGACGGGGAATCTGGTCGAACGGGGACTCGGGCTTCATGTTGTGCCAGCTAAAGCCGGGGAAGACCACCGGCAAATACTCCTTGCCATGCTGCTGGCACCACTCGAGGTCGGGTTTCCACCGCTCCTGGGCGTGCCGGGCGACGGTCTGTCGGCGAATCGTACCGGCCGACCGTCCACGGGCTGATGATGTCGGCCTGCTGGATGATCTCGTGCAGATCGCTCGTCCGGCACGCTATCTCGATCCAGAGTGCGCCAGCCGGTGGGCACTCCGACCATCACCGTCGAGCCGCCGTACTGCGGGTCCTGCTTGAGAAACCGGACCAGCCGCTCGCATTCCTCCAGGCTGTACTTTCGGCCATCGTTGAACCCGATGCCCCAGACGGCCACCACGGGTTTGCCTCGATGGTGCAGGTAGGCCCGATCGCCCTTGTCCCGGCCGATTCGCATTCGATCCACCAGCAGCTTCCAGTCGTCGATGACCTGTTGCACCTGGCCTGCTCGCAACCCCGAGAGGTCGTACATCACGGCGTAGGTTCGTCCGTACCGATTCGCCCCTTCTCGGCAGTGCGCCAGAACGGTGTTGCAGTGGTTGAGGCTCTCGGGCCGAAGCGTGGAGACGGCGAATCGCTGCACGAACGCCCCGTCGATCCCGTACTCCTTCATCCACTCGGAAATGCCGCAGCACGGTCTTCCGGCAATGCGAACTGAAGACGTAGGCCACCGAGCCGTCGGCGTGCCGAAACGGCGTGGCGAACTTCTCGTCGTCATCCAGATCGCTTGTATCGGGCCAGAGGTCAATCGTGCATTGGCCCGGCTCGAATCGTCCCCGGCCGTAGTGTACCCATCCTCGACTCGGAGCCATCACCGGGAGCGTTGAACCAGCCCTGGTAGCCGCACATCACCTTGCCGGTGAGGGTCGACGCATCGACGCCTTGGACGGCCTCGCCTCGGTAGGGCTGCATTCGGGCGACGGCCTCTTCTCGGCTTGGGCCGGCGGCGTCAACAAATGCAGGAAAGGCCAGCAAAACACACCAGAACCAACTCACGTCCCGCATCATCGATTTCCCTACTCTGGTTTCAAAGCCAGTCCCAGAACCGTCTGCCGCTGCTGAATTCTCCGGCGGCGAAAGTCCGCCCAGGCAATTCCGGGATAGGTTCCCAAAGCCCTCGTCGGTCCATGCCCCGCATTCTACCGCCCACTTCGACCCCCTGACAGAATGTTGCCCGGTCAAACCAAGAGCTTGCCTAGGAGAAAAATAGCTTTCGAGCGAACCGCCGATGATCGATCACAGACCAACTCGATTCTCGTCGCCGGCGCTCCTCACACGTTGCGTCAATTCCGTCTCGCTGACATTTTCGCCGTACCCTGCCCATCGGACAACCGGTGAAGTGCGGCGAGCCGGGAGTCACGGCGGTTCCTCCAAATCTTCTACAAAACGCCGTGTACGCGCCGCCCTGGGTCCTGCCGGTAATGTGGTTCACGGGCCAGCCGGGAACTCTATCCCCTTCGCTTCCCGGGCCGTGAACAGCTACCCTGCGGCCGCACCGCCATCCTCAACGCTTTCTCCCTGCCGACCAGCACCACCAGTTTCTTGCCCCCGGGATGAGCCGCGGGGAGCGGGTGGCAGCGATTGGGGCTGTTTATCGGCCTGGAAATAGGGAAACACCCAGGCTGGAGAGGGTCAGGGAGCAGAGAATGCCAGACCGCGTTTCCGAGAGGCCCAAGCGCGGGCTGTTGCCGAAGGGAGGGTGGTCTGGTATATTTCGCCAATCTGGTGGCATTGGGCGGCCTGCTCTGTTACGCAGGCGACATCTCAACCAGAGGCTCTACAACGAACGGACGGGTTATGCCAGAAGGTACGATCAAGAAGCTGACGGACAAAGGATTCGGATTCATTGCACTGCCGGGAGGGAAGGACATCTTCTTCCATTCGTCGAATCTGGAAGGAGTGCAATACGAAGACCTGCACGAAGGGCAGACAGGTTTCCTTCGTCGAGGGACGTGGCCCCAAGGGTCCACGAGCAGAACAGGTGAAGCCCGTCTGATCTTGAGAACGGTAAAGCCGTTCTCCGAGTTGTGGCAGATGACGCGGCTGGGGCGGGTATCGCTTCCTCCGGACCCGCCTGCGCATCTCCTGCAAGTCGGCCACGACCAGATCAACGTTGCCAAGGCCGGCCGAAGCCAAAGGCATTGGATGCCGATGATCGACCCGGCACTTCGTAACCGTTCACCGCGGCGGACTCGGCGAAGCGGCGTTTTGCCGCTTCCGAGTGCTTGCCCATAACCGCAGGAACGTCTGGGAAACGTGGCGAGGCGCCGCGTCCACTGAGCGGCGCATGGCCCATGCGCCGGGCCGACCATCGGGTGGCCGGAAAACATGGCTTCTCAGCCCGGCATAGCCAACCATTTCCAGTGCAGACTCCAATAGTGCCGGGGCGCGAACGCTTACGTCGTTCTTTCTCGGCAGAACTACCGTCATCGCAATCGCATGGTCAGGAAGGGGGCCCCAAAGGCTAACCTTCCTCTCCGTCGCCGAGGTTTTCGTTCGCAGAACTTGCCATGCCGCCCCGCCTCACTCTTTCCCCCGCCAATTCGGCAGGCCCGTTCGCATCGCTTTCGTAGCGGCGGTCGCGTCGAACTCCTCGGGGTCGAACGGCCCCCGCCACTCCATGAATTCCTCGTGCCGTTCATGGTCCGGGTCGACCATTGCCTCCAGGTACTCCTGGTAGCCGTAAATTCCGCCTACATCTTCGGGCGGGCAGGCTCGCTGGCCCTCCAGGCACAGCGGATACCGAGTTCCCTTCTCGGCTCGGAGGCAACCCTCGAATAGAATCTCATGTTCCCATCCGTCGCCGAAGTCGTATTCGTAGTCGAACTGGAACCGCTTCCCGTCCTTGGGGACGATCTTGCTGATTTTGACCCGTAGTGAATTGACTGGTGGCTTCTCGTCCAGCCAACCCTCAGAGAGCAACTCGGGATCACCGTACCCAACGCCGTTGATCTCGAACCGGTGGAGGTGGGAGTTCGTCCAGCCCATTGCCGTCTGGATGTGCTCGTGAAGCCTGTCGAGCGTGCAGTCCTTGGTTTGGATTCGCCGCCAGATCGGCGGCTTGATGCCTTTGAGCGTGATCTTGAACTGGTAGACCGTTGCGGAGGAGGTCTTCAGCGTCGTGCGCGACTCCTCGTCCGTGTGGATGTCGAGAATCCTCTGGACCTTGTTGAAGATGGCGTCCAGCTTCTTCCCCAGTTTCCTATCATCGGTGTGGTTGGCCTCTGCGGCGATGTGCCCGCCAATGTCCTCCCACTCGTCCAGAGTGAACTGCACGGGTTGATTGGCGGGAGTATCTCGAATCACCTGGACGTAGTCGTCGTCCATGCTCGTCAGGTCGTCGAGGATCAGCTTCCGCTCGGCAGCGGTAAGCTTCAATCCAACCTTGGTACCGGGTTTGGTCGGTTTGCGGCGATCCATGCGAAACTCACTTTCTTTTCAGCCCCACTGATCCCTTCGTCGTGCGAGACTTTTTCTCGGGTTCGCGTTTGAGGACGATCCCGGAGTCGTCTATCCACACCACCGGGTCCTCGTCCATGCGACTGGGTAATGTCCACGGAGGATCGATGTTCCGAATCTTGAACATCGTACAAATTGCCTTGGACTTGCCCTGGCCGGTGCTTTCTGCCACGCCGAAAGCCCGGTCGATGAACGGCAGCTTCAGGTGAGGCTTCTGACTGCGCCGGCATCAGCAAACCGTTCCGTTCATGTATTTCCACCGCTTCTTCTCCGGGAACCGCTCGATGGCGTACCGGAGCATCGTCCTCGGCATCACCCGACAGTGTTCGCCTAGGAACCCCTCCAGCGCCGCGACGTCCCGCTTTCCAACCTCCCTCAGCATCCAGCCAACCGCCTTGCGGATCAAGTCCTCCTTGTCCCCCAGCAGCACCTTGGCAATTCGGAGCGTGTCGGCGAATTCGCCGCGACGGATGAACCAGTGGGTCGCCACAATGCTGATCCGCCGCTCCCAGAGGCTCGCCGACTTCGCCAATCGGTAGAGCGGCCTCCGGCTCCGCTTCTCCAGGTAGCCCCCGACGATCTGCGGGGCCGAGAGGTCCACCAAGTCCCAATTGTTGATATGCCGGGTGTTGGCGAGATACAGGTCGTAGATCCGCTTCCTCGTGGCGTCGTCGCTCTTGCCGAACTGGGCGACGAGAATGACCAGGCCAAGCGTGCGATCCTCGTGGATCTCAGAATGCAGAAGGCACTCGACCTCGGCCAGCGGCAGTTCCTTGAACTCTTGGGCGACCTTCTTGAGCGTCGAACTCTTGATGCCGAGGAAGCGGTCGCCCTCGCCGTACTCGCCCGGGCCCGTCTTGAAGAATCGGACCGAACCGGCGGCAACTTCGGGATCGGCCAGGCTGCGGAGCCGAGCTTGGGCTTCTGGAGCGGTCATTCGAACTCCATGCTTTCGGGTGGGGAATCGCTGCGTTGGCTTTCTGTTACTCAGCCAAATTGACCGTCACCTCTTGGCGGCCCTCATCCGTTGCACGCAAGAATCCATCCCTCGACTCCTTCCCGTTGACAAGGCACTGCTTGACCTTCGTTCCGGTCCCCCGGATCGTCACGTCGATGCTCATCTGCGGTAGCGAACGTTCGATAGCTCGACCGACGAGATCCCCTTGGGCACGCACGGCTGGAAGCGGACGCCATCCGTATCGAACCGCATTCCCACCAGCCCCAGCAGCACCATGCGGAGATAGGCGGTAGCGGCCCAAGTCTGCCGGGAAGTCGCCTCCCAGAGGATGATCCCCTGCCCTTGGCTCTCCTGGAGGCCGCCGTAAGGCTTCCCGGTGATCGGGTGGTAGATCTCGGCAAAATGCTTGTCCCGTGCCGCATGGGCGGCCAGATTGAAGAACTCGTGGCCGAAGACGTCGGGTTTCCCCGCCCGAGCAGCCGCTTCGGCCCAGAACCCCTGGATCTGCGGCCAGACCGTCCCCATGTGCCGACCAAACGACATCCCGTCCGGCCGTTCGTAGCGGGGAAGGTTCGGCCAGCCGCAGGGAAGCCCCGCCGGAGTGACGTGCTGATGGGCGAACACCGACTCCGCCTGCTTGGCATCGGCGATGCCGAAAAGCAAGGCGTAGGACGAGCCCAGCCCCTCCTGGTGGTCGCAGTTCCCCAACGGACCGATCAGGAAGCGGTAGCAGCCCTTCGATTCGTCCCAGAGCCGGGTGTTGATGGCCTGCTTGAGGCGTTCCGCCTTCACCGTCCACTGCGGATCGACCGGGACTTTCAACTCCCTTGCCATCTTCTCGGCCGTCACGTAGGCGTTGTAGTACAGGCAGTTGGTGGAGAGGGCCTTCATCGGAATGCCGTATCCCGGCTTCGACACCTTGTCCGGGTTGTGCTTGGGCCAATCGAGGATGCCACTGGAACCACCGGCATTGCAGTACGCGTCCGGGTAGGCTGCCACCCCGTCGCTCCATCCCGGCCCGCGGAAGAGGTTGTCTTGGGCGTCGAACTCGGTCTCCTCGAAGTAGGCCAAGGAGTTCTTGGTCGCCTCCAGGGCCAAAGCGAGAAACTCCTTGTCGCCCGTGTACAAGTAGTGATGCCACGCCCCGGTCGCCCAGACGATGCAATCCCAATACTGCCCGCCGATCCGCACTTTGTCCTTCGGACCGCTCCAGGACCGACAGCAGCGTGTTGCGAGCCACCTCGGGCATGAGCAGCGATGCCCCGTTCCAGGCATTGATCGCAGCGTCCCTGGTCCAGGGCGTATCGTAGTCCAATCCAGCGAGGATCACCGGCACCGGACGGTCCAGCAGCCCATCCTTGAACGTCGACCACGTTGCCCAGAAGATCGCCCATCGCAATTCGAAAGGCATCGTGGGCAGCCTTGTGATCCACATTCAACGCGGGAAGGGTGACCGTGACGGAAGTCGCACCCTTGTCGGCCTCCGCTGGCGGCGATCCCCAGACCATACCGGCATACCCCAGCAGTATCAGAGCGGCGAGAGTCACACGGGCGCCTTTCATGGGGGAGCTATCCTTCTGCGAAGCTACTCTCTTACAGTTGGTCCTCGAACCAGTAGCGACTGACGCCTCGTTCAGTCTCCGACGCGGTGCCAAAGGGATAGCGCCCGCCTCTATGCTGGAGCACGATGCGATCGCCTACGTGGATCGCGGCATCGCCAACCGGATTCCTGTACGTCGTTGTGCTCCCGAATTGCAGCACACTGCCCACGCCTATTGGAACAAACCTCTCGGCAAACACCTGCTTGAACAAGGCTGATCGCCTTTTCTCCGGTGCAATGGGTCGGCCCGATCTTCTGGATGCCCAGAGACTGCAACTCCTTCACCACCTCCCGGATCTGTGCCTCCGACATCTGGAGCAGGTGCATTCCGCCGCAGATCATGTAGATATCACGGCCCAACTGTTCCTTGGTTCGCTTGGCGATCTCGATCACGCCAGGGTGGGAACAGCCCGTGATGATGACCAGCCCCTTTTCCGGTGTCCAAAGCCAAAGCCTGCTCGACGATCTTGTCGCCCGTTGGGCCGATTACGAACACTCCTTTGCAGATCTCCACAGGCTTCGTCACCGTGACGACCTTTGCCCCGAGGTTTTCCACTTGCTGAACCAGCGTTTCGGGACAGGAGGGCGGCAGATAGACCGTCATCTTGCGGTTCTTCTCAAGCACCGAGACCAGCCCGCCCGTATGGTCGCCGTGGTTGTGCGAGATGACGGCAACCTCGGCGGCGTCGGGGCTGACGTTCATCTTCGCCATGTTCCGGAGGAGAACGTCTCCCTTGGCCCCCGTGTCGAACAGGATCGTCTTCTCGGTACCCGTGATGAGGCAACTGAAGCCCCAGTCGGCGGCGAGTCGCTTCTCGGACGTGTCGTTGTCATAGAGCACCTTGACGGTAATGGGCGATTCCTGCTGGGCGAGAATCTCGCCCGCTGCCATCGCGGCCAGTGCAACGGCAGCGAACCCGCCAGTCCATATGTTCATCGCCGCAATCTCCGGCCCAAAGGCTGATTTCGGTGCTCCACAACGGAATCTGCATTCTATCGAACTCCCCCGCGAGCCGGTAGAATAGCTGGCCGGGGCATTCGAAGGTCGAATAGCAACGCTTCCTTCGATGTTCAGCGTCGAGGCGCTTCGGGCGTAGAGACACAAATCGATGCCAACTCCGGGCCCAATGCCCCCCTTCAACAATTCGAGCAACGGAGATCCGCTATGAGACGGACGATGAACCTTCCGATCACACGGGCGTGCGTGGCCTTCGTCTTCCTTTGCCTGGCCGGGAACCTGGCCCGGTGTGCCGAAGTTGTCGTCGAAGAAAACATCACCTACGGAAAGGCCGGTGACACGGAATTGAAACTGGATTTGGCTCGACCGCAGGGCAACGGGCCGTTTCCGGCCATCGTGTTCATCCACGGTGGCGGCTGGTCTGGGGGTAGTCGGCAGGCATACCGAGGAGCAAATCCAGGAGGCCGCCAAGAGAGGCTACGTTGCGGCAACCATCAGCTACCGGCTGATGAAGTATGACGAAGCGAAGAAGGAGACGACCACCGCCACTCCGATCTTTCCGGCGCAGATCCACGATGCCAAGGCGGCGATCCGTTGGGTGCGTGCCAATGCCAAGAAGTACAACGTCGATCCAGACCGGATCGGGGTGACGGGCGGTTCCGCAGGCGGTCATCTTTCGCTACTGGTGGGGCTCACCGATCCTGCATCGGGCCTGGAGGGAGAGAGCGGAAACCCGGAGCAATCCAGTCGGGTGCAGGCGGTCGTCAACGTCTTCGGCCCAACGGACATGGTAGTGCTGCTACGAGAAAAGCTCCGTGGCTTGGATCTTCCGCTTGTTCATGGGAGGAACACCTGACGAAGCTGGCGAACGCTACAAAGCCGCCAGCCCGATCACCTACGTCAGCAAAGATGACCCGCCTGTCCTGACGCTTCACGGGGATCAAGACGCTCTCGTGCCGATCGAGCAGGCGAAGACACTTGACGAAAAGATGAAGGCGGTTGGGGCCTCTCACACGTTGATGGTGTTCGAGGGGCAGGGCCACGGCTTCGGAGGGGAGCATGGGAAGAAGGCGGCGGACGCCACCTGGGAGTTCTTCGACCGGCACTTGAAGCCGTGATCCAACAGGCCGCAGCGAATCGGTCACGCATTACGGCGCTGTCGAACAGCTCCGCCTCTAGAGCAGTAACTGTTCACAGGCCAGTGGGGACTGGTCCATTTTTCGGTCGCAAGGCTCCGTCATCACAACAGCCGCCTGACCGAAAACATGGACCTGTCCCCTTCGCTTCCCCAGACGAATAGTAACAGATACTTCGGTCCGAAGCGACCGTCCGCCACCCTCCGCCAGCGCTCGTCGCCCCTCTGCGGTTACCGGCTCCAACTACAGCCTCCGCAATCGACTATAGCCTCCGCAAGTAGATGTCCTTGAACTGAACCACCATGGGCGCTCCGACGTGCACCTGGACTGCAAGCCATCCATGCACGAGGCGCTTCGGGTCGCGGTCGTCCAGCTCGCACATGGTCGCGCCGTTGATCTTGAGCACGACGTGGCCGCCTCGGGCAACTACCGTGTACTCGTTCCACTCCCCGGCTCGGACTGTCTTGAGCAACTCCCCGGCATTTCCCAAAGACCCTGTCACTTGTCTCTTCCCCTGCTCGTCGATCACCACCTTCTCTCCACGCTCGGCGAGCACCTCGCGAAGTAGGTACTCCATGACGACTCCGGTCCAACGGCCCGAAGCGTCGAAGTCGGCCTGCGTGCCTACAAGCGGATCGCCCTTGGTTTGCCCCGCTGGCCGCTTGCGAGCGCGATAATAGATCCCCGAATTCCCGTTTTCGAGGCGGAACTTGAGCCGCAGTTCGAAATCCTCCACCTGGTCTTTCCAGACCAAGAAGTTGTTCTCCTTCAGTTTCCTCTCGGCGGTGGTTCGACCGGTGATTGCTCCATCGCGAACCGACCAGATCGTCCGGTCGCCCTGCCATCCGTCAATCGTCTTGCCGTCGAACAACGAGACAAACCCCGGCTCTAGCCCCGGGGCCGGCTCAGTGCCGGGCACGTGCCGCACCGGCCGGCCCTCGCGCGGTGCCGTGGGCGCGTCCAGGTCGCCCAGGGCAAACTGGAGTGCATCTAGGTAGAATTGGAGCACCTGCGCATTCGAGTACAGGTTGGCCATGTGGCCGAACGAGGTGTTGAAGATCCGCCCCTTGCCGTACGACTTCACCCACGTGAGCGCAAAATCCCCGTCCTTTCGATGGATCCATCGGGCGCCCATGTTGGTCCCGCCCGGATCGAGCGACATCAACACTCGCAACCGTGCGCGGTCGTAGGGAGGGCCGTATTCATAGATCTCGTCGGTCAGGCGGAAATCCTTGCCGCCGAAGGCCGCCACCAGGGGATTCTCCGGTTCTTCCACGGCGACGCCAACCTCCTCGGTCCACGGATGCCCCGTGAACGTCGCCCCCAGTAGCTCCCTGAATTCCGGCCACTGCCGATTCGCAGCGATCGCGAAGTGCAGGCATACCACTCCGCCGCCTTTCTCGACAAAGCCCAGGAAGCTCTTTCGCAGCACGTTCTCGACTTGCTCGGCGGTGGCGCCGTGCTTCGCGAGCAACCTCTTCGCCATGTCCGCCGGGGTTGGCGTGATCCACGGCCCCGAGGCGTTGTTCAATAGGATCGCATCGAACCGCTTGATGTTCTCGGGCGCGTACATCACAAGATCGTCGCTGACGACCGGCTGGAACGCCCCGGTTACTTCACCAAGGGCCTTCATCGCCGCCTCGCCATAGGGGATGCAGTAGCCCTTGTGCGGGTCCTTGTCCATGAGCGACGGCGGTGTATTCCAGATCAATACCGTACGCGGCTTCTTCGGGCGCAACGCGCCGCTTCACTTCTTGTGCCGCTTTGCGAATCTGTTCCGCATGATGCTGGGGAATCTGGCCCCAGGCCAGCGCGGGCAGCACGCACATCATCGAACATAGACGCAGGACCGAACGAGTAAACCAGATTCTCATGGGGAAAGTTCCTTATCTTCGAGCGTCCGGCGTTTTCCTGGATCGTCGCAAAACGCGTTAACCAACGTACATGCTACAAAGTCCATCCCTTGCGATATTCCTGCCCCAACAGCGCGTCGGCGTCGGGACGCGTGGTAACCTTGCAGGCCAGTGGGTCGAACTCCAGCTTGCCCTCGAACTGGGTGGCCACGTTGCCCAGCATGAGGAACTCGATCAGGGCCGAAGCATACTCGAAGTTCGACCAGGCGGGTTTGCCGCCGCGGATGGCGGCGAACCAGTCCTGCTCCGGCCCGCGCGAGTTCTCCGCCGTCTCCGGTCGCTCCCGCTGCACCCCCTTGAACTGATCTTCGGGCAAGAGCCGGAACGACATGTTGTGGCCTGTCGTGTGGATCGCCCCCTTCGTGCCCACGATCAGCGTGCCGGCGAAACGCCAGTTGTTCCTATCCTTCTCGGGACCACTCCGAAGGGCGGGGTCCAAGACCTTCTCGACGCTCGGCGTTTGCCCGTTGTGCCAGCTGATGCGGACGGGCGGAAGCTCCGCGCGCGCGGGAATGTCCCAGTGAACCATCTCCCATTTCGGAAACGAAAGCCGGTTGACCGACGAGCACTCCGCCTGAATGCCTACAATCGGCCTCGGCCCCTTGGGCTTCTCCGCCAACCAAAGCTCGTGGACCTTCAGCGACATGAAGGCCAGGTTGGCCGAGTGCGGGGCCCAGTTTCCGAATTGGCAGGTGCCGAACTCTCGCCAGAGATGCCGCTGCATCCACTCCTTGTGGAACGGCCGATCGGCTGCCGGCCCCAGCCAGAGATCCCAGTCGAGTCCCTCGGGCACGGGCTGCTGCCCTTTGGGCGATTCCATGCGGTCGGCCCCGCCGCCGCTGTTCCACACGTGAACCTCCTGGATATCGCCCAGGGTGCCGTTGCGGATCAACTCCAGAGCCCGGCGAAACGGACCGCTATAGGTGCCCTGGTTGCCCATGGCCGTGGCCACCTTGTGCTTGCGAGCCAGCTCCCGCAAGGCGCGGGATTCGTGAACCGTGCGCGTCAGCGGCTTCTCGCAGAAGACGTGTTTGCCGGCCTTGATGGCCGCAGCCGAAACGACCGCGTGCGTATGGTCCGGCGTGGCGACGACCACCGCGTCGATCTCCTTCATCTCGTCCAGCATCTTGCGGAAGTCCTGGAACGTCTTCGGCCGGGTCTCGGTCAGGCGTTGGAACTCCTTTCCCGCGCTCCGCTCCCAACTGTGTTCCGAACTGGCGTACTGCCTGCCGAACTTGTCCCAGTGCTGGAACGCCTCGCTCACCTTCCTCGAGTTGACATCGCACACGGCCACCACGTTCTCCATCCGCGGAATGGTATCGACGAACCACGTGCCACGCCCGCCGACGCCGACCAGGGCGACGTTGATTCGCTCGTGGGCGGCATACCCGCGAACCACCGCGGCGGGAAGGATCGTCAGCCCGCCGCCCAGCACGGCCGACGAGCGGAGAAAACGGCGTCGGGAAAGGCGTACATTCATGGATTGGCTCCTATCGCTTGAACTTGACTGCCCGGAAGCACGGCTTCCGGATCGACAATCAACTTGACCTGCACGGATGCCGGAGTCGGAATCTCTTCCCTTCTCGTGTCCGTCTCGTCATTCCGCGACAATCGGGATCGTCTGCCGCCCGAGCGTCAAACGGTGAGCGCCGCGTTTGGTGAGGGGCACTTCGAACGACACCGGGGCCGACCTTTCACCACGAGCCCATGCCCACTGGCTGCCAGCCGGCTTGTCGTCGACCAGCAGCGTCACGCGACTCCCCCCGAGAAACGTCTCGGCGATCGTGGCCGAGACGGTCACGGTCTGGCCGACCTTGTATGGACCCTTGGGCGTCTGAAGACCCAAACACCGATACTCGGTTTCCACGTTCCAGCCGCCGACCTCCAAAGCCGGCGGTATTCGGCCCTCATCCTCGGCGGCCATGCGTGCGACGATCTGCCGCGACTCGCCCGGCGCCAGGCAGAAGTAGTTGTCGTCCCACAACACGGGCAGAATCTCCTCGCCAAGCGGTCCCTTGGTGAGCACCAGATGCACGAAGAAAGCCACCCGATCCGTCGGATTCTCGACTCGCACACGCGCCACATACTGCTGCCCCTCGCGCCGCACTTCGCACGATGAGGCAAGCCGAACCGTCGGGAGTTGATCGAGGCGGGCCAGATCTGCCGGGTCCTTCGAGGACAGCCAGTAGAAGTTGTCGGAGACGGACTTGCCCGTCGCATCCAGCAACTGGAGCCCGACGAAGTACACGGGCGTAAGCTCCGGGATGCTCGGGATCGTGAACACCTCGCGGTAGCAGTTGGCCGGCATGTCGACCTGAGCGGTCTTCTCCCACCGCAGCTTGCCGCCAAAGTCGTAGACCCGGGCGCGGACCTCCAGGCCTTTCTCGGGCTCCAGGCGGTTGTTGACCACGGTCACCGCCATGTCCAGCGGCGTGAGCTGCACGTGCAACGGCTCGCAGGCCTTCTTGACGTAGTAGTATGCAACCGTGGGCCGAAGATACCAGTCGTAGAGCTGCCACTCGACGCTGGGCCAGCACGCGTTGAGCTTCCACTCCGAAAAGCCGCTGGTGATGTCCCACATCCGGTGGTTGGCCGCCTCGTACATGGCGCGATGCTCGTCGGCCGAGAGCAACGATCCCTTGGCCAGGTAGTCGAGCACGCTCTTCGGCTGGCCGTACAGCTTCGCAGGGCCGCGTCGTAGGGCCCGAAGTAGTGGCACGCGTCGTGATGGGCCCAGGCAGCGGTCAGCGGGTAGGCCTGGCCCCGGCGGCGCGTTGTCCAAGTCCGGGAAGAAATCGCCGCAGGCTGTCGTACGGCGGCGGCGACGGGCACCCGCTCTCCAGCATGAACATCCAGTTGCGACTCTCGCGCACCCAGCGGAAGTACTGCGACGGTCCGACCCAGCCGTAGGACTTCGGCGAATAGTCGTTCACGCCCGGTCGGAAGATCGGGCTTGATCCACGCCGGAACGTTCGTCCGGTAATCGGGAAACGAGCCCGAGGGGATGAACAGCCGCGTGCCGTCGCGCTCGATGATCTCCTTCCGCCAACGCGTGTAAACGTCCTCGCGCGTCTCGCCCTCGTTCATCGCCATGTACAGGACCAGGCTCGGATGATTGCGGTAGCGGTGGATGATGTCGACCGTGCCGCGAGCCAGCAGATCCAGGTCCAGCGGATAGGGCTTGCCCGGCTGCATCCAGTAGCAGCCGTAGAAGCAGTTGCCGAACATCAGCCCGTAGCGGTCGCAAAGGTCCAGGAAGACGTCGGGCGGGATTGGGGATGTCTTCGAAATAGACGATGTTGATGTTCGCCTCGGTGAGGTAGCGAATCTCCGCCTCGATGCGATTGGCATCCCAGTCGAAGAGCAGTTCCGGCTGGATGTAGCCGCCGCGGCAGAAGATCTTCTGCCCGTTCACGTGCACGCGCAGCCCGTGGGCGCCGTCGAGCTCGTGCAACTGCTCGGTCACCTGCCGGATCCCGAACTGAACCCGCTGCTGATCGAGAACCTGCCCGGCGGCCTCGAACTGCAGCCGAAGGTGGTAGAGATTCTGCGGGCCGTAGTTGCTGCGGCCACCACAGTCGAGGTTCCTCGATCCGCAGAGCCGGGTGCTCGGCGGCCGAGAAGACGACCTCTTGGTCTCGCCCGGCGCCAAGCCGATCTTCTGCTCGAACTGGCCGCCGGTCTCCTCGATGGTGCCCTTGAGCACGCCTTCTTGCCGTGTTCCGCTCGAATTGACCAATATCGCCGAGACCTGCAGGGTGGCCGGACTTGTTCTGCGGCAGCGGCAACTGCGTCACCACGAACGGGTCGCGGATCTGCCACCGGTCCGCGAAAATCGAGGTACACGTCCTGCCAGAGCCCGATGTTCCGATCGGGAACCGTGCGCATGCAGTCGTAGCCGATGAACATCGCCAGGCCCACGTCCTTCATCGCCTCCTTCTGATACTTGCGGTCCTTGCCGAACGGGTCGAGCTGCGTTTCCGGCGTGCCGGGATGGTCCATCGGATGGATCTTCACGGCCAGGCAGTTCTTCCCTCGGGACGAACGTGATCCGTCACGTCGAAGCGGTACCGCGAGAAGGAACCGGCGACCTGGTTGGCCTCGGCGACTTGCCGGCCGTTGAGCCAGACGTCGGCCCGGTAGTGGATGCCGTCGAAATTGAGCCACACCCGCCGTGCCGCGCGCGCAGCCGGCAGCGTGAACTCGGTGCGGTACCAGTACGGGTCTTTCCAGGGGTTGCGCTTGTCGGGCAGATGGCTGTACTTGGCCAGGTCGTGCTCCTGGTTGAACTCGTCCGAGGCGTCGGGAACGCGAAAGCTGTTCAGCCCGATCCGCATGTCGGGATACACGCCATTGCGGATCAGCGCACCCAGAACCGTGCAGGGCACGCGCGTTGGAATCCAACCCTGGGGAATGAATTGACAGGTGGATATCGTGGCCCCGTCCTGGTCCATCTGATAGGAGGACTTGAGGAGCCAGTTCTCACGCAGCCGTATAGTCGCCGCTCCCGAGTCGTCTTGCCCGTGAGCGCTCAGACTCGCTGCCCCGATCGCCAGTGTGAACCCCGCAATACCGATGAAGAACGCCTTGGACATACCATTACTCCTCTTCGCCAGTCGGGATTCCGCGGTGGCTCGCGGTCTGTAGGATGGTGCGAGGCAGGCCGCGTCACGTCAACAACCGAGCTTGAGAATCCTCGTTGGACAGCGCGGGCAGGTTGCCAGTATAGCATTCACCGCGGGGCCGGAATACCATACGTAGCGGTTCATCCCGAACGACGGAATCGCGGCTTGACAATCGATGACAGCAGACTGAGAATCGCCTCAGTGCCAAGGTCTGCAAATCTGGTTTGGGGCAGAAGTCAGTGCCATGAAAACGGATTCCTTCCTCGTTGCTTGGGCGCTCTCGATCGCAGCCCTCAATGCAGTAATCGCCAGTGCGTCGGATACCGGACTTCAGGCAACCACGGCGCGTGCGGTCGATGGGCCATGGCAGAAACCTGTGGATGTGCAGTTCATCGCCCGCTGCGATGGATCGCCCCAGCGATACCTGCTCATGCTGCCCGTCAACCTGGACGCGACCAGGCCTGTAGATCTCCTCGTCGCGCTGCACGGGCATGGCAGTGACCGATGGCAGTTCGTCCAGGATTCCCGTGATGAGTGCCGAGCGGTGCGCGACGCGGCATCCCGCTTTTGCATGATCTACCTTTCGCCCGACTATCGCGCCAAGACCTCGTGGATGGGGCCGAAGGCCGAGGCGGACGTGCTTCAAATCCTGGAGGAGATTCGAGCCAAATACCCCATCCGCCATGTCATTCTCTGCGGCGGCTCGATGGGGGGCAGCTCCGCGCTCACGTTTGCCGGCCTGCATCCCGATCGCGTGGACGGCGTCGTGGCGCTGAACGCCACGGCCAACCACGTCGAGTATCAGGGGTTTCCGGATGCCATCGCACAGTCGTTCGGCGGCACGCGCACACAAATTCCCGAGGAATACCGAAAACGCAGCGCAGAATTGCAGTCGGCTCGGCTGACCATGCCGATGGCCGCGACGATCGGCGGCGGCGACAAGATCGTCCCTCCCGACAGTGTCCGTCGACTATTCCATCACTTGGAGCAACAGGGCCGGCCGGTGCGTTTGATCGAGCGGCCCGAAAGGGGCCACGCGACGAACTACGCCGACACGGCAGCCGCGGCGAACTTCGTGGTAGAGGCAGTCCGTACTCGCAGCCAACGCGGTGAGCGTGGAACACGGTCACCCTCCACCGATCGCGGCCGGTAGCCAGCCATTCCTCCGCTCCCTTGGCAGAATCTGCAAAGGATTGTAGCCCCCATGCCAGAGCCAGCGCTGGTGCTCGGGCGGCATCTTCGGCCGCCGATATTCATACGCCCCAACTCAACCGGCAACCAGCACCCTCTTCCTGCCTACTGCCTGGCCCGGTCCAACTCTCGGACATGTTGGCGAAGCTCGTCCACTTCCGCGCAAGTCGTCCCATCTCACGACGAAGCTCTTCAATCTGTGGCAGAATACCGCCCAGGTCCGGCCCTCCAGGGCGCCTGGCTTCCTCCATCATCCGCATTCCAGCCTCGCGCTGCTCGCTCCATCTCGTCAGCTTGCATCATCAATTGACGGGCGATGTCGTCGGCCCCGGCCGCGCGAAGATTTTCGGCAGCGATCCGGAAATGCTTGACCCTGCGCCCCACGTCTTCCAGTTGTTCCGCCATTCCCGGCATCCGACCTTCCGGGCCTTTGGGGCCACGCCTTCCCGCCGACGGTCCTCCGCGTAAGGCATGCAGCTTGGCAATCTCCTGCTCCGTCTTGGCAATCCGGACCTGCATTTCGGCAAGCTCTTGCCCCGACGCACCCGACTCTTTCATCTTTCGCTCCTTGGCAATCATGTCCTTCAGGACGCCCTTGAGCTTCTCGATCTCCTCGGGCGACACCTTCGGGCGGTCCTTTTCCGACCGTGCGGCGAACTCCATGAGCTCATTTGCCTTTCGGGCGAGGGCTTCGGCGGCATCCACGCGCCCCCGCTCCTGGAGTTCAACCGCCTCCTTCTTCATGGCCTGGGCCTTCTCCCGCAGTTCGTCGGCCTCCGAGGCGAAGAGCCCCGGAGCAACGGCAAACAGCACCGCGACCATCACGCCGGAAACAACGACTGTTCTCATGGCTACACTCGTATACCTTGGACTTGGGGGATTTGTTGAGCCCTGTACTACCCGCAGAACAAGGGCGACCAACGGCGGCCCGATTTCCCGGAACAGAAAGCCTGGAACCTTTCCACAATCAAGAGTGGCATCAACACCGTACGCCGGCCTTCCCTTGGATTCACGCTTGCCTGGCCATCGTCGTCCTATTCTACCAGCGAGCGGGGGGGTGCGGGCAAGCCGCCACCTCACGGTCGTGCAACGGACCGAGCCATCGGCACGGGCGCCCTCCGGCCGACCTCGACGTCAACGGCTCTTCCTCTTGCTCCAACAAGTCTCCTCCGCGTTTCATCGCCGCTTTCGAGGGGCAACCGGCCGCTTGCTGAGTTCCATGCGGAGTACCCGCGTGGGGCGCGAAGCCTCCGAATTTCGGACGACCTCTCAGTCCCACAGCCTTCTCAGCCATGGGAAATCTCAGTAGGCTACTTCCAGGCCCGCCCCACCAGTAGCGCACCATCGGTGCTAGCAGCTTGCAACCATGAACGGTGGTAACTCCATGTGCATTCGACGCTTCACCTTGGCACCGCTGGCGTGGGCATGCCTTGCCACAATCTCCTTCGCGGCGGAGAAGGGAAGCGATACCGATCTCATTCTCTCCGGCCGCGGTTGGTCGTTGACTCGGCTGGCCGATGGCGAGCGCGCCTTTGCCAACCGATCCTACGTCTGGCAGGGTGTGCCGGAGAAATTCCGCGACTGGCGCGTCACGCAAGTATCCGGCGGCGTGCGTGCTGAGCTCCACGTGAAGGCCCGTCACGACACGACACTGTTCGCGGCGACCGCCGGCCCATCGGGGATTGACCTCGCCGGCTGGAACCCGGTGGCGCAAGCCGCATTCCACTACAGCGACAAGGGCAAGACCGCGATGACGGTCTATTGTCGCTTGTTGAAGGCCGGCGACGAGATTGCCGTGCCGCAAGGCAACTGGACCGGCACGGTCGTGCTCGTGCCGCCGGACGGAGCCGCCTTCGATGTGTTGGCGACCCCCGCGCCGACCTTGGAACGCCTCAAGTACAACAATCCCGGCCTCGTCGTCGATCTCGGCGTCGGCCTGTGGGCCTGGCCGCTGCCGATGGACTTCGACGGCGACGGCGATCTCGACCTGGTCGTCAACTGCCCGGACAAGCCCTACAACGGCGTCTACTTCTTCGAGAACGCCGGCGGCGACACGGCGAAGAACAAGATGCCGGTCTTCAAGCCCGGCCGGCGCATCAGCAAGGGCCTGCAGAACGTCCAGGTCAGCTACGTCGACGGCACAGCCGCGCGTGCTCTCGCCGGCCACCGAGTATCCCGACTTCCTCAAGACCGGCCTGGAGAATGGCGCGAAGCTGCCGCTGCCGGCGAACGTTCATCCCGAACAAGGTCCGCGGCAACATGTGGCGCTACGTCGACTACGACGGCGACGGCGCGCTCGACCTGATCGTCGGCGTCGGCGACTGGACCGACTACGGCTGGGACAACGCCTACGACGCCAGCGGCAAGTGGACGAGCGGCCCGCTGCGCGGCTTCGTCTATCTCGTCCGCAACACGGGCACGAGCGCCGAGCCGACGTACGACAAGCCGGTGAAGGTCATGGCCGGCGACAAGCCGGTCGAGACCTTCGGCTGGCCGTCGCCGAACTTCGCCGACTTCGACGGCGACGGCGATCTCGACCTGCTCTGCGGCGAGTTCCTCGACGGCTTCACCTACTTCGAGAACGTCGGCACGCGCACCGCGCCGAAGTATGCCGCCGGGCAGCCGGCTGAAGACGCCGGACGGCAAGCCGCTGGCGATGGACCTGGAGATGATCACGCCGATGGCCATCGACTGGGACAGGGACGGCGACCTCGACCTGATCGTCGGCGACGAGGACGGCCGCGTGGCGTTCGTCGAGAACACCGGCAAGCTCGGCGCCGACCGCACGCCGCAGTTTCTGCCGCCGCGCTACTTCCAGCAGGAGGCCGACGACGTGAAGTTCGGCGCGCTGGCCACGCCGGTCGGCTTCGACTGGGACGGCGACGGCGACACCGACATCGTCTGCGGCAACACGGCCGGCTACATCGCCTTCTTCGAGAACCTCAGCGGGCCCGGCGTCGAGAAGCCGAAGTGGGCCGCGCCGCAAGCTACTCGAAGCCGACGGCAAGGCCATCCGCATCATGGCCGGCCCGAACGGCAGCATCCAGGGACCGTGCGAGGCGAAGTGGGGCTACACCACGCTGACCGTGGCCGACTGGGACGGCGACGGCCTGCCGGACCTCGTCGTCAATTCGATCTGGGGCAAGGTCGTCTGGTATCAGAAACATCGGCACGCGCAAGGCGCCGAAGCTCGCCGCCGCGCAGCCGATCGAAGTCGAGTGGGACGGCCCGCAGCCGACGCTCGCCTACGGCTGGCTGCGCCCGGAAGGCAAGGCGCTGCTCACCCAGTGGCGCACGACGCCGGTCGCGGTCGACTGGAACAGGGACGGCCTGACCGACCTCGTGATGCTCGACCACGAAGGCTATCTCGCCTTCTTCGAGCGCGCGCGACGCGGCGGCAAGCTCGTGCTGCTGCCGCCGAAGCGCGTGTTCTGCGACGAGAAGGGCGAGCCGTTGCGGCTGAACGCCGGCATCGCCGGCGGCAGCGGCCGGCGCAAGCTCTGCGTCGTCGACTGGGACGGCGACGGCAAGCTCGACATCCTGCTCAACGCCGCCAACGCAACGTTCCTCCGGCAGGTCGACGCGCGCGACGGCAAGTGGCTCTTCAAGGACATGGGCCTGCTCGCCGAGCAGAACATCGAAGGCCACGACGTCAGCCCGACGGTCGTCGACTTCAACGGCGACGACTCCCGACTTCCTCGGCGGCGCCGAGGATGGGCGATTCTACTACCTGAAGAACCCGCGCGCGAAGTGAGGCGTGAACTGCATGCTCGCCGGGGTTTTCCCTGCCGTTCGCGTCAGCTTTGCAGACCCTTTTTCCGTATCCCGCTACCCCGAAGGAGAATTCATCATGAGGACGAACCGTCGATCGAATTGCGCATCGCGGCCGTGGCGCATTGGACTGGTGTTGGCGATCACAGTCATCGCGCTGGAGGCCCATGCACAGCAACCCAAGCCTCGCGCGATGGTCGGAGCCTACTACTTCGACGGCTGGAGCGGCAAGACGAGCCACGTAACCGAACTCCTGCAAACCAAGTACGCCGACCGCAAGCCGCTCTGGGGCTGGAAAGCCGATACAGTCGAAATCATCCAGAAGCAGATCGACTACTGTGCCGACCACGGAATTGCCTTCTGGGCCATCGACTGGTACTACCCCGAAGGCGAGAACAAGATACGCCGCTCAACAACGCCCTCGGATTGTACCTGAAGGCCCCCAACCGCCAGCGACTGCAATTCTGCCTCCTCGTGGCAAATCACCAAGGCTTTCGCATCGGGCCGAAGGACTGGGATGCCTGCTGTCAGCGGTGGATCGAGTTGTTTCGCCAGCCGACTCACCTTCGCCTCGACGATCAACCGCTTCTGATTTTCTTTTCTTCCGACGAATTGAAGCGAGCCTTTGGCGGCGTCGAAGGCGTCCGCGAGGCGTTGGAATCGTTGCGTGCCAAAGCGAAGCAGGCGGGTTTGCCGGGAGTGGCAGTCGCCGCCTGCACTGGTCCCAGCGGGAATCTGGCCGACTTCGTCCGCTCGGGCTATACGCTGCTCACCGGCTACAACTACAACATGGGCTATCTCAGCGGCGGCGGCAGTCAGCCGTTCCAAAAACTGATCGATGGTAACCAGCGGATCTTCGAGCAGTTCGCCGAGAAGACACCGCTTCCGTACGTTCCGGTCATCACGGTGGGGTGGGACCGTCGGCCTTGGGAGGAAGGCAAGCGTCCACCCGAGAAGATGTCCGTCTGGTATCCCGACCGCACTCCCAAGCTAGTCGAAGAGTTCGTGCGTATGGGCGTTACCTGGTTGGACAAACATCCCGACAAGGCGACCGCCGAGCGGCTCCTGCTGCTCTACGCCTGGAATGAGAACGGCGAGGGCGGCTACCTCACCCCAACCGCCGCGGACGGCACCGAATACCTCAAGGCGGTCAAGCGGGCAATTTCCGCGGATCGCTGAATCCCCCAGGCTCAATCCGTCGTAGGGTTTGACGCCAAGCAATCTTGACGCCAAGGAAAAAGGAGTAGCCGCACCTTGCCGACGCCATCCCCTTCCTCGACGCTCGTCCGCACGGCGTGGCTGGTCGTCATCCTGCTCATGCCCGTTGCCCTGCTTGAACTACCTCGACCGCCAGATGCTCGCGGCGATGAAGTACTCCGTGATGGGAGACATTCCCAGCATCGGCACGGAAGAGAACTGGGGGTTCATGCTCGGACAGTTCAAGTGGGTCTATGCCTTCCTCAGCCCGATCGGCGGCTATGTGGCGGACCGATTCAGCCGACGCTTCACGATCTGCGGCAGCCTGTTCGTGTGGTCGGCGGTGACGTGGTGGACCGGGCACGTCACGAGCTATGACGAGCTGCTCATGGCCCGTTCGCTCATGGGCATCAGCGAGGCGTTCTACATTCCGGCGGCACTGGCCCTGATCGCCGACTACCACACGGGCCGCACGCGCTCGCGCGCGGTGGGGCTGCACCAGATGGCGATCTACTGCGGTGTGATCGTCGGCGGCTTCGGCGGCTACGTGGCCGACGCCCCCAACTTGGGCTGGCGGTTCGCCTTCGATGCCTGCGGCGTCTTCGGAATGCTCTACGCGTTGCCGCTGGTATTGCTCCTGCGCAACGCGCCGAAGTCGGAGGCCGTCGCCACAGAGGTGAAAGCTTCCCCGGCGCGGGCCGCGAAGGACTTGTTCACCAACTTCGCTTTCATCCTCCTGGTGCTCTACTTCACGCTGCCGGCGCTGGCCGGTTGGGTGGTGCGCGACTGGATGCCGGCCATCCTCAAGCAGCAGTTCCATATCGGCCAAGGCAAGGCCGGCGTGGCGGCCACCCTCTACTGGCAGGTCGCGGCCATTGTCGGCGCGGTCCTCGGCGGATGGCTGGCCGACCGCTGGATGCGGCGGCACGAGCGCGGGCGGATCTTCGTCAGCGCCCTGGGCATGTGCCTCATCGTCCCGGCGATCTTCGGCGTGGGCAATGCCGATTCGCTTGCCGTCGCCGTCGCCTTCCTCATCCTCTTCGGCCTCGGCTGGGGCTTCTTCGACTGCAACAACATGCCCATCCTCTGCCAGATCGTGCGGCCCGAACTGCGCGCCACCGGCTACGGGATCATGAACCTCGTGAGCATCAGTTGCGGCGGGTTGGCCGACTGGGGATTCGGCGTGCTGCGCGACCGCGACGTGCCGATCAACGTGATCTTCGGCATCTTCGCCAGTGCCGCGATCGTTTCCGTTGTCCTCGTGCTGCTGATCCAACCCCGAAAAGACCTTCTCGACCAGGACCAACCTCGATGACCCTCAGGCTGCACGGACTCGTCGCTGCGACCCACACGCCCTTTGATGCCAAGGGCGGATTGAACGTGGCCGTTGTCGAAAAGCAGGCCGAACACTTGCTTCGCAGTGGAGTAAACACGGTCTTCATCGGCGGCAGCACGGGAGAGAGCCACTCTCTGACGGTCGACGAACGCCTGGCGCTGGCCGAGCGGTGGGGCGCCGTCGGCAACGGATCCTCCCTGAAGATCGTCGTCCACGTCGGCGCCAACTGCCTGGCCGACGCGCGCACGCTTGCCGCCCAGGCTCAGCAGCTCGGCGCCGCCGCGATTGCGGCCCTGGCTCCCAGTTACTTCAAGCCGCGGACGCTCGATACGCTCGTCGAATGCTGTCGGGTCGTCGCCGCCGCCGCCCCGGCCACGCCCTTCTATTTCTACGACATTCCCTCGCTCACCGGCGTCCATTTCTCCATGCCGGACTTCCTGGAAGCGGCCGCCGAGCGTATTCCCACCCTGGCGGGAATCAAGTTCACCAACTCCGACTTGATGGCCTACCAGCGATGCTTGAGGAGCCAGGACGGGCGTTTTGATCTCCCCTGGGGAGTCGACGAATACCTGTTGGCGGCACTGGCTTTGGGTGCTCTGGGCGCAGTCGGCAGCAGCTACAACTTCGCTGCGCCGCTCTACCTCCGCCTTCTCGATGCCTTCCAGAAGGGCGACCTGACCGCGGCGCGAAAGGAACAATTCCGCTCGGTGCGTCTGATCCAACTGCTCAGCGAATTCGGCTACATGGCGGCGGCCAAAGCCGTGATGGACATCCTCGGAGTCCCCGTCGGCGCCCCGCGATTACCAAACGCCGCGCTGGCGCCAGGCCGGCACGAAGCGCTCCGGTCGGGCCTGGAGCAAATCGGTTTCTTCGACTGGGCCGCCGCACCAAGGTAATCTGCCGCGTATCGTGACGATGGGCGATCCTCCCCTGCCGGCAGCCGCATCCTGCTCTTCTTCTCGGCGAACCGGCAAGGAAAGCTCATCCCGTCGGGCGACGATCGTGATCCGCGGCTGAATGCGGCTCCGCGCTGGGCCGACCGAGCGCGGCGCAAACGGGCCGCAGCTTTTCGGCCAACTGCTGCAGGCGAATCGGTTTGGCAATGTAATCGTCCATGCCCGCGTCGACGCAACGCTCTCGATCTCCCTTCATGGCGTGGGCGGTCATGGCAATAATCGGAATGTGGGTACCCTTCTGCCGTTCCTGGGTACGGATGACCGCCGTCGCCTCGAAGCCATCCATCTCGGGCATCTCGACATCCATCAGCACCAGGTCGAACTCCTGGGATACCCACGCCCCGATCGCTTCCTTGCCGTTCCGCGCCAGAACCACCGTATGCCCGAGCTTCTCCAGGAAAGCCGCGGCGAGTTTCTGGTTGACAAGGCTGTCCTCGGCCACCAGGATTCGCATGGGCGTTAGCGCCATTTCCTCCGCGGCCCGGCCGGCTCGATGGTCCGCCTCCTTCGACGACGACAAATCCGAGCGAGCCGCCGATCGCTTCCAGAAGCTCCGACTGCTTGATCGGCTTCATCAGGTGAGCGGCAATCCCCAGGGCTTCCGCGCGTCGGAAATCGTCGGGCCGTGCCCCCGACGTCGAGCGCGATCACCGGAGTGACAACGACTCCCGGCTCTTGCTTGACCCACTCGGCCAGGGTGAAACCGTCGACGTCGGGCATGTTCACGTCGGTGAGGATCACGCGGTAGGGCTCTCCAAGCCGCCATCCTTGTCGAATCAACTGGATTGCCTCCTGGGCGTTGGGGGCGGTCCTGGGAAGCATTCCCCACATGCGCGACCATTTCCTCCAGAATGAGTCCGATTGGTGGCGTTATCGTCTACGATGAGCACTCGAATGCCTTGCAAGGAAGCGGGGTCGACCGTCCTCTTGCTTGCCGGCTTGTCCGCTGGACAGCGTGAAACGCGCAGTGAAGTGGAACTTGCTTCCCTCGCCCAGCGTGCTTTCCGCCCAGATCCGGCCTCCCATGACCTCGACCAGCCGGGAACAAATGGCAAGTCCCAGGCCGGTTCCGCCGTAGCGTCGCGTCGTCGAGGCATCGGCCTGCGTGAACGCCTGGAAGATATGCCCAAGCTTCTCTTGGGCAACGCCGATCCCCGTGTCGCTGACCGTGAAGTGCAGCTCCACGTCTTCAGCGCTCCGGGATTCGCAGTGCACCTCCACGACCACTTCGCCCTGCTCGGTGAACTTGAGGGCGTTGCCAACCAGGTTCATGAGGATCTGGCGATAGTCGGGACGGATCGCCAACGAGCGTGTCGGGCACGTCGGGCCGAATCCGGCACGCCAGTTCCAACCCCTTGGCGTGAGCCCGCAAGGCCATGGCTTTCAGCACGTCCCCCACCCGTTCCCGCAGGCTGAAGATGATCCGATCCAGGTCCAGCTTGCCCGCCTCGATCTTCGAGAAGTCGAGAATGTCGTTGATCACCGTCAGCAGCGAGTCGCCCGCCTCATGAACGGCCTTGAGATACTCCCGTTGCGACGGCGTGAGGTCCGTTCCGAGCACCAGCTCCGTCATGCCGAGGATGGCGTTCATCGGCGTGCGGATTTCGTGGCTCATGTTGGCCAGGAAGTCGCTCTTCGCCCGATTGGCGACGTCGGCGGCGTCGCGGGCCTGCTCCAGCTCGACGTTGATCCGAGCCAGCTCGGAAGTCCGCCGCTTCACGCGATCCTCCAACGATTCGTGCAATGCGCGAAGCCGCGCGGCCAGGCCGTTGAAGCTTCGGGCCAGTACGCTGATTTCGTCCGCGCCCGCGATCGGCACCGGGGCAATGGGCTGGTCCCCGGTTTGATCGGCGGCCAGGAGAAAGTGCTTCGTCATGGCCGCGAGTCGGGCACTCACGATGTAGCGGAATGCGATCAGAATCGCCCCGAAGAGAACGACCAATCCGACCGCGATGGCGGCAATCTGAGACCGCGCATCCGAGAGCATCGCGGTCGTTCATTCGATCCAGGGGAATGGCGATCACGTCCATTCCCGCCACATCTCCCACACTCCGGTAGAAACCGCTCGACGTTCCATAACGATCCAGGAGCGACTTGGGCGAGTCCTCCGGCCGCCCGTGGCATTGCAGGCAGTCCTTCCGTATGCGCATCGGGCTCAGATGGGCGAAGTACTTCTCTGCCGTCGAGCTGCAGTTTTCCGACCCATTGACCCGCTTCGGGGTTCTCCCGGAAGTATTCGATCAGTTGCCGCTCTTCGGGGCCGGCCATGTTCTTCACATTGCGAGGGTTGTCCGAGGAGAACTTGATCACGTAGTCGGGAAACTTGCCCTGCACCCTCTCGAAGATCTGCCGAGCGATGTACGAAGTGGACATGGCCTCCACCACGAACTCGTCCTTCTGGATCCGCTTCGCCATTTCGGGCCGGATCACATTGCCCGCATAATCTCGAATGGCCAGGTCGAACTCCAGCGCCAACTGGGCCTGCGTGGCGGTCAACTCCTCCGTGTGGGCCTTCGCCGAAGACCACGCGCGGTGGAGAATCGCGGCCGAGAAGATCAGGACGAATATCCCCACGGCAATCGAAAACCGTGCCCCGATGCTTTTCATGGCTCCATCCCCTATTGAGCCTCAGAGAAGTAGCGCAACGAGGCCGAACGACGGGAGGCCGGCCTATCACCGATGCCGTTGCTGACTGTGGAACCGCTCAAGACTTTCTGTCCGGGGAAAATCGCCGCCCTAAAACGACACCCTCCAGATGCAGTTTGCCGAACAGGCTTGGCACATCAGTAATTATTGCCCCGGGGGCAGGCAAAAAACAAGACGGGTGGCGGCCGGCCAAACAAACCACTCTGGGCGGCACGGCAGCAGCTCCTTCGACATCGCGTGCGCATGAGCAGGCGCGGGCCGGCTGCCACTCCCCCTTTGCGCAGTTAGCGTGACGGCGCTGGCAGTAGGCGTTTGCATCGTTCGGGTTGAGCCGAATCGCTTCGGTCTGGTCGGCAATGGCTTTGTTATAGTCCCCGATTGCCGCATTGGCAGTGCCGCGACACGAGAAGGTAGCAGCGTCGGAAGCGTCCAAACGAATCGCTTCCTTGAGGTCGATGATTGCGGCATCGTACCGGCCGGCGCGGACGTAGGCAGATCCCCGGCCGCGGAGCGCCGGAAACGCGTCAGAGGTGTGCTCCGGAGCGGCGGTGAAGATCGCGATGGCGGCGTCCAAGGCACCGTCGTCAAGCAAAGCATAGGCCAAGCCGACGGCTGTCTCGACGAGCCCCAATACCGGTTGACGCCTAACCGTTCACGGACCGGGAAGCGAAGACGGGGCCTTGTTTTCGGTCAGGCGTCTACCGTAATGATGGAACCTTCCGGCCGACAAATGGACCAGCCCCCGACTGGCGCATGAACGATTGCACGATGGCTGCAAGACTTTCTTGGGGGGGACATGTTGACGGGTTCCAGGAGAGCCATATGCTGACGACTGCTGAAGGAGCCGCGGTTCTCTATTGACGGAACGATGACGCTGCAGGACAGGCACGTCAGGCAGGGGCTCTTCAATGCACGCCGCTCACGATGCACGGTTCGGCCACCAGCCGGACCGAGACACACTCTCCGCGGAAGTATCGACGCCGGCCAAGCCCAAGCTCTTGGATCGGCTCGCGCGGGCGTCCCGGTCGCGTCGTAACCGTTCACGGGCCAACCGGAGACTGGCTCGTTTTTCGGCCCATCGCCCTCTCCTATGCAAGGGCGCTAAGGCCGAAAAACATGCCCGTCCCCTTACGGCCACTACCTGCAACATCCTGAAGGAGACGCCATGTTTACCATGATCATCCGTAATGTAAGGGGCAATCGGCAAGAGTATCGCAAGCGCAAAGCGGCGATGACCCTTCGCAAACCGCTTATTGACGAAGGAGTTGTCGCTTTCGCCGCGAAGGCAGATCCTCCGGAGCCGGAGATCCTGAAGATCGAAGACTGGCCGAAGCTGGATGAGCAGAAGATGAACGAGATCAAGACACGCTCGGCGTGTTTCATTGATGACGTCAACCAGGAGTCTCCTCCTCTGGGCGACGAAACCGTCCTTTCCGATCTCGTGACCATACTCAAGGCAGACTATCTGGGTCGGCCTGCCGGGACTGCCGTCTTGAAACGCGTCACGGATCGAGCCGATCTTTACTACTTGAGCGCATTCGCCACTGCCCAGCGAAGTGGGGTCGTCACTTTCAAGAAGCCGCCCGAGTTGGCAGTACAGCACATACCTTTTCTCGGTATTGGAGAAACCATCGTCGTAACGTTGCTTATGGAGCTTGCAAAGGGGCTGGCGGGTCAAATCGGCAAAGGAATCGGGGCGCAACTGCTTTGCGCGATCTTCCCGCAGGGGAACCAGATCGACTACAAGGCGCTTCTGGAAGACCTTGCCAAGACCGTCGCAAACGCCAACACCGAGCAGACGGTGAATGAACAGGGCGGCAAGATCAACGGTATTGTCAACGACATCAATACCTATTACATCCAGAGAAAAAGCTCAGCCCCCAAGGAGGAACTCTACAATTATCTCTTGAGTCGTCACTGTTCCCTGAACGAGTCCCTCGGCATACTTCGACAGACCGAATTCATGAAGAAGGGAATTGCCACTTTCGTTTCGGGAGCGGAAATTGACTTTACGCTCTATCAGGAAATGGCAATCGAAGACCCCCAGGCCAGCGACCCGGACCAATCCAGCAATATGGAATCGCTCCGGAAAGCCGTGACGGACTCCGCGGCGTACGTCGCGGACACGGTTCACACGATCATTACCGACACGGTCAATACTCGAACGAGCCAGATTTCCGAACCCTACAATGACGCGTGGTCCGATGGCAATGTGTGCAAGAGTCGATACTACTACTTCGATTCGGAAACCCACAAGCGTTATGGTCCCTATGAACAGTGTGGCAAGAAGGACCATCCAGAAGCTCGCTGCAAGAAGGATAGGGACGGCTATTTCGATGCGATCAAGGCTGCGAAAAACACCGAGGTTACGGCGCATATGCAGTGGATGCTGGATAGCGCAGAACAGTGGAAGGTCCTATTGGGAAACCGCTGGCTTGAGGGGGTTCATGCCGTCAAATAGAAACGCGTTGCGAGACAGGACGCAACCGTTCACAGGCCGGTCGGGGACTGGTCCATCTTTCGGCCCGAAGGCTTCGTCATCACAATAGACGTCTGAGCGAAAAACATGGACCTGTGTCCTTCGCTTCCCTCGCACTGGAAAGAAGTCAGCCTGTGTCAAGAAGCAAGCAAGTCGTGTGTCTCTGGGGCCTTCTGTCCGCGCTGCGATTCTGGCTTTCGGGCCTGGCAGCCGCTGAGCCGGGCGTTGCGTCCGCTGCCGACTGGGTCAACGTCACCAACAACGTCGGCGGCGAGACGTGGGGCGCCTACGGCGTCACGTACATGCAGGCTGTCCCCGGCAGCAACGAAGTGATCGCGGGCGTGAGCGAGCGCGGCCTATGGATCACCGGCGACGGCGGAACCACCTGGCGGAAACTGGGCGGAGATGAAATGAAGTTCCGTCCCGGCCGGATCGTGTTCGACCCCAAGAACACGTCGGTGTTTTGGGTGAGCGGATGCTACGGCGATGCGCCCTTCAAGACGGAAGACGGAGGCAAGACCTTCCAGCGGCTGGGCAAGCTGGCCCATGCCGATGGCGTGGCCGTCGACTTCACCGACCCGGGGCGCAAGACGCTGCTCTTGGGCCTGCACGAACAGTCGCAGAGCCTCCAGCTTTCCAGGGACGGCGGGAACACCTGGTCGAAGATCGGCGCCAATCTGCCCGCCGACAGCAACCACAGCACCGATCCGATCATCATCGACTCCAAGACGTTTCTGATCAACACGGCCGGCTGGAAGCCCAAAGCGACGCTGGGCATCTACCGCACCGAAGACGGCGGCCAGACGTGGACGCAGGTGTCCACCTACGGGCCGCAGGGGCCGGCGCTGGTGGCCTCCGATGGGGCGATCTACTGGCAGCGCGTCTGGGGCGGAGGGTTGCTCGAAGAGCACCGACCAGGGAAAGACCTGGAAGCAGATCTCCCATGCCGTGAAGGACAATCCGATCGAACTGCCCGACAAACGCCTGGCGGGACTGGCCGACGCCCAGATCATGGTGTCGGCCGACGGCGGCGCTGACCTGGACGAAGCTCGGCCCGCCGGCCCCCGTGAAGCCCAACGGCATCACCTACAGCGACAAGGGCAAGTGCTTCTATGCCTGGCGTCTGTCGGACAACATGAAAAGGGAGAAGCAGTCCATCGTCCGCCTGAATGTGGAGCGGGAGTAGCGCGGCGTTCCTCACCACCTTCGGATTTCCCCTGAGCGGCTTGTCGGCTCACTCATCCGTCGCGCCGCTCACGACAAACTGCTGCGTCACGGGCCCCACGGTCTCATACGTCTTGCTTTGTTCGTATTCGTTCCCCCACACGATATTGTCTTTGTCATGCACCAGCCGGTGCTCTTTCGTGAGAGTCACGCTAACGGTCACCGTCCCGCCCGTCCCGTCCGACGTGCCGGTGATCAGCCCGGTGTCGGCGTCGATGCTCATCCAGCTCGGTTTTTGCGTGAGCGAAAACTTCAGAGGCTCGATCTTCCAGAATCTGGCTCCGGGCTTGGGCTTGGCGTCATCCCTTCTCGTGAGGTCGCCGAGGGAACGGATGGCCTTCACTTGATAACGATAAGGCTGGCCCGCGGGCGCGCTCGTGACCGGTGTGCTGTAGATGAACGGCCTGGGGGCTTCGACATAATCCGAATCCCCGCTTCGCTTCCCCTTGCCGTCCACCGCCACGACGCGGTAATAGGCCTTGTTGGCGTTCGGGAAGAGCGTTGCCCACGCCCACAACATCCAGGGAAGTGCCTGCGACCTCGGCCACGAAGTTTGCGGGAAACGGGTTGGCGAGCTCCTTCGTATCGCCCAGCTTGACTTCATAGGGGGCGTCATGGACCGTGAAGCCCTTCTCGTCGCTGCCGTAGACCCTGTACTTGGCGGGCGCCCTTCCCGCCGGGTTGGCGCTCCAGGTCAAGGTGCCGATTCCGGTGCCCGCGTCGTGTTTGATCGCCACGTTGATGGGATACGCCGGCCCCTGCGCCGTGAAACTCCAAGTGTCGCTCCACGGCCCCCAGACGCCGTTGGCGTCCTTCGCTTTCACGTGCCAGTAATAGGTCGTGCCGTGCGTCAAGAGGCCGGGACGCGGAAGCGTGTAGCGGGCCTTGCCTTTGTCGGGCGTCCTGGAAATGTACTTGTCGAAATTGGGAGACATGGGCCATCGCATGTCCGCGACGGTCCGAAAGCTGGAAATGATAATCCGTGATGGCGTCGCCGTCGGGGTCCGTGGCGGCGTTCCACTGGAACACCACATCCGTGCCGTCGCTCTGGCCGCCGTTGGCCGGATAGACGGGAGATTCGGACGCTTTCGGCGGGCGCGTCTTCGACCTTTCGACCCACTTGTGCGTGATCCTCAAGTGCCTGGCGGCGCTTGCGCCGCTGTCTGCTGTCGGTGTGCTCCAAGTACGTGAAACGGTTGTTCTCCCACGGTCATCGACGGCATGGCCAGCGGCGCCATCTGGATGTCGTTCTTGATCTTCACGCCGCTGAGCGAGGCTTTGCCCGTCAAGGTGCATTTGATCCAGTACTCGTTCGCCATGGCCGTGCGGCCTTGGAACTTGCCGTCGAACTCGGCCAACGTCGCCAGCGGCGTGTAAACGGTCTTCCAGTCTTTCGGGCTGGTGAAACCGATCTCGAACGCGTATCCGTCGCCTGTCGGCGGCAAGCGTGCCTCCGATGAATTGATAAGGCATCTTCATCTGCCAAACGATGGTGCCCGTGCCTCCGTCCGTGGCCGTGAGAACGCCGTCTTTGTTGGTGATGTTCGTCGCGGTCGCTCCCGCCCGCCACTGCGAATCGTTCTTGAAATCCGGCGCGTATTCCCAGACGCCGTTATAGATCGTGTCCGGAACCATCGGGGGATGTCCCGTCATGTCGCCGTGATATTTCACCGGAGTCTCATGCCCCCACCGCCACTCAATGGCTTCGTGCGGACGCAGGACCATGCCCATGGTCCACCAGGCCCAGCCCTTGAGCTTCTGCGGTCGTGCTCGCCCTCCCAGGTGTAATACTGCGCGTAGTCCTCGTTGTTCTTCAGAGGATTCATGGGGCTCATGATTCCATACTGATGCACGCGCTTGATCAGGTCGTGGTCGCGCACCAGGTCCAACTCGTTGGCGAGGGTGTGGTTGTCCCGCATGAGCATCATCGTGGCCATGTCGCCGTCCAGCGTGTTGTACTTGCCGTCGAAGAAGACCTGCGGGACGACATGGCCAGGGCAATGACTGAAGATGCAATCGCGCATTCCGACTTTGTCCAAGCAGGTCCGAGATGCACAGCGTGCTGTTTCCGCAGGTGTTGAAGCCGAATACGTTCATCGCCTGCGAAACGTCGCCCTGCGCTCCGTTGTCCCCGTTGCCTTTGTGGTAGCGATGGGTGATGTAGAAGTAGAAGATCGCGAGGGCCTTTTCCCGGTCGGTCGAAAGCCCCTTCACGACCGAGTCGGCGATCGTCTGCTGGGAGAAGAAGTCGATGGGGCCGATTGTCAGCCACGGGTTGATCACGTTTGCCGCGCCGACGTTCTCCATGCGGATCGAACGGTTCGACTCCCAAGTCTGCTCGTACGGCTCCCAGACGCCGGGAAGCGTGGTGCACATCTTCCCGTCCATCGTGCCGCCCTGCGTGATGTTGTAGGTGAAAGGCGAGGTGGTGACGTCCTGGACGTGGCTTTTCGGGACGTCCGTGGGATCGGTGTTCGACGCCCACGGCTCGAACGCCGCCTTCGACAGGGAGATGAAGCAAGCAACCGAAAGAAACACGTGTGCATGCAAGCAGTCTTAGAGCCGATCCCAGAACCTTTGGAGGTGCTCCGCTTTTCCGGCCGCACAGAACCGTAGCGGCAGTTCTGGGATAGCCTCTAAACGCTTTCGGCATGATTGGATTTCCTTTGCCCGGAGTTGTGCGACGTCGGCCGAACGTGGAATGTATCTTGCATGCCAGACATGGTCAAGCATGAGGTGCTTGGAGGGAAAAGCGACCGAAAGGGGCGGCGTTCGCCGGAAGCGTGGGCTCCGCTCCATGGAAGACTCAGCCGACGCGCCGGGTCGCGGTCAGGGAAAGCAACCCGGGCCTGCTTCGCGCGACACCGGGAACGTTGCGCAACAACAGGCCGAGGCGGACGCCACTCGTCGGATTTGAGTGCCGTCCGCCCCGGCAACATGTCATGGAGGTTCGCATGCTCGATCAGTTGGCGCCGACGCAATAGAGGAATCGATTCGACCGCAGTAGCAGCCGTCCCTTGCTAACCGCTGGGCTGGCGTTGAAATCCGTCGAGTCGGGTCCGAGCCGGTTGTGAGCAAGGACCTTGAACTTGGGCTCGGCGGAGAGCACGAAAACTCCGTTGCGGCGCGTAACGACGTACAGCTTGCCATCGGCGGCTAACGCCGAAGCGTACACGCCGCCGGCGTCGGGCAACCGCTCTCGGTAGACCTGTTCGCCGGTGTCCGCCTTCAGACAACAGGCTGTTCCGCGGTCATCGACCCAATAGAGATGGTCCTTGACGAGAACGGGCGAAGGCACATACGGGCCGACCGACTGTTTCCACAGCGTGTGGCTCGCCGTCACGTCGCCGCTGCCGGCAGCGCGAATGGCGGTCGATCCCGCTCCCCGGGGACCGCCGCCCACGACGTAAACGACGCCGTCCTTGGTAACGGGGCTCGTGGTCGCTGCGCCGCGCACGCCGGTGCAGTACCAATAGAGGCCGCCGTCCGTGGGGTCGAGCCCCCAAACTTCCTCCGACAAGAAGACGGCTACTTCCTGCTTCCCACCTGCAAGATCAACCAGCGTCGGCGTGCTCCAGGAACCCGTGTAGCCTTTGGTCTTCGTTCTCCAGACCTCGCGTCCGCTCTGTTGGTCCAGACCAACGACGGCCTGGCTCTCCGCGTTCGCGTTGACGATCACGAGATTGTTGTGCAAAAGCACGCTGGCGGCCGAGCCCCAGCCCATCATCGCCGACCCGGTGCCAACGCTCGTCTGCCAAAGCTGCTTGCCTTCGCGATCGAAGGCCAGCACGCCGGACTTGCCGAAGAATACGAACACGCGCTGCCCGTCCGTCGCCGGCGTGCTCGATGCGTAGCCGTGGTCCATCAGCATTCCCTGATACGGGTCTTCCGGCAGAACCGCCGGGACAGGCTTCTGCCAAAGCACTTTCCCGTCGCGAAGATTCAGGCAGACGAGGTGCCGAACCAGGTTCTTCGGATCGCCCGGACTGGATCGCTCCACGCCGTAGCCGCTGTAGCAGGTCACATACACGCGATCGCCCGACACGATGGGGCTGGAACTGCCGGGGCCGGGTAACTCGGTCTTCCAGGCAAGGTTCATCGTGGCGCTCCACGTGGTCGGCAGATTGGTTTCCGAACTGACGCCCGAGCCATGCGGGCCTCGAAAGGCCGGCCAATCCTCGGCAATCGTGAAGGACGAACCGACGGCAGCAAGCAGGGCAACGAGAACGGCCGCAAATCGCATCATAAAACCTCCTCGGTCGATCGCTAGGGAGCCTCAGAGAAACAGTACAACCAGGCCGGCCAGCGCGTGGCCGACTTGCAGGCAACACGTTTGTCGCCCGTCGCACTTCGTTGCGGAACACCTATCCACGGAAGACTTATTGATCCCGTTTCTCGAGCGGCGGCCGACGGCGCTCTTCCGCCTTTCCGCCGGCCCCAAAACCGCCGCCCCCGGGGCGTCCGCCCGGTCCAAAGCCGCCGGCCCCAAAGCCTTGTTGCGGGAACTTGAACGGCTTGCCCCTCATTTCGGCACATTGCTCCTTCTGCCGGTCGGTCAGAACCGTTATGATGTCGGCCTGTATCATCTCTCGCTGTTTCTCGATTCGAGCGATCGCCTCGCGGCGGTCCACTTCGGATGCATCCGGACCGCCTATGCCGCCGCGTGCCTGGGCGCGAGCATCTTCTCGGATCTTTCGGATTCGCTCCTGTTGATCTGCGGTCAGCTCGAGTCGCTTGGCAATCTCGGGACGATTGAGGCGGCAAAGCCTTCGCGTTGAACCCGCAACTGCCCCAATCTCTCGAGCTGCTTGGCATCGAGGATCTGACTCAATTTCTCCTCGGCCTGCTGGACCGCTTCTTCAGACTTCTTCCGCGCCTCGGCGAAGCGCTTCTCGCGCTCCTCTCGGCTCAGGTCCTGCATCTCCTGAAAGTTCCCGAACGAGGATCGCATCTGTTCCTGCGACTTGCGCGTGCAGCTCGCCGAACTCCTTCTTCTGCTCGTCGCTGAGCCCCAGTTCCTTCTGGACCTCGGGCATTGCCAGCAACATGATGCTCGATCCCTGCATCGGGCCGAATCCGCCGAAACCTGGCCCGCCAAACCCCTGCCCGCCGAAACCGCCGCCAAACCCTGGGTGCGGAATCCAGAACCACCCGAGGCTGGCTTCTTCCGGCCGGCTCCCTTAGGCTCCTCCTGCGATAAGGCCACCGACGCGATCAATGCCAGCACGATTCCACTGACCAGGACACTGCGCCGTACCATGAATCACCCCTTTCGGACTTGCATCCCCGGACGGGCCAGTTCAAGATTTCCTCTGAATGTCTCAACGAGAAGGTCTGCGGCATTTCGACCGCCCCTTCGCCGTTACCATGGTTGCAGGACTGAGCGTTTCCGGCAAGGGATGCTACGGCCACGGCGCTCTCCAGACAATCCCCCTCGTCGCCCATTGCACGGCAACGCCGAGGACTTGATAATTGCGGCTGCCATCAATCAAGCACGACGACCCCCGCCGCGCTCGACTCCCGGCCACGACTGGCGGAAAGGGCCAAGCGGGGTTTTCGGCCACGCCCGTGCTTGGCCGTTGCCGCGCGGCGCCGCCGAACCACCGACCCGTCCTCAAGGGCGCGGAGGTGGCTGCGGATTTCGCCGAATGACGGGAACAATGCCTGATACATTCAAGGAGAGGTTTCCATGAAGTACGTGTTTCAGTGCATGATTCTGGGTGCGGCCCTCTTCGACGGCCTTTCCGCATGCGCAGCCGAACCGGCAGACGCCCCGGCGCGACGGCGAGCGACTCGTCAAGTCGCGGGCGACCAGGTGCTTCGCGGGACGGACCGGACCGATTTCAAGGTCCCGGCCATGTGGGAGTACAGCGCCCCGCTGATCGCGCCCGAAAAGCGCGACCGCGAACCCCAGCCGCGCCCAGAAGGACCCCACCGTCGTCTTCTACGGCGGGAAGTGGCACGTCTTCATGACCGTCAAGCTCCCGGGCACCAGTCGGCGATCGAGTACTGCTCGTTCGCGAAGTGGGAAGACGCCGACAGCTCGCCGCGCACGATCCTGAAGGTCAGCGACAGCAACTACTACTGCGCCCCGCAGGTCTTCTACTTCACCCCGCACAAGAAGTGGTATCTGATCTACCAGAGTGGGCGTGCCCGGAGCGAAACGGATGTGGGTCGCCTACTCGACGACGACCGACATCGCCGATCCCGACTCGTGGACGCAGGCAAGACCGATCCTCGACGGCGGCGAGAAGGATCCGCGCAAGGAGGGTGGGCTCGATTACTGGATCATCTGCGACGACCAGCGCGCCTACCTGTTCTTCACCAGTCTGAACGGCAAGATGTGGCGGCTGTGGACGAACCTGGCGGATTTCCCCAATGGCTTCGACCACTGCGAGCTCGCGCTGGAGGCCAAGATCTTCGAGGCGAGCCATACCTACAAGCTCAAGGGCACGGACAAGTACCTGACGATCGTCGAGGAGAACGGCCGCCGGTACTACAAGGCCTACCTGGCCGACCGCCTGGACGGCCAGTGGACGCCGCTGGCCGACACGGCGGAGAAGCCGTTCGCCGGCTGGACGAACATCCGCCCCGCCGCGGGCGTGGAGCCCTGGACCGACAACATCAGCCACGGCGAACTCGTCCGCGACGGATACGATCAGACGATGACCGTCGATCCGAGCACGCTGCGAGTTCGTCTTCCAGGGCATGTGGGACAAGGACAAGTCCGGGAAAGGCTACGGCCAGTTTCAGTGGCGGATCGGACTCTTGAAGCCCGTCACCGCTCGCTTACCGTAAGATTCCGGCGGAAGGACGTGGTGGCGTGAACGGATCTTGACCTCCGCGTTGTCGTCGCGCTGCTGCAGCCCTGCCGGCCTACTTGCCGTGGAGGTTTCTTGTGGATCAATTCAAAGGTTGAAGGGGGTTCCGCGGCGCCATCGAGAACCCAGAGGCAGACTCCCTGGAGCCCTTGCTCTCGGGCGAGCTTGAGTTTCTCGGCCAGCGACTGCTCGTCCTCGTACCAGCCCTGCACCCACTGGCCGTCCTTGGCATAGCAGTACCAAGGCGCCTTCTGCTCGGGATCGAATTTGCGGCCATGTTTTTCGGCATTCTCGCGGGCTTCCTGGGCGGTTAGCTTGCGGGACCGGCCCACGATCGGCGAGCGAGGCTGGTCGGTTTTCGAGTTCCACTCAACCCCGCCGTGATCGACGGCGATGCCCAGCAAGAGTTTGTCTTTCCTTCCGCCCGTCGCCTTGACGTAGTCTTCGATGCAGGTGGCATAGTCCCGGGCGTGAGCGCCGACTTTTCCGCCGCCGCGCACCGGCTGGCGCTGCCGGTCCATCCGATGGAGGGTGGGCACATGCAATACGACATGATGCACAACCCATCGACCATTTCGGCAATCGCACGGTAGTCCGGCCATGCGTCGCCGAAGCGGTCTTGGGAACTGATCACCGGCGGCGAGGCCCAGAAGACCTGATAGTCCGCGCGGGCTGTCTTCATGGCTTGGGTGAGCGTGCGGAAGAACTCAGTCACGAACCCGCGATTGGAGCCTCCGGTGACCACGTTCTCCTGCCGCCAGGTCTCATCGTCCATATCCAGCCCGTCGAGGTTGTTGGCCACAACGTACTCCACTAGCGACCGGACCGCCTCTTGCCGATGGCGGGCAAGGTATTCGGACGACTGCGCCGGAGTGGTGCCCCAGACGAGAACGCTCACACGAACGCCGTGGCGGTGGGCCTCGTCGACCAGCAGCTTCACCTTCGCCCGGGGCTGGCTTTCCCGAATCGTACCGTCGGGCTGGATCACCACGGCCCGAAAGCTGAGATGGGTAATCGCCGACCAGTCGATCGCTCGCGTGCTGAGATCACCGACATGCTTGGGGAACCAGGCGTAGACCGTGCGCCGTGCGCAACAACGGCCCCCTTCTCCTCCGCGGCAGACGCCGCGGCCGGACCCATGATTACCAACGCGAGGCAGGTCAGTAGCAGAGTCAATGTCTTCACGACGCGGTTGCTCCTTACAGGCCCTGACAAAACGGGGACTGGCTCACGGCGATTCGCGCCAGACGCCTCGGATTTGCCTTGAGCGAGGGTGCCCGTCCCCGCCTTGTCTTCTACACCAGACACTTGCGTAGCACGTCCATCGTCTCGCGCTGGCGCTGTTGGACGAACTTGCGCGCCTTGGCGGCCTTCGCCTTCGCGGCGGCGGGATCTTTGGCCAACGCGAGCACCGCGGGGACGACGCGCTTGACGTCGTCCTCGTCGTCGAGATCGAAGAGCCAGTCGCCGAGGCCGATGTCGCGCCACATGAAGCCTTTGCTGGTCTGCTCGGCGAACCGGCAGACGATGGCGGGGATGCCGTTGCCGAGCGCCATGATCGGGCTGTGCATCTCGGAGCCGAAGATGCCGGCGGAGCGGACGTAGGTGCTGATGGCCTCGTCGGTGAGCCAGTACTTCTCGCGCCAGACGACCTTGGCCTTCACGTCGTCGGGCAGCTTGTCGTAGAGCATCTCCTTGCCGACCTCCATCTGCGTGGCGTCCTCGGGGCAGAGCAGCACCTTCAGCGGCGTCTCGCGCACCACGGCGATGATGGCCTCGCGCAACGGCGCGTGATCGTGCTCCTTCATCGCCTCGTTGCGCGCGTGCTTCTTCTCGTCGAAGGCGACGCCTTCTTGACCTTCCAGTAGGGCGTGTAGCGGAGACGCGAGAGGCAGCAGAGGAACTTGCCCTCCTCCAGTCCGTTGGCCTTCAGGAAGGCCGTCGGCGGCCGCGTCGTTGCGCAGGTCCACGGCGAACGCGCCGTCGGGACCGAACTCCATGACGGGGCAGCGAACGCCCTTTGCCTTGGCGAGCGCGAGCGAGACCGAATCGCGGAAGAACACGAACTTCGCCGCGCTCATCAACTCGATGGTCGCGTCGCGCTGAAGTTGCCCATGCGTGATGCCGTAGATGCCGTAGGGTTTGCCGGTTTCCTTGCGCCACTTGGCCACGTCCTTCTCCGCCACGAGCGACGGGCCGGAGCCGTGCAGCAGAAAGTCGCACTCGGCGAACGCGGCCTTGATCGCGTCGGCCCCCTCGACGATGCGCAACTTCGGGAAACCGCCGGCGCAGCATCTCGTCCACGCCGTTGTCCACCTTGCTCGGCCAGAGCCGCACCTCGGCTTCGGGCAGATACTTTTCCAGCAAGCGCGAGCACGCCCGGCGTGTGGCCGATGTCGCCGATGTTGACGGTCTGCCACGACGAGCGCAGCACGATGCGCGGCGGCCGCGTTTCCGTGGCGTGCAGCGAGCGTGCGAGCGCGGCCGCGAGTGTGGTTTGGAGGAAGGTTCGTCGGTTCATAGAATGCCCTCTCGATCTCAACGGTGACGAAGTCTCGACGCGGTCCAATTCGGCCGGGCCGTTCCAGAGCACTTTCAGGTGGCGGTTGCCGGCGGGGACGGGGCACTCGTATTCCACCATCGTGCGGCGCTGGCCGCCGGCGGCGCCGCCGGGCGGGGCGGGCAGACGGCGCTCGCGGCGTTGCGGCTTGAGCGCGGTGAACGTCTCGCCGTCGGCGGACACCTGCAGCGTCAGGTCGGCGATCTCCTTGGCGAAGAAGGCCACGACCTTGACCGACTCGATGGCGCGCGGGCACCTCGTAGCTGAGCCAGTCGCTCGTCGCTGCCCTGGGCGCGGAACAGGTACTCGGCGTACAGGGCGTTGTAGTCGTTGTTCAGCGTCAGGCCGTCGGACTTGGCCTGCGACGCGGGAGAAATCCTGCAACTCGTCGACCAGGCAGACGCGCTTCACGCGCGACCGGCCCGACGACGTTCGACGGCGGCGAGACGCCCGGAGGCGTTGCGGGCGGTGACGCGATAGAACCACGTCTGGCCGGCGCGGGCCGTGGTGTCGCTGAACAGCGGACGGTAGGCGATGTCGGCGTCGGAGACGTTCGTGGCGATCGCCGTCCACGGGCCCGTCGGCCTGCGGGGCGCGCTCGATGTCGTAGCCGGTCGCGCCGGCCGAGCCGCGCCAGCGAGAGCAGCGGCACGTCGCCGATCGGCAGCAGTTCCGGCGCGTCGGGCACGGGCACGCGGCGGCACCGGCAGACCCTGGATCTTGAACGCCGCCTCGCGCATCGCCGTCATGATGCCGATCTCGCGCTGCGCCTCGGCGCTGGGGAAGCCGGGCCAGTGATACGACCAGACGGCCGGGATAGGTCATGATCTGGTGCCAGTAGAAGCCGCCGTCCTGGTGGTGGAAGTACATGCTCCAGAGCAGCGCGCCGGAGATGCCCGGCTCGGACTGCACGAAGTCGAGGAACTCGCGGAGCTTCGTCGACGACGTTCTCGTGCGTGAACATCTTGCCGTCGATGTAGGGGCCGAACTCGCCGATGAAGAACGGCCGCTGGCCGTTGAGCTTCGCCATTTCCCTGCGGCATCGCGCCGGGCCAGCCGCCGCCCACGCCGCGTAGTTCGAGTAGAGATGCCGCGTGTAGCAGGTCGATGTTCGGATCGACGAGCATCGGCTGGCCCGGCGCGATGGCGCGTCTCGGCCACCAGGTGGTTCGGGTCGAGGCTCTTGATGTAGGCCGCCATCTCCGAGAGCCAGGCGTCGGGCGCGCTGTGCATCTCGTTGCCGAACTGCCAGGCCAGGATCGCCTTGTCGTCGCGGTAGCGGCACGCCGGTGATCGTGTTGGTGCGCGTGAGCACGTAGCGGACGGTGGCCTTGTAGTCCTCCTTGAGCTGCGGATCGGTGTAGAACTCCGCCCGCTTCTTGCCGCGATGGGCGGCATAGGTGCCGATGCCGCCGAGGTAATCGCCCGACTCGGCCGTGAAGTCGAAGATCACGCGCACGCCGTAGCTGTTGGCCAGCGCGAAGAGGTGGTCGACGACCTTGAACGACTCCTCGTTGAACTGGCCGGGGCCTTGCACGTAGTGCCAGGGCTTGCGGCTCGCTTCCTTCGGGTCCGCGGATCGGCAGGTTCCAGAGTCCGCACCACGCGGCAGGTTCATCTGGTCGAGCGTCTTGAAGGCGTCCTCCTGCTCCCACGGCGTCGGCAGGTGCAGCCGCTCGGGCAGGTAGAGCGTCCAGTCGTAGGGCAGCACCAGCCCCGGCATGTTCGCGCCGATGAAGCGGAACTCCTGGTCGCCGTCCATCAGCTTGTCGCCCTGCCGCGTGATGAAGTGGTCGAAGCGGCTGGGCGCAGTCACGACCGTCTTTGGTTCGGCGGCGACACCGTCGCGGAGCAGGGATGCCAAGACGGCAACGGCGAAAAACGCCTTTAGGGTCCGCACGCGGGTTTCTCTGGGGAGGAGGCTTTCGGCACGCATCGTCTTCTCTCCGCTACGGGTCCATGTTGCGACGGAAGCCGTTCACAGGTCGCATAGGGCCGCTGCCGTAGTTCTGGCAATCGCTTCTCAGGATACGAACAGGTTCTTCGTGGCAAAGCTCGGGTCGCTGGTCAGATGCACGCCGAGCCGGCGCAGGCCGATTTCGTCGCCCGGGCGTGGGGACGTGCGTGATGTGGACGTCGCAGCCGCGCAGTTGCTTCAGCTTCTCGACGCACAACTGGGCCATCGGATTGGCGGTGACGCTGATGCCCAGGGCGAAGAGGGTCTCTTGCAGGTCCAGGCTCACCGCGTTCTGGCCGAGGATTTCCTTCTTCATTTTCGCCACCGACTCGATGATGCTCGGCGCCAGCAAGTGGATCTCGGCGGGCACGCCCGCCAGTTGCTTCACCGCGTTGATCACCAGTGCGGAGGCCGCGTGCATCAGCGGCGAGTTCGTTCCCGTGACGATGCTGCCGTCCTTCAAGCTCGATGGCCGCGCCGCAGTAGACGCCTTCGTTGCCTTTTCCCTGCTGCTGTGCCTCCTCGGCCGCCCGCCGGGCCGGCCCGACCACCTTGCGGTCCTCCGGCTTGATGTGGAGGACTTCCATCAGCCGCTCGACCCGCTGGACCGTCCCTTCGTCCGCCAGGCCCATGACGTACTCGGAGGAGTAGCGGAAGTAGCGGCGGATCACCTCGGCACGGGAAGCAGCCTGGACCACGTCGTCGTTGACGATGCCGGCGCTGGCGCGGTTCACGCCCATTTCCGTCGGCGAACGGTAGATCGGCTCGGCCCCGGTGATTCGCTCGAGGATCTTGTGGACGACGGGGAACGCCTCGACGTCGCGGTTGTAGTTGATGGCCGTCTGGCCGCAGGCCTCCAGGTGGAACGGATCGATCATGTTCACGTCGTGCAGATCGGCCGTGGCCGCCTCATAGGCCACGTTGACCGGATGCATCAGCGGCAGATTCCAGATCGGAAAGGTCTCGAACTTCGCGTAGCCCGAATGGATGCCGTGGAGGTGGTCGTGGTAGATCTGACTCAGGCAGGTGGCCAGTTTGCCGCTGCCCGGGCCGGGGCCGGTGACCACCACCAGCGGCTTCTCCGTCTCGATGTACGGATTGGCGCCGTAGCCCTCCGAGCTGACGATCCGATCGACGTCGGTCGGATAGCCCTTGGTCGGGCGGTGGGTGTAGACCGGGATGCCGCGGCGTTGGAGCTTGTTCTTGAACTGCACTGCCGCCGGCTGCCCGTCGAAGCGGGTGATGACGACGCCGCGCAGCTCGATGCCCCACTCGCGCAGGTCGTCGATCAGCTTCATGGCGTCGACGTCGTAGGTGATGCCGAAGTCGGCCCGCATCTTCTTCCGCTCGATGGCCCCGGCGTGGATGCACAGGAGGATCTCGGCCTTGTCCTTGAGCTTGGTCAAGCAGACGCATCTTCACGTTCGGATCGTAGCCCGGCAGCACGCGGGCTGCATGGTAGTCGAACAGCAGCTTGCCGCCGAACTCGAGGTACAGCTTGTTGCCGAAGCGACCGACGCGCTCGAGAATGGCGGCGGATTGCTCCTGCAGGTACTTGTCGTTGTCAAAGCCGATGGCATCCTGCACTGATTTCTTCCCCTGCTGAGTTCTGGTTGCGGCGGCGCGGACCATGCCGTGCCCGGATCGCGCCGTGGAATCCTGCGCAGATTAGATCGTAGCAACACTCCGGGGCGGTCTCCAGGGGCGGCCCGGGGAACCGCGACAGAATTGGCGCAGGATTACTGTGCCTCCGTGCGTGGCCGACCTGCAACCACCGGTGCCAGCCCCGCCCTCGTAGGCACTGAACTCGGCCCACACCGGGCAGTGGTCGGAGACTTCCAGGGCGGCCTGCTGCGTCAGGCCGAACTCCTTCTGCAGATCCACCACGCCCCACGTGCCCGTGAACTCCGTCGTCGCCCGGCGGTCGAACACGATGTTGTCGTACATCTTGTCGCGGCGGGTGTTGGTCATCACGCCGGTGATCGCATGGCCGATGCCCGGAAGCTGGCCCAGGCGTCCCAGATGGTACTCGTCCACGTTGAGGTCGCCCAGCAGGATCACGTCGTCCTCGCCGCTGCCGTTTCGCTGAACGCCGACGAAGACATCGGCCAGGGCGTCCAGTTCGGTGGCCGTCTCGTCGGGATCGGTGTGGATGTCAACCAGGTTGAAGGTGAACGCCTTGCTCGGGAGGCACGCCACGAACACGGAACCGGGCGACCATCGGCTCCCGGTGCAGCAAGTCCTTGGGATCGTCCACGGTGTAGACCGAGCCTCGATCCACTTCGATGCGGGCCGTGTTGAACAGCACGGCGTACTGCTCCTTGCTGTTGGTTCGTCCCAGCCGTGGCCCGATGATGAAGTCGTATCTCGAGCCATCGGCATTGACCATCTCCACGAACTTCGGCACCACGGTGTCGTCGGTCGAGCGGACCTCCTGGATCGCCACCACATCGAACCGGCGAACCACCTTCGTCAGCACGTCCATCGCCTGCGGCTTCTTCAGCTTGCTCGTGCCGAAGACCTGGATGTTGAACGAGCAGATCTTGATCGTGTCGCCCGGCTGGGCGGCAGGCGATTGGGCCGGAATACTGACCGGAGTCACCTCGGGTGCAGCCGTTCGAACGGCAGGCTGAATTGGCGGTTTGCCGTCACAGCCTGTCAAACAGAGGCCGATGAGCAGGGGGGCCAACACCCGGCAGATTGGCAGCATCGACACGCCTCCGTGCGTGATGGACTCTCAAGGAAAGCTGGGCCGCGAAGAATACCGTAGGCAGAACAGACAACGCCAGATCAAACCGGCACTTCACCTGAAAAGGCGGGAAGGATAGGCGGTTTCATTTCCCGTCACTTGGCGGATTGCCCGGCGAACAATCCTCTTGCTCTCTGCGGCTTCTAGCGTCAATAATCCACTACAAGCAATAGCCAGAAGCAGAAGGCGAGGAGAGTCTTGGGCGCGTTTGTTCTTACGGCAGTTGGAATCTCGCTTTCGGGCGTGTTGGCTCCTGGTCCGATCACCGCGGCGACCCTGGCAGCGGGGATACGCAGCCGCCATGCCGGTTTGCTGATCGCGCTCGGACATATGGCCCTCGAGTTCCCATCGATCCTGCTGTTGGTGATCGGCCTAGGCGCCTACCTGGAATACGCCAGCGTTCGCGCAGCCCTTGGACTGGGGGGTGGGGCCTTTCTCCTTCTGATGGGCATCCAACTTCTTCTGAGCCTCCGCCGGACGCAGGACTGCCCGGACGCCCCCGTCCAACGGCATCCTTTCTGGATCGGCGTGATCCTCACCGGCACCAGCCCTTACTTCTGGTTCTGGGGTGCCACGGTCGGGTTGAATCTCACCAGTCAAGCCATGGAGTTTGGTCTTGTGGCCGTGGCCCTGTTTGCCCTGATCCATTGGACCTGCGACCTCGGCTGGCTGGAGGTCCTATCGCTGGCAGGCTTCAAGGGCTCGGAGATTTTCGGCCAGCGAAGCCAGCAGATTGTGTCTGCGGTTTGCGCGGTAATGCTCTTGGGTTTCGGATTGATGTTCATCTGGGATGCCAGAAAAGATCTGTCGTCGGTCCTTGGCGGATCTCCGGTTGATGAAGCCTCGGCGCGGCCCTTGGCCGAGCGGATTCAAGGAAGAACCTTCCCTTCGGTCCTTCAGGCTTGGAGCCCCGCCGACAACCCGCGAGGTGAGCAGAAGGAGGCGATGCGTGCCCGGCACGACCTGACAGGGAGCGGACCGGCGCTATTCGGTCTCTCGTGGAACCACAAGTATCAAGGACTTGCCGAGGCGTTCACCGAGGAAAGCGTCGACCGGCAAGACTGCTCTATCTCACGATCTGAGGAAGCCTGATGGGGATCTGTTCCTGAAGGCGAAGTAGGCGGGGCGTCGTGCGCCGTATTGCCGCACCACCCTAACCGCCTGGCGATTCTTTGCCGGCAACTCTTCCGTAACACTCAGTGCTCGTATCGGGGGCGGGAATCTTAGTGCCGATCCCGGAACCGTCTGTCGCTCCCGGATTCTCCGGCCGCAGAGAAGATTTCTGGCGGTTTTCGTTCTTAACGCCGATCCCAGAACCTTGGGAGGTGCTGCGATCTTCCAGCCGCACAGGGCCGCAGCGGCGGTTCTGGTTGTTGGCGCCAAGATCGGGTGAATCGGTGACGGGCGGCGAGAAGGCTCCGTTATACTTCTGCCGAGAACTCGCCTTGCAGGGAGACCTCGGTACCCGATGGAGCCCCGCGGAGAAACCTCGATGAGTACTTTTCCGGCTCTTGCAGGGAGCATTTGGGCCATTTTTCTGGTGCTTGGCGTTCCGCCCGCTGCCGCGCCGCGGCCCCCCATCGCGCTACTCTATCACACCGACCCCGACGTACGCACGGGCACCCTCCAGGCGCTTGCCGCGACGCGAGATCTAGGGTTGATCGACGATTTGATCCGCGCCCACGCGGTCGAGTATTACACGCCGGTACACAACGCCTACTTCAATGCGTTGCAGGCCATGACCGGCCAGCGTGCGGTCCGAGGGCCGGAGGCGTGGAAGGCATGGCTGAACCGGGAGGCGGCCGCGGGCCGGCTGACGATCGACTACTTGCCGCTTGAACTCGATGCCCTCCCGCCGGACCAGCGTGCCAAAATCCAGCCGCTGGCGGCCCACTTGGGACCCGAGCATTTCAACCGCATGGTGCGCGACCTCACGACCAAAGGCCAAGACCTGCCGACGCGGTCGGCGGCCCTGCGCTATATGGTCGCCAACGACCACCGCGACGACGTGCAGAAGTTTCTCAAGAGCGATTGGCTCGTGAAGTTCCTCGCCCAGGACGACTTAAGCGCGCCGATGATCAATGACCTTGCCTACGTGCTCAGCGGTCTGGCCAATCCCGGGCCGCTACGCGAGCGGATCAACGCCCAGTTACGAGAATGTCTCGGCCTCCAAGGACCCAATCGTACTGGCCAACGCCCTCCACGTGCTGGCAGGCGTCGAAGGGTATTCAACCTCGTTCGTCGTGCCCGACGTGGCCGACAAGGTGCGCCCGCTTGTCGATCACCCCGCCCCGCACGTCTCGGCCCAGGCGCGCCGAGCGATGAACCGGGTCGATCCCGCTTGGGCCGCCAGCCAGGTCTCTTATGAAGAAGCGATTCAAGACCTCTACGAAGTCCTGGGCCGCGAATACCCTTGTTTCGCACTCAAGGGGATCGACTGGAAGGCGGTAGGGCGGGAGCTATTGCCTCGGGCGAAGCGCGTCAAAGACGACACGCGGTTCGGCCTGTTGTGCATGGAGTTAGTGGCCCGGCTGGAAGACAGCCACGCGAGCAATCGGCAAAGGAACGGCGCTGCCACCCGTGCCGCCGCTGCCACGATGGGACCCAGGCTTCGCCTGCCTGATCGACGATCGCGGAAAACCGGTCGTGTACTATGTCGATCAGGGCGGCCCTGCGGACAAGGCTGGGATCAAGCCCGGAACGACGATCCTCTCGGTCAATCGGTGCCGGCGGAAGACGCCCTCGCCGACCGCACGAAGACAGCTCAGCCGCTACGCCGGGTATTCCAGCGAGCGATACCTGCGCTATCACGCCGCCCAGTTCCTCACCGCGGCAAATGGAGCAAAACTGCGCTGGTGACGTCTGGAACTGGAAGACGCCAGCGGCGGAAAACGGTCCGTTGGAATTGCCCGCATCGTTGGCAATTCGCTATCTGCCGCGCCTGCCGGTGCCGATTCCCGGCATCCGCGACTCGGCCGACGTCGCGTGGAAGATGCTCGACGGCCGGATCGGCTACCTCTACGTGCGGCGGATCGGCGCCAATCTGATCGAGCAATTGGACCGGGCGGTGGGCGAGCTTGGCAGCGCCCAGGGTTTGATCATCGACGTGCGGGGCAACAGCGGCGGCGGGTTCGATTCCCTCCGGTCCCACCGCAACTTCGCTCGGAATGATCCCGAGGAGCCCGACCGTCCCCGCTTCGCCGGCCCGATCGCCGTGCTCGTCGACGCGCGATGCATCAGCGCGGGCGAGGGGTGGACTTCCTGGTTCGTGGCCAACAAGCGAGCCCGCCTGTTCGGCGAGACGACCGCCGGTGCTTCGTCTCGCGCAAACGGACCTATCCGCTCAAGAACGGCCTCTATACGGTCACGTTCCCGGTCAAGGCCTACACCGGCTATCTTGACCGCCCGATCGAACGTCGCGGATTGGAGCCCGACGTTCCCCTGCGGCAGAATGCCCGGGATCTGGCTGCGGGCCGCGACACGGTATTAGAAGCCGCAAAGCAATATCTGGCCCGACCGCAGTAGTCGGCCACGCATAGACCGCCTCTATCGATCGGCGTGAAACCTGTTAGCAGTAGGCTCCGGCGCTCCTCTAGGGTTTCGAAACGACCCTTTCCAGTCGGTCGAGCCGCTTCACCGCGCCCGGGCTATCGGCGGCAAGCAGGAGGGCGACCGCCTCATCGAGCTCTCTCCACTCCGGGGCCGTTCGGGCGATCGTCTGTCGGAGTCGATAGATGCGCAGGGGGAGTTGAAGGTCGGCTGGGCGGTAGAGGAATCGCTCGTCCGAACGTTGCCGTCGAACGTCCTGAACCGTTTCCAGGTAACGGTACCCGTACTCGGCGCAGGCTCGATGCAGGTTCCTTCGCCGAAGTCGTTCCAGGTCGCGATTTGGACCAGTGGGCTCCCCAACGCCTTGGCACGCGTAAGCGTGTGGCGGAACGTCTCACCGTTGCGCGCATCGAGATAGCCGTGAGACGGCTGGACTCCCGCCTCCTTGTAGATGTCGCGGAAGCCGGGGAAGGCACCGCCGATCTTCAGCCCGTCCTGCTTGGAGAAGCGGTCCAGATAGTCGTCTAGTCCCTTGGCATCGAGCTGGCCGCTCTTCGCAGCCCACATCGGAGGCCAGGCGAAGCTCCCGACCGCGGCCGGCCGACGTTCGTGCAGCGTGAACAGTGCTGGGTTGGGCCGCAATCCCGAGAGGATCGCCTCCCACTGGGACCGGTTCAGGTAATCGGGGCCGAAGACGAGCACGAGAGGCTTGCCCTCCCACGTAACGTAGTTGGGGGCTTTGAACCAGTGGTCCGCACAGAACCGCAAGTCCTTTTTCCCCTGTTCCACTGCCTGCGCGGCTGTCAATCTGCCCCGCTCGACCATCGCCTTGACAACACGGTCCTCATAGCAGACGGCGAACTTCAGGCCCTGACGCACCAGCGCGCCAAATAGCGATGACGTTCGGCGATGAATCATCGCATAGTCGTTGAAATCCTCAACCCCGTACCAGTCAGCGATCACGCCGTCGATGCCGGCAACGTGCATCAGCAGCGTGTGATACTCCAGTACGTCCGCGTGGGCAGAATCGTAGGGACCGATCAGCGGGTAGTAATGAGAGGCGATGGCCCGCCGGCCCTTCGAGTCGGACTGCTCGGGGTCAAATCGGCCCATGGTCCAGTGCCAGCCCCAAGTGCCGCTTGTCGCTTTCGACTCGAACCAGGGCATGTAATGCACCAAGATCAAGGGCCGCGGATGCTCCTTAGGGCTAACCTCGGCTCCGATTGCGGAAGTCAAGGCCCCAAGGGCCAATCCCAGGCCCATGGCAACCCCAATTCTTTGCCTCATGAGAGTTTTTCCTCCACACGGCGACCCAGGGCAATCGCGCCCCGACCACGGATCATCCTGACCGCGTGCGATCGGTCATAACCCTATTATGCCCGGGGCCGCGCGTTGTTGCATGCCCAGCTTCCTCATGCGGTTTCAGGAAGCGTATGCTCTGTGACAGTAATCCACGGGCCAAGGGATCGAAGCGAAGAACAGCAAGCCAGTTCCGTCGCATAACCGACATGACACCGACGATCCTCCAGTCGCCCGGGCTGCCCGAGCCCAAACTCGTCCACGGTATGCCGCATATCCCCATCCAGGGCATCAGCACGGCGTATGCTTTCGATGATCCAAAGGCGAAGAATCGTAACACACCCGTATTCCGAGATCCTGAGGAACCCGGCGATCTACCACAAACGGCTGGCTAGCGCGGCACGATCTTCAAGACACCGTGGGAGCCCAATCGCTGCCGCCCCCTGGAGGAAGACCCGCGGGAACCTTATGATGCGCGCCGCAACTTCAACTTACCGACAACCTGGCGGCGAAGAACCCGAGAGAACTCGAGGAGCTCCGAACATTGTTCCTCAACGAGGCAGAGAAGAACCCCTGTCGTGTCGCGAGATGAACGCTGTTCAAAGCGCGGCCGTCCGAACCTGTGCAGGGCCGTGCCGCGCTTACGCTCGCCGACGCGATGGCGGGCATACAGAAGAACGTTTTCCTGAACGCCAAGAACAGGTCGCTTTCGTTCATGCCCGGAGTCGAGAGCGCGCATAGCGGAGGCAATGGCGCGATCCTCGTGCCGTGCGCCGAGGCAAACTCTCGTCTCACCGGCAAGAGCCCGAAAGTGACGGTCGACATGTGCGACGTCAGCGTGCGGGACGAGGCCGCCGCGAACAGCGCTCGGTGGAGGTGCGTCAAAAGACCGAATCAGGCGGTCCGGCGAACGAGTCCTGACAAGCGAGGCCCTCTCTGCTGACGAGGCAGGTTCGGGGCGGACCCGACATTTCAAGGTGAGCATTACCGACTGATCGAGTGTCTCTGGAGACCGAAACCATGTTTCACAACAATCCCGTCCGTTTCCTGTCGCCGGCAGCCTCGTGGCTGCTCGCCGTGACAACTCTCTTGGTTGCATCGAGTGCAAGCATGGAAGCTGCGGAGTCCGGCAAAGCCGCTGAGAAGAGCACCGCCACGCAGTCCGCGGAATCGGCCATCCGGGCCGCCGTCGACTCTTACGTCGCCGCCTTCAACCGCGGCGACGCCAAGGTCGTGGCCGAGCACTGGAGCGAAAGCGGCATCTGGGTCGGCCCGGACGGCCAGCGCGCCCAGGGACGTTCAGCCATCCAGAAGGAGTTGGAGGCGTTCTTCACCGCCAATAAGGGTGTGGAAATCGACGAGATTGCGACGACCATCCGCCCGGTTTCGCCGGACGTGACCGTCGAGGAGGGAAGCGTGCGCATCACTCGCCCCAACGGGCCACCCGAGCGCTCGGCCTACATTGCCATACACGTCAAGAAAGACGGGAAATGGCAGCTCGACAGCGTCCGTGAGCTGGAGTCTTCCGATCCCGTTCCGCTTCACGAAAACCTGAAGCAGCTTGAGTGGATGGTCGGCGACTGGATCGACGCCAGCGAGGATTCGACCGTGGAAACCTCGGTCACTTGGTCGAAGAACAAGGCATTTCTCACGGCGAACTTCCGCGTGTCGTCACCCGGTGCGGAGCACCTGGAGGGCACGCAGATGATCGGTTGGGATCCTTCGATCGGCGGCATCCACTCGTGGATGTTCGATTCCGACGGCGGATTCGGCGAGGGTCTCTGGACCTGCAAGGACAACCGCTGGATCGTGAAGTTCAATCAGGTTCTGGCGGACGGGCGCAAGGCCTCGGCAACGAACATCTATACCCTGATCGACGGGGGACACTACTCCTGGCAGTCGATCGGGCGGCAGGTCGACGGCCAATTCCAACCGAACATCGACCCGGTCACCGTGGTTCGCCGCTCGGCCCACGTCGAACCCAAATCGGGCGCCAAGAAGGAGAAAGAGAAGAAGTAGTCCCCGGCAAGCTCTCACCGAGTATTGAATACACAGGAGACCCGTGCAATGAAAATCACAAAAACGGCTCTGGTGATCGCCGCGTTGGCGGTCGTGCTCATGGCTTCCGAGGGTCTTGGACGCGGTGTCGGTGGTGGCGCGGGGGGCGCGGGGGTGGCGGCGGCGGAGGCGGCGGCGGCGCTCGGGGACCTGGAGCAATCGCAGGCGGTGGCGCTCGCGGAGGTGCACAGCCTTCGTTCCAGCCGTCCTCCAATCGCAGCCCATCGCTGAGCCGGACTGCAACCGCACCGAGCGGCAGTCGTTCGGACCTGCGACCGGCGGCGAGCCGGCCCGGTGCTGGCGGCGAGGGGCGTGCCGCTGAGCGTCCGAGCAGTTCTTGGATGCAGTCGGGATCACAATCCCTTCAGAGACCCTCCCAGGGCGAGTTGAGTAGTTTCCTGGACATGTCGCCCCCAACCCCCGCGGCTCGGCCCGAGCGACCTGCCAGCGCGAGTCCGCGCGCCACGTCCCAAGCGCCAACCTCCAGCGGAGACGGAATCCAGACCAAGACTTTCGAAACCGACCGCGGCGGTACGGTGACGATCGGAGGAGGTTCGGGGAGTAGTACGACAACCGGCGGGGCAACCATCGGTGGGGCGGGCGCCGGCGTCAAAGTGGAGACTGCCGGCGGCCAGACTTACGTGAAGGGGGTCGGAGCTGCGGGTGCGACGGACGGCGATAAGTCCGCCGTCGCCGCCGGTTCGCGAACGGGCATCGAGACGGCATCCGGCGCCACGGCGGGTCGCGCCACGTCGGTCCGTGCCGCCACCGATGGCACCAACACTGCGGTCCGCGCGGGCAGCGCCGCGGGAATCCAGGATGCAGCGGGCAACACCGCCGTTAACGTCCGCGGCGGCTATGCCGATTCCTCCGGTTACCGGCAGGGCGGCTCGGTCACGGCAGCGAAAACCGAAGGCGGGGCCGCAGCCGTCCACGCGCGCGGCGGTTACGGCGACGGCAGCGGCACGGGGCAGGTCGGATCGCTGACCGCCGTGCGCGGTCCCGAGGGCAACGCCGCGGCCGTGGGAAGGCGAGTCGGCGTCGTCAACGGCGTCGTGATCGGCTCCCAGCAAGCCGTCGCCGTGCGCGCCGGCTTCACCGGGTACAGGACGTGGTATACCCCCGCCTACTACGCTCGCTATCGGGCCGCCTGGTATGTCCCCGGGATCGCGGCGACGGCCTGGTGGCTTGCGCCGGCATGGGGTTCGACGTACGCCTACTGCGGTTGCGCCGCGGAGCCGACTTCGTACTCCTACGGCGACACCATCACCTATGAGGGCGACACGGTCTACTACAACAATCAGCCGGCGGCTACCGCCGAGCAGTACCAGGATCAGGCATCCCAGATCGCCGACTCCGTGCGCAGACGCAGAACGAGGACTGGATGCCTTTGGGAGTCTTCGCCGTGGTCACCGAAGGTCAGACCCAGTCCGACAAGATTCTCCAACTGGCCGTGAACAAGGAGGGCGCGATCAGCGGCAACTTCCACGACACGCTGACCGACAAGGTCACCGCGGTGAAGGGCGCCGTCGACAAGAAGAGCCAGCGCGTGGCCTTCCGTCCGGCCGATAGCGAGACGCCCGTGGCCGAGTGCGGTTTGTGGAACTTGACGCAAGACACGCTCAACTTGCTCGTGCATGCCGACAAGGACCGCTGTGAGACTCGCGGCCTGGTGCGGCTCAAGGAGCCCGAGAGCCAGAACTGAGGCACGCAACCTTTGAAGCGACCTGGTGTCCCGTCCGCGTTCCTCTTTCTGACGAGGAATCGAGTCGGGGCACCAGGTCTGTCTTTTTCGGGACGGCGGATGCGGCGCCATCACGCCGTTTCCCGAACAGAACGTGCTGAAAACGGCGCCAAATTTACTGGATCGGTCGGTGCCAATCCGGTGGGCCGTTTAGGCGTCGGCTCCGCTCGCCATCGCCTGGAAGCACCATCGCCAGGGCAGGGGCTGCTGCGCGGAACGTCTCTGCCGCCCCCTCCTTGCAGCCCGGCCGGACGACTCCGCACTCCGCTCTCTTTTCGCACCGGACGACCCGGCACCGAAAGGCCATCGGACCACTGGTTGTACGTGGGACCAGGGACATCGGGAACGCCCTCATCGTGCCCCGGCTGTTGCCCCTCGTATCATTACCGTATGAAATCGGCCTCGCGGTTCCAGCCGTTAAAAAACGACTGGTGCTGCGCCCCTTCGTTCTGCCGGGAGGAACCAACTGGGGCCAGCAGGTGAGTGCAATCGCGAGGCCGGTAGGAATCGCAACGTTGTTAACCCGGAGCAACGAACTATGAACCACGCCTTCGTCTTCACCTATGGATTGATAGCCTATGGGGCCTTCGTGGGCTCATTCCTCTACCTGATCGGGTTCGTGGGGAACCTGGTCGTGGGGAAGTCGATCGATTCAGGGCCGTTGGTTCCTCTCGGCCAGGCGGTTTTTGTGAACGTGGCCCTGATCGCTCTGTTCGGTCTTCAGCACAGCGGGATGGCGCGTCCCGCCTTCAAGTCGTGGTGGACGAGGTTCATCCCTCAACCTATTGAGCGAAGCACATTCGTCCTTCTGACCAGCCTAATTCTGGTGTTCCTGTTCTGGCAGTGGAGGCCCATTCCGATGATCTTGTGGGAGGCCACGCATCCGGTGCCCGTGGCACTGCTATGGGCACTATTTCTCCTCGGCTGGGCCGTCGTCCTCTATAGCTCCTTCCTGATCGACCACTTCGATCTCTTCGGACTCCGGCAAGTGTATCTGCACCTGCGCAAGCGTTCCTATTCCCACCCTCCCTTCGCGGTCAAATCCCTGTACAAGCTCGTCCGACATCCGCTGATGGTCGGCATCCTCATCGGCATCTGGTCGACGCCGACCATGACGGCCGGACACTTGCTGTTCGCCCTGCTGATGACCGGGTACATTTTCGTCGGCGTTACCCTGGAGGAACGCGATCTTGCCCGCCATCTGGGCAGTGACTACGAGCGATACCGATTGCTCACGCCGATGTTTCTGCCCTCCTTGCCCAAGCCGAAAAGTCCCGCCCGCGTGGACCCGATGGGCTAGGAACCTATCCCGGAACCGCCACGGCAGTCCTCCGCGGCCGGAGAATGCAGGAGCGGAACACGGTTCTGGGATCGGCTCTAAGACCATCGGGCCGGCCAAGCGGGGAGCGGGACAAAGGAGATGTAGCCCCCGCGCCCGACGGATTCCTCACCGCCAAAAAACAGCGTCGACGGGGCACTACGGCCGGCCGCGGCCCGCCGCCTTATCGCGCGGACCCACCAGGCGAAGGTCGATCGGCTTGAATCCCAGCTTCCACGCCGGCGAATCCCCGCGGAGCGAGAAATTGCCGGCCGCGGGATCAACGAACCCCGGGTCGGCCACGACGCCGTTGGCGTCGAGTCCCTTCTTCCGCCACTCCTCCAGCGATAGGTTGACGAACTTCGGCGGCTTGCCCGAAATGTCCCAGTACAGATTCCAGTCCATCACGATGTCGTAGTTCGCCCAGGCGTCGGGCCGGAACAGCCGGCTGCGCGCGCCGTCGTAACAGAAAATGTTGCGGTAGAAAATGCCCGTCTGGTCGAGCTTCCCCGCGTCGCCGGCGCGGTTCATCAGCGCGTCGTCGGCAAATGCGAAGATATTGTTCTGCACGACGTTGCCCAGGTCGTTGAAATTGAAGAGGATGCTGTGGGCCGCCATGCGATAGATCACGTTGTGTTCGACGACCATCCCCACCGAGCCGTTGTCGAGCACGATCCCGCTTCCGCCGCCGGTCACGTCGTGGATCAAGTTGTGGCGCGCCGCCGTTCCCGGCTGCACGCCGAGGAAGTAGAGCACTCCGTGCGTGCCCAGTGCACTTTGGCCGATATGGTGGCAATGGTTGTACTCGACGACGTTGTCGCGCGCGTTGTTGGGCGGCATGTAGCCCCAGTTCCAGCCGACCGAAACGGCCCACTGGCAGCCGCCGCTGATCTCGTTGTGAGCCACCCGGTTGCCGCTGCTCTGCCCGATCCACACCGCGGGAGCGCCAAAGTAGACGTTGGCACCATTGTGAATCCGGTTGTCGCAGACGAGCGTGCGGCACGTCTCCTCAGCGTCGTCCCGAGTTGTATCCGGCCCGCCGATGCGCACCGCCCCGGCCCCTAAGTCGGAAAAGGAGTTGCCCACCACGGCATTCTCGCGGCAACCGCCTTGAGCCAGATGGATCGCCCATGCGCCGGTATGCGCAAACTCGTTCTCCTCGAAGCGCACTTGGCGAGTGCCCCGCGCCAAAATCCCCGCGGGCACTTCGACCTGCGACTGCGTGGTGCTCAAACCTTCGTCGACCAGCCATCCCACCCAAAGCGGTTTGCTCGGCGTCAGTTCGATCGAGGCCTGCGGATAGCTGTAGCCGAGTTTCCGATCGAGGTCCCAGGCGGTGGTGTCGAACGAGAGCCCGCGGAACACCAGGTGCTCGACGAACTTGCCGGCCTTGTAGTCCCCGTCGAACCGAATCCAGCGGAGCGAAACCGGCGCGATAAACCGTAGCTTCTCCACGTCCTCGCCGGGCAAGGGGCGGTAATGAAGCACGCCCGTCGAACGGTCCAGATACCATTGGCCCGGCTGATTGAAACCTTCCCAGACGTTCTCCGCGTACCACCCCCGCGACCAGGTCGTGGGACGGAACGCATCGCCGGTGAAGCGGACGATCTTCTTGGCCGCATCGATCGACTCGATCCGCTGCCGCGCTTCGCTCCAGTACTGGAGAATCACGATTTCCACGTCGTCGCGGTTCCGCCACTGCGGATCGATCTGCCCCGGCTGGAACGTGAACGACCGCCGCGGAGGATCGGCCGGTCCAGCCACGGTGTACGTGCCCGTTTGCGGCAAGCGCGCCCGGGGACGGCGCTGGCCGTCGACGTGGAGCTGCCGAAAATACCACTTGCCCTGCTTCACTTCCGCAATCTCAGCGGTCCAGGTGCCTCCCTCTCCCCGTTTCCAGCCGCCAATCTGCCGCCCGCCACAGAAAACCGGTTTCTCGCCCAAAGCGGCCGAATACGTCACGGGTGCTTCCGCAGTGCCCGAATCCTCGGGTCGGAAGACGACTTCTTCGCTCAGGAAGTACGTGCCGCCGCGAAACAAGACTTGAATCGGCTCCTTCGTTCGCTCCTTCAAGCGACGCACGGCGTCCCGCGCCCCGGTCATCGTGGCCAACGGCTGCTCTCGCGTGCCGGTCGCCCGGTCATTGCCGCCGGGGGCCACGAACAATTCGGCGGCCGATCCCCCGCAGGCAACAGCAGCGACCAAAACAGCGGCACGGAGGAAATGAAGCGGTCTCATGGCGGCCCCCCGGGGTGAAGGTTCACGGTCGGTTCAGCAACGCTCGCGCGACAGTGCAACAACGACCCCATCGTAGGACGGGCCTTGGGGACCTTCAAGCTGCCGCGCGTTCCTCGTCCGCGTTACCCTGAACACGGACGAAGCCATTGCATGCGTCCCTTCTTGTCGACTTTGCCCGGACGGGTCGGGCAGGCAAGCTACGTCCCGAAACCTCGCTGGCTCGGGGACTGCCTCAGTTCCAGAGGCCGCTGGGGGCCATCGCCTTGGAGAGGGCCGACTGACCCAAAGAAGTGCCCTGTCCCTCTCCGTCCCGCAAAGTGGCCCATTTTCAGCGTTGAAACTGGGCCACTCGCCGCGTTATCATCGATCCTGCACCATTAGGCGTTTCCGGTCCCTGCGCCGGCCGAGGCGTCGGCGGCCTCCTTCCCCGACTGTCGCACCGAGCCATTGCTGGATCTGATCTCCTATGCACTCACCCTCGGTCAATTCTCATGCGATTCATCTTCCGCTGGGGGAGGCAGCCCCACTTCGACGGGCCAAGATCCCAATTGGCAAAAACGCGATTGTGTTGACCAACGCTTGTGCTTCTCCAACCCCCCAACATCCGGGTTCACGAAAGTGGCAGATTCGCCCCGGTGTTGACCAACGCCGAGCAGCCGGACAACATTCACAAAATGCCGCGGGAACTCAAGATATGAAAATGGTCGCGGAGGCAACGGCAAGCGTCGGTTTGCCGCGCGTCAACGACTGCAAGTGGAGGTAGGATGTTTGGATGGTTTCAGGCTCGATGCCCGGTAGAACCCGAGATCAAACGGTGGATCGAGGGCCGCCTGGGCTGGCTCTTGGAGCAGTTCGGCCCGAGCCGGTTGGTGCGTACCCCGGTGGTTTTACCGAGCGACGAGTACTTTCCCACTCCTTACGACGGATCCGAGAATGCCGTGCGCCGCTCTCGTTTGCCCAGACCTGCGCCTACATGGACTATGATCCGCAGCAGGTCGATCTGGAGTTCTATCTTCCCGGGTGCCCGCCGGAAGCGGTATCCGAGCGCGCGGTGCGGCGCCCCGGGTCGTTCGGACTGTACTTGCATCGCGAAGGAGAGCGGCCGGCGATTTGCGTCGATCGCCAAGCCCTCGCCGACCCCGAATCGTTAGTCGCAATCTATGCCCACGAACTCGCCCACGCACATCTGGTGGGCGACGGCCGTGTTCCGGGCAATTCCAGCGACCTGGAACTGCTGGCCGACCTGACGACCATATTCCTCGGGTTGGGAGTCCTTGCGGCCAACGCAGCCGTGCTCGAGAGCATTCGCCGCGCGTGGCACGGTGAAGGTGGGCGCCGGGCATCCGGCCGGTGTCTCGCGCCGGAAGCCTGGGGCTATGCGATGGCACTGTTTGCCTGGTTGCGCGAGGAGCGCGACCCGGCCTGGCGTGCGGCACTGATTAAATCGGTCCGCACCTCCTGCCGCCAAGGATTGAAGTATCTGTGGGAAACCGGCGACGTCCGCCTCAACGCCCAATCGCCCCCCGGCATGCCGATCAATCGCGAGGAAGAGACGGCGGAAGCTAGCGAGTGCTCGGGATGCGAGGCGGTGCCGGCATGCGGCGCGGACTGCCATTCCTCGGACGAGAACCATGAAGAGCCCTTTGCCAGCGCCGCCGATGCACTATTTACCCAAGGCATCGTCTGCGCACAGGGCGGCCGCTGGCAGGAAGCGGCCAACGCATTCTCACAGGCCATCGAGGCTGGTGCCGGCGACGCCGAGGCGTATCAAGAGGCGCGTGGGCATATTTCCATCTGGGCCGGATTTCCGAGGCCTTGGCGGATGCCGAGGAAGCCGTGCGTCTGGAGCCCGACCAAGCCGATGCTTACTGCGTGCGCGGCATCATCCACGGTTATGCGCGGCACCTGGACCAGGCCCTGGCGGATCTCGACTACTATCTAGTGAGCGAATGCTCGCTGGACAATCCGTACCGCGCTGCGCATGCTTTCTATACGCGCGCCACGGTGCTGTCGGACCACGCCCAGTGGCGGAAGGCCATCAAAGACCTGGCAGCCGCGATCCGGCTCTGGCCCACCTGGCCCGCGCCCTACGAGGCGCGCGCTGCGGCGTACGATCAACTGGGGCGCGCCGACGAAGCCCGCGCCGATCGCGCCGAAGCGCTCTGCCGTGTAAACCCCTAAAGCCGGTCCCAGAACCGTGTGCCGCTCCTGAACTGTCCGGCCGCGGGGGCCCCGCGTGGCGGTTCCGAAATAGGTTCCCAGTCTACTTGATCGGGACCACCTGGGTCGGTTCACCGCGTTTCAATTGAACGATGACTTCTTTGCCGCCCGCCGTGACTCGGTGTTTGCCGAAAAACGCGGGAACTTCGCACTTTCCCTGGGCGTCGGCTTTGCCGCGCCACTTCGTCCACCACTCGTTGAACACCAAGTCGCGATAGGCTTCGGCCGCCGGGCGTCGGCGTCCAGTCGCGCCGGTAAAGCGAGGAGACGGGAATCCAGTTGGCTCCTTCCCAGAAGCCCCACATCAGGATGCCCTCGACGGCCGGATGCGCGAAGCAGATGCGGTAGTAATCCGCCAGCGCCTTGGCTTTGGCCTGCTCCTCCTCGTCCGTGAGGCGAGCGTCGCGCTCGCCTGTAATACTTCGAGCGCTGGCCGGGGAAGTTGAACTCCGTGACGCGAATCGGCAGCTTGAACTGCGCCAGCTGATCCAGCGAGTTCCGCAGCGCGGCCGGATCGAACGTGTCGCCGTGCAGATGCCCCTGCACGCCGATGCCGCCGATGGGCACGCCCTGGTCGAGGAACTTGCGGATTTGGGCCACGTAGTCGTCCAGCGGCTGCCGGTGAGGATGTCGTAGTCGTTGAGAAACAGCACCGCATTGGGGTCCTCCTGCCTGCACCCAGGACGCCATCTCGCGGGTGATCTCCGGGCCCAGACGCTGCTCGTAGTAGTTGCCGTGGAGCATCTCGTTGTTGAGGTCGTATTCGGCGAAGCGGCCGCGGTAGCGCTTGCCCACGTCGATCGCCCGGGCCTTGAGCGTCTGCGCGCAACTCGTCGTCGTCCAGCTCCTTGAGCCACGGTTGCACCCGGTTGGGGATTCCCCAGAAGATGTTGTGGCCGCGCAAGCGGGATCTCGTGCTCGTCGGTCCACGGAGCATCGCATCGACGCGGAATAGTCTACCTGCCCTGCTCGCGCTCCATGGCATGCCACTTGAGGGCGTTCTCGGTCACGGCGGAATTGAAGTTCTCCAAGAACACTTTCTTTGTACTGGGCCGCTTGCTGGGCGTCGAACCGGTCCGCTGAAAACCTGGCTGGCCAGTGCCGCCCCGAACCAGAACTCGTGGCGGATCTGCTCCACGCGGACCTCGGCGCCCGGGGCCGTTTGGATCACCAGTGTGCCGGTACGAACCTTTCGCACGGATTCGTCCAGCTCGGCTCCGCGGGCGTTCATGGCGAAAAGACAAACGCAGCCGACGGCGGCTGCAAGAGCCAAGCGTCGTAACCACAAACGGCTGATTCTCATGGGAACTGCTCCGTGGGCCGGGGGACTCGATGTGGAAACCAAGACCGATCTCCGTCGGCCGTGTTGAAAGCGATTGTAGTCTGGGGCGCACCCGAGAGACAAGCGGTAGACGATGCCCTGCCCAAGCCGCACCGCCCAAGGTGCCCCACGTCGGCTGGACTACGAGCGTTTGCCGGGTCGGCGCTGGGCCTTGGCCTGGTAGGGATCCTCCGGCCAGGCGTGCTTCGGATAACGGCGGCGGAGGTCCTTACGCACCTGGTGGTACGCGGTCTTCCAGAAACTGGCCAGGTCGTCGGTCACCTGCTGCGTGCGAAGGTTGGGAGCCAGCAAGTGCAGAACGACTCGCACTCGACCGCCGCGCGACGCGTGGCGTCTCCAGGAGCCCGAACACCTCCTGAATGCGTACGGCGAGCACCGGCGGCTTGCCCGGTTCATACTGGAGCCTGATGCGGCTGCCGCTGGGAACCTCGATCGTCTCGGGGCGCTTCGCACTCGACCGCGTGCCGCTGCTGGTGCGTCAAGAGTCGCTGGATGGCCGAAAGCCAAGGTGCCTTGCGGAGGTCCTCGAACGAGCGGCAACCCGGTGCAACCGCGGCCACGAGCGCTCCCAAGTCCTCGTCGCCGAGCGGGGGAAGCCCCAGTTCGGGCACCCACTCGCCCAGCGCGCGAACACGGCAGAGATAGTCGACGGTCGCGCGGTCGTTCCACGGAAAGACCGCCTGAACCGATCCGGCCGCAGCCTCGGCGAGCACGCGCGCGACCTCCGCCGTCTCCGGGAGTGGCTGGGGAGATTCTTCCAGCAGCAAGTCGTCCCAGTAGAGACGCCGCCGTGCCACGATGCGCTGGGCGGAGGGATCGAACTCGACTTCGCTCCGCAGGACGAGATGCTCCGCCGGCAGCCAGTCGCGCTCGACGGCCGAAGCCTTCCAGACCAAGGCCTCGGAGACGCCGCGGTCCACGTCGACGGCAACGAACAACGGCGCGTCACGCACCGCGCTGGAAGCCGCCAGACGCACGCCTCGCGCGCCGACCATGCGGCCAAAGCGGCTACCCGGACTGGTCCGCCGTGCCAACCGATCGGGAAAGGCGACCAGCAGGGAGCGGAGCACGGCTTGGTCTGCCGTGGCGGGGGCCGCCGCCCTAGGACCGGGAACCGCGCGAAGCTCGCGCAACAATTGGTCGCGCACGTGGAGAACGAAGCGGGCCGCATGGCGCTGGATCGGCCCCAGCTTCGTATCGAGGCGGCCAAATTGCTCGAAGGTTGCCAGCGCCGCGACGCGGTCGAGCACGTCCGAGTTCGAGGGAGTCGGAAGGAGAGGGCGTCCCGAGACCGCTTCCTCGGAGCGTGGGAAAGGATCGCGCTCCGAAAGGAGGGCGGCGGCCAGGGCAACGGTTTCGGGATGGCCCAGGCGATGGCCTTCGAGGAGCATGCGGCCCAGACGCGGGCTGACCGGCATTCGTGCCATGGTGCGGCCCAGCGCGGTGATCTTGCCCGCAGCGTCCAAGGCGTCTAGCCGACCCAAGAGCGATTCGGCGTGAGCCAGCGCTGCGTCCGAGGGAGGCTCGAACCAGGGGAAGGCCCTCGGGTCGCTCTCGCCCCAGCGCAAGCTGGAGCACTGGCCCCGCCAGGTCGAGGCGACGGATCTCGGGCTCTTCGCGGAGCGGTCGGCGCGTATCGGTGCGCTCGGGCCAGAGGCGCAGACAGAGGCCGGGTTGCGTGCGACCGGCGCGCCGGCGCGCTGATCTGCCGAGGCCTGCGAGATGCGCACGATCTCCAAGCGATCCATGCCCACATGCGGATCGAAGACCAGCGAGCGCGCGAGCCCCGAATCGACGACGGCAGTAATTCCTTCAATCGTGATCGAGGTTTCGGCGACATTGGTGGCAAGCACCACCTTGCGGCGCTGCGACGGGTTAAGGACGGCGTCCTGCTTCTCGGCGGGAAGATCGCCGTAAAGCGGCATCACGGCCAAATCGCGCGCGGCGGCCAGCGGTTCCAGCCGGCGTGCGGTCTGGCGGATTTCGCCCACCCCCGGCAGGAAGACCAGCACGTCGCCCTGGCTTTGATCGAGAATCCGGTGCACCGCGGCGGCCGTACGATCGGCCAAAGATTGCTGATCCGGCGGTTCGAGGTACGTGATCTCGACCGGATGCAGACGCCCCCGGCTCTCGATGACCGGGCAGCCGCCCAGGTAGCGGGCCACCGGCTCGCCGTCGAGAGTGGCCGACATGACCACTAGCGCCAGCTCAGGCCGCACCGTGTCGCGAACCCGCCGGACCATGGCCAAAGCCAGATCGCTGGCCAGGTTCCGCTCGTGGAACTCGTCGAAGACCACGACGGCCACCGACTCCAGGAACGGGTCGTCTTGAAGCATGCGGAGGAGGATGCCCTCGGTCACGACGAGGATGCGCGTCCGCGGGCCGGCGCGACGATCGAAGCGGACGTGGTAGCCGACCTCCTCGCCCACCGGCGTGCCGCGCTCGTGGGCCATGCGCCGCGCAGCGGCGCGCGGCCAGGCGTCGCGGTTGCAGGACGACGAGCAAGCGCGAGCTGGCCAAGCCTGCATCGAGGATGGCCGGTGGCACGCGCGTAGTCTTGCCCGCGCCCGTGGGAGCGCGGAGCACGACGGCACCTACGGTGCGAAGCGCATCGACGATCTCCGGGAGCACAACATCGATGGGCAGCGGGGCTAGTGACACGGACGCCATTCTCTGGGCCAGGAGTCGACGACTCGCCAAAACGGCGCATGCTCGTCGTGTGGCAAACAAGTCATCGTTTACGATGCCGCTCGAGAGGTCAAGGGATTGGAGGGCCACCCGCCCCCCTCGGCCGGCGCGATGGCCCGCGGCAATGTGCGTGTCGGCCGAAGGCGACGGTGCCCTGCCAGGGCCGATGGAGTACATTGAAGCGGCCTGTCGGCCGAGGCGCCCGTCAATCGTCGCGGCGGCTCAATCTTCGAGTAAGGCAGCGGAAAGACCCATACACCCAGGAGTGGGGCGGCTGTGATTACCGGAGACAATACGATCTCGCGGCGCAACTCCCGAGGAGATCGCCGAATCGCAACGCGGATGGCAAGTCGGTCCAGCGTGGACTTGCCGCGCGTTGACGGCAGGCGGCGGCCGGGGGAGAATGCCCGCTCGAATTCCGCAGAAGAGAAACTAAAGCGGAACGGCACGACATTCCGCTTTGTGAGCATTGTATCAGGAGTGCCTGCAATGAAAAACCTTGTGCTGGCCCTGCTTGCCGTCCTGACCGGTACCACCGCAATGGGCAGGCACTGCCAAGCCGAAGCCGCATCCGACGCCTGGTACGCGTTTGCACCGGCGAATGACCGCGGCCCCAGCGCGCTGGGAATGGAGGATTGGCTGGAAAAGCCGGCGGGCAGACACGGGCGCATCACGCGCCACGAGGGCCAACTGGTCTATCACGGCGCAGCCGATCAAGCTCTGGGGTCTGAATCTCTGCTACGCGGCCTGCGCTCCCGGAGAAGGAATTGTCGGACCGCCGCGCCGGCTTCTACGCGAAGTACGGAATCAACTCCGTGCGGCTGCACAAGTTTGCCGACGGCAAGGGCTGGGGCGGCGTCCAGGCGGCTCAAAGTGCAGCCGAATACGATCCCGACGGCTTGGACCGAATGGACTACCAGGTGGCCAAGTTCAAGGAATCCGGGATCTACGTGACCCTCTCCGCCCACTTCGGCACGCTGAAGATGGGACCGGCCGACCGCCGCGACGTGCCGTATCTGGACGAGTTCGGCAAGCTGGACGCGAAGAACGACCGGGTGTCCGCGCCGCACAGCGCACTTTACTACTCGCCGGAGTTGCAGAATCTGCAAATCCGCCAGATGGTGAACCTGCTCAAGCACAAGAACCCCTACACCGGGCGGACGTATGCCGACGAGCCCGCAGTGGCAGCGATCGAAATCGTCAACGAACAGAGCATACTCTTCTACACTACGACGGGGCCACTCAAGCAGATCGCGACCCTGCGACGGAAGGTAGGCCAGCGATTCTCCAATTGGCTGCGGACGAAGTATAAGACTCACGCCGGACTCTTGAAGGCTTGGGGGGAGAAGTCGCTGGACGGTTTCGAGCGCGACGGCTTTGCGCCGGGCGAACACCTGGACAAGGGCAATATCCTGCCGCTGGGTAGCCCATGGTACTGGGACCCGGACCAGCTTGCAGGGACCCAGGCTTATCGGCGCCAACGATTGCTCGACACGCTCGAGTTCCTCTACGGCTTGCAGTGTGAGACCTATGACCGCTACACGGCTGCGGTGCGCGAGGCGGGCTACGAGGGAGAGATCCTCGGCTCGAACTGGCAGGCGGGACGCGCTTTGAGCCACTACGCCAACCTGCACTCGGACTACCGCGTAGGCATGATCGACCGCCACAACTACTTTGGCGGCGGGGGCCGGAAGGACGCCGGGTTCAACAACAACTCGATGCTCGCGCGCGCCGGCTCGGGTTTGCTCAGTTCGGGGTTGCAGCAGGTGCTCGACCGGCCGTTCATGCTTTCTGAATGGATCCACGTATTCCCCAGCGAATGGGGAGTTGAGGGGCCGGCAATCCTCGGTGCCTATGGCATGGGACTTCAGGGATGGGATGCCTCCTACATGTTCCAGAACCGCGATACCGCCGGTTTCAGCGGACAACTCGGAGATACTTGGAATGTTACCGCGCCGCAAGTGTTGGGCGTCTTTCCCGCCGTCTCTCGCCAGGTGCTCCGTGGCGACGTGCAGGAGTCGGAGGTGGTGAACGTGCGCAAGGTTCACATGCCCTCCTTGTTCCAGGGGAAACTTGGGTTCGAGGAAAAGGTGGTGCAGGGTTATGATGACAAGGAGTTGGACAGCAACGCGGCACCGGCACGCGCGCTGGCCGTGGCGCGGTGCGCGGTGACGTTCACCCCCACTGCCGAGGAAACGTCTGCGTTCGCCCCAAAACCGCACGAGCAGAATGGCCAACTCGTCTCCTCCACCGGCCAACTCCGTTGGACCGAAAGCCCGTCGGACGCGCCGCCGGCTACTTCACGATGAACACGCCGGCGACCCGGCGCTGGTCGGGTTTACCCAAGGAAGGTCCTGCGCTCTGGGCAGCGTTGAGGTTACCTCCCAGAGCCGATTTGCGGCGATCTACGTGACCGCCCAGGAAAAAGACCGCAACCTGGAAACGTCGAACCGTTTTCTCGTGGTAGCGATCGCACGCGCGAGAAACACGGCAATGCAGTTCAACGCCGCAGAAAACCAGTTGCTCTCGCGCGGCAAGGGGCCGATCTTGATGGAGCCGGTGAAGGCGACGATCCGCCTGACTCGCAAGGGCAACCCGCGTGTGATCTTGCTGGACCACGACGGACGTCCGACCGATCGCACCCTGGAGGTGAAGCAAGGAACCTTCACCTTGGACGGTGCGCAGGACAAGACGCCGTACTACTTGATTCAGTACTGAACGGTCGAGGAAGATGGAGAACTGACGCAAGCCGGCTGCCAGCCGCTTGCGGATCCGTGCGTAATTCAACCGATTTCCTACGATCCGCGCCCATTTCCTTGGGGAGGAAGATTCGATGTCGAAGAACACCAACTTGGACCGTCGCGATTTTCTCGGTGCCGCCGCGGGGGCAGCCACAATCGGAGTGGCGACCTTTCTGCCCCGCCACGTTCTGGGCGGGCCGAAGTTCGTGCCGCCGAGCGAGAAGATCCACGTCGCCTACGTCGGCTGCGGCACCCAGGGCCTGCGGCAAATGATGCCCGCGCTCGCGAAGCAGGACCTGCGAATCGTCGCCGTGTGCGACCCCAATCGCAAGAGCGACGACTACCCCGAGTGGGGCCGGAATGAGCTGAACGACAAGATCCGCAAGTTTCTCGGCGATGCCAGTTGGGCCCAAGGAGCGCGCGGCGGGCTGTGCGGGCGCGAAGTGGGATTGGAGGTCGTGCGGCGTCACTACGGCAAGCAGAATGGCTCGGGGAAAGACGGAGAGTGCCGGGCCTATGCGGATTTCCGCGAGATGCTCCACGAGGAGAAAGATCTGGACGCCGTGTACAACATGACGCCGGAGCATCTGCACGCCGTGGTTGCGGTGCGGGCCATGCGCCAGGGAAAGCACGTGATCACGCACAAGCCGATCTCGAATGTGCTCGAGGAAGTACGGATCGCGCGTAACGCGGCCGCGAGACGGGCGTGGCCACGCAGTTGTTCTGTGCGGCCGATAACGAGTCGGCCCCGATGATCGCGGAATGGATCGCGGCAGGCGCGATCGGTCCGGTGCGGGAGGTGCACAATTGGTCGAGCCGGCCGTTCTGGCCGCAAGGAATGGTCGAGCCGCCGGCGGGAACGCCTTCGGTGCCCGAAGGCTTCGATTGGAACCTTTGGCTCGGGCCGGCGGCACCACGGCCGTACCACCCGGCCTACACGCACGCCGTCTTCCGCGGATGGTACGACTTCGGCACCGGAGCACTCGGCGACATGGGGCATTACAGTTTCCATCAGATCTTCGAGATCCTGAAACTGGGTTCTCCGCAAACGGTCGAGGCAACTCGGAGCCAGTACTGGTCGATCAAGGACTATGGTTCGCGCAAAGAGATCAACCGTCTGTCGTACCCACGCGCGTCGTTGATCCACTGGGAGTTTCCAGCGCGGGGCGAAATGCCGCCCTTGACGCTGCACTGGTACGACGGAGGATTGCGTCCACAATTGCTTAAAGAGTTGGAGGCCGACGGAGAAGCGATGCCCGACGAAGGGCTGCTGCTGGTGGGCGATGCGGGGAAGATCCTGGCAGGATTCAGCGGGGCCAATCCGCGGTTGATTCCCAAGGCGAAGATGGGCGGTTTCAAACAGCCGCCGCAGACGCTGCCGCGGCCCATCGAGGAATTGGATCAGTTCATTCGCGCCTGCCGAGGCGGTCCCGTGTCGGACGCGAACTTCGAGAAGGCTTATCCGTTCGCCGAGACGATTCTGCTGGGAACGATCGCGCTGCGCGTGGACAAGAAGTTGGCTTGGGACAGCGCCAAGGCCGAGTTTACCAACTCCCCCGAGGCCAATGCGCTCAAGTTCCGCAAGAATCGAGAAGGGTGGGAGATCTGAGGCCGAGGAACCGCTGCGCTCCCGCCGGAACCGTTCCGGCGGGAGCCGTTTCCGGCTGTGGCGGATTTTCCAAGGCAATTCGTCGTTGATTTCAAAGCGTTGAGCGGGAATTATGAACGAGCAACGTGTTTGGCGGTTGGTAGTGGCAGCAGCGGTCATCGCCTGGGGAGCGTCGACCCGCGGCGCCGAGGAAGAACCAAAGGGTGCGCGATATATGCGGGCCGTGGAGGCTTTCGCTCAACGCGTTCTGGCTGACGGCCGCGACAAGTACGGAAAGCAGACCACGCCGCTATTTGTCGATGGACTAAACGTCAAGACCCTGGAGCCGGCGCGTTGGAACGGACCGGACCGCGTTTGGGTGCTCTCCAATTTCGCCAGCCAGCAGCCGCTGGTACGGCTCTTGGACGGTTTGACGGCCCTGGGGCAGAAGCACGAGTACCGGCGAGCGGCCGAAGAAGCCACGCGGTACGCACTGACCAAGCTGCGCAGCCCCAATGGACTGATCTACTGGGGCGGGCACATGGCCTGGGACCTTCAGCAGGACGCCCCCGTGGGGCAATACGCCGACGTGCACGAGATGAAGGGGCACCAGCCCTATTACGCCCTCTTCTGGCGCATCGACGCGCGTGCGACCCGGCAGTTGCTCGAAGCGATCTGGGGATCGCATGTGGTGGATTGGTCCCTCTTGGACTACAACCGTCACGGCAGCATGCGCAAGGCTACGCGGGCCGATTGGGGACATCGGTTCGACGAGAAGGTGGGAGTGCCGTTCGCGACCCGGGGCAACAACCTGTCGTTCTGCAACGTCACCCCGTCGTTGCTCCATAGCAGCGCAACGTTGGCAACCTTGGGCAAGGACGAGCGCACGGTGGCCTGGACGCGGCTGCTGGCGTATCGCTGGCAGCAAGGGCGAGACGCGAAAACCGGCCTATGCGGCGGGCAGCTCAGCTACCGCAAGGAAGACCGCGCCCAGCAGGCGTTGGGGCACGTCCATCCCACGATCAATGAAGCCAAGATCGTGGCCACCTACCATCAGAGCTCGCGCTACCATCATCTGCCGCTGGTCGAGATGCAGGCCGCAGCAACCCTGTTGGCAGCCGGGCCCCCTTGCGATGCCCTGGGACGCGAGCTCATCGCTTGGGCCTCAGACGACCTCAAGGTCTACGCGGCCCGGTGCTATGATGCCCCAACCGGCCTGTTTGTGGCGCGGATGACCGACGGGACCGTGCTGGAGTGGCAGAAGGCCAAGACCGGGTACTACGTGCCTCAATCGTTCGCTCCGCAAAAGCCGGAGGGATTCGTGCTCTGGGGCTACGCCCTGGCATATCGGCTCACGCGCAGACCCCGCGCATTGGGCCATGGTTCGCGAACTAGGGAGACAACTGGAGCTGGGCGACCTGGGCGAGTCCAATGGGTCGAGGGCTGGCCTGCGGCTCGACACACCGCGCGCCGACTGGCGCACCATCTACGCCATCCTCGAGTTGCACGAGGCGACCGCGGATCCGGTCCTGCTCCGGCTGGCGTGCCGTCTGGGAGACAACTTGCTGGCGATGCAGGCTCCCACTGGTCTTTTCCCGCGCGCGGGCGCGAGTATGCCCGCACCGGCGATGAAGTGCCATTGGCGCTTCTGCACCTGGCAGCAGCACTCGAAGGCAAGCGATCGCTCTTGCCGCAGGCGATCTTCGACTACCGTTTCTTCCACTGCGAGTTCCACGGCCCGCTGGAAAAGAAGCAGGAGAAACGCGCCGACGCGAGGACCTACGACGACCTGGTGTTCTACGGTGGTTCCTGAACGAATTGCCATCGTCAAGAATAGGGAGCGACTGGATTCCCAAGCCCTCAGTAGAAAGGTTCGAGCGATGCGACGTTTCCTGGCTGCCGGTTTTCTCATCCTAGCCGCGACAGGCAGCGGACCGCGCGCCGAGGACTGGCCGCAATACCGCGGGCCGCAGGGCGACGGTGTATGGCGAGCCTCGGGGATCGTGGAGAAACTTCCCCAAGAACTGGCGCGACGCTGGAGCACGCCGGTCGGCGGGGGCTTCGCCGGACCGGCCGTGGCGCAAGGGCGCGTATACGTGTGCGATCGCGTGCTGGCCCCAGGAGAGAAGCTGTCCGAGGGCCGCTGGGACCTCAAGGATCCGGTCAACGGCAACGAGCGCGTGCTGTGTTTGGATTCGGCCCAGGGGCAAGTGCTGTGGAAGCACGAATACCCGTGCCGCTACGAGATCAGCTATCCGGTCGGCCCGCGCGCGACGCCGACCGTGGACGGTGGAAGGGTTTACACCTTGGGCGCGATGGGGGACCTATTCTGCCTCGATGCCGCCACGGGAAAGGTGATCTGGTCGAAGAACTACGTGCGCCACTTCGGCACGGAGATCAATCCTTGGGGCATGGCCGCAGCGCCATTGCTGGACGGACCGCGGCTGATCGTGCTTCCGGGTGGGAAGAACGGGGCCTGTGTGGTCGCGCTCGACAAGATCACGGGAGCCGAGATCTGGCGGGCGTTGGAGTCAAAGGATCCGGGCTACAGCACCCCGATCATCGTCGATGCCGGCGGCGCTCGGCAATTGCTTGTATGGCTGCCGATCGGCCTCTACTCGCTCGATCCGGCAACGGGCAAGGTGTATTGGAGCGAGGAGACGAACGTGCGTATGGGGCACTCGATCGCCTCGCCGATCTTTGATCCCAAGGACCGGCTGTTGTTTGTCACCTCGTTTTTCAATGGCCCGATTATGATGCGAACCCGAGCGGACCGGCCGGCGGCAGAGTTGCTCTGGAAAGGATCGAGCACGAGCGAGCTTCCGCGGAGGACGGAGGGGCTTCACGGGCTGATGTCGACGCCGGTCCTGAAGGACGGCTATCTGTACGGCGTGTGTAGCTACGGCCACCTCCGTTGCCTGGAGGCCAAGACCGGCAAACGCGTGTGGGAGACCCTTGCGCCGACCGGCGAGAACCGATGGTCGACGGCATTTCTGATCCGACATGGCGACAGGTTCTTCCTCTTCAACGAGCGGGGCGAGTTGATCCTGGCCGAGCTTTCGCCGCAGGGATACCGGGAATTCGGCCGGGCGCGCGTCCTGTCGCCCACGATGCAGGCCGGACCGCGGAAGGTGGTATGGTCGCACCCCGCGTTCGCCGATCGCCGCATCTACGCGCGCAACGACGAAGAGATCGTGTGCATCGATCTCGCCGAGCGATAAGCCACGGAGTGCTGCGCCGAGCCGGCAAAGGCCGGGCATCGGAGGCCCCAGGGCACATTTCTCTCGCCGCCCGTTGACCAACCCGGCCGGGCACGGTAGAAGGAATCGTTCCATACTCCCACGGGCGGCGGCGACGCGGAGTCGGTCGAACGCCGCGCGGGAGTGCGCCGACAGGAGTCGGCTGCCCAAAGGGGGAATCGCCACGGCCCCGGGGGTCTTCTATGAGACTGCACTGGATCGATATCACCATCATTCTCGTCTACCTCGTCTCGGTCAGCCTGATCGGGGTGCTCTTGAAGCGGCGGGCGGCACGGAGCCTGAACTCCTATCTGCTGGGGGGCAACGAACTGCCGTGGTACATGCTGGGACTGTCGAATGCTTCGGGCATGTTCGACATCTCGGGCACGATGTGGCTGGTGACCATTTTCTTCGTCTATGGGCTGAAGAGCGTCTGGCTGCCGTGGTTGTGGCCGACATTCAACCAGATCTTCCTAATGATCTACCTTTCGTCCTGGCTGCGGCGGTCCAACGTCACCACGGGGGCGCAGTGGATCGGCACGCGATTCGGCAATGGGCTCGGGGCCCAATTGTCCCATGCGATCGTCGTCGTGTTCGCGATCATTGGCTGCCTGGGCTTTCTGGCTTACGGGTTCATCGGCCTGGGAAAGTTCATGCAGATCTTCATCCCCTGGGAGATCGTCGGGCCGTATCTGCCCTTCGCCGTGCCGGACGCCTACGTGCCGCACGTGTATGGAATCGCCTTCACCTTGGTGGCAGTGCTGTATACGATCCTGGGTGGAATGACCAGCATCGTGCTGGCCGACGTCCTGCAGTATCTCATCATGACTGCGGCGGCTGTGATCATCGCAGGGATCGCGATGACCGAGCTTTCCACGCAGACGCTTTCGGTTCCCGACGGGTGGCACAACCCGCTGTTCGGCTGGACGCTTGAGTTGGACTGGAGCGGATTGATCGACGAGGTGAACCGGAAGATCGCCTCGGATCAGTTCTCGCTGTTCACGGTGCTGATGATGCTGATGCTCTTCAAGGGAATCCTGGCCAGCGCGGCAGGCCCCGCACCCAACTACGACATGCAGAAGATCCTTGCCACGCGCAACCCGCGCGAAGCGGCCTTGATGAGCGGTTTCGTGTCGGTGGTCCTCCTGCCGGTGCGGTACTTGATGATTGCAGGCTTCGGGGTGTTGGGTTTACTCTACTACGACCGCTTGAACCTGATCGTGGGGCAAAAGCTGGATTTTGAACAGATCCTTCCCTCGGCGATCCATGAATTCGCCCCGGTGGGGCTCATGGGGTGCCTTCTGGCCGGATTGCTGGCCGCCTTCCTGGGCACCTTCTCAGGAACTCTGAACGCCGCCCAGGCTTACCTGGTAAACGATCTTTACCTGAAGTACCTGCGGCCCAGCGCCAGTAACCGACAGTTGACTCTGGTGAGCTACACTACCGGAGTGGTAGTCGTAGCCGTCTCGACCGTCCTCGGTTTCTTCGCCGAGGACGTCAATAGCTTGCTGCAGTGGATCGTGTCGGCGCTTTACGGCAGCTACGTGGCGTCCAACGTGCTGAAGTGGTATTGGTGGCGGTTCAATGGCTTCGGGTACTTTTGGGGCATGCTCGCCGGGCTGATTCCGGCGCTCGTGTTTCCCCTTGTTTTCCGCGAGACGCTCGAACTCCACTATTTTCCCCTATTGTTCGCGATATCGTTGGCAGGCTGCCTGATCGGCACGTATGCCACAAAACCGACCGACGATGCAACCCTGGTGGCGTTTTACCGCAGCGTGCGTCCTTGGGGTTTCTGGCGGCCCATTCACGAGCGCGTGATGGCGATCGATCCGACCTTCCAGCCTAACCGCCATTTCGGCCGCGACGCGGTGAACGTCGTGGTAGGCACCGCATGGCAAACGGGACTGGTGCTGCTGCCCGTTTACGTCGTGCTCATGGAAGCGTATCCGGCGATGATCGCAGCGGGACTGGTGTTGGCGACCACCTGGATCCTGAAGAAGAATTGGTACGAAAAGCTGGAAGCGTGCTAAGACCGATCCCTGGACCGTATGCTGCCCCACAAAGTCACTTGGCCGCACAGAGCCGTTGCGGTAGTTTTCGGATTTGTTCTTGAAACCGATCCAACAGCGGTAGGATGGGGAGACCTTCGATGAGGCACATGGGTCTGGTACTGTCAATCTCGCTTCTAATCGCGACGAGCACATGGTCGGGGTGCGCGCCGGCTTCGTCCGCCGCCGCTGCCGAACCATCTTTCTCGCAATTCGTCCGCCGGGAGGGGGATCGACTCATGGACGGGAAGCGGGAGTTCCGCTTCCTTTCCTTCAACATTCCCAATCTACACTACGTGGAAGACGACATGCGACTGAACCAGCGCATGCCGTTCCGTTTTCCGGACGCCTACGAGATCGACGACGCCTTGGCTTCCATCGCGCAGATCGGCGGCCAGGCGGTGCGCATGTATACGCTCTCGGTGCGCAAGAAGGATGATCCGGCCGACATGCCGCGCCATATTCTCGGTCCGGGACAACTCAACGAGCAGGCGATGCTCGCCTTGGACCAGGTGATCGCAGCCGCGCACCGCCACCGCGTGAGGGTGATCCTGCCGCTGGTCGACCAATGGAGTTGGTGGGGCGGCGTGGCGGAGATGGCCGCATTCCGCGGCAAGTCGCCAAAGGACTTCTGGACCGACACCCAGTTGATTCAAGACTATCAGCAGATCGCGGGGCAGGTGGTGAACCGGGTGAATACGTGCACGGGCACGCGCTATCGCGACGACAAGGCGATTTTGGCGTGGGAAACCGGCAACGAGCTCCAGGCCCCCGAGGGCTGGACGCGCCGCATGTCCGAGCACCTCAAAAAGCTCGACGGCAATCATTTGGTGATCGATGGAACGCAGCGGCAGGTGCTCACTCAGGCATGCCTGAGCGATCCTCACGTCGATTTCGTGCAGACGCATCACTACGAGCGCGAGGCGCGGGACATGGTCGCCCACGTGCTCCAAAGTGCGAACTTGGCGCGGAACAAACGGCCCTACCACGTAGGTGAGTTCGGATTTCTAGGCACCGAGGCGCTCGTGGCGGTGATGGATACGGTGATCGAAGAGAAAGTATCCGGCGCACTTTTGTGGAGCCTGCGTTACCATGCGCACGAGGGAGGATTTTACTGGCACCATGAGCCGGCAGGCGGGGACCGGTTCAAAGCCTACCACTGGCCGGGCTTCGAAATCGGAGAGGTCTATGACGAGAGGCGGTTGATGCGGCTGTTGCGGGAGAAGGCCTACGCGATCCGCGGCGAGACCCTGCCGCCGCTTCCTGCTCCGCAAGCGCCGGAGCTGACTGCCGTGACCGACGGCGCGATGCTCACCTGGCGGGGATCGGCGGGCGCGGCGGCTTATCATGTCGAGCGTGCCGAGACCGCCGACGGCCCGTGGTCGACGGCCGCTTGGAATGTGTCGGACGCCCAGGTGCAGTACCGGCCGTTGCTGGTCGACGAGTCGGCGCTGCCGGGTAAGACATATTTCTACAGGGTCCGGGCGGCCAATTCGGCGGGCATATCGGCGCCGTCGAGTACGCTGGGGCCGGTACGCATCACCCACCGCACACTGGTCGATGAGCTGTGGAACGACTCGCGCATTTTCTCCAAGCAGGGGAAGCTGGAGTTTCCCCAGAATGAGGCGAGGAAGTTCAAGGAGGATTGTCACCGCCTGTCCGGCACCAAGGGAAGCAGCGTGGTCTATCTAGCACGCGATGGAATTCAAGCGGTCCGCGCGTTCGCATTTAGCATGTCCAATTCGCCGGAGCTGTCGGTGTCGTTCTCGCACGACGGTTCCACGTACGTACCTGCGACGTGGGCCGCCAAGCCAACCGCCACGCACGGCGAGGCGGCCTATGGCATCTGGAGAGCGCATTTTCTTTCCACCTCCCCGGCGACGCGTGGGAATTGGCGTTATGTGAAGATTGAACTGCTGGGCGATGTGCAAATCAGCCGCGTCGAGATCGACCATGGATCGAGCCCCCGATGAAGCGTTGGCCGCGCGCGTGCGCCGAGAACTCCTGGACGACATCCTTCCGTTCTGGCGACGGCGGTCCGTCGATTCTCAGCAGGGCGGGTTCATCGGTCTCTTGTCCAACGACTTGCGCCTGGATGCCAGCGCCCCCAAGGGGCTGATCCTCAATGCCCGCATCCTCTGGACGTTTTCCGCCGCCGCGCGCTATACCGCCGACCCAGAGGATGTCGCCCTGGCACGGCGGGCGTATGAGTATCTTTCCCGCCACTTCGCCGATCCCGAGCACGGAGGTTACTACTGGGCAGTCGACGCGGCAGGGGCCGCGCTGGACCCGACGAAGAAGATCTACGGCCAGGCATTCTGCGTCTACGCGCTAGCCGAGTACTATGCAACCTTCCAAGAGCCGGCCTCGCTGGAACAGGCCATCGAGGGCTTCCACCGGATCGAGGCCCATAGCCACGACGATCAGCATGGCGGCTACTTCGAGGCGCTCTCGCGCGCCTGGCAGCCGCTCGCCGACATGCGATTGAGCGAGAAGGACCTGAACGAGAAGAAGTCGATGAACAACCACCTACACGTGCTGGAGGCGTATGGTCGGCTCTTCCACTTCTGGCCCGACGCGATTCTGGAGCGCCGGCTTCGCGAACTAATCGAGCTGTTCCACACTCGGATCCTCAACCCCCAGGGAACGCACTTCCAACACTTCTTCGACGATACATGGACGCCGCGCTCGGACAGCTACACGTTTGGGCACGACATCGAGGGAAGTTGGTTGTTGTGCGAAGCAGCCGAAGCACTGGGCGATGAGACGCTCCTGCGTGCGATTGGCGCAGTCGCGATTCACATGGCACGGGCCGTGCTCGTTGAGGGACAGGATGACGATGGTGGCCTGTTCTATGAGGGGCGCGGCGGGCACATCATCGATTCCCACAAGGAGTGGTGGCCCCAGGCTGAGGCCGTCGTGGGGTTTTACCACGCCTACCAGCTTACGGGCGAGGAGGCGTTTCGCAACGCCGCCGCGCGGTGCTGGCAGTTCATCGAGGACCGGCTTGTGGACCGCGAGCACGGCGAATGGTTCTGGCGCGTGGACCGTGAGGGTCGCCCGGACATGTCTTTGCCCAAGGTCTCGACGTGGAAGTGCCCTTACCACAACGGCCGCTGCTGCCTGGAAATCCTCCGGCGAACCCGGAAAAGTGAACCGGACCACGAGTGACGTCTACATTGTGACTAATCGGTACTGCCTTGCCAAAAGGCGTTGTTTTCCGACCGCCCGCTAGTCGGCCTCGTGCATCGGCAGTGCAGGGCTCATCAACAAGGAGCTTCCCGTGACTCCCGAACAATTCCAGGAGAAGGTCGAGCAGCGTTTCGCGGAGCATGAGGCGCTGGTGCGTCGGCCCAACACGATCCAGCCCGACGGCAATGGAGTGCTGGACCGCTACCAATACCCAGTGCTCACCGCCGAGCACACGCCGGTTTTCTGGCGATACGACCTGGACTACCAGGCCAATCCGAATCTTCTGGAACGTCTGGGGATCAACAGTGTGTTCAACCCAGGCGCGACCGAACTGGATGGCTCGATCTATCTCGTGGCACGCGTGGAAGGTGCGGATCGAAAGAGCTTCTTCGCCGTGGCCGAAAGCCGCAGCGGGATCGACGGCTTCCGCTTCTGGGATTTCCCGCTCGTTATGCCCGAAACCGATGTGCCGGACGTAAACGTGTACGATCTGCGCGTCGTACAGCACGAGGACGGTTGGATCTACGGGCTGTTCTGCACCGAGCGCAAGGATCCCAAGGCTCCTCGCGGCGACTTGTCGTCGGCGGTAGCGCAGTGTGGGATTGCACGCACGCGCGATCTCAAGACGTGGTATCGATTGCCAGACCTGCTCACGCGGTCACCGCAGCAGCGCAATGTGGTGCTGCACCCGGAATTCGTAGACGGCAAGTACGCGTTCTATACGCGCCCGCAGGACGGCTTCATCGAAGCGGGATCGGGCGGGGGCATCGGTTGGGCCTTGGCCGACGACATCACGCGTGCGGAGCTGAGCGCGGAAAAGATCGTGCATGACCGCAAGTACCACACGGTCTACGAGGCCAAGAACGGCCTTGGGCCGGCGCCGATCAAGACGGGCGAGGGCTGGCTCCAACTCGCCCATGGAGTGCGGGGCACGGCGGCGGGACTCCGCTATGTGCTCTATGCTTTCATGACCTCCCTGGAAGATCCGAGCCGGGTGATTCACGAACCCGGCGGTTATCTGCTCGCCCCGCGCGACGACGAGCGCGTGGGTGACGTGTCGAACGTGCTCTTCTCCTGCGGCTGGGCGACGCGAGGCGACGAGGTCTTCGTGTACTACGCGTCGAGCGATACGCGTTGTCACGTGGCCACCAGCAGCGTGGAACGGCTCGTGGACTACTGCAAGCACACGCTCCCGGATCCGCTTCGCTCCTACGCCTGCGTTGAGCAACGGATCGAGTTGATCCGGCGGAACCTCCAGGTCATGAAGCGACGCTAATTGGGAACAGCCAAGAACGCATGCGTCTTTCGTGTGTCAGTCATTTCGAGATTCCGGCGATCGAGCGATCGAAACCGCATCGCCGGGCGTCGTTCACTGCAATTTCGACCGGCGCACGAGCACAATCCAATCCGCTTTGGCGTCCGAGGGTGGGTTGCCTAGCGACACCAGCTTGCCGCCAGCAAGCTGCGAGACTGATCCGGCTTGCAGCGGGCCGCCGAGCCGGGGGTTGAACCACTCTACCCGGAAGTCACTCTTGGCCGGGGAAAGGTCGAGTTCCGTGGTCCCGCCTTCGGGCAGATAGACGACATAGACATCTCCCGGGCTGCGCCAGGCAGTACTTGTCGTTCGTATTCATAGGATTGCCCACCAACTCGTCGGCATTGGTCATTTCCCAGAAGGGAATGTGGTATTCGCGGAACAGCGTCAGGGCGATGCGGCAGTAATCCCAAGACTTGTCGCGACTGCGGAAATCCTCGCACACCAGGTCGTTTTGGGGGAGTTGGTAGCCGAAGTAATACTCGACGCCCGCCCCGCCGGCCATGAGGTTGCCCCAGAGCGTGGCCTTGCGCACGTCGTGCAGATCGTAGGGTTTCTTCGTTTCCTTGGGGTCCTGCTTTGCCCGAGAAGCCCTCGTAGCCGGGATCGGGCGGCACGCCAAGGCTCGCCGGATTCTGTTCGTCGTTGGCCACGACCCACGGCTTACCGGCCTTAGCGGACTGGCGCACCCACGTCAGCGTACGCTGGTGGGCCTGACTCCAGGAGTTCTGTAGCGATGCGCCGGTAAGTTCGGAGCGATTTCCCAAGAGCGGCGGATAAACTTCGTCCTGCTGCCCGGGGAAGGTGTGGATCACGATGTGGTGCTTGTAGGGATCGGTGTCGTGAAGGTAGCGGCCCATGTCGCACACCTCCTCCGTGCTCTGCGTGTTTTCCTCGCCGATGTTCCAATTGAGCGCGAGGTTATGGGCAAATCGGGCGACGAGTTCGCGGCAGTAGAGTTTGCGCTCGGGGCCGAGTTTGCCGTCATCGAGGGATTCCGGCACCACGGCTCGCGCGCCCTTTTCCCCGCGGCGATTGTCGTCGATTTCGTTTTCCTGGAGCTTGAAATGGAGGTACAGCCCCTGAGTTGTGGCATGGTCGAACACGATGCCCCACTGGTCGAGCTTGGAGCAATCGTAATGGTACTTGTCATTGCGTTCGACGAACGGCCACACGTCATCGCCGTCGCCGCCCGCGTTGTAGGAGAGGAACGAGAAGGCATTGCAGCCCTTGCTCGCCAGGTAGTTCAGTGCGCCGATGAGGCCCTTGCCCTTGCCGTCGTTCCAGGTTGGGTCGCCGCTTCGCCAATCTCGCACGTGCGGCTGCCAAGTCTTGAGCTTGCCGCCGGGTGTGGCTTCGCCTGCGCGCGCGGCACGGCCCTTGGCGGAGTACGTCCCATCGAAGTCGGCGTACGCCAATAGGTTTTCCGGCGCATCGGGCCCGGCCTTGAGAAAGTACTCCTTCGTGCCGGCGAATCGAAGATGATGCTTGCCGACGTATTGCAGGAGGCCCTTGGCCCGGAAATCGCGACCGGTCTTGTCGGTCGCAGCGACCTGGAAGCTACCACTGGCACCGTCGAAAGGCGCCAGCGGCGTAGCCCGAGCCTGCGTATCGAGCGCCGCAAGCTTCCGCTGCGAGAAGCCCACGCGGTACGTCCATTTTCCCGGCTTGTCGGGAGCCAGATGGGTGCGCCATTTCGTACCGCACTGAGCCGAGGAATGGGCAGCGCGGCCGTCGGCGGCGAAGTAGCCCGGCACCTCGTGACGGGACGCACCCGACTCGTGGACCAGGGTGACGGTCATACGGTAATCGGTGAACGGATTGGGTTCCGAATCGCGTTCGTGCGCGAAGGGACCGTCCAGTGTGAGGGTAACCTTGTGCCATTGCTTCAACTCGCCGGTGACCTCGACCGCGCCCGTTCCGTGGTGCTGCCGGGGCGGGATGAGCGGCTGACCTGGCGAAGCGAGCTTGCCGGCTTGCGCCACCGGCCCCTCTGCCGCTTGTACCGCCTGCGCCCATGAACCCAGGATCCAGCAGGCGAGGAACGAAAGGATGGCAAGCGGGACGTTATTGCTGCGGCATTGCATGGGGGGATTCCTGCTTCGGGGCGAGGAGAAAATGGCCCTGGTACTCTAACCTGGGAGAGGTGGGTTCGTCCATACTTCCCGACTTCGCGCGAGTCTTCGGCGCAACAACCGGGAAACCGGCCGACGCAGGCCGGAACTGCGAGCTGGATTCGGCGGCCTGCGAGCTAGGGGGCCCATTTTGCGCCGTGATGACTTGTCTACGTCGCACCGAGCGCTGTACGCTGGGGTCACAGAACGGCCTTTTGGCCCGGCCGCGGCGATCGCATACCCCCAATCTCGTCGCGCATCGGCCATTTCCTTGCAGGAGCGGTATCATGGAATTCCAAGCTCTGGAAGTGTGGTTTCTTACGGGGAGCCAGTCCCTCTACGGGGAAGAGACCCTGCGCCAAGTCGCCGAGAACAGCCGCCGCGTGGTGGAGGGGCTCAATGGCACGGGGCGCCTGCCGATCCGTGTGGTCGGCAAACCCGTAGTGACCACATCTGAGTCGATCTTGCGCACCTGCCGCGACGCGAGTGCCGCGGGAAATTGCGTGGGGGTGATCTGCTGGATGCACACCTTCTCACCCGCCAAGATGTGGATCGCCGGCCTCGGAGCCTTGAGCAAGCCGTTGGCTCACCTCCACACGCAGTTCAACCGCGATCTGCCCTGGGGTACGATCAACATGGACTTCATGAACCTCAACCAGGCAGCCCACGGCGACCGCGAGTTCGGCTACATCTGCGCGCAGATGCGCATGCCGCGCAAAGTCGTGGTTGGCCACTGGCAGGACGAAGACGTGCACGAGCGGTTAGCCGTTTGGCAGCGCGCCGCGGCGGGGCTTCACGAGCTGCGCAACCTGAAAGTCGGCGCGATTCGGCGACAACATGCGCCAGGTAGCCGTGACCGAGGGGGACAAGGTCGAGGCCCAATTGCGTCTGGGGGTAGAGGTGAACGGCTACGGCGTGGACGAATTGGCCCAAGAAATCGACGCGGTCAGCGACCAGGCAGTTGACCGCTTGGTCGCGGAGTATGACGCGCAGTATTCGGTCGCGGCCGCGCTGGGCCCAGGCGGCGCGCAGCGGCAGTCGATGCGTTACGCGGCACGCGCCGAATTGGGACTCCGAGCTTTTCTCGAACGCGGCTCCTTCCGGGCGTTTACCGACACGTTCGAAAGCCTGCACGGGCTGTCTCAGTTGCCCGGAATCGCCGTGCAGCGGCTGATGGCCGACGGATACGGATTCGGGGCCGAGGGGGATTGGAAGACGGCTGCGCTGGTGCGTGCCATGAAGGTGATGGCGGCGGGTTTGCCGGGCGGAACCTCCTTCATGGAGGACTACACCTATCATCTCCATCCGGGGGGACCAAAGGTACTCGGTGCCCACATGCTCGAAGTCTGTCCGTCACTGGCCGCGGGCAAGCCCTCGTGCGAAGTCCATCCCCTGGGCATCGGAGGAAAGAGCGACCCCGTGCGTCTGGTCTTCACTGCACCGCCAGGGCCGGCGGTGAACGCGGCGATCCTCGACATGGGAGAGCGATTCCGCATGCTGGTCAACGAGGTCGACGTCGTGCTCCCAGACGCCGTAATGCCAAACCTGCCGGTAGCGCGCGCCGTGTGGACACCGCGACCGGATTTGAAGACCGCAGCGGCGGCCTGGATCTATGGCGGCGGTCCCCATCACACCGCCATGAGCCAGGCGATCACCGCCGAATACTTCGAAGACCTGGCGGAAATGGCGGGCATCGAATACCTGCGAATCGGGGCCGAGACTCGCATTGCGGATTTCCGCAATCAGATTCGCTGGAACCAGGCATACTACGGTGGGGCACGAATGTGATCGAAGGTTTGGAAGCCGCGGAATACGGCGAGCTTGGGAACTGTTGTTTGAGTGTCCCCCGGACAGGCCGTGCTGGCGGCAAGTCCGGTCGCCGAACCTGAAAACGCGGACCAGCCCGTCCAGTACCCCGTCCAGGTTGTTTGTCGAGAACGAACGAGGTGCTTCCAATGAATCGATCTGCGTGCACGTTCCGCCTTGCGCCAGTCGCCTGGATTCTCCTTGTCGTAGTGAGTTCGCGCGCCGCGTGGGCACGCGGCCAGGAGGCATCAAAGCCTGGCCCTTCGCAGCAACCGTTCTATCTCGATTCAGACCGAGCGCTGGACGAGCGCGTGGCCGACCTGATCGGCCGTTTGACTTTGGAGGAGAAGGCAACGCTTTTGAACCACAATGGGCCGGACGTGCCGCGACTGGCAATCCGGTCGGATAAGTGGAACCAGTGTCTGCACGGAGTGTGCTGGGACCGGCCCACGACCATGTTCCCGGTTTCGATCGCGATGGCGGCCACCTGGAATCCTCCACTGGTCCACCGCGTAGCATCGGCGATTTCCGATGAAGCGCGGGCCATCTACAACGGTTGGCGGAGTGACCTCAATGCCCCAGGCCAGAAGAAGGGCTTGATCTACCGCGCACCGGTGATCAACATCAGCCGCAATCCCTATTGGGGACGGATCAACGAATGCTACGGGGAAGACCCTTACCTGACCGGCCGGATCGGCGTCGCGTTTGTCCAAGGATTGCAGGGGAGCGACCCCAAGCACCTCAAGCTGGCCGCGACCCTCAAGCACTTCGCGGTCAACAATGTCGAGAAGGACCGTCAGCGGCTCTCGGCCACGGTGAGCGAGCGCATGCTGCACGAGTATTGGCTGCCCCACTTCCGCGACTGCATCGTAGAGGGTAAGGCCCAGTCGGTGATGGCTTCGTATAATGCGATCAACGGAGTGCCTAACAACATCAACAGGCAGCTCCTGACAACGATCCTCAAGGAGCAGTGGGGATTTGGGGGATTCGTAGTGTCGGACCTGGGCGGAGTGCGGACGATGGTCGCCGGGCACCAGGAAGGCCGGATGAGCTTGGACGAGGCGGTGGCGCAGTCGCTCGTCGCCGGGTGCGATTTCTCCGACAAGGAATTCATGACGCACATCCCGGCCGCCGTACGAAAAGGTCTACTTCCGGAGGCCCGGCTCAACGACGCGCTGACTCGCGTGCTTCGCGTGCGGTTCCGGCTAGGCGAGTTCGACGTGCCGGACCGCGTTGCCTATAGCGCCATCACGCGCAGCGTGATTTGCAGCCCACCGCATCGCCGGTTGGCACTGGAGACCGCGCGGCAATCGATCACACTTCTGAGCAACCGGGGTAATCTGCTGCCGCTGGAGCGGGGCAAATTGAAGTCCATCGCCGTGATCGGTCCCCACGCCGACCGGTTCACGGCCGGAGGCTACAGTGGCGTCGCCAAGGACCCGGTGACCCCGCTACAAGGCATACGCAAGCGTGCAGCCGCCGACACAAACATCCTGTATGCCGTGGGGGGCGAGATCGCGCCCCCTACGAAGTCCAAGGACAGCGCCGGAGCCGCTCCGGCATTCAATCATGAATGGGAACTACGAAAAGCGGTTGCTGCGGCCCAACAGGCCGACGTGGCCGTCGTGTGCGTGGGAACCACCCTCGACGTCGAGGCCGAGGGACGTGACCGGACTTCGCTGGCACTGCCGGGCAACCAGCGGGAATTGGTCGAGCGGGTCGTGGCGGCCAACGCACGCACCGTCGTCGTGCTTCTCAACGCCGGCCCGCTCACGATTCCCTGGGTGAAGGAGCACGCCGGGGCGATTCTGGAGACCTGGTGGAACGGCGAGGAAGGGGGCACGGCGCTGGCTGAGGCACTCTTTGGCGACATCAATCCCGCCGGTCGGCTTCCGTTCACCGTGTATGCATCGGAGGCGCAGGTGCCGCCCCAGGACGAGTACGACGTTGCCAAGGGTTTCACGTACATGTATCTTCGCGGCAAGCCGCTGTTCGCGTTCGGCCACGGACTGAGCTACACCGATTTCCGCTACACCGATCTGCGGATTTCGGCCGCGCGGATCGCCGCCGATGAATCGCTGGAGGTGAGTGTTATTGTGGAAAACGCCGGGCACCGCGCGGGGGACGAGGTCGTGCAGTTGTACGTGCGCGACATCGACTGCCGGGTCATCCGGCCGGCACGCGAGTTGCGAGGGTTCGAGCGGATCCACCTTGCACCGGGGCAGCGAAAGACCGTTCGCTTTGGCTTGCCTGCCCAACGACTGGCGTTCTACAACGAGAAAACGCACGGCTTCGTCGTTGAGCCGGGGGCGTTTGAGGTGTTGGTGGGAAGCTCGTCGGAAAACGTGCGTGCGAGGGGACGATTCGAGGTGTTTTCACGCAGCGGGAACCAAGCATCAAAGTTGTGAGTCAAGGCCATGCTGATTCAGTATCCCAACTCGCGGACGGAAGGAGGCAGATCCATGATTTCTGCTGGGCATCCTCCGATCTCACGAGCGTCGTTGGATCGAGAGACGATCCGGTCCCCATCGGGCCGCTCGCGATTGCCGCAATTCTTAGCTGCATGCATGTTACTCATCGGCGGGGCCACTGGGGCGGCTGGGGCAGATCGCGCCCTCGGGGCACTGGCCGAGCGGCCCAACGTGCTGATCGTGATCGCCGACGACGCGACATGGCACGAGCTGCCCCTCTACGGCGGGAAGAATATTCGGACTCCCAATCTCGACCGACTTGCCGCACAAGGCCTGATGTTTCGTCGTGCCTATGTGAGCATGGCGATGTGCACGCCCTGCCGCACGGAACTGTATACGGGGCTTTATCCGATGCACAGCGGTGTGTGCTGGAACCACGCCGCCGCCAAACCGGGCACGCGGAGCATCGTCCACCATCTTGGTGCGCTCGGTTACCGCGTCGGCCTGGCCGGCAAGACCCACATTCAGCCGCGCACCGTGTTTCCCTTCGAAATGGTTGAGGGGTGGGAGCGGGATTGCGTGGCACTCCAGGCCAACCATGACTGCCAGGGAATCCGGGCATTCATGGCTCGCGATCCCTCACAGCCTTTCTGCCTTGTCGTGGCGCTGGTGGTGCCGCACGCGCCTTGGACGGTTGGCGACTCGAAGCGATTCGACCCGGCCAAGCTGGTGCTTGCGCCGTACATGGTCGACACGCCCCAGACACGCGTCTCGCTAACCCAATACTTTGCCGAATACGAGCTTATGGATCGGCAACTCGGCGACATCCTCAAGACACTGGACGAAACCGGCCAGGCAGGGCGGACGTTGGTCCTCTTCACCTCGGAACAGGGAGGGCAGTGGCCGGGATGCAAGTGGACGAACTGGGAGGAAGGCATCCACACAGCGTTGGTGGCAAGGTGGCCCGGTCGAATCGCGCCGTGCATGCAAACCGACGCCCTGGTGCAGTATACCGACGTGCTCCCCACACTGCTTGACGCGGCCGGAGGTAGCGCATCGGCCGGCGAGTTCGATGGGTCGAGCTTTCTGCCGGTGCTGCTCGGCCGCGCGAACACGCACCGCAAATTCGCCTACGCAATGCACAATAACCTCCCGGAAGGCCCGGCGTATCCAATCCGCTCGGTCCACAACGGCCGCTTCCACTACCTCCGCAACCTGTCGCCTCAGTCGCTTTATATCGAGAAGCACGTGATGGGTTCGATCGAACACAACCCTTACTGGCTGAGCTGGATGTGGAAGACCGAGGCCGATGCCCACGCCCTGGCTATGGTCACTCGGTACCTGCACCGCCCGGCGGAACATCTTTACGATACGCAAACGGACCCACTGGAGATGAACGACCTGGCCGCAGATCCAGACCACGCGGCGATCAAGGCTGAGCTGGCTCGAGAACTGGATCGCTGGATGCGCCAGCAGCGGGATCCCGGAGCGGAACTAGATACCGCGCGGCGGCGTGCCGAAGAACAACCGCCCCCCAAGGCCCCGCGTGCCAAGCCCAAGAAAGCCGCCAAACCACAAGCCGGTTGATCTCGGCGCAGCCGATTCGCCCCGCCTGCAATCGGCACCGCGCCGTTGGCCGGAAGGGGTCGATGGTTTCGGCTGGGTATTATTTGGCGGGCGGAGCGCTGGGGGGCCGACGATGGACTAACCGCCCTCCGGGATTGGTTACCGTGTCATCCCGACACAAAAGGAAGGAGAGAACACGCGAATGATACCTTCCAAAAGCACGAGCGATGTCGTTGCCCGTCTGTTGCCGCACACACGCATCATAGTGGTCGTCACCGCGTGGTGTGCGGGTCTGATGCCGCCGGCGGCCGTGAGTGCGCCACGCGACGCGGCCAAGGACGCAAGACGGCCGAATATCGTCTTCGCCTTCGCCGACGACTGGGGGCGCTACGCGTCTGCCTACGCGCGCTTGGAGCCGGGGGGCCCCAGCGACATCATCCGCACTCCCCATTTCGACCGGATCGCGCGCGAGGGAGTGCTTTTCCGCAACGCGTTGGTCAATGCGCCGTCGTGTACGCCCTGCCGTAGCTCGATTCTCTCGGGGCAATACTTCTGGCGCACCGGGTTGGGGGCGATCCTGCAAGGAGCGATCTGGGACCCCTCGATCCCCTCGTATCCCTTGATCCTGCGCGACCGCGGCTATCACATCGGCCATACGTATAAAGTCTGGTCGCCCGGCACGCCGATCGACGCGCCTTATGGGGGGCGCGACTACGCCTACGTGCGGCGCGGCCGGCGCGTCTGCGATTATTCCGAGTACGTATCGGCGGCCAAGGACCCCGTTGCGACCAAGCACGAGATCCTCGAAGAGGTGCGGAGGAACTTTCGCGATTTCCTGGCCGACCGGAAGGGCCGGCCCTTCGCCTATTGGTTTGGCCCCACCAACACGCACCGTACCTGGGTGCAGGGTTCGGGCAAGGCTCTCTGGGGCCTCAATCCGGACGACCTCAAGGGGAAGTTGCCTCCGTATCTGCCCGATGTTCCCCTGGTAAGGGAAGACTTCTGCGACTATCTGGGCGAGGCGCAGGCGTTCGACGCGGCAGTGGGAGTACTCGTCGAAGAATTGGAGCGGATCGGAGAGATGGAGCAAACGATCTTAGTCGTCAGCGGAGACCACGGCATCCCCGGATTTCCCCGTGGGAAGTGCAATCTCTACGACCTTGGCGTGAGAGTGGCCTTGGCAATCCGATGGGGCGAGAAGGTCCGCGGGGGCCGCGTGGTCGACGATTTCGTCTGTCTGCCGGACCTGGCGCCGACGTTCCTCGAGGCGGCGGGCGTTTCCCCTCCGTCGGTGATGACCGCGCGGAGTTTGATGCCGGTGCTCTTCTCCGACAAGAGCGGGCAGGTCGATCTCTCGCGCGATGCAGCGATCGTGGGGCGCGAGCGTCACGTGGCGGCGGCCCGCCCGGGAAACCTTCCCTACCCGCAGCGTGCCATCTGCACCAAGGATTTCCTTTACATTCGCAATTTCCACCCCGATCGCTGGCCGCTGGGCATCGGACCCGAGGCGACCGCCGACGACGCGCCGATGCCGCCCTACGAGCAGCTGCGAGACAATACTTTCGCGGCTTTCGCCGACATGGATGCCAGCCCGACCAAGGCTTGGATCGCCACGCACCGGAGCGATCCGGGCATGGAACGCTACTTCGAGTATGCCTTCGGCCGCCGTCCGGCCGAGGAACTTTACGATCTGCGTACGGACCAGCATCACATGAACAATGTGGCGCAAGTCGCCAAGTACGCGGCCGATCGCGAGCGGCTCGCGCAGCGTCTTTTGGCAGTGCTGCGCGATACCGGCGACCCGCGCGTCAGCGGCGGCGGAGTGACATTCGAGAACCCGCCCTACGCTGGACCTCTGAAGACATCGGCCCCGAAACCGAAGCGAAAACAGTAGGAGAAACGCACGATGCATCGAGGCATGATGGCGATATGGCTGGCGGCAGTGCTCGCCTTTTCGACAACCGCAGCGGCGCAGGGCATGGATCTGGGGACGAACTTCTGGAACCCGGGCTGGCACAAGCCGAGCGACTGCTTCCAGGACGTTCGCCAGGTGAACGGCGACAACCCCTGGAATCCCCGGTTCCTGGTCGAAATCGCGGTCTTCCGTTCGCTGCGGTTCATGGATTGGGACAATACCAACGGGTCGACGCGCGCCCAGTGGTCCGAGCGGCCGGCAAAGACCGATCCCAAGCAGAACCCCGTGGCCTATGAATGGATGATCGACCTGTGCAACCGCGTGAACGCCGACATGTGGGTGACGATTCCCCATCGCACAGTCACTCGCGCTACCGCCGATCGGCCCTGCGACTACGCACTGCGCTTGTGCATCTTGGTGAAGACGGGCGTGGACATGAACAAGGTCGATCTCGCGCCGCTGATGGGCAAGCTCACGACGCTCGATGCGAAGGATTTCCTGGCCGCGGGCGGGGCGAAGACCTGCGAGCCGCTCAAGCCGGGGCTGAAACTTTACGTTGAATACTCCAACGAGACCTGGAACGGCATGTTCAAACAGGCGCACTACTGCTGCGACGAGGGAGAGGCGATCGGCCTGGACAAGAACCGCTGGACCGCCGGATTCCGCTACCACGCATGGGCGGCGATTCGCCTGTTCCGCGCCGCGGATCTCGTGTACGGCGAAAACGACGGACGCGTGGTCAAAGTTCTCGCCACGCATACGGCCAATTCGTGGATCGCCGGGCAGCACCTCGGGGTCCTCAAGGACACCCGTCACAATCCGTGGGGCGTGAAGGCGCACGCCATTGCCACGGCACCCTACTTCGGCCACGAGGTCGACGGTTCGGCAGCCGACGCAGTCGAGCAGCTTCGTGCCGCCATCGCACGCTCGGTCAGCGATTCGGCCAAACACCGCAAGATCGCCGACAAAGCGGGTCTGTTGCTCATTGCCTACGAAGGCGGCCAACACGTGACGCGAAACGCCAGGCAGGTCAACCGCAATCCTGCGATGTATGATCTCTACCAGCAATACTTGACGGGAATGAGCCAGTACTTTACCCATTTCTCGCACTACTGTCACGTGGGACAGGCGGGGGACGGCGGGGCCTGGGGCGCGATTGAATACACCGGTCAGCCGCTGGCCGAGGCTCATAAGTATCGAGCCCTCGTGGATTGGGCGAAGAAGACGAAGAAGGATACGCTTAGCACGCGTTAGAACGAAGAACAGGTAGAGCCCGCTGATTACCGGCGGATCTCGACGCCGAGAGCCGCGTTGTGTAGGCTGCAACCGCAAGTCGTTCTTCAGTTTCCTGTAACGGACAGTACGGTTGAAGGTTTTCTAGCCGATCCGAGAGCCGCGTGCCGCCCCAGAATCACTCGGCCGCACAGGGCCCCAACGGCAGTTCTGGAGAGGTTCTTCGCATGCGCCGCGGTCTATTATGGTTCTCTCCGGTGTTCGTCTTCCTCGCAGCAGTCCCTTCGCGGGGGGCTGACATCTCCTGGACGAACATCGGCCCGGGTGGCGGGGGTTGGATTCAGGCGATCGCCTGCGATCCTCGCGATCCCGAAACCGTTTACCTGGGCTGCGACGTCGGCGGTTTCTACATTACGCGCGATGCCGGCCGCACGTGGCACATTCAGAACGACGGCCTAAACAACTATTTCGTCGAGTGCATCGCCGTTCACCCGGCCGACAGCAACATCCTGTTATTGGGCATGGAAGGGGGCGTCTTCAAGTCCGCGGATCAAGGCAAGACCTGGTCGTGGAAACGCCAGGGGTTTCCGGCGCCCGAGCGCCATGCCTATTCTGCCCCCATCGGCGCCCTGTGCTTTGACCCGACGCGACCGAACGTGGTCTACGCGGGGATCGGCCGGCCGCGGTGGGGCAAAGGCGGTCGAGGAGAGATCTACAAGAGCGAAGACTGCGGCGAGACTTGGAGAGTGGCGACCGAGGGAATGCTCGACCGGGAGGCGATCGTCGGTGACGTGGAAGTTTCGCCCGATGGCGCTTACGTTCTGGCCGCGACCAACAAGGGCGTCTACCGCAGCGATGACGGCGGCAAGAGTTGGTCTGCCAGCAGCCACGGGCTTGTGCACACGGACGTTCAGGAAGTGACCATCGCACCGTCTGCCCTCAATATCGTCTACTGCACGTTGCGGACCACCGCGCGCGACTCTGCCCCATTCAACGGCGGCGTGTGGCGATCAGACGACAGCGGCCGAACGTGGACCTGCCGGAGCCAAGGGTTAGCGCGCGTCGTCGGCAAACGGAATCAGCCCGCGGAGATGACCTCTAACTGCAAGGAAATCGTCGTCGATCCCCGTGCCCCCGATACCGTCTATGTCGGCGACCGGGCTTGGGTGAGCGCGGGGGTATACAAGACCACGGATGGCGGTCAGAAATGGACGACAACCACGATCCGCACGGGCACCACAAGCAACATGGACTACGGCTGGATCACCCCGTGGGGACCGGCCGTCGAGTGCATGGCGATCGCACCTGGGCGCCCTGATCGCGTCGTTTTCGGCACGTCCGGCCACGTCTTCCTCACCGAAAACGCTGGCCACACATGGCAACAGCGCTACTGCCGAGTCGAAGGGGATCGCTTCTGGGGAAACGGATTGGAGGTCACGTGCTTTAACGACATCGCGCCAGACCCCAAGGATCCGCGGCGGCTCTATCTCTGCTACTTCGACGTCGGACTTTTGGTAAGCGACGACTCCGGCCGCACTTTCCAGAAGGCCGTCCGAGGAATGAAACATTCGGGCAACTGCTTCACGGTCCTTATCGACCCCACCGACACAAAAAGGCTGTGGGCAGGTACGGGGCAGTGGGCTTCGAACCAGGGGGACGTGTGCCGCAGCGATGACCGTGGGCAGACGTGGACGGTCGTGGGTAAACCGGAGAGTGGGCTGCCGGTCGGGCAAACCAGGCACCTCGTTCTTGACCCAACGAGTCCGGTGGGCCGCCGTGTCCTCTACGTGACCTCCCAAGGCAACGGCATCTACAAGAGCGAAGATGGGGGCGACTCCTGGCGGCCGGCAGGAGGAGGGCTTCCGGAGGCAGCATGGAAAGATCCGCGCGGCCTGCTTCTCGATCCGGACGACGCCAGGCACCTTCTGGTGGCTCTGGGTGGAGACCCTTCCAGGGGAAGCGGGATTCATGAAACCCGAGACGGAGGCAAGTCGTGGCGTAGAATCAGCCGCGATGCCGGGCTAGCCGATATTCAGGATCTCCAGGCGGACCCCAAGGATTTCAGCACCCTCTACCTTTGTCAGCGTGAGAACTTGGATCGCTCGGTCCGGCCGCCCGCCCTCTTGCCGGGCGGACTGTTCAAGAGCACCAATGGCGGCGTGAACTGGAAGCGGATCTACGATTTCCGGTTCACCTACCGCGTCGCCATCAGCCCTGCCAATTGCGAAACGCTGTATGTAGCCACGACCGATCATCCTTACCACGACGAGTGCCGCGCTCGGGGAATTGCCAAGTCGGTCGACGGCGGCGAGTCCTGGCGCCAGGAGGTAGACGGCTTGACCTCCTGGAACATCTCTTGCATCCGCATCGATCCCCACGATCCATCGCGGCTGTATCTCGGCACCGCGGGGAACGGCGGTTTTGTCGGCGTCGACGAAGCGGTCAAGCGACTGGCGCATCGAGCGCCACCGACACATGGCAGAGTTCTTCGTCGGTAGCGTACGATGCGAGCGCCCGTTGGTCATCGCCGGCCATTCGTCCCAAGGGAGCAATCGCGTCACTACTGGGCTTTGTTGCCCTTCGTCATTGATGATCGGCCGTTGAGAAGGGGTCCCCACGGCGACGAACCCGCGTGAGCAGGTGAGCGGTTTCGTTGCGTTGGGCGTGCCATTCCCCATTCCTCCCGCGCTTGACATGCGTCCCCGCGACGGCATACACTCGACACGTGCCTGGATTGCCCACCTTCAGGAGACCTGCCGATGAAATCGACCCGGATCGCTCGCCGTCAAATGCTCGTCGCCGGCGCGGCTTTCGCCGTTGCAACGATCGTTCCCCGCCACGTGCTTGGCGGTCAGGGCCAGAAGCCGCCCAGCGAGAAGCTGAACATCGCCGGCATCGGCGTCGGCGGCATGGGCTCGGGCGACATCCGCAACGCGCACGAGCGAGAACATCGTGGCCCTGTGCGACGTCGACCAGGAGGCCCTCGACGCGCAACGCCAAGCAGTTTCCCAAGGCCAAGCTGCACACCGATTTCCGCAAGATGCTCGAGACGCAGAAGGACATCGACGCGGTGATGATCGCCACGCCCGACCACCTGCACGCCGTGGTCACGCATGATGGCCATGAAGATGGGCAAGCACGTCCACTGCCAGAAGCCGCTGACGCACTCGGTCTACGAGGCCCGCGCGATCGGCCAAGGCGGCCAAGGAGGCCAAGGTCGCCACGCAGATGGGCAACCAGGGCCAGGCCGAGCGAAGAGGCCCGGCTGATCTGCGAGATGATCTGGTCGGGGGCGATCGGCACGGTGCGCGAGGTCCACGGCGGGTCGAACCGCTATCCCGGCGATCTCGCCGCGCGGCATCCGCGCGGCCGAAGGAAACGCCGCCGGTGCCGGCCACGCTCGAACTGGGACCTGTGGCTCGGCCCGGCGCCGGTGCGGCCCTACCATCCGCTGCTACCATCCGTTCGCGCTGGCGCGGCTGGTGGGATTTCGGCACCGGCGTGCTGGGCGACATCGGCTGCCACCAGTTCTCGGCCGTGTTCAAGGCGCTGAAGCTCGGGCATCCGGACTGGGTCGAGGCCTGCTCGTCGAACCATCAATGCGCGCCGGAGATCGCCAACGAGACGGCGCCGCTGTCGTCGATCACCCGCTGGCACTTCCCGGCCAAGGCGGACGCGCGCGGCCGTGACGCTCACCTGGTGGGACGGCGGCCTGAAGCCGCCGCGGCCCGAGGAACTCGAAGCGGGCCGCAAGTTCGCCGAAGACGACTGGCTGATGATCGTCGGCGACAAGGGCAAGATGCTACGGCCACCGGCTCATCCCCGACGCGCAAGGCGCAGGGAGATCGGCAAGCCGCCGCAGGTGCTGCCGCGCTCGCCCGGCCACTACGTCGAGTGGATCCAGCGCCTGCAAGGGCGGGCCGCCGGCCGGCTCGAACTTCGTCGACCACGCCGCCCATCTGGCCGAGGTCGTGCTGCTGGGCAACATCGCCATCCGCACCAAGGAGAAGCTGCTCTGGGACGGCGAGAACCTGCGGTTCACCAACTCCGACGCGGCCAACGCGCTGATCAATCCGCCCTACCGCGCCGGCTGGAGCCTGTAGGCTCCTTGCGGAGAACGTCGAATGGCTCCTCGGGTATCGGCGCTCGGGGGAGCTCATGCGCCGCCGCGCGCTCGGCACGGCGCGGGCGGAAAGAGGCTCTGCGCGATGCGATTATCGCAGGCGTTGCGCGGCCTTTTTCCTGCCGCCGGGTTTGGCCGCGGGTTTGGCCGGCGCTGTGCCGACGATCTTCTCTAGCAGGCGGTCCACGTAGCCGTTGGCGCGGCCGACCGCGGCGGGGTCCTTCGAGGGGAGCGTGCGGAGCATGGGGTGCAGACTGGCCGCCTTAGTCCCCAGCGCATCGACCGCATTGACAGCCGCCATGGAAACGTAGGCGCCGTTCTTGTCCGCCGGAGCCAACTGGGCGAGCACCGCGAGGGCAGAGGCTACGTCGGCCTGGTCACCGTATTCGCCCAAGGCGCGCGCGGCGACGATCCTCACGCTGGGCGAAGCGTCTTCCAGCGCCGAACGCAACGCGCCTCGCGACGCCGTGACCGCGCTCGCACCGCGAATCAACAAGCCCATGGCCGCCCAGTAGCGGACGCCGCTATCGGCATGTTTCAGGTCCTGCTGGAGACGAGGGATAGCCGCAGTGTCGCGATGGGCGGCCAACTGCGCGGCGTCGAGAATCGCTTCCAGAGGGTACTTGGAGGGATCGTGACCCATTTCGTAGATCGTCGTTCCGGCACCGCGGCGATGTGCCTCGGCCTCGTCGAGCAGTCCGACGTCGCGGATCGCCAGCACGTGATCGCGATGCGCGCGGCGAAGCTCGTCGAGCACGGTGCGATGTTCGGCCGAACCGGCGAGGTTGCGGACCTCGTCAGGGTCAGAGGAAAGGTCATACAGCTCTTCGGCCGGCTTGGGCTCCCAGAAGAACGTTTGGGGTGGGGCAAGCTTCGCTGCATCGTAAAGCCGCTTCCACACCTGCGTGGTGGGCGTCTGGAACATGTAGCCGACATACTGGCCGTAGATCAGGTGCGGCATGTAGTTGCGGATGTAGACGTAGCGCTGGTTGCGCACCGAGCGGACCAGGTCGTAGCGTTCGTCCATGCGTCCACGAAAGCCAAAGAAGTACGGCTGGGGCGGATCGGCATGGCCGCCCATGAAGGCGTGTCCCTGCATCCACGCCGGCGGCTTGGCGCCGGCCAGGCTCACGAGCGTGGGGGCAAGATCGACAAAGCTCACGAGACGGTCCGAAGTACCGCCGGGCTGCGTATTCCGCCGGAGCCAGGGCGAAACTTCTCGGGAATGCGAACGAGCAGCGGCACCTGCAATCCGGAGTTGTAAGGCCACCGCTTGCTCCGCGGCATGCCGGAGCCGTGGTCACCATAGAAGAACACGATCGTGTCGTCAGCCAGGCCGGCCTCGCGCAGTTCCTCCAGGCGTTGGCCGATATGTGCATCCATTTCCGTGATCTTGTCGTAGTACTGCGCCCAATCCTGGCGTACCTCGGGCGTATCCGGATGGTAGGCACGGCACGCGGACCTTGGCGGGGTCATGCTTCGCCGTGTGGGGCCGCGTGCGAATCTGGCTTTCGTGCGTCGTGGTATCGTTGAAAATCGCGAAGAACGGTTGGCCCGGCTTGCGGTTCTTCCAGTGGGCCTTGGCCGAGATCTCGTCCCAGACCTTGCCGGGCTTGGCGACGTTGTAGTCCTCCTTGGTGTTATTGGTACAGTAGTAGCCACGCTCGCGAAGCAGTTGCGGGTACATGCTGCATGAACGCGGGCATGGCCACCTTGCTGCGCATGTGCTCGGCCCCGAGGGATGTGGGATAGACGCCGGAAATAATCGTCGTGCGCGCCGGAGCGCAGACCGGGGCATTGGACCATGCGTACCGATAGAGCATGCCCTGGGCCGCGAGCCGGTCGAGGTTGGGGGTTTCCGCGTAGGCATCGCCGTAGCAGCCGAGTTGCGGACCCGTATCCTCACAAGTGAGCCAGAGGATATTCGGCAGTTCGGCCGCGGCGGCCGAGCCAAACGCGGCCACCAGACCGGTCATGAATCCCAGCAGGATCAGACGGCAAAGCAGAAGAACAGGGCATTCTCGCATGGGACGCATCCTGAGGAGGCGGTGAAGATCGTGAGCGAATCACCGAGGGTCAAGCCGTCCTGGCTTTCGCCTTGGCCTTGGGCTTGACTTTGGGCTTAGCACTCGCCTTGCCCGGACGAATTATCGTTTCCGGCGGGTCCTGGGCCGGCACCTTCAACTCCGGGCGAAGACGAGTCAATTCGGTCTCCAATTCCTTCTGCACCGGCGCGTAGTCCGGCTGGCCGTAGACGCTCTTGCAGTTCCCGCGGGTCCTTCTGCAGGTCGAACAGCTCCCAGTAGTTCCATTGCGGCTCGTAGAAGTGGACCAGCTTGTAGCGGTCGGTGACCACGCCGTAGTGCGGGCGACGCTGTGCGGGCCGGGATACTCGTAGTAGTGGTAGTAGAAGCTCTTGCGCCAGTCGGCCGGCGTCTGGCCCTTGAGCAGCGGCACCAGGCTGCGGCCCTGCATGTCGGCGGGCACGGCACGCCGGCGGCGTCGAGAAAGGTCTCGGCGAAGTCGAGCGTTGGAGACGAGGTCCTTGTTGGCGCTGCCCGGCTTGGTCGACGCCCGGCCAGCGGACGAGCAGCGGCGTGCGGAGCGATTCCTCGAAGATCCACCGCTTGTCGAACCAGCCGTGCTCGCCCAGGTAGAAGCCCTGGTCGGAGGCGTAGACGACGATCGTGTTGTCGGCCAGACCCTTCGTCGTCGAGATACTCCGAGCAGCCGGCCGACGCTCTCGTCGACCGCCTTGATGCAGCCGAGGTAGTCGTGCATGTAGCGGTTGTACTTCCAGCGGACGAGGTCGTCGCCCTGAAGGTTGGCCTTGCGGAACGCCTCGTTGCGCGGCTCGTAGTAGGCGTTCCAGGTCTTGCAGCTGCTCGGGCGTTGAGCTGGGCCGGCGGGACGAGCTTCAGGTCGCGGTCGGTCATCGTCTTGCTCGATCGTCATGTCCTGGTCGTGCTCGGCCTTGCCGCGGCCGGCGTAGTCGTCGAACAGCGTCTCCGGCTCGGGGTACTGGCGGTCGTCGTCGTGGCCGAGGTGCCTGAGGTTCGGGCTCCCACTCGCGATGCGGCGCCTTGTGCTGGCACATCAGCAGGAACGGCTTCGCCGTGTCGCGTTCTTCGAGCCAGTCGAGCGACAGGTCGGTGATGATGTCGGTCGACGTAGCCCTCGTGCTGCGACGCGCTCGCCGTTGCGGATCATCGGCGGGTTGTAGTAGACGCCCTGGCCGGGCAGGATGTGCCAGTAGTCGAAGCCGGTGGGGTCGCTGACCAGGTGCCACTTGCCGACGATCGCCGTCTGGTAGCCGGCGGCTTGCAGCAGCTTGGGGAACGTCGTCTGCGAGCCGTCGAAGCGGCTGTTGGTGTTGTTGTAGAAGCCGTTGAGGTGGCTGTACTTGCCGGTCAGGACCGTGGCCCGGCTGGGGCCGCAGATCGAGTTGGGCACCAGGCAGCGGTCGAACCGCATGCCCTCGCGCGGCGATCCGGTCGATGTTCGGCGTCTCGAGCAGCTTGCGCGGTCGCCGTAGGCGCTGATCGCCTGGTAGGCGTGATCGTCGGAGAAGATGAAGACGATGTTGGGTCGCTTCGTTTCGGCCGCCGCCAAGGAGGCAGCCCATGCGCCGCACGCGGTCACGGCAAGGAGGCAGGATAATCGATTCATGGCTTCGCTCTCGTTCAAAGTACTTGGAGCGGGGAGTAAGTACGCGGCGAAAGGAACCGCAAGCCCGGTCAGGTGACCGGCTTGGCCTGCTCGAGAACATCCGACACGCTCTTGATGCCGACCCCATGGCCGGTGGGCAGGACTACTGCGCCCTGCCGAGCCTCGAGCGGAGGATCGAACCAGTCGCGGTACTTCTCGATCCCCTGCTTGTATTCCTGGTAGCGGCCGATTTCGGGAGTGATGGAAGCAAAGTGGGCCATATAGACGAACCCAAAGCCGCCGGAAATGTGCACCGTGGTGGGCATTCCGGCCAAAGCCGCCATGCGGGCCACACGCGTCGAGCGAATCAGGCCGCCGTAATACTGCAAATCGGGCTGCACGATGTCGACTCCGCGGTTGGCAATCGTCCAGCGAAACCGCCACTCGCTGAACTCTTGCTCGCCGCCGGCCACGGGAATGGTCAGCGCGTCCGCCACCTCTTTCGTTTCGCCCAGGTGGTCGAAGGGGCACGGTTCCTCGAAGTACACGGCGCCGATCGCTTCCAGCATGCGGCCGATCTCGATCGCCTTCGGAGGATCGTACGAGCTATTCGAGTCCGCGTGGATGTCGATAGCGTCTCCCAGGGCCTTGCGCACCAGGGGGATGAGTTTTTCCGTGCGGCCGGGCAGGGCATCGGCGTTGCGGCTCATGCGCCCACCCACGCGGAACTTCACCGCACGGGCCCCCGTCTCCCCGATCAGTCTGCAAAGATAATCCATCTCTTGTTCGGGCGTGGTATCGCGGCGTCCACTGGCAACGTAGAAGGGGATTTGGCGGCGCACGATTCCGCCCAGCAACTCGCCCATCGGCTTCTGGGCGATGCGACCGAGAAGATCGAGAATCGCGAACTCGACCCAGGCCACGGGGCACCAAAGGGCAAGCCCTTGGAGCTTATAGTTGTCGCCTTGGCGGTAGACCTGGAACAGGTGCTCGTCCAGATCACGTGCATCCTTGCCGATGAAGTAGGGCATGACGAAGCGTTTGAGGATCGGCGCCAGGTATTCGGCGCGCGAGTTCGTCACGGAGATCCCCTCGGCACCTTCTTTGGAGCGGACCCGCACGAAGAACTCGCCGTGCGCGCGGAGCAACTCGAGGGACTGGATCACGACGGGCGAAGGAAACAGCTCGCGCCGCAGCACCGGCTGTGCCGCCACCTTCTCCAGAGCTTTCATGGTAACCGGCGACGACGACGCGGCGGCGCCCGAGCGCGCCACCAGCGCGGCTAGTGCACCGGACCCCGCGCCGAACTGAAGGAAACGCCGTCGATTCCAGGGCATCACAGGGTCTCCGCTGGGGAAGGATTTACGTGGGGCCTGCCGGTTGAAGATGATCCAGGATCGCGGTCTATTGTAGCCTCAAGGAAATGCCGCGAGAACTACCCGCGCCGCCCGGCCGGGAAGTGCTCCGGGGGCCCCTTCGACTTTTTTTCCAGTGAGGAGCCAATTCAGGGCACTCGGGTTTTGTCTGTCTTGCCCGGATCGGTGGGTTCAGGCGGTCGTGCCACAACGAGGAGATGACTTCCGGGATGCGGCACGGGCATGGGGCCATTGACGCCGCGCGGGCGGAAGCCTTATCCTCTGATTTCCCATCGGAGAGGAGTGCACTCGCCGAAGTAAAGAGTTCCCGAGGACAGATCATGGCTGACGCAATACGCCGCATCGGCATACTTACCGGCGGAGGGGATTGCCCGGGACTGAATGCCGTAATTCGGGCCGTGGCCAAATCGGCGATGCAGGGATATCGGCTCGAGGTGGTCGGGATCGAAGACGGCTTCCAGGGTCTAATCGAGAACCGCTTCCGATGCCTGGACTGGGAGTCGGTGAGCAACATCCTCACGCTGGGCGGCACGATCCTGGGGACGAACAACAAGTGTGATCCGCGGCGCGTGCCACGGTGCGTCGACGGACAGCTCCAGTTCGACGATCGGACCGGCCGTTGCCTCGAACACCTCCGCCAACAGGAGATCGACGCGATAGTGGTGATCGGCGGCGATGGGACCATGACGGTGGCCTCGCACTTCGTGCAACAGGGGGTCAACTGCATCGGGGTGCCGAAGACGATCGACAACGATCTGGAGGGAACCGACGTCACGTTTGGGTTCTCCACCGCGGTCTCGGTAGCAACCGAGGCCCTCGACCGGATCCATACCACCGCGGCCAGCCACCATCGCGCCATGGTCGTAGAGGTAATGGGAAGGAATGCGGGCTGGCTGGCTCTGCACGCGGGAATTGCCTCGGGCTCGGACGTCATCCTGATCCCAGAGATTCCCTTCGATATCCGCGTGATCTGCGACGAGGTCGTAAGGCGTTCAAAGATGGGGAAGCGATCGAGCATTCTCTGTGTCTCCGAGGGAGCACGGCCCAAGGACGGCAAGCAGGTCGTGGCACGGCTGGACCCCACGAGCCCCGAACCGGTGCGTCTGGGGGGCGTGGGGCAATTGGTGCGCGCGCAGGTGGAGCAGACCACCGGCATCGAGACACGCGTGACCGTGTTAGGACACGTGCAACGCGGCGGCACCCCAGTGGCGGACGACCGCGTGTTGGCCACCAGTTTCGGCTATGCGGCGGTCGAGCAACTGATGTCTGGGGCGGTCGGGCGCCTGGTCGTACTGCGCAAGGGTGCGATCGCCGACGTGGATATCGACTAGCGCGGCGGGTAAGCAGCGTTTGGTGCCCGTGGATCATCCGCTGGTGCGGGCGGCGCGGAACGTGGGCACCTGTTTTGGCGATCAGCCGCATTGAGTTGCACCGTCCCTTGCGACCCCCTATAATAGCGGGGTCGCCGGTCCTGAAGGCAAGTCGCCCTGAGCGGGGCCGGCCGTCGCGCCACTAAGAGCCGGTCCGAGCACCGCGTGCTGCCCCAAAACCACTCGGCCGCGTAGGGTCGTTGCGGTTAGTTCTTGGATTGGCTCTGAGGTGCATGGGCCGATCGTGCGGAGACTCCGTGAAACTAGCGCTATTCAAGGGCCTGCGGCTGCGCGTCGCGCTGGTGATCCTCTTCGTCTCGGCGATCCCGCTGGGCATCATGGGGCTGTTCGCCGTGCGGACGGCCGATCGGGTGATCGCGGGAATCGTGACCAGCCAGTTGGAAAACGTGGCAGCAGACAAGCAGGAATTGCTCCAGCGTTGGATGGCCGAACGGCTGGCGGACGTGGGGGTGATCGCCGGTGCGTCGATCGTGCGCCGCATGGAAGCGCGCGAGATCGCTCCCTACCTGGAGTTGGTCAAGGAGCAGTACCGGGCCTACAACCGTTTCGTGATCGTGGGAGGCGACGCGCGCGTGGTATGCGACACGGGGGGGCCGCCGGGCGGCTCGTACGCGCTCGACCCCTGCTACCGCGAGGCGAAATCGCAGGGAACGCATATTTCGGCGGTGCGTTGGGATCCGGCGTCGCGCGAGGCGGTTTTTTCGATCTCCGAGGTTGTTCGTGCAGAACACGGCGAGCCGACGGGCGTCGTGTGCGCCACGGTCAACACGCAGGCGATCCTCGCCCAGGTGCTGAACGTGTCGTTGGGAGAGACCGGCGAATGCTACCTGGTCGACGACTCGGGCCTGTTCTTGGCGCACAAGCAGCCGCAGCGCGTGCTGAAGGAGAACATCGCCCAGTCCGAGAGTTTCGCCAATTTGTTCGGCGACGAGGTCACGGGACCGATCTACACCGACTACCGCGGCATCGCGGTGCTGGGAGCCTCGCGGCGCGTGGCGGGCACGCCGTGGTACGTCGTGGTGGAGCAGGACCGCGACGAGGCCTTTGCCGGCTCCTACCGCATGTTGCGGCAGGTGGCGATCGCGATGGTATTGACGGTGCTCGTGCGCGATCGGGCTCTCGTGGGTGCTGGCGTCGTACGTGACGTCACCGATCCGTCGCCTTGAGCGAGGCGGCCCATACGCTGTCGCAGCGGCGAATTCGAGCGAGCGCTGGCGGCGCCCGCCTCGTGCCGCACCGACGAGATCGGCGCCCTGGACGCGGCCTTCCGCCACATGGCCGGCCAGCTCTGGGATCGCCACATGCGAATGGAGAAGCGGATCGGCGTGACCGAGGAGGAACTGCGGCGGAGCGAGATACGGTTGCGGCAGACTCTGCAGGCCGCAGCCCGCTCCGAACGACTGGCGGCGCTGGGACGGCTGGCCGCCGGCGTGGCCCACGAAATCCGCACGCCGCTCACCTCGCTCAAGTTGTTCCTGCAATCGATCCAGGAAGACGTGCAGTTGTCGGCCGATCAGGCCGAGGACTTCGACGTAGCCATGCGCCAAGTGCGGCGCATGGAGGCCACGATCAATCACTTCCTCAGCTTCGCTCGGCCGCAGGAGCCATCCCGGGTGGAAGTCGACTTCGGCCGTCTGGTCGACGACGCCCTGGTGGTCGTGCAGCCGCGGGCGAACCAGCAGGAAGTGGAAATCGAGCGTGCGATCGCCAGTGCGATGCCGAAAGTCGAGGGAGACGTGCGACAACTGGGCGAGGCCGTCGTCAACCTGCTGGTCAACGCCCTGGAAGTGATGCCCGACGGCGGGCGGCTTTCGATCCGCGTAGCTCCCGATTCTCCGCCGCCCGGCGCAATCGGGTCGCGGTGGGTACGGATCGACGTTGCCGACACCGGCCCGGGAATCTCCGAGACCGCACGGGAGCGATTGTTCGAGCCTTTCTTCACCACCAAGGCCACGGGCTCCGGGCTGGGGCTGGCAATCGTCCAAGGGACCGTCGACCGGCACGGCGGCACGATCTCGGTCGAGAGCGCACCCCGTGCGGGAGCCTGTTTCTCGATCCGGCTCCCTGTCACCGATACTTCTTGATGCCGTTGTTGATTGTCGCGCAGTTCGAGGCTTTCCTTTCCGGGAAACCGGCCTCCCGTTGGTCGCCCTTGTTCAACGAACAGTGCAAGACTTCTTGATGCCGTTGTTGATTGTGGAGCACTTCAAAGCTTTCTATCCCGGGAAATCGGGCTCCCGTTGGTCGCCCTTGTCCTACGAGTAGCGCAAGATTCAGTAAGGGAATCGTTTCGATGCCGAAGATCCTGGTGGTCGACAACGACGAAGGGCTGGTCCACTTCCTCACGCGGCTGTTCACCAAGCAGGGGTACGAGGTCGTCTCCTGCACCGACGGCGTTTCGGCCCTGGAACGCTTGGCGGGCGAGATCGTTCGACGTGATCCTCCTGGACTACAAGATGCCGGGGCTCAACGGGCTGGATACGCTGGCCGAGATCAAGCGGGCGCAAGTGAAGACGCCGGTGATCATCATGACCGCCTTCGGCACGACGGAGACGGCCATCGAGGCCATGAAGCTGGGCGCCTACGACTACCTGCTCAAGCCGTTCGACACCGAGGAGCTCAAGCGGATCGTGGCCGACGCCCTGCGAGGTGAACCGGCTGATGAAGGAGGTCGTCAGCCTGCCGAGCTCGGTCACGCGGATCTCCGCCGCGCCCGACGGCGGCGTGCGGATCATCGGCAACAACCGCAAGATCCAGGAGGTCTTCAAGCTCATCGGGCAGGTCGCCGAGAAGGACGTGACCGTGCTCATCACCGGCGAGAGCGGCACCGGCAAGGAACTCGTCGCCCGGGCGATCTACCACCACAGCCACCGGGTGGACAAGCCGTTCATGGCCGTCAACTGCGCGGCGATTCCCGAAGCGCTCTTCGAGAGCGAGCTGTTCGGCTACGAGCGCGGGGCGTTCACCGGGGCCGATCGGACCTACATCGGCAAGTTCGAGCGGTGCCACGAGGGCACGCTGTTCTTCGACGAGATCGGCGACATGTCGCTGCGCACCCAGGCCAAGGTGCTGCGCGTGCTCCAGGAGGGGGAATTCGAGCGACTGGGGAGCACGGAGACGATCAAGGTCCGACGTGCGCATCCTGGCCGCCACGAACAAGAACCTGGAAAAGGAGGTCCAGGAGGGGCGATTCCGCGAGGACCTTTACTACCGGCTGCGGATCATCTCGATCCACCTGCCGCCGCTGCGGGCCCGGCTCGACGACATCCCGCTCTGGTCGATTACTTCGTGGGCCGGTTCGCCGGCGAGTACGGCAGTCCCGTCCGCTACGTCTCGGACCAGGCGGTGCGCAAGTCTGCAATCGTACAACTGGCCGGGCAACGTCCGGCAGTTGGAAAACTGCCTGCGCCGCGCGGTGCTGATGTGCAAGGGCGACGTGCTGCTGCCCGAGCACCTCCACTTCGAGAGCGATCCCGCTGCGGCGGCCGTGGCGTCGCGGGCGATCGAGCTACCGCCGGACTGCGACAGCGGGTCGACGAGCTGGTGCGCGAGATCCTCAGCTCGGTCGGCAAGCGGGCCCATGCCAGCGTGATCGACCTGGTCGAGCGGTCGCTCGATCGCCCGGGCCCTGGAGCAGTGCGGCAACAACCAGGTTCACGCCGCCCGGCTGCTGGGCATCAGCCGCAACACGCTGCGGCACCGGATGAAGAAGTACGGGCTGGAGACCGCCCCGCCCAAAGACACTCCGGGGCCCGCCGGCGGCGAGTGACGCCGAGGTCGGGCCCAAGAGGTGTCCGCAGCGAACCAAGGCTGTTCACACTCTGAACAGCGACTGTTAAGTGCTCTTCTCACTGCGGGTTACAGCGATGCTCGAACATCGACCGAGCGATTGTCTGTTGCCCCGCGCACGGTACCGGCGGCACTGCGGCCCCCAGACGAGGCCGCGTGGCAGGTCCCTAACTCGTCGGTCTCCATAGTCTTGCGCACACGGTGCGGCGTTGGGCCTGGCGTTGGCATAGCGATTGCTTATAGCGGTCGCGACTTCGCCGTGTCCTTAGCAACGTCAACCGGGAGCGATGGTTGTGAGCCAGGCCCTTTGTGTGCGGTGCGAAGAGGCGGGATTGTCCGCTTCGTCAACCGGGAACCTGGGTGGAGGACTGCTCGCTTTTTCTCGCCGAGGCGCAGTCGACTCCGCAGAGCGCGACCAGGGGGCGGACCGAAGCCCACTCGGCGGCAACGCGGAAAGCCCTCGGCATCTCGAAGGACGGCGCCGGAAGGGCGACTTGGAGGTCGGCAGACGGTCTGAGTCTTCGTGCAACGGAGGAGCTTAGAGATGTCCGAGAAACCGCGCGTTGGAGTTGAGAACCGGGTCGCCGGGGCCATGAGCCCAACGGGCGCAACGGATGCGTCCGGCGATCGGGCCCTAAAGAATTTCCGCTACGTCGTGCACGCGGTGAACGAGGACGCGCTACGCACGTGGGCGGAGTTGTGGCGAGAATTGCAGCCGGGAGTCACGCCAGGAGGAATGGTGGCCCCAACCGCAGAGCAGGGGTTCAAGCCGTCATGCGGATGGGCAGAGTTTCTCGAGAAGTTCTGGCTGCTCAAACACTACCTCGATTATATCCACCGCTTCAGCCAGTAAGCCGGTGGCGGGGGTGCGGGCCGATACCCGCGATCCGAAAAATCCACGTAACCCAGCAAGAGACGAAGGAGTACCCAGCGTATGATGAAGTCCAACGATGCGAGCACCCTCGAAGACGCCGTCCGCAGCATTCCCTCGGCCGTCGACGAGTTCATGGCCCAGGTGGTCGCCAAGAACCCCGGCCAGCCCGAGTTCCACCAGGCGGTCCGCGAGGTGGTCGAGTCGGTGATGCCGGTGGTCCAGGCCAACGCCGCCTACCGCAAGGCGAAGATCCTCGAGCGGATGGTCGAGCCCGAGCGGGTGATCATGTTCCGCGTGCCCTGGGTCGACGACCGGGGCGAGGTCCAGATCAACCGCGGCTACCGCATCCAGATGAACAGCGCCATCGGCCCGTACAAGGGCGGCCTGCGGTTCCATCCCACCGTGAACCTGAGCGTGCTGAAGTTCCTGGCCTTCGAGCAGGTCTTCAAGAACAGCCTGACCACGCTGCCGATGGGCGGCGCCAAGGGCGGCTCCGACTTCGATCCCAAGGGCAAGAGCGACAACGAAGTGATGCGATTCTGCCAGGCGTTCATGAGCGAGCTGTTCCGCCACATCGGGCCCGACATCGACGTGCCGGCCGGCGACATCGGCGTGGGCGGGCGCGAGATCGGCTTCCTCTTCGGCCAGTACAAGAAGCTCACCAACCGCTTCTGCGGCGTGCTGACCGGCAAGGGCCTCGCCTACGGCGGCTCGCTGATCCGGCCCGAGGCCACCGGCTACGGCGCGGTCTACTTCGCCCAGGAAATGCTCGCCACGCGCGGCGAGGGCGCTCGAGGGCAAGACGGCCGCTGGTCTCCGGCTCGGGCAACGTCGCCCAGTACACGGTCGAGAAGCTGCTCCAGCTGCGGGGCCAAGCCGATCACGCTGTCCGACTCCAACGGCACGATCGTCGACGAGGACGGCATCAACGAGGAGAAGCTGGCCTGGGTCATCGAACTCAAGGAAGTCCGCCGCGGCCGGATCGCCGAGTACGCCGAGAAGTTCAAGGCGGCCAAGTACTATCCGGACAAGAAGCCCTGGGGCGTCAAGTGCGACCTGGCCTTCCCCAGCGCCACGCAGAACGAGATCGACGGCGACGACGCCAAGGCGCTGGTCGAGCAACGGCTGCTTCTGCGTCTCGGAAGGGGCCAACATGCCCACCACGCCGGAAGGCATCCGACGTCTTCCAGGAAGCGAAGATCCTCTACGGTCCGGGCAAGGCCGCCAACGCCGGCGGCGTGGCCGTCTCCGGCCTGGAAATGAACCAGAACAGCGGCTGCATGCGGCGTTCGCGCGAAGACGTCGACGCGCAGCTGCAGGGCATCATGAAGTCGATCCACGACAACTGCGTGCGCTACGGCGAAGAACGGCAACGCTACGTCAACTACGTCCAGGGCGCCAACGTCGCCGGCTTCATCAAGGTGGCCGAGGCCATGCTCGCCCAAGGGCTTGGTGTGAGGGGCGATGCGGTCGCGCATGTGCATGATCGCGGGTAGATTCGGTCAGGGCGCGGGGCCTGAGCCGTTGCCGGACTCACCCGCTGACCCTGGTCTCTGCTTTGTCGCGTCCCCGAAGATACCGCGAGGGCATCGCCTATGGCCGATCCCCAACTCAGCACCGGACTCCCCGGACTGGACCGCGTCCTGCGGGGCTTGATCCCGGGCGACAACATCGTCTGGCAGGTCGACTCGATCGAGCGACTACGCCCCCTTCGTCCAGCGCGTACTGCGAGTTCGCCCGGAGCCAAGGGGCGGAAGCTGGTCTACTTCCGCTTCGGCGACCACGAGCCGCTCGTTCCCGAGCGACGTCGGGGCCGAGGTCCACCACCTCCAGGTCGCCGACGGCTTCGAGCAGTTCATCACCGAAATCCACCGACGCGATCGGCCAGGCCGGTCGGCGGAGCGTACCTGGTCTTCGACTGCCTCTCCACGCTGGCCGTCGACTGGAACAGCGACCGGATGCTGGGCAACTTCTTCATGCTCACCTGCCCCTACATCCTCGACCTGGAGTCGCTGGCCTACTTTCGCCCTGCTGCGCGGCTGCCATTCGTTCCACGCCACCACGCCGATCTCCGAAACCACGCAGATCCTCCTCGACGTCTACCGCCACGCGCGAGCAGCTCTACGTCCAGCCGATCAAGGTGCAGCACCGCTACTCGCCGACGATGTACATGCTCCACGCCTGGGAGGGCGACGAGTTCCGGCCGGTCGTGCGAGAGCTCGACCACGGCGGAAATCCTCACCTCGATGCCCTGGGCCGGGATGGACTCCGTCCGGTTCCGGCTGGGCGTCTGGAACCGCAGGTTCCTGCAGGCCGAAGAGGTCTGGGACGGCGATCCAGCGAGGCCAGCGCGCGGCCGAGGAGGCCCGGCCCTACCTCCGCGGCACTGCTGCGGATGGTGATCTCGCGCGACGACCGCGTGCTCGCGCTGGCGGAACAAGTACCTCACGCTGGGCGACGTGCTGGCCGTCTGGAAGCGGATGATCGGCACGGGCCTGATCGGCGGCAAAGCGGTCGGCATGCTCCTGGCCCGGGCGATCCTCGGCAAGGCCGATCCGCGCTGGAACGATCGCTCCTGGAGGCCCACGACTCCTTCTTCATCGGCTCCGACGTCTTCTACACCTTCCTGGTGCGAGAACGGCTGCTGGTGGCTGCGGCAGAAGCAACGCAACCGGCCACGTTTCTCGACGGGCGTGGAGGAGGCGCGGCGGCGGATCCTCACCGGCCAGTTCCCCGAGTACATCCGCCGCGAGTTCGCCGAGATGCTCGACTACTTCGGGCAGTCGCCGATCATCGTCCGCTCGAGCAGCCTGCTGGAGGACAGCTTCGGCAACGCCTTCGCCGGCAAGTACGAGAGCGTGTTCTGCGCCAACCAGGGGCCGCACCAGAAGCGGCTGGAAGACTTCATGTCGGCGGTGCGGACGATCTACGCCAGCACGATGAGCGAGAAGGCGCTGCGCTACCGGGCCCAGCGCGGGTCTTCTGGATCGCGACGAGCAGATGTCGCTCCTCGTGCAGCGGGTCTCGGGATCGCGCTACGGCAGCCTGTTCTATCCGCAGCTGGCCGGCGTGGGCCTTTCGTTCAATCCCTACGTCTGGAGCGCGTACATCGATCCCGAAGGCGGGATGCTGCGGCTGGTGTTCGGCCTGGGCACGCGGGCCGTGGACCGCTCCGACGACGACTACACGCGCGTCGTGGCCCTGAACGCCCCCGAGCGCCGGCCCGAGACCGACGCCGACGAGGTGCGCCAGTACTCGCAGCGGAAGGTGGACGTGATCGACCTGGAGGCCAACCAGCTGGTCTCCCTGGATTTCGCCGAACGTGGCCCAGCGAAGCCCGGGGCTGCCGATCGAGCTGTTCGCCTCGGAGGACCGTCGCCCTTCGCGGCCTGGGGAGACGAGCGCGGGATCGGAGCGCCTCTTCGCCCGGTGCTCACCTTCGACCGGCTCTTGTCCGAAACGCCGTTCATCGCCGACATGCGGGAGATGCTCGCGACGCTCCAAGACGGCGTACGAGTATCCGGTCGACACGGAATTCACGGCGAATTTCGCCGGCCCGGACCGGTACAAGATCAACCTCGTGCAGTGCCGGCCGCTGCAGGTGAGCGGCGGCGGTAGCGGCGGTCGAGGCGGTGCCGCAGACCTCAGTCGCGAGCAGGTCGTGCTCGAGGCCCAGCGGAGCCGTGATCGGCCGCGGACCGCAGCTGGCAGTCGATCGCTTCGTCTACATCGTGCCGTCGGTCTACGGGCAGCTCCCGCTGAGCGACCGCTACACCGTGGCCCGGCTCATCGGGCGGATCATGCACGCCGGAACGGGCCGCGGGCCGCGAAGCCGTCATGCTCATCGGGCCGGGGCGCTGGGGCACGACCACGCCGTCGCTGGGCGTGCCGGTCTCGTTCGCCGAGATCGACACCGTCTCGGTCCTCTGCGAGATCGTGGCCATGCGCGAGGACCTCGTGCCCGACGTCTCCCTGGGGACCCACTTCTTCAACGAACTGGTCGAGCTCGACATCCTCTACCTGGCCCTGTTCCCGGGGCGAGAAGGCAACGAATGGAGCCGCGAGTACTTCGAACACTCGGCGAACAATCGGCTGGCCGAGCTGGTGCCCGAGGCCGCCGACTGGTCGCACGCGATCCGCGTGATCGACGTGAGGGCCGGCGCGTGCATGCGGCTGAACGCCAACTCGATGAACCAGAAGGTAGTCTGCTACGCGGACCCGGCGGTGCGTTACGTGTGAGCCATCGGGCTGGGCCCCCGCCACGCGGCACGCCGAGGCGACGGGGTTTTCTGGGAAGAAAGCGAGGGCGGGTCCGCCGCGGCTCGTGCGACGAACCCACCTTGCCGCCGTCGATGAAGCTTACGCGCCGACTTGCTCGGGTGCAGCCGGTCCGAGGATGGCGGCCAGATCCTCATCGGGGGTCGTGATGGGAGCGATCTGGAACTTGTCGACCAGCACCTGGAGCGCCGTCGGGGTGACGAAGGCCGGCAGGCTCGGTCCGAGGCGGATGTTCTTGATGCCCAGGTGGAGCAGCGTCAGCAGGATCGCCACCGCCTTCTGCTCGTACCAGCTGAGCACCATGCGACAGCGGCAGGTCGTTGACGCCGCAGCCGAAGGCATCGGCCAGGGCCACGGCGATCTTGATCGCCGAGTAGGCGTCGTTGCACTGCCCGATGTCCAGCAGCCGCGGAATGCCGCCGATCTGGCCGAAGTCGAGCTTGTTGAAGCGGTACTTGCCGCAGGCCAGCGTGAGGATCACGCAATCCTCGGGCACCTTCTGGGCGAACTCGGTGTAGTAGTTGCGGCCGGAGTTCGCGCCCGTCGCAGCCGCCGACGAGGAAGAAGTGGCGGATTGCTCCCTGCTTGACGGCGTCGATCACCTTGTCGGCGACGCCGAGCACCGCGTTGTGGCCGAAGCCGACGAGGATCGTCTTCTCGGGCTCGTCGGCGGCGAAGCCGGGGGCGGCCAGGGCGGCCTCGATCACCGGGGTGAAATCGCGGTCGCGCTCGATGTGGCACACGCCCGGCCAGGCCACCAGGCCGCGTGGTGAAGATGCGGGCCTGATAGCTCTCCTTGGGCTTCTGGATGCAGTTGGTGGTCATCAGGATCGCGCCGGGAAAGTCGTCGAACTCCTTGCGCTGGTCCTGCCACGCCCCGCCGTAGTTGCCCACGAGGTGCTTGTACTTCTTCAGCGCCGGGTAGGCATGGGCGGGAAGCATCTCGCCGTGGGTGTAGACGTTGATGCCCTTGCCCTCGGTCTGCTTGAGCAGCTCTTCCAGGTCCTTCAGATCGTGGCCGGAGACGAGGATGGCCTTGCCCTTGACCGGCGTGATGCGCACCGGGGTCGGCTCGGGATGGCCGTAGGCGCCGGTATTGGCTGCGTCCAGCAGCGCCATCACCTTCAGGTTCAACTCGCCGATCTTCATCGCCCAACCGAGCAGCTCGTCGACCGTGGGGTCGTCGCGCGTGAGGAAATCGAGTGCGGCATGGAAGGCGGCGTAGACCTCGGGATCGTCCTTGCCGAGCACGTGGGCATGGTCGGCGTAGGCCGCGGTGCCCTTGAGGCCGTAGAGCGATCAGTTCCTGCAGCCCGGCCACGTCGTCGCCCAGCCGTTGCGCGGCGGGCGTCGACGCCGACCTCCTGCGCCCTGGATCGACCAGATCGTGCAGATCGTCGGCGGGCTGCCAGGCAGCCGGTCCGGAGAGGCTCTCGGGCGATTGGCCGGCCTTGCGGCAGGCCGCCTCGTAGAGCGTCCGGGCTCGATCGCGGATCGCGCGGCGCGCGCGCAGCCAGTCTTGAAGGCGACCGGGATCGAAATCGACGTTGGTCACGGTGGTGAACAGGGCCTCGATGACGAATTCGTCGATCTCGGCGATCGCGGGCCCGAGCTCGGCGGCGCGGTGGGCATACATCGAGATGCCCTTGGCGGCGTAGACCAGGAGGTCCTGCAGAGCCGCAGTGGTAGGGGTCCTTGCCGCACACGCCCGCCGTGTCGCAACCGGTTCCCTTTGCCGTCTCCTCGCACTGGTAGCAGAACATGCTCACGATTATCCTCCGTTGGGTTGGGGGTGAATTCCAGTCACTTCCAGGGCAATCTTACCGCACGGGGCGGCGGGGCCCTTTGATCCAGATCAAGCGTGGCAAATCTCTTTGAGCGGATTTCGAGAGCGGTGCGCTGGCGGGGACAAGCGGAGAAGAACGGGTGATTGCGGGGCGAGCGGCAGTGGGCCAGGGCCTGTGCCGGAAGTTGTTGCTGGGGCTACACTTGCGGGCGGGGAGCGAAAGACGATCTTGGGAGAGGCAGCCGAGAATGGCGCTTGAAGTTGCGAGCAATTCTCATTGGTGGGGGCTCACTCGATGCGGGAGATTGCAGGGTGAAACGGTGTTTTTGGTCAACAGGGGTCCTTGTTTTCCAGTACACCCACCGCTGGTGAGGGAGGCGCGTTTGGCGCGCCGGCGGTTGCAGTGGGATCGGATGCGTCCCTAGCGGCGGCCATCGAGCGCGGTACGACATCGTGGATCATCTGACGCACGGCCAGGCAACGACCGTCTTTCATGATTCGGAAGCCAGAGGCCATGATGTTTTTCGCCCAACGACAGGGATAAGGCAGCGGGGACGGGAAGACGCCACCATTGGCAACCAACCTTGCCCGCGCTCGCGTTCATCCGTTTGCCACGTAAGGAGCCGCACCCGGTCGCCTCGCGTCCCCACCACACCCCTATTTCGGCTGCTTGATTGTGAACGACGCCAACATGGCTTGGACATCAGGAAACACGCGGTCTTCGTACTGCGGGAAGATGGTGCTGATCACACAGTAGCATTTGTTGTCGACCATGAAAACCCAATGGCGCCAGCGAACTGTCGATCCATCGCGCAAGGGCATCATGGTGTCAAAGAACAGTGCGTCATACGAGCCGACCTTCGCTGGTTTGAGTTCCTTCGGGTCTACTTCATCCTTGGCTCGCTTCGCCCATTCCAATGACACCTCCCTTGGTACTCGCTCGAGGAGGTCTCTTTCCTTGTTCTTGTCGTCGGACGAGTACGTGCCGAGTTCGTGAATGTCCATGCCCAAAGGGCAGACCGGAGGGACGTACATCATCCAGTTCCCCCTGTCAACCGCCTTCCATCCCTTTGCCACAGTGACCTGAAAGGGCTTCTCCCGTTCGACCTTTGTGAATTCAAACATCGCCAAGCCTTCCACGGGCCCACTTTCGCCGTCGCTTCTGAAGTACTTGCTCGTGGGGTCATATTTCCATTGCGACGAGGTCTGCAAAGCAATCACATCCAGGAACTCTCGAAGCGTTGGCCGGTAGAACTCGGGGAACACCGGCTGAAGCTCCGTCTTGGCAATCTCGCGTGAAGGGGTCATCAGCCCTACACCGCAGGCGAGTTTGATCCGGCTCATTACCAGGAACATGTTGGCGAATTGGCTGAAGGAGTTGCCCATCCCGCCATCCAGCCGCTTGTCAAGTAGTCTGTTCTGCTGTTCGTCGGTGAGGGGCTTGAGGTATGCCGGCGGGCGGCCGGCGGGCTCGCCCGCGGGTTTCACTTTCTCGGCCGCTGGACTATACACGCACCCCAGCGACCAGAATATGACGGAGATCGCGATCGGCACCAAACAGGAAATCATGCTGCGGAAGTCGCGTCGGCACTGCATGTGTGCATCCTTTGAGATGAGGTGTAATCAGGCACGTAACGTAAGAGCTGAGGCACGCGCTATAGGACGTTGCCTCCGGCGTCTCGTTCCGCTTCCTGTTTCGGATTTGTGTGCAATCCCAGAATCTCCTTCACAGTGCCCTCGCCGACGCAGCGGCTGCCCTCCATGATGGAATACTTCGTTCCTGGCAGAATTCTATGGCAATAAACTCAGCACGCATCTCGGGAATAGCAACCCACATGCGAGCTGTTCCGCATCGGGGAATCGGGAGCGTATCCTCCGGGAGCACCTGTCCAGTCTCATCGGTGAATTCAAGGTGGATCATGTAGATCCCGTCTCTGGGAGGATCTTCCGCATCCATGAAGTCCCCACGGTAGTACTGACCCGGCAGATTCGCCCGTCCGCCTTCCTCCACGGTATAGAATCGGTATTCGGTGGTGACCCAGGTGGAACAGTCCGAACGTCGTAGCAGATGACAGCCGCTCGAATCTTGCCCGGCGGCAGCCTCCTGCCGACGCAGCCATACCGCTCGACCTGAACGCGGCGCGGTTGCAGCCGCTCGTTATCGGGCGGGCCGTCATGGGTTTACGATCGCGTCGCCAAAAGCGACGTGGAATTGCCATTTGATCGATTTCAAACGATCCGCCACCGACCATTTGCCGCCACGTTCGGAACTATAGGGAATGCGGACCATTTTGTCGTCATAAATTTCACCGAGTCGGCAATCAAGCCATTCAATTTCGTCGAGGTCCGGCGCACACCGAAGTTGCACGTGATACGGAGTCAAGGTCTGGTCGGAAATCAAAATGCAAAGACCCGCGATTTCTGCCTGACGTGCTGCGGTCTTGATTGCGACCTCGTGAAAGACGCCATCCAGACTCTCATGTTTCCAAAACGCGTGTACTTCTCGTAGTACGGCGAAAACGTAGAACTCAAGCGCGGATACGACGATGCCAAAGCCCTCGGATTGCGAAATGTCGCAACCGATTGGAACGTTGTCGCAGGCGTCGCGAAGACCACGAACTAGTCGTTGTTCGAGGGGATTCGAGAAGGTCTCTGCCTCCGAGGATGTATTGAAACGGGGTAGTCGAGTCCGATAACGAGCAGGATCACCAGGCGGCCGGGTGAACTTGCGGGGAATCTTCGCCATGAGCGAGTCGTCTAACCGTCGGTCGTAGCGTCATCGTACATTACACCCAGGGCCACCAAAAAAGTACCGACTTGAGGAACTCGATCGCTTCCTCGCCTACGAGCCAAGCAAGCACAAACCCGAAAACAGCACAGATGCCGACGAACCACCAGTTGATGCCTTCCCACCAGAACTGGACAACGATTCCCAAAAGTGCCGCGAGGAAGGCGCTACAAGAGCTGTGGACGAGGCGCTGGCCAACGCTGTCCGATTTCTCTCCCATCGATTGTCTTCTCCTTCGCCCAAAGCCAGGTTCAGCGGGCGCGGGCAACGCCGCTGGATGACACAGCGAGATTCGCTGCGCACCCCGCTGCAACCGACGGTCATGCCGCCGGTCTACCGCAACCGAGAGTATTAACTCTGACGCCCATCCCCAATACGAAGTACCTCAGGGCCCATAGCTTCGGCATGCCGCTTGGACGGGCCAGTCACGCATCCGGCGTGTTGGCGCGGTCACCTCCTCGGGAGAGACGCACGAAAGGACATCCGGGTGGTGGCTCGTTCCGCAAGGTCGCCTTCCGGACGAGCGCAGCGACTGCCACAACTTCATTCCGGCTCCGGTTCATCCGATTGTTCGGTCTCCGTCCACCATGCAGGGACAGTGCGAAGTGACTCTAGCACCTCGTCATCCGTCCACAACGCGCCGAGACAGGATCGTATCAAAACGATCAACCGCTCTTCGGCGAATTCACCCCACGCACCAATCGCCTCATTTACGCGATTATACAGCCACGCGGTTTCATCGGAAGCGCCTCCGTCGAGCACGATCCGTTCGGAAAAACGAACACGTGTCGCAATCACTTCGTGCTTCGTCGTGCAAAGGTGCCGAAAGTAATCCAGGTGAGGCTTCATGATCGCATCAAGATAAACATCGCCCATGGACCAACAATCCACGTGCTCCGAGCGGTAGAGTACTGGCGGCGAAATGCGGAAATGACGATCTTGTCGACGAACGCGTCAATTTCATCGCGAATCTCAGCAGGCCAATCCTCAGAGGACCATTCGTCAGGCAGCGCCACGATCCGAGCATCGCTCCAGCGTCGAATATCCTTCCAGACGATCTCGGCGAGTCGTCCTCCGATAGCGAGTAGAAACACACGTTGAGTTGCCATCAACGCTCTACCTGAGAGAACGAACGCTCCGGTTGAGCCGCCGAGGAACGCGCAGCGTCCCCGACGTCGGTTCCGACCGGTTGTTGGGCGACATCCTTTACTTCTTGAGGAAGGACTTGATGCGCGACCATAAACTTTCTTGTCTCTTAACCGACTCCGATGGATTGACTACGCTTTCGATCCAGTTCCCGTCGGGTTGGCGAACTGCTCTGATGTTGCCAACGACCATTTCCATTCCGGCATTGTGATGCAGCACCTCTACAAGATCTGGTCTGATCCAGAACGTTTCCTTGCGGCTTTCAAACGAAACGTTAAACGCACAATCATCCGGCGCGCCACCAACTACTTCGACGTTGGTAACCGAAGGCGTGGTCACGCCGTAGATGTCACCTTCAAGACCCGCTATTCCGGCCGCCCGTGTCTCGGGACTTTCCTTAACGCGGACACGATCACCAAAATCAGTCATGGATGCGTAACGCTTTTCATAGCGCCCGACTAGATGTAGGGAGTTTCTGCCTATCAACTGCAGGCCGTTGAAGTGCGGCCTATGCTGCCAGAAGTCTTGGTTCGTAAATCCCCACGACGCAACCCGCGAAAGGGGAACGGACTGCGCCATCCGGCGGAGGCTACAGTGATTTTGTTGGGCGAACGGTCGTTCATGCTATCCATCGTAAGGCTTGCGCGCAAATGCGCATCTCCAGTGCTGACGCGTAAAAACTCGCTAGCGCTCCCGAAAGCACAGCCAAACCAGACGGCTCGTGAAACCGCATCAGAATAACCCCTGCCACCATCGAAAGATAAGAAGGCATCCCATTTATCAAATTCAGATTCGGTGCCGTGAATAGCGTGCCGATGGCCAAAAACGGAATCGAGAGCAGCCACCAAGGCGAAACGACAATGCTGAGAACAACCGCAGCGACAAAGAGGCAAATGGGCACAAATCGCGCTCGCCGAACCATGATAACTTTGCCGGTGCTCATACTTGCACCAACACGTGCGGTAACCCGGCGGCGGCCAGGTGCCGTTGACTTCAGTATCCGCCCGATCCGCCGCGCGGGTTCACCGCTTTGTCACGCCACGCCGCCTGATCGCCGATCTCCGCTAATCAGTATGCCTGCCGCAATCGACAGACCGATCAACAATGCGAGGACGGTCATCTCCAGTCCCTGTCCGCGCATCCCAGTCATAACCGCGGCCACTGCGGGAAACAGTAGTGTAGTCAGTATCGCGTATCCGTATCGCCGCTTTCGCGCGGTTGGATCGAGAGGCCGGTTGGATGAACGTACGCGAAAGTACAGTTCACCAAGTATTGCACCAGGGAGTACACCAAGGAATCCAAATTCGTTTTCGTGAGTCAACAGCGGAACCCCGAAAAGCCCGCCGACCAACGTGCCCACCGCAATTGGCACTGCGGGGCCTGGACGGTGATCGCGTTTCGCCAACTTCGTCCGTCCAAGGATTTGCGATTGCGTCTGCGGCGGAGGGAACGGGCTGACGTCATTCATGTTTGCGTCGATGGTAAGTGACGTGACGACAGCCTTCAGCGTTTGCGAACCCGGCAGGGTGAGCGATACGCTGCGAGGCGTGGTTCGGCCTTCCCTATCTGTAGTCCTCGTCGGTTTCCTCAAATGCCCACTTCAAGAAATCCTTCTTGGCATCGAGCATGCGGCTGATCCCGATGAACTGCATCCGGGCGTTGATGAAGCCGGCATCTTGCAGCAGATGAATCATGAGGTCGGGCGGTTCCCTCCAACCTATCGCGTCCGCGAGCACTTGAGGCGCGAGAAGCCGGCATCTTGCAGCAGATGAATCATGAGGTCGGGCGGTTCCCTCCAACCTATCGCGTCCGCGAGCACTTGAGGCGCGAATGGAGAAAGGTTACCTGTCGGCGCATTTTGGGCGGCCCAGCGAAGCAGTGACACAACCAGGCCGATCGCATGTGGTTTCGCCATGTCGCAGAGGTCTGGGTTCTGACAGAGTGCTTCGATGAGATCGTCGAGCCTCGGATCGGTATGCAAGTCGTATTTGTTTTCGCTCATCGAATTTCACCAGGTCGAACTAGGCGATAGGCAGTTTCTGCCTATGCTTCGGCCGGGCGAGGCTCAAGACTGTCCGCGGGGCTCGGGATTCCCCGACGTCCACGGTTCAGGACATGGGTGTAAATCGTCGTCGTCTTCACGTCGCTGTAGCCAAGCAGTTGCTGGAGAGTGCGGATTGTCGTACCCATCGGCCAACAGGCGAGTAGCAAAGGACTGCCGGAACGTGTGGCTCGCGACCAAGCCTGAGCCTCACCCATGAGGCGTGTTATACAGTACGATGGGCTGCCCGGGAAGCCCCCAATAGTGCTATACCAGGACGACAAGACCACCCATCGCGAGAATAGGTCGCGATGGGAATTGCGAGCACAGGGATTTGCTGAGCCATTTCCTCGGTCGCTTCGCGGGTCTCACTGCCTATCTCGCCAGGTCGAGACTTGCCGTTGGTCCGCAATCGGCATTCGTGCGCCTCTTACATCGGCCGACGATCCCCAGATTCGCACGCCTCGGGATCGCACGTTCTCCGGGGTCTGCCGCCACGTCGCAAGTCAACCGACGCGTGACGCAACGCAAGCCGGGCTGTCTCAGGGTGATCAAATGCCCTTTCGGCGCTACCGTTGGGGAGCGCGCGAGGAGAGACGGACGGACTGCGCGAGCGTTGGCCGTTGGTCAACCGATGGCAGTTTTTGCCAAATCGCGGGGGGTGCGGTCTCTCCGCCCGCAGATGGGTAGCAGGGGGGTTGCGAGAATCTGGGAGAAGAGGGTTCTTCATGGGTGGCAGAGCGGTATGGATGGCAGAACGGTTCACGGCTAGCGGTGATCCAAGGGGCAGATGGGGGGTTCTGGAGGCCGAGGGGATGGGTTGGGAGCGCGTGTGTCGAGCGCGTGTGTCGAGCGCGTGTGTCGAGCGCACGGTTCGAGCGCGCGGTTCGAGCACGCATTTCGAACACGCATTTCGAACACGCATTTCGAACACACGGTTCGAGCGCGAGTGTCGAGCAGCGGAGTTTGGCCGGGTGATCGTACGAAAGTGAGTGGCCCAGTTTCAAGCGAGGTTGGTGGCCAGTTTGGTGGGAGTTTTCAGTTTTCAGTTTTCAGTTTTCAGTGTTCAGGGGGCAGGGGGCAGGCTGATGAGCGGACCGGGGCAGCAGATGGCCCAGGTCAGGAAGTTGTCAGGCAGAGGGCTGCCTGACCTACTACCGCGTCTACCGATCTGAGTCAGGTATAGGATAGAGGGATCGGAGCTTGATTCTCGCGTCGGCGGTAGTGAAGCGCCAGTTGGTTCCGCAGCGTTGGTCATTGCGGTCTTGCTGCCAGGCCGCGATGGCGGAGTCCATGGCGTTGGTTGTGGCAAATCGCCGGTTCCCCAGACATTGACGCGAGAGCAAGCTCAATTCCATCTCCGCCATGTTGAGCCAACTGCCGTTCTTGGGTGTGTAGACCAAGCGTAACCGACGAGCGAGCCGGTGGGCCGTTTCGGCATCGAAGGCGAAGTACAGGCTCGCCAGGTCGTGCGTATTGAGGTTGTCGCAGACCAACGTCACCAAATCGGCCTGGGGGTAATCTACCTCCAGCAACTGCCGCACCTCCTCCGCCCAATCCAACCGCGTGCGGCTGGCACGGCAGCCCACCCGCCTCCCGCCTGCGATGGGATTGTAAAACAACAATAGCGAGCGGACTTCGTGCCGCTCGTACTTGTCGTCGACTCGCCGGGGCGTGCCGGGCCGCATGGGCAAGGGAGGCGTCACATCTTCGAGCACTTGCCGCGAGGCCTCATCCATGCAGATCAGGGGGTGTTTGTCGTCGAACGCTTCCTGGTAGACGTCGAGGACTTCTTCCATCCGCGCAACGAAACGCGGTCGATCCGCTTCCGCGATGCAGAAGCGTTCGGTCTTCCAAGGTTGCAGCCTGTTTTTTTGAGCGTCTGCCGTACGGTCTCGCAACAGACCGATTTGACGATATGCAGGCGCTTCAGTTCGTCGCAGAGCATTTGCAGCGTCCAGTGGTCGCGGCCCTCAGGGGCGCGCTGCAGGCAATGGTGACCAGATGGGCTTCCGCCTTGCCGTCGAGAACGCGGTGGGTTCCCGCGTCGCAACGCGTCGCCCGCGCGAGGGTCGGCTGCACGCCCGATTTCACAAACTTCTGACGAATACGTACCACCTGCCGCTCGCAGAGCCCGACTTCTTCGGCAATCTGCCAGTCGGGATAACCCCCATCGGGATGGGCCTCATCGGCCATCAGAAGAATCTTCGCCCGTCGCACCTGCGCCACGCCCAGAGAAGTCTTCCGCGCGATCGCCTCTAACTCCGCTCGAATCTCCGGAGAAAGAGCGACCTTGTATTTCTTTGACAAATTTGGCATCCTTGCCTTCTCCCGCTGGTGAAAACTGAAACCGCGACAACCTCCAAGGGCCATTCTACCCAAACCTGACATTGAGCGGTAGATCAACTACTACGGGATGGCTCACGCTTCGGGTTACCAGGGTGACGGAAGCCTCGCCGACGCTGTGGGTTGCCGTGGCCTCTTGTGCCTTGACGGCACTTGTTGAGAGGTCTCACCACGAAGACACAAAGACACAAAGGCACACAGTTGAAGGCAGCATGGATGTTGTCAGGCAGAGGGCTGCCTGAGCTGCGGGATGCAGACCTTGTTCACCATCGGGACAAGCCGGATGGGTCACGCAGGGTAAAGGCACCAGAGCGCACTGCTTGCCGAAGCGGCAAGTGGTGGCACACCCGCGGTGGCACACGATGCGGGATTCACGAGTCGGGGGATGCGATTCGGAGTACACGACCCGGACCTGCGGGATGCAGGCCGATTAGCCGTAGTGGCCGCCGATGTACATTTCGGTTTGGGGGCGGCGGGGGTTGAGGAAGAGGTCGAGGGTGCTGGCATGCTCGATGATCTCGCCCATGAGCATGAAGATGCACTCCTGGCTGGTGCGGCGAGCCTGCCCCATGTTGTGGGTGACCATGACGATCGTGTACTTGGCGCGGAGGTCGTCGATGAGCGTTTCCACGCGTTCGGTGCTCTCGGCATCGAGGGCGGAGCAGGGCTCGTCCATGAGGATCACGCGGGGTTTGAGCGGCAGGAGGCGGGCGATGCAGAGTTTCTGCTGCTGTTCGAGCGTGAGGAGGGTGGCTCGCTTGCGGAGCCGGTCCTTGACGTCGTCCCAGAGTCGCACATCTCGGAGGGCGGATTCGACCATTTCATCGCGTTCGGCGCGGTTGAAGGCGCCTGGCGCGTGTGCACGCGGATGCCGAAGAGGACATTTTCGTAGATCGAGATCGGCAGCGGATTGGGACGCTGGAAGACCATGCCCACACTCTTGCGGAGTTCGCTGAGCGAGACGTTGGGATCGTAGATGTTCTTGCCGAGAATGGTGATTCCGCCGGTGGTGGTCACGCTGCCGTAGCGTTCGTTGATGCGGTTGAAACAGCGCAGCAGCGTAGTTTTGCCACAACCCGACGGACCGATGAGGGCGGTGATCAGCCCCGGCTTGATATTGACCGAGACGCTCTTGAGGGCCTGGAAGTTGCCGTACCAGAGATTGATGTCGCGGGTCTGGATGCTGTAGTAGGCGGCGGCGACAGGCGTTGCAGACATGGCTTCACAGAGTGTGGGGTTGACGCTGGGGGGATTAACCGAAGTCGCCGTTGACGTAGCGCTGGGTTAAGCGATCGGTGGGGGCGGTGAAGATTTGCTCGGTGGGGCCGACTTCGATGAGGCGGCCATCGCTGAGGAATGCGGTCTGGTCGGCGAGCCGGCGGGCCTGCTGCACGAGGTTGGTGACGAGCACGATCGTGGTTTCGGACTTGATCTCGCGGAGGGAATCCTCGATTTTCATCGTGGTGACGGGGTCGATGGCGATCGAGAACTCGTCGAGGCAGAGGATTTCGGGGCGGTGGGAGAGGGCGCGGGCGAGGGTGAGGCGCTGCTGCTGTCCGCCGGAGAGGCGGGTGCCGAGCAGATCGAGGCGGTCCTTGACTTCGTCCCAGAGCATGGCCTGGCGGAGGCAGCTGCTCGACGAGGGGGTCGAGCTGGCGGCGGTCGTGGATGCCGGCGCGGCGGGGGGCGTAGGCCACGTTTTCATAGACGGACAAGGGCAACCCGACCGGCAGCGGAAAGACCATGCCCACGCGGCGGCGCAACTGGTAGACGTCGCGCATGCGGTGGATTTCCTCGCCGTCGATGAACACCTGGCCGTCGACGCGGGCGTCGGGGACGAACTCGATGGTGCGATTGACGCACTTGAGAAGCGTGGTCTTGCCGGAGTTTGCCGGGCCGATGATGCCGAAGATCGCCTTGCGGGGGATTTCGAGCGACACGCCTCGAAGCGCGGTCTTTTTGCCGTAGTGGACGGAGACGTTGTCGAGGCGGATATGAGGGGCGAGGTTCATCGCAGCGCGGTTTTCCGGGTTTACCACTTTTTCGGTCTACGGTTTACCCCTGCTTCGGTCTACCACTTCTTGCGCAACCGCAAGTAGGTGCGCAATCCGATGGAAAGGCTATTGACGACGAGGACCAGGCCGATGAGAACCACGGCGGTGCCATACTGCACTTCTTCGGAGACGCCGCGGACCTGAGTGAGCAGCGTGAAGAGGTGCATCGAGAGGGCCATGAAGGGACGGTCGATGGTGTAGGGGACGATCGAAGCCAAGCCGGAGTCGGGGACGGGCGTGTAGAAGACGGCACCGGTGAAGAGGATGGGGGCGGTCTCACCCGCGGCGCGCGAGACTTGAAGGATTACACCGGTGAGGATACCGCTGATCGAGTTGGGCAAGACGATCGTGCGGATGGTCTGCCAGCGCGTGGCGCCCATGTTCCAGCACGCTTCGCGGAACGCCATGGGCACGGAGGCGAGGGCCTCGCGCGTGCCGGTGATAATCACGGGGAGGGTCATGACGGCCACGGTACAGGCGGCGGCGAGCAGGGACCGCTTCATGCCGGCGAAGATCACGAACGCGCCTACGCCGAACAGGGCGTGGACGATGCTGGGAACCCCGGCGAGGTTGACTACGGCGAGGTTGATCAGGCGAGTGAACCAGTTGTCGCGGGCGTATTCGTTGAGATATACGCCGGCCAGAACGCCCACGGGCGCGGCCACCAGGAGGGAGAGCATCACGAGGAAGAAGGTGCCGATGAGGGGTGCCCAGATGCCGCCGGCGCGCATGTAGTCCTTGGGATTCTGCCAAACGAATTCGAGGGAAAGGGCAGGCCAGGCCTTCCAGACGAGATACCCGAGAATGGCGGCCAGGGGGAGGATGAGGGCCAGGGACATGGCCAGAAAGGTGTACTTGGCGATCGCCTCCTTGATGGCCTTGGTTTTTTCGAGCGCCGAGGCTGTGAACACCTCGCGATAGGAGAGCCGGATGCACTCGCCGGGGGCCAGCTCGAGCTCATCGGCACGGTGGAGGCGGAGCAGCTCTTCGACGGCGGATTCGATGCCCCACCAGGGCAGCATTTCGGTGCCCTCGCCGCCTTCACCGACGGCTTGCGTGTTGATGAAGAACTCGTAGCGGGGCTTTGGGGACGACGACGGGCTGGTGCCGCGATCGAAGAGAATATCGACAAAGGCGGTCTGGGCCGCGGAGCCGGAAGGCTGGTGCAGGGCGACGGCGCGGAGGGCATCGGCCAGCGCACGATGGGGCCCGGCAAGTTCGGCCGGCGCCGCTGGGGGCGTGAAAGCGCACCTGGAAACGGCCTTCGGGGGCCGGAAGTTCAACCGTGCTTCTCACTGCGAATGCCCTTGACCACCAGGTCCGCAATCAGGTTCACGAGAAACGTAACGCCGAAGAGCACCAAGCCGATGACAAAGAGCACGCGGTAATGGTCGTCGCCGGCGACGACTTCGCCCAATTCGGAGGCGATCGTGGCGGTGAGTGTTCGCACGGGATCGACGAGGCTGCGGGGGATTTGCACGGCGTGGCCGGTGACCATGAGGACGGCCATGGTTTCGCCGATGGCGCGTCCGACGCCAAGGAGCACGGCGGCCAAGAGTCCGTTGCGCGCGGCGGGGAAGAGGACGCGATAGACGATTTCCCAGCGGCTGGCGCCGAAGGAGACGGCCGCTTCGCGGTATGAGTCGGGGACGGCGCAGAGCGCATCCTCACCCACGGAGACGATGACCGGCACGCTCATCAGGGCGAGGATGATGCCTCCGTTGAGGAGATTGACGCCGACGGGTGCGTTGGTGAGGACGATCAGCACGGGGCTGACGACCATATAGCCGATGAATCCCCAGACGACGGAAGGGATTGCGGCCAACAGTTCGATCAGAACCTTGAGGGTTTCCTTGACACGGCCGGAGCAGAACTCGGCGAGGTAGACCGCGGAGCCGAGTCCCAGGGGCACGGCGATCAGCATGGCCAAGCCGGTGACGGAGATCGTTCCCGCGAGGAGGGCGAGGATTCCGTACTGCACTTTGACTTCGGAGGTAGGGCGCCACTCGACGCTGGTGAAGAACTCGCGCAGATCCAGTTTGCCCCCGAGCATGGGGACCGCCTCGCGGAAGACGAAGAAGAAGATTGCGAACACGAAGAGGATGGCGCTATAACCACAAAGGCGGATGAGCCACTCGACGAGCGGCTCGGTGGCGTCGAGCGTAGCCTGAAAGACGCGGTAGAAGCGGTGGCCGAAGCGCTCGTGCCAGCGCGGGGCCGTCTGGAGGGGCGGGGCGATTTCCGACTCGGGGACTTGGGGCGCAGTGGTCATGGGTCTTTCACCGGCACGTAGCCCAATTCGGCGACAATACGTTGACCTTCGGCGGAGAGGATCCAATCGAGGTAGGTTTTCAGCGGGCCGCTCGGCTCGCCGAGCGTGTAGATCAGCAAGGGACGGGTAATGGGATAGCGGCCCGAGCGGGCTTCGGTGACGCTGGGCGACACGCCTTGCTCGCCGGTCTTCTTCGATACTTTGAGGACCTTGACCTCGGGGGTCTGGTAGCCCATGCCACTGTAGCCGATCGCCGCGGGGTGGCGGGAGACGAGCGCGACCACGTCTTTGGAGCCATTGGCGTCGACCGAGCCGAGTTGATAATCACGCTTCTTGCCGAGCACGGCGCGCGGAAATAGGAATACGTGCCGGAGCTGTTCTGCCGCGAGATGCGAACGATTTTGTCGGACTGCGGATTGCGGATCCCCATCTGCGACCATTTTTGCAGGGTACCGTCCTGGCCGTAGATCTCGGCGAGCTGGTCGATCGAGATCGTCTCGATGGGGTTCGCCGGGTGGGCAAAGATGGCGAGGGCGTCGTAGCCGACGATGTGCTCGCGGGGCACCTGGTGCTGCTTTTCTTGGGCGCGCTCGATCTCTTTGTCGTTCATGCGGCGACTGGAGTTGGCCATGTCGCAGTTGCCGTCGATCATGCTGGCGATCCCCACACCCGAGCCGCTGCCGAGGACTTGTACGCTGACCTCGGGGTAGAGTTTGTGGTAGTGCTCGGCCCAGGCTTGGGCGAGGTTGACCATGGTGTCGGAGCCATCGACGCGGATGCTCAATTCTCCTTCGGAAGAGGAACGACATCCCGGCGCGACACCCACTGCCGCGGCGAGGAAAATGGCGAAGGGGATCAGGACTGGGCGGTACATGGGCAAGAACCGCGGCTGGGCCCTACGGGATCGGTCGCAGACGGAAGCGAAGGGGACCCGGCTGGCCTGTGAACGGTTACCACGAAGGCAGGCGATGCCCCCTGCTAGCAACATAGTGGGGGCGTACTAGCGGGGCGTTCACGAAGTGTTAGCAAATGGTTAGAACGGCCCGATTCGCAGCCCGTACGCTGGGGCGGGAACCACGCTTTAGCGCGGAGCGTCGGCAGGCTGCACGGGCACGCCACGGCTTCGGAGGTAGTCGTTCCAGGACTTGACGGTGGCGGTGGCGGGGGGCTTGACTGACTCGGGCAGGCGGGAGGAGAGGCCGAAACGCCGCAGTTTCGTGCGCCAGAGGTCGTAGTAGGGGAGGAGTTCGACGCGTGCGAGCTTGGGCAGCTTCTTCGAGAGGGCGACGATGCCGTCGAGATGGCCTTGTCGCGCGTTGTGGCCGGGGATCATGGGGCAACGGAGGACGATGGCGGCGCCCGCATCGTGAAGTCGCTGGAGGTTGGCCAGGATCCGCTCGTTGCCCACGCTGGTGAAGCGGCCGTGGAGCGCCAGGTCGGTCTCCTTGCAGTCGTAGAGCCAGAGGTCGACCAGGGGGCGGAGCGTTTCCAGCGCATCCCAATCGGCCTGGCCAGAAGTTTCGACGCAGCAGTGCAGCCCCTCAGTCCTGGCCGCATAGAGGAGCGACTCGGCGAATTCGGACTGCGCGAGGGGCTCGCCGCCGGAGAGGGTGATGCCGCCGCCGGAAGCCTGGTAATAGTCGCGGTCACGGAGCACCACCTCGATTATCTCGTCGACCGATGCGTCGCGGCCGACGATTTCCAGCGCGCGGGTATCGCACAGCGCGGCACAACGGCCGCAGGCGTTGCAGCGGGCGCGGTCGAGGACGGCCTTTCCGGCCGCGATCGACAGGGCGGACCGGGGGCACACCGGCAGGCACGCGCCGCAGCCGATGCACTTTTCGGGAGAGAACGAGAGGACCGGATCGGGACCGATGCTTTCGGGGTTGCCGCACCAGAGGCAGCGGAGCGGGCAACCTTTGAAGAAGACGGTCGTGCGGATGCCGGGTCCGTCGTGGATCGAGAATCGTTGGATGTCGAAGATCCGACCTTTGGGCACGGGAGCCTCACTGGTGAATCGTGCGGGCGATGATTTCTTCCTGCATGTCGGGCGTGAGGTTGACGAAGAACTCGCTGAACCCGGCGACGCGGACGACGAGATCGCGGTATTGTTCGGGGTTCTTCTGGGCCGCGCGGAGGGCGGCGGAATCGACGACGTTGATTTGCAGCTCCTGGCCGCCGCGGAGGAAGTAGACATTGAGCATGGCGCGGAGCTTCTCGCGTTCCAGCGGTTGGGCGACCATGCCGGCGTGGAAGCGGATATTGACCTGGTAGCCGCACTGCCAGCTTTTGGCGGCATCGAGCTTTGCCACGCTATTGAGCACGGCGGTGGGGCCGCTCCGCTCGCAGCCGACCGAGGCGGCCACCGATGAAGCCAAAGGGGCTGCGGCCAGCCGACCATCGGGCGTCGCGGGAGTGCTCAAACCCGCGCGGACGGCGCTGGAGCGAACCACGTGGGAATTGCCGTAAGGGCTGCCATCGCGCGGGTCGCGGCAGATTTGCTTGAGGGGCTCATCGCGGAGGCGCTCGACGAGGCGGATGACCTCGTCGAGGCGGGGATCGTCGTTGCCCTGTTTCGGCGCGGCCAGCAGGCGGGCGCGGAGTCGCTCGTGGCCCTGGAAATTGGCGGCGCACGGCGCGGGCTACTTCTTCGAGGGTTGCCTGCTGCTTGTCGTAGACGACTTCGCGGATCGCGGCCATCGAATCCACAGCATTGGCAAAGGCGATTCCGCCGCAGGAGAGGATGTTGTACTTGACACCCTGGGCCATGTCGCGGCCCTGCTCGATGCAGCCGTCGAAGAAGCAGGAAGTCAAGGCGGTGCGCCCCCAGGCGATCTGGGCCTTGAGGAGTTGCATCTCCCGCTTATACGATTGCTCCATGGCGCGGCGGAGGTACGCGCCCACCGCCGCCGCAAATTCGTCGAAGCTTTTCAGGCGATCGACCGCCGGCGCCACGTTGCGCCATTGCCACTGCTTCCGGTAACCCTTGCCGTCGCTGAGTACGGCCTCGATGGCCAGCAAGTAATTGGCGTTGCTGCCGGGGTTGTAGTGCATTTGACCGGGGATCGCCAATTCGTTGCAGCCGACGGCAACATAGTTGAAGGCATCTTGGCGGCGGACGCCGAGCTCGACGAGCCCCGCAGGCACGACGCGGTCGTTCCACATCATGGGGAAGCACGTGCTCTTGAGAAGCCGCGAGAGGCAGAAATCGAAGAACTTCTGGTCGATCGCCCCGTGCCACCGAATCCACACGAGCGGTTCGGGAAGGGAGAGATTGGTGGCACCTTCGATCCAGAGCCAGCTTGAGCGGTTGGTCTGGTCTTCGCCTTGGGGCGTGGAGCCGCTGACGCACAGCCCTTGGGTGAGATGGTGCTCGGGACCCCAGAAGGCGTTGTCGTACATCTTGAGCACGAAGTTTTCGACGAGCCGGAGGGCGTCGTCGTCGGTAAGGCGAGCGGCCTTGCGATCCGCCTCGTAGAAGGGATGAAGGAGCTGGTCGATCCGGTCGGGCGTGTTGGAATAGCCGTGGCCTTCGACATGGATCGCCTGGTGGACGAACCAGACGAGCTGCATTGCCTGGCCGAAGGTCTCGGGCGGGTCGAGCGCCACGCGGCCGGCGGTCTGGGCCATGGAGGCAAGCTGCTTGGCTCGAGCGGTCGCCGCTTTTTTTCGACCTCTCGTTGAGGAAATCGGCATAGCGGCGGATCCAGTCGGAGAGTCCACGCAGCGAGATTTCCGCCGCTTCGAGGAAGGCTTGCTTCTCCGGATCGGTCTCGGTGAGGCACCGCGACTGCACGCGGGCAAGGACTCCGCGAATTCCCACGCGCAGGAGTTCGGAGTAGCTGGGGCTCAAGTGTCCCTGGTTGGAGAGGAACTTGTATTCCAGGGTTTGCGGGACCTCGTCCGGGCTCTTGTAGTGCGGTTGCCCCAGAATCTCGGTGCGGTAGAGCCCCCACATGTTGCGGTTCATCCAGTACTCGCGAATCTCCGCCGGAACTTGTCCGCGGAGGTAGCCCGCGCGGTCGGGGCGCTCGCCGGTGTAGATACCGTTTTCGCCGATGCCCAATTCCACAATTACGGGCATTGCGCCAGGCGCTTCGCTGATCGATCCGGCCAGGCCGTCGTTGTCGCGGAGGTAGAGCGGCACGGAGCGAAAGTACTCGGCCAAGGCCATGGCCTTGCGGAGCACCCAGGGTTTGTCTTCCGTTTCCTGGAAGACACGGGTGAAGACCTTGGCGCGGTGCAGGCCGACGCCGAGCGGGGTATTGAGGATTTCTTGGCGCAGGGAGGCGATCTCTGCGCGAGGCGTGCTCACGGGGCTGGCCAGGGCGAAGTGGGAACTTGTTGCGCGGGCGGCTGCGAAGGCCGCGCCCGCAGCGAGGAAAGCACGCCGCGAACAGCTTTGGATAAGCTGCATCGTAGTTACTCCTTCAAAGGAGCCGCTCGCACGCTCTGCGGCAGTTGTCGGTAATCTTCTGCCAGCGTCCGGCCGCGATGTCGTCTTTGGTGGCCAGCCAGGTTCCGCCCACGGCCAGCACGGACGGTTCGCGCAGGTAGTCGTTCATATTCTCCAGGCTCACGCCTCCGGTGGGGATGAAGCGAACGCCCAGATGCGCGTAGGGAGCGGAGAGACTGGCAAGCATCTTCACGCCTCCGGCTGCGCCGGCGGGGAAGAATTTGAGCACGCGGGCGCCGGCGTCCAAGGCGCCTTCGATCTCGCTGGGGGTCATTACGCCGGGGGTGAAGGGTAGACCGATCTCCCGGGCAGTCCGCACGACGTTGGCGTTGAACCCCGGGGCAACGGCGAAGGCGGCGCCACACTGCTTGGCGGAATGGGCCTGTTCGGGCGCGTCACCGTGCCCGCGCCGACCAAGAGATCGGGCCGTTGGGCGCTAAGCAAGCGAATCACGTCGGCCGCAGCCTGGGTACGAAAGGTGATTTCGGCGATCGGCAAGCCACCGGCGATGAGGGCATCGGCCAGGGGCAGGGCGGCGTCGACCGACTCGACCGACAGCACCGGCACGATGCGCAGATCGGCAATCCTCGCATACACATCGGCTTCGGCCATGTTCTAATCCCTTGGGGTTGGCGCGTGGCGGAGTACGCGTGACGAGTACGTCGCAAGGTTCGATCGGAGGGCGAGTCGTTGCTCGGAGTCGGCCCCCCCATTATACTCGTGGGCCGGGGCTCAACAATGCTCATGCGGAGGAGGTCGCCTGCCGCGTTGGCGACAAGGATTTCGCTGACCTCGCTTATGCGAACGATTTGCGGAATGCTCAGCGTTTCCAGCGCGGTGAAGGGCGCAGCCTCCCTAAGGCCGAATGTGCCGTTGGCACTCAGCCGATGATGTGACTAACACCTGGAGTTCACCCATGCGATCGATTCATGGAAAACTAACCCGGGCAATTGCTTTGGCATGCGTGAGTGTGAGCGCACTGCTGGTTATGCCGACGATTGCCGCGGCGGCCGATCGAGTGTCGGCGGTGGCCGGGGAAGTCGGCGGAGCGACCGAGGCGCCGGCGGGCGATTGGATACTGTGGTATCGCAAGCCGGCCAAAGTGTGGGAGGAGGCATTGCCGGTGGGCAATGGGCGCATGGGAGCGATGGTCTTCGGCGGAGTGCCGCAGGAGCGGGTGCAGTTCAACGAGTACACGGTATGGACCGGTCGACCGCACGGGTATCAGCGCGAGGGGGCGGTCAAGTTTCTGCCGGAAATCCGCCGACTGTTGCAGGAAGGGCGGGCGGCGGAGCGCGAGGCGATTGCACTTTCGCGGGGATCGGCCAAGGCGGACGGCGGGGAGAATACGAGCGAGGCGAAGGCCAGTGCGCAGGGGGCGCGGGAGCTCATGAAGTTGGCGCGTGCCAAGCAGAAAGAGGCGGAAGAGCTGGCGATGCGCGAGTTCATGGGCGACCCGGTGCGGCAGAAGGCCTTTCAGCCTTGCGGGGATTTGTGGCTGGAGTTTGCGGGGCATGAGCGGGTATCGTCGTATCGCCGCTGGCTGGACCTGGATGCGGCCGTTTCGGTGGTGGAATACGAGGTCGGGGGCACGCGTTTTCGCCGCGAGGTCTTCGCCACGCATCCGGACCGGACGGTGATGGTGCGCGTGAGTGCGGAGGGGCCGGGCAAGATCGATTGCCGCGTGCGCGTGAGTTCGCCCCACAAGTCGTCGCGGGTAGCGGTCGAGGGGTCGAACACGCTGGTGCTTCAGGGCGAGGTGGAGCCGGAGGGCGTGCGATTCGAGAGCCGCGTGGAAGCGGCGGCGGTGGGGGGACAGATCACTGCCGAGGACGGTGCGCTGGGGGTGCGGGGCGCGACGCAACTGACGCTTCGCCTGGTAGCGGCGTCGAGTTTCGCCAATTTCCGCCAACTCACGGCCGATCCCCAGGCGCGTTGCCGGGAAATGCTCAAGTCGACCGCGGGGAAATCCTGGAACGAGATGCGCCAAGGCCACACGGCCGATCACGGGGCGCTATTCCGCCGAGTCGGCCTCGATCTGGGCGGCACCGCGGCGGCGCAGCTTCCGACGGACGAGCGAATCGCGGGGTTCGCGCAGGGCAACGACCCGCAATTGGCCGCGCTGGTATTCCAGTATGGGCGATATCTGCTGGTGGCGAGCAGCCGCGCCAAGGGCCAGCCCGCGACGCTGCAAGGGGTATGGAACGACAAGCTTCAGCCGCCGTGGGACAGCAAGTGGACCTGTAACATCAACACGCAGATGAACTACTGGCCGGTTGAGGTGGCGAACCTTTCGCCATGCGCGGAGCCGTTATTCGACGCGATCGACGAGCTCGTGGTATCGGGAACCGAGACGGCGCGATGCCCATTACGGCGCGCGGGTTGGGTCTTGCACCACAATTTCGATTTGTGGCGGGGAACCGCTCCGGTGAACGCCTCGGACCACGGCATTTGGGTCACGGGCGGCGCGTGGCTGAGCATGCACCTGTGGGAGCATTTCCTCTTCACGCAGGACCGCGACTTTTTGCGGCGGCGGGCCTATCCGGTGATGAAAGGGGCGGCGCTATTCTTTACGGACTTTCTCGTGGAAGATCCCTACACGGGCCGGCTCGTCAGTGGCCCGTCGAACTCTCCGGAACAGGGCGGGCTGGTGATGGGGCCGGCAATGGATCATCAGATTGTGCGGAGCTTGTTCGGGGCGTGTGTGGAAGCGGCCCGGTTGTTGGATACGGACCGCGAGTTCGCCGCCAAGCTGGCGGCCATGCGAGGGCGAATTGCGCCCGATCAGGTAGGGCAGCACGGGCAGTTACAGGAATGGCTGGAAGACAAGGACGATCCGAAGAACACCCACCGCCACGTTTCGCATCTTTGGGCAGTCCATCCCGGCGCGGAGATTACCTGGCGGGACGCGCCGCTGTTGGGAGCCGCGCGGCAGTCGCTCGTGTACCGCGGCGATGCGGCGACGGGGTGGAGCATGGGCTGGAAGGTGAATCTTTGGGCGCGTTTTCTCGACGGCGATCACGCTTACACGATTCTTACGAACTTGCTGCGGCCGGTGGGAAGCGTGAAAGGGCAGGGGGGCATGTATCCCAATCTGTTCGATGCCCATCCTCCCTTCCAGATCGACGGCAATTTCGGCGCCGCGGCGGGGATCGCGGAAATGCTGCTGCAAAGTCACGTGCGGGAAGCCGACGGCACGCCGCTGGTTCACCTGCTGCCGGCGCTGCCGAAGGCCTGGTCGCGTGGATCGGTCCGCGGCCTCCGCGCGCGGGGCGGACTTGAGGTGGACCTGGCATGGAAGGAAGGCCGATTGACCGAGTGCACGCTGCATTCGACGGCCGGTGGGCGGTGCCGATTGCGATTGGGGGAGCGGACGGTAGACGTGACCGTGCCAGCGGGCCAGTCGCGTCGGCTGGACAGAGAGCTACGCGGGGTTAAGGCACATTGAAGCCCACGGGGTGGGCAGGGCGACGGCCTAGCGCGCCTGTGGAGCAGGGCGTCAGCACGCGCGGGTGCTTGCCAGCACCGCCATCAACGCCGACGAAACGGAGGGGCGGACGTTCAAACCGGGACACGGCAAGACAAGCACCGGATACCTCAGCGGGTACGCCAGCTCAGCAGGTTTTGGAGCCCATGGCCGGCGCTGGTCCGTGCTTTTGCTTTAGCACGGGTCGGCGATAGCTGCCCCCGTTATTGTCCTTTGGATCATCGAGACCGTCACGCCCGTTTACGGGCGTCCTGATCGACGGGACGACGGGAGGCCCATGAATGGGCCTGACCCGGACAAGTGGCTGGCGTCCCCGAACCCGACGTAAACGTCGGGTCTGAACCGCCTGCGGCGGACAAGGAGCGTAAACGCTCCTCAAATCACCACAACCTCTGAACAAACACACTACGATCTACCACGGTTCACATTTAGGACTTCGAACACAACCGCACCGCAATGCCGACGATACGTGACGGCGGTAAGTAAGCGTTCCCACCCTGGGATCGCCACGCTGAGCGGTTGCGTTTCCCACGCGCCCGCCGGTGATGGGCAACCATTTTGAAGCGGCGAGCCGCCGCTTCTACGAGTTTGTCCTGTGAACGGTTACCCCGCGAGACGCCGCGTCTGCGAGTCCACTCTGTAAACGGTAGCGCGGCCGCGTCGGGTGCGCGGTGTCAGCGCCAGCGGACCTCATAGTATGCGGCCTTGTTGCGGCCGTCCAAGGGGATGACCACCGAGCCGGCCTGCGGCTTTGCCTGCACGTCGGCGGTCTTGTAGCCGTAGGGCGATAGGGCGGTGACCGTGGCAGTCGCCGGTTCGCGCCGAGCGTAACCGTGCCGCGGACGCCCTCCAGGAGCACGGGCGACTTGCCGATGGCCAGCAGGCGCTGGCCGCCGCGGCTGTAGGCCATGTCGGTGTTTCGCACGCGGCCGACGGCCGTGATGAGGATGTGCTTGCTCTCGGCCAAGGGCTGGCCGTCCCACGACGTGACCAGGATCGACGCGCAGCGGTTGGACGGTGCGGATCTCGCAATCGGCGAGTTTCACCGGCACGTCGGCGAGGAAGCCGACCGCGGCCTGGGTGCGCGGCGTGTTGGCCGTGACGTAGCCCTGGCCGTAGTTCCAGTAGAGTTCGCCGGTCGTCGAGCGGATCTCCTTCTTCTGCATGTCGAGGTACTTGCTCAGGTCCGCGTCGAGAAGTCCGGCTCGTCCTGCCGGGTGAAGCGGACGCCCGTCTTGCCCACGGCGGCGGCGTAGTAGCTGGCCAGGCTCCGGGCGTTGACGCCCTGCTCGGCCGACATTTCGTACGGGCCGGAGATGTCGACCTTGATCGCCACGTCCTTCAGCGGCTTGGCGCCGAAGACCTTCTCCTCGGAGAGAGTTGCGGGCGAAGGCCAGTTCGCCCTCGCGCGACGTCGCCGCGGCGGATCACCTGCGACAGGGCGGGGTACTGGCAGAGCGTGGAGGGCTCGTTGACCGGCCACATCCACTTGAGGAACCGGCGGAAGCCGCCGGCGGTGCCTTCGCAGGGCGAAGTGGATCGGGGCGTCCCAGCCGTTCGAGGCACTGGCCGTAGAAGGTCATCAGCGGCGGGGCCTCGAGACGCCACTGGTTGGGCAGCACGTTGGCCCATTCCGAGATCGCTGTAGGGCATGCCCAGCACGCGCTCCATGGCCGAGCTTCAAGAGGTGCTTGGGCTCGGTCAGTGCGCGCTCGTGGTTGAAGGGCATGCCCTGGAGGATCTGCCAGCCGCCGGGGCCGCCGCCGTAGTAGTGGTGGCGGTCGATGTAGTCCATGCCCGGCACGTTGGAGTAGAGCTCGGGGTAGAAGCCGGCGCCGACGCCGAACCAGCCGGTGCCGCAGATCGGCTGCCGCACGCCCGGCTGCGCGCAAGGCGTCCTTGGTCTGTCTGGAAGTAGGCGTTGTTCAGCTCGAAGTAGAACCGCAGCTGGTCGCTCGCGCGCGGCCGATCTTCTCCGGCGGGCACCTTGTTGAACTCCCAGATCGACAGGCGTTTGACGGTGGCGTCGGCGAGCCGCTCGTCGGCGCCGAGGTCCGTGCCCCAGGCCGCTGCCAGCTTCTCCTGCGAGCCGTGTTTCTTCAGGAGCCAATCGGCCCAGAGCCGGTCGAGCTTGCCTGGGCGTAGTGCGGGGCGATGCCGTCGATGGTGTAGAAGAACATGCCGTCTTCGTTGGTCACCTCGATCTGGGCGATGGCCGGGTCCTCGCCGTAGGCTCGGTTGTCGCGATACGGATTGCGGTGGGTCATGATCGCCTTCTCCAGGGCGATGTTGGCCTGCATCACCTTCTCGTCGAAGAAGGTGATGCCGACCGAATCGAGCACCGGCTCCTCGCTCGGCCGTTGGCGCGCTGATTCTGCCTTCTGTCGGCGAACGGCCACCGATTCGTCGAAGGCGTCGACTGCCGTCCCCCTTCTTGAGCTTGCGATACCAGAGCATGGTCAGGCGGCTGTAGATGCCGCGCTTGGCCAACTCGGCGATGAAGTAGTCGAGCTGGTCCATCACCTTCGGCGTTGAGATGCCCGCTGTCGGGCTGGTTCCAATCCACGGCCGAGTTCTCTTCCGGACCGGTCACCAGGTGGCCGATCCGCACCAGGTTGAAGCCGTACTTGGCCAGCCAGCGGGCCATGTACTCCGATTCCTTCTTGTCGCGCGGGGTGCCCTGCATCGTGGCCACCAGGCGGACCGGCGTGCCGTCGTCGAACGACCCAGCGGCCGTCGACGGTCTTCATGAAGCCGTGCTTGCCCGCCGGCGCATCGAGCGAAGCCGCACTGGTCGATGGGCGTGGGCTCGAACGCGGTCTTCGACCACTTCGACGGGAAACCACTGGCTGTGGAATCGAGCGTATCGAGGTCGCTCTGGAGGTACTCCGGGCGGCGGATATCCTGCTGGGATCGGGCAGGGAAACCGGCTGGCTCGGAGGCCGTGACCGCCGCGACGACGACGACGCCGTCGGTATTCTGGCTGCTGGAACTCGATACTCTGGATCACCTTGTCGGGCTGCGGATTGTCCCAGCCGAAGACGCACCAAGCCGACGTCGTCGGTCTGGGCATTGGGCACGTGCACCGCCGCGCGATACTTCGGGCCGTGCGTCGGATACCACCAGTTCATGATTTCTTCTTTGTCGCGGATGGGGATTTCGGCGCGCGAACCGTCGGCATAGTGGACGACGTAGGTGGCCATGTGGCCGCCCGACCAGGCGGCAGCGTGGAGGAAGTAGAGGCTCCGAGCCTTGCCGCCCCAGGGCAGGCCGGGCGCTGGAGGGGCCGGCGGGAAACTTCTTCGAGCCGAGGGTGAGCACGGCCTTGCCGCCGTTGGCGGCCGGGATCGATCAGCTCGAAGGGAACGCCCAGAAGCTCTCGCGGCCGACGCGCGATCTCGCGGAGGTCGTTGTCGCCTTGGTCGGTCCAGCCGCCCTTGCCGTCGCCCCACACCTCGTCGCGCCAGTCCATATTGGCGACCGGCTTCATGTCGAGAGTGCGGAAGTCTGGCTCCCCGGCATGCGATTGGCCAGAAGAAACGGCGAGCGCCATCGCGATCGCGACCAGGACGCCGGAGCGGAAGAGGAAGCGCGCGCGAGGAGACCTATCCTGTGTCATGAGAGAGAGCCTTTGCCTGTCGAAGAAGTAGAACCGATGGTTCTTGGAGGGAAGCGAAGGGGACAGGTCCATCTATTCGGTCACGCGGCTGTTGTGAGTAAGCGTTCACACCCTGGGATCGCCACGCTGAGCGGCTGCGTTTCCCACGCGCTCGTGGGTAATGGGCAAGCATTTTGAAGCGGCGAGACGCCGCTTCTACGCGTTTGCCCTGTGAACGGTTACCTGTTTACCCCTAAACGGTTGCGATCAGGTGCCGCGGAGTTGGGAGAAAGCGATGCCTTCGATCTCCACCAACAGTTCCGGCCGGCAGACGTCGGCGATGGCGTACACCGCGGGCAGTTCGCCCAGGCGCTGGCTCGCAGACGGCGCGGACGGCCTCGTAATCCTCGCGCCGCTTGATGTAGACGCGGACGAAGCCGAGATTGTCCAGCGTGGTGCCCAGGCCGGGGAGGCCGTGGCGGGCCAGTTTGTCCTCGGCGATCAGGGCTTCGATGTTGTCCAGGGTTTCCTCGCGTCTGGCATCGGCGGCATCGCCGACGTGGCGCGTCTCCGACTGGGTGATGCTCGCCGTGCCGGAGATGAAGAACGTCGCGTAGTTGCCGCAGGAGAGGGCCATGGCGCGGGAGAACTTCGGACTCTTGCGGGCTGTAGTGTTGGGCGTAGTCGAAGGCCGACGTCTGCCGGGGGTTTTCCAGCGGAACGGCGACGATGTCCTTGCGATCGGTCGCCAGGGCGATGCAGCTCATCACCAGCCCCGCCCGTCGGTGCCGATTCCCGGTGCTCGCGGGGTAGACGTCGCCGCGGTAGCTGGCCGGGAGCCGGTCGGCGAGGAAGGGGATTCCGTCGAAGAAGTCGCGTACGGGCGCGGTTGAGCTCCTTGTAGCGCTGGGTATCGACCCTTCCGCGCCGACGATGTCGCCCAAGTAGAGCCAGGTGCGGATCACCTGATCGAAGCGAATTCCCACGCGCCGCAAGCGCGACTTCATGGCGAACAGGCGCACTGATCGAGCGGTCGTAGACGCGTGGGGCATCGGAATCGGGCATGACCTGGGCGCAATGGCACCAGGAGATGCCGTTGTGCGAGGCGATCACCAGTTGTTCGCTGATGCGGTCGATCTGGACGTCGTCGTCGCGCTGGCCGACGCCGAGGGCCTCGATCGTGACCAACTTGCCGTCGCACGGCGGCTGGGGAATGTAGGTGGTGGCGGGCAGGTCGGTTGCCGTAGAAGTCGTGGATCATTCGCCGACAGGCCTCGGCCTGGCGGAAATCGGCACAGGAACACCGCCTGATGGACAATCGAGCCCCGGGTTCCTTCCTCGTCGATCACGGCCTCGATGGTGCGCAGGGCGTCTTCCGCCTGCTCCTCCAGCGTCTTGCCGCGACGCGGCACGGCGGCGGCGAACACGTGACGCACGTCGTTCAGGCCCACCACCGAGTAGCCCACGCCCTCGTTGGAGACCTTTCGCAGCATGTTTCCGGATTCGATCGCCATGGGGAATTCGTCCTTGGAAGGAAATGGACAGGGTTGGATTGAGTGGGGGAATCGTAGGCAAACGGGCGCATTCGCGCCGTACCGAGCGGAGCGCCGTTATTTGAGCGCGACGACTCGGATTGGGATACCGGGGCCAAATTTCGTGAGGGTCACTTTCTCACCTTTTAGTGTACCCGAAACGAGTGCGAGGTGCCGCAAACCGACAGGAACCTGTTTGGAGACGGCCAGGGTCACGGGGGCATCGGTTGCATCACGTGGAAGCACCGCGCAAATCGCCTCAGGTACGCTTTGCGAGTTTCAGCAGCAACGCAGCGGTCCGGCACGCAATCACTGAGGTCTGGACCAATTCACTTGGGTGGGTGAAGGAATTGGCTGGGCACGTACGACGTCTATCGGCGATCGTACCACGCTTACAGCCTCATTCCTCCGTTGGTCGGGTGGGGTTCTTTGAGCCGATGCCAGAACGTGTGCCGCTCCGGAATTCTTTGGCCGCAGAGGCTCGGCATGGCGGTTCCGGCATAGTTAGTGCCGATGCCAGAACCATTTGCCGCTGGCGGATTCTTCGGCCGTGGAAGGATTCTCTGGCAGTTCTGGCATTGGTTCTTTGAGCCGGTCCCAGAAGGAGGTCTGCCCCGGGCGATTCTGGGATCGGTTCCTGGCGTTTCTCCTGGGTCGCGTTCCGAATCGTTTCACTGGCACGGCAGGCGACCGCGGGCGCCACAAGTCAATAGTCTACTTGGACTGTCCGCGTACCGCAATCAGCCGCCTCCCAGTCCTTTGGCTAGTATATGACCCCACTGCCTGGCGTATCAGGGGGTTCGCCAGGACGGGTGTTTTTTCCGGCGATTCACACTGCTTGTTCCAAGCAGTGCCACGCCCGAGCGAGCCCAAGTACGTCTTAGAGCCGATCCCAGAACCTTGGGAGATGCCACGCTTCTCCGGCCGCACAGGGCTCCAGCGGCAGTTCTGGGATAGGTTCTTAGCGTGCGAGGGCACTGTGTTCGGCCCACCAGCGAGCGGCATCGGCGGGAGTCCACTGCCCTGCGCAACTGCAGCCGGAAAGTGCCTGGTCGAGGCTGGCCGCATCCTGGAAGCGATTGGCGGGCAGTTTGGCAAGGCACCGCATGACGATCAGCTCGAGGTCCTCGGGAAGGGAGGGATTGAGCTCGGACGGCGGTGTTGCGGGGTCGCGCGCATGGGCGGCGATAATCTCCCACATGCTCTCGCCGGAGAAAGGCGGCCGGCCCGCGAGCATGCAGTATGCCGTTGCACCGAGTGAGTAGATATCGCTCCGTGCGTCGAGGGAGTGGTACGATTTCGTCTGTTCCGGGCACATGTACATGGGCGAGCCACTGAAGGTGCCTGGCGCGGTCAGTTGCAGGTCCTGCTGGGCCTGCTCGCCCACGAGGCCGAAATCGAGCAGCTTGGCGACGTCGTAGACGCCGCCACGCTCTGCGGCAAATATGTTGGCGGGCTTGATATCGCGATGGATGAGGCCTTTGGCATGGGCTTCGGCCAGAGCGCCGCACACCTGGCGGAGTAGATGGACCGCGCGCCGGGGGGAGCGGGCCATGGGCCCTGACGATCTCCTCCAAGCTCATTCCGGGAAGTAGTTCCATGACGTAGTAGAAGGTGCCGTCGCCGGAGCGGCCGTAGTCGTAGATCTCGATGGTATTGGGATGGCTGAGTCGGGCCGTAGCCTGCACCTCGCGTTCGAAGCGGGCCAGAACGGCATCATCGGTGGTCTTACCCGGCTTGATCACCTTGACGGCGCAAGGACGTTTGAGGAGTTGGTGCTCGGCGACGTAGACCTCGCCCATGCCTCCGGCTCCCAGCTTCTTGCGGAGCAGGTACTGACCGAGCTGGCGCGCCTTGAAGGCATCGCGGCGGACCGCATTCAGGTTACCCGCGCCGAAGACGGCAATGATCGCCGCGAGAAATGGGATGGGGATGGGGTTGCGCATGCCGTCGGCGCGGAGCGCTTCCGCGACCCCCGGTTCTCGAACGAACAGCCAGAAGAGGAGCAGGTAAGGGAGGAAAGCCGCGGGCACGAGCACCGCCGCGGCGCGTTTCCAGGTGTTGGGCATGAGGACCGCATAGATGAGGATCAACATGCTGCAAGCCGCTACATAGGAATGTTTGGCCGCCACGAGCGAGAGCGGGTCATCCGAGCGCGCGAACGCCACGATCCGCGCGTGCATCATCAGCAACAATTGGACCGCCAAGGCGCCGAACACTCCCAACTCGAACGAGCGAAGCTGGACGAGGGAGAATGGCCGCGCCGACTTGAGGGCCCAGAAGCAGGACACGAGCGCGGCGAGGATGAGGACGCGCAGACCAGCCAGGGGAAAGTCGCGCATGAAGAGACTGGCGACGAAGCCGAGCGACGCCACGACGGAGAGCACGAAGGTGGCGGCCTGGAGCCGGACGCGAAGCAACCGGCTCGTCTCGTCGACGAAACGAGGGCCAGTTCCGACGACGAAGTGCACGGTGGCACGGGATTCCTTCCGTCCAGCGTCTGGACCAACTCGGCAGGAAGCGGGAGTACTCGGCGGGGATCAAGCGATTGCGGAAAAGCATGGCCACTGCTCTCGAGCCTGGAACAAGGATCAAGTGAGCCGACGCTAAGGTTTTGCCATTTGTTTACTCTTCTTTTCGAACAGCTCCAGCCAGGCAACGGTGAGCACGTCGCCGAACTGTTTGGAAGCGCGGAGTTCATCGAGGCGTCTTTCCCCAGTAGAAGCCGACCCAGCCCGATGCATACTTTCCGCCTGCGTCGATGAAGGCCTCCAAGTCGGCGCCGGAGCATTTGAGCGGAAAGGTCTCCTCGACGACGACCGGCTTGCCGACGGAAAAGCGAGAGAGGATTTTCAGGGCCTCGTCGACGCGGCCTTTCTCGGGATACATGTGGACGCAGAAGAAGTCAAGGTCGTCGGCGAGCAGTTTGGGGTCGAAGCCGCTCCACGCGTCGGCGCGGTCGGGAGTTCCGGGGAGAAGGCCGACGGAGATCAAGTGCCGCTTGTCGTGGCGGCGGATGGCGGCAACCAGCGTTTGCACCCATTGCTGGGCGATCCTGGCGCGAGCGCGGTCCTTGGGATCGAGGGAGATGAACTGCACGAACTGTTTTCCGCCGAAGGGCGGGCCGACGAGCCAATTGCCGGGCTTCTGGGCGCATTGGGTGCGACCGGCTCGTTCATGAGGTCGTAGCAGAAGACTGCCGGGCTGGGCGCAGCGCTGAGCGATTGCTTCCCAGAAACGGGCCTGGACTTGCCGGCGCTGGGCCTCGTCGAGCCCGTCGTACCAAGGGGGAATTTCGGCGCGGTGGTAGCAGCCCAACCCGGTCAAGTCCAGGTAAAGGCCAGTGCGTTCGGCCAATTCGACCAGTTTTGCCAAGCGCGCGAGCGATTGTTCGTTGGGCTGGTCCGCAGACTGCATGAACTTGCCCAACTGCGGGTGGATGCGCACCAGGTTGGCTCCGAGCCGTTTCATTTCCTGGAAGTCCTGCTCGACCGTGGCCCATTCGGCCTGCCAATATTCTTCGAGCAGGCGGGACTGGGCATCGTGATCGTAGTTGAAGCCCCAGGGAGTGAACGGCCGGCCCGAAGGAGCGAGCACGAAACCCGAGCGGTCTTGTGAAACGCGGATTTCCTCGAGCGCTTCGGCGGGGCGGCCCACTGCGGCGTTTGCGGCCACGACCAGCCACGCGACGGCAATGGTGAAACGCCGCAGGTGGCAGGGCGGGCACGCGGCAGCCGCCGAATGGAGGCGAGGAGCGGTGGAATCCATGAGTCGGTCTCCGCGGGCAAGGGACCTTGGGTTTTTCGCGGAGCGGCCGCGTCGCCGCATCGGTTCCCTACCAGTATATCGCGGCGATGCGAGGAGGAAACCCGGCGACGATCGTGGGCAAGGTTGGTGGGCGAGCTTGACCCCATGTGTCGCGGGGGGTTCAATAGGGCAGGCAAGCGCGACGGCGCGTTGCCCTTGATTCGCATTTCTGCCGCACCGTTGGAGGACACTGGCATGGCGACTGAATCGACGCGACGCACGTTCCTTGGGGCCACCGCGGCCGTGGGCGCTACGCGACTACCTGGGAGCCCAGACTGCGGCCGGCGCTGCCGGGGCATCCAGTGCCAACGAGGCGATCCTCGTCGGCCTGATCGGCTGCGGCGGCGAAGGGCGCGCGGTGGCCCACGCCCATTCGCTTTGCGCGGGAGCGAGGATCGTCGCGGTTTGCGATCTGCACACGACGCGTCTGGGCTAGGCGCGGAAGCAATTCGGCGGCGAGAAGGTAACGGCCTATCACGACTATCGCCAGCTGCTGGACAACAAGGACATCGATGCGGTGATCGTGGCCACCAACGGCCACTGGCACGTGCTGGCCACGATCCACGCCTGCCAGGCGGGCAAGGACGTGTACGTGGAAAAACCGCTGGGCACCTCGATCGGCGAAGGGCGGGCCGCGGTTCAGGCGGCGCGGAAGTACGACCGCGTCGTCCAACTCGGCACGCAGCAGCGCACCTGGCCGCACTATCGGCAGGCCGTCGAAGCGATCCAGGCCGGCAAGCTGGGAGAGATCTCCGAGGTGAAGGTCTGGGACTTACGACTACCTGTACCCCGGCTTCGGCAATCCGCCCGACGGCGAGCCGCCCAGGAGCTGGATTGGGACTTCTGGCTCGGCCCTTCGCCCAAGGTGCCCTACAACCCCAACCGCTACATACGCCATTACTGGTTCTTCGACTACGCCGGCGGCTGGCAGGTGGATTGGGCGGTACACCACTACGACATCGTGCATTGGTGCCTGGGCGTGAAGGCTCCCGACTCGGCGACGGCCATGGGCGGATTCCACTGCTTCGAGGAAACGAACACGCAGTGGCCCGACACGTTCTACGGGATTTGCGAGTACGGTCCTGGGCCGGTGGCCAAGAAGGGCTTCTCGCTGCAGTACACGTTCCGCGGCGGTTGCCGCGCGGAGCAGCGGTCGCACGCCAAGTGCTTCTACGGCAGCGAGGCGTCGATGATCCTCGACCGCAGCGGCTACACGATCGCGTCGGAAGCGCGGCGGCAAGCGGAAGCTGGGCGAAGAGATCGAGTCGGTGCGGAACGTATTTACGAAGGACGTCCACGTCGAGAGCCTCAAGGCGCACGCCGGAAGTTTTCCTCGACTGCGTCCGCAACGCGCAAGCCCTCGCCGGCGGACGTCGAGATGGGCCACTTTGCCACCAATCCCGGCCACCTGATGAACATCGCCTGGAGACGGGCCGCAAGATCCGCTGGGACGCCGCGGCGGAACAAGTCGCTCGACGACCCCGAGGCCAACGCCCTGGTGACCAAGTCGTACCGCGCACCCTGGAAGCTGGAAGTGTGAGATTCCCGTTGAAACCGATCGGTCGGCTCGATCACGTCTCGCGGGGTGGACCGGCAGAAGCGGTGAGACGGCGCGTCTGACGACGTGCGCACGACCGAAGGAAGGCGGGAGAGACGCGGCGAGCCGCCGCGTCTACGTGGGGGCGTGGACACTTACACCGACGTGTCTTTCGACAACTGGCCTGAGCAGAAGGAGACTCGAGATGCGACTCTCGTCGCTTTTCTACGTTGGCGCGGCAGCAGCGCGCGGTGAGCTTTGTGACTATTTCCGGCGCACCTCAAGCCTGGGCCGCGGACCAGCAGGTGCGGCAAGTGTTGATCGTGGCCGGGCCCAGCAAACACCCGGTGGGCACGCACGAGGTGCCTGCCGGGGCTCGGGTGCTCAAGTACCTCGTCGAGCACGCCGAGGGCGTTGGGCCTTGCCGCCGAGCTGGTGACTGAGTGGCCCAAGGACAAGGCGGGGCTGGGCAAGGTGTCGACGATCATCTTCATCGGCGACCTGTTTCCAGCGGAGACGATGGCCGATCCGCCGCGCATCAAGGCCGATCTGGCCGAGCTCATGGCGCGGGGTTGCGGGTTGGTGTGCGTACACTATGCCACGGGGTTGTGCGCCGAGCACGTCAGCGCCGAGGGGGACCATCCCCTGCTTGGCTGGCTCGGAGGCTACTTTGCCACCGGCTGCAAGCACCACCGCTCGGTGGCGCGGGTGTGCACGGCGACGATCGAGCCCGGGGCCGGCGACCACCCGGTGCTGCGCGGCTGGAAGGGCTTCACCTTTGACGACGAGCCCTACTGGAACAACTATTTCGGCAAGAACGGCCCGGCGGCGAACGTTACGGCGTTGGCCACGACCATGCTTCCCCCGGAGGCGCCGAAGAAGGAAATCGTTGCCTGGGGCGTGCAGCGTGAAGACGGCGGTCGGGGGTTCGGCGTCGTCATGCCGCATTTCTTCCGCAACTGGAAGAACGACGATCTGAGGGTGTTGATCCTCAACGGCGTGTGCTGGACCGCGAAGGTAGAGATACCCGCGCAGGGCGTGCGGAGCACGCTGGGCGACCTGGCGACGTTTGCGCCTGAATCGGTTGAGCCGCAAGCCGAAGTGAAAAAGAAGCCGGCTGGCAAGTCGCGGTAGTAGCCGACTTTTTGCCAAGGCCGCTTGTGCCTAGTGACAACCCTACGCGGGTGGTGACACCTTTTGAAAGGCGTCACCACAAAGACACGAAGACACAAAGGCAGGGAAGAATCTGCGCCTCGACTCGGCAACCGCTGCCAACTTCTCTTGTGCCTGGCGGCAACCCGATAGGTTAGCTATCGGGGCCACCCGCTTTTCCTGTGGCGTTGATCGCTGACGGGGCAACACCTCTTGTGCCTGTCGGCGCCATCGGGGCCACGTGCGCAGTGGTACGAGATCGTCGACAAAGACTCGGCAACGTGCAGCGTGCGACAGTCTCTGACTTGCTTCCCGATTTATTCCAATTACGCTGTAAGTTAGCAAAGGAGAACCACGGGGCTAAGTCGCATCGTACGTGAGGTGAATCATGCGGCATGCCCTATTGCTTGCGTCAGCTCTTTTCGGGATTTGCTCTGCGATGCCGGCCGTAGCAGAAGCTGAAGTGCTGGCGGTCTATCAGAACCTGCTCGTCGATGCCAGGTGTGATATTTCGGACGCGGGCGATGCAATCGTCAGCGGGCGATATGTTTCACAGGGCTTCGAACTCCTCCCCGTCTCGATCATGCTTCCGGTAGGGACCAAGAGATTCTCTTCACTTCACGAGCGTGACGGGCACACTGACCGCCGGCCCATCGTGGCCCCAGGTCGGACCAGACGGAGGAACCCAGGGCCCACCCGGCTCTGGGCCGGCGCGAGGAACGAACATCTTCTCCTATGACGGAATCTCAGGAATCGTTTCCGACCGATTCCTCTTTTGACCGGCGTCTTTCTCAAGGGTACAGAGAAGATCGCCGGGAAACGAACCACCGCGACTGAACTTCGCAGCAGTCGGGACGGACTTCTTAGAGATTGCCCCGATGCTTGCGCAGAGTTTCTATATTGGTGACGGATACACGTCGTCGGGGATCCAGCAGCACTTTCTGGTCCCGGATGAAGCAACTCACCTCTCCCTGGGTTTCCTTGATTCCGTTTGCTTCGGCTATCCCAACGGAGACATCCCCTATGCCTATTGGGACAACACCGGCCATCTGACGACCTCGTTCGAAGTGCAAACGGTCCCAGAGCCATCGACTATCATAGGTCTGGTTAGTATGCGGCTAGCGATTCTCCTCGTCCGGCATCGCTGCCCTCAGGCTGTAAAGCGTCGAGGGGCTACCCACTGAAAGGTGTCACCACGAAGGCACGAAGACACAAAGGCAGGGAAGATTCGTGCCTCACGGCGGCCGCTGCTAATTTCTCTGTGCCTGCGGCACCCCGATAGGCGAGCTATCGGGGCCACCCGCGTGAGATAGCAGAGCAGAGGGCTACCCGCTTCCGAGTGAGACCACACCGACACCTGCATCGAAAGCGGGCGGGCATCCCGTGGCCGGCGGCGGGGGAACGATCAGGCCGGCGGATTCCTCGACCCGAGTCGGTCGATGACGTAGAAGAACACGGGCGTGAGGAAGATGCCGAAGAGCGTCACGCCGAGCATGCCGCTGAACACGGCGGTGCCCAGCGTGCGGCGCATCTCGGCCCCGGCCCCTTCGGCGATCACCAGCGGCACGACGCCGAGGATGAAGGCGAGCGAGGTCATCATGATCGGCCGCAGGCGCAGCCGGCAGGCCTCCAGGTGGCGTCTCGCGGCGCTTGGCCCGGCCTCGCGCTGCTGCTTGGCGAACTCCACGATCAGAATGGCGTTCTTGCTGGCCAGGCCCACCAGGACGACGAAGCCGATCTGGGTGAAGATGTTGACGTCCATCTGCGCCACGGCCACGCCGGCGATCGAGCACAACAGGCACATCGGCACCACGAGGATCACGGCCAGCGGCAGCGACCAGCTTTCGTACTGGGCGGCCAGCACGAGGAACACCAGCACCACGGCCAGGGCGAAGACGTACATGGCCGTGTTGCCGGCCAGGTTCTGCATCAAGGTCAGCTCGGTCCATTCGGACACCAGCGCCGGGTGCGTCTGCTGCTGGCGCCGGGCGATCTGCTCCATCAGCCCGATCGCCTGGCCGGAACTCGTGCCCGGCGCCATGTTGCCGTTGATCGCCGCCGCGGGGTACATGTTGTAGCGGACGAGCATCGCCGGGCCGCTGATGTCGCGGCTTCCGCTCAGGGTGCTCAAGGGGACCATCTGGCCCGTGTTGTTGCGGACCTTGATCTGCATGACGTCTTCCAGGGTGCGGCGGAAGCGGCGCGTCGGCCTGGACGTTGACCTGCCAGGAGCGGCCGAACTCGTTGAAGTTGTTGACGTAGAGCGAGCCCACATAGACCTGCAGCGCGTTGAACACTTCGGTGAGCGACACGCCCATCGACTTGGCCTTGAGCCGATCGATGTCGAGGTAGAGCCAGGGCGTGTCGGCGCGGAGGCTGGTGAAGACGCCCTGCAATCCCGGCGTGGCTTCGCCGTCGGCGACGACGCTGTCGGCCGCGGCCTGGAGATCGCCGAGTCCCCGGTTGCCGCGGTCCTCGACCATGAGTTTGAAGCCGCCGGCGTTGCCCAGGCCGTCGACGGGCGGAGCGCCGAAGATCGAGACCAGGGCCTCGCGAACCTCGTCGTCGCAGCGGTCGCGCAAGGCGGCGGCGATCGCATTGCCGGTCAGTTCGGCGCCGCGGCGGCTGGTGGAACTCGTCGAGCATCACGTACATCGAACCGAAGTTCGGCGCGTTGGCGCCCAGCAGCAGCGACTGGCCCGAGATGGCCACGGTGTGCGCCACGCCGGGCGTCTCGTCGGGCCATGGCCTCGACCCGCCGCATCACCGCCTGCGTGCGCTGCGACCGACGCCCCGTCGGGCAACTGCACGTTGACCAGCAGGTAGCCCTTGTCCTGCTCGGGAATGAACCCGGTCGGCGCCATGGCGAATCCGCGGTACGTCAGATAGAGCAGGCCGCCGTAGACCACCAGCGCGATCACGCTGGTGCGGAGCAGCATGCCGACCGCACGGACGTAGAGGCCGGTCGATTGCGTGAAGCCCCAGTTGAACAGCCGGAAGAACCAGCCGAGCAGTCGCATCGAGCAGCCGGGTCAGCGGATCGCGTTTGGCGCCGTGCGGCTTGAGCAGCAGCGCGGCCAGGGCCGGGCTGAGCGTCAGCGAGTTGAACGCCGAGATCACCGTCGAAACGGCGATCGTCAGGGCGAACTGGCGGAAGAACTGGCCCGTGATGCCGGTGATGAACGCGCAGGGCACGAACACCGCGCACAGCACCAGGGCCACGGCGATCACCGGCCCGGTGACCTCCTCCATGGCCTTCATCGCCGCTTCCTTCGGCGGCAGGCCCTCGGCCAGCCAGCGTTCCACGTTCTCCACGACGACGATCGCGTCGTCGACCACGATGCCGATGGCCAGCACCAGGCCGAAGAGCGAGAGGTTGTTGAGGCTGAATCCGATCGCCGCCATGGCGGCGAAGGTGCCGACGATGGCCACGGGCACGGCGACCAGCGGGATGATCGTCGCACGCCAGTTCTGCAGGAAGACCAGCACCACGATGGCCACCAGGATCACGGCGTCGCGGAGCGTCTTGAGCACCTCCACGATCGACTCGCTGATGAACGGCGTCGTGTCGTAGACGATGCTGTACTCGAGGCCTTCTTGCTCCAGCCGCGGCTTGAGTTCCTCCATCTTGGCGTACACCGCCTGGGCGGTCTTGATGGCGTTGGAGCCGGGCAGTTGGTAGATCGACAGGGCCACCGAGGGCTCCGTGTCCAGCGTACACGACTGGTCGTACTGCTGGGCGCCGCGTTCCAGACGCGCGACGTCGCGAAGCCGCACGACCGGCGTGCTCTGGCCGTCGGCCTTGGCCTGGCCGGTCTTGAGGATGATGTCGCCGAACTGCTCCGCGTCGACCAGCCGCCCGAGCGTGCTCATCGTCAACTGGAAGTTCTGCCCCGGCGGCACCGGCTGCTGGCCGATCTGGCCGGCGGCGACCTGGACGTTCTGCTCGTTCAGGGCGTTGACCACGTCGCTGGCCGGTCATGTTGCGGGCGGCCAGCCGCTCGGGATCGAGCCAGGCCCGCATGCTGTAGTCGCGCTGCCCGAGGAACGTCACGTCGCCCACGCCCGGCAGGCGGAGCAGCTCGTCCTTGATCTGGATCGTGGCGTAGTTCGATTGGAAGAGGTCGTCGTGCAGGTAGTCGCCGTCGCCGTCCTTCTGCGAGAAGAGGTTGACGATCATCATGATGCTGGGCGACTTCTTCTTCACGGCCACGCCCTGCTGCTGCACGATCGACGGGATGACCGGCATGGCCAACTGCACGCGGTTCTGCACCAGCACCTGCGCCACGTTGAGATCGGTGCCCAGGGCGAAGGTGATCGTCAGCACGTAGGCGCCGTCGTTGGTGCATTGCGACGACATGTAGAGCATGTTCTCGACGCCGTTGACCTGCTGCTCGATCGGCGCGGCCACCGTGTCGAGCACCAATTGCGCGTTGGCGCCCGGGTAGCTGGCGGTCACCTGCACCGTGGGCGGCGTGATCTCGGGGTACTGGGCGATGGGCAGGAACAGGACCGCCAGCGACCCGGCCAGCACGATGACCAGCGAGAGCACCGTGGCGAAGATCGGACGGCGGATGAAGAATCGGGAGAGCACGGCTAGCTCCTCGTGCTGAGTCGGTCGATGACGTAGAAGAACACGGGCGTGAGGAAGATCCCGAAGAGCGTCACGCCGAGCATGCCGCTGAAGACGGCGGTGCCCAGCGTGCGGCGCATTTCCGCCCCCGCCCCCTCGGCGATCACCAGCGGCACGACGCCCAGGATGAAGGCCAGCGAGGTCATGATGATCGGCCGCAGGCGCAGGCGGCAGGCCTCCAGCGTCGCCTCGCGCGGCGATCGGCCCGGCTTCGCGCTGCTGCTTGGCGAACTCCACGATGAGGATGGCGTTCTTGCTGGCCAGGCCCACCAGGACCACGAAGCCGATCTGCGTGAAGATATTGACGTCCATCTTCGCCAGGGCCACGCCGGCGATCGAGCACAAGCAGGCACATCGGCACCACCAGGATCACGGCCAGCGGCAGCGACCAGCTTTCGTACTGCGCGGCCAGCACGAGGAACACCAGCACCACGGCCAGGGCGAAGACGTACATGGCCGTGTTGCCCGCCAGGTTCTGCAGCAACGTCAGCTCGGTCCATTCGGTCGTCATGGTCGCGGGCAGTTCCTCGCTGGGCCAGGCGGTCCATCATGGCCACCGCCTGCCCGGAACTGGTGCCCGGAGCGACGTTGCCGTTGATCGGGGCGGCGGGGAACATTTTGTAGCGGGTCACCATGACCGGGCCGGGGACGTCGCGGATGGCGGCCACGGTGTTCATGGGGACCATCTGGCCCTTGTCGTTGCGGACCTTGAGTTTCCCGACCTCCGGCACGCGATTGCGGAACGTGCCCTCGGCCTGGAGATCGACCTGCCAGGAGCGGCCGAACTGGTTGAAGTTGTTCACGTAGAGCGAACCCATGTAGACCTGGAGCGTGTTGAACACGTCGCTGATGGCCACGCCCAGCGACTTCACCTTCGTGCGATCGATGTCCACGTAGAGCTGGGGCGTGTTGGAGCGGAAGAGCGTGAACAGGCCCAGCAGTCCGGGCTGGTGGTTGCCTCGTTCGACCAGGGCGTCGGTCATTTGCTGAAGGGTCTGCGGGCCTTGCGAGCCGCGGTCTTCGACCATCAGCTTGAATCCGCCCGCCGTGCCCAGGCCGTCGACCGGCGGAGCGCCGAAGACGCCGATGGCCGCCTCGGGGATTTGCTGGTAGCAGAGCGCGCGCAAGCTGCCTGGCGATGGCCTTGTCGGAGAGCGCGCGGCCGTGCCGCTGGTCGAACGGCTTGAGGATCACGAACAGCGAGCCGAAGTTCGGCGCGTTGGCCTGGAGCAAGATCGACTGCCCGGACACCGCCATGACGCGTTCGACGCCGGGCAGCTTCCGGGCCAGGGCGTCGATGCGGGCGACGACCTGCTGGGTGCGCTGGACCGATGCGCCGTCGGGCAACTGCACGTTGACCAGCAGGTAGCCCTTGTCCTGCTCGGGAATGAACCCGCTGGGCATCTTGACGAAATCCCCAGGCGGTCAGCACCAGCAGGCCGCCGTAGACGCAGCAGCACGATCAGGCTGCCGCGCAGGAGCAGTCCCACCATCCGCGTATAGACGCCGGTGGACCACTCGAAGGCCCGTTGAAGGCCGCAGCATCGCGTGCCACATCAGGCCCGGCGCCAGCGAGCAAGGCCAGCGGGAGGAGCGCAACAGCGACGCGATCCGTGTCGTCCACGGCGTGTCGCGGCCGAACGCCGCGCCGGCGAACGACTCGCAGCCAGCCGAGGCAGCCGGGCCGGCCGGGCGCGTGTCCGTGCTGGCCGCATGCGGCTTGAGCAGCAGAGCGGCCAGGGCCGGGCTGAGCGTCAGCGAGTTGAAGGCGGAGATCACCGTGGAAACGGCGATCGTCAGGGCGAACTGGCGGAAGAACTGGCCCGTGATGCCGGTGATGAACGCGCAGGGCACGAACACCGCGCAGAGCACCAAGGCCACGGCGATCACCGGCCCGGTGACCTCCTCCATGGCCTTCATCGCCGCTTCCTTGGGCGGCAGGCCTTCGGCCAGCCAGCGCTCCACGTTCTCCACGACGACGATCGCGTCGTCGACCACGATGCCGATGGCCAGCACCAGGCCGAACAGCGAGAGGTTGTTGAGGCTGAATCCAATGGCCGCCATGGCGGCGAAGGTGCCGACGATGGCCACGGGCACGGCCACCAGGGGGATGATCGTCGCGCGCCAGTTCTGCAGGAAGACCAGCACCACGATGGCCACCAGGATCACCGCGTCGCGGAGCGTCTTGAGCACCTCCCAGATCGATTCGCGGATGAACGGGCGTCGTGTCGAAGCCGAAATCGTAGTCGAGGCCCTCGGGAAAGCTCAGCTTCAACTCCTTCATCTTCCGGCGGACGCCGTCGGCCGTATCGAGCATGTTCGCGGTCGGGGTCTGGAAGACCGCCAGGCCGACCGAGGGCTTGCCGTTGAGCAGGCAGGCCTGGTCGTACTGCTGAGCGCCCAGTTCGATCGCGGGCGACGTCGCGGAGGCGCACGACCGGCACGTCGGCGCGGCCCGGCGCCGGCAGGCCGGTCTTGACCACGATCTGGCCGAACTGCTCGGGCTCGACGAGCCGCCCCAGGGCGCACAAGCGTGGGCTGGAAGTTCTGGCCGGCCGCGGCGGGCGGCTGGCCGAGTTGTCCGGCCACCACCTGGTTGTTCTGTTCCTTGACGGCCGACACGACCTCGCTGGCGGTGAGGCTTCGCGCCGCCAGCTTCTCCGGATCGAGCCAGGCGCGGATGGCGTAGTCGCGTTCGCCCGAGAAACGTCACGTCGCTCACGCCGGGCAGCCGCATCAGTTCGTCGCGGATGTGGAGCATGGCGTAGTTCGACATGTACAGCGTGTCGTAGCGGCCGTCGGGCGAGAACAGGTTCATCGCCATGAGGATGCTGGGCGTCTTCTTCTTGATGTTGATGCCCTGCAACTGCACCTGGGACGGCATCTGCGGCATGGCCAACTGCACGCGGTTCTGCACCTGCACCAGGGCGATCTTCAGATCGGTGCCGAGATCGAAGGTCACGGTGAGCACGTAGGCGCCGTCGTTGGTGCATTGCGACGACATGTAGAGCATGTTCTCGACGCCGTTGACCTGCTGCTCGATCGGCGCGGCCACGGTGTCGGCCACCACCTGGGCGTTGGCCCCGGGATACGAGCACGACACCTGCACCGTCGGCGGCGTGATGTTGGGGTACTGGGCGATGGGCAGCGTGGGGACCGCCACGCCGCCGGCCAGCACGATGACGATCGACAGCACCGAGGCGAAGATCGGCCGATTGATGAAGAAGCGGGAGATCAAGGCTGCCACCTGTCACGTTCTGGGGCTGTGGCGGCCGGCGTCTGCCGACTTGACGCCGGCGGCCTTGCGACTGTCGCTCGTCTTTCCGCGGCGCGGCTTCCGCGCTCGGGCTTGCTCTGCGGCTGCGGCGGACCGGCCAAGGCTGGACATTTCCGACTTCCTCGGCCTCGACCTGAACGCCCGGCCGGACCCGCTGGAGCCCGACGACGACCATCGCGCTCGTCCGGCCTCGAGTCCCTCTTCGATCGCCTGCAGACCGTCGAACAGCAGGCCGAGCTTCACGCGGCGGTAGCTGACCTTGTTGTCCTGATCGACGACATAAACGAACTTCTGGCCCTGGTCGGTGCCGATGGCCTGCTCGGCCACCAGCAACACGCGGGTGCGGCTTGCCGATGGGCAGGCGGACGCGGCCGAAAGCGCCGGGCGTCAGCGCCGGCGGTCGCCCGGGCGTGTAGGGATTGGGGAAGACGCCGCGGACCTGGAGCGTGCCGGTCTGCGGATCGACCGTGTTGTTGACGAAGTCGAGCGTCCCGTGAAAGGGAAACTTCCGCTCGACGTCGTCGGCCAGTCCCATGGCCACGTGTGACGTCGCGGATGCTCTTCGCCGGGATGACGCCCTCGCGGACCATCTTCTGGATCCGCAGCATGGTCGGCTCCTCGATGTCGAAGTAGGCGTACATCGGATCGACCGAGCGGATCGTGGTCAGCAGCGTAGTATCGGCGGTGACCAGGTTCCCCTCGGTGATCAGCGTGCGGCTGATCTTGCCGGTGATCGGGGCGGTGACGCGAGTGAACTCGAGGTTCAGATCGGCCATGGCGACTTGGGCCTGGGCGGCCTTCAAGGCGCCGATGTTTTCCGCCTGCTGCGCCGTGTACTGATCGAGTTGCTGCTGGCTGCCCGCGCCCTTTTCCGCAAGCTTGCGGTAGCGGTCGACCTGGATCTCCAGCAGTTTCTTCTCGGCCTCCAGCCGCTCGATCTGGCCCTTGGCCTGGTCGAGGGCGGCCTGGAACGGGCCGGGCGTCGATCTGGTAGAGCAGCGTGTCCTTCTCGACGACGTCGCCTTCCTGGAAGTCGACCTTGATCAGGTAGCCGGTCACCCGGGCGCGGATGTCGACATTGCCGACCGCGTCGGTGCGGCCGGAAAAATCCTCATAGTCGGTAACTTCGCGGGCGAGGGGCCGGCTGACGGTGACTTTGGGCGTGGGCGGCGGAATGAGGGACGGCGCTGGGCGACATCCGGCCATGGCGGTTGCGAGGACAAGGCACAGCGGTAGTGCAAGGCGGTATGGCATGGGCAGATTCCGACAACAACCCCGGGGAAGGTGCATTTCGACAACATTCAACCATAGAACAAGATACGGCGCCGGGCCGGGGGGGCCCGCAGGGCGGCGCGACTTTCTCCGCTCATTTTCATCGTGAGTTCAACGGGTGCCTTGGATGCGCTCGACTCGATCGCCGTCCCGCTTGGCGACTTCAGCCAGAAGCAGGTCGAGGAGATGACCGCGCGTCGTGGAGCCCGGCCGATAACCGGCCGGCGGTTGCACGCCGGTCGAGGCAAACCACCGAGCGGCATCGGATTGTGAAACGAAGTCGCCCAGCCGGGCCTTCCACGGGTCGGTGTGGAGCAACGAGCGGAGGGCGAAGAACTGGAGGGCTTCGTAGTGGGGATCGCCGGGCCGGGCATCGTCGAAGTGGATCAGCACCGCCTTGTGGCGGAGGAGCCTGCGCTGCAAGGCGGCAACGTCGATCGCGCGGGGTGGCTTGCGCTGGTGGATGGCGAGGCTGGCGGCCTCGCCCGCCGCCTCGCCGAGGGCCATCCAGCAAGGTTCCATGCGGAGCGTGCTGAAGCCGACGTGCGTGCCGGAGACGGGGACGGGAGCGAGCAATCCGTCGACTTTCTTGGGCACGATCACGCCGTAGGGAACGGTGTAGGGACGGGTGGGATAGCTGAAGAAGCCGTCGAGGTGGACGCGGTCGAGTTCGCGTTTGCGCACCGCATGGGAATCCAGCGCGTAGTGGCTGGCGGTAATGCTGGTTGCATGGATCGGCGGCCGAGCACCTTCGCCGAGCGGCAGGGCATCGTGCGCGGTGAAGAGGTATTCTCCCTCGATGCGCCGTCCCTCGCGCACATAGACCTGGCGGGGAAAATGGCCGTTGTCGGCATATTCGTCCTTGGGCAGTCCCCACTCTCGGCAGCGGGCGGCAGGGCGGCGGGCACCTCGGGATCGTTCTGCACGAACCACAAGAGTCCCAAGCTATAGTCGCGAAGGCGGGCGGCGAACTGTTCGCGCCACTGCCAACTCGACGTGGGCCAGGGCCAGTTTTCCTCGGGCAGGTCGGTGGAGAGGAAGGCAAGGTGCTGGTTGTTGGCGTCGATCTTGTCGTTGGGCAAGGCAACGCTGTTGACGACGCGGCCGATGCCGTCCCAGAAGAGCTCTCCGCGGTGCGGGCCGGTGGTGCGCTCGGCGCGAAGGTCTTCGACAAGCGAGGCGAACTCCTCGCGGCGGTAATGCGCAGGCTTGGGGATCGGGCGCGCGGTCGGCTTCGCGATTGGTGAGGCAGAGGCGATAGTTGTAGGCCTGCACGGCGTTGTCGGCCAAGCCCGTCGAACCGGGACCGATGGGACCGCCCCACCGTTTATAGAGCTGTCCGGCCATGGGCTCGCCGAACTCGGCTTGCCCTTCGCGGCCGAGGCGATACGGGACTCCGGCCGCGGCGGCCAGATCGCCTTCGTAGGTGGCGTCGATGAAGACGCTGGCAGCATAGCGCTCGGGTTTTGCCGCGTCCAAGTCGAGGACGGTGATTTCGGCGACGGCTGCCCTGGACCAACTTGACGTTCTCGGGCAAGGCGTCGAACTGCCGGCTGCGGCGAACGACAATCCGTTGGCCATGCTCGGCCAGCAGCGACTCGAAAACCTTCTCGGCCACGTGGGGCTCGAAGTGGTAGCCGTCGCTCGACTGGCGGAGCTGGGACGAATCGGGACCGTAGGTTTCCTGGTAGTGGCGGCGGATGCGGGAGATGAATTCCAGGAAAAGCCCGCCCGTGGCTCCGCGCGTCTGATATCGGTGGCGCCAAGGCCGTTGGCGGGCAGGCCGCCGATATGGCGACCTCGTTCGAGAACGAGCGGCGGTATGGCCGTTGCGCGCCGTCGCGACGGCGGCCATGATTCCACCCGGCGTGGCGCCTACAATGACCACGTCGAAACGCTCGGCGACCGCAGCAGCCGGTTCGGCAGCTTGGGCGAGTCCGGAGGCGGCGAGCCACGCGAGTATGGCAAGCCCCAACGCGGGCCATCCAGTTGCGGCGGATTTTAGAGCCGATCCAAGAACCTTGGGAGATGCCACGGCTCTCCGGCCGCACACGGTCCCAGCGGCAATTCCAGGACGGGTTCGAAGAGCCGATGCAAGAACCTTGGGAGGTGCTGCGATTTTCCGGCCGCACAGGGCTCCAGCGGCAGTTCCAGGACAGGTTCGAAGACCAGCCCTTGGATCGAGGCAGGCGAACATGTCGGGGGCCCTCCGTGCAGAATCCTTCGAGGAACAAAGCCGGGGCATTATCGCGGCGGAGGAGGGAAAGACACAAGCGCGAATGCCGCGTGTTTGACAGCAGCCCTTTGGTCGAGAATCTCTCCGGCCGATGGGGAGCGGATTTCGCCGGAAGCGGCGGGGAGATACGCTGAGAGTCGCAGGAGTGACCGTGCCATGGGGGTTTCGAGGTGGCCACTTCCACCCGGCCCCGGCAAACACTTCGGGCCAGGAACACTCGCGGGGGGAACCGTCCGCCCCGGGATAACGTAGTGTTCTGTAGCAAACTCCGTCAGACGGCGACGGATCATTCTCTGAAAGCGAGGTTCCCATGGCTGGCAGTCGGTCTCTCCGGCGAACTGGATTCAATGCCTCAGAGCAAGCAACGGGCATGGCAATCATTCTGGCTGCGGTATCGCTTACCCTGCTCATCGGGGGGGTAGTGGCGGGGGCGGCCGTGCCCGAGGGGAAGACCGTGGGGAAGGGTGCCGCTTCGCCGGCGGCCGCCGCCAAGCGGCTTCGGCCCTGGCGGATTTCAACCGGGGAGCGGCACACCTGGAACAACTGACCGGAACGAGCTATGGGCGCGCGGTCGAAGCTTTCGAGAACGTGCTCAAAGTCTTCCCGGACTGGCAAGCCGCGCGGTTCAATCTGGGGCTGGCATGCATGAACCGGCAGGACCCCGAGTCGCTCAAGCGAGCCAAGGAGGCTTTCGAGCAGGTGCTGAAGGCGGAGCCGAATCATCTATCCGCACGATTCTCGCTGGGGATCTACTACCAGCACATCGGGCAGCACGACCAGCAGGCGATGGAGTGCTTCCGGCATGTGTATGAACGGGATCCCAAGGACGCTTACGCGGCCTACAAGCTCGGCGAGACCTTGTTGGCCCTGGGGCAGCAGGATGAAGGGCTGAAGAAGCTGGAAGAGACGGTCGAGCTCGATCCGGGCTTCGTATCGGCCTATTACCGCCTGGGGCAGATCTATATGCGGCGGCAGCAGCACGACAAGGCCCAGACCGCTTTGAAGCGTTTCCAGGAGCTCAAGGCGAGGGAGTTGGCCTGGGGGACTTACATTGTGCAGGAAACGTACGGCAGCGCGGGCAAGTACTACCTTGCCTTGGGCGCGAACAATTTGCCGTTGCGTCCTACGTTGCACGGCGAGGCCCCACGCGTGGTCTTCTCACCGGAGGTACGCAAGCTCGATGCGACGCTTCAGGCGTGGAAATGGCAAGGCGGTGAGGTGCGTGTTCCGGGCGTGGCGGTGGGCGACCTCAACGGCGACGGCAATCTGGACCTGATCCTCACGGGGACGGGCAAGGACGGGGAGGCCCGAATCTTCTTGGGCCAGCCCAAGGGCGGCTTCGCGCCCGGGGCCACGGTAGGAACCCGAGTCGTCTGCCCGGTGCTGGGCGATCTGGACAACGACGGCGATCTCGATCTGTGGTTGGGACGTGCCGGAGGCGACGTGCTGATGTTGAACGACGGCAAGGGCAATTTTGCCAAAGCCTCCGTGCCGGCGCCGGCGGCCGACGCGGCACTGACGGGCTGTGCGCGGATGCTCGACCTGGACAGCGACGGCGACCTGGACCTGCTTTCGATGCGCGGCTGCACCGCGGAGCGGTTCCGGCCACGGCCGGTGAGGAAGCGGCGCCCAGCGTGCTGTGGAACAACAACCGCGACGGGACCTTTGCCGAATTGGCGGAGAAGACGGGCCTGGCTCTGGCCGACACAGCGGTGGCCTCGATCGTCTACGACGACTTGGATAACGACCGCGATCTGGATCTTCTGGTCGTGGCGGCGGGAAAGCGGCCGATGGTTTGGCGTCAACGACCGCGCGGGCAAGTTCCAGTGGTTGAGCGCGGAGCGGACGGGATTGGACTTCGACGGGGCGTGCGCGGCGACATCGGGCGATCCGAACAAGGACGGCCGGTCGCGACCTGCTGCTGTTCGGCAAGGAGCTTGCTCTTTACCGCAATATGGGCGGGATGCGTTTCGAGCGCGACAGGGAGTTCACGGTGCGGTGGGGAAGCCTGGGGGGCACGAGCGGGCAATTCGCCGACATGGACAACGACGGCGATCTGGACCTGGTGATCGGCGACGCCCAGCGGCGCGACGGCACGCGCGGGCCGGTGCTGCTGGTGAACGACTGGCCCAACAACCGCTTTCTCGACGCCGCAGAGCTCGATCGCGGCAACCTCTTGGCGGCCATTTCGACGGCGGGAGACGCCAGTTGCGTGGTCGCCGATTTCAACGCCGACGGCAAGTGCGACGTGCTCTTGGCGGTCATGGGGCAGGCGCCTGTGATCGTGAGAACGCCACGCAGGGAGGAAACTACCTGGCGCTCGATCTGGTGGGAGAGGTCTCCAAGGAGGCGACACCCAACGAGCGTTCGCCGCGTTCGCCCATCGGGGCGCGCGTGGAGGTGAAGGCCGATACGCTCTTCCAGCAACACGTGGTGGGAGTGCCCTCGGGGGCCGTGGCCATGCCGCCGCTTCGCGTCCATGCGGGCTTGGGCCCCAGCAGCGAGGTGCAGTGGTTGCGGATCCTCTGGCCCGACGCCGTCGCTGCAGGCGGAATTGGAACTGGCCGCGAATCGGCTGGTGCAGATCGACGGAGGACAACCGCAAGAGTGGCTCGTGTCCGCACTTGTTTGCCTGGGACGGAGAGCGGTTTGTGCTGGTGGCTGATTTCGGCGGCGTGGGCGGGTTGGGTTACCTGGCCGCGCCGGGCGCGTACGCGGCGCCCGACCCGACCGAGTACCTTCCGATTCCACGGCTGGCAGCGCGGGGGGGCGAATACGTACTGCAAGTGCTGGAGCCGCTGGAAGAGGTGGTCTACCTGGACGAGGCGAAGCTGATCGCCGTGGACCATCCCGAGGGAACCGAGGTATTTCCCAATGAAATCGCGGCGGTGGGTTTGCCGCAGCCGGCGTTTGAGGTGTATTGCCTGCGTGAGAAGATCGAGCCGGTGAAGGCGGTCGATCACCGCGGGGCCGACGTGACCGACGCATTGCGGCGCGTCGATCGGCGTTATGCGGGGGCAACGGATCCCGACGCGCGGTTCATCGGCTACGCGCACGAGCACTTCGTCGAGATGGACTTCGGCAGTCGTTTGGCGCGCGGCATCCGGCGCGCGGCCGGTGCTGGTGCTCAACGGGTGGGTGGAGTTCAGCTACTCGTCGACCAACTTTGCCGCCAGCCAGGCCGGGCTGCGACTGAAGGCGCCGAGCCTGCACGTGTTGCGAGGGGGCCAGTGGGTGGAGATTTTCCGCGAAGCGGGCTATCCCGGCGGACTGCAGCACACGATGACGCTCGACTTGACGGGAAAGCTCCTGCCCACCGACCGCAAGCTCCGCCTGTCGAGCAACATGGAGCTCTATTGGGATCAGGCGTTTCTGGCTATGGACGAGGGCGCAGGGAAGGTGAAGCTGCACGAAGCCGCGGCGCATGGGGCCGATCTGCACTACTTCGGTTATCCGCGCGAGTACTCGCCCGACGGCCGGCTGCCCAACCTGCTGGACTACGGGAACGTGGACCGCGCGGTCCCTTGGAAGTTGATGCAGGGGGATTACACGCGGTACGGCGAGGTGACCGAACTGGTGCAGAAGGCCGACGACTGCTTCGTGATCATGGGCCGCGGCGAGGAATTGACCCTTCGCTTCCCGGCCGACCCATTTGGACCGGTGCCGGAGGGGCATCGCCGCTCGTTCCTGCTCAAGGCGCACAGCTACTGCAAGGACATGGATCTCTACACGGCCTATCCCGATACCGTGGAGCCGCTGCCTTTTGCGGGCATGAGCGGTTATCCCTACGGGCCGGACGAGCGGTATCCCGACAATGAAAAGACGCGCGCGTATCGCAGGCTGTACAACACGCGGAACGTTGGGGGGCGGTAGAGGCAGAGCCGAAAGCGCGTGGCCAGATGCCAAGGCCACGCGGCGGCACCCGGGGCTACTGATGATTGAGAGCACAAGAGTATGCCAGCACTGCTTCTGCGAAGCAGTGGCACACGTGCGACGTAGCACACGCGCGAAGTGGCACTGTTTGCTCAGGGAAGTGGCACACGCGACCGCATCCGGAACTACTGATGATTGAGAGCACATGAGTACGCCAGCACTGCTTCTGCGAAGCAGTGGCACACGCGCGAAGCGGCAGCACGCGCGTGCCGGATCGTTCTCTCAACGCTCAGACTATCACGGACGGGACGCTACTTCCCGTCTTCGGCCTGGCGGCCTTCGCGGATGCGGAGGTCCTTGAAGCGGATCCGCAGTTCGTCGTGAATGTGGATCTGGAGCGCGATGGCGCCTTGGCGGCCGACTTTGCGCTGTTGATGGATGGGATCATTGAGAATGCCGGTGCCGTCGAAGTCGGTAACCTGGCCGCCGTTGAGCCACGCGCGGATGCGCAATCCTTGGGCCGAGATTTCGAAGTCGTTCCATCCGGAGCCTTCCTCGGCATAGACGAACTTCAGGCCCTTGGGAGCCATGGACTCGTCGACCCATTTTCCCTTGGGCAAGCGGGGATAGAGCCAGCCCTGAGCGCCGCGGGTTTCATCCCACATCATTCCGGTGCGCCACGGGCCCGGGGGATTGATGTCGATCTGCGGGCCGTCGAGGTAACCTGCCTGGCGATCGTATCGGCTGCGGACCTGAACGCCGCTGTTGCCGGGGATTCCGCGCTCGGCCTGGAAGCGAAGGCGGAGGACGAAATCGCCGAATTCCGCGTCGGTCACCAGCCAGACGTAGTCGTGGTCCTTGTGGCCCATGGAGTCGGCGAGGATCGCACCGCGGTCGACGCGCCAGAACTTCTCGGCGCAGGGGCGATCTTCCGTCTTGCACTGGACGGACCAGCCGGCCAGCGACTTGCCGTCGAACAGAGGCCGGAATGCTTCTTCGGCCGGCAAGGAAGCGGGAATCGAAAGCGCGACGAGCAACACCGGGGCAAAGGCGGAACGTTGCACGGGGATGTCTCCGGGGTGGGAAAGGGGTGCTCGATTATCGGCCGCGCAACAGGCCGCGGTGGTTCAAGTAGTCGGCGAGGATCTGCCCGAGGTCGCGGCTGGTTTCGACGAGCACGCGCTCGACGCGGTTACGGTGGCCGATGGCCTCGAGCTCGTCCTGGAAGCGGGCGAGCGATTGCAGATACGTGCGACGGATCTCGGCGGGGCGGGCCAAGAGTTCCTCGGGAATCTCCAAGCCCACGAATTTCACGGGGCCGTCGAAGGCGAAATGCAGCTCGTCGCGGTGGAGGATCTGGAACAGGACCACCTCGTGATGCTGATAGCGCAAGCGCTGCAAGGCGGCTTCCAGCGGCTCCAGCTCGGTGAAGAAGTCGCTCAAGATCATGACGATCTGGCGGCGTTTCATGCGGCCGGCCAATTCGTTGACGCATTCGGCCATATGCGTCTTGTGCTCGGCGCGGGACTGGTCGAGGTGCTCGGTCATGCGAACGATCTGCGCCGGGGAATTGCTGGGCGGGAGGAAGGCGCGGACCGTGTCGTCGAAGGTGGCCAGCGAGACTTTGTCGCTCTGACGGACGATGGCATAGGCGAGCGTGGCGGCCATGCGGGCGGCATAGGCCAGTTTCTGCTCGGGCCCTTCGCCGTAGCGCATCGAGGCGCTGGTGTCCAACAGCAGGTGGCAGACGAAGTTGGTCTCCATTTCGTACTGTTTGACCACGTAGCGCTGGCGGTTGAAATAGACGCGCCAATCGATGTGCTTGGGGTCATCGCCCCAATAGTACTGACGGTGGCCGGCGAACTCGACAGCGAAGCCCGAGAGGGGCGAGGCGTGCGCGCCGGCAAGATTTCCCTCGACCAGCGCGCGGGGCTCGATGCGGCAGTGGGCGATGCGTCCCAGCGCCTCGGCGTCGAGATACCGCGAGAGAACGCTCTTGGCCATGCTCGCTCCTTCAGGAATGCACGCGGTCGGAGGGGAGGTTCCTTGCTAGCCGGCGATCGCCGGGGGGCGCTCGTAACGCTGATCGGCATGCACGGCCTCCAGCAGCATCTCGATCAGCCGGTCGCTGGTGAGATTGTTGGCCTGGGCGGCATAGTTGCCGGCGATGCGGTGGCGCAGGGCGGGACGGACGACCGCCTGGACGTCGCCGACCGTGGCGTGGTAGCGGCCGTGCAGGATCGCGCGGGCCTTGGCGCAGGTGACCAGGTGAGCACGCCGCGGGGGCCGGCGCCCCAGGTCACCCAACGGTCGACGAAGTCGATGGCCTCATGGCTACCGGGGCGCGACGCGCGAACCAGGGCCCAGGCATAACCGAGCACCTGGTCGCTGACGGGGACGCGCGTGACGAGCCTCTGATACTCGAGGATCTCTTCGCCGGACATGATCGGGGCGATCTTGCCGATCTGGCCGGTGGTGACGCGCCGGGCGATTTCCCACTCTTCGGCGCCGCTGGGATAGTCGACCTTGATGTAGAGGAGGAAGCGGTCGAGCTGCGCCTCGGGAAGCGGATACGTTCCTTCCTGTTCCAGAGGATTCTGCGTGGCGAGGACGAAGAACGGATCGGGCACGCGATGGACTTTGCCTCCGCGACTCACTTGCCGCTCCTGCATCGCTTCGAGCATGGCGGCCTGGGTCTTGGGCGGCGTGCGATTGATCTCGTCGGCGAGAATCATGTTGGCGAAGATCGGGCCGCCGGCAGAAAGCGATACTCGCGCCGGCCGGTCTGCGGCGTCCTCCTGAATGATATCGGTGCCGGTGACGTCGCTGGGCATCAGGTCGGGCGTGAACTGGATGCGTTTGAACGTGAGGTGCAGTGGCCTCGGCGAGCGAACTCACGAGCAGGGTCTTGGCCAACCCCGGGACGCCTTCGAGCAGGGCATGCCCGCGCGCAAAAATGGCGACCAGCACCTGCTCGATCACCTTGTCCTGGCCGATGATGACCTTGGCCAGCTCGGTTCGCATGCGCTCATAGGCCTCTTGGCAGCGGTTCACGGCGGCCAGGTCTTCGGGCCGGTTCGGTTCGGTTGTCATCGTGCAACTCAACTGAAGGGAGGGGACTTGGATCGGACGTCGTGCGCGCATGCGCCGCACGGGGTTTGCTAATCGATATTCTTGAAGTATCGCTCCAAACGCTCTTCATATCCACGGGGCGGGCGGCGCTGGCTATTGGCGCGAATCGCCGCGCGGACCTCGGCCGGCAGTTCCATGATCCAGGGCTGTTGGGCGGCTTTGCGGCCGGCTTGAACGTCGGCGCTTGAGCCGGCGGATGGGCTGTCGCCCTGCAAGCGGCCCGCGCCTTGAGTCGAAGCGGTCTGAGGGGAACCGTTGGGCGGGGAGGACGCTTGCGTTGCGGGCGACTGTCCGGACTGGGGCGGACCGGCTTCGGGCTGGCCGGCATCGGGCGCGGCAGCCGCCGCCAAGGCCTGGGCCAGTTGCCGCTCTCTGGCACCCAATTCGGCCATGGCGCGCGCCAGCGCGGCCTGGATGGCCTGCTCGGCGGCGGGCACGGTCTGAGGGAGCGGTTTTGCCTGTCGAGCCGCATCGCGGGCGAAGTTTTCGGCTTGCTGCACGGCCGCGGTCGCGCCCGGATCCGCGGGGATCATAGCCTCGGTGAGCGCGTCGGCGTCGGCGGACTGTTTGGCCAGGCGGGATTCGGCTTCGCGTGCCAAGCGGTCGCGGGCCTCCTCGATCTGACGGCCCGCGGCAGCCAGCGAGGCGGCCGTATCGTCCTGGTTCTTGGCGGCGGCCGGTTCGCCGGTTGCCAGATCGGATTGCGCCTTGGCCGAACTCTTGGCCGCCTGGTCCAGAGTGGCGGCGGCCTCGGGGGCATCGGGCTGGGCCAATTCCTGGGCTTCGGCAATTTTTTCGCCCACCGCGCGCTGCGGCAGCGGTCCGACCGGCGCCGCCGGTTTGCGGCGTGCCTGGTCGGCCGTGGATTGCGCGTGTCGAAGCGCCTCGGCCAGCGCGTCGCGCGTCTGGGTGCGCGCCTGGCCGGCTTGTTCCGGTTTTCCGTCGAGCAGCGATTCGGCGGCATTCTCGGCGGATTTCTCAGCGCGGTCGAGCGACTGCTGGACCGGATCGGCGGGTTCCGAGGCGGCTCGGGAAAGTTCCTTTTTCGCCGGTTCGGCCTTCGCTGGTTCGGCCGCGGCGGGCGCGGGTTTCGTGTCGGCGTTGGCCATTTTCTGGGCGGCCGGCTCCAGCTTGTCGGCCGGTTTGTCGGGCGGCGGATCGGCGGGCTTGGCGGGCGCGGGGGCCTCGCCGGTTGGCGGCGTCGCCGCGGCCGAGGGCGGCTGCTCGTCGTTGGCCGACTGTTTGGTCAGCGCGCGCACGGCTTGGGCCACGCGTTTCTGGCGGTCGATCGCTTCGATGGGGCTCCCCGAGGGCTCTTGGGCGGCGTCGGCGGCACGATCGGCTTCGCGCTGGAGGGCGGCAGCCTTCTTGATTTCCGCCACGAGATCCAGGGCGCGAGCGGCCTCGGGGCGGCCGGCAGCGCGGTGTTGGTCAGCCTCGGCCTTGCGCACGGCATCTTCCGCGCGCTGGAGACGCTCGAGCCGGCGGCCGAGCGACTCTTCGCCCTCGGCCATCGCTTTCTCGACGGCTTGTTGTGCGGCGCGAACCTGCCGGAGCTGCTCGCCGGCGACTTCGGCCAGCCGGCGAGGATCGGGAGCGGCCTGCTGGCGTTTTGCGTCGGCCAGCGCCGACTCAACCTCCGCTGCCGCGCGTTCGATGGCCTGCTCGGTGCGCGTGGCTGCGGCGTTTCGGCGGTCGGCCGGCTCTTCCGCCTTCATCACGGATGCCGCCTGGCGTGCCGCAGCCTGGGCTTCGCCCAGCCGCGCTTCGACGGCAGTTCCCAGGCGGCGGTTGTTGGACACCTCACCGAGGCGACCGGCAATCGCTTCCTCCTGCTTCCGCGCGTTGGCGGGAGCGGTTTGGGCGGCGCGCGACGCTTCTTCCTGCTGCTGGCGGATGCGCTGGAGATCGGCGCGCACGGCCTCGAGGTCTGTGGTGGCCTGGGCAAGGCGACCCTGGTCGCCGGGCTGGTCCTGGGGCGTCTGGGAGGCTTCAAGTTGGCGCGCGGCCTTTTCCAGGTGATCGAGCACCTTGCCCTGCTCGCCGATCGCCTCGGGCTTTTTGTCCTCGAAAAGCCGTTCGGTGGCTCGAGTCGCCGCGGCCTCAGCCTCCTGGAGGCCTGTCGACGGAGGCACCTCCTTGCCGAGTTGGCGGAGCTGGTCGGCCAGCTCCCCCTGGTCCTTGACGAGTTGTTCGCTCTGTTTGGCGTCCAGGTCGGCCCGTTTGGCCTCTTCGCGGAGTTGCCGCTGACGCTCGCTCAGCTTGCGGATTTCTCCCACGGCCGACTGGCGATCGGCCGCGACGAGTCCCTGAGCGCGTTCGATGATGCGGAGCAATTCCTCGAGCGAACGGATCACGGAGCGCTGCTGGGTTGCGGCGTCGGCGAGCGCTTGCTGCTCGAGGCGGCGAGTGACGTCGTCGAACTGGACGGTGAGCCGGGCTTTCTCGACGAGGCCCAGAGCGCTGGCGGCCTCGATTCCCACCGGACCGCCCCAGGACGAGACGTCTTTCAAGGTATCCTGAAAACGCAGCCACACGGCCTTGACGTCGCGCTGGTCTTCCACGGCGGCGAGGACCAGGGGCTCGCGTTCGGCGGGCGGCTGCTGGGAGAGTCCCTGGGTCGTGGCAAGGACCCGGGTTTGCGATTGGAGAATCTGGCGTGCTTGCGCTGCCAGTTCCGCCATGCGAAGCCGGCGGAGCACGGCCTGGCGCTGGGCCAAGAGCTCGACGAGGATCGCGCGGCTTTGCTCGCGGGCGCGGCCGAAACGGAGACCCTTCTGGGCATCGTCGGCGGTTTGGATTTCTCCGAGCAGTTCCAGCAGGCGGGGCATCTCGGCCTCAACGAGGGCATCGATCTGGTCGCGCATCGTGCGGACGTTTCTTGTAGACGCGCACCGGCCTGAAGGCCGTTTTCCTCCAGACGCCGCAGCTGGAGATCGAGAATTGCGGCGATCATTTCGCGGGCCAAGGCGCGAACCTGCTTCTGGGCCTCCTGCCGGCGGGCCACGGCCTCGGCCGGGGCGCTTGGGCGGCAAGCGGCAGCGGAGTGGCGAGAAACATCAGCATCAGCAGGGCGAATCGCTTCATTTTTCTTCCCCCACGTCGATCTGCTGCTGGATCATCGTTTCCAATTGACGGGCCGACTCGCGATCGGCGTCGGCCATGGCGGCATAGATGCCGCGTTCATCGGTCACTTCGAGCAGGAGCGGCTCGCTCGCCGTGGATTTGCCTTGGCGCGAGCCGCGATAGTCGACGGCCTGGACCGTGACCTGGATCCGATCGCCCGGGACCGCCTTGAGCGGCGTGAGACCCAACGCACACGTGCCCTCGACGCTGCGGCGCGGGTTCTCCTGGGCGGAGCGGGTGTAGACTATCTGTTCGATCCTCGGGCCGGGTGGGCCTTCGGTGCGGACCACGTGGGCCACGACGGAAATCCGGCTCAGGCCATGGTCGTCGCCCGCGGTGAAGGCGATGCGCGGCTGGGCCGTGGGAAGCACGAGTTGCGTGAGCGCGGAGGCGTTGGCCTGCGGAAGGCCGTCGGGCTCGGCGCGGATCAGGCCTTCGAGCGGCGAGGGCAGTTGCAGGCCATCGACATCGGTGACCTGGATCGAGAACGCGAGGGAATCGGCCAGAGAGGCCAGGGGCGTGCCCTCGGGAGCCAGCGTCCAGACCTCGCCCTCTGGGCCGCCGCGCCCGTTTTCCCGCTGCATAGGCAGTTCATCGTTGCCGAGCTTGAGGGTGGCATGGCGGAGGGGCTTGTCAGCCCGGATGCGAACGGCGACGCGCGAGCCCTCGGGCACCGTCGCCTGGTGCAGTCCGCGGAAGGTCTGCACTTCCTTCTCGCCGGAGGGCACGTCGACAAGCGGCGCGACATCGAGTTCCAGTTCGACCGAGGGCGGGCGCACGACCACCAATCGCACCGTCTCGGTCCGCATATCCCCCAGATCAATTCCGCAGTCGGCCGTTTCGAGCAGTCGCGGCAGTTCACCGGAGAAGGCTCCGGCGTCGGAGCCGGGCGTCAGGGGCACGCTCATTCGCCAGGCGGCTTCGACTCCGACGAAGCCCGCTTCCCCAGCCTCGGGCAAGACGCCGCTTCCGACCAGGTCCAAGCGGACGGGCCGGCCCACCGCGGTTCGGACCTCAACGCCGGAGGCGGAAAGATCGACGGGCTGGCCGTTGATCGCCAGTTGCTCGATCCAGGTGCGCGTGGGGTAGCGATCGCCGCTGAGGAGAAGCCGACGGAAGAAGACCGCGGCGTGGTCGGGATAGCGCCACGCGGCGAGCCCCGCGACCAGAACGGTTGCCGCCAGCAGGATCATTCGCCGCCGCAAGGGATCGACGGGAAGCCCGAGTTGAGGCTGGAGCCCAGCGCTGGTCTGTGCGGCCTCGTCGATCGTCGCCTGTTCCAGGGCAATGGAGCCCCAGCGAGCCGCTTCCGCGGATTCAAACTGAAGGGCGGCGACCACGGTACTGTCGATGCCGTATTGCCGTTCGACCAGGAGGGCCACGTCGATCAGGGTTTCGCGGCGCGACCACCAGGGGATTACGACGCGCCAGATTGCCCAGACCAGGGCCAAGGCCGCAGCGGCGATGACGATCGCGCGCTGGGCGCGGTTGAGCTGGAGCAGCCAGTCGGCGAGGAAGACCGATGCAAGGGCCCAGACCACGGCAAGCCCGAGTCCGGCGGTTCCGATCGCGCGGCGCACGCGGCTGCGCCGACGGCGGAGATGGTGCAGCGTTCGGCGGAGTTGTCGCAGACGGGTCATGGCAGGTCCACCCACTTTCGTCCCAGCCACTCGCCGAGCATTGCCAGCACCACGAGGGCGAACATTGGCCAGGTATTCCAGAGGGGAACAACGTGCACCGTAGTTTCGGCCTTCGCCGCCGCGGTCAGTTCCGAGGGAAGCTTGTGGACCGTGGTCAGGTCGTAGGCACGGCCGCCGGTGGCATCGGCCAGCGCACGTTCCAGCGCGGTGTTGCGCGTGGCCTGTTGGCGTTCGACGGAGACGCTCGTGACCTGGAATCGAACCTCGGTCATTTCCTGTGTGACGGGGTCGCGGACGCGGAGGCGGTGCTCGCCGGGGGAGAGGGCGGGGAAGCGGGTTTCGAACAGCCCTTCGCGCAAAGCGGGAATGCTGAGGGGCGCGGCCGAGGAAGCCGGGGCCGCCAGGGAGGATCCACTCGCCGCTGAGCGCGCGGCCGGGGAGCTTGTCCTCGGAGAGGGGCTGGAAGTTATCGTCGTAGACTTCCGCCGACAGGTATACGGGATCATTGGCCTGGTACTGGCGGCGGTCGGTGCGGACGACGAACCGCTTCTGAGTGCCCAAGGCGTGGCGCGAGGCGAGGCGATGGATCAACTGGCCCCAGAACTGGCGGTAGTAGCGTTCGCCGTAAAGGCGGCGAAGTCGCCACAATTCGTTGAAGCCGAGGAAGACTACCTCGCCCCGCCCATACGGCCGGATTGACACCAGCGGCTGCGGCGTCTTGCCGTCGACGCACTTGTCGAAAGGGTGTTCGGCGAGGGCTGTGGCCATGGGGTGAAGCCGAGCGACCGGTTGATACCAATCCAAGGTGCCCAGGTTCTGCCAGGCCTTTTCGTTTCCGGCCGGAGTGGCGTCGAGTTGCATGAAGTCGAACTGGTCGGCCTCGGTCGTGCGCCGCATCCGGAACGGCTCGCCGGCGCGGAGCGAAGTGCGGGATCGACCTTCACGGGGAGCATGTCGGCCAGTGGCGTGGCGGCGAGATGGCCGGGTCCGAAGCGCGGGCCGGCGAGCACGACCAGCCCTCCCCCCAGTTTGTCGACGAATTCCCGCGTCATCTCGCAGAATCGCGGCTCAGGGCCGAGGCGGGCAGGTCGCCCAAGAGGATCACGTCATGAGTGAAGAACTCGCTTCGGGCCGAAGCCAGGGCGGGAACGAACAGCGCATTGGTCTGGCGCACGCGCGGGTCGGCCGAACGGAGGAAGGTGCGAAAACCGCGCGTGCCGATGAGCTTGTCGCGATGAAAGACCTCTTTGACGAAGCGCCACTCCCAGGTGGGCTCGTATTCGACGAAGAGGAGGCGGAAGAAATCGTCGTGCACGGTCGTTTCGGTTTCCGCCCGATTGTTCTCGACCAGGAGTTCCTCGGCCAAGGGCTCGACTTCGACGCGGAAGGCCGTGCGGCCGGTGGCGGCGGGCACGTAGCTCGCTTCGACCACAGTCGTCGGCTCGCTGAGCACGACGTCGCGCTGGTCGATCAATCGCCAGATGCCGGCGGCTGGCGGACCGTCCTGCGGCGGGCCCGTCGGCGCCGAGGCGAAGAAGCGAACTCGCGCGTTCTGCCCGTCCAGACCGCTCTGACGGAGCGTGGCGACGAGCGGATAGCGTTCGTCCTTTTTCATCGTGGGCGCGCACTTCAGGTCGGCGGCAAGATCGACGGAGTCGGCGGGGCCGATGCCCACGGCATGGACATTCACGCCCAGGCGCCGGGCCGCCTCGACCGCGGGGATGCCGGCATTCTGGTTGAAATCGCTGAAGACCACGACCCCGGCGAGGTTGGCCGGGGACTGGCGGCGCGCCAGGTCGGCCAGCGCGGCGCCGATGGCCGTAACCTGGCCGTCGGCGGTCAATTGAGCAGCCAGGTGGGCGGGCACGATTTGCTGATCGCCTTCGGCCGAGCCTTCGAGCGAGCGGACCGCGGCGGCGCGGTCAAAGAGGAACGCACGGAGGCGGAACCGCTCTTGGAGCCGCTGAATGAGGTTGTCGTCGGGTCGCGAGAGGAGGGCTTTGAGGTATTCCATGCGCGACGGCACGTTGCGGGAAGCTCCCGAGCCGTTGGAATCGGCCGGTGGAGAGTCGGCGATCGAGATCGGCCCCACAGCCTGGGCGAGGGGCGCGCGATCGGACTGCGGCAAGTCGTCGCGCAGAGCCATGCTATCGGTGCCGTCGAAGAGGAGCCACAGCAGGGGGCGGAGTTGGCTGGTGCTGCGAAACGTCAGGGTGGGTTCGGCAAGGATGAACACCAGCAAGCACAGAAGCGCGGCGCGGAAGGCGATGAGGAGGATGCGCGAGGTCGCGCGGGCGACGCGCTGGAAGCGGACATAGAACACCGCGGCGAGGAACGCCAGGACCACGCAGGCCAGGACCAGCCAGGCGGGGGCGGAGTGGGCCCAGGAAGCGGCGAACGAGAGATGGGAATCGCCCAACTCGGCGCCGCGCCCCTCGCCCAGAAGCTGTGCAATCCAAGGGCCCGGGTTCATGCTGCGCGCTCCCGGCCGCGATAGGACCAGCCGAGGATCACCATTTCCACGGCGAGGCACGCGAGCACCGCGGCCATGAGCCACTTGGCCAACTCGCGGCCAACGATCTCGGCCGCGGAGCCGGAGATCGATCCGGCGGAAACGTCGAGCCGGACGTCCGCCCCTTCAAGGCGTTGGCGGATCTCCGAGGGGGTAAGGTAGCGAAGCTCGGACTCGCTCTCGGGGCCCGCGGCGGAGAGGAGCGTCTCGAACAAAGGTGCTCCGCGGCGCCGCGGTTCCGCCTCGGCCGTTGAGGCGCGCAAGCGGTAGAGTCCGCGCATCGGCAAATCGGTCAATACGATCCCGTAGCGGTCGTCGTCGAGTGCATCGACGGAGAGGAACTGCTCCTTCCCCGCAGGGCCGGCGAGCGTGACCTTCGCCCCGCGGAGCTCGCCGGGGACCGGCACCACCAGCCGGTCCGTGGTGGCAAGATTACGGCGCGGCAACGACCGATCGAGCAGCGAGCGGAAGATGCGATCGAAAAGCACGACGGCGTTCGTGGCAGTCAGGGTGCTCCAATGGCGAAACAGCCCCGTGGAGACGAAGAGCACGCGCCCGCGACCGATTTCCCGCTCGACGAGAAAGGGAGCGCCATTGGTATAGGTGCCGAGGACTCGCGGCTGGGCGCGCGTTGCCCGCTGGTCGGGAGGCAGTTCGTCGATACTTTGCCGATCCTCTCCCCAGGTCAGCCATCGGAGCTGCGGGGGCGGCGACGCCGCGGAGGCGGCGCAGCGCGCCAGCGGTTCGATCGCAGAGGCGCTCACGTCGGCCTCGACCACTTTGAGGAAATGCGCGAGGCGATAGAGTTCGTCGAGCTCCTCGCGGGGCGTCTGATCGAGGAGGAAATACTCGTGGACGAGGCTGGCCACATCCAACTGCAAGGGGCGCGCAGACGCGCCGGCGGAGAGGGGGACGATCAGCGAGTCTTTCAGCGGTGCGGGCAGCACTCCCGTGCCGCCCTTCCAGGCCGCGGCAGTCCAGGCGGCCGGATCGAAATCTCCGCCCGCGGCCAGCACCACGGACCCGCCTTGCTCGACGTATTGGCGGAGAAGGGCAAGGGGGGCTTCGGTGGGGCGCGCGATGCCGGCGATGACCACGAGTCGCGCGTCGCGAAGGGTCTCGCGGTTCAAGCGATCGAATTTCAGATGACGGACGTCGACCAAGGGAGGCTCCTTCGCGGCGCGAAGGACCACGGGCGCGAGCAGTCGGCGGAGGCGGAAGGTCTCGCCCAGCCGGTTGCGCTGCGGGTCCTCGTCGGAGCCTTCCTGGTCGACGAAGACCACGGGCAGCGAGGAGGCGACGGGGACCGCCATTGTGCGGCGATCGTCTTCAGGAAGCCGGTCGTGCGGAATCGACAGCTCGGCAGCGACGAATCGCACGCCACCCGGTTCCAACGGGACCTCGAAGCGGTAGGGGGGGAACCGCACTTCGCGGGCCTGGCCGGGCTCAAGATCTACGGTCTGCGAGGCCACCACCGCCCCATCCACGGCGAGGGCAATCTGCACGCCCTTTCGCGACTCGTGGCCGACGTAGCGGATCGTGCCGAGGAACACCGCGGGCGTGTTGACGTCGGCCAGTCCCTCCTGCAAGCGGAAATCGGCGATCCAGGCGTTCGCGGGTTCGGCGGGCGCGGTCTCGACGACCTCCAGCGGCGCGGGGAGCGAGGCGAGCTGATCGCGGAGGGAGGAGGTGGGCCAATTGGCCTCCTGCTGATCGGAGATGAGGACGACGCGCTTGGCAGCCGGAGTGGGAAGGCGACGACAGTACTCCTTGGCCAACTCGACGGCCACAGCGGTGCTTGCCGACCGATCCCGGACTTCGACCGCCGCGACGGCTTCCAGGGCGTCTTCGCGCGTGGCGTAGGCGGCGGCGCCAGTTCCTGCGCGCCGCCGCAGAGCGGCACGACGGAGACCCGGCTTCCCGCCGGGAGCCGCTCGACGTATTCCCGGGCTCGGGCCTTGGCTTCGTCCAAGACGGTACCGCCGGGCTGTTCGTAGGCCATGCTCAGGCTATTGTCGATGAGGAGCACGGCGTGGACCGGTTGGTCCGGACCGGCCGCGACGTGCGCACGGGCCAGAAAAGGCCGGGCCATCGCCAAGCCGAAGAGAACGACGCACAAGGTGCGCAAGGCCATGAGAACGAGATCGCGGAGCCGCAGCCAGCGGCGACTGCGGCGTACGGCATGGCGAAGGAAGTCCATTGCCGCCCAATCGACGACGCGGTACCGCTGGCGATGCAGCAGGTGGATCGCCACCGGCCCTGCGGCCAGGAGCAATCCCGCGATGGCGAACCAGGGGGCAAGGAACATGGAAGGTCACCTTGGAGAGCCGCGTCCGCGGCGGAGGATGCTCTGGGGTTTTGGCCCTGGAGGGCTGAAGAACGCGCGGCGGATCACGGTTTGGCACCGAACTGGGTACGCAGGGTGTCGATCTTGCCCTCCTGAAGAATCGGCAAGTAGCGGTTGGGGATCGCCAGCACAAAGCAGGCCACGGCGGTGATGTAGAGTTCTCCGGGGCGGCCGTGCACGTGACCCGAGGGTTGCCACATGCCGTCGCGTTCCGGATTCTTGGCATCTTCCAATTGCCCGGCGACGACGGCGTCGCGGAGGCGGGGATAGCCTTGCTGCCACGGCTCGCCGCCGACCTGGTAGAGCGCCTGGGCCACGTAGTAGAGAGTATAGGCGTCGAAAGGCGTGCGGTGGTCGCGGGCCATACGCTGGGGATCGCATTGGGCACGGATTTCGGCGAGAATCACATCGACGTTCTTGGCGATGCGCCAATCGTCGTACTGGCCGAACTCCTGGAGACAGACGACTCCGGCGGCGGCCATGGCGAGGGTCGCCTGTCCGCCCCCTTTCTGATAGGTAAAGCGGCCGGGGTGCTTGCGCAGCTCGTCTTCCGGGGCGTCGTGCCGGCACCCTTGCGGCGTGTAGTGCTCGCGTACGCTACGGATCGCCATGCGCACGACTTGGGGAGGGACTTCGAAGCCGCTGTCGACGGCGCTGCGCAGGGCCAGGGCCTGCATTACGGCGAGGCTGAGATCGTGGCCGCGCTCCTGGCGCTCGGCCACATAGTCCCATCCTCCGTCGCCGCACTGGGTATCGGCGATGAGTCTCAACGCGCGATCCAGCGTGGGCCCCAGGCGCGCGTCGCCCTGCATTCCATAGAGCTGTCCGAGCACGAACGTCGAGAGGCCATGGTTGTACATGCCGCGACGCGGCTCGGCGACGTTGAGCAGACCGGAAGGTTTCGCGCTGCGCAGCAGACAATCGGCGGCGCGCTGGGCGGGCACGCCGAAGCGTCCGCGGCCGGGGAGGTGGCCATCGGCTAAGAACGCCAAGAGCCCGGTGCTCACCAATCCCAAGTCGTTCGACCGCCAGTTGCCTTCCGGCCCTTGAGTGCGCGCCAACCATTCCAGGCCCCGCGCCAAAGCGCGCTGGCTTTGAGGCGTCATCTCCCACTCGCCTTGGGCGCGTGCGGCGCGCGGCACGGCCCCGACGCCCACGAGCAGCACGCTGAGAAGAATTGAAGCCGGCAGTCTGGCGATTGCGCGGCCGTGGCGTGCCACCCCGGCCCTGCTGGGATCGACGAGCAATTCCGCACTCGAGCCAGATGCAGGGTTCATAGGAACAGAAAAGCGCCAAATATGTTCCGGAAGGCGGACCGGTGTGCGGTCGACGGTCCAAGGGCGGGGCAAACTGGCCCTATTGTTCTCGCTCCCCCCACAACTGTCAAGCTTCACTCGCCCTCGGAGGGGTTCCAGGTAAAGGCAGTCGAAGAGTCCTTAGAGCCGATCCGAGAACCTTTGGGAGGTGCTGCGATTCTTCGGCCGCGGAGGGCAGCCGTGGCGGTTCCGGGATAGGTTCTTAGAGCCGATCCCAGAACCGTGTGCCGCTGCTGAATTCTCCGGCCGCGGAGGGCAGCCGTGGCGGTTCCGGGATAGTTCTTAGAGCCGATCGATCGGTTGTTGTCGCTAGCGATCGACCGGGTTAGATTGGCGGGCGAGGCCTTGGGAAACACGGAAAGGCATGTCCGATGCTCAGTATCTCCCTTCACGCGTTGGCAGTCGCTGCCGTTTTCGCCGCCGAGCCTGGGGAATTGGCCGGCGCGGCTTCTACGTTCCGGAAAATCCCGGCTTGACCATTGTCGGTTCGGCGCGAGTCGGTGCGTTTCACGCTCACGAAGACTCTTCGCCGAGATGATCGCGGCCACCTGGTTTCCGTCTCAAGCTTCGTCGACCCGGAGGGAGCGGCGATGGGATGGCACGATTTCGGTCATTTGGAGGGGCCGGGGTGGGCCGCCAACGCCGTGGGTGGAGCCTGGGAGATTCACAGCTTGGGGAGGTTTCTCGGCGACAGCAAGTCGCAAGCGCAGGCATTGGCGGTCGTCGATCACGTACTGGACTGCGGCTTCCTGGAAGCTTCCGGGTTTATCCAGGGATATCGGGAAACGACTTCCGGTACGTTCTGCCTCAACTACAAGCATAACCGCGATTGGTTCTGTCCGGGCTCGATGGCCAAGATCGGAGTCCAGTTGCTTCGATTTGCCGATGATCTGCCGGCCGACCCACGGTCGAAGAGGATGCAAGAGGCGGCGTTGCGCTGGCGCGTGGATCCGTGACCACGTCGAATCGGTTCCCAACGGTTGGTTCCCTCGCCGCACGACGCCGGAAGGGAAAATCTACCGCAAGTCGCCCGACGGCGGAGACGACCCCTTCTGGCAGTCCTCGGCCGACTCCCTTTTCATCCTTCAGCTTCAGGCCGGTCTCACGGAGCGAGGTTTGGCAGACTATCGTGCCGGGCTTCGCGCGAAGGCCGAGGTTTTCATGCGTACCGGAGGGATCTTCGGCAGCATTAATCACGATACGTACGACGCGCACGAGAATGTGGCGTATTCCGTCGCTTTCCGTACGCTGTTGGAAGTGTCTGGAGTGCTGAAGGACCCCGCGATCCGGGCTTTCGCCTATGAGAAATGCCTACGGCGGGTTGGATCAGTTCAAGATGCACGAGGACCGCAACGGAGTCGCCACGCGCGGACTCCTCTACATGGAGAAATCCTGGGACACGGCCTACCTTTGGGAGAACGCCGAGGCGGCATTGGCCCTGTTCGAGGCCGCCGAGGACACCCGAGTGCTTCGGCCTCAAGAAAGCCGCGAGTACGAAATGGACGGATTGGTAATCCTCCGTGCGGCTGCCAAGCATCACGTCGGCCCGCATGGTTTTCTGACCGAGGGGGTGGACTGGAACGATCACGTGGGACAGAAGCACCATGTCAACCACACCAAATTCGGCGCCATCCGCTATACGGAGCCCTTTTTGAACAATCAGCACATCGTCGAGCCGACCCTGTTCTACTTGAGACACCTCGCGAAGCGCGAGGAGGCGTCGGGCGTGCGCCAGTGGCATGACTTGGAGAGAAATGTTTTGCTTCGACTGCCGAGCGACGGTCGAGGGCCGTAGCCTCTCTGTTCCGTGCGAAACAGACCTTGTGCCCATCATGCGATGGCCGGGAGACGTGGAAGTCGTGTTTTCGAGCCGATCCCAAAACCTTGGGAGGTGCCACGCTTCTCCGGCCGCACAGGGCTCCAGCGGCAGTTCTGGGATAGGCTTTTTAGGGTTCCTCGGCGATCCGCACTGCTTGTTCCAAGTGGCACACGCGACGTGGCATTGCTTGTTCAGGGAAGTTGCACACGCGGCCGCATCCGAAATTACTGATGATTGAGAGCACATGAGCACGCCAGCACTGCTTCTGCGAAGCAGTGGCACACGCGCGACGTGGCATACGCGCGACGTGACACTGCTTGTTCAGGGAAGTGGCACACGCGGCGCACCCGGAACTACTGATGATTGAAAGCACATAAGCACGCCAGTACTGCTTCTGCGAAGCAGTGGCATACGCGCGAAGTGGCACACTGACGAGGAAGTTGTCTTCTGGGTGCGGCTTTAGCGCGGCAGGGGAATCGCCTCGTCGGCCGACAGGTCTCCGGTGCGAACCAGCTCGAGGATCTCGCGACGTGCCGGTTCCTGGGCCTTGGCCATGAAGACCCATTGGCGCGGCGCGGAGACGACCGGGCCGACGTCGAACTCGCCTTCGCTCGCCAAGACGACGATCGAGCGAGCGAGGAGCTTGCCGCGTTGCGCGTCGATCCAAGTGAGTTCCAGTTCCGCCGGTTTCCCCCGCGTCGGGGCGGCGCGACGGATTGACAGTACGGCGTCGGGGCCGCCGGTAAGTTTCAGGTCGAGGTGGTCCTTGACGGATTGGGTCCAGACGATTTCGCCGCTCGCGGGCGCGATGCCCACCAGGTCGTCACCGGCCAGGGCGATGAGTCGGCCGCCGTGGAGTCCGACCAGGCGGACCAATGCGCCGAGCGTCCGGCGCCACCGGAGCCGTCCCGAGGCGCTTTCGATGCACTCGACGGCCCACACGCCGGGCTGCGTGGCATACACAAGTCCGTCGGTCGTCAGAGGAGCAGGATGGATTCTGGTCGATCCAAGGGCGGGCATTGTAGTATTCCTGGCCCCGAGGCGGCACCCACACTTGCCGTCGGACCCAGAGCACGCGGCCGGACGCGTCTGCCGCCAGCACACAACCGGCCGCGCTGACGATCATGCGATCCTCAACGGCCGCGGCCCGGCAGGAGAACAAGGTGGCGCCGGGCGTGCGAAACTCGGCCAGGGTGGACGATTCGCGAACGGCGCCGGTCGTGGGATCCACGGCCGAGAGCACGAGCGCGGTTTTCGCCTGGTCCGAAGGAGCTGCCACCGCGAGAAGTTCGGCGCCGACGAAGACCGGATCACAGGCCAAGCCTCCCTCGGGTCGATAGGTCCATCGCTCTCGTCCGTCGCTGAGGTCAAGGCACGCCAATTCAGCCCCTCCGTTGGTCAATCGCCGCAGATAGAGGCGAGGGCCGACTGCAACGGGCTGCGCCGGAGTAAGCGGTCCGCGCTGGTGGTTCTCGTCGGCCACGCTGCGCTGGACCCATTGCGCGTAGCCGTCGAACAGGCCCATCGCGGCCTGCTCGATCCGGTTGTTGACGAGCATTTCCTGGTCGGTCACCAAGACGCCCAGGACGCGAGCGACCCAGTCGAGTCCGCGGTCGGGCAGCCCGGGAGGGCGGCGCGTATCGCGACCCTCGATCACGCCGAAGGGCGTGAGCGCGTAGCGTCCGGGACGAAGGCCGACGGCGACTTCCTCGCCGCCGGAAGCCGAAGTCGACGTGCGCGCCGCCAGCAGTGTGCCGACCATCTGCTCGAACTGGTCGGGAGAGAATACTTTCGAGCCCAGCGTGATGGGGATTGTGAGGGGCCGTCCGACCGGCAGGCCTTGAAGTCGCGCCGCAGAGTCGCAGCCGCGCGGCGAGGGCTTCGCGCTGGGCGGCTGCGGCATCGGTCAATGCAGCCCGATAGTGACGGACGGCGGAGGGGAAGCGGCCCACGGAAAGGTAACGGTCTCCCAGCCAGCCATGGGCTTCGGCGGCGAGTTCGGAACCGGCGAACTGGACCGCCAGGGCCTCGGTCGCGGCGGCGTCGCCCACGGCAGCCGCATGGTTCATGCGCAGCCGGCCGATCTTGCCGAAATGCTCCTGCATGGCGCGGCGCAGCTCCGCGGTTTCGCGCAGCATCGCCTCGGCCGCCACGGACATGGAAACGTGAAGCCGGGGATCCTCGGCGTCGGGGAGGAGCCCGAGCCGGTCGCCAGCGGCCGCCGAGCTGAGAAGCTGGCAGGCGTCGCGATACGCTCCGCTGGCCACGGCGGCGCGGACCTCGCCCATGGTGTTGAATGCCTCGCGGCTGAGACGCTCGACCAGGGCGCTGACGACGACGTCGCCCGAGCGGGCGGGAGGAACGTCGCCGGCGAGCCGCGGTTCTTCGGCGCTCACGAGGGCTTCGGCCCACTCGACAAGCGACTCGGCGTGCGCGCTCCAGGGCGGCTGCTCTCCGTCGCGGGGTCGACCGAGGCGGTTCCAGAACCGGACCCACGTACAGACCGCGCGGAGCTCGTTCCACTGCTGGCGGCCGGCCAGTTCCGTGAGTTCATGCCGCAGCAACACGTCGGAGAAGACGGGTAAGCGCCGCTGATGCCAGATCGGCCAGCGCTGCATGACGCGGCTCAGCGTGGAGAAGGGAGTGCGGCAGCCTTGCCGCGCAAGGGCAAGGCCCAGACGCTCGCTGTGTTCGACGAAGCGGTCCATCGCGCTCCAGTCATCGGGCGCATAGAGCAGCGCCACTTCGTCCATCACTCGCAGCAGGGTATCGGGCGGTCCCCCTTCCTCAAGCACCGACTGGGCAAGGCGATCGAGGGCCACTCGGGCCACGGCCGATTGCGCCGAACCCGTGAGCGCGGCACGGAGCAGGCGCACAACCAGGCGGACGAGTCGACGCGCGGGGGGCACGAGCGAGCGACTTCCGCGATCCAAGCTTCCGGCGACGCACTTTGGGCAAGCGAGTCGTCGACGCGCGCGATCAGTTCCGGGGGGGCCGCGCCGGCCAGAACCTCGAGACGGCGGACCGCAATCGACCGCAGCGCGATCGCGCTGCGCATCTGCGGCGAGGCAGTACAGCCCGATGCGGGCAACGCGGCCGTCGTAGGCAATCGCGGTCGGCGCGGCCTGGCTCCAGGAAACGCCGTCGGCACTGGTGAAGCACTTCACCACACCCGCGCCGGCGACCAGCCGAAACCAGTGCGGCACTGCGGCCAACGGCACGGGCTGGTGCGCGGGATCGTAGGATCGTTCGGTTTCGGTCGAGCCCGAATGGAGGAGATCGAAGGCGGTCTTGCCCGATTCACGGTGACGCACGAGTGCAAGGCGGCAAAGGGGTCTGCCCTGCTCGTCGGCGAGTTGGATTCCGGTGCCCACCTCGGCGCGGTCGATTTGCAGCACAATGTCCAAGGGAGTGGGATCCGCGAGCACGAGATCGGCCTGACCGTGGACGTGCTTCCCTTCGCCGACAAGTTCTACGGTGCCCTGGGCGGTGCGATTGAGCAGCACGCCCTTGGCCTGGGGCACTTGCCAGTCGAGTTCGCCCGGCCGGCTGCTGGCGAGGAGCGGTTTGGGCACTTCCGCGGCGGTCGGCTTCCAGGTTGAAGGCACCGCAGCCAGGCCGCGCAGCAACCCGCCGCCTTCCAGATAGACTTCGGCCGGAGGACCGTCGAAGGGAACACAGGCCAACACGAGATCGCCGCGGAGCAATGCCAGGCGACCTTCGCGGTAGTGCAGTTCGACGGTGCCGACTCCGCTGCGCCGATAGAGGTCGCCGCTGGTGGCCCACAGCGTCTCGTCGTTGGGGCGCGGCTGGTCGGCGGAGCGCGTTGTTGCGTAGGCGGCCCAGGTCTGGTGAAAATCGGGGTAATAGCGCCAGGTCACTCCCCGGTCGCCCTTCCAGACGTGAATCTGGAGCTTCTGCGGTTCGATCACGGAGAGGCGAATCGCCTCGGCATCGCGCCAGGGCAGATTGATGCGCGAGAGCCCCCCGAAGTAGGCCCAATTGCGATCGTACTTTTTCGCCAAGCGGAGTTCATGGGGTTCGCGCCGCACGCGTACCAGGAGTTCCCGCACCGAGGCAAGGTCTGCGGGAACTCCTTCATCGGCGAAGTCCTCCAGTCTTGGGGGCGTCTGGGATGGTTGGGCATGCGCGGGGGGCCAAGCGACGAGGCCGACGGCCGAAAGCCCGAACCATGTCGAGACAACCAGTATCCGAGCCGACCCCAGAACCGTCTGCCGCCCTGAAATCCTTCGGCCGCACAGGGCTCCAGCGGCGGTTCTGGGATAGGTTCTTAGCTTGATTGCCGAGCGGGACTGGATCATCGCATTCACCGAGGAGTGCAGGGCGTTGGTCCGTCCATCATAGCGTGCAGCCCCCCGAGGGGTCGAGAACGCCCACCCACGGCACGGCACATGCGTTGACAACCTCAGGTGGTGAGGTAGGATGACCGGTTTGCGGGCAGTACTGGCGGCGCCGGGGAGGCAGGCCTCCTGGGCCGCCTCACACTTCTTGGGAGGTCTCCCGTTGACCCAGATTGAACAAGCGCGCGCCGGCGTAACGACCGCGGAGATGGAGGCCGTCGCGCGGAGCGAGCAGCTTGACGCGGAGTACGTGCGAAGCGAGGTAGCCCGGGGCCGAATGGTGATTCCGGCGAACCGGATTCACCTTGAGAGGGGGCTACAGGCGATCGGGATCGGGATTGCGGCTCGGACGAAGATCAATGCGAATCTGGGTAATTCCGCGGTAAGCAGCGACAGTGAGTGCGAATTGAAGAAGGTTCGCGCGGCGATCGAGTTCGGCGCGGACACGGTGATGGATTTGTCGACCGGTGCAGAGATCACGGCGATTCGGCAGCGGATCATCGACGCCTCGCCGGTGCCGGTGGGGACGGTGCCGATCTACGAGGTGGCCGAGCACCTGGAAGACTTCGTCGATATGGAGCCGAAGGATTTCCTGGAGGCGGTGCAATCGCAGGCGCAGCAGGGGGTGGATTATATGACGATCCACTGCGCGCTATCTGGCGGAGCACCTTCCGCTCACGGAGAAGCGCGTGACGGGGATCGTCAGCCGGGGCGGCTCCCTGGTGGCCAAATGGATGGTGGCGCGGGGCGCGGAGAATCCGTTCTATACGCACTTCGACGATCTGTGCGACATTCTCCGGGCATACGATGTTACCTGGAGCCTTGGAGATGGTTTGCGGCCGGGTTGCCTGGCCGATGCGAGCGACGAAGCGCAGTTTGCCGAACTGCGCGTGATGGGGGATCTGACCCTCCGCGCCTGGCAACGAGGTTGCCAGGTGATGATTGAGGGGCCGGGGCACATTCCCATGGACCAGATCGAGATGAACGTTGAGCGGCAAAGGCTGTGGTGCCACGAAGCGCCGTTCTATCTTCTCGGACCGGTGGTCACCGACGTCGCCCCCGGTTACGACCACATTACCAGCGCGATCGGGGCGGCGATGGCGGCTTGGTACGGGGCCTCGATGCTCTGTTACGTGACGCCCAAGGAGCATCTGGGTCTGCCGAACCTGGACGACGTGCGGCAGGGGGTGATTGCCTACAAGATCGCCGCCCATGCGGCCGACGTCGCCCGGCATCGGCCTCAGGCGCGCGACCGCGACGACGCGTTGGCGCAGGCGCGTTTCGCCTTCGATTGGGAAGCCCAATTCCGTCTGGCGCTCGACCCCCAGACCGCGCGGCGCATGCGTGAGGAGACGATTTCGTCGAGCGAGACCGCAGACCAGCGCTATTGCAGCATGTGCGGGCCGAAATTCTGTTCGATGCGCCACCGAAGAGCTCCGCGAGGCACAGCGGCAAAGGCTCCGTTGACTGGACCGGCCAAGTTGGGCACAATGGACGCGGTTCTGGAGCCGATCTTGGAACTGTCTGCGGCGCCGTCGGCGATGGACCGCACAGGACCGCCGCGGTGGTTTCTGGATAGGCACTTGGAGCCGATCCCAGAACCTTGTGCCTTGACGTGGGGAGGCAGGTTTCCCTTCCATGCTCGGAGGAATACGCCATGATTCGCCGGATTTGTCTTGCCGCCGTGCTGGTGCTCGGGATTTGTGCGTTGCTCTCGGCCCAGGAAAAACCCAAGCCTACTGCCAAGTCGGTTCCCGCGGAGGCCGAGGAGGGATTCGTGAGCCTGTTCGACGGAAAGACGTTGGAAGGCTGGCAGGGGGACGTGAAGAATCACCGCGTCGAGGAGGGGGCAATCGTACGGCCGCGAGAGCGCGGCGGGATTCTGTATACGACGAAGGAGTATGGCGACTTCATTTTCCGTTTCGAGTTCAAGATGGAGCCCGGCTCGAATAGCGGGATCGGTCTGCGCACTCCCATGGAGGGTGACCCCGCGTACGTGGGCATGGAAAGCCAAATTCTCGACGACGGCCACCCCATGTATGCCAAGCTCCAGCCTTATCAGTACCACGGGTCGATTTACGGCGTGATTCCGGCGAAGACGGGCCTACTGAAGCCGGTGGGGCAGTGGAACTCGCAGGAAATCTTCCTGAAGGGTCGGCACGTTCGCATCACGCTCAACGGATCGGTGATTGTCGACGCCGATTTGCCGAAGGCGGATGAGAAGACCATGGACGGCCACGAGCATCCCGGTCTGGCGCGGGAGAAGGGATATCTGGGGCTCTTGGGGCACACTTACCGCGTAGATTTCCGCAATCTCCGGATCAAGGAGCTGTAGCCAGCGCGACTGGCTTTCCGGTTTTCGCGCCGCTGCGGCGTCATGAGGATTCCGACCACGCGAATGAACGCAAGCACGCCTGAGGCCAGATGCCCGTCGACCGCGGATTCCCGGGCTCCGGTCGGAGAGCGTACGCTTCCGGGCGCGAATCAAGCCCTGGCAGTACTGCTGCTGGTGAATCTATTCAACTATATCGACCGCCAAGTGCTGGCGGCGGTCGAGCCTGAGATTCGCCACTCGCTATTGGCCGCGGACGACCCCAACGCGATGTCGAAGATGGGGCTATTGTCCACGGCCTTCCTTTTTTCCTACATGGCCGCGGTGCCGCTGTTCGGCTGGTTGGCGGAGCGCTACCGCAGGTGGTTGTTGATTGCGATCGGGGTGCTTCTCTGGAGCCTGGCGAGCGGAGCCAGCGGCTTGGCGTTGACCTTCGTCATGCTGCTGGTCACTCGCTGCTTCGTCGGCATTGGGGAAGGGGCCTACGGGCCAGTCGCGCCCGCGCTTTTGTCCGATCTCTTCCCGCGGTCGAAGCGCGGGCAAGTGATGTCGTGGTTCTACGTGGCGATTCCGTGCGGCGGTGCGCTGGGATACGCGTTGGGCGGCATGGTGGCGAAGCTGGCCGACTGGCGGTGGGCGTTCTACGTGGTCGTGCCCCCCGGGGTGCTTCTGGGGCTTTGGGCGTTGCGGATGCGCGATCCGCCGCCGGGGGCCGCCGATGCGGTGAGCGGACCTCCGCGGCGGACCACGGCCCGCGATTACTTAGCGCTCTTCTGCGCACTCCTTCCTACGTGCTGGACTCGCTCGGGATGACGGCGATGACCTTCGCCATTGGCGCGTTGGCCTTCTGGATGAAGGCTTATCTGGAGTTGAAGAAGGTCGAGCCGCTTTTCGGACTGGAGCCGATCGTCGTTTTCGGGATCATCACCGCAGGGGGCGGATTGGTGGGGACGCTGGCCGGCGGATGGGCGGGGGACGCCCTGCGCAACCGCTTTCCGAGCTCGTACTTTCTCGTCTCGGCGGTGGGGCTTCTGGTCAGCGGTCCGGCAATTCTCCTGTTCCTCGTGGTCCCTTTCCCCGCCTCGTGGATCTTCATCTTCACGGCCGTCTTCTTCCTGTTCTTCAACACGGGTCCGACGAACACGATCCTGGCCAACGTGGTGCACCCTTCGATGCGCGCCACGGCGTTTGCGGCGAACATCCTCGTCATCCACCTCTTTGGCGACGCCTTTTCACCGCCGATCGTGGGCGCGATCGCCGACCGTTACGGACTGACCACGGGCTTTGTGGCGGTTTCGGCATTCGCCGTTCTGGGCGGGCTGTTCTGGCTATGGGGAACGCGTCATCTTGCTGCGATACGGCCGCCGCCGTCCATCAGCTCAACGGCGCAGAGAGTGCATGAGGCCGGCAACGGACCTTTCTCCGCCGGCGAGGAGCGCTTGCGTGAACGGGAAAAGGCGGACTCCATGACGCTTTCGAGCGGCGTCGCAACCGGGCGTTTCAGCCGCCGCACCGAGGTATTGGCCTGGGCCTTTTACGATTGGGCGAACAGCGCGTATTCGACGATTCTCATCACGATCCTCATGCACTACGTGCAGGAGGTTGTGTTTCCGGGGGAGCTTGGCCCGACGATCTACGCCGGCTCGATCGCCGTGGCGATGCTTCTGGTGGCGATGGTGTCGCCGATCGTGGGAGCACTGGCCGATCTGCACCGCAGCAAGCGACAATGGCTGGCCGCAACGGCACTCGGGGGAGCTTTCTGCGCCCTGCTCCTGGGCTGCCTTCCCTCCGACCAGCGCTGGGCGATCGCGGTGCTGTTGGCGGCCACGAATTTTTTGTTTGACTTGTCGCTGGTGCCCTACAACGGTTTTCTGGAAGAGATCGCCGACGAGCGGACGATGAACCGGGTTTCGGCCTTTGGGTTCGCACTGGGCTACCTCGGCGGATCGATCCCCCTGGTATTGGCGGGAATGCTCGTGTTAGCCTCGTCGCGCCTGGGGCTCGACACGGCCGCGGCCCAGGACCGCGCGGGAATCCTGATCATGGGACTGTGGTGGGGCCTGTTTTCGCTGCCCCGCGCTCGTCGTGCTTCGCGACCGCGGGCCGGCAGCCGTGACGCGGCAGCCGATGGGCCGCGCGGTGATCGAGGCCGTAGAGGAGGTAGGGCGGACGCTCAAGAAACGTCCGGTTGTTTCCGATCCTCACCCTTTTTCTCGTGGCCTACCTGTTCTACAACGACGGAATGCAAACGGTGATCACGCAAGCCACGACGGTGGCCAGCAAGGAACTGCAATTCTCGGTGGTCGAACTGTTCTTACTCGTGCTGATGATTCAGTGCATCGCGCTACCCGGGAGCGCTCGCCGTCGGCTTTCTCTCCGACCGTTGGGGGCAGAAACCGACGTTACTCGCCTGCCTTCTGGTATGGGCCGGGCTGGTGGTGGCGATTATGTTTGTCGAGCACAAAGCGGAATTTTGGGTGATGGGCGCGATCCTGGCCCTCGTGCTCGGCGGCACTCAGTCGGTGAGCCGCGCGATGATGGCCACGTTAACCCCCCGCAGCCGTGCCGGTGAGTTTTTCGGCTTCTTCAATCTTTCCGGCAAGGCAGCCAGCTTTCTGGGACCCGCGCAATTTGCAGCGATCTATTGGCTTTGCCAGAATGCACGCCTGGCGAGCGTGAGTTTGCTCGTGTTTTTTGCGGCGGGTCTCGTGCTGGTTCAGCGGCTGGACCTGACGCGGGGCCGTCTGCAAGCCGAGCGCCGACCGGGCGCACAGAGACGTCATGACCACGGAAACCTGAACCATGAGTCCATCCCTGCATCTAGGCATAGAGATCGGCGGCACGAAGCTGCAACTTGGAGTCGGCAGCGGCCGGAGCCCCACACTTGCGGAAGTGGTACGGATGCGGGTCGATCCCCGCGGCGGGGCGGGGGAGATTCGCCGGCAGATCGAAGGCGCGGCCGCCCTGCTGATCGAGCGCCACGAGGTCAAGTCGATCGGAATCGGATTCGGGGGACCGGTCGATACCCGGTCCGGCCGCGCGATCCTCAGCAACCAGATCGAGGGTTGGACCAATTTCCCGCTCGTCGAGTGGTCGGAGCGGACGCTGGGCCGGCCGACCGTGCTGGCCAATGATTCGGACAGCGCGGGGTTGGCGGAGGCCCGGCTGGGGGCAGGGCAAGGACATCGCGTGGTCTTCTACAACAACGTCGGCAGCGGGATCGGCGGAGCCCTGATCCTCGAGGGGAAGTTGTACTCGGGCGGATGCGGCGTGGCAGCGGAGATCGGCCACCTGCGGCCGGGTCTGGAGGCCCTTCTGCCCCATCAAGACCTGGAGTCGATGGCCAGCGGCTGGGGCATTGCCGCGGCGGCGCGGGCGCGACTCAGCGAGGTTGGAGCCGGAAACGCCGACGCCGAGGATCTGGGCACGCGGTGCCAAGGACATCTCGAGCGGCTGGACGCGAGAATTCTCAGCGACGCCGCCGCGGCCGGCAACCGGCTGGCGTTGGAGGCGTTGGATCACGCGTGCCGCGGCATTGGATGGGCACTTGCGCAGATGATCACGCTTTTGGCGCCCAACGTGGTGGTGATGGGAGGCGGAGTATCGCTGGTGGGCGAGGAGTTGTTTTTGAAACCGCTGCGATGCTACGTGCGCCGCTACGTGTTTCCGCCCTTGGAGGATCGCTTCCAGATTGTCGCCGCGAGCCTCGGCGAGGAGGTGGTAGTTCACGGTGCGCTGGCCCTGGCCGCCGAGCGCCACGACGCCGCTTTGTAACGTGCTCGGACTCCCCACGCGGCTTTGAGCGGGATACGCGTCTATTGCTTTCACCGCGCCCGCGGGTCCGCACGCGACCATTCCAGGCACGCTTCGCCCACTTGGACGGCTGAGCCTATTTCTGCCTGTCGTCGATTTTTTCCGAACCGCTTCCCGGCGCGGCGGGCTCGACCAGGTCGTCCAGCGCGCGGTCGAACTCGAGCTTTACCACGAGGACCGTATTGGACCATTCGTTGACCGGCAGATGCATGAGGCGAAGGCAGGGCTTTCGTGCGACGTGATCGGCCGGGGTGAGGTTGACGACGAAGTCGACGGGCTTGCCGGTGTTCAACAAGGTGGCGCGGCGCGGAGCCACGTTCAAGGGTTTGAGCTTCACGCCGTCGCCGGCCGGGTCCTTGACGAGGTGGACATAGAGCACGCGGTCGCGGCGCGTGAGCATGACCTCGCGATTGGTCGTCAGGTGCGATGCGGGCTCGACATTCTCGATCGATTCCTTCACGGCGCGGTACCAGTGACCGATGCGGCGAAGGATGGCGGAGGACTCCACTGGGATCGTGCCATCGGCTTTGGGTCCCACGTTGAGCAGGTAGTTGCCGTCACGCGTTAGGTAGCGATCGATGCTTCGCATGAGGTGCCGATCGGTGTAATAATCCTCATCCTTGCGGTAGCCCCAGCTTTCCATGCCCACCGCCTGGCAGGCCTCGGTGGGGCGATCGAAGGCGACGGCCTCGTCCTTCTGGTAGTCACGTTCCGGGGTGCCGAAATCTCCCTCGTCGAAACCGCGGTTATTGATGACCGCATTGGGCTGAAGCTTGCGGATCATGGCATTGATCGAGGGGTCTTTGTGTTCGGGCACGTTCATATCCCACCAGAACCCCCCGAGTTGTCCGTAGTTGGTGCAGAGTTCGCGGACCTGGGCCTTGAGGAACTCCAGATACTTGTCCCAATCGGGCGAGTCCTGTGGCTGGGGCTCCAGCTCATGGTGGCGGCCCTGGTTGGGGTAGTTGGGGTGGTTCCAGTCGGCAATCGAGTAGTAAAGGCACAACGGCACGCCGCGCCGCCGGCACGCTTCGGAGAGCATGGCGATGATGTCGCGTTTGTACGGCGCGTTCATGGTATTGAACGGCGTTTGCTTCGTATCCCAAAGGCAGAACCCATCGTGATGCTTGGCCGTGATGCAGAGATACTTCATTCCCGTCTCCTGCAACAGATCGAGCCAAGCGTCGGGATTGAACTGGACGGGGTTCCACTGGCGAGCGAGCTTGACGAATTCGGCGCGCGGGACGCGCGCACGCCATTGGTGCTGCTCGTGCCAGGCGGGAATCGAGTACAGCCCCCAATGCACGAACATGCCGAAACGATTCTGGAGAAACCAGTCGCGCCCGTCGCCGAAGCGGCGGATGCGGCTGGAACGCCTGGCGGCCGGGGCGGGTTTCTCGAGATCCGCCGCGGGAAGCCGCGCGCACGCCGAAGGCGGCTGCCCCAGCCACGCCGGTGAGAGCACCAAGGAAGGATCGTCGCTTCATCGCAGTTGCGCCTTTGTTTGCAGGAACCAACGTCTTCTCACCACGCGGCCGGCAGCCCCCGGAGCGTCGCTGGCGCGCGAGGGGCTTTTCATCGGGCTCGTTTTCGCCGGGCTTTCACCTTGCCCAGTCCCGCTTTCTCTGCCAGGCGATCAAGCTCGGCCGGGCGCGCGTCTTTGAACTGATCCAGCGCGCCTTGGAGCAGTTTGGCAGCGGCGGCAGCTTCGCCCTGGAGGGAGGCGACCGCGAGCGGATGTTTCTCTTCCACGTCCTTGCCAAGGTCGAAGAAGTCGCCGGAGCGGTAGAGCTTGAACCGCCGGTTGAAGGCGAATTCGCGTACGGAGAGGTCGCTTGACTGACGGGGCGAATACCAGGTGTAAATCCAATCCCGCGGTTGCCCCTTCTCGCCGCGGAGTTGGGGAAGGAAGCTGCGGCCATCGAGCTTCGCACCTGGCGGCGGCATCACGCGCGCGGCTTCGAGCAGGGTCGGCAGAAAGTCCGTACTCGCGACGAGGTCGGAGTGGACTTTGCCGGTAACGAGCTTGCCCGGCCAGTTTGCGATCAGCGGCACGTGCATCCCGGCCGCGGTGGTCGTGCCCTTGCCGCCGATGACGACGCGGTCGCCCATCCTCGATCGCGTGCCTCTGCCCGTGCCATTGTCGCCGACGAAGAGAATCAGCGTATTGTCGCGAATACCGAGCGCGTCGAGCTTGGCAACGAGTTTGCCGATCAGCTTGTCCATGTACTGGCACCATGTCGGCGAAGTTCTTCTCGTCGTTTGCGGTGCCTTCGCCTTTCGCGCTGCGGGTCCCATGCCGTGCTGTCGGGTGTGGGCTGGTAGGGCGCGTGGGTGAGCATCATCGGGTAGTAGAGGAAGAAGGGGCCCTTTTTGTTCCGCGCGATGAAGTCCAGGGCGTACTCGTTCACCAGATCGGGACCATACTCGCCGCCGGTGAAGTCCTTTTCGACGCCGTTGATCTCCAGCCCGGGGTTCGCGTAGCGCGGCGGGCGGCGCGTGTGCTGCCAGAGGCAGTACTCGTCGAAGCCGAACTTCTTGGGCAGCTCGAGGTCGCGGCCAAGCTGCCACTTGCCGGCGATGCAGGTGGCGTAGCCGGCGGGTTTCAGCAGGTTGGCAAAGGTGACCGCCTGCGGGTCCATGTTGCCGAAGGTGAGGTAGTTCCTCGCGTTGGACAAGCCGGTCATCAGCTGGACGCGTGTCGGCGTGCACAGCGGCTGCACGTAGCAGTGCGTGAAACGCGCGCCGGTGGCCGCCAGGCGGTCGAGCACCGGCGTGCGGTAGCTCGTGCCGCCATTGGCGCCGATGGTCTCGTAGCCGAGATCGTCGGCCAGGATGAGGATGAGATTGGGCTTGGGCGCGGGCTTCGGCCCCTCGGCAGCAAGCGGCACGACGGGCTGCGCGATCACGAGGGAAGCAAGGAAGAGGAGGACTGGTTTCATGGCAGAACCTTTCCGCAGATCGGTCCGGGGGGATATCGGCTCCTCGCTTGCACCGCAGGAGCTGAAAACGATCGCCTTTCTCAGGGAACCAGCCGGTTCGGCCTCGCCCAGCGGACGCAGGCCAGAAGCAAGTCACCCTGCTTGTCTTCATCGCTTCTTTTCTGTTTCCACGGGGCGGTAGGGCGCCTGGCCCCGGTCGCCGGGCGGAGCGGCATCTTGGAGCCATGCTTCGAGCCGCGCGCGAAGCGCCTGCGTTTTCTCGGGCTGTGATGCGGCAAGATCGCGAGTTTCGCCGATGTCTTCGGCGAGGTTGAACAACTCGACCCGGTCGATCGCGTTGCCGAGGGAGACCTTGCCGGCAGCGCGTTTGGCTTTCGGTTTAGCGCCCGGTTCGGAGATTTCTCCGGCGCCGAGCAGGAGTTTCCAATCGCCCATACGAATTGCCGCCTGTCGCGGCGACATTCCGGGAAGCAGCAAGGCCTCGTGCGGCGCCTTCGCGCCCCGGGTGAGCATGGGCCACACGTCGAGGCCGTCGACCACGTTGTTCTGCCGGAGCGGGGCGCCGACGAGTTTCAGAAGCGTGGGGTACCAATCGACGACGTGCATCGGCTCCTTGACGATTGCACGCGCGGGAATTCGGCCGGGCCACCTGGCAAAGGCACAGGCGCGAATTCCCCCTTCGTAGATCGTGCCCTTGCCGGCGCGCAAGGGGGTGTTCATCGATACTTTCCCCGGACCGGGCCCGCCGTTGTCGCTGGAGAAAAGGACGAGGGTGTCCTGGAGGATTCCCTTCTCCTCGAGTGCGGCGACGACTTGCCCGATGGCCTCGTCGACGGCGGAAAGCATTCCGGCGATCGTTTGCCGCGGGCCGCTGAGACCGGCATACGGCTGCTTGTACTGCTCCGGGACTTGAAACGGCGCATGAACGCCGTTGAACGGCAGGTAGAGAAAGAGCGGCTTGGGCGCGGGGTTCTCACGGATGATGCGGCACGCCTCCTTGGCCAGGAGGTGGGTGGAATAGCCCTCTTCCTGAAGCGGCCGGTCGTCGCGATACCAGTCGAGTTTTCCGTCGCGCACGTGCGTGAAGTAGTCGATGGCTCCGGTCATGTGACCATACTGGTGGTCGAAGCCGCGGCGGGTTGGAGTGTATGCGGGCTGGAACTCGCCGAGATGCCACTTTCCGCAGATCGCGGTGGCATACCCTGCTTCCCGCAAGGCTTGCGGCAGAGTGCGTTCTTCGAGGGGCAGACCCCAGGTCAAGCCGGGCGCACGACGCCGTAGACACCCGTGTGCGTGGCATAGCGCCCGGTCATGAGTGCAGCGCGGGTGGGCGAACACACCGGCTGCACGTAGTGCGAAGCAAGCACCGTCCCTTGCCCGGCGAGCCGGTCGATGTTCGGCGTACGGATATCCTTGCCGCCATTGAATCCGACATCGGCGTAGCCGAGATCATCGATGAGGAAGATGACGATGTTGGGCTTGTCGGCCGCGAAGGATCGGCCGCCCAGCAAGACGAGCGACCACCCGAGGAGTGCGAACCCTGCACTGATGACCCGTGGCGCCATCGCATTCTCCTTTTGCCAAGCGGTTGATTCGCGGCCGCGGCGTGGCGACCGTCCATGCTAGAACCCCAGAACGTCATTCATTCCGTAGAGTCCGGGTTTCCTGCCGGCAAGGAACCTGGCGGCGGCCAGCGCGCCTGAGGCGTAGCAGTCGCGATTACTGGCGCGGACGGTAAGCTCCAAGGTCTCTCCCAGCAGCCCGAAGACGATCGTGTGTTCCCCCGGATTGTCGCCGGTGCGCACGGCGTGGTAGCCGATTTCTCCATGGGGTCGAGGGCCGGGTCGGCCTTCGCGGCCGTGACGGTGGACGGATTGCCCCATGGCGTCGGCGATGATCTGGCCGAAGCGCAAGGCGGTTCCGCTGGGCGCGTCTTCCTTGAAGCGATGATGCCGCTCGAGGATTTCCACGTCGGCATCCTTATCGGCCAGGGCGCGGGCGGCGGTCTCGGCGAGTTTCATGGCAAGGTTTACGGTGAGGCTCATGCTCGGCGCCCAGAGGAGCGGGATGTGGGCGGCGGTTTCGCGGAGCCTGGCCTTCTGGGGTTCTTCAAGTCCCGTGGTCGCCATCACGAGGGCAAGAGCGCGTCTGGCGGCAGAGATCGAGGATGCGATCGGCCGCGGAGGAGACGGAGAAATCGATGACGACGTCGACGGGGCCTTCGAGCGCGGCAGAAAGCATCACCCCGATCGGTCCGATGCCGGCCACCACGCCCGCATCGTCACCCAGCCGGGCATGCCCGGGATTCTCCAGGGCGGCTACGATCGAGAGGCCCGGATCGGCCTTTCCCAAGGCAATCAGGCGTTGGCCCATGCGGCCGGCAGCTCCGTGAATCGCGATCCGAATCGGGGTCACATCTTCCTCCTGGTCGGGTACAACGGGGGACGGGTTACCCGTCGCTTCGCGGCGGCCGATGGGCATCGGGGCGGCCGCGAGAACCCTGTCGGGCGCGGGCGAGCGGCGACGGAGCGTTTGAGCTTTGCCGCGGTTGCGGCGCGTCAGCTATAGAGTTGTATGGCCTTGATGATCTCGTCTAGTCGGTTGGAAACCGCTACGGCCCGGTTCGCAAAGGCCGCACGGCGAACACCGCGGCTGCCGAGCACCTTGTTGAAGAGGTCCTGGTCGGTCGTGTGGTAGGCGACGGTGGCATCGGGGTCTTTGAGCTGGTGCCCGGTGAGGATGCAGACCACGCGCTCGTCGGGTCCGATCACTCCTTCCGACACCAGCAGTTTGGCGCCGGCCACGCTGGCGGCGCTGGCCGGCTCGCATCCCAGACCGCCGGCTCCCACCTGCGCTTTGGCGTCGAGGATCTCCTGGTCGGCGACCTCGCGGACCACACCGTTGCACACTTCCAGGCGCGGAGGCACTTGGTGAGGTTGACCGGCCGGTTGATCTCGATGGCACTCGCAATGGTTTTGGCGCGACGCTGGGAGGCATCCATTTCGGCGTAGAAATCACGGATGCTGGACTCGTTGGGCTGTCCGCCGTTCCATCGCAGCCCGCATTTCTCCACGAGCTGGTAGAGGGTATTTGCACCCGCGGCGTTGATGACCGCCAGGCGCGGCACGCGCGAATGAGGCCCAGACGCTGGAGTTCGAGGAATGCCTTACCGAACGCGCTGGAATTGCCGAGGTTTCCGCCGGGTACGACGATCCAATCGGGCACTTCCCATCGCAGCGCCTCAAGCACGCGATACATGATCGTCTTCTGGCCTTCCAAGCGGAACGGATTGACGCTATTGACCAGGTAGATTCCCAATTCGCGGCTCACTTCCTGCACCCGGGCCATGGCGTCGTCGAAATCGCCGGCGATCTGCACGGTCAGCGCACCGTAGTCGAGTGCCTGGGAGAGCTTGCCATAGGCGATCTTTCCGGAGCCGACGAAGATCACCGCTTTCATCAGCCGCGTCACGGAGCAGTATACGGCGAGCGAGGCGCTGGTGTTGCCGGTCGACGCGCAGGCCGCGCGCGTGGCTCCGATCGTCCGCGCATGGGTGAAGGCCGCCGACATGCCGTTGTCTTTGAAACTACCCGAGGGATTCATTCCTTCGTACTGCAAGGAACAGCCGGCCGGGCTGCATTCCTACATAGCGGGCCACGCAGTCCGAGGGCTGCAAAAGCGTTTGCCCCTCGCCGATCGTGACGCACTTGTCCCGCGGGGCAAAGGGGAGAAGGCTGTGGAACCGCCAGACGCCGCTGAAGCAATGCGGGTCGGAGCGGGAGGACCAGAGGTCCTCGAAAGCGCGGAGCGAACTGGGCACGGCGAGCCGATCCCAGTCGTAGCTCACGTCCAAGAGGTTCCCGCACGTTGGGCAGGCAACCCGAACCTCGTCGAGGCCACACTTCGTTCCGCACCGAGGCGAAACGCACTGCTGGTAGGCAAGATCGGGCGTATGAATGATCGGAATCCTTGCAGCGAAGGTCGAGCACGACCGCAGACAGGGCCGTGCCCATCTGGATAGGGAGTTTCAAATGCCTAATCTAAGAGAGGTTGGGGTCTGCGACAAGGTGCAGTTGGCGGCTGGTGACCGATGCGCGTCCGAGCCAGACCGGGCATACGGAGTCGTCTGGGGCGGTTGCCATCGATTGGAGTAGAGGGCTTGGCGGATCATCCACAAATCCTTACGGACGCGACGCTTGCAGTTGCGCCATCGATCCGTGGTTTGGATGGTGGCGGAGGTTTGACAAAGGCATTTCCGCTCTTTACAATCGAGATTCTGTCCACTGCGAGATGAGAGTCTTCCGAGGCAGCCCCCTGTGGAGAAAGACGAGATGAACTCGCTGAAAAAGGCGGAACTGAACGTGTATCGGGACCGTTTGCTGGCCCTCCGCGATCGGCTCCGTGGCGACGTAAGTCGTATGGCAGATGCCACTTTGAAGAAGAGCCGCACAGAGAGTAACGGGGACCTGTCGAGCATGCCCATCCACATGGCCGATGTGGGCAGCGACAACTTCGAGCAGGAGTTCACGTTAAGCCTGATGGAGAACGAGGGGGTCACGCTGGGGAGTATCGAGGCGGCGTTGGAGCGGATCGAGGACGGAAAATACGGATTCTGCGACGAATGCGGTGCCAGGATTCCGAAGAAGCGTCTAGAAGCGATTCCGTATGCCACAATGTGCGTGAAGTGCGCTTCGCAATCCGAGCAGCACTAGACAGGCAGTTGCCATGAAGGCGGTTCCTCTGAACCGCTATCTAGTTTTCGCGTCCATCGCCGTCGGCGGCTGCGCGGTGGACTTGGCGACGAAGCGGTGGATATTCGGCCACTTGGGCATGCCTGGCGGGCCAATCTGGTGGATTTGGCCCAATCGGTTCGGCTTTCAGACCAGCCTCAATGAAGGAGCCCTATTTGGCTTGGGGCAAGGCTGGGTGGCGATTTTCGCCTTGCTCTCGGTAGTAGCAGCGGTCGGCATCCTGGTGTGGTTGTTTGGAGCCGGCGCCGCGAGAGACCTGGTTCTGACCATTGCCCTGGCATGCATCACCGCCGGCATTCTGGGGAATCTCTACGACCGGCTCGGTTATTCCGGCTTAGTCTGGGCCAACCATCCTGCGCACCACTTGGGTGAACCGGTGCATGCGGTGCGAGACTGGATTCTGGTGATCATTTTTGGGTGGCCCTGGCCCAACTTCAACATCGCCGACAGTCTGCTGCTCTGCGGTGCCGGGCTGCTGCTGATCCATGCTTGGCGAATCAAGACGCCGGAGCCCGATGGCGGAACAGCCGCGCAGTCGGGTGCGCCCGGGCAGTCCGAGACTGTACAGGGTTAGTGGACATTTGGGCGTCGTGGGCGGAATGTCCATATCACTTGGGCCCGCAGTGCTGCCAGCCGAATTGCGGAAAAAGCGGGGTTTTTCTCGCAATTCCTTGGCCTCCTCTTGCATTCATGCCTGGAAGTCGTCACTCGCAGGATGGAGGAGCCTTCCCCCCACTCAAGCCATTTTGCTTGACTTCTGGAGGCTTCACTCCTAATATGCTCCCGAGAAAGGGGGGCAAGTCATGAAACTTTCGCGAACTGTCTCGTATGCCTTGCAGGCGACACTCCAATTGGCACAAGCCGACTCGGAGACCCCGGTTCCCTGCAGTCGATTGGCTACGGAAGGGAAGATGCCGGAGCGGTTCCTCCTCCAGATTCTCCGGAACCTCGTCGCCCATGGCATTCTCGGCTCCACGCGCGGAGTCGAGGGAGGCTACACACTCGAGCGGGAGCCCGACCAGGTATCGTTGCTTGAGGTGATTGAGGCGATCGAAGGGCCATTGGTTTCCGCCGTACCGGTGGGCGATGGGCTACCGGAAGAATCGCGGACGAGGCTGGAAAAGGCGCTGGCGGAGGCGACGGCCGTGGCACGGCGAGAGCTCAGCGCGGTCAAGCTTGTCGATTTGCTGCCGCAGCCGCGCGCACGCCGGAACGACGATTCCAAGGAAGCGGTGAAGGATTCGTGGACGACGATGTCGGTCGTTTCGGCTCCTTCGCACCTGTCGACCGAAGTGAACTGAATCACGCGCCGCTGGTGGATGGAGCGCGCAGGGTCATGCGATTGCGGACTTAGAATCCGATCGTACAATCGTATACTGTCTTCATGCTTCTCGGCCGCACCTGGGGCTCAGCGGCGGTTCGGGGATCGCTCTTGGACGCATCGGGTACACGGGTTGTTTCGTCTCGTCGTTGCGGGTACGATCGGGCGATGGGCAACCCTGCGCGAAGCGGATTCATGAGCGCTGGCCACGCGGAAGCGCCGAACGGCAACCTCAGAGCCGTCATCCAAGGATGGCCGACGACGACAGAAGTCGGGCGGCCGGGCGATGACGATTGGGTTCGGCGAGTCACTCCAGGCGACGGCAACTCATTCTCGCAGCGTCCAGTAGCGGGCCGCTGCACTGCGCGGCTGGCACTTGCTGCATTGGTCGGGGCGATCCTCGTTCCCCCCCTGGCATCCGCCCAAGGAGTGGGGCGCGCGGAAAGCGCAGTCGGCGAACTGCGGCGGCTCGGTGCGGCCCCCTTGGAAGCTTCTCTGGCCGGGATCGATCGGCAATGGCAGTTCCGTTTTCGCACCGCAGACCGCGACGAGATTGTCGCGGCTGAGGACGTTGTGTCCTGGGGCAAATGCATGGAAGCGGCGCGCGGGCCCGCGATCGTGCTGGCGGACGGAAGTCTTGTGATCGGCGACCTGGCCAGTTCCACCCGAGAAAATCTCGTCGTCGATGCGGGCTGTTTCGGCCAACTATCGCTGCCGCTCGATCTTGTGGCGGCGGTTGTCGTGCGAATGCCCGCCGCGCCGCTCGAGCGCGATCAACTGCTCGACCTGGTCGCGCGAGGTTCGGGGGTCACTGACCGCGTGCTTTTGACCAATGGCGACGAGATTGCGGGAACCATCGCTGCAATTCAGGAGGGGAAGGTGCAGATTGACGCCGGGTCCTCCTCGGTGCAGGCAGAAACTGCACGCATTCGCGGGCTGGTCTATAACCCTGCGCTGCGTCGAAGGCTCGAATCGCGAGGACGTCGCGCGTGGCTCGGTTTTCGCGACGGCAGCCGGCTGCTGGCCGAAAGCGCGACGTTCGACGGCAAAGTGCTGGAGGCGACTTTGGCGGCCGGCCTCAAGGTGACGGCACAGGGGGAGCCCCCGGTTTTCCTTCAGCCGCTGGGCGGCAAGATCGTCTATCTGTCCGATCTCGAGCCGGTCGCGTATCGCCACGTGCCGTATCTTAGCTTGTCGTGGCCGTTCCACGCCGATCGCAATGCCATGGGCGGCATGCTCCGCGCCGGGGGAAGGCTGTTTCTCAAAGGGATCGGCATGCACAGTGCTTCCCGCTTGAGCTACGAAGTCGGCGAACCGATGCAGCGATTGGAGGCGGAACTCGCCCTAGACGACCAGATGGCAGGCCGTGGAAGCGTGCGCTACCGGGTATTTGTGGACGGGGCGCTGCGGTACACCAGCCCCCTGGTGCGCGGCGGCGCTTCGCCGGTGGCGGCACGCGTCGACCTGGGCCAGGCCAAGCGAATTGATCTGGTGGTCGATTTCGCCGAGCGCGCGGACGAAGCGGACTGCGCCGACTGGATCGACGCGCGACTGATTCGCTGAGCCGCACGCGAGACAGCCGGGGATTCTGTCTTCTCAGTCTTCCCGGTAGCGCAGGATGACCAGGGCGCAGGGGCCACCCCCAATGGCCTTCAATCCGAGCCGCTCGGCCCGCTGCCGCCAATCGGCAGGTTCCGCGCCCGGCTGCATCCATACGTACTCGATCCCGGCCGCCGACGCTTCCTCGAGCACCTTCTCGGTAACGCGCGGCGGAGTGATGATCGACGCGCCGTGCACGGGCTCGGGCAGGCTGGCGAGGTCGGGGTAGGCTTGCAGACCCTCGACTGTCGCCTCGTTTGGGTTGACCGGAAAGACTTTCCGCCGGTTCTGAAGGTAGGCGCGGAGGACCTTGTTGCCGTACTTCTGTCGATTGGCAGACTGCGCCGACCACGGCGAAAGCCTGGCCGGCAAGAAATTCCTGAATGCGCTCATTGCCGTCCACGGCTGCCCCCTTGTTTTCCGTCCGACACTCGACGCGACCACGCTCCGCGAGGCCAAACTCGGCCCGCAGGCCACGCCGGATTGGGTACCCCGCGATATCCGTAACGCACCGAGAATGATCAGGCGCCGAATTTCGCCAGTCGGCCGGCGTGGGCCATGGCCAGCGGCATCAAGTAGATCGCCTCGAAGTGCCCCAGACCGCCGCGCACGCACTCCTTCTCCCCGAAAGCCGCCGAGCCGTCAGGCCGGCAGGTGGCCGCCGAAAGGAGCACGGGCACGGGGTGCCAACTGTGGCTGGCCAGCGCCGCGGGCGTGCTGTGGTCGCCTGTGACCACGAGCACCGTCGGTTTCAGCGCTTCGACTCGGGGCACGATCGAGTCGAATTGCTCGATCATCTTCACCTTCTCGGCAAAGTTGCCGTCCTCGCCGCGGCTATCGGTGTACTTGAAGTGGACGAAGAAGAAGTCGTAGTCGCCCCACACTTTCTCCAGCACGTCGATTTCTTCGCTGAGCGACTTGGGCTTCCCCGCGATCTTCATGCCCACGAGGCTGGCAAGTCCTTTGTACATGGGATAGACGGCGATCGCCGCGGCACGAAGGCCGTACAGCTCCTGATAGTCGGGCAGGTCCGGCTTCTGGGAGAACCCTCGCATCGTGAGGCCATTGGCCTTGGGTTGGCCGGCCAGCAGTTTTTCGGCTTGGGCGATGAACTGCTTGGCGACCTCGGCAGTGCGCCGGCTGCCCGGCTCGACCGCGACCGGATCGAGAGGAGGAACGCCGGTCTTTTGTGGGTCGGTGTCTTCGACCCTTGCCGGCCAGCCGCTCGCCGCGAAAGATGACAGCGAAGCGATGTTCCTGCACCGGCTCGACGAAGATTTCCACGCCGGGGATCTTCACTTCGCGGAGCTTGATCGCCAGCGGGGCGCTTTCGGCGGTGGGGATGCGACCCGCGCGGCGGTCCTTGATGGTCCGGTCGGGATTCAAGGTGACGAAGTTGCAGCGGATGGCAACATCCTTGGGTCCGACGGCGAATCCGATGCCAGTGGCTTCGAGGACGCCGCGGCCGATAACGTATTTGAGGGGATCGTAGCCGAAAAGCCCGAGATGGCCCGGGCCGCTGCCGGGGGTAATGCCGAGCTTGATTGGGAGCATGCTTCCCAAAACGCCCGTTTTGGCCAGCCGATCCAGATTGGGCGTTTTTGCCGCCTCCAATTCGGTAGGCCCACCCGGTTGCACGGGCAGACCGCCGAGGCCGTCGGCGATCAGCATGACGATCTTCGAGTCGTTATTCTCTTTCAGGCTCCGCATCAGGTCCTGCATATCCATCTGATGAATCCTCGAAGGTTTGTGGGCAATGAATTGTACGGGTAGGGCGATCCGGCAGACACCGGGGGCAAGACGCACGGGCTGGCCGCGGGACGCTCCGGCGGCAACTCTGGGACAAGTCTTTGGTAGCAGACGAGGGGGGCACTGCCAAGGGGCGGTGGCAGGAACTGGACGGCAGGAGTAAACTTGTGCGTCTACGATTGCCCCGTCTACCGGCTGACGACGTGGGCGAGTTTCTTTTCCGACACCCCGCGAGCGAGAATGCAATGAGTCCGTCGAGCTCCATGCTGACCTATGAACCCGATGGCGTGCTGCTGCCCGAGACCGGGCTGCAGAAAGGAGACCTCGAGGGAATCGGCCCCTGGCTCGACCGTGCGCGGGACGAAGTTCGCGATGACCTGGCCTTGTGGCACGCCCACATGGAGAAGGGGATTCGACTGCCCGACCACAAGGTACCGCTGGACGCAGGTTTCCTCGATCTCCCCGAGCGGTTGCTCCAGGAATATGCGGAAAAGGGCAAGGCGGAAAAGGGCAAGGAGAGCCAGTTGGGGAAAATCCAGGCTTCCGCGGCACGACTGGCCGAAGCCGTCGACCGGCTGGTGGTTCTGGGGATCGGCGGTTCCTACATGGGCGCTCGCGCGGTTTTCGAGGCCTTGCGGAGCCCGTTCTACAACGAACTGCCGCGCAAGCTCCGCGGCGAGCGGCCGCGCATATACTTCGAGGGCAACAACGTTGACAATTGGGCGGTGCGTCAACTCCTGGATCTCCTTGGACAAGGCGACGCCAAGCCGTGGGGGATCATCGTAATCAGCAAGAGCGGTAAGACGCTGGAAACGGCGGCGGCGCTGCGCGTGCTTCTCGCTCAGCTCGAAAAGCAATTCCCCGGGAAGGCGAATGATTTGGTGGTGCCCGTGACCGGCGAGACGGGGAGCCGGCTGCGAGATCTGGCCAAGGCGTTGGGCTGTGGCGAGGTATTCCCGGTGCCCGACGGAGTGGGCGGGCGGTTCTCGGCCCTCAGCGCGGTAGGGCTCTTGCCGGCCGCGGCGATGGGGATCGACATTGTGAAGCTGCTCCAAGGCGCCGCGGACATGAATGCCCTGTTCCGCAAGGCCGCGGTCGGAGCCAATCCGGTCCTGGACTACGTCGGCATTTGCCACTTGCTCGAAGCGCGTCGCGGGGCCACGATTCGCGTGCTCTCGACGTGGGGCAAGCGGTTGGAGGCGGTGGGGCTATGGTACGACCAGTTGCTCAGCGAGAGCCTGGGAAAAGCGGAGCACGGCGCGACTCCATTGACGGTGGTCAACACTCGCGATTTGCACTCGCGGGGCCAGCAGCATCAGGAGGGGCGCCGCGACAAGCTGATCACCAATCTCGTCGTCGATCCCGCATCGGCCGACGCTCCGATTGCCGTGGGGAAGTCCGACCGAGACGAGGACGATTTGAACAAACTCGCCTCGAAGACGCTGCCCGAGATTCTCGATGCGGCATTCCGCGGCACCAACCAGGCCTATCGCGACGACCGTCGTCCGACCGCGACGATTCGGCTGCCGCGAATCGACGAACACGTCCTCGGCCAGCTCTTCCAGATGCTGATGCTGGCCACGGCGGTCGAAGGGCGATTGATCGGCATCAATCCCTACGGCCAGCCGGGCGTGGAAGCATATAAGAAGAACATGACCGACATCCTGGGAGGCAAGGGATGACCGTTCGGACTTGTAGCTGTTTGGGGAAGGGAAGGGGACACGTCCAGTTTTTCGGTCAGGCAGATGTTGTGATGACGGAGCCTTCGGACCGAAACATGGACCAGTCCCCGGCTGGCCCATGAACGGTTGCGGTTGGCCTTGTGCGTCGGTCAACAACTGGGGGTGCAGATGGCAAGCGAATTGACCTGGCTGGGACACGGTTGCTGGCATATCGACAGCGAAGGCCACCGGATCATTCTCGATCCGTTTCTCGACGACAACCCCGTGGCTCCGATCCGCGCCGAGCAGGTGCAGGCCGAGTTCATCCTCGTGTCGCACGGGCACTTTGACCACATTGCCGACGCCGAGAAGATCGCGCGGCGCACCGGAGCGACCGTGATCGCCAACTTCGAGATCTGCGAGTGGCTCGGCAAGCGGGGCGTGCAGAAGACGCACGCGATGAACACGGGGGGCGAGTTTCGCTTTTCCCTTCGGCCGGGTGAAGATGACGATTGCCCACCACACCTCGGTGCTTCCCGACGGTTCGTATGGCGGCAACGCGGGAGGTTTTGTGCTGGGCCTGCCCGAAGGCCCCGTGTATTTTGCCTGCGACACGGGACTGTTTTACGACATGAAACTGATCGGCGCGGCGGGGCTGAAACTGGCCGCACTGCCGATCGGCGACAACTTTACGATGGGCCCGGACGACGCACTGGAAGCCGTCAAGCTGTTGCGGCCGCAACGCGTGGTGCCGGTGCATCGCAGCACATGGCCGCTGATCGAACAGGATGCGGAAGCCTGGGCCGCGCGCGTGCGCGCCGAGACCGAGGCCGAGCCCGTCGTGCTCGAGCCGGGAGGGAAGCTGGTGCTGTAGCGCGGGGCGAGATCAATCGTCTTGCGCCAGGCGAACCTGGATTCTCAGTGCCTTGAACGCGGACTTCGAACGTCTGGGCGCGGAGGGTGGGTACGTCGGGGCTGGTGCCGTCGCTGAGGCGGAAGGCCCACAGGTGGCAATTGCAGAGCACCATGTCGTCGTGGAGATCGCTGGCAGCCAGCGATGCGCCCATGTGGGGGCAGTTGTCGTCCAGGGCGTAGTACCTGCCCTCAAGGAGAAAGATCGCCACCTCGCGGTCACCGACGCGGAAGGCCCGACCCCTACCCTCGGGGATTTCGCCGACTTTCGCGACTGGGATGAACTCGCTCATGGGCTCGTATTCTCGCCAGTCCTGGAGGATGTTCAAGGGGAGAAGAAGCGGACGGGGCGGCAGAGCAGCGGCGATTGGCTCTCGGTCACTTCACGCTTGGGGTGGTTTGGCGGTTCGTCTCCAAGTTTGCCTCCAGACGGCGGTCGATTTCCCGCAGTCGAGTGCGATCGTACGAGCCGAACCCACCGAACTCGAAGAAATTCGCCCCAAAGCGGATTCCCAGTTCGGCCACAGCGAAGAACTCCTCCTCCGTTTTCGGCGCAATGCGGGGCTGAAACCCCTTGGGGCCGGCAATTGCGTGGAGATAGGCCAAGTGGCTCACCTCGGGCGCCTGCTTCAGGGCCTTCTCGGAATCGAGAAAGAATCCGTTGTTTTGCAGTACCAGCCTTTGGCCCATGCGAGTGCGCGCCCACTCGACGAACTGGCGGGTTTCGGGCCACGAGGTGCGATGACGGGCGGGCGAGTCGTCGACGATGTCCCAGGGGTTGACGGCCAATGACGTGCGCGTATGGCGGAAAAGGCGGTCGTGGATTTCGATGGCGCGGCGGTGCGCCGCCAGATCACGCTCGAAGGTTAGTCCGGCCTCCGCGAGGCGCCGATTCGATCCGGCATTGCGGTGAGCGCGGTAGAACGGTTCGGCGAAGACGGTCATGCACGCCGAGTCGATCACTTCGCGGACTTCGGGAACCGATTCGTAGCGCCGGGCCACCTCGGTTATGAGCTGTTCGTACTGGTTCAGCACTTCGGGCTTCCAGAAGCAGGTGGTAGCGCCGCCGCGACGGGAGAACTCGTTCCAGATCGCCACGCCGCCGCTCTTGGAGCAGTCGATTCCGTGCTCGGGATCCGACAGGGCAACTCCGCCGATCTGCTTCACGAAATCGGGCGCATAGATCCCGCAGAGCACGCGGAGTCGGATTCCCAATCCCCGGCGGCGGGCCGCCTCGATTTTCTCCCAGGCGGGTCCGTCGAACTTCTGGTCGGCGGTTTCCAGATCACGCCACGGGACATTGACCGCGGCGCAATCGACGAAATCGAGGTCATCGGGAGGCAGCCGGCCCCATCCGCTGGTCATCAACCCCCGGCACGGCGGCTTGAGCTGGGGAGAGGAGGACGGGTGGGCCTGGCCTCGCGCCACACCCGCGACTCCCAATAGGGCCAACACCGACAGCAAGCGACAGGCAAAAGGCACGATCCGACTCCTTCCTGGCTGTGCGTCCCACGCACGAGCATTGCAGAACCCTGCAGAGCCCGATCGCCAGATTACTTCCTGCAGCAGAACGCGGCAAGCGGTGCGAGAAAGGGGCAATTGCCTCCGTCGTCGCGCTTGGCTATTCTGAACCGCCGTTGTGCCGATAGCCCGCCGCAGCGGCGGAGCGGCATATGATCCGAATAACCGGAGTCTGGTGATGAATCACTTGCTGCGCGCGATGCGTCTCGAAGGTATCGCTTCGGTGGCTGCGGCCGGCATGCTGCTTGCCGCGTTGGGGCAGCCGCTCCGTGCAGAACCGGCGAGGACGACCGCCGAAGCGCTGATCCGCCAGGCGGGCAATGCCGAGGATGACGCCGCGCGATTGGCCTTGCTTCGCAAGCTCCAGGCAGTTCCGGACCTTACCCCCGACTTGAAGACCGAGGTTGAGCGGCTGGTGGCCTTCGTGGAACGATGGCAGAACGACCCTTCGCTCTATCAGTGGTACGACCGGGAGCTGCGCGCAACGGTGGATTACGATTTCAAGATCTCCAAACAGTCGCCCCTTTACCCGATCACCTGTCTCTATCGCGGCCGGATGCTGGTTTGGGCCACGAACGAATACGGCAACTTGATCGGCTACCACGAACCGCGGCGGCGGTTCTTCGACAAGGCCGTGGAGGAGTTGAGCGATTGCCCGGGCCGCCTTTCCCGACAACCGCGTGATTGGCATGTATCTGGGCGACCCGATTCCCGCTGAGAAACGGTATCCTCCCGATCCCGCCGCTCCGGAATGGGCCGATCTTCAGCGCGAGAACCTGGAACGGCTGGGCGACATCGTGCACTGGTGGATCGATCATCGTCTGAAGGCCAACGGACAGTACGGCGGCGGATGGGACGACGATTGCGAAATGTGGCGGCATTGGGTCCCCGTGATGATCGCTTTCGACGACGCGAAGATCACGCGCGCTCAAGCCGTCTTTTCGGAAGCCCTCTTGCGTCAGCCCTACATGAAGGCGGGTTATACATCGCGCACCTACGACGTGGAGCACACGGCCGAACCTTCCACCGACACGATCACGCCCATGATGCACCTGGCACCGGACGACCCGGCCTGGCAGGCCCGCGCACGGCGTCTGGCCGATCTCATGGAGCACGCTTGGACCGGGCAGAACGAGCGCGGCTGCCTGCAGTTCAAGAGCACCTACTTCAATGCCGAGCAGCGTGGACCCGAATCCCGAACGCGGCTGCGACGTGCCTTACAACGTGATCGCCGTGCGAGCCCGCTTTTCTGCTCTGGCAGCGGACCGGAGACGAGCGTCTGCGGCGGTTATTCTCCGCGTGGATGGACACCTGGGTGGAGGCGACGGCGCGGAGCGAACAGGGCAAGCCGGCAGGGGTCATGCCGGCGGCGATCCGCTGGCCGGACGGAGCGGTACGCGGCCCGGGCGAGCACTGGTGGGACCCGCGCGCACCACAGCGAGCCGCGTCTGTACGAGTGGCCCTCGCGCGGTGGGCATGCTGTGCGACGCCCTGTTGCTCACCTGGCACCAGACCGGCGACGCCAAATACCTCGAGCCGATTCGCTCGATGGCCGCGCTGCGCTGAGCAGTGGCTCACGAACCGTCCCAAGTCCTCCCCCGCTCCCGGCACCGCCGAGTGGTGCGGAGGCGAAATGGGACTTTCTGGCCGGCACCTTGGCCCGAAGTACAAGCTGCTGAGCGGCAGTTCCGAGTTTGACGGCATCCTCGTCCAAGGACTATGCCGCGCTGTCGATCGCCGAATCGGACACCCGCCGCGTTTCGCTGTGCGCGGCCTTGACTGCCAGTGTCGAGGCCCTGCGCGATCAATTTTCCCGGATACACGAGCGAAGTACGGTTCACCGACCGAGTGATGACCTTTCCCGCGTCTGTTCGGCGCGGACATGCTTTTCGGCGAGCCGGTGCCCTCCAGCAATCGCCGGCCCAATCCGCCCCTGATCTACGGCACGGCGACCGGCGATCGCGGCGACTTCGAGTTCTTCCCGCTCAATGCCGTGCGGTGGCTGACGGTTCGCCGCGGGAAATCGCCGCGCTCGTGACTCACTCGTCCCCGCAGCGATTCTACGGCCGAGTTGTTCCACTTCGGCACTGAGGAGCGGAGCATGGGGGCCGAATTGTACCTCCTCCGACCCGGGAGATATCTCTGCGAGCTGCGCCGGGCCGACGGCAGCGGCGCGTTGCTGTCGAAACCGGTTACCGTGGCGGGCCCTAGCGTGCAAGTCACCTTCGGCCTGCCGCCCAAGTCGCTTTGCGTCTTGACCGTTCAGCCCGCCGGGCGCCCCATTGCCCCTTTGAGATAGAGTTCAGGCAAACGGCACGGGGGCACGGCGGCCGGGCGCGCGCTCGATTGCGCCGATCTCGCCGTGGTCGAGCCAGACCGTGTGGCAGCGCGAGCAGGAGTCAATCACTACACAACCCGGTCCGTAGTGCGGGTGAACCTCCATGAGAGAGTCACAGGTGGGGCAGTGCACCTGGCGGTTATACTCTTCGGAGTTGATGGGGACCGGGGGGTCGGGCGGCAGAGTACGTTTCGCGCCGCAATCGCACCACGATGTCGGAGAACTGCGGACCGGTTGCCAGCACGCCGCGACATTTTTCGCAGAAGAGGATCTGGTTGCCCTCGATCATGCCTTCGCGCAAGGGGAGATGGCACACCGGGCAAGCGATGCCGCTCTGATCACCCAAGGGAGTGAGATGGTCGGGCGAGGCCTCCAACGGCGAGGGAAAGTGGAACGTCCGGCAGGTCTGGCAACGGAAGTAGTTCCGCCCCTCGACCGCTTCCATCGGCTGCCCACACTGCACGCAGTTTACCATGGTGATTCTCGCAAGTACGACCGATCGGACTGGGCGTGAGAAACAGGGCCGACGAAATCTCTCGGAGAAGGCCGGCAAACGCGGAAGTTGGCCCGATTCTCGCGCACCTTAGCAAGGCCGGTTTCTCTATCTTCTAGTTTAGATTACGCGGCGAAACGCGGCGAAGATACTGGCGGGCCATGGTTTGCGCAACAGGCATTGCACGTGCCGTCGACGAATTGCCGACCCTCGGGAGTAGAAGCCGGGACAGGCGTTTTCTCCGGATGCCGTGCCGGATCCAGGAACGAGCTTCCTGGACGGCGTCCTAGCCCCGCAACAGCACGCCGCGCGGGCCTTGTTGGACGCGGCCGATCGGCCAACTCTGAATTCCCTGGTCAGCCAATTGGTGTTGGATGCTTTCGGCGAAGTGCGGACTGACCACGAGCACCATGCCGATGCCCATGTTGAAGACGCGTCCCATCTCGGGCGGATCGATCTCGCCCAGACGCTGAAGCCAGGCAAAGACGGGTGGAACGGGCCAGGAACCGGCTTCGATGACGACCTGAATCGATTCCGGAAGAATGCGTTCGAGGTTCTCCGCCAACCCACCCCCGGTAATGTGCGCGATGCCGTGCACGACTTTTTTCACGCGGTAGTGATTGAGTACTCCGCGCACGGGACGAACGTAGATTCGCGTGGGCTCCAAAAGAGCCTCTCCGACGGTGCATCCCAGTTCGTCGACCCAGTCGTCGACTTTGTGGCCGCCGATCTCGAAAGCCACTTTGCGCCAGGCTATAACCGTTGGAATGCAGTCCGGTCGAGGCGAGTCCGAGGATGACGTCGCCCGGCACGATCATTCGGCCATCCATCAAGGCCTTTCGTTCCACCACTCCGACGCAGAACCCGGCCAGATCGTAATCGCCCGGCGAGTAGACGTCGGGGAGGATGGCGGTTTCGCCCCCCAGCAGCGCGAGTCGCACTGCATGCATCCTTCGGTAATGCCGTGGACGATTTTTTCGAGAAGGCCGGGATCGTCCTTGGGCAAGGCCACGTAGTCGAGGAAGAAAAGCGGTTCGGCGCCGCAGCAGAGGGCATCGTTGACACTCATGGCCACCAGGTCGATGCCCACCGTGTCGTGCACGCCCATCATGGCGGCGACCTTGAGCTTTGTGCCCACGCCATCGGTGCAGGAAACCAGAACGGGCTCCTTGTAACGGCGTGCGAACAAGGGACTGGAGAAGTCGAGCGAGAACAAGCCCGCGAAACCCTGGTCGAGCGGGATCACGCGGGGGGTATGGGTGCGGTTCAGCAGGCTGGGAAGCCTAGCCATGGCCTCGTTGTAGACATCGAGATCGACGCCCGCCGATTTATAGGTCGCTTTCGCCATGTCACCCCTACCGCCTTGGGAAGGAAGCCGTGATTCTACCGCGAAGGCTCGCACCATGGAAAGTAGCACCGGTTGGGAGCGGGCCGTCCCAGCGCGCTGGCAGGACCTGCCCGTCCGGATCAAGCCCTACAATCCCCGCCCTTTTCCCGAACTCCCTGGATGGGGGTGGAATCTTGACACCGAGAAACCTGGCTGGCAGATTGTCTAGTACGGTGGGCGGTTGACGGCACGCGAGCGGTGCCGGCACGATCGGAGTGCCGAAGTACCGAGCGTTACGCTCGATTCCTGGCCGCCCATGAAGAGCCAATCGAAGAGCCAATAAAGGAGAAGCGGATGAAGTCGACGTCGCGGTGGGTTGGTCTTTTGGGTTTGGGATTGGCGGTGGGGATGGTGTGGATGGTCGCACGGGCAGGGGCCGGCGAACCGCCCGCGCCGCCGAAGGTTTCCTCGTTCGCGCCGGCTAAAGACGTTGCCAGCGAGGTGCAGAAGTACATCAAGCGTCTGGAAGATGCCGTGGCCAATGAGGCGGACTACAAGGATGCCGAGACCACTGTGCCCAAGGACGCCAACACCCTGATCCTGCTGGCCCTCGCGGCCGGGCTGCACGACGAAGACAACGCGTACAAGGCGGCGGCCCCCGCGATGATCAAGGCGGCTCAGGCCGTGGCCGCAGCCAAGGACTACGCGTCGGCCAAGGCGGCGGTGGACGAGCTGAAGAAGGCCGCCGAGTCGAAGGGCGATGCTTCGAACCTGAAATGGGCGAAGATAGCGTCGCTGCCAGCAGTTGATGAAGGCCGTGCCGCTCGTCAACAACCGGCTGAAGCGGAATGTCCGGCGCGCAGCCTTCAAGGCAAGACGGCGGACAACGGCGGCGACTCGGCCACGTTGGCCGTGATTGCCCAGGGCTCGATCGCCGACACGCTCCGAGGCCAAGACCCCCGCGCAGGAGAAGCAATGGGTCGCGTTCTGCAGTGAGATGCGCGAGGCCGCTGCGGCGGTGAACAAGACGGTCCACGACGGCGACGCGGCGCCACGGACAAGGCGATGGAAGTCCTACCAAGAGCTGTGACGCCTGCCACGAGGTCTTCCGCAAGGACCAAGTGGGCAGAAGAACGAAAAGCAGCCGGCGACGGTGTTTCGGCCGTTCGATCGAGAACACGTTGGGGCACTCGCTCCGATTGCCTCGCCCGGGGCTGCATTGAGGAAGGAGCTTCCGGAAAGTAGCGTGCCGGGGCGGCGGAGTGGGTTGCCGGCGACGACCACCCCCAATGGCGGGTGACAGCCAGAGCTGTCATCCGCCATTTTGTTTTGCGGGCTATCGTCAGCTCGTTTGCGGCAGTCGGGTAATGCCGATTGCCCCGGGCCGCTGGCGAGAACTCCATTCCTCCGACAGGACTTTCCGAAGAATATGATCTAGCTTTGTAGCAGGGCCTTCCACCGACGCCCACGGAATTCTCGCTCACGGACGTAGCATGGCTATTGACCTGAATCCTTGGTATCCGCGTGACGTCAGCTTCCTTCTGGGGCGCTCGCTACAGCCGTCCACCATGTTTGAGCGACCTCCATCGCTACGGTTCACGCACCCCCTGCCGTACGGGGCCATCCTCCACGACGACGGGGTCCAGTTCGTCGTCTTCAGTCGTTCGGCGACGGCGATGCGCGTGCTCGTTGTACGACAAGGTCGTCGACCGCGAGCCCTCCGACGATCATCGACTTCGATCCGGAACTGAACCGCTGGGGCGACATCTGGAGCATCTTCGTGCCCGGGCATGGCCGCCGGACAGCTCTACCACTACCAGGCCGAGGGCCGCTTCGAGCCGGACCGCGGCTACCGCTTCGACCGCCGCGCCCGGCTGATCGATCCCTACGCCAAGGCCTTGGCCGGCAAGTTCCTACCGGCGACGACGGCATCATTCGGCCGCCCAAGTGCGTGGTCGTGGACGACGAATTCGACTGGCAAGACGACCGCCACCTGCGGCGTCCGCTCTCCGACACCGTGATCTACGAAGTCCACGTGCGGGGGTTCACCGCAGTCGAAGACCAGCGGCGTGAAGCACCCGGGCACGTACCTGGGGCGTGATCGAGAAGATTCCCTACCTGCAGTCGCTGGGGGTGACGGCCGTCGAACTGATGCCCGTCCACGAGTTCCCAGTCAACGACCCGTTCGGCAATGACCCGCCGAGCGGCCGTACTACTGGGGCTACGATCCGATGGCCTTCTTCGCTCCGCACAGCGGCTACGCGGCCGGCGACGCGCCGGGCTGCCAGGTCCGCGAGTTCAAGCAGATGGTGCAGGCGCTGCACCGTGCGGGGATCGAGGTGATCCTCGACGTGGTCTTCAACCACACGGCCGAAGGCAACGAGCAGGGTCCGACGCTCAGCCTCAAGGGGCTGGAGAACCGCGTCTACTACATGCTCGAAGACGGGGGGCGGCACTACCGCAACTACACCGGTTGCGGCAACACGCTGAACGGAAACCACCCGATCGTGCGCGAGCTGATCTTCCACTGCCTGCGGCACTGGGTCCACAACTACCACATCGACGGCTTCCGCTTCGACCTTGCCTCGATCCTCAGCCGCGACCGCAACGGCAACCTGCTCCCGAATCCGCCGGTGGTGGAATCGATCTCCGAGGACCCGTTGCTGGCCGACACGAAGATCATCGCCGAGGCCTGGGACGCGGCCGGAGCGTACCAGGTGGGCACGTTCGCCAACCAGCGGTGGGCGGAATGGAACGGGCGTTATCGCGACGACATCCGCCGCTACTGGCGCGGCGATCCGCACCAGGTCGGCAACCTGGCCACGCGTCTGGCCGGATCGAGCGACCTGTACCAGGCCGGCGGGCGCAATCCCGTACCACAGCATCAATTTCGTCACCTCGCACGACGGCTTCACGCTGAACGACCTGGTAAGCTTCAACGAGAAGCACAACGAGGCCAACGGCGAGGGAACCGCGACGGCGACAACAACAACTACAGCTACAACTACGGCGTCGAAGGCCCGAGCTGGCGCCGCGACATTTGCCGCATGCGTTTGCGGCAGATCAAGAACATGCTGGCCACGCTGATGCTTGAGCCAAGGCGTGCCGATGCTTCTGTTCGGCGACGAGTGCCGCCGCACCCAACGCGGCAACAACAACGCCTATTGCCAGGACAACGACATTTCCTGGTTTGACTGGCGCCTCGATCAAGAAGCATCGCGCGCTGCGCCGGTTTGTCCAAACGCTGATCGCCTTCCGCCGCGCCGAGGCTTCGCTGCGGCGCGAGGACTTCCTCACCGGCCGACCGGTCAGGCCGGGCGGACTGCCCGACGTGGGCTGGTTCAGCTCGGCGGGAGGAGCGGTGGATTGGGCCGGGGATACGCGGAGCCTGCAGTGTGTGCTCGGGGCGGTCGCTCCCGACCCTGACGAAGCGGCACGCAGCCACAACATCTTGATCATGAGTCACGCGGGCGTCGATCCGTGTCGCTTCACCCTCCCGGAATCGATCCGTCGATTGCCCTGGAAGCTTTTCATCAACACAGCCAACAAGGCGCCCGACGACATCTATCCGAAGCTCGACGGCCCCGCCCCGCCGTCGGACGGCGCTTTGATGCTCGATTCGCGCTCCCTGGTGTGTTACATCGCGGCCGATAAGCCGCCGCGTTAACTGCGCATTTGGGCCTGTGTAAGCCGCGTGCCAGCGATCATTCGCATCCGGATCGTCCGGGAGCGTCCGCTGGCACGCGGCTTTGCTCTGCGCGACCTGCTTTCGCAGGATCCGGCACCCCCTCCCCTGGCACCGCGGTTCGCAGGGGTCTAAACTACCTTTTTTGAGGCGGTGGCGGCTCTTTTCCCAACGCCCCGCCATGGGCAGAGCAGGAGCCGGCCGTGCGAAGAATCTGGCATGCGATCCGCATCTTCTTTTTGACGGTTTTCGACCGTCACGTTGCCCGGGAAATCAATGCCCTTCTGCAGCGTCGCGGATTACCCATCCCTTCCCCGCCTGAGGGAAAGACCGAGGCCCCCGCGCCGCGCGCCGTCGAGCGCTCGACCCCGGTACGAAGCGACGCCCTGACGCTGCTTGCCACCTTACAGCGCGAGGCGCGTCTGGTGGATTTTCTCAAGGAGCCGCTTACGGGCTATTCCGACACACAGATCGGAGCCGCGGCTCGCGATGTCCATCGTGACTGTGGCCAGGTGCTGGATCGGGTGTTTGCGCTGGTGCCGCTGGGAACCGAAGAGGAGGGAACGGAATTGGAGATTCCCGCCGGCTTCGATGCCCATCGATTCCGCCTGACCGGAAATGTGGTCGGAGAGCCGCCCTTCCGCGGCCACGTCGTGCATCATGGATGGGAGGCGACCCAGTGCGCACTACCCGCGTGGTCCGGACCGGCCGAGGCGGCCTGCGTGGTGGCTCCGATCGAGGTGGAGTTGAAGTAGCCGAGCTTTCCGACTTTGCCTGGTCCAAGCCGTTGTGGATTGCGGATGCTTGGTGGGCGTTCGTGCTTGCCGACCGCTCGCGGCGCCCTCGGGCTCTATCCACGTGGCCGTCGACACTCTACGATTCTCTACTGGAGATTGCGCGGAACGAACCTCGAGCGAAACCGAAGGGAGCGTACGCATCGCGTGTAAGGAGTGTGGGGGCAATTCCGTCTCGTGTGGGCGGGAGTGAGGAAATCGCAAGGTAAGCCGGCAGCGGGTCGGCGCATGTTTCGGAGAACGACCGGGAGAAATGGCAGCCAACTACGTCTTGGGAATCGATCTGGGGACCACCAACAGCGTGATCGCGTACGCTTCGCTGGGCGAGGAGCGACCGCGGCTCGGGGTGTTGCCGATCCCTCAGTTGGTAGCTGCAGGGACGGTCGAATCGCGGACCATGCTTCCCTCATTTCTCTATCTCGCCAGCGCACACGAGACGGGCGGAGGGGCTTTCGATCTTCCCTGGGCCGTGGGTCGGGGATTCGCGCTTGGCGAGTTGGCCCGTCGCCAAGCCGCGGAGGTGCCCGATCGCACCGTGAGCGCGGCCAAGAGTTGGCTGGCCAATAGCCGCGTGGACCGCCATCAACCGATTCTTCCCTGGAACGCGCCCGCGGAAGTGCCGAAAGTTTCGCCGGTCGCCGCCTCGCAGCGGTATCTCGAGCACCTTCTGGCGGCGTGGAACGCAGCCTTTCCCGAGGCTCCCGCGGCCGAGCAGAAGGTGGTACTCACCGTTCCGGCTTCTTTCGACGCCAGCGCGCGCGAGCTGACGCACGAAGCAGCGATCGCCGCGGGCCTGCCTTCGGATCTTGTCTTGCTGGAGGAGCCGCAGGCTGCCGTTTACTCCTGGCTGGCCGAAATGGAAGACGGCTGGCGGCGACGACTGAAACTCGGCGACACGCTTCTCGTATGCGACGTGGGCGGCGGCACCACCGACCTGACGCTGGTGGGAGTGCGCGAGGCGCAAGGCGATCTGGCCCTGGAACGGATCGCCGTCGGCAATCATCTTCTGGTCGGCGGCGACAATATGGACCTGGCCTTGGCCCACCACGTCGCGGGGTTATTCGCCGAGCGCGGCGTGAAGCTCGACCCTTGGCAATCCGTGGCCCTGTGGCACTCCTGCCGCACGGCAAAGGAAGCGCTGCTGAGCGCCGGTGGTCCGGAAACCCATTCGATTTCGGTGCTCGGTCGCGGCAGTCGCCTGATTGGCGGCACGGTTTCCGTCGAAGTCGACCGCCCGAGCGTTGCAGGCCAGCTGGTCGATGGATTCTTCCCGCGCGTGGCAGTGAGCGACCGTCCCGCGCGCCGCCGTACGTCGGGGTTTCGCGAGATTGGACTGCCGTTTGAGTCCGACACGGCAATCACGCGTCACCTCGCGGCGTTCCTCCAGGCCCACGGGGCGGGCGAGTCCACTCCGGTCCGCCCCACGCACATTCTTTTCAACGGTGGGGTCTTCAAGGCCGAGGCGTTGCGCGCCCGGCTGCTGGAGGTGATCGCCGATTGGTTCCCGAACGCGGCTGCACCGCAACCGCTCACGGCCGCCCCGGACCTGGACCACGCCGTCGCACGGGGCGCCGCCTATTACGGATGGGCCAAGGAGCACGGCGGGGTGCGGATTCGCGGCGGCACGGCGCGCTCCTATTATGTGGGAATCGAGACCGCGGGGCCGGCGGTGCCGGGCGCACCCCGCCCGCTCCGCGCCGTGTGCGTCGTTCCCTTTGGCATGGAAGAAGGGTCGCAGACCGACGTGCCTTCGGAGGAGATCGGGCTGGTGGTTGGGGAACCGGCCGTCTTCCGCTTCTTCAGTTCCTCGGTCCGCAAACAGGACAAATCGGGAGACCTGGTCGACCACTTCAGCGACGAGGAAATCGAGGAAACCGACTCGATCCAGACCGAGCTTCCGGCGGAGGAGGGGATTCGCGAAGACTACGTGCCGGTCCACTTCCACTCCAAAGTGACGGAATTGGGGATGCTCGAGCTGTGGTGCGCCAGCGTGCAGACCGAGGGGCAATGGAAGCTCGAGTTCAGCGTGCGCCAACCGGGGGAGGGTTAGCGGGCGGAGCATCGCTTTCACCGCATCGGACATGAGCCAACACCTCTCGGAATCCGAAACGGCCCCACGTTTCGTCGTGGGCATCGATCTGGGCACCACGAACTCGGCCGTGTGCTACGTTGACACGGAGGATCGGGATTGGCGGATCCTCACGTTCGCCGTACCGCAACTGGTCAATCCTGGGCTGGTCGAAGCGCGGGAGACGCTGCCGAGCTGCCACTATCAACCCGCGGCCGGCGAGCTTCCGCCGGGCTCGTTGCGTCTGCCGTGGACGGTGGAAGAGCCGGAACACGCGGTGGGAGTGTTCGCGCGGGACCACGGGGCATTAGTTCCCGGGCGTTTGAGCGTGTCGGCGAAGTCGTGGCTGTCGCACACGGGCGTGGACCGCATGGCGCCCTTGTTGCCGTGGCACGGGGCGCCCGACGTGGAGCGGCTCTCGCCGGTGGACGTCAGTGCGCGGTACCTGGCGCACGTGCGCGACGCCTGGAACGCGCGCTTCCGGGCGCACGACCTGGCCCGACAAGAGATCGTGCTCACGCTTCCCGCCTCTTTCGACGAAATCGCGCGCGAGCTTACCGTCCGGGCGGCATCGAAGGCGGGACTGACTCGCGTCGTACTCATCGAAGAGCCGCAAGCCGCTTTCTACGCCTGGATCGACAGCCACCGCGACGAATGGGAGAAGCACGTTTCGCCGGGTCAGAAGATCCTCATTTGCGACATTGGCGGCGGCACCACCGACTTTACCCTAATCCGCGTGCGCGGCGAGCAGGGGGGCAAGGTACGATTCCATCGCGTGGCGGTGGGCGAGCACTTGATCCTCGGGGGCGACAACCTGGATCTCGCCCTGGCCCACCACCTGGAGCGGCGGCTGGTGGAAGAGGGCAAGCTCGAACCGCGCACGTGGGCGATGCTGGTACGGCGCGCTCAGACGGTCAAGGAAGTCTTGATGGGAAAGGACGCACCGGAGCGATTGACCGTGAACCTGGCGCGGGGCGGCTCGCGGCTCGTGGGCGGAGGCGCTCCGCGTGGAGGTTGCGCGCGACGAAGTCCAATCGCTTCTTTTGGAGGGATTCTTCCCGCATGTACCGTTGGACGCCAAGCCGGCAAGCCGCCGCTCGGGCTTCCAGGAGTTCGGGCTTCCCTACGCTCCCGACGCCGCGGTGACGCGTTACCTGGCCGGCTTCCTGACCACGCACCGCCACGTCGCCCTGGAGGAAACGGACGAGACCAGCACGCACGATCCGGCACGGCCCGACATCGTCCTGTTCAACGGCGGCTTATTCGAATCGCCGGTCATCCGCCGCCGCCTGCTCGACGCAATCCAGCAGTGGTTCCAGGAAGACGATGACAATTGGCGTCCGCTGGTTCTCGCCAACGACCGGCTGGACCTGGCCGTAGCGCAGGGCGCGGCGTATTACGGCATGGTCCGACGCGGTCAGGGCGTCCGCATTGCGGCGGGCCTGGCGCGCGCGTATTACATCGGCGTGGAAAGTGAGCCTCCCTCGGCCGTGTGCCTGGTGCCCGCGGGCGTCGAGCCGGGCCAGGAAGTCGATCTGACGTCTCGTTCCTTTGAGATGCTCGTCTCCGAGCCGGTCGAATTCCCGCTCTACGTTTCCAGCGTGCGACTGACCGACAAGCCGGGCGACGTGGTTCTTGTGGACCGAGAGCAGATGACGCCCCTGCCGCCGGTGCGCACGGTGCTGCGCACGAGTAAGAAAGGAGAGTCCGCACGCGTGGCCGTACATCTGCACGCGCGACTGACCGAGGTGGGCACGCTCGATCTCTGGGCGAGCGAGGCGGGGGCACGGCGGAGTTGGCGACTGCAATTCGACGTGCGTTCGGCCACGCAGACCGACATGGCCGGGCACGAGGCTTCCGCAGAGCAACGGGGATTCCTCGAGGAATCGGTGTGGCAGACGTGCCGAGCCCTGATCCTCGACACTTTCGGCCCCGAAGCCCGGGAGAAGCCGGAAGGGCTCGTGAAGCGTCTCGCGAAAGCCACGGGGTTGAGTCGCAGCGAGTGGCCCCCCTCGCTCTTGCACCGCATGTGGGAGGCGTTGATGGAAGTCGAACACGGTCGGCGCCGCAGCCCGGTCCACGAAGCCCGGTGGCTCAATCTGGCGGGGTTCGCGCTGCGACCCGGCTACGGTTTGGCGGTGGATGACTGGCGCGTGGCCGAAACGTGGCGCGCACTGCAAGGAAACCTCTGCCACGCCGCAGTGATGTGCCGGGCGGAATGGTGGATCCTGTGGCGGCGGATCGCGGGCGGGCTGACCGCCGGACAACAGCAATCGCTGGCCGACCCATTGCTGGGCCCGTTACGCGCCACGCATTCGCAGATGACCACAGGCCGGGGCAAGGGGGGCGAATTCAGCGCCGGTTCGGCGGAAACGGCCGAGGTCTGGCGTTTGCTCGGTTCGCTGGAGATGCTGCCCCCTTCGACGAAGATCGAGCTCGGATCGCTGCTGCTCGATCTGCTTCCCAAGCGCAAGCTGGAGGCCACGCGCCCGGCATTGGTCTGGGCGCTGGGCCGAATTGGTGCGCGGGAACCGCTCTATGGCCCTTTGAACGCGATCGTGCCCGCCGAGAACGCCGGCGCATGGCTGCGCAAGTTGTTGGAGCTGGGCAACGACGAGCCCGCCACCCAACTCGCGGTCATGCAGATGGCGCGTAAGACCGACGACCGTTATCGCGACATCCCCGACAAGCTTCGCGACAAGGTACTGGGGTGGCTGGACCGCACGGGAGCCCCCGAGCACTTCCGCCAGCTTGTCGAGTCGGCCGGGGCGCTGGACCGCGAAGAACAAGGGATGATCTTCGGCGAATCGTTGCCCAAGGGATTGCGGTTGGTGCAGCAGGGTGGCTGAGCGCACTCGACGCGGCACCACGCTGCCGGGGCAAGTCCGCTTCCCGTGCTTCGAGGCCTGAATGGCGGAGCACGGAAGCCAGTCTGTGTGGGTGAACCTCGGAGGAGAACTGGTGGTTCGCCGTCGCGGTTGATCCGCGGACTCTACGGGAATTGCGGTGTTCGAGGCAAATCGATATTCTGAATCTCGGTATGCGATCTGAGCGGTGCGAGGCGCAAGGCGGATTGGCGTACGGCGGACCGAATCCTGCGCCGGGGCACCCTGCGAGCTGCCCCAATCCGCGGGGAACGCGCGCCGCAGTCCGCCTCGGGCATGAGATGAGGTCGTGATGTCACGCGTCGATTGCAGGTTCTCCGCCGTCTGCCGGCGTCTCGCCGCCGGGGCAGGCCTGGTTGTGGCCGCCATCGGAGGCATAAGCATCGTGGGCTGGATTCTCGATCATCCAGCGATCAAGGGAGCAATCTTCAACGATATCACGGTGAAGACCAACGCTGCGATCGGTCTGATGCTTGTTGGCGTTGGCCTGGCGGTGTTCGCCCCGTCGCCGGTCACGGCCGTTCGGAGGAGCGCGGGCAGCGCGTTTGCCGCGATCGCGCTGGCCATCGGCTTTTTCACGCTGCTGGAGTACATTGCAGGGCTTGACCTGGGCATCGACCAGTTGCTCTTCCGCGAGCCGGCGGGTTGGACGGCTACCAGCGCACCCAACCGGATGGGTCCGCCGGCGGCGCTAAGCCTGCTGCTGGCCGGACTTGCTCTTCTGCTCCTCGAGCAACGCACCATCGGCGCCTCCCACTTGAGCCAGTTGCTCGCCTCGGCGATTTGCCTGCTCGGCTTGATGCCGATCATTGGATATCTCTTTGGCAGCACGCAACTCTACGCATGGGCGGGCATGACCAACACGGCGCTCCCCACGGCGATTGCGATGGAGTTTCTGGGCCTGGGACTGTTTGCCGCACGACCCGAGCGGGGCATGATGGCACAATTGCTTGCCGAGGACACGGGAGGAACGCTGCTGCGTCGGCTGATTGTTCCGGTGGTTTTGGCGCCGATCGTGCTGGGGTGGATGTTGGTGTGCGGCGTGCAATGGGGCTGGTGGGATACCGCGCTGGGTGCCTGGACCGTCATGACCGTGTTCATCGTCCTTTTCACGATCTTGTTATGGCGCAGCGCGGGAGCATAGCGCGAACCGAGGGACGGCTTCAATCGGTTCTGGAGAACGTGACCGAGGGAGTCGTGACCTGCGACATGGAGCGAAACCTCGTCCATTGGAACCGGGCAGCCTTGACCATGCACGACCTGAACGGCCCGGAGGCAAGGCGCCACCTCGCCGAATTCCAGAGCGTATTTCGCTTGTCGCGTTTGGATGGCAGCCTGATCCCGCTCGAGGAATGGCCCCTCAGTCGAATCTTGCGCGGAGAGGAACTGCGCGGGCTGGAAGTTTGCGGCGAGCGTCTCGATCGCGAGTGGTCGAGAGTTCTCCGCTACGGCGGATCCCTGGTCCGCAGCGCCAGCGGCGAGCCGGTGATGGCGGTGGTGACGATTGGCGACATCACCGACCGCAAGCAGACCGAGGAGGCCTTGGTGTGGTCGGCGCCGGCGACAGCTCCTCGTTGAAGTATCGGCACGCGTGATCGGACAGCCGCAGTTCGAGGCCCTGCTGCGGACCGCCGTGATCGCCGTGCGCGAACTCACCGGGGCGGGGTGGGGCAGGGTTGGTCATGGTTTTCTCGACGATCGGTTCCGCATTCAGGCGTCGTCGGATGCCGACCAACCGGCGTGCTGCGTCCACGATGCTCCCTCTCCCTTTCCGATGTCGGGCTTGTCGTGGGAGGAGGTCTCTCAGAGCGATTCCCTCCGACTCACAATTCCCAGGGAGGCTGGCGAAATGACGGCGGGGGAACCACGTTCCGCGCGAGCCCCCCTTCGCAGTCTCCTGGGTGCCCGATTGTTCAACGCCCAAGGAACGGCCGACGGACTGATCCTCGTGGGCGACCGCGAAGACGGCTGCGAGTTCAGCGAGGAAGATGAAGCTCTCTTGTGCCAGCTTGCCGTGGTCACGTCCTTGTCGCTTCAACACCTCGAGGCACGAGCGATTGCCGAAGGCGCCAGTCGTGCCAAGAGCGACTTTCTCGCCAACATGAGCCACGAACTCCGCACGCCGATGAACGCAATCCTCGGCATGACCGAACTTGCGTTGAGCGAGGAACTTGCCCCCTCGGTGCGGGACTGCCTGCAAACTGCGAAGGAATCGGCCGACGGCCTGTTGGACTTGCTCAACGAGATCCTCGATCTGTCGCGCATCGACGCCGGACGCCTGCAACTGGAGTCGACCCAGTTCTCGCTCCGTGCGTTGATCGACCGTACGATCAAGCCGCTGGGGCTGCGCGCTTACGAAAAGGGATTGGAGCTGGCTTGCGACGTGGCCAAAGACGTGCCGGACCGGCTGATGGGCGATCCGTTGCGACTCCGCCAGGTCGTCACGAACCTGGTGGCCAATGCGGTCAAGTTCACCTCGAAAGGTGAAGTCGTGATGCGCACCGGCGTGTGGAGCCGGGAGGGGAACCGGGCAGTCCTGGAATTCACGGTTTCCGACACCGGAATCGGCATTTTGCCCGAGGATCAGGAACGGATCTTCGCCCCCTTTACCCAGGCCGACGCGTCGACCACGCGCCGCTACGGGGGAACCGGACTCGGCCTGACGATCTCGCGTCACCTTGTGGAGTTGATGGGGGGCACCCTGGGAGTCGACAGCCGGCTTGGAGCAGGGAGCGTTTTCTCGTTCACCGTCCCGTTTGAAGTGCTGCCTCCGCTGAGCGAACAACCCGAGAGCGACGCCGCGATCAGTGCTCGGCTGGCCGGCCTTCGCGCGCTGGTGATCGCCGAGAACGTCACCGCGCGGCATATCCTGGAGCAAGTGCTGGCCCACTGGGGAATGCAGCCGGATTGCGCGACGGACGTGCCCGTGGGCCTGACCAAGATCCATCAGGCAGTGGCCGATGGCCGACCCTTCGCGGTGGTCATTGCCGATGCCTTGATGACAGGCGTCGACGGCTTCACGCTCGCCGGCTGGATCCGCGGCGATCCCAAGCTCGCGCGCGGAGTGGTCCTCATGCTCTCCCCGGCCGATCGCAAGGCGAAGACTGCGCGGGCACAAGACGTTAGCGCGGTCTTCCTTGAGAAACCGGTATCGCAAGCGGATCTCCTCGTCGCCGTGCTCAAGGCCCTGGGTGGTCCGATGCCACAGGCGGAAAGCGCGTTGCGCGCGGATCTTCCGCCGGCCCTGCCGCCACCGTCGCGCGCCTGCGCATTCTGCTGGCCGAGGACACGCCGGCCAATCAGAAGTTGGCCGCGTGGATCCTGGAGAAACGAGGGCACCTTGTCGAATCGGCCGCCAACGGGGCCCAGGCCATGGAGCGGATCGGGCAGCAGGACTTCGACCTGGTGCTCATGGACGTTCAGATGCCGATCATGGACGGATTCCAGGCGACGGCTGCGATTCGCGCCCTGGCGGATTCGAGGAAGGCCCACCTTCCGATTATTGCCCTGACTGCCCACGCGCTGAAGGGCGACCAGGAACGATGCCTGGCGGCCGGAATGGACGCCTACTTAAGCAAGCCCATCGACGCTCAGGAAATGATCGTGCTGGTGGAGCGTCTGGCGGCTACCCCGGGGCCGGAGAAGGACCTGCGCGCTGGCTGACACGCGGGACTCCAGTCCCACGCAGCGCCCCAGACGCTCTCCCCCCTATCGCACGGGTAGAGTGCGTCGCAGGAAACGCCAAAGCCTGATCGCACTCGCTTGTGGGACCAGGCTTTCGAGTAGCGGCGGTAGGAGTCGAACCTACGACACGCGGATTATGATTCCGCTGCTCTAACCAACTGAGCTACGCCGCCAAAGTTGTAACCGGTTGTTCGTTATCGGTTTACGCACTCAAGGTCGTCATCGTTCCCTGGCCGGCGACAACCGGGAAGACAACTTCCCCCGCCAGGTAGTTCACCGATCGACCGATTGAAGGGGAACACCCCGCACACGGCCACCGGCAACGCCAACTGACAGAGAGCAATCATACCGCATGCCGCGGGCATCTTCAATGAGAGGTAACGCGCGGAGAGCCGGCAAGAACGTGCGGCCGTGGGGCGTGGCGAGCGGGTCGATTGCACGGCAGCGGGCAGGCTGCGCGGGCAAGTGCGCTGGTGGTTGCGTTGAAGAACCATGTGTGCGGACTCGGTTTTCATCGGAGATTGCCGAGGCAAACAGGGTTTTTGGTCAACGGGGCCTATTTTTTCCAGAGTATCCACCTCGGGTGAGGGAGTTCGATGCACGTAGGGTGAGTGCGCGAGAGGCTAGCGGGAACGGAATTGGGGTGCGCGAGCGAGGAGAGAACGCGTCGGGAATGTGAACCGCGAGAGAGGGTTACGCGGGCGTGCGCGTTGGTCAACTCATCGCGGTTTTTGCCAAATCGCCGGGGGGCTCCAAAATGGCAACCCGCAGAGGGGATGTGGGGGGGGTGCATGAATCATCGGCGAGCAGGTTCTTCGTTGGGGCAGAGGTTATCACGGTCGGCAGCGGTCGAGTGGGGCTCGTGGTGAATTCCAGAGGCCGAGGGATGGATCGGGATCGTACGCCACGGAGCGCAGTCTGGCCGGGCGATCTTATGATGTTGAGTGGCCCGATTTCAAGCGTGGTTGGTGGGCCATTGGGAAGGGAGTTCTTAGAGCCGATCCCGGAACGTCTGGAGGTGCTGCGATTTTCCGGCCGCACAGGGCTCCAGCGTCAGTTCTGTCACGCGAGGTCTTCATCCGGCACGGTTATCAGGTGTCCGTGCTTCACGTTGTCGGCAAGCTCGTCGATGGCGTCGTTCACGGAGTCGGCTTCCACAGCGAGGAACGTGGGCCAGTAGGAGCCCCGTTTTGGCTGTCGATACGAGGTCGATCAGCAGGCCCGGTCGAACCGAACCAGGATGTCCTCGATGGCATCCGCATGAACCCGCCACGAGTCGGCCGAATACCCGCCCGACAAGACCATCGCAATCGGAATCGCCCGTTCCCTCACGGCAGTCACGACGAGCAGATCACGCTCGGCCAGATCGCCCTTAGTCAGTCGGTGGGATGCCAGCGGATCATCGATGAACGGATCGGACCCGGCATTGTAGACCACCAAATCCGGGCGAACGGCGTCGAGGGCTGCGGGGAGGGCTTCCTCGACCATCTCCAGGTACTCTCTGCCGGACAGGCCGGGGCCGACTGGCAACGGGTAGTCCTCGGGCTCCTTGGGGAGGGGAAAGATGTCCTCCTCATAGAGGTCGAGGATCTTCGCCCAGGGCCAACCCCGGAAAACGGCGGCCGTCCCATTGCCCTGGTGGGCGTCGAGATCGACGACGAGAACCGTGCCAATCTTCCGTTCGTCGTACAGGATCTTCACGGCGAGCGGCACGTCGGCGTAGACGCAGAACCCGCCGCCCGAATCGGCCGCAGCATGGTGGAAGCCGCCGCCGAGATTGATCGCTACCCCGTGCTCTAGCGCGAGGCGACAGGCCAGGATGGTTCCACCCGTGGCATATCGCATCGGCCGGAGGATTCGCCAGTTGACCATCCAAGCCGGAAATCGGCGGACGATGGGTACTTCGAGGATGCGGGCCAAGACGCCAGAGCGGCGAAGCGACCGCAAGTAGTCGGGCGTATGTATCCGCAGGAGGTCCGTGCGGCCGACCGGTCGGGGGCGGGTGAAATCCCCGGAACGCCGCAGGCCCCGAGCGATCAAGGCATCGTGGATCCGGCGGTACTTTCGACCGTCGAAGGGATGCAGCCGCTCCAGCCCGAAGGCCGTGATGTTGTAGGTCTGGTGGTAGACGAGTGGGACCATGGCCGGGATTGCTTCGACGAGCAGGAATTCAAATCGCTGGCGACTGATCAATCTGACTGTTCTCGGCAGCCAAGTCAACTTCTGCCCTGTTCCTGGTTGCCGCGGCTTGCCGTGCCGTCGAGGTTCAACTGCATATGCGTGCTTGATTCCGCTCTAGCCTTCTTGCTGGTATGCCGCGGCCGTTCTCGGGACTGCACTCGAACTCGTAGATCGTCCCCGGACGGCCCACGAGCTTCGACACCCGGCCGCCGTAGATGCGTTCCGGTGGCAGGGTTTCAGGCAGCCGCCTTTCCCGGAGTTGCTTTTCGGTGATCGGCAGGAACGAGCCGCCGAGTTTCTTCTCCGAAGTCATGCAAGGCCCGACGTAGACGAGCTTGATCTTCGGGTTGGGCTGCTTCGGCTCGGTTTGCGATTCGGGTGCGCTTCCTGGCGATTGCTGCTTCGGCGGTCTTTTTGGCATTCCTATGTGCCTCTGCTCAGAGTCTTGTCGGACGACGTTGCCGGTGTCCCCTATTCACCGATCTTTCCGTTGCCGTTGATGCGAGGTGCTGCCTTTGCCCGTCGTCGTTTCTTCCCCGCCTCGTCGGCAATCGCCAGGAGGCCGGGCTGTTGGCCAACAGGCAGAAGTACAGCGACCTCGGGCGGGATATGCTCTGCGGTCCGGTAGGGCAGCCTCAAAGAACGGTTCGCTTTCGTCTGAACCAATAGAAGTAGGAGGTACTGCGTGGCGATCTCCGAGGGCAACGGCCAATGTGTACGCCAGTAGGATCGGGCAATCTCGTCGGCCCAGGCCCATGCCGCCCGCCAGATGTCGAGTTTGTTTGGGGGCGCCTACAGTGTCTCGTCAGAGGGAGCACTGGGCGACGAGCGGCCAGGGGCACGCGGCGCACAAGGCGGAAGATCGTCAGGCACGGAGTGCCTGACCTACGCGCTAACCACAAACGCACAAAGGCGCGCACGAAGCAACAACCCAGAGAACGAAGGTTCCACCGCAAAGGCGCAAAGCACGCGAAGGATGACAAGCTGCGGCGGGCTGAGCGCACTGTAATAGCCAAGGAGGCAATTGTCTCATCCATCATTGGCACAGAGGGGACGGGCAGCGGAGATCGTCAGGCACGGAGTGGCTGACCTGCGGGCTGGCACTCAACGCACGAAGTCTGTCAGGCAGAGGACTGCCTGACCTGCGGGCTGGGAATCCTTTCACATCAGGTCGATCTTCAGACCGAATTGCTCTTTGATCTGCAACAGGGCCTCGGCGTTGCCTCGCGCATCGTCCACCGGATTGTGAGTGTGCTTCGTCTTTCGCAGATGCTTGAAGTTGACGAACGTATCCCTGACCACACCCTTGTATAGGGAGCCGAGGTTCGTGGAGCTATGGCCGAAGGGATTCGTGCCCAGGAAGTGGTGGAAGTACCAGTTGATGAACTGCCAATCGAAGCCGTTGTTGTCGGAGATGAACATCGGCCTCCGCGGTGTTGACCGAGCGAATCCAATCGGCGAACTGCTCCATCACCGCCTTTGGCTCATCGAAGGCCAGAGTCTCCTCGCGCGTAAAACCGCCAATGCTGAGGGCTTCAGGAATCCAACTGCTCGGAGATCGGCTTCAGCTTGCCGTAGAACGTTCGATCCAGCGACGGCTCCACGACGATGGCACCGAAGCAGACCATCGAGTAATCGCCCGGGATTGGCCCATCGGCTTCAACATCGACCATGATGTAGGACATAGACAGATCGCTTTCTGCCGGCTTGTTCAAGGCCCGGCCACTGGCGTCGATCGAGCGCGATTGCCGACCTCGGAGTCGACCATATCCGGTTGCGCCAGCCCCGCTAGTGTTTTGTCACAGCTAACAATTGGGGTGGCAACTGGCTATGCCAGCGCGATGTTGGCGACACATGTTCCACTCCGACACTGGCAGAGCCAGTGGCACACCATCCCAACATCAAGCGGTGACAAAGCACTAGTCGCTCACCCTGAAATCCTCGAAGGCCATCAGACTTTCCAGGTAGTTAGGCAGTAACGGCAACTCCGCGTCCGCAGGACCGCCCTCGAACGGTTCGATGCAGATCGCGTTTCCGAAGTTCCGTGCGACCTTGTGCCGCGCGTGATCGACCACAAGGACGCGGGAAAGATTGTAACCCGCGCGATTGACCTTTTTCAAGTCTTTGACCTATTCGGTCTCGAATGTCTCCAGATTCCGCTTGACCGTGCATCGCTCTCGGCTCCAAACCAAGGCCCATTCGAGAGCAGGAGGCCCGGGAGCGAAGGGGACAGGTCCATGTTTTCGGTCAAGTGTCTACTGCGATAACGGAGTCTTTCGGCCGAAAAATGGACCAGTCGCCGACCGGGCCGTGAACGGTTGCGGGCTCGGCGGCCTTTGGAACGGTTCGACTCTGCGGTGTCATCGAAAGCAGCACCGGCCGACGAGCGGCCAGGGGCACGTGACGCACAAGGCAGAAGATTGTCAGGCACGGAGTGCCTGACCTACTACCGCGTCTACCGATCTGAGTCAGGTATAGGATAGAGGGATCGGAGCTTGATTCTCGCGTCGGCGGTAGTGAAGCGCCAGTTGGTTCCGCAGCGTTGGTCATTGCGGTCTTGCTGCCAGGCCGCGATGGCGGAGTCCATGGCGTTGGTTGTGGCAAATCGCCGGTTCCCCAGACATTGACGCGAGAGCAAGCTCAATTCCATCTCCGCCATGTTGAGCCAACTGCCGTTCTTGGGTGTGTAGACCAAGCGTAACCGACGAGCGAGCCGGTGGGCCGTTTCGGCATCGAAGGCGAAGTACAGGCTCGCCAGGTCGTGCGTATTGAGGTTGTCGCAGACCAACGTCACCAAATCGGCCTGGGGGTAATCTACCTCCAGCAACTGCCGCACCTCCTCCGCCCAATCCAACCGCGTGCGGCTGGCACGGCAGCCCACCCGCCTCCCGCCTGCGATGGGATTGTAAAACAACAATAGCGAGCGGACTTCGTGCCGCTCGTACTTGTCGTCGACTCGCCGGGGCGTGCCGGGCCGCATGGGCAAGGGAGGCGTCACATCTTCGAGCACTTGCCGCGAGGCCTCATCCATGCAGATCAGGGGGTGTTTGTCGTCGAACGCTTCCTGGTAGACGTCGAGGACTTCTTCCATCCGCGCAACGAAACGCGGTCGATCCGCTTCCGCGATGCAGAAGCGTTCGGTCTTCCAAGGTTGCAGCCTGTTTTTTTGAGCGTCTGCCGTACGGTCTCGCAACAGACCGATTTGACGATATGCAGGCGCTTCAGTTCGTCGCAGAGCATTTGCAGCGTCCAGTGGTCGCGGCCCTCAGGGGCGCGCTGCAGGCAATGGTGACCAGATGGGCTTCCGCCTTGCCGTCGAGAACGCGGTGGGTTCCCGCGTCGCAACGCGTCGCCCGCGCGAGGGTCGGCTGCACGCCCGATTTCACAAACTTCTGACGAATACGTACCACCTGCCGCTCGCAGAGCCCGACTTCTTCGGCAATCTGCCAGTCGGGATAACCCCCATCGGGATGGGCCTCATCGGCCATCAGAAGAATCTTCGCCCGTCGCACCTGCGCCACGCCCAGAGAAGTCTTCCGCGCGATCGCCTCTAACTCCGCTCGAATCTCCGGAGAAAGAGCGACCTTGTATTTCTTTGACAAATTTGGCATCCTTGCCTTCTCCCGCTGGTGAAAACTGAAACCGCGACAACCTCCAAGGGCCATTCTACCCAAACCTGACATTGAGCGGTAGATCAACTACTACGGGCTGACCGCAAAGGCACAAAGGCACGAACGAAGCAACAAACCAGAGAACCAAGGTTCCACCGCAAAGGCGCAAAGCACGCGAAGGATGACAAGCTGCGGCAGGGTGCGCGGCACTGTAATAACCAAGGAGGCAATTGTCTCATCCATCATTGGCACAGAGGGGACGGGCAGCGGAGATCGTCAGGCACGGGGTGTGCCGGACCTGCGGGCTGCACGTGAGCACAACGCAGGAAATCTGTCAGGCACGGGGTGCCTGACCTACTAGTTGATCTACCGCTCAATGTCAGGTTTGGGTAGAATGGCCCTTGGAGGTTGTCGCGGTTTCAGTTTTCACCAGCGGGAGAAGGCAAGGATGCCAAATTTGTCAAAGAAATACAAGGTCGCTCTTTCTCCGGAGATTCGAGCGGAGTTAGAGGCGATCGCGCGGAAGACTTCTCTGGGCGTGGCGCAGGTGCGACGGGCGAAGATTCTTCTGATGGCCGATGAGGCCCATCCCGATGGGGGTTATCCCGACTGGCAGATTGCCGAAGAAGTCGGGCTCTGCGAGCGGCAGGTGGTACGTATTCGTCAGAAGTTTGTGAAATCGGGCGTGCAGCCGACCCTCGCGCGGGCGACGCGTTGCGACGCGGGAACCCACCGCGTTCTCGACGGCAAGGCGGAAGCCCATCTGGTCACCATTGCCTGCAGCCGCCCCTGAGGGCCGCGACCACTGGACGCTGCAAATGCTCTGCGACGAACTGAAGCGCCTGCATATCGTCAAATCGGTCTGTTGCGAGACCGTACGGCAGACGCTCAAAAAAACAGGCTGCAACCTTGGAAGACCGAACGCTTCTGCATCGCGGAAGCGGATCGACCGCGTTTCGTTGCGCGGATGGAAGAAGTCCTCGACGTCTACCAGGAAGCGTTCGACGACAAACACCCCCTGATCTGCATGGATGAGGCCTCGCGGCAAGTGCTCGAAGATGTGACGCCTCCCTTGCCCATGCGGCCCGGCACGCCCCGGCGAGTCGACGACAAGTACGAGCGGCACGAAGTCCGCTCGCTATTGTTGTTTTACAATCCCATCGCAGGCGGGAGGCGGGTGGGCTGCCGTGCCAGCCGCACGCGGTTGGATTGGGCGGAGGAGGTGCGGCAGTTGCTGGAGGTAGATTACCCCCAGGCCGATTTGGTGACGTTGGTCTGCGACAACCTCAATACGCACGACCTGGCGAGCCTGTACTTCGCCTTCGATGCCGAAACGGCCCACCGGCTCGCTCGTCGGTTACGCTTGGTCTACACACCCAAGAACGGCAGTTGGCTCAACATGGCGGAGATGGAATTGAGCTTGCTCTCGCGTCAATGTCTGGGGAACCGGCGATTTGCCACAACCAACGCCATGGACTCCGCCATCGCGGCCTGGCAGCAAGACCGCAATGACCAACGCTGCGGAACCAACTGGCGCTTCACTACCGCCGACGCGAGAATCAAGCTCCGATCCCTCTATCCTATACCTGACTCAGATCGGTAGACGCGGTACTACGGATTGCACGGGTCTGGGTCAACGGCGTCGCTTTGCGCCTTCGCCTAACTCGATGGCAGACGCGGGCCCTTCGTACACCTTCTCCCCGTTCCACAGCACCACGACCGTGCCGGTCAAGCCCAGGCCGCCGGCGCCCAGATTGACATCCAGGCCGGCGGTCCCCTTGCTATCGATACGCAACGTGGAAGCGGTGATCGTGCACGTGAACTCCGGGAGCGGACTGACGGCGATGTCTCGCTTCATCGTAACGCCCCAGACACCCAGGTGGTCGTCGGTATCGGCAACAAAGGTGAACTGATCCGGTCGCTTGCGTGAGTGCTTGAGGAGCCAGGTAACGCACGCGGCGTGGGTTTGGTCGGTCCACACGTGGCCGAGCCCCGGAACCGACGTAAACACGGGGGCGGGTCCGTACTGGGCGATCGTATCGCGCAGCATCTTGGCCCCTCGAAACCGCGGTCCGCTTCCCCAATGAATATCCAGATGGGCAGGTAGGTCACGTTGCGGGCCAGCAGGGCCGGATTATATACCCCCGGGCCGCCGGCGCCGCAGGGGGCGATGGCCGCCCAGCGGTCGGGCGTGCGTCGAGCGATCCGCCACGTGCCCGAGCCGCCCATCGAAAAGCCGTAAAGGTAGCGGCGGTCCGGATCGATCTTGAACGTGCGGTGCACGTCGTCATAGGCCTCGAGGACGTCGATCTCGCCGATGTCGCGGTACGAGCTGTTCCCGCGCCCGAAGGGCATTATGTGGTAGCCGCTCCGTGCGGGCGAGCGGCTGTCGATCCCGCCGGCAACACGGGTGAGGTAGAACAACGGTGACGTCGGTGCAGCTCCGTGCAGATTCAGCAAAAGCGGGTACACTTTCTGTTGGTCCCAATCGGCTGGGAGGTGCGCGTTGTAGAACTGCAAGGTGCGGTCACGTGCGGACAGCCAGGCGAGGCTCAGGGCGCGCCGGCCTTGCAGGTAGGTATTCCACTGCGCCGCATCTCCGTGGTATGCCTTGATCAGTTCCCGAAGATAGCCGAGGGTTTCCTCAGCCGCCTTGAGATCCGTGCTGGCGTAGAGCATCGCACGCGCGGACTGCGTGTGCACGATCGCATTCACCGAGATCAGGTGCCGCTTGAACAGCGGCGGTTCGGCGGTAGCCACCAACTGATCCAGGCGATCTCCCAACAGCTTAACGGCTTCTGCCAGGTCGTTCTCCGCCCCAACCGAGGGCGTTGCTGCACCAGACGCGGTCAGAACCGCCAGCGCGAACACGAGGAGAATCAGCATGGTATGGTTCCTTTTCCCGGCGGAGTCGCCGTTTCGCATGATAACGTCGGGGTCAGTCGGCTGGGTGCGCACGAGGCAGAAAGTCGTCAGGCACGGAGTGCCTGACCTACTACTAACCACAAAGGCACGAACGAAGCGACAAACCAGAAAACGAAGGTTCCACCGCAAAGGCGCAAAGCACGCGAAGGATGACAAGCCGCGGCGGGCTGAGCGCACTGTAATAACCAAGGAGGCAATTGTCTCATCCAAGATTGGCACAGAGGGGACAGGCAGCGGAGATCGTCAGGCAAGGCGTGGCTGACCTGCGGATTGCACGCGAGCACAACACAAGAAGTCTGTCAGGCAGAGGACTGCCTGACCTACGGGTTTTGCGTCATTGCGTATTGGCGGTGGCACACGCGGGGGACAACCTCAGCGGAGCGGCCCGGGTTGAGTGGCCGCGAACGCGTAGTCACCGGACCCGACTTCATAGAGCGCCACTCCGGCGGTGAATCGGAGGAACTTTACGCCAGGCGACTGGGCAGCGGGTTTGCCGCTCTCGGTCACGCGATCGGGATCGCCGGCCGGCACGTATACCGTGGCCGTGGCGTTGGCGGGAATGACCACCTCGAGGCGCAAAGTGTCGCCGTCGCGGCGCCAGCGGCTCTCGATGCGGCCGCGGATTGAATCGTAGCGGGCCCTAGCCCATTTCAGATCGCCTACCATCGCGGGCTTGATGATGATGTGGCGGAAGGCGGGCGAGGCCGGATCGGGTTGAATACCGGCCAGATCGTGGTAGAACCACTCCATGATGTGCCCGAGCATGAAGTGGTTCTGCGAGGAGCCGCCGTCCCAGGCCTCGGTAAGGCTGGTCTTGCCCAGCTTGAGTTGATAGCCATAGCCAGGCCGGGCATCCTGATTGTTCATGGCAAACAAGAGATCGGAATGGCCGGCATCGGCCAAGGCACGCACGAGGTAATGATAGCCCACGTCGCCCGCGGTGGGCGCGGTGCCGGCATCGCGCACGCTCTGGACCAGGGCAGCGACGACGCGATCGCGATCGGCCGGCTCGACCAGGCCGACGACCAGGGGCATCGCCTGGGCCGTCTGGCTGCCTTGGGCATAACGGCCGTTGGCTTTGTCGAAGAGGCTGCGATTAAATGACGCAGCCACGGCGCTGCGGCGCTGGGCAAACCGGGCGGCATCCTCGGTGCGCCCGAGCAATCGGGCCGCTTGCTCGAGAATCTGAAGATCCTGCAACCAGGTCGCGGTGGCCGTCAGCGCGAGGAGTGAGTTGGGAAGGGCCGGGTGGTTTGGGGCCGATATCGTACCAGTCGCCCAAGCCGTGATCGAGGAGGTCGCTCTTGGAGGACTTGTCGAGGTAGGCGACGTACTTCGCCATGACGTCATACGACTGCCGGATCGGGCGAGTATCGCCGGTCCAGAGATAGTGCTGCCAGGGCGCGATGACCGCGGCGCTGCCCCACTCGGGCGAGTCGCGGAAGCCGCCATCAAAGACGACGTATTCCGGAGCGATGTCGGGGACCAAACCGCTTTGGAGTTGCGAATCGGCCATATCCTGAAACGTCTTGGGATACAAGGTGGCCAGGTCCCACTCGTAGCGGAGCGCGGCACCGTGCAAGTGATATTGCTCCAACCAGCCGAGCTTTTCCCGATGGGGGCAATCGGTAATCACGCTCATCAGGTTACTGCGCTGGGCCCAGCGGATGAGGGTCCGGGTGCGGTTGAACAGTTCGTTGGAGCAGGCGAACTCACCCACGGGGTCGGCGGTGGAATGGACGACGACGCTTTCCAGCGATTCGATCTCGGGAAGCGGTCCGCCGGCAGGGTTGCTGCGCTCGACGCGGAGATAGCGGGCTCCGTGGTAGTAGAACTTAGGGAACCAGCTTTCGGATCCGGTCGCCGGCCAGCGTGTATTGCCACCACTTGTTGCCGCCACCCGTGGATGCGGGGTCGATGTCGCCGTCGGCCTTGACGAGTTCCGAGGGAATCATGCGCACGATCGCGCCGGCCGGTCCCTTGGCGCGGAGGCGCGGCATCATCGAGGCATTCTGGCCGAAATCCCAGATGCTGACCTTGGGAGCCAGTTGTTTCACGGCGACGGGCTTGAACACTTCGACGGCCTTGATGGGCGGGGCGGCATAGGCGGCGCCGCGCAAGACGCCGCCGGGGCCTTGCGTCGTGAGCGCCGGGCGCCAGGACGCCGCATCGAAGCCCGCCGTGTCCCACGGCTGGACTTTGCGAGCATCGAAGTCCTCCCCCCCATAGACGCAAGAGAAGGTGATGGGCCCCGGCGCCATGCGCCAGGACTCGTCGGTTCCGAGGATTTCCGCTGAACCGTCGGCATACTCCAGGCGAATCTGCGCGATCAACTTGGGCGGGCCGAACGATCCGGTGAACTTGACGTAGCGTCCTCCGGGCACGTTGTACATCCCGTTGCCCAGAACGACGCCGACGGCATTCGCACCCGGCTTGAGCATCGCGGTGATGTCGTGGGTGTCGTAGAGACAGGTCTTGCGGTACTGCGTCCACCCGGGGGCCAGAAGCTCGTCGCCCGATTTCCGGCCGTTCACGGTCAGTTCGTAATGTCCCAGACCGCAGAGATGCGTGAGGGCTCGCTTCAAGCCGGGACGGACGGAGAACTGGCGGCGGGCAAGCACGGTGGCGGATTGCGGTTTCGCGGCGGAGTCTTTGTCCGGGCCCTCGGGCAAGGCGGTGATCCATCGGGCTTTCCAATCTTCCGCGGTCAACAGGCCGGTGGTGAAGGTAGCCGGGGGACTCCACGCCGCAGCGACGTTGTCGCGATCCCACACGCGCATGCGCCAGAAGACCTGCTGCGAAGACCGCGGGGTCTTGCCGCCGTAGGCAATGCCGGCGGTTTCCCGCGAGGGCACGCGCCCGCTATCCCAAAGATCGGCCTTGCCTTCGACGAGTTGCTCCGGCGTGGTGGCTGCGAGCACCTCGTAGGCAGTTTGGACCTCGCCGCGCCGCGAGGACTTGAGGATCCAACTGAACCGCGGCTGCGGCAAGTCGATGCCCAAGGGATCGCGGCGATGTTCGCAGCGCAGCGAGTCGACCGTAGCCGTAACGGCCCGATTGGACGGTGCGACAACGAGACCGAGGAGAACGCAGAGCGTAATGCGGATCATGGGGCGGCTCACAGGGAGACAAGGTACGCGTTCACGGCCCGGGAAACGGAGGGGACAGGTCCCGAGTTTTCGGTCAGGCGGCTGTTGTGATGACAAAGCCTTGCGGCCGAAAAATGGACCAGTCCCCGGCTGGCCCGTGAACGGTTACGAGACAAGCTTGGTTCAAGCAAGGCTCCAACCGGCGCGGTAGGGCGTGGCAGCAGTTGGTTCGCCTGGTCGTCGTTGGTGAACTTCATGTTGGGACCGTCCCAGAGCAGCTTCTTGTTGAGGCGGAGGGCGACGTTTCCCAGCATGGCGACTTCGCTAAGCAGGGCGGCATGGTCGACGAAATTGGCGCCGGCCGGGGGTCCGCCGCGGCAGGCATCGACCCATTCCTTGTAATGGCCGGGCGACCGCGGGAGCTTCTTGGGGGGACGGCCGTAGGCGCTGCATCTTCGATTCCGGGATGATGCGATGCCCCATGAGCACTCCTTTTTCGCCGCAGTAAAGGACACCGTTGATCTGGCGGCCCGGTTCGAGTTCCTTGGGCAACGGCGGCCTCAAACCTCCGTCGTACCAATTCAGTGTGACCGGGGGCATTTCGCCGCGCGCGGGGAATTCGTAACGGACGATCGAGCCGGCGGGGTAGATTTCGCCGTCGGTCCCGGTGCAACATGCCTCGATGCTGGTGGGGTGCCCGAGTTTCAATGCTTTGAACGCGGTCGAGAGAAAATGGCATCCCAGATCGCCGAGCAAGCCCGTACCGAAGTCCCACCAGTTCCGCCAGCGCCAGGGGCAATACGTGGGATGATAGGGGCGCTCGGGGGCCGGCCCCAGCCAGAGGTCCCAGTCGAGTCCGTCGGGGACGGGGGGAGTTTCCTTGGGTCGCCCGGCGAAAGGAGGCAAGCCCCAGAATCTGACGCCGTAGGTTGTCTGGATTTCGCGGACGTGGCCGATCGCCCCGTCGGCGATGATTTCTCGCGTGACTCGAGCGGCTTCCTCGGCCTGTCCCTGGTTGCCCAGTTGCGTTGCGACCCCGGCTTTGCGCGCCGCGGCGGCGACCTGCCGGGCTTCGTAGACGGAATAGGTCAAGGGTTTCTCGCAGTAGACGTGCTTGCCCCGCTTGAGGGCAGCCATGGTGATCACGGCATGCGAGTGATCGGGCGTTGCGATCATCACCGCATCGACTTTCTCCTTTTCCAGGAGTTCGCGGTAGTCTCGATAGGCGTTGCAGCCTCGGTATTTGCCGAAGCCCTTTTGTGCGGCGTAGTAGTCTTCGACGGCACGGCGCACCGGTTCGCGTCCGGCGGTCTGCTGCTCTTTGCCCTGGGACCAGTTCCACGACAGGTAGCCGCCGCTCTCCCGATTGACGTCGCACACCGCGATCATCTGGACTTCGGGGTACTGCATGAGCGAGACGACATTCTGGCTTCCTTGCCCGCCGGTGCCGATGGCAGCCATGGTGGTCTTCTCGCTGGGAGGCACATTTCCCTCGCCTCCCAAGACATGGCGAGGAACGATGGTCGCGGCGGCCACGGTCGCAGCGCGGGCGAGCAGGGTGCGTCGCGCAATCCTGGCTTGCCTGGTGCGGAAGTCTTCTTGACCGCAGAACTGGTAATGTCCACTTTTATCCTCCTTCACGGTCTGACTTGAGGTAGGCGCGGCCGACGCACGGTTCGGCAGTCCTCACCGCTGATTATCCCGGCTGAAGCGGGATGGCCGCAAGCGGACGACTCGCAAACGCCGTGCGCGGCGGGAATGGACGGTGGGGCGCCGCCGACCCGGCGAGTCCATTGGTCGAGCGTTCGACTCCTCGAATGCACCGTGAGGGGTTGCGGGTAAGCCGATGAAGCGCGGTGGGGCTGGCGTGGGCCGGCCGAAGGATCCGGACGACTGACACGTCGACCGGTGCGGAGGACCGACGGAAGGGCCCGCAGCCGAGGCACCGCCATGCTGTCGACACATCGCAGGCAGTGGCACGCCCGCAAGCCACGTTATGGCAACTACTTATGACGCCACACCAAAGCGGGGGCCGAGTGTGGTTCGGCCGGCGGAGGTGCGTGCCGAGGCGGCCTGGGGGACGAAACGCGTGCGGCGGATTTGCGTGGCGAGCCCCTCGCGCGGAGGCTATAATGGAATTATCTTGCTACCCCTAGATTCGCTGAGCCGCTCGCATGCGTGGAGGGCGCCTGTGTCGAAAGACGATGCCGAACACCTCGATTTGAAAGACCTTGGGCCGCTCGGTTCCGATCCGTTCGCTGATTCAGGCGAGATGGAGCCGGCCGCGAACGCGTCTGCGGGCCCCTTGGCAGCGGCATCTGAGGCCGTCGAGGCCGAAGACGCGGCCGAGGAAAAGAAGGACCGCAAGCGCGGCAAAGACAAGAAGCGCAAGCGCCGAAAGAGCGCGGCGTGCGCGGGGTTTCCGGCCCATCGCTCGTCGAGCGAATCAAGCACGCCAGCCCCTACAACGTCATGTTGGTCGCATCGCTGGCGATGATCTTCGTGGCCATTGTCTGCCTGGGGCTCGAGCTGTACCGCTACGACTTCAGCATTTCGGCGGTGCGCTGAGCCGGATCAGGCCGGATTCGCGGAGGAAACCGCGCGGCGGAGTCTCGAGTTCTCAGGAAAGCCGGGCACGCCAGGCTGCGCTCTCGGGTGAGCCAGTTCATCAGTCATCGCGCGCGATCACCATGGCCGCAGCTTGTCCTTCGGGCGTGTAGTTGATCACCATCGCGGTCGAGTGCGCGACGGCGACGGGCTCGCGCGCGATCACAGCGATCGGACACGCCGGGTCGAAGTGGCAATAGTTGCACACCGGAGGAACGAGGCGGTGAACCAGCGCCAACACGCTGGCGGCGATCTCCATGGCTCCCCCCGCGGCGCCGAGATTGCCGAAGAAGCTCTTCGGCGCGGTCACCGGCACCTTGCCGAAAAGATCACGGATGGCCTGAGCTTCCGTGGGATCGTCGTCGACCGTGCTCGCGCCATGCGCGTTGACGTGGCCGATTGCGGCAGGAGCGAGGGAGGCGCGCTCGAGCGCCCAGGCCATGGCGCGGCCCAGGGCACCAATCCGACTGTCGCGGCTTGGGTGTGATACGCAGGTTGAGCCCCAGCTCAGCACGCGTCCCAGGATGCTTGCGCCTTGCGCCAGGGCATGGCGGTGATCTTCGAGCACCAGGACTGCCGCGCCTTCGCCGTGCACTTCGCCGCTGCGCAGGGCGTCGAAGGGGCGCATCACGCTGGACGGCTCCTCCCAGTGCGGCGAGATGCGTCCTTTGAGCTTATGCCGCACGATGTCCAGCGGCGTCAACTGCGAACTCGCACCGCCCGCGAGCATCACGTCGGCCGTGCCGCGCTGGATCGCGCACGCCGCCTCGCGGATCGCCAGCAGGCTGGACACTTCGGCGTGATGGATCGTATTGCTGGGCCCTTGCGCGTTGAGCACGATCGACACGTGGGAGGGGATCATGTTGGGCAGCACCTCCAGGAAGCTGAGGGGAAAGGTCGCCCGGAAACCCTCAGTGGCCCAGCGGGAGAAATCGAAGTGGCCGTTGGGCGTACAGCGGCGGTAGGGAGCTTCGCATTGTTCGAGCGGGCTGCAAATGCGATCGGCGCCGAGCACCACGCCCACGCGTTCGGGGTTGAGGAGTCCGTGCCCTAAACCCGCATCGCGCCAGGCCAGCATCGACGCGGCCACTCCCAGTTGTGCGTCGCGGGCCATGACCTTCAGGCTCTTGCGGGGCAGGCCATGCGCCTTGGGATCGAAGTCGGGCACCTCCCCCCCGATATGAATAGGCAGGGCCGAGGCATCGAGAATGCTCAAGGGCCGAATGCCGCTGCGGCCGGCGCAGAGCGAATCCCAGAATCGCTCCTTTCCAATGCCCAGCGGACTCAAGATGCCCACACCCGTGATCACGACGTCGACTTGGGGCATCAGAGAGACTCGGGGCACGCGGGGGGCTCGTGTGGGACATCCGTGAGGTTTACCGCCCAGAACCAGAATCTTAACGAAGGGTGTTAAACTGGACAACCTTCAATGGCCCTAGCGAGGTGTGTTTGTGCGGTGCCCCGATAGCCTGTGCTCCCGCGACAGTCGCCCTACTCGGGTGGGGACATGCGGTCGGCGGGCCGAAATGGCCTTTTGCGGCCGTGGCACGACGGCGCCGAGGGACGAAACGGACAGTTCACGGCGGGAGGAAGCGAGGGGGACAGGTCCCGAGTTTTCGGTCATGCGTCTATTGTGATGACGACGTCTTGGGGGCCGAACAATGGACCAGTCCCCGACTGGCCTGTGAACGATTACGACGAAGCAGACAGTTCCCGTGTAAGCGTTCACACCCCGGGATAGCCACGCTGAGCGGCTGCGTTTGCCACGCGCTCGTGGGATAATGGGCAACCATTTTGAAGCGGCGAGACGCCGCTTCTATGAGCTTGCCCTGTGAACGGTTACGTTCCCGTGAACGAATGCGGGCCGGTGGGTGCCCCCTACTGGGCTCCCATAGCGTAGGGCTTGGCCAACTCGGCCTCGATTACCTTGACGATCTGAGGATCGTCGGGCCGAGTGCGGGGGGCGAAACGCGCGACGACCTCGCCGCGGCGGTTGAGGATGAACTTCTCGAAGTTCCAGTCGATCTTGCCCGGTCCTTTGGGCTTGGTATCCAGCGCGGTGAGGTACTTGTACAAGGGACTTGCGTCCGCGCCGTTTACGTCGACCTTGGAGAACATCTGGAAGCTGACGTGATAGCGTGTGGAGCAGAACTCGCGGATTTCGTCGGCCGTGCCCGGTTCCTGGGCGCCGAACTGGTTGCAGGGAAAGCCCAGGATCGCCAGCCCCTTGGGGCCGTACTTTTCGTGCAGGGCCTGGAGTTGCTCGTACTGCGGGGTCAGGCCGCATTTGCTGGCCACATTGACGACCATGGCCACCTTGCCTCGGTACTTGGCCAGGTTCGCTTCTTTGCCGTCGAGGGTTTTCACAGTGAAATCGAGGGCAGCGGGCGCAGGCGCCGCTTCCTTCTCCGCACTAAACGACTCGGTCGCGCCGAGCATGAGAACGGCAACGGCAACAAGGGCCAAGGGTCGAGCAGTCATTGGGGCCTCCTGGGGCATGCAAAGGTGACTCGGCCGCTACGGCACGGCCAGAAATCATGATGAATTCTACTTCGGCGGGGAAGCAGGCCAGGGGTGCCAAGCCGCGGGCAGAGTGTGGACGAAGCTTTCGGCGGCCGCGCGCAGGGAGCATCAGGATGTGATTCGGCGCGCGGGAACGCACGCAAGCGAAGTCGTGGAGCAATCGGCGTAAGAGCCTATCCCAGAACTGCCGCTGCGGCTCTGTGCGGCCGGAAAATCGCAGCACCTCCAAAGGTCCTGGGATCGGCTCTAAGTCTCTATCAGGAAAAGGCGAAGCGGTGCTCACGTCGGCCTGCGCGTTGGTCAACGGAGCCGCATTTCTGCCACATCGAGGCTTGGGGCTAGTTTGGGTGGTTGGTTATCGCAAGAAGGCTCACGGGCGCAAGGGCAGAGTAACGCGCCGCGATCTTACGGCGGTGGGTGGCCCAGTTTCAAGGGCGGATGGTGAGCCAGTTGACGAGTGCCCGGGGGATGAACGATCGTTCCAGGGGTTAACAGATCGGGCTACAGAGCAGTCACGGGGGGATTGACACAGCCCATCAGCAAGTCCAAACTCCCCGCTGTCACTACCGAACAATCGGCACAGATGTGACCCGGACGACGATACGCCAACGTGACAGGACCTGCGCCGGGTGTAGGAGAAACGGGCGAGTCCAGTTGTTGAGCAACGGTCAGGATGATAGGAGCTCGCGAGCCGTCGCATCGTCCAGTACTAATTCGCTCCACACACGCAATTCTGGGACTTCGAGCAAGGGTCTCAGTGCCGCTATGCGAGTTCGACTACACACACCGCACTGGCGGGCGATCAGGACAACATGCTGGTTCTTCGACGATGCCTTCCTCACGAAGTCGTCTAGTTCGAACAAGGTCACTGCACGCAGGTCTTGCGGTGCGTCATGGATCGGACCCGACCGAGAGTACGGACGATACTGCACGCTTCCCACCCACCCTCGTCGCAATAGCTCATCTGGGGGCAAGTCCATCTCCTTTAGAAACATGGTCAGAAGATCATGCGGGTCGGTGAAGTCTCCCATGGACGTTACCAGCACGGAGATTTCATCCCGCTGCGCAAAGGCCTCACGGACCCCGGGCCTCACCTTGATTCTCTCGAACTCAGTCGCCGTGACAATGGTCTCGGCAAAGAGCCCGATGTGCTCAACAATCACGTTTTGCGGAAAGAGGTTGAAGAAACTCGCCGAGGAATACTCTGGCGACTTCGCCGGGCAGCCAGCGCAGATGCCAAACAGCTTTAATTCGGGAACGTCGATTTCGGTGCGGAGGCGGTGACCTAAGTGTTTCGAGAAGTCGAGTGTTGCGCGGCCTGGTCCCAACCCGAGTCCTACGGGCTTCTTCGTGGCTCGGTAGACCTTCCTGAGTAAATCGAGCACGATGTCTGCCGCCCTCGCTGCGACATATTCATTCAAGTGGGGAGCGTTTGTGCGGACCACTGTTACGCATGTTTCATCGCAGCCGAACCTTCGCGCGATCTCTCTAGCCATGCGGTCTTCGAGCGGAGGCACGAGCCGCACTAGCCCCAAGTCGCGAGCCTTAGCCAAAAGGGGATAGACGCTCTCGCGCGTAAGAGGGACAACAAATTGTTGCGAGAGCTGGTCGGCGATGTCTCGGATTCTTGGTCCCCTGGAAGAACATTTCCGCAACGCGGAATACAAGGTCCTCGCGCGAGAATGAATCGTGATTGGTGGGTCGTTTCTTTCCCATGACAGATTTCCCTGGCTAAAGTGGTTCGAGCCCGTCCACACCAACCAACCACAGTCTAGATCGCGTGGGTGATACTGTAAACAGATACTGTAAGCATGTGACATCCGAGCCGCACAGCGGAACATCTTGGGCACTTTCCTCAGCAATACCCCGCTTCAGAGTTCTTGACGTGGCTAGTAATGATCCCAATACTCATTGTGCTCAGGTAACTGTGGCGCTTTCTGTGCGCCGTGCCCTGGTCGGAGTTTGGCAATTAATGATGAAAAGGGGAGGATCATGCCATGCTGCTCGCGATAGCAAGGATGTCTCGCCGTCGGGCCCGACGAGTGCCGGAACAAACGAGACGTTTGCTGTTCGAAAGCCTCGAGAAAAGGGATCTCCTCGCGGTCGCGTACCAGGTGTACGGACTTGACTTCAGCCCTTATATCAACCAAGGCGAGGATCCCAACAAGGGCCCCGGTCAAATCACAGAGCAGGAATTACGCGAGCGACTGACCACGAGTGCTGCATACACGGACTGGGGACTACGAGTTTTCAGTGTTTCGGGCGACCTGGCCCCGGTCGGACGCATTGCCCACGAGCTCGGCAAGAACGTGGCTGGGGGGGCGTGGATCGGCCGAGATCCGGCGGCCAATCAAACCGAGATCGACGCGTTAGTCAGTCAGGCCATCGCCGGCTCTATTGATGTGGCGATAGTTGGCAGTGAAGCTCTTCTCCGGAACGACGTATCTGCGGCGACCCTGATCGGCTACGTCAACGACGTCAAAAGCCGGTTGGCGGCGGCCAACATCGCCATTCCGGTGACAACAGCCGATGTCTACTCGGTTCTCTTGAAAAATCCCGGCGTTGTGGATGCCGTCGATGTGGTCTTCGTGAACTATTACCCGTTCTGGGAAGGCAGTTCAGTCGATACGGCCGTTGCCAGGCTGCACGGTTGGCACCAGCAGATGACCGACATGGCGGGAACCAAGGAGGTCGTCGTCTCGGAGACGGGTTGGCCGTCGGGGGGAGAGCGGCTGGGGGACGCCGTGCCATCGCCCGACAACGCCGCTTACTACTTCCTAAACTTCGCTTCCTGGGCACAGGCCAACAGGGTCAAGTACTTCTATTTCGAGGCAATCAATGAGCCCTGGAAAGGAAACGAGGGCGTGCTCGGCACGGAATGGGGCTTGTTGGACGCCACTCTTACCCTGAAGCCCGGTATGGAAAGGGTGTTTAACGGGGAGCGGCTCCCCGACAACTGGACGAACCCTCCGGGCCCTCCTATCATCGATTTCTTTTCCCTTCCCGGCACAACGAATACGAACGTCGGTACGTTTATCGTGGCGGGCACGGCAGTTCACTCGGATGACGTAGTGAAGCTGAATGGCATCGTCATTCCCGCCGAAGCGAAGGATCCCGGTGGCGTGTTTGCGATCGCTGTCCCGTTGAATAGCGCTCAGAACACGCTCGTGCTGACCATCGAGTCCGCAACAGGCGACGTGCTGGCAACCATCTCAAAGAATGTGAACTTCGACTCCGCTCTCCTGACCAGCGGGCGTAGACTCCTCTACGTCGATGTTACGGTCGGAGACATCGCGGTTCCCTCCCTCGACGGGACGGTCGTCATCGACCCCGACCAGAACGCAATCCTCGGGCTGCTGCCGGGACGTCATATGCGAGGCATCTCGCCGAACGGAAGCGAGATCTATATGCACGACAATTCTGTCATCAGCACGGCCACACATCGGCCACTGCGAACGCTGCCGTTCAGCCAGGACATCCCCATGAACGGATTCCTGGTCTCGCCAATGGGTGACCGTCTATATTCCCGCAACGAGATTGTCGACGTTCGAGAGAACCTGCTGGAGCCGGCGCGCCTTCCCGTGGACATCAGCACGGGAAACTCTTGGGACAATGCCTCAATCCCTGGCGGTCCGGCCATCTCAGCGGATGGTAAAACGATCTATGCGCAAGCCGGTGCTCCGCATCGACACCACCGATCTTACCATGGAACCCACTGGAATTCAGGGGATCGGGGCTTGGATGAGCGATATCGCGATCAGTCCGGACGGAAAGTACCTCATTCTGTCGGAGTATGCCGGCGCCCATTTCGAGATCTACGATGCCACGACATACGAGTTGTCACCATGGTCGACGATGGTGAGCTTCGGCGATTTCATGGGGGAGATTGGATTCGTGGGCGACGGAACCAAAGCCGTGTTTGGCGCGTCAGGCAATCCGGTCCTGGGAGGTGGCGGCGTGGGGCTGATTGACCTGACAGGGCCGAGCTTTGTCAACTATGTGTCGATTCCACTGGCGGACAACCTGACGACTTCGGGGAAGGACAACGAAGTCTTCGTTTCGTCTGGCCAGGTCGATAGCTTCTCGCGAAAGAGGTTTGGTGTCGATGTTCTTGCACTCAATCAGGAGGGGAGGCTCGAACTCGACAAAACGTTCTTCCTTGGCATCAATGGCGCCGTCTCCACATACGGGCGACCGAAGAACGACCAGATCCGCGACATCGTATTCAAGCCAGCGTCGACGTTGACCCTGGAACTTGCCGATGCAACTGTGAGAGAGAACGCAGGCGCAGCAGCCACGAAGGGGACCGTCAGGCGGGCTAATGCAGACCTAAGCCAGCCGCTCACGGTGACGCTGTCCAGCAGCGACACGAGCGAAGCGTTGGTGCCCACCACGGTGACCATACCTCAAGGCGAGATTTCGTGGGATTTCAATATCACGGCGGTGGACGACACTCTTTTCGACGGAATGCAATCGGTGACGATCGGGGCCGCGGCATCTGGCTTCGTAGCAGCAAGCGGGACATTAAATGTCACGGATCACGAGACGCTCGCGCTGACCATGACACAAGCGTCGATTAGCGAGCGAGCGGGGAACGCGGCGGCCACCGTCACGCGGAGTAACACGGACCTCGAGGAGGCCTTGGTGATCACGCTTAACAGCAGCAGTCCGACTGGGATTGCGCTGCCATTCACGGTGGAAATCTGCGCCACGCGAGAACTCCGCAACATTCACGGTCACCGCAATCAACAATCTCTCGTTGCCGAGGCCCGAGGCCGTGACCATCACGGCGTCGGCCGCAGGCTATGTCGAGGGTACGTTTCAGCTCACCGTCACGCCTGCAAACGATCCGCCAATACGGATTGGGGGAAGTGTGGCCGACCTGACTGCGCTCGAGGACTCCGGCTTGACGTCGCTCGGCTTGGAAAGCATGACTTACGGTCCGGGCGGCGGTCTGGACGAGAGCAATCAGGCGTTGAGCTACAAGGTGTTGGATGTGCCCGACGCCTCTAACGGCTTGATCGTGCTTTCGGACGGTAGTACGACAGTCTCAGCCAACACGTCATATACCTTGACTGCCATTCAAGGAATGCAGTTCAAGACTGTCCCGAATGCGAACGGGGGTCCAGTACCATTCCGTTTTCAGGTGCAGGACAACGGAGGAACGGCCAATGGAGGCGAGGACGTATTGCTGGAGTCATTGTCGATTACGGTCACGGCGGTCAACGACCCACCGAGCTTCGTGAAAGGAGGGGACCAGACCGTGCTGGAAGACGCGGGGGCGCAGACCGTGCCGAACTGGGCGACGGCGATGTCCCCAGGCCCTGGGAACGAGGCCGGACAAACGCTCAATTTCCTTGTCACGAATGACAACAACGCCCTGTTCGCGGTGCAACCGGCGATCGAATCCAACGGGACCTTGAGTTATAGACCGGCTGCCAACGCGAACGGGTCAGCGACCGTCAGTGTGTGGATTCGCGACGACGGCGGCACGGCCAACGGGGGCCAGAGCCTTTCAGTGATGCAGACCTTTAGGATTACGGTCACGTCGGTCAACGACGCGCCAGCGTTCACCAAGGGGGCGGATCAAACGGTCGAGGAGGATGCCGGGGTGCAGGCCGTGCCGGGTTGGGCGACGGGCATTTCGGCGGGGCCGGTAAATGAAGTCGGCCAGCAGTTGAGTTTCGTTGTGACTACGGACAACGATGCTTTGTTCGCCGCGATTCCCGCGGTTGATCCCGCGACCGGGACACTCACTTACAGGCCGGCGGCCGATGCTTTGGGCTCGGCCACGGTGACCATCAGGCTCAAAGACAACGGCGGCACCGCCGGTGGCGGCCGGGATACCTCCGAGCCGTTGACGTTCCGGATCATTGTTGTTGAGAGTACTCCGCCGACTGTGACGATCGACGAGGCCATCGATCAGGCAGACCCGGCCTCCGGCGGGCCGCTGCATTTCGCCGTCGTCTTCAGCGAGCCCGTCCTGGGGTTCGACGCCGAGGACGTTTCACTCTCGGGGACCGCGCCCGGGATGCTCGGCGCTATTGTGAGCCCGGTGCCTGGAAGCAATCGGCGGTACGACGTCGCCGTTTCCGGCATGACCGCGCGGCACCGTGGTCGCGACGATTGGGGCCGGCGCCGCCCGCGACCTCGCCCAGAATCCAAGCGAGGCTTCGACGAGCGCGGACAACACCATTTTCTACGAACCGCCGCAGATCGTCGACAACGGCGATCCGGCCTTCCGGACGGTTGGGAGATGGACGGCGGTCGCCGGGCAGGGGTTCCAGAGCGATCTGCGGTGGATCAAGAAGGGGAACGGCAAGAGTACGGCGACGTGGACCTTCAACGATCTCACGCCGGGACAGTATCGCGTAGCCACCACCTGGACCACTAGCTCGAAGCGGGCGACCAATGCCCCCTTCACGGTCTACGACGGGGCATTTCTCGTCGGCAGCCGGAGCATGAACCAGAAGACTCCGCCCAACGACGCCTTCGCCCAGGGAGCCGCCTGGGAGAACCTGGGTACGTTCAACGTTTTCACCGGCAGCCTTATTGTCAAGCTCAGCGACAAGGCCAACGGCGAAGTCGTAGCCGACGCCGTGCGGATCGAGCGCGTCGGAGACTTAGTGGTCCCACCCGTCCAGATTGTGGATAACGGCGACGCGCGCTACAGCACGCGAGGCACCTGGGCCACGGCTAAGAACCTGGGTTATCAAGGCGACCAAGCCTCGACCGCCAAGGGGAGCGGCAGCTCGTATGCCACCTGGACGTTCCTGGTCGAGCCGGGGATGTACCGCTTCGACGCGAGCTGGAGCCGGAGCAGCAAGTGGGCCACCAACGCGCCGTTTACGATTTCGGACGGTTCGACGATGCTCGATACCGTGGCGGTAAACCAGGAGCTTTCGCCCAATGACCTGAGGGATCGGAGCCGAGACTGGGAGAGCCTGGGACGCTTTGCCTTAACTGGCCCGGTGGTCACGGTGAAGCTGACCAACAAGGCCAACGACTTCGTGGTCGCCGATGCGATCCGCTTGGAGCGGCTGCCCGACGGACCAGAGATCCAGCTTTTCGACGGGGCTACGAAGCTGGCCGACGGCGCGGCGATCGACTTTGGCTCGACCTTCGTGGGTATCCCGGCAACCAAGACGATCGAGGTGAAGAACCTGGGCAACCGGCCGCTTGCGCTCACGCCTTTGGCGGGCCAGGCGTTGCCAGCCGGGTTCGAGCTCGTGTCGGACCTGGGCACTGCGGACCTCGCGCGGGCGCAACGACATCGTTCATGCTGCGGATGACGGCGGCTGCGGCCGCCACGCCCGGCGGCGCGATCACGCTGGTCAATGGCGACGCCGACGAGGGATTCTACGACCTGAGCCTGCGGGGGCGAGTAGACCCGTTCCCCACCGTGCAGTACGTCGACAATGGTGGAACCGGCTTCACGCACGCCGGCACTTGGACCCACTCGACCGCCGGATACTTGCGCGACAGCGAGTCGAACTCGCGCGGTTCCGGTACGGATACGGCCACCTGGAGTTTTCCGGTCCAGCCCGGCCAGTATCAGGTCTACGCTACCTGGACGACTTCGAAGAACCGGGCGACCAACGCGCCCTACACGGTTTACGATGGTCTGGTGTTGCCGGCGGCCAGCTTGGGCACGGTGGCGATCAACCAGGAGCGGGCCCCCAATGATCTGCGCGATCAGGCGACGAACTGGGAGCGGTTGGGGACGTACACGGTGGCGGGCAACCGGCTTTCGGTGCAGTTGACCGACAAGGCGAACGAGAATGTAGTGGCCGATGCGATCCGGATCGAGCGGATTGTGTCCGGCCAGTCGCAGTCGGCCGCGACCATGGCCATGGCATCCGATCCTGCTGCGCTGGGCCTGTTGGCCGATGAGGCACTCAGGCAACTCGTGGAGTTCGGTGCCGAGTCTCCGTCGAAGGTGGTGCAGAACCAGGAGACTGCCGCGCGGTATGCCCTGGAGGCGCTGACTAGAGGACCTCGAGACAGTCACGCGAGCTTAGGCTGCCGCACTGGCTGATGCGCATTTCGTGCCCATCGGCGCAAGCTAATACGAGAGGAACTCGCGGTAACCCGTCGCGGGGCGAAAATGGGTAACCGTTCACGGCGGGGGGAAGCGAAGGGGACAAGTCCCAGGTTTTCGGTCAGGTGGCTGTTGTGATGACGGAGGGTTGCGGCCGAAAAATGGACCAGTCCCCGGCTGGCCCTTGAACGGTTACATTCACGAGCAGTACCTCCAGGGCCACAGGCATGACCACTGGCAAGAGCGCGATCGCAGCACGCAAAGCGATTCTCTCTTCTCGCCGATACGGCGGTCAAAACTCGGCCGTTGCCGGCGAGCGCAAATTGACGCGCGACTCCAGGGCTGCGAGAATCGATTCTGTAACCGTTCACACCCCAGAGCAGACTCCACGTGCCGATGTGATTGCGAGGCTTCGCTCGGGTGAGGACAGGCCGTCAGAAGCGGCGAGCCGCCGCTTCCACGAGTCTGCCCCGTGAACCGTTACATCGACTCTTGACAACCTTCGCCGAACGCTCGCTTTGCCTTGCGCCAGCGCAGACGGCTTCGAGCGGCATCGAAGCGTTGCCGGTCCTTTGAATGAACCCCAAGAGGGAGAGTTCCATGCTCCTCGATCTATGCGTCGGTCTCTCGCTGGCCATGATTTCATATTCTGAAGAGTGGCCCACCTACCGGGCTGATGCCGCGCGAAGCGGCTACACGAACCAGCGGCTTAGCTCCCCGCTGCATCTGCGATGGACGCGCAAGGAATCGCATGCCCCCATGCCGGCATGGCCAGCCAGCTCAAGGATGCCTTACGATCGGGCATTCCGCGGCGTCGTCGCCGACGGGCGGCTTTACTACGGCCGCTCGACCGATGGCACGGTTGTGGCCATCGATGCCGTCACCGGTCAAGACCTTTGGACCTTTCAGACCGACGGTCCGGTCCGCTTCGCGCCGGCCGCGTGGAACGGCGCAGTGTTCGTCGCGAGCGACGACGGCTGGCTCTACTGCCTCGGCGCGGCCGACGGGCAACTGCGGTGGAAACACCGGGGCGGACCGCGGGTCGACATGCTGCTGGGCAACGATCGCATCATCAGCCGCTGGCCCGCGCGCGGCGGCCCGGTTGTCGCTGATGGAGTTGTCTATTTCGCCGCAGGAATCTGGCCCTCCGAGGGGATTTTCGTCTATGCGTTGGATGCGATCTCCGGGAAGCAGCTTTGGTGCAACGATGCCGCGGGCAGCGTCGAGATGGACCAACCCCACCCCACCGCACATGCCAAGAGCGGCTTGGCGGCGCAAGGTCACCTGGCGATCGCGGGCACCGTGCTGTTGGTGCCAACCGGCCGGGCGGTCCCTGCCGCCTTGGATCGCGCGGACGGCAAGTTTCGATATTTCCATTTGCAGCAGAACGGTAAAGAAGGAGGTTCCGAGGTCGCAGCGATCGGCAATTGGCACTTCAATGGCGCCACGGCCTTCGATACCGGCACGGGGGTTGCGGAGGTGATGCTGCGAATCCCGGGCCTCCAAAGCGTGGCGCGGGCGCCGGACGTCCAGGTCGCTCACGCTTCCGTCGCCGCACATCCCCACTGGATCATCTGCTCTACTGGTGATCGACTGTTCGCGATCGATCGAGCCAAACCCGTTGTGACCAAAAGCTCCGTCGATCGGAAAGGGAAGAAGTCCGCGACCAAGACCCTGGCACCGCCGGCCTGGATGGTGACTTTGCCCGTTTCGCCTGTTCAATCGCTGATCGTGGCCGGCGACACGGTCGTTGCCGGTGCCAAAGATCGGGTGTTGCTTGTCGACGCCGCCAATGGCCGTCTGATCGGAAGCCATGATCTGCAGGGAACCGCGTACGATCTGGCGGTCGCGGCGGGGCGGCTCTACGTCGCCACCGACGCCGGGCTGCGCTACTGCTTCGATCGCAGCGAAGGGCGTCCCGTCGAGATTTCTCCGGAAGCGGCCCGGTTTCCCCCGCCTGACGCGGCAATCACGGCGGCCGCCGACGAGATCCTTCGCCGCAGCGGTACGACGCGCGGCTATTGCCTCGATTTCGGCTGCGGTGACGGGCGTTTGGCCTTGGAACTGGCTCGTCGCTCCACGTTTCAGATTCTTGCGGTGGATCACGATCCGGCCATGGTCCAGACGGCCCGGCGCACGCTTCAAGCCGCGGGCTTGTACGGAGTGCGTGTCACAGTGCACCTGGCCGATGCGACCCGCATCCCCTATCCCAATTACTTTGCCGACCTAGTCGTCTCGGGACGCAGCATCACCGAGGGCGCGGGCAAGTCGCTTCCGCCGGAAGCCGTGCGCATGCAGCGGCCTTGCGGAGGGGTTGCCTGCCTGGGAAGGCCCGGGGAGATGCGAGCGTGGATTCGCGGGCCGCTGGAAGGCGCCGCGAACTGGACGCACCAATATGCCGACGCGGCCAATACGCTGTGTTCCGACGACTCCTGGCCCCGAAGCCCGCTGGCGATGCTCTGGTTCCGCGACACCGACCTGGTCATGCCCAGCCGGCACGGGCGCGGGCCGGCGCCGCTGGTGGTCGACGGACGGATGTTCGTCGAAGGCCTCGATACGCTTCGGGCCATGAACATCTACAACGGCACGACACTCTGGGAATCGCGGCTTCCCAAGGGCCTTCAGGCCTATCATCAGGATCATCTGGCCGGCGTGGCCATCACCGGAAGCAATCTGTGCCTAGGCGACGATCGCCTCTTCTTGTCCACACGATCAGCTGCCTCGGGTTCGACGTGAAGACGGGCAGCCAGGTGTCGCAATGGCAAACCCCGCCGGACGCATCCGGCCGGCGAGGACCTTGGGGTTATCTTGCCTCGAGCGACGAGGTCCTGTTCGGATCGGTGGCCAAACGAACGGCACGTGGTCAAGGAATCGTGGCGATCGTACCTGGGCAAGCTCGACATGACGCAACTGCTGAGCGAATCGCGGCTCTTGTTCGCCCTCGACGCGAGCACCGGCGCAGCCGAAGTGGAGCTTCCCGCGCCACTCCATTCGCCACAACGCGATCGCCGTGGGGCCGGCCGCGTGTACCTGATCGATCGGCCGCTGGCGGTCATGGATCGGTCGGGCCAGAAGGCGCGAAACCCGCGCCGAAGCAGGAACCGGGCCGACTGGTCTGTCTGGACGCGCAGACCGGCAGAGTCGTGTGGCAGAGCGACGCGGACATTTTCGGCACGCTGCTGTGCCTCAGCGAGGTTCACGACGTGCTGTTGATGGCCTACCAGACCACGCGCTTTCAAGCTCGATTCCGAAGTGGGCGGCCGGATGGCCGCCTTCCGCGCGTGCGACGGCAAACGGATCTGGGAGGCGGCGGGCGAAGTACCGCTCGCGTCCGGTGATCGTCGATCGAGCGGTCTACGCCGAGCCGGGCAAGTGAGACCTGCTGACCGGCGAGGAATGCGTTTCGAGTTTTCGCGATCCTACGGCTGCGGAATCCTGGCAGGTTCGCAGCGGCTGCTGGTGTATCGCTCGGCCACGCTGGGCTACTACGACCTGCGAGCGGCAGCGGACGGAGAACTACGGCGGCATCCGGCCGGGCTGCTGGATCAACGCCATCCCGGCCGGCGGTCTGGTGCTGCTGGCCGATGCGGCCAGTTGGTGCACGTGCAGCTATCTGAACCAGGCGACGATCGCGTTGCAGCCGGCCGAGAATGAACAAAAGTCCAAGGCTAGTGCGGATCCGCACGCACCGTAGGACCTTCTGTCGCCCTCGAAAGAACTGCCCGCGAGCGATTGACACGGCAGCGTCTCGGAACAATACTGAGCGTCGGCAGGCTGCCGCGGTGGGGTCCGGTGGCCGCGCCGAAAGCGACCACCCCGTGAACGGTCCCCGCCATGAAACGACACGCACTCCTCGTCCTTTTCGCCGTACTGCCGCTGATCACCGCGTCGGCCGCGCCTGCACGCCGCCGAGTCGCCGGCGACCAGGCCCAACATCCTCTTCATCTTCTCCGACGACCACGCGCAGCACGCCATCTCCTGCTACGGCTCGAAGGTGAACACGACGCCGAACATCGACCGCCTCGCCCAGGGCGGTGCGCGGTTCACCAATTCCTTCGTCACGAACTCCATCTGCACTCCGAGTCGCGCCACGCTGATTACCGGGCAATACTCCCACCTCAACGGCGTCCCCGTCTTCAACCGCTTCGACGGCGCGCGCGACAACGTCGCCAAGCACTTGCAGGCCGGCGGCTATCACACCGGCATGATCGGCAAGTGGCACCTCGGCTCCGATCCCACCGGCTTTGACCGCTGGATCGTGCTGCCCGGCCAGGGCCAATACTGGAATCCCGCGTTCCTCGTCCCCGGCCGCAAGCTCACCATCGAGGGCCACTGCACCGACATCACCACCGATCTGGGCATCGAGTGGCTCAAGACGCGGCCGAAGGACAAGCCGTTCTTCCTCATGCTCCACCACAAGGCGCCGCACCGCTCGTGGGAGCCCGATGAGCGGAACAAGGCGCTGTTCAAGGACAAGGTCATCCCCGAGCCGGAGACGCTTCTGGGACGACTACGCCACGCGCCCCGCCGCGCTGCCGGCGAACGAACAGACCGTCGCCAAGGATCTCACGCGCCGCGACCTCAAGCTCGAGCCGCCCGCCGACCTCACCGGACCCGCGCGCAACAAGTGGCTCAGCGTAAAGCCCGACCGAGGTCGAGATCACCGCGCCGCGACGGCACCAAGAAAACGCTCACCGGCAAAGACCTCATCCGCTGGAAATACCAGCGCTACATGCAGGACTACCTGGCCTGCGTGCAGGGCGTGGACGACGGCGTCGGCAAGGTGCTCGATTACCTCGACCGGACCGGACTGGCCAAGAACACGGTCGTCTTCTACTCGGCCGACAACGGCTGGTATCTCGGCGACCTGGGCCTCTACGACAAGCGCTTCATGTATGAGCCGGGCCTGCGCGTGCCGCTGATCGCCCGCGGCCCGGGCATCAAGGCCGGCATCACGCCCGGCGTCCTTCGTCGCCAACATCGACCTTGCGCCCACCTTCCTCGACCTGGCCGGCCTGCCGATTCCCGCTTCGATGCAGGGGCGTTCGCTGGTCCCGCTGCTGCAGCGGCCAGTCGCCCGCCGACTGGCGGACCTCGGTCTACTATCGCTACTACCACGACCCCGGGCATCACAACACGGCCGCCCACTTCGGCGTCCGCACCGCCACGCACAAGCTCATCTACTACTGGAAGAAGGACGCCTACGAGATGTTCGACCTCACGGTCGACCCGTGCGAGCAGCACAATCTGCTCTTCGCCGCCGACGAGGCGAAGAAGCCCGAAGTCGCCGCGAAGTTCGCCGAGTTGAAAGCCGAGATCGCCCGCCTGCAGAAGCAGTACAAGGACGACGGCCAATACGCCGACCCCGCCACCTGGCCTGCGGGCAGCGCCGACGGCCCGTTCAACGACAAGCAGCCGATCGGCGTCAAGACCGTCGCCGAGGCCATCGCCGCGATCGACTCCAAGTGAACCGCAGCGTCCTTTCCTCGGGCAAGCGAGAATGCGGTGGCCGATGCGATCCGGATCGGGTGAGGGGTCTCCGGCCAGGCCCAGGCGCAGTCAACTCCCGCTCGCGCGGGGCGGCACGCGGAATTCGAGTTGCTTGAGTAGCGCGGCATTTTCGGGTTTGCGGCAGAACTGATCGCGAAGGCTGGTATGCTGGGGCTCGGCGGTGCGCGGGGAGAGGTATTTGCCCACGAGGTATTCGATCGCGGCCACGCCGCCCTGCCAGTTGTGGTCGCGGCGGGCCAAACGCTCCTCGGCGGCGCGGGGCCCGTAGCAGAACTGCCAGAATCTTCGGCTGGAAACGGGCCAGGGACGGGGCGAGGAAGACCGCGCCGGTGACCAGTTTGCCTTCCGAGTTTTTGAACGACGGGGCATCGAGCGACCCGTTCCACGAGACTTCGATCTGCGTGCTCACGAACCGCTCCAGGTCGGTGCGGTCGAAGACGACGCCGTGGTCGTACAAGGCGTCGGCCATGGCGAGCGTGAGCGCGTGGTAGCCGCCGCGATGCTCCGGGCCGATCCAGTGTTTCCACGCATTCGCGCCGCCCGGCTTGCGATCCCAGTCGCCGGCCGGGTCCCAATAGTGCCAGCGATATCGGCCGCCGTCGAGCACCAGAGTGCGCTTGAAGCGCGTGCCCAGCTTAAGGGCTTTGCGGAAATAGTCGTCGTTGCCCGTGACGCGATAGAGCGCCAGGTACGCGCGGCACATCTTCGACTGTTTGTTGTGAGGGTTGGTGAGGTGATCGCGGCCGTTGCCGCACTCGGCCGGCATGCGGAAGACCGCGCCCTTGGGGCCGAGATCGACGTAGAGCCCGCGAGCTTCCCACTTCTTGCCTGCGAGGTGCTCTTCTGCCAAGCGCAGATACTCGGCTGCCTTGTCGCGGTAGCGCGGGGCGAGCGAAGGTTCGGCGCGGACCGCCTCGACATAATCGCATATGAGCCGCGCGATTTCGAACTCGGTGATGTCGACGTCGATCTCGGGCGCGGTCCGTCCTGGGGACGGAACGGGGGCAGCGGCAGGCCGCGGAAGCCCAAGTAGCCATCGGGGCCCTTGCGGAGCCGAGTAGACAGCGCGTCGATCGCGGTGAGGAAGCGATCGAGATGGGCCGTATCGCCGGTGAGGAGAAACGCAGTCAGCGGCAGCCGCGCATAACCCGACCAGACCCAACAAATGTCTTCCGGCTGCTCGATCTTGGCCACGGACTGGGGCGTGAACCGCCGCACGCAGTCTTCGGCGTGCTTGACGAAGCTGGCCACGACGGCGCGATCGGCATCGCTCTCGACGCGAACCGGTTCGCGCACCGCCAGCGGCCGGGAGGGGGCGAGGAATTGACCGCAAATCACGGCGGCCAGCCCGAGGCCGGCGCGCGTAAGGACGGGGACCATGACTGCACCTCCGCAAGTGCGAGGCCGAGGCCGCGCGATGATTCGAGACGCTCGCGGGGGCGAAACCACTCCCACGCTTGGCAGTACGATAGGCCGCTTGGGGCGGCCTGTCAACCGGCGGGTTGCTGGATCGGTTCGCGCGACCGTGCGGGCCCGATCGCCCAGAGGTGCTTTTCTCCGCGCACGTAGATTCGCCCCGGGCCGATCGCCGGGGAGGAGAAGCACGACTGGCCCAAGTTGTTGACCGCGACCACGTCGAGTTTTTCACCGGGCCGCACGATCGTCGACACGCCCGCATCGGAAAGGAAATACACCAGGGCGCCGGCACGGACGGGCGATGCGCTGGTATGTCCGGCGAGCCGCTCCATCCAGTAGCGCTGGCCGGATTGGGCCTCGAAGCAACTGGTGATTCCATCGTCGGAGACGACGAGCAGGAAGCGGCCGTCTTCCGAGAGGATGGGCGAAGGGACATACGAGCAGCCTTTAGTGGTTCGCCAGGCCACGTGGGAATCGGTGACGCTGCCACGGCCATCGGGCCGGATCGCGAGGATGTGATGCTCGGGAAAGCCGGCAGTGAGGAAGAGGAGCTTTCCGTTGTAGACGAGCGAGGCCACGAACTGCTCGGTGGGACCATCGAGGATCCAATGACGCCGGCCGTTGGACGGATCGTAGCTGGCCACGCACTTGCTGCCGGAAAGGATCATCTGCGTGCGGCCGTCGATCTCGCGAACGATCGGCGCGCAGTAGCTGCGGGTGCGTATTCTCGCGCGGGCGTCTTCCAGACTGTCTGGCCGCTGTCGCGGTCGAGGGCCACGAGGTAGGAGTCGCCGTCGTGGTCGCCGTTGAGGATCACCAGATTGTCGAACAAGAGCACCGAGCTACAGTAGCCGTGGACGCTATGGAACGGGCCGGGGTGGACCTGCCATTGCGGCCGGCCGTCGAAGTCGTAGGCGGCGACCAGCATCTGATCGCGATCGAGGAAGCTGACGTAGACGCGTTGGCCGTCGGTGGCCGGAGTGCTCGATGCATAGCTATTGAGGCGGTGCTTCGGCTCCAGCGGGGCTTGAAGGACACCGCCGCTCCCAGAGCAGTTTGCCGGTCGCGCTGTCGAAGCAGAGAAGCAGCCGCTCTTGCCGGTCTTCGCGGCAACTTACGAGGAAGATGCGATCGTTCCAGACGATCGGCGAAGCGTGGCCGCTGCCTTCGAGGGCGACCTTCCAGGCGATGTTGCTGCCGGTGGCGCCATCCCAGCGCGTGGGAAGGATTTTCTGGAGGCTGGAGCCGTCGTTGCGCGGGCCGCGCCAGCAGGGCCAGTTTTCGCCCGATTCGGTCGGGGAAACGAGGGGGAACCAGACCAGCAAGGCGAGCATTGCGAAACGCGGTACTGGGGGCACAGAGGACTCCTCAGGCAGGGCAGGACCATGGGACGGCGGCAGGATTCGTAACCGTTCACGGCGGGAGGAAGCGAAGGGGACAGGTCCATGTTTTCGGTCAGGCGGCTGTTGTGATGACGGAGCCTTGCGGCCGAAAAACGGACCAGTCCCCGGCTGGCCTGTGAACGGTTACCAGGATTCTCCCAGTTTACCGCTCGGGAGACGGCGAGATCAACAGCGCCGAGAGAACCTGGGCGTAGACGCGATGGCCGAAATCGTTGGGGTGGTTGACGCCGTTGCCGGTCATGTCCCAGTCCTTCTTGTGCTTGAGCATTTCCGCCCAGATGGAAGTCATGTCGGCCAGGGCGACGCCGGGCCTGCACGAGGCTGGCCAGTGCATCGCGGTACTGGGGAAACAGTTCCTGCCGCAAGGCGATCCAATCCTTGTTGCCGAGCATGGTGGCCACGAGGATGAACTCGGCCTTGGGGCTGGCCTTGCGCACGGCGTCGATCATGCCTTGGATGTTGGCCTGGTACTAAGCCGTCGGCCGACCGGCCGAGAGTCGTTCATGCCAAAGGCCAGGATGACCAGGTCGGGTGTCGGCTTCGATCACCTTGCCGATGGACGCCAATCCCCACGCGGTATCGGTGCCGCCGACGGCGAAGTTCTTCAGCGTCACCTTGGCGCCGTAGACGGACTCGAGATTCAGCACGAGCAGGTCCTGGTAGGGCGGCTGGAAGGGCGCCGACGCCGGCCCAGCCGGAGGCGTTGCAGCCCGTGGAGATGCTGTCGCCCGAGCAGCGCGATGGTCAGCGGCTGCTTGTCCGTCAGTTTGCCGAGGGTGCGGGCAGCTGGTCGGCGGCGAAGGACGGTGCGGGACCGGCCCACTGCGCCCGGGCTGGTGCGCGTAGGTGACCGATGGTCTGCATGTCGTGGTATTCGTGCCCTCCGCCGAAGAGGATCTCGCCGTTTCCGTCGCGGTGCGTCAGCGCGTAAGCGCTGCGACTTCGCCGGTCGGCGGAGGTCCTGCGGCGTCTTGAACGGAATCCGGGAACCGCGGCAAGACGATCCGTTTCGCGGCCGGGTTCCAGACGTAATCGCGTCCCTCGGTGAACGTGACCTCACCCGAAGAACTGCACACCGAGAGGATCCGCGTGGGTTCGAGGAGGAGGGGCGCAGCGGGCGGCGCGTCGGCGGCGTCCTTCGTGAAAAGAACGCTCTCGCCTTCCATCGTGGTGGAGAGCCAGAACGGATGAAGGCACTGGGGGGAGAAAGCCCAGGGTTTGGCCGGCTCGGCGGCCGGGGCAAGGGCAGTCGAAAGGGTAAGGATCGCCAACGGGAGCAGGCGTTTCATGGTTGGGGTATCCGCAATAAGGTATGATCGAGACGCGGGCAACTTGGGCGCACCCGATAACGTACGACGTTCAGCTTAGATCGGCGCCAAGCCCGGGAAAAGGGGTTCATGCGTGCGGGGTCGCCAGCGTTCGGCCAGGCGCCCGTCTTGATCGAGGCGCCACGACCGACGTTCCCCTGCGCTACGTAGCGGATTGAGCGCCCCACGGAACGCGGCGGGCAACCTCCAGAGCGCGTCATCGCTCGCACCGATCCGTGTTATAATGCCCCCTTGGAGACGGATTCGTTGATGAGTCGTTGCAGTTTGGCGGGCCATGGGTCGAGGTGTACCGCAGCAACGATCGCTCTGGACTGCTTGGCACCGTGCGAAAGCTTCACGAGCCACTCGATTCCGACGCACGTGTGCCCGCAGGAGCCCCGGAAGCCGGTCCGTTCACGAGAATCGGACTTGATGAGCAAGCCAGCCGTTTCCCGAGGTAATCCCTGTCGAGCGAATGGTTCACCCTCCCGCATCGACCTGATTCCGTTCGTTTTCTTTGCGTTACGTTGGTCCATGCTCGCTTACGAGCCAAGTCACATCGAGATACGATGACCACCGGCAGCTTTCAGATCTGGAATCTCGCGCATGCCTGGAAACCGAGCGACTACGCCGCTCTCATTGACCTCGCCGGTAGCGCATGCACGTCCTTCCTTCTCGTCGCTCGGGGAGAATCGTCGGCCGGACCGCAGTCGGTGCTGGACGTTCTCAAGCCCTTTCTGATCGACGCGCGACGAGGGCGCGCGTGGCCCGGCACGCGATTGCTCGCCGCGGAGGTTGCCGAAATCCTCAAGTTTCGCCTCACCAAGGAGTCGGGGCAATTGCTTCTCGCTTCATGCGAGTCCCTCTGGGATTGGATCGGCCCTCGGAATCCCGAAAGATCTCTCGTTTCTGCGTGCCTCCGGGCACCCTTGGTTTGTATCGACCGCGCACGAACGCGACGCCTTTTTCAAGATTCGCGATCGCGAGAAGGAAGTGATCGAAGCGCGCTTTGGGAAAGGATCACTCCTGTTCGAATGCACCGACCAGTGCCCCGACGAAGTGTATTGATATTGCACCAGCGTCCATTGCAGCATTTCACGGGATGGACCGATGACCATTTCGATGTACAGGATCGTTTGCGGCCTGGATGTTGGTAACCGTTCTCACCCCAGAGCAGACGCGAAGTCCAGCCGCGTTTCCCAGGGTTTTCTCGGGTGAGACCAGGGACTGAGAAGCGGCGGGACGCCGCTTCTCAGTGCCTGCCCGGTGAACGGTTACGCCGGAACGTGGCAGCGGTGGGCATGGGACACGCGTGCAACGGCGTCCGAAGTAACGGGGAATTGTCAGGCACGGGGTGCCTGACCTACTAGTCGATCTACCGCTCAATGTCAGGTTTGGGTAGAATGGCCCTTGGAGGTTGTCGCGGTTTCAGTTTTCACCAGCGGGAGAAGGCAAGGATGCCAGATTTGTCGAAGAAATACAAGGTCGCTCTTTCTCCGGAGATTCGCGCCGAGTTAGAGGCGATCGCGCGCAAGACTTCGCTGGGCGTGGCGCAGGTGCGACGGGCCAAGATTCTTCTGATGGCCGATGAGGCCCATCCCGACGGCGGTTATCCCGACTGGCAGATTGCCGAAGAAGTCGGGCTCTGCGAGCGGCAGGTGGTGCGTATTCGTCAGAAGTTTGTGAAATCGGGGGTGCAGCCGACCCTCGCGCGGGCGACGCGTTGCGACGCCGGGATCCCGCCGCGTCCTCGACGGCAAGGCGGAAGCCCATCTGGTCACCATCGCCTGCAGCACGCCGCCTGAGGGCCGCGACCACTGGACGCTGCAAATGCTCTGCGACGAACTGAAGCGACTGCAGATCGTCAAATCGGTCTGCTGCGAGACCGTCCGGCAGACGCTCAAAAAAACAGGCTTCAGCCTTGGAAGACCGAACGCTTCTGCATCGCGGAAGCGGACCGGCCGCGTTTCGTCGCGCGGATGGAAGAAGTCCTCGACGTCTACCAGGAAACGTTCGACGACAAACACCCGCTGATCTGCATGGACGAGGCCTCGCGGCAAGTGCTCGCAGATGTGACGCCTCCCTTGCCGATGAAGCCCGGCACGCCCCGGCGAGTCGACGACAAGTACGAGCGGCACGAAGTCCGCTCGCTGCTGATGTTCTACAATCCCATCGCGGGCTGGAGACGGGTGGGCTGCCGCGCCAGCCGCACGCGGTTGGATTGGGCGGAAGAGGTGCGGCAGTTGCTGGAGGTGGATTACCCCGAGGCGGAGTTGGTGACGTTGGTCTGCGACAACCTCAACACGCACGACCTGGCCAGCCTGTACTTCGCCTTCGATGCCGAAACGGCCCACCGGCTCGCCCGTCGGTTGCGCTTGGTCTACACGCCCAAGAACGGCAGTTGGCTGAACATGGCGGAGATGGAACTGAGCTTGCTCTCGCGTCAATGTCTGGGGAACCGACGTTTCGCCACGGCCGACGCCATGGACTCCGCCATCGCGGCCTGGCAACAAGACCGCAATGACCGACGCTGCGGAACCAACTGGCGATTCACCACCGCCGACGCGAGAATCAAGCTCAGATCGCTCTACCCTATACCTGACACTGATCGGTAGACGCGGTACTACGTGGCTCTTACAACACGGGGGCGGCGCGGCGGGGCGATCGGGGACACGCGTTAGACGGTGATCGAGCGGTCTTTGAGGATGAAGTTGGGCGGCACGACGGGCGTGGGATACTTGCCGTCGTGGCCAAAGGTGCGGTTCGCCCGTATCGTTTGGCCTCGCGCAACGCGGCCTCGGCGCGCTCGAAGATGCTTTCGGTGCTGTCCTGGGCCGCGGCCTGGGTCACGCCGCCGCTCAAGGTGACCTGGATATCGGATTCCTGATACTTGAAGTGGCAGAGTTCGATGGTCTGCCGGACGCGATCGGCTACACTGGTCGCTGAGCGCAGATCGACGTCGGCCATGAGGATCAGGAATCGCTGGCCGCAGTAGCGGGCCGTAAGCCAGGCGTCGCGCCCTTCGGTCCGCATCAGCCGAGCCAGGGCGGAGAGGATGCGGTTGCCGACCGCGTAGCCGTAGTGTTCGTTGACGCGAGTGAACTGGTCGATGTCGAGCAGGGCCACGCTCAGTTGCCGTACGTGGTGCGGATCCTTCTGCCAGAACTCCGCCAGCTCGGCCTCCAAACCCGCGCGGCTGGTGACGCCGGTTTCGGGATCGACGCGTTGGGAGCGAGGCAGCGCGATGGAGGGTTGCTCGATGCGTGCCAGGGTGATCTCGGCCAGTTCCACGGCATCGCGCACGTTGTCGTTCGCTCCCAGGAGCTTGGCCGCTTCGGCGAGCAACTGCTTCTGCCACTGCTCGACCGGCGAATCAGGGGCAATTCCGGCCAGGTTCTCCTCGCACTGATGAAACTGAGCGTTCTGTTTGTTCAGGGCGTCCTGCACGTCGTCGCAAACGGCCTTCCAGTCCTCGCGCTCATGGCATACCGTCTCGAGGGACTTAAGGGCATCTCCGCGGGCTTCGATATATTCCACCTTCGTCTGTTTCAGGGAGGCGATCCAGGCGTCGAACGCCTCGAGGTTGCCCGCGACTGCGCCGGCGCGGACCTCGCCGTCCAATTCGGTGATCCGTCGGCCATACTGTCCGATGCGATCCTGAAGGTCGCGGACCGGCGGCGTCCAGGGGCTGGACGCCTGGTCCGGCGTTTCGATCGTCTCAACGGCCACGGGCTCCGCTTCGCCCTCCTCGGCGGCGGGCAGCTCCTCGGGCGGGGCGGGGTCGGGTTCTGCGAGCACGTCGACCGCGGGGTTCAAGTCCGCTGGCAAGGGCGCGGGCGACGGCACGTAGGGGCGGACCACGGCGGTCGGAGTCTGCCAGCCGAAGTCGTCTGGCGGCAAGCTCGCCAGCGCGCGGTGGCGGCGTGCCAAGTGCACCGCAACGGCGAACCCCAGGCCCGCATTGGCCACGGCGAACAGGAAAACGGTAAGCATGACTCCCCTCGACCACTCAAGGGCAAACAGTACCCCGACAAGTGTAGCATCCGGAGCCCTATTGGAGTGCGCATTGTCATTGGTTGGCTATGGCTGGGCCGGAAAGCCTAGTTTTCCGGCCTCCCGACGGTCGGCCTGGCGCATTGGCCCTGCGAGGCTCAATAAGAGCCGATCCCAGGACCTTTGGAGGTGCTGCGATTCTCCGGCCGCGGAGGGCAGCCGTGGCGGTTCCGGGATAGGTTCTAAGCGCGGTGGTTCCGCGGAGGAGGGTTGAATCGAATGTGCCGGCGGAGGTGCCTGTGCTGCCGAGTAGCCCACGCGCTACCAATTCGATTCCACGGCTTCTTCCCAGTGCGCATAGAGATTGGGAAGGGCTTCCTGGTGCTCGACGATCTCCGACTTGACCTGGCGGACACGGTCGCCGTCGCGGTGCAGATCGGGCTCGGCGAGCAGTTGGTGAAGTTCCTCGATCCGCGTTTCGCGATGGAGGATTTCGGCTTCGATTTCGGCCGCCTTGCGGTACGAGAACCGTTTCTTGCGTTTGGCGGTTCGCTCGGCGCGGGCGGCGAGGCTTCGCTGCGCGTCTTGGTGCCGGCCGCTTGCCCATCGCGATCGTGCTTCGACTCCGCGGTGCCGGCCGCGGCCCCGGCTTCGACGCGGCGGAGGTAGGTGTCGTAGTTGCCCTCGATCACGCGGAACCGTCCCGGCTCGACGACCAGCAGATGGTCGGCGACGCGGTTGACGAAGTAGCGGTCGTGGCTGACAAACAGCACCGTGCCGTCGAACTCGCGCAGCGATCGCTCCAGGGCATCGCGGGCCCAGAGGTCGAGGTGGTTGGTCGGCTCATCGAGGACGAGGAAATTGGCGTCCTGGGCGGCGAGCCGGGCCAGGGCAGCGCGGCACCGTTCGCCGCCGCTGAGCAGGGCGACCTTCTGAAGCGCGGTGTCGCCCGTGAGTCCGAAACGGGCCAGCAGCCCGCGGCGCTTCGGCTCGTCGAATTCCTTGTGGGCGGGGCGGATCGCGTCGACCACGTCCGCGGCGTCGTCGAGCGAAGCAAGCTGCTGGTCGAAGTAGCCGAGCGGCAACGCCATGGCCGAGGGTGAGGCGTCCGGCGTCGGGCGTTTCCAGCCCGACGATGCACCGCAGCAGCGTGGTCTTGCCGGAGCCGTTGGGGCCCAGAATGCCCCAACGCTGGCCGCGGAGCGATGTCGAAATCGAGTTCTTCGAACAGCGGCCGGTCGATAGGCTTTGGCCAAGCCCTCGGCTGCGGACGACGATGTCGCCGCTCGCGATGGCCGACGGAAACCCCATGGCGGGCGCGGCGATCTCGCGCGGCGGGTCGACGCGCACGATCCGCTCGAGCTTCTTGCGCCGATCCTCGGCCTGGGCGTGCTTTCTGGCCGTAGTGGTTGCGGCGGATGAACTCCTCGGCCTTGGCGATTTCCTCCTGCTGCTTCTCGTAGGTCCGCCGTTGGACCAGCAGTCGCTCGGCCTTCTGCCGCCAGTAGGCGGAGAAGTTGCCGCGTGTAGCTCGTCGACCGTGCCGCGGAACAAGCTCGAGCGTGCGGTTGGTGACCCGGTCGAGGAAGTAGCGGTCGTGGCTGACCACGATCATCGCCGCACGGCTTGCGGCGAGGAAGTCCTCGAGCCACTCGGTGGCCTGGATATCGAGATGGTTCGACGGCTCGTCCAGAAGCATCAATTCCGGCTCGGCCAGGAGCAGCTTCAGCAGCATGAGCCGGTTCTGCTCGCCGCCGCTGAGCGACTCGACCGGCTGGCGGTAGCTGTCTCTCGTCGAAGCCGAGGCCGTGCAGCACGCTGCTCGATCTTGTGGTCGAGATTGTAGGCGTCGTGGCGGTGGAGCTCGTGCTGGAGGAAATCGTACCGCGAGGCCAGGCGGCTGTGCTCGGCTCTTCGCCGCACTGGGCCAGGCGTGGGCGACTTCCTCCGCCTCGTGCTGCAAGCGGACGAAATGGTCCAAGGCGCTGCGGGCCTCCTCCCAGAGCGTGCGACCGGGTGCGACGATCGGCTGCTGTTCGAGATAGCCGACGCGGACGGAGGGATGATATTCTCGGGCACCGCCGTCGGGATCCTCCTCTGCCGGCCAGGATGCGGAGGAGGGTGGTCTTGCCCGCGCCGTTGGGACCGACCAACCCGATCCGCTCGCCGGGGCGGACGTCGAACGTCACCCCGTCGAGAACCGGCTCGGGCCCATAGTGCTTTCGGACTTCCTGAACGCTGAGGACGATCATACGCGCCGGCGGTTCGGACTTCGCGCCGCCAGGATGCAGCGGAACTGAAGCGATACGAACCCTTTATGATACCCCAGGGTCGATGTGCGCGGTAGGTCACGCGGGGGGATCGTCCAGGGGCGCCCTGTGAACGAGCGCGGCGAGGTTATGGGCTTTAGGGCCGATCCGCGAACCTTGGGAGGTGCTGTGATTTCCCGGCCGCACAGAGCCGCAGCGGTAGTTTCGGGTAGGCTCTTAGTCGGCCGCGCTTTCGGCGAGTTCCGCGGGCTCGCCGGCAATGGGTTCCGCCCAATGCGAATTGCGTTCGAGGCGTGCCGCCACGGCGTTGAATTCCTGGGCGAATTCGAGCCAGAAGTCTCCCTCACGGAAGCTCAACGGGGCGACGTGTTCTCCGCGTGCCAAGGCGCGGCATTGCCCGCCGCAGACGGACGAGCGGCCCCACAAAGCGGTTGCTCAAACGGACGATGTCGAACACGACCAGTGGAAGCAGCACGAATGAGGCGATGAGGGCCGGCCCGTAAAGGAACCACATGGCGTCGAAATGGTTCTGAAACAGCCGCGCCGGCCCGCTGACGATTCTCCAGCCCAGCAGCATGAGCGTGATGGTCGCCACACACACGATCCAGTAGAGGATCACGCGAAGGATCAGTGCGCCCTGGACCTGGGGGTCTACGAAGTACCGTTGCCGCGAACGCTTTCGCCCAAACATCGACACCCTCCCTTAGCGTGACCAAGACAGTCGCTGCGCCCAGCGCCCCGCGCGCGTGTGCCACTCTAGACAGCCTAGCTCAAATCTTTATGCCGGGGGGATTGTTCCCTCCATCCACCCCAGAGGGGGTTATTTCCGATAAGGGGGGCGAGGGAGATGCCGAGCAGACACTCCCTCGGGCACGGAAAGGGGAGGAAGCTCAATGGGACGGAGGTGACGCAGCACGGAGGCTTCTGAGGGCGGTCCCGCGCGCGGAGAGGCGGCCGACGGCAGCGTGTGGAAGGGCCCTCAGTGCCGCAGGAGAAAGGCCGCAGGAAAAGGGCCGCGGGACAAAAGAGGTGGAATGGACGCGCGGGTCGAGGGCGATCTGTAGGGGGCACGAGAACCGGGCGGATTGGCTCGGCAGGCATTGCGGGACGGGGTGCGCCGGAACCCGTGCTACTTTGAGCCGATGGTTCGCATGAGCGGCCGGAGCACGTGGTCGATCACGTGGTTCTCGAGCACTTCCTGGCAAATGCACGAGAGTTTCTCGAGCGTATCGACGTAGTTCCGCTGAGGACCGAGGCTGCCGTACTGCCGGGCCGTCACGTAGACGCTCAGTTGCTCTTCGGGGAACTCGCCGGTGCGAATCTGGTAGGCATTGGTGCGCGTTTCCACGCTCACGCGGCATTGAAGCCGGCAATCCTCGTCGAGCGAGATGGTGAGCGAGGGTTCGGCATTGATGACCGTTGCACCCGGCAAATCGGTGAGCCGTTCCATGGCGGGACATACGCCCACGGCCTCGGCGACGACCTGGTTGTGGTTGCCGCGATAGGTGAAATCGAAGCCGTAAAGAAGGTCCAAGGCCTCGCAGTCCAACGGGCTGATCGAAAGCATGTAGGGGGCCAGATCGAGGACCAGCCGATGCTGTTCCAAGGCCGCCTCGACCGTGTCGGGGTTCACGTGGCCGGAGCACATGCGGCGGGGCTCGATGGTACACCAGCGGTACGAGCCGCGGTCCTTGTCTTCCTCCAACACGAAATCCCCACGATCCCGGCAATAGAAATTGCGCATCGTGGGGTACGACTTCTGGACACGTTCGAAGAAATGCAGGACGGTTTCCCGGTTGTTCGGAAGCTCCATCTCCGTGCCGAGATTCATGTTGATGAAGAAGTCGTCGCACAAGGAACTATAAGGGTTCATCCGGAGAAATCCTTCTCGGGTGAGAAATGCGAGCGTGTGCGGAGCGTAGAAGGGTTTGCCGAGCCGTGGACGCTCTCCGTGAGTCTTTCTAGTATAGGGCTAGTGATCGTGGACTGTCAAAGCTCCCTCTTCCGGGCCATACGAATGCCCGGTTCTCTTCTCCTCGGAGGCTCCGATGCCTGACTGCACGGGTTTGGCTAAGGTTTTTGCATTTCCCAGCGCCCTAGGTTGGATTGCCATCGCGGGTACCGGAGGGACCTTGAGGCAGCTCAGTTTCGGCCACCCGTCCGAGGAAGCGGCGTGGGCAGGGCTCGATCCGCTGCTGGCCGCGACGGCGGAGCACGAGGACTGGAATCCCGCGCTGGCGAGGCGACTTCAAGCGTATGCGGCCGGCGCGGCGGACGATTTCCGCGACGTCGAGATCGACGTGCAGGCTCACACGCCCTTCCAACGGCGCGTGCTTCGAGCATGCCGCCGGATCGCGTTGGGATCGACGCGGAGCTACGGCGAATTGGCCGCGGAGGCAGGCGCACCCGGTGCGGCCCGGGCAGTGGGCAATTGCATGGCGCACAACCGAGTGCCTCTGGTCGTGCCCTGCCACCGCGTGATCGGCGCCGGAGGGAAACTCCACGGTTTCTCGGCCTCCGGCGGGATTTCGATGAAGCGTCGCCTGCTGGAGTTGGAGGCCGAAATGGTCGAGGGGCGAGCCGACATGGGGCGTCGATCGCCTGCGCACGCGGGCAAATAAACTGGCCTTCAACGAAAGCGGCGAATCGCTAGAATACCGCGACTTCAACGACCACGCCGCGGGTCGGTGGATCGCCTCCTTGTCCACCGCCCCGCTCAGCCCGCCTCGACCGCCTCACCAGGGAGCATCTTGACGCAATCATGGATGTGAACTTCTGCGATTTGCATCGGCGCAGGGACGGGGCAGTGCTCGTCCGAGTCCATTCGACCGACTGTGGAGGCAACCGCCTGCCTGACGCGGTCTTTGCCTTCCGTCATGGCGACCCTCAATACGAGCGATGGGACCGCCTGCTGCGCAAGCGCAAGGGCGCCGCCGGCTGAATGCCGCCGCTTGCCTTCGCGCACCTCATCTCCCCACGGTTCGAGCCGTTTGCGCCGCCCTGTTGCCCGAGAGGATCGCCGGTTTTGGCACCGGGTGAGCCGTGAAGGGCCGTACGGCAGCGCGAGGGCCCCTCGTGGCACCGTGCCGCTTGGCAGGGATTCCGGCCGCGCCGCGCAGGGGCGGGCGCGAGTTGCCCTGCAGTTGACGGATCGCCTACACTGAGGCGGTCTGACTGCGCCTGGCCTCAGGAGACCACCCCGTGAAACCCATCCGAAACCGATCGAGCCGGCCCGCTACCTCCCGACGCGAATTCCTCGGCGGCGTTGCCGCGGGGGCTGCACTGGCAGCCAGCTCGCGGGCGCCGTCGCTCGGGCACCCGCAGGACGGCGAGCCGCAGCCGCCGCATGCCGCCACCGCGGAGCGGCTGATCGAGCTCGGCGCGAACATCGCGGTCTTTACCGGACCGATTCACGTGGGGGTTGTGCGCGACGGCTCGCGCGTACTACTGATCGACTGCGGCGATGGCAGGGTGGTCGCCGCTTTGCGAGAACAAGGCCTGAAGGTCGAGCAGGTTCTGTTCACGCACCACCACCGCGACCAGGCTTGCGGGGCCCTTGCGCTGGCCGCGGCGGGAGCGAAGCTGCGGCGTCCCGGCGGACGAACGGGCGTTGTTCGCCGATGCCAACGGCTACTGGCAGGACGCGAAGCATCGCTGGCACATCTACAATCAGCGCCCGCACCACCTCACGCTGATCGAATCGATTCCCGTGGAGGGCACGGTGAGCGAAGGAGATGTGATCGCTTGGGGCCCGGCGCAGATTGCGCGTGTTTGCGACTCCGGGTCATACCGACGGATCGGTGAGCTACGTGGTGGAGTCGGGGGGAAAACGTGCGGTCTTCTGCGGCGATCTGATCTACGACGAAGGGCGGATCTGGGATCTGCATAGCGTGCAGAAGGGAACGATGACGACCGACTACCACGGATTCCTCGGCGATCGACCGCGTCTGGAAGGAAGCCTGGAGCGGCTCAAGTTGGCGCAGCCGGACTGGTTGATCCCGTCGCACGGCCGGATCATGGACCGGCCCGCCCAGGCGATCAACGCGTTGAAGGCCCGGCTTGAAGCGTGCTACGACAAGTACGTGGCGATCTCCGCACTGCGTCACTATTTCCCTCGCATGTTCGACGAGTTTGCCGGCCGCCGCGGCCACATGCCGATCCGGCCGGGCAAGCCCGCGCCCGAGTGCCTGCGGCATTTCGGCACGACCTGGATGCTGGTTTCCAAGGACAAGGCGGCTTTGGTCATGGACTGCGGGAGTCCGCGCGTGGTGAAGTGGATTCAGGAGCAGCAGTCGCGGGGAGACGTGGGCAAGGTGGAGGGGCTATGGGTCACGCACTACCACGACGACCACGTGGACGCGATTCCCGCGTTCCAGCAGGCATTCGACTATCCGTGCATTACGGACCGGCACCTGGCCGAAGTGATCACCGATCCGCTGGCATGGCGATTGCCCTGCATCTCGCCGAGCAAGGTGCGCGTGGACCGAGCCACGCACGAGGGCGAGTCATGGAATTGGCACGAGTTCCGGCTCACGGCGTACCACCTGCCGGGGCAAACTCTCTACCACTCGGGCCTCCTGGCCGAGGCGGGCGAATTGCGGCATGTTCTTCATCGGCGATTCGTTCACGACGGCGGGGATCGACGACTACTGCCCTCACAACCGGACCTGGTTGGGACGCGGAGTCGGCTTCGACCGTTGCTTGGAGTTGATCGAGAAGATCCGCCCGACGCACCTTTTCAACTGTCACGTGGATCCGGCGTTCGACTTTACGGCCGAGGAATGCCGCGCATGCGCGACAACCTGGCCGAGCGCGAGCAGCTCTTCGGCCAGCTTTTCCCCTGGGACCACGCGAACTTCGGCATGGACGAACCCTGGGTCCGTTGCCATCCCTACGAACAGAAGTCGGCGGCGGGGGCCGTGGCGCGCTTCGACGTGGTGGTGACGAACCACAGCGCGGTGGCCCGCCGTGCCGCCGGCCGTGCGGTGCTGCCCGGCGCGTTGGGCGGCAAGACGACCGAATGGACCACGGGCGAGATCCCCGCCAAGACCGAGGCTCCGATGTCGCTCGCCGTGCAACTACCCGCCGACGCCAAGCCGGGACGCTACGCCGTGGCGGTGGACCTTCGCTTTGGATCGTGGGACCTGCCGCAGTTCACCGAGGCGATTCTCGTGGTGTGATGCGCGGGCCGGCTGCCTTGGCGCGGCACGGCCGGTAGGATAGAAAGAGCCTGGTGCCCCGATGACGGAGTTTTGACCGCTCAGAAAACAGTTCGGGACACTGGTTTTGTGAGCTTTGCCGGGACCGCAGGTTCCGGACCGTTGTGTTTGCCGGGACCGATGGGTCCAGGCTATGGTGGCTGCCCGGGCCGGTGGGTCGGGCTGGAGTGCCGCGTTCAGGAAAGACCTTTTTAGAACCGATCCAGAACCTTTGGAGGGGCTACGATTTTCCGGCCGCGCAGAGTCGCAGCGGTAGTTCTGGGATAGGTTTTTTGGAGCCGATCCCAGAACCTTTGGAGGTGCTGCGATTTTCCGGCCGCGCAGAGCCGCAGCGGTAGTTCTGGGACATTTTCTTAGTAGCGACACCGGCGGACAGCGCAGTTCTCCAACGACGAGAAATCGCCATGAGAAACGTCATTACACTGGTTCTCGGCGGCGGGCCGGGGAACGCGTCTGTATCCGCTCACCAAGTTGCGTTCCAAGCCGGCGGTTCCGGTGGCCGGCAAGTACCGGCTGATCGACATCCCGTTGTCGAACTGCATCAATAGCGGTCTGAACCGGATTTACGTGCTTACGCAGTTCAACTCGGTCAGTCTGCACCGCCACATCCGCAGCACGTACACTTTCGACGCGTTCGACCGCGGATTCGTGGAGATCCTCGCCGCCCAGCAGACCAACGAGAATGCCGACTGGTACCAGGGCACGGCCGACGCGGTGCGGCAGAACCTGCGGTACATCGAGCAGCCCGGGCGTCGACTACGTGCTGATCCTCTCCGGCGACCAGCTCTACCGGATGAACTTCCAGGACATGATCGCCGACGCACACGAGAATCGGGGGCCGACGTGACGATCGCCGCGGTGCCGGTATTCGGCCAGCAGGCCGCCGGTTTGGGGATCATGCGTCTGGACGACACGGGCCGCGTGGTGGGATTCCTGGAGAAACCGCAAGACGGAGCAAGAGCTCGAGCACGTGCGGACCGCACCTGAATGGATCGACGCCCGGGGCATTGCCAGCCGGGGCCGCGATTGCCTGGCGAACATGGGGATCTACCTGTTCAACCGGGACACGCTCGTCGACGTGCTGGAGAAGACGAACTACAAGGATTTCGGCCGGAGATTTTCCCCGCGTCGATCCGCACGCCGCCACGTACAGGTGCACCTGTTCGACGGCTACTGGGAGGACATCGGCACGATCAAGTCGTTCTTCGAGGCCAACCTGAGCCTGGCCACGACCGACCGCGCCGTTCGATCTGGTCTCGGCCGGATTCGCCGATCTACTCGCGGGCGCGGTTCCTGCCGCCGTCGCGGATCGACGGCGCCGACGGTCCGCAGCAGCCTGGTCGCCGACGGCTGCTTGATTGGCGAAGGAGCGGTGATCGAGAACAGCGTGATCGGCCTGCGCTGCCAGATCGGGCCGCAACGTGCTCATTCGCAATTCGATCCTGATGGGCAACGACTTCTACGAGGCACCCGACGACCGGCGGCAGGACGCGCCGAGCGACCGGCCGCCGCTGGGGATCGGCGACGGGCACGCAGATCGAGGGCGCGATCATCGACAAGAACTGCCGCATCGGCCGCAACGTGCGGATTCGCAATCTCACCGGAGTCGACTCGACCGAGGAGTCGGCGTACGGCATGATCCGCGACGGGATCGTGGTGATTTCCAAGGGAGTCACCCTGCCCGACGGATTCTCCTGTTGCAGCGAGCGGTGAGCGGCGATTTTGGATAGGTCCTAAAGCCGATCGCGGAACCTTGGGAGGCGTTGCGGGTCTCGGGCCACATCGCATTGCCGCGACGTTACGGGACAGGTTCTACGCCGGCTCGGCCCGATACAACTGTTCTACCGCGAGGTCGATCGCGCAGTCGCACTCGGCCCGCTCCGCGTGGAGAGCCTCTCGCTCGCCGGCGGATGCAACTTTCAGCGCGGCGGCGATTGCGAGCATGCGGTCTACGAGGGCGACGATCCGGCCATGCCGTGCGGCGTCGGCAGCGTCGGAGAAGTCGATGCGGCGAATCGGCACGCGTGCCAACACGTGGCCATTGACCTCCAGGCCCACTCCGCGGCGTTTGGCCTGCGATCGCAACCACCGCCAGGCCAGCGCGCTGTTGAGCACCGCGGCAAGGTAATGCCGATGCTCGGCCGTTCCGTCACGGGGAACGATCACGTTCACGCTGAACGGCACGCGCACGGCAGCGTCGGCGGGAACGAAGGCCGGGCGGGGAGCCATTTGCAGGGCGAGGATTTTGGGGCGGTTCCAAAGCCACTGCTCGCGCGGCCAGTGCAGATGCCACCAAGCGCGGCGGCGGAGCCGCGTTTCGCGGTGCGCTTCCATGATCGGTCGGAACCGCTGGAGGTGCCGCGCCAGCATGGGGAAGTCGTCGAGTCGCGGCCAGGTCTGCGCCGTGGCGTGGATCAGCCACAGCGACGCGCGCGGGGCAAGCTCGTAGCGTCCCAAGTCGCACAGGTCATGGTACGGCTTGAGAAGGCGACGTTCCTGCTCGGGAAGGTCGAGTCGCTCGAGTTCCTCGGGCCGCAAGGCAAACACTCCTTCGCCCACGCGCCAACGCCCGGCGAACTGGCGGTTGGTCCGCGGCGTAACCGAGGCCGGGTTTTCCACCACGCCTTGGCGGATCTCGGCCAGGCGCGCCAGCGGCTCGCACGAGGAGTTCTCGGTCCAATGCTGCTGGGGTTCGAGCGGATCGAGATCGAGCCGACCCTCCCGCACCACCTGGTCCGGCTGCTTCGTGTAGGTTTCCGGCGGCATCAGCCCGCGCACGAAGGGCTCGGCGTCGCGCGCGGGCATGGGGATCCGCTTGATGAGGGTCGGCGACCGCGCAGTTCCTTTGGCAAGACAGAGGATCAGGTGCTGCCCGGCGACGCCCGGAAACACGCGCGCCGCCGAGGAGGAAGACTTCCTCGATGCCGCAGCCCTCTCCCAGTGCGCGGATGAGGTGGCCGGCACTGCGACTGGCGGTCCAGTACGAATTGACGATGAAGGACAGCCGTCCGCCGTCGGCCAGCCACTCCAAGGCCCGGTGGACGAAGTAGTACCACAGATCCATGCGCACCGCGCGATGGCGGCGGCCCAAGGCCGTCGAGGCGACGCGGTCCAAGAGCGACTTTCCATGCAATTCGCGATGATAGGGTGGATTGCCGAGCACCACGTCGAACCGTCGGGTAGCTTCCCCCTCGGTCGGATCCGCCAGCACATCGGCGCAAACGACGCGTGACTCGAGCGCCTGCGCAAGCCGTCGGGAGGGAAACGACGAGGAAGTGGGGCATCCCGTCACGCGCTGGTGCCAGCCGGCGAGGGCCAACAGCAGGCCGCGACGGCAGGCCAAGACGGCCTCCGGGTCGAGGTCGAACCCATGGAGGCGCGTGAGCAGTTCTTCGCTCGCTTCGACCGCCGGCCGCATTGCTGAGAGGTGAAGCATTTCCGCGAGGGCGGCGATCAATAGCTGCGCCGCCGCCGCAGGCGGGGTCGACGACGCGGCAATCGGGCAGTTTGCCCGGCGAGCCGCCCCGCTGCGCACTCCACCGGGCCAAGGTCTGTTGTGCCATGTAGCGGGCGACGTAGTCGGGCGTAAAGAAGGCCCCTGCCGAGCGCCGCCGAAGCGCCTGGCGCGTCATGCGCGGCGAGCCGTCGGGCGCCCTTTCCAGGTGCCTGCCGATCAGCCGCTCGTGCAACCGGCCCAGGATCGCGGCAGGATCGCCCGTCGAGCATCGCAGTGCGGCTTCAAGGCGCGCCAGTACGCCGCAGAGCGTCTGATCGTCGAAGGCATCGCCGAGTTCGTCGCCAAGCGTCTCTCGATCCGTCCCAAGTCGCGGGAGGACCTCGAACCAGGCCGCTCCCAGTCGAGCATTTGCCTGCGCCAAGAGTCTCGCCCGAGAGGACCCCGGACGTGGCTGCTCGGCCAGGCGTTCGACACTGCCGGGGGCCAGGAGACCCGCGCTCGGCGAGCCGAAGAAAGACGAGATCTTGAAGCGTCCGCCGAGACACCGAGGCGATCGATGCCGGCGAAGCGTGGGGATGACGCATCGCGAGGTCGCGCGCCAACGCATTCCAGCAGCGGTCGAACTCCAAGAGGAGCGACCTGCCGATGGAGTTTGCCGGGGGTACGATCTGCGAGTCTTTGCGGCGCACGCTTGGATCCTCGTGCGGGGCCGCCATGCCTTCGTGGAGCCCGTCGGGGCAATGGGGAAGGAACGAAGCGCGCCGGCGCATGGGTCGACAAGACCGCGCGAATTGTCGGGCATGGGCGCGGTGCGGGCAAGCGATCAGCGCGAGGCCAACGCGGCCGGTAGTCGCGAATGGGACCGTCCGTGCGCGTCGCCGCTAGCGAGCGATCGAGCCGGCTCGGTTCGGCAGGCGGCCGCTAGGCATCGGTCCAGGCTTCTGCGGAGCCGGGGTGGGAGTGCCCGAGGGCGGAGCCTTGGAATCGGGACCAGGCAAGAGTTTTTCCTGCGTGGGCATTTGCTCAACGGCAGAAGACGGCACGATCATTGAGGAATCGGTCGGGGCCGAGAGGATCGAACCGGCTCGCGCCGTACCGCGGCATTGCCCGCCGTTGCGGCCCTTGGACATCGGCCCGCACTCGTCATAGGGGTTGGCGCACATCGTGCAACCGGCGGCGGCTGCGAGGAGGCCGACGGCGAAACATGCAAACCATCGTCGATCCATCCCATTTCTCCCAGTCTAGCCATCCGACCCGCCGGAAAACGTTGGATCGGCTTTGACGCTATATTCGGCCGGGAGCCGGCGATGATCCGCACGAAAATGGCAAGAAAAGGAAAAAGCCGGACCTCTGCGGAGACCCGGCTAATCGAGGGCAGCTTGAAGAGTTCGGACGAACAGGGAAAGGTCCGTACTCGTGCTCCTGGCTGTCCGCCCGGGGGAGTCCCGTCCGAAGACGGGACTCCGCATACGGGCAGAAGACGGCCAGGCTCCGCTAGACGTTACGCCTTAGCGGGAGCCTTCGGCGGTGCCGGGGGGGCTGCCGGAGCGGCAGGCGCCGCGGGGGCAGGAACTGCCCCGCCGCACGCCGGAGCGCAGGCGGCCGGCGCAAGCGGCCGGAGCGCACGCTTCGGCAGCGCCGCAGCTCTTCTTGCGCGGCAACCGCGGTCGCGGAGGCGATCGCAGAGGCGGCGCTTCGGAGCACAGGTCGCCGGGGCGCAAGCCTCGGGGCGCAGGGCGCCGGGCGCAGGCCGGAGCGCAGGGCGCCGGAGCCGGAGCGGCGCAGGGCGCCGGGGCACAGGCAGCCGGAGCGCAGGCGGCCGGAGCGCAGGCGGCCGGAGCGCAGTTCTCTGCACGGCCACCGCGGTCGCGGAGGCGATCGCAGAGGCGGCGCTTCGGAGCGCAGGTCGCCGGGGCGCAAGCCTCGGGGCGCAGGCGGCCGGAGCGCACGCGGCGGGAGCACAAGCTTCCGGAGGCGCAGGTCCGAGCGCGGTGGCACCGAGCGGCTTCAGCGGCCATGGCGATGCCCAACACCGCGAAGAAGGCCGCGACGCCAATCACATGGGTACGTTTCATTCGTGAATCCTCCTACTTACAGGTACCGTAGCGTTAAGGGATTCGCAGTAGCGCCGTCATTCCGTTTTTCGCTCCCCACCCTCGACGGCTCTTGGAAGAGGAGTCAACTCGACGTTCAAGCTACGCCTGTACGGCCACCCTTCGCCAACTCCCTGTTCAAGTTTGACGATTAGCAGGCCGCTATGGGATACGCAGCTTAGAACGATAAGCTAGCATGCTGAACCTCGTTGTCAAGCGGGGCGAGATGACAAAATGTGGGTGCTGGGACCCTGTCGCGGGCTGGAAAGACTCGCGCAAGCCGGGCAAGATCCTTGGATTAACCCCCCACGAAGTGGTAGCTACGGCGCAAACGAAAAGAGGCCCGGAGCATTCCGGGCCTCTTACAATAACTCACGTAAAGCATTCAGTTTATGACGTGGATTGCCGGAACCGCCGAAGCTCTGTGGCGGAATCGCCAGGCCGGCGGCCTACGCATCGCCCGAGCGAGGCGGGGACCTCGCGGAAAGCCAACCCACTTTTTTATCGCTGGAGAGAGGTTGCGTTTTCCTTATCCGCCACACTAGGGGGATTTTCTTGGGAAGGAGCACCGGCTGGTGGAGGGGCTTGCGGCGGGGTCGGGAGGGACGATTCACCCTTCGTTTCGACCGCAGCGCCCGGGGTGCCGCGGCGTGCAATTTCCTCCTGCAGCATCTGCAATTTCTTCAGTGCCTCTTCCAGGTTCTCGAAGTCGAGGAGGACGGGCGGTTCGTTCGGGAAGACCGTGGCCGCCATGCCGGCGATCCGCCACCCGTTGCTATCCTTGCGGACCATCCAAAGCATGCTCTCGGCTTGCCGCTTCCCTTCGGGATCCAGGTCGGACCAAGTTGCCTCAACGCGAGCCCCGCTGCTGCCGGCGACATCGTCCGAAGAGTTGCCTTCGGGAGTCAGGAACTCGACTTTGCCGATCTCGAATTGGGCCGTATCACTGCCGGGCGGTGTGACCTTGTATTGAAGCTTCTGGATCTTGGTTCGAGCAAGGTCGGAGAACATGGCCTCGGTCTTGGCATCGTCGCCCGAGCGAATCGCGGCGAGGAACTGGAACACCGCGCCGTCTGGCCCCTCCATATTCGTTGGAGGATTGAGACAGCCACTGCGATCGACAACGGCCGGTGCCTGCGGGACCGCATTGGCATCGGCAGTTGCGGTGTCGACGGGGGCGGCCGGTTTGCGCAACCGATTATGGCAGCCACCAGCAAAGTAAGCCATCCAAGAACGTACTTCGATTGCATCGCGATGCTCTCCTCCTGCGTGCATCCGGCAGGGCCGCAGACATGCCGCCGCCCAGCCCAACGGACCTAACTCCTTTACACCGAGGGTGGGGAGTGTCGCAGGAACGCACCGGTGCGTCAAGATCGGCTTCGCGGGCGCCTCCGCGATCCACCGCGCGGCGCGCACGGCACAACGGCGCTATGGCCGAATGCCCTATGCGGAAACTGCCGCCGATGCCGACAGGGGTGCAGAATCCTGGAAAGGGGGCGAGATGCGACGGGTTTGGACCGCGGGCTGGAACACCACCCAGTGCCCTCCCTGGCAGCGATCGGTCAGATCACCCCCGCCCCCCGATCGAATGCATCCTGATCGCGCCGGTAGAGAGCCAATACGGTTTCGAAGGTCTCGCCGGAGATCTTCCAGGCCGGGTCCTTATCGGTATGGGCATTGGTATGGGTGACGAGCAGACGGTAGAGGAACTTGAACAGATGGCGGGGTACGCGAAGGGCGCGGAGCGAGCGGATCAGCCGCTCTTCCGACACCGAGTCGTCGAAAAGCTCCACGAGGGCCGGAGCCTGGCCATTGGTGCTCGTGCAGGCTTTGAGGCGGGCATTGGCCACGTCGTAGAGCGACTGGCCGCTCCAATCGAGCGATCGAACGAGGTTCTGCTTGTCTAAACGAGCGCGCTCGTGGAACTGCCGATCCTCGCGATCGGCAAAATAGGCCAATTCGGCAGGAAGGAGGAGCTTGAATCCGATGCCAGGATGCTTGAGGAGTTTATTGTCCAACAAGGGCCAGACCAAGGAACGCATCAAGTCGGGGGAGCCATTGACCAGGTACGGCTCATCGACTCGGTCGACCAGAACGATCATGCCCGAATAGCCGAGCGTGTGAAGGATACCCTGAAACTTGCGGAGCAACTCGTAGCGGTCGTCGGTGCGAGGATGGTCGGGCAGGGGTTGGCCGGCGAGCTGGGCGGGGGGCAGGTTCATGAGCACGCGGCGCAGCAGGCTGGCATCGGTATGGAGGACGCGCGTGTTGCGCACGATCGTGCGCACGCGCCACTGCCCGCGAAGCAATCGCCATGCGCGCGGTAGCCAGCCGCCGGCGATCGCGGCGTAGGGCCAGAGCGTGCTCAGCCAGGCCCACTGCCCCAGGGCGGCGATGAGGGCGAGGACCGCCAACGTGACTACTATACCCAGTGCCAGATCCCACTTCGTCGTCCACACCGGAAAACGCAGTCGGCGGCGGAGGCGGTGCCAGCGGTCGAGGAGGTTGGCGGCCCTGGATTGGTCGTAGCAGGCGGCCAGAAGGAGCATGTCGCGTGCCTGTGCGCGATCGAGCGAAGGGAAGGGCGGCGACTGCCCGTCGGAGGCAGCGGAATCGGCCGGCGCGGCTATCGCCTGGTCGACCACCTGAGTAACCCCCAGCGAGAGGATCGCGTCCATGTGGTCCCAGATTTTCCACTGATCGAGGACGCGGTCGATGCGGCGGCGGCGTCCCGAGAACCGGTCGCGGAGACGGTCGAGGAAAGGATTGAAATCGTCGTACTGGACGACGAACACGCGGCAACGCGGGTGACTGGCGTTGTACTCTGTCAGATGCCGGGCAATCTGGAGCCGCATTGCCGTCTTGCCCGATCCCTTTTCGCCGAACACAATCGCCGTGGCCGGCTCGGTGGGGTTCCCGTAGATCTTGTCCCAGGTGGGATGATAGGTCGTCTGGATGCAGTATCCCTTGAAGATCAGATCGGTCTGTGCATCCTCATCGGCAAAAGGGTTTTCGGTGATCCCGTGGTGATCGAGGAACTGGCGGATATTCATGTCGGTTGACTCTCATCCGCTGATGCCGCGCAACGGAATATGGGCGGCGGTTTTCGCATGCGGGTCGTCGCAAGACCGTTCGACGAATCGGGGGAATCCAACGTTCACGCGGCGAACTTCACCCAAAGGAAGACCAACAGCAGCACGCCCACGCCGATTCCCATCAGCACGATCATGACGGTCAGGGGGCTGCCCTGGGATCGCCGCGGCCTGCTCGCGGCCGGTCGCTGGGCAGGAAACGCGACCGAGGCATCGACCCCGGCCAGATCGACGAGGTCGGTCGTCGCGCACGGCGCGACCAACGACGGCAGAACCTCTCCGGCAGCCTGCCATTCTCGCCATCCCTCGCGCCAGACCAAGGCGTCGGGCCCCACGCGTCCCTCGGCGATCCACGCGCGGAGCACGTCGGGCGCGGCCGGTCCGTACTGGCCGCCGGAGGCTGGACGCACATACCAGACGACGTTCGGCGGCCCGATCAAGGGATCGTTGGCCGCAAGCGGCGAAGGAGTAGCCACCGCCGACGGCCGATGGGGCTCGCGTTTCTCGGCCGCGCCGGCCGTCTCAGCCGGCGGCTCGTGCGTCCGATCCAAGAACACGTCCTCGCTGATCGCATCGGGCGACGGCGAAGCCAAGGCCAACTCGATCTCCTGCGGCGCATCATTGCCTGCCGATTGCCCGTTGATGCGCGGGCGATTCGCCCCTTCCTCGATCAGCTCCACGACCTGTTCTTCCGATGGCGCTCGCTCGGCGGATGCGCGACTTCTTCCGCCGCCGACGCTCCTCGCGCGTGCTCACGCGCGTGCTCGTCGGCGGGATGTCCATGCTCGATCCGCAGTGCGGGCAGATGCCGCGCTTGCCGGCCTGAAAGGCCTTTACGTTCAGTTTGTGCCCATTGGGGCAGAAGAACCGGATTCCCATGTCGCTCACCGGCCGCTTCGGCTGGACTGTTCCCAGGTTCCGCTCGCAAGAATCTATTAGAGCCGATCCCAGAACCTTTGGAGGTGCTGCGATTTTCCGGCCGCACAAAGCCGCAGCGGCAGTTCTGGGACAGGTTCTTAGCTCTGACAAGACGGCAGTCCCCGTTTTGTCAGGGCCTATTAGTCGATTATACAGCCCCCTCGCAGGGGTGTGAAGGGCCGGAACCGAGACGTATTTGTGAGCTCCGCATGGCAAATGCGCAAGGCGGACCGTCGGGAGGCCGGAAAACAAGGCTTCTCGGCCCGTCACAGCCAACCATTTGCAGTGCGGACTCGAACAGGGGTTGCGACGCCTTGCGGGCCGCGGAGCCGTGGCGCCGTGGCGAAAAAGTGCCCTGGGGCGGAGCGGCAGATTCTGGTACCCTCCCACCCCTCTGGGCGTAGAAACGATCCTCGATACCAACTCAGCGGCCTTCCACGATTGGGAGACCGTTGCGTCGGATATGGATTTTGGATCGGTCGTTTGAAATCTCTTGGTCGGAGGTAGCATCGTGCGGACCTCGCGTTTTGCTGCCGCAGCGGTCTTCTCGTTTTTCAGTGTGTGCTGGTTGGCGATCGCCGGGTGCAACTCGAAAGTGGAGCATTCGGCGGAGAGCCGGCCGCAAGCCGCGCCCTCGGACGGCGCCGGGTCGGACGGGCACGCAACGGTTGAGAAATCGGTCGCACAACCGATTGCGAGGCCGTCGGATCTGGCAGAGGCTCCTAAGAGCCGATCCCAAAACGCACTGGCACCTCCGGATACTCCGGCCGCGGAGCGTTTCTCCGGCGGTTCTGGGATAGGTTCTAAATCGCCGCGTAAGGCGGCTAAGAAGGGTTTGAAGGGGCGCGCCGCGAAAGCGGCGACTGCCGCGCCGAGCAGCCCCACGCCAGACACGCTTTCCGAAAAGACCTTCGAGGCACCGTCGGCCCCGATCTTGGAGCCGGCGCCCGTCAGTGCGACCGAACCGCGGCCGGAAGTCGACGAAGCGCAGCTTCAGGCCGCGATGCAGCAGTTGAGGGCAATCGCCGCCGCGAGAGCAGCGATGGCCGCGGGGGGCAGTTCCACGCCGGACGCGCTTTCCGAAAAGGCCTTCGAGGCACCGTCGGCCCCGGTCTTAGAACCGGCTGGAATCAGCGCGGCCCAGGCGCAACCCGACGCAGTGCGCCAGTCGCCTGCTTTGTCTGGTGCGCCGCCGGAAGTCGACGAAGCGCAGCTCCGGGCCGCGATGCAGCAGTTGCAGGCGATCGCCGCCGCGAGAGCAGCGACTGCCGCGCGCGACGCGAGCAAGGCGGAGGCGCCACCCGAAAAGGCCCGCAAGGCACGGTCGGCCCCAGCCTTGGAGTCGGCAGCGATCCGCGCCGCCCAGCCGCAGTCCGACGGCGACGGAGCACAGCAGGCGCCTGCCTTATCTGGGGCGAAGTCGGAAGCCGATGAATCGCCGCGGGATTTGGCCAGCGTAGCGAATACCGACGAGTACCGGATTGTCACCGTGTTTTACGCGACGGACCGGGCACGGCTCGGTCCGTGGGAAGGCCGCATCCTGGCTTCCGCTCCCTGGTTCTACGCCACGGCCGGGTGTGCGGTGTTGACGATGGGATTGGCGCTGGTCTGCCTGGTGCAGCGTCAGCGCCGCTGGCCGCGTTGGGCGATGAGCGCGGCATTGGCGGCCACCGCGGTGGTGGCGGGAGCAACCCTCGTGGTGCGTCTAGCGCGGCCGATCACGGCGGAGGACGACACGGTGGGCTATGGCAACCGACGCGGCGCGCTGGAGACGGGGACCTGCCAGGTGAGCGTTCCCCGCTATCACGAAGTGGGCAACGTTGAGCGGCCCTCGATTTTCCGCTTCGAGTTCCGCGAGGACCCGCGGAAGCACGTGGTGCTGTTGGACGTGGCTCCGGAGCCCGCCGACGCGTTCTTCGCGTCGCTGGGCAATCGGGTACAAAGCTCGAAGAACCGCGAAGCCTTCGTGTTCGTACACGGATTCAACGTGACGTTCGAGGCGGCCGCCCAGCGGACCGCACAGTTGGCCTACGATCTGGACTTCGACGGCGCGCCGATCCTCTTCAGTTGGCCGTCGCACGGCGGACTGTTGCGTTATGCCGTCGACGAGACCAACGTGGCCTGGGCGGTGCCGCATCTGCAGCAATTTCTCCGCGACGTGGCCCGGCGCTCGGGCGCCCAGGCGGTGCACCTGATCGCGCACAGCATGGGCAACCGGGCACTGACCTCGGCGCTGACGGGCCTGGCCCAGGAAATGAAGCGCCGCGATCGACCGCTCTTCCGCGAGGTGATTCTTACGGCTCCGGACCTCGACGCGGACATCTTCCAGCGCGACATTGCGCCGGCGATTCGCAAGACCGCGGCCCGAGTCACGCTTTATGCATCGTCGAACGATGAAGCGCTGGTTCTGTCGAAGAAGGTGCACGGATATCCGCGCCGGCGAGTCGGGCGAGGCAGTCGTGGTGGTGCCGGGGATCGACACGATCGACGTGTCGGCGGTCGACACGAGCCTGATCGGCCACTCGTACTACGGCAGCAACGACAGCGTGCTTCGGGACATGTTCTGCGTGCTCCGCGAGTCACAGCCGCCGTCGATGCGGCAATGGCTTCGGTCGGTCGAGCGGAACGCGATGACCTTCTGGGTCTTCCAACGTTCGCCGGAGCAAGCGGCGTCGCGCGGCACCGGGCAAAGGCAGTAAGAAGCTATTCGAAAACCGCCGTGAGCGTTCGCGGTTACAGTCGCCGAACCGGCGTCGCGCGCCGTTACTTGGCCGGCAAGGAAATCTCGGTCGTCTGGCCGCCTTTCAGGTCGACTGCGAGCGGATTGGTCCCCTGGCTGCTGCTGGAAGGGTTCGGGTGTCCTCGCAGGACGTACCGGCCCGGCGGGACGTCTTCGAACGAGATGCGGTTGTTGGCGTCGATGTTTCCCGACCCCGACCATTTTCCGACTCCCGCCCCGCCTTCCGGCTCGATTTCCACGATGTACGCTTGGGGGCGGCGTGCTGCGGCGAAATCGACCGTGACACGGGCTCGGGCGGATTTCATCATGTTCAGCGCTACGTCGCTCACGGGCACGGCGATCGGCTGCCCCAAACCCGGTCGGCAGTAGCCCGATTTGCGCAGCCATATCGTCGCATTTCCGACAGGAACCTGATCGATACAAAAGCGACCGTCGGCATCGGTCTTCGATAGGTACTCGTGCGGTGCCTCGTAACGACCGCCCGCGCTGGAGCCGACGCTGGCGAGCCGCACCTCCACTTCCGCCAGCGGCTTGGCCACCTCGTCGGCTATGCGGCCCGACACGGTCCCGGGGCGCGACAATTCGCAAGAGTACGAGTGCCAGCCGGGCTGGTCCTCGAACTGAACATAGGCGGCAACTCGCGGTACATAACCTTCGGCTTCCACGATCAGGCGATTCCCGATCGCCGGCGCGTCTTTCAGGACCCAGCGGCCTTGCGCATCAGCAACTGCCTCGGACAGGTTTGTGTAATGACGCTCACCTTTCGGCTGCGGCTCGACACGCTGCAACTGCACCCGGGCGGCGACGGGCTGCCGAGTGACAAGATCGACGACCGTGCCTTCGAGCACGAGTCCATCGGCCGGCTTGAAGCCGTGCGCCTCCAACCGCTGGTCGACAACCTCCAGTCCAGCGGGAACGGTCACTTCGGACCAGCGAAGATTGCCTCCGGTGTAAACATCGATCTGGGCCGGGGGAGCCTTGCCGGCGTGGCGAGCGTCGATGGCGGCCAGATCGAGCGGCATCTGGCGGAGGCGGTCCCAACTGGCGGGCTGCCAGACCATGAAGATCCAGTCCACTCTTGAGGAAGCAAGCTTCGCGGGGTCCCGATTCGGATTGAGCCAGAAACTACTCTGAACGCCGTCGTGCACGATGATTCGCCTGGTTTTCGCGTCCAATTTGGCGAAGTCGGCCAAGACGGAGTTCAAGGCTTTCGCGTCGCCGCGACACTCGGCGTGCCATTGTCCGCCGCCGAAGGGCGGGCCCTCCCACCATGCAACGCGGGCCGGGGTATTGAAGATCGCGGCGGCGCCCTTGGGCCAACCCGGGTCGTGGAGAGGTTCGTTTCCTTCCCCACCCGTGATCAAGGCCAACGCCGCTCGATCGGAAACGGCCACCAGTGCGACGGCGAGCAAAACGGTTGCCGCCGCGAGCGCGGGCCGCGGCCGTTGAAATCGCGTCGACCGCAGCATGATTGCGACCTCCTCGTGTTTCCGAATTACCTGGGATCATAGACGCGCCGCGGAGCGGAACAAGTTCCAAAACCCGGCGTTCGGTGGGGCTTTTCAAAGCTTGTGCGCGCCGGGGAATCGCGCAGTGACGCCGCTGCACGCGGTCGACGGAAGACCTTGCGGCAAGGCGAAATGCGGGCGGCGAAGCGCCCGGTAACGCAGGGCGGAGCGTTGGTCAACGAAAGCGGTTTTCTGCCATATAAACTTTGTGGCCCCAGGGTGAGGGGTGGGGGGGAGTTTTCAGTTTTCGGTTTTCGGTGTTCGGTCTTCGGTGTTCAGTGTTCAGTGTTCAGTGGGGGGGCAGGCGGGTGGGCGATTCCGCTGCTGCGGTGCGTGGGGGGCTGCGGTGCGTGGGGCGACGGCGAAGAGACGCGTGGAAGCATCGTTGAAGCCAGTAGGGGCTGGCCAGCCGATTCTGATGCCGCGGCGCGGTTGAGAGGTCTTACGAGCGGGAAGAGCGGGGGAAGAAGTCGCTAGCCTGACGAATACCGTTATACTGTACAGGCGAACAGATGGCCAGGTTGCTTGGTGGGCCAGAAGTAGGCGTTCACGGCCCGATAGCCACGCTGATCGGCTGCGTTTTCCACGCGATGTTCGGTAATGGGCAAGCACTTGGAAACGGCGAGACGCCACGTTTACCCCGGGGCGCGAAAACTTACGCGCCGGGCCGGTCACCGAAAGCGGGAGGCGAAGGCCCGCGGAAGTTGCCCGTTGGCTGGTCGGGAACAGCGATTGATCGGGCAGGCATTGTTGCCTGCTGCCGGGCCATGCGGCCACCAGGAACTACGGATGGACTTCCGGCCTTCCGAAGTCTTCATGACTTCGGAAGTTCGCGGATCGATCGTCAGGCCAGGTTGGCTGTCAGGCTCCCAAACAGTCCGTTGGCTTCGCCGTTGGGTCCCGATGCGAAAAACAACTGGAACGCAGCTTGTTCCTCCTGGAGGCGTTCGTGGCCTTCGCCGTGTCTCTGCCCGTTGCCGCTCAGTGCCAGCCCCCACAGTCCGTCGATCTGGATCACGGCGCCCGTGGAGTCCGTGAGTTGTCCAAGGAACTCCCGGTTCCCCACGTTGAAGGCGTTGAGCGTGCCGTCGCCGAAGTTGCCCACAATCAGCGTGCGTTCGGCGCCGTGGAAGCCCTCGGTCACCATCGCGAGCCCCCAAGGCGCGTTGAGCGTTCCACCCGTCGCCAGCCGACGCACAAACGTGCCGTTGGGGTTGAACACGTCGATGAAGCCCGCTCCGGCTCCCTTCACGTCGTCGTGGCCCACGTCGTCCTGTGCGGCATAGGTGACGTAGAGCTTGCCGCCGATGCTGCTGATCCCGAACGGGGCATAGCCCGTAGCGCCGGACGGCAGCGGCGGCAAGGGGACCTTGCCCGGATCCGTGAACTTGCCCGGAAGCGAGGTCACCTGGTTGAAGTTCGTGTCGAAGACGTCGACGGTGCCGTTGTGGAAGTCGGTGGCATAGAGATAAGTCTTATTGCCGACGTGGGCCATGGCCAGCCCTTTGTACACCGCGCCCGAAGCCGAGTTGTCGACCTTGATCTCGGCTACGTCGCCGCTCAGACTCGGCCCCCAGGCTGCAATCGTGCCATTCTCGGTGGCCACGATCACCGTGCTGGGACTGCCGTCCTTGGGGTTGAGGGCGAAATTGCCACCATGGTTGAGGACGAGCCCCGTAGGAGCGCCGTTGACATCCGGGGTCGAACTCGGGACCGTGATCACCAGCGACGAGGCCACGCCGGCCGAGTCGTACTGGGTGATCGTGCCGGAGCCGTTGTTGGCCACCCAGACCAGCCCCGTCTTCTTGTCCGTCGCAATGCCCCAGGGGTTCACCAAGTTGGCGTCTTGATGGGCCGCCGGTATCGCGGCGACGTTGGACACGAGGTTGGTCTGCGTAAAGGATGCCGTTTCCTGGCCTTCCTTTTCGCCGTGGTCCGTTTCCTGGCCTTCCTTTTCGCCGTGGTCCGTTTCCTGGCCTTCCTTTTCGCCGTGGTCCGCGCCCAGGCCTTCCTTTTCGCCGCGGTCCACGGCCTGGCCGTTCAAGCTGAGGGTGGCATGAGGCGCCGTCACGCTGGCATGGGCCGTCCATGCCTCCGCTGCACCACCTTCCGACGATCCGAGAAGGTGTTGGGCGTGGAAGAGCGCCGCAAGGGGGTGGGCCGACAATGTCAGTCGGGGCTCAAGCGGCTCGATCCGCAAACGAACGGTGTGCGGCCGCGAGGTCGAATTCCTCCGGTGAACCATGATCAATCTCCAATCGTTTTCTTTTCCTTGTCGATTACACGTTTCTCTGACGGGTCAACAATGGGAACCCGTTGCGTCCGAGCACGAGCGGCCCTGGCGTTACCCACAGAAGCAGTCGCAACGATGGAGTTTCGCTCATTTTTGTCAGCCTGTGCTGTCATTATACGCGTGCTTTCGAATGTCAATTACAGCGCTGCGTTCCAGGTTTTGCAGGGGAAACGAAGGCTGCGGCCCAGGCGATAGGCTAGGGAATCTCAGCAGGATGGGGCGACTTGCCATGGATGCGATGAAACCCGTTGAGGACTCGGGATTTGTGACCGCTGCGTGGGAGACTTGACGGTAGGCTGTCGCGCGTAGATGGATCGAGCCCAGACGGGAAGTCCATGAAACCGGCGAGGATGACTCCTCTTTTGCCGGCCCGCTTGCCTACGGTGCCGCCCCTTTCCGACCTGAGACGAGAAGGTCGCGTCAAAGCGGGCAACCTATCACTCGCCGCGATCGATCGAGTGCTTTGGAAATCTGTCGTGTAACCGTTCACGGCCCGCGAAGCGAAGGGGACAAGTCCGGAGTTTTCGGTCAGGCGGCTGTTGTGATGAGGGAGCCTTGCGGCCGAAAAATGGACCGGCCCCCGGCTGGCCTGTGAACGGTTACATCTCTCGTTGCTCGCTGGGAGTTCGGTGGGCGATAGCCCGATCATCCGCCCGATGCGAGACTCGCGTCGCTGGGGCGAAATGGCTCGTGCCTGGACCCTCCTGTCGAATACCCGTCACAAGTCGTCCGGATTAAGCTTGAGCCCATGGGCAACCGTTCAGGGCTAACCGCGAAAAGCGGCGGATGGCGGCTTTGTGAGTGCTGGCCCAAGGCCGAAGGATAGTATGACGCGGCGAGCCGCCGCGTCTACGGTGGCCTGGTGGGGGCGAGACGCTGTGTCTACGGTGGCCTGGTGCGGGCGAGACGCTGTGTCTATGGTGGGCTGGTGTGGGCGAGCCGCCGTGTCTACGTTGGCCTGGTGTGGCGCGAGGTCGCGACTGCCCTGGGGCGCGAAGGCTGACGCCCGGGCCGGTCATCGAAAGCTTGACGCGAAGCGGTGGCGGTAGTTGCGACTGGCTGGCCCTTGGGTTCTACTCGGGGTATAAGGCTGTACCGACACCACAAACACGAATCGACGAATCATGAAAATCAATCGACGACAGGTTCTGACCACCGGACTGGCCGGTGGAGTTGCGGCGGCCGGACTTCCTGGATCCAGTTTTGCCCAGCCCGACGCAGAGAATCCGAACTATGCCAAGCTGGATGCGGTTCTTGCCCAGCCCATTTTCAAGAGGGAGCTTTTTGCGGCTCCCGTCATTATCGAATCGGTCGAGCTATTGCGCTATAAGGGATCGTTTCTGTGCCGGGTGCGCTCCAAGGACGGTGCGGAGGGGATATCCGTTGCTCACGATACGATGAGCCTGCTCTACCCGATCTTCGTCCATCGCTTGCAGCCAGTTTTCATCAACCAGGATGCGCGGCGGTTGGACGAGCTATTGGAAAAGGCGCTGGAGTTCGCGTTCAATTTCCGATTCGACGGCATGGCGATCGGCATACCCTTGGCCACGATCGAGTTTGCCATCCTGGACATGATGGGACGGATTGCCGGAAAGTCCGCGGGCCAGTTGATCGGCACGATTCACAACACCCACATCCCCGTGTATCAGGCTACGGAATGGCGGGAGAAACCCGTTGAGGAATCGGTGGCGCTCATCAAAGCGGCGGTGGACGAGAGCAAGGCCAAGGCCGTGAAGATCAAAGTGGGCGCGCTGATGTTCATGACCAAGGACCTGGATGCGCGAGGCCCGGTCGGCAGGACCGAGGCCATCATCCCTCTGATTCGCAAAACCTTCGGCGACGATATGGCGCTTTATGCCGACGCGAACGGCTATTACACGGTGAAGGAAGCGATCCGGGTGGGCAAGTTGCTCCAAGAGTACAACTACCGCTATTTCGAGGAACCGGTATTCTTCGATTGGCTCGAGGGCACGAAGCAGGTGGCGGACGCGCTGGAGATTCCGATTGCGGGCGGTGAACAGCAACATAGCATCCATGCGTTTCGCTGGCTCTTGGCCAACGGCGGTCTGGACGTCGTTCAGCCGGACCACTACTATTTCGGTGGGATGATCCGCTCGCTGAAAGTGGCGCGGATGGGAGAAGCGATGGGCAAACCGTGCATCCCGCACTTATCGGGAGGATTCGGCTTTATTTACATGCTGCACCTGGTTTCGGTCATGGCCAAAGCCGGTGCCGCATATCGAGTTCAAGGGCTATACAGACATGCCGATCCAGTGCAAGACATCGTCGCTTCGAGTCGAGGACGGAAAGATCAAGGTTCCGACCGGTCCGGGGATCGGCGTGGACATCGATCCGGACTACGTGAAGAAATACAGTGTCGTTAAGAATGGTTGACGCGGAGGGAAGCCGTTCACAGGTTACAGGCGGAGGGAGGCGAGCCGATTCAGCGAGATAACCGGTTCGTTAAGTGGGGATGGTGGAGACAGACAGAGACAGACAGAGACGGATAGAGACAGATAGAGACAGACAGGAATGTCTGTCCCCCTGGTGAAGACAGACAGGAATGGATGCCTTGTCGGTGGTTCGCACTGCTTGTTCCAAGCAGTGGCACACCCGCGGTCGCCGAGAACACGGTGCGAAGCGGTTGCGGGCAGGTTCGCGATTGAATCATCGGCTGTGCGGCAAACCGATTCAGCGAGGTAGCCGGTTTGTAAGTGGGGATGGTGGAGACAGACAGGATACAGACAGACAGGAATGTCTGGCCTACTGATAAATCGCTGGGGGCCGACAGGAATGTCTGACCTGCTGGTGGATCGGTGGTTCGCCGGAATGGATGCCTTGTCGGTGGTTCGCACTGCTTGTTCCAAGCAGTGGCACACCCGCGGTCGCCGAGAACACGGTGCGAAGCGGTTGCGGGCAGGTTCGCGATTGAATCATCGGCTGTGCGGCAAACCGATTCAGCGAGGTAGCCGGTTTGTAAGGGGGATGGTGGAGACAGACAGGATACAGACAGACAGGAATGTCTGGCCTACTGGTGGATCGGTGGGAAGATCATTCGACTCTGTTTTTCGGCAGCCGCCAGAGCAGCGTGAGGTGGGAGGCGAAGAGCGTCATCAAGAGTTGCAGGAACGGCGAGATGAAGATCATCAGTACCAGCCAGCCGACGAAGCTTGCGCGGGGCTGGTAGAGGATGAGCGGGATGCCGAAGTTGGCCAGGTCTGCATTGGGGTCGAACAGCTTGATGACGCAGGGTCCCCACAGAACCGCCATGCCCACCCAGGTGAAAGCGGAGGTGAGTGCGGCACCGGCAAGCGTCTTGCCGAGCATCTGCCTCGAATCGAGGGATTGAACTCCGATTCTTCCCGCGATGTAGTAGCCGACTGGGAGTCCGAGGAGGATACAGAAGATCGGGACGCCCATTCCCATCCCCATGCAAACGACGTCGAGGAAGGCGAAGAGGGCAAAGGCTCGGTCGATTCTGAGCGAGAAGATCTTGTGCATGCTGTCCTCGGGTCGTTGCGACCCGTCATGGGTTCTCTGGGGGGACGTTGCGGCGGACTCCATATCGCAAGAGCCCCGGCAAGACGCACACCGCGGCAACAACCCCGATTATACCCGCTGCGAGCGCGAAAGCGCCGGCCTCAATCATGGGCAATGCTTCGGCGCCGCACAGTTGATATGCGGCGTACATGATCTGTCGTTTTCCGGCGAGGGCGGGGCACCGTAATCGACACGGATGGTGGCGACATACTTGCCCTTGGGAAACGGCGCACACCCAGCGAGAACGATTGCGTCGCCCCAGTACTGCGCCGTCTTGTTGTCGAGCTTCAAGGTTTTGATCTGGTTGCCATCGGAATCCCTGATGATGAGTTTCCCGGAGAGGCCCTTGAGCAGTTCTTGGGGGTTTTGCTGGGCGCGGTGGCCGAGATCGCATTTGAGGTACAAGCCTTCGCCGTGAGAGACGCTGCATGTCTGATGGAATGGCACGGTGGTTTCGCCGGGCTGCGACAGGTCGATGGAAGTCTCCATGGGGCGGGCAGCCAACCATTGATGGAGTTCGGCGTTCATACGCAAGGCTTCACAACCAGAGTGCACGGAGAGGCCGATCGCGACGACGGCAATCAGCAGGCCGACCAATCTACCCGTCGCAAGTCGTTGCATCGACAGGCGTCCTTTTGGCACCGACCGATTGCCATGGGCAACCGCCGCGGGCTGGGAGCCGCCGAGAGCTGGAGCAGCGGGTTGGGTGTCGCCGAGGCGCCACAGGAAGTCGAGATCGATCACTTGGCCATCGAATGGGTGGGGTTCGTCAAAATCGCTCAGAATGAGCGGCGGCTGGCCTGCCTCGATGCTTCGATGCATGCGGAGGAGCTTGTCAAGGCAATTGGCCGAGTAGGCGTTCTCGTGCTCCAGGAAGCCGGGACCGTGCTTGGCTTCAAGGGCACTGAAGGCTCGTTGGGCTGCTGCCCAGAACTCCGCACGATCTTCGGACGTAAGACCGCGAACGTCGAAGTCCAAGAAGGGAGCACATCGATCCGACATATCGGCAAGCCAGAGCGCGAGCTTTGGACGATTGGAAGAAACCTGGTCCGCCATTAGCGACAGCATCGCGGTAACACCGAGATTTGACCCCATGAATGCCCGGCCGTCCTCGAGAATAATGATTGCTGCCATGTGAACCCAATGACTCACTCGCAGAACATGCGGCGTGAACGGCGCCGGGCCACTGACTTTCGGGATGCGAGTAGAACGAGTTCCCGGAGGCAACTCCGGTCCCGGTGGTTAGCCCCCTCCGCGCTCGGCTTCAAGCGGAACATTACGAATTTCCTCATAGCATCGTAGCCGTCGTTCGGCTGCCTCTCGGTTCTGGTCGCAGATATTGTCTCGCCAGAACTCAGTCTTGGATTCGGCCAACTCGCGGGCGGTATACGGCTTGCGTCCGCGTCGCTTCCGTTCGTGCGCCAGGGGAGAAGCGCCGGCAGCCAACAATACCCTGATGACCTCGGTGTGACCGTGAAATGCGCCACACATCAATGGCGTGGTACCTCTGGCGTCCGCCGCATTCACGTCTGCTCCGGCTCTAATGAGCGCGGCAGCCACTTCGACCGAGGAAACATAATGCAGTGCGACGCGCTCCGCCTCAACGCGGCCATCAACCGGTGAACAATAGGTAAACCGCTGGTTTGGTGAAGCACCATGCTGCAACAGTGCTTCGACGACGCGAAGCCGACTAACAATAGTCGCGGTGTAGAGTGCCGTCCCTCCGGTGTAGGGGTGGCAGTAGCTCAAGTCAGCCCCCCTTTCGATGAGCTTCGGAATGGCGTCCGCGCCAGCGTCCCACAGGCTCGCTTCGAATAGGCTCTGGTATAGTTCAGGCAGAGTGTTTATCGGTTTGCGCATTGCCAACTAATGACAGCGAGCACGGGCTGGCAGTACCTCGGCATTTACACCTCCGAAGTCCGTGCCGAGCGCGTACTCCATCAAATATCCTTCCGGAATCCCTCAGTACCACATGACGATTCAACTCACCGACAGCCGCACCTCCGTAACTTCCGAATTACCAGATCCGTTCCGCGCGACCGAATAACCTCGTCCGTTCTATCTGTTAGTTCGAGTAGCATCTCAGTCAATCGTGTTTCCGACGAAGTACCATCCAATCGGCTTACCTTCCTCGTAGAATGGAAAGCACACGGACTCGCCGCGGCCCAACTCTTCGTGGATCTTGGCGACCGCGCTTTGAGCCTGGGCGAGGGCTGGGTGAGTGGTCCCCACAAGCCGCGCCGTGTCTTCCTCACTTAGCCGCTGTGCCGTGTGAATGCCACGATCACTCGATACTCCGGTTACGTCGAGAACGTTGGCGATACCTTGGCCGCCGTCAGCATTGATGCGGCGAATGATGTCAATCTGTTCCGCGGGACCGGCAGGAATCGGCTGACTGCATAGGTCTTCCAGTAAACTCACCTTTTCCTGGTACACGCGCAGTAACCCGTACGGATCGCCGTCGCCTTTCACGGCCTCCAGCGCTTCGCGCGCCCAGGTAAGGTACTTGGGCAGAAGTGCTGATAAGTCATACTCGTCGGCTAGGAAACGAGCTTGGAGCGCCCTCAGCGCCGCGTCCGCAGCATGGTGCCAAGGTGCCTGGTGGTGCCAGAGTTGTGCCCCCATGCAACATGCTCCTTATTGCCGAACGACAGGCATCATTGGACGCCAACGAGGCGCGGTGGGTCGTTTGCGAATATTACCACTGCAGGCTCAGTCCTGTGGGAACACGTCGGCTGGGCGGCGAAGGCGCGGCGGGGCCGGCAGCAAGCTTAGTCCGGCGGCTCGGACGGCGCTCGATCCGCAGTGGCCAGAATACCGTTCTCTTGCGGCTCGTCAAGACACCCTTGGGAAGGATCGGAGCATGGTTCAGATATATCCGATATCGTCGGACAGCAAAGGGGCATGGTTCGAGGCAGTCGCTGGTAACCGTTGACACCCCAGAGCAGACTCCACGTGCAGATGTGATTGGGAGGCTTCGCTCGGGTGAGGACAGGCAGCCAGAAGCGGCGAGCCGCCGCTTCCACGAGCCTGCCCCGTGAACAGTTGGGAGTCGCTGCGTAGGTAAGAGCTCAAAGCAGCCCAGTTATCCTGGGCCTCGTATCCGAGAGGGTGCTGTAGTAATAGCCAATGCACGAGGCCGACCGGCGGGAGGCTGGAAGACAAGGCTTCCCGACCCGGCACAGCCGACCATTTTCCGTGCGGCCTTCAATAAGAACCTATCCCAGAACTACCGCTGGAGCCCTGTGCGGCCGGAAAACCGCAGCACCTCCCAAGGTTCTGGGATCGGCTCTAAGTCGGAACCGAAAGGCCTGCTCCCCTGAGACGGACAGACGGGAATGTCTGTCCTCGTGGTGGATCGCTGTTTCGCGCGAATGGATGCCATTTCGGTGGTTCGCACTGCTTGTGCCAAGCAGTGGCACAAGCGCGGTCGCCGAGAACGCGATGCGAAGCGGTTCCGGGCAGGTTCGCGATCGAACCATCGGCCGCGCGGCGAGTCGATTCAGCACGATCGCTGGTTCGTAGGTGGGGACAGACAAGAATGTCTGTCTCCGTGGTGGATCGGCGGTTCGCACTGCTTGTGCCAAGCAGTGGCACACGCGCGGTCGCCCTCGTTCTACAAGCAGTGCAGGATTTCCTGATGCCGTTGCTGATTGCGGAACAGCTCGGACGGCATGAGTGCGCGCGGCGTCGAACGCCCCTACCTCAACGATTCGCTGCGCCACCGCGAGAACCAACGGCTGGTGCGATTCGACCTCAATCTCTATGGTGACGAATCTCTCGATCCGGCCGCATTTGCCGCGGCCTTCAACCAGAACTTTTGAAGAAGGCACTGCCCACGCTCCCCACGCGCGACGCCGGCGAGGACTGGGCGATTGACGAGCACAATTACGCCGGGGGTTTCCCGTGCATACGACGATCGATCTCCTCGCGCAACTGCTGCCGCTGCTGAGGCGTGAGAAGCTCGAGTGCCTGCTGGAGCATCTCGCGGTCGATGCGATACAGCCGGTCGTGGGTGTCCTGGTCGAGCCGCTGGAAGTCGGCGGTTTGTTGCGCGCTAATGCCAATCGTTTTCCTTTTCTCGGGATCGGCGAGCGCCAAGGCTACCTGCCGGCGGAAATCGAGTTGCTTGAGTGTCGCTAGCTGTTGCTCGGTGAGAATGGTCTCCACCTGCTTCTTGGCGTCGGACTCCCAATCGGATGCAGCATACGACCGCCGTGTCTTCGTTGACGATTGCCCTTGACGCGCGAGTGCTTTCGTGGCGGTCATTTCCGCGATCGCGGCCTGCAACTGCCTTTCTCGCTCTGCGCCGAGCTGAAGCTGTTTGCGCACAGGTGCTTCGGAAAGCAGAGGGTATGCGGGCACCAGGGAATCGAGCTCAAAACCAAGGTCCCAGGCGATCGACAATACTGCCGACGTCGGTCCCTGACGCTTCACGATTTCTGGAAGTGCAGCCTGCTGTTGCGGAGTGAGCGTGTCCCACAACTTCCTCGCCCGCTCCTTATACACTTCTTGAAAGCGAGCCATTCGCTCCCGGGCAGTGCGACGGAGCCGATCTTCCTGCTCGGTGCTGAACCCGATGTCTTGGCGTGTCTCGGCACGATACAAGAGGCCGATGGAGTAGGCGGGAAAGGTAGAGTCCCTAAGTGCCTGGAGTTGTTGAGGAGTGAGCGCCGTTTCGATCTGAGTACAAACGTCGTGGTCCAGTTGCTGCCGCCAAGGCGAACTCTTCCCGCCCCTTCGTTTCACCTGTTCCTTCCGTTCGTCCGGCGAAAGTCCGCGGAATCGCTCGGTTTCCTGTTTGACTTCGGCCATGGCCTTGGTATGAACGGCCAGAAGCTTCGTTTTTTGCTCGGCGGAGAGGCCAAGCTCGTCTTGCCACCGCGGTTGCCAGATTTCCGAATAGGCGGGGGAAGGAACAGGCGGCGTGGCCTCCGCAGGGGATGCCGGCGGGAAATGGACCGCGGGGGGGAACTTGGGGACAGGGATCCACATCGGTCGGAGGCGGGCCATCAAGTCGCTGTCCGCGTCGTCCGTTGGTCTGTCGGGGGATGTTGGGGACGACGACTGGCCAGGCTGGCCGCCGGAGGCGGAGAGAGCGATGAACAACGCGGCAAACGCAAGCACAAACTGGAAGGGTCGCATGGCTTCTCCTCGGGGAACAAAGGGCGCAGTCTCTCCCCCCATTCCCAAAGGCTCGCTGGGGGGCCGGATGTAACGCGGGAATCCAAGAATCTACCCCGTGCCCTGGGGGTCGACTGCGTGATCCCGTCTTGGGGTCTGGGTCTGACCGAGAGATTGCTTCTCTGCGATCCTGTCGACGCAGCGGCCAACGTACTCCGCGTGCTCGGGCCATCGGGCGGCCACCCTGCGGTACAAATCGATGGAAGCATTCCACTCGCCCCGCATATCCAATCTCGCTGCTGCCGCGAGTGCATCGTCGGGGTTGTCGAAATCGGTCGAAGATGGATCGGCGGCTTTGCATCGGGAGATGAACCTGCGAACCAATAACTGGGCTCGGTTTCCACATCCGCGGAGCGCTGCGGGCTGCCATCGGGCGGCAAGGGCAACGACGATTGGCGAAAAGTACACAACGATGAAGTACGACTCAGCCGCGCGATACCCGGCACGCATCACCACCAGTTTTCCCGAGGCGTAGAAGAGGGCGACCGCCGACATTCCCGCAAAGAGCGTCAGCAACGAGAACTGATAGAGAAACGTTTGCAGAAGGTACACGAGCGCGGCAATCGCCATCAGGACAAGGACGACGTTGGCGAACATCGCCAGCAGAGAGACCTTGGACGGCGGCGGAGGTACGAGCGGCGTTGCGCCAGTCGTGACCGGCAGGAGAACCGGCGGATCGTTCGGTATCACATAGCGAAGCGGCCAGCCGACCGCAAACGGAATGTCCTGGAGGGTTTTGTAGCGAATCGGTTCGGAGAATTCGCCAGTAGCGCTATCCCATCTGCGAATCTCAAAGGGCGGGTAGTTCCCCATCCACGGTTGGAGAATCCACATCAGGACGGCCAGCCACGTCAGGATCGTCCATCGCTTGGGATGGAATCGGTTTGCACTGAGTTGCGGCATGGCTTGGTTTCCGGGCCAAGAGCGGGAGAGGCTTCGCACTTGCCCCGGGTTTTGGCCGGGACGGGCGCGCGAACGTTGCCCCCAGCCGTTCGTGCCAATACCATCTAGACTTGGGCAAGAATGGCGACGTAGTTCTTCCCGTATTTCTTCGCACATTTCGGGCACGTTGTATAGAAGAAGTACATCTTCTTGAGACTCTTTCCCTTGCCCTGCACGAAACGCTTCATCTGGTCGATCCACGTGCGCATGTTGCGGTAGGGCCCCTCGAAGACCTTCGATAGAAACGTGCCCGAGATGGTTGCCATGCTGGCCCCAGGAACGTCCTTGGTTACTTCGATGTAGACATCCGCGCCCCAGAGGGAATTCTCATCGGCGAGGACAATCATGGCTTCGGGCGTGGCGCCGGCCGCTTCGATTGCCCCGATATTGCGTTTCATCACCGCGCCGAAGTTCAGGGGAATGTGAAGAAAGCTCCTCACGCGGTCCTTCACGAAGCGTTTGCCTTCCCAGGTGAGCGTTTGTTCGTCCCAAGGCTTGGGATCGAATCGCGGACAGCATTCATCCGGCAATCGTGTACTCATGGCTTCATCTCCTGGGTTTTCTGGCAAGTATGAGAGCACACCGCGCGTGTTGTCGAAGGCCACAGCGCCGTCACTCCACCGGACGGCTTGAAAGCGATCGAGGTTCCAGAAGTGGGTCGGCCGCACCCGAGCCGGCCACGGCTCGCGGTCCGGGAGCTCGAACTCGCGGCGAAGGTAATCGGCAGGCTCGAACTCGTAGTGAATGATGTCGGGCTGGTGGACTGAGAACACCGGGTTGCCCGGCCGGTGCGGCTCGCGTGATGACGGAAACTTCCGGCCGAACCATGGATCAGTTCCCGGCTGGCCGGTGAACCATTACCGACTGGCAGGTACCTTGCACTGCTTGTCCGCCGCCGCGAAGCGCGGCGACTACCAAGCAGTGGCACACGCGCGACTACCAAGCTGAATTGGCACGCGCGGACAAGCAGTGACACACGCGGAGGTGAGGAGTAGTGAAGCGCGTAGGGTCACGACGCTAGTCCCCGGTTGGCCTGGGAACGGTTACGCCACGTCAAAGCTCGCCGGCCGGACTGCGAACGGTCACCCGGACCCGCACCATCCTCGCTCCTTCAAGCCAGAAGTGCGGCCCCGACAGCAGTGGTCAGAGTATCACTCCCCTGCGGCCTGTCAAGACACCCCGTAACCGTTCACAGGACGGACCGGCTCAAGAGGCGGGCCGCTGCCTCTGAGCGCTCGCGCATAACCAAAGGAAAGCGTGAGAGACGCGGCGAGCCGCCGCGTCTACGCCGGTGTGTGAACGCTTACAGACACCCCCGGGGAGGATCGTAGCATGTTACACCGTCATTGTAGTAACCGTTCACGGCAGGGGAAAGCGAAGGGGACCGGTCCCGAGGTTTCGGTCAGGCGGCTCGTGTGATGACGGAGGCTTGCGGCCGAACCATGGATCAGTTCCCGGCTGGCCGGTGAACCATTACCGACTGGCCGGTGTGTTGCACTGCTTGTCCGCCGCCGCGAAACGCGGCGACTACCAAGCAGTGGCACACGCGCGGAGCAGAATCAGTGCTAGTGAGGCGGAGAAGCGGCGGACCCGCGGCGGCACGCAGCACAAAGCCGCACGGGCTGACGAGCAGCCGGGCGGTCGTCAGGCACGGGGTGCCTGACCTACGAACTGGCCCGCGAAGCATTACCGACTGGTTGGTATCTTGCACTGCTTGTCCGCCGCCGCGAAACGCGGCGACTACCAAGCAGTGGCACACGCGCGGACGAGCAGTGATGCACACGCTCGACTACGAAGTTGAATTGGCACGCGCACGGACAAGTAGTGACACACGCGCCCAGGCATCCTGAGGCCCGAGGTTTCCACGCGATACCGTCATTTTTCGATGGTGCAGGAGACGTTGTGAAACGCGGGGTGGGGCCGCAAAGGACCCATGAGAAACAGAACAATGGCCAGCGCGATCAAAGGCATGAGACCGTAGCCGATGATCACCGGGGTATAGCCGTAATCATCGATGATCCGGCCGCTCAGCCAACTGAAGAGCATCCCCCCAAAGCCCGATCCCATGCTGGCCAGCCCCCAAATCGAGCCCACCATGTTCTTCGGAAACACGTCCGCGGGAAACGCGAGCGAGTTGGCGTTGTAGCTGGTGTAGCCGAAGGTCGCCACCGAGATCAGGGCGATGGCCAGGGCGACGTTGGTCGTAGAGCGCCGCCGGCACCGCGGCGGTCATCATGAGGGCGGAACACGTGACCGATGCCTTGCGCGCGAAGGAAAGCGGCCAACCGCGGCGGATCATGCGTCCGGTGAGCCACCCGCCCACGATATTGCCGACGTCGGCGGACACGAACGGAATCCAGGCGGTCATGCCGATCTGCAACAGATTGAAACCGTGAACGCTGCTGAGATACTTGGGAAACCAGAAGATGTAGAAGTACCAGACCGGATCAAGGAAGATCTTCGAGATCGTGAGGCTGAGGAGGAATCGGGTCTTGAGCAGCCGCCAGGGAGTGGCCGGCCGAGCCGTTGCCTCTTCGCGCACGTGGAGCGGAGTGTAGTAGAGAAGCCACCAGCCGATCAACCAGAAGTAGCCCAACACGCCGGTGACGATGAAGGCCGAGGGCCAACCCAGGTGCAGTACCAGCCATGCGACGAACGGCGGGGCCGCCATGGCGCCCAGTGCCGCTCCGCAGTTGAAGATGCCCGAGGCGAGCGCGCGTTCGTGCTTGGGGAACCATTCGGCGACCACCTTGATGGCGGCCGGCCAGTTGCCCGCCTCGCCCATGCCGAGGAGGAACCGAAACGCACCCAAGGTGACCGGCCCCCTGGCCAGGGCGTGCAACACGCCGGCGGTGGACCACCAGGCCATGCAGAGCGCGTAGCCGAGGCGCGTGCCCAACCGATCCAACAGCGGGCCGGAGACGCCGTTCATGATCGTATACGCCAGCATGAAGGCCGAGAGGATGAGACCATACGTCTCGTCGCTCATCTGAAACTGCTCGGTCAGTTGAGGGGCGATGACCGAGAGCGCCTGCCGGTCCAAGTAGTTGATGAGCGTAGCGAGGAAGGCGAACCCGATCATCACCCAGCGGAGGCGGGACGTGGGCGCCGGATCGGTCGCCGGTTGTTCGAGGGGGGAGGCTTCAATTCCCCGGTTTTCCGGGAGCAGGACGGCGGGCAAGGGCTGCCCCGGGATCGGCGGGAAATCTCGGCTGTTCTTCATGCAAGGCACCCTGCACCCGACTTGGACGATTCCAAAACTACCCCAGTGGCCCTGTGCGGCCAGGAAACTGCAACCGTTCACGGCGAGGGAAAGCGAAGGGGATAGGTCCCGAGTTTTCGGGCAAGCGGCGGTTGTGATGACGGAGGCTTGCGGCCGAAGCATGGATCACTTTCCGGCTGGCCCACGAAGCATTACCGACTGGCGGGTATCCTGCATAGCTTGTCCGCGGCCGCGAACCTTTGCCGACTGGCCGGTATCTTGCACTGCTTGTCCGCCGCCGCGAAACGCGGCGACTACCAAGCAGTGGCACACGCGCGAAGATAGTCGGCCAAGGCGAACCCCTAGTGAAGGATGTCGGTCTGGTGGACTGAGAACGCCGGGTTGCCCTTCCGGCGCGGATCGCGTGATGACGGAGGCTTGCGGCCGAAGCATGGATCAGTTTCCGGCTGGCCCACGAAGCATTACCGACCGGCAAGTATCTTGCACTGCTTGTCCGCCGCCGCGAAGCGCGGCGACTACCAAGCAGTGGCACACGCGCGGACGAGCAGTGATGCACACGCTCGACTACGAAGTTGAATTGGCACGCGCGCGGACAAGCAGTGACACACGCGGAGGTGAGGAGTAGTGAAGCGCGTAGGGTCAAGACACCAGTCTCCGATTGGCTTGCGAACGGTTCGAGGAACATGCAGCACCCGCAAAGGCTCCGAAAGTGTCGCTAAAATCCCATGCGCCCCCAGCCGCGACGCCGGCCGTCTGGCGGCGGCAGGCCCAGCATCTCCCGTCCGAGGCGGACATAGTAGCGGTAGTTTTCCAACGGCGTACCGTTCGGAATGCGGTGGTCCAGCCCAAACACCATGCCGCCCTGCTGCATCAACGGCTGTAGCTTGTACTCCAACTCACGGCGGATCTCTTCCCTGCTGCGGCGGAGCACGTGCTTATCGATACCGCCCAGCATGGCCAGCCGAGGACCGTACTTTTTACGAATTTGGACCACGTCCATGCCGGCCGCGGGTTCCATGGGGTGCATGACATTGACGCCGCAGGCGAGGAAGGCGTCGATGACGGGCGCCACGTTTCCGTCGCTATCCAGGTTGAAGATCCTGGTGCCGCGTGCGGACAAAAGATCCCAAACCCGCCGGTAGTAGGGCGCAATGAACTGTTTTACTTGTGCGGGGCCGACCAACGGTCCGGATTTGCCGGCCAGGTCTTCGTGGACGAACAACTGGTCAATGGTCAGTTGCTCCGTAACGCGTTCGAATACTGCTACCGCGGTATCGGTCAGGGTTTTCATCAGATCCCGCATCAGCTCGGGCTGGGTGTAGTAGGCCAGGCATGCGTTCTGGTCGCCCATGAGTTCGCGGGCCATGTCCCAGCCGCCGGGGATGCGGCCGATCACCAGCGCGCCCTCGGCCTCGGCGCCGCCGGGCCGACTGGACAGCGACGGGGTCGATGCGGTCGGGGCGGAACTCAAACAACGGCTTCAGCTTCAGCCAGTCGTCCATCTCGCGGACGGGAAAGTCGAGGGGAAGCGGAACCGTCGCCACGCGTTTGCACAGCTTGAGCCGGCGGCCCAGAACAGTCGCGCTGAATGAGGTATTCGGCATCTTCAAAGATGGTCTGGGGCCCGTTGGCGTCGATCGGGCCCGTCTGGCCGCCACATTCGACATAGGGCACGTAGTCCCAATCGAACGCCGTGAGTTCGATCTCCTCCCGAGCGGCACCTTGGGCAAGCCATTCGGCCTCAAGACCCGTCAGCAGACCGAACAACTCCGAAAACATCTGCCGCGGGCAACCGGCAAACGTCATCAGGTCGATGAACTGCTGGCGAGGAAATCTCATCGAGCACTCCGCAGGGGCACATCTCTGGATACACGAGCGCGGCGGTGTATGAACCGGGGGTAACCGTTCCCAGGCCAGCCGGGGACTGGCTCATTTGCCGGTCCATTTCGTTCTTTCCTATGCAAGAGCGCCAAGGCCGACACCTGTGCCAGTCTCGAAGCGGCCGAGGGGGCCAATTCCGCCAGCGGCTCCATCGATGAGAAACCACTCATCACTCCAATTCCACACGCACTGCCTGATATGCCTCGACACGCGGGATCGACACCTCGAGCATCTTGCCCGCGCAGCTCGTTTTGAAACGGCGAGGGGACCAGAAGTTCGACACTGCGCACGCGTTTGCCCTGGGGCAGGGCAATTCGCACTCGGACATTCTCCACGGGCGCAAGATAGTACTTCATTGGCGCCGGGGCGCTCGAACTTATTGCCGGTCCAATTGGCGAGGTGCAGAACGAGGGTATTGCCTTTGGCGGTAAGGTTGGCGATGAGCGCCGAGGGCGCCTCGATTTCATAAGGCGGCGGTTCCGGAGCCGCCTTGGCCACCAGGCTGCGCAGGAATTCTCCCACCGCACGGCTATTCTGCTGGAGGAACAGGCTCTCCAAAGCGGACGCACAGTAGACGACGCGTCCTTTGCCGTAGGCCGATACGACGACGCCGGGAAGGATGGGCCGCAGACCGTCGCCGGTCACAATTTCCTTCCAGACTTCGCCGCCTTCCAAGGCCTTGACGGGGAGAAAGTTCCAGAGCGGCGTTGCGGTGTCGAGCGACGCCCGGCCACGATCCACTAAATACATATCGTAGGGTCCGCCGGTCATCGACCTGTGTTCGGCGAGTTCTGCCGCTACATCGCCCGCAGGCTCGATGGGCCTTACACGGAACAGGTCTTCGAGTCCGAATCGCTCCCGCCGTGCGCCACGGGGGACGAGCGGAGCGGACCCCGAGCTCCAGACGAGTCCCCCGGAGAACCGTACTAGACGGCGGTTTTGCGCGTCGCCCAAGGCGTCGTATAGCGACGACGCATAGCTCGCCACCAGGCCGCCCCCGTCGCGCACGAACCGCCGGACGGTTTCCATGCGACTTTCCGGAAGGTGAGTAATATCGGCAAGGTAGAGCACTTTATAGGCCCGGAGTTTTTCGGGTTCATCCAAGATGCTTTCGGGGACCGAGGACACCTGTACGTGCCCATAGAGCAAGGCGGCGAACGCGCCCAGCGACGACGTGCGCACGTCGGTGTTCCACCACCAGCCCGTTTCTGCATGACCGGCTGGATTCTGATATCCGTAGACGACCGCCGCGTACGGATTGCTTTGGAACCCGGCGAAAGCCTTCTCGTGCCGTTTGATGACTCCAAACGGATACTCGACGAAGCGGCGGTTGGTGGCGTGGCCCACATATCCCCAAGGGAGCGCGAGAATCGATCCACCGCCGAACATCGCATTTGTGAAGATCTGTTGCTGGAAATCGAAGCCGTTGTGTTCCAGGCGGGGCCAATTGTTATACTCGCCGACATAGGGCCAGACGCTTCTGCCGGCGGCGCGCGCCAGGGTCACGCCCTCGGCGCGCTCCAGGATGCTGTTTCCCCGCTCATAGAGAGTGCCATCCATGCACTCGCGGATGCGCAGATCCTCGTTGGCCATACGGACCGGGTCGGCGACGTTGTAGATGAGCGGAATATTCTTGTGCGACTTGACAAGTTTGCGAACCTGACGGGCGATTTCGACGAGGTTATCCTGACACCACGCGTGATACCGGTCGATCGTGGTGAGTTCGGCGGCGGTATAGTCCGCGTCGCGTTCGTGCCAGGGCAATTCCAAGCCCGCGGCTTTGCGGAAACCGTTGCGGCAGCCATCGCAGTAGCACACCGCGCGGCCCGGCCAGAAATAGGCGATGGTCCAGCGGTCGAAATAGATGCCGTCGACCTCGTAATCGCGGACCACCTTCTCGACCAGGTCGAGGTAGGCCTGGCGGTAGGGCGTGTTCCAGCAGATCGTGCCGTGGTCTTCCCCGAGAAACATATGGCTGCGATGGGGGCCGCCGCCGGGACGCGTGCGTTGGGCGTATTCGGGATAATGGAGCGTTACCATGCTCCAGGCGGGCTTGTGGCCCGTGCCGATATACGGAATCACGCGGATGCCGTGCGGCTTGCAGGCAGCGATGGTCTCCGCCAGGATATCGCGATTGCCCAACTCCGGGTGGGGGCTGAAGCGGACGCCGGGTATCTGCGCAGCTTGCCGATCACGGAGATGCGGACGGCGTTGGCATTCATCCGGACCATGGTTTCGGCCAGCGCCTTGGCGTCGTATTCGAGCCGCGCGTCGAACGGCGGCTCGTAGTCGTCGATGAGGAAGACTCGCGCGGTCTGCATCCAGTCGTACTCCGCCGCTATTGCCGGGGGGGCCGATTGGGCAACCCAACTCGACAGTAAGATCGTGAAGATTGTGACAGACATTCCCGCTACAGACCTGGCGTGGTGGGCTTGCATGGTATCCTACTTTTCTTGATGCCGTTGTCGACTATGGAGCCGTTGAGGCTTCCTGCGGGGCGGGAAGCCGGGCCGTGCGTTGGTCACCCGCCGATACTCATCGCGCCTTTTTATAGGTCACGACCTCCAGGCTGTAACTGGCAACCGTTCATAACGCGGGGAGCGAAGCGGACAGGTCCCGAGTTTTCGGTCAGGCGCCTATTGTGATGACGACGTCTTGGGGGCAGAAACATGACCGGTCCCCAGCTGGCCCGTGAACCATTACCGACCGGCCGGTATCTTGCACTGCTTGTCCGCCGCCGCGAAGCGCGGCGACTACCAAGCAGTGGCACACGCGCGAAGATAGTCGGCCAGGTCGAACCCGTAGTGAATGACGTCGGTCTGGTCGACTGAGAACACCGCGTTGCCAGGCCGGTGCGGCTCGCGCGATGAGGGAGGCTTACAGCCAAGCAATGGATCAGTTTCCGGCTGGGCCGCGAACCTTCTTCGACTGGCCGGTATCTTGCACTGCTTGTCCGCCGCCGCGAAGCGCGGCGACTACCAAGCAGTGGCACACGCCGCGGACAAGCAGTGACGCACACGCGCGGAGGTGAGGAGTCGTGAAGCGAGTAGGGTCACGATGCCAGTCCCCGGTTGGCCTGTGAACGGTTACCTAATCGTCTGTAATCATCCACAATCGGTCCGTGATCTGCAACCGACCGGCGCCCTTTCCATAATGCGTGACCCAAACGGGTTTGAGGGTACGGGCGGGATCGCGGTAGATGTGGAACTCTGCACGCCACAAGCCCGGAACCAACACGGCCACACGGGTGGAATCGACGACGATAGACCGGGCCCCCAATCTATGAAGCACCTGCGGCACGCGAGGGTCATCAGACTCGATTTCCTGAACCTCGGGCAATCGGTCCATCAGATTGCGGCTTTCGGCGACGATCTCGTCGGCATGCCTACGTGCAAACTGGTACGCGGACTGCGTCGACGCGAGGGTAAGGCCGAGGAGAAGCAGGGCCAGAACGGCAAGAGTGGCGCGCGCCATGCGATGTGCTCGCCAAGCAGCCAAAGCCAGAAAGGTGCCGACCACGGCACCGATCGCCTGCCAGTTGCCGTAGCCCACGCCCATCCCCAGGGCAATGACGGATACGGCGACCAGGACGGCTAGAACACGGAGCAACAACGACCGCAGGGAGAGCGGTGTCGGTGCGGCCGGCCGGGCGACATGCTCAACCATGAGAAGAAAAGTCGCGGTCAGGCAGGCGCAGACGCCGATTCCGAACGTCCACACTCCCCATGCCCACATTCCCGGCGGGAGTCTCAACGTCACGGTCCGATAGTCATCGCATCTCACGCAGAGAATCCACGCCAGCCCGCAGACCACCATGCCGACGGTCGTGATTCTCCGGGCATATTCGAGAAACCGGAAGTACGCGGCGTGCGGCTGCGGCGTCTCCGCGGCAGACCGGAGGGGGTCGCGACTTGGGGCAGCGCAGGTTCTTGGGACTCCGGACGGTTTTCGTCAGCGTGTTCGGCCATGAGAGATGATGACTCGGAGGGGATCGTAACCGAGACGGGTGCGCGGAGTGCTTTCGAGTACCTTCTTGCCTGGTACGTAACGCTCCGGTTCAGCGGCCCGCGTAACGCAGCCGCCGCAACCGTTGGTCAGGATGTAGTAACCATTCACAGGACGGACTTGCTAAAGGGCCTATCCGAAAACCCCTCACCCCCGGCCCCTCGCACCGCAAGCGAGGCGAAGGGAAAAGGTTTTCGGACAGGCTCGGGGAGCGAAGCGGACGGGTCCCGAGTTTTCGGTCAGGCGGCTGCTGTGATGACGACGTCTTGGGGGCAGAAACATGACCGGTCCCCGGCTGGCCGGTGAACCATTACCGACGGGCCGGTATCTTGCACTGCTTGTCCGCCGCCGCGAAGCGCGGCGACTACCAAGCAGTGGCACACGCGCGAAGATAGTCGGCCAGGTCGAACCCGTAGTGAATGACGTCGGTCTGGTCGACTGAGAACACCGCGTTGCCAGGCCGGTGCGGCTCGCGCGATGACGGAGGCTCGCAGCCAGGCAATGGATCAGTTTCCGGCTGGGCCTTGGACCTTTTTCGACGGGCCGGTATGTCGCACTGCTTGTCCGCCGCCGCGAAGCGCGGCGACTACCAAGCAGTGGCACACGCGCGGACAAGCAGTGACGCACACGCGCGGAGGTGAGGAGTCGTGAAGCGAGTAGGGTCACGATGCCAGTCCCCGGTTGGCCTGCGAACGGTTACCTAATCGTCTGTAATCCTCCACAATCGGTCCGTTACCTTGTTATTGACCGGCCCCATTATGCTGCGGTCTTTTCGGCAGGCTCAACGGCTCAGACGATCTCCTCCTTCACCGCATCCCAGCGCACCATGCGTTTCTGCTGGTACGACTCGAGCGACATGAGGAACGTGGCCGTTTCGATGAACGCCTCGTCGGTCGAGCATTTCGGGGTGCCGCGGCTTTGGATGCAATTCACCCAGTCCACCATGTGATTGGGCTGGCTCGGGCGTCTTGCCCCGCTCGTAGCCCTTGGGCAGGTCCGGGTTCTGTGTTGTAGCTCCTCGGGGATGATCTCGAAACGTGGTCACGTCGTGGGCGATGTCGTCGAAGCGCAGCGTGGCGTCGCGGCCGCAGATTTCCACCGGCTGGCTGTCGGTGGTGTTCATGCTGCCGGTGAAGGTGACGGTGCGGCCGAGCTTCTCGAACTGGTAGGTCGCGACCCAGGTGTCGGGCACCTCGCGGTCGTCCTGCAGCAGCGCGATCAGGCCGGAGCAGATGCAGGTGTCCGGGATGCCGTGGCCGAGGAGGTACTGCACGAAATCCATCTCGTGCGACAGCAGGTCGCCGGCGTAGCCGGTGCCGTAGGCCCAGTAACAGCGCCAGTGCCAGAAGTGGCGTTCGTTCCAGGGAATCTTCGGCGCCGGCCCCAGCCAGAGGTCCCAGTTCACCTCCTTCACGACCTTGCGCCGGGTCGGGCCGGTCCCATTGGTCGTAGTAGCCGTACCAGCGCCAGTTGGGATGCTCCGGCTCGGTTGACTTGAAGCGGCCCGTGCGCACCAGCGTGATGGGGCCGAGGATGTCCTGGGCGATCAGTTCCTTGGCCTGCAAGGCGCAGGTGGCCTGGCGCGCCTGGTGGCCGAGCTGGAACACGACCCTGCTCTGCTTCAGCGCGTCGCGCATCAGCTTGGCCTCGGCCAGCGTCCGCGAGAATCCCTTCTCGCAGTAGATGTCTTTGCCCGCTTTCACGGCGTCGAGCACCATCTGGCAATGCCAATGATCCGGCGTGGCGATGACCACCGCATCGACGTTCGGGTCGGCCAGCAGTTCGCGGTAATCGACGTAGGCTTTCACCTCCGGGTTGAGGCTGCGCTCGATGCCTTTCTGCCGATGCGGCCCATAGACATCGCAGACCGCCATCACCTTGACGTTGGGGGCGTGGACGACCGCGTTGATGAGGTCGCCGCCGCGGGTCCCCAGGCCGATGCAACCGACGCCAATCGTCTTGCCGGGGGATGGAGCGGAGAGAACCGCCGGAGCGAAGGTGGAGACGGCCGCCAGCGTCGTGGCCGCCTGGCCGGTGGTGCGGAGAAACTGACGGCGGTTCAGGTTCGGGTTGTCTTTCATGGATTCGGGCCTTTCTGTCGTCTTGCTCAATGGGGCAATTGTCGCAATACGGGGGTGAGTGAGGTCCAGCGTACCGTGCAGTGAACCCGTATGTCTAGACCGAGGATTGCCAGTTCAAAGTCAAGCGGCAGGGCACCGCCACGAGGGTGACGGGCGCAGGATCGCGCTTGGCGTGCTGGCGGGCTGCCGCGATGCGCCCCGGGACAAGCCGGAATGACTCGCGGGAAGGTTCATCAGTGATTCGTGAAGTGGTAGCTGACGAACGCCACATTGCGGCTGTCGGGCGACCAGGACGGGACATTGATGGTGCCCTGGCCGCCGAAGAGCGTGGCGAGTTCCTGGATCGGGCCGCCGGCCACGGGCATCAACCGCAGCCGCACGTCCTTGTTGGCCGGATGATCCTTCACGTCCTTCTCGTAGGACAGGAACACGAGCCACTTGCCGTCCGGCGACGGATGCGGGAACCAGTTGTTGAACTCGTCGTTCGTCACCGGCTCCTGGTCGCTGCCGTCCGGGTTCATGCGCCAGATCTGCATGCGGCCGGTGCGGTCGGAGTTGAAGTAGATCTTGCGGCCGTCGGGGCTGTATTCCGGGCCGTCATCCAATCCCTCGGCCGTCGTCAGCCGCCGCTCTTCGCCGCCCGCGGCCGGGATCGTGTAGACGTCGAACTTGCCGTCGCGCTCGGCGCAATACGCCAGCGTCTTGCCGTCCGGCGACCAGCCGTGCCAGTAGGACGGGCCCGTGGGCGTGATCAGCCTGCGGCGTGCCGCCGGTCGCCGGCAGGATGTAGATGAGCGATTTGCCGCCCGCCTGCGACTGGTCGCTGATGGCCAGCTGCTTTCCGTCCGGCGAGAAGCCGTGGTCGTTGTTGCAGCGCGTGGCGAAGCCGGTGTCGATCAGCTCGGGTGTTCCCCCCTTGACCGGCAGGCGGAAGAGGCTGCCCTGGCTGTTGAAGACGAAGTGGCTTCCGTCGAGCGACCAGTTGGGCGCCTCGAAATGGTTGGTGGAATGGTAAATGGCCTGCCGGTCCTTGGACCCGACCGGCACGATCTCCAGCGTGCTGTTCAATCGCGGCTTGCCGGCAGCGGGCGCGACCGGGGTCAGGCGCACCTCGGCGAATTCCGCTTCCTCGATCACCTTGTTGTCATGGGCGCACACCGCGAGCCCCACGTAGACCGGATCCGTGAACACCAGCTTCCGAGCACAGCCGGAGTGCCGGAAGCTGCCGTCCGCCCCGCCCACCGACATCACGATGAACTGCCCGTGGCGTTCGAGCCGCAAGGCGGGAGGGCCTTGAACGTTCGCCCGCACTTCGCGCGTCGGGCCGCCGCGGGGTGTCGCGGAATTGCAGCGAGGTCAGGCCGTCGCCATGCACGACCGCGTCGACATACGGCGAGTCCGGCGCCAGGCTCTGGCGGATCATCAGGCAGGCCTTGCGATGGGCGTTGCCGCCGGCCTTCGGCCACGAGATCCGCGCCGACAGGTCGAAGTCACCCGAGAGCTGTTTGTGGACGAAATGAAAGGCGTCGGTGCCGAACCACATGTTCTCTCCGCCCCCCTTTACCCGATAGACCTGACGGGCTGCGTCGAAGTCGGCACTTCCCGGCAATCCGACCTGACCGACATCGGCGTGGGAATCGAAGATACCGATCTGCGCGGCCTGGGCACGTGGCAGGGGGACCACCGCGAGTGCGGCTGTTAGTGCGAGTAATTCGAGTGGCCGGAGGTGTTTGCACGAGGGCATAGGTGGATGGCCAGGAAGGTGGGCGGTCATTTGTACTTCTCTCACAAACTGAAGGAGACGTAATTGCCAAGACAACGGGTAACTATTCGCAGGCCGCCGGGGACCGACTCATTCTTCGGCCGGTTTCGTTCTTTCCACACACATGGGCGCAATGGCCGAAACGTGTGCCCGTTCCCTTGCGGCCCGAGAAGCCGGTGAGAGAAATTCTGCCCCCCCACCGCCCCTGATGCAACCCTCCGAGAACCCTTCTTGCGACTTTCCCACGCTCTTTTCACCTCGCCGACAGGTACCCTATGGATGCGAACGCGGTTTTCGACAGCGATCGTGCTGCCTGTCGGACGCCGCAACGGGCATGAATCGAGGGACGAGGAGTGGACGGACAAGACGGGGGACAGGCACCCTCGGTCGAGGCACATTCAAGGGGACTCTCGCGAATCGCCGGGAGCCAGTTCCCGATTTGTCAGAGCCTGTTAATCGTCGCCCTCTTGGACCGTCAACCTGAGTTGTGTAAGCACGTCGTGCCCCGCCCAAAACAGCCGCGAGTGCGGATGGACGCCTTGGTGGAGGCTTATCTGCCCGACCTCGGCAGTGCGCACTCCGGACACTGTGAGCAGATAGAACCGCACGGCCCCCTCGACCGGCAAAGGGAAATCGGTCGCTGGTTCGGTCACGTCGACGGACACACCCGCGAGTTCGCACAATTGAATTGCCGCCGCACGAACACTCGCGTAGCCCATCCCGCCGATCACGCCACCACCGGAACTGACGTACGAACTGGCGATCCCATCGGCAAGGGCGACGAGGCTCACCACTCCTTCATGGAGACCAATGTCCATTACGACGCCCCACACACCATCAAGTGGATCGATGGAGAATTGCTGTGCCGAGCCGTGGAGAACTCCGCCTCGCTGGTGCATCATGATCGCGCCGGCATCCGAAGTGCGCGTGGTGCGGGCCGGGCTCCACCCGTAGAGCCGCACCGCAAGGGCGATAACTCCCACGACCACCGCAAGGGACGCAATCAGCAGGACGGCGACCGCGACCTTTTTTGTCGCTCCATTGGTCATGACACGATGGTTCAGTAGTTCTTTTCTCCTGGCACGTTCGTGGTCCGTCCCGTGCGATTGCCTCGCTTTGTGGATCTCGTCCAGAATCTGACTGCCATCCATTCCCCTCAGTTTCTCTGCCAGCCGCAGGTCCTCGGCCGTGAGTTGCCTCTCGGCTCCGTTCTCAATGACATTTCCCGCCACGAGCAAGGGCAGGATCCCTACCAAGCCAAACATGCATCCAAGGCCCTTGCAAATGGGCCTGTATTTCTTGATACGTTTATTGCGGTCTCCGTTCAAGGACTGAAAATCGTAGGCTGCCAGGGCCAGAATATAACTCAAGACATTGGCCAACCGTTCGCGGGAAATCCCGGCTAAGTACAAGAGTCCACCTGTTACTACACAACTGAGGCCAATCGCAAGCGGGAAATCGATCTGCCACGGCAACTGGAAAAGCCCTTGATTCATCTCGTATCTACTCTCTTGTCGTACGCCGGGTATTGGTTTGACGGGGCAACGACGCCTTTTCCGATACACTGTACGCGAGTTGAGCGGCAGCACTCGCGCACGACCGAAAACGCGACGCCTGCCTGCCGGGTTGGACCACTCGCCATGATAACCGAAAGACGCCCGACAGTAACCGTTTACGGGAGCGGAAAGCGAAGGGACTGGTCCCGAGTTTTCGGTCGGGCGACTGTTGTGATGACGGAGGGTTGCGGCCGACAAATGGACAAGTCCCCGGCCGGCCGGTGAACGGTTACCCCTGCTGTCCGCTACTTCTCCGGCGTCTTGAGCGGCTCATTACCGCCGTACTGAAAGACAAGCTTGGTCCCGTCGTCGGCCGTCATTTCATAGGTATAGCTATTGACGGTTTCCAGCGCCAATAGGGTGCGAGTTCCCGCGCGAATCGCCTGGAGGTGTTCCTGCCAACTGGTCACGAACGGGGGAAGTGACCCGAAATCGGCTCTGGGAAACGCGATCTCGCTGCCGTCGGGACGCTCGATGCGTTGAACCTTGAATTTCTTGTCGGACGGCACGTCTCGACACAGATGGATTTGCATCACCTCCACATTCAGCAAGCGGAATCGACCGGCGGCGACGGCTTGATTGATTCTGTCGTGCCGCTGCTGTCGCTGCTCGCCTTGCTTCTGCTGATAGTCGTCCCAAGACGAGACGCCATCCAGCGGCATCGAGAAGCTATTCCGGGTGCTGCTACCATCGGCGAGGTCGAAACGATAGACGTATTGCTTTTCACCGACAGGCGAATCCAAGGTGCTCAGAAGCGTATACTTCTTTTCAGCGATGAGTTTCTTCACCTCCTCCTTGATCGCCGGGCCGGATGAGGATTCCGTTATCACTCGGCCGTCGGGCAGCACCCATGGCAACGGACTGGGCTTGCTGGGTTCTACTTTGACTTTGGCCGCCTTGTCTTTCAGCGCCGCGAAAGACTTATCGAGGCTAGCTTTGTTTCTTTCGACGTAATCTCGGGCCGCCTCAAGGCTGGGCAAACCATCCTTATGAAGCTCCTGAAGGTTCCCTTTCCATTGGCCGTTGATTTTCACCATGAGAATTCCGCCGTACCGTTCTTCTTCGGCCGGAGACTTCAGCCGACAGATCACAACCGCGCAATCATCGCGGTACGTCAGCACCTCAACGATTTCGATCTCCAGGATCCGTTCCTCACGATTCTTGGGAGGAACCGGGGTGTCCTTGAAGGCTTGCTCGATGTTCTTTGCATCGTCCGCATCCCAATCGGCCAGAACCAAGTCGTGCAAGGCACGAATGTCGGCGCGCATCCGCCCGGCAGATCGCCGCAAGGGTCGATTCGGGTGAGGATCGGTCGACGGTTTCCGGGAAATCCTTGACCCGTTTGTTGACGGCGCGGCGCTGAACGGTGGATGTCGAGTCGGCCGGCGCGGCGGCGGAGGTAGGGGCTGCGGCGGGCGTTTCCGCCTCGAGCACCCGGGTTCCCGCCACGACAACCACGGGGGTCAAGAACAGGGCGGTAAAAGCAGCCAGAATCGTGCAATGCACTCGAGTCATGACATTCCTCCTTGGGTCAAGCAATCCGGCCACTCGCTGCTGGAGCCTTTCGCGGGGATGGCAGATCCCCAGCGCGGCCGACTGCAGCCGAAGGCAGCGGAGGGTTTCGGAGATGACGAGCAGGGTTTCGGCATAGCCGGGCGCATCTCCCTGTCGCAGGACGTAATTGTCGCAGACTTCCTCTCGTGCCCGAGCCAGATGCCGGTTTACCAGGTGCAAGGGCGGATAGGGCCAATAGGCGATCGCCAAGAGACGCTGCAATAGCCCAACGAGCGGGTCGTGCCGCAGCGCGTGGGCAAACTCGTGGAGCAGCACGTCGCGCAGCCCGCGCGAATCGAGCGAATGGACGAGGTTTTCCGGAAGAATCACAAGGGGGCGGAAGAGGCCGATGGCGATCGGGCCGGCCCACTCGACGCCGTGCGGCAAGATCGCCAAGGGCGGCAAGGACTTGACGTTCAAGATGCGACGAAGTTCCGGCAGGATATCGCGCAGTCGGTCGCCGGTGGCAGGCTGCAAATGTCGCTTGAGGCCGATCATTCTCCGCCAACCGTGGAATAGACGGGCGCCGAGAAAGGCAACGCCGGCCGTCCAGAATAAGGTGACCATGCCGAGCAGTGCGCGCCGTGGATCGCGCGGCCGGGGAGGCGGCGCGAAGTTCGCCGCGCCCGCCGAGACCGGATTGGGGGTGGAAATGCCATACGGAACGGTTTGAGGCTCGGGCCGCAAGTCTTCGCTCCGCTCCGAAGTCTGCGCGTCCGCCGCGGCTGGCAAATCCGCCCCGCGGACCGCACCAGGTTGCGGTGGCTGCCGAACCTCGATATCAACCGACGCCGGTCCAGGCAGCCATCGCAAGGAAACCAATGACCACCCGACGCGGAGCGCCACGTAAGACACCGCCGGGCAGATCAGTATGCAGACCAACGCGCAGGCCCAGACCGCGTGGCGGATCGCCGGGCAATGCCGCGCGAAGCCCGAGGAGAGCAACCACGCCAGGAGGGCGACGATCGCGATCTGCGCCAGCACACTGGCCACCCCAAGCAGGATCGCATCGTTCGGGCAGAGCTCGATGAGCAAGTTCATGATTTGCCTCTCCCCTTTTTCTCCCGGCGAGCCTTTTCGAGCATCGCTCGGATTCGGTCCGAGTCGCCCGCGGAGAGGTCGCTATCGCCCAGAAGCGTCATGATGAGCCCTTCAGCGGAGCCCCGAAAGGCGGTATCGACAAGTCGCCGCGCGATTTGCCGCAGCGCGGTATGCTGCGGAATGGTGGCGCTATAGTGGAGGACGTTGCCTTCGGCGCGGCGGCGAAGCCAGCCTTTTTCTTCGAGGCGCGCCACGAGCGTGAGCACGGTATTTCGGGCCACGGGCCGGCGAGCAGAGATGGCCTGCCAGACTTCACCCACCGTGGCATCGCCGCGGTCCCAGATGAAGTTCATGACTTCCCATTGGGCATCGGAGGGCAGCGGGGCGGGTTCGTTACGCGGGGACATGATGGGCTTCGGTCTCCTACTGTTGTAGGCAAGATACCTACTTATGTAGGTTCGGTCAAGGGCGTGGCGGGCAGTTTTTTGAGGGGATGTGGCCCCCCTATCCGGATGCCTTGGAATTGTAACCGTCAAAGAATCGCCAGCGGCTGGGCGACAAGGCCGGTGCAGGGGACCATCGGGCTTTCGGTGGCGAAATCAGCGTCGCTAAAGAGACAACCTATTGATGGCGGGGTTGCACGACGACCAGCACCGGATTGGAGGTGCGCAGGGTTCCCTGGGCGTCCGTTCCGAGCATGGAGAACACGTGGTAGCCGGGCGTCAGGTTCTTCGCGGTGAACTTTGGCGTTCCCTGGGTGATTTCCCCAAGTTTCTTCGCACCGTCGTGCAAGGCCAGTTTCTTCCAATTGGGGAATTGGCTGGCATCGACGATAATGGGGAGGTCCGATCCGGCATTACAGTCTCGCGCGGCTGATGATCCGGCTGCCGTCCTCGTCTCCCAGGCCGACCACGATCCCGCCGTTCCTCTTTTCAGCCTCAGCGCGGATTTCGAGAAACGCGCGGACGGGCCCGGCAGATTTCTCCGCTGCGGCGCCAAGGGGAAATGCCGAGAACAGTAACCCGAGACAAACCGCACGCGCTGGATGAGCCATCACTGCCGGGGAGCTTCCGATGGTGGGGCAGGCGATGCGGGAATATTGCGGAGGTCCCATAGTCGTGTCCCCCGCGCAGTTCGTGACCAGCCAATTCCCATCGGAACTGAAAACCGACGCGATGATCGTGCCGTTGTGTCCAGAGAGGTCGAGTTTCGGGGGTTGCGCCAGGCCAGTGCCGAGGCACCAGAGGTGCGCGGTCTCGGACGCGTCCTTGGTGGAGGACCGCGCTGTCCCCACGCGACCGCACGAACAGCCAGCGGCCGTCGGGGCTGAAGACGGCACGGTAAGCTCGCTGGACAGGCAGGACGACGCGCGCATCGACCGGCGAGGCGGCCTGCAAATCCCATAACAGAAGACCACCGTCGGGCGAGGCCCCGTCGCCCACGGCAAGCCAGCGTCCGTCCTCGCTATGTACGCTCGCCTGCATGAGCGCGCGGCCCGTAGGCTTCGCGAGTTCGATGGGTGCGGGGGAGGGAGTGCCCGGCTTCAGATTCCACAGTCGCAGGCATTGGTTGTCGCCAGCGACCAGCCAGCGTCCGTCGGCAGTGAAGGACAGTTGCTTTTCCGAGCCGGCGCGAGCGACTTCGGTGCCCGACGTCGCCGCAGCGGTCAGGTCGAACAGCCGGGCGGCGCCGTCGAAGGAGGAAACCACCAGCCAGCGACTATCGGGACTGAACCGGAGCAGACTAAGGCGAAACGGAAACTGGGCATAACCATTGCCCGGTCCCGGCAGTTCCCGTGCTGAGGCATCGGGGTCGGGCTTGCCAAGCTCCCAGAGCCGGACCTTGGCGTCGCCCGCCACGGCCAGCCACCGACCGTCCGCGCTGAAGGCCGCTGCTCGGGCCGCTTCGTCGACCGAGAGGCGCATTGCAGAGGCCGGCGGTTCCGGCTTCGTCAGATCGAGCAAGCGATTGCCGGCGATCGCGCGGCGACCGTCCGGGCTGATGGCGGCCAGGGGCGGGACTCCGTCAAACTCCGCGGTGATCTCTGTCCCCGTTCCTCGGTTCGCAGACAGGTCGAGCAGGCTTTTTGCGGCGGCCAGCCACCGGCCGTCCGGGCTCACCGAGAGCCATTGGTGGTGGTACGTTCGCGGCTCAACCGCCACGTGAACCAGGGCGGGGGCCGCGAGGGGATTGTCGGCATGCAGGTCCCAAAGGCGAATCCCGTCGGGGCTCTGGGTGAAGAGCCAGCGGGAGCCTCCGCTCGACGGCCAGAACGCGCGGAGTTGGGGCTGGTCGAGTTGGATTTCGACGGCCCCCGGCCGTGCGGCAGCCATGTCGATCAATCGCATCGGCCGCACGGTGGAGGCGCTGCCCGGATTCATCCCTGAACCGTAGTTGCACACGACCAACCATCGCCCGTTGTCGCTGAAACCAGCGTAACCGACGGCTTGGATCGGCTCGCCCAGGCTGACGCTGCGCAGGCTCGCCCGGCGCCAAGTCCCAGACTTGCCCGGCGGCCAGCAGCCAGCGGCTGTTTGGGCTGAAGGTTTGGGATCGAATCGGGCTGTAGCCTTCGCCGAGCATCCATGAGCGGGATGGCACGGATGCACCGGGTTGCCCCGGGAGCGGCTCAACCCGGCCGACGGCGGAGGTTTTCGCCGCGTCCGACGGGGCCGTCTTCTTGGTCCAGGAGTGGGCGAAGGCGCTGGCCTCATACGGGCCGGGCGTCCTGAGGGAACCCGGCTTGGGGTCGAGCGTGAGTTTGCCGAAACGCCCCTCTCGTTCGACGAGCAAATGGACCGGTCCGATTGGAGTTGCGAAGAACGGCGTCAGGTCGAGCGAATCGGCGGCGGGCAGACCCTCGATCTGGCAAATACGATCGCCCGGCCGTAGCCGTGCGGCGGCTGCGGGCGTTTCGGCCACAACCTTGACGATGATCAGCGCATTGGGTTCTGCCTCATGACGCCGGCACGTGAAACCCATGGGGAAAGCGAGGTCGTCGGGCTTGGGCAAGGGGGGCAGCGCGGGTACGGATGCGTTTTCCTCGGTCTCGCGTCGCGATGCCTCGCGGAATTTCGGCCTGTCGGCACGGTCAGCCAAGTCATAGACAATACTGTAGGCGAGCCGGACGACACGGCGCATCCCCTCCACGTCAAGCCGTTCGACGTGGTCCTCGGGACTGTGCCATTGCGGATGCATCCCGGTCCACGGAAACAGCACGGGGATCCCCTTGAGAAAAAGGGGGTAATCGTCTGCCTTGGTCAGGACCGACGGCCGGAAATCGATCGATAGGCCGGCAGCGGCGTTATGGCGGGCCGCAAGCCCGCGTAATCCGAGTCCGCTCCCCGTTCCCCAGACGATGAGCCGGTTGTCTTGCAGCCGTCCGACCATATCCAGGTTCATTGCGAAAACCACTTGCTCGATCGGGACGGTGGGTTGGTCTGCCCAGTACCGGGAGCCGTTGAGCCCCATTTCTTCAGCGTCCCAAAAGGCGAAGAGGACGGAACGCCGCGGGGGCTTGGAAAGCAGGGACATGGCCTGGGCGATTTCGAGTACGCCGGCCACGCCGCTGGCGTTGTCGTCCGCCCCGCTGTAAATCAGCGTTACGGGAGCGGGCGGCTGCACGGACTTTCCGGCGAGATCAGACCAGGAAACACGAGGACGCCGCGTGTGAGTGCCGAGGTGGTCGTAGTGCGCGCCGACGACGATGTACTCGCGCTTTGCGCTTGGGTGGCTTCCCTCAAGTGTCGCCAGGATATTGCGAAATCCGCCTTCAAACGGCTGGTCGTACTTCCCGTCCACCCCAGCCGCGCGGAGACGGAGATCGGCCAACCGGGCTGTGAGGTAGTCGCCGGCCGCGCGGCCGCCGGGCGTGCCTGCTTTTCGTCCCTCCAGCTTGTCGTCGGCCAGACGCGTGACGTGCTCGCGCAAGTCGCGAGCGGTAATCGAATCGAGAGACGCCTGGGGCACAATCGGCGATCCGTCGCTGGGCGTCTCGAGAAAGGCCGACTCTCTGGCGGAGGCACTGGGTTTGGCCTGCGGCGACTGCGCAGTTGCCAGTCCTGCAAGGAGACGCACGACGCACAGCGCGGCAAGAGCGAATACGACGCGCTTCATGGGCCGGTTCCTTCCTCGCGGAGAGAAGCGAAGCTCGCAGGGGACAGCGTATCGCCGCCGAGCAAGGTCGTCAAGAAGGCAAGCGCTCACACCCCCGGATAGCCACGCTGGGCGGTTGCGTTTCCCACGCGCCCGTCGGTAATGGGCAAGCATTTGGAAACGGCGAGACGCCGCTTCTACGAGTTTGTCCTGTGAACGGTTGCGAACTCGGTTCAGGGTATTGCATTACTTACCCGAAGGTCAATAAAGCGGGGCAGCGGTTGGCGGTAGCGTAGCGTTGAGCCGCCGTCCCCTCATTCTGTCTGCGATTCCGTTTCCACCTGCTCAATCGCTTCCTCAAGCCAGCGACTAAACTCATCCGTGTCGCGCTGCTTGGGGAACTGCCGCTCTCTTGCCGTGCGCAATGCCTCAAGCGATGCGGGCGAGGCAAGTGCGACCAACCCGTCGAGCGCCTCACGCCACACCCGTGGATCGGAATCAAGCAACACCTCCGCGAGCAGTGGGATGACGGACTGCTGTCGATGCCGCCAAATCACACCTAGCAGAAACTCACGAAGTTGAAGGTCGCTTGCGGCGCGACATTCCGCCGACAACTCTGGAAGAGCTTCGTCGCCCAGCTCCAAGAGGCAGTGATATGCATCGGCAACATCGCCTCGGCGATAGCGGTCCAAATAGTAGGCGATTTGTGGTGCGAATGCCATTACCGCATTTTCGCAGCCGCGCGCGGCGTCGTCAATCCTGATGATGCCTTCAACCTGGGCGCGGTGCGCGGCTTCCCGGTCGCGGCGATTGCAGGCGACCATGCCATCTGCATTCAAGAACTGCAGGTCTTGATGGCGGCGATTACCTCGACTCGGTGTCTTCATCCAGGTTACTTTGTTCGCGATTTTCCAATTCGCCACGTGCTAGTTGGAACGGCCAGGTCGTTTCATCAGTAACCGTTCACACCCCAGAGCAGACTCCGCGTGCCGATGTGATTGCGAGGCTTCGCTCGGGTGAGGACAGGCAGTCAGAAGCGGCGAGCCGCCGCTTCCACGAGACTGCCCCGTGAACCGTTACCGATCCGAGGGCCCCGCTGGAATCGGCGCTACTTGCCGAGATCCTTGATTCGGAAATTGCGGTACTCGTGAGCTCCATTTTCGCCTTGCAGGCCGAGATAGCCGCGTTTCAGCGCGTCGGCGGAATTGGAGGTGGCGACCAGCTCGCCATTCAACCGAACCTCAATTTCCGTTCCGACAATCTTGATCTCATATGCGTTCCACTCACCGACGGGCTTGAGCACTTTCTGCACCAACGGGACATTGAGGTCATGTTTGACGCCGAAGATCATCGCCATGCGAGGGCTGTTCTCGCACTGCACCTCGTACTTTTGGTCCGGCCAGTCTTTGCCTTCCTTGCCGGTCGCAGAAAGACGCCACCGTCCTGTTTTGGTTTCATGAAGCGCAATTCCAGGCGAAGAATGAAATCGGCATATTCCTTGTCACTACGGAGCCAACCGTGGCCGTCATTGTGCTTGATCACGCCGTCTTCCACGACAAACTTCGCGCCGTTCATAAGATGCCAGCCGTCGAGGGTCTTGCCATCGAAAAGACTGACGAAGCCCTCTTCGGCCTTGTCGGCGGCCCACGAGACGTTTAGCGCGCCCCCAAGGCACGACGCGGCGATGGCAACAACGGTTTGGGCGACACTGCGTTTGTAGAGCATGTTGTTCACTTCCTTACGGGCTGACTCGGTGCCGGATGCCCCACGGTTTGGGCGAAGAGCACACGCTGGTCGGGCCGCAGCTTCAACTGCGTGGCCAGAGCCGCTCGATTGCAGTTGTGGAACCAGGCCGCCAAACCTTGCGAGGCGGCGAACAAGTAGACATTGCCGGCGATGAGGCCAGCCGCCACGTTGTAATAGGCCTTCTGGATCTCCGCATCCCGCAGGCCCGGTTCCTGAAGTCTTGCTTTGGCGTACTTGGCCAGATCGGCTACGAAGATGAGATTGACCGGTGCTTGGGCCGCGGAGGATCCACGGCGGCGTCCCCCGGCTTTGTCGCGATGGTCTCCGGCAACCACAGGGCTGAGCCGGTGCGGCTCCGCCTCGTAGAGATAGGCTGCTTCGGCCATCGCAACATAGAGGTCGATTTCCTGCGAATTGCTGGCCGATGCGGCGGTTCTTCCGATCTGCCCAAAGGGACCGCTCTCGCGGTTCACGCCGAATGCCGCCCAGAGGAGATTCGAGAGCATCTGCGGGGAAAGCCTCTGGGCACTGATGTCGCGGGTCGTTTTTCTTTCCCAGAGGGCCGCGAGCACCGACTTGCCGCCGTCCTTCTCGGGTTTCGGAAGCGCCATGGGCGGAACGTCCTGGGCAAAGACCGACGCAGTGCCAGGCAGTATCGTCAGCGCGGGCAAGGACCTTACGAACGTTCTGCGATCCACTGCATTCTCCTTTCGCACAGGGGAGCGAAGGGGACAGGTTTCGAGTTTTCGGTCACGCGCCTATTGTGATGACGACGCCTTGGGGGCCGACAAATGGACCAGTCCCCGACTGGCCTGGGAACGGTTACGACGCCAGGAGTGTAGCCAGCGCCGGCAGCGGCGTCAACGAACCCAACGCCCCACGGCAAAGCCACCCAAGCGACGGTCACTCGGTCGAATTCGGCTTCAAGAACCCGTGATATCACATCGAGGCGGCACGAGAGACCGTCCAGGTAGTACCTGGACTCGATGGGCCGTTTGTCGAGATAACCCTCGACGGCTCAGTACTTCGCCGGCACGATCCACACGTTTCGGAACTGTACGACGTCGTGGTCGCCCTGAAGGACGATCGGTCCCGTCGGCACCTCGCCCTTGTACTGCTCGTACTGGATGCCAGTCGGTCCTTTGAACTCCTGACCCTCGTGGATCAGAATTCCGTTCTGGTACACGGTGGCACGGGCATTCTCAACGACCTTGCCCTTGGCGTCGAATCGCGGCGCACGGAAGAAGATGTCCATCGTCTGCCATTCGCCGGCAGGCTTGGAGGCGATCACCTTGGGAGGCGTTTGACTGTACAGTGCGCCGCACTCGTGCGATTCCGGCTTCTTGCCGTAGGAGTTCAGGATCTGAATCTCGTACCGGCCCTGCATGCCGACCCCACTGTTGCCGCCGCCCTTCAACGGTTCGCAGAACTCCACGTGCAGGTACGCGTCGCCGAACTCCTGCTTGCTGCTGATGTCGCGTTTGTTGGGCGTGGCGACGCCTTGGTCGTCCACGGTCCAGCCGGCGGGGTTCGTGGTGCGGCGCGAAAACCAATTATCGCGCATCTGTTCGGCCTTGCCGTCGAACAGGACGATGGCCCCCTCGGGCGGCTTCACCGATAGTTTTGGATTGACCGGCAAATTGTTCTTGCTCTGAGCGCCCGCCTGGGAGAGCGTCGCGGCGGCCAAGAGGCCGCACATTACCAGTCCTGCCACGCGAAGCCAAGTTTTGCCTGCCATGTGCTGCTGCTCCTTAGGTCGCTTGAAGCGACGATTGACGGGGAGTGTGATTCTATTAATACCGAGGAAAGTAATGCAACACTGCCGGCGTTTTCTTACCGGGAAACCGGGCTCCCGTTGGTCGCCCTCGTTGCACTGTTCTTCTGAGGGTTAATCGGCGACGCTGTAAGCCTTCACGCCGCGGGATAGCCACGCTGCGCGGCTGCGATTCCCAGGCGCTGGTGGAGTAATGGGCAACCATTTTGAAGCGGCGAGCCGCCGCTTCTACGAGTTTGCCCTGTGAACGGTTACGGCGACGCCCCAGACCTTAACGTGGGAGACAATCACTGTCAAGGATCCGCGGCATAACAACCCAAATCCGGCCCTCCGGATCGCCTCGCCGGCCCCTGCGATCGGTGCGATCCGAGATTCCCTTGTTTTCTTGACGCCCTCGCCCTTCGCCGACTAGCATGGTCGGAATACGAGCCATTTTGACCTAGAGCTTATCCGAACACCCCTCACCCCCGGCGTCTTTCCCCGCAAGCGGGGCGAGGGAGAAGGTGTTGGGATCGGCTCCTACAGGAGGACGATCATGAGCGACCGGATTTCACGGCGTGCGGTGTTGGCCCTGGGCGCAGCGGCAGCGGGCGAAGTTCTGTTGAGCGAGACGGTCGAGGCGGCGGAGTCAAGACGTCGCGTGTTGGTTTGGTCCGAAGGGACGGCCCCTAAGAACGTTTATCCCAAGGACATCAACGGCGCGGTCGCCGAGGCCCTTAAGGCGATGAAGGGCTGGGAGGTCGGTACGGCCTCCATCAACGATCCGGAACAGGGCGTTTCCGAAGAGGCACTCCAGAAGGCCAACGTGTTGGTCTGGTGGGGTCACGTGCATCACGGCAAGGTCAAGGACGAGTACGTCGATCGGATCGTGCGGCGAGTCAAGGAGGAAGGAATGGGGTTTATCGCCCTGCACTCCGCCCACTACTCGAAAGCCCTGCGGAAACTCTTGGGCACGCCGTGCGGTTGGAAGGGTGGCTACGTCGAGGACGGCAGCCGGACCGACGTGATCGTCAAGGACAAGATGCACCCGATCGCCCAGGGAATTGTCGACTTCACTCTGCCCCACGAGGAACGTTACTCGGAACCCTTCGAGATTCCCGAGCCCGCGTCAGTCGTGTTTGACGGCCTCTATCACCGCCCTGATGGGACCACGGAATCGTCGCGCCAGGGACTATGCTGGTCGGTCGGCAAAGGAAAGGTTTTCTACTTCCAGCCCGGCCATGAGACTTACAAGAGCTACTTCGATGCCAACGTGCAGAAGATCCTGCGCAACGCGGTCGCTTGGGCCGGTTCGCAGAAGTCGTGAGGACGAACCGAACGTCACACCGCCCAGCCACCCAAGCGGCGGTCACTTGCTCGAATTCGCCTTCAGAAATCCCTGATATCGCATCCAGTTGGCGCAAGACACCGTCCAGGTAGAGCACGGATGGTCGCTCGGGCGGACGCCGAAGTCGTGGGCGGCCGTGCCATAGACGTGCAACTCCGCGGGAACGCCGGCCCGCTTCAAAGCCAGGTACATGAGCACGCTGTGCTCGGGAGGGCTGACGATATCGGCCCCGCCGTGCGCCAGGAAGATCGGGGGCGTTCCCGCTGGAATGCGAAGGCCCGGGGCAAGCTCATCCCTGTCCTTGACCTTCAGGTAGCCCGGGTAGACGAGAATGGCGAAGTCGGGCCGGCAACTGGTCTTGTCGAGGTCGTCGACCGGTTCGTAGGATCGCTTTTCGAATTCGGTGGCCGTGGCGATCGCCAAATGGCCGCCCGCGGAGAAGCCGACGATGCCGATTCGCTGCGGGGCGATGCTCCACTCCGCCGCTTTGCTGCGGACCAGGCTGACGGCCCGCTGGGCATCCTGGAGCGGCCGGCGGGCCGGCTCGCTTTTGGGCTCATCGGGCCGGCGCGGCACCCGGTACTTGAGAATCACGCCGGTCACGCCCAGCGAATTCAGCCAGGCAGCGACCTCCTCCCCTTCGAGTTGCCAGTAGAGGTTCCAGTAGCCGCCTCCGGGGCAGATCAGCACTGCGGTGCCCGAATCCCGATCCTTCGCCGGTCGATAGATCGCGATCGTCGGCTTGCTCACGTTGGTGACCATCTGGGTCGGTTCCGTGACCTCGACCTGCTTGCGATCCAGCTTCGGCGACATCAGGGACTTTTCCGCGCCGATATTGCCAGCCTCATCGGGAACTTTGCCCGGCCAAAGCTCCACGACCCACGGATTCTCGGCAGCGGCCACCAGCCCGACGACGCACAACCAGGTGACGAGAACGAACCTTGATGCCAGCCGCATGACGGTTGCTCCTTCGTGCAAAGATGAAGACTTTCTTCTGCGCCAAAGTTCCTTGTCCCGTGTCCGCCACCAGGCTCCATTCCGGAACCACCAACTTGGGCAGCCTGTTCGCGGAAAACGCGAGAGACGCGGCGAGCCGCCGCGTCTACGCCGGTGTGTGAACGCTTACTCCGGTTCGCGAGATCCGCGGGCCCCATCAGGGATCGACGCCTCTGGTGGCGCTTGCGAACAGTTCGATCGCAGCCTGTTTGAAGACACCCTGGGCTTTTCCGCCCTCACCGGGGAAGCCGGCATGTTGCACGAGCCAAACGAGAATCAGACCGCGTTTTGTGTCGGCCGTGGTATCCGTCGAGTAGGCCCCGCCGTGGCCAAAGGAGCCGGCTGCGACGGCGAAACCGAACCCGTAGCTGTTGCTCAACTCCGACGGAGTCTGCCGGCTGATCATTTGCTTCACGGCCGACTGGGACAGATAGCGCTTCCCCTCCAACTGGCCGCCACTGAGAAGCATGCGATAGAAACGGGCGAGGTCGTGTGCGGTAGAGAACAACCCGCCGGCTGGCATCGGGAAACGATGCGTGCGGTCCGTAAGCGGATAGTACAGTTGGCCGATCGCCGTCTCCTCCAGGCCCTGTTTGCCGCCACCGGGCTTGTAGGACTTGGCAATTCTCGCCGCCTGCTGCTCGCTCGGCCAGAAAGTCGTATCGTTCATGCCCAGCGGCTGGAGCAACCGCTGGTGGAGAAACGTCTCAAAGGGCATCCCTGCCACGACCTCGATGATCCGCGCGGCCGTGTTGATACCGGCGTTGCTGTATTGGTACTTGCTGTCGGGCTCGAATTCCAGCGGCGTCATCGCGTAGCTGCGAACGCGGGCGGCAAGCGGAAATTGATCGAGGGTAGGTTCTTCCAGGGCCGACTTGAACGACAGCCCGCTGGTGTGCGAGAGCACGTTCTTCACGGTGATCGGGTGCTTCGGACGGCGCAGCAACACGTGGTCGGCATCCCGTTCCGCGACGACCATTTGGCCGCGAAACTCGGGGAGGTATTTCTCCACCGGATCGTCCACATGGACCTTGCCTTCCTCCACGAGCATCATCAGCGCGGTGGCCGTGATCGGCTTGGACTGCGAGGCGATCCAGAACATTGAATCCGTTCGCATCGGTTTCGCCGCGGCGATATCGGCCCAGCCAACCGCCTCAGCCGAAAGCACCTTGTCTTTGTCAGCGACGAGCATGACTGCTCCGGCAAGTTCCTGGCGATCGACAAACGGCTGCACACGGGGCGCGACCGCCTTGGCGGTCTGCGCGTGCAGGATGGCGGAGCCAAGGTGAATCGCCGAGAGAAAGAGGCGCTACGGCAGTGACGACACGGGTTGGAGAGTTGGTCATGGTCAGGGGCGATCGGCGTTGTTCAGTGGCTACGATCCTGATCGACACGGCAGCGCGATGCGGCAAATTACTCGGTACGGTCCGTTGACTTCCATGCTGCGGATACGGGGGATGGTCTAACCGTTCCCACCCGGGAGCGAAGGGGACAGGTCCATGTTTTCGGTCAAGCGTCTACTGCGATCACGGAGTCTTTCGGCCGAAAAATGGACCAGCCCCCGGCCGGGCCGTGAACGGTTGCGTGATCGTTCCCGCACGCGGCAGCTCAACACGCGCGATTATCGCTCCGCGATCGGGCGTGTCAACTGCCTGTGCAAGTCTTTTCGGCATGCAGGGGTCGATCTCCCCTGGATCGCTTCTCCTTGCGGCGGGCGGTCGTGCGACATGACGCACCCTTGCGACAGAGAGAGCGCGATGGGCCGACAAATGGACTTGTTTCCTTCGCTTGCGGGCCGAGAACGGTTACCTCGCAGCGGCTCGCGACGCCTGCCCTGCTTGATTCACCAGTCCTCCCGCGTTAACCTCAGACGTGTGGGAGAGCGGCAATTCTCGATTGCCGGCAGGAGTCGTAGGTGGATTGGGATACGAAGGGCGATCATTTCACTGACAAGACCGAGGAGCACACGATGAAGAAGAGGATCACGACAAACGCACGGGGGCGTAGGATCACGCGACGCGAGTTCGGCGGCGTCCTGGCTGCTGCCGGCGTGATCGCGGGTGTACCGGCCTTTCTGCGGGGCCAGAATCTCAACGACAAACTGAACATCGCGATGATCGCGTGCGGAGGCCGCGGCAACGCGAACATGAATGGCGATGGCAGCGCCCCTCGCCGCGAGAAGGCGCCAAGACCGCGGCCCCCTCCGGCGCTCCCACGGGTATTCCGGCCGAGAACATCACGGTCCTCTGCGACGTGAACCAGGATGCCGTGGATGCCGCGGCGCGTAGATTCCCGAAGGCCAAGAAATACAACGATTTCCGCCGGGTATTCGAGAGCCCGAACGACTTCGATGCCGTCATGGTCAGCACCGCCGAGCACACCCATGCTCTGGCGACGTACCTGGCGCTGACGCACGGCAAACACGTCTACTGTGAGAAGCCGCTTACTCACGACGTCTGGGAGGCGAGGTTGATTCGCGAGACCGCCGCGAAGTACCCGAAGCTCGCCACGCAGACGGGCAACCAGGGCCACGCCTCGCCGGTGCGCCGCCAGATCAAGGAGCTGATCATGGCGGGCGCGATCGGGCCGGTGCGCGAGGCGCACGTCTGGGCGGGTCGTGCATGGGGCTTGCAGAGCGCCGCGTCGGCTGAGAAGTACGACAAGCCGCACGGGTTCTACAACGGCATCCAGATCACCGAGCGGTTCAAGGAAGAGATGCCCGTCCCGCCGAACCAGCACTGGGATCTGTGGATCGGTCCTGCGCCGATGCGGCCATTCCATGCGACGTACCTGCCCGGGCCGCGCTGGTACCGATGGTGGGACTTCGGCAACGGCACGATGAGCGACCTCGGCGGCCACGACAATGACGCCGTGTTCCAGGTGCTGGACATTCGTCAGCCCCTGACGGTCGAGGCCGTGTCGCCCATGGGGAAGGCCCACCCGGAACTGGCGCCGGCATCGATGACCGTAACGTATGAGTTCGGGGCTCGCGGGTCGGCTCCGCCGCTCAAGCTCGTCTGGTACCAGGGCGAGGGCAGGCCGCCGCAATTCGATGCAAGCAAGATGAGCGAGCGCGGCCAGCTCTTCATCGGTGACAAGGGCATGCTGTATGTCGGCGGGCGGAACGGACTGCAGTTGCTTCCGGAAGAGAAGTTCAAGGATTACCCGACGCCGCCGGAGACACTGCCGCGTTCGCCCGGTCACTACATTGAATGGATCCAGGCGTGCAAAGGGCAGGGTCCGGCGCCCGGTTCGAACTTTCTGTATTCGGGCTGGGTCACCGAGTCGAACCACCTCGGCAACGTAGCCTACCGGACGGGGAAAAAGCTCGAGTGGGACTACGTCAACTTGCTGCGCCTGGAATGCACCGGAAGCCGATGCGTTCATCCGTCGTCCGTACCGGAAAGGCTGGGACAGCCTTCTGTCGTAGGAAGACGCTGACCATTCGCTTGCCGGATGCGCTGGTCGTGCAGGCTCCGAACGGTGCCGCGGCGCTGACGCGGGAGACCGCACTGAAAAAGTGAACCTTCAGGTATTCCAGCGGCGCGACCTGAACATGTAACCGTTCACACCCCCGAGCAGGCTCCACGTGCAGATGTGATTGCGAGGCTTCGCTCGGGTGAGGACAGGCAGTCAGAAGCGGCGAGCCGCCGCTTCCACGAGTCTGCCCCGTGAACAGTTACCCTGAGCATTCTTCAGTTCGACGCATTCCACGGCCGCCGACCGACGCTATCCGGAGATCGTCAAACAACGGCTGCTGAAGGCCGCATTGGGTGAACAACCCCTACGCTATGGCAACAATGGTCTGGAGGCATTGGCAAAGCACTGCACGGAAGAGGAAGATGCAGCCGGGAAGGTGGAACGGCAGGTTGGGAAATCCGCAGCGGCGCTGCTACGGGAGTTGAGAATCGCGGAAATAACACCATGAACGACTCGTCCGATTCAACTCGCCCGCAGCGTAGTGCTGGCCTGGTCGTTCGAGTTGCCGCCCTCTCGTTTGACTGGCTCGTGATCTGGCTCGCCGCCTCCGCCGTCTCCGCGCTTATCCGTCAGTTCGACGTCTACTGGAGCCTTGAACTGACGTTCCTCACGCTCGTGCCCGTTTATCTGGCCGTCACCTCCGCGTGCGGCGGCCTCAGCTTCGGTAAGGCCTGCTTCGCCGTCCGGGTTCAAACCCTCCAGGGCCGCCCCATCGGCCTCGCCCGCGCCCTACTGCGCGAACTACCTGGCAAGATCCTCTTCTTGGTCCTGCTCCCTCTGGCCCTCCTGCTCATGGTTCTCCGCAAGGACCGCCGAGGTCTTCACGATATCCTCTCCGGCACGTGCGTCCGCTGGATTCAGCCTTCGTCTCCGGCCCTGCGACGGCAAAGACGCTTCGCCATCCTTGCCAGCGTTCTCCTTCTCGCCTGGTGTTTCGGGCCTGCCGCCTACTGGGTCTGGTTTGCCCGCCGCGTCGAGGCGTCCGTTCGCCAGCCTCTGCCCTACGAGTTGCGATCCCTCGCCGTTCCCATCACTTTCGCACGCGACAAGCCGTTTGATCTTCAGCATGCCGCCGATTGGCTGTCGGCCAACGGCCAGGGACCCGCCGACTACATCCTCGCCAAGGCCAAACGACATCAGCTCCTGCTTCTCGGCGAAATCCACTACCGCAAAGCCCCCCTCGACCTTTTCAATCAGCTCATTCCCCGGCTCTATCACGAGGCTGGCGTCCGCTGCATCGCCCTTGAGGTCTGCGTTTCCGCCGACAACCTCTCTCTATGCGATCTCGTCACCGCCAAGTCGTTCGACCCGCAAAGGGCCTTGCAGATCGCCCGCCACGGAGATCCTTGGAAGACCTGGGGTGCAGCCGAGCATTGGCGCATCCTCCAAACTGTCTGGCAGCTCAACAGCACTCTGCCTCGGCACGCCCAGCCCATGCGCGTCATCGGATTGGGTCTCGAATGGGACGGGCCCTCGATTGCACTGATGTCCGCCGGCCCGCCCATTGAACGTTTCCGTTTCCTCCGCGTGTGGGACGATCTCATCCAGGCCTGGCTCACCTTCGACGCGCGCGCCGCCGAGCAGCTTGAGCGCGAAGTCTTCGCAAAAGGCGACAAGGCCGCTGTCTGGATCGGCGCCACGCATTCCATCCTCTCCAAGCGCGCTCAGATTCCCACCCCCTTTGGCGGATCGCTCGCTTACAGCCCCATGGGTACCATCCTCCGCCAACGCCACGGCGACGAGGTCTTCCAGATCTGCATGCATCCCTATAGCTCGACCGAAGGCCTCTCCGCCGGCATCGCCCAGCTCATCCACTCCGTTCAGGCCCTCCGCAACCATGCTCCCGTCGGCTTTGACGTCGCTGCCTCTCCTTTCGGCCTCCTCCGCGATCCCAACGACCGGAGGTTCGCCACGCACGCTGCCATCACCTTCGCGGATTTCGCCTCCGGCTATGTCTACCTCGCCCCTGTCGACCGCCTCGAATGGTGCACCTGGATAGACGGCTACATCACCAACCGCATGATCGCGACCAACCTGCCCTATTATCGCTTGATATTCCAGCAGGACATCCGCACCGCCGACGACATTGACCGTGCGGCGCGCGAGCCGGACTTCTGGCCCAAGCTGCCCTAGGGGACGGTTTGAGGAATGGTTCCTTTCCTGCGTCGGTCGGTCAGCGGCAAAGCGATGCGAACTCCTGAGGCAAGCGTCCTAGAGCCGATCCCAGAACCTTGGGCGGTGCTGCGATTTTCCGGCCGCACAGGGCCGCGGCGGCAGTTCCGGGATACGTTGCTAGAGCCGATCCGAAAACCGTGTGTTGCCCGGGAAGCGTTCGGCCACGGCGGGCCGCGGCGGTAGTTTTCGGACAGGTTCTAATTATGCCCTCTGGCCAATCAGGATGCCGAGAATCCGTGCGGAAAACGGGTTCATGACGCCCTCGCGGCCACGCGCCGTGACCGCGAATCTCTTTCGGTCGCAGCCGATTGCCATCCCAGCGCCGCCGCCGGCGCGGTACGATGGGGGGAAGAGAGGTTGTTGATTGTGGTACCGTTCGCGGTTTTATGGGGGCGGGAGACCCGGCTGTGTGTGAGTTGCCAGGCGGACCGGCCGAGAGCCAAGAGCTTGAGAGACGCGATTGCCCGCCGCTTTTTGTCGTTGAGGTTCCGAACCTAAAGACTTTTCAGACCGCGGTGACGCTGCCGTGAACACCATTTGCCCCCACTGCAAGAGGCTCGTTCCGTATTCAGCGCGGCTGGCGGGGCACGAGGCGACCTGCCCCTCCTGCCACGAGCGTTTCGACATGCCCGCCCCCGACGAGCAAGCGCGCCTGATCGGGGAGCAGGACGTGCTCCAGTACGAGCAGGCGCAACGTTTTGCCCATGCGCGCGACCGTCGGACGTTGCCTGCCGAGGAACCCAGCCGCTACCCAGCGCTTAAGCTGGTCGCGGGGTTGTGCCAGTTTCTCGCCATCGCGCTACTTTTTCTAGCGATCCTGGGACTGGCCATCGTGGTGCCCACGCAGATGCCGGAGCTCGTGAAGGTACAGACCGTGGTGCTGCTGGCAGCGATCTTGGTGCTCGGGCCGGTGTTTCTTTGGGGTTTGGGCGAGTTGATCCTGCTATTTATCGACATGGCGCACGACATGCGCGCCACGCGGCAGGAGATCACGCGGCTGCGGCGCAAACGCACCCTCGGTTAACCGGGCCACGCGGCTTTGGTGCGCGATGCTGGGGGTGCCCGTGCCCGGTCCGCGATGTTCGCCCGTAATTCGCACTGCTTGTTCCAAGCAGTGGCACACGCGCGAGAAAGCGGGGACAGACAAGAATGTCTGTCCTCCTGATAGTGGTCTGTCCTCCTGATACAGACAGACAAGAATGTCTGTCCTCCCGGTGTGTCGTTGTTGGGCCGGAACGAATATTTTCCGGCGATTCGCACTGCTTGTTCCAAGCAGTGGCACACGCGCATCGGGCCACGCGGCTTTGGCGCGCGATGCTGGGGGTGCCCGTGCCCGGTCCGCGATGTTCGCCCGTAATTCGCACTGCTTGTTCCAAGCAGTGGCACACGCGCGTAATTCGCACTGCGTGTGCCGAGTGGCACACGCGCGATGCTCTCTCAGGGAAGGTGGCACACGCGCGGTGTTTGCGCGGACCGGTGGGTGAGAGCGGTCGCGCCGCATTCAGGAACGGATCTCCTGAAAGTGGCATTACGGGCCGAGGTTTTCGATCGCTGTCGCCACCGCCTCGCGTACGCGGTAAACCGCCTCGGGGTCGGGAAGGATCTTGGTCGAGTATCGGCCGCCGGCATTGGGAATGGACACCAGCGCCCGGGCTTCGGCCAACGCGCCGCTCGGCGGCGGCGGTATCCTTGCCCTCCGCTTTGCGCTTTGCGATCCGCTCGCGGAGCAGGAACAAGTACTCGTAGTCTTCCACCCCGTCGCGCGCCTGCTCGAGGCGGATCGAACTGACCGGGCCGGAGTGCCCGACGGTAGCACCGGGATAGAGCAGGAATCCGTCGCCGTTGGGGTAGCGAATCCAGTACTACTTGCCCGGCTGATCGGACTGGTGGATGTAGGCGTGCCAGCCGAAGCGGAAGGGGTCGTAGGTGTGCCAGGCCACGCCCCAGAACTCGTAGGCCTCGGCCCCGTACTTGAAGCAGTAGTGCGGCAGCAGTCGTTCGACCGCGCAGTAGGGCGTGTCGGTACACATCTGGCCGTCGGTGGTGAACCAGATCCGGTCGCCTCGTGCTTTGGACTTTGCCATTTGCTCGGGCGACACGATCCCGTAGTGGCCGATGCCCCAGATGTTGAGGTTGCCGTCCCAATCGGGCACGTGCTTCCAGGTGCTCGAGTAGATGGGAATCGCGGGGTCGACCTCGTGGATCATCTCGCAGAGGGCCTTCATCTGCGTGCGGATCTGCGGCTGCCAATCGAAGGGCTCGTCGGAGATGTAGAGGACGAACTTCTTATCCCAGCCCTTCTGTTTGACGTGGTCCCAGAAGGCGCTGAGACAGCCTGGTAGGCGCGGTTGAACTCGGGGCGGAGCTTGGCCCGATCCGCGCCTTCGAAGGGAGACTGGCCGGGGTAGGGCTGCTCGCCGAACTTGGCGCTGGGAGGCATTCCCCAGCCGAACAGGTAGAACTGCCAGGGGGTGTAGGAATAGGGGAGCTTCAGGTCGTCGAAGTAGTGTTGGGCGTCGCGGTCGAACTCGGTGAAGTCGGCCGTGACGTGGCCGTCGCGGTACTCGATCTTCGGCTTGGCCTGGATCGAATCGGGACAGAGCCGGCGGCGAGCCATGAACTCGACAATCTCGCGGGATGCCTCGCGCTCGGGCTTGCCCCAGCCTTTGGCCCCGTGGCCCAAACGGACGTCGTAGATTGCGGCCACGTGGCTCTCGCGGGGCAAGGCGAAACTGCGGACGTGCACGGCAAGCGGAAGGCGCAATTCGCCGAGCGCGTCGGAAACCAGGCGCACCGCCCCTGTGTACTCGCCGGGGGCGGCTTCTTCGGCGACGTTGAAGGTGACCCACACCGCCTGCGTCGCGTTGGGCTGGAGGTTCAATTCCTTCTGCGGCAGCAGCGGATCGGGCCAGCGCCCCGCCCAGCCGTCGCACGCCGGCGCTTGCGTGGGAACCTTGCGATGCCACGCAGGGCTCTGCGACTGATAGTAGTTGGTCGGATAGTCGATCGGCACGTAGCCCACCAGGTTGACCTCGGCGGCATCGAGACGCGCTCCGCCGGGGCCGACGGGCGGATCGATTTCGACCCGGATGCGCGCGGCGCGCGCGCGCGCACCGCCACTTGCAGCGGCTCTTGCTCGCCCCGCGCCACGGACAGGCGGAGCGGAGCGGACTGTGCCGGGGCGGGGTCGTCTTCGAAGACCTTTACCACGGCGGGCACCTGCCAGGCGCGGAGCCCCTCGGATTCAGCCACTGCGCGGCCTTCGAAGCCGGCCAGTATTCCGGGTACGACTTCGGCCAGCAAGAGGCCATCGTGCCAGACGGTGCCGCTTTCCTGCATGGTGAGGTGGAATTGTAGTTCCGTCGTGTCCTCCGGCACCGTGAGCAAGCCGCTCATCAAGGTCCAGTCGGTCGTACCCTGGATCGAGGGGCCGATGCTCCGCATCGCATCGTGCTTGCTGAGTTGCTTGCCGTCGTAGCAATGCAGGTGCACGCGGATCTCGCCGTCGCGCACGTCCTGACACTTCACCCAAACCGCCACCAGATAAGTCCGCTTGGGATGCACGGGTGCGGTCTGGTGCCAACCGCGCCACGTCTTGGGAACACCGGCGGGCACATGGAGCCGTGCGCACCGTTTGCCGAGATCCTTGCGCCCGGATCATCGATGCCAAAGGACACGCCGTTGGCCTGCGCAGCTTCGCCCTCATGGGTCCACTCTTCCGCGGTGCTCTTATCACCTTCCTCGAAGCCCGGATTGCGGACAAGATTGTAGACGCGATCCAGCAAGGCCGATGGGCTCGGCGAAGCCGCCGGCGCGTCCAGGCCATAGACGTGCCACGTGCGCACGCTCCGCGCGGGAAGCGCGGCATCGACCAGCAGCAAATCGCCGAGCAGAGCGTGGTCGATCGGTTTGCCGTTTTCCAGCACGGCGAGCCGACCGGCGCGGTTTTGCACGCCCAATCGGCTGAGAACGCCCGCCGCCTGGATGGAAACCAGCGTCTTGGGGAAGGGCTGCGGGGTGAAATTGAAGGCTCGAAGGACGGCGCGGCGGGGCGCCGGTTGCCCGGCCGGCTCTTCCCAGCGGGTTGCGGCCTGGTCGGCCAGTGAGCATTGCTGGGGCTTGGCGGCCACGGCTTCCAGCCGGCCCCCTTCCAGGCATTCCAGACTCACCAGGTCGAACCAGGCAGTACCCGTGCCGCGGAGCACCGTGCCGAGGTCGGCCAGGTCGGCGTCGGCCGGCGCGGTGAACTCGGCCGTGACTTCCTTCCAGTCGTAGCTTCCTTCGCCGCCGCTGAGAGTTGGGGCCAGCATGAGCGGCTTCTGACGGTTGCCGACGTGGAGATACCAGCCCGCAAAACCTTGAACGTTCTGGGTGCGCACCCAGCGCGCATGCGGTACTTGGCCCCTGTGCGCACGGCAATGTTGCTCTGGCGCGTGGCGATCCAGGTAGCTTCGGCGCCCGAGGCGACCTCGGTCTTCAGGCATCGGCGGCCCGACTTGGGCCGCTCGGTACTCCAGCTTGCGCGGTGCTGCGCGTCGGCCTCGTCGTGGGTCCAGCCGGTGGGAACGTCGCCTTGGCCAAGCTCGAGGTCGCCGTTGGCAATGCCGAACTGCGTGGAGAGGAAGTCGGGCGATTCACCCGCCGAGGGATTGTCGAAGTAGAGGTAGTAGATCGCCGATTTGCCCGAAGCGCACTCGACCGGAAGCACGAGCGTGCTCGCCGAGGGGATCGGTCCGCGAGCGATGCGCTGGCCATCGGGTCCGAGCACGCCGAGGAGCATCTCCACCCCCTCCTCGTTGCACAGGCGGAGGGCTTGAGCGGCCTGGCCGACCAGTGCAGCCTCGCCGGGAGCGGTTCCCACGCGCAGGGCAACGGGGTCGCCTTGGGCGACGCGAGGCAAATCGTTGCGGACGGTCACCTCAATACGGCCGCGCCACCAATCGGCTCCGGCGAGGGAGAGCGGATGGTGCCAATCGGCGGCTCGGCCGCCGGTCGTGCACGCGGCGAGCATCGCGGCAGTGAGCATCGCGGCGAAGAACCTACTCCAGAGCCGCCAGGAGTTTCTTCCGCGGCCGGAGGATCCGGGAGCGGCAGACGGTTCTGGGATCGGCTCCAAGATCAACGCTCGATACCCTGCGATCATCGGAAACCTCCTCAGAATTTCAAACTCATCAGGAATTGGGGAAGCGAAGTCGACCGATGCCGAAGGGGCTCCCCGCGGCGTGCCTCCGAGCCGCGCAATGCTTTTCGAAGCGACAAGGCGCCCCATGAGCACCGGCGCGACTCAGCCGCGCCCGGGAAGATTATGCACGAAAAGCACGTTGCGGTCGAGGTGCTCCTCGGCCAGGCGGACGAGGTGCGCATGGTGGGTGAAGAAAATCACCTGGGTACGTCGGGAAAACTCCGCCAGGACTTCCAGAGCGGTCTGCGCCGCTGGTCGTCAAAGCTGATGAGCACATCGTCGACGATGAAGGGAACGGGGTCTTTCCCTTCGAGGTAGTTTTCGAGGCTCGCCAGGCGAAGCGCGAGGTAGAGCTGGTCGCCGGTTCCTTCGCTCATTCCGGACAATTCGACCGTTTCGCCCTTTCCCGGGCGGACCCCTTTGAGGACGCTTCTCCCCTGGTCGTCGAAATCGACGGTCAGTCGGGCGAAGGAGCCGCGCGTGAGCCGCTGGAAAAGCTCGCCCGCGCGGCGGAGCACGGGTCCTTCGGCGCGCTTGCGATAACGCTCGATCGCTTCTCGGAGGACGGCCCTGGCAAGCTGCAAGCGGAGGTACTGTCCGGCGTCGGCCTCGATGCGGGCCAGAAGAACCTGGACTTCCTCGGCGGCATCGGCGGCATCGGCGCGGCCGTCCATCGCGCGGAGTGCAGCCTGTTCATCCCAGACGGTACGTTTCAGGGCGTCGCGCTCGACTTCGAGCCGGCGGATATTCTCCGAGAGTTCCTCGATTCGCAGGGGAAGGGCGTCGGCGTTTTCCGCGTCGGCTTCGCGAAGGAACGACTCCAACGCGCCGCCGGCGCTGGCGGCTGCCAGTTGGTCCTCGGCATCGCGCAGTTTGTCGCCGAGCGCGACCCTCTCCTGGCTGGCGCTCTCGGCCGCGGGCAATTCCTCGGGCTCGCGGCAGCCAGCGTCCAAGCACATCGTGGCCAGTCGGGCCGCAAGCTGGTCGATGGAGCGCCTGGTGCGCATCGATTTCGGAGCGGTAACGGCGCTGCTGTTGGCGGGCCTCATCCCGACGCTGGCGATCGGCGGTCGCTTTGCGCAGCCGCGCGATGAGTTGCTCGGCGGCCTGCTCCACCGGCCGACCCGAGAGATCGGGACCGGCGCGCTCGACCAGCGCCGCGACCGAGGCGGCCAGCGCGTCGGCATCGCGGCCGATGTCTTCGATCCGCTCGACCACGTCGTCGGCCTCGCGGAGATGCCCGAGCAATTGAAGGATCTGCTCGACCACGTGGAGCGCGGTCTCCGGCGGAGTATCGGCGGACAGGGCGAGCGGCTCCAGAGCCGTACCCCACTGGTCCCGCCACTGCGAGGACTCCTCCTGGGCTCGCACGGCCTTCGCCTTGGCGGCGGCTAGCGCCGTGGCAAGCCGCTGGCTCTCGCGTTCCAACTCGCTACGGTGCGCGGAGGCGGAATCGAGCCGATCGAGAACCGATTCGGCATGCCCCAACCGTGCGCGCAGACCTCCCGCGGAGGGCGAGTCCACCGACGCATCCAACGACGCCAGACTTTGCTCCAGTTCGCGGCAGTGCGACGCAATGCGATGGTGGATTTGCTCGACGGCGCGCTGGTGACTTGCGATTGAATCGGCCTGCTGCACGAATCCGCGAACCTGGACCAGCCACGCCTGCATTTCTTGCGGAAAGAGGGGTTCGATCCCGGCCGGCTCCCAGATCGCCCGCCACTCCTCCCCCAAGCGGCAGTGCTCCGCCTCGGCGCGGTCGAGGACTGGACGAAGCTTTTCGAGCTGGCGGTCCAGCGCCTGGCATTCGGCCACCAGCGCGCGCGCTGCGCCACTCGGCTGGCTTCCCGCCGCAAGCGATCGCTCACTTCGTCGGCCGCCGCCACGGTGCGCGCATAGGCCGCGATCAATCCTTGCTCGCCGGGAAAGTTCGCCAGGAAGGCGGCCAAACGCTCCGCGTCGGGTTCGGCTTGCCGGCAGGCTTCGGCGACGAGCTGCCAACCCGCATCGCGCGTACGGCCGCTGCGGCCAGGTCGCCCTCTGAAGGAACTTCACCCTGCAGCCGCAACTCGTCCAACTGGCGGCCGATCGCGGATTTGCGATCCTCTGCCGCCTGGAGGCTTCCGGCCAAAGCCGTGCGACTGTTCTCGCAAGCGGCCATCTGTGCGGCGATGCGCTCGATGGTTTCGGCCGAGGGCAGTGGCAGCCTTGCCAGGTCGGCAAGCGAACCCGACCAGAGCCGGAGTTTTGCCAGGTCCGCGGCCGAGGTGCGATTCAGCGCTTCGAGCCGCTGCTGCGCCTCGTCGAATTGCTGCTCCAAGTCCCCCTGGCTCTGCGCGGCGCACGGCATTGCGCAAGGCGGCGGGTGGACGAGGCGGCTCGGCGGCGGCCAACGTGCGCTGCGCGACGTTCCAAGCCTGCTCGGTCTGTCGCATTTCTTCCTGGGCCTGCGCCAAACGTTCGGCGATCGCGTCGTGCAGCCGGCTGAGGCGTTGGATCGTCATGCGCTGCGGCTCGGTCAACTGGAGGCGGCCGGCCTCTTCGAGCGCCAATTCGGGCCGTACCTGCCGCAGAATCGCCGCGGCATGCCGGAGCAATTGCTCGCGGCGGGGTGCAGGCCCGGCAGGTCGCGCTGCGCCTTGCGGTAACTGCCCAGCTCGTCGGGAAGTCGCTCGACCTGGTCGGCAATCGCCAGGAGAGCCTCGGGCACCACGACCGCCTGAAGCTCGCGCTCCCAGCGGTCGAATTCCTCCTGGGCGCGGTGGTGGGCCTGGCGCGCAATGGCCAAGTCCTGCGTCACGCCGCGGCGCTGGTCGGCGAATCCGCTCGGGAGCACGACGACCTTGCCCAGGCCCTCGATCTTCCGCAGGGTTTCTTTGCGCGTGGTGATCGCAGGCAGCGCCTGGCGAATCCGCTCCAGCCGGTTGCGTTCTTGGGAGACCGCCGCCAGACGCTGCTCGGCCTGGGCGGTCTGAAGCTCCGCGACGCGCAGCGCCTCTTCGTGGCGTCCCCATTCCTCACTAGGGAGCTGCGCCTGGCGCATCCGTCTGCGCGCCTCGTCCAAGGCTTTGAGCGCCTGGTTGATCCGCTGCTTCTGTCCGCGGGGCAGGTAGAGTTCGGCGACGCGGCTTTCCAGATCGCCGAGAACCGATTGAAGGTCGGCCACACCGGAGCCGGCCGCGAAGAGCACCTGGCCGACGTCGCCGGAGCCGGCCACGATTTCGCGCCCTCCGCGGACAAGTTGTTCGTGTCCGAGGCCGAACATGGTGGCGAACAGTTCGCGATCCAGTCCGCCGAGAAAAGGGCGGAGGGTGCCGTCTTCGAGCGGTGTTTCCCCGTCTTCCGCCAAGAGCGTGTTTTTCGCGCCTTTGCGGCGGAGGAAGCGGATCGGCGCGCGACCCGGCATCTCGAGCGAGGCGCCGACGCGGAGGGACTGATAGGAATGGAGGAAATCGTCGGCCGAGCGGGTTGGAATGCCGAAGAGCATCTGCTCCAGGGCGCGGAGCGCGGAGCTCTTGCCCGCCTCGTTGGGCCCAAAGATCGCGTGCAGCCCCTCGCTGCCGGCCGAGAGGTCCAACTCGACATCGGTGAAGGGACCGAACGCGCGGAGATCGAGGCGGAGGATCTTCATGGCGATCCTCCCCGTGCGAGCAATTGCTGCACCAACAACTGTTCGACGTGGTCCACCAGACCGCGCAGCTCGGCGGGGTCGTCGAAACGCATCGCGCCCGAACCTTCGACGAGTTCGGCGGGCAGGCGGTCGCGCAGGTCGGCCACCGATTGAACGAGCGAGATCATCTGGGCAGAATCGGCCTTCAACTCGGCGAGGTAGTGGAGAAGCTCTCCCAGCGGCCCGTCGGAAGTGAGAGCGGACTGGCAATCGGCCGGCAGCGACGTGCGGAGCTCGACCTTCTCGATCCACAATTCGCCGGAGCCGACGTCCTGGGCCAGCGCGCGGATTTCGCTGGTGGACCGCAGCGGCTCCGCGGCCAGGGCGCGATGGGCCGAGCAAGCCCCTTCGATCTCCACGCGCACTCCGAGCGCGCGGCCGTCTGCCGCGCTTGAGGGCTTCGCCAAGCTCGCGCCGCACGGCGTCGAGCACGTCGTCGGCGTTCTGGAGGCCGGCGGCGCGCACGCGGCACCGCTCCCAGCGGAATACGTCGAGCCAGTGCCGCTCGAGAACGACCTTCTGCCGATCATCGACGCTCGCGAGGACGCATCCCTTCGGCCCGGTCTCGCGCATGTGCCGCCCCTGCGTATTGCCGGGAAAGATCACGGGGGGAGAGTCGCAGACCTTTTCCCGTTGGTGGACGTGTCCCAAGGCCCAATAGTGGTATTGTTTGGCGCGGAGATCCTCGAGGGTGCAGGGAGCATAGGGCTCGTGCCCCTCGCGGCCCGTGAGGCTCGTGTGGATCAAGCCGATGTTGAACGCTCCACTCACGGCCTTGGGGTACGCGCAAGCCAGGTTGTCCTGGACTGCCGCGCGGATAGCTTTGGCCATGGATGGCCACGCCGAGGTTTTCGAGTTCGGCGGTCTGGGCGGCCTGGTGGTCGAACAGATGCACGTTTTCCGGCAGGGGCAGGCGGCGCGTCATGCGGTTGGCGGCGTCGTGGTTGCCCGCGACCAGGTAGACGGGGATGTCGGCGTCTCGCAACTTGACCATCTGCTGGACGAAGAACAGCCCGGTGTCGAAATCCTGCCAGTCGCCGTCGTAGAGATCGCCGGCGATGAGGACGAAGGCCACGGCTTGATCTTTGGCCAGGTTGACGAGATTCTCCAGCGCCCGGCGCGTGGCGCGCCGCACTTCGGTCGTCGGGGCCCCGTCGTAGCGATCCAGACCGCGCAGGGGGCTATCGAGATGAAGATCCGCCGCGTGGATGAACTTGAACATCACCTGCCCGCCGGTCCCAGTGTGCCTGCCGGTCCCATCCGGTGCCGAGAACGCCACTGCATGCCCACTGGCAATATAGTGGACTGTGCCGCAGGGTGCCAAGGACCGAGGGGCCGGCGGTGAGTCAAGGGAAAAAAGGCCGAGTCTTGACAGGAAACCTCGCCGCACCGTAGGTTACGTCGCTGGCAAGCACCGGCCGCCCTTCGCGAAGGAACGTTCGATGATCTACCGCGTCAACATGTCCGATCTCACCGTGCGCCGGGAAGAACCGAGCGATGCGTATCTTGAGTTGGGTGGGCGCGGGTTGACCTCATCGCTGGTCGCCGCCGAGGTGCCCCCCACGTGCCACGCTTTGGACGCCCAAAACAAGCTGGCAATCGCCCCCGGCATGCTCACCGGCACCGCCGCAGCCTGTTCGGGACGGCTCTCGCTTGGGGCCAAAAGCCCGCTGACCGGCGGCATCAAGGAGAGCAATTCCGGCGGGCAAGCGGCCATTGCGCTGGCATCGCTGGGAATCCAGGCGATCATTTTGGAGGGCCAGCCGTCTGACGGTCGGCTCTACCGGCTCGTGGTAAGCTCGGAGGGGGTGCGGATCGAGCCGGCCGACGCGTTGCGGCGATTGGGCAATTACGACACGGTCGCACGCCAGCGCGAGGAGTTCGGCGAGAAGGTGGCGTGCATCAGCATTGGGCAAGCGGGCGAGATGCGCGCGGCCGCGGCGAGCGTAGCGGTCACGGACGTGGAAGGACGCCCCACGCGCCACTGCGGCCGCGGCGGCTTGGGGGCGGTGATGGGCTCTAAAGGCGTCAAGGTGATCGTCGTGCAACCCGGCACCGACCGACCGCGACTCGCCAATCCCGAAGCCTTCAAGGCCGCCGCGCGGAAGTTCGCCGAGGCATTGCAGAAGCATCCGCTCACCGGTCAGACGCTCGCCACCTACGGCACCAACGTGTTGGCCCACGTGATCAATGAAGCCGGAGCGTATCCCACGCACAACTTCCGCGAAGGCAAGTTCGAGGGCACCGAGGCCATCAGCGGCGAAACACAGCACGACCGTATCCTCGATCGCGGCGGGAAGATCGCCCACGCCTGTCACCGCGGCTGCCTGATCCGCTGCTCCCGCACGTATCTTGACGAACAAGGCCAATACCTGACCAAGGGGCCGGAGTATGAAACCGTGTGGGCGCACGGCGCCGACTGCGGCATCAACGATCTGGACGCCATCGCGCGCATGGATCGCATGGACGACGACCTGGGGTTGGATACGATCGAGACCGGGGCGACGATCGCGGTGGCGATGGAGGCGGGGATCATTCCCTTCGGCGATGCAAGGGGAGCGATTGCATTGCTCGAGGAGGTGGTGAAGGGAACTCCCTTGGGGCGCCTGGTGGCTTCGGGCGCCGCGGTGCTGGGCAAGACGTATGGCGTGGCCCGAGTGCCGGTCGTCAAGGGGCAGGCGCATACCGGCCTACGACCCTCGCGCGTCGCAGGGAATCGGCGTGACCTACGCCACTTCGCCGATGGGAGCCGATCATACCGCAGGCTACTCGATCACCGCGAACTTCCTCGGCGTGGGCGGGAGAGTGGACCCCCTCAAGCCCGAGGGACAGGTGGCGCTGAGCCGCGCCCTGCAAATCGCCACCGCGGCAATCGACGCTTCCGGGCTGTGCCTGTTTGTCGCTTTCGCCATGCTCGACGATCCCCAGGCCATGCAGGCCGTGTGCGAGATGCTCGCGGCGCGATGGGGCAGGGCGTTCTCGGCCGACGATTTCGCCGCCTTGGGCAAACGCATCCTCACGGCCGAGCGGCAGTTCAACCGGGCGGCCGGGTTTTCCAACTCGAATGATCGATTGCCCGACTTCTTCAAGAACGAGAAGCTTCCTCCGCACAACACGACCTTCGCCGTTTCCGACGAGGAGCTGGACGCCCTGTTCGACTTCACGATCTCCGGTTAACGACAACACATATATCCGAGTATATACCCGAGTATCCGACTCACGCTCGGGCGACAGCCTTTTATTTCCGGCTCACGACGCCGGTTCCCGAGCACCGGCCCGCACCGCCAGACTTCAGCCCATCATGACCGCCTCGATCGCTCGCATTCGACTCAGCTTCTACGCTGCGCTGCGCCTATAGCGACGGCAAGCCTTGGCTGGAGTTGGAGATTCAGCCAGGGGAAACCGTCGGGCAGGTGCTCGATCGCCTGGGGGTTCCCCGCGAGCAAACCCGCATCGTGTTCGTCAACAACCGCGGGGCGGACCTCGCGAGTACACTTCAGAGCGGCGACCAGGTGGGCATTTTTCCCGCGATCGGCGGAGGGTGAAGAGGGAAGCGAACGGGACGGGTCCCGAGTTTTCGGTCAGGCGGCTGTTGTGATGACAGAGCCCTTCGGCCGAAAATTGGAGCAGTCCCCGGCTGGCCGGTGAACGGTTACGCAGTGGGCAACCATTTTGAAGCGGCGAGACGCCGCTTCTACGAGCTTGTCCCGTGAACGGTTACGCAGTGGCACGCCCGCGCGAGCCCATGTTTCCATGCGGTGCCACTTAGAGCCGATCCCAAAACCTTGGGAGGTGCTGCGATTTTCCGGCCGCACAGGGTTCCAGCGGCAGTTCTGGGATAGGTTCTTAGCGGCTGGCGGGCGTCAGGGGGCCGATGTACTTCTTGGCGACCACCAGGTGGTCCCACCAGACCTTGCTCGTGCCCTTCTCGGGTTGCGACATGTAGCGGTAGAGCCAGATGGCGTTGATGTTGAGCTCCGGCGTGTTTCTCCAGGCGAAGCCGGGGAAGGGCTTGCCGCCCTCGATGGGAACGCCCTTGCCTTGCTCGTAGTCCCAGGCGATGCCCTGCTCGGTCACGTAGGGTTTGAACTTGTCGTAGGTCCAGGTGCCGACCGAGGGGAAGCCTTTGCCCAGGTAGCTGGTGATCTTGCCGTCCTGGTTCCGGCTGAGTTTCCCGTCGAGCCAGTAGGCCTGCTCGCCGTTGCGTGTCGCCGATGTCGTTCATCTTGACCATGACTTCCAGGCAGATCCACTTCTCCTTGAGCGACGGTGCGAGGCGGCACGCCGATCTCGAAGGTGTTCCCCCAGGTCTGACCCCGAGGCGGGCTGCCTCCCATCTCCTGCCAGTAGCTGTAGAAGTTCCAGGTGGTGAAGTCGCCCGGCTCGACCTGGGTGGTCCATCGTGCATCGCCCTTCGGCCGCTCGCCCGCCCCGCCCTGGGGCCAGGGCGTGGGCGGGCTGGAAGCCAACCAGCCCGCTCCCGTAGTGGTGAATGGGGGCGTGCTCCTGGTTGAACTTCATGTAGAAGCGGAAGAAGAGCTGGTCGTAGCCGTAGCCCCCTTTCTCGTTCTTCAGCCGGCGGTAGAGATTGCCCCCGTCCATGTAACCTTCGGTGCCCCCGGCCACCCGGGTGAGAAGGAGCGACTGTTTTCCACCGCTCCCCGGCGGCACCTCGTCCGACTTGGACATGATCGGCTTGCCGGCGGCCGCTTCCCAATGGCTGCAGATCTCGTCCACCGAGCCTTCGAACGACTCCACAAAGACGACGTCCGGGTCCTTTTCGATGCCCACGTCGCCGGGATACTTGGCGGCGATGCCCGTATTGCCCTCCGGAGATCGCCGGCGTGGGCAGCGGCGGAACCGTCACGGCGGAAGCCTGACGTATGGCCGCCGATTGTTCGGCACCCGGCGTCTGCCGGGCGAAGGGCACGCAAATGGTCACCCACGTTAGCACGACCGCCAGAGCAAATGCACGGCTCATGTGAAATCCTCCCCAAGGCGTCCGAACGGAATCCAACCTCTATGGCGACATTCCGGCTGCGGTGAAGTCCCGGCGGCCTGTGATGATTGGAGCCAGACCGGGGGAGACCGTCAAGTCTTCGCACACCGCGGAAGAAATCTACTCACCGCTTCTACTGGATCGCGGGCATCGCGATCGGCTCGCCGGCGCGCTGGCGAGCCTGGCTTTCGGGATCGTTCACCCCGTAGAAGATCGCATTCAAGTCGATCCAGGCGGCCAGGCGGCGTATTTCCGCGGGATCGAGCACCACCTTCTCGTGGCCGGCGCGGAGGAGCTTGAGCAGCCGGCTGCCCAGGGCGCCATACATTCCCCCGGCCGCAGTCCGCTGGATCTGGTTTCGCGCGCCGAACCGTGGCACGAGTGCCTCGGCCGCGTTCTTGGGATTGGTGCCTGCGCCCGAAAAGTCGCGATCGCTCAGAAGCGCGAGGTAAGATCGGGTGAACGCTCCCTCCGGCTTCGCGGAGAGATCGAGCTTGGCCTCGGTCCGCTGGCCACCGTGACAACTCACGCAGTGGCGATCGAGCACCGGCTGTACGACCTCCGGATAGGAAAAGGGCCGGCCCCCCAACTCGCCCGGATCGATCGGCGAAGGCTGCGCGGCCCGCGGCGGCAAACTCAACCGAAAGCCTCGCGGGCGATGCCGACTGCGGCTCGTGGCAACCGATGCACGAGACGGTTTCGCCCGGCTGTACGTAGGTGACGGTGCGCATCGTCTGGTAGGCAAACCCATCTGCCGTGAGGGCCTGCAACAGGATTGGCTTGGCGCCGGAACCACGAACCGCGCGGAGCCATCGGCCTCGACCGGCACCGTGCCGAGAATGGCGCGGCCATTCTCCTCGCCGGCCAGTCCGATCGGCGGCTGGTTGGCCACATGGGTGGTCTTGGGGAAGATCTGCACGATTCGCAGCGCGGTAATCGTTCCCCGCGGCACGTTGCCCAGCCCCTGGTACACGTCGGCCAGCACCATTTCGCCGGTGGCGGCTTCCGCCGCGTCCGCTTTGTCATCGACCATCGAGGGCAGGAGGGGCGGAACGGGGCGCGGCACCAAGGGCAGGGGGTTGGTGCTGCCGATGGCCGGATCGCGGTAGATCAACTCCCGGTTGCCGGCCGCATCGAGCAGGTAGATGCCCACTGCGGCGGCCGGGTTTGCCCCCGGTTCCCAGACCAACGGCATCGGGCTGTAGCCGACGAGAAAGTACTTCTCGCTCAACGGCCAGGGCGACTCGTAGTATTGCGGAATGTTCGTGCCTTCGGCCTCGGGGAAGGGGACCTCGGGGGTGATTCGAGTGATCGCCGCGTGTCCATCGCGGGCCACTTGCGGGTCGACTACGGCGATCGAACCCGCCGTGATCGAGTGATGCGCCGAGGCAGTGAAAACCAGGCGGTGGCTATTGGGGATGGGCTGGATCTGGAAGGTGCAGTGGGGGCTGGCCGTGGCGTTGCCCCACACGGCGACGGGATTGGTGCCATCGGGGCGAGTGGCCCAAAGCGATTGGTGCGTGACCGCATCGCGGTCGATATAGTCCCAGCGGCTGTAAAGGATCCGGCCGTCGTGTCCGACCGCGGGGAACCACTCGTTGGTATCGTGCAGCGAGAGGGCGCGGAGGTTCCCGCCGTCGTCATCCATGCGGTGCAGCGTGTAGACGTGCCACCGCCGGCTGAACTGAGGCCCGAAACACCGCGCGTAGCCCTGGCGGCGCGTGGAACTGAAGACGATGCCGCCGTCGGGCAGGTAGGTGGGCATGAGGTCTTCATAAGGTCCTCGCGAGAGTTGGCGGAACCCGGTGCCGTCGACCTCGGCCTCGAAGACGTGGTAGAAACCCTCGTCCGCGGCGTTGTCGAGGCGGTCGGGTTCATAGGTCCGGGCGGCCCCTTCGACGAAGGAGAAGACGACGCGGTGCGCGTCGTAGGAAAGCCGCGGCTCCAGCACGCTTCCCTGGGAGAGCCGGGGGCCGAAAAGGTCGCGGCAGGCGAGCGAACGCCCTGGCTGGTCGAGTACGAACAGTCCCCCGCCCGGCCGCGCGCGCCAGCCGAAGTATTGCATCACCAGATGGCTGTACGACGGTGGAACGCGTTTGCAGAACAGCAACTTGCCGAACCCCAAGAGCGGATTGGCCAGCGCGATCCGCCGCTTCAAAGCGCGGAGGCGAATATAGGCCGCGCGGCACTTGATCAGTTCCTGCTCGCCCGGCGCCAACGTGGCGGCGAGCTGCTCGATTTCGCGCCCCTCGGCCGCGAGGAAATCGCCTTGCTGGCCCTGCCGCAAGTCGGCCAAGAGAAGGCGGGCCTGATCGATATGCTTGCGCGCGGCCGCGGCAAACGCTGCCGCATCCCGTGGGGCGCCGTCCTGCCGTTGCCAATCGGCGAGGATCATGCCCCAGAAGTCCAATTCCACGTCGCCCTCGAAAACCCCTTGCAGGCCGGCCGACGCGGTGCTCGTGCGGAGCCGAGCGCCGAGCGCGGCCGATTCCGGCAGGGCAGTGGACCGCAGCGCGGCCTGAAGCTGCCTCAATCCTTCCGGCCAGGTTCCGCGGTAGGCCCCCAGCACTACGCGGGGAAGGCGAAGCGACTCACCCGGCGCGACCTCGTGCGCGGGGCCCTCGCCGCCCGCCGCTAGTCGCAGAAGGAGCCGGCCTTCTTCGGTAAGTTGGGTTTCCAACCGCCACGGTCCGGGGTCGAGCACCGCCAGAACCAGCCCGCTTGCATCGGCGCCGTCGGCAATCACCGCCAACGGAAGGGCATTGCGATCGCTAAGCGCTACGGCGCGCTGGGGAGTCGCCGCTTGATCGACCAACGACCAGTCGCTGCGGAAGCCGATGGTGCGCGGCATGCCGCGCGGCGAGTCGCCGGCGACTTCCATCTCGTAGGACCACGGATCCTCGGCGGCGCGACGGGGGCTGAAGCCTTCGGATGCCGTCAGACGCAATCCATCGTCGTAGGCAATCGAGGGGTCCCAATGGGTCGTGTCGCAGGCGATCGCGCCCCGCTTGTGGACGACGAAGCGGACCGCATCCCCTTTGCGCACCACGAGCGTGAGACGCGGCTGGACTCCTCGGCCGTCGTCTCCGGCGATCTCGGCATTCCAGACGTCGCGCGCCTGGTGGCGGATGGCGACGCGCACGCCGTCGGTCTTCCGATCCTGATGCGCCTTGTAGACGCGGCCCGTGATCGTAATCCGCCCCTCGCGCGGCGCCGTGAAGCGGCGCACGCTCGCGGTATTCTCGCCGGGATGCTGCCAATCGCGCCCACGCGCGTCCAATCGGGGCCGGTCCAGTACGTCGAGCCGTACCAGGTATCGTCGCGGTGGGACAGCGCACGGTAGCGCAGCGCGTCCTCGCCTTCGGCGATCTTGAGCGCCAGGTCCAGGATGGCCAGCGAGGCCGGACGCGCGGGACGAGCCCCTCGGCCGCTGAGCGTCGTGTCGATCGCCACGATGCGCAATTCGGAGAGCGGGGTGCGGCGTTGGATGACCGTCAGGCCGCTCGCGGGGTGGGTCAATTCGATCTGGGACGGAAAGCTCTTCCGCACGACCGGCGCGGCCGAGCCCGACGGCGCATCGGCCACCTCGAGAGAGACGGACACGCCGGGCTCGATTTGCCGGGCCAGCGCGGCGGCAGGCTCGCCGGCGAAGATGGGAGTCCAAGACACCTCGTCGGCCCGGGCCGGGGAGAGGATGGCAAGGATCGCAAGCATCGGCCCCGCCAGCGACGATCGGAAAGCGCCGGTTTCCATCGGTCGAGTTCTCCTGGCCGTCAACGCGGCTTCTGATTCTTCTCGTACCACGATCGCAGCAACTGCTGGCGCGCCGTGGGAGTTGGGCTGGGCTGGCGGTCGGCCTTGTCGGGCCCGTGCTCCACACTCCACCCGTCCCACTCCCGGAAGGCGTGATACGCCCAATCCCAGCCGTTCTCCTCGAAGATCTCGATCAGGTCGCGGAGGTAGACTTCCGCGCTTTGCCCCGGCGCCCAGCGAATCGCGCTGAACTCGCCCAGGTAGATATGTACGTTGTAGTCGCGTTGAAAGGCGACGACCGGCTCCAGGGCGCGCGCAGATTCGCGCGGTCCCAATGCTTGCCTTCAATCTCGCCCGGGTAGGAGACTCCGACCGGGTTTTCGTAGACCCCCTGGTGCGTAAAGCGATGGGGCAGGTACATGTGAACGCTATAGACCACGCCGGGCACATCGACCGGCTGGAAAAAATCGAGCGATTGAGGGCTCCCCCAGGGCGCCGGTTCGATGATGATGGCGTGGTCGGCGTCGATCGCGCGCACGCGCTTCGCCACGCTTGCGGCCAGTTCCTGCCATCCCAAGAGCCCTTCGCCCACGACGCCCTCGACCGGCTCGTTTACGAGGTCATAGCCCCAGACGGTCGTATTGCCGCGGTAGCGGCGGGCGATCTTTTCCCAGACCTCGGCAAAGGCCTGTTGGAACCGGGCTTCGTGGAACATCCGGCACTCGCTTTCCGCATTGCGGCCGCCGGGCGGAGTATGCAGGTCGATGAGGACTTTGATCCCCACCTCCCGGCAGACCGGCAACAGTCCGTCGAGCCGCTCCAAGGCTGAATCGAGCCAGGTCTGGTATGCGGCGACGTCGGCCTGATCGGCCGGACTCCGAGGGAAGCCTCCCCATATCAACTGCCAGCGCACATGGTTGGCCTTCCATTCGGCGCCCAACACGCGGAGGTCGGCCTCGGTAACCCGGGGGCCGATCATCGCGCCGCGCAAACGCGGCAGGTCGTGCCCTTTATATGGAGCCCCGGCCGGGGGCGTGCTGGGGGCGCGGCGCCGCTGGCCGATCACCGTTACTCGCACCTGGTCGAACCAGACGCGTCCGGTGGTCGCCTCCAACCCCAGCATCAGCCACGCCTCGGTAGCATCAGTCGGCACATTGGCGATGAAGCGGACCGGCTTCCAATCGAACGTGCCGAAGAGGTTGTTTTGCTGGAGCCACTGGCCACCGTCGGGACTGACCACGCGGAGCATGCACTTCACGCCATTGTAGGCTTGCGGCGGCTTGGCGACGTTTTCGGCCTTCACGCGGGCTTCGACCAGGAGCCGAGCCCCGCGGAGGTCTTCAAGGGGCAGCGGAGTGCGAACCATGCGCGACCCCGGTCCCTCGGCTGCGGGGCGCTCGACCACGAGCGATCGAGTGTTCGGAGAACCGGCCGCTCGTCGAAGCTGCGCCTCTTGGGCCGGCTGCCAGGCGGCCAGCGCGTCGGCCCCTTCGAAATCGGTCTGGTAGACTACTTTTTTGCTCTGTTCGGCTTTGCCCTGCTCGGCCGATTGCGCCGCGGCCCCGCAGGCGAGAACCAGTCCCAAGGCCAGACGCACGATTGCCGGTACACTCATCGCCGAGACTCCGTGTGGTTGAGCCCAGCCCGCCGAACCTAAGTTACGGACGAGCGATCACTCCCATGCCCCCCCGAGAGTGGTTTTACCAAGACGGGCCCAGCGGACGCAAGCCGCCGGGCACGAAGAGGCCGCGATTGGAACTTCCGGTAGAGGCCGGTCCGCGGCAGGGGGTGCAAGAGATAGAAATGAAGATTGGAGGGCGGGGGGGCGAAGCTCGACGCTCGGTCAGCGATACCGCATCAGCGATACTGCATCAGCAATGCCGCATCAGCCAGGCTCGGTCAGCGATGCATCAGGGGCGATCGACCAGCGATGCGCGAGGAGCGACGCAGCATCGGCGGTACTTTGAGCCTATCCGAAAACCCCTCACCCCCGGCCCCTCGCCCCGCTTGTGGGGCGAGGGGAGAAGGTTTTCGGATAGGCTCTTTATCAGCGATGCCATGTCTGGTGCCATGGAGCCACCCTGTCAGACGGTGGCGGTGGCGCGGGGAGCGGCGATCAGTTCCCGGCGCAAGACCGCGACATCCTTGGGGGCTTCGATGCCCAGGCGGATCTGGTTTTTCTGGACGGAGACGACGGTCACCGTGATCCGGCCGTCGATGATGATGCTCTCGTGTGCGCGCGCGACAAAACAAGCATGGCGAATCCTCCTTGAAGTGATTTAGAGCCGATCCCAGAACCTTTGGAGGTGCTGCGATTTTCCGGCCGCAGAGAGCCGCAGCGGCAGTTCTGGGATAGGTTCCTATTCCCTGCGGCGAGCCCCGGCCGTTCTACGCCAACCCTCAGGCGGCCACCGGTATTTCGCTCCGCTCGGCCGGTCCTTGAGGAAACCGGCACTGGTATTGTGCCAACAGTTCGGCCAGCACCTCGGCAATCGCGTGCGGCTCTCCGCCGCGCTGGCTGGGGGTGCGGGACTCAGGCAAGCTGGAGTTCTCAGGATTCATGGTCGAATGCCTCCTGGGTTCGCTTCCATTCTAACAACTAGTGTACGCATGTCAACTATCAAAAGTTCGTCCGCAAGAGGGTTTTTCCAAACCATGCAGCGACAGCGATTTGCGGAAGGCTGCCGGGCCGGTCGGGGAGCCTGTCCGGGAGCCTCCGCACCCGTGGCCGCCCCGCCAACCGCATCGGTGGCGAGCTGGAGGCAGGCCACTCGGCCCTTGCATTAGGCGCCACCGAGGCTATCTTCGAGGGGCTGTCTTCATGGAACCAATCGCCTCGGGGAGACCGTCATGACGATGTGCGCACGTGCCTGGTCGCGTCGGGAGTTTATTTGCAGCCTCAGCGGAGCGGCCGCGGCTGCGCCTTGGATCGTGCCCGCCACGGCGCTGGGCCGGGCCGGACAGGCCGCGGCGAGCGAGCGGATCACGGTGGCGATCATCGGCGCCGGCAAGATGGCCAACGACTACCACATTCCCTCGCTGCTGGGTTTGGCCGACGCGCAAGTCTTGGCGGTCTGCGAAGTCGACGCCACGCGGCGCGACCACGCCAAGCAGCCGCGTCGACGAGCACTACGCCAAGAAGGGCGGCCCCAAGGACTGCGTGGCCTACAACGACTTCCGCGAGGTGATCGCGCGCACGCGACATCGACGCCGTCTGCATCGCCACGCCCGACCATTGGCACGCAATCCCCGCGATCGAGGCCTGCAAGGCCGGCAAGGACGTCTACTGCGAGAAGCCGCTCACGCTGACGATCCTCGAAGCCAAGCGGTGCATCGAAGCCGTACGCAAACACCAGCGCGTCTTCCAGACCGGAAGCCAGCAGCGTTCCAACGTCTTCGGCCCGTTCCGCGAGGCGGTCGAGATCGTGCGCAGCGGCCGGCTGGGCAAGATCAAGACCGTACACGTGGGAGTGGGCGGACCGAGTCGCCCCTGCGATCTTCCCGAGGAGCCGATGGAGCCCGGTCTGGACTGGAATCTCTGGTTGGGGGCCGCCCCGACGCGTCCCTACCACTCGCAGCTCAGCCCGCGCGGCGTGCACAACCACTTTCCGGCATGGCGGTCGTATCGCGAGTACTCAGGCGGCGGCCACACCGACATGGGTGCACACCACTACGACATTGCGCAGTGGGCGCTGGGCATGGACGAATCGGACCCGGTGGAGATCGTTCCGCCCGCCGATCCCAAGGCCACCGAGGGAGTGAAGTATCGTCTATGCCAACGGGATTGAGATGTTCCATGGCGGTCCCAGCGGCTGCACGTTCGAGGGCACTCAGGGCAAGCTGTACATCGACCGCGGCAAGCTCACCAGCGAGCCGGAGAGCATCGTCAAGGAGCCGCTCGGGCCGCAGGAGGTACACCTGTTCAAGTCGCCCGGTCACCATCGCAATTGGCTCGATTGCATCAAGTCGCGCTCGCCCCGTGGCCGACGTGGAGGTCGGCGCGCGCACGGTAACGATCATCCACCTCGGGAATCTTGCCTACTGGAACCACCGTCGGCTGCGGTGGGATCCCCAGCAATGGCAATTCGTCGGCGACGCGGAGGCGCAGGGATGGCTCGACCGGGTGCGCCGCGATCCCTGGCAATTGCCTCAAGCATAGGGGGCAAAGGGAACTTGCCAGAATGGGCGCAGTTCACCGCGCGCCACTCGCCGATGATCGAGGATGGTGAAGGTATACCTGAAGGGGACTTGCAATCCTCGGTCTCAATCCACTTACCGACGCACCCTCTTGTGCCTCAGCGGCACGTGCGATAGGCGAGCTATCGGGGCCACCCGCGACACCGCTAACCTGGAAGCCCTGCTGCCGGATCGCTGGGTGGCCGCCCATCCTGAGCACCGGCTTGAGCAGCGGGAAGAAGAATCCCGCGAAGCCCAGCTCCGCCGACGACGAAAACGGGCCGCTCGTCGGATTGCCGTCGGATCCCAAGTGACGGCGGGGACGTGATGCTTGGCGCGGCGGGTTTGTGCTAAGCCACATGGCCATTCTGGCGAGCGAGTGGTTCTTGACCGGCAGATGCAGTATAATCGATCGCCAGCGGGCAGTAGAGTCAGACGCGGACCCCATGATCTTCTTCACCAGAGACTTGCATCAGCGACTTCAATCCGACTGGCAGAAAGCCAGTCGCGAGTGGAAGCGATACGCGCAACTCTACGGCAATTACCTGGAAGCAATTGCTCCGCTGCTGCCAGCTTCCGTTAAGCAACTGTACCGCCATTCCTTGCACGATGCGGCAGTGGTCACGGCGCACCAGGAAGCTCGTGACCTGACCCTGGTGCTGGACACTTCCAACGCCTTGAGTCGCTTTCGCGGCCACTGTGTCCACCTTTGCTTTCGCGGCGTCAAGAAGCATGTTCCGCTTCGGGGCCTAGCCGGACAATGGTGGCTATGCGACGAGGCACACCTCTGTTCTCATTCGCGGTTCAGTTTGCACGTCATGTTGGACAAGTCCGACCTGGAAATCGAAGCGGATGACTTGGTGATCGAGCTATTCAGACGACAATTGATTACCAAGGTCAGGCCGCATGACCTACGCCGCTATCCGATCTGGGAGTTCACCGAAGGAAAAGCCGGTATTGACGACCAGAACGGCACTTGGATACGCCCCGTCAAGAGAACGAGTATTCCGAGGAATGCACGTTCGGTGATTGTGGCGACGCAGTTCACTCCGCGATCCGGTAGGGCGCTTCACGGGTTCCTGGTTGTGACGGCGACCAACGGGCGAGTCGAGATTGAGTCTGGCGCGGTTCATTGGCAGGGCTTCCGAAGACTCGGCTTCGTGTCAAGGAAGAAGACTGCCAACAACGGGCCGTATTGCGCGCTCAAGGAGCGAAAGGACTTGGTTTGTGCCCTGGACCAGAAGGACGGCGATGTTTTTCCAGTTCACTACCGTCTCAATGCTGCGCTTCGGGGAGAGAAGGCTCCGAGGGAAGGGCAGATCATTTAACTCTCTCCTCGGCCAAACGGGGTTGACGGTCACCATCCGCAGCACGGCGCACGTTCCGCTGTAGATTTCTTGACGGTTACGGACTTGCAACCCTCTGTCTCAATCCACTTACAAACACACCCTCTTGTGCTTGGCAGCACCCCGATAGGCGAGCTATCGGGGCCACCCGCGGGAATCTTGCCTACTGGAACCACCGTCGGCTGCGGTGGGATCCCCAGCAATGGCAATTCATCGGCGACGCGGAGGCGCAGGGATGGCTCGACCGGGTGCGCCGCGATCCCTGGCAATTGCCTCAAGCATAGGCGGCAAAGGGGAGCGGCGGTTGGCAAGCCCTTGCCGCTAGCGATTCAATTCGTCGAGCATCTTCAAGGATTCGTCGACGATCCGCTCGCCGGTACCCGCCTCGGCGTAGCTGTGGAGCCCGGTCCACACCTGGTAGCCGCCCAAGGCGTACGACGGGCGGTCCGGTATGTAGCCGATCCAGTCATTGGCCAGTTCCACGACGACCGTGTGGGCAAACGGGGAGCGGCGTTTGATCTCCAGCCCGAGCGTGGTGAAGAACTCGGCGGGCACGGCCACGACCGCCACGGGCCCGATGCGGATGGTCTGAAGCCAGGTGGTCCGCTCTTGCCCTTGCATCGGGGCCAGATCCTGGCGCATCGTGCGGAAGACCGCCGCGACCGCCTCGCTCTGCGCCCCGAGGCGTTTGGCGCAGTAGTCGCGTACGGCCTTCTCCTCGGCCGCCTCGTCGAAGGTCCGCAGTTTGAAGGAAAACGGCCGCTTCAGGGCGTCGAGCCGCTGGACCGGCTGCGGCTGGGCCTGGGCCAGGGCATCGCGCACCGCTTTCTTGATCCGAGCCAGCGACTCTGCCGCCGGCAGGTCGAGCACGTGCGTGGAGCCGCTGGCGCCTTCGAGGAATCCCACCACACCGCCCACTTCCGCTTCCAACGCCTGTGCGGCCAGACCGTAGAAGGAAGGAGAGCGCACGCCGGGCTTGAGCGAGCCGATGCTGTGCGACGAGTGGCCGAAGAGCAGCCCCACCGGCGCGCCCGTGGGGCTACGAAAGGCGAGCACGGGCACGTCGGGATCGAAGGGCCCGCTGGGACCGACGACGTCGTCGCGCGGCCCCACCCAGTAGATGCTGCCGTCGCGGAGTCGCAGCCGGCTATTCTTGCCGACCGTGTGCTCTTTGCCCAAGGCGAAGTGCAGCCCGACCTCCGACATGGTGTTTCGGGCGTGCTGGACCGCTTCGCGGATCGCGCGTTGCACGCGCGAGACAAACCGCTCGTCGCGCCCGTACGCGTGGACTTGAATCGTGCTGGGCGCGTGGTGCGTGTGTGTGGCGTGGATCAGCAGGCGGGCCGACGGAATGCCGCAGGTCTTTTCGATCTCCGCAGCGACCGGATCGAGTTGGTCGCGGGTGAGCATGAGCACGTCGCAAGTCACAATTGCCAGCGGCGCGGTACCCGGCATCTCGAGCACGAAGGCGACCGCGCGGAGCTTGCCTTCCTGGCCTTTCGCGCGGCCGGGATGAATGCCGCCGGCGATGACCATCGAGTCGTCGGCCTCGAGCTGCACGGCCGAGGTGCCCAGGCGCAGCGTCTGCGCGCTCGCCACCTTAGTTCCCAGACCGAACCCGATGAGAATCAGAGCGATTGCAACCCAGCGGTGCATGGCCTGCTCCTTCTTGCGTCGAGGAGGGCAGAACCCGTACAGCCGCGCGGGCGAGGGGAGCCGCCGCGCGGTCAGTCGCGGTATCCACCCGGGTGATCTTTGAACCATTTCCAGGCGGTGGCCACGATCGGCTCGATGTCGGTGAAGCGGGGCGACCAACCCAATTCCCGCTGGACCTTGCTCGAATCGGCATAAAGTTCGGCGGGATCGCCGGCGCGGCGGGCCCCGTACTGTACTGGAATCTCGATTTTGGCAACGCGACGGGCCGCGTCGAGGACCTGGCGGACCGTGTAGCCCCGCCCGATGCCCAGGTTATAGACGCGCGCGTTGCCCGGTCGCAAGGCTTCCATGGCCATGATGTGCGCCTGGCAGAGGTCCTCGACGTGGATGTAGTCGCGGACACAGGTGCCGTCGACCGTGGGGTAGTCGGTGCCGAAGACGGTCACCGCGTCACGTCGTCCGAGAGCCGCCAGGAGGATGGCGGGGATGAGATGGGTTTCCGGGCGGTGGTCCTCGCCCAGCGAGCCATCGGTGGCGGCGCCGGCGACGTTGAAGTAGCGCAGGCAGGCGAAGGAGAATTCGCGGTCGGCCGCGGCGTGGTCGTGGAGAATGCGCTCGACGAACCACTTCGAGCGGCCATAGGGGTTGATCGGCTGCTGCGGCATGGATTCCACGATCGGCATGCGATCGGGCTGGCCGTAGACGGCGGCGGTCGAGCTGAACACGATGCGTTTCACGCGCGCCTGCGCCATGGCGTCCAGCAAGCGGATCGTGCCGGCCGTATTGTTGTCGTAGTAGAGCAGGGGCCTCTGGACCGATTCGCCGACGGCGATCAACGCGGCAAAGTGCATGACGCAGTCGATGCGATGTTGGCGCAGGGCGGTGGTCAGGGCGGCGGAATCCGAGAGCGGGATTTCCAACAGCGTGGCCGCGGGATGAACGGCCTGGCGGTGGCCGTGAGCGAAGTTGTCGAGCACCACCACGCGGTGTCCGGCCTCGATGAGCTGCTTGACCGCATGGGAGCCGATGAAGCCGGCCCCGCCGGCGATGAGAACGTGCATGGCAACGCCTTACTGGAGGATTTGCGGTTCCCGGCCGACGGATTCGCAGAAAGCACCCCGGAATCACCCCACGGCGCGGCACACGATGCGGTCCGGAAAGCCCGGGGCACAGGGCGTGAAGGTGTCGAAGGGAGCGCTTTACAAGGGCTCGGTCGGCGGCTCGGTCGGCGGGAAAAACGGCCTCATTTCAACACGCCGCCCCCGAGGTGTCAAGCCGCACGCCCGCTGGCGCGTTCGCCTACCTTCCTTCGACCAGAAGGAGGTTGGTGCGACGCTTGATCAGGCGAAGTCCCAAGAAGGCCACGAGCCCAAAGATGAAGATCCCCGTCCAGATTGGATCGATGTCCGGACGATGTTCGAGGAATACGTGCTCGTAGAAATGCATGCCGTAGAAGCAGGCGATCGTGGCGAACAGGCCCGGGTATTCGCGGCGGAGCACGCTTCGCGGGGAGAAAGACAACTCGGGTTTGACCCAGGGGCCGAGCTTGGGAATGAACGCCGGAGTACGATCCGCCCACTGCAAATATGCCTCTCCGAAGCGGCGGCGAAGAAACTCCTCCTCGGCGTACATGATCCGTTCATAGTAGAGCCAGAAGATCAGGGCAAACAGCGCGGTGAGCCACCAGAGCATGCAGTACAGCGAGACGCCGATCCACATCAGAAAATTGGCGAGATACAGGGGGTGGCGGACGAGACTGTACATGCCCGTGGTGTTGAGCACGTCGGCCCTTTGACCGGTCTTGGTGTTCCGACCCGAGGTGCCCACCGGGGCATATCCCACGACCGCCGCACGAACCACCAGACCCAAAAGCGAAACGCTCAGGCATACGAGCGACCACAGTTCGAGGCGTTCGGGGCGCTGGCTGAGATAGTGGGGCTGCTGCATGGCCAAGACCATCGGTACCGCCAACAGAAGGGGAAGATAGCTTCTCCAGCGGAACAGCCAATTACCATCGCGCTCCAACTCTTCACGCATCGCCATAGTGGTCTCAGTTCACGCCGGGAAATCGGGGGGGCCGGAAATACGGTTCCAGATGTTTCTGTTGGGGCCTTGTACCTGAGAGCAGGTCTCAAAGTCAAGCCGATCTCGACGGTTTCCGCATGTATGGCGCAACGCCACATGCCCGAGTTCCCCGCCCCACATCCCGTTACATGCCGGTTACAGCCAGAAGTCGGGCAACCGATTACACTGGAAGGATGACCGCCACCGCCCCGGGGGCGTTCGAGGAGCGCGCTATGGCCGCCGAGCAGATCCTGACCATCGAAGACGACGCCGCTATCCGCCGGGGAATCGTCGATGCCCTCCACTTCGCCGGCTACCGCACGCTGGAGGCGGCGCGCGGCGATCGGGGACTGGACCTGGCGATGACCGCGCAGTACGACCTGCTCCTGCTCGACCTCATCCTTCCGGGGGGCGATGGCTTCGACATTCTCAAGGAAGTTCGCCGCGTCCATCCCACCCTGCCGGTGATCATCCTGACCGCGCGCGGCGACGAGAACGACCGCGTGCGGGGGCTGCACGACGGAGCCGACGACTACGTGATCAAGCCCTTCAGCGTGAAGGAGCTTCTGGCGCGCATCGAGGCCGTGCTGCGCCGCTCTCCCCAGCGACCCCTCGACCTGGCCAGGGTTGAGATTCCCGGCGGAGAGATCGACCTGGCGCGGCGCGAGGTCCGGTTCCAGGACGGCTTGCGCGAAGAGCTTTCCGACCGCGAGGCACAGTTGCTGCACTACCTGGCCACCAATCCCGGTCGAGCGATCACGCGCGACGAAATCCTCGCTCACGTGTGGCGGATCAGCCCCAAGGGGCTGGCAACGCGAACCATCGACATGCACGTCGCCCGACTCCGCGAGAAGCTCCGCGACGATCCGAACCGGCCGTCGATCCTGCTGACGGTACGGGGCAAAGGCTACATGTTCGCGCGCGGCGACTCCTCGTTGTGCCCTCCCAACCGCCCCCAGCAATCGCCGTGATTCGAACTCGTATCCTCTGGCTGATCTTCCTGCTGTGCCTGGCGGTCGTGCTCTCGGCGATGGCCTGGGTGAGCCTGATGGCAATGCGGCTCGACGAGGCCGAGACGGAAGCGCGGAACCAGGCGGGATTGGAGGAGAGCATTCGGCTCGCCCTGTGGCGGATGGATTCCGCCGTCGCGCCCATCCTCGCCCAAGAGAGTGCCCGACCTTATTTCGTCTACAGCACCTTCCTGCCGGTCGAGCGGTCCTACGGCCGGATGTTCAATCCCAACCGCGACCAAGGCGAGAAACTCGCACCCTCCCCGCTTCTGGCGGGAGTTTCGCCTTTCCTGCTCGTACACTTCCAGTTCGCTCCCGACGGCACCCTCAGTTCGCCCTGCGTTCCTCTCGAAGGAAACAGCGCTCTGGCCACGCCGCGCTACCTCAGTCCGCAGGCGGTTGCGACGGCGCGCCAGCATCTCGATAGGCTGCGAGTCCTTACCGATCGTTCGCGTCTGATGGCCCTGCTTCCGCCGGAACCTGCGCGCTCGCCGGAAATGGTCATTACCCGCCGCGCCCGGTCCGAAGCGAGGCAAGACCGAGTGCAGCCAAGTTTCTCGGCCCAAGGCCGGGTGAGCAGCCAGACGGACTTTTCGCAGCGCAGCCAGGTGGTGACCAACTACTTAGCGCAGCAGCAGGAGGCGATCCTGGGCGCCAACCGCCTGATCGAGCCCTCGTGGGCCGAGACCGACGTAGCGGGCGTGGTGATGAATCCGCTATGGCTCGACGGGAACCTGGCGCTGGCGCGGCGAGTGACGGTGGGCGGCCAGTGCTACGTTCAGGGGTGCCTGGTCGATTGGCCGGGACTGAAGCGATCGCTCCTCGATACGGTCGAGGACCTTCTGCCCGACGCCGAGCTGGAGCCTGTCGTCAACTCGGCCCCTCGCGGCGAGGCGCGACTGCTGGCAAGCTTGCCGGCTCGACTCGTTCCCGGTGGGCCGGCTGCGAACGCTGCTGCCAAGCTCTCTCCGGTCCGCGTGACGTTGCGCATTGCCTGGGTCTGCATGCTGCTGGCCGCGGCGGCCGTGGCACTACTTCTGGCGGGGGTGATGCGGTTGAGCGAACGCCGCGCGGCCTTCGTCTCGGCGGTGACTCACGAGTTGCGGACGCCCTTGACGACCTTCCACATGTACACGGAGATGCTCACCTCCGGCATGGTTCCCGACGCTCGCCGCCAGCAGGAGTATCTGGATACGCTGCGCGTCGAGGCATCCCGCTTGAGCCATCTGGTCGAGAACGTGCTGGCGTACGCCCGGCTCGAACGAGGCCGCCGCGGAGCGCGCGTGGAGGCGGTGGCGGTGGGACGCATGCTGGAAAACGTCGAGCCACGCCTGGCCGATCGCGCCGCCCAGGCAAGCATGCAATTGGTCCACGAGGCGGAGCCCGCCGCCCTGGCCGCAGTGGTGTGCGTCAATCCCTCGGCGGTCGAACAGATTCTTTTCAATCTCGTCGACAACGCCTGCAAGTACGCGGCGGCGGCCGAGGACCCACGCCTACACCTTACGGTCCAACGGGAGGATCACGCGGTGCGGATCCGAGTGCGCGACCACGGACCAGGAATCACGGGCCGCGCCGCGCGGCGGCTTTTCCGCCCCTTTGCCAAGTCGGCGCACGAAGCGGCCAACTCGGCACCCGGGATCGGCCTGGGGTTGGCCTTGAGCCGCCGGTTGGCGCGGGATATGGGTGCGGTACTCACTTGGGAGCGGAGTGAATCCTCCGGAGCCTGTTTCTGCCTCGAACTTCCGCTGGCCAGCGAAGTGGAGTGTCAGACCAAGAGTCCCACTCCCTCACGCGTGTAAACCGAGAGACTGAGCCCGAGATGCCGTGGCGTAAGACCGTTGTGCGAGCTACGCTAGGAGCCTTGCCGGGCCGGGTGCGGGAGTTTGAGAGGCGTGGCAAACTGGTGGAGATTGGTGGGAGGCCGAGTGTTCACTCCGTCCGAGTTTCGCGAGTTGGTAAGCGGGCGTCGGCGGGGCGTCGTACCCGCCCTGCTGCGCCTGGGCCTGGGCCTGGCCGAAGGCCCGTATCGCCTCGCCGTCGGTTGGCGCAACCGACAATTCGACCGCGGCCGACGCACGGTCCATCGTGTGCCCGTACCCGTTGTCAGTGTGGGCAATCTGACCCTTGGGGGCACGGGTAAGACGCCGATGGTGGAATGGATTGCCCGCTGGTTTCGCAGCCGAGGGGTTCGGGTTACGATCATCAGCCGCGGCTACGGGGCCGAGTCCGGGGCGCAGAACGACGAGGCAATGGAGCTGGAAGAGAGGCTTCCGGACGTCCCCCACGTGCAGGACCCCGACCGGGTGGCCGCGGCACAAATGGCCCTCGAACAGTTCGATTGCCAGGTGATCGTGCTCGACGACGCCTTCCAGCACCGCCGGATCGGGCGCGACCTGGACCTGGTGCTCTTGGACAGCCTGGAACCGATGGGCTTCGACCACGTCTTCCCGCGCGGCACCTTGCGGGAACCGCCCCAAGCATTGCGGCGCGCGGATGTAGTCGCCCTGGCACGCGCCGATCTGATCTCGCCGGAGCGGCGAGAGGCCATCCGGCAGGAAGTGCACCGCCATGCACCGGCAGCGGTTTGGGCAGAGACGATTCACGCGCCTCGAGCCTTGCGGAACGCCAGCGGCACGGAGCGACCGCTGGCGAGCCTGGCCGAAAAGCGCGTGGCCGCCTTCTGTGGCGTGGGAAATCCGGCGGGGTTCCGCCGCACTTTAGAAATTTCCGGCTACGAAGTTATCGCCTTCCGCGAATTTGCCGATCATTATCGCTACGCGAGGGCGGACGTCGAAGGGCTAATCGCCTGGGCCCGCGAGCTCGATGTCGCAGCGGTGCTGTGCACGCACAAAGATCTCGTCAAGCTTGCCGTCGATCAACTCGGCAATCGGCCGCTGTGGGCCGTGACCATCGCGCTGGAGTTCCTTCGTGGGGCGGAGGCGTTGGAGGCCAAGCTTGCCGAAGTACTTCCCCGGCCGTGATCGTGGCGTCGCCCGGAGAGGTCCGGTGGCAGCGCCACTACACGCGGTTGGGAGGCGAGCGGCTGCGGCACGAGGGGAAACAAAATTGGCCTTGGTCGGAAGTCGCAGTCGAAGTATCCTCCCAAGCCCTGAGGGCAACTTGAAGGGAGCGGGCGAATTGGATGGTTCGCGTGCCCGCACCCCGCAATTGCCCCAGATTGCAGACCTCGCCGGCGTTTGCCCTGTGCTTCCTTGGGGAAGCATTCAGGGCAAGCTCCGCCGCTGCAAACGATTCGCAGGTACGACTCGTCAACTCCTGGTCCCGTGTACCCCCCGATGAACGTTTGCGTTTTTCTGCCGAATTGGTTGGGCGATCTCGTGATGGCAACCCCGATGCTTCGCGCCGTGCGGCGCCGCTTTGGGCACGATGCTCGTCTGATTGGCGTGGTACGGCCGCACCTCATGGAGGTGCTTGCCGGCACGGATTGGCTAGACGAGTTATGGCCGTTCAATCCCCGAGCTAAGCAACAGGAAGTTCGCCACTGGGCCCTGGTGCGCCGGATGCGACGCCAGCGCATCGACATCGCCCTGCTGCTCCCGAATTCCCTGCGATCGGCGGTGGTCGCTCGGCTGGGCGGGGCCAAGCAGCGCATCGGCTATAGCCGGTACGGCCGCGGACCTTTGTTGACGCGGAAGCTTGAGACCCCCCGGGTGCGGGGTAATCTTACTGAATGCCCCATGGTGGATTACTACCTGAAGATCGCGGAAGCGGTCGGCTGTCCCCCCGAGTCGCGTCGGCTCGAACTTGCCACCGTGGCCAGCGACGAGCAATCGGCGGACCGGGTCTGGGACGATCTGGGGCTACGCACGGACGGCTGCGTGATTACCCTGAATACCGGCAGCGCCAACGGACTGGCTCGCTTCTGGCCGTGCGAGCACTTCGCCGAACTTGCCCATCAGATTGCCGACGAGTTGGACCACGACATTCTGGTGATGTGCGGGCCCAAGGAGCGGATGATCGCCGAGGAGATTGTGCGTCTGGCGGGTCATGCGCGGGTCTTCTCGATGGCCGAAATGCCGCTCGATTTGGGGACGGCCAAGGCGTGCATCCGCCGCAGCCGCCTGATGATCTCCACCGACAGCGGCCCCCGACACGTCGCCGCGGCCTTTGGGAAGCCGGTAATCACGTTGCGCGGCCCTACGTTGCCGATCTGGAGCGAGAATCCCACGGTCTTGGCCATCGACCTGCGGCTCGACCTGGAGTGCATCGGCTGCCAGAATCGGGTGTGCCCCCTGGGGCATCACAAGTGCATGCGCGACCTGACTCCCGATATGGTGCTGACCGAGGTCGTCAAGCTCCTGAAGCAGCCGCGCACGGCCTGCGCCGCCTAAAGGGGCGCCGCTTCGCTCAACGGCCGTTTTCCCTGGCAACTGCCCCTGCCGGTTCGAGCACCTCGCCGTAGACGGCCAGAGTGGCCTCGACCATGCGATCGGCCGTGAAGCGTTGCTGCGCGCGGCGCAAGGCTTGTTGACGGAGGGCATCGCACCGCTCGGGCGAGGACAAGGCAAGGAGAATCGCCTCGGCCAGCGCGTGGGCGTCGCGCGGCGGCACCAGCCACGCCGCGCAGCGGGCCGCGGTTTCATCGTCTCCCATCAGTTCCGGGATGCCGCCCGCCGTGGTGGTCACGATCGGCCGACCGCCGTGCATCGCCTCGATCAGTGTGGAGCAGAGCCCCTCAGTATGCGAGGGGAGCACGACCAGGTCGGCAGCGGCGATCAGGTCCGGCACGTCCTGGCGGTGCCCAACGAACCATACGCGGTCGGCGATCCCAAGGCGAGTTGCCTGGGCGCGCAGCGTATCGAGCAGTTCGCCGTCGCCCGCCAGCACGCTTATCGCAGCCGGATGGTGCGCCAGCACTTGGGGCAACGCCTCGAGAAGATAGTCGTGCCCTTTGCACTGCGTGAGCTTGGCAGCCGTCAGCAGCATCGAGCAGTCGCTGGGGAGGCCGAGCGCGCGACGGCCGCGGGCGCGGTCTCCGGCGGCGATGCGTTCGGCATCGACGCCATCGTACACCACGCGAAGCATCCCCTCGCGCAGACCGCTCTGGCGGCACGTGTCAGCCGTGGCTCGCGACACGCAAACCGCGCGATCCGCGAAGAGGCGAAAATGGATCGTGGAGTGCAAGGGAAAACCCACGCGGCGCGAGGCAATGCGCGCACGGATCGGCAGCCCGATTGCAGCCAGCCCGACGTCTGAAAGGGCATGGGAGTCGTTGTAGTGCAGCACATCCGGGCGGAGACGCCGAAGCTGCCAGCGCACGCGCGCCAAGGCGATCGGACTGCGTGCCAAGGGGAACGTGGCAAACCCCTCCTGCGCCATACGCTGGAGCACTTCGCCTTGGGCGCGGCCGAAGATGGTACACGCATAGCCCCGCGAGCGCAACCCTGTAGCCAGCAAGCGCAACTGTTCTTCACCGCCTCCCCACTGAGGCTCGGTAGAAGCCAGCGCGACCTTGAGCGGTCTGCTCGAGTTGCCCTGCATGGCCACAGACACCAATCTTCCTGCCAGCTCGAACGATGCGGATGCTTCTGCCGGTCCCGGGACGACGCACTCCGCCCCGTCGGTACGTCGCGGGAGTCGAGGGAAGGGGAGGGACCAACCCCGTCTGAACGGTTTGCGAACCGAACGGCCCGTGGAATCGTTCTACCACGAGATCATCGACCATGATACCGCTCGCGATGGGGGATTTGAAAGACCGCTCGCGGCCCCTTCGCCTGATTACTACGGGGAAGCGAGCAGAAGGGGTCCATGTTTTCGGTCCAGCGTCTCTTGTGTTGACGGAGCCTTCCGGCCGAAAAATGGAGCGGTTCCCGGACGGCCCGTGAACTGTTACATCCCCGATACCGAGCGACACGGCGCGGTATACCGGCGAAGGTGTGAAACAGATGACGACCACCTTTCTGTCACAGCCGACCGCGTTGAGTTCGACTCTTCTGCGATGTGGCGGGTGGGTGCGTCGCTTCGCGCAACCAGACCGAGCGGGGGGCTCAGATCTTTCCGCCGACCGTCCTCTGACGAGGGCCTTCGGGCCCCGGCCGACGAGCCGGGCTCGGGGGTTCCCCGAGCATGGTCGAGCGATAGAATAGTATGGTCCAACGGGGAGAAGGATCCCTGCGATTCCCTCGCACATAATGACCTCTGGTGCCCAGCGAAGCGGCGCACTCGGCGGCAGTCCTGTCACTTGAAAAACCGGCCCCCCTTGGTCAGACTCGGACTATTGCGTCTGTGCGTTCAGTCGGGGCGGAGGTCCGTGCCATGATGTCGCTCAAAGGCCATTTCCTCATCGCCTCCTCCTATCTGGCCGATCCCAACTTCGTCCAGACCGTGGTGCTGCTGGTGCATCACAACGAGGAGGGGGCTTTCGGCGTCGTGCTCAATCGGCCCGCGGATAGCACCGTGCGCGACTGCTGGGAGAAGGTCAGCGACACTCCGTGCGAGAGCGAGGAGCCGATCCACGTCGGGGGACCGGTGGCCGGTCCCCTCATGGCGGTTCATAGCGACCGGTCGCTCGCCGAGATGGAGATTGTGCCCGGGGTATACTTCGCGGCCCAGCGGGAGAACCTTGAGCGACTCCTCCAGCAGGGCGAGCATCCCTATCGTCTTTTCGTGGGGCATTCGGGTTGGGGAGCGGGCCAACTGGAGAACGAACTCGAGCAGGGAGCCTGGCTCACCGTGCCGGCCAGCCTTGAATTCGTGTTCTTGCCCGCCGCCGACCTGTGGAAGAAGGTCCAGAACCAAGCTGGGGCGGCGATGCTCGGGTCGATGCTCCACCTCGCGAACTTGCCCGACGATCCGCGGCTCAACTGAAAGAGCCATCTTAGAGCCGGTCCCAGAACTTTGGGAGGTGCTGTGATTTCCCGGCCGCACAGGGTTCCAGCGGTAGTTCTGGGATAGGTTCTTAGACGGGTTGGCCATCCCGCGGCCGGGCAACGCGCGTGGCAGGCACTTTGGGGAGCGGTCCCGGCGCCCGTCGCGCGAGCGGGGAGCGTTATTGTCCCTGCCCCGCTTGGACCGTTTCCTTTGCATCATGCAGTTCGTGGTAGACGGCCAGGAACTCGCCGGCACGCGCCTGGAAGGCGGCCACGACGGCGGGATCGAAATGTCGTCCGGTGTCGTTCTCGATCATCACGCGCGCCACTTCCGGCTCGGAAGCAGCCTTATAGACGCGAGCCGACGTCAGGGCGTCGTATACGTCGGCGAGGCCCACGATCCGGGCGGAGAGGGGGATCTGCTCCGCCACGAGGCCCTCGGGATACCCCGAACCGTCGAATCGCTCGTGGTGCGAGCGTGCGATGTCGATGGCCATATCGAGAAAACCGCCGCAATCTCCACGCCGCGCCGCTTCTTCCAACGTGCGCGATCCGATCAGGCAGTGTTGCTTCATGGTCTCGAACTCTTCCTGCGTGAGACGGCCGGGTTTGAGCAGGATCGAGTCGGGGATGCCGACCTTGCCGATGTCGTGGAGCGGGCTGGAGCAGAAGATGTCGGCAACGAACTTCCGGTCGATCTGCGCGATGTAGGGGCCGCGTTCTGAGAGTTCCTCGGCGAGGATGCGGCAGTAGCGGCGGATCCGCTCCAAGTGGGCCCCGGTTTCGGGATCGCGCGAATCGGCCAGTTTGGCCAGGGCGAAGATCGTCAGGTCGCGCGTCGCGATCACCTCGGCGCTGCGTTCGCGGATCAGCCGCTCCAACTCCTCATTGAAGTCGCGCAGGCGGGCGTCGGCCGTCCACAGCTTCTCCAGCGCCTCCCGGAGGCGGAAATGCACGCGGATCCTCGCCAGGAGTTCGTCGTGGTCGAAGGGCTTCACGACATAGTCGTCGGCACCGGCATCGAATCCCTTGAGCCGCTCGGGGGTGGATGCTTTTCCCGATACGAGGATCACTTGCGTGAAGCTGCCCACGGGACTCGATTTGATCCGCCGGCAGGTTTCGTAGCCGCCGATCCCGGGCATCATGATATCCAAGAGCACGAGGTCGGGGCCGAATTCCGCGAGTTTCTCCAGCGCTTCTTCCCCGGTCGCGGACGAGACCAGGTCGTACCGCTCTCGGAGAAGTTCGCGGAGGATCTCCAAGTTGACTTCACAGTCGTCGACGAGCAGGATTCGGCCACGCATCACTAGCTTCCTTCCGATTCGTTCGGAGGTATCGGATTCTTCTCACGACGTCACAGGGAGCGGGAGACCTCGGGTTGAGTCAGGTTGGCAGGCGCCAGGGGGATTTCGAAGCGGACTACGGCGCCTCCTTCCGCCCGGTTTTCCGCCCAAATTCGCCCCTGGTGGCCGGAGAGGATCTCGCGGCAGATCGCCAGTCCCAACCCCGTGCCTCCGGCCCCGGTTCGCGTCTTGCTGGACTGGATGAACTTGTCGAAGATCGTCTCCAGTTCGTCCTCGGGAATACCGATTCCCTGGTCGCACACCGCCACCTGGACCGCCATGCCCACGCGCGACAGTTCGATCTCGATCACGCTCCCATCCGGGGAGAACTTGATCGCGTTGCTGAGCAGATTGCGGAGCACCTGCATCATTTTTGCCTGATCGGCCAGTACAATGGGCGCGAAGCCCGTTGGCTGCAACCGGATGCTGATGCCGCGATGGTCCGCCATCGAGCTGAATTCATCGGCCACGCAATGCGCGATAGCGCGCAAATCGAACTGGACGGGATCGTAGCGGGCCCGACCCGACTCGAGCTTGGCGATATCCAACAGATCGTTGATCAGCGCGAGCAGCGTCTTGCCGCCGCGATCGATCTTTTCGAAGTACTGCAACAAGTCCTTCCGCTCGCCGGAAACGGCCTTCTTCAGCCCGAAGGTTGCGAAGCTGAGGATGGTATGCAGGGGGGTGCGCAACTCGTGCGACATGTTGGCGAGAAACTCGGTCTTCGCCTGGTTGGCCGTCTCGGCTGCCTCGTAAAGCTTTTCCAGAGCCAAGCGGTGCTCGCGTTCGTACACGCGCTGCTGGTGTTCCTCGATCGCTTTCGCCACCAACTCGGTGTGCGACGTTTTGAGGGTATCGCGCTCGGCCAGCAGATGGCGAACCCGCGTGTGCAACGTCTGCTCCGCCTCGAAGCTTCGCACGCGGTGCCAGGCCAGCGTGCCCGAAAGCGTCAGGGCGGGAAGAACTTCGGCAAGGCGTTTTCGGCACTCGCTACCTTCCTGGAACAGACCGCCGAAGATCGCCCGGTCGGCGTCGCGGGAGAGCCGGATGCCGAAGGCCAGCCACGCGCGGCCCGCGCCGAATGCTGGCCGATCCAGACCCCCGTCCGCCGCCAAGTGCGTTCCGAGCGCCGGCGCCAGCGACTCAGCCTCGCTGTCGAGCGTTCCGCCCGGAGCCTCGGCGGCAATCACCGCCCCATTGCGATCGGCGATCAGCAGCAGATGGGGATGCATCGAGTCGAGGAACCGCGCGATCACGGCAAGGCTGCCGCTGGCATCCGCGGGGATACCCTCGCTGGCATAGAGGTCGTCGAAGCTGCTGATGATTCCTTCCATGCTCCCGCCTACATCTGGAACAGGGTATTGTTCTGGGCGATTTCCTGGTCGAGATCCTCGCTCAACACCACCAGGTCCTGCCGCGTCAAACCAAGTCCGTTGAGCGTCGGCTGCGCCACGCGGATCATCGCCACGCCCACCGAAGCCACTCCCTTGAGCGAACACATCAAGTTGGCGACCTCGACGCACTGCAAGAGCGCCATGTGCTCGCCTTGATAGATCGGAACCGAATGATGATGGCGAATCACCGCCCGCATCGGCTCGGGGAAAGACCAGCATTCCGCCACGCATTCGCCGAGCATCGTATGGTCGAAGCCCAGGTATTGCCGCTCGACGTCGGGAAGGTTCTTCGCCGCAGGCAGCGCCTGGATGGCCGCCACGAAGGCCGGATGGGCATACTGATCCTCCAGCACGATCCCCACGTCGTGCAACAGTCCGGCCAGGAACATATCCTCGAAATTGGCGAACTTCAGCCGCATGGCAATCAAACGGCCGCAGAGCCCTACCGAAACCAGGTGCCGCCACAACATTCCGCGTTTGTAGGTACCGATGCACTCGTCCTGCCGGAAAAGGTGGCTGACGCTCGCCGTCATCGCCAGGTTGCGGATTTGCTTCATGCCCAAGTAGGCGATTGCCTGCTGGAGGTTGGTGATTTTCGTCCGCATGGCATAGGCGGAGGAATTCACGCACCGGAGCACGCGCGCACTCGAGCGCAACGTCGCTCTCCATCACCGCCTTCAGATCGGCCGCGCCCGCATTGGGATCGCCGGCCACCTTCATTACGCTCAACGCGATCTGCGGCAAGGTCGAGATCTGATCGATCTTGCGAGTCAACTCCGCCAGGGGAGTGTCGGCGACCGCTTCAGCAACTGTCGGATTCATGGTAGTTCTCGTCGCGCACGACTCCGCAAATACCCAGCCTTCCAACGCTTGTGGAAGTAAAGGACTTCGCCTATATGGAGTCTACGTTTCTCCCGCCCCCGTGAGGTCCGAGATCCGGCTATCTCGCCCTCCCCGTACATGGCGGCTACACTTCGCCCGAACCGCATGGGCCTTTCGACAGAATCCGCGAGCGCGGAAGAACCGGAGTCGCCGGACTGCTGGGCCGATCGACGGAGCGACCATGCCGGAGAATCCGTCTTGAGGGCGCGATCCCCCCGCCCCTCGCCCACCTTTCGGGCGCCGCGGCGGGGGGCCGCCAGGGGCGACACCCCGGGGCGGGATCGGCTACCGCCCCGCCATTCTGGGACGACGTTCTTGGAACCGATCCCAGAACCTTGGGAGGTGGTGCGATCTTCCGGCCGCGGAGGACTGCCGTGGCGGTTCCGGGATAGGGTTCTTGGAGCCGATCCCAGAACCTTGGGAGGTGCTGCGATTTTTCGGCCGCGGAGGACGGCCGTGGCGGTTCCAGGATAGGATTTTTGGAGCCGATCCCAGAACCTTGGGAGGTGCTGCGATTTTCCGGCCGCTCAGAGCCGCAGCGGTAGTTCTGGGATGACGTTTTTAGTGCATTTCCGCTGCCACTGTCCCGATTCCGGGTCGGTAGAAGCTGAATCGAACGTCGGGATGGTCCGCCAACAGCGACATGGGCACGGAGGAGTCGGGCAGTCGCTTGGAGATCAAGAGCGCCGTGAGCCGCATGCCAAACGGGTTGTCGTGCATGCCCGCCTGCCAGATCGAGACGCGTTGGGCCTTCCAGGTTTCCACCGGTCCGACGGTGGCGGCTTTCATGGGCACCAGTGCCACCTGACCGCCGCCCGAGGTCCGCGCGTTCTGAATGATCGTCATCGGGTGCAGCTCGGTGACGCGCGTCTTGAGTTTGCGATACTCCGCCGGGGAAGGCGGTGCATCCTTGTAACGTCCTTTGCGCCGCGGCGGGTCGTTGAAGGCCCAGTGTTTCACTTCGCCTTGCCCCCCTTGCATCACGGCGCAGCGGACCGCGTCGTAGGATCGCGAATATGCCTCCAGATCGCCGGTGGGGAAGTGCAGGTGCGAGTCCGGCATGCGCAGGCGGCGGGGAATCCGCTTGAAGCACAGTTCCATATCGGCTCGCGCGAAGCTCAGGGCATGGCTGGGCGGCACCGGGTTGCCTTGTTCGTCCACCCATTCGTCCATGCCCCAGAAATGCGCGCTGCGCACGTCCAGTTCCAGATCACTGACGATCCGCGCCACCAGCGGCAGTTGCTCCGTAGGGCCGATCGGGCCGCAGATGCCGACCGGGTTGTCGTCGGTCGATTGCCTCCACGCCGCCACGTATTCCAGGGCTTCGGCAAGGTAGAACTCCTCGAGCGTGTCATACATCACCACCTGAAACCCCGGCCGGGACAGCTTCGCCATGTCCTTGACCGTAAGCTTTGCGGCATCGGCGAGAATCTCGCCGTCCAACGTCGTATAGTCCCACCACTCGGGAGCAACTTTCGAGATCGGGCGCGGCATGCAGCAGTCTCCTTCTTTCGGGCCTTCTTGATTTTCACGGGCAACGTGCAGCAGACTGGCCGACGTCAGACTGGCCGACCGACGGCCGAACCTCCACGCGCCGGCCGCATCGACACTCCGAGCGAACGGACGATAATCTTCGGCGCGGCCAGCACACGGGGCTGGCCGATGCGCCCCGGATCATCCGACTCAGACCACCGTGACACGCGGCAGGGGAAACATCTCTGCCAGCAAGTCGTCTTTGGGATAGGCGTGGCCGCGATGCTGCACGAAGGCCTCGGCAAAAGCCACCCCGGCCTGCCGACCCCGCAATACCCCATGACGCTTCATCGCCTCCAGGTACTCATCCATGCCGTGATGGGCCAACAGCCAATCGCGCTGGCTGGCATGGCAAGCCAGCATTCGCGACTTTTCGTCGATCTGGTTCGAGATATCGATGAGGGTCGTCGGCTCGACGAGACGGCCCTGGGGGTCGATCGCCTCGATGGGGTCGCAATAGTACAGGTAAGGGATCCGCGAGCCCGGCTTCACCGGCAGCCCCGATACGTTCGGGGCGGCATAGAGGAAGCTGGCGGCCCGGCCCAACTGCGATGCCTGATCGTGATCCAACATGTAGTCGCGCGGAGTATGGGTGAAAACCAGCGTGGGCGCAACGCGGCGGAACAGGTCGTAAACCTTCTGCAGCGACGGCTTGTCGTAGACGATGAAGCCGTCGCGCTCATCCAGGCAGTGGTAGGTCGCCCCAATCCGCGGCACGCGGCCGCCGCCTCCCGGGTGCGTCGGCTACTGATGTCCCAGCGGTTTTCCGTATTCGTTCCGCAGTCGCCCGGCGCGGCAGTGGCGATGTGTACTTCCCATCCCAATTCCGCCAGGCGGATGAGGGTACCGGCGCAGAGCATCTCCGCGTCATCGGGGTGAGCCATGAACGACAGTACGATGCGGTTTTCCTGGAGTTGCATAGGCCCAGTATAGCGCTTTGCGGGAAGCTCGTGCAATCGGTCCCGCCGGTTTACGGCGGGGGCCGCGGGTTTTCGACGGCCCGCCCCGCCCCGCCCGTAGCGCGGGGCGAAGCATTCCGTACGGCCGACGAACGGCATGCGCGGCGGCCCACGCACGCCGCCCGGGGGACTTGTATGCACCACGGTCTTCGGTCATCCTGATCGACGCGCTTGCCTGGGGCGCCGAACCCGACCCCCGGCACCAACACCCCGACCCACGGAAGACCGCGGAGGAAACGATGATCGACGGCAAGCTCGGCGTGGCGATTCATGGCGCGGGAGAGGTTGCCTACGCGCATGCCGCCAGTTGGCGGAAGAATTCTGCGGCGAAGATCGTCTCGGTCGGAAGCCGCCGCCGCGAAAGCGCCCAGCGACTGGTGGAAAGCCTGGGGCTGGATTGCCGCATCCACGACGATTTCGAACAGGTGCTGGCCGACGACCGGGTCGACGTCGTCAACCTCAGTGGTCCGAACCAGGTCCACACGCCCCAGGGCATCGCCGCGGCGCAGGCCGGCAAGCACCTGCTCATGGAGAAGCCGATGTGCCTGTCGATGGAGGAGAACCGCGCGTTGCGCGACGCGGTGGCGGCGGCGGGGGTTCGGACCGTCGTCAGTTTCGTGCTCCGCTGGAATCCCTTGTTCGACAATCTCAAGTCGCTGTTAGCCGCGGGAGCCGTGGGGCAATTATTCTACGTGGAGGTCGACTATTGGCACGGACTGACCCCCTCGTGGCCCGGCTGGCAATGGGGCCACACTCGGCAGTTCGGCGGCAGCGCCATGCTCCTGGCGGGCTGCCACGCCGTCGACGCGCTGCGCTGGTTCGCCGGCCAGGAGATTGTGGAAGTTGCAGCCGTGGCCAACAACCTCAAGGGAAACTATGAGTTCCCGGCCAACGTTGTGGCGATTCTCAAGTTCGCCGACGGCACCATTGGCAAGACTTCCGCCCTGTTGGACGCCGACATCCCCTATGCCTTCAACATCGACCTGATCGGCACCGAAGGAAGCCTTCGCGACAACCGCATCTGGTCCAAACGCCTACTGCCCGGTCAGACGAGCTGGACCACCGCGCCGACGATTCTCCCCGATTCCGGCGCCGTCGAGCACCATCCGTTCGACGCCGAGATCAACCACCTGGTCGACTGCATCCGCGAGGGGCGCGAGTCGCACTGCAATATCGCCGACGCGTATCACACCCACGAAGTATGCATCGCCATCGACCGCTCCCTGGAGGCCCGGGGTCAGCCCGTTCGGCTTCCCTTGTCGTAGCGGGTCCGCCCAAGCCCCAAGCCCGTTGCCCATGACGCCGCGCCAACGCTGGTTCGCCCTGCTGGAGAATCGTCGTCCGGATCGCATTCCGACCGACTATCAGGCCACGCCCGAGGTCACTGCCCGGCTGTTGGTCGACCTAGGCTGTGGCGACGAGATCGCTCTGTGGCGCAGGCTCCACGTCGACAAACGTCTGATAATCGAACCACGCTGGGGCCGCCCGCACTCGTCCACGGACCCACAAGCCGACCTGTGGGGCATTCGCTATCGGAAGGTCGATTATGGAGGCGGAACGTACGACGAGCCCTGCAGCCATCCGCTGGCGGGGGTGGAAAATGTCGACGAGGTGCATGCCTATCCCTGGCCCAGCGCGGACGATTTCGACTACTCGCCCATCGCCGAGGCCGTGCGCGCTGCCGACGGTTACTGGCCGATCCACGCCGGATGCTACGAGCCGCTCTTGCTCTATGGGTATCTGCGGGGACTGGAGCTCGCCTTCGAGGATCTCGCCTTGCGGCCGGAACTGGCGGAAGCCATTCTCGGCCACCTTTTCGCCTTCCATCATGAGCATCACCGCCGAGTGTTCGAGGCCGGACGCGGCCGGATCGACCTGACCTGGGTGGCCGAGGACCTTGGCTCCCAGCACGGACCGCTTGTCAGCCTGGCGATGTACCGCCGCTTTCTTCTGGAGAACCAGATCCGCATGGCCGATCTGGCCCGAGCGTACGGCGTTCACGTGATGTACCACACCGACGGCGCAGCGCGGATGTTCCTCCCGGACCTTATCGAGCGCGTGGGCATTGAGATACTCAACCCCATCCAGTGGTGCGCGGCGGGCATGGACCGCGAAGCCCTCGTGCGCGATTTCGGCGCGCGCGTGATCTTCCACGGTTCGATCGACAATCAACAGACTCTGGCCTTCGGCTCGGCCGACGACGTCGTCGAGGAGGTGCGGCAGAGCGCGGCCATTTACCGCGGAAGCCGTTGGATTCTGTGCTCCCTGCCACAACCTCCAGCCGGTCACGCCCAGCGAAAACATCGTGGCGATGTACGAGACGATCCACGCCCTGGGCCAGGCCTGAGGGCAAGTCAAGCCCCACGGCCAAGGGCAGAGGCCGGCGGTGTTATTCCGTGCGCTCAACCGTCAACAAGCTACGCGCCGGCTTCGGCCGTTTCCGTCGGCGTCGGTGGTGTTGCTCCGGTCCAGAGCCGGCTGACGACCCACAGGAGTGCTAATCCGCTCCCCAGGAAAACCGCTCCCAACGCCAACGCATAGCCCATGCGACCGTAGAGGTAGTTGCCGACCGTGAAGAGCGAGGACCAGATCACGGTGCAGCCGGCCACCCAGCCGAGCAGCGCCAAGGGGATGTTCTCGCCAGTGGCTCGTGCTTCCGCCGCGGAGATTCCGGCCTCGCGTCGAATGACCGCCCATCCGGGGCCGAAAGGCCGCACCTTGCGGTAGAACTCGACCAACACGCGCCGGTCGGTTTGCGGGCCGAAGCACGCGACCGACAACCAGCACACCGTGGTAATGGCGACCGTAATCAGTAATTGGCCGTGGACGGTGATCCAGAAGGGCAACTGGTCCTCGGCCACGCCGGTGAAATTCCGCTTCAACACGAGGAAGGCGATGGAGACGGCAAACGAACTGACCATCGCCGTGACCTCCGCCCACGCGTTGACGCGCCACCAGAACCAACGGAGCAGATAGAGCAGCCCGGTGCCGGCGCCCACTTGCAGCATGATGTTGAAGTTGGCCTTGGCCGACTCGAGCACGAAGGTCAGCGCGGCGGAGACCAAGAACAACCCTACCGTGGCCAGGCGGCCGGCGAACACGTAGTGCTTCTCGGTCGCGTCGCGGCGGATGAACCGGCGATAGAAGTCGTGTACCAGGTAGCTCGCGCCCCAGTTGAGGTGGGTGAGAATCGTCGACGAATTGGCGGCGATCAGCCCCCCGACCATCAGCCCCATCCAGCCCACCGGCAGGAACTTGAGCATCGCCGCGTAGGCGCTGTCGTGGCCTACCAGAGTGGGATCCACGTGGGGGAACGCCGACTTGATGTCCTCCAGGCTGGGGTAGATGATGAGCGAACAGAGGGCCACGAGGATCCACGGCCAGGGGCGGAGCACGTAGTGCGCCACGTTGAAAAAGAGCGTGCCCCCGAGCGAATCCTTTTCCGATCGCGAAGCGAGCATTCGCTGGGCGATATAGCTGCCGCCTCCCGGTTCGGCTCCCGGATACCAGACCGCCCACCACTGCACGGCGATGGGCATGATGAACACGGCCAGGGCAATGTCCCAGGTGTTCGTGAAGTCGGGGAGCATGTTCAGGTAGTTCAACCCTTGGGGGCCGGGCCGAGTCGAGAGCTTGTCGATCATCCCCTGCAACCCGCCGACCTGCGGCAACTTAAGGGCGAAGTACGCCGCCGCAATCACGGCGGACATTTTGATGAAGAACTGGATCATGTCGATCACGAGCACGCCCCACAACCCCGAATGGGCGGCAAAGACGACATTCAACACTCCCACCAGAAGCAACGTCTGCCAGGGGGGCAGCCCAAACATTACGTTGGCGATCTTGCAGGCCGCCAGGTTCACGCTGGCCATGATGATGCAGTTGAAGAACAAACCGAGGTAGATCGAGCGGAAGCCGCGGACAACGCTTGCCGCGTTGCCGGAATAGCGGATCTCGTAGAACTCCAGATCGGTGAGCACGCCCGAGCGGCGCCACAAGCGGGCGTAGAAGAACACGGTGGCCACTCCGGTGAGCACGAACGCCCACCAAATCCAGTTCCCCGCCACGCCCTGCTGGCGGACGATGTCGGTCACGAGATTGGGCGTATCGCTGCTGAACGTGGTGGCCACCATCGAAAGGCCGGCCAGCCACCAGGGAACGGAGCGGCCGGAGGCGAAGAATTCGGAGGTGCCCTTTCCCGACCGCCGAGCGAAGAACAGCGCGGGGATGAAGCAGACGGCAATCGAGACGACGATAATGACCCAGTCAAGTGGTTGAAGTTGCATGGAGGCTCCCGACAATCCTCGAATGCTGTCCCCGATCCGAGTTCGGAGACGTGGCTCCCAGCAGCGTGTTACGATAACCGATCCGGCGCGCGGGCCGCTCGCCCGGATCCTGCGCCAACATCATCGGCGGGCTTCCCCAGCTCAGGCGCGGGGGAGCGGCGGGTGCCGCACGGTGCCGGCGAGTATAGCCAGCCTCGCGCTGGGGATCAAGCTTACTCGCGTGGCGGGGAATTCCGTTTCGCCCTCTTGTCGCAGCCGTGGTACTGGCGTACCGTCTGGGGAAGAGTCGGTCGCCTTATGCCGGCGGCAACCGACTGCTACCGCCAACGCTGCCAGACGCGCCGATTCCGCCTCGATGCCCCGCGCAGGAGCCCCTCGATGACCACGAAGCTCTGTTTCGCCGTTTCCCTCATGGCCGCACTTGGGACGATGGCCGCTCTTGGGACGCCGCCCCTCACGGGGGCTGAATGCACTTGGAAGAGCGTCGAGGGCGTGCGTCTTCCCGTCCCGCCCGGGGAACATCCCCGACTGTATCTCCGCACCGTCCAGGTGCGCGAGCTCACGGCACGGCTGGCGGACCCGGTGTTGCAGCCAGTGGTAGACCGCCTGAACAAGCTGGCAAACCGCTCGCCGCAGTTTCGCGTGGAATGGGATGCCGTGCGGTATCTGGCTGACCCGAATCCTGAGTTCGGCCGGTCGATCATCGATCGGACGCTCCCGCTCCTGAAACGGTGCCAGCTCGCCGAGCGGCAGGATGCCTGCCGCGAGACCGGGCGGATGATGGTCACGGGGGCGGTGGTCTATGACTGGCTGTATCCGTTGCTCACGGCCGACGAGAAGCGAGCGTTTGTCGCCGAGTTGATTCGACTGGCCAAGACGCAGGAGTGCGGCTATCCGCCCACGCGCCAGGGCTCGGTTACCGGCCACAGTTCCGAGGCGATGATCATGCGCGACATGATCTCGGCGGGCATCGCGATCTACGACGAGTTTCCGGAAATGTACGAACTGGCCGCGGGACGCTTCTTCCGCGAGCACTTGCCGGCTCGCAACTGGCTCTACGAGGGCCATGCGTATCACCAAGGCGACTCCTACGGGACGCACCGCTACAGTTGGGACACCTATCCGCTGTGGATCTTCGACCGGCTCGGGGCAGGCAACGTTTACAACCCCCAGCAACGATTTGTTCCGTACTACTGGGTGTACACGACGCGGCCGGACGGTCAGCGGCTGCGCGGGGGCGACACGTTCATGACCAGCACGCCGCGGGGCCGACCGTGGAGCGAGTTCGTGGGCACTCTGTTCACTGCCAGCTACTACGGCGACGGCGTGTTGCTCACGCAGTTCCTTCGGCAGGGCGGTGCGAGCGAGAGCGAAGCTCTCTTCGAGTTCCTCTGGCGCAACACGCAGTTGGAGGCCAAGCCGCTGGACGACCTGCCGCGCTCGCGCTACTTCGGGTCGCCGTTTGGCTGGATGGTGGCGCGCACCGGGTGGGGCGCGGACGCGGTCATCGCCGAGATGAAAGTCAACGAATACAACTTCGTGAACCATCAACATCTCGACGCCGGCGCATTTCAGATCTACTCCAAGGGTGCCTTGGCCATTGACTCCGGCCTGTATTCCGGCTCGTCCGGCCAGTACGGTAGTCCGCACTGCGAGAACTACTACTGGCGCACCATCGCGCACAACAGCCTGCTGGTCTTCGACCCCCAGGAGGACTTCGGCAGACGCGGCTACGGCAACGACGGCGGCCAACGCCTGCCGGGCGGCCGCAGTGAGGTCCGCTCGTTGGACGTGCTGTTGGATCCCGCCAAGGGGTATCGCACCGGCAAGGTGCTTGCACACGGATTCGGACCCGATCCGCGGACGCCCCAGTTCACTTTGCTGCAAGGCGACCTGACCGATGCCTACGGCAAGAAGGTGCGGCGGTTCACGCGTTCGTTCGTGTTCCTGAATCTGCTCAGTTCACAAGTTCCGGCGGCACTGGTCGTGTATGACCGCGTGGAGAGTGCGCGTCCCGACTTCCGCAAGTCCTGGCTGCTGCACTCCCAGGAGGAACCACGCGTGGCCGATACCACGGCCGTCGTGGAATGCACGCAACACGACCAGCAAGGCCGGCTCACGCTGGATGTGCTCTTGCCCACCGCCGATAACCTGCAATTGTCGCGCGTGGGCGGGCCGGGAAAGGAGTTCTGGGTCTACGGCACCAATTACGCCAATGACACGGAACCGGCCAAGCTGAGCCGTGGATCCCTGGAACCGGGCGGCTGGCGCATCGAGGCATCGCCGAAAGCCGCCGCAAGCGAGGATGCGTTTCTGACCGTGATGCAGGTCACCGACCGGCAAGCGTCCGCTCGTCTGCCCGTACGGCGCGTGGAGCTGCCCGACCGAGTCGGAGCGTTGGTCGAGCGCCGCGAAGGCAACCGATTGGTGCTGTTCCGCCGCGACGGTGCGCGTTCGGATAAGCCGTTGACCCTTGAGCTTGCGGGTTTCGGCTCGACCGCCGTCTTGGTGACCGACCTGGCTCCAGGCGTTTGGCGATTGCAGCGTCGTGGCGAGGCGGGCACGCGCGACATTCCAGTGGGAAAGGACTTGGGAGCAGCGTGGTTCGAGGCCTCGGCGGGCACGTGGCAATTGGAGCGCTCGATCATCGGAATCGCGCTAGGCATTGCTTGCCGCTGGTGCCCACGATTGCCACGCTGCCGACACGCCACGATTGCAGATTCTTGATTCCTCTTTGCAGGGAGATTGGAGTGACGGGGCAACCGTTGAAGATTCTCTACGACGGCGCCTGTCCGTTGTGCCGGCGGGAGGTGCAGTGGCTCAAGCGTCGTGACCGGCGAGGACAGTTGGCCCTGGAAGACATTTCCGTGCCGGGTTTCGACGCTGCCGCCTACGGATTGACGGAGGAGGAAGTCTCCACCGTGCTCCACGCGGTCCGCGCCGACGGCACGGTCGTGCGCCGCATGGAAGCAGTTCGAGAGGCCTATCGGGCCGTGGGATTGGGTTGGATGATTGCGCCGACATCGTGGCCGGGAGTGCGGTGGCTCGCGGACGGGGCCTACAAGCTTTTCGCGCGCCATCGCGGTCGGGTAGGCAGACTCTTCGGCAGAGAGTGCGGAGAGAGCGGTGCCGGAAATACATGCTCGACAAGACCGTCTGCCAAGGCGACTCGAAAAGCGGGGAATCCTCCCCAGTGAAGACGAGTACTGTTATGGTTGCGATTCTCGGAGGTTTGGCTGCGACTTGCCGGGCTCAGGACACCGAGCATGCGAACAAGCCGGCGAGCGTCAAGAATGCCCCAGGCACAGCCGGCAATCATCGGTTCCTTGCCGATCGCGTCAAAACGCTCGGTCGCCGCTGTACCGATGGGTTTGTCGATCCTCATGCTGATCTGGCTTACGGCAAGCGGATGAACGGTCCGCGCAACCTCCAAACGATCGATCTCGGCTGGGCCTACAACTACGCTGTGCTGGAGGCACTGGGGAACCCTTCCCATGATCGATGACGGTACGAAGATGAATCGACTTACGAAGATTGTCCTTGTCATGCTGGCGATGGCGTCAACAGCCCATGCGGCCGACGCCGTAACTGACTCCAACGCGGGAAAACGCAGCGATCGTGGGTGGGTCAACCCGACCGTGAAACCGCATCGGCCGCCCGGCCCGGAATACGGAGTCCGACTGGAGTTGAACCGTGCAGGCGTTGGCCCTGTGATGGATGTCGCAGCCACAGCGAGGCATCTCTATGCAGTCGGCGAAGGCAAGCTATTCGTCCTCGACCTCGCTCAACCCAACGCACCGCGGATCGAGGGTCAGTTGGCCGGCCTCGGTCATGTACGGCAGATTGCGGTTCAGCGGGGTATCGCGTACGTCACTGCTCGCGAAGACGGCTTGTTCCTGGTCGACGTGCGGAGCCCCGATCAGCCGGTCTTGGCCAGCCATTACGACACGATTGAACTTGCCACCGGCATCGCTGTTTCGGGGAACGTAGCCGCGGTGGCCAACCGACTTGCCGGCGTGGAATTGATCGATGTGTCCGACCCGAGGCGGCCTCGCCATCTCAGTACGGTGCGAGTCGGCGAGGCGCAGTCGGTGGCATTTCAGGGCGACTACCTGTACGCCGGAGTCTGGCATAGCCGGGAAGTTGCGGTGATTCATGTGCAGAATCCGCGCAAGCCGGCGGTCGTGGCAAGGGCGCCGTTGGACGGTTATGGCGACGGGGTGGCGGTTCAAGGGAACCTTCTAGTGGCTGCTACGGGCCACCACTCTGGTGTCCAACCGAACCGAGTTCCTGGCGATCCGGGCTTCGGCCACGGTCATGGCCTGGAGGTTTTCGACGTTTCGCGTCCCTCGCAGCCGCGATTGCTCTCGCGTCTCAAGCTGCCACCCCTATATCGGCTGGGAATGGACATGTGGGGAGTTGAACTGGCAGGCGACTACGCGTTCGTTCACGATACCTACAATGGCCTGTTTGTCATCGATCTTCGCCATCCCGCAACTCCGCGATGCTTGGCCCACTGCCCCTTGCCAATCGTGAAAGATCGCAATGATCCGAGCCCATTGGCCGGACTGGCCATCGTGCGCGATCGCGTCTACCTGGCCGGTGCATGGAGCGATCTGCACATAGTCGCTCCGGGCGTTCCTGCGCCGCGCCGTCCGAGACAGCTTCGAATCTGAAGATACCGCGCGAGGAACCAGCCGCCGGCGAGCAGCCCGGCCACACTTACCGCGCCTTCGGCCAAGTTCACGCCGTACTACCTTGGCGAACCGATTCGCAGGGAGAGGTGCTTCTGGTCGCCGCGGGCACGGCCGGACTTCACGTCGTCCGGCGCGGCCCGGCCCTCGAGTGCCTCGGCGTGTATCCCACGGCGGGCTTCGCGACCGATATCGCTATTCACGGAGACCGGGTGTACGTCGCCCAGAGCGAGGGCGGGTTGTCGATGTGGAACGTCGAGCCATCGGGCAAGCTCGTCCAGATCGGAACCTACGTGGTTCCTGGCGACTCGATTCGCCAAGTCGTCCTGGCAGATGAGGGTTCGATGGCGTTTCTGGCGGTCGGGGAAGACGAGTTCCAGGCAATCAAACTGACCGGTGACGGCAAGGCCACGAGAGTACTCAGCGAGAAGCATCTGGGGCTTTTCTATCGAATGCCTATTTCGCCTTCGCCGGCCGCGGATCAATCGGTCCTTTGTCAATGGCACGTCACGGGGCTGTATCAATATGAAGCAGCAGGTGGCCGGGCGCGCTTCGCCGGCTTCCATTACCCCCATATCATCGGCTCCCACTGCGGCGCCGTGGCCTACGGCCGGAAATGGCTCGTGGTCGGCCGCGGTGGACTATTCGAGTTCGCAGCCAGCGACACCCGGCCGCCGGAGGAAATCGGGTTGGCTAGCATCCCCGGGGAAGAACTGTCCGGAAAGCCAACGCTCTTTGGCTCCACGCTGTTCGTCGCCAATCCTAACTCGGGCTCGGTATGGGCCGTGGACGTCGCCGACGTTCGGCGACCGAAACTGCTTAGCAAGTTGCAGTTGACCGAACACCCCGGTTTCGTCCGGCTCCTGGGCGACGTCGCACTTGTACCCGCCGGTTACCAAGGGCTGCTTGTCTGGGACTACCGCCGCCCAGAAGGGAATTAGAGTTTGAAGTGCACTGATCTCCGTGTTGAGGGCACGTCGACCGGTTTCCACCCACCCTCGGTGAAGGAGCCAAGGAACATGCGCAGACGAGATGCTTTGAAGCTCGCCGGAGCCGTGAGTGTGGGTGCCTTGCCCGCCTGGGTGCAAGCGTCATCCAACGCTCCCCATTGCGAAATGGACGTACTCGTGGTGGGCGGGGGGACGGCAGGGACGATCGCAGCGTTGCAGGCGGCGCGAGCGGCGCGCGCACGATGCTGGTCGAAATGGGGAGCCAATTGGGTGGCACGACGACCGTCGGCGGCGTGGTCTGGCCGGCCCTTTTCAACGCCTGGGGAAAACAAGTCATTGCGGGGATCGGCTGGGAGTTGGTCACTCGCGCCGTCGAACTCGATGGGGGCAAGCTGCCCGATATCTCGCAGCCCAACAAGGTGCATGGCGGGCACGCAGTCGGCGTCAACGGACCGCTTTATGCGGCGCTGGCCGAGGAGGCGTGCATCGGCGCTGGCGTGGCGATTGGCTACTACGAGATGCCGCTGGCGGTCCAATCGCTGGCAGAGGGTTGGGAGGTCGAGACGATCGGCAAGGGCCTGAGACGAACCGTCCGTTGCCGCCAACTCATTGATTGCACGGGCGGCGCGGATGTGGTCGGCATGATCGGGTTGCCACGGCTTCGCGAGGCCGAGGCCGCAGCCGGGTACGCTGATCTTCTCCTTCGGCGGCTACGACGCCTCGAAACTCAACGGCGAGGAGATCGAGAAGCGATATCGCGAAGCGCTACGGAATGGCGCGCTGCAAGACGGGGACTACTGCCATTCGGAACGTCCCTTCCTCAGCTTCCTCAAGGGTGGCGGCGCGATGCGAAGCATGTCTTCGGGGCTGATAGTTCCACGTCGGCCACGAAGACCCAAGCCAACATCGCCGGACGGGCCTCGGTGCTGCGGCTCTTACGGTTCATTCGTTCGCTGCCGGGCTGCGGCGGGGGAAGGATCGTACGCATGCAGCAGGAGACCGCCGTGCGTGAGACGTATCGCATCGTCGGAGAGACACAAATCACCCGGCACGATTTTGAGTCGGGCCGAGTTTACGACGATGCCGTAGGCTACTCGTTCTATCCGATCGACCTCCACGATCGGAAGGGTGTGGAGCCGCAACTGCTCAAGCGGGGCGTGGTCCCAACCATTCCGCTCAGGGCCCTGGTGCCCAAGGGAAGTAGAAACCTTTTGGTAGCAGGTCGCAGCATTAGCAGCGATCGAGCCGCCAACTCGGCGCTTCGCGTTCAGGCTTCCTGTATGGCGATGGGCCAGGCGGCGGGGGCAACCGCGGTCCTGGCTTGTCGGAAGGGAGTCTCCCCACTCCAAGTGCCGATCGGGGAAGTTCGATCGCTTCTCAGCCGGCACGGCGCCATTCTTCCGACCGTGTGAGTACAGCGTTTCAGGAAGAATCGCGATTCTTGATCGCTCGACTTGGGGAAGGGAAGCTTGTGCTGGCACGGGCACTCGTGGACCTTCGGGAAGGGCGTGCCGATTGCTTGCCGGGGTACGTCAGGGGTGTTACGATACTACCATCGGTCGAGTACCCGGTTGTTCAATCCGAGGAGTGCTGGATGGTTCGGTACGAGGTGGTGACGATTGAGCGTCCCGCGAGTTGGAAACACGGATCGCTGGACGACGTTCCCCCGACGCCGAGCCGGATGGGCGAGGTCCTTGGCCAGAGCGAGGAATTTTTCGCCGCGGTGCGCCAGGCAATGGCCCATAATGAGCGCGCCGCGGAGACGCCCGCGGAATCTTGGGCGGTGGTCGTCGAACCGGGCAGTGCGGGCCTGGCGTGGCGCAGGGCGCGATTGTGCACGCCGGTCGAGTACAAGGTTGCCGCGATCTGGTGGCCCACGGGTTGGGAGCCGCAGTCGCCGTTGGACGTGCCCAATTGCGTGTGGCGTGCGGAAGGCGAAACCGAGCACAGCCGTCTGACCTACGCGCAGGCGGTGGCCGTGGTGCGCGGCCTGAACCAGCAGAGCCAGAACGTTCAGGCCACGCTGTGGTACGTGATTGTCGCCGTCGAGAACGAGCCCCTCTCGCAATCCGTTTCCTACGATCCCGCCGGCACCGAAACGACGGTTCAAGTGCGCCGGCTTCACGTGGTTCGCCCCGAGGAGGGCGGGCGCGGCGATTGCACGTACTGCCCCGCGCAAGCTTCGACTGCGCCAAGGCAGAGGGGTTGGACCCTGCCCAGTCGATCACCACGCAACAGTTGCGCACCCTGGACGCCGGCTGATCGGCGTCCCGCGCTGCCCTACTTGGCGCCGCGCCACTCCTCGAGCAGCTTCTCGACCTGGCGGCGGTCAAACTTTTTGGGCGGATCGTAATCCTGGTTCTGGAGGAGTTCATCGACGGAGGGCGTCTTCGACGGCACTCCGCCGGGCGGCACTTCAAGGCGTGCGATCCAAACGATCCCATTCAGGACCGCGGTGCGGAAGCTGTCGTTGGCCCAGTTCCAGTGCGTGTGGCCGCCGGTAAAGCCGAAGCCGCGCGACCCGTCCGGCCGCTCGTAGGCCCACGCCACGTGCTCGGGCATCCCTTTGCGGGAGCGGACGGTGGGGTTGTTGCTGTGCGGGCCGTCGGGGCGCTGGCGCGTGCTCTCGGGAGGAACGGCGGTGAGGATCGGCGTAATGCGTTCCATCTCGGGCCGGAAACGCATGTGGTAGTACCACTCGTCATCGATGGCAAAGGGCTTCACTCCCCGCGTAATCGGATGGACGGGGAAGGCCTTGAACTCGGCCTTCCAGAAGGGATTGACCGACCAGTCCTGCTCGAAGTAGCCGCCGGCCCAATCGAGGAAGCAGTCGCCGGGCCGCCCCTTGGGCACCTCCACCGCGTAATGGAGAAGGGCCAGTCCGACGCCGCGCTTCATCAGGGCCCCCAACTCGTCCAGGTGACGCACGGCAGGCTGCCCGCCGCCTCCGTCGCTGTAGATCACCACGGCATCGGCCCCTTGGAAGACCGATGGATCCGTAGGCCAGCCGTCGCGATGCACGACGGACTGGCACGGCAAGCCGCTTTGGCTCAAGTCCTTGGCCAACAGGGCACAGCCGGCGTAGTGCGCGTGCATCGCGTACCCATGGCTCTTTGGGCCGGCGATAAAGACGATCTTCTTGACGGCCTCCGGCTTCTTGCTTCCCTCGGCCGCTCGGGCCACAGCCGCGCCCAGTCCGACACCGAGCACGAGCGCGGCGATCACGGCGCGAGACACTTGGCAAATGCTGCGGCGCGACGGCGCCCGCGCGGCTGGGCGTTTCGCCGTGGCGTCGCCACGGAAAGCGAGGGCGCTTTGGACATCAGTCTTGGGGGACACATCGAGTCGCATGGCAATTCTCCCAGGGAGATATTTAGAGCCGGTCCCAGAACCTTTGGACGCTACGGGATTCCCCGGCCGCGGACCCTTTTCCTGGTAGTTCTGGGATAGGCTCTTAGTCCTGCACTGCTCGTACACCAAAGGCGAGGGACGCACCGCCCGGTTTCCCGCCCGCCGAAAGCCTCGAACGGGTCCGCAGTCAACCACGGCGTCCATCCATACTCGCAAAACGTCGGGGACAAGGCGAGACCAAGGCCCGTTCGCCCTGCAAGAATCTGTTATCGGTTCCCGTCGGTCACGCCTTTCCAGGAATCGGTGCGGAAGGGGGAAGCGGGCAACCCCACCGAGTTGGACAAGTTCGGCTCGGCATCGTCGCGCCAGCCATAGCGAACCGCCGCCGGCTTGGCGACTTTGTCGCTGGAGACCACCAACGACTGTCCGTCGATCACCGCCACGGCCGGATGGAACTGCTGGTCCTCGCCCGCCACGACAAAGTCGGACGGAGCCTTGCCGTCGCGGGTCTTGAGTCCACCCGCGGCATGGTCGAAGAGGATGCGGACCTTACCGTCCTCCACGGTCATCGACTTGTAGATCGGGCCGGAGTAAGGCGACGTCCTTGCCGTACACGGTTGCCTCGGCCCACAGTCCCAGGCGACGTCCGACCTCCTGTTTGTTCTTGGGGTGGATGTCGTTCACGTCGCCGATGTCCATGGTCACGGCCATGCCCACGTGGGGCACCTTCTCGCACGGTCATGGTCTGCGCTTCGCGCAGCTCGGCGCAGGTCGTGCCGACGTTCTTCTTGTCGTACTTGTAAGGCGCAACTGGACCAGCGCCAAACGCGAGATCGCCCTGTCCCCAAGCCTCGCGCCAATTGCGGATCATCAAGGGAAAGAGGGTTCGGTACTGGTAGGCCCGACCGCAGTTCGACTCGCCCTGATACCAGATCGAACCGCGGAGCGCGTACGGGATGACGGGAGCGAGCATGCCGTTGTAGAGGCTGGTCGGACGATAGGGGGAATTGACCTGGTCCGGCTTGGGGTTGGCCCAGCGTGCCAGAATCGGCTGGAGGCTCGGGTCCGACTCGAGCGCCTCGCGGCTGGTCCACGACTCCGCCGGCGTTCCGCCCCATGAACTGCCGATCATCCCACAAGGAATGCCGAGATCCTTGTGCAACTGGCGAATGAAGAAGTAACCCACCGCGGAGAAGCCGGGCACGCTCTCGGGGCTGCAAGGAGCCCACTTGCCCTGGCAATCGTCCAGCGGCTTTTCGGCGGTCTTCTTCTGCACGTTGAACAGGCGAATCTGGGGATACTCGGCTGCGGCGACTTCTTCCTTGGAATTGAGCGATGCCGCGACCGGCCATTCCATGTTGGACTGGCCGGAGCAAAGCCAGACCTCGCCGACCAGCACATCCTTGAGAGTGACGCTCGCGCCGCCGGCCTCGGCGACGGTCAACACGTGCGGTCCGCCGGCGGCAAGCTTGGGAAGGGTTGCCTTGAAGCGGCCATCGGCTCCCGCTTTGGCCGAAGCCGACTGGCCCGCCAGGCTGACCGTTACTTCTTTGCCCGGTTCGGCCCAACCCCAGACGGGCACGGCCTGGTCGCGTTGGACGATCATGTGGTCGGAAAAGACGGCGGGCAGTCGGACGGCGGCGGAGGCGGTGGAGACCAGCGCCAAGAGCACGACCACGAGGAGTGCATTGTGCACGAGCTTGCGTTGCATCGCGGAATCCTCCAGGGCTTGCATACCAGGGTTATGTCAACGGATTGCCAGCATAACCCGGCCGCCGTGCGTGGGCAAGCGCGCCGGCGCGCGGTAATGCAGGCCGAGGGTATGGGACTGTCGCCGGGCGGCCTGTGAACGGTTACGCACCGTCTTGATGGGGAAGCTCAATAGGTCGGTTTGGCCGGGTCGCCGAGGAGCGGCTGATAGGTGTCCGGCATACGGTCGCGCGGTCCGATGGCGCGCCAGTTGCCTACCCACCACAGATCCTCGCGTGCGTTCAGGTCGACCTCGCACCAAAAGACTCCTTCGCGTCCCTGGTTCGAAACGAGTACGCGTCCCAGCGGATCGATGACCATGCTACTGCCGTCGTAGACCGAGGGGACGAGGTAGATACCGTTGTCGCGGGCGCGGACGCGAAACACATTCTCGCCCTCGACGCGTCCCTCCTGGTCGGCAAGAGTGGTGCCCCAGGTGGGGGCAAAAACGATCTCGGCCCCCTTGAGCCCCCAGATCGTGTGGACTTCAGGGAAGAACCAGTCGTAGCAGATCTGAATGGCCACGGTGCCGAATTCGGTCTGGAACACGGGGTATTCCAGGCCCGGCGTGACGCCCTTCTGCCACTCCTCGCGGGGCAAATGGGTCTTGCGGTATTTTCCGGCAAGCCTGCCCTCACGGTTCATGAGTACGGCCGTGTTGTAGACGCGCTGGCCGTCGCGCTCATAGAGTCCGGCGACCACCCAGATGCGGTTTCGCTTCGCGGCATCGCCGAGCTTCTCGGTCGAGGGGCCGGGGATCGGCTCGGCGGTTTGGGGGCCGGTGAGGGTGGTGCCCACCAGCGTGATCGCCTCGGGCAGGCAGACGATGTCGAGTTTGAGTTTGCCCGCTGCATCGATCTGATCGATGAAGAGCTTGAGGTTTCGCTCAGGGGTGCTGGAGCGCGGGCGGAGGTAAATGGTGCCGATCTTGACCTTGCGTGGCGGAGGAGGGCTGGTGGGACGAAGACTGACGCGCTGCCAGGCGACGGAGCCCCCTTGAGGCCATTTTACCTCCAGGCTGAGCTTGGCGCCATCGGCCTCCTTGGGAGCGACGAGGACGTCTTGGAAGACGAGTTTTCCCTCGGCCACGGCAGGTCCGCGGACGAGCAGGCCGGCGGGACGGATCGGCTTGCCGCCATGGAGCCAGGCAAGCCGGATCATCACCGAGCGATAGGGATGCGCGATGCTCTGGGCGACCGCCGCGGCCTCGACGGCGTAGGCCTTGCCCCCTTCAACGCCCTTGAGGTCTTGAGAGACGCCGCCCGCCGCGAAGGGCTCCTGGGGGGCGTCGATCACCAGCCCTTCGCGCGTAGCGCGGAAGCGGCATTGCGCGGCCGCGACTTCCGCATTCCAGGCCGTCCAGTCGGTCGGCAGGGTTTCCGGAGCGGCGGCCCGGAAGGTGGGATTGCGAACCAACTCGGCTTCTCCGCCCCAGACAAGCGGCAGCCAACCGACAAGCCCGAGCACCAGGATCCCCAGCACGCAGTGACGACTCATGGGCAAGCTCCTTGTGGTTTGCGGAGGCGCGGCCGGCTGGATCGCCGCGGCGACGTGGCGACCGCGCTAGTGTGGTGCATTGTCATGCACCGCGGCAGGGCTCGCAAGAACCGGGAAAGGCGCGATCTCGGGTCCGGGATGGCGGGGCGGAATCGCTGGGGCGTGAAGCGGAAGCCGATTCCAGGGGGCGGGCCGTGGTTTTCGGCTCAGCACTGCCTTGCCGCGCCACGGTTTCGAGGGCATCTTGACGCGCCGGGGCCGGTCGATCAGGATAGCGCGTTGAGGCGGGACCGCCGGCCGGGCGGCCTCCGCTCCCGGTGTTCGCTGCGGACTCGCAGTCCTTATTGAGTCCTGCGCTGCTTATGAAACGAGGGCGATCCACGGAAGCCCGGTTTCCCGGCACAGAAGGCTTTGAACTGTTCCACGTAACCGTTCACAGGGCGGACTGGCTCAAGAGGCGGGCCGCTGCCTCTGAGCGCTCGCGCAGAACCAAAGGAAAGCGTGAGAGACGCGGCGAGCCGCCGCGTCTACGCCGGTGTGTGAACGCTTACCTGTTCCGCAGTCAACAACGGCATTAACTATTCTCGACACTCTCGAACTTCGGAGGAACCATGAACGTTTCACGGCGCGATCTGTTGAAATTGACTTTGGGCCTGGCGACGGTCTCTGCCGCGGGAATCGATTCCACGCTGCTGGCCGCGGACGACAAGCCGAAGGGCAAAGGTAAGGGCAAAGGCAAGGGCAAATCGCAGAAGAAGATCCCGATCGGCCTCCAACTCTATCGGTGCGCGAGGACTGCGAGAAGGACCTGCCCGGCGTGCTCAAGGCCGTGGCCGAGATGGGCTACCAGGGCGTCGAGTTCGCCGGCTACTACGGCCGCAACGGCCGAGCAGCTCCGCAAGCTGCTCGACGAGAACGGCCTGAAGTGCTGCGGCACGCACATCCGGCTTGGACACGCTCCAGGGCGACGAGCTCGAAGAAGACCGTCGAGTTCAACAAGACCATCGGCAACAAGTACCTGATCGTGTCCGTACATGGGCGAGGACCGCATGGGCACGATGGAGAAGGTCCTCGCGACGGCCAAGCTGTTCACCGAGCTGGCCGCCAAGGTCAAGGCCGAAGGGATGCGCGTCGGCTACCACGCCCACGGCGGCGATTTCAAGAAGATCGACGGTCAGACGGCCTGGGACATCTTCTTCGCCAACGCCGCGCCCGAAGTGATCATGCAGCTCGACATCGGCAACTGCATGGACGGCGGCGGCGACCCGTACGCGATGCTGGCGCAAGTTCCCCGGCCGCTCGGCGACGATCCATCTGAAGGAACACGGCGGCCAAGGGCGCGGCCGTGGGCGAGGGCGACGTGAAGTGGAAGGAGGTCTTCGAGCTCTGCGAGACCACGGGCAAGACCGAGTGGTACATCGTCGAGCAAGAGAGCTACGGCGGCACGACTCCGCTGGAGACCGTCGCAGCAAGTGCATCGAGAACCTGAAGAAGATGGGCAAGTAAGGCCTGCGGCCTGAGAACGGCCCTTGCTTCTTGCAACGAAGCTGAAAGAGCCCCGGTACGGTACCGGGGCTCTTCTTGTTTTCCCGTAACAGTTCACACCGCGGGGTTCTTCGCGGCGAGAGGCCGCGTTTGCGAGATTCTCCTTCGCTTTTGGGCGCACACTCCGAAGCGGCGAGCGGCCGCTTCTACGAGTCTGCTCTGGGAACGGTTACGCCGTTCCGCGCATAAGCGGGCTATGAACGGTTACCGAACGCCGCGCGCGAGTTGGCTAGGGAGCCTGCTTCTGCTTGTCGGGAAAAGCCTTGCGAAACTTTTCCATCTTCGGGCGGATGACCGAACGGCAGTAGGCCTGGCTGGGATTGTTGCGGAAGTACTCTTGGTGATAGGATTCCGCGCGATAGAAGGCCTGGAAGGGCTCGATCGCGGTCACGATCGGCCGCCGCCACGCCCCGGAATCATTCAGCGCGCGTTTGTACTTCTCGGCCAGCGCTTTCTGCCCATCGTCGTGGTAGAAGATCACGGAGCGATACTGGGTGCCCACGTCGGGCCCCTGGCGATTGAGCGTGGTCGGGTCGTGCGTCTTCCAGAAGATTTCCAGCAGCGTGGTATAGCTGACCTTGGCGGGGTCGAAACGGATCTGGCAGACCTCGGCGTGGCCGGTGCGTCCGGTCGAGACCTGCTGGTAGGTAGGGTTGGGGAGCAGGCCGCCCGAGTACCCCGACTCGACCGAGAGCACGCCCTCGACTTCCTCGAAGACCGCCTCCACGCACCAGAAGCAGCCGCCGCCGAAGGTGGCCAGCGCCGTTCGGGGCGCGTTATCGGCAGGGGGGCTGGCTGAGCGCTCGGCAGGCCGTGGTTCGGAGGACTGGGCCCCGCCCGATGCGAGGCCCAACAGGCTTGGTAATAGCGAAATCCATCCAAGGACGCGGAATCGATTCATCGCCGGAAATCCAAGGTTTGCGGGTTGTTTGTCGACTGAGAAGACACTGGGGAATTGGTAACCGTTCACGGCGGGAGGAAGCGAAGGGGACAGGCCCATGTTTTCGGTCAGGCGGCTGTTGTGATGACGGAGCCTTGCGGCCGAAAAATGGACCAGCCCCCGGCTGGCCTGTGAACGGTTATGGGGAATTGTTGCTGCCGCCCGAGGAGAATTCAACGGCCGCTTCCTCCCCCGGACGGTCGGGACATGCGATCGGGCGGATCCGAGCGAGGACCAGTGCCCCGTCCACGTTGTTTTTGCCCGTGAGGAATCAGGTCGGGGCACTAGTTTTGCCTGTTTTGCCCGGACGCTTCGGTCCGGGCGGTCGTGCCGCTTCCAGGAAAGGACATCTTGGAAGCTGCACCAGGCGGGGCAGCGACGGGGCGCCACGCCGGTGGACACTTCGCCATGCGCATGGACACTGCGGTGCGCGGCAAACCGCCACACCTGCACGGAGGAGGATAATCGCTAGCGACCCTGGGGAATGGGAAGCGTGCGAAGCAACAAGCGGCTTGCTAGAATCGGAGCGGGAAACGAACCGGCGCGGAAGCGGTCTTAGAGCCGATCCCAGAACCGTGCGCCGCTGCGGAATTCTCCGGCCGCGGAGGGCGGCCGTGGCGGTTCCGGGATAGGTTCTTAGAGCCGATCCAAGAACCTTGGGAGGTGCTGCGATTTTCCGGCCGCACAGAGCCGCAGCGGCGGTTGGGGGATAGGTTCTTAGACCGAGGGGAGGCAAGTGATGCGACGGCGGAAATGTTTGCGAGCGGCTTGTGCGGGCGTCCTGGCCGTGGCGGTGGCCGCAGCGAGCACGGCAGCGGCGGCCGAGAAGGCGGCGGAGAGGTTGAATTTCGTGTTCATCCTCGTCGACGACCTGGGCTGGACCGACGTGGGCTGTTACGGAAGCGACCTGCACCAGACGCCCAACGTGGACCGGCTGGCGCGCGAGGGATTGCGGTTCACCAACGCCTATTCGGCCTGCACGGTCTGCTCTCCGACGCGGGCCGCGGTGCTGACGGGCAAGTATCCCGCTCGGCTGCACGTCACCGATTGGATCGCGGGGCACGCGCCGCCCGTACGCCAAGCTCGCCGTGCCAGACTGGACGAAGCACCTGCCGCTCGAGCAGGTGACGCTGGCCGAGGCACTGCGCATTGCGGGTTACGCCACCGCGCACGTGGGCAAGTGGCATCTGGGCAATCGCGGGTTCTGGCCGACCGATCAGGGGTTCGACGTGAACATCGCCGGCTATGAAGCCGGGCAGCCGCCGAGCTACTTTTGGCCGTACGAGCGGGGCGGGCGGGGGATTCCGACTCTGGAACTTACGCCCTCGACGCGGGGACAGTACTTGACCGATCGCCTGGCCGATGAGGCCGCGCGGCTCCTGCGCGCCCACAAGGACCGGCCGTTCTTTCTCTACTTGCCGACGTACCAGGTCCACATGCCGCTGGAGCCTAAGAAGGAGTATGCGGCGAAGTTCCGAGCACTCGCCAAGCCGGGAATGAAGCACGACAACGCGGCCTATGCGGGCATGGTCGCGAGCATGGACGAGTTGGTGGGCAAGGTGCTCTCGACGCTCGACGAGCTGCGGATCGCCGAGCGCACCGTGGTGATTTTCACCAGCGACAACGGCGGCTTGTCGCATCGCAACGGCGTAAAGCAGGGGCCGACGAACAACGCGCCGTTGCGCGAGGGAAAGGGTTCGACCTATGAAGGCGGGGTGCGCGTGCCGCTGGTGGTGCGGTGGCCGGGCGTGGTGGCAGCGGGCGGGACTTGCGACGAACCCGTGCTGAGCATCGACTACTGCCCGACGCTCCTGGAGCTGGCCGGCGCACGGGCGATGCGCGCCGCAACGCCGAGGTGGACGGAATGAGCCTGGTGCCGCTCTTGAAGCAGCCGCGCTTGACGTTGCCGCGCGAGGCGATCTACTGGCACTACCCGCATTATCATCCGGGCGGCGCCACCCCCTACGGCGCGATTCGCGCGGGACTGGAAGCTGGTGGAATTCTACGAGGACCATCGCGTGGAGCTCTATCACTTGCGGAACGACCTGGGGGAGAAGAACGATCTGGCCAGGAAGATGCCCGAGATGGCGGAGTCGTTGCGAGGGAAGCTGCACGCGTGGCGGACCGCCGTGGGGCGCAGATGCCGTCGCCCAATCCGGCCTACGATGCCGAGAAGGATCGCACCGCCGCAGAGCCCAAGAAGTCCAGCGGGACCACGGGAAGGAAGAAGAAGGTCGAGATCAAGCCTTGAACCCGCAAGGGCACGGTGGTGGCGTCCAACAAGCCTATTCGTCCAAGTAACACGTGAACCCCCGCGAGGCCCAATCCGATGACTGGTTGCCCCATGCAAACGCTCGTTCGCGGCGGTATTGCCGCGGTCTTGTTGGCCGTTGTCGCGGTGTCCAGCGGCGCGGATTTCCCGGTGACGCAATTCGGGGCGGTCGCAGGCGATGAAGTCCTCGACACCGCGGCGATCCAGGCGGCGATCGACGCCTGCGGCGCAGCGGGCGGCGGGCGAGTGCTCGTTTCCCGTCGGGAACGTGTCTGTCGGGCACCGCTTCGGCTGCGCAGCGGCGTCGAACTGCACCTGCCCGAAGGGGCGCGGCTGGTGGGCGTCAAGAACCTCGATGCGTATGCGGGGTTTCAGTCGAGCGAGGGCGAGCCGAAGCTGCCGAAGAGCCGCTGGCATCGCGGGTTGATCGTCGGCGAGAACCTGCACGACATCGCCTTTACGGGCACGGGCGTGATCGACGGCAACCAGGTCTTCGATCCGCAGGGCGAGGAGAAGATGCGAGGCCCGCATACCGTCCTGCTGGGCCATTGCCGCGGCGTAACGCTGCGCGACCTGACGATCCGCGACTCGGCCAACTACGCGTTTCTTTTCTTCCACAGCCAACAGGTCCGCGTCGAGAACGCCGTCTTCGAGGGCGGCTGGGACGGCGTGCATTTCCGCGGTTCGCCGGCGGCCTGGAACCGCGACGTGCGGATCACCGGCTGCCGGTTCTTCACCGGCGACGACAGCATCGCCGGCGGGCTACATCGAAGACGGCGTGGTGGAGAACTGCGACGATCAACTCGTCCTGCAACGGCGTGCGGCTGATCGGCCCCGCGCGGCGGCTGAGCTTCTCGAAGTGCGAGTTTCTACGGCCCGGGCAAGTTCGAGCACCGCATCGAGCAAGCGGACGAACATGCTGGCCGGGCTGTGCCTGCAACCTTCGGCCTGGGACAAGCAGCCGGGGCCGATGGAGGACGTGTCGCGCACGCGACCTGACGATGCGCGACGTGAGCTGCGCGTTTCACGTCGTCGTCCGCTCGGGCAACACGGCCAGCCGGCTGACCTTCGAGCGGATCAAAGCCACCGGCGTGTACCGGGCCGCCGCGTCGGTCGAAAGCTGGGGCGAGCCGACGTTCGCCGACGTCGTGTTCCGCGACGTGCAGATCGAGTACACGGGCGGCGGTACGGCGGCCGACGCGAAGCTGCCCGTGACGCCAGCCGGGCGTCGACGCCCGGAAACTGCCGGCCTGGGGCTTCTACGTTCGCGGCGTACGCGACCTGACGCTCGAGCGCGTGGTGCTGGAGCTGCGGGAGCCGGACCGCCGTCCGGTGCTCATGGCCGACGGCGTCGAATCGCTTCGTCTTCGGCAATTTCGCTATCCGGAGCCGCCTGCGGGTGTCGAGCCGCTGGTGCTGAACCACGTGGGTCGGGTGGATCGCGACTGAACGTGCGTCGCGTGGCTCTCCAAAGCATCGACCGCCCCACCGCGCGCTATTCACAGGCCGGCCGGGCGCGGGTCCGTTTTCGGCCCGCAGGCACCGACCTCACGCGACGCCCCACCGAAAACATGGACCTGTCCGGTCCGCTTCCCTGGCCGTGAACGGTTACTGCCCACCGGGAAAATCCCTATCCCGGGAACGAAATTGCCATTCAGGCACTGTTAGATAAGATCTACGGCGATGCGCGGCAAGTATCCGCTGTGCGCCCGGCCGTGCGAGTCACGGGCGGTGGTCCTTCAGCCGCACGGAACGAAATCCGGACTTTGCTGCTTGAAAATGATCGGCACGATGAGAAAATCAATCGCGGCGCGAGACGACCATCCCTAGTCGGGAGCGACGGGACAAGCGATGAAGGAACACATCCGGCGGATGCTGCGCCAAGGCGTGCAGCGGCTCCCCTGGGGCACCGGCAAGCGCTGCTCGACGGCCAAGTCGAACTCGTCGAAAAGCACGGTCGGTTGGATTTGATGGTGACGGACCTCCTCCGTCTCATGAACGTGTACGAGCGTGCCCGGGTATTCAGCCGAATGTGCGACCTGTTCCATGTGGATCGTCTTACGATCACGAGCCCTCTGGGGCGGATCACGGGTGATTTTCACGACCAAGCCGTCTTTCTTCCCTTTGCGCTTCAGACCGTTTGGGAGACCGAACTGGTCACCATGTTCCAGGACTTCTTCCGCGCAGCGGGTGGCACTTACATCGACATCGGGGCAAACATTGGCTTGATGACGATCCCGATCGCCCAGAATCCGCTGGTTCAGTGCTTCGCATTCGAGCCCGAGCCAAGGAACTTTCGCTACTTGTCGGCCAATGTCGCTGAGAACTGCCCCCATCGCAATGTGGAATTGACCCAGAAAGCTCTCTTCCATAAGACGGATTGCCTGGAATTCGAGTTGTCTCCCAACAACATGGGCGACCATCGCATTCGGCTGTCGCCCGGCGAAGGACAATGGGAGGAGCAGAAGTGGAACACGATCCGCGTGGACGCCGTTCCCCTGGACACGTTTCCGCTGACCGTGCGATGCCCAACCGCGGTCAAGATCGATGTCCAGGGAGCAGAACCCTTTGTCTTGGAGGGCGGCACGCGCGTACTGTCCGAAGCAGGTCTGCTATGTATCGAGTTTTCTCCTTATCTCTCAAGACGCATGTCCGCGGATTTGAGGATCATTGGCCATTTCCTCGCGAACCACTTCGCTCGGGGCATGCTTGCGAAGGCCGGTGAGCCGCGATCGGTTTCATGGCAACCGATCGGGTCCCTGGTGGAACAACTCGACGCATTATGCGAGCGGGAGTGGGGACCGGCGGATTACTGGGACATTGCGGCTGCGAAAGCCGAGGTTGCCGCCGGCACACCCCTGGAGTGAGCGCGGCCGGTCGGGTTTCTCAGCGTCGAGGCCGGCGCGGCGCTCTCTGCCGTGTTCTCTGCGGCACTCCCCGCACAATCCGCTATTTCTTCGGCAGCGTCTCGACAAAGTCGACCGCGCGGTCGATCCACATGCTCAGTAGCGCGTCGGTCTCGACGCCTTCCGCTTCGATCATCACCCAGGCCTTCATCGGGCGGCCGGCGACGTCGAATTCGACGACATTGGGCTGGTGCCTTGCCGCGTCGGCCTGCTGCGGGCCAAGGCGGACGATCAGCGACGTCTGGGAGACGCCCACGCACATATTGCCATAGAGCAAGAAGCCCATGCCGCCGAACATCTTCTTTTCGGTGATTCCGCGACGCACCGTGAAGTGCTGACGGATGCGGCAGGCAAGCGACTCGCTATAGACCATGGGTTACTCCTGCCTCGAATGAGATTCCGCGGGTCGAGATGCCGATGGCGATCAGAAGCCACCGAGCCACTCGGTCGTTGCCTGCCGCCGTGGGGGCGCGGTGGCTAGAGTCATCCTGCTTTCCTTGCTTCAACTCTTGCTGCCTTCATCACCATCGGAAACATCGCCTCCAGCGGCTTGGGATCGGCCGGCCGGTGGTTCTGTCGAACGAAGATCAGCGCCGATTCGGACGGCGCGACGTTGGGAACAGGTTTGCGGCCGTTTTCGAATGGAATCGGCTCGTTGGATTGGTGCATGTTGAACTCGGACTGGGCGATTGCGACGGCGGCCTCGAAGTCGTCGTCAGGCAGGGCCGGGTTCAAGACTTCGTGGCCATGCTCGGCAAGGTAGGTGGGCTTCACGCCGCCCGGTGTCGAGGTCCAGCCGTGGAGGAAACGGATTCTCATGCGCCGACCCTTGGTCAGGGTTTAGCTGCGAGCAGTTGCGCAAACGCCTCTTCGAACATCATCCGGTAGCCCTGGCCATCGTCGTCGAGCGTGACTCCGTTCGCGTTGGGTGGATCGCAGGTGGCCGTCACGAAGGCACGAGCGTCTTCAAGCAATAACCGTGCATTTGTAATCGTTGCATCAATTCCTGCGGCGAACTTGGGCTGCGGAACACAGGAGGGCTTGTTGATCCTGGCCCATGTCAGATGGGCGATGAATTTGTTAACCGACTCCTTCGTGAACATTCCGCCTCGTTCAAAGCCAACAAAACTCGGTTCACTCGGACGCACCGCGCCGAAAGCCTGAAAATCACCAAATTTGAAGTCGTCGCCAGAGTTCACGTTATAGAGGAAATCGTACAGAATCCGAAAACTAATCAAAGCTGCGATCTTGACTTGCTCGCTCGGGGTGAAGGAACCAAGCTTTGGGTGGCGAAACGTAAGACTATCGGGCCAAGCTGATTTCAGGCGCCAAGGCTGACGACGCCAGCAGGTACATCTCGTACAGGACACACCGCAACATCGTTGGACGGCTTGCCGGCACCCCCTGAAAGTGGGCTCGATCCGAATGAATGGACTTGCCGCACGACGGAATGGGGCATGAGTCCTTCGTGTTCCTCGCCATGTCATGTTCCTCATCGATTCGAGGGAGGAAGGTACAGTGTAGCCATCGCAGGCCGCAGACGGGGGCACCTATCGGCGATCAGGGTGAAAGCATATCGAATCCACGTCCCCTTCATAAATGTGCCGCGCTTGTACTTCGTCTGAATGGCCACGAGTTTTCTTTCTTCTGGGCTCCAATCGGTAAGAGAATTCGGTGGCTTCGTTGTAAGACGCCAGATACCACACCCGCTCATCCCCTGGATACGTGGAGAAGTTACCGGTTGGCCTTCGTCGCCGAACCCCGCTTTACTGTGTTCCAGAAGCAGATGGTACGTCGGATTACACGGGTAGTCCGAATCCGTGGGCCAATTCCCGGTGTGAAGCGCCGCCGAATAGCACAAACCTCGCCCAGCGAGGTCGAGAGGATAACCACGCACGACGTAATAGCCGGGAACTGGCCGTGCATCGGGGTCAGTGTCCGTAACTCGGAGGAATCTCTTCCCAGCCAACCGTAGTGTTTCAGCCGTTTCAGCATCCAGTTCCACAATCGCTAGATCAATCTGATTCTCCTCCGCGCCGTGAATATGTCCCTTCAATTGAATCGCCGGCTGATCTGGCGTGGTGGCAGGCACGTACAAGGGAATTTCAGCTCGAGCGAGTTGCTGGAGATCATGGGCGGCAGTCACAACGAAGTGGGATTCCGCAACAGCGAGAAGTACGCCCGTGCGGTCCTGCACCAGTCGGTTGTTTTGGAGACCCAGTAACGGCAGGGTCCTTAGCCAGTCATCGTCGCAGGCGTCCCGAATCTGAGTGAGCTTCGCCAAGGCTTCCCGTTTGTGCTCATCGTCGTTGATCTCGTCAGCTCGCATCAGTTCTGGTAGCCGTGCTTTAAGAAACCGCGTCTTGCCGCTACATGCGCGTATTCGAGGAAGCGTTCTTGCCCGGCCCCACCGCGATGAAGTGCAACGGATCGATTACGCGTTGACTGAAGAGAACGCCCGCGCCGGACGCGGGGCGGTGGGCACCAGGTTGAAGGGGATCACCACAAAAGTTGAAAGGGTTCACCACAAAGTCACAAAGGCACGAAGGAAGCGGGGGTGTTGCGGCTTGATGAACCGCGGGCGTGGGGCGGTCGGGCGTACCCGAGTGGTCCACGGCGTACGTAACCGTTCACGGTTACCGGCGTACTTCCACGTCTTGTTGCCGACAATCACGACTTCGACGCTGGCGGCTCCAAGTGCATGCTCTGGCTTGCGGACGCTCTTCCGAACCATTAGCCGTTTTCCTCAAGCCATTTTGCCAGGCCCTTGTCGAGGGCCGACAACGCCTCGCCTAGCGTTCGACATCCCTGTTGCTCGAAGACCAATCCGCCCTCGTTCAGTACCCTGGCAACAAACCCTTGCCAATCCTGGTCCCCAACCTCGATCCAACCACAGCTCTGAACCCACTCCGCAACGCGGCGGAAACAAGTTTCAACAGCGACGTGCTTGTCCGATCCGGGCTGATCCTTTTTCCGTTCACGCATATTCCTCTCGCTCATCTTGCCAAGAGCCAAACACCTCTTCGATCTGGCAGCGCACTCGACTCTCTCGTTGTAGTTGTGCGTACCATGTGGCGTCAAGACTGTCTCATCTCCTGCTCCGGCGGGGCTTGTCGTCTGGCAGCCGGCATGGCAACAATTGAAGGCAACTCATCGAGCGACGACCATGGAACAAGAAACCCTATCGGATCATCCATCTCTCGGACCTACACCCAACCGGAAGCGACGGCGCCTGCCGCTCGGAGGCCAGGCTGTTCGGCCGGTTATTGGGGATGAACGCGGCGTTTCGCAAGATTGTAGAGACACCGCCCGTCCAGCAGGCCAACCTGATTGTCTTCACCGGCGATATTACCGACTGCGGAGAGATCGGCGCATGGGAGGTCTTCTGGGAGGCCATCAAGGAAGCCGGCCTGTCGGACCGCGCGACGTTGGGAACAGGTTTGCGGCTGTTCTCGAATGGAATCGGCTCGTTGGATTGGTGCATGTCGAACTCGGCCTGGGTGATTGCGACGGCGGCCTCAAAGTCGTCGTCGGGCAGGGCCGGGTTCAAGACCTCGTGGCCATGCTCGGCAAGGTAGGTGGGCTTCACGCCGCCCGGTGTCGAGGTCCAGCCGTGGAGGAAAAGGATTTTCATGGGGCGGTTATGGTTCCTGGAAGATCCTGAAGGTGCGTTACGATTCGAGTCACGAACCTTTCCCAGTCGCCCTCTGTGTCCAGGAAGAAGGTGTTCTCGACCCCGAGAGCTTCTTGGATGCCCTCTCGATAGGGGCGATACGTCTCTCCCTTCGTGATGTACAGGTATTGCAACTTCTTGGCATTCGCTGCCTCCTTGTAGCGTCGATAACGTTCCGCCTCATCCGGCCCAAACAAGCCCCTCAGTTTAATCTCAATGGCAACTCGGTGATGGGTCACGCACCAAACGGCAAGATCAGCTTTCGCTTTGCCGCCTAAGCTGTATTGCTCGGCCATTTGCGGGTGCAGGTCCCGGTCTCTAAGCTCCCGCTGTAAGCAATACTGGACTGTCTGCTCGAAGACCCAACCACTTAGCCCCCCGATCCTGCAATCGTTGCCGCAGAACACTTCCATGTTCCGCAACGCCTTCGAGGCATCCTCCAAACTCCGCTCGTGGAGTTCCGAGACCCTCTCGTTATCGTAACGAAACTTCTGCTCCATTCCTGCATTTGGTAACATCGTTCTACCTCGCTATCAAGTCCTCAAGCGTTGCCGACAATACGTGGAGACAGTCTTGGCTCGTTGGATTTCAGTTCTCTCGCCGAACCACCTGGCATCACCAATCGTGGAGGAAGAGGATCTTCATGGGATTATCAGCCCACGCCCGGAAGGAACTGCACGTCGAGCCATTTTCGCAGAAGCGTGGCCACCAGGCCACCAGGGATCACGCCAAGAAACGGCAGAAACACCGCCAGCGGGTAGTGCCACCACCGTAGCGGCCTTGCTCCTCGATCCCGAGGCACGGTGCAAGCGGGCAGGTAGACCATCAGCCCGTAGACGAAGACCCAGAAGCCGCCGATCAGGCTGGTCGGGTTGATGCGTCGCCTCGGCCAGCGACCCGGTGATCCCGAACAGCAGCAGCACCTTGAGCGGCGAGAAGTCCCAGCGGGACAGCATCCAGGCCCAGGCGATGAACATGAACACGAACACGACGACGCTGTGGAAGAAGACGACGTGGAAGTAGTTCGTCGAGGCCGTGATGTGGGCCTCCTCGGGCGTCGTGCCGAACAGCGGGGCGCAGTTGGTCATGGTCGTCGTGATGACCTCCTCGATCAGGGCCATCGCCGTGCAGAAGAGCACGAACCGGACTCGCCAGTCGATGGGGATGGCGGCGATGCGGGGCACCAGCCGCCTGCGGAGCATCGGCGTGAGCGAGCCGCCGACGATGATCCAGAGCAGGATCATCCCATCGGCCATCAGGAAGATCGCCCGGTCCCTCGCCTTGTCCGAGTTGAGGATGACGAGGTTCAGGAAGCCGACCAGCAGGGCACTGTAGACGCCGATGGCGATCAGCAGCCACCGGGTGATGCGGTCGGTCGTGGTCGTTGGCTGGACGGTAGAATCACTCATCCTCGTTCCTCCTGCCCTTTCCACCGCCTCCAACATCGCCTTCAGCGGCTCGGGATCGGCCAGTCGGTGATCCGTGCCGACGACGATCAGGGCGGACTCGGGCAGGCCGCTGTTGCGCAAAAGCTCCTGGCTGTCGGCGAAGGGAAGGGTCTCGTCGGCCCTGGAATGCAGAATGACCGTGCTCGGCTTCACGGTCGTGACCGTGCCCCACCGTTTCCAGGCTGGACAGAGGAGGACGAGAGGCGTGTCGCCCGCATTGATATTCATCGCCACGGCCCCGCCGCGGCTGGAGCCGACCACGACATCGGGCTGGTGCTTGTCGAACTCGGCCTGGGCGATTGCGACGGCGGCCTCGAAGTCGTCGTCGGGCAGGGCCGGGTTCAAGACCTCGTGGCAACGTGAGGTCTTGCTCGCCGGTTTGCGGGGGGCATCGTCCTTTTCCTGCCCTTTGAATTGTTCCTTCTCATCATGGCACAAGCCGCATGTGGTCGGAGGCATCAATAGCACTGCAATATCAGCCACACATTGCCGAAATCCCGCTTCTTCAACTCCTCCTGACGAATCCAGAAGTAGACTCGTCCGGCATCGCCCCACATCGCACCCAAGTTGTCTTCATCCGAGTCGATTTGAAGCAAGAGTTGCCAGTCGTCGGCTCCCTTCTCCAAAGTTGCTCGTCTCGAGTCGGCGTAGCCCTCCGAGTTTCCGACATCGATTCCGTGGGAGGCCAGTTGACACTCCAGCATCATCTCGCCCTGGATTTGGTCGGGATATCCGAACATGCGGTGGGCAGCTCCTTCTCCGCTGCGTATCGCATCCAGCAGGTCTCCGAAGATGTCGTTCTCCTCTTCGGACAGCTTCAACCGCTCAACACCTTTGGAATCCCACGACGGCAGTGCGATCTCATTGTGAAACGTCACCCTGCACGTTCGGAAACGACACTCCTTGGGCAATCCAGAAGGCGGGACGGCGGGGCGAAGCTTGTCTGGGTCACCGTCATGGTAGATCACGGCCCAGTTCCCTTTGTCTTTGGGATCGAATCCCCAGACCTGCTCTCTCGCCTCGTAGAAGAAGTACAGCATCCCCGATTTCGGTAACCGTCCATCAAGGTCGTAGGGGGCCACGTCCTGCAACCTCAGTTGGGCAAGCAGGGCCATCGGCACGCCGTTGCACTGCGGCCAGGCCGTACCCTCGGGCAGATCAGGTGTTCCGCCCAGCTTCGAGCTTCCGGGCTTGAGTTCGCCCTCGGCTGCTGCCTTAGCATTCAGCCCGATCGAGACCATCATCAGCTTGTCCACATCGTCCGCAACTCGGGCCAATCCAGCATTCTCGAACTCCTCCCGCAGCTTCCGCTTGGCGGCGGTCACTCGCTCCGACATCGGGACGGTTTCATCAGAGGAGACTTCGTTGGAAACTTGCATCTGTCGCGTTCCTCTCCCTTCAGCAGCTTCTCTCCGGCAACCGGTAATCAGCATCGCCAACACGAGGAATGTCGCAATTGTTCGCATATCGTTTCTCCTTGGCTTCGCCGGTGTCAGGTGTCGCCGGGGTCATGGGTGGGCTCGAAGCGAGCCGCCAGAGGAGAATGGAAGGCTACCGCGACCAGCCAGATCTGGGCGGCGTCGGCGATACTGACCAGTGTTCCTTCAAACGGGGAGTAGACGGCAAAGCCGACCAAGGGCACGAGGAGAAGCTCAATCGCGATGACTGCAGCAGCGATCCAACGAGAGAGCGACCAGAAGCGGTACATGCCGATCAGGCCGCACACCGCGACAAAGGTCAGGACCTCCGACGACGCCAGAATGAACCAGTAAGGGAGTTCCGCGTCATAGTAGTTCCACCGTCGGAGATTGTCCGCGTCCTCACTGAAAGAAACGATCCCGACGGTCGGCAGCAGGAGCATCGCAGCCCAACACGCAAGCACAAGGAAAATCGCCGTGCGGAACTGCTTGACGGTTGGGGTGTACATGGTTCCATTCCACTTCACCGGCCGGCGAGGCCGCCGGTGATCGAGAGCAGGTCTTCGCGGGGGTTGTGTTTGAGGCGGCGAGAGAGGTCGGTCAAGAGGGCGAGCAGGGCCTGATAGTCGAGATCGGCAGCGTCGGCGAAGACCACGCCTTTGCAGCGGCCCCAGCCGCCGGCCGAGCGGGCCAGGGGCGCGGCCAACATGCGGCTTGCGCGGACGTCGCGTGCATTGAGACTGAGCCACGCCTGGCCGCGCCCCTCGCCCTTGGCATGGCAAGAGGTGCAGCGGCGAGCATAGACGGCCTGGGCGGCCTCTTGCACCGGGCCGCGGAAGATGCGGCGGTCGGGCCAGTGGTTGGTCTCGTAACGGTCGTAGTAGACTCCGTTGGCGTCGATCCAGATGAGTAAGCGTTGCCACTCGTCGGCCGAAAGCTCCACGCCGTGGTGGCCGGCCTCGAGCAGGCGCGTGAGCCGAGAGACCTTCGACCCGTAGGTGAGCGGAGGACGCGGCAAAACGTCGTCGGGATTGTCCCAGCGATTGGAGATCGCCACGGTGAGATAGGGCAGGAGTTCCTCGTAGCCGACGACGAATTGATCGGTGAGATCGTCGGTCAGGATGACCTTATTGGCGGTGCGGTCGTGGGTGTGGCAAGCCACACAGCGAGCGTTGATCACCGGCTGCACGTCGCGCAGATAGCTCAACGTCTGCGTGTTCCAGGGGGGCAATTCAGCAGTGCTTGCGCGCGGCGCGACGCGAGGACGGGCACGGCGGGCGGGGCCGTGTGGCGCCCTTCGTGGCAGCCGATGCAGGAACGGACCTCGCCGGGCTTGAGACATACCACGCTCCGCATGCGCTGGATCTCGCGGAAGCGGTCGTCGAGCACTTCGAAGTAGACGTTGCGGTCGGCGGGCACGGTGAAATGCGCCGAGCCGTCGGGCTCGATGGGCACCGTGCCGAAGATGCGTTTGACGGTGAAGATGAGCGTGCCCGAAGTGGTAATCACGCCGCCTTCCGGAACGCTCTTGCGCGGGACGTCCTCGAGGATTCGCAAATAGTGCGCGGAGCCGCGGGCCACGCCGGTAAGTCCGCGATAGACGTCGGCCACGACGAGCGTGGACAGGGACTCGGAGGCGTCCAACGGCGCGGCGGGGCGGACATGCGGCACGGCGCGGGGCACCAACGGCAGCGGCTCCGCGCAGGAGATCTCCGGATCGCGATAGACGAGGGCCAGATTGCCATGGCGATCGGCGACGTAAAGGGCCCAGCTCTCGGCAAGCCAAGGCTGGAGAGTGGGGGTGTAGGAGCAGAGCCAGGTGTTTTCGGAAAGGGGCTGCGGATCGCTGAACCAGCCATAGCGGCTGTCTTCGGCCTTCTCGCCGGTGATCGGCACGTTGGGAGTCAAGACCTCGAGCGGCCCCGGCCCGTCGATGCCGCGGCGGACGTCGATCAGACCGACCGACCCGTGGGTCTGGCCGTGGTGCGCGGTGAACAGGGCCATCACCTTGCTGCTGCCGGGGACCGGGCGAGGGAACATGACCACGTTGGGACGGATCGTGGCATTGCCGTAGTAGGGCTGCACCATGGTGCCGTCGGGATTCATCGTGAAGGGGTTGTGTAGCGAGGTAACGGAGCGCTCGTTGTATTCCCAGCGGCTGTAGAGGATGCGGCCGTCGGGAAGCATCGAGGGGTTGAAGTCGTTGAAGCAATTGAAGCTCAACTGGCGGACGTGCGAGCCGTCGGGCTCCATGACGAAGAGCGTGGGGGAATGCCGGTTGCCGCCACACATGACGTAGTGTTCGGAGCGGTCCGAGGTGAAGCCGATGCGACCGTCGGCCAGCCAGAAGGGTTCGCAATCGTTTTTCGGGCCGGTGGTGAGTTGGCGGAGGCCGGAGCCGTCGACATTCGCCTGGTAGACGTGGTAGCTCACGGCATCGGTCCATTTGTCGGAACCGTTGCCGAAGGCAAACAGCAGCTTGGCGCAGGCCAATCCAGGGCAAGATCGCGATAGACGCCTTCGCCCAACGCATCGACCAGCGGAGCGACGCGCCCCTCCGGGCTCACCGGGCTGAGGCGGAACACCCCGCCTCCGGGCCGATTCCAGAGGTGGTGGGCATCCATGAACGGTTGCTCGGAAATGTAGGGCTTCCGCTTGACGAAGAGCAGGGCGTCGAAGCCGATGCGACTGCGGAGCAACCGATCACGCAGCCGGCTTGCATCCTGGAACAGGGTGCGCCACGCGGTGGGAGCCGTGCGCGACAAGTCGGCGACCGCGCGGCTCTGCAAGCCGGCCAAGGCGGCCGACGCCGCGGCGTCCGGTGTGTCGGCGAGGATCTGCTGGATGCTCTGGAGCACGGAGCCGACGTCTTCCACATGGGTCAAAAGCGGAATCCAGAAACGCTGCGGACCGGCTTCGACCGAGAGGCCCACGAGCGTGCCTCCCTCGTCGGTCAACACGACGGGCAGGGCAAGCGACTGGCTTGCGCCGTGCGCAAGCTGAAAGCTGCGCGACGCGCCGGGCCGGGACTGCCGCGGCGCGTGCAGGTCGAGCCGCAGCGCGACGGCCAGCGGGGCAGCGCCGGAGTTGCGGAGCGTGAGCTTGAGTTGCTGCGCCACGATGCCAATCGACGGGGGTGGCCAGTTCGAGGGCCAGCGGCGAGGAAACGGCCGAGAAGGTGCCCAGCCGATCGAAGCGGCGGTGATAAGCATGATACCACTGGTCCTTGCCGCCACCGCCGGGATGCTGGTAGCCGACGATCGGCTGGTCGGCAGGGATCTTTTCAGTTTTAGAGCCGATGCCGGAACCATGCGCTGCTCCTGCATTCTCCGGCCGTGGAGAAGGCTCCTGGTGGTCTTGGGAGAGATTGTTTGCCTGCCCTTTGCCCGCGAGGCGCTCGATTTGGATCTGATCGCCGCTGCGGCGAAATTGCACGGACTGCGCGCGGTCGGCGCGGGGGATCAAGCGCGAGGGGAACGGATTGGGCCAGGAGACGGCTTGGCCGTCTTCGGGGAGGGGGAGGACGACGCGAAGCGAGTTCTTCTTGCTGTCGGCATCGGGCTGGAGGCGCTGGAGGATGGCTTCCCAGTCGCGGATGGCGCGGAGCGACTCGCGCAGGTACCAATCTTCGACGACGATCTGCGGCTCCGGGGGTGCCGCGGCCACCGCCAAGCCCGCCCAGGTTGCCACGAGCCCGATGAGGACGAGCCGAACCAGCACCATCGAGACCTCCGTACTTGAGTCGCCGGAAGGAGTTCCGTAGATCGCCCCTCCAGAATAGCCCGGCCCGATGCACGCGGCAAGCGGAAGAGAACTGTCGGTCGATCGGTCGTCTTGACGCCCTCAAGTGTGCGTGGGAACATGGCGACCGTTTTAGAGCCGATCCCGGAACCTTTGGCGCGCTACCGGATTCCCCGGCCGCGGACCCTTTTCCTGGTAGTTCCGGGATAGGTTCTTAGAGCCGATCCCGGAACCTTGGGAGGTACCACGCTTCTCCGGCCGCACACGGCTCCCGCGGCAGTTCTGGGATAGGTGCTTAGAGCCGGACAAAACGGGGGACAGGCACCCTCGGTCAAGGCAAATTCAAGCAGCTCTCGCGAATCGCCGGTGCGCCAGTCCCCGTTTTGTCCGAGCCTGTTACGGCCGCGCGATGCCAGGACGATTTCCGCAGACAAGGAGAATAGGATGCGCGACATTCGCATTGCCGCAGCGCAGTTCGAGGCGCGCGACGCCGACAAGGAGTACAACCTGGGGCGGATCGAGGCCCTGGCGCGGCAAGCGGCCGATCAGGGGGCCGAGATCGTAAGCTTTCACGAGTGTTCGATCACCGGCTACACGTTCCTGCAAACGCTCTCGCGCGACGCGCTTTGGGCGCTGGCCGAACCGGTGCCGGAGGGCCCGAGCACCGAGCGGTTGTTCGAAATGGCGCGCAAGCTTCGGGTGGCGATTCTGGCCGGGCTGGTGGAAGCGCGACGGGGAGCTGTTGCACAACAGCTACGTGGCCGTCTCGCCGGAGGGCTTCGTGGCCAAGTTCCGCAAGCTGCACACCTTCATCAGCCCGCTATCTCACGCCGGGCGACCAGTACCGGGTGTTCGACCTGTGCGGCGTTCGCTGCGGCATCCTGATCTGCTACGACAACAACCTGGTGGAAAACCCGCGGATCGTGGCGCTGCTGGGAGCCGAGGTGATCTTCGCGCCGCACGTGACGTGCGGATTGCCCAGTCCGATGCCGGGCCGGGGCAAGATCGACCAGCGGCTGTGGGACAACCGCGATCGCGATCCGGTGCCGCTGCGCATGGAATTTGAGGGGCCCAAGGGACGCGGCGTGGCTCATGCGGTGGCTGCCCACCCGCGCCTATGAGAACGGCGTGTACTACGTGTTCACCAACGCCGGTGGGAGTGGACCACGACACGATCAAGACGCGGCGGCGTCGATGGTCATCGATCCGTTCGGCGAAATCATCGCCGAGTCGCAGCGCGTTGGGCGACGACGTGGTGGTGGGCGTTGTGCACGCCGGAGAAGATCGAACTGTCGGGCGGGCGGCGCTATTCCTGCGCGCGGCGGCCCGACCTGTACGCGAAGCTCGCCGAGCCGCTTCCGCCGGGAGAGAAACCCGTGACCAATCCGGGCTGGCGCATGCTGGAGGGGAAGGGCTAGCGCACGAAGCGGCGGCTCAGACGAGGCGGACGATGCCGGGCTCGGTGAAAACGAGCCGGGCTACGACGCGATCTTCCGGCAGGCCTGAAAGCCGGACCGCGGCGCGGCGGTAGGCCTCCAACTGGGGCCGGTAGACTTCGACGCGGGCCGCCAGGGCCGGCGCGTCGTCGGCCGGGATCACATCGGTCTTGAAATCGATCACGTCGGTGCCCACGGGAATATCGCCGTCGTAGAGGACGACCAACCGGTCGATCTTGCCGGCAAGGAGCAAGTCTTCTTCGCGGAGTGCAAAGGGGCGTTCGCGCCAGACTTTCCATTGGGGACGGGCAACGTGCGGGCCGGCGTGGACGGCCGATTCCGGGCGGCCGGTGCAGGGCGTCTGGAAAGTTGACCGGGTGAGAACAGCACGGACCGCCGGCCGAGTCAAGGCGGCACGGAAGTCGGCGAGGATGGCATCGACGTTCGCATCGGCGGGGAGGAAGGCCCGGGCCGACTGGCGGAGATCCTGCTCATCGAGCGGACCCTCGTCGAGCCACTGGATGCGCTCGAACCAGGAGTGCATGAGGCCGCCGCGGTTCAGGGCATCGGCGCTTGCGAGGCGCAGGCGCCGCGCGAGGTCGACGCGCGACCCCGCTTCGAGCTCCGAGGGTCCGCACCGCTGGAGGCCGCGCTCGGGCGACCTGGCGGGTGGACGAAGGCGGACCACCAGCGGCGGGCGCGGTGGGGCGAGCGGGACTTCCGCGCCGGCGGGTCGAAACGCGCGGAACCACTGCGGATCGCCCGTTTCAAAGGGCACGGCGCCGGGTTCGAGCTTCGAGCCGTCGGTAAGGGCGGCGCGGAGCAGGCCGGCGGCGGTGCCGTGGAGGCTCGCTTCGTTGTCGGCCGAGGCGGGAACGATGAGGTGCAGGGCGTGGACGGCGCGCGTGAGTGCGACGTAGAGCACGCAGAGGGCCTCTTCGGCCACGCGGCACTCGTGCTCTTCGAAGATTCGCGCCAGGCGCGGCGGCAACAACGGCCGAAGGTCCTGATTGACGTAGCGCAGCAGGCAATCGATAGGGCGCGCGGGGCCGGGTCGGCCGGCGACCATTTGCGGCGGCTGGCCGCTGAACTGGGCGTGCAGCTCGGGAAGCACGACCACGTCGAACTCAAGTCCCTTGGCCTGATGGACCGTCATGACGCGGACCGGGGCGCTGGTTGGCGATTCCACGCGGCGATTCTCGACCAGCGCGATGAAGTCGTCGGCCCGCAGGGTGGCGCGCGACTGGCAGCCATAGGCCAGTTCGACCAGTTGCAGAAGACGCGCCAACTCGCGCGCGTCGCAATGGGGGGCCAGCCGGCGAACCCAATCGTAGATCGTGCGGCCATAGCCTTCGTCGAGCAAGCGGCGGCGAACGGACTGGGCAAGTCGCCAAGCGGCGGCGTGGTCGGCAACGTCGGTCAGTCCCAGTTCGGGGCCGAGGGGAGAGCGGGCGACGTGGAAACGGGCGGCGGAGTGGCCGGGGTGATCGGCCAGGGAAAGCAACGAGAGGATGAGCCGCACGGCAGCGGAATCGGTGAGCGGATTGCCCCCTTCTTCGCTGGCGTCGACGTGGCGATGCCGTAGCTCGTAGATCAGGCGGGCCACGGCCGCGTTGCGGCGCACGAGCACGCCGATCGTGAATCCGGGGGCCGCGGCCCGCAGCTTGGCGACCTCTTCGGCCGCAAACTGGGCCATGGAACTGCCATCGTCGGCAGTCTGCACCGCGGGACCGGCGATCATGCGGCAGTAACCGGGAAGATCGCTCCGCGTCGTGGCATGCTCCTGGAATCGCGCCGCCCAGCGCGCGGCGGCCTGCGCATGGCGGGCGAGCGCGGGGTTGGACTCGAGCCGCGCGAACACTCGGTTCACGGTCTCGATCACCACCGGGCTGGAGCGGTAGCTCCGGTTGAGCGGCTGGGAGGCAAGGCCGGAGATCTCCTCTTCGAGGGCATCGAAGATCTCGGCCGCCCCTCCGCGCCATCCGTAGATCGCTTGCTTCACGTCGCCGACGCAGAAGAACGAACCCGAGGCGCTCGGCGCGACCGCGCGGCGCGCGAAGGGCTGGAGCACTCGCCACTGAAGGGGCGAGGTATCCTGGAACTCGTCCAACAGCAGGTGGGCAATGTGCGAGTCCAAGCGGAAGACGACCTCCTCGGGACGGTCGGCGAGCGAACTAGCGCTTAAGCGGCGGGTGACATCCTCGAATCGGAGCCAGCGCTGGGAGAGCTTGAGGCGCTGGTAGGCCGCGTCGAAATGATCGAGAAGGCGGCGCGTGGCGAGGGTTTGACTGGCGATCTGCCCGAGCAGCACGGCCCCGGCGTGGCGGACGAGCAACTCGCAGGCCTCGCGTACGGCGGGGGGAATCGGCTTGTTGTAGAAGCGATCCTCGCCGGCGACGAGTTTTTTGACGAAGCCCTTGGCGAGGAACGCGGGCCAGTCGCCGTCTTGGGCGGCGGCGAGATTGTCGTCGCGGGCTTTGGCAAAGCGTTTGTCGGGGGGAAGCTCGGCGGCGGCAAGGGCATCCAGCGCCCCGGCCAACTCCTCAGGTTCGAGTTGCTTGGAACGGGGCAAGGCATCCCAGGCGGAGGGCGGGGCCTCGAGATAGAGCGAGTACAACTCGTCGACGATCTGGCGGATTTGTTCGCTCACCGAGCGCGCGGCTTCGCCCTTGGTCAGGAGGTGCATGAGTTGGAGCACGTCGCCGGTGGACTGGTCCTGGAGGACGGAGCGGATGGCTTCGGTGCGGAGTCGGCCGTCGTCGATCTCGTCGACGATCTGCCAACCCGGCGGCAGGCCGAGCTCGAGGCTGAAACTGTGCGCGACCTCAATGAAGAAGCTATCAAGCGTGCTCACGCGCAGGCGGTGCAGTCGGCGGACCATGGAGGCCAGCCGCCGGAGGCAGCAATCGCGATCGAGCTGGGGCCGGCCGAGATCGGCGGCCAGGCGCGTTCGTTTGGCGGGATCGAGGGCGGCTTCGGCAAGGCGGAGGAGCACGCGGTCGAGGATTTCGCCGGCGGCCTTGCGCGTGAAGGTCGTGGCGAGGATCGTATCGAACGGCTCTTCGGCGGCCACGAGGCCGAGAAAACGGTTGCTCAACTGGTAGGTCTTGCCGGTTCCGGCCGACGCCCGAATCACGAGGTTGGGAAAGGGCGGCGCTGGTCACCGCAAGCCTCCTTCGAGAGGGAGGGCCTCGGGGTCGGTGAACTGGCCATCGAGACAGATGGCGGCGAACTCCTCGAAAAGATCGGGGGCGGGCGTGATCGGAGGCCAGAACCGTTCGGCCCAGACGCCACGGACGACGTTTTCCGCCACACGGTCCGCCTCGGCCAGTTCGCCCTCGGTCCAGTCGGCCACGAGGGCCCCGGTCTGGGAGGTGTCTTTGGGAAGCACGACGTAGCCGAGCGCGGCGGGGCCCTCGACGCCCAGGGCGCGGGCCAGATGGCGATAGAGGGGCAACTGCAAGTCGATCCAGGCGTCCTGGCGGCGGTGCGAGCGGTTGGGCTCGCGGAGCGCGTCGGAGGTCTTATAGTCGAAGATCATCACCTCGCCGGTGCGCTGGTTGACGTCGATGCGATCGATGCGGCCGGAAAGCTGCATGATTCTGCCGTCGACGGTGAAGGGAGCCGCATGTTCCTGGCCGAACTCGGCATGTTGGATGCGCCAACCCTGGCCGGCCCAATCGGCCTGCCAGCGCGCGAAGGCTTTGAAGCGGAGCCGGAGCTCCTCGACCTGCACGCGAATGGCGGAGAGCGGCTCCTTGCCGTACCACTCGAAGGCGAAGCGATCCAAGAGGGCATGCAACTGGGCGAGCACGATCTCGGAGTCGGTCGAGGCGGCGGAGGAGGAAAGGGCGAATTCGCCGAGCACGGCGTGGGCCAGGGAGCCGAAGCTCGCGCCGTCGAGCTCTTCGCCCGCGTCGGTCCGGCCGCGAAGCTTGAGGCGGTGGCGAAGGTAGTAGCGGTAGGGGCAGGCGAGGTAGTCGCGAAACTCGGTGACGCGCATGGCGGCGACCGGCTCGGCCAGGGCGCGGGACGCGGCGGAAAGAAACGCGCGGGGCGGCAACCCGGCCGGAGGGCGCCGGCCAGGGGGTCCCAGCGGCGGGCCGCCTCGGCGCGAAAGAGCGCGCAGGCGCGGCGCGCGATGGTTTCGGGATCGCAGGCGAAAAGCAAGCGGCTGGGGGCAAGCGCGTCGCCTTCGGCAGATCGCCGGCCGAGGATCAACTTCAAACAGGCGCGGGAGGCGGCCAGGACGGAAAGGGCATAGGCATCGCGCGCGTAGCGGCGCTCGTTGTCTTCCAAGCCAAGTTCCAGGCGGAGGCTGTTGGGCAGGAAGAGGTCGGCGCCGAGCGAAGCGGGCACGATCCCTTCGTTCATGCCGGTGACGATCATCGCCGGGGCGTCGTCGAGAGGAAGCTCCAGCCAGCCGAGCATCTCGATCGCTCCGGGAAGCGCCGGCGGCGGAAGGGCTTCGCCTTCGAGCTGGCGGAGGACGAGGCGAATGGCCTCGGGCCCATGGACGACGGGCAGCAGGGTTTCGGGCACGCCCCGCAGGCCGTCGAGCACTTCGTGAACCTTGTCGCATGCCGCGAGGATGGTGCGGTCCGGCTCGACTGCGCGATCCAACGGACGGCCGCCGAACACTTGAACGAGGAGGTCGACGATCGGCTCAGCCCACTCATTCAACGGACACTTAGAGCCGATCCCAGAACCGTGTTCCGCTCCTGCATTCTCCGGCCGCGGAGGACTGCCGCGGCGGTTCTGGGATAGGTTCTTAGTATCGCGCGGACTCTTGCCGTTGAATTTCCGCAGCAGTTGCTCAATTGCTTCGTAAACACCGCGGACCAGCACACACTCGTCGTCCGGTCCCAGCCAAGCGCCGTCGACCGCCAGGGGGAGGTGCCGGCAGTAGTAATCGTCGAGCTGGCTGAGCCAATCGCCGCGGAGCCCCTGGGCGGTGAGCCAGTCCTGCACGGCGGGATGGCGCACCAGGGATGCCAGCGCGGAGAACTGGCGGCCTTGGAGATACTCGGCCACGGCAGCGAGCAGCCGGCAGGGTGAGAAACGGATCAGGGGCGAACCGGCCGCGTAGCGCACCGCCACTTCCGCTTGATCGAACTGTTGTTCGAGGTAGGGGACGAGCGAGGCATCGGGCACCCCCAAGGTAATCTGTTCGCCGCTCCAGGCATCGCCCCAAGCCGCCAGCGTGTGCAATGCCGCCACCGCCTGATCCGAGGGGCCGTCGGCCAGTTCGATCTGCTCCGAAGCGAGGCCGATTTCCGCCTCCTGCCAGGCTTCCGGGCGAAGACAGCCGAGGGAGTCGAACCGATCGGCCAGGGCCTCGGGGGCAAAGATCAGGGCCGTCACCCGGGACGAGACTTGCTCCAGGAGGAGCCGCTGCTGCCGGTTCAGATCGGCGGTGCCCACAAGCAGGATCTCAGAAGCCGAATGGGCCTCGCGGTGGGCAATGGCCACGCGCCGCGCGGTCTGCCGGTCCCACAGTTCGACCTCGTCGAGGGTTTCGAGGTACTTTGTTTGGACCTCGGCCAGGACTCGCCACCGCGCGGAGTCGCAAAATCCGTCGGATCGATCGCTGCGGCCCGCGACGTCGGCAAAGCTCAGATTCTCCGCGGCCAACTCGCGGCTGAGGGAATCGAGCATTTCGGCCAGCGCGAGCCAGGCGGCGAAATCCCCGTCGGCGGGCAGCGTGGACGCGAGCCGCCTTGAGCCGGTCCGGATCACTTCGGCGCAGGGCCTTGATCCAGGCCAGATGTTGCACCAGGGGGCCGGCCAGCGGGCGGCGATTTACATAGAGCAACTCCGGCAAATGGCCAATGGTGACAATCTGGGGAGGGGAAAGGGCACCGCCCTGTCCGTCGGCACGTGCGACAAGCAATTCGAGCAGCCGCCGCCCGGCTCGTGCGCCCGGCACGGCCACGATCAACCCCGAGAGGTCCAGCCCAGCGGCAGACCGGAAAGTTGCCGTAAGGTGCTCGACGGCGGCGATCAGGCCGGGGCGATCCCAGCCGAGGAACACGCGTTTCATGGCGAGTGGGGGACGGGGCTGCGCTGGTGGACATCCGCACAGGAGTCATTCTAATGGGTGCGTGAGTGACGGTGCAACGGGATAGCCCCAGGGGATAGGGCAGGCGGAGCCCACTGCCACCTCGTACGTTCTACGGGGCAGATCGCGGTTCTCAGAGAGGCAAGGGAAGGAGATAATGGGCCTCGGCAGGGCGGAGAGGGGCCCCACGCGGAGGTTAGCAATGGAGAGTAGCGAAGCAACGCCGATCCGGCCGACGGAGCCGCAGCCGGCACGGAAGCGTGGTCTGCAGTTCAGCATCTCAACCCTGTTGTTGATGATGACGCTGGCGGCGGTGCTGCTGAGCGTGTTTCAGGTGGCGCCCGGAATGGCGATCTTGTTGGCGCTTGTAGCGGCATCAGCCCTATGGCGGACACGCATTTCGATCATGCGGCGAGAAGAACAGGGCCAGTTGTTCTCACCAAGGGAGAAGGTCGCCCTCTTTATCACGAACCTGACTCTTACCAGCGCCGTCGCGGTTGCTGTGGTTACCCCCGTCGGCATTCTTGTTAACGTAATGATCATCCTGGTAGAGACAATTGACACCATGGGCAGTTCACCCAAGTTGGACGACGAAAGGTTGCCCTACCTTTGGCTGGCCACCGTCGTGTGTCTTGCGGCAGTGTTTATCGTGATCGCAATCCTCAAATATTACCCAGGTGTGCCCCGAGCCGCCGGACTGGGATCGACCAAGCAGTCCTCTAGCGCAGAAGACAAAAGCATCGAGGAAGGCGCGGGAGGTGAGTCGAGATGAGCATGCAGCCGAGTGGGCCGGAGCCGAGCTGTGAGGATTGCGCGGCGGCGCATGCGCCGGGCGAGGAGACTGAACTTCGCCGTGGCGGCAACGCGGACACTGCGACGGCTACGCAAGCGGCCGGCCAGGGGCGGAAGATTGGCTTCCAGTTCAGCATCTCAACCCTGTTGTTGATGATGACGCTGGCGGCGGTGGTGTTGAGCGTGTTTCAGGTGGAACCAGGAGTGACGGTCTTGTTGGTGCTTTTGGCAGCGCCGGCCCTGCTAAGGACCTGGGACGTGACGTTGCGGCGACAACTACAAGGACAGGCGTTGTCTCCGAGGCAAAAAATCGCCCTCTTCCTCAGTTCCCTGGTCCTCGTTGTTGCCATCATCATCGCTGTCATTGTCACCCTGGCGGCCGTGGGGGCAGCATGTTGCGCCATTGCCGAGCTACAGAACTTCGGCGCCGCGGCGCTTCCCGTCCTGGCTGTCACGGGGTGCCTTGCGGCAGTGTGTGTCGTGGTGCTCGGACGGAGATGGGGCAAGGAGTCCTCTAGCGCCGGAATCCGGTGTGCCGATGAGTTGGCAAGAGGTGAACGCAGATGAGCAATGAGCCGAGTGGGCCGGACCGGAGTTCTCCGGATGGCAGCGGGATGCTTGGGTCGGGCGAGGGGACTGACGAGTTCTGCCGTGGCGGCAACGCGGATACTGCGGCGGCTACGCAAGCGGCCGGCCAGGGGCGGAAGATTGGCTTCCAGTTCAGCATCTCAACCCTGTTGTTGATGATGACGCTGGCGGCGGCAGTGTTGAGCGTGTTTCGAGTGCACCCAGGAGTGACGATCCTGTTGGTGCTCGTGGTGACGCCACCGCTGGTAAGGACTTGCGTTGCGACGATGCAGCGACAACGAAGAGGCCAATTGGTGTCTCCAGGACAGAAAGTCGCCCTCTTCCTTAGGTTTCTGGTCCGCTTCGTAGCCCTCTTCCTTAGTATCGTGGTCCTCATCGTCGCCCCCTTTGCCGCGATTTTTGGGATTCGTTTTGCGATCGACGCGGCCGCCGCCTTGCCCCTCGAAGTATTAGTGCTATTGATCGCAACGTTGTGCGTCGCGGCGGTCCGTGGCGTGGTCAAGATCGTCAAACACACATGGGGCAAGCCCCAAGCACTTGAACCGAATTCGACCCAGGAGTCCTCGATCGCGGAAAAGAGCCGCGCCGATCAAGCCGTGGGGGGTGAACGCAGATGAGCAATGAGCCGAGTGGGCCGGACCGGAGTTATCCGGATGGCAGCGAGATGCTTGAGTCGGGCGAAGGGACTTGCGCTCTGGGTCACGGCAGCGGCGACGTTCCTCTGACGACCGGGTCGACGGCGTCGCAACCGCCGAAGCGTGGCTTTCAGTTCGGCATCGCGACGCTTGTGTTGATGATGACGCTGGCGGCGCTCGTATTGAGCGTATTCCGGATGGCGCCGGGAGTGGCGATCCTGCTGGCGCTCGTGGCGGCGCCGGCCCTGCTAAGGACCTGTATCGTGACGATGCGGCGACAACGGCGAGGCCAGTCGTTGTCTTCGCGGCAGAAAGTCGCCCTGTTCCTCAGTTCCCTGGTCCTCATCGTCGCCATCATTGTCGCCCTGATCGCCGCTCTGATGGGAGCATGTTTTGCCATTGTCGGGCCCACAACGTTCGGCGCCGACGTGTTCCCTATCCTGGTGTTGGCCAGCACAATGTGCCTTGCGGCAGTGTGTATCGTGGTCATGGTCGTCAAACACAAATGGGGCATGCCCCAAACGCCTGCCCCAGAACCGCCAGAGCAGTGCTCGACGGCCGGGGAGGAGCCGCGCTGAGGAGGTGCTGGAATCGGCTCCGGCGACCGCGAACCATTCCGCCGGCCGCTGGCACACTTCGATGTGGTGAGTGAAGCACGCTCCGCCGGCGTTCGCAAGAGAGATCATCGTACTGCCCAGACGCGGGAAAGGATCGTATGCACTGGACGTATGCGGCAATCATGACGGCGGCAATGGTCACCGCCGCGCTGGTACTGCGCCGCACGCGGCAGCCGTTGGGGCTCACATCCTGGGAAACGCTGGCCGTGGGGCTGGGCGCGTTCTGCGGCGGCATGATCGGGGCCAAGCTGCCCTTCGTGCTTGCCGACTGGCACGGTCTTCTTGAGCGGAACCGCCTGGTTCGACGACGGCAAGACGATCATGGCCGGCCTGATGGGCGGATACCTGGGCGTTCAGCTCGTCGGAGTGGCGCCTTGGGCGTTCGGGTCGGGGAGCGATGATTTCGCCGTTCCGCTGGCCGCCGCGGTCGCCGTCGGCCGGTCTGGCCTGTTTCGCCGGCGGTTGCTGCTACGGCACGGTGACGTCGCTGCCCTGGGGCGTCGACTTCGGCGACGGAGCTGACCGCCATCCCTCGCAACTCTACGAGTCGGCGTTCCACCTTCGTGCGGCGGTGGTTCTGTACCAGTTCCAGCGACGCGACATTCTGCCGGGGCGGCTGATACGGGTCTATTTCGTCGCCTACTGCCTCTACCGTTTCCTTACGGAGTTCATTCGGCCGGAGCCGGGGCTTTGGCTGGGACTGACGGGCTACCAATGGGCCGCGCTGGCGTTGCTTCCGGTTCTTTGCCGTGTGGCGTTGTCCGATGTGCTGTCCGGCCGCGGCGGCCGCCGGCGCGCACGGCGGCATCCTGCACGCCGGCCGAGGTTCCCGGGCGCCAATCTGCTCAAGGAGACGTGGACCTTGTGCCCCGAGTGCCTCCGATCGGTGGCGGGCACGGATCTTCCGTGCGAGGACGGCAGGGTCTACCTGCGAACGCGAGTGTCCCGAACATGGCAACGCGCGTGGCCCTGGTGAGTTCGGACCGCCGCCACTACTATCTTCGCGACGAGGTGCCTCACGGCGACCCGACGGCCCAGCAGAGAGTCGCTGCTGCGGCATGTCGCGGCCCGCGCCACAAGACGTGCATTGCGCTGTTGGAATTGACCGAGGCCTGCAACCTTCGCTGCCCGGTCTGCTATGCAGGCAGCCCGAAGGGCCGGCATCGCCGCTTCGAGGACCTCGTGCTGCACGACCTGGAAGCATTCCTGGCCGCTCGCGGATCGCTGGAGGTGCTGCAACTCAGCGGCGGCGAACCGCTCTTGCACCCGGATCTGTTGCGGATCCTCGACTCTGCAAGCGCCTGCCGATCGACCACGTGATGATCAACACGAACGGGCTGGAGTTGTTGCGCCGCGAGAGCCTTGCGGCGGAACTGGCCGCGGCGAAAGCCGCGACTTGGAATTGTACCTGCAACTCGACGGCCTGGACGCGGAAAGCCACCGGAGCCCTTCGCGGGGCCGACCTCCTGGCGCAGAAGCAGGCGGTGATCGAAAAGATCGTCGACCACGACCTGCCGACGACGCTGGTATGCACGTTGGCCAAGGGCGTCAACGAGGACCAGGTGGGGCCGCTCGTGCGCTTGGCGCTGGCAGCGCCGCAACTCCGCGGCATCACCTTTCAGCCGGCGACGTGGGCCGGCCGGTTCGACCGGAGTTGCGACCCCATGAACCGCATCACGCTGGCCGACGTCGTGCGACCTGATCGTCGAGCAGAGCGGGGGCATGTTGCAGGCCGACGACTTCAAGCCGCTGCCGTGCTCCAACCCCAACTGCTGCAGCTTCACGTATGCGGTCGCGGCGGCCCAATGGCACGGCCATGCCGCTGCCCCGCGTGATGAAGATCGAAGACCACCTGGACCGGCTGTCGGATCGCATGAATTTCAACCTGGGCGACGCTCGGCAGTGCGGCCGCGACGGGCGACGGCCCGAGGACTTCTTCCGCATCGTCATCAAGCCGTTCATGGACGCCTACACCTACGATCAAGACCGCGTGGACGAGTGCTGCGTGCACGTCATCCGGCCCGGCGGCAAGGCCGTATCCTTTTGCCGAGTTCAACGTGCTGGAGCGGCGGCCGGACCAATGGCGAAACCGTGCCCCTCGGGGAACGAACCCATGAAATTGACTCCATCCCCGTCGTGAATCAGCCTCGCGGCGGATCTTCTGGAGCGTCGGCTGCGCCATCGCTGGCAGGCGAGCTCTGGCCCCGGTGGTCGGCTATTGGCTCCTTTTTGGCCGTATTCCCACGGTGACGCCGCAAGAGGCCAAACAACGCTCTCCGTGCCCGGAGGATCCGCCGTGGTGCTGGTGGACGTGCGCTGGGCGGAGCAGTTTTCCGGCAGGACACATCGACGGCGCGGTCAACTGGCCGCTTGCCGCGATTCTCGCAATTCGGAATCGCCAAGATCTGCCCGCCGCGCTGGCGGGCAAGACCTTGCTGCTGGTGTGCGACGTGGGGATGGCCAGTCGCGAGGCGGCTTGGCATCTGGAAACGAGCATCGGCATGAACGGGCGGGGGCATTCAGGAATGGATTCGCAGCGCGGGATGAGCAGCCGCGGCGATTGCCGCCTGCCGACGGCCAAGCTGGCTGCCAGGCGATACCGAAGGGACGCGTTGCGGTGGACGCGGCGGGGGCACGTCGGCGAGTTTCCCTTTCGCGCTTCGCCGGTGCTAGAGCAAGCGGCAGCCGTGATCGCCTACTTCTTCTTCAAGCCGATCTACATGATTCTGTCGGTTGTGGTCGGCGGCTGCCGTTTGGAAACGCCGGAGTCGGACCTGGTTGCCTTGCGATGGGGGATGGTCTTCTTCTTTCTTGGCGAAGCGGCATGCGCGGTGAACTACTTTGGCTATCGCGAGACTTCGTACCTGTGGGAATACCTGCACGGGTTGGGAATGCTCTCGCGTTCGGATTCGTCACCTATGCCGTGCTGGAAGGAATCGACCGCCGGATCCTGATGCTGAGCGCCGCCGAGCGCCGCTGCGCGTCGCTGGCGCTCTGCGGGGATGCATCAAGCACGGCGAGGCGCCTTGCCGAATGTGGCAAGTGTTCCTGCTGGTGATCCCGGCCTTCCTCGTGCTCGACGATGATGCTGCCGACCGCCGATTGGCAGGACAACTCTTACAAACGCTGGTGTTCGGCGCCGTCTACAACTATGCCCACCTTCGCGTGCACCAGCAGTTCGAGAACTGGTACTGCGCGGCCGCGGCGGTCGTGATGTTTAGCCGCCTCGCTGGCCACGCTCGCGGTGGGCGGAATGCGGGGGATCGCCGCGGCCAAGATCGCCTTTGCGGCGGGGATGGGACCGCTGGTGTTTGGGATGCTCGCCTGGTCCTCGGCAGCGCGTACGATCAGAATCGAGTCTGGTATCTGTTTTGGGAGGAAACGACGGAATTGTTGCTCATCTTCGGGGTGTGCTTCGTGCTCTGGGTCTTCCGGCACACGCTGGCGCCGCGGCTTGTGGCCTGGGAAGAGCGGGCAAAGCGGCTATTGACAAGCGCGCTAACTTGAGCGACGGCTGGCCAACGATCGGCAGTGCCTCGTTCACGGAATTCGGGCAGTGCTTGTGCCAAGGAATGTTTTTCGGCTATTCGCACTGCTTGTGCCGAGCAGGAGTGTCTTTCGGGTATTTGCACTGCTTGTACCAAGCAGTGGCACACCCCCACTGCTTGCACCAAGTGGCACGCCGGCACTCGTTGTGCCAAGGAGGGTCTTTCGACGATTTGCACTGCTTGTGCCAAGCAGTGGCACACCCCCAGTCCTTGCACCAAGTGGCACACCGGCATTGCTCGTACCAAGTGGCACACCGGCACTCGTTGTGCCAAGCAGTGGCACGCGCGCGGGGCGAAGGGCTACAATGGCGATGCCGGACGAAGTAGCGATTTGGGAATCGGCTCTCTGGGGAGGATAGGATGCAAGGTTACCTGCGATCGGACGGCCGCAAAGGGATCCGCAACGTGGTGGCGGTCGCCTACCTGGTCGAGTGTGCCCACCACGTGGCCCGGGAAATCGCCGGGCCGTTTCGCGATCGGGGCGTGCACCTGATCGGCTTCCCCGGCTGTTTTCCGAACGCCTACGCCGCGCGGATCATGGAGCGACTCGGCACGCATCCCAACGTGGGGGCGGTGCTCCTGGTGTCGCTGGGCTGCGAGAGCTTCGACCGGCAGCGGCTGGCCGACGCGATCCGCGCCAGCGGCCGGCCGGTCGAGACGCTCGTGATCCAGGAGCCGGGCGGCACGCGCAGCACGATCGAGGCGGGGCGGGCCTGGGTCGAGGAAGCCTTGGGCCGGTTGGCCCAGACGCGAGCGCAGCGCCGATGGACGTCGAGCGAACTGGTCGTCGGCACGATCTGCGGCGGCTCCGACGCCACCAGCGGCCTGACGGCCAATCCGGCCGCCGGCCGGGCCTTCGATCTGCTGGTCGACGCAGGGCGCGGCCTGCATCTTCGAGGAGACCGGCGAGCTGATCGGCTGCGAGCACTTCATGGCCGAGCGCGCCGCCACGCCCGAACTGGGCCGCGAGATCGTCGCCTCGGTCGCCAAGGCCGCCCGCTACTACGCGGACGCTCGGCCACAGCAGCTTCGCCCCGGGCAACGCCGACGGCGGCCTGACCACGATCGAAGAGAAATCGCTGGGGGCCTACAGCAAGAGCGGCAAGTCGCCGATCGTCGGGGCTGATCAAGCCGGGCGACGTGCCGCCGCGCGGCGGCCTGTACCTGCTGGACGTCGTGCCCGACGGCGAGGTCCGCTTCGGCTTCCCCAACATCTCCGACAACGCCGAGATCGTCGAACTGATCGCCTGCGGCTGCCACCTGACGCTGTTCACCACCGGGCCGCGGCTCGGTCGTCGGCTCGGCGATCTCGCCGGTGATCAAGATCTGCGCCAACCCGGACACCTTTCGCCGCATGGCCGACGACATGGACGTCAACGCCGGCCGGATCCTCGAAGGCCAGGCCACGCTGGACGAGGTGGGCCGCGAGATCTTCGACCGCGTGCTGGACGTAGCCGCCGGCCGACCGACCGCCTCCGAGGCCTGGGCCACCAGGAGTTCATCCTCACCTACAAGTCCTTCGAGCCGATCGGTCCTCACTGCCTGGCGGGCGTGTGAGAGTTACACACGCTCACGGCTCTTCGCGGAGTGCCGCGCGTAAAGTCGCACAGAGGCGATATCGCCGGTTCCCAGTCACCATTGGCACTCGGTCGAAATACGGCGCGTAGTATCAGGTGCGTCGGCAAGAAGATGGCCAACGGCATCCCGACCAGCATCAAGGCCAGATAAGCAAGCGGCGGCATCCACTCCTGGGACTTTTCCTCGTTGAGCCCGTAGACGTAATTGATGTTCACGGGCAGGTTCGGGTTGTCGGGCGGAGCCGGCGGCGCGGGCATGAGGAAGTAACAGACGAGCATCAGCCCCCAGGCCAATACGGTCCAGTTCCAGAAGGCTCGCCGGTCGTACCCCAGGCGACTGATGATCCAGAGCAAGAACAGCGGCAGCCAGAAGTGGAACAGCGACAGGGCTCGGGTCGCCAGGGGGATCGTGTCGCTCCACATGTAGGCGGTCATGCCGGTGATGTGGTAACCGGCAAAACCGCCGAGGAAGTCGACCATCCACAGGGTTTGCGGCAAGAGAATCCCTACCGTGGGCATCGAGGCCCAGATGGACCTCTCCGTCCACACGGCAGCGAGGGCCATGAAGAGGGCCACGTCGCAGAAGTAGAGGAAGTTGGTCGGGCCGTAATCGTACCAGTAGTAGGGAACCAGCACGCCCATGAAGGCGGTGTAGAGGATTTTGACGGCAAGGGGGATGCCGCGCGGACGTTGGGATGCGGCAACAAGGCTTTCCGGGGAAGTTGCCATAGTTGCTCCTTCCGAATCACCTCTCGTCGTCGGTCGACGATACTCTAGCGGCTAGGAGAACTGCTATTCGGGGCGCTGGCGTTTTGCCTGCTTTGACCAACCCGTGGGGCGGCTCTGGCGAGCGCCGGGCGAGCCACCCGGCATGATCACAGGCGAACGAACCGGCAAGGCATAACGCGCGGTACTTCAGCGCCCAGCGCAGTATAGAGCGCTATCCCCCGGCCACGATGCCTCCTTCAGGGCATGTCGGGGGAATCAGGCGAGGAGCCGATCGACCACGCGATGGTAGGCATTGGGTGCGGGATCGTAGCGGGGAGCGAAGGGGGACAGGTCCGTGTCTTCGGTCACGCGACTATTGTAAGGACGACATCTTGGGGGCCGAAGAATAGACCAGTCCCCGGCTGGCCTGTGAACGGTTACCGGTGAGGTCGAAGGTGACGCGGCAAGGCAGCCTTGCCGGTTTCGGGCGACAACTCGAGCCCTTCCCGAGCGAAGTCAACGCAGCCAGCGGCGAGAGGGCGGTTCAGCGGCTGAGCTGCTCGAGCCGGGCGCGATATTGCCGGATCTCGTCGGGCTGCTGGCGGGAAAAGAGGACGCCGGGGAGGGAGATTTTCTTGTTGACCGTTTTCCCCTGAATTGCCTGGACGGCCGTTTGAATCGTCTTGGAGCCGATTTCGAAAGGTTTCTGGCCAGTCACGGCCTGGAGCACGCCGTCGTCGGCGAGGAGAAAATCGGCCAACTGCTTGCTCATGTCGGTGCCAAAGACGACCACCTTGCCGACTTTCCCGGAATTCTTGACGGCAGTGACCGCGCCGACGGTCCCGCCTTCGTTGGCGGCCCAGATCATGTTGAGGTCGGGATTGGAGGTGAGCATCGCCCCGGCGACGTCGGCGGCCTTGGCGGCCAGCCAGGCCTCCTGGGGCCCGACGATTTTGACCTCCTTGGCCTGGGACACTTCGTCGAGGAAGCCCTTGACGCGGGCGCCGCTTTGCTCGGGGTTGAGCGAGTCGAAGGCGATGACGGCGATATTGGCCTTGCCGCCGAGATTGTCCTCGATGTACTTGCGCGCTGCGCCCCGGTGGAAGCACCGAGGTCGAGCTGGCTGCTCTCGATGAAGGAGACGGGAAAGTCGGCATCCAACGCGGTATTGTAGGTAATGATCTGCACGCCCTTCTCGTGCCGCGGCGGAGCGCCGCTGACCGAGGTCTTGCTGTTGAGCGGCGAGATGGCGATCGCCTTGACGCCGCGAACGGCATAGGTATCCACGAGCGAGGCTTCCTTGTCGAGCAAGTTGTTGCTGTTGGCCGACAGCAGCGTCACTCCGGCCGGCGCAGCGGCGTCGATCATGCCCAACTCGACGAGTCGAAAGAATTCGTCTTCCTGAAAGAGAATGCCGGCGATCTGCGGCTGGTTGGAGGCGGAGCTGCCGCAACCGCTCACCAATGAGGAAAGGACCAGGACGACTGTGGCGAGCGCGAACCGGCAAGATGTTGCCGCGCAAAGAGGCGACCGAAGGGCATGGGTAAGTTCCTAGAGCCGATCCCAGAACCGTGTACCGCTCCCGACGTCTCCGGCCGCGGCGGACTGCCGCGGCGGTTCCGGGATCGGTTATTGGATCATGTGTTGTTTGCGGTGGTAAGGACCTTCGAATTGCTGCGTGGTTTTGAAGCTGCCTGTCAGCGCCCCTGGCTGCCGGCCGATTCGGTCTTGGCGAGGAAAGCCGCCAGGTCCGTGGGGGTGAGGGGCTTGAAGTGGAGCGCGAGGGCCAAATCCTGCTGGAGGTCTTCGCGCGAGGCGATGCCGCAGACGAGGGTGCTGATGGGAAGCGAAAGCGAGTAACGGCGGCAGAGCGTCGCGTCGAGGCGGACCTCTTTGGGCAGGGTCCCACTGGCAAGGGCCTTCATGCCGATCACGCCGATCTGGCGCTGGTTGCAGACGGGGACGACCTGTTTCTGAAAGCTCTTGTAGTGGGCGTCGAGGATGTTGATCGGCATCTGGCAGGTATCCCAGGGAAAATCCTTGCCCAACATGCGGAGATGCAGTTGGGGATCCTTGTGACCCGTGAAGCCGAGGAAACGGACCTTGCCGGCCTGGCGCGCCTCGGCGGCGGCCCGAATCCCACCCTTGTCGAAGATCCAATCGGGGGCGTCGGGAAAGTTGACTTCGTGGAATTGGAGGAGATCGAGACGATCGGTCTGGAGGCGGCGGAGGCTTTCGTCGATCTGTTTGCGCACGCCCTCGTAGTCGCGGGCGCAGACCTTGGTCATGAGGAAGACCTTGTCGCGCCGCCCGGCGGAGGCGAGGGCCTTGCCCATGAGTTCTTCGCTGCCGCCGTTGTGGTAGTCCCAGGCGTTATCGAAGAAGGTGACGCCCCGGTCAATCGCTTCGTGGACGACGGCGATGGCCTGCTTGTCGTCGCGTATGGTGCGAATGTGGAATCCGCCCATGCCGATGATCGAGACTTTCTCGCCGGTCTTGCCCAAGGGACGCTTGGGAATGCCCTCGGGCCCCTCCTCCTGCGCGGCGAGCGCGGCGCTACCCCAGGCGGTGGCGGCCAGGCTGGCCGCAGCGGCTTTGAAGAAATCGCGGCGAACCAGATCGCGGGTCATGGGCATGCTCCTTGCGATTCGGTCATTTGACGGGCACGAGGCGGAAATTCTCGTCGAATTGAGCGACTTCGAGGTCCTTGCCGATGGGCAGAGCGCGGAGGTCCTTTTCGATCTTCTCGCGGTCGCCGACCACGATCACGGTGAGGTGCCCGAGGTCGAGATGCTGCTTGGCCACGCGGAGCACGTCGTCCACGCTCACGGCGGAGATCTTGGGCACGACCGTGTTGAAGTAGTCGTCGGGCAGGCCGTACTCGACCAGGGTCTCCAGTTGGTGGGCGACCGTCGCAGGAGGTCTCGAAGCCGGCGGGGTAGCCGCGCGTGAGGTAGGTCTTGGAGAAATCCAGCTCCTCGGAGGCCGACCGGCCGCTTGCCGACCATGCCCTCGAACTCCTTGAGGAACTCGACCAGGGCCGGGGCCGTCACGGCCGTCTGCACGCTGGCGGTCGCCAGAGAACGGGCCGGGCTGGCGGATCCGCCAGTCGAACGCCGTGCGCGCGCCGTAGGTATAGCCCTTCTGCTTCGCGAAGGTTCATGTTCAAGCCGGCTGGAGAACTGGCCGCCGAAGATGCTGTTCATCACGGCGAGGGCGAAGTAGTCGGGCGAGTTGCGGTCGGCGCCGATCTGGGCCACGGAGATCACCGACTGCGGCCGCGCCCGGCTTGTCGACCAGCACGACGCGGGTCGGCTTCGGCGCGGAGGCGGCGGGGAATTTCGTCTTCGGCGGCGGCGGCCGCCGGCCTTCCAGCCTGCCGAGAGCCTTCTCCAATTGCGGCGGCGATCTCTTCGATCGTGACATCGCCGACGACGATCAGCGTGGCCTGCTCCGGGCCGGATCTGCGCCTGCGTAGAACTGCTCGAGATCGGCCCGCGTGATCGACTGCAAGCTGGCGGGCGTGCCGTACTCGGCTGGCCGTAGGGATGGTTCTGGCCGTAGAGCGTTCCGACCACGGCCGATGCGGCCAAGGCGTTGGGCTCGTCGCGGACCTGCACCAGCCGGCCGAGCGCCATGCTTCCGCTCGCGGTTCAGTTCGGCCTCGGGGAAAGCTCGGGATTCCGGAGCACGTCGCCGAACACGTCGAGGGCCTTGGGCAGATGGTGCTTGAGCGTGAAGAGCCGCGCGGCCGACGAGTCCCAATCGGCGCCGAGACTGAGGCTGGCCCCGATGCCGGCCAATTCCTCGGCGATCTGCACCGACGAGCGGCGCTTGGTGCCTTCGTCCCACACGGAGGCCATGAGGCTCGGCCAGACCCAGCTTGGCCTGCGGGGTCGCTGCGAGCGGCCGCGGGGAAGACCGGGTTGCACGTTCACCGTCGGCAGCTCGTGATTCTCGACGACCAGCACCTGCATCCCGTTGGAGAGCTTGCCGCGGTGGATCGGCGGGAGGTGGAACGTCGGCTCCGGCCGCGGCCTTGGGCAGCTTCTGGCCGGTCGGCGTCCTCGGCCACGCCGGGCGTGCGGCGAGCGGCGCTTCCGCGGCGGCCTTCTTGGCCAGTTCCTCGCGCGGGCCTCTTCGGCCGGCTGGCGCGGGTCGGGCGTCGATCGTCTGCTCTCGGCCCGGCACGACCTCCAAGGTCACGCAGCTTGTCGGTCAGGTACTTCTTCGCCACGCGCTGGACGCCCGCCGGGATCGACCTTCGAGATAGCGGTCGAAATCCTTGGTCAGGTAGCCGGGGTCGCCGGTGTAGACGTTGTACATATTGAGCCGGTCGGCGCGGCCGCCGAACTCGCTGATCGACTCCAGGGCGCGGACCATGTGCGACTCGAACTGGTTCACGGCGCGGGCCACCTCGTCGGCCGTGGGCGGTTCGGCCTGGAGCTTGGCGATCTCCTCGCCGGATCGACCGTCTCCAGCTCGGCCAGCGTGTGGCCGGGCCGGGCGGTGACGATCATGCACGAAGCCGCCGGCAGATCTCGCCGGAGTTCTGGAAGGCCTGCACGTCCTGGGCGATCTGCTTCTCGCGGACCAGGGTCTTGTAGCAGCCGCGAGGTCTTGCCGCCGCGCGAGCACGTCGGCCAGGATGTCCAGCTCCGCGTCGTCCGGGGCGAACATGGGCACGGTCGGCCAAGCTCAGATACAGCCGCGGCAGGCCGACGCGGTCGGTCATGTGGATCCGCTTCGACTCCTCAACTGCGCCGGCTTGGGGCTTCGAGCTTCTCGACCTTGGGGCCGGCCGGGATCGGGCCGAAGTACTTCGCCACGAGCCGCTTGGCCTCGGCCGGGTCGAAGTCGCCGGCGATGCACAGGCTGGCGTTGCCCGGGTGGTAGTAGCGGCGGAAGAAGTCGGCCACGTCCTCGCGCGATGGCGGCGTCCGATGTCGGCCATCGAGCCGATCGTCGGCCAGCTGTAGGGATGGTCCGGCGGGTACATCGCCGCCAGGAGCGTCTCGTAGGCCAGGCCGTAGGGCCGGTTCTCGTAGCTCTGGCGCCGCTCGTTCTTGACCACGTCGCGCTGGTTGTCGAGCTTCTCCTGGGTCATCGCGGGCAGCAGGAAGCCCATCCGGTCCGACTCCATCCACAGCGCCAATTCCAGGTAGTTCGAGGGCACCGTCTCCCAGTAGTTCGTGCGGTCCTGGCTGGTCGAGCCGTTGAGCCGGCCGCCGGCCTTTTGCAGCGGGCGCGAAGTAGTCGCTGTCGTAGTGCTTCGAGCCCTGGAACATCATGTGCTCGAACAGGTGGGCGAAGCCGGTGCGGCCCGGGCGCTCGTTCTTCGAGCCGACGTGGTACCAGACGTTCACGCCGACGATCGGCGTGGAGTGGTCCTCGTGCAGGATCACCTCCAGGCCGTTGGGAAGCGTGTACTTCTCGAACTTGAGGTGGGGAATCCGCGAGGATTGGCCGTCGGCGGAGACCAGAAGCAGGGCCGATGCACAGGCGATTGACATGAGAGAACTCATCCTGACTCCTCGTAATGCAGCCGGATTACGATCAGCGCGTCCCACGTGCCGCGGGAGATGCGCCATTATACAGCCGGTGTGGGACCCTGAAACGGGGGGCGACAAGCAAAGCCAAGCGGAGGACGGGGAGGGGGCGACCGAGGCGGGCCGTCCTGTTGCGCCCCGGCGTTAAGCGGGAACAGACAAGTACGTATGCTCCCATGATGGCGACAGACGAGAATGGGGGACGGACAAGCCAGACAGGAATGTCTGGCCTCCTGGTGTCTGGCCTCGTAGTGTTCGTATGGCGGGGGTGAATGTGCGTCGTCGCTTGACGGGCAGGAATGCCCGTCCTCCTCACGCTGCGGTCGCTTGACAGGCAGGAATGCCTGTCCTCCTGGTGTCTGTCCTCCTGGTGTGTCGATGTTGCTGGTGCGTCGCTGTTGGGCCGGAACGAGTGTTTTTCGGCGGTTCGCACTGCTTGTTCCAAGCAGTGGCACACCCGCGCAATTCGCCTGCTTGTGCCAAGCCGATTCGCGATGCTTGTACCAGGCAGTGGCACGCCGGCGCTAGTCATCGCCGCGATCGGGCTCGCGCCGAGCGCAGTGGATGCAGAGTCGCGTGTAAGGAAGGGCATCGAGCCGTTCCCGGTCGATGGGGACCTGGCAATCCTCGCACGGGCCGAACGTTCCCTGCTCGACGCGGCGCAAAGCTTCCTCGACCTCGCTGAGCAGCCCTTGCTCGTTTTGGGCAAGAATGATGTTGCGATCCAGGCCACTGGCGCCGCTCGCGCCATCGTCGGCAAGGTGAGTGTGGTAGAGGGAGACCTCGCCCGGGGGCGAAATCGTCTCCAGGATCGCCTCCTTGAGATTGCCGACCTGCCCGATCAAGCGCGAGCGCATGTCCTCCAGCCTGGCTTTGTACGACTCCAATTCCTTGGCATCCATTGCGTCTCTCCCTTCGCGTTCGTCCGAAAAGGACCCGAGGCCCGTGAACGCACAGCGGTGCTTGCCCAAGCTCGTCGCCGAGGATGCACGGCGGCGGGAATCGCCACGGCGCGCCCCAGCATCAGACGGCTGGAGCATATTCTATTCAGCGACCGACGGAGGGAATCTGCAATTTCCAGGGAATCTGCCGAAGTTGTATTGAGGGTGATAACGGATTCGTATTCGATTGGCGCAAAAGGTGCAGTTAGGGTCGGGTGACGACTCGGGATCGCACGTCGGCATGGCATAGGGGTGGACCGGGTATAGTTCAAGAAGAGGAGCAACCCTCATGACTCTGCTTTGGTGGGCAATTATCGCGCTAGTGGTGGCTCTGGTCGCCGGAGCCCTGGGTTTCACGGGCGTGGCCGGGGCCGCCGCCACAATTTCGAGGGTGCTGTTCGGCATCTTCCTGGTGATTTTCTTGGCGATCGTGATCATGATGATCCTGGGGATCGGGGCGCTGACGTCACGCAGCGTTTGCGACGCGCAGAACGCACGACTGCCAAGCCACCACAGACATTTGAGCGCATCAGTGGCCCTTCGACCGTGGCGGCGAGGGGACACAAATCGGGGACAGACGGGAATGTCTGTCCTCCGAGCGTGTCACTGTTGCTGGTGTGTCGCCTTTGGGCCAGAACGAGTGTTTTTGGCGATGCGCACTGCTTGTTCCAAGCAGTGGAACACCCGCGCAATTGACAGCGCTTGTGTCAAGCTGACCCACTCGCCAGAAAGCGGGGACAGACGGGAATGTCTGTCCTCCTGGTGTGTCGGCAGAACAAGTGTTTTTCGGCGATGCGCACTGCTTGTTCCAAGCAGTGGAACACCCGCGCAATTGACAGTGCTTGTGTCAAGCTGAACCGGCCCGTCAGGTGAGCGAGGCGGGAGGACCGGCGGCGGGAGCGTCGCCGTCGGATTGCGGTGCGGCAATCAAGCCGTCGGCTGGTTTGCCATCGACCGGTTTACCATCGGGAGCGGGATCGTTGGTCGCAGGCTCCTCGCCCGCGGGGTGATACTCGCGGCCGATGAGTAGGTGGAAGGCGGCGGCGTCGAGCGACTCGCGTTTGAGCAGTTCCTCGACCACGCGTTCGAGTTGTTCGCGGTGATCGACGAGGATCTGCCGCGCGGCCTGATGGGCTTCGTCGAGAATCCGCTTGACTTCCTGGTCGACCTGGCGCGACGGTCTCCTCGCTGCAATCGCGGGAGGTCCGACTGGGGCCCGGCGAAGTACTCGCCCTGCGCGCTGGCGCAGTGGATCAGGCCCACTGCGTCGCTCATGCCGAACATGCAGACCATCTGCCGGGCCAGGGCGGTGGCCCGTTCGAGGTCGTTCTCCGCGCCGGTGCTGACCTCGTCGAAGACCACCTCCTCGGCGGCCCGGCCGCCGAGCAAGCCCCTGGATCCGGTCGAGCAGGGCCGAGCGCGTCATGAGGAACTGCTCGGCGGTCGGCAGTTGCAGGGTGTAGCCCAAGGCGGCGCGGCCGCGGGGCACGATGCTGATCTTGTGGACCGGGTCGGCGTGCTTGCTGTAGGCGGCCACCAGGGCGTGGCCCACCTCGTGATAGGCCACGCGCCGCTTCTCCTCGGCATCCAGGCGGCGGCTGGTCCGTTCGGGACCGGCCACGAGCTTCTCGACGCTTCTTCCAGGTCGTTCTGGGCGATCTCGCTGGCGCCGCGCCGCGCGGCCAGCAGGGCCGCCTCGTTCAGGGCGTTGGCCAGGTCGGCGCCGGAAAAACCGACGGTGGCCTGGGCGATCGCGCGGAGATTCACGTCCGCGGGCCAGCGGCTTGCCGCGGGAGTGGACCTTGAGGATCGCCTCGCGGCCGTCGACGTCCGGGCGCATCGACCACCACCTGGCGGTCGAAACGGCCCGGCCGCAGCAGGGCGCGGTCGAGCACGTCGGGCCGGTTCGTGGCGGCCAGGATGATCACGCCCACGTTGGCCTCGAAGCCGTCCATCTCGACGAGCAGCTGGTTGAGGGTCTGCTCGCGCTCGTCGTTGACCGGCCCGAGGTGTACGCCGCGCTGGCGGCCGATGGCGTCCAGCTCGTCGATGAAGATGATGCAGGGGGCCTGGGCCTTGGCCTGCTCGAACAGGTCGCGGACCCGGGCCGCGCCCACGCCCACGAACATCTCGACGAAATCGCTGCCGCTGATGGAGAAGAAGGGCACGTGGGCCTCGCCGGCCACGGCCCGGGCCATGAGCGTCTTGCCGGTGCCCGGCGGGCCGACCAGCAGGACGCCCTTGGGGATCTTTGCCCCCAGGGCCTCGTAGCGCGCGGGATTCTTGAGAAAATCGACGACTTCCTGCAGCTCGTACTTGGCCTCGTCGCAGCCGGCCACGTCGGCAAAGGTCACGCCGGTGTCCTTGTCGGCCACCATGCGGGCCCGGCTCTTGCCGATGCTCATCACCGCCTGGCCGGCCGAGCCGAGCCGCCGAAAGAGGAAGAACCACACCACAACGATCAGCAGGATCGGCAGCAGCCACGCGATCAGAAACGAAGAGAGTAAGCCCGGCTGGGTAAAGGTATACTTCTTCACCCCCCGTTTCTCCAATTGGGCGAGTAGATCGCGGTCTGATTCGGGTGACGGGGGCACGGTGCGAAAGTTGAACCGCTCATTGGGCAGAGCGTCGGCAGACGCCTCGGCATCCTTCGCCGCCGCGGTTTTGCCCTCGCTTCCGCGCGGTGGGCGCCTTGCCGGCAGCCGGCGGCGAGGGGGCCTTCGCCTTGGACTCGCTTTGCGAGGAACCGGCCGCGCCGATCGTGGGATCGATTACGCCGAGGATCTCGGTGCCCTCGCGGATTTGGACCTCCTCGACCTGCCCCTTGGCAAGAAACTCCTTGAACACGCTATAGGGTATCACCTTAGTGGTTCCGCCCGTGGCGACGAACTCCTGCCAGATCCAAAGGAGCACGATCACCAGAGGGGCATAGAGAAGAAAAAACCGCCAATTCGTCCGGGGCACCTCGGGGCGGTTCGGTCCCGGCCGGCCGGGTTTCTTACCAGGATCTTCCTGCGCCATACATCCTCCCTTATTCCAGGCGCCGGAAGCCCCGGCGGGGCCGCTCGACGACCAATGCGCAATCCTAGAACAGGAACGAACCTACGGCAAGACGGGTAGGGCAAGGGACGCGTGGTCGGGTCGCGCAGGTCATCCGGAAGTTTCACCCTCATCCGCAGCGCAAATGCGACCCAGGGCCTTGGACTGGTACATGGCGCGATCGGCGGCGTCGAGCACTTGCTCGGGGCTTCGGTGCATGGAATCGGCCATGGCCACCCCGATACTCGCCGAGATCGAGATCGGCTGGGCCGGCTCGCCGATTGGATCGGCAAGGCGGGCAAGAATGCGCTGGGCAACGAGCATGGCGTCGGATGGGCAACGGACGCTGGGCAGCAGAACGAGGAACTCATCACCCCCGTAACGCGCGACGAGATCGCCCCCACGAACGCACTGCCGGAGGCGATCGGCGACCGCGGCGAGCACACGATCGCCCACGAGATGTCCCCAAGCATCGTTGACCGCTTTGAAGCCATTCAGATCGATGAATAGCAGGGCCGCCTGCCCGTGGCGTTGGGGAGATTCGAGTTCCGCGCGCAGCCGGTCGGTGAGCAGACGTCGGTCCGGCAGCCCGGTTACCGAGTCCAGCGCGCGAGCGCGCAGAGATCGGCGGCGCCTCGGGCATGGTGAGCGCAGGCCGGGTCGCACGCGAGGGTTGCGGGGGCACCGTTGCCCTGCGCGTCGGCCGCGGAACTTGCGGCGTGGTCGGGTCGTGCCAGCAGGGCCAGACGCGCCGAGGCAGGGCCGGCAGGCACACGCACCTGGCACTGTAGCGGCACTCGGCGCCCGCTCGGCGCGGTGAGACAAAGGCGAATCGGGGAATTCCGCGTGCGCGCGGCCGCTGCATCGAGCGCTGCCGCCAGCTCCGGCATGGGGGGCTCGGCCGCGAGGCGCTGCAATGCGGCGCCACACAACTGTTCCCTGCCGGAATCAAGGAGCCGGCATGCCGCTTCATTGGCGTCGATGAGCTGCATGCGGGCACGGTCGACCAGGAAGATGGGATCGGCAGCGAGGTCGAGCGCGGCGCGCCAAAGCGCTTCGTCGCAGGCATGGTCGGTCAACGGTCCCTCTCCTTGGGTCAGTCGTGCAAGCGCGAATCGACGGGGGTGCATTGCCGGGCACGGATGTTGGCGCACGCGACAGCGTCTTCCCCTTGGAATGCTATCGCCGATTCCGCCCACGGGGTAGAGGGAGTCGTCGATCCAGCGGCCGTCGGCGCATGGGGGGGACTTGTTTGTTGCCGCAGGATGGCGATAGTTGAGGGTAGGCTTGGAGGCACTTTTCCTCGATCTTCTCTTCTTTCGGAAGAATTCTCCGGGAACGGAGTTCGCCATGCGATCTCGGTCGCCGTTTCGGATTGCGGCTGCGGCGCCGGCCGTGCTTTGTCTGCTTGCCTGGATGGCGCCGTGCTCGACGGCGGCGGACCCTCGGGACGAGGCAGGAGCAACGATTCAGGCTCAGATTGCGGCGGGGGAGTTCGCGCCGCGCTGGCCGCGACTCGACGCGTTTCTTCGGTGAAGACGCGCGACGAGCTTTTGGGGCAGATCGCCGCGGCCCAGGCGCGTGCCGGGCGCGGGAGGCGTCGCTGAATACGGCCTCGGAGATGTCCAGCGACCAGGCGCACGCCGGGGCGATATCGGACCTGCGGAATCAACCGTTGGGGGCGGCCGGCGGTGCGCAGATGGCCGACTTCGAGAGCTTGATCAACCTGATTCAGACGACGGTCTCGCCAACGACGTGGTCGGATGTGGGCGGGGCAGGCACGATCGAGACTTTTGAGGGCGGGGTTCACGTGGATCCTCGCGGAGTGCTCAAGCCGCCGCGCGGCGAGGATGCAGCCGGCGCGTTGGCCGAGCTGCGCGCGGCAAGCGCGCCGGGGCGCTGGAAGGCCGCAATGCCGAGGGGCCGCAGGGTACGGGAAACTCGGCAGCCGCCCCGCGCGTGATGGGCGGCGATGGGCCCGCGCCCGCCGGTGCGCGGCTCGACTCGCCGCTGCGCAAGGTCTCGCTGACGCGGCTGGAGAAACAGGTTCAATTGCGACTGGCCGCCGGCCGGATGCCGACCGAAGAGATGCAGCTTCTGGCCGGACTGGAGCGGATCCGCTACGTGTTCGTGTATCCGGAGACGGGCGACCTGGTCGTGGCGGGGCCGGCGGGCGACTGGAAACGCGGGGCCGAGGGACGCATCGTACGGAGTTCGACGGGGCATCCGGTGGTGCGACTGGATGATCTGGTGGTCCTCTTGCGGCGGACGTTGGCGGCGCCGGGGGCGCCGTTTGGCTGCACGATCCAACCGCGACCCGAGGGGTTGGCGCGGATCCAGGAGTTCGTGGCGCTAACGAACCGCAGCCCACTCGAACCCTTTCAGCGTCCGGCCTGGCTGGCGCAATTCGCGCCCAACTGGGGGAGCAGGACATCGAGGTTTACGGTATCGATCCGAGCACGCGCACGGCGCGCGTCTTGGTGGAAGCCGACTACCGGATGAAACGCGTGGCGATGGGGTTGGAGCGGGGGGTGCCAGGCGTGCCGAGTTATCTCGCCTTGGTGAAGATCCCGCCGGGCGGTTCGGCACCGCCGATGGGGGTGCTGCGGTGGTGGTTCACGCTCAACTACGAGGCGGTGGCGGCGACGCCCGACCGCCGTGCCCTGGCGCTTCGGGGCCAAGGGGTGCAGGTCCTGAGCGAGAACGAGAAGCTGACGGCGGAGGGGCAACGCGTCCACACCGGGCAGTCGGACCAGTGGACGCGGCAGTTTGCCGAGAGTTTTACGGAACACTTCGAGGCGCTGGCCCTGAAGTATCCGGTCTACGGCGAGCTGCGCAATATTTTCGACCTGGCCGTGGTTTGCGCGCTGGTGCAGGAGGAAGGCATTGCGGCGAAGCTCGATTGGCATCTCACGTGTTTCGGCGAGAACGGCAGTTGTCCGGTGCTGACGGGGCCTGCGCCGCGGACCGTGCAATCCGTGGTAAACCACCGCGTGATCCAGCGCGTTCACATCGTGGCCGGGGTGAGCGGAGGAGTGCGCATCAATCCCTCGAAGCTCGTGGCACGTGAGGCCGTGGCCGTGGAGTCCAACGGGGCGTTGGGGGGGCAACAGGCGGGGTCGGTCCCCAAGGCGCTGCCGGGCGACGCCTGGTGGTGGGATTGATTGTGCCGTGCGGTGCTCGTAGAACCAGGGCGCCGTAACCGTTCACAGGCCGCCGGGATGCCAAACGAAGGGACGGGATTGTGCATCCAACCCGTGTACTGCTCGCGGGAGTGCTTTGGCTTTGGGCCGGCAGTGCGATTCCGTGCGAGCAGGGCCAAGAGCTGGCAACGGAGGCCGTCGCGGCGCGCGTCGGCGGCGAGCCGATCCGCGGCTGGGAAGTGAATGCGCAGCGTGCGGCAGGCGATGCAGCAGGCGAAGTTCGCTCCCGAAGCCTGGCCGGTCGTCCAGGCCACGGCACTGGCCGAATTGGTCAATCGCCGCCTGGTGCTGGCGTATGCGCGGCGAACGGGAACCGAGCCCGACCCGCGACGGGTCGACGCGCGGGTGGCTGAGCGAAAGGCTTCGGGATCGGCCGCGGGGAAGGGACCGGAGGATGAGGCAGCCGACGCAAGCGAAGAGGCGCTCGTGCGCGAGGCGGCCTGGGGGTTGGCATGGGAAGCGTATCTGCGGCGCTATCGGACCGACGCGCGGATTGCCGCCTACTTCGAAGAGCATCGCCGGGAGTTCGATGGAACCGAGCTGGAGGTCCGGCACATTCTCTTGCGGCCCTCGCCGGGCGACCGCCAGGCGGCGAAGGCCCTGGTCGAACGAGCCCAGGCGATCCGCGCGGAGATTCTCTCGGGGAAGATCACGTTCGAGGAGGCGGCCAGACGGTATTCGGCGGGGCCCAGCGCGCGACGGAGGATGGTTGGGGGCGATCCCGCGGCGCGGGGTGATGGACGAGTCGTTCTCCCGCGCCGCCTTCGCGCTGAAGGCGGGCGAGATCAGCGCCGCGGTGCGGAGTCCGTTTGGCGTTCACCTCATTCGCTGCGACGGAGTACGGCCCGGCGGAAAATCGTTGCGGGACGCAAGACCCGCGATCGAAGACGCACTGGCGGGGGAACTCCTGGCGCGGATCGCCGAAGCGGAGCGGCGGCACACGGCGGTGGAGTTCACGGGAGAGTCGCCCCATTTCGAGTCCGACGGCCAAACGATCGTCGAGCCGCGCGGGACGAAGGGTCGAGGGGGGTGACGCCGCGCCGGCTCACGCGCAGCGCGCACGGCGGCGGGCGCGACGGTCGCTGCCCGGTGCGGCGGCCGGCGCATGGGCCAGGGTCAGGGCGCGTGCGGCGTCGGGACGAAGCGTGCGCACCAGTTCCTCGGGTCGGGCGGCGAACCACTGAGAAACGATGAGAATCGAGTCGGGGTCGTCGGGGAGCATCTGGCCGACGGTCGTCGGCCCGGCGGCGTACACGTTGTCGAGCGTGCGCAGACAACGCCGGGCGGCGGTGCGGCTGCGGGGCGCGGGAACCACGGCCGCCACCTGGCCGCGGTGGATGAGGAACCAGGCCTCGCCCCGCTTGTAGGAAGGAAGCGGATAGACGAACGAGTAGGTGCGTCGCACGGTCCTCAGGCGTTGGAGCAAGGCGTCCAGGGCGGTCAGGTCTTGCCATGCGTCGCGCAGCGCGGCCGCGCGTTCGTACTGTTCGGTCTCGGCCGCCGAGCGCATCGCACCTTGGAGGCGCTCGAGCGCCGCCGGATTGCTGCCGCACAGGAAGTCGCGCGCCGAGCGCGCGCGGTGGACATACTGCCCCATGGTGCATGCGGCGACGCAGGGCCCCAGGCACAGGCCCATGGCATGGCGGAGGCACCGCGCTTCGTACCGCTCGGGGAAGAGCAGCCGCTCGTCGGCGAAGCGCATGACGACGCGGTCGGAACAATCGCGGAGCTGGAACCAGTCATTGGCCCGACGGACCATGCGTTCGAGGTCGCGGCTGGGATAGAGCGGACCGACGAGGAGCCGATCGCGGCGCGAAGGTTCGTCGGTGAGATACACGTGGGGCGCCGGGCCTCGTCCCAGTCCCAGGTAGGCTCGGCGGCGCCGGCCGGGGCGGCCGCGCACGTTGAAGCGGGGAGACCATCGGCGGATGAGCTCCAGTTCGCGAATCAAAGCAGTGAATTCGTGAGGAGCGGTTTCCCAGAGCAGGCGCCGGGCATGCGTGATGATGCGTCGCGCCTTACTGTCCAGCGCCTTGCCGGTGAGGTAACTCAACAGCCGGTTGCGAAGCGACTTCGATTTTCCCACGTAGATCAGATGCCCTTGGGCATCGACCATACCGTAGATGCCGGGCGCCTGAGGGCAGTTGCGGCGGATCAGCCTGCGGGAGGAAGCGTCGTCGGCCGCCAACGTCATTTCGCCCGCACTCGGCGCCGGCCCCAGGGTGGCCTGGCTAGCGCCAAATCCTTCGAAGGGTCCGGAATCGTCGTCGAACGGACGGAGCACTGGGTAACCTTCCGTGGCCAGGACGCATCTCCGAGCCGACCCCAGAAGGGCGTGCCGCCGCGAGGTCTTCCGGCCGCGCAGGGCCGTGGCGGCGACGCTGGGATCGGTTCTCGATTCCGGCGGCCGAGAATACGTGTCCCGCCGGGTCAAACCCCGATTCTATTGCACCGCGTCGCGTAGGTCGACGGAGAAGCGTCACGGAGGAAATGACTTATGCAGGTTGGGAACATGGCAGATGCGGTTCGCAAACAATTGGAGGGGGAGAATACTTCTCCTTATAGGTACTTAGAATTGGGGGTTGCTCCGACTTCGCCAGGCAAATAGGATCGGGTGCATAGCCGATTGCCCTCGCATTCTTGCTGGCGGCCGACAGGGCACCCACGGAGCAGTCGGCGTTGTGCGTATGAGGAGCCTGCACCATGGCTTCTGGAGGGTCTTCCCGATCCGGGCTCCCCTTGCTGACGCTGGCCATGCTGTTGGGGGTGTGCATGGCAATAGTCGCTTTCTGGGCACTGGGCGCTCGGGAGCAGCGTCTGGTAGCTACCCAGTTGGCCGTTGACGGACAGCAGCGAAGCGACGCGGTCCATCACGAGATTCTGGTTCACTTGCAGGCGTTGGAATCGATTCAGGCGTTCTACGACGGCTCGCAAGAAGTAGAGCGTGGGGAATTCGCGGCGTTCACCGTACCCTTGCTGCGGATGCGGCCGGGGCTTCGAGCCTTGGGGTGGGCTCCGCGCGTGCGGGAATCGGGCCGGGTGGAATTCGAGAAGGCCGTGGAGAAGGAGTTGGGGCGCGCCTATCGGATCGAGAAGGCAAAGTCTGGGGGGAAGCCGGGCGGAGCGCGCGGACATCTTCTTTCCGGTGCGGTATCTCGAGCCCCGCGACAGCAGCATTCTCGCCCTGGGGCAGGACTTGGGGGCGCGTCCCGCCGAGGCTGCGGCGATCCAAGCGGCGATCGATAGTCGGGCGCATCACGGCCGCCGACCCCGCCGAAGTGGTCGAGGGGACCGATGGCTCGCTGTGCATGATGGCGTTCGCTCCGGCTTACCCGATGGGTGCAGCGCGCACGACGGTCGATGATCGCCGGGCGAACCTGCTCGGAGTGGTGTTTGCGGTGATCGAAATCGACAAGGTGGTGGACGGGGCGCTGGGGACCGGCGATCGCAGCGGAATCGAGACGCAGATTGTCGATGCGACGACGCGGGGCTCACCGCAATTGCTCTCCCGTCGACCCGACGTTGAGCCGTCGCGGGGGGCGGCCCTGGATGCGGAAGTAGAACGGCAGAGCAGGGCGCAGCACAAGGCACGTTTCAATGTCGCCGGTCGACGTTGGGAAGTCACGAGCCGTGCGAGCGACGCCTACGAGGCGGAGCATTACGGCTGGCTGCCCGCGGTCGCGGCGACGTCGATTCTGGTCATCGCGCTGTTGCTGGCGATGTACCTGGCGTCGCTCGGCAGTCGCACGGCAGCCATCGAGCATCTTGTCGAACAGCGCACGGCGGAGCTGCAACAGAGCAACGAGTCGTTGGCGGCCGAGGTAACGGAACGAAAGCGCGCCGAAGATGCCTTGCAGGGAGAACACGCGCGCTTGCGGCAGATGTTGGATCTCCAGGAAAAGGATCGGAAACTGGTGGCCTTCGAGGTCCACGACGGATTCGTGCAGAAGGCGGTGGGCGCACAGTTCCTGTTTCTGGCCTATCCCGACCAGCGGGCGAAGGATGCGGAGCAGGGGCAGCGCACGCTGGACTCGGCGGTGGCGCTGTTGGGCCAGAGCATCGCCGAGGCTCGACGGCTGATCAGCGGTCTTCGGCCGCCGTTTCTGGACGAATCCGGGGTAGTCACGGCGGTGGAGTACCTGATCGAGGAGGCCAGCCAGCGGGGCGGGCCGGCGATCCAGTTCGCCAGCGACGTGCAATTCCAGCGTCTTGCGCCGCCGTTGGAGGTGGCGATTTTCCGCATCATCCAGGAGTCGCTGAACAACGCGCGGCGGCATAGCGGCAGCGACCACGTACGCGTGGCGCTGCAACAGTGCGGTTCGACCGTACGGATCGAGATCCAGGATTGGGGGCAGGGATTCGATCCGTCGCAGGTGGAAGCCGACCATTTCGGGCTGGAGGGAATCCGGGAGCGAGCACACCTGTTCGGCGGCCAGGCCTATGTGGAATCCGAGCCGGGAGGCGGCACGCGGATCCTCGTGGTATTGCCGCTGGTCGAACATAACCTGGCGCAGGCCGCGGTCGGCGGAGGATGCGGCTGAGACGGCGTGATTCGAGCAGTGCCGGCGCAAGCGAGGCCGTCACTTCTTCGCTTTCTTCTTGCCGACCTTGGCGCGAGTACCGGCCGGCGGAGGTCCGGCTTGGCGTCGGAACTGTTGCTCGCAGTCCTGCCAAAGCTGGGCCAGTTGCTGGACCCGATCGGGTTGGGCGGCGCGAGGTTGTTCTGCTCGCCGCGGTCGGCGGCCACGTCGTAGAGTTCCCACGGGCCTTCCTGCTTGCCGCCGGCGGAGACGATTTTCCAGTCGCCGACGCGAAGGGCGCGGTTGTTGAGGTGATGCCAGTAGAGGTAATCCCGCGGCAGCGGCACGTCCTGGGCAAACGCGGGGACGAGGCTCTTGCCCGGCAGCGGCGGCGGTTCGGCGCCGTGCCACGCGCCCGGAGCCGCCGCGCCGGCCAACTCGAGCACGGTCGGCAGGAGGTCGATGAAGTGGCCGGGCGCGCGGCGCCACGCTCCGCGGCTGCTTATGCCGGCCGGCCAATGGACGATGAGCGGCGAGGCGATGCCGCCTTCATGGACCCACGACTTGTGCAGGCGCAACGGCGTATTGGCGGCGGTCGACCAGCCGGGGCCGAGGCACAAGTAGGTCTTGGCCGAGCCCGGCGGGGCCGCGGGGTCGTGGCCGTCTCCGCGGATGATCTGCTCGGCGCTGGCGCCGTTGTCGGACACGAAGAAGACGACCGTGTTCTCCCAAGCCTTCATGGTTTTGACCCGGGCAAGGACGCGGCCGATCTCGCGATCCATGCGGTCGATCATCGCCGCGTGGATCGCCATCTTGGTCGCCTGGAAGTCCTGTTGCGCCGCACTGAGTTCCTTCCAAGGGACCGCGGCGCGGCTTCGCCCGGCCCGATCCGCTGGGCAAGCTCTTCGGCGGAAAGATTCCAGCCGGGAATGGTCTGCGCATCGAGTTGTGGAAGCGCGCCGCGGACGAGGCCCATGGTTTGGATGCGCTGCCACCGCTGTTGGCGGACCGCATCCCATCCTTGCCGGTAGCGGTCACGGTAGATGGCGATGTCTTCCGGCAAGGCGTGCAAGGGAAAGTGGGGCGAGATGAACGCCAGGTAGAGGCAAAAGGGCTCTGCCGCGTGGGCACGCGCGTGTTCGTCGAGGAATTCGAGCGCATAGTCGGCAATGGCGGTGGTGGCGTAGTAGCCGCTGCCCGGCTCGACGGGCCCCAGGCGGTTGTCGTCCAGGCGCGCGGTCTTGGGGGAGAAGTAGCGATCCTGGTCGTCGCAGCAGTACGAGCGGTCGAAACCGCCGTCGGCGACCGGCTGAGGCGCGCCGTGAAGGTGCCACTTGCCCGCGTGGTAGCTGCGGTAGCCCAGGGGTTTGAGGTAGTGGGGAAGCACGCGAGTCCAGGCGGGCAACGGGCCTTGCGGGGGATCCATGCGGACCTGCTGCGCGTAGTAGCCGGTGAGAATGCAGGTGCGCGAGGGCCAGCAGCGCGCGGTGGAATACATCTGCGTGAAGCGGATTCCGCCGGCAGCCAAGGCGTCGAGATTGGGCGTGGCGATTTCGCCGCCGTAGCAGCCGGCATCGGAGAATCCCATGTCGTCGGCGACGATGACGAGGAAGTTGGGCTTCGGCGCGTGCGCCGCCGGCCAGGCCGGCCGAGACGCCGCAGAGGATCACTCCCGCCCACGCTGCGATTCGTTCGATCTGCATGACCGTTGTTCCTCCGGATCGCGCCGGTGCGCCGTACGGCGCGGCCCGCCGAGCGGCGACCGCCGAGCGTAGCGGTTGCGGGAAATGGCGAAGGAGTGCTCATGCACCGGGGCGCGGGCCGCGCGACCGAAACGCCATGGATCCCGCGTCCATCTTGGCAGCTTGAAGCAGTGCGGGCAAGGCGCCCGCGGGAGCGGGTGAGGAAGTTCGCCAGCCCGGCGCAGGGCGCGGGCATTTTTCCGGCAAGGTGGACGGGTTTGGGCGGCCTATCTGCCCGCGGCCAGCAGGGCATCGACCTCCGCGGGTCCGAGGGTGCGTCGAACTCCGGGACGAAGCGCGGCGTTCATCAGCCGCCCCGGCTCCGAGGCCAGGTCCTCGAGTCCGGCGACGTGGCCCAATTCGTGCGAGACCACGCTTGCCAGATCCATGCGGTCCAGAGCCGCGGAATCGACCGCGCGTTGCTCCTGCCCGGTGGCAGAGGGGGCGAATTCGCTGGCCTCCGCGGGCGTGGGATCGACGAACCAGCCATGACCCGCCGCATCGCGATCGAGGTAGACCTTGTTGCCGACGGCCATGCCCAGGTAGGAAGGGGGCAGGTCGGCCAGGGCGAACTCCACGCGGGTAAGCCGCTGGAGCAAGTCGGCCGACACGCCGCGCGCGTGCCAGTCGGCAAGCACGGCCGAGATCACCGGCTCGAGTGCCGCGGGGGCGAGCGCTGCGGTGCGTGCGCCCGGGGCCGCGGGCGCGGCCGCGGTCAACCCCGCGGCGGATCGCACCCAGACGGCGTCGGCCACAACCACGCCGTTGGCGCCGTCGCCGAGCGAGACCGTCAATCGACCGCCCGTCACTTGGACGATCGAAAGCCGCTGGAAGTCGGTCTCCGCGTAGGCGGCGTCGGCGCGAAGTCCGCGCTGGTTGACGCGCACGGTCTTTTGCACCTTGCCGCTGACGATCTTGTAAGGAGCGTTGGTGGCGCGGTTGCTGCGCGTGGTCCAACTGGCCAACACCTCGTAGGGTCCCGAGGGGAGGTTGGAGAAGGTCCAGGTGGCGGTATCGCGGCCGGAGCCTTTGGCGGTATACAGGTAATCGTCGCCGTAGCCCGCGATGCCACGAACGATGGACCACGAACCTCGCCGCGAAAAGCCGCTTGCGCCGTCGTCGATCAGGCGTGAGACGCCTTGCGGATCGTCGTCCGCCTCGGCAACCACGACTGTGCGCTGGGCCAGTCCCGCGGCGGAGACGAGGAACGTCGCCGTACCCGCCGACGCGTCGACGTCGTGCGCGGCAGTGATGATGACCGGCTTCTCGACGAACCAATCGCCGGCGTCGAAGCTGAGGACGGTCGTCGCCGCGACGAGATCGACGTCTCCACCCTGCTGCCTCAGCACACTGACGATCACGGGCCCCGAGGGGGCGCGGTTGAGCTTCACCGTGAATTGGGCCGACTGACCCTCGGGGACGGTAAAGCTCGAAGGGGACACGACGAGGGCGAGCTGGTCGTTGTCGGATTCCTGGGCGGTCACGACGACGGGATCGAGCCCCAATGCGTCGAGGCGGAAGCTCGCCGTGCCGTTGGTTTCGTCGTCGTCCTCGGCGGCGCCGATGGTCAAGGGCTTCTCGACGTTCCAGTCCTGGGGCGTGAAGCTGAGGACGTCTGTGCCCGCGACGAGATCCGGATCGCCGCCGGGTTGCTGGACGACGCTCACCGTCACGGGTCCCGCCGGCTGCCCGTTGAGTTTCACCAAGAACTGAGCCGAGCCACCCTCGGCGACGGCGAGCACCGCAGGGGCCACGACGAGGCTGAGCCGCTCGTCCTCGATCTCGGTGGCCTGAAGCGTTTTTGTGCCGAGGCCCGGGGCCGAGAGGGTGAAGGCGGCGGTGCCGGAAGAGACGTCGTCGTCTTGACCGGCACTGATGAGCACCGGCCTGTCGAGGTTCCAGTCGCTGGCGTTGAAGACGAGACTCGTCGCCGCCACGCCGAGATGCGGATCACCGCCCGATTGCTTGGCGATGGTCACGGTCAACGGCGTCGTGGGCGGAAGCGCCAGACGCACGTGGAAGATCGACCAAGCGCCCTCGGGCACGGCGATCTCGGCCGAGGAGACGAGGATTTCCTGGAACAGGTCGTCGTTGACGATCGTTCCCAGTCCTTCGTCGTGGGCGACGGCGGCATTCTGGACGTTGGCGCCCAGCCGCACTAGGAAAGTCTCGTCGGGCTCGATATTGGCATCGGCCACGACACGGATAGCGATCGTGCCGTTGGTGTGTCCGGCGGGGATGACCGCCTCGCCCGCGGCCGCCTCGTAGTCCTCGCCCGCTTTGGCCGAGCCATCCTCGGTGGCATAGGGAACGAGCACGTCCAAGCCGCTCGGCTCGGAGAGGGTGAGGGGGAAAGAGAAGGTCGAGGCGGCTCCGCCCGTCCCTTCTTCATAGCGCGCGTCGCCGAGGAAGAGTCGCGGTTGAGCGTCGTCGTTTTGGATCCAGCCGGGGATCTGCGTGTCTTCGAATCGTCCGTTCTGGGCGTTGCCGAGCATGAGGAAGAATCCTTCGTCGGCCTCGAATTTCGTATCGCCGACGACGGGCACCGAGATCACCGAACCGGTCTGGCCGGCGGGAATCGTCACGCGGCCGTTTCGTTGGATGTAATCGTTGTCGGAGGTCCGCGCCTGGCCGTCGACCGTTGCATAGTCGAAGCTCACGTCGACGCTCAAGGGGCTAGACAGTTGGACCGGGAAGTTGAAGTTCTTCTGCCCGCTGCTCCCCTCGCTGTCGTTTACCGCCAGGACGCTGATCGTGGGGAGGTTCACGTCGAACTGGCCCATGTCGCTCCACTCGGACGTGGCCCAGTCGATTCCGAAGCGCGTGAGGGAATCGATCTGCTTGTTGCGCGCCTGGACGCGCCAGAACCAGCGGCCGGGTTCGACGGCAACGTCCTGGAAGGACTTGCCGTCGACGAGTTGGTACTCCGTCGTGGAGAAATTGGGGAACTGCGGATCGCGCGATAATTGCAGGCGGAACCCGATGCGCGACGTTCCGGTCGTATCGGCGTCCCAGGAGAAGCGGACGGTTTCCTGCGGATCGTAGACCGCCTTGTCGGTAACCAGCGCGGTGGGCTTGCCGACGTAGTAGATGTTCATCTGCGCGTCGATGATCGATCGCGACGAATCGTCCAATACCGTGTCGTCGGACCCTTCGGGGTTCTCGCGATAGCCGACGTAGATCGCCTGGCCCGGGTTTTGATAGACGATGCTCGCCGCCTGGACCAGGGGCCAACTGAAATTGCCGCTGAACAGGCCGGCTGGCTGGCGAGACAGGTACGTCGTCGCTCCGATATTGCCGAGGGTCACATAGCGCGCAGTGGCATTCATGGCCGCCCACGCCGTCTGCGTGACCGGGGCGAAGGGATCGGTCCACACGCCCCGCACGTCGAACCCCGCCCAGTTCTGCCGGCAGGTGGCATTGCTGGGGTTGACCGTCCACTGGAAGTCGATACGGTCGACCGCCGGTCGATCGGCAAACGCGGGGATCTCGAATTCGTCCCAAGCGCGCGAGGTTTCGTCGGTGGCATCCTGGGCGGTATCCCAGAAGCCGGCGTGGCGCGCGGCGTTGGAGGCAAAGGTCCCGTCGCCGAACGCCACGGCGCTTCCGCTGTTGGAGTTCAGCGCGGTGATGCTCGCCGCCACCTCGCCGAGGATTCCCAGATGCTCCTGGCTTTCGTCGTGTGCGTAGCCCAGCAGGTGGCCCGTTTCATGGGCGATGGTTTGCGCCAGCGCGGCGGCAAATCCCGCCTCTCCGCTGCCGCGGGCCACGACGTCGGCAAACACGAAGGCTTCGTCCGCGCGATTGTGGTTTCCCACGTCCACCGCCTCGGCCAGTCCCGCCAGCCTTCCGTCGGGCGCGAAGGCGGAACCGTCGCCGCCGACGTAGATCGTCGAGTAGGGCATTCCCTCCGCGGGGCGGGTTTGCGTGAAGACCACTCCGCCGGAGGCAAATTCGTCGTTGAGCGCCGCCACGACCGAGGCCGCGATTTGTTGCCGGCTGCCCGCCAGCGCGCCGGGGGTTTCGAGCGCGGGCACGTCGAGATCGCGGACTGCAATCGGCCCGTCGTAGTCGACCCCCGCCGCGCCGTCGAAATCCAAGTACACGACCTGGGCGGACGACGCGTCGCCGACCGGCTCGACGAGGTGCAGCCCGGCCAGCGAAGGCAACTCGAGGCCGATCGCCAGCAGACGCCGATCCTCGAGGCCCTCGCAGAGCAGACGGCGAGGCCGAAGCGCGGCTCGGCGCGGACCGCTGGCGCCGACTTGGAGCCTATGCGGGAAGCGATACGACCGAATGCCGCGATCGAACCACCGCGGTGCGACCAACGCTTATGTGCGCGGATTTTCGGCGAAGAAACCGCCCTGTCAGGCGCTGGCGAGCTTCCCATGACTATGACCTCCCGGTATTAGCCCCACCGTGCAACACCCAAGGAATATGAGAACCGCCGAAACGCGCAAGGCGCAAACGGCGGACTGCAAGTCGAAGGCCGACGCCGCGAAGAGAAGCTCAGTCGCGATTAAAACTCTGCGCGAACTGCCAGACGGCGGGACATACTCCGACCGAGCAGCGGGGCAAGAGAACCTCGCCGCAGTGCTCGCGATCCTTGCGACCGGAAGCCCGTAAAGCCAGCAGCGCCCCGCAGATGGCTGCCATTTTCAAAGCAGCAGGGGTGGAAGTCAAGCTTTTTCCGGCCGCGCCCCCCCGGGAGATTTCAAGAAATCGCTTGAGCGCAGAGGAGGCATCGCGATCAGCAGGCGCAGTATGCCCGCGACGTTAGGCGTGTCGATGCCATTGCGTTAGGACAAGCGAAGAGACTTCCCGCTGTTGGGGAGGCTCAAGGGAGAACCGAGGCCACGACCCCTTGGTAGTTACTCGAGAGCGTTGTGCGGGGAAGGGCGATGCGCAAGAGCGGGGCCATTTCGGCAAACTCGCCGTCGACCTGGCTGAGGAGCTTTTCCAAGGTGGGGCCGTCCAAGGGACGGAGTTGGTCGTAGTAGGCCTCGAAGCGGGCGAACTCGGTCCAATTCGGATCGTCGACGGCGGGCAGCAGCGCGGACATGGCCACGGCCAGCTTTCCGGCTGCCGCCGCGGGGTTCTCCAGATGCTGCTCGATGCTCAAATGGTCTTCGATCAGCGAGGAGAGGCCCTCGGGGAGGTTCCACTGCCGCGCGGCGATTCCGCCGGCCGCCGCGTGGTCCCAACCGAAGGCGTAGGCTTCCAACTGCGAGAGCCGTGCGCGGTGATTGCTCCGCATGCGCGCGTCGAAGAGCTTGGCGTACGCTTCCGGCACTTCGCGGGCCAAGAGCGGCACCGCCATGTCCTGCAACAGCGCGGCCGCGAACGCCTCGTCGGCTTCGGAGATGCCGAGGATCCGGCTCAGCGAGCGGGAGAAGAGGGCGCGGCGGAGCGAATCCTGCCAAAGCCCCTTGAGATCGAACATCCCGCACCTGGGATTGGGGATCATGGTGAACACGGCATTCCAGAGCACGAAATTCTTCATCGTGCGGATGCCGACCAGCGCGATCGCGCGCTTGACGCTCGAAATCTTATCGCGGAAGCCGAACCACGACGAATTGACGAACTGGAGCACCTGAACCGTGAGCCCGGGATCGGCCTCGATCGGAATGGCGAACTCGGCGGGGCCCTTGGAAACGTCCTTGGAGATTTCCAAGAGGTGGATCGCCGTCTGGGGCATCGCCGGCAGTTGTTTCGCACTCAGAATATTCGCCAGTTCGACCTTGGGAAACTCTTGGTTCGACATCGTTGCGTCTTCCGCTCGTGAACCGGCTGCGGACAGGATCGTCTCGGGTTGCGAACACGATCCGCCGCGTGACAAGAAAAATGATGGGGGAAAAGGGCGACTGCGGCCCCTTGAGAAGCCTATTCCACATTAGATCAAACGGCAAACGCGAAATCCCCCCGAGTACAATCCGCATGCGCCTCACAATCGTCGGCTTGCGCGCGACCGCGACGGCACGCCGCCGGAGGAGATACCCCGAGAAGATCAGAACGCTCGTGCCGCTTCCGGAAGGTTCTTTACTGGACGGGGCACGGCAGCCCGGACCCACCGGTCTGGAAGATTCGCGATAAACTACGCCAGCACGGGTGCCCCGCGGCGCCGGGCCACCGCGCCGTAGACGGCCAACACGTTTTCCAGCGGGGTATCGGGCTGGATGTGGTGCGAAGGGGCGAGCAGATAGCCTCCGCCGCGCCCCACCTCGTCCATCAGCCGGTTCACTTCGCGCTGGATCTCGGGAAGGTGGCGTGCGCTGGAGCCACCCTTGCACGTCGACGGCCCCGTGGAGGACGATCCTGCCGCCGAATTCCGCCTTCAACTCATAGGGATTCATGCCGGCCGCCTGCGGCTGGATCGTTTGCAGTGCGTCCATGCCGCACGCGATAAAGCGGGGAATCAGCGCCCGGCTCGAGCCGCAGCAGTGGTGCGTTACCTTGGCCCCGTGGGCGTGGACCATGTCGAAGAATTCCTTTTTCCGCGCCGCGAACAGGCGGTCGAAGCAGGCTGGCGAGATCAAAGGGCCGCGCTGGCTGCCGAAGTCGTCTCCACAGAGCACCAGATCGATCCGGCCCCGAGCAGCCTCCAGGATCCGCTCGACGTGCCTGAGGTAGAAACGGTGCCGCTTCTCGACGATGAACAGGAACACCGGGTCTTCCGTGGCGATGTCGAGAAGCACTTGCTCGACGCCGCGTCCCATGGCCACGCTGTTGATGAAATCCTGCACCCAGAATCCACCCGCCGCAATCGCCCGATCCGGGTACTTCCGGCACAAGGCGGGAATGGCGTCGAAGTCGTAGACTTCCGGGTCCGGCCAGGGAAACGCTTCCGCCTCGGCGACGGTCTTCCAGGCCGCATAGGGATAGTTGACGGGCTCGGCATAGGCTCCGTATTCGTTGGCCACCGGCCGGCGCAGCACTCCCCAGACGTTCATGGTCGAACCGTCGTCGAAGGTCGGCAGCGGTGGACCGACGTAGGGCGGCTCGACGTAGCGAATGTCGGTCCCCAGGCGCTCTCGCAGCGCGTCGTCGTCGGAGAGACCGAAATGGTCGAGCAGGGCCTGTTGGATCTCCGGGGTCGCGAAGTAGTCGCAAGGGGTGAAATCGGGGGCCACGTGGGCCAGGGCAGCCTTCACGCGTTCGCGCGGAGTCATACGGCAATCCTCGAACAGTGAAGGAGCGTCGTGCGTCGTGCCGCGCGTGGGGCGCGCAAAGCGCATCGAGCGGATCCTGCGTTTCGCGGCATCACCCCACGGCGGCAAGCCGCGTCATGATACCTGCGCCGGCGTGCATCGTGCAAACGGGGCGCAGTGGGCAGCGGGCGAGGGCCGCGCAGACCGGTGGCGACGATTGCGACAAGCTGGGCAGGCGGCGAGGATTGTGCGGGCGGCCGATTCCAAATGCCGTCCCCAGTGTCGGTTACGAGGGGAAAAAACTTCAGGATTTTCTCCAACTCGTAAGTGCTTGAGCGACTTACGATAAAGGCCACGCCTTGAGCTATGTTAAAATGTGACATTTGCCTGTTGGCAGAGAATTTGCCAGACTCTCTTGTTGAGAGACCATTTTCCGTTTCGGCCGTCGCCGACGAGGTGAACTGCGCATGAAGACCTCCCTATCGATCTTCTCGATTGTGTGTGCCATCGTTGCTGGCACGGCGCTTGTGTCGTTGCACGCCAGCGCCCAGGAGTGCTGTTCGTCGGGGGCCGTCATGGCTCCCCAGCCGGTCGCCGCATACCGCCTGGAATACCAGACGATGTACGAGCCGCAGCAGGTGACGGCCTACCGCACCGAATACGAGACGGTGTGTGAGGACCGCCCCGTGACGCGCTACGAACCTGTCTGGGAAACCCAATACCGCGAGCATCGCTACCAGGTCGCGCGCCAGGTGCCGGAGACCGCCGAGCGGGAGGAGCGGCAGACGGTGTGGCGCCAGGTCTGCGAGACGCAGATGCGCGACGCGAGCTACGACCGCGTGACGTACGTGCAGGAGACTGCCGAACGCGAGGAGCGTTATACCGTGATGCAGCCGGTGTGGGAGACGCAGGAACGGGAGCAGTTCCAGACGGTGCTCCGCCCCGTGCAGCAGACGGTGATGCAAACGCAGTACAGCACCGCGTATGAGCCCGTCACCACGAGCCAGAACCAGATGGTCGACGTCGGCGGAGTGGCCAACCAGGTCGTGTACCGGCAGCCGGCGTTGTTCCGCAACCGGCTCGAATGGATGCCGGCGCAAACGGTGTTGGATCCGGTGACCGGGGCAGCCGTTCAGCAAAGCGCGGGGCTCTACTGGGTACCGCGCGGCCGCTATGAAGTGCAGCAGGTCCACCAGACCAACCTGGTGCCGCAGACGGTGACGCAGACCACCTACATGCCGCGCACGGTCGCCCAGCAGGTTCCCGTGCAAGTGACGCAGTATCAGCCCGAGCAGGTATGCCAGCGCGTTCCCGTGCAGGTGTGCCGCATCGTGCCGCAGGAAGTCGTGCGCAAGATCCCGTATACCGTGTCGCGACCGGTCACGGAGCGCGTGCAGCAGCAGGTTCCGGTGCAGGTCAGCCGCATGGTCGCGGAGGAGCAGGTGCGGCGCGTGCCGTATACGACGTACCGGACGGTGGTGGAAGATCGCGTGGACCAGATTCCGGTGCGCGTGTGCCGAATGCAAACCGTCCAGAGCACCGAGCGCGTCTCGCACGTCGTGGCCAAGCAGGTGCCGGTGAACTACACCTGCTACGTGCCGCGCGTGGTCTGCCAGCGGATTCCGTTGGACTCGTGCGGTGCGCCGGTGGCGGGCGCCGCGGCGCCGTCGAGCATTCCGCCGGCAACGCCGGCGAGCCCCACTTTGGCGCCTCCGAAGGCGGACGCGGCCTCCAAGCCGCCGGTGCTCGAGAATGCCCCGCGTCCGCTGGACGACGAGCCGTCGGCGTCGGATGCGCGTTCCGGCCTGGCGCCGTTCAATGCGGGGTCGGGCGGGGCCAGCGCTCCGCGCACCCAGGAAGACAGGAAGCCCGCCGTTCCCGAGGTTCCCCCTCCGACCGGAAGTCCGTACGGCGTGAAGCCGCCCAACAGCATGGGCACCAAGTAGGCGGACGGGCATGGAGCAGGCGGCCACCGTTGCCAGAAGGCCGCCGAGGGGAGTCCGACGTCCCACGTCATTGACAGAACGCCCGGGGAAGGCAAGACTGGGCGTTCTTCTGCGCGCTAGCTAATCCGGGCCCTGCTGGGGGCTTGAGCGGCGCATCGATGGCAAAGGATGGCGGATGTCCCGTGAGCGATGATGGATTGGGGATTCTGCGGGGAAAACGCGTGGCCCTGGCGGGCCGTTTGGCGAGCATGTCGAAGCGCGAAGCGGCGCAGCTTCTGCGAAGCCACGGCGCCACGGTGCTGGAAAAGGCCAGCGCCTCGGTCGATCTGTTGCTGATCGGGGAGGAGTTCCCCTGGACGGACGGCGCGGAGGCCGACGAATGGTTTGACGCGGCCATGCGCCGCGCCGTCGAGGCCGGCACTCTTGAGGTTCTCACGGAAACGCAGCTTTGGGAGCGTCTGGGACTGGTGGAGGCCGAGCCCGACATCCACCGGCTCTACACGCCCGCGATGCTCGCCGAGCTGCTCCAGGTGCCCGTCGCCGTGATCCGCCGCTGGCATCGTCGCGGATTGATCGTGCCGCGGCGTGAGGTCCGCCGTCTGCCGTACTTCGATTTCCAGGAAGTTGCGACCGCGCGGCGGTTGGCGGAGCTTCTGGCCGCGGGCACGTCGGTGTCGGCGATCGAGAAGAAGCTGGCCGCGCTGGCGCGGTACGTGCCGGGCGTGGTGCGGCCGCTGGCGCAGCTCTCCGTCATCGTGGAGGGACGAGATATTCTGCTTCGCCAAGGAGACGGGCTGGTGGAGCCCGGCGGGCAGATGCGGTTCGACTTCGAGGCCGCCGACGCCGAGCGCGACGCGATCCGCACGTGCGACTCGACCGTTTCTTCCGACCCGCCGGCTGTTGCCGAGCACGCCGACACCAAGCCCATCGCCGCGGAGCCCGACGCGGAACTGCCCATTCCTTCTCCCGAGCAACTGGCGCAGGCGGCGGCCGAACTCGAGGAAGCCGAGCAATTGGAGGCCGCCGCCGAGATGTACCGCGCGGCCATGGCCGCCGGCGGGCCGCGACCGGAGCACTGTTTCCAGTTGGCCGAGCTACTGTACCGATTGGGCGATCTGGGGGGTGCGCGCGAACGTTACTACATGGCGATCGAGCTCGACGAGGATTATGTCGAAGCGCGTGCCAACCTGGGGTGCGTACTGGCGGAGCAGGGGCAGCGCGAACTGGGAATTGCGGCACTTGAGGGGGCTTTGTCGTATCACGCAGACTATGCCGACGCCCACTATCACCTCGCGCGGCTGTTGGACCAGCTCCAGCGCGGGCCGGAAGCGGAGGTCCATTGGCGCGCGTTCCTCGCATTGGCCCCGGACAGTCCGTGGGGCGAACAGGCACGAAACCGTCTGGGCGCCCCTTCCTCGCCCTGAAGCGGAGTCCGTAGGGCTTGCAGAGCGGCGCGCGCCGTGTATCCTTTGGGGATAGGCGCGGCGGCCGGAGATGCGATCGGTCTCGCGCGAGAGCGGTTCCGGCCGGTTTCCGCTCTCCGGCGGCAGTCGCGCCCTGGGCCCAGACCGATGCGGGACATCCTCTTCGAATACGAGCTTAGCCCGACCACTTGGGCTTATCTTTCCGCGCTATTGACGATCGGGACCTATTTCAAGTTCCGCCGTTTCTGGAGTGTGCGTAACCTCGATCTGTTGGGATTGATCGGGTTCTCTCCGGGGCTCTTGCTGATTTTCCACGGATTGCTGCGATTGCGCGGCGGCTCGGTCCTCGCGGCGGAAACGGCCCAAGACCTCGTAAGCGTCGGCTACGGTTGGCTGTTTGTGGTGGGCGCGCTGCTTACGGTCCGGTTGTTTCTCGATCCGCTGATGGTCCGGCGGCCGCTGTTGGAGCCCAATCTCAACGGCAGCGGTCTGGTCTTTACGGCTGCGGCACTATGTGTGTTTCTCACCGCCAACGTGCTGTCGACCAATCCTCCGGAACGCCTGGAGCACGCGTTGGCGCGTCAAGATCCGCCGGCACTGGAAAGTCCGGGGTTCGCATACTTCCATTATCTGTCGTCGTTCGCCACGGCGGCCGTGCCCGCGCGCGAGTCGCGAGCGCCGATCCCCGAGAGCGCGGCGCTGTGGTCGTATCCGTCGCGCGGTGCGCAGTTGGCCGTGTGGCGAATCCTGGCGATTGCCGGCCAGTTGACGCTGATCGCGGGCATCGTCTGGATCGGCTATCGGCACTTCGACAACATTTTTACCGGCGTAGCCGCGGCCTCGCTCTACCTGCTCTTGCCCTACACCGCGCAGATGACCGGGCGGATCGACCACGTGGTACCCGCCGCGCTTCTGATCTGGACGCTCGCCATGTACCGTCGTCCCGTGCTGTCGGGATTGATGCTTGGGCTGGTCAGTGGGTTGACTTTTTACCCGCTCTTCCTCTTGCCGCTCTGGAGCAGCTTTTACTGGCGGCGAGGCCTGTTTCGCTTTGCCGGGACAGTGGTTTTCACGCTCGTGGCGCTGGTGGCGCTGGCCGCGATTCTCGCCCCGGACCGCGGTGGTTTCTGGATGCAGTTGCGCCAGCTTTTCGGCGCGACCGCTTTGTCGCGTGAGGGTCTGGCGGGATTCTGGCAGAACCACCAGCCCACCTATCGGATTCCGATGTTCGCGGTCTTCGCCGTGCTGGCGGCGAGCCTGGCCCTATGGCCAGCCCAGAAGAACCTGGGGACCTTGCTGAGCTGCTCGGCGACGGTGCTCTTGGGCGTTCAGTTCTGGCACGGCCACGAGGGCGGCTTGTACATGGCCTGGTATCTTCCCCTGGTGGTACTGACGATCTTCCGGCCGAACCTGGAAGACCGCGTGGCGCTGAGCGCGGTGATCGAGGGGCGGACGACGTGGGTAGCGCGGCTGCTCTACGGCCGCCGCGCCGCGAACCCGGCGCGAACGCCCGCGAACTCCAGCGGTTGAACGCGACGTCCGGCTTTCGTGCTCGGCGGCGCTCAATCTCGGCTCAATCTCGGCTCAATCTCGGCTCAATCTCGGCTCAATCTCGGCTCAATCTCGGCTCAATTCCGGCTCAATCTCGGCTCAATCTCGGCTCAATCTCGGCTCAATCTCGGCTCAATCTCGGCTCAATCTCGGCTCAATCTCGGCTCAGTCGCGGCTCAGTCGCGGCGGGCGTCGACGGCCTCGCGCTTCCGCTGCGCCGCATACCACGATTTCCAGGCGTTGAGGTCGAAGCCGTAGTTGACGCCCGTGAGCGCGGCCAGAGCGTCGAGCACGGCGCGGTTGTGCGAGCGTTCCTGGATGAGCTGATACTTCGGCCCGCCGAAGCTCAGACTGCCCCCGCCCATTCCCGGACCGGTGGTAACCCCGGCGTTGTACTGGTTCGAGTTGCCGATGGGTACCTTGTGCTTGTGCGTGGTGACCAGAGCGTCGATCAGGGGCCCGACCGCCGAGGCATCGCCCACTTCCTTCAGCGCGGCGCCCGCGCGGTTGATTACCAGCTTGTCCTTGTTCTTCAGCTTGCTCACGAAGACCGCGACGACCTTGGGGTCTTTCTCCTTCTTGAGAAACTCCAGAGAGGCGTAGCGCACGTCCTCATCGGGGTCTTCCAGGGCGCAGGCGGCAAGGATTACTTTGGCGTCGCTGGAGCCGATCTTCGCCAAGGCCTTGATGCACAGGGCGCGCGTGTCGGCGCTGGTGCGGCTGGCCTTGATGGCCTGGGCCAGCGCCTTGACCGCCGCGGGGTCGTCGATCGCCAGGATGCTTTCGCGCGCTTGCCGCGCACGGTCCGTGACGAGCCACCCGCGCCACTGCTCCACTTTCTTGACCCATTCGCTTTCGGTCTGCTCGCGCGAGTCCTTTTCCTTGGCGATCTCGATCTCCTCGGGAGTGAGCCAGCGCCCGCGGAAGGACTGCAACCCTCGCGACTTCATCACTTCTTCATGCGTGGTCCACTGCCCGTCCTTCCAGACATAGCCGAGGGCGGAGCGCGCCGCCTTGTGATCGGGTTCGAGCTCCACGATCCGTTGCAAGTGCGTTCGCCGCTGCGAGAGCATGCTCCGCTGGCGGCACCATTCGGCCAGTTCCCACTGCCCTTGCACGGTGTCGGCGGTCCGGGCGCGGAGGGCTTCATACTCGGTCTCGGCGGGTCGCTGCTTGACGACCTGCTTCACCTGGGAGCGTTCGAGGGTTATCTCCGCCCCGTCGCGCGTCTTCACGACGAAGGTTTTGCGGGGCATCTCGTCGGGGTTTTGGATCTCGCCGGTGATCTGACCGCCGTTGGTCAATAGCAGGGTATCGGCGGCGGCCGCAGAATCCGGCAGTCCACCCCAGGGCGAGCAAGAGAAAACAGGGTCGCCACGGCTTCATCGGTACCGCCCTTCGCAAACAATCGAATCCGCGCGGCGTGCGGCCGAGGCGGAAGCACGACGCGTTGCCGTATACCACGAGCCGCCGGCGGAGCGCTCGAAACGTCCGCTTGCTCGCGCGAAGCGCAAGGGTTCACGGGCCATCCGGGGACTGGTCCATTTTCGACCGGAAGGCTCTGTCATCACAACAGCCGCCCGAAAACGCGGACCTGTCCCCTTCGCTTCCCCGATCCGGCTCGTTATCTTACCTACTTTAGTATACGTGGCCGAGCGAACGCCGAACAAGGAATAACCCCCTCGTTGGTGGAGTGCCGATGATGGGTGGCAAAAGGATGCGGCGATGAGCCAAGTGCCTGACGAACACCGGGCCAAAGCCCCCCGCGCGATCCGCTGCGCGGTGATTACGGTCAGCGACACGCGGACCCTCCAGACCGATCGGGGAGGGCAGACCGTGATGGACCGCTTGATCGAAGCGGGCCACGAAGTCCTCAAACGGGAGATCGTGCCCGACGACGCGGAGCCGATGCGCGTGCTTCTCCTCAGCTTACGCGCGCATCCGGACATCGACGCCATCCTGTTGACCGGGGGCACGGGTCTGGGGAGCAGAGACCAGACCTATGAGACGGTATCCGGCCTGCTCACGAAACCTCTGCCGGGTTATGGCGAATTGTTCCGCATGCTGAGCTACCAGGAAATCGGCGCGGCGGCGATGCTCAGCCGTGCGGCGGGCGGCCTGATGGGTCGCAAGGTCGTATTGACTATGCCCGGCTCCCCGGCCGGCGTGCTGCTGGCCATGGATCGCCTCATCCTCCCAGAGCTGGGACACCTGGTTCGGGAGGCTCGGCGCTAGGAACCTATCCCGGAACTGCCAGGAAAATGGTCCGCGGCCGGAGAATGCAGGACGGGCACACGGTTCTGGGACCGGCTCTAAGAGTGCCGAGCTGGGGTGGTTGCCGCTAGTCAGGGGTTCTGAGAGCAGGGTCCTCACCCGCGTTTTGTGCGCACCACCCCAAACCGGCACGGCTAAACACTGCTCGCCGGGGCCTCTCGCCAGGCCGTGTCTGTGCGGTTTCGGCCAGTTTGGAGGAATGGGGAAAGCAGGCAGTCCGCCGCGGCCCGGCTCCGGTCCGCGTTGGCAGATGCCGATACTCAAATCAGGGTGCCACTGCGATTTGCGGCGTCGGGAGCAGATGGGGAGCCATGGAAGCAACGCCTTTCAGGCCGTTCAAACTGCTGTTCTTGCTGGGACTGGGCTTTGGCGCCTGGTACTTCTTCTCGCATTTCCGCATCCTGGGTTGGGAGAATCTTCACCTGGAGAGCCGTTCCGGGGGAAGCATCGGTGCGTTGGCGACGGCCGCGCCGGCCGGCGCAGTTTCCGGCAGGGCGGACCACGATCCGCATCGCCACGGCGAATTTCGGCCCGTTGGACGCAAACAAGCTCGCACGGCAATACGTCACGGCGCGGCTGGCCCACGTAATCCGGCAGTTCGAGTTGGTGGCACTGCAGGACGTGCGCGGCCGCGATCCGGGAGTTCTTCTCCAACTGCTGGAGGCCGTCAACGCTCCGGGACGGCGTTATGATTTTGCCGCGCCGACTCCGCTGGACGGGCAGCCGGGGGGAAGCTATTGCGCGGTGGTCTTCGACGCCGACCGGCTCCAGATCGATCGCACCACGGTGGCACGGGTCGAGGATCCCGAGCGGCGGTTTCTCCACGCGCCGTTGGTCGCGTCGTTTCGTGCCCTGGGGCCGGCGGAGAGCGAAGCTTTTACGTTCACGCTCGTCAACGTCCATACTCCCGCGGAGCGCACGGCCGAGGAAGGGGAACTGCTCGCCGGCGTGTTCCGCGCAGTGCGCGACGGCGGGCGAGGCGAGGACGACATTCTGCTTGCCGGCGAGATCGGCGTCGACGAGGGCTCGCTGGGGCCGCTTGCCCGACTGCCGAACCTGGCTTGTGCGACCTCGGGACTGCCCACGACGCTGCGAGGCAATCGCCAGCTCGACAACATCCTTTTTGATCGGCGCCAGGGCGGCGAGTTCACGTATCGATGCGGCGTGCTGGACGTCGTGCGTCAACTCGGCATTTCGGCGGCCGAGGCGGGGGAACTGGGCTCGCATCTGCCGGTGTGGGCCGAATTCAGCGTGTTTGAAGGGGGTCAGGCCGGCCACACGCCCACTGCGCTGCCGTGAACCTTGATGGGCCGATGCTCCGCGCAGACCCGGCACCGCCGACCCTTGCCCCGGCAGGCGTCAGGAATCTCCCTCGTCGCGTCGGCGGCGTTGGAATTCGCGACTGGCGCTGATCAGGGTCTTGCGTTCCTGGCGCGTGAGGCTGGTTTCGCCCTCGCGTGCGATCTTGGCCAAGATACGGTCGACCTCGGCGTTCAACCCTTCCTCGTCATCGGCCGGTCGGTGCAGGCGGAGCCGCGGCCGCATACGGAGCCATTTCAAGGAGAAGCGGTTGGGGACGAGGCGACCGAAGTTCCAGCCCATGCGAAAATAGACAAAGGCGAATCCGGCCCCGGCGAGGTGAACGACGTAGGCAATTTGGGGCTTATTCGGATCGTCGACGCGCAGAGAACAGGGCGCCGTAGGCATCGAGCGTAACTATGAGAATGCCAAGCACCCAGGCGTAGACGGGCAGGACGAAAAATAGCAGAATGATCCGTCGCGGGAATTGCAGGGCGTAGAGGATGACGATGCCGGCCACGGCACCGGAGGCTCCGAAGAGAAGTTTATCGAAGGGGACCGCGGACCGCGAAGTTGCCGAGACTCCAAACCAGGGAGCCAACGAACGCCGTCGCTAGATAGATGCGGAGGAATTCCTTCGTCCCGTAGACTTCCTCGACGTCGCGGCCGAACATCCACAGCCCGAACATGTTGAGGATGATGTGCGACGGCTCGGTGGCATGGATGAAGGCATAGGTGACGAACTGCCACCAGAGATATGGGGTGGTAAGGGTGGCGCCGGAGACGCTGAGCAGACGCGTCAATCGTCCGCCGAGAAACAGCGAGTCGGCCAACCACACGACCACGTTGACCAGCAGCAGATAGCCTATGGCGGTGCGGGGCCCGCCGACGCTGAATGCCGGCCGCTGAGGTCGGTAGTAGTCGCGCTCATAGATCCCCATGCACCCTCTCAACCGCCGAAGAAGCGTCCTGCACGGTCAACGCGTGGCGCGGGCATTGCCGACCTTGCCGGCCCGGCCCGCTGCCGGTCCTCCTCCTGGAACTACCGAGCTTCGGCCTGGGCCATGGCGCGCGTCCGCTCGTCGATGCGTCGCGCAGCCTCGGTTTGAATGCGCGCGATCTCACGCACGGCCGCTTCATTGGCTTTCTGCGTTTCCGCCGCGGCGGCCTGGATCTCTTTCAGCTTCTCTTCCACCGCCTTGCGATGCGAGGAAACGGCGGCCAGCGTGGTCTGCTCGCCGTTCAACTCGGTCTTCAGAGCGGCGATCTCCTTGGTGAGTTGATCCACGCGCTGCTGCGCCTGCGCATTGGAGGCGGTCAGCGAGGCAAGGTCTTTGTCGAGGGCGGCGCAGGAAGTCGAGCAGTTCGGCCCGGCCGCGATAGTACTCCGTAAACACGCCGCGGAAATCCGCCAGGGAGAGGATTGCCGGCTTGTCGGGAGCGACGCGTTTGGCGTCCGACGGACTCGGTTCGGCCGCCGCCTCGCCCGACGCCGCCTGCGCGGACGGCTCTGCCCCCGGCGAAGATTTGTCGAACAACGTCGGGATCGGCATCGGTTTGGGCATAATCTCGTAGAGCGACCACATCCCTTGGCTCTGTTGCAGCCGAGCCTTGCGCTGGTCGGTGAGGGCCCACGTGGGAGCCAATTGCATCTGCTGGCGGTCGACGGACTTCACCGTGAACTCGCCCATGTACACCCCGCTGGGATTCTGCGGCGTGGGATCTTCAAACGCGAACAACGGCGAGTTCACCGGCGGAGGCGGCAAGGTAATGGCCACGGCGACTTCGCCGGTGGTGGGATTGAGCTGTTGCGGCTTGGTGTTGAACCAGACCCTGCCACGATCAAACGTGTAGCGGTGCACCGTCACCTTGAGATCGTCGATCGAAGCGCCCAGCGACTCCTTGTCCTTGGCCACCTGCTCCAACGCGACGGTCTGCTTGTCGACGCTGGCTTGCCACGCCTGGTGTGTCTTCAAGGCGCGCGCGGCGAAAAAGAAAAACGCCAACGACACCAGAGCGATCAACCCAAGGAGGACCTTGTTCCAAATATACATGGCGCAATACCGGTGAAGGTCAGGAGACAAGCGCGGGACGAACCGAGGGTACCAGCGCGGAACGCAAGAGAGCAAGCGGCCTGGGCCCCCCAGGCATAACCTCGATGGTATTCTCACCATACCCAGGTGTCAAGCTTTTTCCAGTCCCAGTCATTTTGCGCAAGTTCCACGACCACCACAGTTTCTCATCGCCGTAGCGGCGGCCCCTGCGCAACAGGCGGCACAATCGTTGAAGTCGAATTCTTCGGCAACCGAATTGTTTACGAGACGGTCTCACTCGGCAACCCGAGCGAGAGCGCCGACAGCCTAGATCCCGCCCCTCAGGCCAGCATTGCCATGCATTCGCCGTTTCGCCAGCCGCCGACGCGGCCGTTTCCGGTCCAAAGCGCGGAGCGTTGGATGGACGTTGTCGAGCAGATAAGCGTTTGTGACCGCTTACTGCGCGGTGCGATCAGCCGCGCGGCCACGCGCCACCACCTCTCGGATGGCCAGATATCGCTCCTGTGGAGGTGTCGGGGTGCATCCGGAGGAGGCATAAAACAGCGGGAATTGGCCGCGACGCTCGCGGTCTCGGCCGCCCACGTCAGTGGCCTGGTCGAGCAGCTCCGCGAGCGCCAGCTCCTGGTGGGCCAGCGTCAGACGTCGGACCGTCGCTGCCAGTGCTGGAAAGTCACCCCCTCGGGTGGCGCCGCGATTGCCTCGGTGCTGCTCGAACTGGCCGACTGGGCGGCGGCCCTCGACGGGCGTCTGCCCGCGCCCAATGGCAAGCCCTGGCCGGACTTGTCGGCGAGCTATTGTGTCAGCTCCGCAAGTCGGCCGGCGGTGGGATGGCCTGTGGGGACGAGCCTCGATTGAAGCGATTCGACCCCAACGGCGATCAAGCCGCCATCGACGAAATGGATTCCGAGCCCAATCAAGTGCGGTGGGGGGAGGCGGCGGCATGAACCGAGTATTTCAACCCTCTTGCAGGACGTTGGCGAGAACTTTCATGGCGAGAATCGTAGGTCGCCGTCTTTTAGAGCCGATGCGAGAACCGTGTGCCGCTCCTGAATCGTCCGGCCGCACAAGACCACAGCGGCAGTTCTGGGGCAGGTTCTTAGTCTGCCTCGTGTCGGGAGTCACGCTCCTCGGGGCAGTGGGCTGTCATCGGGCGCATTACCGGCGTCAGGCCGACCGCGAGGTATGCACCACGGTGGCCGGCGCCACGCTAGACCCGCGCTTCGAAATCCGGGACTTCACCATTCAGCCGCCGTCTCCTTCGCGCATGTACTACCCTTACACTCCCGACTGCCCGCCGATGCCGCCGGATGATCCCGAGTCGCACGAGCTGATGCAGTGCGTCGACGGCAAACGGGGGTGGAAGCACTGGGACCGTTACGGGTGCACGAACCTGGTGGACAACCCCGGTTGGGAGCGTTTTCTGCCGCGCGACGAGCGCGGGGTGGTGGTGCTGGATCGGCAGGCGGCGGTCCAGGTTGCCTTCCTCAACTCGCGCGAATACCAAACGGAACTCGAGGACCTTTATCTCTCGGCCTTGGGCGTGACCTTCGAGCGATTCCGCTTTGACACGCAGTTTTTCGGGGGCACCTCGACGATTCTCACTACAGACGGACGCGTTCGCGGAGGCGGCCAATCGCGCACCACGCTGGAGCAGGGCCACAACCTGCGAGCCGAGAAGCTCTATGCCAGCGGAGGCGAACTTGTGGTCGGACTCGCCAATTCGCTGGTTTGGCAGTTCTCGGGCACGGATACGTACAACGCCAACACGCTGCTGAACTTTTCTCTGGTGCAGCCGCTCTTGCGCGGGGGGCCGGGCGGTGGTGCTGGAGCGTCTGACCGACGCCGAGCGCGCATGCTCGCCAACATCCGCCAGATGGAACAGTTCCGCCGCGGCTTCTACGCGCAGGTGGTCTCGGGGCGCAACGCGGGCACGGGTCCTTCGCCGTCCGGACCGGGGATTCCCTCGGTGAGTTTCGCCAGCGGGGCGGCCGGAGGCATCCTCGGCCTCATGGGACAACAGGTTCGGATTCGCAATCAGCGGATCAACGTGGTCGGGCTGCGCGACATTGTGGAGCAATTCCTGGCCTTGCTCGAGGCGGGGCGGATTTCGCCCCTGCAGGTCGAACAAGTGCGGCAGTCGCTCTACGACGCGGAAAGCCGCTTGCTTGCCGCGGAAACCACGGACTACGAGGACTTGTTGGACACCTACAAAATGACCCTCGGTTTGCCGCCGCAGACGCCGGTCCGCATTGCCGACCCGCTCTTGGCTCGCTTCGACCTGATCACCCCCGAAATGATGGACGCCCAGGAGGCGGCCAAGGACCTTTGGCTGGTCTATCACGACGTCAAGCAGCCGCTGCCTCCGGACCACCACACCCGGCTGAAGACTTTCCTCAACCAGGTCGTGAGCCTGTTGCGCACGGTGCAGAACGACTTCCGCACGCTCGAGGAGTCGCTGCCCAGGCGGCACGAGTCGCTGGCCACGCTTGCCCGTCGACCGGAGGTCGCTCAAGGGATCGTCGAGCCGGCGCTGTTCGACGTAAAGGAGTTGGACCGGCGACTGCTGGAAGTTCGCGACGACTTTACGGCCCTATCCGAGAAGGGAAGCTTCGACCAGGCGGGTAAACTTCTCCGCGCCCGCTGGCCACGACCCTTCGCGAGATGGACCAGTTGTCGGCGCAGGTTGCCGACCCCAACCAGGCGACTCCCGAGTTCCGGGAGCGCGTGGCCGACGCGCTGGACATCCTCGGGAGCCAGTTGGCCGACCTGGGATTGATCCAGGCGCGGACGCGCGTCGATTCGATCTCGCTAATCCCCATCGACCTCAGCCCCGAGGATGCGTTGCGGATCGCGAGGGAGAATCGACCCGATTGGATGAACGCGCAGGGCCGCACTGGTCGACGCCTGGCGGCAGATCGAGGTTACGGCCAACGCCCTGCGGAGCGATTTGAACCTGCTTTTCAGCGGCGACATCGGCACGGTCGACAACAATCCGCTGCGGTTCCGCAACACGACCGGCCGTTTGCGCGTCGGTGTGGAATTCGACGCCCCGCTCACGCGTCTGGCGGAGCGGAACGCTTATCGCACCGCGCTGATCAACTACGACCGTTCGCGTCGCGATTACTACTTCTTCGAGGACCGCGTCAGCCAGGTGCTCCGCGGCGAGCTGCGCGAACTGCGATTGGTCCAACTGGACTTCGAAGTCCGCCGCGTTTCCGTACTCAACGCGATTCGCCAGGTCGATCTGGCACTGCAGAACATCTACCGTCCCCCGCGCCCGGGGGCCCAGCAGTCGGAGCTTTCCCCCACGACCGCTCGCGACGTTACCCAAGCCTACAATGGCCTGTTGAGCGCCAGAACAGTTTCCTCGACGGCTGGGTCACCTACGAGGTGCAACGACTGGGGCTCGACTTCGATCTGGGGACGATGCAACTGGACGACTACTGCATGTGGGTCGATCCGGGGACGATCGAACGCGCGCTTCGTATCGGGAGCCGGGCGACAGGCTGCGGCAGGCGAGGGCCCCGCGGCCGTGGCGCCGGAGCCAATCATGCCCGAGGCTGCGCCGCCCACACCGGTCCAGAAGCTGTAGCCGACGGCGGGCCGACGACGAGCCACAGAATCGGTTTTTCGAACGCGGGTTTGGCCGAGTCGAAAGTCGACTTCGGCGGGGGCCGCGCATCGGCAATCGATCGTCGCCTGGCAAGGCAGCACGGGGCGGCATAGCGCGGAGCGGCGCACCCTAAAGACAGCCGCCGCCTCGCCCGGGGCGGTTTCTCCGGCATGGATCGGGAAACGTTTCGGGGCCGGTTGGTCCGCTGCGGGGTTAATAGGATTGGTGTGGGAGCATGTCTCATGCCCGCCTAGGGAGTTAAATCAGCCCCCCGCCAATCGGCCGGTTCTGCGTGACAACGCCGGCGCGGTCGGTTAGAATGCGTAAAGTCAAGATTGCACAGACTATTCCAGCGGATCCCGCCTTGCGCCGCTGGAACGGACGGAGGATTCCCGATGCAGTTCCGTTGGCCTAGCCGCCGACTACCGGCTCGTTCCGGTATTACGCACCGCGCCATTTTGCTGGTCCTGCCGCTGGTGTTGATCATTCCCGCGCTGGCCTACTCGGTGTTCCCTGGGCTGTCCGGTTCCGGCGACGGCGGTGGCCCGTTGATGCACGTGGTCGAGCGGGGCGACTTCCTTCACGAAGTCACCGAGCGGGGCAACGTGGAAAGCGCCAGCAACATCGAGATCCGCTGCGAGGTTCAGGCCCAGAACAGTGCCGGGACGCGAATTCTGAAAATCATTCCGGAAGGCACGTATGTCCAGAAAGGGGAGACTCTGGTCGAGTTGGACTCCTCGGCTCTGGAAAACGACCGCATGAAGCAGCAGATCACGCGGAGCACGAGTGAAGCCCAGTTGATCCAGGCGAAGAACGACTACGACACCGCCGTGAAGACCAGGGAAGAGTACGAACTGGGCAAGTACGTGCTGGAGAAGCAGACGATCGACAGCAAGATCAAGACTGCTCAGGAGACGCTGCGCCGCGCCAAGGACTACTACGACTACAGCCTGCACCTTGCCAAGGGGTACATTACCCAGGTTCAACTGGAGGCCGACGAATTCGCTTGGGAGAAGGCGAAGATCGATTTGGATGCCGCCAATCAGGAGATGAAGGTACTCCAGGACTTCACTCATGCCAAGATGCTGATGCAACTGGATGCCGATATCGCCACAGCCAAGGCGAAGTGGGACGCCCAGAAGGCGACCTTCGAGCTCGACGAAGCGCGGCTGAAGCTGATCGAGGACCAGGTCGCCAAGTGCATCATCAAGGCCCCCGAGGCCGGCCAGGTGGTCTACGCTCAGAACGAGTCGAGCCGCTTCGGCGGGAACCAGGAGACGATGATCGAAGAAGGGGCGACGGTGCGCGAGCGCCAGGTGATCATTCGCTTGCCGGATCCGAAGCGCATGCAGGTGAAGGCCAAGGTGAACGAGTCGAAGATCGCCATGGTCCGCGAGGGACAGCCGGCCGCGATCCGTTTGGACGCCTTCCCGGAAGCCGAACTGACGGGCGTGGTCGAGAAGGTGAACGAGTATCCTGCCCAGGCGTCGTTCTGGGCGTCGAACATCAAGGAATACGATACCGTCGTGCGGATTCTCAACAGCCCGGTCGATCTTCGGCCCGGTTTGACCGCCGAGGTCAAGATTCGCGTCGCGCAGCAGTCGAACATGCTGCAAGTGCCGATCCAGGCCATCCTCGGGCATGCGGGACGGCATTACTGCGTGCTCCGCGATGAAGACGGCGACGGTTGGACGGCACGGCCGATCAAGCTGGGATTGAGCAACGAGAAGTTCGCCGTCGTGAGTGAGGGGCTCGAGCCCGGCGAGTCCGTGGCGCTGGCCGCCACGACGCTGCGCAATGAGTTGAATTTGCCACAGATGGAAGGCGAGGAGCCGAAGCCGTTACGGCTCGCGTCAGCCAGCGAGGGGCTGCCGGAGGCCGCGCCCGGCGAGGGGAAGGGTGCCGTCCCCAGCGGCGAGAAGAAGCGCGGCGCCGGTCGCGATAATGACTGGATCAAGCTGGTCTTCGAGGAGAACGACAAGAACAAGGACGGCAAGCTCGACAAGAGCGAATTGCCCGAGCGCCTCGCCTCGATGCTGGCCACGGCCGACGCCAACCACGACGGCGCATTGGACCTCGCCGAGATCACCCTCGCCTCGGCGACCATGGGGGGCAACGGGAAGCGCGGTCCGCGCGGAGAAGGCAAGGGAGGCCCCGGCGCGGGCGAGCAAGGTTTTTCCTCCGGGGCGCCTGGCGAGGCACGCGGACCGCGGGGACCAGGGGGCGATGGACCCGGCGGCGACATGCGCGGCGGGCCAGGCGGCGATACGCGCGGCGGGCCAGGCGGAGCCAGTCCCTCCGGGCGCGGCGAGTCGCGCGACCGCGGTGCCCCGGGCGGAGGACCTCGCGGACCGCGGCCAGGGAGCGGTGGTCCATGAAAGCGGCTGCTCGCGTCCTCGGAGTCACTAAAGAATACGCCATGGACGGCGAGACCGTGCGCGCTTTGCGCGGCGTGGACCTCGATATCCCCGGCGGCGACTACGTCGCGATCATGGGCGCTTCGGGGTCGGGCAAGAGCACGCTTTTGAACTTGCTGGGTTGCCTGGATCGTCCCAGCGCCGGATCGCTCTTTCTGGGCGACGACGACGTCAGCCGCCTAAACGACGACCAGTTGTCGGAGATCCGCGCGTCGCGCATCGGCTTCGTTTTCCAGTCGTACAACCTCATTCCCCAGTTGACGGTGCTGGAGAACGTCGAGGTGCCGCTGTACTACCAGGGACGTCTGTCGCAGCGACACCGCCAGCGCTGCCGGGAGCTGGCCGAGATGGTGGGCCTGGGCAGCCGATTGAAGCACCGCCCCACTCAGCTTTCGGGCGGCCAGCAGCAGCGCGTGGCCATCGCGCGGAGCCTCGTCAACGATCCCTACTTCATTCTTGCCGACGAGCCGACCGGGAATTTGGACTCGGTCACCACGGAGGAGATTCTGGGGTTGCTCGACCAGCTCAACCGGCAAGGCAAGACGATCATCATGGTCACCCACGAGCCCGACGTCGGCGCGCACGCGGCGGACGGTGCGTTTGATGGATGGCATGATCCAGAGCGACGAGCGACGTCTGCCTCCCGCCGAAGCGCCGGAGGGAAGCTGAGCCGGCGCACCCAAGCGTAGTCCGCCCTATTCGTTTCGTACTCTCCGTGTGACTGCCGCACATGTTTTTTCTCTGGCTGCGAACCTGGCAACTGGGCGTCAAGAGCCTGCTGCTCCACCCGCTGCGGTCGTTGTTGACCGTGCTGGGAATCTTCATCGGCGTGGCCAGCGTGATCTGGCTTCTGGCGATCGGAGAGGGGATCAGCCGGAAGGCGCAGGAGCAGATTGAAGGGCTTGGGGCGAGCAACGTCATCGTGCGGACGAGGAAGCCGCCCAGCGAGATCACCGATAAGACGCGGGGGCTTCTGCCGTACGGTCTGACGCGCGAGGACTTCGAGCGTTTGACCGAGACGATTCCGACGATCCAATCGTCGCTTCCGATCCGCGAGATGCGGCGCCGCTTCAGCTTCAAGGACCGGACCGTCGACGGCCGCCTGGTGGGCTGCACTACGGAATACGCCGAGGTGACGCGGCTCGATCTCTATCGCGGACACTTCCTCACCGAGGTCGAGCTTCGCGACAAGCAGAACCACTGCGTGCTGGCGTGGGAGGTCGCCGAACGTCTCTTCCCCTTCGACGATCCGATCGGTCATTCGATTCACGTGGAGGAGTTGTACTACGTGGTTGTGGGCGTGATGAGGCCGAAGATGGCTTCGGCCGGCATCGGCGGCTCGCTGGAGGCGCAGGATTTCAGCAACGACGTCTACGTACCGATCAGTTCCCTGCAAAGTCGGATCGGCGATTACATCGTCACGCGGCGCGGCGGAACGTTCGAACGTGAGCAGGTGGAGCTCACCCAGATCACGCTCCGCGTCGACAAGGTCGACAACGTCATGGAGACGGCGGAGCTGGTCCGCCAGACGATCGACCCCTACCACCGGACGATGCGCGACTACACGATCACGATTCCGCTGGAACTGCTCGAGCAGGCGCGGACCACGCGGTTGATGTTCATCATCTTCATGGGGCTGATCGCGGCGATCTCCTTGGTCGTCGGCGGGATCGGCATTATGAACATCATGCTGGCTACGGTGACCGAGCGGACGCGGGAAATCGGCATTCGCCGCGCCCTGGGGGCCAAACGCCGCGACATCGTCCGCCAGTTCCTCGTGGAGACGGTGGCCCTGTCAACCGTGGGTGGAATCACCGGCGTGTTGGGGGGCCTGACGTGCGGGCCGCTCATGCTCTGGATCCGCAGTATCCTCGAGAAATTCCTCCCCGACGTGATGGCCCAACTGCCCGACGTGATCAAGGCGGTGGAGCCGGTGGTCGTGCCGGCGTCGATCCCGCTGGCGTTCGGCATTGCCGTGACGATCGGCGTGATCTTCGGGCTCTATCCGGCAATTCGAGCCGCCGCGATGGATCCGATCGAAGCCTTACGGCACGAGTAAGGTAACCATTCTTTCCGGGCGCATGTCTCTTGCTGCGCGCACGGCGGGGGGTCAGGTTGCGCGGGAGCAATGCCGGGGAACCGGTCGGGCCGATGGTGCAGCGCGCCTGGACCTTTATTGCGTCGGCTGCGCAATAAAGTCATCCTTACCTTCCTATTTCCGCCAGTCCATTTGCATCGGGCTTTGCCTGGCCGGAAAGGTCGGGTAAAATCTGCAAAGTTTACAAACCGCTGCCCGGAAGGCCTCGCCTGCCCACGGCGCGCGTGCAGTCCGGGGATGCACACCACCGCGAACGCCCCCAAGGGTTTCCGGTCACCGCCTGCCTCTGCCTGCCCAATCCGAGCACGATTGGCTCGATGTTTGCTTCACGCCGAAGCACTTCGACCGGCCGCAGGAGCGCGGTCCGGCACTCGCATCTGAAGGGAGTAATTGGAGCATGGACGCTCGTCTTATCCGCGCCGCACTGACCGCGGCTCTGCTCCTGGTCGCCACCGGCGCCAACTACCAAACCGCCAACTTCGTCGTCCAAACCGCCGACGCGCGACTTGCCGCGCAATTCGCCCAGACCGCGGAACGGCTGCGGCACGATCTGGCGATCGAGTGGACCGGGGAGTCGATGCCCGACTGGTCGCAGCCTTGCACGATGACGGTGCAGGTCGGGCCGCAACTCGGGGCGGGCGGAGCCACGACCTTTCTCTTCGATCGCGGCGAGGTCTACGGTTGGCGGATGAACATCCAAGGCTCGGCCGAGCGCGTGCTGGATTCCGTGCTTCCCCACGAAATCACCCACATGGTCTTTGCCAGCCACATGCGCGCGCCGCTGCCGCGGTGGGCCGACGAGGGAGGCGCGACGACCACCGAATGTGCCGCCGAGCAAATGAAGCACAAGCGTATGCTCGTGCAATTCCTCCAGAGCAGCCGAGGGATCGCCTTCAACCAGATGTTCGCCATGACGGAGTATCCGCCCGACATCATGCCGCTGTATGCTCAAGGCCATTCCCTTGCCGATTACCTGATCCAGCAGGGAGGGCGGCGGAAGTATCTGGTTTACGTCGCCGACGGAATGCAGTCGGGCGACTGGGCGGGTGCCACGTACCGCCACTATGGCCTGCGCGATCTGGGCACGCTGCAAACGCAATGGGTGGGATGGGTCGCCCAGGGATGCCCGCGACTCGCGCCGAAGCAGGAGACGCCCGGCGCCCCACCGCAGCCGAGCATGTTGGCGGCCAATTCGCGCCCGCCTCGGCCGGAGCCGAACTTGATCTACCGGATGGAGCGAGCCAATCCAGCGCAACCCGCCGGCCAAGGCTCGGGGGTTTCCCCCGCCAGTTCTCCGGGCGCTTCAACTGCCCCCGTGCGCGCGCAGGTGACACGACCGCAACCCGTGGAAAAGTCGCGGCAGATTATCCTTCAGTAGGGTAAAATCCTCGCGCTCGCGGGACGACGCGCGTTCAGGAAAACAAGGCAACGGCCGGCCAGCGCGTTGCCGGAAAACCGTATCCTCTGGATGTAACCGTTCACAGCCCGGGGAGCGAAGGGGACAGGTCCATGTTTTCGGTCACGCGGCTATTGTGATGACGACTTCTTCTGGCCGAAAAACGGACCAGTCCCCGGCTGGCCTGTGAACGGTTACCTCTGGATCGGCCTGGTTGCGTCCGTTGGCTGAGGCTCAGCGATTGGGAATGGTCACCGCGTTTCCATCGGCGCGGTCAAAGAGGAATCCCAGCGCCTTGCGATCCATCGTCTGGGGCAGGAACTGCACGCTGCCGTCGGCCATGCCGACGAGGAATCCGCCCGGCCAGACGCCCAGCAGCCCCTTCATTGGGTCCTGGGGATCGGGTTCGAAATCGTCGGGCCTGGTCCAGATGACGGCGCGCTGGGGGTTGGCCTCGACGGTCATGATGGTGTTCGAGGTGCCGTCGGTGATGTGCTGCATTCCCATGGGCTTGCCGCCGGGAAAGATCGTTCGTTCGCCGCGCACGGTGAGGTAGGTCGTCTTGCCTGGCTCCAGGGGGACCGCGGGCGAGCGGTAAACCATCGGCATCTTGGCGATGAGCGTCTTATTGTGCTCGCTATCCCACGGCTCATCGAGATGGAACTGCTTGTAGAGTTCGTTTTGCTCGATGAAGGGGAGGATGTGTACGCGCCAACTCAATAGCGGCTTGCCGTCTTTGCCGACCGAATACGCGGCCGGAAAATTCTTGTAGGTATCGTGGTAATTGTGCATGGCCAGCGCGATCTGCTTCAGATTGTTGGCCGACTGGGCGCGTCGAGCGGCTTGGCGCGCGCTCTGCACCGCCGGCAAGAGCAGGGCAACGGCCACGGGTGCCGACGCGCCGATGTTGAACCCCGGCAACGTCTGCTGCGTGGTCCACTCGATGCCCGCCGCGGTGCGGCGAATCGAAGTCACGCCGGGTTTCAGGTGCTTTTGGATGGACTCAGCCGAGGGAAGCATGGCGACGTCGAAATCGAATCCGCGCTCGCGCAAACCCGACCCCGCCGCTCCCGCGACAAACCCGAGCATCGCGTAGGCCACGCCAAACAACTGGGGCGTATCCTGATAGGCGACGAGGAAGGGAGCCTCTTTGCCCTGAAAGAGCCGCGCGACCTCGGGCAGTTTTGTGAGCGGCTGGAAATCGGCACCGCGCGCGAGATAGGCCTTCACGCTCTGCGGGGTCAGGGAGAAAACCAGTTCTTTGTCGGTAAGGCACCATGACGGCGTGACCGGCATCGCTGTGGGAAGCTCCAGGTAGTAGATCTTCCGGCCCGAGAACTCCATTTCCTTCAGTTGCGGGGCGGGGCGGCGGCTTTGTTCCGCCGCGTCCAACTTGCGGCGGAAGAGCGATACCAGGGTGTCGTGCGTCTTGGCTAGCTGCTTGGCGTCGTCCACGCGCGCCACGGCAGTCACCCCGGTGGGAATCATGCCTCCACCACTCGGAACATAAACGCACCACACGTCGCCCAACGGCTCGAGCACGTCGCTGCGCAAGTTCACCCCAACTTCTTGCTCTGCGCGGCGAAGGCCCTCGCTCATCTCCTCGGCGGCGCGGGGCTCGACCTTGCGTACGACATCCATCCATGCGTCCCAGAGTTGGTTGGGGTCCAAACGCATGGCAATCGCATATGCCACCTCGCGCGGAATCGGCGCCAGGTCCTTCGCCGAAAGCGGCTTTCCGGACCAAACCTTCATCAGTCCTTCCGGTTGCCCCTCGAGCCGCAGGAGACCGCGGCTGACGAATCCGGTATTGTCCAGGCCGGTGACCGTGGCCAGCGAGTCGATATTGCCCACGCCCGACGCACGGATTACCGGACCGGCTTTCTCGCCGGCCACCTTGGCCACGATCGCCATGATCGCCTTCACGTTGACATAGGCGAGCGACGCCGGCCGGGGGACCGGCAGCGCGGGCGCACCTCGGCCAGCCACTTCGGGGCTTTGCCTTCCATGCGTTTCACGGTCGCCTGGGCCTCTTCCCGGCTCAAGGCGACGATGAAGTATTTCCCGTGAAAGCCCCACACGAACTCGGGTGCCCGGGGGCCCGGTTGCAGGCAATACCAGGTGTCGCCGGCGATCTGGACGGTCTGCGCATGCGCACCGAGAATCTCGGCCTGGTGCTTCTCGAGCCTTGCGCACCTCCGCCGCCTGATCGTCCAGTCCGAGCACCAGAGCGCCGCGAAGCATCGGCGGCGCATCGGGTGACGCCACCTCAAAACTGGACAGAAACGCCGCGGTCGGGCGAGTGAGCAGATGCTTGACGAAGTCGGCGCCGAATTCCATGGCCGGCACGAGTTGAGGATTGCTTTGCTCCAGCGCACGGCGCAGCCCGGCTCGAACGCGTTTCTCAACCTCGGAGGCGAACTGCCGTACCTCGGGCTCAGCGAGGAGTCGCTCGGTGGCATTGGTGCTCTTGGCCGCGGGCGCGACCGTGCCCGACCAAGAGAGATAAACAATGCACTCCTCCGGCGCCACCTTGGCCATTACCGGATCTTCCGGCCCTGGGGGAATGCCCACGGGAAAGCCCACGAATCCCGCCATCAACAGGACGAGGTAACTCACTCCCATTCCGACTGCCATACCTCTGCTCCTTTCCCAAAGCAAGGACCTTTGAACCGGCACCTCCGACATCCCCGAACGGATCGTGCCCGAAACGCTCTGGAATGTCAGGAGATGAGGACGCTGCCAAAAGCCTAGGCGACTCCCCCTCTTTCGACAAGCCCCTGTGCCGCGGAAAGGGGTAGAAAGCCAGCGAGAAGCGCCCCGACCCGGGGCACGATCCCGCTTGGCGATTTCCGTACCGCTGGGCCGGGACGCGCGGCGGGCATGGCAGGGCGTGGGCGGAGCGATCAGCGTCCGATCTGCATGATGCCCCAGGCCAGAAGCACCAGGGCAACCACGGAGAACCAACCGAGGGCGAAACCGACGAGATCCTCGCGATAGCGGCGCCAGAAGCCGCTCCAGCGCTGGGCGGTGAGCCAGCCGGGCAGGTCGAGCAGGATCAGTTCCTGTCCGCGTTCGGCCGCCAGCGACTTGGGTTGTCCGTCGGGCAGGCCCTCTTCGTCGGTAGTGCGACGCTGGTTGTCGAAGAACTGCTCGATCCGCTCGTCGTCCTCCGGAGGAGTGAGCAGACTGACGACGACGAACGTGATCACGCCGACCAGCGTCGCCCACGCGTAGGGAGCCGCCAGCCACTTGTAGACGAGTTGCCACTCGCCGGTCTGGTGGTAGTTGATCGCGTAATAAGTCGACCAGCGACGGCGGCCACGGCGGCCAACGCTCCGTAGCGGTTCGCCCGCTTCCAGAGGAAGCCGCCCATCACGGCGATGCCCAGGAACGCCGGCAGCGTCTCGTTGAACATGAAGGCGTCCAGCACCTGGTCCGACGCAGAGGGCGAACACCACGCCCGAACAGCGTCAGCGCAAGGCCCGACAGCCGGCCGACCAGGAGCACTTCCTTGTCCTGCGCCTGGGCCGCACGTAGATGCTGTAGAAGTTCTCGCGTGAACAGGGCCCCGGCGTTGACCATGAAGTTCGAGCAGGTGGACATGTTGGCCGCCAGGACGCAGGCGACCATCAGTCCCGATGAAGCCCGGGCCGAGCAGGTGCAGGCAGGCGTAGCCGAAGCGCTTTCTCCTTGTCGTCCAGGCTGCGTGCCCTGCTGGACGACCATGGCGGCGACGATCAAGCCGGTAAGGCCCAGCCGATGGTGCAGAACGCGCTTGACGATCGAGCCGTAAGTCTGCCCCACGCGGCCGGCGCGCTCCGTGCGGCCGGTGGCGTTCATCGTCAGAATGTGCGGCTGCGCGGTGATGCCGATGAAGCCGTTCAAGGTGAGCATCAAGATCGTGAACCCGTCCGACGCCGCTGGACTTCGTTGTAGAGATCGAAGAAGTTCTCGGGCAGAGCTGGCCCGCATGCCCGCTGAATCCGCCGACGGCCCACAGGCCCGGCCGGGATGAGCATGAACGACATGACGATGATCAGGAAGCCCTGGACGAAGTCGGTGTAGGCCGAGGCGACCAGGCCGCCGAAGAAGCTGTAGAGCGAGGAAGGCGGCCACCATGGCCACGACGACCTCGTTGGGCGAGATGGCTTCGCGCGCCCATGGCCGTACGAGATCGCCTTGCCCGCCCCCTTCATCATCGTGCCCTGGTTGAAGACGAAGTAGCACATGGCGAACACGCGTGTACAGCATGGCCATGCCGCGGCCGTAGCGGTCTTCCATCATCTCGCCGATCGTGGTCCGCTCGCAGCGGCGGTACCAGGGGGCCATCAGCCAGTAGAACGGCGTGATGAGCATGTTCTTCCACTGGTACCAGATCGTGGCGAAGCCGAACTGGAACGTCGCGCCGGCCTGGGCCACCGGGTTCTCGGCGTGCGTGCCGGTGCCGAACGACTGGCCGACCATGACCCACCACGGCAGCTTGCGGTCGCCGAGGAAGTAGCCGCCGCTGGTGCGGATCTTCCGCGCAGACCCACAGGCCGAACAGCCGTGATGCCCACGAAGTAGGCGATCACGACGAACCAGTCGAGTTGAGTGAAGGCTGCGTCTGTGCCGCTCATGGTCGAAGTGCCTGCGTTGTCGAGGATCGCGCAGTGGCGCTGGGCCCCGTCTGCTTGAAGCTAGCAGGCCACACGATACATGGCGGCAGGCGACCTTGGCAAGTCACGATCCGAGTGCGCGGTCCGGCAGCGGCCGTCCTGGGGCGAGTTGCCAAGGGAAGAACCTATTCCGAATCTGCCACGGCAGTCGTCCGCGGCCGGAGGAATTCAGGTGCGGCACACGGTTCTGGGATCGGCTCCAAGCATCTACGCGGAAGGGGAAGAGGGCAGGGGGCGAGGCGACGACGCGATCGTCGGCGCACCGAGAGATCCTGCGCGGCGCGAGAGCCCTGCGCCGCGCAGCACTTTCGCCGGTATGGCTAGAAGCCTACACCTTTGCCGCGGCCAATTGCAGCCGATCCAGGAGTCCATGGATCACGCGCCGGCGCGTCACCAGTTCTTCGCGGTACTCGTTGGTCCGCGTGTGGTGGATCTCGACCGGCAGCTCCTGCAACTCGTGCTGGAGCAACTCCACCAGCAGTGCCCATTCGGCCTCGCTCAATCTCGGTTGATCGATCATCGCTCGCCTCCTTCTGATATCTAGCCCTTACAATCCTTGGACGGCGGGCGCCGCAGTCAATCTCTCGTCCGAGGGGGCCGGAAGCTTCCACGGGCCAAGGGGCGAGGACGAGCCATCCGCGTTACCGCACGGGCCGCCAGGCGCGGAGCTCGTCGAGCACCGCAACCATGTCGGCCGGAAGGGGCGCTTCGATCTCGAGCGTATTCCCGCTTTCGGGATGGGCGAACCTGAGCCGCCGCGCGTGCAGGGCCTGCCGCTCGAGCAGTACCGTGGTATCTGGCCGGATCGCGGCGGATTTCGCCCCGGGTGATCCGCGCACGGCCGCCGTACTGCCGGTCGCAGAGGACCGGACAGCCGATGTGCCCCAGGTGCACGCGAATCTGATGCGTACGCCCCGTCTTGGGGAGGATGCGGACCGCCGCAAACCCGTCGAACCGCTCGACGACCTCGTAGAACGTCTGTGCCGTTTGCCGCTAGGGGATCGTCGCGGCGGATGGCCATCTTCTCGCGCTGGGTGCGGATGCATGCCGATCGGTTCGTCGATCAGGTCGCGATCCAAGCGGGGACTGCCGACGACCAGTGCGAAGTATTCCTTCTCGATCGTGCGATCCTGGAACTGCACGCTCAGCTTGCCGTGGGCCAGATCGTTCTTGGCCACCAGGATCAGCGCCGCTGGTGTCGCGATCCAGGCGGTGGACGATGCCCGGCCGCGTCGGTCCGCCCATCGAGCTCAGCTTTCCGCCGAAGTGGAACTGCAAGCGCGCTGGCCAGCGTGCCCGACCAGTGGCCCCGCGCCGGATGGACCACCATCGCCCGGCGGCTTGTTCACCACGGCCAGCCAGTCGTCCTCGTAGAGGATCTCCAGCGGGATGTCTTCCGGCTGCGGGGCCTCGCGGGGGATTTCGGGCAGGACGACGCACACGCGCTGGCCAGCCTTCAGGCGATAGGCCGGCTTGCCGCCCTTGCTCCCCGACCTTCACTCCCCCAGCCGTGATGACCCGGCGGAGGTGCACCCGGCTGTAATTGGGGAAATGGTGCACCAAGAATTGATCGAGCCGCCAGCCGGCCTCTTCGGGCCGGACCGTCAACTCGATCGGTTCCGAGGTCAGGTAATCAGACCGCTCCACTCGTGGTCTGTCATTCCTTATGTTGCGGGGAGGACGAAAAGGCTAGGGCTTCTTGGCTTCGGCTTTGGCAGGCTCCGAGGGCTTTTCTGCCTGGGCGGGGGGCGTCGTGAATTCGGGTTTGGCGGCGTCCGGCTTGGCAGTGTCCGGCTTGGCAGTGTCCGGCTTGGCAGTGTCCGATTTGGCGGCGTCCGGCTTGGCAGCGGGACCGGCGGCCTCGGGCTTGGCCTCGGGCTTGGCGTCGGGATTCGGCGAGCTGGTCTTCTCGTCGGCCTTCTCGGCGTCCGTATCCTTCTGGCGTCTTCGTCTGGGCGCCAAGATTGAGGAGTCGAGAAAACTCGGGCTCGGGCAGGTCGGGTAGGCCACCCGAACCGAACGGCAGGCCAAGGTCGCCGGGCTTGCCGGGGGCGGGGGGATTGGGGACAAAGGCGGCGAACTGGTCGTAGAAGACGCGTGCCTGTTTCGACTGGAGTTCGCTCGGCGCGCCGCGGCGGCCTCGGCAAAGGGGCCCTTGGCATACGATTCGGAAATCAGCTTATAGTCGGCGATCGCCTTGTCCAACTGTCCTTCGCCCTGCCGCGATCCGGCCAGGGATTCGTAGGCCCGGGCACGACCGAATAGTGCGCGCTCGCGAATTGCGGCTCACGACTGCGCTCGATCACCTGGGTGTATTCGTCGACGGCTCGGTCTAGATCCTGCACCGCAGTGGCACGGTGGGTAAACATGGCTTGCGAACCCTGCAAGAGGCGAATATCAGCCGCCTGCAAGGCCGACCATTGGCCGATCTGATCGCTGGGGAATTGCTCCGCCAGATCGTCCAATTCGGGGAGGTTCTGCTGGTTCACGGCGGCGTGGAACCGCTGCCAAGCCTTCGCCGCGCCTTGCGGCGCGATAGTGCTTCCACCAATTCCAGCCCAGGTAGGCAAGGAGCACCACCGCCACACCCAGCAGGATTGCCTTGGCATACTTCCCCACCTCCTCGCCGGTCCGGGCGATCCAGGCGGCCAGCTCGTTCTGTTCTAATCGATGGCGTTCTTCGCTCTTCATGGCTCAATGACACCTTGCTCAATTCGTCTTCGCGGTTGGCCGCGTGGGCAGAGGGGGTGGAACCCCACGCCGGTCCAGCCGCCGGCGGGGTTAAGCGGTCCAGTATACGAATGCCCCCGCAAACCCGTCAAGGTGAAGCATTTGCGAAAGCGGCGCCAATGCAAGGGGCAGTTTCCGCGGATTGCCGCAGCGGTCCGCAGGAACGGTTCACCGCGGCGGTGCTCGGCGCGCCTCCTCTTTCCGACGCCGGCAATCTGCCGTAGGATCGTGAAACTTTGCCGCACGGAAGCCACCCCTCGCCAGAGTGCAAGCATCGCCGTCCGAAGTCTCGGCCCTGCTGCACGCGTTTGAGTGCCCATGAATCTGAATGCCGCACAGTTGGAAGCTGTGATGACCGTTTCCGGCCCCCTGTTGGTGCTGGCCGGAGCGGGGACCGGCAAGACGCGCGTGGTCACCTATCGAATCGCCGAGCTGATCCGACGCGGGACGCGATCGAGCCGGATCCTCGCCGTCACCTTCACCAACAAGGCGGCGGGCGAGATGCACGAGCGTGCTCTGGCTCTGTTGGGCAAGAAGGTTCGCGACAAGCCGGAAATCTCCACGTTCCACTCGCTCTGCGTGCGCGATCCTTCGCCGCAACGCCCAGCAGCTAGGCTACCCCAACGAGTTCGCCATTTACGACCGCGGCGACCAGGAGAGCACTGGCGCGGTCGGCCTTGCGGGAAATCAGGGTGAGCGAAGCGTCTGCTCCGCCCCGGCGATCTCATCAACTTCGTCAGCCGCTGGAAAATGGCCTCGGTCCGGCCCGAGCAGGCGGCGGCCTTGGCGCAGACCGACAAGGAGCACCTGGCCGCCGCCGGCTATCGCCGCTACCAGAACGCCCTGAAGGCGGCCGGGGCGATCGATTTCGACGATCTCCTCCTGTTGACCGAGGAGCTCTTCGAGCGGTTTCCCGCGGTCCGCCGCGAAGAAGCCGGCCGTTTCGACCATCTGCTGGTCGACGAGTACCAAGACACCAACGGCAGCCAGTATCGCATCGTGCAGGCGCTGGCGGCCGGTCACCGCAACCTCTGCGTGGTCGGCGACGACGATCAGTCGATCTACGGCTGGCGCGGGGCCGAAGTGACCCACATCCTCCGCTTCAACCACGATTGGCCGGATGCGAAGGTGGTGCGTCTGGAAACCAACTACCGCTCGACACGCGAGATCCTCGACTCGGCCAATCGCCTGATTGTCTTCAACAAGCTCCGCCACGCCAAGGTGCTCCGCGCGACCAGCCGCGGCGAACCGCCGCGGATCCTGCAGTTGGAAGACGAGCAGACCGAGGCCAAGACCGTAGTCGAGGAGATCCAAGAGCGGATCCGCGCCGAGCGCCGCCATGCGCGCGACTTCGCCATCCTCTTTCGCACCAACGAACAGCCGCGATCCTTCGAGATCGAGCTGCGGCGGGCCAAGGTGCCGTATATCCTTGTCGGCGGCATGTCGTTTTACGACCGCAAGGAGGTCCGCGACGTACTGGCCTACTTGAAGCTGCTGGTCAACCCGCGCGACGAAGTCTCGCTGTTGCGGATCATCAACACTCCGCCGCGCGGAATTGGCCAGGGAACCGTCACGCGACTGCTGGAGAAAGCGGTGGCTGCCGGGAAACCGCTGTGGGAGGTTCTCACGCAGACTGCTCACCGCGGCGAGGTGCCCGCGGCGGCCGTGCGCGGGATCGAGCAGCTCAGCGCGCTGGTGTCGAAGTATCGGGCCGCCGCGGAGCATCGGCCTCCGCGCGCAAATCGTCCGCGATCTGGTCGCCGAGATCGCCTACCGCGAGGAGATCGCGAGGCTCTATGCCGACGCCAACGAGCAGCAGGCGCGTTGGACCAACATCGAAGAGGTCGCCAACGCCGCGACCCTCTACGCCCAGCGCGCAAGTCGCCGCGTCTTTCCGAATTCCTCCAGGAGCTGACGGTAACGAACTTCGAAGATCAGCGAGAAAAGGAATCGCAGCTTCAACGTGACGCCGTGGCCCTGATGACCCTGCACGCCGCCAAGGGACTGGAATTCTCCGAGGTCTACATGGTGGGCATGGAGGAAGGGTTGCTGCCGCACCATCGCAGTCTGGACGCCGAGGGAGCGGCAATCGACGAGGAGCGGCGACTGTGCTACGTGGGCGTCACGCGCGCCCAGCGCCGCCTTACGCTCTCCATGGCTTTGAGCCGGATGAAGTGGGGCAAGCCGCGACCCACCCTTCCCAGCCGCTTCCTCTACGAGCTCACGGGTCAGGCCGACAACCCCAACTATCATGCTTCGATTGCCGGGAAGCCGAGGGGGGTCAAATCTTCGCCGCCTGCCGGCGGACCCCACGGTGCGCATCCCACGCGACAACCCTCGACGACGCAACCCAACTCGCGCGATCCAATACGCGTTCAGGCGGTGCCAAGCGGCCCCCATCGAGAGGTTGAGTCGGGATTTGCCTTGAGCGCGTGCCCGGCCGCCTGAGATGGGTATGCACACCCATTCCGGAAAAGCGCGCCATCTTCCCGTCTTTCCCACTCTATCGTGAAAAGGCCATGTCAAAGCTTCACCAGTCTACGAAGTCGGCACTTTCCCCGTAGAGCAATTCTCTTGCCGTTACACTATTGACTCTTGCACAGCTTATGGAACAGGCGCGACCAGCCGAAGCCCGCTTTGCCGCCCGCAGAAAGCCTCGAACTGTTCCCCAATGAACCACGGAATCGAGAAGGCCACAGCGGCCGAGCCTGCGCAGCTTATCGAGATGCCTGGGCCACATGGTGTGCCGGTGCGCGTCCTGTTGTCTCGGACTGCGAGCCGGTGCGGTAGGCAGTCGCTCGGACGCAACTGAGTTGGGTCGTCATGCACCCGCAAGGAGGCGCCCATGGCGCAATGCCCCTTCCGTTTTCTGCACGCCGCCGACCTGCATCTGGAGCAGCCGCTGCACGGAATCGCGGACATTCCCGAGCAACTCCGCGAAGTGCTGTTGGACGCCCCGTACCGCGCGGCCCAGCGCATGTTCGACGCCGCTTTAGCCGGTTCGATCGATTTTCTCGTGCTCTCCGGCGACGTGGTCGAGCCCGAGCAGGCCGGACCGCGAGCACCGGTGTTCTTGGTGCAGCAGTTCGAGCGACTCCACGAGCGGGGCATCTCGGTGTATTGGGCGGGAGGCAAGGTGGACGCCCCGGAAGTCTGGCCCGCCGCGGTGCGCTTGCCCGAGACGGTTCACGTTTTTCCGTCGGGCTCGCCGCAGGATACGACGCACTTTCGCGACGGGGTTGCGCTGGCCCGTTTGAGCGGTGCCAGCCGCGTGCGGGGAAAGCCGCTCCGCCCGGCCGATTTCCTTCCCGATCCGGCTGGTCTGTTCTCGATCGCCGTGGCCCACGGCACGGCCGAGGCGGAGACGTTGAAGGCTCGGGCGATCGACTATTGGGCCCTGGGCGGCAGCCACGCGCGCGGGACCCTCTACGGTGCGCTGCGCGTGGCGCACTATCCGGGCACGCCCCAGGGGTGCGCACCGGAACAGGTCGGGGCCCACGGCGCCACCCTGGTCGAGGTCAACGCCCAGAAGCAGGCACGTCTTTCGCCGCTTTCCTGCGATGCGGTGCGATGGCTGCTGGAGCGCGTGGCGGTGGATGAGGCCACCACGCGACAAGACCTGGAAGCGCGCCTTCACGGCCGCATGCAGACGCTCCGCGAGGCCAACCCCGCCGTGAGCCTCATGGTGTCCTGGATTGTAGCCGGCAACGGGCCGCTGGTGGGGCAAATCCGCCGCACGCGTCTGGCCGTCGACTTGCTCGAAGGGTTGCGGAGTGTCCACGCCGGAACTACTCCGCTGGCCTGGAGTGTATCGCTGGCGGCCGAAGCGGCGGGCGTGCTTCCCTCGGCCTGGTACGAGCAGGATTCGATTTTGGGGGACTACCTTCGCCTGCTGCGCGAGTACCAGGCCGATCCGGACCGCGCGATCGCGATGGAACCGTATTTGCCGCCCGGAGGGCTCGAGGGCGATTGGAGCGCGGCGGCGCTACGGAGAGACGCCGTGCCGCGCCAGCGCGTACTCCGCGAAGCTGCCGCCCTGGTGCCGACCTATTGAGCGGGGAGGAACCCTGACCGTGAAAATCACCGCCCTGGAGGTCGAAGGATTCGGAGTGTGGAGCGGACTGCGGTTGGACCCGCTGGCCGACGGGCTGAATGTATTCTATGGGCCGAATGAGGCCGGCAAGTCCACGCTCCTGGAGTTCATCCGCGCGATCCTCTACGGTTTCTCGCCGCCGCGGCGGCGCTACCTTCCGTCGGTGCATGGTGGCCGGCCCGGCGGCACGTTGCACCTGCTGGGCCCCGGCGGAGTCTGCCAGGCAAGCCGCTTCTTCTCGCCGGGTGAAGCGGACGCACGCGGCCAGTTCCTCCTCCGCAGCCCCGACGGCGCGAGGCACGGCGAAGCCCAACTCGAAGCGCTGTTGTGCAACCTGGAGGAGCGGGTTTTCAACAACGTCTTCGCCGTCGGCCTCCACGAACTCCAGGAACTGGCGACGCTCAACGACACCGAGGCCGCCGCTTATCTCTACAAACTCACCGCAGGCATGGACCGGGTATCGCTGGTCGAGGTGCTTCGCGAAGTGGGCGCATCGAGGAATCGCCTGATCGATCCTTCCGGAGCGCCTGCGCTGGTGGATCAACTCGCAGCCCAGCGCGATCGGCTTCGCTCCGAGTTGCAGGATCTGGGCGAATTGAGCCACCGTTACGGACGACTGGCGGCCGAGCGAGCACAGGCCCAGCGCGAGGCCGCGCGGCTGGAAGAGGAGCGCCAGGACCTTGCCCAGAAGTTTCGCACGGTGGAAATCGCCCTGGCCGTGCGCGACCGCCACGAGCAGCGAAAGACCGTCGAGCAGCAGCTCGCGGCGATCGGATCGATCGAGAAGCTTCCGCCAGGGGCGGCCGAGCGCCTGGAGAAGCTCCGCTCGGCGATCGACGCGCAGCAGCAACAGGTCGACGGCTGCAAGGCTCAGCAGGCGCAGTTGACGCGCGAGGCGCGAGATCGCCATCAATCGGCCCCTGCTGCGCCAAGCTCCGCGGATCGAAGTCCTCAAGGAACAGCAAGCCTGGATCGGCACCCTGGGGCAGCGTCTTAAGGAGCTGGAAAGCGAGATTACCGAAGACGAGGAGCGGCTCCGCGGCGTGCAGGAGCAGTACGGCCTGGACGGGCAGGAGCTGCCCTTGCTTTCGCCCCAGTCGCTGGCCGCGCTGCGGCGGCCGGCCGCCGCGGTCCGCCGTTGCCGCCTCGAACTCGAGGACGCGCGGCGCCACGTCGAAGACAGCAGCACCGCGGCCCAAGGGCTGGAAGAGGAGATCGGATCGGCCCTCGACGCCAAGGGCGAGCGGCAACTCAACGCGGCCACCGAGCGCGCCGGCGCGGAGGTGGGTCTGCTCCGGCGCCGGGTGCAGATCGACGAACGTCTGGAGCAGCTCGAACGCAACTTCGCCGAACTCGAGGAGCGGAGCCAGGATCTGCTCGACCATCAGATGATGCCCCTCAGCCTGCTGCTGGCGGTGGGAGCGGTGTTCGTCGTGGGGGCGGCGCTGGTCATGCTCTCCGCCGTAGGGCTGGTGTTCACACATTCGTTGCTCGGCCAGCTCGGTTGGCCGGCGGCGATCATCGGCCTGGGGGCAACGATCGCCGCCGTGGTTCTCAAGATTTCCCTGGAGAAGTCGAACGCGCGCAAGCTGGAAAACTGCCAGCGCCAACTCCGCATGTTGCACGCGCAGCGCAAACAGGCCAAGGAAGAGCGGACGAGCCTGGATCGGCAGCTTCCGCCGGGCGAGGGTCCCGTGTTGGCGCGTCTCCAGGCCGCCGAGCGCGAACTGGCCGGACTGGAAGAACTGGTTCCCATGGAAGCCCGGCGCCAAGCCGCGCGCAGGAAGCCGAGTCGTCGGCGTCGCGAGTGGAACAGAGCGAGCAGGAGCTTGCCGTCGCCGTGCGGCGATGGAAGGAGGCGGCCGCGGCGGCCGGCCTTCCCAAAGGCATTTCACCGCGGCAGGTCCGCCGCCTGGCTGCCGAACGCGGCGACCTGGAGGAACTTCAAGCGCGCTTGGCGCGCCGCCGCGAGGAACGCGCCCAGCGCAGCGGGGAATTGCAGGCCATCACGGCACGCGTGGCGCAACTGGTCAACGAAACCGGCGTCGGTCGCCAGGTGCAGGATCCCGCCGAACAGCTCCGCAAGCTTCTCGACGAGGCGGCCGAACAGGAGTCGCGGCGGAAGCGCCGCCGCGCACTGCGTCAGCAATTCGTCCAACTCCGCCGGCAACGAGCCGGATGGGCCGCGCGCTGGCCGCGCCTCAAGCGGCGGCGGCGGGCGCTCCTGGCGGAGATCGGCGTGGAAGACGAGGACCAGTTGCGGCAGCATCTTCTCCGCCAGGCCGAGGCGGCATCGCTGGAAGACCGTCGCGCAAGCCTTGCCCGCGAGATCGCCGCCGCCATCGCCGGACATTGCCCGGAAACCGCGGTCGTGGAGCTGCTCGACGGCCCCGACGCCGACCGCCTGCCGCCGCAGCGCGACGAGCTCCAGCGCCGCCTCGAAGACTGCTCGGCCCACCTGAAGGAGCGCGATGAACAGTCCGGCCAACTCGGCGAGCAGCTCAAGACCCTGGCGGAGAACCGCAGCCCGGGGCTGAAGCGGCTCGAACTCGGCGCGGTCGAGGTGCGCCTGGCCGAGGCCATCGACCGCTGGAAAACCCTCGCCGTCACCAGCGCCGTATTGGAGGACGTGCGCAAGGTCTACGAGAAGACGCGCCAGCCGGAGACCCTTCAGGAGACTTCGGGGTACCTGCACGCCCTGACCCAAGGCCGCTACCGCCGCGTGTGGACGCCGCTCAGCGACGACGTGCTCCTGGTGGACGACGCGGAGGGGAAACCGCTCTCGGTCGATCTTCTTTCCCGCGGTGCGCGGGAGCAGCTCTTCCTGTGCCTGCGTCTGGCCTTGGTCAGCTCCTATGCAAGGCGCGGGATCGCGCTGCCGATGATCCTCGACGACGTGCTCGTGAATTTCGACAGCCACCGCGCCAAGGCAGCGGCGGCCGTGTTGCGCGACTTTGCCGCGGCGGGCCATCAACTTCTCGTCTTCACCTGCCACGAGCACGTGGCCCAATGGTTCCAGGCCCTCGAAGTGCCGGTGCACGAGTTGCCCGACCACGCCGCGAAGAGTCCGCTGCGTTTGCCCCCTTCCTCGCCGACCAAGGCCAAACGCCGTCGCAAGCCGGCGGCCGAGGAACGCCGTGCGCCGGTCGAGCCGCCGCACGCAGTGGAAATCGCCCCCCAGCCCGCGGAGCCACCCCGGGAAGAACCTCGCGCACCCCAACCTCCCGAACCTTTGCCCGAGCTTCCCCGCTGGGAGGCGGACGACGGCGACCCGCTCGATCAGGCCGACGATTCCGATCTGCCGACGGCCCTGAATCAAGACTGGGCCGACGACGAAGTGGGCGAAGAGAACCTTTTCGCCTATCAGGGCGACTCCGCCGACGGCCAACCGGTTTCCGATCGGCAGCCATTCGACCGAACGCTCGCCGGCCACGCCCAGGAAAACGACGTCGCGGGAAACCTCGAGGAAGAACCCGAAGAAGACCTTGAGGACCGCGAGGCAGAACGGGAGCCGTCCGTTCTCGACGTCGAAGCCTTCGACAGGGCACTGGCCGACGAAGCGGCCGAAGACGAAGAAGACGCCGAAGACGAAGAAACCGAGGAAGAAGACAGCGAAGAGGACGACGAAGACCTCGATGAAGACTTCGGCGACGAGCAGGAGGAGGAGCAGGAGGACTTCGGAGACGACGGGGAGGACGACGACGACGAGGACGACGACGACGAGGACGAAGACGACGCCCTCGATGAAGACGCCCTCGACGAAGACGCGGAAGACGAAGAGGAAGATGCCGCGGACGCGGAAGCGGCGTGAGCGCGGCGCAATGCGCTCGACGCGCCGTTCAGGCGAGGAATTCTTCCGCCTGGTTGCGCTCGAGCTTGCGGTAGCGACGCACCAGGGCTCGATACCGGGTGCGAGTTTCCCAAGTGATCCAGCCCAGATACACGTTGCCCCCCAGCGAGCCGAGCAGACCGAGCATCAAGGAAATCCACCAACCGCTCGACGCCGGTTTGTCGAGCGCGTCGTTTTCGGGCGTTTTCTTGGCAGGCGCGGGTGGGCTGTTCGCCGCGAGCGTCGGCGCGGGCTCTTTGGCTGCGGGCTTGGCTTGCCCACCGACCAGACGAGTGAAATCCTCTTCAACGCTCGAGGAGGGCTGCTTCCCGCCGCGCGGCGGTTGGGGTTGGGGTTCGACGCGGGGCGAGGCACCGGGCAGCAAGCGGGTCAGCACTGTGGAGCCCGATTGCGGCTTGCGAGGCTCCTGCTTGGCCGTCTCGTAGGGAAGCCCTTGGGCGCGCCGTTCCGCCGCCCGCGCCTCCGCCGTGCTTCCCTGCGGCGGTTCGATCTGCTGAAGCGCCTCGGTGCCGATCTGGAAGCGGCACACGCGGATGTTCCGCACGCCCGAGGGAACGTGGCTCTCGACCTTGCCGATGCGGACGAACGTCGACACGTCGTCGGGGTGGATTTGCATCACGTATTCGACCCCGCCGCTGTCGTCGACCGGCCAGTAGCCCACCTCAATTCCCGCCAACAACAGCACCACAAGCATGGCCGCGTACATCGGCTTTCTCCGCAAACACCCATCGAACCGCGCCGTTTGCCCAGCCTTCCGATTCTAACGAGATCGCTTGGCCTCAGTCCAGCACATTTCCCTCGTGGATCCGCGCCAGCTCCATTTGCACCATTTTCAGCAAGGCATGGAGGAAGGCCACGACCATGGGGCCGACAAAGATCCCGATGGGCCCCAGTGCCTGCACACCGCCGAGCACGCTGAGCAGCGCCAAGAGGGGGTGGATGTTGGAGCGGCCGTGGAGGACGAGCGGCTTGATTACGTTGTCGATCGTGGAAACGACCGACGCGCAGTATACCGCCAAGAGCAACGCGGCCAGCGTTCGCCCCTCGTGGAAAAACAACCACAGGCACACCGGCACCCAGGCCGAGACGGCGCCGAAGAAGGGGACCATGGAAAGGAGCATGGTCACGAAGGTCAAGAGAAACACCGCCCCGGTGCCGGCAAAGTAGAATCCGACGCCCGCCAACATGCCTTGGACGATGGCCGAGAGCAGGGTGGCCGTCACCACCGCGCGACAGACTTTCTGGAACTCGCCGATGAGTTCGTTCTCGTAGCGGCTATCGAGGGGCGAGAGCCGTTGAAGCGACTGTTTGATCGCCACGCCGTCGGCAAGGAAGTAGTAGAGGGCGATCACGGTCACAAACAGTCCGATGACCAGCCCTCCGGCGAAGTGGGCCGTCACGCGTGCCACGGGACCGATCCAGTCCTGGACCTTGGCGCGCACGGCTGCTTCGACGTCTTCGACCGTCAACGTAAACCCGGCGCGCTGGCCCAGGGCCACTACGTTGGCAGCGAACTCGCGTCCGAAGGGTGCTTCGAGTTCGGCCGCGGAGCGATCGCTGCGTTCTATCTCCCGGTAAAACTCGATCCCCTCCCGCGCCGCCTGGCCAAGGATGACCAGGATGGGCAGGAGCACGATCAACAGGATCACCGCCGTGGTGGCCGCCGCGGCGATCCGTTCATGGCGTTTCCAGCGCGTTTTGAGCCACCCGTACAGGGGATCAAAAACCACGGCCAGCACCAGTGCCAGGAAGATTGGCAAGAGAAAGTTGGCGATCACCTGGAAGAACAGGGCGCCGATCACCAAGAGGAAGACAATCAGTACGACAAGCGTCACGATGCGCGGCATCCTCGCGTCTCCCGGCCGAAGAACTGGGCGCCCTCGGGGTATTGTAAGGGGCAAAGGACCTCCGTCCTATCGCCCCGGCCGACGAGCCGCATGGGGGCTGAGCGGCGGCGGCCCGAGGCGCGTCGCGGCACGCGCGAGCTTCGTGGATGCAGTTTGCCCCGTCCTCACCCGCCATTCGCCTTGCCGGCGCGGGCCGCGTCGAGCACAATGGCAGGGTTACGGCGCGCGCCGCGCGGCGCGCCCTGTCACGCCTTCCCCGGGAAAACCCGACGTGTCCGAAGCAGGCCCTCGTTCCCCGCGCACGCGATGGCTCCTCCGCGGCCTCAAGCTGTTAGTGATCGTGCTGGTGCTGGGTTTCGTCGGCCACTCGATTGCCAAGGCGTGGACCCAACTGGAGGGCCAACCGCACCGGATGCTCCCGGGCTGGCTGGTTCTTTCCGGCCTGCTCTACCTTTTGGCGTTGCTTCCGGCGGGGATATTCTGGTACTCCGCGCTCAAGTCGCTGGGCCAGAAACCCCGACTGGGCGAGACGCTGCGAGCGTACCTCATCGGCCACCTGGGCAAGTACGTGCCGGGCAAGGCGATGGTCGTGGTGCTCCGCGCCGGGCTGGTGCGGAGCCATCGGGTGGATACCGTTGTGGCGGCCGCCAGCGTGTTTCTGGAAACGCTCACTTGGATCGCGGTGGGAAGTTTCCTTGCGGCCGCCTTCCTGGCCGTGCAGTTCCGCCAACACCACGTGTACCTTGCCGGAGCGATCGGCCTGATGTTCGTCGCCGGGCTGCCGACCTGGCCTCCCGCCTTCGCGCGGCTGGCGCGGCTGGCGGGCGTAGGACGGGCAAATCCGGCCGCACTGGACCAATTGGCTCGCTTCAGCTACCGTCGGCTGGCCTTGGGCTGGCTGCTGATGACCCTGGGTTGGGGCCTGATGGGGCTTAGTTATTGGGCCTCGCTCGTGTCGATGGGAGTCCCGGTGGGCGGCGCCGCCGCGGGTCTTCCTCGATTCACGGCGAGCGTGGCCCTGGCCACGGTGATCGGGTTTGTGGCGATCGTCATCCCCGCGGGGCTCGGGGTCCGCGAGGTCGCGCTGGTGACCTTGATGGAACCCTATCTGAGGGACCTGGTTCCGGATCCGATGGCCGAAGCCTGGATCAGTGCCGCCGTGTTTCGACTGGTCTCCGTGGTGGCGGAAGCGACCATTTCGATTATCCTATACGTTGCGGTCCGCGCGCGACCGAAGGAACTCCCACCGGAAAGCCCCTAGCCGAACCCCGCCATGCTATCGATCGTGATCCCGGTGTTCAACGAGGAGGAGAGCCTGGAGACACTCCACCGGGAGATCTCCGAGGTGGCGACGGCCAACGGCTACCAGATCGAGTTGATCTTCGTCGACGACGGATCGCGCGACGGTTCGTGGGAGGTGATTCGCCGGCTGGCGGCCGAACGATCCGCGGGTACGCGGGATTCGCTTCCGCCGCAACTTCGGCAAGGCCGCGGCCCTGAACGCCGGATTCGACCGAGGCCCGCGGCGAGATCGTCATGACGCTCGACGCCGACCTCCAGGACGATCCCCACGAGATCCCGCGCGTTTCTCGCCGAGATGGCGAAGGACCTCGACGTGGTCAGCGGCTGGAAGAAGGTCCGCCACGATCCCTGGCACAAGGTCCTTCCCTCGCGAGTTTTCAACTGGATGGTCAGCCGGCTGACGGGCGTGCACCTGCACGACCACAATTGCGGCATGAAGTGCTACCGCCGCGAGATCTTCGACGAAGTACGGCTCTACGGCGAACTGCACCGCTTCGTGCCCGTGCTGGCGGCCGCCCGGGGCTACCGCGTGGGCGAGTTGGTGATCAACCACCGGCGCGCGCAAGTTCGGCCACTCCAAGTACGGCGTCAGCCGGCTTCGTCAAAGGCTTCCTCGACCTGCTGACGGTGAAATTCCTCACCGGCTTCGGTCAGCGACCGCAGCACGTCCTGGGTACGGTCGGTCTGGCCGTCGTTTTCGCTGGGCATGCTGGGGCTGTCTGATCATGGCCGGCTGACTGGGGCATCTCGCCGCCTCGACGTCCTCGGTTTGGAGCCCGTCCACCTCCACGAGCGTCCCGTCGTGCTCTATCTGCTCGCGCCTGCTGCTGCTGGGCGGACAATTGATCTCGATCGGCATTCTGGGGGAATTGATCATCGCCTACCACGACCCGCGACATCCGCGCCTACTCGATTGTCGGAACGGACCGGACCGGGGAATTGACGCGCAGTCGATCGCGTCCCGAGAACCGGACTCCGCCGCACCATGAGCATCACCGCGACGACCCCGCGCGCCTTCCGCGTTTCGCCCGATGTGCCTGGATACTGGCGATCGCCGAGCGTTGGGATCGATGCTCGGGCGGATCCTGCGCGGTCGACTCCGTCGACGTCCGCGCGCTGGAGAAGAACCGCGTTGACCTGGCGCGAGACAGGCGGCAGCGCGAGAAACGCAGCGCGACTGGAGAAGGCAAGGCCTGTCCGCCGAGGAAATCGACGCAGCAGCTTGCCGACCGCGCGAGGCTCGGTCCGGCTTCGCCGCCCGTTCCTCAGCGCCAACGACCGCAGCCGCTGGTGCACGATTCGCGCGCTGGTCGAGGACGGACATGCGCGTCGAAGGAGCGCCCTATGCGATCGACAAGGTGCCAGCGAGCCGGGCTGGGACACGATCGACATGGTCAAGCACGACGGCCACGGCAGCGGCGCGAGGTCACTCTACTCCAGCAAGCCGCCCGCTGTTACCCACGCTCTTGGCGGGCCAGTACTGGGTGATTCATCGGCTGACGGGGGCAACGCTGGGCACGCACCCCTATGCGATCGGCCGCTATCGCTGGTGGCGTTGAACAACGTGCTGCCGCTTGCTCTTGCTCTTCTGGCTGCTGGCACGGTTGGCCGAGCGATTCGGCGTGACCGACTGGGGCCGGATGTTCGTGATGGCCGCGGCCGTCTTTGGCACGTTCCTGACGACGTTTCGCCGTGGTGGTCAACAACCACATCGCCGGCCGCAGTGTGCGCGATGATCGCGATCTACGCGGCCGTCCGCATCTGGTTCGACGGCGAGCGGCGTGCGCGGTACTTCGTCCTCGCCGGCCTGTTCGCGGCCTTGGCGGTGGCCGACGAGTTGCCCGCCTTGGCCCTGTTTGCCGCGCTGAGCGCCGCGCTTGTCTGGAAAGCCCCCCGTCGCACGCTGGCTCGCCTATCGTACCCGCGGCCGTGGTGGTAGCGGCCGGCTTCTTCAGCACCAACTGGATCGCCCACCACAGCCTTCGCCCGGCCTATGCGCACCGCAGCGATCGCGACCCTTCCGACAACTGGTACGTTTACAGCTACCAGCGCGGTGGCCGCACGCTACCGAGTTACTGGCAGAACCCGGCGGGCATCGACCGCGGCGAGCCCTCGCAGGCGGTCTACGCCTTCCACGCCCTGATCGGCCACCACGGCATCTTTTCGCTCACGCCGGTGTGGCTCCTGAGCCTGGTGGGTCTGGGCATGTGGTTCTGTCCGGGGCAGCGACCGCCGGCTGCGCCAGCTGGCCCTCCTGATCGCGGTGGTCTCGGCGGTGGTACTCTTCTTCTACCTGGGCGTGCTCGGTCAGAAGGACCGCAACTACGGCGGGATGACGGCCGGGCTGCGCTGGGTGCTTCTGGCTGGCGCCGCTGTGGCTCGTGGCCATGCTCCCCGCGGCCGACGCGGCCGCGCGCCGGCGCATGGTCGCGCGCGGTGGCGTTGGTCCTCTTGCTGGTGCTCTCTGCCCTGTCGGCCAGCCTATCCCACGTGGAATCCGTGGACGCATCCCTGGCTCTACGATTTCCTGCAGTATCTTGGGGTCCGTTTCTGAAGCGCTCGCGGCATTCCGCCCCGCTTGACGCCTGCCGCCCCTCGCCCCACAATGGGTGCCGCGGCGCGGTCCGGCTTTCCCAGCCTGCGCCCTCCACGCTCCTGATCCGCGCACGGCGAGCCGTTCCCTGGCAAACGCTCGCCACCCAGTGCTCGAGGTGATGCTTTTCTCAAAACGCTTTTGAAACTGTCTTCCAGGTCCCTCCGCGCAGACATGAACAGAAAACGCTTCGCACCGGCATTGTCGGTTCCGGTTTTTCGGCGACCTTTCACTTCGATGCCTTAAAGCGCGTCTACGGCGAAACGTCGAGGTCGTCGGAGCGTTTTCGAAGGACCAGCCGGGCTTAGCGGCCTACGCCGAGAAGCGCGGCATTCGCGCGTTCGAGAGCCTGGACGCCTTGCTCGACGCGGTCGACGTGGTCCACGTCTGCGTGCCGCCGATGGCCCACGAACCGACCGCCGTCGCCGCCTTGAAGCGCGACAAGTTCGTGATCTGCGAGAAGCCGCTGACCGGCTACTTCGGCGACGGCTCGGCCGACTTCCATTGGGACCGGGCCGACAAGAAGGTGGCCCTCGAAACCGCCTTGGCCAGCGTCGAGCGGATCCTCGCGGCCGAGCGGCAGAGCCAAGGGCCGGTTGCTGTACGCGGAGAATTGGGTCTATGCCCCCTCGGTGCAGAAAGAGCGGGAGATCCTGGAGAAGACCGGCGGACAGATCCTCTGGATCCACGGCGAAGAAGCGCACAGCGGATCGCACTCGGTGGACTATGCCTACGCGGCGCGCTGCGGCGGCGGAGTGCTCATCGGCAAGGCCTGCCATCCGTTGACCGCGGCGCTTTATCTGAAGCGGGTCGAGGGGCGCGCGCGCGACGGCAAGCCGATCCAACCCAAGACCGTTACCGCGCGGACCCACGCCATCACGCGGCTGCCCGGCTTCCGCGACGCCGGCCACATCCGCAAGGACTACTACGACATCGACGACTTCTCGATGATCCACGTCGAGTTCGAGGACGGGACGATCGCCACCGTCTTCGCCTCGGACATCGTGCTGGGCGGCATCCACAACTGGCTCGACATCTGCGCCAACAACCATCGCACGATCTGCAACATCAATCCCAACACCGCCATGCAGACCTACAATCCCCAGGAAGAATACTTCAAGGACATCTACGTGGTGGAGAAGACCGGCACGAAGCAGGGCTGGGCCTTCACCTCGCCGGAGGAGGACTGGTTCACGGGCTACCACCAGGAAATGGAGGCCTTCTACCGCGCGATTGCCTACGGCGAGCCGGTCGAGAGCGACAGCCTCCTGGCCGCCGATGCCATTTCGACGATCTACAGCGCCTACCTCTCGGCCGACCGAGGCGGCGCAGCCGTGGAGGTGAAAACGTTTTCGGGGTAGCTTCCAAGGCGCGGCACGCTTCCGCGGACCGTGAATCCTCGGCAGGGCATTCCGCATCGCCCGTTGCCCCCACCCACGCAAGCGACTATCCTGCCGCTTGGGACCCGATGCTTTTCCGATGCGTCTTCGAGGTGAACCATGACGAGAATCCGCCGCAGAGTGATCCAGAGTGCTTTTGGGCTGTTGGCCGCGTTTCTGGCGGCGTGCGTGCCGGCTGGGGTGGCGGGCGCAGGCCCCGAGCTGCAAGTTCCGGCCGACCCCTCGATCCTGCACGTGGCGGCGGAACTGCCCGGATCGGTCCATCTCGATCCGGCGAAGGGCTGGTTGCTGACGGAAGTGGGCGAGGAAGGGAAGTTCGCCGCCGAGCCGGTCCCGGCGATCGCCGCCGACGGCACCGCCGCCCCAAAGGCACAGCGCCTGGCCGTGGCGATCCCGTCTCGCGCCGGTGCCGCCGCCCAGCGCCGTTTCCAGCTTTCCGCGATCGAGCCCTGTGCTCCCGCCGGCGCCGGTTTCACCTTTCGGGAACTCAACGACAAGTCGATCGAGCTCCGCGAAGGGAACCAGCCCGTGCTGGTCTACAACCACGGCGTGATCACCGATCCCAAGGTGCCGGTGAAGGACGGGCGCGGCAGCCGCGCGTGCTACGTCCACCCGCTCTATGGCTTGGATGGCGAAGTGCTCACCGACGATTTCCCCAAGGACCACTATCACCACCACGGCCTGTTCTGGGCCTGGCCCCACGTGATGATCGACGGCAAGCAGTACGATCTCTGGACGTACAAAGACATCCAGCCGCGTTTCGTTCGCAACCTGGCGCGCCAGGACGGCCTCGTGGCCGCGGTATTCGGAGTGGAAAACGGCTGGTACGTGGGCGACAAGAAGGTGATGATCGAACGCGTCTGGATGACGGTGTACCGCACTGCGGGCGACGCTCGCGCCCTGGACCTCCATTTCGTCTACATTCCCGTCGATAAACCGATCTCGCTCCAAGGGGCCGAGGGCAAAAGCTATGGCGGATTGACGCTCCGCTACCGAGTGAAGGCGAAGGACGAGAAGCAAACGGTAATCACCGTGCCGGGCGGGCAGAGTCCGAAAGATCTGCCCGGAAACGCCGCTTCCCTGGGCCGACTTGAGCTACGCCTTCCGCGCGGGTGGCCCCAGCGGCGCGGCGATCCTCATCGATCCCGCGCATCCCGATTTCCCGCCGACATGGCTCACGCGCCACTACGGTTGCCTGTGCGTGGGCTGGCCGGGCGTGAAGGCCAAGACGTTTGAGCCTGGAACGCCGATCCGGCTCAGCTACCGAGTTTGGGTGCACCGTGGGGCCGTCGAGCCTCAACCGATGGAGCAGGTCTTCGCCGCCTACCGAAGCGCCTTGAAGGCCGCTTGGGCCGACGGCTCGAAGCCCTGATTTCCTCCCTCGCTCCCGTCACCCTCCGACTTCCGCCGCTTCCCAGGAGACGACCATGGCTTCCCGAATCGCCGCACCGCAAGCTCTTGCAGCTCTCTCTCGCCTCCGCCGTGTGCCCCGCCGCCCTGGGAGCGTCGGCCGCCGCCCCGGCCAAACGCAAGGCGCAGCCCAAGCCGCAGGCCAAGCCGCAACCGACGGGCGAAGGGCTCACCGCTTATCAGGATGGCCCGCAGATCTGGGTTCGCTGGAACAACGCGCAACTGGCCGGCTACCGCGCCCATCCCACGCAGAAGTATCCCTATTTCTTTCCGCTCCGCGGGCCGGTGACCGGACTATCGGTCACCACGGAATCGTCGCTTCCCTGGCCGCACCATCGCTCGATGCTCTTCGCCTGCGATCGCGTCAACGACGGCAACTATTGGCAGGGGACGGTCGAACAAGGGCAGATCATCTCTACCCAGGCCAAACTGGGCGAGTCGACGCCCCAATCGGTGGAGATTCTCGATCGCTGCGAGTGGCGCAAGCCCGGGCAAGCGGCCGTCATGGCCGACGAGCGCCGCTTCACGCTCCGGATCGCCAAACCGACTCTCTGGTTTCTCGACGCCGCGCTGCGGTGGACGGCGATCGAGGACATCACGGTACAGAAGACCAATCACTCGCTGTTCAGCGTTCGGGCGGCCGGCGATCTCACTCCCTTGGGCGGTGGCGCGCTGGTGAACTCCGAGGGCGCCAGCGGCGAGAAAGGCACTTTCGGCAAACCCGCCGGCTGGTGCCGCGTACTACGGCAAGCGCCCCGCGACGTCGGGCGAAGTCGTCGAAGGGATCGCGCTTCTCGACCACCCTGCCAACCCGTGGAAGAATTGCCCCTGGTTCACGCGCGACTACGGCTTCATCTCTCCCACGCCGTTCAACTTTCTCGACAAGCCCTGGGAACTTGCCAAGGGCAAGTCGCTCGATCTTCGCTATCGCGTGGCGGTTTTCGCGGGCACGCCCGAAGAGGTCGGGTTGGCAGAGATCTTCCGCGAGTGGGCAGCGAGCTGATCGCTGGCGACGCGTGAATCGCGTCAGGGCGCAAGTCGCGGCCATTCAGAACCCGTCCACGGTATTCTGACGGCTGAGAAGCAGTTCGGGGCGCTGGTTTTCTCTTGCTTCCGCGCGGCGAAGCAAGCGCGTCGGCCGCTGCGATCGCTTGGCGGCTTCTGACGACGACGGGATCGTGAAGGATCGGTCTTCGTCCGTTGCGCGCGGCGAGCGCCCGTGGTCCGGCCTTCTGAGCGCGGTCTGACCCACGGGCAGGGCAAATACGGCAGGAAATTGCCTTGCGGATTTTTGCCAATTACACTAGACAATTCGCCCTTTATACGCCTTCGTCTATTGTTTTTCGGCCAATCTTATTACAATATGCTCTGCATATCTTTCTCTGCCACGCTACAGAGAGGGGTGGCGCGTGGGGCGCTTCCCTCGGCAGACGAAGCACCGCGACCGCAAGCATTCCCAGCCCGCGAGCACTCAAGGAGCAACGCATGCAGGCGCATTCGCGCAGCCCGTCAAGAACCTCGGCTGGACCGTGACTCTGGCCGCAATGGGAATCAACTTGGCGTTAGGCATCCTCTACACGTGGAGCGTGTTCAGCAAGGCAATCACCAAGCAAATGGAGTGGACCGAGGCCCAAAGCGCCTGGCCCTACGCCGTGGCTTGTCTCACCTTCGCCTTTCTCATGGTCCCGGCGGGCCGGTTGCAGGACAAAATGGGGCCGCGCCTGGCGGCCAGTATCGGCGGGCTTCTGGTGGGGGCAGGGATGATCCTCGCCAGCATTACGAGCACGTACTGGGGCTACCTGGTCGGCTTTGGGCTGCTGACCGGGGCGGGCATCGGCTTCGGTTATGCCGCTGCCACTCCGCCCGCGGTGAAGTGGTTTCCGCCTGCGCGGACCGGCATGATCGCCGGAATCGTGGTGTCGGGGTTCGGACTGGCTTCGGTCTACGCCGCCCCACTGACAAACTGGCTGATCGCCAGCTATGGGATTCCGACGACGATGATGATCCTGGGCATTGCCTTCATGATTGTGGTGGTGGGACTGGCCCAGTTGCTCGCCCCGCCGCCCAAGGGCTACGTGGTTCAGCCGGGCGCAGCCAAGCGGCGCCGCCGCCTCGCGCAAGCAGGACTTCGGCGCGGTGGAGATGTGCGACGACCTGGCAGTTCTCCCTTGCTGTGGTTCATGTATGCCTGCGGATCCGGGGCTGGTTTGATGATCATTTCCAAGCTTGCCAAGCATCGGCGAACAGGCGGGCGTGAGCCTGGGATTCCTGCTCGTGGCGGCCCTGGCGATCGGCAACGGTGGCGGCCGAATCGTTGCCGGCTCGATCTCCGACAAGCTGGGCAGGCAGCGGACGATGCTCATCTGCTTCCTCTGTCAGGCCGCCCTCATGGTGTTGCTCACCCTGGGCCGTGCCGGGTTCGGTCTTGGCGACGGTCGGCGCGATGGCCCTCCTCTCCGCCCTGATCGGGGCCAATTACGGTGCCAATCTGGCCCTGTTCCCCTCGATCACGAAGGACTATTACGGGCTGAAGAACTTCGGCGTGAACTACGGCCTGGTCTTCACCGCCTGGGGCGTCGGCGGCTTTCTGTTCTCGCTGGTGCCGGGCAAACTGTACGACGCCTTCGGCACGTTCACGTATTCCTGCTACGCGGCGGCAGGATTCCTCGTGACCGCGGCAGCCGCGAGCTTCCTTCTCGCGCCTCCGGCGGTCCAGGAGGAAATGGTCGAACCGGGGCGTCCCGAGCAGGTGCTGGAACGCGTCTAAGAGCGTCTAACGTCCAGGGGGACAGGCACCCCGCGACGACGCTCTTGGGCGGGACCGGGCATGGCTTGCTCGGAGCCAATCCCCGTTGCTGTTCGTGAGTCTTACTCTGTTCGGCCGCACCGCCGTGCGACTATAATCGGTTCGTACGCGGACCCTTCCGCGCCTGCCAAGCCGCCCCTCCCCGGCGCCCCAGTACCGACACGACTCGCGAAGTGAGGTTCTGCTCATGCAACCATTCACGGATTGGGCTGGTTATCGTGTGTCGCTGGTGCTCATCAGCTTCGCATGGCTTCCCGGCGTGGGCCGCCGAGCCCGAGAAGCCGCTTGCCGCTCTCGTCGAAGCGGACTGGATCGAACAGGACACGCGGCTTGCTTCGCCGAAGGCGTCCCCGGTAACGACGGACGACGACGCGGCCGGCGGAGTCGACGGCGTGAAGAACGGCGCCTACGGCTTCCACACCGCCAGCTCGGAGAAGGATCCGTGGTGGCAGGTCGACCTGGGCAAGTCTTGCCGGCTGGACCGTGTCGTGATCTTCAACCGCACACGACCACAGCCGCCCCGCGCACGCGCAGATTGAAGTCCTCGTGGGGATCAGGCCGTTGGCCCCTTTCGCCGCGTCTACCAGCACGACGGCACGGTTTTTTCCGGCGTGAAGGACAGCAAGCCGCTGGTCGTGTCGCTTCAGGGTGCCGCGGCGCGCGTGGTTCGTCTCCAGGTCCCGGGGCGGTGTTCGTTCGCCCTGGACGAAGTCGAAGTCTACGCGGCCGACGCCCGCCGAAGAACATCGCCCTGGGCCGGCCGGCCGACCAGAAGAGCGCCGGCTCGTGCTCGGTATCCAAACATCCGGTGCCCCCGCGCCGGAGAATTCTCGCTGGCCCACACGCGCGACGTACGTGCCGCGGCCGCGCTGGCGCACGGCTGGCCCCGTCCGCCGATGCCGCGCGGTTGGCTCCGCTTGTGCGCGAGTTGGATGCCCTCGAGTCGCGCCTGACGGCGGTCTCAGCGGCTTCGGAACCGTTCCGACGGCGCACCGCGAGCTCTACCTCCAGGCGCGTAAGGTCAGGCGCGCAAGATCGCCTTTGCCAACCCGCTGCTGGACTTCGACAAGCTCCTGTTCATCAAGCGGCACGACTCGGTCGGCGTCTATCCACATGTGCGACCAGTACTACGGCTGCAACGCCCTGCCCGGCGGCGGCCTGTTCGTGCTCGAGGATCCCTTCGGGCCGACACCCGAAGCTCGTCGAACCTGCTGGCCCACGCGATGGTCGAGAACGGGCGGCTGCCGGGGCAGAAGCTCGCCGGCGGGGCGTTCCTCTCGCCCGAGGTCTCCTTCGACGGCCGCACGATCCTCTTCGCCTACAGCGAGGCGAAGGCCTACGCCAAGACCAGGGCAAGGAGACGTACCTGTGGGGCCCGGAGATACAGCTATCACCTCTTCAAGGTCAACGCCGACGGCACCGGCCTGGTGCAGCTGACCGACGGCGCGTGCAACGACTTCGATCCCTGCTTCCTGCCCGACGGCCGGATCGCCTTCGTCTCGAGCGCCGCGGCGGCTACCTGCGGTGCGGCCGGCACTGCCCGGTCTACACGCTGTACTCCATGGAGCCCGACGGCAGCGACATCGATCTGCCTGAGCTTCCACGAGACGCACGAGTGGCATCCGAGCGTGACCAACGACGGCATGCTCGTCTACACGCGGTGGGACTACGTGGACCGCGACACGAACATCGCCCACCACATCTGGACCTGCTTCCCCGACGGCCGCGATCCGCGGTCCTTCCACGGCAACTACCCGGCGCAGCGGGAAAGCCGGCCGTGGATGGAGATGGACATCCGGGCGATCCCCGGCTCGCAGAAGTTCGTGGCCACGACCGGCGGCCCACCACGGGCACGCCTTCGGCTCGCTGGTGCTGATCGATCCGCGGATCGCGGACGACGACGCCGATGTCGCAGCTCGACGCGGCTCACGCCCGAGGTGCCCTTCCCCGAGGCCGAAGGGCGAGCCGATTCGCGCAGTACATGGTCTACGGCACGCCCTGGCCGCTGAGCGAGGACGACTACCTCTGCGTCTACGACGCGGAGGCGCAAGAACCGCGGCATCTACTGGATCGACCGCTTCGGCAACCGGGAACTGATCTACCGCGACCCGGCGATCTCGTGCGTCAGCCCGATCCCGCTGCGGGCGCGGCCCGTGCCGCCGGTGATCCCGCGATCAGACCGTGCAGACGGCCGCGAGCGCTCGCAGCCGCGGGCGGCGGCCGCGCCGGCCACGATCGCCGTGATGAACGTCTACGACAGCGATTTCCGCCTGGCCGGCCGGGACGCAAGATCGCGGCCCTGCGCGTGATCCAGGTGCTGCCCAAGACCACGCCGCCCGCCCAACGAGCCGCGGATCGGCGTGGCCGAGCAGACCAACGCCCGGGCCGTGCTGGGCACCGTGCCGGTCGAGGCCGACGGCAGCGCCTATTTCGAGGCCCCGGCCGGCAAGGAGATCTACTTCCAGGCCCTCGACGAGCGGGCTGGCGGTCCAGTCGATGCGCTCGGGGACCTACGTCCATCCCGGCGAGCGGCTGACCTGCCAGGGCTGCCACGAGCCGAAGCACCGGCCGCCGCTGCCGCTCGAAGCGCATCGCCGCTGGCCTTGCGCCGCGCGCCGTCGCCGATTCGGCCCGACGTCGACGGCTCCAATCCGTTCAACTACGTGCGCCTGGTCCAGCCGGTGCTCGACCGCCAACTGCGTGGCCTGCCACCGGGAGAAGAAGGCGGTCGATCTGAGCCGCACCGTCGAGGGCCGCTACGGCTGGACGCGATCCTACACGAACCTGGCCGCCAAGTACGGGTTCTACTTCCACGTCACCAACGGCTCGATCAACACGGGCGTCCACGGCGGCAGCCGGACGATCCCCGGGGGCTTCGGCGCCCGCGCGTCGAAGCTGATGAAGTACCTCGGGCCGGAGCACTACGGCGTGCGACTTTCGGCCGAAGAGCTCCACCGCATCACGCTCTGGCTCGACTGCAACTCGGAGTTCTACGGCAGCTACGAAAACACGGCCGCCCAGGCGCGGGGCGAAGTCGTGCTGCCCACCCTGAATTAGGGACGTAATCTACCTCTCGCTTCGCTGCTCGCGAACCGCGACCGTCGGAAGTTTCGCTTCTGGATCACGAGGTAGATTCAGGCCAATCTGGGGCAAGCCCAGGATCGTCCAAGAACGCCCGTGCGGCTTCGAATAGCGCAGCAGAGGCTCGTGGCGCTGCGCAGCCCGCGACCGGCCGCAACCGACTCTTGGCCCTCAATAGGGCGCTCTTCTAGGGTCAAGACTTTATTCCCGCGCACGGTGGGGCGATCTCTGACGGTAAATGGGCAAATTGGATAGCTTCCGAATACATGGGCTCATTGCCCCAATTAGTGATGATCTGGGCCACAACCCAAAGGTGCTAGGATACCTTCTCCGGCGGATGGGCAAGTTTGCTGGCAAAGCGCGGACAAATCGGTACTGGATTCCGAATTTTCTACTTTCACGTTTTTTCCTTTCCCGCTAGACTGGAGGTAGCATCCTGGGGGGAAACGAATGAACGACGAGGACCGGGACATGATGCTCCGCGAAGCGTTACGGAAAGGGATTCCGCTTCACCGAATCGAGGCTTATCTCGACTTGCTGGATCAGACAGCCAAGCAGCCGGTTCCGACCAAAAAGGAGGAACCCCGGCCCGACCGGAGGCCGATTCTACGGCCCGAGATCTCGTAGGCCGGCAGTGCGCGGTTCTACTTGTCTTGAAGTGGATTCCCACACGTTTTCCGCGCGTGCTTTCGCGTAAGGCGGCGCCGATTGCGGTTTCGGCGGCCCGACAAAGGGTCCGCGCGCCGCAGGCGATCGCACCCGCCTGATCCCACCGGGCGGCGCGCCTGGCAGTCTGGCCATGGGAACGGCCCTGGCTGGCTCGCCCGCAGCCCTCTTAGAGCCGATCCCAGAACCTTGGGAGGTGCCACGCTTCTCCGGCCGCACAGGGCTCCGGCGGTAGTTCTGGGATAGGTTCTTACGCTGGCTGGCCACACTGGACGCGCCGGTTCGTCGGGGCTGGCTTTGCATCCGTTCGGGTGGGCTGATACAATCGCCGGCATCGAGGAAGCCGGGGCTCGCGACCGTGCGGCGGAGGACGTAAGAGCATTTCGCCTGCAAACCGCCCGACCGTGCGGTTGATTCGTGCCCGAATCGTCGAGCGCCCGCCTTGACCCCGCCTGACATTCCTGATGGAGGAACGCTTCTTATGACGAACCACGCGCATGCGACCGGTCTACGCTCCCCAGCCGTCTTTTCCTCCGCTGCGGCCGCTTCGGCTGCGGTCGGCACACTCAGCCTTGCGCAAAGCGCTCATGCCGCCGGCAGCGACCTCGTCAAGATCGCCCTGGTCGGCTGCGGCGGCCGCGGCACGGGCGCGGCGGTCAACGCCCTGACGACCAAGGCCAACGTCAAGCTGGTGGCCATGGCCGACGCCTTCCAGGACCGGCTCGACGGCAGCCTCAAGCGATCAAGACGCAGCTGCCCGGACAAGGTCGACGTGCCGGAGGAGCGGCAAGTTCGCCGGCCTGGACGGCTACCAGAAGGCGATCGAGGCCGGCGTCGACATGGTGCTGCTCGTGCGGGCCGCCGGGCTTCCGGCCCGCGCAGTTCGAGGCGGCGGTCAAGGCCGGCAAGCACGTCTTCATGGAGAAGCCCGTGGCCACCGACGCCCCGGGCGTGCGCCGCGTCCTGGCCGCCAACGAGGAGGCCAAGAAGAAGGGCCTGGCCGTGGCCGTCGGCCATCACCTGCGCCACGAAGTGAAGCACAAGGAAGTCATCAAGCGGATCCACGACGGCGCGATCGGCGCCGGTCAAGTTCCTGCGGATCTACTTCAATTCGAGCGGCGTCTGGGTCCGGCCGCGCAAGCCCGAGCCAGACCGAAATGCAGTACCAGGTCCGCAACTGGTACTACTTCACCTGGCTCAGCGGCGATCACATCGTCGAGCAGCACGTCCACGACATCGACGTGGCCAACTGGATCGCGAAGGGCGCATCCCGTGGCGGCCAACGGCATGGGCGGGCGCCAGGTCCGCATCGGCAAGGATTACGGCGAGATCTTCGACCATCACTCGGTCGAGTTCGAGTATGCCGACGGCGTCGCAGATGCTTCAGCTTCTGCCGCCACATCCCCGGCTGCTGGGACAGCTTCTCCGAGCACGCCCACGGCACCAAGGGCTTCGCCGACATCGAGGGGCACGGCCGCGCGATCCTCTACGTCGACGGCCAGAAGCCGCAGAAGTGGGAGCGCGGCCCCGACGGCCACCAGCTCGAAATGGACGATCTCTTCGCCGCCCTCGCGGCCGGCCAGCCCTACAACGAGGCCGACTCGGCCGCCGAGAGCACGATGACCGCGATCCTCGGCCGCATGGCCACCTACTCCGGCCAGGTCGTGCAGTTGGGACGAGGCGATCAACTCGCAAATCGATCTGGCGCCGGCCGAGCTCGCCTGGGACGCGCCGCCCAAGGTCCTGCCGGGCCCCGACGGGCTCTACCCCTGCGCCGTGCCGGGCGTGACCAAGGCGGTTTGAGTTCAGAGCGGCCTCGATCGCGTTTGGCGTTTGCCGCGCACGAAAGCGGAAGACTCGCGGCTAGTGACGCGACTTGTTCTCTCGCGGGTGAGGGTACCGTTGAGAGGGCACTCGCTGGCCGAGCCGCGGCGAATGAGCAGTGGGCTCTTACGAGCGCGCGCGAGCTTTGAGAATGCGGCCCGCGCCGTTCTTGGCTCGATCGGCCAGGCGATATGCGGCCTGCCATGCCGCCGGTTGCGTCGGCGCCCACACCAAGATGCGGTGCCCGTCGCGCATTGCCGCCACCTGCCACAGGGTCTCTCCCTCGGGCGTGCGCGAGGCCGACTCCCCTACGCACCAGCCAAGCTGCTGCATGAGGAGGTGGCAATGATCGATCATCGCGTTGGGCATGGAAGCGGGCGGCTGCGTTGTAGGGGTGGTCGCTGATGTCATTACGGGGTTATTCGTCGCCGAAGAACATTGCTTGGATCGCGGCAAGGCGAACGACTCCGCGTGCCAGAGAACATGAACCCCGTGGGTCGGAAAAGGGATCGCTCGCTGGGAAGGTGCGACGGGGTTTTCCGCCATTTGCAGGCCGTCAAGCCGCGTCACTGCATCGACTTCCGTCGAGAGGACCGGCGGCGAGGATCTTTCTGACAGCGGCCCAGTTGAAGCCCGGCCACGGAGGGAAATGCGATCCCCCATTGAAGCCTCGATGGCCCTAAACCACCCGATGGCGAAGGAGTGCGAAAACTTGCAGGAAGCTTGGTAGGGGTCACGCCCTCATGGCGAGTGCAGACACGATCAGCCCCTCTGCCGTGCCGCTTCCACCGCCTCCTTGAATACTTCGGTCTCGCGTGCCACCTGGCGCACGAAGCTGTTGGTTTCGGGCGAGCCGAGCACCGCGCGTTGCTCGTCGGCATTGCGGTAGGTGATGCGTCGGAACGGCTCGTCGTAGTCCTTCTTGCGCGTGCGATAGACCTGGTCGCGCACGTACTCCTGGATACGAACCGCCTTGTTCAAGGCTCCCAGCCAATGCTCGGGCTCAAGGCGCTCGATTTCCAGAAGACTTCGCAGCGTTGCCAGGGCATGGCGCTGCTTCTGTTCGGGGTAGCGGTCCCAAAGCTCGCCGTAGCGCGCGTGGATCGCGTGCCAGGAGTTCAGTGCGCCCGACTTGATGTCGTCTTGCAGGCGCGTGGCGTCGGGGGCGGGAACGAGTTGCCCGCCCAGGTTCACCCACTCTCGCTGCCGTTCTCCGCCGAGTCGCTCGAGCATCGTGGCCAGGGTGGCACGGGGATCGGCCTGCAAGTGGTCCAGAAGGTTCTTCACCGCATAGTAGTGGAGCATGTCGCGGTAGGCTCGATAGGCCTTGTGAACCTTCACCAGCACCACTTTGCGCCCGGAGTTCTCCATGCGCTCGCCGAGGATCTCCAGGTCGGCCGTAGCCTCTTCCGATCCTGCCAGAAGCCCCCGGCCCGCGACCCGCAGCAGTTCGTCGTCGGCACTCGCCGAGGGGCTGCGCCGGCGCAGCTCCGCCTTGCCGGTCCACAGTTCCAGAAGGGCAAGGGCTTGGAAGATTTCCTCGGCCGTGTCGGGAGCCAGGGCGTCGAACTCGACCTTCTGCGTCTTCGTCTTTCGCTTGTCGCGCGATCTGGAACTTCCACGAGTTCCGCGCCAGGGCATACATGTTGTACATCCACCAGTAGGCCGGCATCACCACCAGCCGTTCGGCCGCCGCGTCGTCGCTGAGCAGGCTGAAGGGCAGGGGGATATCGAGCTCGGCCGGATAGTCCCCCTTGACCAGGAGCACGTAGCGAGGCGAAGCGGCAGGAGTGCTTCAGGGTGACGCAGAGCCCCGGCCAGAACCCGCGGCCGGCCTGGATCTCGCCGTCGTTGGCCCGGCTGTTGTGGTTGGAACCGACGGTTGCGCCGGCGGCCAGGTTGCTCTGTCCCATCACGCAGCGACGCGATCAGGAACGAATTGTTGTGGTGCTGCTCGTGGGCGGGGAAGACGAGGTTGTTGAGGATCTCGCAGCAGGACACCGTCGAGTTGTCGCCCAGGTAGGAGTGGATCAGCCGCGCGCCGTACTTCAGCGAGGCGTTGTTGCCCATCACGAAGCGCACCGCCTTGCAGCCGTAGAACGACGTGGCAGCCCAAGCCCACGATGCCGTTGACCATCTCCACGCCCTCGCCGATCTGGGTCGGCTCGTCTTCGCTGGAGTTGATCGTCAGGTTCTTCAGCTTGTTGGCCCCCTTGATGTAGCAGTGCGGCCCGATCTTCACGTCCTTGAGGATGCGGCTGTTCTTGATCACCGCACCGCTCGCCGATCGTGCCGTAGAAGCCGCGCGCGATGGTCGAACTGGTTCTGCGTGATCTCGGCGAGCCGCTCCATGAGCCGAGCGATCGTCGCGATACTTGGCCCACAGATAGGCGTCGGCCGGGGATCATGCCGTCGAAGGGCAGCACGCGGCGGCCCCCCGTCTCGTTCATCAGGTCGATCGCAGCCCGCGCACTCTTCCGGTTCGCCGTCCTTGAGAATGCCGTTGCCGAACTTGGCGTGGTTGGTGCGTGTTGATCTCGTCGACGTTGAGGAGCATCGACGTGGTCGCCGACGAGGTAGTGGGCCAGGTAGCGGACGTTGCGGATCGCGACGTTGTCGCCGATGTCGCAGGAGATGATCAGGCTGTTGGAAATGCCCGCGGGGATTCTCAGTTCGTGGTGCTCCAGAATCACGTTCTCCAGCACGCCCGATCCGCACCAGCCCCCAGAACTCGCAGTTCTTGATCAGCTTGGGATCGAACGGATCGGTGACGAGAAACTCATCCCAGTCGTGGCAGGTGTTGTTGTTCTTGACGAGCGTTTCGATCTCGTCCGCGCGCAAGTGACGCCACGACTGCGGCGCGACGGGTCTGCTGCGCGTTGCGCAGATAGAATTCGTCCTGCCCCTCGGGAAGGTATTCGAGGGGGATGAAGTTGTGGCCGAGTTTGCCCGCGGGGAGGATGTGGATATTGCGCACGAGCCGCTCCTTGATCGCTGCCGGAATCTACCCCAGAAAAGGTAGCACAATCGTCCGACACCTGCCGAAGCCATTATAACCGTCATATCCTGGCTCCCCCGATCCGACGAAGCGGCAGCCGGGCCGACTGCTGGCGCCTCCAAGTGCCGTAGGGGCAGAAGAAGTAGCGGCAGTAGCAACAGCAGCAGAAGAGGAAACGCCCAGACGCACGATCCGGCAAGAAAACCAAGGGTGGACCGAGACGCCGCGGTTACCGGGACTTCGGCAATGCAGCATGGCTTGCGAGCACAAGCCGCGGCACGCACCAGGGCCGGTGCGCACGGCGGGCGCACAAGCCTGCCGGGCGCAGCGCGCCAGCGCGGATCAGGTGTGATAGTCGGCGTTCAGACGCACGTATTCCTGGGTCAGGTCCGTGGTCCAGAATCGCCCCCGCGCGGAGCCTTCGCTCAGTTGGAGCTGGATGAGCACGTCGCGATTGTTGCGAATCGAATCCGACACGCTCTTGGCGTCGAAATCGACGGGCGTGCCCCCCTGGTACAGTTGGAAGCCGTTGAGAAACAGGCTGACGCCGGCCGGATCGAATTGTACCCCGGCGTAGCCGGCCGCGGAGACGATGCGGCCCCAGTTGGGGTCGGCGCCGGTGATCGCCGTCTTCACCAGGGGGCTGTTGGCGATGGTGCGGGCGATTTGCAGCGCGTCTTCCCGGGTCTTGCAGCCGGAGACCTCGATCGTGATCAGGTGGCTCGCCCCTTCGCCGTCGGCGGGAATCGCCCGGGCCAGCTCCGCGCACGAGCTCGTTCAGCGGCCTTGCCGAAGGTCGCCAGGTCCTCGCCCGTCAACGGGCCGCCGCCGGCCGCGCCGTTGGCCACCAGCAGCACCGTGTCGTTGGTGCTCATGTGGCCGTCGACGTTGATGCAGTTGAAACTGTCGGCCACCGCGTCGCGGAGCGCAGTCTGCGCCGTCGCCAGGTCCAGTTCGGCGTCGGTGAGGATCACGCCCAGCATGGTGGCCAGGTTCGGACCCATCATGGCCGCGCCCTTGACCATGCCGGTGATCTGAATCTCGCGGCGGCGCACGGAGAGGGTGCGGCCGGCGATCTTGTGCACGGTGTCGGTGGTCATCATCCCCCGAGCGGCGGAGACCAGGGCGTCTTCGTCGGAGCCCAGTTGGGCGGCGGCAAGCTTGATCCCGCTGCCGATCTTGTCCAGCGGCATGTAGTGGCCGATCACGCCGGTGGAGAGCACCAGCGCCTGGTCCTCCTCGGCGCTGACCGCCTCGGCCCCCATCCGGGCCATCTCATAGGCGTCCTGAAGCCCACGATCGCCGGTGCAGGCGTTGGCGTTGCCCGAGTTGATCACCACCACGCGAATCCGATCGCTGGGAGTGCGGCTACGGTCCAGCGCCACCGGCGCGGCGAAGACGAGGTTTTGCGTGTAGACCCCCACGCCAATCGCCGAAGTTTCCGAGACGACGAGCGTGAGGTCCGGCTTGCGCAGGTCCCGTTTCAGCCCGCAATGCACTCCGGCGACGAGAAAACCCTTGGGAACGCGGATGGCCATGGCCGACGATCTCTCCAGGCGACAGGTAGGTGGGAAATGCCCCTCGGTTCAGAAGACACGCCACAGCCGGCGCGGTTCACAGGGCAGTAGTTTCCGGATAGGAGTACATGAGGTTGAAGTTCTGCACGGCGGCCCCCGAGGCCCCCTTGATGAGGTTGTCGATGCAACTGATGGTGATCACGCGGCCGCGCACGATCCGCACCGTCACGTCGCAGAAGTTCGTCCCCGCGCTGTCCTTGGTCGCCGGCAGATGATCGATCACGCGCACGAACGGCTCGTCGGCGTAGAAGTTGCGAAGGGCGCGGAGCAACACTTCCTCGCTCGCCTCGCGCATCGGGCGGCTGTAAGTCGTGCTGAGAATGCCCCGATCCATCGGGATCAGGTGGGGCGTGAAGATCGTTTCCACCTTGGACCCCGCTGCCGTGCTCAACACCTGGTCGATCTCCGGCATGTGCCGGTGGCGGCCGACGTTGTAGGCCGAGATGCTCTCGTTGCACTCCGGGTAGTGCGTGGTGAGTTTCAGCGTGCGGCCGGCCCCCGACACTCCGCTCTTGGCGTCGATCACGATCCCCTCGGGATCGATCCAGCCTTGCTTCAACAGCGGCGCCAGGGCAAGGATCGCCGAGGTCGGATAGCAGCCCGGATTGGCCACCACGGCGGCCCCGCGAATCTGCTCGCGGAAAAGTTCGGGGAGCCCATACACCACCTTCCCCAATCGCCCGGCATCGGGGTGCTTCTGGCCATACCACTGTTCGTATACGGCCACTTCGTTGAGGCGGTAATCGGCGCTGAAATCGACCACGCGGCATCCCGCTTCGAGCAGACGCGGAACGACCGAAGCGCTGGCCCCATGCGGAAGGCAGCTAAACACGCACTCGGCGCGCGAGGCGACTTCGCTGGGTCCCAGGTCCTCGAGGTTCACGTCCAAGCGACCGTGAAGGGCAGGGTGTATGGCCCCAATCGGAGGGTTCCCTTCCTGGCGGCTGGTCACGGCCACGATCTCCGCTTCGGGATGGCGAAGTAAGATCTTGATCAGCTCAAGCGCCGTGTAACCCGTGGCTCCCAGGATCGCAATGCGTGTCATGGCTTCCCGTTTCCCGATCGACTCTAGCAAGACAACCGTGGCATGCAGACAGTCCTGTAATATACCCCGCGGCCAAGCGGGTCGCCAGGGCGCATCGCGCCACTCCGGCAGGGAACCGATACGACCACGGCCCATCCGGGATGCCTGCCTTTGGAGCCCAAGTGCCGTTAGAATTCTGGGTTATGCGCCAAGTCGCAAGACGGGGCGCGCGGAACCCTGGCCGGCTCCCCGTGAATTGGCAAAGCACGGCCGCGGTCTGGAATCACCCCGCGCGGCGGGGGCAGTGGTCGTGTTTCTCCTGGCGCCCTGAGAACCCCTATGGCACTGGTGACTCTCCGCGACGTGCGGCTCACGTTTCGCGGCCCGGCGATTCTCGACGGAGTGGATTTGACGCTGGAGGCGGGCGAACGCGTCTGCCTGTTCGGGCGCAACGGGGCGGGCAAGACGACCCTCTTGCGGATCCTTCACGGCCAGCTCGAACCCGACCGCGGCGAGGTTGCCCGCCAGCAGGGACTTACCACGGCGATCTTGACGCAGGAGGTGCCGACCGAGCTGGCCCGTTCGGTGTTCGATGAAGTCGCTTTGGGGCTCGGCGCCGCAAGCCACGCTTCTGGCCGAGCATCATCACCTCGCCCAGCGGCTGGCCCACGAAGAGAGTGCCGAACTCCACGCCCAACTGGACCGCGTGCACCATGCCCTGGAGGCCGGCGGCGGCTGGACCCTTCACCAGCAGGTCGAAACGGTGCTCTCGCGCATGCAGCTTGATCCCGATGCCGAAGTGGCTACTCTCTCCGCAGGCATGAAGCGGCGCGTGCTGCTGGCCAAGGCCCTCGTGGCCCGCCCCGACCTGCTTCTCCTCGATGAGCCCACGAATCATCTGGACCTGGACGCGATTGCCTGGCTGGAAGAGTTCCTGTCGCGCTACGGGGGCAGTTTGCTCTTCGTCACGCACGATCGCGTCTTCCTCCGCCGCCTGGCCACGCGAATCCTCGACCTCGACCGGGGCAAGCTCACCAGTTCGACCTGCTCCTACGACATTTACCTCCAGCGCAAACAGGCGGCGCTGGACGCCGAAGCGGGCCAGTGGGCCGAATTCGACAAGAAGCTGGCCCAGGAAGAAACGTGGCTGCGGCAGGGCATTAAGGCGCGAAGGACGCGCAACGAGGGCAGGGTGCGCGCCCTGGAGCAGCTCCGTCTGACGCGCCGCGCGCCGGGATCGGCCCGGCGAATACCGCGTGGCCATCCAGGAAGCGGAAAAATCGGGCCGCCTGGTCATCGAGTGCAAGGGCGTCTCCTTCGCCTACGGCGACCGCACCATCGTCCGCGATTTTTCTACTCTGGTGACACGCGGCGACCGCGTGGGCGTGATCGGCCCCAATGGCTCGGGCAAGACCACGCTGCTACGCCTGCTGCTGGGCGAGCTGGGGCCGCGGGAGGGCACGGTGCGCCACGGCGTACACCTTGAAGTCGCCTACTTCGACCAGCTTCACGCGCAGCTCGACGACGCGCAGTCGGTCCGCAACAACCTCGCCGAAGGCGCCGACACCGTGGTGATCAACGGCAAGAAGAAACACGTGCTGGGCTACTTGCAGGACTTCCTCTTCAGCAGCGAACAGGCCGAGGCGCCGGTGGCCCGTCTTTCCGGAGGCGAACGCAACCGGCTGCTCTTGGCGCGGCTATTCACCAAGCCGTCGAACGTGCTGGTCATGGATGAACCCACCAACGACCTCGACCTGCAAACGCTGGAACTGCTGGAGGACCTGCTGGGCGAATACCCGGGCACGCTGCTCCTGGTGAGCCACGACCGCGAATTTCTCAATAACGTGGTGACGAGCACGCTGGCGCTGGAGGGGAACGGTTTCGTGAAGGAGTATGCCGGGGGATACGACGATTATCTCGTCCAACGGGGCGGCCCGTCTTTGCCGGCACCCCAGCGCGCCGCGGCCAAACCCAAAGCGGATCGCCCGGCGGCCGAGCGGCCGCGCCGGCTGAGCTACAAGGACCAGAAGGAGTTGGAGGCCCTGCCGGGGCGGATCGAGGAGCTGGAGCGCGAGCAGGCCGAACTGCAGGTGCGATTCTCCGATCCGGCGTTCTACAAACGAGATCCGGCTGAGATCGCCACCACTTCGAGCCGCCTGAAAGAGTTGGAGGCCGAGTTGGCCGCGACCTACCGCCGCTGGGAAGCGCTGGAACAATTGGGCCAGTAGAAGCCGATCCCGCCCCGCCGCGGCGGCAGGCGCGTGATATCCCGGTGGTCAGTTCGCCCTAGCCAGAGTGCACGAGAACCGCCGCAGCGGCCGAAAAACACCGCGGCGGCACACGAATCCTGGAATCGGCCCATAGAATCTATGGCCGGAGTGCGGACCGCATTCCCGCCGCGTCTCCGTCCACTGCCTCAAGGAGCCTCGCCATGCGTGCTCTTCTGTTCGCCCTGGTCACGATCGGACTTTTGGCCCCGGCCACGCCGGGGGTCGGCGAAGAGGTCTACTTCAGCGTTCGCCTCCGCGATCTGGCGATTACCGAAGGAAGCCTCCCTGCCAATGCCGCCATGCCGCGGCGCATGGGGCAATCGGCGGCGGCGATGTATCCCTGGGTAACGCTCGACGGCCCCGGCGATGCCTATGTCTGGCTCCAGCAAGCCGCGTGGAACTGGATAAATCCCGCGAACATGGCCGACACCGGGTCGCTGGTGATTCAAGTGCCCGAGAAGAAGGACGTGGCCGGATACCTGATCTTCCCCAACGCCGATCGCAGCGCGATGCTCCGCCTGCGGTTCACGGTGCCGGCCTCGGCGGCCAGCGGCCCGGCCCGGGCGGCATTCTTTCAGGGCAAACGCGAACACTATCAGCGGCTCTTGGCAGCGGGCGCGCCGGGAGCCGCCTGGTTCCGCCACGAGGCTCATCAGGCGGATCGCGCGCTGGCGAGTTCAAGCACCGAAGTCGCGCAGGCGCCGCCGCGGATTTTCCCGGGCAATTGGGATGTCAATCGCACGTATGAGCTTTTCACCGGCGGCCGCGCCCTAAGCGAGAACCTGCAGTTGGATCGCGAGCTTCCGCCCGGCCAGGCCAATGAGAACCGCACTGTCCTGAGTTCGATCCGGGGAATCACCGTTCAAGAGATCGATTGGAAGCCGCTGCTCAAAGACGCGAAACCCAAGCTCGATCGGCTGGCCGACAAGGTCCCCGCCGACCAGCACGTGGTCTTCTTCCCTTCGTTCGCCGCCGCGATGGCTTTGACCGGCGCCGCGAAGGAGAACGACACGCCGGTGCTGCGCTGGGCCCAGCCGCGCTCGGAGAACGCCCACCTGGCCGAGCGTTATCAGGCCCAATTGTGCCTGCCCGTGAGCGACTTAGCGCGATTGCTGGGGCCGCACGTGGTGCGCAGCGTGGCCGTGACCGGGTCCGATCCCTATTTCCCCACGGGCACCGACGTGGCCGTGCTCTTCGAGACGCCGCAACCGGCCGTGCTCGAGAAGCTGCTCTTGGGGCGGATCACGATGGACGCGGCGAAGACGAAGGGAGCGGAGCCCTCGCGCGGCGACGCCCACGGGTTGGCCTTCCGCGCGTTCCGCTCGCCGGACCGGCGAGTGTCGAGCTACCTGGCACAACTCGACGGCGCGGTCGTCGTGACCAATTCGCCTTACCAACTCGAACGTCTGTCGGACGTGGCCAAGGGAGAATCTCCCTCGATCGCCGCGCTCGCCGAGTATCAATTCTTCCGCACGCGTTACCGCCTCGGCGACCCCGAGGAGACCGCGCTGGTGTTCCTCAGCGATCCGACGATCCGCCGCTGGTGCGGGCCGAAGTGGCGCATTGCCGCGTCGCGCCGCCTGCGTGCGGCGGCAGTGCTCTCGGAACTCCAGGCCGGCGGGATGGATGCGTTGGTCGCCAAAACCGCGCAAGGCGGCCCGATCTACACCGATCTTCCCCTGGCCGACGGCGGCACCTTGGCTCTTGCCTCGGGCGGGGTCGTTTCCTCGACCTACGGCAGCATTGCCTTCCTCACCCCGATCGCAGAGCTGCCGCTCACCGAGGTTACGCAGGCCGAAGCCACCGCCTACGAGCGCTGGCGCGACGGCTACCAACAGAACTGGAGCTGGGCCTTCGACCCGATCGCGCTGCGCCTGTCGCTCGCCAAGGACAAGGTTGGGGCCGATCTGACCGTCATGCCGCTGATTGCCAATACCCAATACCGCGAGTTGATCGAGTTCTCGCGCGGGGTACAGATTCCCGCCGACGCCGGCGACCGCCACGGCGCGTTGGCCCACGCAGTGCTGGCCATCAACCGCCAGTCGCCCCGCTTCCACAGCGCGGAGAACATGTTCTCGATGATGTCGGAGGGCCTTTCGCTGGGCTGGCTCGGACGCTGCGTTTCGATCTATGCCGACGACGACCCCTTCTGGAGCGAATTGGCTGCGACCGAGGAGAAGGACATTCCCAAGTTCTTCGAGAACAACCTGGGGCGTTTGCCCTTGGGCCTGGCGATCGACGTGGAAAGCGGCCTGAAGATGGCGGCGTTTCTCGTTGCGGCGCCGCTTTCATCGAGCAGACAGCCCCCGGACAAGTCCAGTGGGAGTCGCTCACGCACAAGGAACACCCTTACGTGCGGATCAAGCCCGCGCGCGGCGCCGCAATGCCCCGCGAAGCGGCCAACCTGGCAATCTACTACACCACGACCGGAGACCTGTGGACCATTACGCTGAACGAGAAGATGCTGCAACGGGCGATCGACCGCCACTTCGCGCGGCAAGAGGCCGTGAAGGAGGGCAAACCGCTTGCCGCCCCGGGACGGCCCTGGTTGGGAACCAACGTCGGCCTACAGGTCGATCGCAAAGCCGTCGACGTGGCCTCCGCCGCGGCGCGGAGCGAGTACCTCCATGCCATGCAGGCCCGCGCTTGGGATAATCTGCCGATCCTCAACCAGTGGAAACACCGCTATGGCGACCGCGATCCGGTCGCCGTCCACAAGGAAGTCTGGGGCGTGGAATTGGTCTGTCCGGGCGGGGGCCAGTACGTGTGGAACCCCACGTGGCGGACGATGGAGTCGACCGTGTACGGCCATCCCGGCGAGCCCAAGATCGGCCCGCCGCTGCCGGCCGTCCTTGCCGCCTTCGCCACGGCCAACTTCGGCCTGACCTTCGAGGACCAGGGCCTCCGCGCCCAGGTAACGCTGCACAAGGACCGCCAGCCGCCGGCAAAGGAGCCATCGGGCTCCAAGAAGTCCAACAAGTGAGGTCACGCTGAACGGGACCGTTGTAGCTTCGGACCGATGTCCGAGCGTTGTGTCGCGGAATCCCTGTACGGAGTGCGACCGGCCGAGCCGCTATGGGAAATCCCGGTTCATTTTCGGTCTTCAGCGAAGTCCACCGTCTCCTTGCTTCAGGAGTCAACCCGTGAATCGATCTCCGCGATTGTCGCTTGCCTTGATGAGCCTCGGACTGCTTGCCATGCTCGTGGGAGCCGTCGATCCGCTGGAGGGTTCCCTGGTCATCCTGCCCGGCCTCGGCGTGGTTGCGCTAGGTGCATGGCTCGGAAAGAGCCGCTATCGAATCCACGTGTCTTGGGCTTTCGTGCTGACACTCGCCGGCGTTGCCGCAATGGTGATCCTCAGCGCGCTGGGAGGCATCGGAGGCACTACGGGGCATTCGCTTTGGTGGGGGCTGGTCGTCCTGCCCTATCCTCTGGGCTGGATTCTGGGCCTTGTCGGCGCGATCCTGAGCCTGATCGAGCTTTTCAGACCACGCGCGGTACCGGCTCGCTGAGGCACACGGTCAGCGTTTCGGCCGCCGGGTTCGATAGGAATCGATCTGCAGGCCGATTTTCTCAAAGGGGATCGGCTGGAACTGGGGGAGCTTTTTGAACACCGGCGAATCGGGGCGGAGCCGCAGGTCGCCCCGCGCGGCGTCAACGAAACCAAGGTCCTCCTCGGTCGAGAGGTTGTCGGCCACGGTGCCAAACTCCGTCACTTCCTTGGCCAGGCCCATCGCCCCGCTCTTGGAGACCACATTGAAGCGAACGCGATTCCCCTTGGGCGATCCCGGCTGGTCGTCCAATAGGGTAAGCAACTGCGGATAGCGCTCCCGCCAGGGCGATTGGCGGTAGGGCATCGCCGCCAGGCGCTCGGGCATCAAACCGCCGGGCTCCACGGTGGCCCGCATCCAATTCAATCCCCGGTTGTCGAACGTGATCGACTGCTCACACTCGATCATGAGGTTGTTTTCTACGATATTGTCGCGGCCGCCACCGAGTAGCATCGCTCGGGCCACGCGCTGGAGCACGTTGCCGACCACGATCGAGCCGCTGGCGGCGTCGTCGAGGTAGATACCCTGCGCGCCGTGCAGCCCCGGGCCGCGCACGTCATGGATGTAGTTGTGGCGCAGCACGTTGCCGCGAACCGTCCAGTCGCGGCCGGTATAGAATACGCCCACGTCGCCGGTTTCCCGGCATACATCGTGGATCTCGTTCAGCTCCAGAACGTTCTCGTTTCCGCCGAAGCCCACGGCCATGTGCGGGGCATCGTGGATGAGATTGTGCGCGGCGCGATTGCCCACGCCGTCCACCTGAAGGGCAGGCGCGTAGGTCCGCTTCAGACGCGAGAAATGGTGGAGATGGTTGTTCGCGGCGAAGTTGCCCGCCGGCGTGAGCGAGCGCCGATCCCCGCCCGAGATGCTAATTCCCGTGGCTCCGATCTGGTAGAAGTCGCTAGCCACCACGGCATTGTCGGTTCCGCCGTGCACGCGTGCCCCGTCGCCGCCGGTGTTGCGGATGGTGCACGCCGCAATTCGGTTGCGGCTGCCGCCGGAGATCTCGACCGCCAGTCCTCGGGTGCCCTCCAGCACCATGTCGCGCAGCACGACGTGCGACGCATCGCGAAGCGATACCAACGGTGAAGCGAGCACGGAGATCGCCACCGAAGCCTTTTCGATCGGCGCGGGTGGCCAGAGATAGAGAGTGCCCGATTGCCGATCGAGATACCATTCGCCTGGCGCGTCGAGCTCGCTGAGCAGGTTGAGGGCATAGAACGGCTGCCCCTTGCGGTAGCCGTAGCCGTGGTACGGCGGCTTTAGCGCGATCGTCCGCTTCTCACCGTCGATCGACTCGACGCGCTGGTATTCGTCGGCCCAGTCCCAGAACCAGTATCCGTGCAGCCAGGCGTCGGGCTCCTGGCGCCAGCGGCGCGGACGGTCCCCCTCGTAGACGAGCTTACCCACGTAGTCGCCCTTGATCCCGTGGCTCACAAGCGGCTTCTCGCCCAGCACGTCGGCCACGCGGACAAATCCTTCGTTGGGCCACCGTGCCAGCACGAGTGGCTCGTCGTTGAAAAACAGCTCGGCCCGCCGGCCATCGGGTACCACCCCGCCGAAATCGGTCAGGCCCAGGGGCTTCAATTCGGCCTTGACGACGTGGCTGCGCGCGGCTTCGTCGAGCCGCGCAAGCACCGTAGCATCACGCACTGGCTGGAAAGCTTCGGGCAGGATCCGCTTTGCGCCCGTCAGTCGCACCTCCTGTCCGGCCGCCGCGCGATACACGACCGGCGCGCCCGGCTTGCCGGAATCCGCGGCGCCGAGTTCGAAGGTCGCTTGCCTGGCGTAGGTGCCGCCGGCAAGCCACACGGTCACACCCCGGGCGCGGTTCTGGGCACCGAGGCCCCGCACCGCGTCGCGAGCCTTCTCCAGGGTCTGAAAAGGCCGCAGGGCCGTGCCCGGATTGGCATCGTTTCCGTTGGGGGCCACGTAGAAGTCGGCCCGCGCCGCGCCGAGCAACGACATCAGCAGCACCAAGGAACCAAGCTGTCGGGAAATTGACATCATTCGTTCTCCACACTTCGCGCCTGCGGGTTGCCGAAGAAACAGTGCGATTCGGCGCGCAGCCGCGATCGTTCAAGAGGCAAACATTCAAGAGGGTCTTTCTGGCACTCCGTTCATGATAGCGGCGGGAATCGCGGAGGAACACCTGCGCGAGCAGCCGGCGATTCCGCTTCCGTCCGGACCAGGACGAAACTAGACTGACAGTTGCTCTCGAAACGTCGATCCGGGCGCGACCGCCGTATGCCCCCGTTTCCCCACGGAGATCCTCGGATGGAAAGCCAGATCGCCTCGGCACTTCGCATGGAGTTCGAGCCCGTGGCCCTGATTTGGACCGACGAGAAGCCCGAACAAGCATTGGAATTCGCCCCGGGGAAATGGGGCTGCGTGATGTTCCATCTTGCCGCCGCGGCGCGGGGCAAGACTGCGGTCGTTTCGCGCGATAGTTTCGGCTGCTTCGGCGCGGGCGTCGGCCTCGGCTTCGGCAATCAGTATCGCAACTTCCCCGGCGGCGAAGAGTGCTTCTATCGCTTCCTCTCGACGGGCAACCGGGGCACGCAGCCAGGCGAGGCCATCGGCCGGCAGATGGAAGCCGCCGCCGTGGTCACGGCCGACGAGTTCCTCGAAGGCGAACGTTACTTGAAGAGCCCCCCGGTCGCCGCGGCCTTCGTCGACGCGCTCCCCCTCGTCGACATCCCCGCCAAGTACGTCGTCTTCAAACCGCTTCGCGACGTCGATCTTGCCCGCGACAACGTCCGCAGCATCACCTTCTTGGTCAACCCCGATCAGTTGTCGGCCCTGGTGGTGCTGGCCCATTACGACGCGCCGGCCGACGACCGGGTCACGATCCCCTTCGCCGCCGGCTGCCAGATCATCGGCATCGTCATGTACCGGGAGTTCCAGCGCGAGCAGCCGCGTGCGGTCGTCGGCCTGACCGACATCTCGGCGCGGAAGAACGTCGCCCGGCAACTGGGCGCTAACGTGCTTTCCTTCTCGGTCGCTCCGAGCATGTTCCAGCAGATGGAGAGCAACGTAGCCGGCAGCTTTCTCGAGCGCCCGACCTGGCTGGGCCTGGAGGATTAGAACCTATCCCCGAAGTGCCACGCCGGCCCCGTGCGGCCGGAAGATCGCAGCACCTCCCGGGGTTCTGGGATCGGCTCTCAGTGCCCTTTCAGCCCTTCGCGCAACTCCTCTTTGAGCCAATCGGGAACTTCGTCAAAACTTGCCCAGCGTCGCTTGAGCATCTCGGGCGTGATCGTGGCCGTCAGCAGTTCGGTGGCAAACAGTTTCGCCTCGGCCAGCACTTCCCCCTGCGGGCTGAGAATCACGCTGCCACCGTAGCCCAACCCGCGCACCGGGTCGACACCCACCACGTTGGAGCGGACCACAGCCATACCCATGTGGCAGGCCAGGCTGACGTGAGTGTTGCGCGTCCAGCGGAGATGATCGTCCATGCGATCGCGCCCGATCTGGTTGTAGTGGGGCGAAAAGAGGATCTCCGCCCCCTTCAACCGCGCGGCCATGGCCGGATGCGGGAACGAACTGTCGTGGCAGATAATCACCGCGAAGCGCGCCCCGTGGGCCTCGAACACCGGCATGGCCTTGCCCGGCAGAAAGCCCAGCGTCTTGCGATCGCCGCCGGTGAGCATCGCCTTGTCGTACACGCCTAGCAACTTTCCCGCGTGGATCACCAGTTCGCTGTTGTAGATTCCCTCCGGCGTCTTGCGCGCCAGCCCTACGAGCACCACCATGCCGTGGCCGGCCGACTCCTGGACCAGCGCCTGGAGGGCAGGGTCGTCCACCGGCCGAGCTCCCTGGCGCATGTGTTCCACGGTGTCGTAGCCCGATAGGAAGGTCTCCGGCAGGACCACGAAATCGCTCTTGCGACGTTTCGCCTCTTCAATCACCGCACGCGTGGTGGCAAGGTTCGCGGCGAAGTCGCCGTCCTTGCACGGCCCTTGGTACGCAGATATCACAACCGCGCGCTCCATGGCCGCCACCGGCGCGGTCGCGCCGGTCCATACCGCCAACGCTGCCAAGGTCGTTGTCCAAGCAGAGATCAGAGAGCATCGCGTCACGGGCAGGCTCCTCGGCAAGGGTGTGCTGGGGGATCATCCCCTGAGATCGAAACGCGGCTTGACCGCGGCAAACTTCTTCTCGTCGATAGCCAGGCTGAATCCGGGGGCATCGGGCACCCGGGCCGTCCCCTCGCTTACGGCGTAGCCTTCGGCCGAAAGCAGATCGCTTTTCAGCGGATCCTCCTCGGCGCGGTAGAAGTTCGTGATCGCCCGACCCACGTGGAGTTGCATGTAGAAACCCACCAGCGAGCCCCAGTTGTGCGGCGCGATCAGGATGCCTTGCGGCCGAGCCATCTCGGCTTCGCGCAGGATCTCCTCGAAGCCGAAGGAGGACATGTCCAGTTGGAGCACGTCGACCGCCTTCGCCTGGATGAACGGCACCAATGGCTCCAGTTCCCGGAGCGTTTCACCTTCCGCCACGAGGGTCTTCCACGAGCGCGCGGCCATGAACCGTTTCAGCTCCAGGCACTGCTCGACCTGCTCCTGGAACAGTTCCTCGACCCAGGCCAAGTCCTGGTTCCCCGCCTTCTCGAGAAAGCCCTTGGCGCCGGCCAGATCGTAGCCATTGTTGGCATCGACGCCCAAGAGGACGTCGCGACCCGCATGTTGGCGGATCAAGCTCACCACTTCGACATCGCGTGCATCCCCCGCGGCCCGCTCCATCCATTTGTATCCGCGTCCGATCTTGATCTTGAACGCCCGATGCCCCGCACGCATCCCTTGGTCGATCTCCTCCTTGAATCGGTCCTGCCACCGGTCGGCGTATTGCGGCAGAAGGTCGGCAAAGTAGATCGAGCCGTCGTAGACCGGCACGCGTTGCGGCCCGGCGCCGCCCAAAAGCGCATAGACCGGCTTGCCCAGGAGCTTTCCGGCCAGGTCCCAAAGCGGCATGGTTTGCCGCCCGAGCACCGCTCCGAGCGCGCGAAGTGGCGTCTGGAGTCCCTCGAACGGGTTCTTGCCCAAAAGCCGTGCCAGCGTTTTCTCGTCGCTGCGGCAATTGCCCAGCCCTTCCACGCCGGCGCTGGTTTGAATCCGCACCATCCGATCGCGCGAGGAATCGCCGTGCACGTCGAGGTGCGAGTTCTTGCCGGCCACTTTCGACCGCCGCCCGATAAGGTCGAAGCCGATGATTCGCGTTACGCGGAGGTCCTTGGGCCACTGGGCCCCCTGAACCACCTTGCCCAGTGTTGCCGCTACTCCCAGCGTTGCCAGGAAGTCCCTTCGCCGCATCGCAAGCTCCTTTTCAGGTTGTTCAGCCGTGCTCCCAGGACTGTGGAAAAGGCAACCCTCTGCTCGCCCCTCACCGACGCATCGGTTCAGCGGCCGAGCTCGTCGGCCAGGGCGCCAGCATCGTAGACCTTGCGCAGGGCCTCGATAATTCCCGCCGAGTGGACCGACACGGCCCGCGCCTGCTCGTCGGTGAACAGATAGGTCAGCACCAGCGACTGGATGTTGCCGTCGAAGATGATCCCCACCAGTTCCCCCTTGCGGTTCACGACCGGGCTGCCGGAGTTGCCGCCGATGATGTCGGCCGTGGAGACGAAGTTCAAGGGAGTCGACAATTCCAGCCGGTCCTTGGTCTGCTGCCACCGGGGCGGCAGGTGAAAAGGATACTGGTTGTCGTGCTCGGCCGCGCGATCGTACAGCCCGGCAATCGTGGTCCAGGGCGGAACCACCTTGCCGCGCTCCTTGTAGCCTTTCACCTGGCCAAAAGCCAGCCGAAGCGTGAAGGTGGCGTCGGGATAGAGCGAGGTGCCGTAGACCGCGAATCGGGCGTCGGCCAGCTTCGCGTAGGCTTGGCGCAGGGGTTCCTCGACCTTTTCTTCATAGCTCTTGCGCACCTTCCGCGCGGCGGGGTCGACCTGGCGGGCCAGCCGGATCATCGGATCATCCGAGGCTTGCATCGCGGCCGCGCCCCCCTCGGCCAGCTTCTTCCGCACCTCGGCGTTTTTGAGCTTCGTCCCCTCGACGAGCTCCGCCGCTCGCTGCTGCGGCGATTTCCCCGCCAGCACCTCCCGCACCAAGGCGTTGTTGGCCCCGCTCAACTCCAGGAACATGCTGAGCGAGTCGGCCAGGAGCACGGTCTCCAGGTCATTGTAGATCGGCGCCTCGGAAAACAGCTCCTGCTTAAGAGAATCGAGATTCGATTCGCGGTACTCGCGCAGCCGTTCGGAATTGGGCTGCGCCGATTCGTCGGCCAGCCGGACCAACTGCCGCGCAAGGTGAAACAACCCGCTGCGAAACGCCGAGCCGTTCTCCAGCAGGTCCCATTCCGTGTAGAAGCCGCTCCAGATCTTCAGGGCCGCGGAGACTTCGCCCCAGGGATCGCCGATCGGCTCCTTGGTGAGCGAGGGGTTGGCTTTCAGCGCCTGCGCGCAGCTTGTCTTCATCGGCCCGCTTGAGCTTCATCACCGCGGGATCCTGCAATCCGGCCGAGCCTGCCCAGCCGGGCCTTGCGCGAGTTCTGCACGCCGAACAGGTCGTCCTCGGCGCGCCGCGCGTTCTCGCGGCTCTCCTCGCTGTACGTGCTGAGCATCACCTCCCAGCGGAACAGCTTGCGGAGCGTGTGCGGCATCGCTCGATCGCGGAGAAACGCCAGGTGGGCCACGGTGTTCAGGCGGTCGGTGCGTCCCGGATGGCCGGAGACGAAGACCAATTCACCGTCGCCCGCCCCCGCCGCGCTCCACTTCAGGAAATGCTTCGACCTTGGCCGGCTTGCCGTCGTCGTACACGCGGAAGAAGCAGATATCCAGATCGTAGCGGGGGTACTCGAAATTGTCCGGATCGCCGCCGAAGAAGGCGATGTCCTGCTCCGGGGCAAACACCAGCCGCACGTCGGTGTACTTCTTGAAGCGGTAGAGGTGGTATTGCCCGCCCTGGTAGAGCGTGACCACGTCGCTTCGCATCCCGGTCTTGTCGAGCGACTCCTTTTCGATGATCGTTCATCGCCGCGCGCCGCGCCTGGTTGGCCTCGGCAGCCGCCATGCCCGGCTTCACCGCCGCCTTGATCCGCTCGGTGACGTCCTCGATCTCCATGAGCACGTTCAGCTCCAGATCGACGCAGCGGATCTCCTCCCCGCGCGACCGGGCGAAGAAGCCGTCCTTAATCAGGTCGCGCTCCTTCGTGCCCAGCTTTTGCAGCGCATCGGCGCCGACGTGGTGATTGGTCATCACCAGCCCGTCTGGAGGAGACGAACGATCCCGATCCGCCGCTATTGAATCGCACGCTCGAACGCTGCAAGTGCGCGAGCCAATCGGGGGTAGGCTCGAAGCCGTAGCGCTCCTTGAGGATCTCGAACCGGCGGGTCGTTGAAGAGCCACATCCCTTCGTCTCCCCGCGCCGCCGTCCCCAGCCACCCCATCGCCGCCGCCAACAAACCGCCTACGAGAGTTCGTCGAGTGTTCACGCCTTACTCCTTGATCGATGCATGCGTTGCTCGAACCGTTGTCTTCCGCAAAAACCACACTCGTCGGGACCGTAGCAGCCTCCGCCGCCGCGCGCACTTAGAACCTATCTCAGAACTGCCGTTGCGGCTCTGTGCGGCCGGAAAATCGCCGCACCTCCAAAGGTTCTGGGATCGGCTCTTAAAACAGCCGGCGGTCGGAAAGCCGCTCTTTCGCCCCTCCCACTGCACCGCGCAAAGCCGCGCCTTCGCGCCAACTTGCCGATTTGCTCGCCACGCGCGTCAAGCCGCGGGCGGGCTCGATCCCTCGACGGCACCTTCGGCCGCCGCCGGGACTCGCAACAACCACCCCATGCCCACCGCCAGCAGCACCGCCACGAGAACGGAAAACGCCGCGACAGCCGGCCAATCCCTCTGGGGCACGCGAAGCGCTACACCCGCGGGCAGTTCCTTGAGGGGCGAAATTCGATCTTCGTTCATTTCCAGCAGCGTGGACGCTGCGCTGCGCATCGCCGAACAACTCCTCAGCGAGCTCCGCCAAGGTCGCCTCCGCCTCCACGCGATGCGCCGCGCCACCGGGCAACTCGAGCTCGGTCCCTGCGCGGCGCGCGTGTAGCGCGGAATCAGATCGCCGTTGAGGTCCTCGATCTCGGCCATCTTCCGGCGAAGTTCTTCCGAACTCGCTCCCGGCCGGTCGCCGCGATCGACCTCGTCGGTCCCGGACGCAGTTTCCGCCATCGCCGCCGCGCGGAAAGCCGCCTGAAGCGGCATCGCTTCTTCGAGCGTGTAGTGGCGATATTGCCAGGTCCCCAGTCGCCGCGGAATCTCGTCGCTGAACGAGACCATGGCGATCAGCACTCCCGCAATCGCCCCGCCCGCAATATATCCGGTCGAGAGCAGGGCCCCGGCGCCATTTCCGATTCGGCCTCGGACCGCCCCCGCGCCGCCCGGCGCTCGACGATCCATCGCACCGCCCCACCCACGAATACCGGCGTCGACAGCGACAGCGGCAGGTATACGCCCACCGCGAAGGGCAGCGACGGCACCCGGCTCAACTCCAACACCACGGCGATGAACACGCCCAGAAGCACCAGCGTCCAGGGGAGCCGCTGCGTGAGGATTCCGTCGGTAATCAGGGCCATCAGCCGCGCCTGGGGGGCACCGTACTTGCGCACCTCGGTACCGTCGTCGCGCCGCGCGATCCGGCCGTTGATCCCGGGATCGACGTAGTAGCGGATCTTCCCTTGGGCATCGACAAGGTACTTGCCCGGCTCGACCCCCGGCGCGTTGCCCGCCTGTGCGTACCACACGAAGTACTCGGTCGGGTCGCCCGGCGCCGAGCCGGTTTCCGAAAGCGCAGCCACGGAAACGGCCGTCTTCTGCGCGGGCACGTGCTTGGCCGTATAAACCGTGCTCGCGCCGTTGAGCACCACCAGGATCCAGCCAATCACCACCGCCGACGAAACCGAACCGATCAGAATCGACCACTGCTGCAAACGCGGCGTCGCCCCGACCAGAAACCCCGTCTTCAGGTCCTGCGAGGTCGTGCCGCCGTTCGACGACGCAATGCACACCACCGCCGCAATCGAAATCGCCGTCAGGCGGTGTTCCGGGTCGGTCCAACCGAGCACGAGGAACACCAGGCAGGTCAAGAGGAGCGTGGCCACGGTCATGCCGGAGATCGGGTTGCTCGACGAACCGATCTCGCCGGTCAGGCGCGAGGAAACGGTAACGAAGAGGAACCCGAAGACCACGATCAGAATCGCTCCCAGCCCGTTCACGGCCCAGGCGCGCGAACCCATGACCGTTTCGCCCGGCAACATCGCCCAGAAAAACACGACGAGCACGAGCATGAGCCCCAAGAGCCCCACCGCCACCAGCCGCATCGACACGTCGCGATCCGTGCGCCGCACAACCGCGGCTCCGGCGGTGATTTCCGCGCGTAGATCGCGCGCACCCCGGCAAGGATCGAGCTGGCGATCAGCGGCAGCGCGCGGACCAGGCTCACGATCCCCCCCGCCGCTACCGCCCCGGCGCCGATGTAGAGGATGTAGGCCCCGCGCAGGTCGTCGGGGCCCATGTCGCGGATCAACATTTCTCCCGGAGCGACGGGTTTCTCCAGCGCATCGCCGAAGAAATGAATCGCGGCGCGAAAACGAAATACGCCAGCAGTCCTCCAGCCAGCATGATCGATGCCACGCGCGTGCCGATAATGTAGCCCACGCCCAAGAGCGTTGGATTGACCTCGATCGACGCCACCGCCCCGCGGAAGAACCCCACCGCCTTCATGGGCGTTTCCTTCCACAGCCGCAGCCCCAAGAGCAGCACCTGATACACGAAGGCCAGGCCGAAGCCCGCAAAAACCGTCTTCGCGGTGGCGCCTCCTTGCTCGCCGACAATCAGCACGTCGGCGCACGCCGTGCCCTCAGGATACTTCAACTCCCCGTGGCGCTTGACGATGAACGCGCGCCGCAGCGGAATCATCATCAGGATCCCCAGCACGCCTCCGAGGACCGACACCACAAGCACGCGGAGCGGGTCGAGCTCGAATCCCAAGAGTAGCACCGCCGGCATCGTCACGCCGACGCCGAAGGCGATCGACTCCCCGGCCGAGCCCGTGGTCTGGACGATGTTGTTCTCCAGGATCGTCGCGCGCCGCAGTCCGAACACCCGCGCCAGCACGCGGAAGAGCGTGATCGAGAGCACGGCGACGGGCACCGAGGCCGAAACGGTCATCCCCACCTTGAGCACGAGGTAGAGCGACGATGCGCCGAAGAGGATTCCCAGGAGCGTGCCGACCACGACGGCCGACCAGGTGAATTCCGCCAGGTGCGACTCGTCCGGAACGTAAGGCCGATGCGCGGCGGGCGTTTCAGGGGGCTTCTCCATGCTCCTGCTCATGCCTCCAGCTTCCACGGCGCGCGGTACGGCCGGCTCAGCATCGCGCGCGGCCTCGTCGTCGCCCACGATCTGTTCCTTATCGGGATCCCACCGCAGCAGGTCGCGTCCCAGCCGCATGGCGATGTTGCCCAAGTGGCAGATCGTGATCGAGCGGTGGGCCACCTCGACCGGGCGCGATCGGCTCGCTGCGCGAGAGCACGCAGTCGATGAAGTTGCGGTAGTGATTGTTGCTCTCGTAGAGGTGGATCTCGTCGGGGCCGATCTTGCGAGTCGCAGCAGCGACTTCGGCTCGGCGTCGTGACTGCCGCGATTGGCCCACACCCAGCCCTCGCTCCCCTCGAAGGTCACGCCGCCCCGGACCTTGTCGGAGACGATCATCTTCACGCCGATTGCGTAAATCGCCTCGAAGTAGAACTCGGTGGCCGTATTCCACAGCTCGTCGGGCGGAAAGACTCCCTTGGCGTTGCGAATCTCGACCGGGCCGGTCCGCTCCGTGCCCATGCCCCACTGGGCGCAGTCGGGATGATGGCCGCCCCAGTCGGTCACCTGGCCGCCCGAGTAGTCGTAGATCCAGCGGAAGTTCACGTGGCAGCGCGCCGGCGCGTAGGGCGCTCGGGCGCGGGCCCCAGCCAGCGGTCGTAGTCGAATCCCTCCGGCACGGGCTCGGGCTTCTTGCGGTCGCCGGTCTTGCCGAAGTCGGGCCGCCCGCCGGGCAGCCCGCACCTCACCGTGTGCAGCTTGCCGATCCGGCCGTTGCGCACCAGTTCGCAGGCGCGGCGGAAGTACTGGTCGCTGCGCTGCTGGCTGCCGGTCTGAAAGACTCGCTGGTGCTTCTTCACCGCGTCGCTCATCGCGCGCCCCTCGGCGATCGTCAGCGACAGCGGCTTCTGGCAGTAGATGTCCTTCTTGGCCTTCGCCGCGCCAGAACGGGAATGGCATGCCAGTGATCGGGCATGACGACTCCACCGCGTCGATGTCCTTGCGATCGAGCACCTCGCGGAAATCGACGTACGCGTCGCAGCCCTGGTAGCTGCCCGACGGCTTGGCGGCCGCCGTAGTGCTCCTCGCACCAGCCGCCTGGCCGGCTCGCGGCCGGCGACTGCGCCGTCCCAGTAGCCGGCGCTCTCCTTGTTTACGTCGCAGACCGCGACGACCTGCACGCGCTCGTCTTCGAGGAAGCTGCGCAGATCGTTGATTCCCTGATTGCCGGTGCCGATCACCCCCATCGTGATCCGATTGCTCACGGCCGGCTTCCCCTCGCCCCCCAGCGCAGAAGCGGGCACGATCCACGGCATGGCTGCGGCTGCGACCACAGCGCCGCTGCGTCTCAGCATGCGACGCCGCGAGATGCGTGTCGAAACGCCGCTTGGGGGCTGAGTACTCATCACGGACTCCTTCGGAAATGTGGTTTGGGGCCAAGAACCTGCCCGGGACCGCCAGGAGCTTCCTCGGCGGGCGGAGAACTCAGGCGCGCCGCATGGTTCTGGGATTGGCTCTAAAGTTCCTCCATGGTAGGCGCCCCCCGGATGGCGGTCAATCTGCCCGCGTACAAGGCCTACGTATGTGGCATTGTTCTGGTCAGCCGCACCAAGCCGCTTTCGTGTTGGGCGGTTGGCGTATCCTGAGCTCCCCTGCCGAATACGAGCGATGCCGGTTGACTTTCTCCGGTCCCATCCGATACCTTGCCTGCACCTGTGCAGCACCCCAGATCGAGGGCATCGCGACGTCATTCGCCCTCGCTGCCAACTCGTCGGTTGGTATTGGAGAAGGAATCATGCGCTGTCGCCCCGCGAAATCGAGTTTTCTGACCAGGCGACATTGGATGCGTCTTGCCCTGGCGGCGAGTCCCGCGGCAGTCGTTTCGGCATTCACAATCCCCGGCCAAGCCGCTGCTCCGCCTCGCAGCACAGGCGCGACCAACCGCACCGGCGGTACATCGGACCAGGCCTCAGACGGCCTTCCGCCTTCGAAAGGACCTTTAGCGGCGACCGATTCTGCGAGCGGCGCGCGAATGCTCTGGGGCGATACCTCGCGGCGGGGCAAGCCCTTCGCAAAAGACCCTTCGGTGATCCATTTTGGCGGACGCTACTTGCTATACTTCTCGCTTCCTCCCTATGGCGACGGCAGGCCCGGCGATGGCTGGAACGTCGGGATCGCCGAAAGCCGTGACTTGCTAAGCTGGAAGAAGATCGCCGAGTTAGGGCCCGCCCAGCAATGCGATCGCAAGGGCTTGGCCGCGCCCGGAACAATCGTGCTCGACGGCAAGGTTCACTTGTTCTATCAGACCTACGGAAATGGCCCGAAAGATGCCATCTGTCACGCGGTCTCCATCGATGGCGTGCAGTTCATGCGCGATCCGACCAACCCGATCTTCCGCCCCAGCGGCGATTGGAATTGCGGCCGGGCGATCGATGCTGACGTAATCGAGCACGACGGACGGCTGCTTCTCTACTTTGCCACGCGCGATCCGGCGATGAAAACGCAAATGCTGGGCGTCGCCGCCGCCCCGCGGCAATCCAACCTGGGCCGTGATTGCTGGAAGCAGCTCTCCAGCGCCCCAATCCTCAAGCCGGAGCTCGCCTGGGAGAAGCAATGCATCGAAGCCCCATCGGTCTGTCGTCGCGACGGCACACTGTACATGTTCTATGCCGGGGCCTACAACAACGAGCCGCAGCAAATCGGCTGCGCCACGAGCCGCGACGGAATTGCCTGGAAGCGGCTTTCGGACGAGCCGCTGTTGCCCAACGGCAAGCCGGTACAGTGGAATGCCTCTGAATCCGGCCATCCGGGCGTCTTCGTCGACCGCGACGGCCAGACGTATCTCTTCTATCAGGGCAATCGTGACAAGGGAAAAACCTGGTATCTTTCCTGGGTGAAGATCGACTGGCAGGGAGGCGTCCCTCGGGTGCGCAACGCCGCGCACGGGGCACCGTGATCGTCCGATGGCCGGCCCTGCGCGCCCAGTTCCTCTCCAAGCGCACGCGAGAAGGGACTGTCAATTCGAAATGGGCCGGCGCCGCTTCCAACAGTCACAAGGCATTCTAAGCGTATATTCCAGCAGGAGACCCGCCATGAATCGACTTGCTTTCACGTGTGCTGTGCTGTTTGGGCTGGTGGCCTGGGGGATTGCGGCAACCACCGGCGTAGCCGCCGATGTGACGGTCTACGTCGCCCCGAACGGCAACGACGCGCATAGCGGCCTTCTGCCGACCGCCAGCGCCGAAGGTAGCGACGGCCCCGTCGGTTCGCTGGCCGGCGCGCCGCGACGTCGTGCGGAAGCTGCGCAAGTCGGGCCGCGCGTCGGGGCCGATTCACGTCGTGGTGGCCGACGGCGTGTACCGGCTCTCGCAAACGGTCGTCTTCACACCCGAGGATGGCGGGACCGTCCAGGCGCCGGTCGAGTACCGCGCTGCGCCCGGCGGCCATCCGGTGTTTTCCGGCGGGCGGCTGATCGGCGGATTCCGCCCGACGGCCGGCGGCGTGTGGACCACGCGCATCCCCGAGGTTGCCGAGGGCCGTTGGTATTTCGAGCAGCTCTATGTCGGCAACCGCCGGGCAGTCCGCGCACGCTCGCCCAACGAATTCTACTACTACATTCGCAAGCCGCTGGAGTCACGCGTCGATCCGGCGACGGGCAAGGCCGAAAACCTCGCCGGCCGAGCGTTCGTCGCCGGTAAGCAAGACGTCGCCTGCCTGGCAGCGGCGCCGAAGGATCGCCCCGGCGACGCAACGATCAAGTTCTACCACTCGTGGGAAACCTCGCTCCACCGGCTGGCGGCCTTCGATCCGGCGGCGGGGACGGTCGTGCTCCGCTCCACCGCGCCTTGGAGCCTGTCCTATTGGGGCAGCGGCCTCCGCTACCATATCGAGAACGTCCGATCGGCCCTGGACGCGCCCGGCGAGTTCTTCCTGGATCGCGACGGCACGCTTTCCTACATCCCGCGGCCCGGCGAGGACATGTCGAAGCTCGAAGTCGTCGCGCCGGTGCTCACCGGCCTGGTCCGCCTCACCGGCGATCCGGCCAACGGCAAACTGGTCGAACATCTCTCGATGGTGGGCCTGCGGTTCCTGCACGACGGCTTCCTGCTGCCGCCGGAAGGCCACGCCGACGGCCAGGCCTCGGTCAGCGCGCCGACGGCGGTCGTGGTCGACGGCGCGCGGAACGTCGCCTTGGTGGACTGCGAGATCGCGCACACGTCGGCGGATACGCCCTCTGGTTCCGCCGCGGCTGCCGCGATTGCCGCGTCGAACGATCCTTCTTGCACGACCTGGGCGCCGGCGGCGTGCGGATCGGCGAAACGGCCGAACCCGGCGGCCCGAACGCGCCGGCGGCCACGTCGCACATCACGGTCGACAACAACATCATCCGCTCCGGCGGCCACATCGTTCGGCGGTGCCGTCGGCGTGTGGATCGGCCACAGCGCCGTACAACCAGGTGACCACAACGACATCGCCGACTTCCGCTACACCGGCGTCTCGGTCGGCTGGCGCTGGGGCTACGCCGCCAGCGAGGCCCATCACAACACGATCGACTTCAACCACATCCACCACCTCGGCTGGGGCGTGCTGAGCGACATGGGCGGCGTGTACACGCTCGGGCCCTCGCCCGGCACCACGGTGAGCAACAACGTGGTCCACGACGTCTACTCCTACGACCGCTACGGCCGCGGCGGATGGGGCCTCTACAACGACGAAGGAAGCACGGGCATCGTGCTGGAAAACAACCTCGTCTACAACATCAAGACCGGCGGCTACCACCAGCACTACGGCCGCGAAAACGTGGTCCGCAACAACATCTTCGCCTTCAGCATGGACGGCCAGTTGCAGCGGTCGCGCGTCGAGAGCGCACCTGTCGTTCACGTTCCCGCAGCAACATCGTCTACTACGACGGCGGACGGCTGTTCACCGGCTCGTGGCGCGACGCCAACGTGACAGCTGGAACGACAACCTCTACTTCGACGCCTCCGGCACGCCGGTCACCTTCGAGGGCCTGAGCTTCGCCGACTGGCAGGCGCTCGGGCAAGGACGCCGGCTCGCTGGTGGCCGATCCGAAGTTCGTCGACGCCGCGGGCCGCGATTTCCGCCTGCAGCCCGACTCGCCGGCGATGAAGATCGGCTTCCAGCCGTTCGATTTCGCCGCCGGCGGGCGTGTACGGCGATCCCGCGTGGAAGGCGAAGGCCGCCGAGGTGAAGTATCCGCCGGTCCGCTTCGCACCGGAACCGCCCGCGTCGCCGCCGCTGACGGTGCGCGACGATTTCGAGTCGCCGCGCGCCGGCAGCCCAGTGCCCGAGGCGGTCCTGGCGGTGGAAAACAAAGGCGACTCGATCGCGATCGTCGCGAGATCGCCCGGCAAGCGGGGAGAAATGTCTGGTGCTTGCGGACGGGCCCGAGGTGCAATCGACATTCAATCCGCACTTCTACTACACGCCCCGCCATGTCCGCGGCGTGACTCGGCTGTCGTTCGAGGTCCGCATGGAGCCCGAGGCGATCCTGCACCACGAGTGGCGCGACGCGGCCAATCCGTATCGCGTCGGCCCGACGCTCTGGATCCGCGACGGACGGCTCCAAGCCGCCGGTCGCGACGTGATGGCGCTACCCGTGGGCAAGTGGGTTAAAGTGGAGATCGCCTGCGGCATGGGCCCGGACTCGACCGGCACGTGGGACCTCACGGTCACGCCCGCCGGCCAGGCCGCGAAGCACTTCGCGAAACTGCCCGTCGCCTCGGCGGACTGGAAGCGGCTCGACTGGCTCGGCTTTTCCGGCATGGCGCGGACGAAGACGACGCTTGCGCTGGACGACATCGTGCTCGGCACCGACGACCCCGCAGCACAAGACTGAACGCGACATGCTTCGCGCCTCCTTCCCCAGGGCCTTGATCCCGCAGCGGATAGGGGGCTTCCACGCAACTCTCCGGTTCATGGTCGGAAACACCCCTGCGTCGCGGCAGTTGTCTCGTCCTGCCGAAGTGACTATTCTTCCCCTACGGCGGGGCGGGCGCAAGCTCGCATCCCATCCAACCCCTCTGCCCCAGGAAAGTCGAACATGAAAACCGCGCTATCCTTCGCCCTCTTGGTCGCCGCGGCAGCCTGCGCCGCCCCCTCCGCGCCGGCTGCCCCGGCCGACCTTGCCACGGGCCGCGTATTCGAGCTCCGCACCTATATTGCCAATCCCGGCAAGCTCGATGCCCTCCACAGCCGCTTCCGCGACCACACCAACCGTCTGTTCAAGAAGCACGGCATGGAGATCATCGGATTCTGGACGCCGATCGACGAGGAAGTGCGCAAGACACGCTCGTCTACCTCTTGGCCTTCCCCAGCGTCGAGGCGCAGAAGAAGGCTTGGCAAGCCTTTCGCGACGACCCCCAGTGGAAAGCCGCCAAGGCGGCGTCGGAGGCCGCCGGTATGCTCGTCAAGGAAGTTCAGAGCAAGACGCTCCGCGCGACCGACTATTCGCCCATGCGTTGAGCGGATTGCGGCATAAACACGAAGAACCGGGACGGCGGCTCTCGTGCAGCCGTCCCGGTTCGAGTATCACTGAATCGCTTCCCGGGGCCGTGAACGGTTACCGGAAAGGGTCTTTAGAGCCAATCCCAGAACCGTGTACCGCTCCTGAACTCTCCGGCCGTGGAGGCCCGGCGTGGCGGTTCCGGGATCGGTTCCTAGAGTTTCTTGCCGATCAGGCGGAGCAGATCGACGGTCCGGCACGAGTAACCCCACTCGTTGTCGTACCAGCTCACCAGCTTGAAGAAGCGGTTGGACAGGCCGATGCCGCTGCCGGCGTCGAAGATGCTCGAGTGGTTGTCGTGGATGAAGTCGCTGGAGACGACGTCGTCGTCGCTGTAGGCGAGGATGCCCTTGAGGTAGGTCTCGCTGGCCTTCTTCATCGCCGCGCAGATCTCTTCGTAGCTGGTTTCCTTGACGGTCCGCACCGTCAGATCGACCACGCTCACCGTGGGCGTCGGCACGCGGAAGGCCATGCCGGTCAGCTTGCCCTTCACCTCGGGGATCGCCAGGCCCACGGCCTTGGCCGCGCCGGTGGTCGAGGGAATGATGTTGATCGCCGCCGAACGTCCACCTTTCCAGTCCTTCTTCGACGGGCCGTCCACGGTCTTCTGCGTGGCGGTGTAGCTGTGCACGGTGGTCATCAGCCCTTCTTCAATGCCGAAGCCTTCCTTGAGCAGGACGTGGACGACCGGGGCCAGGCAGTTCGTCGTGCAGCTCGCATTGGAGATGATGTGGTGCTTGGCGGCGTCGTATTTCGCTTCGTTCACGCCGAGCACGATCGTGATGTCTTCGTTCTTGGCGGGCGCGGAGATGATCACCTTCTTCGCCCCGGCATCCAGGTGACCCTTGGCCTTGGTGGCGTCGGTAAACAGACCGGTCGACTCGACCACAACGTCGACTTTCAGGTCCTTCCAGGGCAGCGCGGCCGGACCCTCTTTGACGGCCAGGCACTTGATTTTCTGGCCGTTGACCACCAGCGTGTCGTCTTCCGCCACGCCGGCGCCGGACTTCTCGCTCGACACCGTGCCGGGGAACCGCCCCTGGGTCGAGTCGTACTTCAGCAGGTACGCCAGGTTGTCGGCGGGCACCAGGTCGTTGACGGCCACGACCTCGATTTCCTTGCCCAGAAGCCCCTGATCGCAGATGGCGCGGAACACCAGTCGGCCGATCCGGCCAAAACCATTGATACCAACACGAATTGCCACAACACATCTCCTTTGGCTAGACATCCAACCCCTGAATCGTAGGGGATGACGCGTACAGTACGGTCGACGATCGACCTATGGATTCTGCAAGGCTGCTGGTGATCGCATGTGGCCATCGCGCGGCCCTGCGAGCTTTGCGCAGCCATCCCAGCCATGGGCAACCTGGCCCGGGCCCCATTTCCCACAAAGCCACGGCGGGAGCGGTTTCCCCCGCTCCACGGAAATCCATAAGGACTGACACACGAACTACTTTGGCAGATGCCCCTTTTCCCCGAGCGGGAGAACGAGGCCGCTACCTTCCTTGCTCGCAACGAATCATAGGCAAGCGAAGAATCGGGCATTATAGTGAGGAGCCCACTCATCAGCAACCACCTGGAGGCGCTGCTTTGGCCGATCCCCGGCGTCCCGAATGGCAACTTCCCGCGGGGGTGCCTCGCGGCGCGTGGGAATACGCGCAGGCCGAACACATCGCCCAGGAGTACGACGAATACTTTGCCGCCAGCCCCCTGTTCGAGTTCGATGAGCAGGTGCTCGCGCGGCATTTTCTACAGCCGGGGCTGGTGATCGACCTGGGGTGCGGTACCGGCCGGGCCCTGGTTCCCCTGGCGCGGCGCGGCTTTCGCGGCCTGGGGATCGACATGTCGCTTCCCATGCTCCGCGTGGTCGGCGAGAAGGCGGCTCTGGAGGGCCTCTCCATCGCGCGGATCTGCGCGAACCTGGTCGAACTCGAGTGCCTCCGCGACGCCTGCGCCGACTACGCCGTCTGCCTGTTCAGCACCCTGGGCATGATCCGCGGCGTCGACCACCGCCGCCGCTTCCTCGCCCACGTACATCGCATTCTCAAACCCCAGGGCCTGCTGGTCATCCACGTCCACAATTTCTGGTTCAACCTCTTCTCCGGGGCGGGGCGGCGATACCTGTTGACGCACTGGTGGGAATGTCTGACCAACCGCGATCTCCGCTGGGGCGACAAGTTCTTCGATTATCGCGGCATTCCCAAGATGTACCTCCACACGTTCACGCAGCGCGAATTTGTCGGCGAGCTCCGCGCCGGAGGCTTCGCGGTGGAGGAACTGATCCGGCTCGACGTGGAACGCCAACGTCAGCTCCGCTGGCCGTGGCTTTTCGGATCGCTGCGTGCCAGCGGCTGGGTGGCCGTGTGCCGCAACGGCACGTAGCGCGTCAAGATAGCGTCGGTGCCGCCGCTTTCGCGCCCGAAGCGCTACTTTTCCGCTTCCTCGCTCGACGGCGTTTCGTCCTCCGCGGCAGCCTTCTTCGACAACCGCTTGCTTGGCGTCGATCGCGGCTTGACGATCTTCTTCTCGGGCTCGTCATCGTCCGCCCCCTCGCTCCGATCGGCAGTCGCAGCGCGCGACGACCGAGTCGTCCGATCGCCTCGGGCGACGGGCCGCTTCTTGGACTGGGCGGCACCCAGCGGCTGGCTCAAGGCGATCTCCAGCAGGCCGGCCAGGGCGCGGTTCTCCGCCACACGCTGACCGGTCGCCTTGATCTTGTCACCCTTCTGAGCGAAGACGCACAGGGTCGCTCCCCCGACCATCATCACGTCGATCTGCGGCGTCTCGGCCAGCTCGGCGCGGAGCGTGGGTCTGAAGTACTGCGTAGGAACTTGCAGCGTTAACTTGCCGTTCTTGATCGAAGTGATCTGGCCGTGGATCTCAAAACTTTGCACGGTCACCGCCGGAGACTTGTCGCCCGACTTGGGCTCCGCGCGGCGCGCGCCCCTGCGCGTACCGCCCGACGGCCCGTCGTCCGCACCGGCCAAGGTCTTCTCTTCCTTGGCCGCTGGACCCAGTCCGGGGGCGAAGCCTTGGTCGGGATAGGCGCCGGGTGGGATCTTGTTGGTGGGAGTAAAGATGGTCAACTTGCTCACGGGCTCGGTCACGGCTCCCCGGCGCTTGTCCACTTCCCCCACAAAGGAAATCCACTGCCCAGTCGAGAGAAACTCCTCCGTCGCCGGGCCCGACACGATCACGCGCGTCGTGGGCGTCGCCTGGAGCATCAGTTCCCCGCCGGCCTCCGATCGCATGCGGATCACGCTCGGCCCAAGCTCTTCGATCACGCCAGAGGTTTCGGGCAGTTCCGGCGGCTTGGCCTGGCCCGCGCCGCGCGGCACGCGCCCTGGGCAACGGCGTGCGTGCCCGGAGCCGCCACAATCGCAACCAACAGCACGGCACCAGATACGACAAGGCGGGACGACATGGGCGGGATTCCTCCGCGGGTGGGAAAGCCGGCGTCGCCACGCCCCTGAGCACATGCTGGGCAGCAGGCGGCGCCACCCTCCAAAATAACCGCCGCCTTCGCCCCTGGCTAGCGGCAAGGTAACCCCTTCCCCTCGGGGATACCCCCATTCTAGAATGGTAAGAGCAGGGCAGGCTGCCACAATGTTGACCCCCGAGGCCTCGATTTTCGCATGAGCAATTCCACGGGCCGGATGACCGTACCGAAGTTCTCCGCCCTGAAAAGTTCAGGACAGAAGATCACCATGCTCACGGCCTACGACTACACCATGGCCCGCCTGGTGGATTCGGTCGGCGTCGAAGGGATTCTCGTCGGCGACAGTCTGGGAATGGTCGTGCAGGGACATGAGACCTCGCTGCCGGTCACGCTCGACCAGATCGCCTACCACGCCGAAATGGTCGGCCGCGCGGTCGAGCAAGCGCTGGTGGTGGTCGATCTACCCTTTCCCAGTTACCACCTCGGCACGCACGAGGCGATCCGAGCCGCCGGGCGGATCCTCAAGGAGAGCCGCTGCCAGGCGGTGAAACTCGAAGGTGGGGCCGATCAAACCCAGGTCATTGCGGCCTTGGTTTCGGCGGGCATTCCTGTGATGGCCCACTGCGGGCTCCGCCCGCAAAGCGTTCATCAGCTCGGCGGTTATCGGGTGCAGCGCGACCGCCAGCGGTTGATGATCGACGCCAAGGCCGTTGCCCAAGCCGGCGCGTTCGCGCTCGTCCTCGAATGCATTCCGGCCGATCTGGCCGAGGAGATCACGGCCAGCGTGTCCATCCCCACGATCGGCATCGGGGCGGGTCCGGGCTGCGACGGCCAGATTCTCGTGATCAACGATCTCATCGGGCTCACCCCGCCTCCCCTGCCCAAACACGTGAAGAGCTATCTCGACCTGCGAGCGGCCGTTCTCGACGCCGTGACGCGTTATCGCGACGACGTCCGAACCGCGAATTTCCCTACGCAGGATCAGTCGTTCCGCTGAGGGCGGCACCCCCACGTGTCGCATACCGCCCCCAGAGCGTCGAAGCCAAACCATCCCGCGGTGCCCTGGTTCGCGTGTTTCCCATTCTGCCGGCCGGTCTACAATTCCCGAGGAGAAGCGATCCCAGGGGTTTTGCGCCCTCTCGGGGTGAGAGCCGATGCCAAACCATTTGACCAACGAAACCAGTCCCTACCTGCTGCAACACGCAAACAATCCCGTGGACTGGTATCCATGGGGCGAAGAAGCGTTCCGCGCGGCCAAGGCCCAGCAGAAGCCGATCTTCCTTTCCATCGGCTACTCGGCGTGCCATTGGTGCCACGTCATGGCGCACGAGAGCTTTGAGGACCCGGAGATCGCGGGGCTGCTCAACGAGCATTTCATTGCCATCAAGGTCGACCGCGAGGAGCGCCCGGAACTCGATCAGCTCTACATGGAGGCGGTCCAGATTCTGATCGGCCACGGCGGCTGGCCCTTGTCGGCGTTTCTGACCCCGGAATTGAGGCCGTTCTACGGAGGCACCTATTGGCCTCCCCGGGCCCGCGGCAACATGCCGGGGTTTCTCCAGGTCCTTTCCGCCGTAGCGGAAGCCTGGAAGGATCGCCGCGCCGAGATCTTCCTGCAGGCCGGCAAGCTCACCGAGCTGTTGGAGGAATCGCCCGGCGCCGACTCGCACGCCGCGCGCGGCGTCCTGGGGCCCCACCTGCTCGACACCGCGTATGCCGCGCTCACGCGCGCTTTCGACCGCCAAAACGGCGGCTTCGGCCATACGCCGAAGTTCCCCCATGCCGCCGAGCTTCGCCTGCTTCTGCGGCGATGGAAGAGGACCGGCAACGACGCGATTCTGGAAATGGTCCAGGTAAGCCTCGATAAGATGTCCTCGGGCGGAATCTACGATCATCTCGGCGGAGGCTTCCACCGCTATAGCACCGATGCCCAGTGGCTCGTGCCGCACTTCGAGAAAATGCTCTACGACCAGGCCCTGCTGGCCGGGCTCTACCTGGAAGCCTACCAAGTGACCGGCCGCGGCGACTACGCCGGGGTGGTCCGGGAAACGCTGGACTACGTGCTCCGCGAATTGACCGACCCCGCCGGCGGCTTCTACTGCGCCGAGGACGCCGACAGCGAAGGCGAAGAGGGAAGGTATTACCTTTGGACCCTCGAGGAGGTCCGCCAGGTGCTCGGGGCGGAATCGGCCCGCGCCTTCGCCCACGTCTACGACGTCTCCGAGACGGGCAACTTCGAGGGCAAGAACATCCTGAATCGGGCGAAGACCGTGCAGCAGTGCGCCGGCCTACTCGCCGCAACGTCGATTCGCTCCGGGCCGAGTTGGCCGAGGCACGCTGCAAGCTCTACGGCGCGCGTCGCCGCCGCGCGCCCCCGGGCAAGGACGACAAGGTATTGGTCGCCTGGAACGCGTTGGCGATCGACGCCATGGCGCGCGCTGGAAGCGTGCTCGGCGAACCGCGCTATCTCGACGCCGCGGCGCGCGCCGCCCAGTTCCTGCTGGAAACGCTCCGCGGCCCTCAGGGGCGACTGCTGCATACGTGGCGGCAGGGACGGGCGGCCGTCGACGCCTTCCTCGACGACTACGCCGGCCTGGGCAACGCACTAGTCTCGCTCTACGAAGCGCGTTTCGAAGAACGCTGGATCGACGCCGCGACGGCCCTGGCCGACGCCATCCTCGACCGCTTCACCGATCGCGACGAGGGCGGCTTCTACCTCGCCGAGGCCGATCACCCTTCGCTCTTGGTCCGCAAGAAAGACGTCGCCGACAGCTCGCTTCCCAGTGGAGGCGCCCTGGCCGTCCTCTTGTTGTTGCGGCTGGGACGACTCTGTGCGCGGCAAGACTACTTGGACGTGGCGGAGGCCGGCTTGCGCGCCGCTGCCTCGCTCATGGAGCAGCACCCCATCGGCACCAGCCAGATGCTGCTGGCACTCGACACGTTTCTCGGGCCGGCGCCGGAAGTCGTGGTGCTGGGCTCGGAGGACGCCGGTGCCGCGGAAGAACTCCTCGGCCGGCTCCACCGTACCTACCTGCCCAACAAGGTCGTCGCCTTCCGCACGGAGAAGCCCAACGGCGATCGCTCGGCGGCGCTTGCCCCCATTTTCCGCGACAAGCAGTCGGTTCCCCCGGGACCGACTCTTTTCGTCTGCGAGCGTTTCGCCTGCCAGGCGCCGGTTTCGGGCAAGGAAGCGGCACTGGCCGCGATCGACGCCCTTGCGCAGGCCGACCGCGCGTAAATCCGCCGCGGGCGAGGGGACCTACGGATTGTCCTGTCCCTTCTCCTGCGCCGCCTCTTCCTCCAGCCGGAGCAGTTCCGCCGCGCTCTGCACGTCGGTGACCAGGTGAGTCCAGACGCGGAGTTTCGGCTGCCGGAGCAAGGGAAGCATGGCCTCCGTCTTCGTGACGCCGCACTCGCTGCACGGTCCGGCGAGCAAGACGACGTACTTGTCCGGCTGCTGGATCCGCTTCACCAGGTCGGAGATCTCGAAGAGCGTCACCGCGCGGACCGGGCAGCCCTGAACGATCGGTCCATCGGCACTGTAGGGCCGGAACTGCACGTCCCCCACCCAACCCATCGACTCCATCTCGTCCAGCACCTCGGGGCGCAGCTCCCCTTTGTCGATCAGATGCCGCAGGTACTGCGCGAGCAGGCCGTGCTCGTCGCGCGCCGTCGCGAACGACGTGACCACGATGTCGATTTCCTCGGCGCGATCGAACGACTCGTGCAACCCGGGGTGCGCGATCACCTGTTCGTAGGCGTTGCTGGGCACCACGGGGGCCGAGAACAGGCCGACGAACTCGGCTTCCGTGAGCAAATCGTCGAAGTAGCTGAAGTAGGTCATCGGCGCCTTCTGCGGCTGATCGACGAGGAAACCGCCGGCGGTGAGGCGCATGGAGCACGAGCGGAGGACAATGGAGGTCGGAATAGAGCCGGCTCGCCAGGCGCTTGGCGACCATCATCGCCGAGAATCCGCCGCCCAAGCCTACATGGACGCGGCGGTCCGCGGCCTGCTGCTCGCGCTTCTTCTTGCCCAGCCGCTTGATCAGCGACAGCACCAGGTCCGCGCCGGCGGTGGCCACGTGGCTGAGGGCGTCGCGACCGCGGCGATTGACCACCTGGATCGTCTCGCGGTCGGCCGCGTACTGGGTGACCCCGTACCGATGGGCGATCTGCTGGGCGAAGTACAGCTCGCGCGGCGGCTGGAGGAGGAGGTAATTGCGCCGGGCCGCTTCCCAGAAGAGAGGATAGATCCGCTCGCGCGTCAGGTCTTTCCGACCCCAGGACCGATGGAGCCACTCGGCGACCGCCGCGGCCGAGCCCATTCGGTCCTCGTCCGACTTGCCGCGCGGGGATCGTGGTGGCGGCCGAGATGCGTGAGGAATCGATCGCAGACGGCGAACACCAGTTCGTCGCTCTCCTGCGAGGGATGCCAGCGTTTCTTCCTCGGCATGATCGATCCTCTCCCGCGAGCCGACCGGCGTGGAGTCTTCCGCCGCAACAGACCGTCGCATTCTCACGGCTGCATGCGAACCCGCGATTCCCGGCAACCCGCTCGCGAAAGCGGGAACGCGTTTGGTGAACGTCAAGCGGCACCGAGGCGACTCGGCCGCGCCCGTACAGCGCCGCGCGCGTGCACTCTCAATCTATCTGGCGCTTTCTCCCCCGGCAAGCTTGCCCCGCCGGCGGCCGCGCGGGATAATCACAACCCCGGCCCGGTTTGCGAGTAGTGCCCTATGTCCGCCGATCTGCTCGATTTTCGCAGCGACACCGTGACGCGCCCGACGCGCAGCCATGCGCGCCTGCATCGCCGAGGCCGAAGTGGGTGACGACGTCTTCGGCGACGACCCCACCGTGCTCCGGCTCGAGCGCCGCGTTGCGGAAATGCTGGGCAAGCAGGCGGCGATCTTCGTTTCCTCGGGGACCATGGCGAACCTGATCGCCGTGCGTCTGCACTGCCGGCCGGGAGACGAGCTGATCTGCGAGGCCAGTTGCCACATCTACTACTATGAGCAGGGCGGCTACGCGCAGCTCAACGGCGTGGCCGCGCGGCCGGTTCAGGGCGACCGCGGCGTGATCCAAGTCGCGCAACTCGAAGGGCTGGTCCGGCCCGACGATCCGCACTTCGTCCGCACGCGTCTGCTCTGCCTGGAGAATACCCACAATCGCGGCGGCGGCCGAATCCAGCCCTATCCCGTGGTCGAGGCCCTCTGCCGTGCGGCCCGCGCACAAGGCCTGAAGACCCATCTGGACGGCGCCCGATTGTTCAATGCCGCGATCGCCACCGGCATCGAGGCCGTCGCGCTGGGCGGCTCACTTCGATACCGTCGGCGTCTGTTTCAGCAAGGGGCTCGGCGCCCCGGTCGGCTCCGCGCTGTGCGGCCCCCAGGACCTGATCGCCGAAGCCCGGCGCCACCGCAAGGTTCTCGGCGGCGGCATGCGCCAATCGGGTATCCTCGCCGCAGCCGCCCTCTACGCCCTGGAGCACCACGTCGATCGCCTGGCCGACGACCACGCCAACGCCCAGCGCCTGGCCGACGGCCTTCGGCGCATCGAGGGCCTCGAGGTCGTGCCCGAGAAGGTCGACACGAACCTGGTTTTCTTCCGCATCGATCCGCGGTACGGCACTGCCGCCGAGTTCGTCGCGGCGCTGAAGCGCCGCGGGATCCTGATGCTCGCGACCGGCCCCGACACGATCCGCGCGGTCACGCATCTCGACGTCGACTCCCGCGACGTGGACCGCGTCCTGGAAACCCTGGAAGCGGACAGCTGCCCGCGCAGGCCGGCCCGTGTGCGCACCCCCGGTTTCACGCCGTGATCCTGCTCCCCCCGATCTGCAGGAAGGAGAGACGCATGCGCTCGATCGCCCTGCTCCTGTTCCTCCCCTGGGCATGCCTCGGTCAAGCCGCGGAACTGCCGCCTCGACGAACGACCCGCGCAAGACGGAGAGTGGGGATACCGCCCCGAGTCGGGCTCCGTGTCGCAGGTCACTCCGCCGGGGTTCTCCTGGCGTCCCCAAGCGTCCGTCGTCTCCTGGGAACTCGAGTGTTTTCGCGGCGAACAGGCCGAGCCCGGAGGCGACGAGTATCAGGCAACGAAGATTACCTGGAACGTACACTGCCCTCCGCGGACGCTGGCCCCGGGCAAGTATACGTGGCGCTATCGCGGAGCGGACCGCGACGGCCGCGTCACGGCCTGGAGCCGTCCGCGGACGTTCAAGATCGCCCCGTCGGCCATGGCCCTGCCGCTTCCGGAGCGCAGGAACTGCTGGCCCGCATTCCCAAGTCGCATCCGCGGCTGTTCATCCGGCCGGAGGATCTGCCGCGGCTCCGCGCGAACTGGCCCAGGGCCCGCTGCGGCCGCAGTATCGCAAGCCTGGTGGCCCAGTGCGAGCGGCTGCTGGACGAACCGCCGCCCACGGCCGAGCCGCCCAAGTATCCGCGCGGGCACGTCCCCGTGCAGCGAGCAGTGGCGCGAGATCTGGTGGGGCAACCGCGAGTACACCATCCGCGCCCTGGACGGTGCCGCCACGCTGGGCTTCACGCGACTTGTTGGGCGGCAAGCGAGGAATACGGCCAACTGGCCAGGCGGATCCTCCTGGACTGCGCCCGGTGGGACCCGAAGGGCGCCACCGGCTACCGCTACAACGACGAGGCGGGCATGCCCTACGCCTAGTCGCTTCTCCCGGACCTACACCTTCGTCTACGACCTGCTTGACCGAGGAGGAGCGCGCAGGAGTGCCGCCGGGTGATGAAGATCCGCGGCGAGGAGATGTTCGCGCCATCTCTGCCCGCGCCACCTCTGGCAGCCCTACGCCAGCCACAGCAACCGGGCCTGGCACTTCCTGGGCGAGGTGGGCGTCGCCTTCCTCGGACGAGATCGAGGGGGCCGACGACTGGGTGTGGTTCGCCATGAACGTCTTCTACAACGTCTACCCCGTCTGGAGCGACGACGACGGCGGCTGGCACGAAGGCGCCAGCTACTGGTCCAGCTACATCGACCGCTTCACCTGGTGGGCCGACATCATGCGCGCGGCCATGGGCATCAACGCCTTCCAGAAGCCCTACTTCTCCAAGGTCGGCTACTGCCCATGTACCTGCATGCCGCCGGGCAAGGTGGGCGGCGGCTTCGGCGACCTGGTGCGGCAACCGGCGAAGGCCACGGCCAACGTGCCGCTGATGAGCGAGCTGGCCGCCCAGGCCGGCAACGGCCACTGGCAGTGGTACGTCGAGCAGATGGGCGGCCCGCGAGCGGACCGGCCGGCTACGTGGGCTTCGTCCGCGGCACGCTGCCGAAGGTCGAGGCCACGCCGCCCGACGACCTGCCCGCCTCGCGCCTGTTCCGCGGCACGGGCCTGGCCGTACTCAACACCACCCTCCGGCACGCCGACCAGGACGTGCAGGTGATCTTCAAGTCCAGCCCGATGGGCACCCAGTCGCACGGCTACGAGGCCAACAACTCCTTCCTGCTCTGGGCCTACGGCCAGCGACTGCTGCTCCGCAGCGGCTATCGCGACATGCTACGGCAGCGAGCACCATCGCGGCTGGATGTGGAGCACGCGCTCCGCTGAACAACATCACGGTCGACGGCCACGGCCAGGTCCCGCACTCGGCCGCCGTCCAAGGGCCGGATCGTCGACTTCCAGACCACGCCGTCGATCGACGCCGTGGTCGGCGAGGCCGGCGAGGCGTATCGCGTCGCGGCGCCGGCAAGAAGCCGGGCGAGCGTCTGCTGGACCGCTACACGCGCACGATCCTGTTCGTCAAGCCGGAGCTGGTCATCGTCTTCGATCGCCTCGCGGCCCGCCACGACTCGACCTTCGAGTACTGGCTGCACGCGCCCGAGAAGTTCCAACTGAGCGATCAGGGCACTTGGGAACTCCGCGCGGCGACGTCGTCTGCCCGATCCACTTCCTCGCGCCCCAGGGCCTGAAACTCACCCAGACCGACCAGTACGATCCCAACCCGGGGCCGCAGATCAAACTTCGCGAGTGGCACCTGACCGCCTCGACGCCCGAGAAATCGCGGTCCACGGAGTTCGTCGCCTTGCTGCGTCCGCACCGCAAGGGTCAAGCGGTGCCTCGTCAGGCCGAGTTGAAGCGTCTTGCCGGTGGGTACCTGCTCACGGCGGCCCTGACCGACGGCAGCCTGACGGCGCTGTTGCCCGTCGAGCCCGAAGCGCGCCTGGCCGCCGAGGGGCTCCAGTCCCAGGGCGAAGTGACGGTGCAGCGCCGTCGTGCCGACGGCAGCGTGGTCGAAACCCTGTCGGTGGCCCAGCCCTGAGCGGGGCAGGGGCGCCGACATTCCCGATCTCTACGGTTCCACAATCAACCACGGTATCGAAGAAGTCTTCAGGGCGCGTGCCGCCGCGTCGGTTTGTCCATGCCGCTGCTCAAGACCGTCACCCTCGGGTGCAAGGTCAACCAGTACGAAACCGAGTACGTTCGCCAAGGGCTTCTCGGTGCGGGCTATTCCCCGGCTGGCCGCGGTGAGGCGGCCGATCTGATCGTCATAAACACCTGCACGGTCACGCTCGAGGGCGATTACAAGAGCCGCAAGATCATCCGCCCTCTGGCACGGGAAAACCCGCGCGCCGAGATTATCGTGATGGGCTGCTACGCGACGCGTGCCCCCGCGGAGGTCGCCGCGCTGCCCGGAGTGGTCGAGGTGCTGACCGACAAGCGTGCCTTGCCCGATCTGTTGGCCCGCCGCGGCACGGTCGATATCCCCAGCGGGATCTCCTCGTTCGATCGGCTGCACCGCGCCTACGTCAAGGTGCAGGACGGCTGCCGCATGCAGTGCAGCTATTGCATCGTGCCGCAGGTCCGTCCCGAGCTGATCCAGCCGGCCGGTCGGCGAGGTCGTGGAAGAGATACGCCGTCTGGTCGATCATGGCCACCGCGAGATCGTCCTCACCGGCATCCACCTCGGCCACTACGGCCTCGAGGCGGCCCAGCGCCAGCCCATGGCGCGAGAATCGATCTCGCCGCGTTGGTCCGCCAGTGCCTCTCGGTGCCCGGCCACTGGCGATTGCGTCTATAGAGCCTGGAGGCGGGGGAAGTCACGCCCGAACTGATCGCCCTGATGGCCGACCACGCCGAACGCATCTGCCCGCACCTGCACATTCCGTTGCAGAGCGGTTCCCAGACCGTGCTGGAGCGGATGCGGCACCCGGGGAGCATCAAGCACATTCTCCGCTGCGAGGAGCGGCTGCGCAAGGCGAATAAACACACCGCGCTGACGACCGACGTGATCGTCGGCTTCCCCGGCGAAACGGACGAAGATTTTCAGGCGACCTGTCAACTGCTCCAGCGCGTGGGATTCTCCAAGGTCCACGTGTTCCGCTACAGTCCGCGTCCGGGCACTCCGGCCGCGACCTTCCCGGACCAGGTTAGCCCGGAGATCCAACAGCGACGGGCCGCTGAGTTAGCCCGGCTCGCTCTCGACCTTCGCCGCCGTTATTGCACAAGCCTGCTGGGCCGCACGCTCCAGGTCCTGGTTGAAGCTCCCGCACGAGGCTCGGCCGGAATGTTGGAAGGAACCGCCGACCGCTACGTGACGGTCGAGATGCCCGAAGCCCCCGACCGCCTCCATCAACTCGTGGCGGCCGTACCCGTGGCCCTCGTCGACGATCGCCTCCGCGCAACGCAGGTTAACCGGTGCTGACGCGTCGATCGGCGCTGACGCGTTGACCGGCGCTGATGGGACCCCGCGTGTAGCCTGCCACCGTGGATCTGTACCGCATCGCGTCGTCTGGGGAGGCATGCATTTCGCCCGACCGCGAGCGTTGAATCAACGGCGGGCTTACAGGGCAGAAAGCAGACCGCGTCGCAAGCCGTTTTGACCTCGACACTTTCGGCCGCAGCGCCGCAAGGAAATCCCCCGCTTCTGCGAGCTTGCGCGCGGTGCAAATCCGCTCTGGCCCCGGCTTGAGGCATCTGCTACACTCCCGCCCACTTCCTTCCCCCACGGGCGAGGAGATCCGCGGGGGAGCGAAGCGACTCGGGCTTTCTGTGCAGGAGAGGAACGCATGAGCGGCGATCGCAGATGGTGGCTGGGATGGGTGGCGGTGAGCCTGGCGATCCAGTGGTCCGCGACGGCCGGGGCTGCCCCTTGGGAGAAGCTGCTGAGCTTGACCGGGGTCGACGCCGACCCGCCAAGACCTACGACGTCCGGACACCAATGGTCCGTGGATGATCATGTCGTGCAGTTTCTCCGGCCCCAAGGCCGAGGAGCAGGCTCACCAATTGGTCCTCGAATTGCGTAAACGCTACAAATTGCCGGCGTATCAATACGAGAAGTCCTTTGACCTGGGCAAAGAGATTCAAGGATTGGGCGTCGATCGCTACAACAACCCAAAGAAGATGAAGTACATGCGGGGCCAATCGGAGGTCCGAGGAGATCGCGGTGCTCGTCGGCGACTACCCGACCGCCGACGATCCGGACGCCCAGACGATCCTCAAGAAGATGAAGTACTACCAGCCCGAATGCTTGAAGCTCGAGCAGGGACGGGAAACCGCCCGGACTCTGGCCGGATGGCGGGCGATGCAGAGCTACGTTCTCCCCGACGAAAGCGATAAGAAGAAGAAAGGGCCCGATGGGCCACGCCTTCGTCACGACGAATCCCATGCTCCCCGCCGAGTACTTCGCGCCGCAAGGTATGGACGAAGTGGTGCTCAAAGCCAACGAGGGCGTCGAGCATAGCCTCTTGGATTGCCCAGGCAACTTCACCGTAATGGTCGCCCACTTCAACGGTCGCAGCAAGGTCGTGATTTCACAGAAGGACATGGAGAAGGAACTTTCGATCCTCAACCGCACAAAGGCCGAGGACAGCCCGCTGGTCGAAGCGGCGGAAAAGGCACACAACTTGACGATGACTCTGCGCAAGCAAGGGATCGAGGCCTACGAGTTCCACGACCGCTCGGCGAGCATTGTCACCGTGGGGAGCTTTGCTTCCTTCGGTTCCAAGGGCCAGGACGGGCAGACCGAGCTCGATCCGCGGATCGCCAAGATCATCGAACAGTATCGGGCAAGGTCGGCGGGCACCGCAGCAGATCAACCGAATCCCCCTCGACGTACAGCCGCAGATCGTCCAGATTCCCAAGCGGTCCGTGACCGCACGCGTCGGCGCCGCGCGACCGGCACCGACGCGGAGCTAATCGCCCGATGCCCACCCGCCAACGCTCGTTCTCGTCGACACCGGCGAATCGCAAGAAAGGCCAGGAATGGCCGATCTCCTGGCATCCGCTGGGCCTGGAACTGAAAACCCTGGCCGACTTACCCCGAGGCGATCCAGGTCGTGGAAGACGGCGGACCTTTGCCGAAAACGCCGCGCTCAAGGCCACCCATCAGGCCCGGCATCTGGGCCAATGGGTCTTGGCCGACGACAGCGGCCTGATGGTCGATGCCCTTGGCGGCGTCAGCCGGGAGTCTCCTCCGCCCGCTATCTCCGGCCCCGGCGCCACCGACGCCTCGAACAACCGCCTTCTTCTGGAGAAGCTCTCCGGCATCCCGCTGGAACAACGCACCGCGCAGGTTCGTCTGCCACATGACGCTCGGCCGATCCGTCGGGCACGATCCGCGGCGAGAGCGAGGCCTCCTGCGGCGGCCGAATCCTCTTGGAGCTGCACGGGGCGGGCGGGTTCGGCTACGACCCCCTGTTCGAGATCGTCGAGTACCACCGCACGTTCGGCGAGCTGAGTCCGCTGGTCAAGTCGGTGCTCAGCCACCGCGCGCGCGCCGCGCGGCAGTTGATCCCCGGATTGATCGAGCTGATCCGCTCCGGCGCGTTGCCGCTATAATGGCGGCATGTCGGTCCGCGCAGTCAACCCGGTTTCCCCGTCCACGATCGCCTGGCCGCGCGAAGGCCCGGCCTCGGTGCGGTGGCGCGTCTGGCCGCTCGTGGACCGGCCCCGCGCGGCCCTGCTGGTGCTGCTGGGGCTCGCCGGCGCGGCGCGACGATCCACGCGGTGACCGCACAGCCCAACCTGGTCGGGCTGTCGCTGGCCGCCCTGGGGATCGCCCTTTGGCGGTTCTTCATCCCCGTCTGGTTCGAGCTCGACGGCCAGGGAGTACATCAGTCGGTCCTCCGCCGCCGGCGTCTGGCCTGGACCGAGATCGGACAATTCGAGGTGCGGGCCTCGGGTGTGCTCCTCCTGCCGATGACCGATCCGCGGCCCATCGACGCGATCCACGGCTTATACCTGCCGTGGGGGCCGTATCGCGATGAAGTGCTCGCCACGATCCGCTACCATCTCCCCACGCGCAGTACGTGACGCTCCATGGATCCGTGCAGTTCACATGCGAGCCACAACATCTCCTTGGTCACACTGCGATGCGTTTGCCGGCAGGTGCCTGACGGCTTATCCCCACGGCGGCTGCGTGCTGAACACGCCGTGACGCCCATCCTACCGCGTTCGTCTCGGAATCCACAGTCATTTCGCCTTGACGTCGTAGCAGAGCAGCAGGTCCTGGTCGCGGACGTACAGCTTGCCGTTGGCAATGACCGGGTGTGTCCAAGCCGGCGACTCGCTGCGATCGGGTTGTTCAAAGCGGCCGCGCTCGACGTATTGCTTCGGGTTCGGCTCGATCAGGAGCATGGTGCCCTCTCTCGGTGCGATAGTAGAGTCGGCCGTCCGCCAGGGCCAACGAGCCTTTCGGCGGCGCTTGCCGCGTCCGCTCGTCCACAGGACCTCGCCGGTCTTGAAGTCGAGACAGACGAGGTAACCGCCCTCGTTGCCGCCGTTGGCGCCATACAGGCAGCCGTCGAGGAGGATCATGCCGCCGTGGTGGTTCTGCATCTTCCTGGTGGAATAGACTTCCTCGGCCTTGACGCCGCCGCTGGCATCCTTGCTCAGCTTCACCAACCCACCGCCCGCACCGTAGGCCGAGGCGGCGAACACCATGCCGTCGTGGTAGATCGGCGTGGAACAGTTGATGCCCATGCGGTTGGCGGGCCGGTCATACCGCCAGAGGAACTTGCCGTCGGACGCGGCGACCCCGATGAGTGCCCTCGCGGTGAGCTGCACGTACTGCCGCTGCCCGTCGAAGTCGATGGCGATGGCCGAGGCGTAGGCCGCTCCACCGCCACCGCCGAAACCACCGAGACCGACCGCCAGAACCGCCGGGACCGCCGGCCGAAACCACCGGGGCCGCCGCCAGAACCGCCGGGCATCTGGAACATCCCGCCCAGCCCGCCTCCCTCAAAACCTGTATCCGGCTGCCAAACCTGGCCGCTCGAATCCGTAAATGGCGTGGACAGGCCGGCCTTGATCCGTATTGTCGCTGCGGACGACGCCGCACCTGCTGCAGCCTCTGCCTGCGGAACTATTTCGATCGCGTTGATTGCCGGGTTTTCGACCTGGGGCGTGAAGACAATGCGAAACTCTCCGTTGGTCACTTCCACAGGCACGGTTTCGATATAGGCGCGTCTGGGACCGCCGGCCTTCGCCCAAATGTCAAAGTCCTTGAATTCATGCCCCTGGACAGTGAAGGAAAAAACGCGCTGGCCGGGGCCGGTAATACCTGCGTAGGTCTCCGCAAAGTAGAGCTTCGCGAGATACTTGCCATTGGGAATCTTGCAGGAGAAAGCGCTCATCCCCTAATGCTCGCCCGTGAACAAGCCCGGATCCTTGGTTCCGGTGACCGCCGCAGCCGAACCACCGCCGGGACTGCCGGGACCGCCAGGGCCCAGCCGGGACCGCCAGGAGCACCGGGACCGGCCGGGGCCGCCGGGAGCGCCGGCACCACCGGGGCCACTGGCGGTGCTGCTGGGCATCTGGCTCTTCCAGATCGTCTTGCCGGTCAACTTGTCGAGGGCCACCAGCATCGCGTCTTGGCCGCCGGGAGTGCAGATGACCTTGTCGCCATCGACCAGCGGCGATTCGTTGAACCTCCACATGGGTACGCGTCCGCCGAAATCCTCGAGTCAGGCTCCGTTGCCAAACGATCTTGCCGTCCTCGACCTGCAGGCAAGCCAGGTCGCCGCCCGCGCCCACCACATAGAGCCGTTCGCCATCGACCGTCGGCGTGCATCCCGGCCCCTCCTTTCCCTGCGGCCCTCCTCTCTCGGTACGCCGGTCCCAAGACGCGTCGCCCACAGTTCCTTGCCATCCGTCTCGGACAGGGCCCAAACGACTTCGTCGTCGTCGCGATTGCTCATGCCGAAGATCCGCCCGGCGGCGATGGACGGAGCGCTGTAGCCGCCGCCGAGTCCGTTGATCCTCCAGGCCAGCGGTGGACCATCTTTCGGCCACTCCTTGCAGGAGGCCGCGCTCCTTGGAGACGGCGTTTCGGTCGGGGCCCTGCCACTGCGGCCAATCGAACGACCCTGGTGATGCGGCGAAGGCCGTCGCGCTGAGCAAGGACCAACGCGAGACACAATGCAATGTTTCACAGCAGATTCTCCTGTTAGAAAACGTAAATGCTCGGGTACCACGCCCTAATGAGACCTGCATTGCTTAAGTCAGGAACTACTAGCCCTTCGCCGAGACCGTTTGGGTCAAGTCCGGTAAGCGACACAAAGTAGACCCGCAGACGCAGTGGACAAGCCCATCGAGACGCTACGGACGTCGGCGTGAGCTCACTTGACAATGGCTGCCGCAGCAAAGCTCTCCATCTGCCGGAGCCTCGGATCGATCGCTGGAGTATGCCCCTTCACGACAATGCTTGCCTCTCGGTGATTCAGGAGGAATTCGATCCAATCAATCCACGGGATGGAGGGAGCGCCTTTCGATTGGCTCACGCTGTCATCAAGCCAACGGTCAAGCAACGCCTGCGATTGTTCGAACGAACGGAGTGCATCTTCCGCACGTCCCATCTTGTGGTGAGCGATCGCCATCAGTGGGTACGCGATACCGCGCCCAAACCAAACGGCTTTCTCGCTATTGGACTCCTCAAGCCGTTGAATGGCTTTTTCATAGTTTCCCGCTCGCAAGATGCGCCCAGCCGGCGACGTACAGATTCGCACCGTAGAGCATATCCAAGTACTTGTGTTGTTTCTTGGCAATACGTGAGACGATCCTAAGCCCGAATGCTTCTCCATCATTATCTCCACGACGCTGCAAACCTCCGCCGTCGCGTGAAGCAGAAAGCATGCGTTCGACTCGTTCGGCCAGTTCAGCCGCGGTTGATGGAGATATGTCACCGACCAATTGCCCCCGAATCGCGACGGCGAACGGATCGTCTTCTCAGGCTCCTCAGTTCTTCACAGAGTTGTTCATACGCAGTCGATTCGCCGGCGTAAAGCAATAGCTGCGGGACACCCGAAAGCTCCGTCTGCTCGACAGGGCAACCGATTCTTATTGCCTGGGCAAAATCAGCCGCAGCCTCTGCCCAACGACCAAGCTTCGCGTTGAGCCTGCCTCGTTCGAACCAAGCGAGGAAGTACTTGGGTTGCACCGTTGTGGCTTCGGTGTAAGCCTCGTAGGCGTCTGCCCAACGTTCGGCGTCTGCATGGGCCCGCCCCGAAGCCAGCAAGATGGTGGACGAATTGAGCCGTTCGGTAAACTCTTCAAGTTCCAAGCGGGCATTGTTCGCAGTGGCCTCAGCGGCACGTGCCTGTTGCAGAGCGATTTCTTTCTCATCGCGTTCCCTGACCGCCACACGGGCCTGCCAGACACTCATTGCGGTTCCCAGAATCAACGCGCCTGCGACCATCGAGGCAGTTGAAATGCCGACCTTGTTTCGGCGTGCAAACTTCGAGAATCGATACCACGTAGACGGTGGGCGTGCCTCGACCGGCTGGTCCATGAGGAATCGGGACACATCTTGTGCCAGCGCTCCGGCCGTGGAATAGCGACGGTTTCGATCCTTGTCCAGCGCTTTCATCACGATCCAGTCAAGATCACGTTTCATCGACGAGGAGAGTCTGGCTGGATCGAGCCGACGATTGACGGCGACGGTGCTGGCCAGTTCGTTGTTCAGAGTGCTCAAGCGTGTGCTGGGCCGAGGAGGTTCCTCTTCGCGGATGATACGGCGTAGCTCGTCAAAGCCCACGGTTTGCAGGCGATCAGGAGCAAACGGCGTCGAGCCGGTCAACAACTCGTAGAGCAGCACTCCCAGCGAATAGATGTCGCTGCGAGTATCGACATCGACAGCGCTCATCTCAGCCTGTTCGGGACTCATGTACGCCGGAGTCCCAACCATCGAAGCGAACCGAGTGTAGATCGTCTTGACGGTGAGACTCTGACCGATCGCCTTGGCGACGCCAAAGTCGATGACCTTGGCCAGTGGCTGACCGTCCTGAATCGTCACCAGAATATTGGAGGGCTTCAGGTCGCGGTGGATGATTCCCTTTTGGTGTGCGTGCTGCACGGCATGACAGATCGTCACGAAGAGTCTTGAGCCGCTCTGACATGTCGAGCTTATGGCTGTCGCAGAACGCGGTCAGCGGGACGCCGCGAACGAGTTCCATCACGAAATAGGGTTGAGCCGTATCCGTCACTCCCGCGTCGAAGACACGGGCAATGTTCGGATGGTCCATCAACGCGATTGCCTGCCGCTCGGCCTCGAAGCGAGCAAGCACTTCGCGGGATTCCATCCCCGGCTTGATGATCTTCAAAGCCACGCGACGGCGGATGGGTTCCTGTTGATCGGCGACGTACACGAGCCCAAACCCGCCTTCGCCAATCTGCTCCATGAGCTTGTAGGGACCGATCATCGTGCCGGGCCGCTCGGTGACCGGCGAGTAGTTGGCTGTGGTCGTCAGGATGCCCGCAGGCCGCTCCATAAAAGCCCCATCCTCCTCATGTGCCCTGAGGAGTGACTCAACTTCGGACCGCAGGGCCGGATTGTCGGAGCACTCCCGGTCCAGGTACGCCGCGCGTTCCACCGGATCGGCGATTTCCAACAATGCAAAGAAAATGGACCGTTCAGTCATGCGAAAAATGCTCCGGCCGGAGGCTGCGTCAACGCCTCTATCATGTTAAGCGAAATCCAAATTGAAATCGCGCCAGAATTCTTGAGATTTCCGCTTCGGGGCCGCCTGCAAACGAGGCGCGGAGCGCCGTTCCCATGTCTTTTCGTCCAGAGAGATGCGACGGTCGGGACGTGTCAGCACGGAGTGGCGGCAAGATGCCAGAAGAGAGCTGTCGGCCTGCCGCCATCGTCCGTCAGGGTCACCAATTGCTCGACGAAGCCAGGCGCGAGCGTAGGCCCAGAGTCGGTCCGCCGACCGGGAGGGAGATATCCGAGGACCTCGGCCGCTTCGGGAATCGACATGCCGGCGAAGTACCGGAGCTTGACCAATTCGGCCGCCTCGGCATCCACCGCAGCAAGTGAGGACAAGTGCCTCGTCCACGGCCAGCACCTCGTCGGAGATCGTCCGGGGCAAGTGATGGTCCGCCATGTCGAAATCCAGTCGGTCTCGGTCGCCGCCACGCTTCTGGCTAAGCTTGCGTCGTGCCGTTCGACAAGGATGCGGCGCATCGCCTCCGAGGCAGCGGCGAAGAAGTGCCTCCGACTCGTTCCAGTGCCGCGACTTGTCGACGTCCACCAGTCGGAGATAGGCCTCATGTACGAATGCTGTGGCCTGGAACGTCTGTCCGGGCTTCTCCTGCACGCAGTCTTCTCGGCAGCCAGCCGGCGGAGTTCGTCGTAGACCAGCGGCAAGAGCTGCTCAGCGGCCTGGGGCTCGCCTTCTTCAATGGCTGAGAGGACTCGGGTGACTTCGTGCATACAACCTCTGGAAGGAACTGCGCAGGCATCCAGTTTAGCTGACCGGCCGGCGGTTTCAATCGCGACGGCCCACTTCCAGGGCCAATCCGTCCGGTCGCCGACCGACAACCGAGGGCCACTACTCGGTCCGCCAACTTGTACTGCAGCTCGGTCCATTCATGGGTTCCAACTTCTGCTGAGGCGTGGACTGCCGCACATACACGATGGCCAGCTTTTCCAGATGATGTCCCTCCCTGAATTAAACCATTTCCTTACGGCGCTGACACCAGCGTGCCAGCATCAGCAACGCCGAAACGGCCGCGATAGGCCGATCGGGTCCTTCGGCACAAGATGTTTCTTCCGGTGCAGTCTGTTTCCGATGTTTTCGCAAGCGAGAGAAGTCGACTTGCCTCTGCGAAGTAGCATCCCGGTTCCGAGTCGGAACCGCGTGATCGAACGGGGTAATCCTCCGTTCGTCGTCGCGACGCCTCGAAGCGCCCCTTCAGGTTCACTGCGGCGCAGTTCCCCCGAGTTCGGCGAGAATCCTCTGATCCGCTTCGCTCAGCTTCTCGAAGGACACGGCCCGCACCGCGCCGTCGGCGGTCTTGAGCAACACCTTGTCCCCGTCGCGGCCCACGTAGACGGCCTGGATCTGGAAACGGCCGCTGCGGTCGGTCCAGGTCCTCAATGGGGCGCCGCCCGACTTGGCCCCTGCGGCGCCGGACGGAACGGAATCCTTGGACGGTGACGGTTCGCGAAGCGTGCGTTCGCCCTCGCCGCGCACCGGTTCTCCGCTGCCAAACGATCCTTCCGCGGTCGACTCCGATGCATCGCGTTTCGCCGGCAGCGGCAGTCGTTTCGCCGCCCGTCGCCGAGGACGATTCGAACGACCGAAACTTAAGTTGATAGCGCTTCTCGAGCTTCAGGCGCACGATGTCGCGGGCAAGTATGAAGTCGGCAACCGCCCTGTCCAAGTCCCTCATACGGCTCCTGACGCCGAACGAATCGAAATCTGATCGGCACGACACCGCCATCTCGTTGAAGCCGCGTGCAAAGTGGAGGGCCAAATTGGCCTGGACCACCGCGAATACGGACAGTTCCGTGTCCACGCCCTCGGTGTCGATCTCCTTCAGAGCGGTGCCCAAGGCCGAATAGGTCTTGGCCGAGCGTTCGAAGGCAGCGGCCAGTCTGCTCGACGCCGCAGCCCCCGACCGCGGACGCGTCGAACGCACGTTGAGGTCGGCGTGCGCCTGCCTCGCCTTTTCTCGATGCCCCTCCAACTCGCGATCGAACTCGGCACACACTTCGATCATGCGGTTCCAATACGCCAGCGTCTTCTTGGCGTCGCCGCGCGGGTTGCCCGACGATCGAGCGCGGGGCGGCGGAAGCGCCGTCGGGGCGCAACGTCTTGTCGGATCCGGAAAGCAGTTGTCGAACGTGTACGGCGGAGAGGGCGAAGTTCAGGTTCTGGCCGAGAGGCTGGCACCACGTGTTGATGCCCACGACCTCGCCCCGCGAGTTGACCAGCGGACCGCCGCTGTTTCCCGGCGAAATCGGGGCCGTCGTTTGCAGCCACGTCGCGTCCAGATCGTAGCCCAGCACCTCCTGGTAGATCTCCCGGCCCGCCGCCTTCTTCAGCGTGTCGCGCATGTCGTCGCCCGTACGCACCGCAGCCACGATTCCATCCGACATCGAGCCGGTCAGCCCCGAAAGGAGGCACAGAACGCATAGACTTTTCCCCTTTGCCCGGAGTGCCCGCCGCCGGCGGCACAACGGCCAACTTCCGTCCCTCCGGATTGAACCGAAGCAGAACGATGTCTTTCCCCACCGAGACGGCCAGAAGCCCTTCGACGCGCACCGTCGTCTTGTCGTGGAAGACGATGACGGCCTCCTTGGCCCCCTCGACGACGTGGAAATTCGTCACCGCCACGCCGCTGGCATCAATGATGAAACCGCTCCCTTGGCTCGTGCCGGGAACGTCGATCGTAACCACGGCCGGATCGACGCGAGCCACCAGTTGAGCAACATTCGAAGGCACCCCTGGGGGCTGGCCACGCTTGGTTCCATCCACACCGCGGCGAGAAAAACCAGCGCGCCGACGGCATTCCCCCGAATGCGATTGTGCCGTGCCATAGCCGTAACCCCAATCGTGCGGGCAATCGAGCCCAAATTGCCATAAATGAGCTGCTAGAGTACCCCAAAGAAGGAGATTACCTCAATCAACCGGGATGCGTCAACCCACCTTCCCTGAGGGGGGAAGAGCATGGCAGGAAATGTTTTTTTCGGCGGAGCAGCCCAGCCGCCGTCGTTCCCACCCTCCCGTTGCCCGCGCTTCGCCCCGTGTTACCGTAGCGAGGGCCTCCTTTTCCCGCAGCCCGACCCATCTCACTCGATCGAAGGAGTTCGCCGATGGCCAGCCTCGCACATGCCGTGCTCACGCGAAGAACGAATCCCCGAACCGTACCGGCTCGCTGGGCACTACCAGCCGCCTTGACCCTGGTTGCCGCATGGACGGCCGGGATTGCCGCGGCCGGCGAACCGGCTCAATCTAGCGCGGCAGTGCAGTTCTCCAGTCGGTGCCTGATGGTGAATCCCAACGAGGGATGCGCGATCGCCGACGTGAACAAGAACGGCAAACCGGACATCATTGCCGGCACGCACTGGTTCGCCGCTCCTGATTTCGTGCCTCGACCCATTCGCGACATCCCCCAAACCATGGAGGAGTTTTACGCCAACAACGGGGATCACGCTCTACGACGTCGATGGCGACGGCTGGATCGACGTGATCTCGGGCGGCTGGATGGAATCCGAGTTGTACTGGTTCAGAACCCCGGGGCCAAGGGACTCGCCAAGGGCTGGAAGTGGGAGAAGCGATTGCTCAAGAACACGCGAGGCCAGAACGAGACCTTCGATCTCAAGGATCTCGACGGGGACGGCACGCCCGAGATCGTCGTCACCTCTTGGGTCAAGCCGGACCCGCTGGTGGTTTGGAAGTTCATTCGCGACGGCCAGGGCAATCCCAGCCTCGACCGGATTGTCCTGGGCGATAAGGGGGGCGGACACGGCCTCGCCTATGGCGACGTCAACGGCGACGGGCGGGAAGACATCCTCTGCGAAATGGGGTGGTACGAGCGCCCCGGCCGCCTCGGTGCTGGCAAAGCCCTGGCGATTCCATTCCGAAACGGCCCTGCCGCATCCGAGTTGCCCGTTCGTCGTGGTCGACGTCAATGCCGACGGTCGCAACGATCTCATTTGGGGCAAGGCACACGACTACGGACTGTTCTGGTGGGAACAGGGCGAGCCCAAGCCCGATGGCACCACGACCTGGAAGGAGCACCTGATCGACAAGTCGTGGTCCCAGGTTCACTGCATCGTTCTGGCCGACCTGAACGGCGACGGCCGCAACGAATTGATCACCGGAAAGCGTGTGCGCGGCCATGGCGACGGGGACCCGGGCTCCTTCGACCCTGAGTGCCTTTACTACTACCAGTGGAACAAGGCGGGGAAATTCACGCGTCACGAGGTCGCCCCGCCGGGACGCGGGGTGGGAACGGGCATGCAGATCTGCGTCGCCGACCTCAACGGCGACGGCCGGCTCGACGTGGCCGTACCGGGGAAAACGGGCACCTGGCTCCTGCTCAACGGCGGTCCGGCGAAGAAGTAGGCCCAAGGTGGCGCTGGCTCGGCACCTGAAGACGGGTTCCCGTTCTCAGGGTGGGGTGGTCGGTGCGTCGAACGTGGAACCGTGAACGGTTACGTCGAAGGTCGATGAGTCGAACACCGGATACGTCGTGCACGCGGCGTGTCGGCAGTACCTGCCCACCTGTTCCGGGCACGGGACGCCGGATCGATCGCGTCGAACACTATTAGTTCGTTCACACCAAGCGGCGCACCCCCGCATCGGCTGAACACGAAGCGGGCGGGCTTTCTATCCCGCAAAACCCTCACAGAGTCCGCGTGCGTGGCAACTTGTGCGGCGCGAATAGAGCCTGCCGCGCCGGACTCGGCAAAATCGCCGCCTCCCACATTTTTTCTGCGCCGCTACAATGCAGGCGCTGGAGCGGAATCCGTGGGAATCGCGCCCCCGTGCTTGTGGTGTGTCCGGCCAACGCGAGAAGGCGCCGGCACGCGTCCTATCCAGCCTTGCGTTTTCATCTCCTGCTTCCGTCATCGTTTGAATCGCCAAAGTCCATCCGCGTATTGAGGTTTAGTGCGCACACAACAGGTACCGTAGCGTTATGCGTGGCACTGGGGCCGGGGCTTGCCTGTCATCCTCCGATGGGCAAGATTCCTGGCCCTTTTTTCTTCTCCGGAGGGGGCTCGATGAACCAGTTCCACCAGCAGCGGCATAAGCCGCCGACGCCCCTGACGCAGCCGAGGGAGTTGATCGTTGCCTGCCCCGCGATGCGCAGCAACGTGAACCTCTCGCGAATCGTCCGCGCCGCCGGCTGTTGCGGCGTTCGCCGCATCGTCTGCTGCGGCAACGCCAAAGTCATCCCCGAGATCGCGCGCGACGCGGGCAACTCGCTGGCAATCGAAACGCACCGCACGCTCGCGCCCGTTCTCGGTCGCTTGCAGGCCGAAGGGTACCAGGCGGTCGGCCTGGAGCAGACCCACGACTCGAAGTGCCTCTACGACTTCGCCTTCGAGCGGCGCACCGTGCTGGTGATCGGCAACGAACGGTCGGGGATCGACGAGGAGGTGCTGAAAATGCTCGATCACGTGGTGGAGATTCCGGTCTACGGCCTCCCCTACGCCCACAATGCCGCCACGGCCACCGCCATGGCGCTATATGAGTATTGCCGGCAGTTTCCCGAAGGGTAGACATCGCGCAGACCGATCTTCCTCTCCTTCTCTGTTGGTGCTGGAGGACTTCCGTCCCGCCGCCAAGCAGGCCTCTCGCTGGACCGCCGGGCGCAGAGACTGAGAGCCACCCCGCCGCCCGCGGGGGAACGCGAATCCGCCTCACCCATCTGGAGCGAAGCACGGCAACCACGGGATGGCGCACCAATCATCGGCCTCGGCAAGCACCAAGCGTGTGGCACGACGATAGGGAGCAGATAGGAAAGGCCACCAGCACCAAGGACTACCCCATGATCGTTTCGGCCGTCCTACGTGCGAATGACGAGCGCGACGACAGCCGGACAGAGCAGTAGCAGCCAACCACCGATCGCGACGAAATCACCGGGAGTGGTCTCGGTGATCATCGGACGACCCAATCCCAACGAAATCCCTTTGAGGTTGCCCATCGTGTCGGCAAACCAAATACACAAGATCGGAAGCCAGAGGAAACGAACCAACGAAAAAACCGATTGTGGACTTCCGGTGGCCAGCACGACGTAAAGCAGGTAGGCCAGTGCGACGATGCCTGAGAGAAGTCGCGATCGAAGTAGTTGTCTTGCGAAATGCAGCCTGTTTGCAGCCCGAATTTCACTGGCCAAGGCGTCTGCAAGTCTTCGCATTGCGGGGCTGCCCGATCGATACTGAGCGAGGAGTTCAAGTTGGCCGGACTCGAGCCAGACGCCACCGCACGATGGGCACTTCTTGATCACGACGCCGGAATCGTGAGCGTAATTGAAGGGTATAAAGGAACCATGGCACCTAGCAGCCCGTTGAAAAAGTCTTTGAGCAAGAATATAGTATGGCCATCGTGCGACGCAGGAGGTAAGGGCGATGGCGTTGGGAAAGCGGCGAAGCCAACAGCAGGAGATGTGGGTGGCGACCACCGAGCTGCCGAAGTCCGAAGGACACGTCTTTTATCGAAAGCTCAACGAGATTCTCGCCGAGGCGGGGTTCGATCGTTGGGTCGAACAGAAGTGCCGTCCGTATTACCATGACCACCTGGGCCGGCCGTCGATTCCGCCGGGCGTCTACTTTCGGATGCTGCTGGTCGGCTACTTCGAGGGCATCGGCTCGCAGCGGGGGATTGCCTGGCGCTGCGGCGACAGTCTTTCGCTTGCGGGCGTTTCTGGGCATCCCGCTGACCGAAGACACGCCCGACCATTCCAGCCTGACGCGGGTCCGCGACCGCTTGCCGCTGGAGGTCCACGCGGCCGTCTTTCAGTGGGTGCTGAAGTTGGCGGCGGAGAAGGGACTGCTGCGGGGCAAGACGGTCGCCGTCGACGCCACCACGCTGGAGGCCAACGCGGCGATGAAAACGATCGTCCGCCGCGACACGGGCGAGGATTGGAACGACTATCTGCGGCGTTTGCTGCAAGAACAGGAAGGTGTCGAAAACCCTACGGATGAAGAGCTCCGCCGCTTCGATCGGAAGCGCAAGGACAAACGGGTGTCGAACGAAGAGTGGATGTCGCCGACCGATCCGGACAGCCGCATTGCGAAGATGAAGGACGGGCGCACGCACCTGGCCTACAAGGCGGAGCACGTCATCGATCTGGAAACCGAACTGGTGCTGGCGGCCTCGATTCGTCACGCCAACGAAGGCGACGCCGACACGCTGGTCGATAGCGTGATGGAAGCCCAGACGAACCTGTCGGAAGCGGGCATCGATACGGAGATCGAAGAAGCGGTCGCCGACAAAGGCTACCACGCCACCGAGACTCTGGAACTGGCCGACTCGCTGAACATCCGCACGTACATCCCCGAGCGGAAGCAGAAGGGGAAGCGCAAATGGAAGAACGTGTCGGCGGCCGCGGCGAGCCTTCTTCAACAACCGCCGACGGACCCGCCGGCGCGGAGCAAACGACTGCAACGACTGCGAAGCGAACGGGTCGAGCGGAGCTTTGCCCACATCTGCGACACGGGCGGTGCGCGGCGCAGTTGGCTGTGCGGGATCGAGAAGGTGCAGAAGCGTTACCTGATTGCCGCCGTGGCCCGCAACCTGGGACTGGTGCTGCGCAAGTTGTTCGGCATCGGGACTCCTCGCGGGTTGCAGGCCGGGTACGGCCTTGTTTTTCTTGTTTGTCTTGTGTGGATTCACATCAAGGGCTTCCTGCGGCGGCGGCGGCCCGATCGGTCACACTCCGACTCGTTCGACGTCGCCTACGCGACGGCGGCCTGACCGGCAGCCGCACCAAAAAACTCGGGTTTTTCAACGGGCTGCTAGGACAGGCGACGCCATCCGAACAGGATACGGCTGGCGGTAGAACGCTCGGCGCCTCAATTTCCCGAACGATCGGGCCCAATTCGGAATCGTCCAACCACAGTCCGTTACACGCAGTACATCGATCCACCGTCTGTCCGGATAGCGATTCCGACTTCAGCGATTTGTGGCACGCCGGACAGTCCATGCACGAGCCTCGTTTCGACTGAGCGACAGAAGCGGAGGGACAAGGACGATCGTTCCTCGGGAATCCAACCGGAGCATACGGCTGCGGGCGATTTTCATTCGGGGTTCGGTCGATCCCTTGTCTGGGAAAGACCAGTATCACAGTAGTAAATCGATCGACCCCGTCAATAGAGCCGTCCGCTTCTTGCCCCCACGCCCTGAAACCGCTGCGAGTTCCAAAGCCATTGCGCCACCTCCCCCTCCCGGCGTTCCGGGGAAGGCCTCCACGCCGTCTTCCCCGCCCCCGCCAGCCCGGATGTGCCATCCTTGACGCGGCTTCCCGCCGCCGATAGACTGGTACGTTTGTGAACCGTACGATCGGGTAGTTCGGGCTAGGTCGTCAAGGGACTGGAGTCGCAGAAGTGACGGTTACGTGTGTGATCGGTCTGCAGTGGGGCGACGAAGCCAAGGGCAAGATCGTCGACCTGCTGACCGAGCAGCACGACATCGTCGTCCGCTATCAGGGCGGGGCCAACGCCGGGCCACACGGTCGTCACCGGCGGCCAGACCTACAAGCTCTCGCTGATCCCCAGCGGCATCTTCCGCCCGCAGGTCCAGTGCGTGGTCGCCGGCGGCGTGGTGCTCAACCCGGCCAGCCTCCTGGCCGAGATCGACGGCCTGGCCGGCCGCGGCAGTCGAGGTCGGCAGCAACCTGATGATCAGCGACCGGGCCCACGTGATCTTTCCCTGGCACTTCGAGGAAGACCGCCTGCTGGACGACCGCTGCACGGGCGGGCGAGGCCATCGGCACCACGATGCGCGGCATCGGCCCCTGCTATCGCGACAAGGTCGGCCGCTCGTTCGCCGTCCGGCTGGGCGACCTGTATCGCGACCGAACTTCCGCGAGCGGATCGCAGCAGATCGCCGCGGCCAAGAAGCAGATGTTCGCCGGCTTCGGCCCCGACGGCGAGCGAATCGCGCTCGACGCCGCGCGAGATCTTCGCACGAGTACTGCGCAATACGCCGAGCGGCTGAAGCCGCTACGTCGGCGACACGACCGCCTACCTGCTCGACGCCGTGCGAGGCCGACAAGCGGATCCTCTTCGAGGGCGCCCAGGGCGCGCTGCTCGACATCGACCACGGCACCTTCCCGTTCGTCACCAGCAGCAACAGCTCGGGCGTGGGCGTGTCGGCCGGCTCCGGCGTGCCCGGCGCGTTACATCACCAAGGTGATCGGCGTCGTCAAGGCCTACTCGACGCGCGTCGGCGGCGGGCCGTTCCCGACCGAGCAGGACAACGAGATCGGCCAGCACATTCGCGAGCGGGGCAACGAATACGGCACGGTCACGCGCCGGCCGCGGCGCTGCGGCTGGTTCGACGCCGTGGCCGTGCGCTACACGGCGCGGCTGAGCGGCGTCGACGTGCTGGCCGTGATGCTGCTGGACGTGCTCAGCGAGCTGCCGGAGCTCAAGATCTGCGCGGCCTACGAGCTCGACGGCCAGCGGACCACCGATTTCCCCAGCCATGTCGACGATCTGCGCCGCGTCGAGCCGGTCTACGAGACGCTGCCCGGCTGGCAGCAGGAGATCACGCGACGTCCGGCGGATGGACGACCTGCCGCCGCAATGCCCGGGCGTATCTGGACCGGGTCGCCGAGCTGATCGGCCGGCCGGTCGAGATCGTCTCCGTCGGGCCGGACCGCGAGCAGACGATTTTCGCCGCGCGAACGTAAGGTTGGGGCAGCCGCGATCGGCAGCTTCGCTCCGGAAGCCCGACGATCGGCCACTGCCGACACAGCCACGCTCGCCATGTCGCCAGCTTCGAAGCCATCGCCCCCGACACGTTGGACGTGCCGCCGGAGAAGCGCCCGCGGCACATCGCCATCATCATGGACGGCAACGGCCGCTGGGCGCAGCGGCAGGGGCTGCCGCGGATCGAAGGGCATCGCCGCGGCGTGGCCAGCGTGCGCCGCATCGACCGAGGAGTGCGCCCGGCTGGGCATCGAGCAGCTCACGCTCTACTGCCTGTCCAGCGAGAACTGGAAGCGGCCGCAGCCAGGAACTCGACTTCCTCATGCACCTGCTCGAGCAGTACATGATCGAGGAGCGGGCGCACGATCATGGAGCACGAACATCCGCGTCGCGGTGATCGGCCGCCGCGAGGGCATCCCCGACGACGTGCTGCGCGAGATGGACAAGACCGTCGGCCATGAGCCGCGGCAACACCGGCCTGCGGCTCTGCCTGGCGATCAACTACGGCGGCCGCGGCGCGAACTGGTCGATGCGGTGCGCCGCATCGCCGGCGAGGTCAGCGGCCGGCGAGCTCGAGCCCGAGCGCGATCGACGAAGCAGACGATCGCCGCCGCACCTCTACACGGCCGGCATGCCCGATCCCGACCTGCTGATCCGCACGGCCGGCGAGATGCGGGTCAGCAATTTCCTGCTCTGGCAGATCAGCTACGCCGAGATTTGGGTCACCGATCGCTGCTGGCCGGAGTTCGACGAGGAGCAGTTGCACCAGGCGATTCGCGACTTCGCCGCGCGCGACCGCCGCTTCGGCGGCCTGGAAAAGCAACCCTGAGGACCGCGCACCAACCATGCTTCGCTGGCGACTGCTCTTGGGCACCCTGTTGATCGCCCTGCTGGTCGGGCTGTTCTGGCTCGACCACCGCGGAGAGATTCCCGGGCTCTGGCTCGCTCCCCTGCTGCTGGTCTTCGGACTGCTGGCAACGCAGGAACTCCTGCGATCTGCTGGCTGAGGCCGGCATGCGACCGGTGGCGAGCGTCGCCTACGCGGGAAACCTGTTGATCCTCGCCGCTCCCTGGATGCCACGAGTCCAGCGCTGGTGGCGGGCTACCGAAGGCGACACCGCGACGGCCATCCCGTCGGTCGGTTCACTGACCGCGGGCGATTGGGTAACGCTAGCCGTGGCGGCGGCCTTGGCGGCCGCCTTAGTCGCAGAAATGCGCCGTTACGAAAAGCCGGGCGGCATTACCGCCAATCTCGCCGCTGCGGCATTCACCCTCATCTACGTGGGACTACTGCTTAGTTACGTAGTTGCCTTACGGCTCCAATGGGGAATCGGCGCGCTGGCCTCGCTGATCCTCGTCGTCAAGGCCGGAGATACCGGGGCGTATACTGTGGGCCGACTCATCGGACGCCATCCCATGGCCCCCCGGCTGAGTCCTAAGAAGACTATCGAAGGGGCCGCCGGGGCGCTGGCTTCCTCGGTGTTGGCCTCGTGGGCGGTATTCGCCTGGATCATCCCGCGTGTCCCACCCTCGGGAACAGGCTACACGGCCACCCCAACTCCTTGGTGGAGTTGGATCAGCTTCGGTTTGCTGATCGGAGGCATCGGCATGGTGGGGGACCTGGCCGAGTCGCTGCTCAAACGCGACCGCGGACGCAAAGACTCCAGTCGTTGGATGCCGGGGTTTGGCGGCGTGCTGGACCTGCTGGACTCCATCCTGCTGGCAGCACCCTTGGCATACGCATGTTGGTGCTCGGGCTGGTCCGCTGACGCTAGCGACCCCACCCTTCAGAGTGGCACAAACCTGGGAATCTCCGGGTAGGAGCTATCCGCCGGAAATGCCTTGCGTTATGATACTGTACTGGAGCTGCCTGGTCATTTTGAGGGCCCTAGCCAGGCGGCAACGCCAAGGAGTACGACGAAACGGAATTCACCGACGAGGACGAGCGAACCAAGAGGCATCGGGGTTTAATTAACTCCCGGGAGAGTAGGGCGAACAAGTCCCGCCATGGCTACCCGGGAAACCGGGCCCCTGATGGCGGCGCTTGTTCCCCGCAATGCACGACGCTACTAAGGCATCGGAACAGACGTCCTGAGACATCCTGCGGGGCCAGTAGGAGGGACGTGCGATGTCGATACGAGTGGTCTGCCCGAACGGGCATCCGCTTCGGGTCCAGGACTCGTCCGCGGGGAAGACGGGACTCTGTCCGGTGTGCAAGGCGTTGGTGAAGGTACCAGAGCCTGTGGCAGGCTCGGTTTCCGAAGACGACGTTTTAGGTTTTCTCGGCCCGCAACCCGCGCGTTCGACCCCTCCAGGGGCGGCGGCACCGGACTTTCCGGCTACCCCACCTCACCTCGAAGGTCCCTCGCCGCCCAAGAAAAGCTGCACGCGCTGCAATCAAGAGATTCCGACCAATCTTCACGTCTGCCCCCATTGCCACACCTATGTGGGGGGAGTATCCGTCGGATAAGCTCGGCCCCCAGCGCCATACCGGGCAACCGCTTCAGCATGCCTTCCTCGCGCCGATTTTGTTTGCCCTCGGAATCGGCGGTCAAGCGCAAGTCGTTCGTTCAGAACGGTTTTTAGATCAGAACGCTTTCCCGGTACCGCTTCCTCCGCGCAACGGACTGTAGTACAATAGCCGGGAGATTTAGCAGTATCGCAGCGCCGCCTTCTGTGTCGGCGTGAGCATTGGATGGCAGAAACAACCCTCAGTGTGGCCAACGCGACGACTCTGTTGGCCGTTCTCGGAACGCGGGATCAGCATTTGCGTCTGATTCGCGACGCGTTGGGGGTCCGCGTCTCGGCTCGGGACGGTCAGATCTCGATTGAAGGGGATGAGGAGAGCGTGGCGCTGACCGCGCGCGTGCTCGAGCAGATCCAAACGGATGTCGAGCGTTTCGGTAGCGTTACGCCCGAAGACGTAGCCCGCATGCTGGGCGAGGTCCGTAGCAACGGCAAGGTCTCCGCCGGGTCCGGCCCGATCTCGGTCTACACGGCCCGGCAGATCCGCCCTAGGACACCGGGGCAGGCGGCGTACGTGGAGGCAATCCGCTCGCACGACGTGGTCCTCTGCGATGGGCCCGCCGGAACCGGCAAGACCTATCTGGCCGTAGCCACCGCGGTTCAATCGCTGCGTGAGGAGCGCGTGCGGAAGATCGTACTGGCTCGGCCGGCCGTCGAAGCCGGCGAAAGCCTGGGATTCCTCCCCGGCGATCTCCAGGCCAAAATCAACCCCTATCTGCGGCCTCTGATGGACGCCTTGCGGGAAATGATGGACCACGAGGCGATCAAACGCTACACGGAGCAGGACCTGATCGAGGTGATCCCGCTGGCCTACATGCGGGGTCGCACGCTCAACGACGCCTTCATGCTCCTCGACGAAGCGCAGAATACCACGGTCGCGCAGATGAAGATGTTCCTCACGCGCATGGGAAACGGGTCGAAAATCCTGGTTTCCGGAGATACCACGCAAATCGATCTGCCGCCGCACGCGCGGAGCGGGCTGATCGACGCCCTGCATCGCCTCCGGCACCTTGCCGGAATCGCCAAAATCCGCCTCACGGAGGCCGACATCGTGCGGCATCCGCTGGTGCAGGAAATCGTTCGAGCTTACGAGACGAAGCCCGAGAAACGGCGCGGTGCATAGCCATGGCGACCGGTAGTCAACGTCGAACGCGATCGGAGCGGGTTGCAGCCCTGGAACTGCCCCCGGGCGGCTGGGAGCGAACCTGGTCGAGCCTGCAGCGGGGCGACGTGCTGCTGCGCATCGGGCTGGGGGTGGCGGTCGCGGTGCTTTTGTGCGCGGTCATGCACGGCTGGGAGCCCCCTTTCACCTACCGCACGGGGTACGTTCCGGCGAGCGATATTTCGGCGCGCGTGAGCTTCGAGGCCATCCACCCTGCGGAGACGGAGTCCGCTCGTGAGCGCGCCCGGCGCCAAGTGCGGCCGATCTACATCCACGACCCGCAACCGCTCGACCGGCTAATCGCCGCCCTGGAAACGGCAGTGACGGACGTGGTCGCTGCGGAAAGCTTCGCCGCCCTCAACCCGCAGACGGCAGCCGACTTCTTCCCCATGACCGCGGAAGACGAGGCGCGGCGGAAGTTTGAGAAGATGCGGCAGGCGCTTTCGGGAGACACGGAACTCACGACGCTGCGCTCCGCGATTGCCGCTGCGCTGACGCCCTTCCGCGAGAAGGGAGTCCTGGGAGGCTCGCCCCCCAGGCCGGGGCAGGGGGGCATCGACGAAATCGTCGTCTATCCCACCGGCCAACCCGAGACGCGGAGCATCGTGAAGTATTCCCAGGTCCAAGTGGGCAAGGGAACGGCCCTACGAGAGACTTTGCAGCGGCACTTGCGCACGGCGGATTTGGGAGAGCCGGTTTTCACGTGGCTGGAGCGGCACTTCACCCCGAGCTTTTCCACCCTGATTCGCGACGACGCCCAGACGATGAAAGCCGAGGAAGCGGCACTGGCGGCCGTCGAGAACGTCGTGATGAAATATCAAGCCGGCCAGACGCTGGCGCAAGGGGGAGAGCCGCTGAGCACCGACACCGTTCGCCTGCTCCGCCGCGAACACGCCGCGGCCATGGAACGGCGCGCGACCATGCCGAATCTCGGCCGCGCCGCGGCGGTGATCGCCTTGATTCTCGCCCTCTTTTCGCTTTCGGCATTCTACCTCTATCGCTACGAGCGCCGGCTCTTGCTCCACCCCAACCGCCTGGCGGGAATGCTCGGCCTGGTGGTGCTCACCGTGTTGCTCGCGGTGTGGGCCTCGGCCGACGCCTGGCGCGCGGAGCTCATCCCCTTGCTCCTCTTCGGTCAGACCGTGGCCATCGCCTACCGCCAGGAGCTGGCGCTTCTGCTGTCGGGCGTGGTGGTCCTGATTCTGGCTCTGGGGCTGGGCCTGAGCACGGCCACGCTCATCCTGCTCATGGGAGTCACCGCCACGGCGGTGCTCCAGTTGGGGCGGATACGCAGCCGCAGCAAGTTGATCTACGTGAGCCTTTGGGCCGCGGTCGTGGCCTTCGGCCTGACGGCCGTCTTGGCCCTGGTCGACAACCAGCCGCTGGGCAAGCCGCTATGGATCGGCGCGGCGTGCAACGCCCTCTGGACGGTGGCTGCCGGGTTTCTCATGACCGGGGTGCTGCCCTTCATCGAGAACCTGTTCGGAGTGCTCACCGACATCAGCCTGTTGGAACTGGGAGACGTTTCCCACCCTCTCCTCCAGCAACTCGTGCAGCGCGCCCGAGCACTTACAACCACTCGATCACCGTGGGCTCGATCTCCGAGGCCGCCGCCGAATCGATCAACGCCCGGGGGTTGCTGGCGCGCGTCGGGGCGTACTACCACGACATCGGCAAGATGCTCAATCCCGAATACTTCATCGAAAACCAGGCCCGCGACGGAAACCGCCACCAGTCGTTGCTTCCGGCCATGAGCACCCTGGTCATCATCGCCCACATCAAGGACGGTTCCGACCTGGCGCGGCAGCACAATCTGCCGCCTCCGATCATCGACATGATCGAGCAGCACCACGGCACCACCCTGGTGGAATACTTCTACGGCCGGGCGAACGAGCAGGCCCACCAGGATCCCAACGGCGGCGAGGTCGACGAAAGCCTGTACCGCTATCCCGGTCCCAAACCGCAGACCAAGGAAGCCGGCGTGTTGATGCTGGCCGACTCGGTCGAAAGCGCCAGCCGGACGCTGATCGATCCCGCGCCCGTCGCGAATCGAGAGCCTCGTGCGGGAGATCGCCGAGCGGAAGCTCGACGACGGCCAGTTCGACGAGAGCGGACTCACGCTGCGCGAGCTTCGCGCCATCGAGGACGCGATGATCAAGAGCCTCATCGCCAACTACCACGGACGTGTAAAGTACCCCGAGCCCAAGCCGTCGACGGTCCGCGCAGGCTGATGGTTTCCTCCTCGCTCCGCCGCATCGTTGTCGAGATCGCCGATCAGCAGTCGATCCTCTCGGTCGATCGCAGGCGATTGCGCCGCGCGGTGCACAGTGTGCTGGCCGAGGGGGAATCGCCGAAGCACGCGTGAGCCTGGCCGTCGTCGACGACGCCACGATCCACACGCTCAACCGGCAATTCCTCGGGCACGATTATCCGACCGATGTCTTGAGCTTTCTGCTGGACCGCTCGGGAGCGCGACTCGAAGGAGAGGTGATCGTCAGCGCCCGAACAGCGCAGACCGCCGCCTCGGCCTTCGGCTGGTCGCCGACCGACGAGTTGCTCCTCTACGCGATCCACGGAACACTGCACCTGGTAGGCCACAACGACCATTCCGCGAGCCAACGCTTGCGCATGCGCGCCGAGGAAGATCGGCATCTAGCGCCGCTTCGGTCTGAAGCCTCCCCGCAATTCCGCCACCGTGCCGGCTGCCCCGCGCGGCGGCCGCTCGTGCGCGAGCAGCGCGAAGGTCTCGGTCCCCCGACCTCGCCCGGGAAGGAGACAGCAGTGACGGCTGAGTTTGCCTTCGCGATCGCCGCGGCCTGCTTGTTCATGACGGGCCTCGCCGCACTGGGGGTGCGGACGCTCGCCGACTTTTCCCGTGCCGAACTGGACGAGATCGGCCGTCACCGCAACGCTCCCGATCGTCTGGGACAGATACTTCGCGGCGACGAGCAGGCGCGGCTGGCGTTGGAGACGCTCCAATTCCTCTCGGCCGCCGCCTATGCTCTGGCCTTGGCCTGGGGGTTCGCGAACCAACCCGCCATCTGGCTCTCGCCCGGCTCTTTGACCTTGCGCATTTCTGGGGGCGGTATTGCTCTTGGCGTTCGAATTGTGGATTCCTTGGACGGTTTCGCGGCTCTGGGCGGCGCGGGTGCTGTTTTTCACCTGGCCGCTGTGGCGCGCCGTGGCGGCGGTGCTCGGGCCGGTCGTGCTCGGAGCGCGCCTGGTCGACACGATACTGCACCGCATGGCCGGCCGCCGGCCGGCGGCGGCCGACGAAGATTCGTTCGAAGAGGAAATCCGTACCGTCGTGACCCAGGGGCACCGCGAGGGTTTGCTCGAAGAAGACGCGCGGGAGATGATCGAAGGGGTCATTGAGCTGGGCGAGGTCGTCGTTTCGCAGATTATGACCCCCCGGACCGACATGATCTCGATGCCCTTGTCGACGAGCTGGCAGGAAGGGTTGGACCTGATCGTGCGCATGGGCCATTCCCGCGTGCCGGTCTACGACAGGAACCGGGACGACATCGTAGGGATCCTGTGCACCAAGGACCTCCTGCCGAAACTGGCCGCGGGGCCGAGGTCCCCGAGCATCCCTGGTCGCCCCTGCTGCGCGAGCCCTACTTCGTACCCGAAACCAAGCCCGTCGACGTCCTCCTGCAGGAATTCCAGCGGACCGGCAACCACATGGCCGTAGTGCTCGACGAATACGGAGGTGTGTCGGGGCTGGTAACGCTGGAGGACGTGCTCGAGGAAATCGTGGGCGAGATCATCGACGAGTCGGATCCGGATCTCGTCGATGGGATCAAGACCCTGGGCCAGGGGGTGGCCGAGGTGCTGGGGCGCGTGCACATCGACGAGATCAACGAACGTCTGGAAACCGCGCTGCCGGAGGACGGCGACTACGACACGATCGCGGGCTACGCGTTCAGCGAATTGGGGCGTATTCCGGCCGTGGGCGAGCAGTTGACCCGGGAAAACGTGCGAATCACGGTGCTGGAGGCCACGCGTCGCCGGATCGAGCGCGTGCGCATCGAGGTGCTCGACGCGGTGCACAGCGGAGAAGACCATGCGACTTAGTGCCGGTCCCAGAACCGTGTGTCGCCCCGAAATCCTCCGGCCGCACACGGCCGCTGCGGCGACACTAGGATAGGTCCTTAGCGCGGCGAACTGCGGCGCCCGGCTGCAGCCGCTGTAGAACGCCGAATGTCCGGTCGCAGCTATTCTTCCCAGATTGCCCACCAGATTGCCCACCTATGTCATCCGAAAAAGCCACGGCCATCGTGCTCCGAACGATCGAATTCAGCGAGACCAGCCTGGTGGTCACGCTCTTCACGCGGGAATTCGGCAAGATACACGGTTTGGCGAAGGGGGCGAGACGACTCAAGGGGCCTTTCGAGTCTGCTCTTGACCTGCTGGCCCTATGTCGAATAGTCTTCCTCCGCAAATCGTCCGACGCGCTCGATCTGTTGACCGAGGCCAAGCTCCAGCGGCGGTTCCGGCGTGCCGGGCCGCGACCTGTCGAGTCTGTATGCCGGCTACTACGTGGCCGAGCTGCTTGAACGATTTGACCGATCAGTACGACCCTCATCCGGAGCTGTTCGACCTGGCCGACGAGACGCTCGCGGCCCTCTCCGACGGTGAAAGCGTCGTGAACCGCGTACTGCACTTCGAGTTGGGAATGCTTCGCCTCCTCGGGCACTTCCCCATGCTCGATCGCTGCGCGGAGTTGCGGCGCGGCCGTGCCATCGAGCGGGCGTGTGGCCTTCGGGCAGCTTGACGGCGGTGTGCTTTGCACCCGCATGCCGCCAAGGAAAGCGAAGGTGGCGTCGGTCGAATTCCGGCGTGCTGAAAATGATGACCGAACTGGCGGAGACCGAGAGCCGGATTTGGAGTGGCGTGGAAATCGACCCCCGCAGCTGCGGAGAACTCCGCGGACTGCTGAACCAATACCTCTACAGCTTGCTGGGCGAGAAGCCCCGGATGCATCAGTATCTGCGTCTGCTCTCGAGTTGACCGCAGACGCGAACCCTTGCTACCGGACAAGGAAGTCCTCGATGACCGTGCTCGGATGCCGTCTCGCCGCGATCTGCCTGGTCGTGTTCGGAGTGGGTTGCCAGAGCATGCCGCCCCACGCCGATTCGGTCGCCTCGCAGCCCCGCTATCGCGCCAACGACAGTCGCGATGAATACGATGGCTGGCTCTTCCGCCGCCTGACCGGCCAGGCAGAACCTGCGACCCCGACGCAGCCCTCGGAATCGCGGGGTCCGCTCGCCGCCTCGACCTCGTCGACCCTTCAGGGCGACCCCCTGGCCCCGGGAGGCATTGCGCCGGGCGCGGGGATGGGCCACGTTGCCGAGGACCCGGCGCGCCGCGACGCCGCGACTTCGCACAAAAGCGACCCCAAAGCCAGCGACGACGACGACGGGGGCCTGAGCCTGGAGTCGCTGGCGCCGTCGAACATCTACAAGAAGATCAAGGCGACGGCGGGTTATGGCCCGAACGAAGAAGTGGCGCGCGCGGCCTATCAGGAGGGGAAGGAGCTGTTCGAGAAGAAACAGTACGACGAGGCTGCGAAGAAGTTCGCCCTGGCCGTGGATCGATGGCCCGATACCGCCCTCGAGGAAGACGCCCTGTTCGCACAGGCCGAAAGCTACTTCTTCGCCGATCGCTATCCCAAGGCGCACGACATGCTACGAGAAACTGCTGAAGAAGTACGAGTATTCGCGATACCTGGACCGCGCCGCGGCGCGCGAGTTCGCCATCGGCCGCTATTGGGAGAAGTTCGACGAGAAGGAACCCCATTGGCCGCTGACCCCCAACTTCTCCGACAAGATGCGTCCCTGGTTCGACACCTGGGGCAACTCGATCAAAGCCTACGAGCACGTGCGACTGAACGATCCTACCGGTCCGCTGGCCGACGACAGCCTGATGGCGGCGGGCAACGCCTACTTCGTCCGCGGCCGTTACGAGGACGCCGCCTACCAATACGACACGCTCTGGCGCGAGTACACCAAGAGCGAACACCAGCTCAAGGCCGGTCTCTTGGCCCTGGAGTCGAAGCAGAACATCTACCAGGGGGAAATGTACGACGGCATGGCCCTGAAAGAGGCCGGCCAATACGCCGACCAGGTGCTCACGCGTTTCGGCAATACGTTGGGAGCGGAGCGCGATCGCGTGGTCGAGGCCAAGAACCGCGTGGTCGAGCTCAACGCGCGGCATGAGTTGGCCGTGGGCCGATTCTACGACAAGAAGGGCTACTACGGGGCGGCACGAATCTACTACAAGTCGCTGATCGAAGATTTTCCCCAAACGGCGTCGGCCGAGCAGGCGCGAACGCGGCTCGAAGAAATCAAGGATCTCCCCGCCGAACCGTACAACTACTTCGCCTGGATGGAACGCATCTTCGGCTCGAAGAAACGCTACTGATTCCGCCGTCGCTCCGCCGCGCAGCGGCGCGGCCTGCGTGCCCAACGGCCCGGCCGTCCCAGAGACGATCGCATGACGAAGCACCCCTCGCCGGAGATTACCGGCCACCCAATGCCCCTTCGGCTCCGGGCGGCACTGCTGGGGCTCTTGGCGCCGATCGCGCTGGCGGGCTGCGCCATGTACCAGGTCGGCAACGAATCCCTCTATCCTGCGGACGTCCACACCGTCTATGTGCCGATGTTCGAGTCGACCAGTTTCCGCCGCAATCTCGGCGAACGCCTGACCGAAGCCGTGGTCAAGGAAATCGAGCTCAAAACCCCCTACAAAGTGACCGGCAACGACGCCGCCGACAGCATCCTCGTGGGCCGGATCGTGGGCGACAGCAAACGCGTCGTGTTCGAGAATAAGTACGACGAGCCGCGCGAGCTGGAAATGAGCCTCCAGGTGCAAGTCAGTTGGCTCGACCGTCAGAGCAATCTGCTCCGTAAGAGCCAGCCCATCCCCGTCCCGCTCGACCTGATCGCGATCACCGAAAACGCCGTGGTCGTGCCCGAGGTCGGCCAGTCGGTGGCCACGGGTCAGCAGAAAGCCATTCAGAAACTGGCGGAGCAAATCGTGGCGATGATGGAGCAACCGTGGTAGACTGCCCGGCATGAGTCATCAACCGGCCGACTTGCCACGCACCGCATCGCCGTCGCCCGCCACGCGCTGGCGCCTCCGCACCCGAACGCTGACCTTCGGCCGTCGGCCGCTGGTGATGGGGATTCTCAACGTCACCCCCGACAGTTTCTCCGACGCCGCCCATTACCTCGACCCCTCCGCCGCGATCGACCACGGCCATCGTCTGGCGTCCGAGGGAGCGAACATCCTCGATATCGGCGGCGAGAGCACGCGTCCCCAGGCCACGCCCGTCGATGCCCGCGAGGAACTGCGTCGCGTCATGCCCGTGGTATCGGCCTTGGGCGAACAGCTTTCGATTCCGATCTCGATCGACACCTCAAAGGCGGCGGTCGCGCGGGAGGCGATCGCGGCGGGGGCCGAGATCGTCAACGACGTGACCGGTCTGACCGGCGATCCGCTGATGCTCGCCTTGGCCGCCGAAACCGGCGTGGGCGTCTGCCTGATGCACATGCAAGGCACTCCGCAGACCATGCAGGACAACCCAACATACGCCGACGTGGTCGCGGAGGTTTTCGACTACCTCCGCGCGCAACGCGACCGGCTCGTGGCGGCCGGAATACGCGCGGAGCGGATCACCGTCGATCCCGGCATCGGATTCGGCAAACGCGCGGACCACAATCTGGCCCTTCTGGCGCATGCCGAGCGGCTGCACGCGCTGGGTTGCCCGGTACTGGTCGGCCACTCGCGCAAAGGCTTCATCCGCAGCGTGCTGGGAGACCCTGCCTTGGATCCCCTCGCCGGTACCCTCGGAGTCGCGTTGGCGCTGGCTCGCCAGGGAGTGCAGGTGCTCCGCGTCCACGATGTCGCGGCGGTCCGCCAAGCGCTGCTCCTGTTCGAGGCCTCCGGCGGCCTCACCCGCAAGCCATCGTTCTGAATCCCGCGACGGCGCGGCAAACGGAAAGGCCGCCCCGGGGCCGGCGGCACGCAACAAATCCCCGTTGACGGTTCGAGCCCGCTAGGGGATACTTGCAGTATTGGGGGCAGCGGAGGCCAACACTCCGCAAATGCAATACTGCAAAGGACTTTTGACTCGATGGCGGGCAACGACATCGGCGAGCTCCGCGATTACTGTCTGGAAGTGGCCCAGCGTGCCAAGGCCGCGGCAGCCGAACTAGGCCAGGTCACGGGCGCCCAGAAGAACGACTGGCTGCGACGCAGCGCGCGGCTCCTGGTCGAGCGATCCGTGGCCCTGGCCGAGGCCAACCGCCTCGATCTGGCCGCGGCGCCGGGCTATGGGCTTGACGGCGGCCAGGTCGACCGGCTGCGGCTGACGCCGGCGCGCATCGAGGCCATCGCCAAGGCCCTGGAAGAAGTGGCCATGCTGCCCGACCCGATCGGCGAGGTGATCTGGTCCTCGATCCGGCCCAACGGCCTGGAGGTCCACAAGGTGCGCGTGCCGCTGGGCGTGATCTTCTTCATCTACGAATCGCGGCCGAACGTGACGGCCGACGCGGCGGCCCTGTGCGTCAAGAGCGGCAACGCCGTGATCCTGCGCGGCGGCAAAGAGGCGGCGCACTCCAGCCGCGCGATCGCCGAGATCCTGGCCGAGGCGGCCGCCGAAGTCGGCCTGCCGGCCGACGCCGTGCAACTGGTCGCGACCGCCGATCGCGAGGCCGTCGGCCATTTCCTCCGCATGCCCGAGTACATCGACCTGGCCATTCCCCGCGGCGGCGAAGGGCTGATTCGCCGCGTGACCGCCGAGGCCAAGATGCCGGTGATCAAGCACTTACGCCGGCAACTGCCACGTCTACCTCGACCGCTCGGCCGACCCCGAGATGGCCGAGCAGCTCGTCGTCAACGCCAAGTGCCAGCGGATGGGCGTGTGCAACGCGGCCGAGTCGCTGCTCGTGCATGCCGACGTGGCCGAAGCGCTCCTGCCGCGGGTGGGCAAGGCGCTCATCGCAGCGGGGCAGTCGAGATCCGCGGCGACCAGCGCACGCAGCAACTTGTTGCCGCAGGCCAAGCCGGCGACCGAAGAAGACTATCGGCGCGGAGTACCTGGGCCCGATCATCTCGGTCAAGGTCGTCGATTCGCTCGACGAGGCGATCGAGCACATCAACCGCTACGGCTCGCAGCACACCGAGGCGATCGTGACCAGCGACCTGGCCGCGGCCCGGGAGTTCGCGGCGCGCGTCGACAGCTCGGCGGTGATGGTCAACGCCAGCACGCGGTTCAACGACGGCGGCGAGTTCGGCCTGGGGGCGGAGATCGGCATCAGCACCGACAAGTTCCACGCCCGCGGACCGTGCGGCATCAACGAATTGACCAGCTACAAGTACGTGGTCTACGGCAGCGGACAGGTGCGGGAGTAGTCAGGGAAGCGACGACGCCGCGTGCCGCATAGGAAGTGCGGATCGGCGTCTTCAAGTACACGGGATCGCCCGCGTGCGGGCAGGACCTCCAAGGACGCAGCGATGAGCGGAGACGTCCTAAGCCAGGCGGAAGTCGAAAGCCTGCTCAACGCAATGGCGGCGGGCGGCGAAGCCACGGCGGCCGTTGCGGCGCCATGGCAGCCGATCGGCGGCAGCCGGTGGCAGCGCGGAGCAGTGCGGCGAGGCGCGGTAGCGCGGTCCCAAGCCGCGCGAGAAGATCACCCCCTACGACTTCAAGCGTCCCGAGCGCGTCGGCAAGGAGCAGATGCGGGCCTTGCAGACGCTGCACGAGGGGTTCGGCCGCAACTTCGCCGCCGGGCCTGTCGGCCATGCTCCGCAGCATGGTCGAGGTGAAGCTGACCAGCGTCGACCAGCTCACCTACAGCGAGTTCGTCTTCAGCCTGGAAAACCCGACCTGCTTCAATCTGCTCAAGGCCGAGCCGCTCGAAGGCAACCTGATCCTCGACATCAACCCCTCGATCCTCTACCCGATCATCGACCGCCTGCTGGGCGGCGGACGCGAAGTGGGCGCTCATGGCCCGGCGGCCGCTGACCGAGATCGAGCTGCGGCTCGTCTCGCGGATCACCGGCCTGTTCCTCGAAGAGCTGCACCACGCCTGGGAGAACGTGCTGGACCTGAAGCTGGAAGTGGTCCGCGTCGAGAGCAATCCGCAACTGGTGCAGATCGTGCCGCCCAACGAAGTCGTGGTGGTGATCAGCTTCGAGGTGGCGCTGGGCGAGATCCGCGGGATGGTGAACCTCTGCATTCCGTACAACTCGATCGAGCGGATCAGCGGCAAGCTCTCGGCCAACAGTTGGGTCGCCTACGGCCGGCGATCCGGCCACGCCCGAGAGCATCGAGCAGATCAGCCAGACTCTGCGCAGCTCGCTGGTGGAAGTGCAAGTCCGCCTGGCGAGCACGCGGATCACGACGGGCGAACTGATCGGGCTGCGCGTGGGCGACATCATCACCACGGAAAAGGACGTGCGCACGCCCGCTGCTGGTGACGGTCGAAGGCGTGCCGAAGTTCCGCGCCAGCGCCGGGGCCTTCAAGGGCCACAAGGCGATCCGCATCGAAGAGGTGATCGCCAACCCGGCCGACGCCATCGGATCCTAGTGCCGCCGCCCACGCGATTCTGACCGTTGAGACAACGCGTCGGGACACGCGTCGTATCCGTGTTGCTCAGTCCCTTTGGCTCAGTCCCTTTGGCTCAGTCGCTTTGGGCCAGTCTGTCGTGCCGCGCGCGTGCCCTTCCTTCGGAACAAGCCGGGGCGAAAGTGTCAGTCCGGCGCGCGGAAGGGAGGGCTTGACCGATTCGCCGTCGACCAGGAGAATCGGGGGGCATCGGGCCACACGAATGCTCGCGTGACGATGATTTGCGCACACGTTCTGACCGCGTACGCCGCGACGCTCGCAGTCATCACCGTTGTTGGAATCGTCCCCCGTGAACGGTCTCGTGCCGCTCAGCGACCGGTCATTTGCTCCAGCTTTTCGGGATACCGAGCCCCTTGCACCGTGATCTTTGAGGCGGCGTTGTCGATGTCACGCAGATCGTCCGGCGTGAGTTCGACGGAGACTGCCCCGATGTTCTCGTCCAGGCGATGCAGCTTCGTGGTGCCTGGGATCGGAACAATCCACGGCTTCTGGGCCAGCAGCCAGGCGAGCGCGATCTGGGCAGGTGTCGCCTTCTTCCGTTCTGCGATGCTGCCGAGCAGATTGATGAGGGCCTGATTCGCCTTGAGAGCCTCCGGCGTGAAGCGAGGCAGAGTGCTGCGGAAGTCGGAGCTGTCGAAGGTCGTGTTTTCGTCCATCTTGCCCGTGAGAAAGCCCTTGCCCAGAGGGCTGTACGGCACGAAGCCGATTCCGAGTTCCTCGAGGGTCGGTATCACTTCCTTCTCAGGAGTTCTCGTCCACAGCGAGTATTCGCTCTGGAGGGCGGTGACCGGCTGGACCGCGTGTGCGCGACGGATCGTTTGCACTCCTGCTTCGGAAAGGCCGAAGTGCTTGACCTTGCCCTGCTGAATCAGTTCCTTCACCGCTCCGGCCACGTCTTCGATCGGCACGTTCGGGTCAACCCGGTGCTGATAGAGCAGGTCGATGGTCTCGACCTTGAGCCGCTTGAGCGAGCCCTCGACGGCCTGCTTGATGTGCTCCGGCCGGCTGTTCAGGCCCGGCGCACCCTTCATCCCGCGGGGATCGAAATCAGGACTCAGGTCGAACCCGAACTTGGTGGCGATCACCACTTGCTTGCGGAAGGGAGCGAGGGCTTCGCCCACAAGCTCTTCGTTGATGAACGGGCCGTAGACCTCGGCGGTGTCGAAGAACGTGATGCCGCGTTCCACGGCGGCCCGGAGAAGAGAGGTCATCTCCTGCTTGTCTTTGGGCGGGCCGTAGGAAAAGCTCATTCCCATGCAGCCGAGCCCGAGAGCCGAGACTTCTAACTTCCGTCTTCCTAGTGCCGCATCCGGTTGATGACTTTCGCGTCCGCCGGGCACAAGTGCTTTCAGTGCTATCAGTTGAGACGTGATTGGGCATCGATTTGGCATAGAAGAAGCCTCCATGTCGGGTTGTTGGTCTAACAACCTTTAGACAAGGAGGCTTCCCAAAATGAATCGCGTACGTGCTCGAACGGTTGCGCCGCCGGAACGGCGCACGTTGAATCGTTGGAAACGGCAGGCGACCAATCAGGTGAACAGCTCTCACGCCAGGATTATTCTTCTCTCCTCCGGAGGCGTAGCCAATCGGGAAATTGCCGAGCGTGTCGATCGCACCTCGCAATGGGTGCGCCAGATCATTCATCGTTTCAATCGGGGGGGAGTGGGAGCCATCGAATGGTATCCGTACTGGCAGGTCCACGACACACCACGTAAGTTCTTTGCCGATGTGGTAGAACAGATCGCCGAGGTGGCGCTTTCCTCCCCGAACAGCCTGATTGGCATGACCCAGTGGTCGCTGACCAAGCTGCGGGAGTATCTTGTCCGCCAAGAGATTCTGGCCCACATCAGCCTCGATTGGCTCCATACCCTCCTGGTGCGATACGGAATTCGCTGGCGGCATACCAAGACGTGGAAGGAATCGAACGATCCCGAGTTTTCGCCGAAATACCGGCGCATTGCTGGCCTGTACCGGCGCCGGCCCGACGGAGGTCGGCGGATCTGCGTGGATGAATTCGGGCCCTTGAACTTGCAGCCGCGGCACGGCCAGTGCCTGGCCATGCCGGGAAAGAAGCGGGTCGAACGCCATCGGGCCACCTACAGCCGCCACGGCGGGGTGCGGCACTTCCTGGCTGCTTACGACCAGGAAACCGGACGTTTGTTTGGTCAGTTCTACGCACACAAAACGTGGCAACAGTGGCTGGCTTTTCTGAAATGGTTGCGTCATCGCTACCGCCCGAACGAGACGCTCCATCTCGTCCTGGATAATTACGGACCGCATCTCACCGAGAACGTCTTGCAGTGGGTCCGGACTCACAATGCCAGACTGTACTTCGTACCCACCAATGCGTCTTGGCTCAACCGCATCGAGAGTCAATTCACGGCAATGCGAAAGTTTGCGTTGGATAACTCAGATTACCGAAGCCACCAAGAACAACAAGACGCCATCGAAAGCTATCTTGCGTGGCGGAACGGCCGTCGCGAGATCGCAATCGAACCATGGCGCTCTCACATACGACACGGATGTCACAATGAGCGCGAACATACATGTGTTACCACCGCGCTATGAACCGCGCGAAACTCGGGAACCGGATGCGGCACTAGTTTGCGCCTTTGCATTGGTTCTCCTTCGAGGTCCCACCCCGGTTATTCAGATTTGAGAGAAGCCATGTCGATGGAGAAGCGGTACTTCACGTCGGACTTGAGCAGTCGCTCGTAGGCCTCGTTGACCTTCTGGATGGGGATGACTTCGACGTCGGCGGTGATGTTGTGCTGACCGCAGAAGTCGAGCATCTCCTGCGTCTCCGGGATGCCGCCGATGTTCGAGCCGGACACGCTGCGGCGGCCGAAGATCAGGGCGAAAGAAGAGAGCGCCAGAGGCTTCGGCGGTGCGCCGACGAGCGTCAGGTTCCCGTCGAGGCGGAGCAGGTTGAGGTATTGGTTGATGTCGTGCTCGGCCGAGACCGTGTCGAGGATGAAGTCGAAGCTGCCGGCGTGCTTCTTCATCTCGTCGGCGTTGCGGGAGACGACGACTTCGTGGGCGCCCAGACGCATCGCGTCTTCCGTCTTGTTGGGCGAGGTGGTGAAGACGACGACGTGGGCTCCGAACGCGTGGGCGAACTTCACGCCCATGTGGCCCAGCCCGCCGAGCCCGACGACGCCGACCTTCTTCCCCTGGGTGACGCCTCCGCGGCGCAGGGGCGAATAGGTCGTGATCCCGGCGCACAGCAGCGGGGCGGCACCGGCGAGGTTGAGGTTGGACGGGCACGCGCAGGACGAAGCGCTCGTCCACGACGATGCTGTCGGAATAGCCGCCGTAGGTGACCGGAGCGGTGTTGTGCTTGTCGGGCGAGTTGAAGGTGAGCGTCAAGTTCGGGCAGAAGTTCTCAAGCCCGGCTCTGCAATTCGGGCAGGTCCCGTCCGAGTCGACCAGGCAGCCGACCGCGGCGAGGTCGCCCGGCTTGTACTTGGTGACCGCCGAGCCGACCTTGGTAACGCGCCCGACGATCTCGTGGCCGGGGACGATCGGGTAGACGGTGGGCATGACGCTGCTCCACTCGTTGCGGACCGCATGGAGATCGGAGTGGCAGATGCCGCAGAAGAGGATTTCGATCTGCGACGTCGTGTTCCGTCGCGTCGCGACGCTTGATTTGAGTGTGGGCCAGCGGCGATGTCGCACTGCCAGCCGAGTAAGCTTTCGCATCGTACATGGAATGTCCTCCTCTATGAGCAATAAACCCGCATGCAGTCTGACAGACCTGAACCTGCCCTCGATGGGCCCTCCGGTCTCTTGAGCCGGCGCTCCGAAGCTAATTAGACGCCGACGACCGGGAAGTGGAAAGGAACATTCCTCCAAAAGATTTGCCTAATTCTCTTGGCCTCTAGGAAATCTACCTAGTGCTGAGCACTCAGCCGTCCGCCGCTTGCTCTGACGACAGAAGACCATCCAAAGCGCGGTGAAGGCCGTCAACCGCGGCCCCGACTGGCCCTGCGGTATACCGACGGGCAACTCCGCACAACTCGTTTCACCACCGAAGGGACACCCCTGCCGCGGGCACGCATGTCTTGAAGCCCGTTCGTGCGGTTGCTACCATGCCAGCAGTCAGGTCCTCGGATCAAACGACATGGCAGCCACCCGAGCTGGACTTGACGGGAAGATCACGGCTACTGCTTTACGGACCCAAGCCGCGGCATCGGGGAGGGGCGGCTTGGCTCGGGCCCGGCGAACCTCGCCACTGCGAGTGCAGCATTCAACCGAATGCCGTTTCGGCGATCTTGCTCGCCACGATCCACATTTCCCCCGAACCACCCTTCGGCCTTGAGCAAGTGAGAACATCATGAAACTGCTGATCCTCACGACGTGTGTCGCACTGAGCATCGTTGCCCGCGGCTTCGCCGATGAAGCCAACCTCGTCGCCAACGGCTCGTTTGAATCGAGCGGCATCTCGGCCGGCGTTCCCGACCATTGGTCGGCGAGCGGGACAACGACGATCAAACAAAGTCTCAGCCTCGACGTGGGCCGCGACGGCAGGCGCTGCGCCAAACTCGAGTGCACCGAGTTCGCCGGCGACGGGCCCGCCGATCACGCCATGATCGCTCAGACGGGCAAGGTCGGCGTGCGCAAGGGGTAGTGGTATCGGCTGGCATTCTGGGCGAAGGCAGATCGCATCAAGCACGGTGCGGTCGAAGTCGGCCTCTCCAACACGCGGCCTTGGGAGAACGCGGGCTTGTCGGAGGCGTTCACGCCGTCGCCGCGCTGGCAACAGTTCGAGTTCTTGTTTCAGGCCAAGGCCGACGTGCCCGCCGCCACCAGCCGGCTGCAGTTCTGGTTCAAGAGCACCGGCACGCTCTGGCTGGATGACGTCGTGCTTGCCGAATCCGCGGTCGGCCAGCAGTGGTTCCCGCAGATCGCCACCGACGGCGTGAAGAACTTTCTGCCCAACAGCAGCTTCGAGTGCGGCGGGGCGAACTGGGGCAGCTATACCTACGGCCTCAAGGGCTGGGGCGGCAATCTCTATCGGCTCGAAGGCGTTGTGGACGATGCCGTGGCGGAGCACGGCAAACACAGCCTGAAGATCGCGCTCTCGCCGAAGACAATGCCGGTGTTCTACTTCGATTATTACGACCCCGGTTCGCCAGCCGGTGCGGCGCGTGCTCGTCGCCAATCAGGGCTGGTTCCGCGTGCGGCCCGGCGAGCCCTTGACGTTATCGGCGTTCCTGCGCGCCGACGCGGAGGGCGTCGCGGCGCAACTGGCGGCCATCGAAGCGCCCAACCGCATGCGGCGCAAGCAGGTCACGGTCGGCCGGAAGTGGCAGCGCCACGAATTCACCTTCAGGCCGACGGAACCGTTCCTCTTCGTCGCCGCCGGTCTCGACTTGGAGGCGTCCCATCGCGACGCGGCCACCCTCTGGCTCGACGCAATCCAGTTGGAACGCGGCGAGCGCGCCGACCGCTTACGAGCCACGCCAGCCGGTGGAGTCGTTCCTCGCCACGAGCGAGCTCGGAAATATCGTTACGACGCCCTGCGGCCGGCATCGCGATGGCGGTCCACGCGTTCAACAACACCGGATTCGGAGCAGACGGTCCGCGGCAAACTTCAGGTGACCGATTTCTTCGATCGTCCGGCGTTCGACAGCCAGCCGACGATCACGCTGCCGCCCCACGCCGGCGAGCGTATGACGCTCGGCAGCGTCTGCAAGGATCGGCGGGGATTCTTCCGCGCGAACTGGACGACGCCGACGTCTTCGCAATCGCTGCGCTGCGCGATCATCGATCCCATGCCGGACAGCGCCAGCGACTCGCCGCTGGGTTTCAACCATGCCTATCCGTGGCAATTCCTGGTGCGGCTGGCGCGCCAGGCCGGCATCGTGTGGTGGCGCGACTGGTCGGCGAAGTGGCAGACGGTCGAGCCGGAAAAAGGCAGGTTCGACTGGACGGTGGCCGACGAGCAGATCAATCGCGTGCAGCGAGCTGGACAGCGAGGTCGACGTGCTGCTGCCGTTCCCGTCGGCCCATTGGAACTCGACCGCCAAGCCGGAGTTGATCGAGCAAGCGGCGCCGCGACGGCAGCTACGGCCGCGACCAGTTGCAGGTGGCGTTTGCGCCGAAGGATCTGAACGACTTCGGCGTGTACGCGGCGGAGGTGGTGCGGCACTATCGTCAGAGCAGCCCGCGCCCGGTGACGACCTACCAGATCCTCAACGAAGCGATCTACACGTCCTACGCGCTGCCGCAGCGATTCGGCTACACGCTGGCGGACTACTTGCAGGCTGCTGGAGACCGCCTGGCGGGCGATGAAGGCGGTCGATCCGAAATGCCGCATCGTGATGGGCATCAGCGCCAACGTCAACAACGAGCTGTCGCGCCAGTTCATCGAGCGCGGCGGGTTGCGCTTTGTCGACGTGTTCGACCTGCACATGTACAACCCGCTGCGTTCCGGCGGAGACGTTCGAGGACGACTTCCGCGCGCTGGAGGAACTGATGCGCGCGCACGGCGGACCGAAGCCGATCTGGATCACCGAGTGGGGCTGCTATGCCGACGACGACCCGCCCTGCGTGCCGCAGACGGTGGGCGACGCGACGATGAACCGCTGCAAGTGGCCCAGCGAGCGGGCGGCGACCGAGAACATCGTGAAGTTCACCGCGGTCGGCTTTGCCCACGGGGTGCGCAAGATCTTCGTCCACGCCGGGCACGTGCGGCACGATCAACAATCCCGATGCCGGCGGCATGCTCTTCGCGTATGGCGGCGCGCCGCGCAAGATGTATGCGGGCGTCGCCGCGCTGACCAGGCTGTTCGGCGTTCCCGAAGCAGTGCGTGAAGGCGGTCCATCGCGACGATCTGAGAGCCTACGTCTTCCGCGGCAAAGAGCGCGCGGTCGCCATCGCGTGGTGCGGCACCGAGCAGACGCGGCGGTTCACGCTCGCCGCGGGAGTCCGCGCCTACGACATCATGGGCAACGAACTCCCGGCGCATGACTCGGTATTGACCGAATCGCCCGTTTATCTTGTGAGCACAGCGCGCACAACCCATCCTCCAATCGTTGGGCCTATCTACCGCTCGCGCATGCCAAGTGAGCGCCGAGGTGCAGAACCACAATCTGAAACAGATGGAACTGGCGGAGATGGCGATCCGGACGACGATCGAGTTCCCGTTACGCGGCCTGTAAAGACCCTGACAAAACGGGGGACAGGCATTCTCGGTCAAGGCAAATTCAAGGGGGCTCTCGCGAATCGCCGGGAGCCAGTCCCCGTCTTGTCAGGGCGTGTAAGGACCACAAAGCGAAGCTCCAGCCAGGCCTCGGCCGAACTTGGGCGGCGGAGGATGCGGTGCGGTACGCTTCCGCCGGTTCATTTCACGCCGCGGGATTTCCGGCATTCATCGTTCACCCTAGTGCCCGCTCTGACAGTCGCGTTGGTAAGCGTGCACACCTCGGGATAGCCACGCTGAGCGGCTGCGTTTCCCACGCGCGGGTCGGTAAAGGGCAACCATTTTGAAGCGGCGAGACGCCGCTTCGACGAGTTTGCCCCGTGAACGGTTACGTCGCGTTGTCCCTATGGAGAACCGAGCAGAGCAAACAATGACCCGCGCGCACAATGCCTCCCTAGGGTCGCTGCCCGGATTTTGACGGTCCATCAGGCCATTTCAACACCATCGCGAAATCGTGGTCTGTGGTTCCCAGGTCGATCGACCCGTGCGCGTCGACGGTGCGTGTGGTCGATAGCTGCCGATCGAGATCAAAGAGCACGGCGTGATACGAGGTTCCAGGAAGATCGAGCTTCAGGTGCAGCGGTTCGCGGCGGCGCTCGCGGAGGTACTGGGTCCATGGGCTGCGGTCCATTTCACAGGTCCACGGCCTCGCTCCGGCGTAATTCCTCACGTAAACGAGCACTTCTCTCCAATCCTTGCGGGCAAGATAGCTGAGCTGCCAGCCCTGGTTAAGACGGAAGAACCGTTGCGGCGGCTCTACCGGAGCAAACTCGGCAAGCGTGAGTGATCTCTCGTACTTGGCCGGCTCGAGCGTGAAATCGAAATCGACCCCTTCGCTGAGGTAATGCTGCGCATAGCGGCCCATCATCGCATAGGCCCGTCTTCCCTCCGCGGTGTGGAACCACTTGTCGTCGGCGACCGCGTGGCGCACGTCGATGCCGATCGCGGGCCGGGCCCGCTCGAACGTGGCCAGATCGAGCTGGGCCATGGCCTCGCGGGCTAGTTTGAACTCACGGACCTCGGGCCCTCGGGCGTTCCAGAAGAACACGCCCGGGCTGCCTTGGGTCAAAGCCATCCAAATGATGTCCCGCATCACCCAGCGCCGCGTTTCCACGCTCGGGTGGCGCGGAACTGGTCGCCGGAGGATTCGCCGAGCATGGACGGCCCGCACATCCGCCCGTAGCGCAAGAGCACGTCGACCGCCGCGCCGTAGTCGATCTCGGGAAGCGTCGTTCCGCCGTGCGGATACAGGTGATAGTTGTAGAAATCGATCGGCGTGCTCCGATGCCACCAGAGCGGATCGGCCGTGCTGAGTCCGCCGCCGCCGTGGCTGACGCACACCGGCGTGGCCGGATCGATTCCGCGGATCGTCTCGATCGCATGGCGTGCCCAGGAGGCCGGGCAGTCGACCATCTCGTTCTCCAGCTCGTAGGCGAACACCTGGGGATTGGTGCGCAGGGCGGGGAGCAACTCCCGTACGTAGCGGTCCTGGCAGGCGATCGCGTCGGGATCGGTGTACTTCGCGCCGATCGGGGCCACGAGCCGGCGATCACGGAGGAATCGAGCCTGCTCCGGCGGTAACCGGCTCAAATCCTCGCCGGCAAACGCCGGCAAGGCAAAACGCTCCAATGCGTCGCGGTCGAAGTACACCGGTTTTCCGTAATCCTCGTGCAGCACCAGTTGGAACTTCAGATCGAACTCCCGCGCCAGGTCCATGTAGCGCATCGCCTCGGCCAGCAGAGTCTGGTTCACACGGCCGCCGACGTCCATCGGCTCCATGCCGCGCGGCGGTGGGTGCGGAGCATGAACCGCATGGCCGTCGACGCCGCTCTCCTGGAGGAACTTCATCCAGCGGCGTTTGTCTTCGTCACTGGTGTCCGTGAACGAATTCAGCTTGCCCCACTCGCCGTCGGCCGTCTCCAGTTGCACCCAGTTGGCATAGAATCCGCCCAACGGAACAAACGGCCGGCCGTCGGCCGTGGCGAAGTAACCGTTGGGCAAAAGCCGGATCGAGTTGGGGCGACCACCTTGCAGAGCAACCGTAATCTTCCCCGAAACGCCCGAAAGGCCGAGTGTGTCGCGGGCTTGGATCGCATAGACCCAGCGGCGCAGGATTAACGCGAAGCGTCGCCGCGGCCATGCCGTTTGAATCCGTGATGATTTCCGCTGGCGCGACAGTGGCTTCCGGCGGCCCCGTGAGTGTGATCTTGCGGTTCGCAACAGCCACCGGATTGCCATGTTCGTCGACCAATTGGACCTGAAGCGGCAGCGGGAATCGGCTCATGCTGAGGCAGACTGCCTGACTGGGCGACAACTCATAGTGATGCGGTGCGCCGGCATATGTCTCGATTGCCAGGCGTTCGCTTTTCACCGATGCGAAATCGGCAACGGCTTCGAGCGTCTCCGCTTCCCGGCCCACTCGGCCGCTTGATGTCAATCCCACTTGGAGCCGCCCCTGGGCATCCGTCAACCCACGGCGGGCAGAAGGACCGAGGGCCAGCGTTCGGTAAGGAGGGCGAGCAGAGAGGAGTCCATCGCCGGTCGGCGCAGACGCACGGTGACTGGCTGCCCGCGGACGGGGGCCGCCCCGATCCACGGCGCGCAGGGTTATTGCCTGATGCGAGCCGCACTCCACCCGGAGGCGTTCCGGTTCGACCACGACTCGCTGGACCAGACCGCTCGGCCGCCCCAGCACTTCCACCGGCTCGCGGACGGCGAGGATCTCGTTGGTCAGGCTGATCCAGTCGATTTCCACATGGGCATCAGCAACGCCGTAGGTCGTGTTGATGCGGAAGGCATCGAGCACGTCGCCCCAGCGTGCCTCTTCGACAAGGTCGACGCGTACGATCTGCCAACCGGTGCCCGTCACGCGGAACTTGTACTCCATGAGACTCGGCGATCCCGCTCGGCCGTAGAGCTTCCATTCGGCCGAGGGACAGCTTTGGCGGATTCGCATCTTCAGGATTGGGTACTTCTTGAGGTCGATAGCGACCTTGCGATGGGTTTTCTGTCCACTGGACCACATGTCGCCCCAGATGAAGTACGGATCTTCTTTCACATCCATGCTCAGCACGCCGTTCTTCACTTGACGATTGCGCACGTACTCGGGCCGATTGCCCCAAGAGTCGATCCCCTCGAAATCGCCGTGGTCGAAATCCCACGCCTTACCGTACGTATCTCGGGCGTAATCGGGAGAAGCGAGCGTCGACGCAGGCACTCGCTCCCACGTCCGAGCGTTGCGTCGAATGAACGGGGGAATCGAGGTATCCAACTCGGCGACGTCGAAGTACACGTGAAACGAGAGAGACGTGCCGGGCGGTGAGTCTCCCGGCATTTCCCAGACGAGAGCATCGGGCTCCAAAGCGATCCGCAGCGGTTTAGCGTCCGGACCGCAGGCGTCCGTCTGCGGATCGGATCGCACCACGCGGATGCTCTCCGGAATCACATGTCCCGAGATGCCGAGGTCTGCCAGATCGGCCTGGAAATTGAGCTGCAGACGGACGGACAGACGATAATCTGCGGTCTGCGCTGCGACGCCATTCGGAAGCCGTACGCGACAACGCAGCGGCCAAGTGTCGTTCCACCAGTCGGCCGCCAGCACCCCGAAGTCGCCGGCACGGCGGCCGGAGAAACGGTTGCCTTGCCCAGGGGCGGCGCGGCATCGCTGCGACCGAGAACGGCGACCCAAACGATAAGAGCCCACCAGTTAATGTGCCGAACCATTTCAGCGACTCGGTCAGTACCAACAGAATTGTGTTTGCCTGTGCTACTCGCCACAACCAGAACCCCGCACACGTCTCGCCAGCCTAGCGGCTTAGCGATGGCGAGGCAAGTCGCTTTCCCTAGGCAGCGGCGAGGATCACGGCTGATGATGACCGTCATGACCATTCTGCTTTCGCCGCGGTTGGTATACATGACGCTTCGGGGCAATTCGGTGATCGCCGCAGCCATCTTCCACGGCAACTTCAATGCCACATTCGGGCTGGCAATTCTTGCGGTCCAGGGCGGAAACGATCTCACGGTCGGCGTGACCGGCTTGGCCGGACTTTTTACCCTCTTATTACTGGCAAATCTTGGCCTGTTCTTCCTCGAACGGCGGGTAGCCGACAGGCAGGCGAGTGCCCTCCAATAAACAACTGGCGAAGGGGGATGCGCTCACACGGGCCGCCATTCGGGATAGGATATCGCTCAGAAAGGAGCCTGCGCTGGTGCAAATCGTGGCCGCCAACAACGGCGACTCGCAGGACAGTTCTGCGAGACCAGCTTGCGGGTGACGACCCGTCTTATCGCCTGTTGACGAGTACGATGTGACTTTCCGGCAGAAGACTATTGTGGCCCGCATTGCCGATGAAGGCCGGGCGGCCAGGGGAACTCCGGATCGTGAGCCGTTTCGGCTCGCTATCCGGCATGGATCCGCGAACATTGACTGCGCCGGCATCAATAGAACCGATCGCTGCCTTCCTCGGCAAAGCGATCCTCGGGCCATCCACTCGTATCCGCTGGCAGTTCCAGCGGGCATGCCAGAGGAGGAAAGGAAGATGAAGCCATTGGTGCTCTTTCTGGGTATCGGTCTCTCAATCGTTTGCCTTGGCTTTGCGCAGGAACTCCCGGATCAAGGAAAGTCGCCGCGGTCTTGGGCTGCACAACTGCAAGATGCGAACGAGGTGCATCGCCAGGCGGCCGCCGATGCATTCAAGAAAAAGGGTTTGGAGGCAATACCGGCATTGACTGAACTGCTTCGGGACAAGAACGAGGCGGTCCGCGTTGCCGCCGCCCGTACGTTGCGGGCGTTCGGTCCGCAGACCATACCCGGTATCACCCAACTGCTTCAAGACAGTGACCCAATGGTCCGTTTCCACGCTGCCGAGGCTCTGAGGCAGTTTGGGCCTGAGGCAAAACCTGCGGTACCGGCATTAGCCGAGGCGACTCAGGACAAGAACCTTCTTGTCCGTAGGGCGGCCGCCGATACTCTGGAGGCGATCGGGCCGGACGCTAAGCCTGCAATACCGGCCTTGACCAGATTGCTTCGGGACGGGGACGGGAATCTCTGCGTAGTCGCCGCCCGTACGTTGCGGGCGTTCGGTCCGCAGACCATACCCGGTATCACCCAACTGCTTCAAGACAGTGACCCAATGGTCCGTTTCCACGCTGCCGAGGCTCTGAGGCAATTCGGGCCTGAGGCAAAACCTGCGGTACCAGCATTAGCCGAGGCGACTCAGGACAAGAACCTTCTTGTCCGCAGGGCGGCCGCCGATACTCTGGAGGCGATCGGGCCGGACGCTAAGCCTGCAATACCGGCCTTGACCAGATTGCTTCGGGACGGGGACGGGAATCTCTGCGTAGTCGCCGCCCGTACGTTGCGGGCGTTCGGTCCGCAGACCATACCCGGTATCACCCAACTGCTTCAAGACAGTGACCCAATGGTCCGTTTCCACGCTGCCGAGGCTCTGAGGCAATTCGGGCCTGAGGCAAAACCTGCGGTACCAGCATTAGCCGAGGCGACTCAGGACAAGAACCTTCTTGTCCGCAGGGCGGCCGCCGATACTCTGGAGGCGATCGGGCCGGACGCTAAGCCTGCAATACCGGCCTTGACCAGATTGCTTCGGGACGGGGACTGGAATCTCTGCGTAGTCGCTGCCCGTACGTTGCGGGCGCTCGGTCCGCAGACCATACCCGGTATCACCCAACTGCTTCAAGACAGTGACCCAATGGTCCGTTTCCACGCTGCCGAGGCTCTGAGGCAGTTTGGGCCTGAGGCAAAACCTGCGGTACCGGCCCTCAGCGAATTGCTTCATGACAAGGATTGGATTGTCCGTGACGCCGCTGCAAAGGCACTGGAAGACATCGAGGAGACAAAGAAGTAGAGGACTGTCGAGAGACAGGCTGTCTTGGCGGAGATCAAAACGATCTTCGACTCGTGGCAACGGACGGCCTCCGGAGCCGAAGGTCACCGGCTTGAGCCCTGCCGGGGATAGCGAAGCCACGAACAAAACCGTGCTCGGCTGGCAGGCAGTTGCCCGCCAGCCGCCAGGAAGTTGCCCGCCAAGGCGTGCCGCGTCCGCATACACGAAGCTACATACACGAAGCTACGCGCGGCGTCCATCCAACAGGCATCGGCTGGGTGGGGCTTTGCCAGTGCTTTCCCAACCAATCCCTTGATCACTCGGTGAGAGCTGTCTTCGAGCGCACTGGCGGAGCCCATGGCACACGTGCGTTGGCCCATAACCTGATGCGCGGTCGCACTGCGAGCCGCGGTAGCCCAAAGGACAATGTGCAGCGGCTGATGCGGAGGAAACGAGCAAGCGACACAAGTTAGGCAGTTTAATGGTTCGGTTCGTTCCCTGTTCGGTCGAGCGATGTGGTCCGTGAACTGGTCTGCCCGAACACGAGACGGTCTCACCGGCCTCGCGGTCGTGCACCTGTGAACAGCCGACAAGTCGCATTTGATTCACAGCCTCTCACCTCTCGGCCACTGCCGGCCCGTCCTTGCGGGACTGCGCCGACTCCCCGCTCACCGCGATGAACGAGACCGAATGCGCCGCGCACTCGAACTCGATGGTCCCGCCGCCGTCGGATACCTGCACCGGGAGGGCGCTCATCACGTCACTCTCCTTCTCCACCAGCGACGGCCCGTCTACGGGCCCAGACAGACGCTTGCCCTTTGCCGCATGCGCCCGGAAGCCCTTCAGCGCCACCCGGCACGGCAGGCTCTCCGCCGCAGTGCCGTTGGCCGCCACCAGGTAGACGGTATTGCCGTCCGCGCTGTTCGTCGCCAGCACCGGCGCCTTCGGCATGCTCACGCCATAGACCGCCCCAGTGTAGGTGTAGTCACTGGCGATGCCAGCCTTCTCGTAGTAGGGGCAGGTACCCGAGACATCCACCACCTCAGTCGCCGACGTTCCGACCCAGGTAGTAGTTCAGGTAGTACGGCAGGAAGACCCGATTATCGTTCAGGGCGACGATGCCGAAGCCTGGGCAGTCCCGCGGCGCGATGGCCAGGAACTGCGCGGCGCTCTCCAGTAGGCCCTCGTTGAGGTAGTAGATCAACCGGATGGCGCGGTGCAGCGTGCCGGCGATGTTGCCATTGCGCTCCGCGGTGTCAGCCTTGCCGTCGCGGCTGTTGTAACCGTGCATCGCCCACTCGGTGTCGAGAATGGGGATCTTCCGGCCCGGGTTGTACTTGTCCAGCAGCTCTCGCGTCTTCACCACGTAGGAGTCGAGCACCCACGCATTGCCCCCGAGGGTGATGCGCTCCAGGGGGAGCCGGTCGAGGTTCTGGAGGTGGCAGTAGAAGTGGGGCGCGACGAAGTCGTAGCAGCCGGCGAGCTCGCGAAGCATGGGAACTTCCGTCTGAGTCGCTCCCCACCCGTTGAACGGCCCAAGCCCGCTGTCGATGCCCACCAGTGCGTCCGGCTGCACCGCCTTTATCGCGGGGTAGACCGCCTTCACATGCGCCACGTATGGCTCGCGCGTCCACGCCTCGGACTGCGGGGACCCCCACACGTTGCCAGGCTCGTTGCAGATCTCCCAGTAGCGAAACTTGTACCCCTTGGAGAGCGAGTACTTCACCACCTCCGCCCAGGCCTCCGGCGACAGCGCCCAGCGCTGCTCCTGTCCTTCGACCTCCAACACGAACTGCTCCTGGGGGATGCCGAAGCGCCGGCACATCTCGGCCGCCCGATCGATCCCCCCTTTCACGCCGAAGTCCGCCCCACCAGCGGAAGCAGGATCAACCCAGAGCGTGCGTCCGAACGGTACATGCAGATCTCGTATCGCTTTCTCCGCGGACTCGCTCACGATCCACTCCCCGGTGCGGAGGGAGTAGAGCGGCGTGTAATCCCACATGTTGTGGAACGAGAAGCCCATCACGCGCCGGTTCACGGGGCAGGTGACCTTCGCAGTGTCAACGGTGACCTGGAAGGCATCTCCGTTCCGCAGGCACTGCGGGAACCTCTCCGCGCCGAACGCCGAGAGGCACGGCAGGAGTGCGGCGGCGAGAAGCACGGGTGGCAACAAGGCGAGACGCTGGATACGCGGGCTAAGCGATAGGTGGTGCGGCATAAGGGCAGTCATAAGACCTGTCATGGTATACGTAGTGCTACAGACACATAATGGCGGAAACGATGATGTTCTCAACTGAAACGGCAGACTCCGGGGTTAAAACGGCCCCGCGGCTGAGCCTACCCATCGCCGGAAACCTGTGCCGCCGGTCGCACCGCACGCGGTTTTGCCCGCGGCGCCTCTGCGCGTGGCTTTCGTTGGCGGCCGGCTTGTCTCGCGGGTTGGTGGCACTGGCTTTGCCCAGTGCTTTCCCAACCAATCCATTGATCACTCGGTGAGAGCTGTATTCGAGAGCACTGGCGGAGCCAACGGCACACTTGCGCCTCATCAGCCATATTGACCGGCCTTCCTCTATTCACCGGTCAGTCGCAGAATCATTTGCGTGGCCATTGCAGCCACCTCTCGGCAGGACTCGACTTCAATACCCCCGCCCCCAACGCGGGGTGCATCGCTACACCACCGACGCTACTCGCAGTAGCGATTCATCGATGCTGTCCAAGAGTGAGTTGAGGGCCAGTAGGCCTTGATGGAACTGTTCCTGCAGTCGCGCTCGCGGCATCGCCGCCTGTTTGGCCCCGGACAAATCGTTCATGATCCTCTCGATTTCCTGGCCGACGCGGTGGAAGTGATCGTCCAGAAGGCCACGACGGGCAGACTGCCGGCCAATCGCGGCCACTTTACCCTTCCAACCGCTCGCGACTGGCTCCTGCTTCGGACGCCGGCGAACCATCTCTGTGATCGAGGCGTCGATGCATTCGCGTAGGCAGATCAGCACAGCAACAGCGCCGCCGTCCTCATACACCGGTCGTTCGAGCGCACTCTTGGCTTCTTCGAGCAGCGTCGCCGGGGCGTTCTTTCCGGAGCGAACATCCAGCCCGAGCCGCCGTAGCGAGGCCGCCGCCTTATCAAGGAGCGGGAAACGCTCCAGTGTCTGGAACAAGGTCATCCGCGCCTTCTCGGCCTCTGGTGGGGGCGTGACGGGACACCGGGTCCAGACCACCATCACGACGCTGACGGCGCTATTGGCAGCGGCCTGCGACATGGCGACGAAGGGGTTGACGTTGGTGACGGCCGCCTGAAGGCCCCGCACGCTGCTATGCCACGCCTTCAAGCCACCGATCTGACCGTCCCACTGCTCGGAGGTCAGACTTTCCGGCGGGGCCAGTTTGAGGATTTCGCTGGCCGGACCGGCGATATCGCTGGTAAAGCGCACATACTGGCCAATCTGGTTGGCTAGGTCTTCCAGCTTTTTTGCTTCCGGCCCGACGTTCCCTAAGAGGCGAATCGCTTCATCCTTCTTATGCGACAGATCGTCGGCCATCACGTTTCCTTCCCCGGAGTTAACGCACCACCCGGCATGCCAAGTATATACTCGCTGAGCACGATTCGCGCGACGCGCTCACTTGGCAAACGTGGGAAGTTCCTCCTGCTTCCCCGCAGCGCCCTTGCCACCCGAGGTGAATCCGCGCAGAGCGCCTTGCCGATGGCCCCGCGAACGGTCTTCTTCTCGCCGGCCCAAGGATTGTCGGAGTCGTCGCCCTTGTCTTTCTCGGCCTTCGCGGTTTCTTCCTTCTTCGGCTCGGGCTGAGCGCGGGAGGGGGCGGAGGCATCATCATGCCCGGCGGCGGCCCCGACGGAGGCGGAGGCGACGAGGAACTGCCCTTGCCACAACCCACAATTCCCAACATCACGGTGAGTCCGAGGGCGAGCCCCCATACGCCTATTCTCTTCATCGCCAATGCTCCTTCGCAGTTCTGTTTGCTGCTCAAGTTCCCAGTAGAAGGCATGAGGCTCAGTGCGAGCCACCATCGCCGGCGCCCGTAGCCGGAACCGGCCGTCGCATCAGGCAGGACCACCCCGGGTATCCGCGTTCATCGCGGGGACTCTCGAAGCGAAACGGGCTGATCGAAACCAGCTCGAACAGCGCCCCAATTCCCAGCGCAGATCGTCTTCGGAGACCTGCGGCGGGCCGCCTTGGCTGGTCTCGTCGGCGGCCCCCGCCAAAGTCAGATAGTACGACTCCGGACGCGTGATGTGCCAGAGAAGATCCAGAAACCGGCTCAACTCTTTGCGTCGAATGAAATGGTAGAACCCCGCGTCGAAGACGAGGTCGAACGTCCCGGCGCGGCGGCAGAAATCGAAGATGTCGTCCAGAACAATGCGCAACAGGGCGTCGTCGCGCTCGGCCCGCGTGCGCGCCCGCTCGATGGCCGTCGCCGACCAGTCGACGGCGGTGACTTCAAAACCCTTCTTGGCCAGGTAGATCGCGTTGGCGCCCGTCCCGCAGCCCAGTTCGAGCGTCGTGCAGGGTTTGAGCACCCCTTGCTCGACCAGGCGCACCAACTCGGCCGCGGGCCGGTTGGTTTCCCAGGGAGGGGTGCCCTCACGATATTGCACGTCCCAATCGCCTTGCTGCTGCTCGGAAGACGACAGCGACGTTATCTCATGCTCGCTCAAGCGGTCCATCCTCCTGCGCTGGAGGGGTCCGAGAATCATTCACCTTGCGGTGCTCGCGACCCTTTCACGGATTCAGGGATTTCGGCCGAAACCAGGGGCCCTGGCCTTAACGCAAACAAGGCCCAAAACTATAGTGTCTGCTCTTGGGAGCCGCTTTGCAAGCCGGACCAACACCGCGTCGAGACCGACCATGCTGCGGATTCTCTGCGTTACGGACCTGCATGGCCGCCTGGCAGCGCTCGCGCGCATCCTCGCCCACGCCGGTCCTGCCGACGCGATCCTTCTCGGGGGTGACATCACCCACTTCGGTTCCCCCATCGACGCCGAGAAGGTCGTCGAACTGGCACGCCAGGGTGCCCCCACCGTGCTTGCCGTGGCCGGAAATTGCGATTCGGCGGCCATCGACCGCCGGCTCGTCGAGATGGGCGTGTCGCTGCACGCGCGCGGGTGCCTGCTCGGTTCCGTCGGTCTCCATGGCCTCTCGGCCACGCCGCCCTGGAAGAAAGGGATGTATCAATTGACCGAAGAGGAAATGGCGTCGGCCCTGGAAACGGGCCATGCCCAGATCGAGCACGCCCCGCACCGCGTGCTGCTGGCTCACGTGCCTCCCCACGGCACGCGAGCCGACCACACCCTCTTCTGGCAGCATGCGGGCAGCACGGCGGTTCGCCGATTCATCGAGACGGCCGAACCGGCCCTGGTGTTTTGCGGACACATCCACGAAGGCCGCACCCTCGAGCGCCTGGGCCATTCGCTCGTGGTAAACTGTGGCCACGGAGCCGTAGGCGCCTACGCATGGGCCGAGATTTCCGACGCGGTGACGGACGACGTGAAGGACGACGTGAAAGCGGAGCTGCGCTCGGCTTGAGCGATCGGCCTATCGAGCCAGGGCCTCCAAGTCGGTATCGAAACGCACGCTAATCACGCGCCAGCCGCTGCCGCTATCCGAGGGAGGGCCGCTGGCGCACGGCGGCAGCCGGTAAAAGGTGAAGTGCCAAACCACGGGGAAATGCTCGCACTTGTAGAGGTACTTCATGAGCACCACGTCGGACCCCACGCGCCGGGACGCCACGCGCTCGAATCTGCGGTAATCGCCGTATCGCTCTTTCAGCGCGTCGGTCTTCTCGACCAACCCCTTGATCCCCTCGGCTTCCCGCGCCAGCGGGCCGCCGGCCAGCAACTCGGCATAGGCCGATTGCGCGCGACCGGTCGCCACGCCGTCGAAGAACAGCGCGACCTTGTCTTCGAGCAACGACAGATCGGCATCCGCCTTCTCCTCCGCGGCAGCCAGCGACGCCAGCCCCAGACAAATTCCCAGGGCCGCCCAGGCCGGACCGCAGGTTCGTTTGCATTGCATGCTCGTCCTCCTCGATGCTCCCAGGTATGTACCCCTGCTCCATCCTCCCGCGCGCCCCTTATGGGCCAATTCCAGATCCGCGTGCCGCCCCAAATTCCCCGGCCGCACAGGGCCGTAGCAACGGTTCCTGAATCGGTTCTATGGATCCGACCCGCGGCCGACCGGCCGACTTCGGATCTCGCGGCGCATCTGCGCGGCGATAAAGAAGGAACCGGTCACGCAGATCAGATCGTCGGCCGTGGCGCACGCGCGCACTTCGTCCCACGCCTCCGCAGGCGTAGAGCAAATCCGGTACGTGCGCCCCGTGATTTCACCCGCCGCGGCCTGCAATTCCTCGACGGGAACCGCGCGGGGGTTGTCGAGGTACCGCGTGAGTATGACCTCGTCGAACGCCGGCAGAAGACAGGCCAGCATGCCGGGGATGTCCTTTTCCTGGGTGGTGGCGAACACCAGGAAACGCCGCCGGGGCGAGAAGCTTTCCTCGAGCACGCGGATCAGGGCGTCGACCGAAGCCCGGTTGTGCGCCGCGTCGATCACGATCGCCGGCCGGCGGCCGACGACTTCCACGCGCAGGCCACACGAGTTCCGCCAGGGCGCGGCGCACTGCGGGCTCTGGAATCTCCCAACCCGCGGCGCGCAACTGGGCCAACACGGCCAAGGCCACCGCCGCGTTGGCGCCCTGGTGCCGGCCCAGCAGGCCCAGGGCTACGCCGCGAAGCGTGTGCTCGGCTCCCCCCACGTTGTAGAAGTAGTCGATGCAGCCCAGCTCCTGTGCCGCTTCCAGGCCGTGGGGGGCGCGGTACTCGAAGTCAAAATCCTTCCCCAGTTCCACCAGGGTGCATCGTTGCTGGCGACAAGCGTCGCGGATCACGTCGCGTGGGCCCGGATCGGTCACTCCGCTCACCACCGGAATCCCCGGCTTGATGATCCCCGCCTTCTCCCGAGCAATGTCCTCCAGGGTATTCCCCAGTTGCCGCATATGGTCGAAGCTGATGCTGGTGATCACGGAGACCATCGGCTGGCAAACGTTGGTCGAGTCGAGCCGGCCCCCCAATCCCACCTCCAGCACGGCTGCGCGGACCTGCGAATTCGCGAAGTGCAAAAAAGCCATCGCCGTGTTGATTTCAAAGTAGGTGGGTCCGGTCTCGAACGGATGGAGGGCGGCCGCTTCATCCATGGCTTCGACCGCGGGCTGCACGCGCTCGACGAGGTCGGCGAGTTGGTCGGACGTGCAGGGTCGGCCGTCTACGGCCATGCGTTCCTCGATCCGGTCCAAGTGCGGCGAGGTGAACAGCCCCGTCCGCCACCCGGCCGCCGACAGCCCCGCCGCCACCATTGCGGCCGTCGATCCCTTTCCCTTGGTTCCGGCAACGTGGACGATGGGCATCCCCTGCTGGGGTTGACCCAGCCGCGCCAAAAGCTCCCGCATCCGGTCCAGCTTGAATTGTCTTCCGTGGTAGGGCATCGCCACCGCGCGTTCGAAGTCGATGCGATCGCTCAAATAGCGAAGCGCGGAAGCGTAGCGTGGGGCGGAGGGATCCGGCGGCGTCGCAGAAGCCATGACAGAAGCTACCACGGAGCAGGAATTTGGAATTGGCCAGTGTACACGGCGGACCGAGTGCTGTCGCCGGGCCGCCCCCCATCGCGAATTATAGACGACCCACCCTCGTGCGGTACAAGAGGAGACTGAGGGTATGCGGCGTCTCCACGAATCCTAGTTTTTTCACCGAGAACCCGCCAAGGGGCGAACTGACGGCACGGGGGCACCGTAAAGAGGGCTAGTCTAGGGTTGCGCATCCGCGAGGCAACACAGTATGCAGTCAGAAATTATCGTTGAGACCCGGAACCTGACCAAGGTCTACCGCGACTTCTGGGGCCGGCAGAAGGTGCGGGCCCTGAAGGCGCTGGACCTGGAGATTCGCCGGGGAGAGATCTTCGGGCTCTTGGGACCGAACGGGTCCGGCAAGACCACGACGATCAAGCTGATCCTCGGGCTGCTCTTCCCCACCAGCGGCCAGGCGCTCGTGTTCGGCCGCGACGCCACCGACGTGACCAAGAACGAGCGGATCGGCTACCTGCCCGAGGAGTCGTACCTCTACCGGTTCCTCAACGCCGAAGAGACGCTCGACTTCTACGGCCGGCTGTTCAACATGTCGGCCCCGCTGCGGCGCCAGCGGACCGCCGACCTGATCGAGATGGTCGGCCTGGCCTGGGCCAAGCGGCGGCAGTTGAAGGAATACTCCAAGGGCATGACGCGGCGCATCGGGCTGGCCCAGGCCCTGATCAACGACCCCGAGCTGATCGTGCTCGACGAGCCGACGACCGGCCTGGACCCGATCGGCACGCCGGGAGATGAAGGACCTGATCCTCCAGCTCAAGGACGAGGGAAAGACGATCCTGATGTGCAGCCACCTGCTGGCCGACGTGCAGGACGTGTGCGACCGGATCGGCATCCTCTACCAGGGCGAGCTGAAGGAGCTGGGGCGCGTCGACAGCCTGCTGAAGGTCCGCGACGTGACCGAGATCCGCACCACGCAGCCTGAGCGAGGCCGCCAGGCCGAGATCCGGCAGGTCATCGAGCGGCACGGGGCGGAACGTGCTGTCCGATCGGCAATCCGACCACCACGCTGGAGGAGCTGTTCCTGAACATCATTCGCGAGAGCGAGGCGCATCCGGGCCGGCGCGTGCGAGGAGGGGCGCGCCGATGGTCATTGAAAACCCGCTGCCGCCCTTCTCCGAGTGGATTCCGGCCGGCGGCGGGCGCATCTGGTTGCTCGTGGTCGGCGTGCTGATCGCCGGCCGCGATTGCTCTTCGGCTGTCTGGTGATGGCCATGCGCTACGGGCCGGTCGCCGCGGGGCGGATCACCGGTCGAAGTCGCTGCGCGATGGCGCTGTCGCGACCTGGTGCGCATGTCGCCGCGGCGCGTCGGGGCCTTGGCCTGGCTGGCGGTCAAGGAATCGATCCGCCGCCGCGTCGTGGTGGTCTTCGCCGTGTTCGTCGCTGCTGCTGCTGTTTGCCGGCTGGTTCCTCGACCCCGGCAGCACCGATCCGGCCCGGCTCTACCTGAGCTTCGTGCTGACGGCGACGAGCTACCTGGTCCTGCTTCTGGCGCTGTTCCTCAGCGCGTTCAGCCTGCCGGCCGACATCCAGAGCCGCACGCTCCACACGGTCGTGACCAAGCCGGTGCGGCCCAGCGAGATCGTGCTGGGGCGGATCCTGGGCTTCACGATCGTCGGCACGGCCCTGCTTGGTGCGTGATGAGCGTGGTGAGCTACGTCTTCGTGGTCCGCGGCCTGGAGCACACGCACGACGGTGACGGCGGACGAACCTGCAAGCCGGCAGCGCCGGCGGCGTCGGGCAAGGCGATCGTGTCCGGGCTACACCGAGTCGATCGCAGGGGCACCGCCACAAGGTTGTACGTCGATCCGGCCGGGCACGGCGCACGTCGAGACGGAGCCGGCCACTGGCACGAGGTCACGGTCGATTCCTCGGCCGGGCGACCAGAGCTACACGTTGGGCGGCCCGGAGGGAATGCTCCTGGCCCGCGTGCCGGTCTACGGCAAGCTCCGTTTCCGCGACACCAGCGGGGACCGACGCGGAGAAGGGAATCAACGTCGGCGACGAGTGGATGTACCGCAGCTTCATCCAGGGAGGCAGCCCGGCCGCGGCGATCTGGACGTTCCAGCAACATCACCGAGGACCGCTTCCCCGACGGGCTGCCGGTGGAGATGAACATCGAGGTCTTCCGCACCTACAAGGGAGACATCGAGAAGGGGGTGCTCGGCAGTCTGTCGCTGCGCAACCCGCAGCACCGGCCTGACCGTCGAGGTGGAGATCTTCGAGTCGAAGGACTTCGTGACGCTGCGGTTGCTCGTGCCGCGGAAGATCACCAAGTTCTCCAGCGCCAGACGTGGTCGCAGCGCAAGATCGACACGCCGCGACGGCGCGGAGTTCACGCCGCGCAGAGCGCTCGACAAGTCGCCTGGCCGAGCAGAAGGAGTTCGACCTGTTCGAGGACCTGGTGGCCGACGGCGAGGTGGAGCTCTGGCTGCGCTGCCTGGAGCCGTCGCAGTACTTCGGGGCCGGCCAGGCCGACCTGTATCTGCGCGCCGCCGACGCCCCGTTCAGCGTCAACTTTCTTCAAGGGCTACCTGGGCATCTGGCTGCAGATGGTGCTGGTCATCGGCTTCGGCGTGATGTTCAGCACGTTCCTGAGCGGTCCGGTGGCGATGATCGCCACGCTGGGGGCGCTGGTCGGCGGGTTCTTCAGCGACTTCCTGGCGCAACTGTCGCGACAGCGAGGTCCTCGGCGGCGGTCCGTTCGAGTCGATCATCCGCCTGGTGACGCCAGGAGAACCTGATGGTCGACCTGGACCCCGGGCTGCGGACCGACGCTGGCCAAAATGGCCGACCGGTCGCGCGAAGGCGGGCCTGGGCGTGATCTCCGCCATCCTCCCGCCGTTCTGGCGATTTCAGCTATGCGACCTGGGTCGCCTACGGATTCGACATCTCCTGGGACCCCTACATCGCCATTCCCATGGTCCGCATGCTGGCCTTCCTGATCCCGGTGTTCGTGGCCGGCTACTTCTTCCTGAAGACGCGCGAGGTGGCGCGATGAATCCGCAACGCTCCTTTGTCCGCAAGATCGTCTACCTGGTCGGCGATCGTGGTCCTGCTCCTGCTGCTGATCTGGCTCGGACAGCCCGCGACCGTCGGATATCGGGGAGACGCACGGGGAGTCCCGGCGGCCTGCTCGCCCAGCTCCGTAGCAGAGCACGGCTTCAGCGAATCCGACTTGGGCGAGATCGATCCGGCCAGCGAAACGATCAAGCTGGCCACGCTCGGGCATGCGGGGCGTGGCGGCCAACATCCTCTGGGAAAAGGCCAACAACTACAAGATGAAGAAGGACTGGACGCAACCTCTCCGCCACGCTCAAGCAGATCACCAAGCTCGAGCCGCACTTCGTCAAGGTCTGGCGATTCCAGGCCTGGAACCTCTCCTACAACGTCTCCGCCGAGTTCGACGACTACCGCGAGCGCTACCGCTGGGTGATCAAGGGGATCGACTTCCTCAGCGAAGGCATCCGCTACAACCAGCACGAGCCCATGCTGGTCTGGGACGTCGGCTGGTTCATTGCCCAGAAGATCGGCCGGGCCGACGAGTCGAAGCAGTTCCGCCGCCTCTTCAAGCAGGACGACGAATTCTTCCGCCGCTACAACGATCCTCGCCCCGAGGACATCCGCGACAACTGGCTGGTCGGCAAGGAGTGGTTCGCCCTGTCGCGAGACATGGTCGACAAGGGCGCCGATCTGAGGAAGTCCACGCCGGTCCTTTTCTACTCCCACCGCCCCATGTCCCAGATGAACTACTCCGAGGCCTTGGAGAAGGACGGCGTCTTCGACGAAAAGGCATTTCTCGCCTGGAAACAGGCCGAAGACGAATGGTATCAATACGGCGATCGTAGCTTGCCGACCTACGAACCCGGCGTCACCATCCGCATGAACGACAAGGAGCGATTCCTCGACGAGGCCAAGAAGCGGGTCGCCGAACTCGAGAAACTGGAGCCGGGGTTGCGGCAAAAGGTCCTCCAAGAACGCCTCGCCAAGCTCACTCCCCTAGAACGCCAGGCCTTCGACACCCCCAGGGAAAAACGGACGACGCGCGAGCTGTTCGAGGCGGGAATGAAGGCCGACCTGGAGACGGTCATCACCCACGAACAGGTGGCGCAGAAGATCTCCAATTCCGCTCTCTTCGGCAAGGCCCTCGATCTGGCCAAACAGGCCATGGAGTTCGAGGCCAAGGCCGCCGAAATCGACATCTACCGAGTGATCGTCAACTACGAGTACTGGCGCCTCCATGCCCAGGTCGAGCAGCAGAGCGTCACGCGCAAAGCGCACAAGGCGATCTACCTCGGCGACCAGGCCATGGCCAAGGGAGATCTCGACACGGCGAAGAAACGCTACGACGAAGGACTCAAGCTCTGGCGCACCGTGCTCGACAACAAAGCGTGGCCCGCGCTCGAGGAAGAAGGATCCCTGGGGCGCGACCTGATCGAGATCACCAAACGCTACCGCCGCATCCTTGAGCGGCGCGACGAACCTTTCCCCGAGAAATACGTCTTGCAGGACATCCTCGAGATCCACAAGAACCTGATCGAAGACTGAGCGGGCGGCCATCGCCCGCGCATCGCGACGACTCCTGCCGGGCGAGCCGCCCCATCGGCTCGCCCGGTCCGTTTTACCCCCATCGAGCGCCGCCCGGCACACCCTTGCCGCCGCGCGCGGCAATCCAGCCCGCAGCACTCAAGCCCGTATTCGACGCCTGAGACGCTCCAACGCAGCGTTGAACTCTTTGCGCACCTGAGCGAGCCCCTCACACGTCTTCGGCCCACTCGATCGCGCGTAGCCCATGATGATCTTCTCAGCGTCGCAGAATTCATCCGCTGCGTCGGCCACCTCGGCGGCGATCTCCAGCGGAATGCTGGTCACGCCGTTGGCGTCGCCGTGCAGCAGGTCGCCCTGGTTGACCACCAGTCCGCCCACGCGCACCGGCAGCCCCAAGTGCAGCAGTGGCAGTAGGCGTGGGCGCAGATCGTCGATGCCGGTGAAGACCGGATAACGCAGAGCCTGCACCTGCAGCAAGGTCGCGGCCGGCGCCCGAGGTGATCAGCCCACTTGAGCCGAACCCGCTGGTAGATCGAGCACATCACCTCGCCGAACGTGGCCCCGACCGGCGGATCGTCGAGGTCCTGAAAGACCATGACCGCCGGACCGGGCAGCGACTCGAACCAGACGCATCTGCTCCATCGAAGCTGCCGTAGGCGTCGCCGCCGCGCGGCGGGGCGCCGCTGCGAAAGGCGGCCGTGCAGGCGAAGCCGACCATCGGCGGCAGCTCCGGAAAGCACGCGCCGGATCCGCCCATCCATGTAGCCCGTGCTGCGCGGCCGGACGTCGAACAGCTCGATCACGTTGCAGATCGTCGGCGTGTCGAACTTCGACAGCTTCTCCAGGGTATCGCGTGCCAACGCCATCGATCGGTCCTCGGTCGGGGAATCGCACCGTCGGTTCCCCACGCGGTGGCGGAGGGCTCGGCGCAGCTCCCAGGATACCCACGAATCTGCGGACAAACCAGGGGAAGCCGCCGCGCCGGCACGTACGGCGTTCGAGCTCCGCGTCATAGAAAAGGTAGAAAAGATCGAAAGACCGTGGCAAGGCGCCCCCCAGCCGCGCGAGGTCCCTACCAGTCTTTCTCCACCTTCTCTGGCCGGAAGTAGAAGCGGCGCAGTTGCTGGTCGATCAACTGCTTCTGCCGCTGCCGTTGCCGCGCATCGGCAATCGCTTCCTCCGCATCCTCCTGGGCCAAATCTCGCGTCTCGGCATTCGCCGGCGCCGAACTCCCAGCCGTTTCGCCTTGAGATGCCAAACCCGACTTGCCGTCCTGCTTCGCCGATGCGGACGCACTCGAGGAAGTCTGAGGAGCCGGGTCGGTCGGTCCCGGCACACCGGTCGCTTCGCTCCGCCGGGCCAGCGGCTCGGCCATCGCCCGGAGCGATCGCAGCGCCTCTTCCTGCTTCAACAGTGCGTTGCTCGGTCGGCGGTGGCGGAGGTGCTCGGCCGCAGAGCGTGCTGCCTCCTGGGCGTGAGGGCCCAATTCCAGCGCCCTCTGCATCGACCGCCGCATTCCCTCCGGGAAACGCTCCTGCCCCGCGGCCTGCTTGAGTTCCTCGGCCGCGCCACCGCCAACGACACCGCGTCGCGGCGCACGGCCTCCTGTGCCCCGGCCGCCTGACCCATGGCGTCGCGCTGCGGCGCCGCCGACTCCGCCCCCGAAGGCTTCTCCGGGGAATTCTCGCCCGAAGGCAGCGCAGCGGCCGACGAAGACGGTTTGGCGGCGCTCGGCTCTTTGCCCGCGACGGCGCTGGCCTGCTGGACCATATCCTCCGACTGCCGCGCCAGACGCTGCTGGGCAGCCAACGTCCGCTCCAGCAAGGCCGTATAGCTCTCGCTCGGTGCATCGCGGTCGTCGATTGCCTCGAGCCGTGCGATCCACGAGCGTACCAGCTCGAGATTGTAGCGCACCGGGGCGTGGTCGGGATTCTTCGCCAGGCAGTCGCGGAAGTGCCCAATCGCCTGTTCCAGATCTTGCGCCCCGCCGCGCGTGCTTCGCGCGGCGAGTCCTCCGGCCGATCGCCCAGCGCCGGCCCGCGCACGGCCGGCAACCATGCAACCCGCATTGTAATGGCTCCGCGCCGCCAGGAGCGGATCGGCCGACTGGGCAACGCGTTGGTAAAGCGCCGCCGCCTGGTCCGAGTAGCCTTCGGCCGCTAGCGCCGCGGCGCAATTGAAGGTAATCGCCAATTCCTTGGGCAGGGCCTTCTCCGCCTCCTCGAAGGCTGAGGCCGCTTCGCTATAGCGGCCTGCCTCGAAGGCAACCATCCCCTCGTTCGCCTTGCGCACCGCGTCGCGCGGGCCGGCCATCGCAATTCCACCCAAAAGCGGCAAGGCCGCGGCGATCGCGAGCACACGCAGGCCCACGGCTTTCTTCGTTGCCTTACCCGAGGGTCCGTTCCCAAGCGGTGCGCCGCCCGGGAGCTCCAGCACCATTTCGGCCAGAAGCAAAAACACCCCCAAGCCCAGCAGCAGGCCGAAGCGATCGCGATAGCGCTGCATGTGCCGGACTTCCACCGTTCCCCGAAGCAGTTCGCCCAGATGCTCGTCGTAAAGTCGAGCCAAATCGTAGGGCTCGGTGCCGGCGGAGATGCACGCGGCGCGCGTGAGTTCGGCGATTCGCTCGAGCAGGGTGGAGTCCATCTTCGAGCGGACGACCTCGCCGCGATATTTCAGATAGGGCTCCGTCGAAGAGTCTTCCTGCGGCCGGATCGGCGTTCCCACCCGAGCGTCGCCCAAGCCGAGGGTGAAGATCCGCACTTCCCCTTCGGCCGCGCACAGGCGCAGCCTCCTCGGGTCGCGACGCGTGGTCCTCACCGTCGCTGATCAAGAGCATCACCGCGGCGCGGTCGCGGCGCACTGGCAACAGGTCGAGCCCGCGGCGAATCGCATCCCCGATCCGCGTGCCGCCGACGTAGGCATCCGCGTGTCCACACTGTCGAGCACCCCGAGGAAGAAGCCGCGGTCCACGGTGAGCGGCACTTTCACCACCGCACGGCCGGCGAAGGCGACCAACCCCACGCGGTCGCCGCGACACCGCTCCACGAGCCGGCGAACGTCCGCCTTGGCGCGTTCGAGCCGGCTGGGGTGAACGTCCTCGGCGGTCATCGAACGCGAAACGTCCAGCAGCACGACCAGATCGAGCCCGCGACGCAGGCTTGGCTCGACCGCGGTCCCGAAGCGGGGCCGGGCGGCCGCCACGATCAGGCAACCCAGCGCACCGAGCAAAGCCGCCGCCTGGATCGCGCCGCGCCGCCGACGCGCGGCACCAGACAACGCGCCATCGTCGCCTCGGCAAACCGCGCCTTGGCGGCCGATCGCTTGCGGTGCGCCGCGGACCATCAGCCATGCCACCAGCGGCAGAAGACCAAGCCCCGCAAGCATCGTGGGGTATTGCCAGACCATTAGGGATGTCGTTGTTGATTGTGGAACAATTCGAGGCTTTCTGTCCCGGGAAACCGGGCTCCCGTTGTTCGCACTGGTTCTGCGAACAGTACAGGGCCCATTACAGCATCGGTCGGAAGCGTGTGGCGGTCAGGGTAATCTCGAGCACGATGAGCAAACCTCCCAGGAGCGTCGGCACGAAGTACAACTCGCGGTACTGGCTGTACGCGCAGGCCCTCCGACGCAGTCTTCTCCAACCGATCGATCTCCGCATACACGTCCTCCAGGGTCTGCGCATCGCGCACGTGGAAGTAGCGCCCGCCCGATACGCGGGCCATCAAGCGCAGCGTCGGCTCGTCCAGCTCCACGTTGCGCGGCACGTAGGTGGTCCGCCCAAACGAGTCGCACACGGCAGCGACGCCATCCTCGCGCTGCCCACGCCGATGGCATAGATGCGAACCCCGTAGGCGCGCACGGCCGAGGCGGCTTCGTCGGGCTGCACGACCCCGGCGGTCTGCCGGCCGTCCGACAAAAGCACGATCACTCGGCTCTTGGCCACGACCTGGCGGAGATGATCCACCGCCAGCGCAACCGCGTCGCCCAAGGCCGTGGCCGACTCTTCAGCGAGAAATCGCTGGGCAATCGACCGTCCCACGGGATCCGACGGCGGCCGCGCCACGTAAACCGTGTCGAGACTCTCCAGAAGCGCCTCGTGGTCGAGCGTCAACGGGCACTTGTTCTCGGGGAAGCCGCCGAACGCCATCAGGCCGATGAGGTCGTTGGGGCGGCCGCCCAACCGCCCCTTGCCCAAGACGAAGTCGCGAAACACGCGCCGCACCGCCTCCAAACGGCTGATCCGCTCGCCGTCGGAGGTGAAATCCGCGGTCTGCATCGAGCCCGAGCGGTCCAGGCACATCTGGATCGCAATCCCCTCCGCGCAGTCGAAAGTCTTCTTCCCCCAATTGCGGCCGAGCCAGTGCCAGAATCACCAGCCCCGTGCCGGCGGCGCGAATCCAGGGCAGCCATCGCTTGACGCGCAACGCGCAGCGTGACGGGCAGGGCGGCCACCAGGCGCACGTCCGAAAACACCACGGCGCAGGCGCCGCCGCCGGGCGATCAACTGCCGCGTCAGAATCACGAGCGGGAGCCACAGCAACAGCCACAGCGGTTCTTGGAAGCGAAAATCCGTCATGCCGCCTTCTCCGGCCGGCTCAACCCCACAAACACCCGCGCGCCACCAGGCTCTCCTCCAGATCCTCGCGACCGGGGCGCTGGGCGGCAAATTTGACCAGGTCCGCCGCCTCGAGAAAATCCTTCAGCCGCAAGCGATCTTCGTAGCTGAAGGTCGCGCGGCGGCCGATCTCCTGCAGGAACTCCTCGGTCGTCTGTTCCGGCGCACGGACCCCGGTGGATCGCTCGATATAGCGGCGTACCAGCCCGGTGAGTTCGAGGTAGAACCGCTTCACGTCGCGTTCGGCCCACCGCGCGGCGGCCAGGCGATCGAGATCCTCTTCCGCCAGATCCCGCGGCGAAAGCACGCGGTGGACCGGCCGCCGGCGGCGACGCCACACGACTAACGTCAACGCCGCAAGCGCGGCCGCCGCCCCGACCGCCCACCACCACGCATTGCTGCCGGGCAGCGGAATTCCCACCGGACCCTCGGGTCCCTTCAAGTCGGCCAGCGATGCCTCGCCCTCCACGAGCGTCGTAATCTGCACGCTCAAGGGTTTCGTCCTCGCAAGCTGCCGCGCCCCGTCCCCGTCGGGCCGCTGATCGGCAAACGCCACCTCGACGGCCGCGATCGCCAGCGTACCGGCTCGCTTCGGCTCCAAAGTGTAAACCTGCTCGAAAACCTCGCGCCGCCCGATCTGCTCTGGGGGGAGTTCGCGCCGCGCGACGACGATAAAATCGCCCCACGCGCGTCCCAAGTCGGGCGGGGCGATGCTCACCCCCGCCGGCCGGCTCACGAAAACTCGCAGGGTGATCTGGTCCGAAAGCCGCGTCGTCGTCGGCTCGGCGGTCACCAGCACCCGGATCGGTCCTTCCTCGATCTCCGAGCGGAGCACTTCCGGCTCGGCCGTGCGCGCGTCGTCCGCCCCGCGCGGCGATTCCCCGCAGCCCCATCGCGCTGCGGCCGCCAAGAGCCCCGCAATCGCAGCTCCCCGCGCCGACCGATTCCACCCCGTCCGCCTTCGCACGCCCCGCTCCCCGCTATTCACCCGGCACTATCGTACGCGTCGCTCCCGCATGCGGAAGAAACGGTGCAGGCCGCCCACGTAGTCTTCGCCCGTGTCGATCGCCAATTCGTCGATCCCCAGTTTGCGCAGCTTGCCCGAGAGCCGCTGCGATCGCTCCGCCGCCGCCGATTCAAAGGCCGCGCGCACCCCGGGATGATGCGTGTCCAACTCCACGACGTCCCCGGTTTCCGCGTCGACCAACGACAGGAAACCCACGTCGGCCAGGGCGCGTTCCCGCGGATCGCTCACCGTAATCGCCACCAGGTCGTGGCGGCGGTTGCAGATTGCCAGCGCGTTCCAGGCGTCGGGGGCGAGAAAATCGCTGATCAGAAAAGCCACCGCGCACCGTTTCTGCACCTGGCCGATGAATTCCAGCGCCGCGCCCAGGTCCGTGGGACGCGCCACCGGCTCCAAGGCCACCAACTGCCGGATCAGCCGCAGCACGTTCCCCTTTCCCTTGCGCGGCGGAAAGTAATCCAGCGCCGAGTCGCAGAACGTCAACAGCCCCACTTTGTCGTGGTTCTTCAGCGCGGAAAACATCAGCATCGCCGCCACCTCGACCACCACCTCCAACTTCGAGCGGTCGCGCAATCCAAATACGCCCGACGCCGAGGCGTCGACCAAGAATAGCACCGTCAGCTCCCGCTCCTCGGAGAACCGTTTGACAAAGGGAGTGCCGCAACGCGCCGTCACGTTCCAGTCGATCGTGCGCACGTCGTCGCCGGGTTGGTACTCGCGGACCTCGTCGAATTCCATCCCCCGACCGCGGAACACGCTCCGATATTGCCCCGCCACTAGGTCGTTGACCGCGCGATTGGCAACGATCTGGATCCGCTGCACCTTCTTCAGGATGTCCGCAAGGTCACGTTCGGGCATTCCAACTCCCCGCTCCACGTGCGTGTACCACTGCTCGGCCTCGTGTCCAAGCCTCTACGGAACCGGCACGCGTGCCACTACTCTACTGTGCTTCGTGTAGCACTCTGCGGCGCTCGGCGTGCCACTGCTTGGAAGCTGCCGACAACAACCTCACTTGTGCCGAACAAACCCTGCCCGGCAGCGGACAAGCAGTGCTCAACTCTCACCCGACAACTTCTCCCGCCGGCCAAACCGGTGCCGGCAATCACCTCGTGTCCAAGCCTCTACGGAACCGGCAGCGACGTCAGGATCCGCCGCAGAATATCCTCCGCCGTCACCTTCTCGGCCTCCGCCTCATACGTAAGAATCAGCCGGTGACGGAGCACGTCGAACGCCACCTCCTTGACGTCCTGGGGAGTCGCATAGCCTCGGCCGTGCAAAAACGCCATGGCCCGCGCCGCCAGTCCCAGGTAGATCGCCCCCCGCGGCGACGACCCATACTCCAAGAGCGGCCCGAGCTCCTTCATACCATATTCCTGCGGCGCGCGCGTCGCGCGCACGATCGACAGAATGTAGCCCTTCACTTCGTCGTCAACGTAAATCTCCCGGACCACCTCCTGCATCTCGTCAATGTCCTGCGGCCTCAGTACCGGCTGCACCGCGCACTGCACCCGTCCAGCGCCGCGTCGAGCACGCGGCGTTCGTCCTGCAACTCCGGGTAGTCCACCTTCACTTTGAGCATGAACCGATCGACCTGGGCCTCGGGCAGGGGATAGGTTCCCTCCTGCTCGATCGGGTTCTGCGTGGCCATGACCAGAAACAGCCCTTCCATGGCGTACGTCGCCTCGCCAATCGTTACCTGCCGCTCCTGCATCGCTTCCAGCAGCGCCGATTGCACCTTGGACGGAGCACGATTGATCTCGTCGGCAAGGATGAAATTGGCGAAGATCGGCCCTTTGCGGACCTGAAACACTCCTTCCGCCGGAATGTAAACGAGTGTGCCGATCAAGTCCGCGGGCAGCAGGTCGGGCGTGAACTGAATGCGCTGGAACTTCACCGAGATGGCATCGGCCATCGCCTTCACCGCCGTGGTCTTCGCCAGCCCGGGAACTCCTTCCAGAAGGATGTGCCCGCCGGTCAACAGCCCGACCACCAGCCGGGAAATCATCTCCTGCTGGCCGACAATCGCCTTGCGAAGCTCCGCCGTCAGCCGCTGGAGCAACTCGGATTTTGCCGCCACGCGATCGCCAGTCCGCTGAACGTCGCTCTGCATTCCCGGGGGTCCTCTTCCGTGTTTCTCTTCATTCTACGAAAAACTGCGCACGGCGAATCGACTCACAGTAGGGGGGTGCGTCCCACGCCGAGCCACGACCGCCAATGCGCCTTGCGTCGGTAAAGCCCCCAGCCTACAGTACATGCAGCTTTCGCGGCAATTGCCGGCCACGCCAACGCCGTGCCGGACGCCTGATCGCTCCTTCTGGAGGAAAACCCCGATGGCCTCGGATCGGCACCGCATGACTCTGCGGCTTTTTCCCGGCGCAACTCTGGTCGCCCGCCTGGCCGCCGGCCTGCTTCTCTGCGGTGCGGGAGCGCGCAGGCGCTCAACCCAATGCACCCAGTGCAAATGTTCCCTACGCAGCCCAGATCGAGGCCGAGTGGCAGCGTCACGACGAGGAGCGTTTGATCCAGGTCCGCCAGCCGGGGTTGGTGCGATTTGCCACCGGCACGCTCGATTGGCCCGGGTTGTCGCCTCAGAGCGAGCGCGCGAAAACGGGTTGCGCGTCTCCCGCTTGGCGTCTCCGAAGATCGACGGCAGGCTCGACGATCCTTGTTGGGCCCAGGCCGCGCCCCTGCCCGCCGGAGCCGCCGACCAACCCGTCCAGCCGCTCTTGAAAATTGGCCACGACGATGGCCGCGTGCTCCTCGGGGCAACCTTCCCCACCGCATCGGAGGCCTGCTTCTTCCCCGCGTCCACCGCCGTAGATGCCTCCGGGGCCGTCGATGGCGTGAAAAATGGCCGCTATGCCTTCCACACCGGCTTGGAGCCCAATCCCTGGTGGCAAGTCGACCTGGGGGTCCGCCGCGCGGTCGGCAGCATCGTCGTCTATAACCGCCTCGACTACGCGCCCGGCCTGCACAACGCCGATCATCTGGTCATCCTCGCTTCCGACGACGGCCAGAACTGGCAGACCTGCCATACCAATGGCGGCAAGCACTTCGGCGGCGCAGACGGCAAGCCGCTGGTCGTCGACTTCCCCGCTCCGGGCACACAGGGCAAACAACCGCTCCAAACGCGTTACGTGCGCATTCAAATTCCCAGCCCCGCGCCGATATTCCTGCACCTCGACGAGGTCGAAGTCTATGCCCCGGGCGATCGGCAGAACAATCTCGCCCTGGGCCGGCCGGCCGATCAGAGCAGCCTGAGCCCATGGTCGCGGGGCGGATCGCTGGTCACATTGGACGCAAGCAAGATCGGCCTGGCGCCCGGCGCCGGCGGGCCGGTAGTCACGCTCGACGGCAAGCCGCTTCCCGCCGATCGGGCCGCCCTGACTCGGCGCAACGGCCAGACCGAGCTGGAAATCGCCTTACCATTTGCCGGGGTAGGGGAGGCGTTTCCTTCCGTCATCACCCCCTTCCATGGCCGCGCGATCCCGCTGGCAGCCGCCGGGGCATGGCAGATCGTGTGGCCGGAGCCGCTGCGGCTCGGTTTCGGCCAGAACCGCCTCGTGCTGCGATTGGTCGCCGACGAACCGCTCCGCCAACCCGTGCGCGTTGCCGTTGAAACCGTAGTCTTCACTCCCCAGCGCGCCGAGCGCCAAACGGTTTGCCAACGCGAGTTGGCATCGCCCGCCGAGTTGCCGCTGGAGTTTTCGATCGCCCACGAAGGTGCGGCGGCGGTGATCGTCAGCGCGAGTCAGGGCGGACGCACGGCGCGCGACGGACGCGCTTTCTTCATCGCCCCGGTGGAAGAGACCCTGCGCCGCGCCGAGCGTTTGGCGGCCGAGTTCGCCCTGCCGGCCCCGCACGACCTCGCCGCGATGCGAGAGCGTGTTGCCGCGTGCTCCGCGCGCGAGCAGGCGGCAGCAACCGAACCCGAAGCCCGCCATGCCCTCTATCGCGAGGCGCGTTGGCTGGCCCGCCGCGTGGCCTTCACCAATCCCGCGCTTGCCCCGCCAAATCCTTTTCGTCAAGCGGTTCACGCAGGAGACCTATCCCGACGTCTGCCTGAACCACATGCCCTGGGTCTCGCGGCCCGGCGGCGACATCTGCGTCCTCTACGCTGGCCGGGCCGGAGGCGGAGCGGCCAGGTCACGACACGTGCTCGACGGCGCGCTCGGGCCGGGGCACGTCCACGGGATGGACCTCTGGTGGGACGCCGACCGCATCGTCTTCGGCTACGCCAAGGCCAAGTCCAACGAGCCGCCGCGCCGGCTGGCTCGACCGCGCGCACGAGCTTCGACCTGCGCCGCGCCGAGGAGCCGACGCACCTGTTCGAGATCGGCGTCGACGGCCGCAACCTGCGCCAGCTCACCCGGGGCGAGTGGAGCGACCTGGACCCGACCTACCTGCCCAACGGCGACATCGCCTTCGTCTCCGAGCGGTGCGGCTACTCGCTCCAGTGCAACGAATACGACAAGGACGAGACCTCGACGAACCTCTACGTGATGCGGCCCGACGGCAGCCGAACATCCGCCGCCTGAGCGTGACCAAGGACGGCGACTACCTGCCGCACACGCTGGACGACGGCACGATCGGCTACACGCGCTGGGAATACCAGGAGCGGGGCTGGGCCAACATCCAGTCGCTCTGGACGATCCGGCCCGACGGCACCGGGGCCGACGCCCTCTTCAAGCAGCACTTCAACGATCCCTGGGCCGTGGAAGACTGCCGCTCGATCCCCGGCACGCACCGGCTTCGTGGGCGTGGCCGCCGGGCCATCACACGCTGCCGGCCGGGCCGGTGATCCTCATCAACCCCCGCGACGGCATGAACAGCCCCAAGGGCATCCGCATCGTCACGCCCGGCGTGCTGCCGCCCGAGGGCGGAATGTCGGGCACGGCGGTGCCCGAGGGCGGCGTGATGGGCGCGACCGGCTACTACATGCAGCCCTGGCCGCTCTCGGAGACGACGTTCCTGGTCTCCTACGGAGCCTACGGCCACGGCTACGGGCGTCGACCCAGGAGATCGACCCGACCGGCTACGCGCTCTACCTGATCGACGTCTACGGCACCAAGGAACTGATCTACCGCGATCCGGCCATCTCCTGCTTCTCGCCGATTCCGCTCCGGCCGCGTCCGCAGGCCGCCGGTCCTGCCCGACGTGACCGATCCCGAGCGTTCCCTACGCCGTCTGCTCGGTGCAGAACGTGGCCAAGGGCGTGCCGGGCATTCGATCCGGCGCAGGTCAAGTACCTCCGCATCGCCGCACGGGATCGCCTGGCCCTACTGCAACACCTACGGCGGCCAGCGCTACGAGCCCGACGTCAAGTCGGTGATGATCAACTGGAACCCGGTCCGCGTGCTCGGCGAAGTGCCGGTCGAGGCCGACGGCAGCGCCCACTTCCGCGTGCCGGTCGACACGCCGTCTACTTCCAGCTGCTCGACGAGAACCACATGGAACTGCGGCGCATGCGGTCGTTCATCAGCTTCCAGCCGGGCGAGGTCCGCGGCTGCGTGGGCTGCCACGAGACCCGCGAGGAGGCCGGGCCACGCCGACCGTCTCGGCATGGCCCTGGCCGCGCGAGCCGTCGATCCCCGTGCCGCCGCCCTGGGGCGACCGGCCGATCAGCTTCCTCCGCGACGTGCAGCCCGTGTTCGACAAGCACTGCGCCGGCTGCCACGGCGGACTGAAGCCGGCCGGCGGGCCTCGATTTCTCCGGCGGGCTGACCGCGCGCCACAACCGGGCCTACGACACGATCCTCGCCCACAAGCTCATCGCCTGGTCCAACGTCGGCGACGACGCCCGGATCACCATGCCGCTGGAGTTCGGCTCGCACAAGAGCAAGCTCGTCGAGGTGCTCCGCACCGGCGCGTGCAGCAAGCGGGCCCAGCTCTCCGACGACGACTGGCTGCCGCCTGGTCACCTGGATCGACGCCAACGGCCCGTACCACGACGGCTTCATCAACAAGCGGCTGCCGCAGACTGCCCTACGACCTGCCCGCCGACCGCGAGCTTGGGCGAGAAGATCGCCGCGGTCCACGCCCGGCGCTGCGCCGGCTGCCACGAAGCCGGCGACGTCTCGCGCCTCGACTGGATCGACCTCGGCCGGCCGCGCGCAAGCCGGTTCCTCGCCGCGCCGCTGGCCAAAGCTCAGGGGGGCTCGGGCAAGTGCCCCACGCCGCCCTATGCCTCCACCGACGATCCGGACTACCGGCGCTTCGCGCGCTGGTCGAGGCAGCCGCGCACAAGGCTTGGCAATTGCCGCGGCGGGATTTGAAGGCCCTGCTCCCTGCTCCGCTCGTCGCCGCACAGAAGCGCTAGAACTTCAGCGTGTGCCACTGCTTGGCAGCCACGGCTTTTGCCGCGGCGGACAAGCAGTGCTGCCTGGTGCCTTTACCCCACTCCCTCCACTACTCCCCAACCGCGCGCGTGTGCCACTGCTTGGTAGCTGCCGTCAACAACCTCTCTCCTGTGCCGAACGAACCCTGCTCGGCAGCGGACAAGCAGTGCCCAGCCATGCCACCCCGTACGGTGCTACACCATGTGAGAGCCCTGTGCCAGCCATCGAGTGACCGGTTTCCGCTGCCCCATCCAAAAACCTCGACTCCGGCGCGTGTGCCACTGCTTGGAAGCTGCCGTCAACAACCTCTCTCCTGTGCCGAACGAACCCTGCTCGGCAGCGGACAAGCAGTGCCCAGCCGTGCCGCCCCGTACGGTGCTGCACCGTGCGAGAGCCGTGTGCCAGCCATCGAGTGACCGGTTTCCGCTGCCCCATCCAAAAACCTCGACTCCGGCGCGTGTGCCACTGCTTGGAAGCTGCCGTCAACAACCTCTCCTGTGCCGAACAATCCCTGCTCGGCAGCGGACAAGCAGTGCCCAGCCATGCCACCCCGTACGGTGCTGCACCGTGCGAGAGCCGTGTGCCAGCCATCGAGTGACCGGTTTCCGCTGCCCCATCGAAAAACCTCGACTCCGGCGCGTGTGCCACTGCTTGGTAGCTGCCGTCAACAACCTCTCCTGTGCCGAACGAACCTTGCTCGGCAGCGGACAAGCAGTGCCCATCGAGCATGCAACCAACACCTGCGTGTTAGTCCAAGCCTTCCATGAGCGTAGGCAGAGTACGGTCGATTCTCAGAACGACGTCCGTCATTCCTGCCCACTCGAAAGCACTCGACCACAACCATGCCTCGGGGCAAGCGACAAGACCCCGTTTGACCGAATTATTGTGGATGTACTCGACGATCGAGTGGGCCGTTGCCACGTCAAACACGTTGTGGTCCTGTCCGGGCCCTGCCTGCCAGAAACGGTGGTACGTCCGACCATGGTTCCGGACGGTCAGTTGCGGCAGAAACCACGCCTCATGGTCCCTCAGCCAGCCAATCGCCTTCTGTCCCACCGGACGCTTGATGTCGGCGAGTACCCGCCCCGTTGCCCAGTCAGGCCGTCGCGGACGGACCAGCAAATGGACGTGTTCCGGCATGAACACCCAGGCCCAAAGATCGAAATGGTGCCTTTCTCGTGCCGCGTTGATTGCCTCCGCGAGCCACCGGCGGGTCCGGTCCTTACTCAATAGGCTCATTCGGCGGTAACAGGAAAAGGTCAAGAAGTGCGCATCACCCGGTTCATCGAAGTGCTGGACCGTTTTTCGCCGCATCGGAGTGTAGTCGTTCCTCGACTCCATGGCCGCATGATCCCCGAGACGTTTCCATCGTGCAAGAGGGAGACGACCAGACACTGCCTAAATGCTCCTCCCACATGTTTCACTCTGTGGTGCTACACCATGTGAGAGCCCTGTGCCAGCCATCGAGTGACCGGTTTCCGCTGCCCCATCCAAAAACCTCGACTCCGGCGCGTGTGCCACTGCTTGGTAGCTGCCGTCAACAACCTCTCCTGTGCCGAACGAACCTTGCTCGGCAGCGGACAAGCAGTGCCCAGCCGTGCCGCCCCGTACGGTGCTGCACCGTGCGAGAGCCGTGTGCCAGCCATCGAGTGACCGGTTTCCGCTGCCCCATCCAAGAACCTCAACTCCCGCGCGTGTGCCACTGCTTGGTAGCTGCCGTCAACAAGCTCTCTCCTGTGCCGAACGAACCCTGCTCGGCAGCGGACAAGCAGTGCCCAGCCATGCCATCCCGTTCAGTGCTGCACCGTGCGAGAGCCGTGTGCCAGCCATCGAGTGACCGGTTTCCGCTGCCCCATCCAAAAACCTCGACTCCGGCGCGTGTGCCACTGCTTGGGAGCTGCCGTCAACAACCCTTCCTGTGCCGAACAAACCCTGCTCGGCAGCGGACAAGCAGTGCCCAGCCATGCCATCCCGTTCGGTGCTGCGCCGTGTGCGAGCCGGCCACTCTACCGCGGCCTGCCACTCGTCTCTTTACATCCTCCCACCGAGCCAAACACCACACTGCTTGCCCCACTGGATCGGCATTTCCACTTCGTTCATATACCGTCAACCCGTGTACCCGTCCCCGGGCAAGCAGTGGCACACCCTCGTAAACCAACCTTTCCAGCCAGGCAATCCTTCACGAATCAATCTTTTCAACTCACCCTCAAGAACCGGCCTCTTCAGCCAGTCGTTTGCCCCACGCGCAACCCACACAAAAAAGCCGCGTGCCCAAGCGTATCACGCTTGCGCACGCGGCCGATTCTCGTCAAACTGCAACTACCAGCACTAACAACCTATCCCGGAACTGCCGCTGCGGCCCTGTGCGGCCGGAAAACCGCAGCACCCCGAAAGGTCTGGGATCGGCTCCAACAACCTATCCCAGAACTGCCACGCGAGCCCTGTGCGGCCGGAAAACTGCAGCACCCCGAAAGGTTCTCGGATCGGCTCTAGGATCACTTCAGATCGAAGTTGATCTTGTTCTCCTCCCCCTTTTTCACCGTGGCCTTGAGCCCCGATTGAGTCTCGCTGGCATACTTCGCCGGCAGCAGGCTCTTCGGCAGCGGCGGCGGGGCGTTCGCGTCTGGCGGCTTGTACTCGCTCTCCGAGGCCCCGCTGCCCCCGCTCGGGGCCGCCGTGGATTTCATCACCTTCACCAGGTACTCGCCCGGAACCGCCCCAGGGTCGCCCATCGTATTGACCGTGTAGTTTCCGCTCGCGTCGGTAACGCCGACCGCGCTAAAGCCAGCCTGGTCGACGGGCACAAAGACCACGCTTGCCCCATCCAGCGCCTTGCCGTTATGGGTCACCGTGCCCGTTACCTTCGCCGTGGCAGGCCGGCCCTTGGTCGCGCTGCCGCAACCGATCATCGCCGCCAGGCCAACCAGCGCCACTCCCAGCCCCGCGCGCACCAACGTGGTTTCCATCGTGGAACTCCTCGTGAACTGTTGAGCGTAGGATACCAAAACAAAAGGCGCGGCCGGAGATGCTCTGCGCCCCCGAGCCGCGCCTCGAAAAAACCCGTGTTACTCCACTCGCAAACCCCGTTACGGATTCTGGGACGGCTCCTGGCCGTTACGCGAACCCAGCGCACCCCAGACCCCATACAGGCTGAAGCCCGAGGCCGGCTGGTACACGCCCAGGTTGCCCGTGTTGACCGAGTCGCTGAAGAACCGAACCGATCCGTCGCACAACAGCGCGTTCACGCCACCCGGGTGCCGGCTGGCCGGCGGGATGGTCATGTGGACCTGGTCGCCCCAGTCGGTCGAGTCCTCGGAGCAGGACGGCCCGTTGGGCGGCAACACGGTGTTGAAGCCCACGTACCCGGTCTGGCCGTCTTGCCAATAGTTGCCGATTCGCGCCTGTACGCCCGTGCCTGCCTTGAAGTAATTGCCGTCGGCCACGGTGTAGCAAAGGTTGGGCGAATTGCGGAGATTAGCCACGCCGATCGCCATGGCCTGCACAACTTCGACCTGCCGCGCTGCGACAACCACCGGCTTCTGCTGCGGGCTAGGGGTGCCGTTCCGCAGCCGTTCGCTCATCGCAATCGTGTTGCTCGTGCCGTCGGGAATATCGCCCATGCGAATCCCCTTGCGATACATGAACACGCCTCGCAAGTTCTGGCTGTCGCGAAGACTCTCCACCTGGTCGCCGACGCAGAACATATAGCTCGTCATCCTGGGAGACACCGTCCCGGCGCCGCCCGGGTCCGACGGGCAAACCTGATACCCCGGGGCACGGTCCCATGCCGCCCAGCCCACCCAGGGCACCGGACCACCCGGAGCAATCGGAATAGTCTTATCGCCTGACATGATGTTGGCGTACATCGCGCCCTGTTCGATAAAGGGCAAGAGCGGGATGAAACCGCTTATGCGGTTCTGATTCGAATCGTTGTTGGCGTTGGTTACCGGGCCCGGATTGCCGTCAGTCCCGCCCTTGCGGAAAACGAAGCTCTGCGTCGTGTCGTGGTAGTTGTGCAGCCCCAGCCCGAACTGCTTCAAGTTGTTCGTGCACTGCGAGCGGCGCACGGCCTCGCGCGCGGCCTGCACGGCGGGCAGGAGCAGTGCAATGAGGATGCCAATGATGGCAATCACCACCAGCAGTTCCACCAACGTGAACGCCAGGGGACTGCACGGCGCGCCTTTCCGATGTATGGATCTCGATACTCGTCGCATGGGAACCTCTCCTGGAAAAAAAGATATGGAAGAAACCGTCCAACTCACATCAACCCAAACAGCTACCCTTACCCTCGCTGAGGGAGAGCAGACATCTGGCATGCGGCCCTAAGGCCCTTTGCCACGCCGCCTGATCCCGCGTGTGCCCAGGCGTATCACGCTTGCGCACGCGGCCGATTCTCGTCAAACTGCGACTACCAGCGCTAACAACCTATCCCGGAACCGCCACGGGATCCCTTTGCGGCCGGAGATGCGTGGCACCTCCCAAGGTTCTGGGATCGGCTCCAACAACCTATCCCAGAACTGCCACGGGAGCCCTGTACGGCCGGAAAACCGCAGCACCTCCGAAAGGTCCTGGGATCGGCGCTAAGGTCACTTCAGATCGAAGTTGATCTTGTTCTCCTCCCCCTTTTTCACCGTGGCCTTGAGCCCCGATTGAGTCTCGCTGGCATACTTCGCCGGCAGCAGGCTCTTCGGCAGCGGCGGCGGGGCGTTCGCGTCTGGCGGCTTGTACTCGCTCTCCGAGGCCCCGCTGCCCCCGCTCGGGGCCGCCGTGGATTTCATCACCTTCACCAGGTACTCGCCCGGAACCGCCCCAGGGTCGCCCATCGTATTGACCGTGTAGTTTCCGCTCGCGTCGGTAACGCCGACCGCACTAAAGCCAGCCTGGTCGACGGGCACAAAGACCACGCTTGCCCCATCCAGCGCCTTGCCGTTATGGGTCACCGTACCCGTTACCTTCGCCGTGGCAGGCCGGCCCTTGGTCGCGCTGCCGCAACCGATCATCGCCGCCAGGCCAACCAGCGCCACTCCCAGCCCCGGCGCACCAACGTGGTTTCCATCGTGGAACTCCTCGTGAACAGTCAAGCGTAGGATACCAAGGCAAAAGGCGCGGCCGGAGATGTTTTGCGCCCCCCGAGCCGCGCCTCGAGAAAACTCGTCTTACTCCACTCGCAAACCCCGTTACGGATTCTGGGACGGCTCCTGGCCATTACGCGAACCCAGCGCACCCCAGACCCCGTACATGCTGAAGCCCGAGGCCGGCTGGTACACGCCCAGGTTGCCCGTGTTGATCGAGTCGGTGAAAAACCGAACCGATCCGTCGCACAGCAGCGCGTTCACGCCGCCCGGGTGCCGGCTGGCCGGCGGAATGGTCATGTGGACCTGGTCGCCCCAGTCGGTCGAGTCCTCGGAGCAAGCCGGCGCGTTGGGCGGCAACACGGTGTTGAAGCCCACGTAGCCCGGCTGGCCGTCGGTCCACCGCGAGCCAAAGCGAGCCTGCACGCCTGTGCCCGCCTTGAAGAATCCGCCGTCGGCCACCGTGTAGCAGAGGTTCGGCGCATTGCGCAAGTTCGCCACACCGATCGCCATCCCCTGCGTTACCTGAACCTGCCGTGCGCTAACCGTTACCGGCGCCTGGCCCGACGGCGTATTGACGCGCAGCCGCTCGCTCATCGCAATCGTGTTGCTCGTGCCGTCGGGAATATCGCCCATGCGAACCCCCTTGCGATACATGAACACGCCGCGCAAGTTCTGACTGTCGCGAATGCTATCCACCTGGTCGCCCACGCAGAAGGCGTAGCTCGTCATGTAGGGGTTCACCGTGCCGCTACCGCCTGGGTCCGACGGGCAAACCTGATACCCCGGGGCACGGTCCCACACCGCCCAACCATCCCAAGCGGCCCGACCACCTGGAGCAATCGGCGGGGAAACAGACTTATCACCCGCCATGATGTTGGCGTACATCGCGCCTTGTTCGATGAACGGCAAAAGCGGAATGAAACCGCTTATGCGGTCTTTGTTCGAATCCTGGTTGACCGTTCCTCCGCCAGTGCCGCCCTTGCGGAAAACGAAGCTCTGCATGGTGTCGTGGTAGTTGTGCAGCCCCAACCCGAACTGCTTCAGGTTGTTCGTGCACTGCGAGCGGCGCGCGGCCTCGCGCGCGGCCTGCACGGCGGGCAGGAGCAGTGCAATGAGGATGCCAATGATGGCAATCACCACCAGCAGTTCCACCAACGTGAACGCCAGGGGACTGCGCGGCGCGCCTTTCCGAGGTTTGGATCTGGATACTCGTCGCATGGGAACCTCTCCTGGAGAAAAGATAAGGAAGAAACCGTCCGCCTCACGTCAACCCAAGACAGCTACCCTCGCTGAGGGAGAGCAAGCATCTGGCATGCCGCCCTATGGCCCTTTGCCACGCCACCCGATCCCGCGTGCGACCAAGGGTCCCCCACTAGCGCAATTCTCTTCAACGCTGCGCCATGTCAACAGTATGAATCGACTTTTTCACTCTTTCACCCGGTCTGGTCCCCTCAAATCCCATGCCACCATACCCCCTTCTTCACTACTGCCATGATATTCATGGCCTTTTGTTATCACCCATTCTTTGAAAGGCACTCGGTAGTGGGGGGGAATAGAATTCCCTGTCTCCCGTCGGCCCAGATGGCAGTCGCGCCGCCGACGCAAGAGTCTATGCGAACCAAAGAGGGGGATCAACAAGCCTTTCCGACTCGCTTGCGATCGATGCGCGGCCGCCGGGAACGGACTCATTTTTCGGTCCGTTGCGTTCGCTCCAAGGCAAGGGCGCCGAGGCCAAAAAATATGCCTGCCCCTTGCGGCCCGTGAACGGTAACGTAAAGGGTGCATAAAACGATCCGGGCAGCCCCCCGCCCCTAATCTCTCGGAAGGATGACCCGTGCCGGAAGACTTTCGAGCCATTATCGACGCCAGCGGGCTTCCCTCGGCCGCACCGTACTACCAGGCGTTTCCCCGCGAGCCTTCGCCGGCCGGCGCTATGAAGGTCGAGCGCTCGAAAACGGTCGCACTGGCAAACATCCACTTGGGCGCCGTGCTGGATCAGATGGCCCGCGTCGGCACGGGTGGCGTCGTGCTTCTGGTCTGCCACGGCGTGAGCACGGGCCTGCTGATCCCGCTGGCGCCCGGCGGGGGTTTGGACGCCACCGCCGACTCCCTCGAGGTAATCGCCACCGTAGGGACGATCCACGATGAGTCCAAAGCGATCCGCGCGATGCCCGAGAAGACCGACGACGAAAAAAATGCCAAGCTCGCCGCCTGGCGCGAGTTCTTCCGCCGCCGCAAGATCGTCGAGATCACGGGCGAGTTCACGCTCCGCGAAGCGGCCAAAGCATTTCAGGATTGGCTCAACAACCAGGGCAAACGCCTGCTGATCTCGTCGGCCGCCCTCCTCGCGCTGGTGACGAAATCCCGCGCCGTGCAGGCAAAGAAGCTGAAGCGCGTGGAGATTCGGGCCTGTAGCGCCGGCAAGAACAAAGACACGATGAAGGTGCTCAAGGCCTTCTTCGGCTGCGAGGCGCTGCTGGCCCCCAAGGCCACCACCTTCTACCTGACGCCGATCTTCGTCGACTCGGTAGCGAACTGGCCGAGCGTGGTCCACTGGGACCCCGGCCACCTGGAACGCTTGCGGGGCGGCCGCCTGCCCGGCCCTCTGGGCCGCCTCACGCCCGAAAACCTTCGGGCCCAGGGCAAGCGGCGATTCTTCTTCGGAAAACACGCCGCCTTCACGATGAGCATCTGGGAAATCGCCGCCTTCAAGTTCGCGGGCATGGGCGCCGCCGGTCGGCGGCTGAGTCGCGGGGCCCATCCGCGGGCTGGAGCCCGACTGGTCTTATGTCGAGGCCTTCGTCAAAGAGTTCATCCATCCCACGGCGAGCTACCGGCGCGGCCCGTTTCCGGTCGCCGGGTTCTGGGAACCCGAGGGCAACAGCCTGCCCTGGGTCCTGCCCAACGAGAGCCAGTACGCGCAGACGATCAACCGCCTCTGACAAAGCGGAGGGGCAGACCGCTCGGCCGGTCGAGTCGTGTTGACCTCGGGATCACCCTTGCGTCGAGCTTGCACCCCCGGACCGCCGCGCCTATCATGGCCGCTTGCGGCATTTCTCGTGCGCAAACCTTCGATCGCGGAGCTTCGCCATGTCCCCCGATTCGTCCGTCGGCGTTTCGCCTCCCGCCCCGATCACGCCCCAGCAGCCCTCCGGGCTTCGGCTTCATCCGATCGCCGGACTCCTCTTGGCCGCGATCGCCGCGGCAATTACGCTCGCGGTGCTGCAACTCGCCTTTCCCCTGTTTCGGCCGCCCGAGGAGCTGACGCCGAAAGGCCCCTTCGAACCGCCCGACAAGCTCGCAGCCTTCTTTTCCGCCAATACGCTCGCCGCTCGCAACAACGCGATCGTGCTTCTGGCAATCTTCGGCGGCCTGGTGGCAGCCTCTCTGGCCAAAGGAGAAGGTGCCGCACGCCGTTCCTTCAAGCTCATAATCATCGGCGGATTCCTGGGGATGGTGATCGGCGCCCTGTTCGGAGCCGCCGCCGGTCTGGCCGGTCATCACGTGCTGGCGTATCTCCAACCCAACGCCGATGGGCGCTGGCCGCCTCGGTCAAGCTGCACGCGATTGTGCTGGGCATCGTGGGGATCGGAGTGGGGTTGACCCTGGGGCTCATGGCGCAGCACGCGCACTTTTGGCGCATGCGTGCTGGGCGGATTATTGGCCGGAGCCCTGGCCGGCATGCTCTACCCCTTGGTGAACGGCCTGTTCCGCCGACTGGTCAACGCCGAGGTGTTCCTGCCCACGCAGCTTGCAGACCGCGCCATCTGGCTGGGAGTGGCCGCCGTGGCGCTGGGGCTGTTCGTGGTCGCGGTGGGCCGCGGCCGAGCCCCCGCTTCGGCCTGAGTCGCGCCAAGTTCCCGTCGTGCCAACTCGTCCGGCAAGACCCTTACACCTCGGTCTGCGCAAAGCCGGTAGAACTTCTGCCCGGAGTGGTTTCCTCAACGGGTAACCGTTCATAGCCGCCGGGGACTGGATCATTGTTCGGCCCCTTTCGCGCTCTCCTATGCAAGGGCGCAAAGGCCGAACAATGTGCCTGTCCCCGCGCGACCGACACTAGAAACCGAGGCCCGGGCCGCAGAGGGCGTGGGTGCCCACCGTGCCGTCGGTGATCGTGGAACATCGTCGGGAAGCGGTCGGCCCAGCCGCGGTTGCCGGCCGGGCAGTACTGCCGGCCGTTGCCTTCGATGGCCGCCACGGTGGGAATGCGCGCGGCGAGGCTGGCCGAGTGCAGGAACGACGCGCCGGGGCAGGTCAGGTCCTGCACGCAGAGGAACATGCCGTACTTCTGCGCGGCCGCGCCCATCAGCAGCGCCTCGCTGTGCCCCTTGCAGGCCTTCAGCGCCACGCCCGAGTAGCCCAGCTCGCGGCTCAACAGCAGGCTCTCGAAGTCGACCAGCGATTCGTCGATCACCACCGGCTTGATCTGGGCCGCCTCGTGCATGCGGTTCTCGGGGTTGGCGCGCAGGTCGCGATGCGTCGGCTGCTCGATGTACTGCAGCCGCGTCGAAGGCCTGCGGGCGAGCGCTCGCCGACCTGGCCGAGGAAGTCGAGCACGTACTCGACGTTGGCGCACTTCTCGTTGAAGTCGGCCGAGTAGTGCCACGCCGCGCAGCCGCGGGCGCGCCTGGGCCTCGGCCGCCACGCGCTCGATCGACACCACGCGGTCCACGTCCCACGCCAGATCGTCGCCGTTGAGCTTGATCTTCAGGTGCGTCAGCCCGTTGGCAGGCGATCCACTCGCCGCAGCGTTTCCGGCAGGCCGTCGTCGATGCGGCTGGGAATGTCGGCGTCGGTCAGCGGATCGAGCGCGCCGACCAGGTGGTACAGCGGCATCGCCGGCTTCGGCTCGCGGAGCGTGTAGCGGTCGAGATACTCGCCGGCGAACTCGGCGCGTCGAGATACGTCGCCAGGTCGCGGTTGACGAACTCCGGCCCCAGCAGATTGTAGGAGTTCTGCCCCAGGGCCTTGCCGTAGGCGTCGTGGATGGCGGCCTCCAGCGGGCTGGCGGCCACCAGCTGCGCCAGCCGCGGCATCGGCTCGGCCAGCCCGGCCGCGCGGCGCGATCTCGTCGGCCGCGGCCTGGTAGCGCCTGCGCCAGGTCGTGGGTGATCTCCAGCGGATGGCCGGTGCCGCGGTAGCCGGCCGGCGTCGTGCGCCAGTCGCTGGCCCAGCTCGATCATCGCGGCCAGCGTCTGCTTCGGCCGGCGACCTGCTGGCTGGGCCACGCCCAGACGTTGCCCATCGGCATCGAGCCGAAGCCCTGGCCGCGGCGGCCGTCGCGGGTTTCCACCTCCACCGTCACGTTCAGCAGCACGACGTCGGTCACCACGCGGCCGCCGAACTTGATCGGCGCGCGATAGTCAAACTGCTCCGTTTCCGAACTGACTTGCACGAGGCGGATGTCGGTGGCTTTGGGCATGGCTTACTCCTGCCGGAAACGATGATCGATTCTCACCGCGCAGTGTACCTGTGCGGGCCGGATCGAACAAGCGACGGCTGGCTACGGCCAAAAAGCCACTGTGCCGCGGGTCGCGCGTGTGCCACCGCTTGGGAGCTGCCGTCAACAACCTCACCTGTGCCGAACAATCCCTGCTCGGCAGCGGACAAGCAGTGCCCAGCCATGCCACCCCGTACGGTGCCACACCGTGTGAGAGCCGTGTGCCAGCCATCGAGTGACCGGTTTCCGCTGCCCCATCCAAGAACCTCGACTCCGGCGCGTGTGCCACTGCTTGGAAGCTGCCGTCAACAACCTCTCCTGTGCCGAACGAACCCTGCCCGGCAGCGGAAAAGCAGTGCCCAGCCATGCCACCCCGTACGGTGCCACACCGTGTGAGAGCCGGCCAATTTAGCGCGGTCTGCCAGTGGTCTCTTTACATCCTCCCACCGAGCAAACACCACACTGCTTGCCCTATTCAATCGGCAATTTCACTTCGTTCATGCACCGTCAACCGGTGCAGCAGTCCCCGGGCCAGCAGTGGCACACCCTCGTAAACCAACCTCTCCAGCCAGGCACACCCTCAATTGATGATCGTCCCACCGAGCCGTTCCCTTCCCGTCTGCCACTCGAGGGTGCTCGGGGGCTTCACTCTGCGGTGCTCGCGGTGTGCCACTGCTTGGAAGCTGCCGACCCAAACCTCTGGGGCGGCAAACAGAATCCTCTCGGCAGCGGACAAGCAGTGCGGGCCCATCCATCCCGTACGCTGCTCGACGGCGCGTGAGCCACTGTGCCGCCCGCCAACGGGCTTGCCCAGGGAGCATTCGGCGTGGTCAGGTCTACACGAGCTGTTTTCGCACGGCCCAGACCGCGGCCTGAGTGCGGTCCGATACGCCGATCTTGCGAAGGATGTGCTGCACGTGCTCCTTGACCGTTTCGTAGCTGATGTGCAGGGCCTGGGCGATCTCCTTGTTCGTCAACCCGTAGGCCAATTGCCGCAGCACTTCGCTCTCGCGCTGGGTTAGGGGCACCTCAACGTCGGCGGCAAGGCGGGGCGTGGCCAAGGCGCCGGTCACGCGGCGCAGCTCGTCGCGGGTCCAGGCGCTTTCGCCGGCCGCCGCGGTGTGGATGCGCGCCAGCAACTCGTCGCGCGTGCAGCCCTTGAGCAGATATCCGCTGGCTCCCAAGGCCACGGAACGGGCGATGTACGTCGGATTGTCGAACGTCGAGAGCATCAGCACCGGCATCTCCGGCTTGTTCGAGCTTGATCCGGCCCAGCGCGGTCAGTCCGTCGCCTTCCGGCATGCGAATGTCCAACAGAACCACGTCCGGGCTGAGCTCGAGCGTTTTCTTGACCGCCTGCTCGCCGGTGACGGCCTCGGCGACCACCTCGACGTCGGTCCCGTTAAGAATGGTCTTCAATCCGCTGCGGACTACCTCGTGGTCGTCGGCAATTATGATCCGAATGCTCATGCGTTACTCCGATCATTCATGATGGAAGTTTTCAGGGAACCGCACGCGGGCAGGCGGACCAGCACGCGCCGTACCTGTCGCCAGGGCGCTCTCCACCGCGCCGAACCGCGCAGCAGGCGAGCGGTGCTCACCGATTCCCCGCAAACCGAAACCTCGTTTGTTCAGGGCCGCGGGGTCGAATCCCACGCCCCAGTCGCGGACCTCGATTTCGATACAGTCCTCGAACCGGCTCAGGCATACCCGAGCGCGATCCGATTGACTGTGCCGCCGCACGTTGGCGACCGCCTCCTGGACAATCCGAAACAGCACGCTCTGCACCAGCGGGCCGAGTTCTTCGAGTTCCAGACCGATCTGCACCTCGATCGTCGGGCCGCCCGGCGGCTGGTCGGCCACCAGTTGATCCAGAGCTCCGGCAATCCCCAGTTCATCCAGAAGCGGGGGCCGCAGGCCGCGGATGAACTGCCGAGCTTCGCCTACGGCCTTGCTCAGCAGCCGTTCCACCCACTCCAGTTGTTCCCGCAGCGGTCCGACCGGCACGCGACCGGAGACCACCAGGGCGTGCAGGTGCATTTGGGCGCCGGTGGAGATCCTGCACGAGCCCGTCGTGGAGCTCGTAGGCAATCAAGCGGCGATCCTGTTCCAAGGCTTCGAGCAACTGCTCCGCCGAAAGACCACCGGAGGGGAGCAGCCCCGCGCCCTGGCCGTGCTCGATCACCGGATCGGCGATCGTCCCGCAAGCCGCCGCGGATCGCGACGAAAGCAGCCACTCCTCGCGTTCCGCCCGCCCAACCGGCGGTTCGCACGCCGCCCGAACGTCCCAGTTCACAGGACCGGCTTCCTGCAAAACGTCCCATGCCAGGCCAAGGTCCACACCAATCCATCCCTGGGGTACGACCGGCAACCCGGCCGACGCCAAACACGAACCGGCCGACTCATTGCGATTGGCGGGGCAAGTGTCTTTTGTGTCGTTCACGTCCGACGACCTGCACTCGATTCTGAGGAAGCCAACGGCGGGGATGCCCAAATACAGCTACGTGTCACCCCGAGGAGAGCCGAGGCGCGTTCGGGGGCCATCGATGCTCCCCATAATGTACCCCTCTATGTTACGATTTGCCAAGCCCTCCGTCAATGATAGCAGAAACCCCCGTCATCGAAATCCCCCCACGTGAACCGCTACGGAGGGGAAACAGCCCGAGTATCTGACCAAAAATGGGCCTATTTACCGGCGCAGAGCCGCCCGGCAACTTCCAGAGAGGGGGCCACAGTGATGGAGGCAGAGGAGGAAGTGGCGGACTAACCGTTCGGCCACTCGGCGTGTGAACCCCAGAGGTGAAGAACCCCAGAGGTATGGAAAGAGGCGCCGCCCGGATTCGAACCGGGGATGGCGGATTTGCAATCCGCTGCCTTAGCCGCTTGGCTACGGCGCCTTTTCGTCATATGCCCTTAGCTGCAAATAACTTCCGGGCTGAGCTAGCAGGGCAAACGAACACGCAACAGAAGTCGCAACAAGCAGTACCGGCTTCCGCGTGCGTCCCGGGTGGTGTGAGACCGAGGGTAAATCGTCAAAACCGTTCCGTAACGATCAAGGAAATCGTATCAAATCCGCGGAGACTAAGGAAGAGGCAGAAGAAGCCGTGCGCGGGCAACCTGCCCGTCATCAAGCGGTCAGGCCCGTCCATGAAGTCGTTTGCCCTTTTTGCGACCCGATGACACTGATGGCCTTCAAACCGTTGACAACGGCCAACCTGTACGGCCATGCTAGTGCCTCTGGCACGCGTTTTTCCGTTCAGTCCGGCACGGGAGGCGGTCGATGAAACCTGTCCTGGTTCTCTGGTCCTGCGTGGTGGTTCTCATGACTCTGGCAGTGGCACGGGCGGGGGGTGAACCCGATCCCAGGGCCGCCCTCGCGAAGCGAGTCTTTCGCAACGCGCAAGGCGAATCGCTCCCCTATCGGTTGTTCGTCCCGCGCAAGTACGACCCCGCGAAGCGCTTTCCGATCTTGCTGTTCCTTCACGGAGCCGGCGAACGGGGCAGCGACAACGAGGCACAACTGAAACACGCCGAGGTGCTGCGATTCATCCGGGAGGACGTCGCGGCGAAGGAGCCCTGTTTTCTCGTCGCCCCCCAGTGTCCCGCGGAAGATACGTGGGCCGGTCTTCGCCTCGGAGGGCCATACACCGCCGCGGCCGAGCCCGCCAAGCCGCTTCGACTGACCATGGAATTGCTCGATAGCTTGGACAAGGAGTTCTCGATCGATCCCGACCGCCGCTACGTCACGGGGTTGTCGATGGGTGGCTTCGGATCGTTCGACCTCTGCTTGCGGCGGCCCGGATCAAATTGCGGCGGCCATTCCCATCTGCGGCGGCGGCGACGAGAGCCAGGCCAAGACGATCGCCCGCATCGCGTTCTGGGTCTTCCACGGCGGCGCCGACAACGTCGTCGCTCCGAAGTATTCCCAGGGCATGGTCGCAGCCCTGAAACAGCAGGGTGCACGCGTCAAATACACCGAGTTTCCCGGCGTCGGCCACAACTCCTGGACTCAGGCCTACCAGGAGCCAGAATTGGTCGATTGGCTCTTCAGCCAGCGCCGGCAGCAGAAGCCGTAGCGCGAGGTTGAAAGACTCTCGGCGCCTTGCGAAGTACGACGGTGCCCGCCAGCGGCGGCCTGGCGTGCTCGCCGCAGCGGCCCGTAGGCGCAAGGCAGACCACCGATTCCCTTACAACAGCAATCTCTTTCGAGCCCATCATGAACCCGACTTCCCGCAGTGCCTTCGATCGCCGTGGATTCCTGGCCGGTGCCACGGCCGCCACCATCACGCTCGTCAAGCCGGAGTTGGTCGACGGCACCCAGGCCAACCTCCAAGATCCGCCTGGGCCTGATCGGCTGCGGCGGCCGCGGCACCTGGATCGCCAACCTGTTCATGCAGCACGGCGGCTACGAGTTCGTGGCCGCCGCCGACTACTTCCCCGACCGCGTCGAACGCCTTCGGCGAGAAGTTCAAGATCGATGCGGCCACGCCGCTTCACCGGCCTGACGGCTACAAGCGGCTGCTGGACGCCAAGCCCGACGCGATCGTGATCGAAAGCCCGCCCTACTTCCATCCCGAGCAGGCCATGGCCGGCGTCGACGCCGGCTGCCACGTCTACGTGGCCAAGCCGATCGCCGTCGACGTGCCCGGCTGCCTGACCATCGCCGAGGCCGGCCGCAAGGCGACCGAGAAGAAGCGCTGCTTCCTCGTCGACTTCCAGACCCGGGCCAACGAGTTCTACCAGGAGGCGATCCGCCGCGTCCACGCCGGCGACATCGGCCCGATGGTCTCCGGCGAGGCGGTCTACTACTGCGGCGCGACCTGGGGCGGCGCACGACGCGCTCGGCCGCCGACCCGCAGAACCCCGAGAACCGCCTCCGCGCCTGGGGCATCGACCGCGTCCTCTCCGGCGACGTGATCACCGAGCAGAACATCCACGCCCTGGACGTGGCCACCTGGATCGTCAACGCAGAACCCGCTCAAGGCCGTACGGCACCTGCGGCAAGAAGGGCCGCGCAGGACCCGGGCACCTGCAACGACAACTTCGCCGTGATCTTCACCTTCCCCGACGACGTGCTGGTGACCTTCGCCTCGAAGCAGTACGGCACCGGCTACGACGACATCGGCTGCCGCATGTTCGGCCCGAAGGGAACCGTCGACACGCACTACTTCGGCGTCGTGATGATCCGCGGCGAGAAGTCGTACAAGGGCGGCAAGACTCGGCAATCTCTACACCGACGGGGCGGTCCAGCAACATCGCCGACTTCCACGCCAGCATCCTCAAGGGCGACTGCGCCAACCCGACCGTCGCCCCCAGCGTGCGGAGCAACCTGACCACGATCCTCGGCCGCACCGCCGCCTACAAGAAGGCCGAAGTCACCTGGGACGAGATGCTCAAGGCCGACGAGAAGCTCGAATTCCCGAGGACGGGTTTGAAGTCCTAAAGGCGCGGCGCATTGCATCTTGGCGATCGAGGAGCTCAGCCCGTAGGTCGGCCGGGCTCAGCTCACGCGGCGCGCCGCGCCGGCTTGGCAGTCCAAGGGATGGTATTCGGGGACGAGCCGCTCCAGTCGCCCCAGGATTTGAGCGGGAGCCTCGTCGGCCAATCGCGCCAGTTCCTCGATCGCGGCCAAGATGCGGGCGCGATCCGCGGGCCGCCGATCGGCCACGATGATCTTCGGATGGCACGTGGGAAGCTGCGTCTCCTCGGGCACGCGCAGCTCCTCGAAGAGCTTCTCTCCCGGCCGCAATCCGGTGTATTCCACGGCGATGTCTTCCCCCACGCGCAGGCCGGAGAGGCGAATCATGTCCTCCGCCAGGTCGGCGATCCGCACCGGGTCGCCCATGTCGAGCACGAGGATGTTCCCCCCTTGGCCGATCGCGCCGGCCTGGATGACCAGCCGCGCCGCCTCGGGAATGGTCATGAAGTAACGCCGCATCTGCGGATCGGTGACCGTCACCGGACCACCGCAGGCGATCTGCTGGCGGAAGATTTGCACCACGCTCCCGGCCGAATCGAGTACGTTGCCGAAGCGGACCGTGACGTAGCGGCAGGCCGAATCGGCCAGCGACTGCACGTAGAGTTCGGCCACGCGCTTGCAGGCCCCCATGACGCTGGTCGGATTGACGGCCTTATCCGTCGAGATGAGCACGAACGATTCGGAGCCGCATTGCGCGGCCAACTCGGCCACTTGCCGGGTGGCCATCACGATGTTCTTCACCGCCTCGCCCGGATGACTTTCCATCAGCGGAACGTGCTTGTAGGCGGCGGCGTGAAAGACCACGTCGGGACGGTGCTGTCGGAAGATCCCCTCCATGCGCCGTGGATCGAGCACGTCGGCCACGCAGACCTCGATTTCCGCCTCGCTGGCGACGGCTTGAAGCTCCCGTTCCAGGAAGAATTGCCCCGTTTCCGAGCGGTCGACCAGTACGATCCGCCGCGGTGAGAAATGGGACAATTGCCGGCAAATTTCGGAGCCGATGCTTCCCGCGCTGCCGGTGACCAGGAGCACGCGGCCGTCGATCCATCGCCGGATCGATTCCAGATCGATCGCCACCGGCTCGCGCCGCAGCAGGTCGTCGATCACCACCGGCCGTGGCTGAATCGCCACCTGGCCGCCAATCATCTGCTCGTAGCTCGGGAGCACGCGAACTTCGACGTCGCGCCGTCGGGCCTCCTCAACGAGCTTCCGCACGTGTTGCCCGGAGATTCCCTCGTTGGCCACGAGGATCTGTTCGCACGCCGGATCGCTGCGCCAGCCGCCAAATCTGGTCGAGCGTGCCCAACACCGGCACTCCGGCCACGCGCGTGCCCACGCGCCGCTCGTCGTCGTCGATGAATCCCAATACGCGGTATCGTCGCTTGCCGTTGGCGATGATCGCGCAGCAAGAGCAACTGCCCCGTTTCGTTGGCGCCCACGATCAGAGCGGGAATCTGGTCGGCGGGCAGGAACCCCCACCAGTTCCCTTCGCGCACCCCGCGGAGCACGGCCCGCGCACCCCAATGGCGATGATCGTCGCTCCCCAATCGAGCAGGAAGATGCCGCGAGGAATGAGGGCGTTGGCTCCGAAGCCGCGATCGACGGCCGCCACGACCAGGACGGCGCAGGTCGCCGCCTCGCAAAGCACGACTAAGTCGTAGAAGCCGACCGTCCGGTTCCAACCGTGCGCGATGCGAAAGCGGAGGAAGATCGCCGCTTTGACGGCGACGACCCAGGCCGCGGTCGAGGCGAAGCAGTGCCACTGGATCGGCCCCAATTCTCCTTCGAACCGCAGCCAGTAGCAGGCATAGTAAATGGAAAGAAACAGCACCACCAGCGCGATCGGCCCCAGCGTCCGGCGCCGGACCGCTTCGAACGAGTGTCCCAGCCGGCTGGAAGCTTGCGGCCGAGCCAGTTCGCAGGATCGCTTTAGGTGCGGCAAACTGCTCACCGGCGTCTTTCCTCACATGCCCTGTATACTCCAAGCGATCGGACGATCATCGTGTCGCTCCCCGCCGCTGGGCTTGCGCCTGTCCCGGCTTGTCGAGCTGCCCGCGGAGGGCCTCTCGGGAAAGCCGCACCAGCGCCGCGTCGCTCGGTCGCCGCTGGCGGCACCAGGCAAGCTGTTGCTGCGCTTCGGAGAATTGCCCCGCTTCCATCAGGCACTGCGCCAGCACGTGGCGGGCCCCGAAATGGTCCGGACTGCAATCGACGGCGCTTCGGCGCAGGCAAGCGCGCACGGCGGCTGCTCAATCGCACGCCACTGTGCCGCGGCTTCCAGCCACAGCGGCGCGGCCTGCGCGGGCGGCGACTTCCGCGCCGCCTCCTCGGCTCGCTCGGCGTGGTACCACCGCAATCCGGCGAGCTGCGTCCCCGTCCCGCGCCGCGAAACAAGCCCTTCGACCACGCGGATCCCGTCCAGGTCCGGCTCGAGTTCGGTAAGGAGAAACTCGAGCACGGCCTCGAGGCCCTCAGTCGGCGCGTGGGCAATGAGGGTCGAGAGCACGAGCGCCTGGAATCGAGGACCTCGCCCGCTCGCGCACCGCAGGTAGTCCAGCCACCGCGGCGCATCTCCCGCCAACCAGGCTTCGACCGCCGCCTCGTAGAGGACTCCGCCGTCGTAAGGACGCACGCGAAGCGCTTGGTCGATATAGGCTCCCTTCCGCACCCCGTCCCCTTCCAGAAAGCACAACTTGGCCAGAAACAAGTACGCTTCGCCTTCCAGCGGGCAGAGCGCAACGCGGCATGCGCATGCTCCAGCGCACGGTCCAGCGCGGTCCAGTGCTCGCCCACCGCTCGCCCCAGCCACTCGTCCATCGCCGCGCGCGTGGGAAATGCCGACGCGGTCGCCGCATCGCGGAGACTGGCCAGCGACATCGCGTTCTCGGCTGCCAGTTGCTGCAGTTCAAACAGTCCCAAGTAGTGCCGGGCCAATTCCAGATGGGCCCGGCCCCGATCCGGCTGCCACCTCACGACGTGCTGGAGCAATCGGATCTGCTCTCGCTGGACGGCGATGCGCGCCGCAACCGGCCGCGCGTTGGACGGCGCAGCCAGGTCGTCGAATCCCGACTGCCTTTGACTTGCGACCTCGACGCAGAGAAAACGGCACCAGTCCGGCTCGGCCAGCACCGCGCCGACTTCCGCCGCCATCATCCAGATGCCGGTAACGGCCACCACGGCGACGGCGACGGCCGCGCGCGGCCGGCCCACGACGATCGACCGCGCGCTGGACCTTGGGGCGCAGAGTTGCCTCGCGCAACGCCGCGCCGGCCAGAATCACCAAGGTAGCCATGCATCCGGGCACATACCAGACGTAGTCGACCAACGCGTGCACCGCGCTGGCGGCAAGACTCGCGGCGATTGCCCCGGCGCAGGCGGCCACCCGGCTCGATCGCGCAGCGCGCACCGCGCGGATGCACCACGATGCCGCGAGGCCCAGCCCGGCCACCACGAGTCCCAGCCCGACAAGCCCCGTCTCCAGGGCAACTTGCAGGTAGCTGTTTTCGGCGTGTGTGAACTCGTGGGAACATTGAGGGTGGTCGAAATACATCGGATAGACCTGGCGGTGGCTGCCCACGCCCGATCCAAACACCGGGAAATCGGGGATCGCCTTGAGAACCGCGCCCCAGATGGACCGCCGCGCCTGCATCGGATCGATCGTCTCGATCGAACCCGACGTGAGCGACTCCATTCGTTGGCCCAGCCGGTCGTAACCGAACACTCCCAGGCGCGAGCGCCAGCACCAGGGCGGTGCCGCCCAAGGCCGCAAGCAAGCGACCGCGCGAGCGGCTGCCACGGGCCAGGGCCACGCCCGAGATCGTCGCGGCGACGGCCATCGCGAGGATTCCGCCACGCGAGAGCGAGAGCAGCGCGGCAAAGACAACGATTCCCAAGGCCAACGTCAAGGCGCCGGCCGTCGAGTTTCCCGCCCCGGACCGGCGCACCCCGCCGACCCAACCGGCTTGTGCTCCCGCCGCGCGCAGGAGAACAACCCCCGCTGGCACCGCGCCAACCAGAGTGGTGCAGCCACCACGTCAGCGGCCCCAGCCCCAGGGCGAGAAAATGCGCGAAGTGATTGCGGTTCGTGAAGCTACCCTTGACGTTGTAGGCCGTGGTGGCGTAGGGCTGCTCAGAGAACCAGAAGAAACGGCCGTTGGCGGTAAAGTACTGAACCAGGCCGAAGATCGCCATGGCCACCGCCGCCAGCGCCGTCCAGCGCAAGAGCCGCTCGAGATCCTCGATGCTTCGCGTACGTTGAACCGTGATCACGAAAAGCAGGCCGTAGGCCAGCAAGACCACCAGCGCGGAGCGCGTCTCGGCCGGTGTGAGCGAAAGCGTGTTCCACGGTCCCAGGAACGGCTTCTCATCGGCGCCGCCGACCCACAACGGCAGCCAATGGCGCATGGCGGGTTGGAGCCAGCCAGTCACCGCGGAAGGAAGCGGTGTGATCTGCACGGCAACCACGACCAGGCCGGCGAGCCACAAGCCGAGGCCCGGGGTCCGGCGCCAGGTCGCTTCGATTTCCAGACATTGCCGGGCGCCCCACGCAACTGCCGCCGCCAGCGCGAACGCGACCAGCAGGGCCTCGCCCAAAGGATGACGCCCTCCCAGCGCAAACGGTACGGCAAAGATACATCCGGCCAGGCTGCCTTCGACGATCCATGCCAGCGCGCGGCTCGCCTTGCGCCTTGCGGCGCCGGCAAACAGCATTCCGCCCCCGCGGCTTGGGGCTTCGTCGCCTGGGCCCGGAATCGTCCTCATCCGATCGTCGATCTCCTTCTGGTGGGTTGGATTCGCGCACTCCGGGCCTTTCAAGCCACGCGCCGCGGCGTCAGCGGCCGGCGCGGCGCGTCCTCGGGTCCGCAGAATTGCGGAGCATCCCCCCGGTTCCCCTCCGCAACCGCGGCGAAGGGAGCCGACTCATCGGTACCCGATTCGTCGCCGTACGCGGCCGTATATCCCGCGTCGAACCCGTAATCGTAGCCGTAGTATCCCACGTCGCCCTGGGCGTGGATCCGGTTCACGACCACGCCCAACACCGGGATCTTGAGCACGCCAAGGCTGTCGATTACGCGCGCCACCAGGCGGCGGCGGTTCTTGGCCGGGTGGACGACGAGAATCACCCCATCGACCAGGCGGCCGATCATGGCGGTATCGCTCGTGGCCAGCGCGGGCGGACTGTCGATGAGGATCTGATCGTAGACGGTCTCGGCCCAGGCCAGTAACTGCGAGAAACGGCGCGCTCGCCAGGAGTTCAGCAGGATTGGTGGGCCGCGGCCCCGAGGGGAGGATGTCCAGCCCGGGAATCTCGGAAGCCCGGACGTGGGCCGCCGCCATTTCCACCACGTCGCCGGAGCCTTGGAGGATCTGCGACAAGCCGTGCGGCCCGCGCATGTTGCTCAATCCCGTGAGTCCCGGCCGGCGCAAGTCGGCGTCCACCAGAAGCGTTTTCTTCTCCGACTGAGCATAGCCGATCGCAAGGTTGGCCAGTACCGTGGTCTTGCCGTCCCCAGGTTCGGCGCTGGAGATGACGATTTGCCGCGCCGTGGATTGGCCGAGATTGAGGGCGGTACGGAGCGTGCGGAACGGCTCGCTTTCGGCCGAGGTGGGAGCCGCGCACATCACGAGCGACTCCAGGCCGGCCGCCTCGCCGGGCGGCATTTGCCGGACCATCGCCAGGACCGACACTCCCAACCGGCTCTCCACCTCTTCGACCGAGCGGAAGCGATCGTCGAGCGTGTCGAGCAGGTGCACCAACAGCAAACCGATGCCGAAGCCGCTGAACACGCACAACACGGCTACCGCGCCCAGGCGCGGCGAGATCGCCCTCTCGGACGCGATGGGCTCGTGGATCACCGCGACCCGCACCTCCTGGCCGTTCTGACGCAGGTCGAGCGACGCAATCTGGTTCAAGAGTACGTCGTTCATGTCACACAGCCGCTTGACGTCCCGTTCGAGCATCTCGATCTTGGCCAACTGGCCGCTCAGATCGATGGCTTCCGAACGCGTCTCTTCAAAGCGCGTCTCGAGCATCGCCTCCTTCTGCCGCGCCTCGTCGCGGCGCTGGCGCACCATCTCGAGCAGCCAAGGCCCCAAGGCACTGCTGCGCAAGTCGGCAATCCGCCGCTGGAGCCGCTCCTGATACCCTTCCAGGAATCGTTCGGCCTGGGCAATTCGCTCGCGCACGGCGATGACCTCCGGGTGGGCGGGGCCCAGGCTCCGTTCGATCGTCGCCAGCCGCGCGCGATCCTCGACCAGGTTCTGTTCGAGATTCACCTGGGCCGAAGTGTCGCGTGCGCCGACGCCCAAGCTGCTCAGCAACAGCTCCCGTCCCACGGCGTCGCCACTCGCCAACAGGTGCGGGGCAAGGTCCTCGCCGTTGCGAATCGCCGCCTCGAGCGCTGCTTGCGAAGCCTCCAGCTCCAATCGCTGCTTCTGTCCGGCAATCAGCGCGTCGTTGAAGAACACGGTGCGCTGCACGAGGGGATGCAGCGTCTTGCCGTCGGAACGGAATCCCATGTCGGCAAAATGCCGCCGCGCTTCCAACAACTCGTCCTGCTTCTGCGCCAACCGCCCGGCAAGCTCCCCGCGCTCCTTCACCAGTACGTCGCGAATCTCCCCCGTGGTCCCCTTGTGGATCGTTTCCATGAAATCCAGGTAGGACTGCACAACCGCCCGAACGACGCGTACGGCGACCTGCGGGTCGCGCGAGCTATAGCTCACCTGGAGGATACTCGTCCCTCGGACGGTCTTGACGCTAAGGCCGGCCTGAAGCAGGGCCACCCATTGCTCGCGCGGCGCATTGCCCAGGTCGACGAGATCTTCGGGCCCCAATTGCGCCAACGCCCCTTCGACCACCTTGGCGCTGCGAATCATGCTTTCAAAAGTGGGCATCGAATTGCGGCGCAGCGACTCCTCGCTGGTCATCGAGGTGTTGAGCTGGTCCGACCCCGTCTGGCTGATGAGCATCTCCGCCTTGGCGGAATAGAAGCGCGTGGCAGTGGCATAGTACAGGACACCGAGAAGGATCGCCGCCGCCATCGTCGTAACGACTACATTCTTGCGGTAACGAACCGCGAGGATGAATCGTAGCACCGCATGCACGAATTGGTCGCCCAACAGTGACTCGGCCTCGCCCTCGACGCGCGGGTTGACAGGTTCCTGCACCATAGCTCGTGCGTTTTCCTCGGAAGCGCCGCTCAGAAAATCGGGACCGCACCGCTGAATCCGAAGCGGAAGAAGTTCTGCAGGACGTCGACCACGACCGTAGCCGGCGTCTGCTCGACGATCACCGTGTCGCCCGGCGCCAGCGGAATGTTGTCCGGGCCGCGCTTCGCCTCGCCGATGCTGGCGGCGATCGCCACGGGTTCCGTCTTGCCGGGAAGATGGCGAATCACCAGCAGTTTCTCGGCCACGTTGCTGGAGCAACCGCCCGCAAGGGCCAGCGCGTCGAGCACGCGAATCTCCTTGTTGCGCGGATACTCGTACTCGCCGGGCTTGTGTACCAATCCCAGCACGTACACGGGCTTCAGCATCCGCTTGGCGACGTAGACCACGTCGCCGTCGTCGATGCCCAGCGCCGCGGCCCCTCTTCCGCCGCCGACCGCAAATCGACGCGGATCGTTTCCGCCGCCGGCTGTGAGTCCGATGCCAGCGCTACGCCCCCGCGCCCCGGACCGTTGCCGCGGTGCGCAAGGTTGGTGGCGGAAGAAGCGCCCCGGCGAATCTCCACCTCCCCGCCGGCTTCCTTGCCCAATCCCTCGGCCGCCACCAAAGCCGACAACAGCGAGCTCGAACCCCGGGGTAATTCATGAACCCCCGGCCGGTTCACCGCGCCAGACCACGGTGATCCGGTTCGTGCGCGCCTGCTTCATCGTCACGGTCACGCACGGCGCGCGGAACACGCCCCGCCCCACGCCCTCCGCGGCGATTGCTTGTTCGGCTTCCTCGAGCGTCATCCCGGCCACGCGCACCGCACCGATCAGCGGCACCGCAACCCCACCGTCTTCCGCCACGCGCATGGGCGCCGTCGTGGTCTTCAGTTCGACATAGTCCGTGACCAGGGTCACCTCGAGTACGTCGCCGCGCTGGATCTCCTGCACGCTCTCGGCAAAGTCGCCCAACGCGCTCAGATTGAGCGCCTGAGGATTCACCACCGGCGGACCGTACAGTTCCTTGGGCAAAGAGGCCGCCCGCTGCATGTGCCCCGAACACCCGGCGACGGCCGCGATCAGCGCGAGTACCGCAGCCGCCGTGGGGCGCCGCGCGTGCCGGTGCTCTGCCTGGGATGAAAACGCCATGGATCGGTGACTCGCCTGGAACCGCGGGGATCGCCTCCACGACAACCGCCGCAAGGCGCCCTCCATGCTCCGCGGGGCCCATCTGCCAGGGCCCTCTCTGAGAGGAAGAGTGGGCGGGATCGTACACCAACTCCCGCGCAGCCGGAAGGCCAGTTCCCGCCCATGGTTCCACCTTCCACCCCAAGGCACGCCGACAAAAATGCCGCAGGACGCCTCGGCACGCAACGGGCTTCGCCCCTTGCCGCCGGCGTCCTGCTAAGAACCTATCCCGGAACCGCCACGGCCGCCCTCCGCGGCCGGAGAATTCAGCAGCGGCACACGGTTCTGGGATCGGCTCTAGAACCAAGTCTCAAAGTGAGCTCGCCGCTAAGGGCTCGACGGTTGGTCGCGATCCTGTCGCGCGTTGTGCACGGCCACCGGCACCGCAACCGCCGTGGCCACCGCCGCGCCAATCAGCAACGGATTGGCGAGAAAAACCTTCATGGGCTTCGGTCCCTGGCCGCGAACCACGTCCGCGCCCGAAACCAACAAGGCTCCCCGCTCCGCGGCCGGAGGCGCCGTTCCCGCAGCCCACGCGCGGTAGACGCCGTGGCCTTCCGTCGTCGTAATCTGGTACACGCCGCCACGCAGCCCCTTGAACGCAAAGTAACCGTCGGGACTAGTCTTGGCCGCCACCAACTCCTTATCCCTCAGACGCAACGAGACGGGCGCCTCGGAAATCGCCGCGCCCTGGACGTCCACAACCTGGCCCACCAACACGCCACCCTTGCCCAGCGCCACGTCGACCGCGACCGGCGCCCCGTTCGGACTGGGGGGAGCTGCGGCGAAACCGCCGGGCAGACAGCATCCCAATGCTGCCCAGCCGACGAGAAAACCACGAACCATCCTGCGAATCCTCATACCACCGTTCCTCTGATGAAAGGGGGAATTGCTTGCCGCGGAAGCCTGTCGGCCGCATGCGCCAGACCGTCGCCGGAGCGTCCCGTGGCGATAGCAGGTCGTCACGACCACGAGATCCGGGAAGGGCCGTCCGCATCCCATCCAACCCATTCTCGCCGTCCTGCCGTGGCACGGCGTTCGCCCAATGGCGCACCTCTACTGTATCGGTCAACCGAAAAAAGTTCTCCAGAGGTTCTCCACCCGCGTTATCCTATCCTACCGGCCCACCGCGTCTTGCCCGGACGGCAGGGCCACCGTCGAACCCAGACGCACACTGGCAGCTCGCGCCGGGGACCAGTTCCTGAAATGCGTCGAAAAACGCGATTCCAAGCCGGGAAGCCTTCTCCGCAGCCGCATCTGTAGCCTCTCGGCCGGCAGGCCGGCACGCAGATCGGCAACGTAGCCAACCAACTCCTCGTAGCCTTCGGGCGAATCGTAAAGAAGGAAATGAATCCAGGCCCAAGCGTTGCGATAGTCGTCGCCGCCGGCTTCTTCGAGCTTCTGTTTCTTTTCCAGCGCTTCCAGGCTCGGAACCTTTCCCCAGCGCAATGCCCGCCGCATGCTGGCGGCGTATCCCCCGCCCTGCGCGCGACCTTCCGGAGGCACTTCGAAGTACTCCGCCAAGCCTTCGTCCAGCCACAGCGGCACGGTCGGCAGGGAAGCGTGCAAGAGCCCGTGCGTGCACTCGTGACGCACGTCGGTCTCGAACTCCGAGCTACGGTACGCATAGACTCTTCCCAGACCGCCCGACTTGACGTACAGAGCCCGCCGGTAGGTGAGGTGAGGTAGATGGCTCACGAGGTACTGATCGTAGCTCTGCTTGCCGGCGAACAGGTAGACTTCGATCGGCTCCGCGGCCGCCGGCAGCGCGAGCAGTCCGACCAGATCGCGTTGGAGCTGCGCCAGGTCGGATAGGAGCGATCCGCAGTTGTCCAAGGAGAACTCGCTGCGGAAGACCATCGGACCGGCGACGCGCTCGTCGACCCAGGGCGACTGCGCCGCGGCGCACGCCGAAAGCCCGACCACCAGCACCAGCGTGCCGACGCAGGCACAGAGCTCGAAACGGCGTGCATCCATCCTCTGCAGCATCCTTGCTTCGCGCGTCGATCCTCGACTTCACCCCGCCTTGCACAGGCAAACCAGCGACGGAAGCCCGTGCGAGGTGCGGTCCTGCGCAATCCGCCGCGCACTTCCTCTCCGGCGGCAATCCGCGCGGCGTTGTCGCGGAACAACTCCCACGCCGTCTCTTCTCCCGCCAGGTGGAGCACGCGTCGGTGCGCTGCTCGCAGTGCCGAACACCGCGTTCCCGGACCGTGCATGTCCGTACCTACCAGGTGCGCAAGCCCCTCGACCACCAGGAATTCGGCCAGGCGACGGACCTGCGAGCCGAACTCACCCGTCAGGCTCCCTGCCGTGATTTGCAGCAGGCAGCCGGCCTGGACCAGTGCGCGCAGCCGTTCCGGGTCGGCCTGCGCCGCCGCGTATCGCTCGGGATGGGCAAGGATCATCGTCACGCCGATCCCGCGCAGTTCGGCCAACACTCGGTCGAGCGGAAGGAAGATCCCCTCGGGCATTTCCACCAGCACGTGCCGTCCGCGATCGGCCAAGGTCATCAACCGGCCGTCGCGGATCCGCGGCGCCAAGTTGTCCTCCAGGCGGATTTCGGCCCCCGGCCAGACACAAAGCGGGATGCCTTCGTAGCTGAGAAGCTGCTGGTAACGCGCGGTGCGCTTGCGAATCGCGTCGGCGTGCGTCTCGGTGAACACGCCGAGTTGGTGCGTTGTGGTCACGGCCGAGCCCACTCCCTGGGACACGGCGGCACGCGCCGACTCCAACGCACCGTCCCAATCGATCGGCCCGTCATCCAGGCCGGGCAGCAGATGGCAATGCAGGTCGAAGAACTCCTGGTGCAACTCCATTCCGGTTTCCTTGCGAGGGCGGGGCTAAGCGGCCTTGGCACGCGATGGAGACCTGCGCGCCGCCGTGGCCGCATCCGAATCGGCTCGCCGGCCGTTCGCGCAGTACTGCGCCGCGTACGACAGCCCGGGCGACCGCGGGCCGGGGGCCACGCGCGGCAAGGGAGGCCTGATTCGCTTGCCCCATGTGAAGAACCATGGTGTGACGAACTTGTGATCGCAATGCCGGCACTTCATCGGCCGCAATAGCAGGCAGGCTAACACCACACCGTGCCATTTCGGCACGCTCGTACGCAGATATGCCTTTTCGGTCCAACAGCGAGGACATTTCATTTTGCTACCCCCGGCAAAAAACGGTGGAACGCGCGATCGAAAAGCATGGCCGCTTCGGGATTCCCCCGCGACGCCTTGGACGCGGCAAAACGCGTTTTCAAGCAAGCCGTCGCGCGAGGGCGCGCGGCGAGGGCCCGGTGCAAAAAGCGGCGTACCCTACTCAAGCCGCCTCCGGGGGTCAAGAGCGGTTGCGAGGCTCGAGCAAAGCCCAAGCAGGGCGCCTGCTCGCCGTTGGCGCATCCGACCAGGAAACAGATTCAGAGATGATCCCCGATCCGCATGCCACCCTGAGATCACCCGTCCGCAGAGGATTGCCCCGGCAGTTCCAGAATCGGCTCCTAGCCCGCAGGGTGCTCAATCCACTCCCGGTAGCAGCCCGTGCGAAGAATAGATCGTGAGCCTGCGGAAAACCTGATCCATCGCCTCCTGGGCGGACGTGCTCCGTAGCTCCTCGACCAGGCGTGCGTACTCGGCCTGATAGTCGACGTCGAGGTCGTCGTCATCAAGAGCGGGGGGGTCAGGATCGCAAACGGCTTCAATCCGCACCACATAGAAATTGCCTCGCCCCGGCTCGAGCAGCAATTGGCAGCGATCGCAGAACAGCGGAGAAGCTTCGGGCTCGTGGGGTTGCGTCATACCCCCATTGTACGTGATCGCCGGCGGGGCGTCAGGAGCCAAGGCCGCCGGCCCGGCCACCTCGACCAACCTTGACCATGCCCTCGGTCCGCGCCGGTGGTACAGCCCGCGCTCCGTCGCCAGGATGCCCGCATGGCGGCAAAACACCCTCTTTTTTCCTCTTCCCCAAATCCCAACCTCCTGGTAATCTCTCGCGGCTCCCGTCCACCCGATCCCGGGGTGAGAAACCGAACCAATTGCAGCGATTGGGTTAAATCAGTCAACCTTGACGGCCGATTTCTTTACGCACAGACGTCTACCGTGAGCGGCATGGGCCGCGCGGCGTGTATCGAGCCCTTGGGAACCCCAGGAACCTGCCTGTCGTGAATCACTTCGCCTCCGACATGTTGTCCTCCGCGGCCCAGAGGGCAAAGGGCCACGTCCATCGGATCGTGCGTCAAGTGAACCGATTTCTCTTGGTTCGCCGATGGTGGGTGGTGGCCGCGATCGTCCTCTTCTATCTTGCCGCGTTGACACCCCAGTGGCAGGTGTTTCCGGATAGCGGAACCTATTTGCTCCTGGCCGAGAGCCTGTCGACCGGTCAGGGATATGCAATCGACGGCGTGCCTCACGGCAAGTACCCGCCCGGCTATCCGCTCTTCCTCGCCATGATGAACCGCCTGGGCCGGGGCGATTTCCTTTCGCTCAATATCGCCATGTGCGCCATAGCCTTGGCGACGCTCGGCTGCTGCTACGGTCTGGCCCGACAGTACACCACGAGCCGCGGAGCGCTTTTGACCACGCTCTTCGTGGCCGCGTGCAACCCGATGTACCTCTTTGGTTTTGCCATTCTCTCTGACGTCCCGTTCCTGCTGCTCGTTCTCGCAGGACTCTGGGGGATGAAACATGGGCTAACGCGCGGAGGGCTTTGGCTGGAGGCCGGAGCGCCTGGCGCTGGTCGCAAGTTGTTGGGTCCGCGTGCTGGGGATTCCCCTGCGCTGGTCGCTTGCCTCGGCCTCTGGCTCGAACCCCGCACGGTTTCCGCGCGGCGCGTGCTGGGCGGTTCGATCCTGTTGCTTCTGGGGATCGCCGCCACGGGGCTTTGGCTCTACCAGCGCGATCGGGCGGTCCAGGAGGCGCTGCACGCGCAGAGCTATGCCGCCGAGCTCTCCGTCCTTTCCGTGGCAGACCCGCTGGCCTCGGTCGGCCGCATCCTGGGCAACGTGTACGACAGCAGCCAGACCCTCTCCCAATTCCTGACTTCGCAATACTTGCCCCGCTTTTGGGCCACCTTGCTGTTTGGGGTGCCGGTGATCCTCGGCGCCGCATATGCCTTGCAAGCGCCAGGGATTGCTCGTGGGTGCCGCCGTCGGTTACCTCGGCGCCCTGCTGGTGATTCGAGTCCCGCTGGCCCGCTATTATCTTCCGCTGGCTCCGATCCTCATCCTCTTCCTCGGCTACGGCATGCGCCTGCTGACCGTCGTCCTCCGAGGCCGCTCCTGTCTCATGCCCGCGGTCACCGTAGGAGGACGCTCTTGTTGGTGGGCATGAACGTCCCCAAGGACGTGCGGCTGATCTATCGTCTCCATCATCCGGACAGCGTGGAACTGCAGAATCGCGCATATTTTTCGCACGGCGGACTATCTCCGCCAGCACTGCACGGCTCCCGACCAGTGTTTTGCCAGCGCCGAATACGACGCGCTGCTCACGTATCTGAGCGGGCGCATCACATTCCCCTCGGCCCTTCGCTCGACCGGCTCCAACCCGCCGCGATCTTTGACCTGATCGAGCAGAAGGGGATCGACTACCTCATCGTGCTCGACAATTCCGTCCAGGTGTCGCGGTGCCACGAAATCCTCCGCACCACCCTTCCCAAGCGGAACGATTTCGAGCGGGTTCTTTCGGTCAACTCGATCAGCATCTATCGCCGTCTGCCCAAGGCACCGCAACTTGCGGCGCGATCGACGGCCTCTTCCCCGGAAATGCAGCCATGTCGCCAATGAATTCTTCGCGTTCCGAAATCTGCCTGATGGATCACGAGGAGGCAGCACCTCGTTTTTCGGTCGTGGTGCCCTGTTACAACGAAGAACACGCCGTACTGGACACGGTCGCCGCGTTACGCGGAGCCCTTGCCGACGCCGGCCCCTACGAACTGATCTTCGTCAACGACGGTTCCACCGACCGCACGGGGGAGATGTTGGCCCAGGCCGCCCGGCAAGATCCCCAGCTCCGCGTGCTCACGCACCCGCAAAATCGCGGCTACGGCGCATCGCTCAAGACCGGCATCCTCCACGCAACCGCCGAGTATATCGCGATTGCCGACGCGGACGGCACCTATCCGATCGATCAGATCCCGGCCTTGTTGGAGCGGGGACGCGACGTCGACATGGTCGTCGGTGCGCGGACCGCGCCCAACGTGCAGTATCCCTGGCTTCGCCGCTTCGCGAAGATGTTTCTCCGCAGCTATGCCTCCTGGATCGTGCGCACCTCGATTCCCGACATCAATTCCGGCCTCCGCGTCTTCCGCCGCGATGTCGCCATTCGTTTCTTCTACATCATCTCCGACGGCTTCAGCTTCACGACCACGATCACCCTGGCCATGCTCACCAACGGCTTCGCGGTCCGCTATGTGCCGATCGGATACCAGCGCCGAGTCGGCAAGTCGAAGATCAAGCCGATCCGCGACACGCTCAATTTCTTTCACCTCATTGCCCGCGTGGGGCTTTGTTTCGCTCCCATGCGCACTTTGCAGCCCTTGATCGCCGCCAGTGCCGCGTCGTTCACCGCAAGCCTCGCCTACGACGTGTTCGTACTCAACGATCTCACCGATAAGACCGTGTTGTTCCTCGTCGGAGGAATCGGCGTCGTGCTCTGCGCTGATGGCCGACGCAATCCAATTGACCGTGCGAAAGACCGCCTTCGAGCAACAGTTGTTCCAAGGAGACCACCGTCGTTCGGAAGCCCATCCGGCAAACGTCCCGGGAACCGGCAGCATTCCTGCCCCGGAGTCCGCCGGGGGCCGCTCGGGGCGTGCCGCCGCCTGATCCGTCCCGGTACGCGCAAAGCTTCCGGGCCTGCCTATTGAGGCCCGCATTGCCAATCGAGCGCCGGGCGGCCAGGGGAACTCCGGATTCCAGCCGTTTCGGCTCACGATCCGGGGTGAATCGCGAACATCGACTGCCGGCATCCCTAAGAACCTATCCCAGAACTGCCGCTGGAACCCTGTGCGGCCGGAAAATGCAGGAGCGGCACGCGGTTCTGGGACCGGCTCAAAGAACCTATCCCGGAACCGCCACGGCAGCCCTCCGCGGCCGGAAAATGCCGGAGCGGCACACGGTTCTGGGACCGGCTCTAAGACATTTGCGGCAGTCATCCGCCCGTTTCCGGTGAGCCAAACGCATGCAAACGCAACCTCAGGGCCCACGAAGTTCACCCTTGGACCCTCGCCGGACCGCGCAATCCGGCCGGTCCCTGCGTTTGCTGGTGCTCTGCCACGAGTTTCCTCCCGTCGGCGGCGGGGCAGGGGTGGTCTGCGACGAGCTTTCCCGCCACTACGTTGCCGCCGGCCATACAGTGACCATCCTAACGATGAAACTCGGCGACCTGCCCGAGATGGAAACGGTCGCCGGCATGCAGTTGCACCGCATCCCCTGCGGCCGTAAACACCAGACCACCTCGACTCCCTGGGAAGGGCTCACTTGGGCCCGCCGCGCCACGCGACTGGCTGCGAACTTGCACCGCCAGCATCCCTTCGATCTTGCCCACGCCCACTTCATCATGCCCGCGGGCATCGTCGCCAGCCGCCTGAAACGCCACGCGCGCGTGGGATTTGTGATCACTCCCCACGGCGCCGACGTCCCCGGCCACGCCCAGCAACGGCTCAAGTTGGCTCATCTTCTGGCACGCCCCTGGTGGCAGCGAATCTGCCGCCATGCAGACCGCGTCGTCAGCCCTTCCGAAATGCTCTGCCGGATGATCGATGCCCACGCCCCCCGCTGCGCGTCCGAGGTCATCCCCAACGGCTTCCACGCCCAACGCTTCCCCGAAACGGACAAACGCAAGCGGATCCTCGTCTGCGGCCGGCTCGTGGCGGGCAAGGGAATCCAATACCTGCTCGAAGCGATCCAGCCCCTCGACTTGCCCGGTTGGCAGGTCGACATCGTCGGCGATGGACCGATGCGCGCCGCTCTGGCCGAATCCGCCCGGCGCTGCCGCGTTCCCGTGCACATGCACGGCTGGATCGACCGCCGCGACCCGCGGTTAGCGCAACTCTACGGCGGAGCTTTGCTCTTCGCATTTCCCTCGCTCCGCGAAAACTTCTCGCTGGCGCTCTTGGAGGCAATGAGCGCGGGTTGCGCGATCTTGACCACCGATGCGCCGGCGATCCCCGAAGTCGTGGGGGACTGCGCTCGGCTCGTGCCCCCTCGCAACGTCGCCGCGCTGCGGCAGGCGATCCTGGAGTGGACTGCCAACCCCGACGCCTGCCGGCAGTGGGGCGCTCGAGCCAAAGCTCGCGCCGTCGGCCTGTTCGACTGGAACGTGGTCGGCCGCCGCTACCTCGATCTGGTCGAATCGCTCGCCGGCGGCGAAGGGTCTCATTCAGCCTCCCTGAAAACTTCCCGGCGCGAAGCGGCTTGATTCTCCCGCACCTTCCGGACCGCCCCTAACTTGCCTCGAAGCCTTATGACGGTCTTTCAGCCCCACGGCGACCCCGACCCTGCCGCATCGCCTCTCCCCGCCGCTCGTCCGCGCCGGCTGCGGTCACGCCTACAGTACTGCCTAAACTTGTTCTTGGCCGCGGCCTTGATCTTCGTCGTCGCGCGCGTCGTAGGCTGGCAGAAGATCGCCCGCGCCCTGGCCGGCACCGACTTGAGTTGCGTGGCCATGGCATGGCTCCTCGGGTTGGCCGCGCGTTCGGGCGAGGCATTCCAGCTCAGCCTCGTCATGCGCCGCATGGAACTGGCGATCCGCCCCTTTCACGTGCTCCTGGCCAGCAGCATGGGCGCCATGTACAGCCTGGTGATTCCCGGCGATCTGACGAGCAGCGTCGTCAAGTGGGCCTACTTGGCTTCCGCGACCGGAAAACGCTCCGCAGTCCTCAACGCCATCGTCTACAATCGATTCATGGCCATCGGCCCCTGGATCCTGGGGGGCTTGGCAGCCCTGACCATCCACAACCCCTGGCAAAGCGCGCTGTTGCCCTTGGGCGCACTGGCATTGGGTGCGACCATGGCCGCCTGCATGCTCATTCTCTACCATCCCCGGCTCGGTCCGCGAACCGACCGCCTGGTGATGACCATCCTTCGCCGCTTGCTTCCATGCCACGTAAGCCGGCGCATCGAAGACGCCTTGCAGTCCTTAACCACCCTTCGCGAGTTCCCCATCCGCCTCCACTTCCTTGTTTTCTCCGTCGGCTGCGTGAACGCCATGGTGCTATTCGGTGCTTTCGCGGCCATGAGTTCGGCGGTGGGCATCCGAGTATCTTGGGTACTGCTTGCCTGGGTGTGGTGCGTCCTAATGCTCATGCGCCAGTTGCCGATTTCCATCCACGGCCTAGGCGTGCGCGAGGCCGCCCTCGTCGTTCTTCTCGGACGGTTCGGCGTGGCCGACAATGCCGCCTTCGCGCTCGGTACGCTCGTCTTTCTCGATATCGTACTGTTCGCCGTGCTCGGCGCGGGGATGCAGGTAGTGCTGGGGCTAACTCGCGCGCGGTCGACTTCCACACCTCTCGAGAAATCCAAGGATGCTGCCGCGGCACCGATCCGAAAGGCCGCGTGACCCTGGGCGCTCGCTCTTTGCCCAAACTGGCATTGACCTGCCGCGGGCGGAAGCGTACTAGCTACACTTGGGCTGGCCCCCCGGAGAGACCTGAGGGGCGGACTGCGCCCCAGTGAAGCTGGAGAATCTGGCAATTCAAGAGGGAATTGCCTGAAGATGGCGGGCTGAAGGATTGCACCGGCTGTGGCCGATATAGGGTCCAGCGATGCTCCGCGATGTCGCGGCCATGCCCCGCGCTGCTGCGGACCGGAGCCGGCCGGAGTACGGGCGATGAGAATCGGTCTGACCCTAGAGCGCTTTGATCCGCACCGGGGAGGCCTGGAGAACTGGACCTACCAGTTTGCCCAGACCCTCGCCGAGCGCGGCCACGAAGTCCACGTGCTCGCCCAGCGGTTCGCCCACGACGCTTTGGAGCATGTAATCCCCCACCCGCTGGTGGGCTGCTCGCTCCCGCCTCTCGCTCGCCCAGGCTGCCGAACGCACCGCGCAAAGCCTCGAATTGGACGTGGTTCACGACATGGGCGCGGGCTGGTGCGGTGACGTCTTTCAGCCGCACGGCGGATCCTGGGCCTCGGTTTGCCACCGCAAGCTCCGCGCCTGGCCCACCTGCCTCCGCCCGCTCAAGCAGGCCTTCGACCAATTCTCGCCCCGCCAGCGTGAGCATCGCGCGCCGATGAAGCAACAATTCGCCGACCGCGGCCAGATTATGGTCGCGCTGTCGCACTTTGTAGCCCGCGATTTCCAGCACTTCCACGGCATCCGCCCGGAACAGATCCGCATCATCTACAACGGCGTCGACCCCGAGCGATTCAGTCCCCAGCCTGACGCCGAGCTTCGCCAGCCGCTGCGCCGCCAACTCGGCGTCGCGCCCGACGAAGTCCTCGCGCTGACGGTTGCCCACAATTTTCCGCTCAAGGGAGTGCCTTCGCTCCTCCGCGCCATGAGCCGGCTGGTTGCCGACCGCCGGCCGATCCGGTTGGCCGTGGTAGGCGGAAAACGATTGGGCCGTTGGCGTCGGACGGCAGCGCGGCTCGGCTTGGGCGATCGCGTTCGCTTCGTCGGATCCGTCGAGTCCAGCGCCCCGTACTACGCCGCGGCCGACTTTTGCGTGCATCCCACCTGGTACGACCCGTGCAGCCTGGTGCTTCTGGAGGCCGCTGCCAGTGGGCTACCCGTCGTCACCACGCGTGAGTGCAACGGCGTGGCGGAACTCTTCCAGGACGGCGTCGACGCGTTGCTCGTTTCGCATCCGGGCGAGGTAGACGAGTTGGCGCAAAAGATGAACGTCCTGCTCGACGAGGCGGTGCGCCGAAGCGCATGGCCGCCGCAACACGGCGTTTCGCCCTCGAGCACACCTTCCAGCGCAATGTGGACGAGTTCCTCGCCCTGTATCGAGAGATCGTGGTGCGCCGCGAGGCAGAAGGCCCGCGCAGCCTACCCTTCCCGAGCCACCGCCCGCGACGCGCCGCTGCCTGATCGCGCCCCGTGGCAGTCCTGGGATCCGTTCTTAGAGCCGATCCCAGAACCGCATGCCGCCCCCATATTCTCCGGCCGCCCAGAGCCGCAGTGGCGTCCTGGGATCCGTTCTTAGTTCTGGCCGCCGGCCTGGTCGTCGAGATCGACCTCTTGCCGCGCGGCGTCACCTTCGAGCTGAGCGCGCGCCGCAACCAGAAGCCCGCCGCCCACCACGACGAGTGACCCCCCGGCCCACTGCACTGCGCTCAATCGCTCGTCGAGAAAGATCACGGCGAATAGATAGGTGACAAACGGCGTGACCAGCAGGATTCCGCTGGCCACAACCGGACCGAGCCGATGGATGCCGCGGTAATAGAGCACGTGGCCGAAGGCGATCCCGATCAGGGCGGAGGCCATGAGGTTGAGCCAAAGCCCCTCGCCAAGCGAAGCGAGCGGCCGCAGGTCCCCCAGCAGGAACATCAAGAGCACGAGCGCCGCGGACGTGTAGAGGCTGATCACCCCGAAGCTCTGCCGCGCGGGGTAGCGGGCCATGTAGTGGCGCACGCTGACCGAATAGCCGCCCCACGCCAACGCGGTGGCAAAAAGAATCGCGAATCCCGTGGCAAGCCGCATGCTCCCCGGCGTGCCGTCCTCCGCGCCGCGGGGCTGGAACACGTCGACGAACATCACCCCAACTCCGACCAGGCTCAGCGCCGCCCCCGCCCAGAACCGTCCCTTGTGCCAAGAGCCGCTCTTCGGCCAGCACGAGGAACCCGAAGATGATCGTGAACAGAAACGACACGCGGAGCACAAACCCGATCATCGACGCGGACACGTAGTACGGGCAGAGCCCGAAACCGGCCTGCCCCACAACATTCACCACCGAAGGCACCAGGGCGTCGCGCCATACGTTGCCCGCAACCCGACCGGGCACCGCGGCGGCCTGCTTCCGGTCTAAAAACAGCAGGAAGGGCAGCCAGAACAGCGCACCGACGGAGTAACGGATGCCGTTGACCGTCCAGGCGTCCAGTTCCTGGGCAAAATGACGAAGGAAGATCGGAATCAGCCCGAAGCCGAACATCGCCGCCAACAGGCTGACGACGGCCCCGAACTTGCTATCCTCGCTGCGCTCCATGGAGATTGCGTCCGCGGTGTCTGCGATCTGCCGCCCGCCAAACGTTCGCCGGCGACAGGCGGCAACGCGACGCAAGGGACAGGCCAGAAGGAATTCCAACTGATGTTCAGGAAACTGCTGCAATAGGGGCAGTCCATTTGCCCGGGAGGCCGGCATCCCGTGGATCGGCCTTGCTGCACTGCTTTCCTGGGTTCAATAAGCATACGGCTGACTGGGGGGGCGTCAAGGCCGCCCCACCGTGCCCGCCGACAAAACGACTCGATCCGCCCGGCATCGAGGTGGCGGCCGAATGCTCAGGACGGCCCCGCAACGACTCGCGCGTCGCCGCTGCGCGCTTGATGCCATGCCACCGCCGAATCATAATAACAATCTATCCCAGAACCGCCAGACAAACGCTACTCGGCCGGAGAATCCGGAGGCACCAGAGTGTTTGGGGATCGGCTCTAAAATTTCAGCCTCTTCGGAGGGATCGCCGTCAGGCCGAGCGGTCACGCGCAATCCCTTCAGCCCGAGGGTTCTCCATGCAGTCTCGACGTTGCCCTCCCGTGGCGTCCGTGCTTTTCTGCTTGGTGCTGGCTGGGTGGCTCGTGGCATGCGGCAGTGCCGTGGCGGTCGAGGCGCCGAGCCTTCCGGCTCCGCCCGCCTCGACCCAACCCGTACCTCCTCCCAAGAGCCTCGATGAAGTCCGCGCCATCGAAAACAAAGTCAAGCAGGTGGCCGCGCGCGTGATTCCGTGTACCGTCGCCGTGCGCGTGGGCACGTCGCAGGGCAGCGGTGTGTTGGTGAGCAAGGAAGGGCACGTACTCACCGCTGGGCACGTCATCGGTAAGCCCGGCCAGAAGGCGACTTTCGTCTTTCCCGACGGCACGTCGCGCGAGGGCACGACGCTGGGCGTGCAGCAGGATTCCGATGCCGGACTGGCGAAAATCTCCGACGCCGCCGGTTTGCCTTTCGTCGAAATGGCCGCGCTCGGCTCTCTTCGGCCAGGCATGTGGTGCCTGGCCCTCGGGCACCCGCTCGGCCTGCAACGAGACCGTCCGCCCGTGATCCGCTTGGGCCGCGTGCTTGCCTTGCGCGACAACACCGTGCAAACCGACTGCACGCTCGTGGCGGGTGATTCCGGCGGACCGCTGGTGGACCTCGACGGCCGAGTGATCGGCATCAACAGCCGCATCAACGCCGGCCTGGTGAGTATGAATTTCCACGTCTCCATCGACGCCTTTCATCGCGACTGGGACCGTCTCCTCCGCGGCGAGACCTGGAACACGCGCATCGAGAGCAAGGAAGAGTGCGCCGGTCAAAGACCTTTTCCGCCAGGTTGCCGCGGAAGCCAGCCGTTGCGTAGTTCGCGTGCGCCGACGGCCAGGAAGCGGCCTTGGGCACCATCGTCGGCCCCGATGGGTGGATTCTGACCAAGGCCAGCCAACTCAAGGCCCCGATCCTCTGCAAATCGTCAGACGGCAAGGAGATCGAAGCTCGGTTGGTGGGAGTCCATGAAGGTTGGGATCTGGCCATGCTCAAGATCGAGGCCACCGGCCTTCCCAAGATTCCCTGGGCTGATCCCGGCAAGTGCGAAGTGGGCCAGTGGGTCGTTGCCCCGGGAATGGCCAACGCCCCTCCGCTGGCTTTGGGAGTCGTAGGCGCGCCCATGCGCCGCATTCCTCCCACTCCTGGCGCCTTGGGCGTTCGCCTCGCGGATCCCGATACCCCCGCGCGTATCGCAGAGGTCTATCCCGACTCCGCCGGCCAGCACGCCGGACTCGCCAAAGACGACGTCGTCACTCACCTCAACGGCGAGCCGACCTCCAGCCGCATCGAACTGATCGAGGCGATTCGCCGCTTCAAGCCCGGCGCCGAGGTGAAACTCACCGTGAAACGCGGCGAACAGGTGCTGCAACTGGCGGCCACGTTGACCAAGCTGGATACGCCCTCGGTGCGCAAACGCGACGTGCAGAACTTCGGCGGACCGGGCGTCAGCCGGCGCCACGACGATTTCCCCAAGGCAATTCAACACGACGGCGTGGTCATGCCCACCGATTGCGGCGGACCGCTCGTAGATTTGAGCGGGCGCGTGGTGGGCGTCAACATCGCCCGCGCCGGCCGCACCGAAACGTACGCCGTCCCCACCGAAAGTCTTTTGCCGCTGCTTTACGAACTCATCTCCGGCCGCCTGCCCCCACCCAAACCCGAGAAAGTCGAAAAGACCGACAAGCCGCCCGCTCCGAAGACTGACCACCCCTCCCCGCCTCAAGCGAAGCCCGAACCCAAGCCCGAACCCAAATCCGAAGCCAAGCCACAGGCAATGCCTGAAGCGAAGCCCGAGATCAAGCCCCAGCCTAAGCCCAAGCCTAAGCCCAAGCCTAAGCCCCAGCCTAAGCCCCAGCCTAAGCCCCAGCCTAAGCCCAAGCCTAAGCCCAAGCCCGAACCCAAGCCCGAACCCAAGCCCGAACCCAAGCCCGAACCCAAGCCCGCGCCCAAGCCGGAAGCCACACCGGAAGCCACACCGGAAGCCACACCGGAAGCTACTAAGCCGCAAGCTAAGTCTGAGGCCAATCCAGCCGCCAAGCCTTCTTGACGCCTGCATCCCATTGAGGCCCCCATTGCCAATCGAGAGACGGGCGGCCAGGGGAACTCCGGATTCCAGCCGATTCGCTTCACTCGTCGGACTGAATCGCCAGCGGGGCCGGATCGTGTTGCAGCTTAGGGGCAAATTCGTTGGAAAATGCTGCACCCGATGCACACGTTCGAGCGGGACCGTTTGCCGCCCAACCGCCTCGTTGCGACCGAACGGTTTGCTGGCAATGGGGATACAGAAAATGCGCCGTTTCGACCGTAACATTTGGCACATCCTTTGCGAATAACATGGTAGGACCCCGGGCCGCGACAGCCGGCGGGCTCACGTAGTGGGCAAGGGCAGGGCGGTTTTGCAGGGGTCGAGGAACTGGCGAGGAGCTATCCTCCAACGGCAAGCGGTTCTCAAATCGGCGGAACAAAGCCATGACGCCCGACATCGCACAATTCGTTCGCGTTGCCAAGCGGGTCAGCGAGGCCACCGGCTACCTCGAGTTGGGAATGGCCCAGCACACGCTCGACCGCCTGGAGAATCTGGGGCCGGTGGGACCGTTCGAAACCGAGATCAACCTGCTGCGCGGTGAGGCGCTTCGGCGCCAGAACCGCTGGGAGGATGCGGCCGTTGCCCTGCAAGCGGCGGAGAAGCCGTGCAGTGCCGAGGACAAATCGGCCTGGCTCGCTCTGAGCGCCTGTTATCAGCAGGCCGGTAGCGCCCAGAAGGCCGTCGAGATGCTCGCCCGCGCACGCGGCGCTTATCCCGACAAGAAGTGAGCGAGCGAGGCGGCAATCTCCCCGGCATGCGCCGGCTGCCACGGCTCCCCCCAGGCAATCTGCCCGTCGATCATCGTTGCCCGGACCGCCAGGGTCGGAGCGTCGCCGCCCTCTGCCGCGCCGTTTAGATCGAACTGGACCAGGTCGGCAACTCCGCCTGGTTCCAGCGAACCCGCCTCGGTTTGGATCAATTCCGCCGGTTGCTGGGCGGCCATGCGAATCGCGCAGGCAAGGTCCACAAACCGCGTGATGTTGCCGACCCCAACGCTGAGTGGCAGCGACGCGCCCGCCATGATCTCCCGCTGACCCGCCACCACGAGCCGGCCGCTCGTGAGGATCTCCACCTCGCAAAACGGACTGACATAGCGGCCCGGTGCCTGGCCGGCCTGGCCCGACAGATCGCTGATCAGCACGCAGCGCTGGGGCGTCTTCGCGCGGAGAAACGTCTTCACGACGTCCCACGGCAGATGATGCCCGTCGACGATCAGGCTGGCCGCCAGCCGGTCCTCGGCCAATTGCTGCCAGAGGTAGTTTCGCAGTCGCGGCAGGGTGGGGTGCGAGCCGTTTCCCAGGTGCGTGCTCAGCCGCGCGCCGGCGTCGACCGCTGCGCCAATCTGGTCCGGCGTGGCCGACGTGTGTCCAATCGCCACCAGCACCCCCGAACGAACCACGCGGCGGATGAACCGTTCCGCCTCCTCGTATTCGGGCGACAAGGTGAGGATGCGAATCCTTCCCTGCGCAAGCTCTTGCAGGCGCTGGAATTCCTCCCAATCCGGCGGCCGGCAATGCTGCCGTGGATGCGCCCCGCGCGCGCCGTCTTCCGCGGTGATATACGGCCCCTCGACGTGCAACCCCGCAATTCGTCGCCCCGCGCTCGGCGACCTTTCGCACAGAGTGGCAATCGTCCGGGCGGCGTGCGCAAGCACGTCGAAGTGCTCCGTCGTCAGCGTCGGGCAGATGCGCACGACGCCATAGGGCTCCATCGCGTGGAGGATCGACTCGACGTGGTTGGCGTTCAGCTCGGCGCGCTGAACTCCTGCCCGCCGTAGCCGTTGATCTGAAGGTCGATGAACCCCGGAGCGATCCAGGGCCAGCCGTTCAAATCCTCGCCTCGCAAAGCCGCCGCGGCGATCGAAGTGGACCGCACGACGCGCTGCCCCTCGATCTCCAGACAGACGGGCTGCCCCGTGTCGTAACGTCTTCCCCAAAGCTGCATGCATCACCTCCGGCCTGCACTGTAACGGATCTCCCGTGAGGGAGAAAGTCAGACCCGGGGTGCGTCACAAGCCGAGGGCGGTAGTCCCGTCCTGCAAACGAAAACAGGGGCCGGCGGCTGCCCGCCAGGCCCCCGTAGGGTTTGCCTCTCGCAACTGTCTCCGAGCCTCTTGCTCGTCCGCGGTTCTCGTACGCGGCAGCGACCCTCAAGGAAGGGTCATGTAGCCCCTGCTCGGTATGGGCGATTGCGTATCGGGACGCACGACCACGGTGGTGCCCATGGGCGCCGCCCATTGAAACGGTCGGTAAGGGTTTCCCGAAGTCCAGACCGGAGCGTACTGGCCGTGGACCGGATCGGTCCCCGCCAAAGGACGCGCATTGGAAATCCCGTACCATTTCTGAGCCGTCAAGCGGCGCTGCCGCTCAGCCGCGCGGAATTCGGCCTTCTGCCGGACCGCGAATTTGGGGTCCTGATACTGCCGAAGCTGTTGCTCGTAGAACCACATATCCTGTGTCGCCGACAGACTGCTCGGCGCGATGTGAATCGTCGCATCGCGCGGTGGGGTCGGCTTCGGTCCGGCCGGCGCTGCGCCCCGCACGGTGCGGCGAGCAACACCATCCACAGCAATGCCGTCGACAACCACTTCATGGGAAGACTCCTCTGGTAACCCCGGGATGTGCCATTCAGATTCGGCAAGGTCGCGGTGACGACCCGATTCGGGCCCGCCACGCCCGGACTTACATTCGGCCGCCGGTGCGGTGAGAGATTAGCGAAGTTTTGCCGAATGTGTGGAGAATGCCATCCAGCGGAGAAACTGGAGAAACTTCGCAGCATGCGAAAGCAGATCTTATGAGCCGATCCCAGAATCTCTGCCGGTGCCGCAGTTTTCCGACCGCACAGGGCCGCCGCGGCAGTTCCGGGATAGGTTCTATGCCACGGGCCCCGACCCCGACGGGAACATCAACCGCCGGTACTCCTCTTCCCCGCCCGCCACGACCAACACGTAGACCAATCCGCCTTCCTCCCATGCGGCTGCCGACGACCCGGCCGTGCTCCAGCCAGGTGCCTCGGGAGGCGAGGGCGCAAGGTCCAGATCCCGTTGCCGGTCCAGCACGTAAAGCGTGGCCGCCAGTCCATCAGGTCCCACGAAGTCGTACGCTACCCCTCGGGAGCCCGCCAGTTCCGCCACTTCGCGCCAAGGCATTTGCTGAGGGTGCCAAGGAAGCGCAGAGCTGATGGGATAGCTCGAGGGCATAGGTGCCGCGCGATACTGACACACCGCTCCGCGGTCCGTGTTGAACTGCGCGATCGCGGCGCCCAGAAACTCCTCGGAAGAAACGCCCGCTGCCGACCCGCTCTGCAACACCAGGCCCACGGCCGCCAGCAACACGGCGGCAGCCGCCGCGCTGGCCGCAATAGCCCAGCGGAGCCGCCAACGGCTCGCGTAGGGCCGCTGCGCAGTGGGTATAGCAGCGGGCACAGCAGCGTCGATGACCGGAGCAGCGGTCAAGAGCGCCACAGCAACGCTCGAAGCGGATTGCGCTTGCTCCAAGCTCGCCAGGATCCGCTCTGCCAAGCCTTGAGGCACGTCCACGTCGGCAAAGGCCTCGGCCACCACCTCGTCCACGCGCTGGAGCCGCGCGTATGCCTCGCCCAGCTCGCGCGAAGCAGCCATTGCCTCGGCTACGCGCTGCATCGCCGGATCGGAAAGGTCCTGGCTCCGCGGCCGGCACGCCTCGATCGCTTCCCACAGGCGGGGATCACCGTTCGGCAGTTTGTCCATGCCTGCTGTCCTCGCGATGTGCTGCGCTTTTCGGCGGTCCCACGCGTCCCGTCCCAAGATCGAACAGACGCGTCCTCAAATATCCCTTCGCTCGAGCCAGGCGGCTCATCACCGTTCCCACCGGAAGATCCAGCTTTTCGGCAATCTCCCGATACGAGCAATCCTCGAAGTAAAACATGGCCAACACTACCCGATAAAGCGGCGGCAATTCGTCCAAAGCCTTCTGAAGCCGCTCGCGATCAATGGCCTCCGCCTCGGGTACGCGCGACGGAAACGACTCAAGGTCGACGCGCAAGTCCTCTGCAGCCAGGGGCCGTCGTTTTTGACAACTCTTGAGGAAACAATTCCTCACAATCGCCAACAACCAGCTCCGCACGCTCTCCGAACTTCTCACTTGACCCAGCTTCTGCTGGGCGTTCAGAAAAGCCTGCTGCGTCAAGTCTTCCGCGTCGGGAACCGATCCGCTCAGGCGGTAGGCATAGCGAAAAAGCACCTCGTGGTGCTCGGCAACCAGCCGCCCAAGATCGAGCATCATTTCCTCGCCGCCCATCTCCGGTCCTCATGCTAGAGGCCCCAGGCCGCGCGGATATTCCCAGAACAATCTGCGAAATTCCCGCCTCGACCCTGCTCACCCCGCAATTGTAGCGGGTCGGGAATAAAATCGCACCCAGCCGCCTCTAGTACCATGAGCCTGTGCAGGAACGGTTCCTGCCTGCCGCATTACCCCCCATTGGAGAGTAGGTGGTAACTATGAGAAGCGTATTGGCATTTGCATTGCTGTTGGGCGTCGGATTGTTCGCCCTGGGTTGTGGAGAGCCGGCCAAGAAGGTGACGCCCAAGCCGGGCACTTCCTCGACGACGACGAAGACCGTCGAAAAGACCGTCGAAAAGTCTACCGACAAAAAGGCCGTTGAGCCCGTCGTCCCGCCCCCCACCCAGGAAAAGGCCGCCGACGTGAAGCCTGCCGACAAGCCCGCCGACGTGAAGCCCGTTGAGCCGGCCCCGGCCGCTGCCGATAAGCCCGCCGACAAGCCTGCGGACAAGCCCGCCGACAAGCCCGCCGACGAAAAGAAGTAGTCGAGTCTCCGTTCGTTTCCAAAACTGTTCTTCTCACGATGAGAAAGGGTTTTTCATGAAGAAGGCTTTTGCCTACACGTTGATCGTCTGTGTCAGCCTGTTCACCTTCGGCTGCTCGAGCTCCACCACCAAGGCGCCGACCGAGAAGAAGACCACCCCCACCACCACGATGCTCCGGCCCCCGCCGCTCCTGCGGTTCCGGCCGCCGATGCCACCAAGAAGTAGTCTTCGTGTGCCGATGCAAAAGGGGAAGGGTGCCCGCGCGGCCTCCTTCCCCTTTCTACTTTCTTGACTGGCGCTGTGAACCGGTTGGCCCCATGCAGTTCAGCTTGCGCGGAATGTTGCTTGGAATAGCAGAGGTCGCCCTCTGCCTCGGAATGGGCCTATACCTCGGCATCCTGGGTATCGCGATCGTGTTCGATGCATGGCTCTTGGTCGTCGTGATCCTCAAGACGTTCGGCGTTCGTCGAATTGCTGGATTGCCGGTTCCCAAGTTAACGATACTCGAATGGTGTAGTATCGGAATAGTCGCGGTAATGCTTCATGCGCTGTTGCTCCCCAACGTTGATACCAGGCGATAGGCTCAGACCGCCGACGGGCAAGCGGCGCTAAGAACCTATCCCGGAACTGCCGCGGGAGCCCTGTGCGGCCGGAGAATTCTGAAGCCGCAGATAGTTCTGGGATCGGATCTAAAGTCACTCTTCGACCGCTGCTGCTGTGCGACGGCTCAGCCGCGTTTCGGTTTCGGCACGCGGTCGCTCGCGCTGCCGCCGCGGTGCCGCCGCTTCCCCCGTTCGCTCCGCGTGGCGTGGTGGATCTCCACCTCGTCCATCCGTTTGCCGATCTGCTCGCGCAACTGCTCGATGCGGTCGCGCAGGGCCGCCGCCCGCTCGAACTCCAGCGCATCGGCCGCCGCGAGCATCTCCGCCTCCAGCTCGGCGATGTACTCCTCGGTGATGTACTGCGTCGTCGCTGGCGCGGCCGACGGCCGCGTTCGCCGCGGCGTGGGCCGCGGCCTCCGATTCGATGCCCGCGCGAATGCTCTTGCGGATCGTCTCCGGCGTGATGCCGTGCTCCTCGTTGTACTCCTGCTGCAGCTTGCGCCGCCGCCGCGTCTCGTCGATCGCCCGCTGCATCGAGTCGGTCACCGTGTCGGCGTAGAGAATCACCTTGGCGTTGACGTTGCGGGCCGCGCGGCCGATGGTCTGCATCAGCGACGTCTCGCTGCGCAGGAAGCCTTCCTTGTCGGCGTCGAGAATCGCCACCAGCGAGACTTCGGGCAGGTCCAGCCCTTCGCGCAGCAGGTTCACGCCGACCAGCGCGTCGAACTGCCCTTCGCGCAGATCGCGCAGCAGCTCGACGCGCTCGAAGGCGTCCAGCTCGCTGTGCAGCCACTTGCAGCGCACGTCCTGCTTGCTGAAGATAGGCGGACAGATCCTCGGCCAGCCGCTTGGTGAGCGTCGTCACCAGCACGCGCTCGCCGACGGCCGCCCGCTCGCGAATCTGCTCCAGCAGGTGCGGCACCTGGCCGCGGGCCGGCGCGACTTCGATCACCGGGTCCAGCAGCCCGGTCGGCCGGATCACCTGCTCGACCACTTCGCCGCCGGTCTGCTCCAGCTCGTACGGCGCCGGGCGTGGCCGAGACGAAGACCACCTGGTCGATCCGCTGCTCCCACTCGTCGAACTTCAGCGGCCGATTGTCCAGCGCGCTGGGCAGGCGGAAGCCGTGCTCGACGAGCGTCGTCTTGCGGCTGTGGTCGCCGGCGTACATCGCCGCGGATCTGCGGCACCGTCACGTGCGACTCGTCGACGAACAGCAGGAAGTCGTCGGGAAAGAAGCCGAACAGCGTGTCGGGCGGCGAGCCCGGCGGCCGGCCGGACAGCGGCCGGCTGTAGTTCTCGATGCCCGGGCAGTAGCCCACCTCCAGCATCATCTCGATGTCGAACCGCGTCCGCGCGCTGAGCCGCTGGGCCTCCAGCAGCTTGCCCTGCGTCGCTTGAACTCTTCGAGCCGCTCGTCCAGCTCCTGCTCGGATCGCGTCGACCGCCTGCGCGATCCGCTCCTCCGGCATCACGAAGTGCTTGGCCGGGTAGATGAACAGCTGCTCCTGCGCGCTCGATCACCTCGCCGCTGGTCGGGTTGATGATCGACAGCTGCTCGACCTCGTCGCCCCAGAACTCGATCCGGTAGGCGAACTCCTCGTAGGACGGCCAGATCTCGACGCAGTCGCCGCGCACGCGGAACTTGCCCGCGCTCGAAGTCGACGTCGTTGCGCTCGTACTGGATGTCGACCAGCTGCGCGAGCATCTCGTCGCGGTCGACCGATCTGCCCGACGCGCAGCGCCGACCATCATCGCCTGGTAGTCCTCGGGCGAACCCAAGCCGTAGATGCACGACACGCTGGCCACGATGATCACGTCGCGCCGGCTCACCAGCGCGCTGGTCGCCGCCAGCCGCAGGCGGTCGATCTCCTCGTTGATCGAGGCGTCCTTCTCGATGTAGATGTCGCGCTGCGGGATGTACGCTTCCGGCTGGTAGTAGTCGTAGTAGCTGACGAAGTAGTGCACCGCGTTGTGCGGAAAGAACTCCTTGAACTCGCGAGTAGAGCTGGGCCGCCAGCGTCTTGTTGTGCGACATCACCAGCGTCGGCCGCTGCAGCTGCTGGATGACGTTGGCCATCGTGAACGTCTTGCCCGAGCCGGTCACGCCCATCAGCACCTGCGTCTTCCGCCCCGCGCGCAAGCCCTCGGTGAGGGCCTCGATCGCCTGCGGCTGATCGCCGGCGGGCTGGAACGGACTGACCAGTTGAAACACGAGCTCGACTCCTGGACCCATTCAGTCTGCAAGCGGCCGCGCTTCGCGGCCCGGACAAGCAGTGCTCTTCACAACCCTTACCATCATTCCGCCCCTACTCCCCAACACTTTGCGTGTGCCACTGCTCCGCGCGTGTGCCACTGCTTGGCAGCCGTGGCCATTGCCGCGGCGGACAAGCAGTGCTGCCTGGTGCCTTTACCCTGCTCCCTCCACTACTCCCCAACCCCGCGCGTGTGCCACTGCTTATGCGCCGTGGCGCTTCGCCGTGGCGGACAAGCAGTGCAACCAACCAGCCACTCGCACAACCGGTCCCCGGCCGACCGCAGGATTGGTCCATTCTTCGGCCCTTCGGTCAGAAGCCCCCGTCATCACAACAGACACCTGACCAAAAACATCGCCCCGTCCCGCATTCTCGCGCGCAACGGATTCCCCTCGCGCGCGACGCGCATCTCTTATTGTAGGCGCCGCCGCTCCGGCCGCCCAAGGGCAAAAGTCCCGCCCCCCCGACCCCCGTCGTTCTCGACGATCAGCCCCCGCGCCAGCGACGCGACGATTCCCAGAAGCGTCGTCGCCGATGCACCCAGCACCACTCCCACCAACCCAGGCCAACGCTCCGCCCAACGCTTGGGGTCGGGCACGTAGGCCGGGTTCGCCTGCTGCGGTCCCAACCGCGCCCCCAACCGAGCGCCCGGCGGCGGGATCCGGCAGCACCCGCACCGGGCCCGCGGCCGGATTGCCTACGTAGAGCCAGGCCGGCTCGGTATCGCCCTTCGCCCCCGAGGCAACCACGACTTCCCGCGCCGCGCCCGACCATTCCGCAGCCAAGAGTCTCAAGGGCGCTTGGTCGGCATCGGTCACGGTAAGATGAAACCGCCGCACCCGCGCCTCGTCGAATCGGATCTCCAGCGACGCCGCGTCCTGCCCCGTGTGCCGCCACTCGCCCCGGGCCAGCAGCACGCGCCCGCCGTCCTCCTCGACCAACTCCAGCCGGTACGGCCGCAAAAATTCGCGATCCGCCGCAGTCACGATCAGCCGATCGCAAAACGCCGCGCCCCCTGCGACTTCGATGACCCACGTTGAACCAGCCATGGCCTCCGCGCGCGCCGCCTGCCTCCCCCCAACAACCGCTTCGCCGCGCGCTGCGTGCCCTGCCGCCCGTCTCAGCCCCTCGGCATTGCCCGCCGGAAGCTCGATCGCACACGTCAGCGCATATCCGCTCGCACTGACCACGCGCAGGTCGCCTAGGTCCGGCCGCGCTCTGCCGAGCACTTCCACCGTGAGTGGGAACCGCACGCCATGCACACCCTCTTCCGCCGGTGGCACCTCGATCGCATGGCGCCACTGCCATCGACTCAGGATGCCGCCCTCGAGAAGGGGCCTGCGGCGTGCCGGCTTGATCGAAACCGCAAGAACCGGCAGCACCGTCAACAGGCACGCGACGACGACCGCCAACGTGCCACCGCAGCGCCGGCGAAAACCAAAACCTTTACGCTCGTTCCCAGTCACATTCCGCCTCCGTCGGTGCCGCCGTCGGTACCACAGTCGGTGCTGGCAGTCGCGCCCCGGCCCAACCCCCTCAGCCTCGATCCGTATCGCGCCGCGAGAAATGCAGCAACCAGCACAAGCCAACCCGTTCCCACCACGCCCAAAGCATCGCGAGGATCGAGAAACCGTTGGCACACTTGAAAAGCCTCCTTCGATGCCACCAGACCGGCCAGCGTGCCGCCCACTCCGTAAAGAACCACGCGCAGCCCGGGCTCAACGCGAGAGGCCGCCTTTTCCCGCGGCCGCCGCGCGGCAAGAAGCGACAACACAACAACGGCGCCTCCGGCCAGCGCGTAGGCGTTCAACACCGGCAGTGTCTGCTGCCCGAGACAGTTGAGCGTGTCCACCAGCACGACTCTCCCTGCAGAGAACACCAGAAGCGCAGGCGCCCAGCGCGTGGAGCGAAGCGCTGCGCACGCGGTCCCCAAACCACCACAGTCCGAATCCCTGCATGGCCCACGCCAGCGCAACCCAGATCCCGTCGAACTGGATTTGAAAAAACCGGGCCGTGAAGACCATCGAGGCCGCTACCGCCGCGCACGGCCCACCGCGTGCCGGGACCGCGTAATAGCGCCAGCCGGGCCAGGGCGGCATGTACGGCCGCCAGCCCGATCGCCAAGGCCCCCGACCACACCCGATCCTCCGGCGTCAGCAGCCGCTCCGCCGTCGCCAAGAAGAGAAACCCGTTGACCAGCATCGGCACCGCCTGCCACCACTGCAACAGCAAAGTCCGTTGGGTCCCGTCATCCGCGTCGGATCCGCCGAGCCAGCGGCCGCCTTCGCCTTCCTGCGCTGCAGTGCCTTGGCCGGCGATCGCCACCGCGTCGGCCGCCAGGTGCAACAGAAACAGGGCCGCAGCCAGGGCCAGTGCCGTGCCCGACCCGTTCGAAGAAGCCGACGGCCCCAGCCAGTTCCCCAAGTAGGCATACGTTGCCGCAAGGATCGCCGCACGGACCAGCGGCCCTCCGATTGCACCCCACGCCACGATCGCCCCACCGCTGAACGTCACGATCGCCTCACGGATTGTGCCGGCGGCAACGCGCGCAGATACGCGGCGCAGACCCTCGAGCGTCTTGGGACCAATGCCGCGCACGCGTCTCAGATCGTCAGGAGCGCGAAATGGGCCGTCCGTGTGCCGCGACTCGACAATCCGCCGCGCCAGCGTCTGCCCCACGCCCGGCAACTGCGCCAGTTCGGGCCAGTCGGCGGCGTTCAGGTCCACGGTAAACCGGGCCCTTCGCGCCAGATCGCGATCGAGGTCCGCCAAACCGTCGCCGAAGCCCCCCGCCATCGACCACCAGACAACCGCGACCAGAAGTCCCACCCCCACGAGCATCGCCACTATCGCCTGGTCGGTTCGCCGAAGGCCCCGCACCTGATTCTCTACTGAATGGGGTTGCGGGCCGTCGCTCATGAAAAGCGTCGAAGCGGTAGGGATAAGGAAGCGGTAGGGATAATATTGGCGCTCGGCAAGAAGGACTCTGCATTGTATGCGATGCCAGCGAATCAAGTCAGCGTCGAGCTCAAAAACCCCACCATAGCGTTAAGGGCCATGGCTGGCTCCGTGAAAACGCGCATCGGCCGAGTGGGCGTTCAGACCATGCCGATTGTCACGACGACGCGCCCCAAACGCGTTACCCCCCAATCGCGCAATTTCCGGTCCTGCTCGTACCCGGCTGGAAGGGAGGATTGCCGCTTCCCCCCCTCCCGCCAGGAGGCGGGAGCCGAGCAGCGTCCTATACTGGAGAAATACACCCCGCCGCCAAGGGCGCTCGATTTTGGGGTACCGTCCAACGAACCCGCGCACTATCCTGGTTGGTTTCGATTCGACGATTCCTGTCTGCGGAGTATGGTGTTGGAGAAGGATTTTCACCAAATTAGTTGGGACTGCTGGCTGGCCGAGGAGGCGACCAAGGTCGCACGGCTGGCCATTCTGGAAGACCTCGGCCCCTTTGGCGATTGCACCACCGAGGCGCTCATACCCGAGGACGTGCAGGGGCAGGCCGTAGTGGTGTTGCGACAGCCGGGCGTGATTGCCGGGCTTCCCGCCGTGCCCATGGTACTGGCAGAAATCGATCCGCGGCTCCAGTGGACCCCTAAGGCCAAGGACGGTCAGACGGTAGCCGCGGCAGTCGCCGTGGCAAAGATTACCCGGCCCCGCGCGCGGCTTGCTCACCGCCGAGCGCACGCTGCTCAATCTGCTCAGCCGACTCTCGGGCATCGCCACGCTCACGCGCCAATACGTCGAGGCCGTGGCCGGCACCAAGGCTCGAATCTACGACACGCGGAAGACCACGCCGGGTTGGCGCCGGCTGGAGAAATACGCCGTGCGGCAAGGGGGCGCCCACAACCATCGCACCGGTCTTTACGACGCCGTCCTGATCAAAGACAACCACCTCGCCTTTGCCGCCGACTTCGCCTCCGACGGTTTCGTGCCCTACTCACCCGCCGCCGCCGTCACTCAGGCGCGCGAGTGGCTCCGCGACCGAGTGCCGGAACTGGTGCGTTCGCGCATGATCGTCGAAATCGAGGTCGACAGCCTCCAGCAGCTCGATACGGTGCTTCCGGCGAGCCCCGATCTTGTGCTCTTGGACAACATGACTCCCGATCAACTTCGTGAGGCGGTGGCATACCGCGACGCGCATTATCCCGACGTTGAATTGGAGGCGTCCGGCGGCGTCAATCTTCAAACCGTGCGCACGATCGCGGAAAGCGGCGTCGATCGAATCAGCATCGGCGCGTTAACGCACGGCGTCGCTTCGCTGGACCTGGGACTCGACTGGCTCCCCGCACCGGCGACCCATGGCTACATGACAAACCCTTCCGGTTAGTGCGCACCGGCAAAATAGACAAACTTTGCGGGCCCTGCCTTCTGAACCGGTTTTGCCGAAGATTCGGCATATTCTCATCGCAACGGTTCGTCCGGTTGTCCGATAAAGGGAAAGACAACCGATCGCAGCAGTTGTAGGACCGCGCCGTGCCGCGGCCCGCACAACTCCGCGGCTTGCCCCGCAAAGCCCACCGGCTTCTCGGTCGGTCCCAGAAGCCGGGTGCAGGAGGAATCGCCCCCGCGCAGACCTCCGGTTGTCGTGGAAGACCCATGAAGCTGATTCATCGTGTGAACCTGCTCTGTGCCGCGGCAGCGGCCGGCGTGGGAATGGCCGTCTGCATCGCGATGTCGGTTGAGCCGCACGCCGTGGCCGTGCGCTCGACGGATTCGGAAATCGTGGCGCGAGCGTCCATCCCCACCGTCGACGCTTCACTTCCCAGCGCCGCCGACCGAGACGCGTCGGAACCGGAACCGCGAGAACGCGGGCGTGCGCTGTCCTCGCCCTCGAAGTCCTCGCCCTCGAGCATTCCCATGCAGGAAAGCGTGGCGCTCGCACCGACGAAGCAATCGCCTCCTGCCAAGGTTCTCTCCAACGTCCCATCAAACTCGATCGCGCAGTCGCAGCAACCGCTGCCACGTCGCGCAGCCCAGGCTGAGCCGACGGCCCCTCGTGCCGACAATCCGCAGGGCGACGCGCGACCGACCTCCGCGCCCCCAGCCCCGCGCAACGCTCGCCCCAGCCTGTTCCAGCACCTCGCTCGATCGCCATCCCAAGGCAAAGCCGAGCCGTCCCCGACGCCTCCGGACCCGCCGCGGCTGGCTCGGGAAACGTCGCCGCCTTTGCCGCGCGCCGAGGCTCCACTGGCGCCGCGCACCCTGGCTTCGCCGTCCAGTCGCCACGCCGACAGCCAGCCCGCGCCTCGTAGTCTCGAACCGGAAGCATCGCGGTCGCGCGACTCGGCCGAAGAACCGGCACCCTTGCCGCCCGAGATCGCCAGCCTGCCCCCCGGCGCGAACTCGCCCCGCCGGCCGAGCCACCGGCGCAATCGGTCGCCGAGCCGATCCAGCGCGAGCCCGCGCCCCCTATCGAGCAGCCCGCGCCGCCTCCCGAACAACCCGTGTACGTCATGGCAACCCGGGCCTATCGTCCGCACAGCATCGCTCCCGCCCAACTTCAGGAGATGATCCGCCCCTTGCTGTCCGAGGGAGTGGGCATGGTCACCATCTCCTCGACGGCAGCGGCCGCCGATGGCCCCCAGGCCGAACAAACCGCGACGAGTGGTGCAGTGCTCGTGCGCGACCGCGTCGAGGTCCTCGAACAGATCGACCAGGCCGTGGCCCAGGTCGACGTCGCCCCGCGGCAGATCAGCATCCAAGCACTGGTGCTCGCCGTCCGGCTCAACGAGAAGCACGAAGACGGAGTGGACTTTGATTTGCTCGAGCAATCGGGCGACGTCCAGCCCATCGGACTTCCCATCGACGGCGCCGATCCGTTGTCGGCCTTCCTCGTCCAGGGATCGCGGCTCCGCTGCGCAGTCGTAGAGGGAACCGTCGCCCAGTTGCTCGATACTCTCGATGCCGTGGGCCCGACGAGTGCCGCGGCGACCCGGCGCCACGTGATCGCCGAAAACCAATCGGCCACGATCGACTTGGCCGACACCTCCGGCCTCCCGTTGGGGGCGCGAGCCCTCAAGAAGCCGGCCGACCCGCCCCTGAGCTCCTCGATCGACCGACTGGAAATCCTACCGATCGCGTCCGCCGATGGATCCGTCCGCTTGGAGATTCGCGGCTTGGCTCCCCAGGGATCCGAGGGTCTGTCGGCCGCGAAACGGACGGTACCGACGACGACCGTCGTATTGCCCGACGCCACCGCCGTGCTCGTGGGCGGCGTGGTCCGGCATCTCGCCGACTCGGACGCCGAGCGCGGCAGCCGCCCCTCGCTCCGGCGCCGTGCCAAACCAGACCTCGAGAGCTTCCGAGGCTACGAGACCTTGGTGCTCCTCAACGTACACCTGGTAACTCCGACCGGGCGCGAAGCCCCCGTGGCCATCGTGCCCGCCGATCGTGAAGCACGTCGCCCGATCGCCGAGCGATACCGCGTTTGCGCCGAGGCCGCCGCCCGAGAGGGCGATTCCGACCGCGCGGCGAACCTGGTCGATCTCGCCCTCCGCTTCGATGCCTTGGATGCCGAAGCGCGGCACGCTGCGCAACCGGCTTTGGACTACGGCGAGCGAAAAAAACCACGCTCCCGATTCCGAGATCCCCCGCACCGCGGCGCGCAGCCCGGAAAACCCCTTGCGAGAAGACCGCGCACCGCCGCGGCGCAGATGACCGAGAATCCCATGAAAGACACGCGTGGCTCCTGGACCGCAATCGCCGCGGTTGGACTCCTCCTCATCGCCGTGCTGGGATGCGCCGCCTCGCGGCTTTCCGCGCGAAGGCTGACCGGCCGAGCAGACCCGCCGCCCGCGCACGACGAAGCCGCCATCGAGGAATTCGAACTGGACCGCGACGGCGCCGAATTCGCCGCCGCACGCGCCAGTTGGCAACGCGGCGACGCCGAGCGCTGCCACCACCGCCTCGCGCACCTTCTCGCGCGCAACCCGCAGCACGAAGAAGCTCAGCTCTTTGCCGCCGACGTCCTCCTGGCCTCGGGCCGCCCCAAGGATGCGGCCTCACACCTGCATCGCCTGATCGCGATTCGGCCCGACAACGCCAAGGCCCAGTTCGCCCTGGGCCGATTGCTGCAAGACCACGGTCAGCCGGCGCTCGCCGCGTCGTACTATCAGCGCGCGGTCGAGCTCGATCCCGGCAACTCCGAGTATCTCGCCTGCCGGGAGAATGCCAGCCAGGCGGCTGAATCCGCAGAGGTCGCCCCCTCCGAGCAACCTCCGCGCGGCGTGACGCGTACTCTAGTCCGATCGCCCGCCGCCGCCCAGACCATCGCGCATGCGACGGGAGATCGGGGTGAAAGAGCCCCCGAAGCCGCCACCTTTGCCGAGCCGGTCGAGACGACGCGCCGGCCCGTGGACCAGGCGTCCGTCCAGTTTCCCGCTCCGTCGGCCGAAGCCGCGCCCCCGAGTCCCGCACCCACCTTCCCGAACCGGTCGTTACCCAGATTCGCCTCGGCATCGAGGCGCTCTCGTCCGGCGCAGAACAGGCCGCGTTCGACCATTTCCGCCGCGCCGCCGACTCCCAACCGGACGATCCCCGGGTTCCGGTCGCCGCCGCCTCTGCCGTGCTGCAACTCGATCGGCCCGACCTTGCCGTCCAGGTGCTCCGCCCCGTGGCCGATCGCTTTCGCGACTCGCTGGCTCTGCACCAAACCTTGGCTGCCGCCTATTACCGCGGCGGCTACTACGAGTCGGCCCGAGAAACTCTCGACTACGTGCTCGACCTGAACCCGGCCAGCGCCCTGTCGAACTATCTCATGGGTTGCGTGCTGTTGCGCATGGGCGACCGCCAGGCGGCCGACTCCTATCTCGAACAAGCGCGTCGGCTCGACCCCCAATACCGCATGCCCTGACGATCTGCCGATCGCCACAAGCGGTCGTACGGGGCGTTAAGCAGCCTCCGTGGATCCGAAGGCATAGCCTCCCGCGCAGTTCTAGCCGGAAATCCGCGATCTCTCGGAAGACCTCGCTCCCCGCGCGAGACTCAACAGAATCCGCTACGCGCCCTGCAACAGCCGCGTGCGGCGCGAGCGACGTTCGGCGCGGAGCCGCGCCCGCCGCTTGATCTCGCTGGGCTTCTCGTAGTACTCCCGGCGACGCATCTCTTTCTTGATTCCGCTCCGCTCTACCAACTTGCGAAAACGACGCACCGCCTCCTGAATCGACTCATTGTCACGCAACGTCAGTTTGACCACATGTCCTCCTTTGAAAGCGTCTGAGAGGGCCCAACCCCACCGGTCCGGCATTCCCACAGCCACCGGGCTTCCGGCGTCAACTCAACCATCCGGCTCGCGGCCCTGAGAGGCTCCTTCAAGACCGCCAACTACCCCACCCGGCACCTGGGCCGGAGCGGAAGCCACCAATTTATACTCTCGGCATCCCTCCTGTCCATCCGTAACCGTTCCCTCGCCTTGGGGAACTGCCCCATTTTTCGGCCCATTTCGTTTTCTCCTGCACAGGGGTCCAACGGTCGAAAAATGTGTCCGTCCCCTTACGGCCCTTTACGCACGCACCATTCTCACCACACGAGGGGGATTCTGCCCACAAGCTCCCGGCCCGACTTACCCCCGGCCGGCGGCCGTCCCCCTCGCATAGAGCCGTTCATTAAAGCCGGGAATAGCTCTCACTAGGCTGCCCATTTATGCCAAATCACCTTGAAAAAACCTTCGTTGAATCTTCCTCGGCTCCTGGCCGATGCGAGGTAGTGGCCAATGCAACGCAGTGCTCGATGCAACGCACACTTCGACGAACGGCACCCCAGGAGGCCCAGCATGGCAGACCCCGCGACCGAGCAGCTTCAACTGCTGCTCGAACTCGACGCTCGGCACGACGACCTGTTGCTCCGCCTGGAGGAATTGGACGAGCGCATCGTCGCGGCGTTACGCGAATCGCAGGCCCTGCTCAAGCCCCTTGCCATCTCCGCCCCGCCCGCGCCCCCCGAGGGACCTTCGCCTTGGGCGCGCGCCGCCTGAGTCTCTCCCCCCGAAAATGCCTCCCTACCGCCGCTGGCCCAGCGAGCGGTTGATCGCCCGCCAAACGCGATACCCCAAGGCCAGCGACACCGCACAGCCCAAGAATCCGGGGATCGAAACCCCGTAGTGCGTGGGGGCCACGCCCTGGCTGAGAATCAGCGACGAACCGAGAAAAAGCGCGCTGGCGAGCATCCCCAGCACCAGCCGGTTCACCGACGGCTCTAACCCGCGATGGTCCAGGTGCACGTCGAACTTCCCGCTCTGCACTTGTTCGAGAATCTCGATCAGGCCGCGGGGCAACGCGTCGATGAGGTGACCCATTTCCCACGACAGCCGCCGCACCTTGCGCAGCCGCCGGACGGGCGATAGCCGCTGAAGCATCATCGTCCGCCGATAAGGCTGCATGACTTCGATCAGGCTGAATCGCGGGCTTAAAAGCCGCGCCGTCCCTTCCAGCGTGACGAGCACCTTCAGCAGCATCGCAATCCGCGCGGGCAGGGTGATCCGATAGCGGCGAATGATCTCCGTCAACTCGCCCAGCGCGCCGCGAAGATCGAAACCGTCCAGCGACTGGCTGCCGAAATGCGCGATGAAGTCGCTCACGTCCAGGCTCAGCGCGGCGCGATCGAGCTCGGCCGGAACCGCGCCTACGCGCGTGATGATCGCCGTCGCATGTTCGGCGTCCTGGCTCGCCGCCGCCAGAAGGATCTCCTCGATGTCCTCCCGCAGCCGCTCGTCGATCCGCCCCACCATCCCGTAGTCGAGTAGTCCGATCACGCCTCCCGGCATCAGCACGACGTTCCCCGGATGCGGATCCGCGTGGTAGAAGCCGTGGCTGAAGATCATCTTCATGTACAGATTGGCCCCGCGCCGCGCCGCCTCGGCCAGGTCGATCCCTTCCGCATCCAAGCGATCGCGCTCCGAAAGCCGCGTCCCCTCCACCGCCTCCATGGTCAGCACGCGAGAGCTGCAAAACGAGGCGTAGACGCGGGGAATGTGCACCGTCGTATCACCCGCGAAATCCCGGGCGAATGCCTCCATGTTCCGCGCTTCGCGCGTGAAGTCGAGTTCGCGCCGCAGCGCGCGCTGAAACTCGGCAGCCATCGCGCGCGGACGATAAGGCGCGAACTCGGGCAGCCGCTCCGCCCAGTGCGCCAGTCCCAGCAGAATGTCCAAGTCGACCTGCAGCTTGCGCTCGATGTCCGCGTGCTGCACCTTCACCACGACTGCCTCGCCGCTGAACAACCGCGCGCGGTGCACCTGGCCGATCGAGGCCGAGGCAAACGGAACCAGATCGAATTCCGCAAACAGCGATTCCACCGTGCCCCCGAGCTCGCGCTGCAGGATCGCGCGAACCACCTCCGGCGGATCCTGCGACGCGTTGCACTGGAGTTCTTGCAGCTCCTCGGCCAAGCGCAAGCCCACGACGTCGGGCCGCGTGCTCAGAACTTGCCCCAGCTTGATAAAAGCCGGCCCCAACTCCGCCATCGCCAGCCGCGTCCGCGTCGTCCAGCACAGCCGCGCCAGGGCAACTCCACCTTTCGCTTTGAGCAAGTCCTTGGCAAACTCCGGCCCCAGTCGCGCAATCCAATCGGCCAGGCCATACTTGCTCAGTACGGCGAGGATCTCGCGCCATCGGTTGATATGCCGGTAAATCTGGGGAATCGCCGTGATCTTCATGCTCCTGCCATTGTAGACCGCACGGCCCGATCGCGGCATGCGCAAACCCTGCTTTACGAGGATCTCCGTCCGCCCCGGCTCACCGTCAAAGGCCCGATGCCCAGCCGCAGGAGCATCGCCGGCGACGGGCTGGCCGACCCGCTTCAGCGCGCCGCAGATGGCCCTGGATTTCCCACCCGCAAACCCAGTCGCATACCCGCCCCAGGAAGGGTTGCGAGCCAGTCTGGATCGTCTACAATCACGCGTTTCCCTAAGGGCCGTAGGACGCTGGCAGGTAATTGCCGAGTCGACTCCAGACCCAGGGGAGGGCAGGGCGGAAATTTATTCTGAACTGCTTGCGGTGGTCTGGCATGTTCGTTACAATACCCGAACACGACGCGGCTCCCAAAAGCGATTAAACGCTGACAGCCGTGGCTCTTTGAAAACAAAATAGCGCGTCAGTCATCCCCAAGCACGGGTGGAAAAACGAGAATTGGTTCGGCCCCCTTGCGGACGGGATGAGGCTCATCTAAAATGCCGAACTGCTCTGAATGAGCAAGGGCGGGACGACATCACGGCAAAGCCCGCAAAACCCGAGTTTTCGAGTGCCTTGTCGGCCGGCCAGCAGCCGATACAATACATCTAATCGCCCGAAGGGTCGAAACGGTGACTTGAATCGGCCGCCGGAGGGATCGGAAGAAAACCAAAGCTGAAAACTCTTTGGGGCGTTTGACAGGCGGAAGAGGATTGGTATAATCACCCTTCTGCCTACTGCGGAGCGAGGGCCAGGTAGGTTTTGAGCAGATGGACAGGGGACGGGTTCTGGTACCCGCCCGAGGGATCGGACGGGTCTAAGAATTCGACCCCTGTCTATTTGACAGACATGGCGGCTCCAACGGAGCCGCGACACGCGCGATCTTTGACAATTTGGTTGTTGGCTTTTGTGGCATCTCACTTGATGCTTCAATCCGCCGCAAGGCGGGGCGAAGCAATTGAGTGCACTTTGGCAAGAGAATCGTTACTTTGGCCGCGCAAGCGGCCAGATGTGAGCAGACCGCGTGTTTCCTCGGTTCCGCAAGGAGCTTTGGATTCATGTGGCCAAGCTAATAAGGGCGCATGGGGGATGTCTTGGCGTCAGGAGGCCTTGAAGGGCGTGGAAGACTGCGAAAAGCCCGGGGTAGCTGTCAAACGAGCGTTGATCCCGGGATTCCCGAACTGGTATATGCTGAATCCATAGGCGTATGCAGCTAACGCGGAGAACTGAAACATCTCAGTACCCGCAGGAAAAGAAAGAAACCTCGATTTCCCCAGTAGCGGCGAGCGAAAAGGAAACAGCCCAAACCGCGGGGGTTTTCCTCTGCGGGGTTGTAGGGCCTTTCACATGGGAGTTACCAAAGGGTCGATTAGCAGAACCGCTTGGAAAGGCGGACCACAGAGGGTGACAGTCCCGTACGCGAAAATTGCACCCTCTCCCGAAAGGTACCTGAGTAGGTCGGGCCACGTGGAATCCCGACTGAATCTACGGGGACCATCCCGTAAGGCTAAATACTCCCTGACGACCGATAGCGAACTCAGTAGGGCGACTGAAAGATGAAAAGAACCCCTGCTAGGGGAGTGAAATGAGAATCTGAAACCATGTGCCTACAAGCGGTCGGAGCGCTATGGCTCGCCTTCGGGTGAGCAATGCGTGACGGCGTGCCTTTTGCATAATGATCCGGCGAGTTACCGTCAACGGCTTGGTTAAGGCCTTCAGGGCCGGAGCCATAGGGAAACCGAGTCTGAATAGGGCGACTGTCGTTGGTGGTAGACCCGAAACTGCGTGAACTACCCATGAGCAGGTTGAAGCGCGGGTTATACCGCGTGGAGGACCGAACCCACTTGGGTTGAAAACCGAGGGGATGACTTGTGGGGAGGAGTGAAAGTCTAATCAAACGCAGAGATAGCTGGTTCTCTCCGAAATAGCTTTAGGGCTAGCCTCGAGCCACTACGTACCGGGGGTAGAGATACTGAATCGGCTTGGGGGCCTTTCCGGGCTACCCTGCTGAACCAAACTCCGAATACCGGTGCGACTATCTCGGGAGTCAGTCCCTGGGGGATAAGCTCCAGGGTCGAGAGGGAAACAACCCTGATCATCGGCTAAGGTCCCGAAGCAATGCTTAGTCACAAAGGAAGTTGGATTGCTGAGACAGCCAGGATGTTGGCTTAGAAGCAGCCACCATTTAAAAAGTGCGTAACAGCTTACTGGTCGAGCAATCCTGCGCCGATAATGAACGGGAGTAAGCATTGCACCGAAGCCATGGAATGTCGCAAGACATTGGTAGGAGAGCGCTGTGGATCAGATACGAGCCGTACCGTAAGGAGCGGTGTTGGGGTCCACAGGTGATTATGCCGGAATGAGTAACGATAAAACAGGTGAGAATCCTGTTCGCCGAAAGCCTAAGGTTTCCTGGGGAAGGTAATTCCGCCCAGGGTTAGCCGGTACCTTAGTCGAGGCCGAAAGGCGTAGACGATGGATAGCAGGTCAACATTCCTGCGCCACTGGAGTGGACCGATGGAGGGACGACGCCCGTAGGGTGAGCGGTACGACTAGAAATGTCCGTGGACCGCGTGGAGGTGGGGGATAGGTAAATCCGCCCCCATAAGCCAAAACGCGGGACCGACCGCGTTTATGTTCGGGAAGTCATCCGAAAGGCGTCCAAGAAAAGCTTCTAAGGGTTGAAGCTCCGGTGACCGTACTAAAACTGACACAGGTAGGCGAGACGAGTAGTCTAAGGCGCTCGGGAGAACACTGGTTAAGGAACTCTGCAAAATGACCCCGTAAGTTCGCGATAAGGGGTGCCCTTGAGGGTCTCAAGCTCTTGGGGGCCACAGTAAATCGGCATCAGCGACTGTTTATCAAAAACACAGGACTCTGCTAACTCGCAAGAGGATGTATAGAGTCTGACGCCTGCCCGGTGCCGGTAGGTTAAGGAAGAGGGTTAGCCGTAAGGTGAAGCTCGCGACCGAAGCCCCGGTAAACGGCGGCCGTAACTATGACGGTCCTAAGGTAGCGAAGTTCCTTGTCGGGTAAGTTCCGACCTGCATGAATGGCGTAACGACTGATGCACTGTCTCAACCAGTGACCCGGTGAAATTGTAGTCGTGGTGAAGATGCCACGTTCCCGCAGCTAGACGGAAAGACCCCGTGAACCTTTACTGTAGGCTGATATTGGGCTGTGGTATATTTTGTGTAGGATAGGTGGGAGGCTGTGAAGCCGGGACGCTAGTCCCGGTGGAGCCGTCCTTGAAATACCACCCTGGATATACTTTAGTTCTAACTCCGATTCCCGTGAATCCGGGCGGAGGACAATGTCAGTTGGGCAGTTTGACTGGGGCGGTCTCCTCCAAAAGAGTAACGGAGGAGTCCAAAGGTACCCTCAGCCTGGTTGGCAATCAGGCGTCGAGCGCAAAGGTAGAAGGGTGCTTGACTGCGAGACCCATAAGTCGAGCAGATGCGAAAGCAGGGCTTAGTGATCCGGTGGTTCCGTATGGAAGGGCCATCGCTCATCAGACAAAAGGTACTCTGGGGATAACAGGCTTATCGCTCCCGAGCGTCCATAGCGGCGGAGCGGTTTGGCACCTCGATGTCGGCTCATCACATCCTGGGGGTGGAGAAGCTCCCAAGGGTTCGGCTGTTCGCCGATGAAAGTGGTACGTGAGCTGGGTTCAGACCGTCGTGAGACAGGTCGGTCCCTATCTGCTGTGGGCGTACGAGACTTGCGGAGGTTCTTCTTTAGTACGAGAGGATTTAGAAGGACGTACCTCTGGTGTGCCAGTTGTCGCGCTAGCGGCACGGCTGGATAGCTATGTACGGAAAGGATAAACGCTGAAAGCATATAAGCGTGAAGCCCTCTCCAAGATTAGGTCTCGTAAGGCCGAAAGGTCGAAAGTCCCCTGGAAGACTACCAGGTTGATAGGCCGGATGTGTACGCACAGCAATGTGCTTAGCTAACCGGTACTAACGGACGAATGCTTGGCCACATGTATCCAACGCTCCTGCCTCGATCGCAGCTTTGCCTGCGGTCAAGCGCTTGAGTGCCACTTCAGCCAACAACCTAAGCGGCGATGCCCTTGACCGGGCTCGCCGCTTCTTTCCGGTGACCATTTCGGAAAGGCCACACCCGTTCCCATCCCGAACACGGTAGTTAAGCTTTCCGAGCCGATGGTAGTGCCAAAAGCGCGAGAGTAGGTGTTGCCGGATTTAATCTGCGAAAAGCCCCCCAGGCTCCCAGGCCTGCCGGGGCTTTTCCCCTTTCTTGTCCGCCCCACGCCGCAACGCGTTTGGCTTGACGACCCAACCCCCAAGGGACTATACAAACCAATTCCCCATGCGCCCGTGCATAGCGCGAACGCACCCCGTTCACGGCCCAGCCGCGGGCGGGTCCATTTTTCGGCCGTAAGCCTAGGCCATCACAAACGCCGCCGAACCGAAAACACGGACCGCTCCCCTTCGCTTCGCCGTCAACGAGATACCGCTAGGCTGTCCCTCTCCGAGGCATCCATGGATAATATCCGCGCGCAGTTCTCCGCCGACCTTGCCAAGGCACACTCCGCCAAACAAGTCGAGGACGTCCGAGTCAGATACCTCGGCCGCAAGGGAGCCATCACCACGCTGGCGAAAAGCGTCAACTTCGCCACGATGAGCCCCGACCAACGCAAACAGTTCGGCCAACAGCTCAACGACCTGAAAACCTTCGCCGAGACACGGCTCGCCCAAGCGGCCGAAACCGCTAAATCGCACGGCGCCGCCCCAGGCACCCTCCCCGCAGCCAAGCTCGATCTGACTCTGCCCGGCGCGGAACACGCCGTCGGCTGCCATCCACCCGATCGCACTGGTCCAGATGGAGCTGGAAGACATCTTCCAGGGCATGGGCTTCATGGTGCTCACCGGCTTCGAAGTCGAGAAGGAATACTACAACTTCGACGCCCTGAACATCCCCGGCGACCACCCCGCCCGCGACATGCAGGACACCTACTGGCTCGACCAACGGCCATGCTCCTGCGCACCCACACCTCGGCCAACCAGGTCCGGGCGCTGGAGCGGTTCGGCGCCCCGCTGCGGGCGATCTTCCCCGGCCGCTGTTTCCGCTACGAGGCCACCGACGCCAGCCACGAAAACACCTTCTACCAGCTCGAAGGCCTGATGGTCGACCGCGAGCATCTCCGTGGCCAACCTGATCGCCGTGATGAAGGCCCTCCTGAGCCAGATCTTCCACCGCGAGGTCGACCGTCCGCCTGCGCCCCGGCTTCTTCCCCTTCGTCGAGCCGGGCTTCGAGCTGGACCTGCCAATGCCTGCTCTGCGGCGGCAAGCGGCTGCTCGACCTGCAAGGCACGCGGCTGGATCGAACTGATCCCCTGCGGGCTGGTCCATCCCCGCGTCCTGGAGTTCGGCCGCATCGACACCTCGCAACTACAGCGGCTTCGCCTTCGGCCTGGGCCTGACGCGCCTGGCCATGATGAAGTTCGGCATCCCCGACATCCGCCTGCTCAACTCGGGCGACATCCGCTTTCACGAACAGTTCCCGGCCGCCGTCTAGCAGTTCACGAGAAACGTGCCTCTGAAGCGTTGCATGCCTCATTGAACTCCTGCGAGACATTCCACGATGACTGAGAAAGACCTTCCTCAAGTCGGGGGCACGAGTTTCGAGGGTTTGAAGAAGACCAATGACTACGGCGCCGAGTACTGGAGTGCGCGAGAGTTGCAGCCGCTGTTGGGCTACGCCCAATGGCGGAGCTTCGAAAGAAGCATCCAGAAAGCCATGACTTCTTGCGAGCAGTCCGCGAACGAACCAAGCTATCACTTTGCGCGTGCGCAAACCGATCGTGGGAGGGAAAGGGGCCGTTCAAGATGTGGACGATTTCCATCTTTCTCGTTTCGCCTGCTACCTGATCGCCCAGAACGGCGATCCCCGCAAGCCCCAGATCGCACTCGCCCAGAAGTACTTCGCCATCCAAACCCGTCGGCAGGAATTGTCCGACACAGGGGCAGCCGATCTGGAACACGATCTCGAGCGGCTCGAACTGCGGCGGCAGGCATCTGAAGAGTTCAAAGCCCTCTCTGGGGCCGCGCACCAGGCGGGCGTCCAAAGCCGCTTGTTCGGCATCTTCCACGACGCCGGATACAAGGGGCTCTACGGCGGACTGGGCGTCGATGCCATCAAGGCCCGCAAACAAATCCCCGAAAAAGAGCAACTCATGGACCGCATGGACGCAACGCAACTCGCTGCCAACCAGTTCCGCATGACTCAAACCCGCGACAAGTTGGCCCGCGAACGAGTGCATGACCAGTCGCGGGCAATTCAGACGCATAAGGAAGTGGGCCGCGAGGTGCGCGAGGCAATCCAACGCATCGGCGGCACGCTGCCCGAGAACCTGCCCCCCGCCGAACACATCAAGAAGGTGAAGAAACGGATCGGACAGGCCAAATCGAAACTGCAGCTTGACGGTCCGCAGGCCCAAGGACTGATCGGAAAAGAGCCGCCGGAAACGCAACGTAAGGCGGACTGAACACCGTTCCGCACGTGAGCAGATGGCGAAAAGACTGAGAAAGGTAACGAGCAAGTGAAGATTTCCCTCGACTGGATTTCCGATTTCGTGGACCTTTCCGGAATCGATCCGGCCACGATCGCCGATCAACTCACGCTTTCCACCGCCGAGGTCGAAGGGATCGAGGTGCTCCATCGGTCCGTGGCCGGAGTCCTCGTGGCCGAGGTGATCTCGGTCGAGCCGATGCGGCACGGCGACCACGCAGCTCGCGCCTAGTCACCGTCGCGTGCGGCCCCAATCGCTATACCACGGTGTGCGGCGCCCCCAACGTGCGTCCGGGCATGAAAGCCGCATTTGCCCCCGCCGGCGTCACCCTGGCCAACGGCATGAAAATCGAATCCACGCGCGTCGGCGGCCATTCAAGCGACGGCGTGCTCTGCTCGGCCGTCGAACTGGGCATGAGCCGCTGGCACGAAGTCATCCTCGAATGTCCGGATTCGCTCGCCCACGGCGCTCCCCTGGCCGACTTCATCCCCGCCGAGGACGTGATCGTCGAGATCGACAACAAGAGTCTCACCCACCGGCCCGACCTCTGGGGCCACTACGGAATCGCCCGCGAGCTCGCGGCGATCTTCCAGCGCCCTCTGAAGCCGCTGCCCGCGACCGACCTGGCAGCCTTCGACCACTTGCCCGCCTATCCGCTCTCGGTCGAGGATTTCGACGGTTGCCCGGCCTATGGCTGCATCGAGTTCCACGTGCTCGGCGCCATGCCCTCGCCGCTGACCCTCCAGCGCCGGCTGCATGCGCTGGGCCAGCGGACCTTCAACCTCCTGGTCGACGTGACCAACTACGTGATGCTCGAACTCGCCCAGCCGACCCACGCCTTCGACGGCGAATTGGTCCGCGCGATTCGCGTCGCCCCGATGGGAAACCGGGGCAGTTCACCACGCTCGACGGCCAGAAGCGCGAGATGCTGCCCGACGACCTCTTGATCTGGAACGAGAAAGAGCCCGTGGCCCTGGCCGGGGTGATGGGCGGGCTTGCACAGCGAAGTGCGGCCGACCACGACCCGAAGTCCTCCTGGAAGCGGCGAATTTCAAGGCCTCGCGGATTCGCCGCACGTCGGTCCGGCTCGACCTGCGCACCGAAGTCGGCCCAACGCTTCGAGAAGAGCCAGCCGCCGGCCAACGTCCAGCCTGGCCACCGCCCGAATCCTCAAGCTCGTCGAGCTGGCGCGGCGCCGAACCCGAGGTCACTTCCCGCTTCACCGTCGCCGGCGATCTCAAGGACGGCTTTCGGCCGCTTTGCATGTCCCGCGCCGCTGCTGCACTCGATGGCCGGCAAGGCAATTGCCCGACGACGAAGTCACCTCGATCCTCCACCGCCTCGGTTTCCAGGCGGAGTTTCAGCGAGCGGCAGTTGCGCGTCGGCATCCCACCGCACCGCAGCGAAAAAGACCTTTCCATCCCGGCCGACATCGTCGAGGAGGTCCTCCGCATCTACGGCTACGGCAAGATCGAGCCCAGGATGCCCGCGGTGCCGATCCATCCGCTCCACGTCGAGCAGTCGCTGCGGATCGAGCACAAGGCTGCGGCGGCTGCTGGCCGCAGGCGCATCGCTTCGTCGAGGTGCAGAACTACGGCTGGACTCGACGAGCGCTGGCTGACGCGAGATCGGCTTCCAGCCCGCCGTCTCCCTTGGCGCTAAGAATCCCAGCGCCCAACAGAACCGCCTCCTGCGCACCACGCTCTTGCCCAACCTGCTCGGCCCTGGTCCGGCCCAACCGCGTCCACCGCGACGCCTTCCGCCTGTTCGAGATCGGCCACGTCTACCATGCCGGCGGCCGACGGCGGCGCGGTCGAACGCAACCATCTGGCCGGCGTAAGCTTCCATCAGGTCAACCACCCCTCGCTGGAAGAGCACTTCCGCGCGATCAAGGGCACTCTCGAGGACCTCGGCCGCATGATCGGCAACTCGCTGCATCTTCGAGGCCGGCACCCAGGGCAGGGCCCCCTGGCAAGTACCGGCCCATTGGGTGACCATCCTCCGCGGCGACATTCGCCGTCGGCGCCCTGGGCGTGCTTGTCGGCCCAATCCTGGAAACGGTGGCCGAGGAGGGGCAGGTCGTCTGGTTCGAGCTCGACCTCGAAGCCCTTGATGGTACGATCTATCCGCAGCTCAAGTACCAGCCCCGCCAATCTATCCCGGCTCATGGCAGGATTTCTCTCTGGTGTGGGACGTGGCGCGGGGTTCACGCGCCCTGGAGGCCGCCTTGGACTGCTTTTCCCATCCGCTCGTGCTCGGTCGCGAATTCCTCTATGTCTACAAAGGCAAGGGACTGCCGCCCGGCCAGGGAAGCTACACCTTCCGCTACTGGCTCGGCTCGCGCGAGCGCACGCTCAGCGGCGACGACCTCGAAGGCTTCCGCCAATCGTTGCTCGAATTCCTCAAGGCCGAAAACATCTCCCTCCGCGCCTAACGCGGTGTGCGTTTCGATTCTTCGGGTGCAGGTCCTTGAGTTCGATTCTGGTATCGTCGGCGACGAGTAGCCCCGATAGCTCCGCGCGCGTGCCGCCGCTTGCAGGCACAAGATGCCTCGATAGCGCGTGTGCCACTGCTTGGTAGCCACGGCCTTTGCCGCGGCGGACAAGCAGTGCTGCCCGGTGCCTTTACCCCACTCCCTCCACTACTCCCCAACCCCGCGCGTGTGCCACTGCTTGGTAGCCACGGCCTTTGCCGCGGCGGACAAGCAGTGCTGTCTGGTGCCTTTCCCCTACTCCCTCCACTACTCCCCAACCCCGCGCGTGTGCCACCGCTTGGTAGCCGTAGCCTTTGCCGTGGTGCCATCAGGCACAGGAGGCCTCGCTAGCGCGTGTGCCACTGCTTGGTAGCCACGGCCTTTGCCGCGGCGGACAAGCAGTGCTGTCTGGTGCCTTTCCCCTACTCCCTTCACTGCTCCCAACCCATGACCTATCCGAGTACCGTCCGGCCTGACACCTCTGCTGCCTTCGTGCCCTTGTGCCTTCGTGGTGAATCCCTGTTCTCTTATCTGTTCTTTGTGGTAAGCCCCTTCAATCCGTGCCTCCAGGCATAGGCAGCCTCCCCACCCACACTCCAACTGAAAACTGAAAACTCAATCACAATGGCCCGCCAACCCACCTTGAAATTGGGCCACCCAACATCGTAAAAACATGCTGGAACCATCCGCGACCGATCACCGGCCACCCGGCGCCGGGTTCCTCTTTCGGCGCCTTGGACCTTCAACTCTCCAGCGGCGCCAAGGCCGAACAACGTGCCTGCCCCTCCGCATCCCTTGGCCAAGCGCCGCGCACTCACCGCCAACTCCCTCACCCGAGGTGGATAGTCTGGAAAAACCGGCCCCCGTTGACCAAAAACCCCGTTTGCCCCCGCAATCTCCGGGAGAAACGCAGCGCAGCTCAACGTGTTTTCGCCGCGCCGTAACGCACACTTTCGCTCCGCCACTCCGTCCGCTGCAAAACCAATGACCAGCCCTCTTGCCTCTCCTCGCATGAACCTGCCAGCCGATCTCCGCGCGCGTAGCCCCTCGGCTATCGGGGTGCCGTCAGGCGCAAGAGGCGTCCAGAGTTCCTTTACCAACTCCTCACATCTCTCTCCTCGTATGAACCTTCCACCCGATCTCCGCGCCCAAGCCGAAGCCCTTTGCCCACGCGACCAGATTCGCTTCGGCCGCATCGCCCGATTCCTCCTCGCCCGGCGCAGCTTCTTCACCCGCGCCGGTGCCGTCGTCGAAAGTTGGCGCCGCTACGGTGCCCGAAAGCTCGGCCCCTATGCCCGCCTCGCCTTTCGCTGCCACGGCCGCCAGCAGTCGCTTTACCTCGGCCGCAGCCAACCCTTGCGCAAAACGGTCGAAGCCCTGCTCGCCTTCCTCCAAAAGCCTGCTCGTAAGTCTCGCTGGCTCCGCCGCGCGATCCGCGCCGCCCGCGCTGCCGTCCGCCGCTCCAAGCATGCCTTGGACTGGCAGCTCCGCGCCTGTGGGTTGTGGCTCAAAGGTACCGAATTCCGCGGCTGGCGCCACGTGCAAGCCCCGATCAACCGTTCCTACCTCGTGGCGATCAATTATCCCCGCTACCACCCCAACTTTGCACGCCGCATCCATCCCAGCCTTCGCTGCCCTTATCCCATTCCCGGCCACGGCCCACCTCGCCGGCGAAAGCGGCGGCGTGCGTCGCCAGGCGATATGCCCATGCCCAGCGAAGACCGCTGACCACTGCCGCGTGGCGCCCCGCATCTGCTCGCCATCGGCCGGGTGCTCTTGACGCACTTGCCGCCGCAGCTATATTTAATTCGTTAAAAGCTCAACCTTGGAGTCGCCACGCCATGGCCCGGCCCCCCTCCGAGCATCCCACCGACCTGGAACTTGCCATCCTCAAGGTCCTCTGGCAGCGTTCGCCGCAGACCGTCGAGACCGTGCGCGAGGCCCTCGCCGCGGCCGGCCGCGAGCTGACGTACAGCTCGGTGATTACCATCATGAATATCATGGTCCGCAAGGGCTACCTGAAGCGCACGAAGAAACAGCGAGCGTTCCAGTACGGCCCCGTGGTCGAGGAGTCGGCGATCAACCGCCGTATGCTCGATGACCTGGTCAACCGCGTTTTCGACGGTTCGGCCAAGGGAGTTCTCCTCGAGCTTCTCGAAACCAGCGACGTTGGTCCCGAAGAACTGGCCGAAATCCGCCGGCTCATCGATCGCAAAGCCAGGGAGCACAAGAAATGATGCCGTTGGCGCTTCTCGATGCTGCGTTTTGCTGGCAAATCACGCTCGCGCTGGTGCAAGTCGGCTGGCTGGGCATTGGCATCGTGGGGCTGGCGCTGATGAGTAACTGGCTCCTGCGCAAAGCGCCGGCCAATTGCCGCTACTGGGCCAACTTCGCCGCCATGCTGTTCCTCGCCCTCTGCCTGCCGGTCAGCTTCACGGTGATCCGGCTGACCAGTTCCGAGCCGCTCGACTCGTTCGCGCCGCCGGTCGCAGCGTCGATTTCGCCGTCGATTTCGCCTTCGCTGGCGCCATCGGTCGCGTCGTCCGAGCCCTCGAAGATTGTATCCCTTTTGCCCGCGCGCGATGTTCTGCCGCCAGATGATCGCCTCACTCCGTCGCCTGCCCATACGAAAACAGCGGCGCATCACGCGGAGTCTGAACCTCGCGACGCATCGGCCGTGCCGCCCAATAGCCAGACCAGCTACGGAGAATTCCACCAGCGCGACCGGTCGCTCGCGCCCTACATCGCCACCCTCTATGCCCTGGGGGTCGTGGCGATGCTTTTCAGACTCACCGTAAGCGTCTATGGCGGACAGCGGTTGCGAGCCGCTTGCCGCCCCGTCACCGACAGTCGACTGCTGGAGATCGTGACCCGGCAGGCACGGCGGCTTGGCTTCCGGCTGATCCCCGCCCTGACCTGCTGCCATCGTGTGGCGGTGCCGATGGTGATCGGGGTAATACGGCCGGTCATCGTCCTGCCGGTGGCCATGATTGCAGGCATCCCCCCGGAACAGTTCTCCGCAGTGCTCACCCACGAGCTGGCGCACCTGCGACGCTTCGATCACCTGCTGATCCTCGTCCAGCGCATCCTGGAAGCCGTTGTCTTCTTCCATCCGGCCGTTTGGTACCTCACGCGTCGCGTCCAACGGGAGCGCGAGAACTGCTGCGACGATCTGGTCCTGGCCAGCGGCGTGGATCGGCTGGATTTCGCCCAGTCGCTGCTGCGCATCGCGGAGTTTCGCCTGGCCACCGCGAGCCCACGCCAAACACTCGCCGGCCTGGCCGTGGATGGCCCAAATCCCTCCTGGCTCCGCCGCCGCATCGCCCGATTGCTGGATGCTGGCGAGGAGCCCGGAGTACGGCTGACGCGATCCGGTCTATTGACCGCCGTACTTGCGTTCCTTCTCTCCGGCGCTGAGCGTGTCGCTCCTCTCCAGCCCTGCGCAAACGGGAACGTCGGCACCGACACCCGCCACCCCTGCGCCTACTGCCGCAGCGGACACTGCCGCAGCGGATACCGTTGCAGCAGACCCAAAGGCGGCAACAGACGCAAAGGCGGCAGACGCCGGCGCCTGGGCGTCCGTTGGCCGTGGCGCGTGGTCGACGGCGAGACGGGCAAGCCGCTCTCGGGTGTCATGGTTGCGGCACACATTCGCAAGCCCTCGCCTCCGGGTTATGGCCGTTCTGTGCCGCATGAACTGCTCGAAACGTTCACGTTCCGCTCCGACGCCAACGGCCGATTCTTCCTCGTCTTGCCGGAAAGATTGCGAAAGTTCTCGCCAGTTATGGTCCGAGTGTCGGCCGCCCACGAGGGCTATGCCACCAACATTGTCTCCGAGGAGTACGAATTCCGACCTGAGGAAACGGTCAACCAACCCACGCTCGAACTCTTCGAGGGCGTGCCCCTTTCCGGCCGCATCCTGAATCCGGATGGCACTCCTGCGGTCCGTCTGTGCATCCGGTGCAGGACGGCCCTGGTGAAGCAGAAAACATCGTCGAGCCAGATCATAGGTTACGTATGGACCTACACCGATGACGGCGGACGTTTCAAACTCACGGCCCCGCGACGCGGTATAACCTCGATCTTCCTCCGCCCTCCCAAGGCACTCCGCGTCATGCACACGATCGGCGAGACCCGCGGGTCCATCGCCGACATTCGACTCGAGTCCGGCCTCAGCATACGCGGCCAGGTCTTCGACCCAGCCTCCAAACCTCTGTCTTACGTGTCTGTCGTCATCCATCCCGTCGGCGCGGGTGATGGCGATTTCCGCGCAATGACCGATGCGCAAGGTCGATTCGAGCTACCGCCGCAACTGCCCGGCGAGTACTTGATTCAGCCGGTTCCCGATCTTGTGTTCGACGGCCAGATGCCCGCCGAGCAACTCCCGGAGTCGTATCGGAAGTATCTTCTGCCCGAGGATGACGTGTGCGTCCAGAAGCCGCTTCCGGCCACGTTTACCGACCACAAGGTCACCCTTCTCGATGGCCAGCCCGTGCCGGAAGTCGAATTGAAGGCCGTCCCACACGTCACGCTGAGGGCCCGATTTGTCGATCGCCACGGTAATCCCGCACCCCCCTGGTCCTGGGACCAGGTCGGTGGCTCGCTCGACGGCCAGCGGTGGGAGGGACGATTCCAGAGGGTTCCCGGCAAGCCCGACACGATCAAAGCCATCGTCCCCCGCGGACTGAAAAACGTTGATGTCCAGGCGCTCCCATGAGTTGGTCGAGTCCCGCGATGGCCAAGGCGGCCTTCTGGTGGCGATGGACTCCCGCGTCGGTCCGCATGCCCCACAACGACATCTCTCTGTACCGGATCGACGAGGATTATGCAGACATCGTTGTCGAGCGCGTCGAGAGCGACGTTGTTGGACGTCCATCTGGGTACGAAAACCGGCAAGTGGCTCCAGGATCCGCGCGTCCGCGTCCGCCAGGGCGCGACGAGCGCGAGCTGTGGCTGCCATCCCCCGGTGTTTTTCGCGCCGATTGCGGCTTGCTGCCGGGCCGCGACATCACGATCACTGCAAGTGCCAAGGGCTTTCTGACGATGTCCACTGAGCCGCTGCAATTCACCGAGGAAGGCCAAAAAGGCGTCGTCGCGCTGACGCTCGAGCCCGAGCGATGGAGACTCGAGAACGTTCCCACGACTCTTTCGACGCCCGAGGGCAAACCGATCCTCAAAGCGCCCAGGTGCCACGCACCGAACAAGGCAAGTCGATCGACTGCCGAGCCGTGGACGCCGTTACGGACAAGCCCGTGGCCGATGCCGTCGTCAAGATCGTCGTGCGCCAATTGCGCGACGAAACCGGCCAACCCTCGTACCGTGAGCTCGCCACCCACACGACCCGTACAGACGCCAAGGGACAATTCACGGTCGTCGTGCCCCAAGAGCATCTCACCGATTCGGATCCCCAGCGCGAAGTCGACCTCTTTGTCACCGCGTCCCATCCTCGCTACGTCGACTCCTTTGGCTTTGGCAATCCTCGCGAAATCGCCCGCGAGGGCATCACCGACTCTAGCGCCGACTTTCGCCTCATGAAGCTCCAGCCGGCCAGAGAAATCCATGGCCGGGTCGTCGATCCGGAAGGTCGGCCCCTTTCCGACACCCCCATCTACAAACATTACAAGGACCAACAAACGCGCGACGCCGATAATCCCATCACGACCGACCGGGAAGGGAGCTTCCGCACCAAGGTCGTTGCCGGCGCCGTGCTCACCCTCGAGGTCCGCACCGAAAAGGGTGCCCGCAACTACCAGGCGGTGCCCGTCGATCGCGGCGACCTGGGAGTCCTTCGCATTGCCGACGGAGTCCGCGTCACGGGCCGCGTGGTCGACTCCCAGGGCCGGCCGGTGCAGGGGATCTCGCTGACGGCGCCCTTGGAGTCAAAAGCCGACGGCCAGCCCAATTTCCTCTATCGCACCAATTCGCAGGGGCGATTCACAACCGATAAGCTCCTGCCCGGGAAATACCTGTTGACGGTCGACAACATCTATGACCCCGATCACGTCGGCTTTCCCATCGCCGAAGCCCCCGGTGTCTACGTTCCGCTGCCTTTGGAAGTGGGCACCCAACCGGTCGCCGACGTAACGATCGCTCCCGTCGAAGACGTGCGCTGTGTGGTAACACTGAAGACCACTCGCCCCCTGCCGGTTGCGGACGAAAAGCAGAACGATCCAAACTCGTGCAAAGAAACGAGCAAACTCTTCTCCGAGGCATTCCTTCACGTCCCGTTTTTTCCGTCCGCGGCCGCTATCAAGGCATTCCTTGGGCCGGTACCGCGCCGAGTATCCTCCATTCCCTCAGCGGCCACACGGAACCCACGACGATCGCCGGGGCGATCTCGGGTACCGGGAACCCTTGCACCTTGCGCGTGGCGAAAGGATTGACCGACGCGACCATCGAGTTCGGTATCCTCCAGCACTTCCAGCTCGACGACAATTCACCTAAGCGGTTCGGCAACGGCGTTCAACTCGCCCGGATCGACCGTGACTTGACCGGCATCAAGGTCTACCGTTACCGCGACACGACACTCAAGCTGCATCTCGAGATCCCGCGAGGAAAGGCTCCCGGCGATCTCAAGGTCCAGGCACGCTACGTCCGCGAGAAGGAAATGCGAGATGCGGGGGCCATTTTTTCCCAGCCTCTTCTGAAACCCGAAGGCCAAGGAAGCGACCTGCAATACTCGGTGCTGCCGGACGAAGAGATCGAGTTGTCGCTGTCCGCGCCGAACATAACACCCGCGATCAACCGCGTTCGACTCGAGGACGGAGAAACCCGCTCGCTCACTATGACTCCGACATTCGCCAGGTGAGACGAAAGCGCCTGCGCGGGGCCTGGTCCAAGACGCGGCTGTGTCTAACTCCGACTGCGCTTTCGGCCAGCCGCCCGCCTCGGCCAGGGACAGATCGATTGTCTGCTCAGATCGCCAATTGGTGCGCTGCCGCGCGAAGCCACCGCCGGCAATCCGAAAAAACCGAACCTGCCAAGCCTGGTGAATCAACTCGGTGTGGTCGTCAACCCTTTTCCAGATTGGGAGACACACTGGGCGGCTGCCGGCAAGATGGCATCGAAGTACCGCAACTATCTGGTCCTGGGATCACAGCACTCAGCCGACCACGAGGCCAGCGCCGCTTTTCACGACACCGGCAGCCGCCAAAGGTATGGTATCGATGCAGGCGTGCTCGGCATCGAAGACAGTTGAGGAGCACACTACAAAGACTTCGAGCCGCGGCTGCACTACGTAGGGCAGGAACTGTAGTCATGCGCGAATTCGGGACTCTTGTCGTAACGTAGCCCTGCTGGGCACAACGGTCCACAAGAATTCCGTCGTGCGGAAGTCCCCCTGCTCGCGGGGGCCAGCCTCACCGTTGTCATGAATTCTCGAGACTCTTATGAAAAGGCGGCTATCTGGGACGAACCGATTGCAGGAACTACGGTCTTAACGCCTTAAGCACCGCGTCAAACGCCGGTTTCGGCTGGCCGGCGCGATCGAACAGCAGCGGGTGATTCACGCGCTTCCAGGGGAAATCATTGAGCCAGCTCTGGCCGTCGTGCAGGTTCCAGAAAGTGACGCGAGCGATCGTATCGGCATGCTTGCGGAAGAGGCCGAAGAGCTGGGCATACTGCTCGGCCTGCCGCTGGAGAATCTCCGGCGGACAACCATCGCGATAGGGATTGAGCTTCGAGAGTTCGTCGCGATGTTTTCCGCCATCGGCCCACCATCGGCCGCGCGGGATCACGTCGATGTCCAGCTCGGAAACCACGACTTTCACGCCGAGCTTGCGCATTTCGACCAGCGTGGCTTCGATCTCCGCCAGCGGCACCTGATCGATCTCGTAGTGGCCCTGCAGTCCAATCGCGTCGATCGGGACGTTCTTCTGGCGCAGAGATCGCACGAGCTGCGACGAGCTTGTCCCGCTTGGCAGGCAGTTCGTTGTTGTAGTCGTTGTAGATCAGCAGCGCGTGAGGGTCTGCGGCATGGGCGAATTCAAACGCCTTTGCGATGAACTCTTCGCCACAGGCGGCACTCCAGCCGGACGGACGCAGCAAAGCCGGGCCGTCGTCCAGCGCCTCGTTGACCACGTCCCACATGGCAATGCGGCCGCGGTAACGCCCCACCACGGTCTCGATGTGCGTCTTCATGCGCTGCAGGAGTCGCTCGGCGGTCGGCGGCCTTGTCGCCCTCGCGGAAGAACCACGGCGGAGTCCGATCATCCTTGGCCCACACCAGGCAGTGGCCGACCACCTGAAGACGGTGTGCGGCGGCGAAGTTCACCAGCGCATCGGCCTCGGTGAAGTTGAACTTGCCTTCCGACCCTCTGCACCGGATCCGGCTTCAGGCAATTCTCCGCCGACACCGAATTGAACTGCGCGGTGAGCAACGGCCAATCTGCCGGTCGCGACGCTATGCCGTTGCTGACCGCGACGCCCACGGGAAACAAGCCGGCGGCGGCGTCTTTCAACGAGCCCGGCGAACCCGACTCGGCGCCGAGAGCCTGAAGAGCGAAACACAGCGTCGCGGCGGTCAACGACGAAGGGGAGTTGCCGGAGGACGCACGCATCGATCCGCGAAGCACGAGTGCTCATAAGAAACCCAAGGCTTGAAGGGTTCGGATGGGTCAATGGTGTAGTCTAAATCCGCCCCCCCGCGCCCGCAAGCAACGAGTGCGGAGAAATCGATCCCACCCGCGCAGAACACCTGCCGGAGGCGACAACTCGTGCTAGAATCATCGTCATGGGATTGGTCGACAGGATACTGCGCGCACAAGTGACCGGGGAGTTGGTGCTATGACGGTTCGCCTTTTTCTCATTCTCCTCCTTACGACTTCCACTGTCTTGGGGCAAACATGGACTGCCGACAACGGCAACGGCACGTTCTCCAATCCGTTGTTCTTCGATGAGTTTTCCGACCCCGACCTCATCCGCGTCGGCGATGATTTCTATCTCACGGGCACGACGATGCACGCGTTCCCCGGCCTGCCCGTGCTCCACTCGAAGGACCTGGTGAATTGGAAACTGCTCTCTTATGCCTGTGATAAGCTCGATCTAGGCCCGGAATTCCGTCTGGAAAACGGCAAGTCGGTTTATGGGCAAGGCATCTGGGCGCCGAGCTTTCGTCATCACAACGGTACGTTCTACATCTTCACCAACGTCAATCGCCACAAGACCCAGCTTTTCACCGCCGCCAGTCCCGCCGGCCCGTGGAAGCACACCGAGATGAATCGTTCGTTTCATGATCTCTCGGTGCTTTTCGACGACGACGGGAAGGTTCACGTCGTCTGGGGCTACCGAGAGATTCGCCTGGCGCAACTGAACGAGCGATTGGACGACATCGTGCCCGGCTCGGAGCTCGTCATCATTCCACAAGACGCCGGCATGGGAGAGGGCTCTCACTTCTACAAGATCAACGGCCAATACTTCATCACCAGCGCGTGGTATAGCGGCCCGATGCGGATGCCCTGCGCCCGCGCTTCCAAGCCCGAAGGCCCGTATGAAGTGAACCGGGCCATCAGCGCCGAGGAAACGTTCGGCGTCGCCACCGGCGCATTGCATCAGGGCGGTATTGTCAGCACGCCCCAAGGCGAGTGGTGGGGATTTTCGATGATGGATTACAACTCGGTAGGGCGCCTCACCTGTCTTTCGCCCGTCTCGTGGCAGGATGGCTGGCCCTACTTCGGTCTGCCCGGCAATCTGGGGCGCACGCCGCGGATCTGGAAAAAACCGGACACCGGTCACGTTTCACCGCCCTCCGCGCCGTATCAGCGCAACGATGAATTCGATGGGCCGCGGCTGGCCAACGCCTGGCAATGGAATCACGTACCGGTGGACGAGAAATGGTCGCTCACCGCGCGCCCCGGTTTCCTGCGGCTCAATTCCTTGCCCGCGCCCGACTTCTGGAATGCGCGCAACACGCTCACAGAGCGCTCCATCGGCCCGCAATCAGCGCCCACGGCGGAACTGGACGCAAGCGGCCTGCAACAGGGTGATGTTGCCGGTCTGGGCTTGCTGAACGATCCCTACGCGTGGATTGGCGTGCGCCGTGACGCGGACGGTTTTCGATTGGAGCAGTTCGACAAGCGCACCGGGCGGTCCGTCAAGACCGCCTTCGCCGGAGGCCGCGTTTGGCTGCGGGCCGATTGCGACTTTCGCACGGAAAAAGCGATCCTGAGTTACAGCACCGATGGAGAGTTGTTCCAGCCTCTGGGCGACAAGATCACGCTGGTATTTCAACTCCGCACCTTTCAGGGCGTGCGCTATGCGCTCTTTCATTACAACGCGGGCGGGAAGCCCGGCGGCTATGCCGATTTCGCGCGATTCTCGGTCCACGAGCCGTATCCGCATGCCCTGACGCGCCCGATTCCCGAAGGCCGCGTCATTCAGCTACGGAGTAAGGTGGACGGCAGGGTGCTGGCCGTCCAAGGCGGCGTATTGGTGGGTTGGTCCGCAACAGACCCGCAAGCTGCAACCGCGGCTGCACGCTTCAAGGTTCTCGGTCGGCCGCTGGGGCGTGTGGCACTGCAATCCCTGGCAGACCATCGCGTCCTGAGCGTCACGGGGATTGGCCAAGAGAGCCGCGTCGTGTTGGCAGCCCCTCGCAACGACGATTCGCAGCTCTTCCAATGGACAGAAATGCCGCGTGGCGAGTTGCTCCTTCTGTCCCTGACCAGCCATCGCTATTTGCGGATCCGTCAAAATGGCACCGTCATGTCCAACGCGCCCTGCGCCCAAACCCACCGTCAAAGCGACGCCTCGTTTTCCTGGGATGAGATGAAGTAGTGAGGAACTCGGCGAACGTGCGCGTGTGCAGCATTGAACCGCGCGTGTCGGTCACATCGACGAATGGCACGTGGTTTTCAGCAAGCACTCTTTGTAGCGTCGCATCAGGCGACGACAGCTCCGAATCTCGAACCAGATGGAGAACAGCCCAACGCCGGTATAGGCGGCAAGGAGCAGCCACACAATTCCTGGCGCGGGACCTTCCAGCGGAACTCGTTCCACGACGCACGTCGGTCGCGTCATCGAGAAAAGGATCGCAACCTCACCCAAGCTCCAACTCTTGACGGCAAGGTGTCCCATCAGGCCGGGAATCAGGAAACCGAAGGGCGTCGGCCATGAGCAGGCGATGGCCTCCATCGTCAGCGCAGCGGCGTGGTCATACCGTCCCACCACCTTGGCCGCGCCGATGCCGAAGGCCGTCGCCACCGAGCCGAATCCGAACAGCACCGGCCCCGAATCCACGTCCATGAAGGGCTCGTCCCAGTCGCGCGGCATTTCCGTGAAACCAGCAATCCAGCCGGTGTCTTTCCAGAAGTCCGTTTCATAGGCAGTGTACCACCGGCCCGCGACCTCGGGGTCCAGTTCGGCCGCAAACAGAAGCAGGCCTGAGTTGCCACAACCGCGGCCGCCCTGGATAATTCGACCCGACCGCGAATCAGCCTGAAAAGCGGGCAGGCCTTCCGGCGCCTTCAGAGGTCCATCGAATGCTGCAATCAGACTCTCAGCCAGTTGATCGTGGTTTGTATCTTCCAGCCGCGCGGCGCGCTGTATCGCCGCCACGGCCCACAGCATGTCCGCCGGATAACACTCGTTCGGATAGTCGTCGCGCAAGTGCAGCTTTGCCTGGGCCAATTCTTCGGCCAGAGTCACGCGCTGCGTAGACATCAGCGAGCGATACCGCCCGTCGCCCGTGATTCTCTCGTAAGACGACAGCCCCAGGATCAGCAGCATCCGGTAAAATACGTTTTCCCTCTCCAGGTAACTATCTCCCCACTTGGTCTTCACCCAAGTGGCCGTCACCGGCGACGCAACGATCTCGGCTGCCCTTTCCACGGCTTCGCGAACGGTTCCTCGGGTTGCATCGATCTTCCCCTGCCCCTGGAGATCTTCGGCCGTGACGAGCAGGAAGACCGAGCCGAACATGGGCCATTCGGTGGCGGGGATGTCGTCATGGTAAAGCGATTCGGCGTAGTTCGTCTCAAGGTAGGTGTTCGCCCACGAGAGGTACCTGCCCGCGGCGGAATTGAACCACATGGGAACCAGCCGGCTTTCTCCCGTCTCGTGCAGGTGGGTATCCAACAGCAGAATACAGATCGTGATCGCCGGGTAGATGAACAGCGCAAGCGTAAGCACGATGACCACGCCGGAGACTGCAAAATAAAACCCAAGCCTCACGCGTTGCCATTTCTTTCCATGAATCGTAGGCATGAACATGGGATACCTCCTTTGCCACTGCCGCTTTGGCGGCGTCTATGGGTTGGTCAATGAGGAGCCATTTTCCGGAGATGGAGAACCATCGCTCGGTGCATCGGTCGACTTCAGAGGATTCAACGTGCTCGTCTCGTACGGTGATGTCCCAGTGGTCGGGCGTAAGGCCGGCGAGGGTCATCAAGCTCAGCGGGGGAAACTGAGAGTACTTGATGAGCCGGAACTTTTTTGTCGCCCGACCGTTGAACGGCGGCCAGGATCAGCAACAGTCGGCGTTTCATGGCCTCTTCTCCAGCAAAGCCCTTTGCGGTACAAAGTTCATGCCCAAAAAAATATCGCCCCACGCGTACCTTTCACGGTGAGTCATTCATGGCTTGATCTCCTCGGTCGACGATTTGCCGCAACATTCCCAGATAATGCTCGAAGGCCTTTCGCCCTTTGGGCGTCAGTTGCATGGCGGTGTAGGGACGGCGGCCTCGGAAACTTTTCTCGACGACGATGTAGCCCGCCTCCTCAAGGGTTCGCGAATGGGCGCTCAGGTTGCCGTCGGTCAGCTCCAGCATCGACTTCAACTCGGCGAAGCTCAGTTGCGGCGATACGGCCAGCGCGGCCACGATGGCCAGTCGCACGCGCTCATGGATGACCGCGTCGATATCGTCAGGTTTGACGGGCTCGTTCATGAGAGCACCGTCTGCCGTTGTTTCCGGAGGATATAGATCCCAAAAACAATGTGCAGTAATCCAAAAGACAGCGCCGCCGAAACGACGCCGTATCCCGGGAAACCCAAGAGGGCAACAACTCCCATGCGCAAGGAACGTCAGGCCCAAGACACGGGGCGGCCGGATCGAAAACAGGCCCGCCGTGTAAACGCCCGTGCCGTAGAGCATCATCCAGACGGGCACGATGTACTGGATTTCTTCCGCCTTCGGCTCCAGCGATTGAAGACGTCCATAGCATGTCCCAACCTGGTCGACGGGAATCAGGAACTTGACCGTCAAGACCATGGCCACGACCACGCTGGGCGTCAGCGAGAACGCAGCCACACGCATCGGACGATCGGCGGGCACGAGTTGTTGTCGTTGCAGCCGCCCGTGTCGTGAGAATCACCTCCAGCAGCACAGCGATCACGCCAATCAGAAACCACATCACGCAGAAGGCAGCCTGGCCGCCGAACGACAGGTGGAGAATATCGGCGAAGTCGAGGGAGTGGAACATGGCATAGCTGATCGCACAGCCACCCAACACCAAGATACCGCCGACAATCGCCGACATGCCGGGCAGCAGCGTGAAGAGCGTTGCCCGCTCCATGATCCGCTGGATTTCCTGCATGCGAGCTTGGGCTTCGTCAACGTCCATGGTGGACCTCCCAATCAACTGCCTTTGTGCTACAAAGTAATTTATCGACACAAGGCTGTGTGGTCAAGAGGCATTTCCCGCTCTCCCAGGCTTGGGGATACGGCAGAGGGTGATGTTCACCCAGCCAGAGCGCGGTCCATATCGGAAATGCTTACACGGAAGTCACTTGCGACGCCCCGTCTTTCCGTAAGCGCCACAATGACTCCTGCTATTTCCTTCCGATCCAAAGGCGCAGCCGCCCGACTCGGAGGTTACAGCACGCGAGTTTGCCGATCGGCCCCCAGCCTCCGCGGCGCGAGTACCGCAAGCCGTTTACGGCACCGAAGGTTTCGCAACCGCGACCGACTCGGCGCCACTCGTGCCGCCGCCACTCGTGCCACCCTCCGCGCCGGCGGCACGGCGCACGCAGCGGAAGCCGTAGGCCTCGTAGCCGAAGCAAACGTCGGCCAGACCCGGGGTCTCGCCCTTGCGCGCCGCCGAGCGACAGGCCTCCGCACTCGCGTTCCAACTGCCGCCGCGAAGAACCCGCTCGTCGCCTCCTTCCGGCCCGCGAGGGTCTTTGCACGGCCCACCGCTGCCGTAGCCTTCGGCGTAGAAATCGTTGCACCATTCGGCCACGTTGCCGTGCATGTCGTAGAGGCCCCAGGCGTTGGGCCGCTTCGTCTTGACCGGATTGCGTCGTCTTGGCTGCGTTGGCCTTGAACCAGGCGTGCTGGTCCAGCTCCGCGCGGTCGTCGCCGAACGACCATGCCATCGTGCTGCCGGCGCGGCAGGCATATTCCCACTCGGCCTCGGTCGGCAGCCGGTAACCGTCGGCAGAGAAGTCGCACCGCTGCGTCTTCAGGTCGTAGCAGGGCTTGAGCCCCTCGCGGAGCGACCGCATGTTGCAGTACTGGATCGCGAACTGCCAACTGAGGCGTTCGACCGGCCGGTCGTCGCCGCGGAACTTCGACGGATTGCGCCCATCAGCGCCTGGTAGGAGGCCTGGGGCACTTCGCACACGTCGATGTAGAAAGCGCTCAAATCGACCTCGCGGGCCGGCTTCTCGTCTTCTTCGCCCTGGGTGTCTCCCATGAGAAACTTCCCCGCGGGAAGCAGGGCCATCTCGATGCCGGTCTTGGTGACGACAATCTGCGGAAGGGCGCTTTGCGCGGACGGGTCGGCGGAAGCAGCGTCTCGCTCGCCGGGGGCCTGGCCCGTTTCGGCCCGGTTGCAGCCGGCCAACAGCAGGCCGCAGAAGATGGCAAACAGCAATCGCCCCAAGGTGCCTCGTAGAACGTGCGTCATGTTTAGTGCCTCGGCGCTTCGTAGGATGCGGCGTTGCGGAGCACTTGCTGCGTGCGCCGGCGAATCTCTTTGGCAATCTCGCCGGAAGCGGGATTGACGGCCATGGCCAGCCCGGCTCGCTGGCGGAGCATTTTGACCGCCATGCGGCTTTCGCCCACCAGCTCGTCCTGGTTGCCGCCGACCACGACGATGGCGTTGGTGATCTCGGCGCACTTGGACAGGGCGCTGGGCCCTTCATCGTCCAGAAGCTCGCGGCGGAAGCGATTGGTCAAGTCGATCACATACTGGGGCGTCTTGATGCTCTCCTTGCGCTTGTCGTAATTGGCCTGAATCGCCGTGGCCAGCCGGTCCATCTCGTCGAGGAAATCCGCCAACTCGGGATGCGATTTCTTCTGCGCCCGGACGTATTGGGACATGTCGCGGCCGAACGCCGCGTACTCCTCGATTCGGCTGCGGATGTGCGTGACGAAAACCACCACCTCCTCGAGAATCTGTTCGATCTCGGCGCGGCGGGCCTTCTGCTGCTTGGCGGCGTAGATCGGCTTGAGGGAATCGCGTGTTCCGCAGGTCGAACGGCCGCGGTATGCCGTTCCCTGGCCCTCCAGGTCAAGGATGTACTCGCAGGGACCAACCCCCAGCGTCGCCCGCACCAAATCGACCACGGTAAACTTGTCCAGCGGCGTTGCCTTGACGCGATTGATGGGGTAAATGATCGCCGGCCCCTCGAAACGGGCTACCCTCGAAAGCGGCTGTAAAAAACCCCGGCCCTGCGGGTCGATCCAGCACGGATACTGGAAGGTGCCCAGCACCGTGGTCCAGCGGTTGCGGTCGCGAGGGAGAATTTGGGGCGAACCGAACCAGCCGAACTTCTCGAATTGGCCGTCACTGCGCTCGCCGACCATCTCCCAACTGCCCGTCAGCCGGTCCGCCTGGCGCCAATCGACGCGCCACTGAGCCGCGAAGGGCGTGCGCCAGTCCAGCGGCACGACTTTCCCGCGGTCCGCACGGGCCACCTCGTGCTTGTGCCAAATGCCCTCGCCCTCCAGGACGCGCCACCCAAACCTTGCCGTCTTTTCCGTAGGGGATCTCGGTGCGCCGTACCTGGGGTTGGCCATCCTGACGGGTCAGGTGGATCAATGCATCCTGCTCGCGCGAATTGGAAACGGTCATCAAGAGCGACTGCTGCCCCGGCAGCAACTGGATCAGGAAGTTCTCGCTGGGCAACTCCGCACTGGCCGCCGGAATCTCGGTGGCGTCGATCACGATGTCGTCGGCGAAGAAGTCGGGCAGAACGAGGTAGCGGCAGGGGGCCTCGACGGCCAGCGCCCTGGCCCCTTGCCGGGATTCGGTACGAACGAACGTCTGCCCCATCGCCAGCGAGAGCCGCAGCACGGACCGTTCGCCTCCCTCCGTAGAAAACTCCGCATCGACTATCGCCTCGCCGGAGCCATTCTCGACGATCGACACGGCGGCCAACTTGGCGGGCGACGCACCCGCTCGGGCCAGGCCGGCACGGAGCTGATACCCCTTTGCGCCGCGAGCATAGAGATCGGCCGCGGCAGCCCCACGACGCAAGGCCAAAGCTAATCGATCATTCAACAGCACAAGGTCACCCGCCAGACGGCGCTCGGTCTCGTCTTCGGCGAGTTTCACCCACCCCGCGTGCTGCGCGATCGCGTCCGCGGACAAGGGCGCGCTCGCCGCAGCCCCGGTGTCGTACACGCTCACCGCCACGGCCTTGATTTCCTCTTGGACCGCCTTCTCCAAGGGAACGTATTCGCCTTGATACAAGCGGAACGAGTCAATGCGAAATTCGGCCTTGGGCTGGGTGCAACTCAGGTAGGCGAAGCAGCCCTCGGGAAAGGGTTTGGCGACGCGAAAGGTCACGTGGAACTCCTTCCAACCGTCGACAGTGAGCGTGAGTGGCTCGCTGACCCCGGCCCGGTCCCAGGGTTTTGCCGACCGCTCGACCTCCAAACGCACGGTGACCGGTCCCTTGACGCTCCTGCCCAGGACCGCGAAGGTGTAGGTCTTGCCCTCCTGGAGTTGCCCGACGCTTTGCCCGAACTGCAGGCCCCACTGGTCCACCGCGTCCAGCGTGATCCGCGCACAGTGGCGACCCAACACGGGTTGTTTTCCAAGCGTCGCGGTTTCGTCTAAGGCAAGCGTCGCGGTCGTCTTGCCCGCCTGGTCCAAGCGCCAGGGCTCGCGCCCCTCCTCAAACCCCGGATTGCCGAACAGGTTCTCAGGCGGTTTCGGCGGCTGGCCGGCATGCGCCGGGCCCCGCGCGCAACGGCAAACCCCACGAGGATCAAGATCGCTTCGCACGCTACCGACACCCGTCGCAACGTCATGGTGAAGCTCCTGAAGTCAGATTTCAAATCCGAATCACCGGCGGCCAGAGAGAACTCGCCCGCCCTCTCGTGCTATTTATTCGACGTTCTTGTGTCCCTGATGCTTGGCCATCAGAACTTGATCATTTTTCCCGCTGCCCCAGGGACTCTTCGACGCGGCGTTGGATTTTGGCAGCCAGATCGGCGCTGCCGGGACTGCCTTCGGCCGTGGCAATCGCCTCCTGCCGCAGCCAGCGGGCCGCCATTCGACTGCTGGCCAGCGCGCGGTCCTGCGATGCACCCAGGCGCCGGAGTTCCAGCCCTAACCGCCGGCACTCGGCCAGGGCGTCCGGCTTGCCGATCAGCCCGACGACTTCGTCGGCCAGCTTGCGAGCCTGCGGGGCGGGCTCGGACCGCGCTCCGGCAATTCCTTGATCCAGGGCATCGAGCGCGGTCGAAACGCCTCGGCGGCGCGAGCCGCGATTCCGCCAGCACCCTGCGATTGGCAGATGGTCCGCACGTCGCGGCCCAGGGCCGCGTACCGCTGGATCCGCCCGTCGACGTGTTCGACGTGGCCAACCATCTCCGCAAGCATCTGCCGGATTTCGTCGGCCGACTGCTTTTCTTTTTCTTGGCGAACTGCTTTTCGACAAAGGTCATCACGCTGTCGGGCGTCGGATTGGCGTCGGAGGCCAGGCCCTCGGTCTGAAGGATGTACTGGCACGGCCCGACGCCCAAGGTAGCCCGCAGGATGTCGATCGGGCAAAAAGCCGTCAGCGGGGTAGTCCGGCTCCGGTCGATCGGATAGACCAAGAGCGACGCCGGGCCACGCGAGGCTGTGCCGGCGACAGTGCGCGGGATCTGGAACGATGCCAGCCCGGCCTCCAGGCAGCATGGGGACCGCTCGCCGCTCGCCGCGGTGACCTCGTCCGCGTCTTCCGCGCCGCGGAAATACCACGACGGGCCGATCGCCGGCGTCCCAGCCAGACTCGCCCGCCACTTGGCCGGAAACGGCGGCTTCCAGTCGAGAACCATCTCGCGCGGAGAGTCGGCGGCCGAGACCGGTTGTGCGTGCCATAAACCCGGGTCCTTCCAGCAGGCCGATCCAGAGGCTCTTGCCCGCCGCGCACTCGATCTCTGAAGCTTCGATGATCCGCTGCGCCCCTTCGCCACTCACATGGGCCGCGGCCTGCTGACGATTGGATGGCCAAACGCACATCAGCAGGCACCCGCCGGGATCGACGAAGTGCACAAAGAAGTTCTCGGTCGGCAGCCGCAATCGCGGCCCGGCCGATTGTGACGCGGCGAAGACCATGTCGTCGCCGAAGAAATCGGGCACCGCCACGTAGCGGCTCGGGGCCTCGACGCGGACTTTCTCTACTCCTTCGCCCGGACGAAGCTCCAAGATCGTCTGCCCGGTGGTCAGGCGACAGGTCAGCCGGGCGGACCCCTTCTCCGACTGGAATCCGGCCTCGACCATCACCGCCCCGGGGTTGTTCTCAAGGATGCGTATGGCGGAGAGTTTGGCCGACCCGCCCGCGCCCATTGGCAAAAAGGCTGCACGCCGCACCGGACCCGAGGGTCCTTCGGCATACAATTCCGCCTTGGCCGCCTTGCCGCGGAGCACGAGCACCAACCGATCGTTCAGCAGAACGGCGTCGCCGGCGAACTGGTGCGTCGTATCGTCCTCGGCCAGAACCTTCCAGCCCTTCTTCGCGGCCACGGTGGCCGCCGGCAGGGGATTAGCCGCTGTCACCCCGGTATCGAACAGATACGTACACGGCGATCCGGCCTCAGGTCCGTCCGCAATGGCGCCGGTGGTCCACGCAATCGCAAACATGCAGAGAGAAGCAGCCATCACGCTTGCTCTGGGATTCGGGAACGAGCGACAGCATTTCTTCATGACGCAACCCACTCGATGCAAAGGACGAAATCGTTTCTCCCTTCTTCGCGCCGGCACCCCTACTTCCAATCCGGGTTCATGTCGCGAGCGCCCTCCGTGAGCTGGCGCGGGGTGCCGCCGTTGGCGGGAATGATGAACAATTCCCACGGCCCCCGCTCCGACGCCCCCTGGCAGTAGACGATCGACTTCCCGTCCGGGCTGAAGCGGCCGTAGCGCTGCACGCCGCCGAAGTAGGTCACCGTGCGGTTCTTCTTGCCGTCGGGGCCGATCGTGCAGATGTTGGTCTCGGTCTCATAGACCAGCCGAGCTCCGTCGGGCGACCAGTGCGGCTCGCACGCCGGCTTGCGGTCGTAGACCGTGATCGGCTCGCCGCCCGACGCAGGCAGGAGGAACAGGGCGTTGCCCGCGTCCCAGCGGCAGGCCGCCGCGATCTGCTTGCCGTCGGGGCTCCAAGCCGGGCCCGAAGAGTGCGGCCAGGATTTCGGGCTGATCGTCCGCTCGGCCCCGCCCGCCAACTCGCGGACGATAATCTGCTCCTCGTCGCCGCAAGACGATCTGCTTGCCGTCGGGCGACCATTCGGCCTGGTCGCCGTCGCAAATCCGCTCCGGCTTGCCGCCCTCGCGCAGGCATCTTCCAGATGCCTGCCGTTCCGCCCCGGGTCGAGGTGAAGAGAATCGCCTTCCCATCGGGGCTGAAGACCGGATCGACGTCGTGTTTTTCGCCACCCTGTTTTTCGCCACCCTGTTTTTCGCCACCCTGTTTTTCGCCACCCTGTTTTTCGCCACCCTGTTTTTCGCCACCCTGTTTTTCGCCACCCTGTTTTTCGCCACCTTGCGGAGAAAGCGGGCGCAGGCCCGAGCCATCGGGCCGGATGCACCAGATCCGCCACGGTCCGGCCCGATTGCTCGAAAACACAATCTCGCCCGCACCGGGCAAAGCGGTCTTGGCGGCCGGTTCGCCGCCCACGGCATAGGCCGCGGTCAGCGCCCCGATCGATGACACGAGCAACACCGACCAATATCGCATAATGTGCTCCTCAGGATGAACCATACCCTATCACGCCCCGGCCCCAAATGCTACTACCTCGGCGACTTCCTCCCTTCCCGCCTCGCCGAATTGCCGCCGCGGGCGGAGATGCTCATAATCAGTCGCGGCGGCGGAAAGCCGCGGCGGGAACGTGTACCGTGCGTGATGCGCACCGGTTGGTATCGATCGCCGGCGGCAAGGGGTGCGTTGCACGCACCCTGCATATGCCATGTCTACTCGAAGGGAGACGATGGAATGAACGACGTGCGATGGTTCGTCTTGTTGGCCGCGGTCACGCTTGCGGCGACATCAATCGGACTGGCGGCTCCGGCCCCGCCGCCCGCGGAGACTCGCGCGGTGGAACTGTTCGATATCAAGCTTCCGACGACAGCGAAAGACGCAAGCAGTGCCCTGTGCGACGCATCGGACCGGCAGCGAGTGCCGCCGGACAAGCTCGACCACACGTTCCAGGGCGACACGGTCGTGAGGAACCAGCACATTGCCGTGGTCTTGCGCAAGGATTCGCTCGGCGTCGAGGTCTACTCCCGCTCGCCCCAAGCGTGGAACCGGCGCGCGGTCCTCATTCCCTGTGGGCTGAAGCCGGCCCAGCGGCTCGTCTCGGTCAAGCCGACGCTCAACGACGGAGAGACGGTCGCCGTTGAGGCCACCTTCGAGGCTCTCGACGGCCAAACGCTGGGGCTCGCCTGCGAACTGGGGCAACAGGCGGTCTTCGTCAAGGCGGAGCCGCGGGGCGAGACGTCTCGCCTGCGGGTCGAGTCGTCGGGCCGCTTCGGCGTCATCCCCGACTTCTACGCCGACGACATCGTGCTGGATGCAACCAAGATGCTTGCCCCCCAAACGCACATCCCCTCGGAAAACATGGTCGCCCAGCACCTCGATGGGGACGCCCTGGCGGTGACCCTGTGGGACGGACCCCCGCAGGACATCGCCGTCACGCTGGCCGGCAGCGGCGGCGCACGGCGAATCGCCGGCCTGGAAATCGACTGGACAAGACGTGGTAAGGCCTATCTGGCCCTGCTCGATTTCCCCGGAGCCTGCTATGCCGGCACGCTCGAGCGGCTGCCCGACGCGCACCGAGCCCATCGCCGGATTCAAGCTGGAAAGCCCGGTCAAACGGCTGGACTGGCAGATGCCTTTCCCTGCGCAATGGCGCGTGGACTTCGCGACCGAAAAGCTGGACGGATCGCAAGTGCTCAGCCGCGAGATGTCGGCCCCGTTTCCTTACCCGGTCAAAGACGGCCGCTGCCAAGGCTACCGTTTCATCAAGCCGAGTTTCGTCTGGGACTGGGGCGGCGGCACGCAGACCGAAATGAGCGGCACACCCGACAAGTATCCCACATGGGTAGACTTGGAGGGGAGGGGCTTCGTGCGTCCCGCCGCGGAAAGCTACGCCGTTCTCGTCTACCCCTTCGACCGCGGCCGGGGCACTCCGCTGGAATCACTGACGCTGACCGACCTGGTGCGGCAGACCCTGGGCGTGGGGCCCTGCCGCTACATCCTGGACGCCGATCGGCGGCATGGCTCAGACGCCGGGCATCTTCACCTGCGGCGGCACCGACATGCTCAAGAAAATGGAAGGCCACATGACCGAGCGCAAGGCCGAGGCCGAGAAGCTGCTCGACGGCATGGTGACCTTCATGAACGCCTACCGCCGGCGCATCGAGCAGTACTCGACTTCAAGCGAGAGCTGACTGCCTATCTGGAAGCCCAGCAAGGCGACCAGCCCGAGCGGCAGGTCTTCGTCGCAGAAGATGAGGTCCCTTCTGGAAGGCATCCCCGCCGAAATGACTCGCGATTACCCGAAGATCGTCGAGCAACTGGCCGCCGAGTACCGCGCGACGCTCGATTCCGACGACGCCGAGGCGCAGAAGAAGCGGGCCGAGTTGCACCCGCGCTTTCCGGCCGCGGGCGGCGCTCAGGACAACGTGCTGGCCAAGTGCCACCAGGTGACGAAGCTGGTGCGGTACCAGGCGGGATTGACGGTTACGGCCGATCCGGGCACGGCGCAGCCTGGCCATGGAGGTCCGCAAGCGAGCCTCAGCGGTCCTGGAAAATCCCATGTACCACGAGACCATGAGCCGGCATCGGTAATCGGGAGGAGCACGCAAAAGCGCGGTTGTTGACACGGTGATTCCGGCGCGCTAGCGTGGTTCCTGCGATGTGTGCGAAAGCCGACTGCCGGCGTTCGCCCAGGTTACTCATCGGCGTGTGCCGCTTCGCGGAAGCAGTGTCGTGCGCCCTGGTTCATGGGAGTCGCTGCTTCTGCGACGGGCACGGGGCGTCTGAACCGTCTCTTGAAAGAATGGACCCGAGGAGTCGACAATGACTCAGCATGGCAATCGTCGTGAGTTTCTCAAGCGTTCCGTGCTGGTCGGGGCCGGCTTTTGGGTGGCCGGCACCTGCGCGGCGGCCCCAAGCCGCTCGCCCAACGAGAAGCTGAACATCGGCATCATCGGCGTGCACGGCCGGGGCGGCGGCCAACATGGAGGCCGTGGCCGGCGAGAACATCGTCGCCCTGTGCGACGTCGACGACAGACTACCTGGCCGAGGCCGCCAAGCGGTATCCCCAAGGCCAAGACGTACGCCGACTGGCGCAAGATGCTCGACCAGAAGGACCTCGACGCGGTGGTCGTCAGCACGACCGACCACACCCACGCCCTGGCCAGCGTCGCGGCCATGAAGCGGGGCAAGCACGTCTACTGCGAGAAGCCGCTGGCCCACTCGGTCGCACGAGGCCCGCGCTGATGCGGCGAGACCTGGCCAAGCAAGACGAAGGTGGCCACGCAGATGGGCACGCAGATCCACGCCACCGACAACTACCGCCGCGTGGTCGAGCTGATCCAGGCGGGCGCGATCGGGCCGGTCGCGCGAGGCCCACGTCTGGTGCGACCGGCGGATCGAGGGCCCGCGCGAGCGGCCGCAGGAGACGCCGCCCGTGCCCCAGGACCTGCACTGGGACCTGTGGCTCGGGCCCGGCGCCCGACGCGGCCCTATCACCCCGTGCTACCTCCGAGCGGCTGCTCGATGTCCTGGGACAGAGCTGGTGGGACTTCGGCAACGGCACGCTGGGCGACATGGGCAGCCACGTGATCGACCTGCCGTTCTGGGCCCTGGAGCTGCGGCACCCGACGACCGTCGAGGCCGAAGGGCCGCAGCCGCGTGCGCGCCGAGACCTATCCCGACTGGCTCGATCGTCCGCTGGGAGCACCCGGCCCGCGGCGACCGGCCGGCCGTGAAGCTCACCTGGTACGACGGCGAGCAAGCGGCCCGACGTCGCCCGCGGGCATCGACCTGACGAAGTGGGGCATCGGCGTGCATGTTCGTCGGCGACAAGGGCATGCTCGTGGCCGACTACGGCCGGCGACGTCCTGCTGCCGGAGGACAAGTTCAAGGACTTCAAGGCGCCCGAGCCGTCGATTCCCGCCGTCGCTGGGCCACCACGAGGAATGGATCCACGCCTGCAAGACCGGCGCGCCGACGCTCTGCAACTTCGACTACTCCGGCACGCTGGTCGAGCACAACCTGCTGGGCACGGTGGCCTTCCGCGTGGGCAAGAAGCTCGAGTGGGACGCCGGCGAACCTCAAGGCCACCAACTGCCCCGAGGCCGACCAGTTCATCCGCCCGCAGTATCGCGCAGGGCTGGACGCTCTAACGGGCGTTACAGAATCACGCATCACACGGCCGCCGCCAAGCGATCGTACGTGTGATGCACGCCCGAGCGGCGAGTCGGCCTGGAAGCACGGGTTAAAACCTGAAGTACGGCACTCGTCCCCGTTTCGATTACGCGTTGACGCCGTCTTCTGAAGCCGCGGCCGCCTCGTGCGAACTCGAGGACGAGAGCACACGGATGCAATGACGGCGGAATCCACGATACCCGAAGCATATTGTCAGTAAACAGTATATCGCAATCGTCGCAGGATGGGCACCATGTTCAAGTAACTTCGGTGTGTCAAGATACTTATCCCCCGATGCCCATGCAGTCGCAAGGTAAGCGCCATTTGCCAACATGCAGAAGTGGGCGAGGAACCACATCCAGTTCCTTCGCATGATCAGTGCAATGACGAATGGAACGACGACGCCGAGAATTGGACCCGACCACAACGTAATTAGCGGATGCGGATCGGGGTCGAAGATACTGTAGGGGAGGTGCCAAGGAAGCACATCAGCGGCCTTCAAGGTGCCGCCACACAACCATCCGCCGATGAGATGCCCCGATTCATGGGTGAACGTCATGGCGGACCACGACGCCACGAGAAGGATCACAAACTGGAGTACACGTTTTGGCACTTCGAGACGCCTGCTTATAGGCAACCTCATATCGCGACTCGGCACCCAAGGCGGCCGGGGCAAGGAGTACGGCCCAGGCTCGGCAACCACCGACCAAGAAGCGGAACTTCGCTGCATCTCCTCTTTGGGGATCGTCCGCGGGACAATGGGTTCGTGCATGCGTGATTCTCTGTTGAAACAGGCCGGCAGGGCAAGTGTGCGCGTTTGCATTGGAATCTCATCGGAGGGAGCTCAGCTCTTGCCGAGGATTGCCGAGTCGAACGCTGTTTTTGGTCAACCAGGGTCGATTTTTCCAGAGCATCCATCTCTGGTGCGGGAGGCGGCACATCGATCGCGCACGCGGACGGACAGGTTTTCCGGCCGTTGCGCGGTTGCAGAGGAGAAAACCCGGGCCGAAGAACGAGCCAGTCCCCGGCGGTCCGGAATTGCTCTCGAGGGGAGCGGGACACATCGGGCGCGCGGCACACGCGGAATGCGGGAGGTGAGGAAGGACCGTGCGCGCTGGAATCGGCGTTGGTCAACGCATCGCCATTTCTGCCAATTCGCGGGGGGCGTCGGAGCGATCGTCCGCAGAGGGGTTGCGAGGGGTGCCGCGGATTTCGGGCGACAGAGTTTCCTCATGGGCGGCAGATGGCTTTCACGGCTGAGCGACCCACGCGGCGTGTGGTTTTCCCGGAGGCCGAGGGAATGGCTTTCGATGGCACGGTGGGAACTCACATTTCGGTGGCACGTTTCGATTACACGTTTCGGGCGCGCGGAGTCTGGCCGAGTGATCTTACGACGGCCCGTGGCCCAGTTTCAAGAGCGGTTGGTGGGCCACGGTAAAGCGGCGTGGGGCTTGGGTCAGCCCAGGGGTGGAAAAACCGTGGGGCGGTGGGTGTCTTTCCTAACCAGTCTTTCCTAACCAGTCTTTCCTAACCGGTCTTTCGCAGCCCGTTTTTCGCAACCTCCTGCGGTGCCCTTCGCTGGGCGAACCAACGCCCCTTCGGGGCACGCACTTCGACGCACTCCCGAGATGCTACGCCGACAAGATCCCTACGGGAGGCCAAACAACAAGCGGGCCGAAGCAGCGGATGGCGTTCGGGGCAAACCAGACGGGCATGCCAAACAGTACGCGGGCCGAAGGCCCAGGCGTTCTCCCAGCGAAGGGCAACGCCCTGGTAATCGGGTCGCCCCCCCGAGAAAACCTGTCCCCTGTTTCTCGTTCGGCCTTCGGCCCAACGGGCCAACCGCTGCTATGCCTTAATCCCCCTCTGTCTCAATCCACTGACAGACGCACTCTCTTGTGCCTGGCGGCACGTGCGATAGGCGAGCTATCAGGGTCACCCGCGGAAACTACCCTTCCCCTCCGTTTCCGTCAAGATAACGACTCCCGCCCCTTTAACCTCGCGCAAGAACGCCGGTTGTCGCCCGACCTTGTCCAGCGGTAAAGTCCAGTAGAGGGGCAATCGACCTACGGATACGCGAGACCGCGGAGGCAGACTCTGGAAGAAACTGGTCATCCATCGGCCGGCAGGGGCGGCGTCGGGCAAGTGAATTCCTATCGCCTGGTCTTCGCTCCACCAGGCAATCACCAACTCGTTGCGCGAGGGCAGGCGAAGCTGGCCCGCCAGAGCTTGGGGGCGGCCTCAAACAGCTCGACGGGCTCGGCGTCGTCGAGCGCTTGGGCTGCGGATGCGTAGGCCAGCGCCGTGGGAAGCGGATAGGCCGGATCGCCTCGCACCAGCCCGTACTCGTAACCCTTCTCGTTGCATCCCTGGAGCGTGAATTGGATGTAGCGTTCCACGCCCGGCACGCTCTTGCCCACCACAAGCGACTGCGCGGTGCAGGCGGCAACGTCCATCGCGTGCGAACCCAGCGGATCGGCGGTGTTGAGCACAGGCCAGCCGAGTTCTCCGATCCACATTCGCCTCGGACGCGCGTGGGCGGCCATGAGATCAAGCGCCGCGCGGCACTTGACCGCCATCTGGTTTTGCAGCGGCCATTTGGGTTGCTTGCCGGGCCCGAACTCTCGCGGCGAGGCATAGACGTGGCCGGTGAACAAGTCCAACGAGCTGCCACGCGGCCGAGCACGGCTTTGGTAAAGGGGAATCCCCGGTCAAAATCGACGTTGCTGATCGACAGCGAGGCCACTTGAATCCGCGGATTGCCCTCCCTGGCGGCGGCAGATCCGGCACGGAGGAATATGGCGAAATAGTCGGCCGCCTCTTCCCGCTTGAACCCGGCGTTGTCCATGCAGGTCAAGTCGGGCTCGTTCTCGATCTCGATCGTCGTCAGGTGCTCTTTGCCGCGATAGTGCGCGGCGATCTCGCGCACCAGCCGGGCAAAATCCTGAACCCGTGCCGGATCGGGAAGCTCACTGGCCTTTGGATGGTCGGGGTGTTTCCAAGCGGCCCAGTCAGGCGGCGCGAGGACGACTGTGAACATCAATTGCATGCGGTGCTTCTCGGTCGCCGCCACGGCGCCGTCGAGGAAATCCCCATCCCAGCGGATGCGCCCTGCCTGCGGCTCGCTATAGCGCCAGAAGACGAACTCCCGCACCGCCTTAGCCCCGAGGCGCTCGGCGGCTTCCATGTCGGGAATGCTCTGCAGGCCGAAATACCCCCGGGCGCCCAGCGACCGTACTCGCGCGGCCGGGGCACCACGCCAAGGGCCGAGATTGCCCGGACCATCGGCTCCTTACCGCCATCGCTCCCGCCGGACTCTTCTCTCAGCTCGGCGCTGAGACGTCGGTAGCCGGGCTGGTTGCTGGGCAAGCGAATCTCGCGGACGAAGTGTTCCCAGCCGGCAGTCGGAAAGCTCCACGAGCCGGCCTCGCTCGCCCGGCCTTCGAGAGCTTGCGACATCAGCGTGACACGTGCCTGCGCCGGCCGCTCGATCCGGTGCATGACGTGCAGCCGATAGCATACTTCCTCGCCCTCCAGCGCCACGCCACAAGAGACGCCTGGCTCGACAACCAGTTGCCAGGCATCGCGCGGTGCAACGGAGTCGGTCTGGGCGTACAGCTTGCAGACTCGGACCTCCTGCGCATCGGGTTTGCGGTTGACGGCGATCAGCACCTTCTGGAGCGGAAAATGAAACTGACCATCGTTAGCTCCGCCCCAGTGGGCAGAAAAACGCGCAACCGAAAGGGGCACCTGCACCTGGACCCACTGGCCGCGTTTGGCCTTGAAACCCGCGCTGAGCGACTGTCCTGTCGAATCAACGACGCGCACGATACCGGAGTCCTGGTCGCTCAGGCGGCACCAAAAGCCGATCGCCGTCGCCTGGGCTACCGTACCGCGCCACTCCAGCCCGGCATAGTGGCTCTCGCCCGCATAACGGCATGAAGCCCGGACGCAGCGGCCTTGCTGCTCGTCGTCGATCGCATCCAGTCGGACGGTCGCGCCGGGGAATTCGGCGCCCGTGTTCTTGCTCCAGAAGAGCGCGTGCTGACCGAAGTCGAGGAGCAACCTCTCTGCCCGGGCATTCCCGCAGAGGGTCAAGCAGCACACGACCAGTGGAAGAATCGAATTCCTCATAAACGTCTCTCGGCCGGTACTTCTGAAATGGGCACCGCCACGACTCGCTCAGTGCGCCGAATGCCCCTAATCGAGTCCTGCACTGCTTGTAGAACGCGGGTGAACCACACACGGCCGGGCGGCACGCAGCCCAAGTCAGCACAGGCTGACGAGCATCCGGCCGGTTGTCAGGCACGGAGTGCCTGACCTGCGGGGGACTGTTTCTCATTCGGCCTTCGGCCCAACGGGCCAACCACTGCTATGCCTTAATCCTCCTCTGTCTCAATCCGCTGACAGACGCACCCTTTTGTGCCTGGCGGCACGTGCGATAGGCGAGCTATCGGGGCCACCCGTGGGGCCACCCGCGGCAACTACCCTTTCCCTCCGTTTCCGTCAATATAAAGACTCCCGACCCCTTTACACATCTTTACACATCGCATAGAGGAAGATCCCCGCCGCGACGCCAAGATTGAGCGAGTCCACTCCGCGCGCATGGGAATCGTTGCACGCCGGTGGCATGCCGCCACGCACGCGTCGCCGAGGCCGTCCGTCTCGTTGCCCACCACCACGGCCCAGCGCGCCGGCCAGGCCATCTCGCCCAGTCGTTCCGCGGCCGGGTCGACCACTGCCGCCACCAGTTCGACTTTCCATACCTCCTCCAATGCGCGAGGTCTGCCAGCATGTCCGCCGAGCGCGCATGGGGCACCTGGAGCGTCCCTCCCATCGAGACGCGAAGCGAACGCCGCGAGAAAGGATCGCAGCATCGCGGGCCGAGCAAGACGCCGTCCACTCCGAACGCCGCCGCGCTGCGAAACACGAGCCCGAGGTTTTCCGGCTTGGTAATCTCGGGACATACGACCAGGCGAACCGCGCCGGCAAGATCATTGCCCGAGAGCAGCTCCGCGAGCGATTTCACGTCCGGGCGCCGACCGGCCGCCAGCACCCCGCGGTGAAATCGGAAGCCCACCACCTCCAGGAGCAGCCTCTCGGGCAGCAACATAGATCGGCACGCCGCTCGGCACCAGGCCGCGAAACTCTTCGAGATACCCATCGGCCACGAAGACCGACTCCGCCGCGTAGGGGCTTTCGAGCAAGCGGCGCGTCAGCACGCGGCCTTCCGTGACAAACAAGCTCTCGCCCCGCAGCGTTCGGTCGCGCAGATTGCGATACGCCGCCACGCGGGGATCATCTACCGATTCGATGCGCTCCATGGGGCCCTAAGATAGCGTCTCCGCACGCCGGCCGACAGGCCGGGCACGCGGCAAAGCCTGCCGCGGCACACGGTCCGAAGATCGTAGGCGGGGCATTTTAGAGCCGATCCCAGAACCGTGTGTCGCTCCTGCACTGTCCGGCCGCGGAGGACTGCCGTGGCGGTTCCGGGGGTAGGTTCTTAGACCCGATCCAGAACCTTGGAAGGTGCTGCGATTTTCCGGCCGCACAGAGCCGCAGCGGCGGTTCCGGGATAGGTTCTAAATCGAGTTTCGCGATTCCAGGAGGGGTAGACAACCGCCGCCACCCTGTGGGAGGCGGCTCCTTGGCACACTTTACCTTCTGGAATCACGCAACCTCGTTTAGAGCCGATCCGAAAACCCCTCGCCCCCGGCCCCTCTCCTCGCAAACGGGGCGAGGGGAGAAAACTTTCGGATAGGCCCTTAGCCGTTCGAGCGTCCAGCCGGGGCGGTACTGGCGTCGCAACAGTTCGTTGGCCTCCGGGCTATTCGTCACGCGGCCGGTGGCGCCGTCGTAGTCGATCTTCTTGCCGACGCGGTAGGCGACCAGACCCAGCAGCAACTGCTCGATCATGTTGCCGCTGTACTCGAAGTCGCAGGCCGTCTTGAGGCTCGTCCTTGCAGGCGTCGATCCACTGCTTCTGGAAGTGGCCCAGCGGCGGCAGCAGCTTTGTCCGGCGTGCGCGGCTTGTAGTAGGTCAGGTCGGCGTTGTCGCCGAACGGCAGCAGCAGCCGCGAATCGAAGTCGGCGATGACATAACCCTTCGAGCCTTTGAACATCGCGCCGTGGTCGATCTTCTTCAGATCGACGTAGGGCTTCGGCGACTGCGGCATCGCCCCGCCCTGGTACCAGCTGACGCGGATCGGTCCGCGCCAGTCGTTGGCCGGGTGCTCGAAGTGCGACTCGCATTCGACCGGCGTGACGTCGGGATTGAACTTCTCGCCCTTCGCTTCCGCCGAGGTCGGCAACGTCGGCGTCGACGGCGTTCCACAGCAGGTCCATCGTGTGGCTGCCCATGTCGCCGATCTGGCCGACGCCGAAGTCCCAGAACATGTTCCACGACAGGCAGTTCATCCCCGCCCCGCCGGAGAAATAGCCGGGGTTGTAGGGATGCTCCGGCGACGGGCCGAGCCAGAGATCGAAGTGGAAACCTTCGGGCGGCTGGCCTTCGGCGGGCAGGTAGCCGGCGCGGCGGATCTGCCGGTTGCCCCACGCGTAGGCCGCCGTCAGTTCGCCGATGGCGCCGTCGCGGATCAGTTCGCGCACGCGGTTGAAGTTCTGCATCGCGTGCCGCTGCATGCCGACCTGCGTGGCCAGCTTGTCCTTCTTCTTCAGCCAGTTCGCTCGCACGACGCGCGCTTCCTCGACGCTGATGGCCAGCGGCTTCTCCATGTAGACGTGCAGGTCGCGGTTCAGCGCCCAGTTGGCGATGAAGGCGTGCGTGTGGTCGGCCGTGCAGCAAACCACGGCGTCGATGTCCTTCTGATCGAGGCACTTGCGCCAGTCGACGTAGGTCTTGGCCTTGGGAAACTCGCTTCAGGGCGTCCGGAAACCGCTTCTCGTTCACGTCGCACAGCGCGACCACGTTCTCGTCGGCCAGCATGTCGTAGTGCGCCAGGCCGCGGCCCCAGACGCCGATCAGCGCGACGTTCAGCTTGTTGCCCGGGGCGTTCTTGCCCGCTCGGGCACCGCTCGGCAGGATGAGCAATCCGGTTCCGGCGGCGGCAGCGGTCTTCAGGAATTGGCGACGATTCATCGTTGGTTCTCCCTTGTCTTCTCTTTGCGTTTCTCTTTCAGCCGCCGCTGGGGCACACGCGAAGCAGCGTCGGTCTCCCAAGGTTAACAGAGCGAAGCAGCACCGTCCAGTTGGCTCGAAATGCCCCGCCCTGCCCGCGCACGAAGCCCTTGCTTGTGCGCCGGGTTCAGTCCAAATACGGTTGCACGATCAGGGGAATGCTCCCTTGGTGTTGAGCCGCCTCCCGAAGGGTGGCGGCCGAGTCTGAACCTCTCAGACTCGTGCAAGTCCAATTACAGAGTACTCAAAACCGCCGCTACCAGTCTGACGTAACCGTTCACGGGCCAACCGGGGACTGGTCCATTCTTCGGCCACTCGACTCCGCCATCACAACAGATGTCTGACCGAAAACATGGACCGGTCCCTTTCGCTTCCTCCCGCCGCGAACGGTTACAGTCTGACTTTCCATGCTTCTTTCAACGTGCGGAGGTTCGCGAGCATATCTGCCGGGCGCGACGGGGCACCTGAAGCACGCTGCCCATCGACACGCGGAGCGAGCGCCACGAGAAAGGATCGCAGCACCTCGGCCCGAGAAAAACCCCGACGGCATAGCGTCCCGGCTGCCGAAGGGGCCCTTCGCGCGTCCTAGGCTTGTCGACAAAACCATCAACCGTTCAGGGTCCAACCGTCGCGGTAGGGGCGTCGCAACAGTTCGTTGGCCTCCGGGCTATTGGTCACTCGGCCGGTGGCGCCGTCGTAGTTGATCTTCTTGCCCACCCGGTAGGCGACCAACCCCAGCAGCAATTGCTCGATCATGTTGCCGCTGTACTCGAAATCGCAAGCCGTCTTGAGATCGCCCTTGCAGGCATTGATCCACTGCTTCTGGAAATGGCCCAGCGGCGGCAAGAGTTTTTCCGACGTGCGCGGCTTGTAGTAGGTCATATCGGCCTTGTCGCCGAAGGGAAGCAAGAGACGCGAGTTGAAATCGGCAATGACAAAACCCTTCGAGCCTTTGAACATCACGCCGTGGTCGATCGCCTTCAAGTCCACGTAGGGCTTGGGCGAGCGCGGCATCACCCCGCCCTGATACCAGCTCACGCGGATCGGACCGCGCCAGTCGTTGGCCGGATGCTCGAAGTGCGACTCGCACTCGACGGGAGTAACGTCGGGATTGAATTTCTCCCCCTTCGCCTCCGCCGAGGTCGGCAAGGTCGCGTCGACCGCGTTCCAGAGCAGGTCCATGGTGTGGCTGCCCATGTCGCCGATCTGGCCGGCGCCGAAGTCCCAGAACATGTTCCACGACAGGCAGTTCATCCCTGCTCCACCCGAGAAATAGCCGGGGTTGTAGGGATGCGCGGGCGACGGGCCCAGCCAGAGATCGAAATGGAAACCCTCCGGCGGTTGGCCCTCGGCGGGCAAATAGCCGTCGCGCCGTATCTGGCGGTTGCCCCACGCGTATGCGGCCGTCAGTTCGCCGATGGCGCCGTCGCGGATCAGTTCGCGCACGCGATTGAAGTTCTCGATCGCATGACGCTGCATACCCACTTGTGTGGCCAGCTTATCCTTCTTCTTCATCCAGTTGGCTCGCACCACGCGCGCTTCTTCCACCGTGATCGCCAACGGCTTCTCCATGTAAACGTGCATGTCGCGATTCAGCGCCCAGTTGGCGATGAACGCGTGCGTGTGGTCCGCGGTGCAACAAACGACCGCATCGATGTCCTTCTGATCCAAACACTTCCGCCAGTCCACATACGTCTTGGCCTTCGGAAACTTCTTGAGAGCATCCGGAAACCGCTTCTCGTTCACGTCGCACAGCGCGACCACGTTCTCGTCAGCCAGCACTTCGTAGTGCGCCAAGCCGCGGCCCCAGACGCCAATCAGTGCGACGTTCAGTTTGTTGCCCGGGGCGTTCTTGCCCGCTCGGGCACCACTCGGCAGAATGAGCCATCCAGTTCCGGCGGCGGCAGCAGTCCTCAGGAATTGGCGACGCTTCATCCTGGTTTCTCCCTCATTTCGCATTTCCCCTCCGGACGCCGCTCGGGCACGCTCGAAGCAGCATCGGTCCCCAAGGTTAACAGAGCGAAGCAGCACCGTCCAGTTGTGGCGAGAGTCGCTGGTAACCGTTCACGGCGGGAGGAAGCGAAGGGGACGGGTCCATTTTTCGGCCGCAAGGCTCCGTCATCACAACGGCCACCTGACCGAAAAATAGACCCGTCCCCGGCTGGCCTGTGAACGGTTACGCGTCGCTGGCCTGAAGTTGCCCGAAACCATTGCTTCTCCGCGGGGTTAAGTCTAGAACTATTCCAGAATCGCCGCAGCGGCCCGGTTTGGCCGGAGAGTCGCCGCGCGGCAAACCGTTCTGCGATCCGTCGCCTCGACGATTTCGTCCGTCTGGGCGACCGCGGCAGGCACGAGGCGCGGGTATTCACTTGCCATGGCACTTGGGGCCACCTTTCGGGTGCTCCACGGTCGAGAGGAAAACGATGAACACCAGATCCATCCTTCCCGTGTTCCTGACAACGGCCATCCTGGCTGCCACCGCTTCAGCCCCGGCCCAACAAGCGCGCCCCAAGCCGGGCACCGGCCCCGCGGCGCCCGAGATCATCTCTCCCGACGTGGCCGCGGACCGCAAGGTCACCTTTCGCATTCAAGCCCCCCAGGCAAAGTCGGTGCGTCTCACCGGCGGCGACATTCCCAATGTGGGCCGCGGCGTGGAATTGAAGCAGACCGACAACGCAGTCTGGGAGGTATCGATGGGGCCCATCGATCCCGGCGCCTATCGCTACGTCTTCAACGTCGACGGCATCTCCGTCGTGGATCCCGAGAATCCCTCCATCAGCCAATCCAACAACAACGTCTGGAGTTTGGTCTACATACCGGGCTCGGACCTTTCCGACGTGAACAACGTGCCCCACGGCGCCGTCGCGGAAGTTACCTACTATTCTCAGTCGCTCAAGCGCGTCCGGAGAATGCATGTCTATACCCCGCCGGGCTACGAGTCGGGCGGCGGCAAATTCCCGGTCTTCTACCTTCTGCATGGTGCCTCCGACTCCGACGATTCGTGGACTTCGGTCGGCCGGGCCGGGTTCATCCTCGATAATCTGATCGCTGCCGGAAAAGCCAAGCCAATGATCGTCGTCATGCCCGCCGGCCATACCACGCGATTCCGTTCCGGCCCTCGATCCGGTGGTTCCGCGGAACGACAGGTCGATGAATTCGCGGAAGACTTCGTCAACGACCTGAAGCCGTTTGTGGAAAAAAACTACCGCGTCTATACCGACCGAGCGCACCGCGCCATGGCGGGCTTGTCGATGGGCGGAGCGCAGACGCTGAACATCGGAATTCCCCATCTGGAAGAGTATGCGTACCTCGGTGTCTATAGCTCGGGCGTTTTCGGAATTGCGGGCGATGGCCGGTCCAAGTCGCCCGGGCCCCCGTGGGAGGAACGGCACCAGAAGGTGCTGGACAATGCCGAATTGAAAAAGGGCTTGAAACTGATCTGGTTCGCCACCGGCAAGGAGGATTTCCTCCTCGAAACCAGCAAACGCACGGTGAGCATGCTCAAGAAGCACGGCTTCGACGTGGTCTATCGGGAGACCGCGGGCGGCCACACCTGGATCAACTGGCGCGACTACTTGGGTGAGTTTGTCCCGCTGCTCTTCAGCGAGGGCGAAAGCTCCCCTCCGTCGGCCGCCAAGTAGCCGGCAGCTCGCACAACGCTCGCAGAGCACCCTGGCTCCACGAGACAACGACCCGTGTAGCGTTCAACCGAGGCTCTTTTGGTCCCGGTCTCCCATCTCCAGGTCCACGCCGTCGGCACGTAGCGCAGTCCTGCAGGTCTCGGACGTTGATCTCGCGGGGCATGATGCCGCCCTTCGCCGAAAGCGCGGCCGCCACGCCGGCGGCATGCCCGGTGGCCATGCAGTTGCCCATGCTCTTGCCGGCCATCGCCCCGACGTGAGTCGCGGAGATGCATCGACCGGCCACCAGCAGGCCGTCGAGTTTCTCGGGCAGGATCGCGCGATAGGGCACGTCGTGGATCTTCATCTTCGACGAACTTGGCCCCGCGCTGTCCGCCCGGGTCGAGAAAGCCGCTGCGCCAGGCGATCGCGTCGTCGAACTTGCGGCCGGCCATGGCGTCTTCTTCGGTGATCACGTAGGCGCCCTTCACGCGCCGGGTCTCGCGCACGCTGACCTGCGGTCCGCTGCCGATCCATTCGATGCGCTGCAACTGCGGATTCTCCGATTCGCGGATCGCCTGGACCATCTGCAGGGCCTGCCGGCGGCTGTCGCACTCGGCCTTGCTGCGCTCGATCGGATCGGTGGCGTCGATCGCGTCCCATGTCGGCGGTGCCCGAATGGTTGATGTACCAACTGTGGCTGTGCGCCACCTGGTTGATCTCCAGGAAGCCGGAGGGGATCAGCGGGTACTTCTTGCGGGCCTTCTGGATCGCCGTCGCGGACGTCGGCGTACCGGACCTTGGCAGCGTCGACGTTGGTCAGGGCCAACGACAGCGTCATGGGCATGAGGGCAGTGGTTTCGATCATCGTCTCCGCCCCGGCGTAATAGGCCACGTCCGCGTCGCCGGTGCAATCCACGACGGCCTTGGCCCGGATCGCCATCAGTCCCCGTTTCGTGGCGACCATCGCGCCGACCACTCGGTTGTTCTCCACGATCGCGTCGGCGGCGCGCACGTGGACCAGGTAGCGGCAACCGACCTCGTCCAAGGCATCGAGCACCGCGACCTTCAGGTACTCGACGTTGCACCACAGCTCGTGCTTGCCGAAGCGAACCGCCTGGTCGCCATAGGCCTGGAGTTTGCGGACCACGAGCTCGTGGACCGCCGACCGCGGTTTGCCGTCGGGCCGCACCTGGTTGATCGGCATGCCCAAGGCCCAGGCCGCCAACGCCGCCGAAGAACGAGTGGTTCTCGACGAGCAGGGTCTCTGGCTCCCTGCGCGCGGCTCCCAGCGCCGCGCCGATCCCCGCCGGACCGCCGCCGACGACCAGGACGTCGACTTCTTCGAGCACGGGGCGACTGGCTGCGCGCGCACCGCCGAACGGCTCGGCTCGGCGCCGCTCGATGCGCCTGCCGCAAATGCGGCCCCGCCGGTCATCGCCGCACCGGCCGCCAGGAGTTCACGCCGCGTGGTTTTTCTTCGATTGCTCATCGATCGATCCTCTTGCTTGTCGGCAGCGTCTAGGGGTTGTATACGACCGATATGGGGTCGGCATTCAGGGCGCGAACTTCGATCCTGCAACCTTCCGAGGGGCCGATGATCGCGATCGTCCGTTTCTGTCCTGGTGCGAGGTCGAAGAAGTTATCCGCGCAAACCGTTGCCATCGCGTTCTCCGCCCGCAATTCGACCTGCCGGGCGAACGCGTCCGTACCGATTTCGATCTGGCCGTCGTGATTACGTACGGTCAGGTGCGCCTGCGGCAGATGCAGGTAACGCTCGCCGATTAACAGGCAGATCGCATCGCGGCCGCCCAAGGTTGCACGGAGAAAGTCGGACCTCAGGCTGATCTCGCCCAGCGCGGTCAGGTCCAGACATCGTTTGGATCGGCCCGGTGCAACGGCGACTTTCGCTTGCAGCTTACCGCGGCTCTTGCCGTCGAAACCCAGCCGCTCGACGACGAGCGTACCCTCGACAGGCTGCGGTGAATCGTTGACCACCCACACGCAGATCCGATCCGGGGTCTTCTCGAACGAGACCAGCACCGGCTCGTAGGCGCGGCGGAGGAAGTAGTAGGCGATCTTCGGCTCGAGGTAGTAGTCGATCACGCTCGAGTAGATCATCGGCCAGGAGTCGTTCAGTCGCCAGACGAGATTGCCCCAGCATCGCCGGTTGCCGTCCGCGCGCGCCGTCGGGCACGCCGCGCCGTGCGCGCTCGACCCGGTCGCGAAGATACTCGCCGTGGGCGGTGCCGATCACACGGATCAGTTCCTCGGCCGACGCGGGATCGCAATACTGCTCGATCGCGCCGATCCGGTCCCAGGTGGCGATGCCCGTCGAGTGATAGGTCCAGGCCGGCGGCCAGGCCGGCTGGCCCGGGCTTGCGGATCGCCGGACTGAATCCCTTCGGCCACAGCTCCTCCTCGCTGAGAAATCGCCGCATGCTCGCCAGCGACGGCACGCTGGCGCGAAGAACCTCGGACCCGAACAGCGGCACCGACGCCTGCGGGGCGAAATTGATCGTCGTGTAGTCGTGCCAGTCGCCTTCCAGCGGCCAATTGCCCGTCGGCCCGCCGTAAGGGCGAACTGGTGTGGAACAGCCGTGTCGGATCGAGCCGGCGGCACGCCTCGGGCATCATCCGTTCGAAGATCTCCCGTTTCGCTTCAGGCACGTCCTGGGGAGAAGACCACAAGTACTGCTCGTTGCCGCCCACCCAGAGGAGCACGGAAGGATGGTTGCGCAGTCGGCGGATGGTCCCTTCGATCTCCGCGCGGCAGTTCGCCAGGAACTCGGCGTCCCCTTTGCCGTGGTCGTAGTACCCGAACATGAAATCCTGCCAGATGCAGATTCCGCGGCGGTCGCACTCGTCGTAGAACGACTGCGGCGGAATCACTCCCTCGCCCCAGATGCGGAGCATGTTCATGTTGCCCTGCTCGGCCAGGTCGAGCAGTCGTCTGGCGCGTTCCGGCTGCCAGACGTGCGTAGCTCCCTCGACCGGCACCCAATCGGCGCCGCGCAGGAAGATCGGCCGGCCATTGACGTCGAAGCGAAACCGTTTCTCGCCGGTCGACGGATCGCTCAGCACCGGCGTGACCTTGCGGATACCGAATGCCGTGCGGCGGCGGTCCAGCACGCGCTCGGCCGTCGCGCAGACGAACTTCAAGCGTGTAGAGATTCTGCTCGCCGTGCATGCGCGGCCACCACAACTTCGGCTCGGCCATGGGAATCTCGAATTGCGCGGCGTTGGCCGACGTGCCTGCCTTGCCGCGCCCCATCTCGCGGCCGGCCGGATCGATCAGCGTCCAATCCAGACCCGCCGGCTCTCCGGCGGTTTCCACGCGAACGTGGATCTTCGCCGAACGGAAATCCGGCGACAGCGCGGGCCGGACGCAGACGTCGTCGATCCACGCCCGATCGGGCAGATCAAGCACGACGTCCCGGTAGACGCCGACCTTGGCCGCATGCGGCGTAGCGCCCAGGTAGGAACCGAAGTCGCTGTGGCACTTGCGCAGGCTCTTGTGCGGGCGGCACGCGGATCGTCCGGCGGCAACTTCGCCACCCGCATGTACCGCAGCGGCGAGGAGAACACGATCACCAGCGTGTTCTCCTGGCCAGGCGGGGCGAGGCGGTCTCCTCACGTCGATCGAGTACTCGCGGAACATGTTCTCGAAATGGCCGAGATGTTGGCCGTTCAGATAAACGTCCGCCAGCGTGTCGAGCCCCTCGAAGCGGAGAAGCGCCGCCTGGCGGCTCTCTCCGGAGTCGGGAACCGGCAGACGTAGGCCCAGTCCTTCTCGCCCACCCACGCGCAGTCGGCGGCATTCTTGCCGACGTGCGGATCGGCGATCCGACGATGCGCCAAGAGGACGTCGTGCACCTGGGCCGGCATGCGGCCGGCAGCCACGTCCCGTCGGGCGATGCCGACTGGCGCACCAGCGCAGCCACGTCCGGCTTCTCGGTGTCGAGTTGCTTGACCCACCAGCCCTCGGTGAGCGGCAGCCGCCTTCGCCCCACTTCTTCCCCGTCAAGCTGAGCGGCCTGTGCCCAGACGGTACTACTCGTTCCCACCAGCCACAACAGCCCCAGCGCACCGTTGAGCAGGATCTGGAAGGGGGGCGCAACGGTCGCCGGATGGTCATGATTGCTCCCGTCAGAATGTCCCTCTGGAAACCACTTCCAAGTCAATCGCCACCACCTCATGGTCGAGAATCGAAGGCACCGTAACGCTCAGGTACTGGCCGGATTGCTCGACGCGCAGAGCCTTGTCGGCGGCCAGCAGCCGGACCTGTTTTCGCCCGCGTCCCGTCGGGCAGACGCAGCCGAACCTTCTGCTCGCCCGATGGGAATCAACTCGCGAACCGGCCCCTTCATCATCATGGGATTGGTGAGGTTGACGAGATGAACGGTGAGCGAGTCCTTCTGCTGCCAGACGGTCACGTCGAGCACCCCGGGGCCGGTCACCGTGACGGGCGGCTCCTCGTTCGTGGCCCAGGTGACGGCGTTGCGCAGCAGCTTGAAGATGGTCCGACCGAGAGCACTTCCCAGAACGTCCGGTCGATGTCCCACGGGAAATACACCACGCGGCCGCGGCCCAGACTCGCGCAGGAAGACCTGCGGCACGTCGGTCTTCGGCACCCGCGGATAGACCTTCTCCATCGGCAGGTCGGGATACGACGGGATGAGCGTCAGCGGCGGGTTGGGGAACGGCCGCGTGGCTTCCACCTCGACGCGGCGCACGCCGTTGATGATGCGCGCGCGCATCCTCCAGGCCGGCCAGGAGCGGATGCCGCTTGCCGGTGGCCGGGTCGGTCTCCAGGCGCAGATACGAGTTCTGCATCGGGCCTTCGACGCGGCCCTTGAAGCGCGACGCCGAAGAGGTCGGCCAGGCCGAAGTCCTTTCGCCTCACGCCCCATTCGTCGTAGAGACTGGTCTCGTAGGTGGCGACGAGGCTCGCCGCCGCGCTCGACGAATTCGCGGAGCTGCCCGCACTGCGCGTCGGACAGCGCGGCGATGTTCGGCAGGATGAGCGTCTTGAACGGGCCGAGGTGCGCCGCGTCGAGCAGCCGGTCATGCACCATCTCGAAGGGGATGCGCGCTTCGATGAGCGCCTGATACCAGCCGAGCGTGTGGTCCTCGACCTTCGCGCCGTGGAACCACGCGGTCTGCTGCGAATAGACCAGGCCGACGCGAGCCAGCGGACGCTCGTTCCGCAGGTACTTCTCCCAGCGCGGCGTAACGGCGGTAGATGTCTTCCACCGGCTTGAGCCACCGCTGGTCGTGCAGCACGCCGGAGAACTTGGTGAACCAGGGACGCAGGCCGTTGGCGACGCCGTCGGCCACCCACAGGCGAATCTCCGCCTCGCTCTGCACGCTGTCCTTCCAGCGGTACGGTTCCTCGACGCCGACGCTGAAGATGCCGACGATCGGCTTGCGGCCCATGGTGGCGCGGAATTCCTTGCCGTTCTTGCCGTTGGCCCACGGCGCCGTCAGCCCGCGGCGGGCCTGCCGGTCGGCGATCAGCGTGGGCGCGAGTTCGCCGATCCGCTGCATGTCGAGCGAACTGGTCGCGCCGCCGCCGGTGTTCGGGATGACGCAGGAGTCGGGATTGATCTTGCGGACCTCGGTGTCCCACAGCCGCCACAGGTCGAAGAGCCGCTGCTGACGCCAGAGGATGTAGGCGCGCCGCGCCGGGTCCTGCGGGTCGCTGGTGCGGGGAAGCTCGTGCCCCGAGGCCTTGCGGAAGTTCTTCCGGCAATGCTCGCAGTAGCACATCCCGGAGCCGTCCCAGCGGTTGATGAAGATCGCGTCCACCCGGTAGCGCGACATGATCTCCTTCTTCACCTCGGTCATGAACTCGAAGTTGTAGGGGCCGAGTCCGCAGGTCACCCACATCTCCGGCGAGGCCCAGTGCCGGCGCGGCTTGCCCGCGGCGTCCACGGCAATCCAATCCGGGTGCGCCTCGTGCGCGTCGTCGTAGGTCGCGTGCGGATCGGTGCGGGCGATGACGACCATGCCGAGCTTGCGGCAGCCGGCGACGAGTTCGCCGAACACGTCCCGCTCGCCGAGCCATGCGCTGCGATGATGGAACGGGACCTTCGTCGGGTAATACGCCACGCAGCCGCCGGCGCTGAGACAGACCGCGTCGGAGTGCGTGCGCTTGAAGTAATCGAGCCAGAACTGCAGGTCGAACTTGCCCGGGTCGTCCTCGACGAGCGTGAGCTGCGCCCAGCGCATCGGCTTGTCCACCCAGCTCGGCGCCGGCGGGGCTCGCGGCGGACGGCTCGGCGGCGCCGAGCTGGAGCCACGGCATTTTCGCCGAACGCGACCGCCGCACTCGCCGCTGCCGCGGTCTTCAGCAAGTCTCGACGGTTCACCATGGCTCATGGACGTCCTTGGGGATTCAACTATGCTTCATCGCGCATCGCGCACGGCCCGTCCGGCTGCCGCCAGGTTGGCCAACTGCATTTCGGAATACTTGCGCGAGAGAATCAGGCCGTCCGCTCCGGCCTTCAGAGCGGCGGCCACGGCGGCATAGGTATCCTCGGGCGAGGCCTTGCGGCTGTTCTTGCCGGTCGGGATGCCGATGTCGATGCCCGGCAGCACCTTGCACTTGCCCTGCACGCCGGCCAGCGCGCGCTGCGTTTCGCGGAAGACGTAATCCGGCGAAAGCCCGGCGGTGGCCAGTTCATCCAGTTCGGCTTCGTCGCCGTAGTTCAACAGATGGTTGTTGAACCGCAGCAACTCCTCCTTCGGCACGTCGCGGAACACCGTCGAGCCGACGTTGCGGATGAAGTTGGCGTAGCGTTCGCCGCCGCAGTTGTTGTAGACGACGACCTTGAGGAAGTCGGCCTTCGTCGCCAGGTCGGCGTAGCTGCGCGTGGCGCGGAAGATGGGATTGAACGAGTTGACGTGCTCGATGTGGAAGCCCACCTGCAGTCCCGGCCGCACGCGCTTCACGGCGGCGTTGACCTCGGCCAGGACCTCGTGCTTGGCGGCGTCGAACAGCCGATCCCACGCGATGATCTCCGGCCACTCGACGAGCAGGCGCCAGAACTCGACGAAGTAGCCGTCGCTCGGTCGCTGGCCTTTGAAGATCGCCTGGATGAACTGGTCGAGCTTCTGGTAGCCCTGCCGGGCGCGCTCGAAGTCGATGCCGCGCTCCTTCGCCGCGCGCTGGTGATGCTCGCAGAAGCACGTGACCCGCGACGAGGCGATGCTCTGGGCGTGGCTGGCGCCCAGCGCATTCAACAGCGGCCCGTTGCGCTCGTTGAAGAAGAGGATGCCGTCGATGTCGTAGGACTTGCAGAGGTCCGTCGCCAGACCGGTCCAGAACGCGCGGACGTCGGGATGGCAAAGGCAAAGCGTGCCGGTCTTCGCGGCCTTGCAGGTCCACCTCGGCGACTTCCTTCACGCCGGGCACGTCCGAGCGGAACACGTCTTCGATCGAGCAGAAGACGCGCATGCCGCGCTTCTTCGCGGCGGGCAGGACGGTGGCCACGATGTCGAGATCGCCGTGGTCGGGAGCGCGGGTCTGCTTCAGAGACGGTGTCGCGATAGAACTCGGGGTGCGGCGTGGCGTAGTTGCCGCCGTGAAAGACGCCTCTCGTCCGACTCCTGCACGCCGTGGTCGGGAAACGGCTGCCCGGGAATCTGCCGCCCGGCCAGTCCGCGCCCGTAGGTGAAGGTGGTCAGGTAAATCGTATCGACGGCGCCGCGCTCCTGGAGGAGGTCGAGCACCTTCTCGGTGCCTTCGTCCACGAACGACACCGCGCCGATCTGGATGCCGATGCTCTTGCTGGCCGTGCGGCGGCTCCGCGGCCTGGAGGACGGAAGCGGCCGGCAGCGGCCCGACGGCGGCCACCGCCGCCAGACTTGTCCCCGCCTTGAGTAACTCTCGACGTGCATGACGGTCGCGGCTGGTGCTTTCATAAGATCCCCTTTCGATTGGGGTTGGCTTGTGCAGCGATTCTCAGTTTGCGATTTCCCGGCGCCGGTGAGCGGCATCCGGGTTGACGAAATAGTTGTCGTGTCCGGGCACGATGATGTCGGCCATGCAACTCAGCCGATCCATCGAACGGGCCGAGAGAGTCGAAGTCCACACAATTGAAATATCCCCGGCGCTCGCGCCAGAAATCCCGCGTGGCAACCGCATCGCCGGCGACCGCGACCGACTGGCCGTCGCAGTCGAATCGCAGGCTGTGATGGCTGAGGGTATGGCCGGGCGTGGCGAATTGCCTCGACGGCCTCGCAAATCCTGCCACTGGCTGGCTCGACACGTTTGGGCGAGTTTTCCCGTCTTGTTCAATGCCGCCGCGACCTCCGGGCCCGCCAGCCATCGAGCCGCGGGGAAATGGGAGCAAGCCATACCAATGGTCGCCGTGCTCGTGGGTGATAAACACCGTGTCGATGTCGCGGAGCTTCAGTCCGCAGCGCCGGTCGAGTTCCTTGGCCATCTCTTCGGCGCTGGCGAGCGACGGATCGACCAGAAGCCGGAATCCCTCGCCCTCGATCAACGTGCAGGTGCAGATGGCAGACCGCACGCCCTTGGCGTCGCTCTCACCCCAATAGCGGTTCCGCGACAGATTGCCGATGGTGATGATGTCCCAGCGCTTGACCGACGCGCCGTTCCGCCTCGTGACGATTCTCCCTTGCCTCTTGCGTCTTGCTCCCCTGAGACAGCTCTCGGAGGCCTCCGACACGCGGTTGCACGTCCCGGTCATACCGATTCCCCCCAGGACCACCGCCGCCATGCGCCGCAAGAAACCGGCCCGGGTGCAGCGACCGGCAAAGCGATGGGCGAAGGCCAGGTTGCGCGGCCTGGCACCTGAGCACGCGTGGATTGTTTTCATGGTGACCCTGCATCCTCTTGAGCCCTGCATAGCCAATGCACCAGGCCGATCCGCGGGAGGCCGGCAAACAAGGCCATTGGGCAGACAGTACCGACCCTTCACAATACAGACATCAACAAAGGCTCGAATAACTGAAGCCGCTGGTTGGTTCAACCGGCCACGTTCGGCCGGTCCGGCGGGGCGAGATCACCACCGCCAACACGATGGACGTCGCCACCGTCAGTATTCGGCAAGGTTACCATGAAGCGGTTTGGACCGCCAGCACGACGGGTGATGGGAAAGACCGCTGCACCGGCGTCTCTCGATATCCGCCCACCGACCTTGCTCAATGCTTCCGGAGCGAGGCAAGAACCACCGGCCAGTGTGGGCCGCACGCAGGCTGGGTCGTAGGACCCGAGCCGTGCTCCTGCACCACGCCCTCCGCTAGTTCCGTTTCCCCCGAGGATTGCTGCACCACGCGCTCGCCGGCTTTTCGGCCGAACGTCCAGAAGAGGGCCGGGCGGACGAGGAACTCCAGCAGCGTGCTGCTGACCAGCCCGCCGATGATCACCGTGGCCACGGGGTAGAGGATTTCCTTGCCCGGTTCGCCGGCGGCCATTGCCAGCGGCACCAGGCCGATGCCGGCGGTAAGTGCGGTCATCAGCACGGGGGCCAGTCGTTCCAGCCCCGCGCGGACGATCATCTCCCGGGACCAGGTCTCGCCCTCGTACCGCACCAGGTGGAGGTAGTGGTCCAACAAAAGGATTCCATTCCGAGTGGCGATGCCGCAGAGCGAGATGAAGCCCACCATGCTGGCAATCGTCAGGGTCTGGTGCGTCACGACAAGGGCAGCCACGGCGCCGATGAAGGCCATCGGCAGCGCGGCCATCACCTGAAGAGCGAAGTTCACGGAATGAAACATCGTGAAGCAGCACGAGGAACATCCCGGCTAACGACACGACGAAGAGCGTGGCGATCATGCGCGAGGCCGTTTGCTGGCTCTCGAACTGCCCGCCGCACTGGACGAAGTACCCCGCCGGCAGCGATTCGCGGACCGGCTTAAGACGCTGCTGGATATCGCGAACGACGTCGACCATTCCTCGGCCCGACGTGTTGCACTGCACCACCACCCGGCGACGGACCTGTTCCCGGTTGATCGTGTTGGGGCCCCCGGCTTGATAGATGCCGGCCACGGACGAAAGGGGCGTCGTCCCTCCTTCGGGCAAGTCCAGCGACATCCGGCGAATCGCCTCCAGATTCTCGCGAAAGGGCTCGTCGAGACGCACGAACAGGTCGAAGGTTCGCTGTCCGATGAGCACCTCGGAGACCACCTTGCCGTGCATCGACGGTTTCCACGCAGCGGTTCACGTCGTCGGGCGTCAGTCCGTAGCGGGCCAATTGCCGCCGGTCGAGTTCGATGCGCAGTTGCGGAATGAGAATCTGGGGTTCGACCATGAGGTCGGTGATGCCCGGCACTCCCTGGATGGCGGTCTTGACTCCTGGGCCTTGGCCCGCAACACGTCGAGGTCGTCGCCGTAGAGCTTGACGGCCACCTGCGACTGCACGCCGGAGAGCATGGCGGAGATCAGATGGGCCAGCGGCTGCTCGGCGCTCGTGACGATGCCGGGATGTCGGCCATGGCCTCGCGGATCTCGTCGAGGACCTCCTCGCGGCTCCGGCCGCCATCGCGGACTGAAGTTGACGATGATCTCGGTCATGTTGACGCCGATGATATGCTCGTCGAGTTCCGCGCGGCCGGTTCGGGCGACGAAGCCTTCGACGCCTTCGATCTTCTGCAGGCGGCGTTCGACCATCTCGGCGACCTCCTTGGAGCGTGTCCAGCGAAGTGCCCGGCGGCAAGAGCACGTTGACTTGAGCCACGCCTTCGTCGAAGGGCGGCATGAAGTCGCTCTCCAGTTGCGCACACGACCAGGGCGCTTACGGCAACGGCCAGGACCGCCACGACGAGAATGGGCTTGGATGCCTGCAGGCTCGCGCCGATCACCGGAGCCGCCACGGCCTTGAGCGCCCGCAGCAGAAGCCCTTCCTTCGTCCGCATGAGTGGCCCGAGCCTTGGGCAGGAGCCAGTACGACAGCACCGGCGTGACCGTGAGCGAGACCACCAGCGATGCGAGGATCGAGACGATGTAGGCGACGCCCAGGGGCGTGAAGAGCCGGCCCTTCCATCCCGCTCAGGGCGAACAGCGGAATGAAGACCAGCACGATGATCAGGGTGCTGAAGACGATCGAGTTGCGAATCTCGGTGCTGGCCTTGATACACGACTACGAGCGACGGCTGCGGACTCGGCACTATGCCGGTTCTCGCGGAGACGGCGGAAGATGTTCTCCACGTCGACGATCGCGTCGTCCACCAGCTCGCCGATCGCCACGGCCAGCCCGCCGAGAGTCATCGTGTTGATCGACATGCCGAACCACTTGAACACCAGCGCCGGTCACCACGATCGACAGCGGGATGGCCGTCAAGGTGATGAACGTCGTGCGGAAGTTCAGCAGGAAGATGAAGAGGATGATGGCCACGAGGATGCCGCCGTCGCGCAGGGCGTCCATCACGTTGTGGATGGCCAGGTCGATGAACTGCTTCTGCTGATACAGATTCGGTACGATGCGAACGTCGCCCGGCAGCGAACCCTTCAGTTCGTCCAGAGCGCGTCGTGACGCGCTCGGTGAGCCGCCGCGTGTCGGTGCCCGGCTGCTTGTTGATCGTCAGCAGCACCGCGGGTCCGCCCGTGAACGTGCCGTCGGCCTGCCGAATGTAGGCGGAACTGTCGCCGCGTTTGACCTGCGCGCCTTCGACCACCCGGGCCACCTGCTTGAGGAGCACCGGCCGCCCGTCGCGGATCTTCACCACCAGTTCCTGCGAGATCCTCGATCGATTGCACGCGCCCCAGCGAGCGGACGAGGTACTCGTTGGGTCCTTGGGCATCGAGATAACCGCCGGTCACGTTGCGATTGCTTTTCTCCAGGGCGGTTTCCACTTCGTGCAAGCGTCACGCCATACGAGAGCAGTTGGGCGGAGTTCACCAACACCTGGAACTGCTTGCGCTGGCCCCCCATGGTCATGACCTGCGAGACGCCGGGTAGCGTGAGCAGTCGCTGGCGCACGACCCAGTCGGCCAGCGTGCGGATTTCCATCGGGTCCGTCTTGCCCCCCTCGCTCCACATGCCCACGATCATGATCTGTCCCATGACCGACGAGATGGGGGCCAGTTGCGGCTTCACGCCGGGCGGCAACCGGTCCGTAACCAGCGAGAGCTTCTCGGCGACGATCTGGCGATCCACATAGATGTCCGTCCCCCAGTCGAATTCCACGTAGATGATGGAAATGCCCACGCCCGAGGAACTGCGCACCGCCTGCACGCCCGTCGCCCCGTTCAGCGAGGACTCGATGGGAAAAGTGACCAGGGCTTCGACTTCTTCCGGGGCCATCCCGGGCACCTCGGCCATCACCACGACGCGCGGCCGGTTCAGGTCGGGGAATACATCGATCGGTAATTGGTAGAGTTGCCAGCCGCCATAACCCAAGATCAATAGAGCCAGGGCGATCACGAGCAGGCGGTGCTGGAGAGCCAATCGGATGATTGCGTTAAGCATGACTTGTCCCTGGAGACGACGGCAAACCGGGGAAGCGGACGGCGGAGGACGGCCAGGTGTTTAGTGCTTTGTCGCAGCCAAAATTGGGGTGCCGCTGGCTACGCCCGTGCGATGTTGGCGACACATGTTCCACTCCAACACTGGCAGAGCCAGTGGCACACAATCCAAAAATCAAGCTGTGACAAAGCATTAGTGGTTGTGTCCGGCATGCGGGTCCGGACCGCCGCCCGCCTTGTTCTTCATGGCCAGGTGAACCTGGTAGGCTCCGGAAACAATCACCTCTTTACCGTGCTTGAGCGCTCCATCATTGGCGAGCACCGCCCAAAGCTGGTCACGGTATTCCACGCGCACGGCGCGCCGGTCGAAGTGTCCGTTGTTCTTTTCGAAAACGTAGGACTCGGCCCCGTCTTGCACCACGGCATTGAGCGGCAGCACGATCCGATCGGGCAAACGCTCGACCGGCACGAGAAGCTCCAGGCGCTGCCCCGGCTTGTATTTCCAGGCGCCGTAGCGGTGCCCATCCGGAGTCTTCTGGTCGCGGAGCAGTTCGTTAGGAATCTGGACGTAGAAGAGCAGTGCCCTCGACTCAGGCTCGATGCGGTCGGCCAGATAGACGATCGACAGATTCGGCACCGTTTGCCGCTCGCCTCCCTGGGAATTGAAAACCGCCGTAACCGGCCACTGGCTGCCGACGGCCTTGTTCAGGGTATCCATGTCCTGCTCGAACGCCTTGCCCTGAATGTAGAGACTGGTATGGTCGACCAGCGCGCACAAGGAATTACCCGCTTCGACGTGCTGCCCCTTGGTAACCTTGAGTTCCTGCACCTGAAGCGGTCTCGGCGACTCGGACTTGCCCTCCGGGTCGGAGGGCTCGGGGGCCGTCACGGTCAGACTGGCCAAGAGCGTTCGCTTGGCAACGATCTCGTCGATCTGTTTCTCCGACAGGCCGTGCAGAAGGAGACGTTGGCGCTGGGCGCGAAAAACACCCTGAAGCTTCTGCTGTTCGTAGCTTCGCTCCAAGAGCGTCTTGCCGGCCACCGCGCCTTCCGCCGTAACGCGTTCCAGGCGCACGATCTCTCGCTTCGCCACGTCCAAGGATTCCGCGGTCTGAAGGAACTCGGACTGGGCCTGGACTATCTCCTCGTGAGTGAGCCGCAGGTCGAACAACGGCTGACCCGGCGTGACCGTCTCGCCCTGAAGACACCAGATCCGTGTCACCACTCCCGTCAACGGGGCAGCAACGTGAACGACCGATCGACCGGGTCGCTCGACGATCATTGCCGGGACCGTCAGGGTTCGCTCGAAGGGCCCCACTTCGACGGCCGCAAGTTTTAGCCCCACGTTCTCCTGAGCGGCGCTGCTCAGGTTGACCGCTTCGGCCTCCAGGTGCGCGTGATCGCTCGGTTTCTCCGCTTCGTGGTCGTGGCCATCGTCTGCGGCGCTCTCCGCCGGGGCAACGTCGTCGTGCCCCTCGTGACTCTCCGTCGAGGAGCCCTCTTCTTCATGCCCGTGCTCGTCGCCATGCCCCTGCTCGTCGCCGTGGGCTTCCGCCAACATCGCAGTGGTCCATCGCCTCAATTCGGGAGATCGCGACAAGCCGATTGCGAAACCGCCCGCCGCCAGAAGCACAACGACCACCGTCGTTGCGGCAACTCGCCGGAAGGAGAACCAGCGTGCCAAGAAGATCTTCATAACCATCTCCAAGCTCAAGTGCCCTCGAGTACGGCGAGGGTAGAGGTGCCCTGACTTCAACCACATGCAAATGGGCCAACCGCGCTGCCCCCATCGCGCAGAGCGTGCCGGGTGGGTACGGCGCAACGGCGGCCAACGCCAGGGCAACTAGATCAGAAACACCTGATAAACCAGGTGGAGCCGAACCGCCGGCTGTCCAGTCCAGGCTGGCGCAGCGACCGCATCGGTCGGGCGCGCGGCCCGGGGGGCGGCTTGCGCAGGCAGCGCAGCGGCAGCAGTCATCGAGAATTGGGCGAAGGAATTGCTGCGAACCGTCGCCGGTGCGGTGAAGACGCATGGCCCCGTGGGACAATCGTGGGGCGAATGCTGATGGTCCGCCTGCCCTGGATCGGCACACGAACCCTCAAGTCCACGACCTTCCGAGCAAGTCGACGCAGGTCGATCTGCACAACAAATGTTGTCGGCATTCGAAGCGTGCGCGTGGTGCCCGCAGCAGCCCACCAGGGTATGGGCGATAAGTACCAAAGCGGTCAGGCTGGCCAGCGCGCTACGCAAATTCCAACTCCCGGTACTGCGGGGCATCTCCTTCGCATGATACCTGCCGCTGGAAACGGAACCAACCCCGATTGTGGGGGTTCGGCGACGGGTACCCCTTCGGGGCTTCCACGTTTCTCGAATCGGCAGTTTAGGCAGACAACTCCGGTTTTTTTGCCTCCGCGGAGCGCGGAAGAGCGTTGAGCACGGGACTAGAACGATTTCCTGAACGGCCAGTACTTGGCAAATCATTCCTCCCACCTTCACCCAGCCGCCGAGCTTGTGATTGGACCCACCGAGTATCACAATGGGAAACTTGGCAGCACCCCAAGCTCCTGCGCCGTGCCACCCAGTATCCTGAAAAGAGGAGTCTCGAAGATGTCCGCACTGAGCCGCCGCCGTTTTCTCAAGACCGCCGCCTCTGCGGCCGGTGTTGCGATGGTCCCCAAGCTGTCCGCCGGCGCACTTGGCTCGAACGAGGCGATCCGCGTGGGTGTGATCGGTCTGCGCGGCCGCGGCCAGTTGCACATGAGCATGGCCTCCAGCGTACCCGGCCTTCGCCTGGTGGCACTCTGCGACGTGGATCCGATGGTGCTTGGGCCACTCGTGGAGGGGAAGCAGAAGGAAGGCCATCCGGTCCGCGGCTTCAAGGATCTCCGCGAGCTGATCGCCGCCAAGGACATCGACGCCGTGACCATCGCCACGCCCAACCACTGGCATTCGCTGGCCGCGATCTGGGCCTGCCAGGCGGGCAAGGACGTGTACGTCGAGAAGCCGGTCTCGCACAACGTCTGGGAGGGTCGGCAGCTTGTCAACGCCGCGCGGAAGCACGGCCGCATCGTCCAGGCCGGCACGCAGGCGCGGTCCAATCCCGACCTTCGCGAGGCGGTGGCCTGGCTCCGCGGCGGTAACCTCGGCAAGACTCTGCACGCCCGCGGCACTTGCTACAAGCCTCGGATGCCGATCGGCAAGACCGGTCGAGGCGAGTTGCCCCCGGGGCTCGACTATGATCTCTGGTCCGGCCCCGCTCCGCTTAAGCCCCTCGCCCGGCAGAACCTCCATTACGACTGGCACTGGATCTACGATTACGGCAACGGCGACATGGGCAACCAGGGGATCCACGAGATGGATATCTGCCGCTGGTTCCTCGGCTACGACGCGCTTTCGCCGCGTGTGATCAGCATTGGCGGGCGCCTGGGTTATGAGGACGACGGCCAGACGCCCAACACTCAGCTCGTCTACCACGCCTACGATGGTCCGCCCCTTGTCTTCGAGGTCCGCGGGCTGCCGAAGGCCAAGGAGTACCAGGCCAAATCGCGCTCGTGGGGCGAGAACATGGACACTCTCGATGGCTTCAGCCGGGGACGCGGCGTGGGCGTAGTCGTGGCGTGTGAAGGGGGCAAACTGGCGGTGATCGAGGGGGGCGAGTCGATCACGGCCGTCGATGCCGCCGGAAAAACGATTCGCGGCTTCGACCAAATGCATCCCCAATTCGGCCGAGGATGGTCCAAAGGCGACCAGTTCCACTTCCGCTCCTGGCTCGACGCGATCCGCACGCGCGATCCCGGCAAGCTCAACGCCCCGATCCTCGAAGGACATCTTTCCACCGGTCTGTGCCACACGGGGATGATCTCGCATCGACTGGGCGAAAAACTCCCCGCAAGCCGCATTCGGCAGGAAGTCAAGAACCACCCGCTCCTGGCCGAGCGCTTCGAATCGTTCCGCGAACACCTCGCTCGAAACGGCGTGGACCTGGAGAAGACCCATGCCACGTTCGGGCCGTGGCTGGCGATGGACCCGAAGGCCGAGCGGTTCATCGACAATCCGGCCGCCGACGCGCTGCTCGCGCGGAAATACCGCGAGCCGTTCGTCGTACCGAAGGTCGGTTAAAGCCCTCTTGGAGTGCAATGATCCCTCGCCGCTTCGCCCGTTCGATTTCGGTCCTGCTGCTGGCCGCCGGCTGCAACAAGCCGGCCGCCGATTCGAAAACAGCCCTTGCCCAAGACTCCCGATTTCAGCCGGCGCAAGAGGTCGCAGTGCCCGAGGCTCGTCCTGTCGCGCGCGGAGTGGATTGGCCGTGTTTCCTCGGCCCCACCGGCGACGGCAAGTCGCCGGAAACCGGAATCCTCACGCACTGGCCGGCGCACGGCCCGCCCGTGGTATGGCACCGCAGGCTGGGGACGGGCTATGGCATCGGCGCGGTGGCGGACGGACGCTTCTTCCAGTTCGACCGCTACGGCAACCGCGCCGTCCTATCGTGCCTCGACGTGCGCAGCGGCAAGCTACTTTGGGAGTTCGGCTATGCGACCGACTACGAAGACCGTGTCGGCTACAATAATGGCCCGCGCAGTTCCCCAGTGATCGACTCCGGCCTCGTCTACATCTTCGGCGCCGAAGGAATGTTGCACTGCCTCCGCGCCGAAAGCGGCGAGCTGGTCTGGAAGGTGGATACCGCCCGGCAGTTTGGCGTCGTGCAGAATTACTTCGGGGTGGGCAGTACGCCGGTCGTCGAGGGCGAGTTGCTGATCGTGATGATCGGCGGCAGCCCGGCCGAATCGCAGGGCGCGGGCCGCTTCGACCTCGCGCGCGTCGCCGGCAACGGCACCGGGATCGTCGCATTCGACAAACGCACCGGCAAGGTCCAGTACGGCATCACCGACGAGTTGGCAAGCTACGCTACGCCGAAACTGGCGACGATCGGCGGGCGCCGCTGGTGCTTCGTCTTTGCCCGCAGCGGTCTGGTGGGCTTCGAGCCCCTTTCGGGCAAGGTGGATTTCCATTACCCCTGGCGCTCGTCGTTGCGCGACAGCGTCAATGCCAGCACGCCGGTCGTCGCAGGCGACGAAGTGCTGATCTCCGAGGGCTACGGTCCGGGCGCATCGCTGCTACGCGTGCGGCCCGGCGGCTACGAGATCGTGTGGCGCGACGCGGAAGGCCGCAACAAGGCGATGAAAACCCACTGGATGACCCCGATTTACCTCGACGGCTACCTCTACGGTTCCAGCGGCCGCTACTCCAGCGAGGCCGAGTTGAGGTGCATCGAGTGGAAAACCGGCAAAGTCCTGTGGCGCAAGCCAGGCCTTGGCTGGACCTCGCTGCTCTACGCCGACGGCCATTTGGTTTGCCTCAACGAGCGCGGCACCCTGCGTCTGGTGAAGGCAACGCCCAAGGAGTATCTCCAGGTCGCCGACGCGGTGGTCCGCGAGATCCCCGATGGTCCGGCGCTGCTGACGCCGCCCGTCTGGTCGGCCCCGATTCTCTCCCACGGTCTTCTCTACCTGCGCGGCGAAGATCGGCTGGTGTGCCTCCAGTTCATCGGAGAGTAATGCGGAGTAATCATGAATTGCCCGTCAAATGGCCGGATCCCAAAAGGGCAGGGCAGGGCAGTTCGGATCGTGGCAACGCCCCGAACCGTTTCTAGGCCCCCTCCGAAAGACGTAGCCCGGTGACCAGCCCGTCGTTTCGGTCCCCCCAAAGCACATATGAGGGGAAATGGGAACTCGATGGCTGGCCTTTCCGAATTCGGCGGCAAGGAAGGCAAGGAAATTGACAAAATGGGTACATCGGGGATCACCAATCCCTATAATGATTCAAACCAGTTTTGGTAAGGGCCTGGACCGGGGCGTACGGCAGGACCTGGAGTTGCGACTGCCATGCAAGACCGTTCTGATCGTGAAACTGCGGCTCGTTCGGTCTGCTTTCTTGGGGGCGAGGTGGATGGAGAATTTCGCCTCGTCATGCAGACTGACAATCTTCCTTGGCTGGTGATTTCGCCGGACGCGATGAAGCGGGCGGCGCTTCCGTACTGCGGGCTTGGCCACGTATACGCCGTGGATCCGTGGCTCCGTCGATTGACTCTTCAGGCGCGCTCGCGCAGGGCGCTTGCTCGCGGAATCGAGGCGCCGCGGAGCGTGGGCATTTCCCCGCGCTGCGCGCGGCGGTGGAGACCGCGGATCCTGAAGCGGGTGCTGGAGCAGCTCTGAAGGGAAGTCGGGGCAATTGACCCTCATCGCCCGGACATTGCTCTCGCGTTGCTCGAGCATTTGCGACGCCCGGCTGATCCCTGCATGGCTGTCTGCCCTCACGAGGCGCCGATAGCGATCCCATTGCCCTCATCCTATCGCCGGCAAGGCCGTGGCGTAGTCACGGTCCTCGCGAAGTAGCAACCGGGCGTTTCCCGCATGTCCTGCAAACGCGCTGCGAGCGCTGTTTCTCTTGCGGCCGGAATGTACAATGCACAGCCAAAGGTCCGCCGCTTACGACCCGACGGAAGCCCGCCGTGCCGGACCTTTTGTGGCCAGCCCACCGCGGCATGTAAGTCTCCAGACACCCGACGTCAATTCTCTTGCTCATGGAGGCAATGAACCGAATGAGAATTCCACTCGGTTTGCTGTGGGTGGTCTGTCTGAGCGTGCTTGGCAAACCAGCGCTCGCCGCCGAACGCCCGAACCTGTTCCTGGTTACCGGCGACGACATGGGCTTTCAGCTCGGCTGCTACGGAGACGCCGTGGCCACTACGCCCCACATGGATCGCCTGGCGCGCGAGGGAACTCGCTTTACCCGCGGCTACGTCACTCAGGCGTCGTGCAGCTCGTCGCGCAGCAGTATGCTCACGGGCTTGTATCCGCATCAGAACGGGCAGATCGGGCTGGCGCACCTCGGTTACTCCATGCGGTCGGACGTTCCGACCCTGCCCACGCTCTTGAAACAGGCCGGCTACCGCACCGGGATCATCGGCAAGCTGCACGTGGCGCCCGAAAGCTCGCTGGCCTTCGACTACAAGCAGACCAACACCGCCGACACGCGCGACCCGAACAAAGTCCGCGCTAAGTGCGAAGCGTTCCTCGGCGATCTCGGCGGCAAGCCGTTCTTCTTGATGCTCAATTTCTTCGATCCGCACGATCCGCACCTCCAGGACGTGGCGGGCAGTCCCAAGACGAAGGTCGCGCCCGAGCAGGTTCGAGTCTTCCCCTTCCTCGGCGCGGACACACTGGAGCTGCGGCGGCGCGTGGCCGAGTTCACCACCTGCGTCAACCGGGTCGACGAAGGCGTGGGGGTGTTGATGGAGGTTTTGCGCCAGCGCCGACTCGACACGAACACCCTCATCATCGTGCTCGGCGACAACGGCCCGCCCATGCCGCGCGCCAAGGTGACGTCGTTCGAGGCCGGCGTAAACGTGCCGTTCATTGCCTGGTGGCCCGGCCAGGTCAGACCGCAGGTCACTGACGCGCTGGTCTCGTCCATTGATCTCATGCCCACGTTTCTCGAGCTCGCCAGCGTTTCGCCGCCCCGCGGACTTCCGGGCCGCTCGCTTTTGCCGGTGCTGCGCGGCCAGCCGGACCAATGGCGCGAATGGCTGGCCACCGAATACACGACGCACGAGCCGCGCAATCTCAATCCCCAACGCAGTATTCGCAACGCCCGTTACAAGCTCACGATCACGCTGCTCAAGGACCCCTCCTTCTCCTGGCCCCCCGAAGTGCCGCTCGACGAATACCGGAAGATCCAGAAGCGGGCCGCCACGGGAGAATACCTTGAACTGTATGATCTCCAGAAAGACCCGCATGAATTCACCAATCTCGCCGACCGGCCGGACCTGAAGGCGATCCAAGATCGTTTGTTCGCCGACCTCCAGCAGTGGCGGGAGGAGACGCACGACCCGCTTTTGGATCGGGCGGCATTGCGAGCGATGGTGCTGAAGGAGAAAGATGCCCCGCCCACCCCGATACCCGGGTGGAAGAAGGCCAAGCCGGTAAAGCCCGCGGTGAAACGCGCCGAGAAGGAGAGCAAGACATGAAGATCGCCTACCGACCGGCCATCCTCGGCCGACCGAGCCCCGCCCTTTCCGCTTGGCGATCCCGCATCTCCCCTCTCCGCCTTTTCCGCTGGGCGTGCCTCGCGATCCTCGGTGGCCCGCTCGTCACCGCGCTCGCGCCGGTCAGCAGCCGCTTACAGGCCGCCGAGGCAAAGCGGCCCAACGTCATTTTCATCCTCACCGACGATCAGGGCTGGGCGGACGCGAAGTTTGCCGGCCATCCCTACGTCCAGACGCCGAACCTCGACCGGTTCGCCAGCCAGGCGACGTGGTTCAAGCAGTTCTACGTCGCGGCCACGGTCTGCTCGCCGAGCCGCTGCGCGTTCATGACCTCGCACTACCCGGCGCGGCATCTCGATCCACGGCCACTTTGCCGATCACGCGCTCAACGCGGCGCGCAGCATGCCCGACTGGCTCGACCCCGAGGCGCCGACCGTCACGAGGCTGCTCCGCGACGCCGGCTACGCCACCGGCCACTTCGGCAAGTGGCACCTCGGCAGCGGCGACGGTGCCCCGACGCCGAGCGACTACGGGATTGACGTGCACCGAACGGTGAACGCCAACGGGCCGCCCCTCGGCGGCGAGGACGCCGCCTCGCCCGATGGAAAGCGGCGTTCTCTGGACCAGACCGATCCCTACTTTGGCGCCAAGTCCACGCACGATGATCGTCGACGAGACGATCCAGTTCATCGAAGCCAACAAGGACCGGCCGTTCTACGTCAACGTGTGGACGCTGTTGCCGCACGCGCCGCTCAATCCGACCCCGGAACAGCTCAAGGTCTACGAGTCGCTCGCCCCGCGCGCCGACGATCCGGCGTTCGGCCGGTGGATGCAGCAATACCTCGGCGAGGCCAAGGACCTGAAGAGCCAGATGCAGGTCTTCTGCGCCTCGCTGACCGACCTCGACACGCAGATCGGCCGGCTGCTGCGGACGGCTCGACGAGCTGAACCTCGCCGACAACACGATCGTCTTCTTCTCCAGCGACAACGGCGCCGAGGACTACCGCATCGGCAATGCGGCCAACGCCGGCGTCGGCAACACCGGCCCGCTGCGCGCTCGCAAACGCAGCATGTACGAAGGCGGCATCCGCACGTTCGGCCTGGTGCGCTGGCCGGGCCACGTCGCCGCCGGGCGCGTCGACGAGACGAGCGTCATCGGCGGCGTGGACTGGCTGCCGACGATCTGCAAGCTCGCCGGCGTCGCCGTGCCGGAAAGCGTGCAGCCCGACGGCGAGGACGTGAGCGACATCTGGCTGGGGCAGTCGCGCCCGCGCCGGAAGCCGCTTGCATTGGGAGTGGCTCTTCCGCGTCTGGGGCGAAGAGTATCAGCCGCCGATGCTGGCGATCCGCGACGGCGCATGGAAACTGTTCGTCAACCACGACGGCAGCCGCGCCGAGCTTGTACGACATTCCCAAGGACTGCGCCGAGCAACACAACGTGGCCGCAGCGCATCCGGACGTCGTGCGAGAACTCACGGCCGAAGGCGCTGGCCTGGCAGAAGATCTCTTCCGCCGAGCCCGGCCCGCGATCCAGGCGGCCGCGAGCGGACAAGCCGATCGACGCCCCGCGGAAGCCGGCCCAAGCCAAACCCGGCGCGGCGAAGAAGCCCGCCCTGGATCGCGCCGCCATCTTCAAGGTCAAGGACACCAACCACGACGGCAAGCTGAGCCTGGAGGAGTATCTTTACCGATTCCCCGACCAGGCCGAAGGCCGCCGCCGCTTCCCCACGTTCGACACGAACAAGGACGGTGTGCTGAGCGAGGAGGAGTTCGTCAACATGGGCCGAAGGCGATAGCCGTTTTCGAGCCGATCCGAGAACGTTCTTCGGCGCTGGGATTTTCCCGCCGCACAGGGCCGCTTCGGTAGTTTTCGGATAGGTCCCCGGAATTCCCGCTGAGCATGTCTCCGGCTGCGCCGCGAGGCCGCGACCGGCGACAGTAGAGGAGCCGCACGGACGACCGAATCGCCCATCTGACATCCAACCGCACTTTGCCAACAGGGAGAATCTCATGAAACCTTGGCTCTGCGTAGCGTTCGCGATGGGACTTGGTGCCCTGGCGCAGGCGGCGGACGGGCCGCGGCGTAACGTGCTGATGATCGTCTCGGACGACCTCGCGGCGAGGCTGGGCTGCTATGGCGATCCCATGGTGAAGTCGCCGAACGTGGACCGCCTTGCCGCGCGCGGCGTGCGGTTCGACCGCGCCTATTGCCAGTTTCCGCTCTGCAATCCGTCGCGCACCTCCTTCCTGACCGGGTTGCGTCCCGACACGACGCGAGTCTGGAACAACCAGACGCAGTTCCGCGACACGACGCCGAACGCCCAGAGCCTCGGGCAGACCTTCCAGAAGGCCGGGTACTATGTGGCCCGCGTCGGCAAACTGTACCACTACGGCGTGCCCGCGCAGATCGGTACCGACGGGTTGGACGACCCGCATTCGTGGCAAGACCGTTTCAACCCCAAGGGCCGCGACGTCGACGAGGTCAGCCTGATCGAGGGCATCGTCGCCGGTCCGGACGGCAAATCGCAATGGAAAACCGGCTGGCCGTTGAACGGCCTGGTGGCGCGGCTCTCGCGGCTTGCCGCCGAAGGCGAAGACATCGAACAGACCGACGGCAAGATTGCCGACCAGGCGATCAGTCTTTTGGAGAAACATCGCAACGGGCCGTTCTTTATTTGCGCCGGTTTCTTCCGGCCGCACACGCCCTATGTTTCGCCCAAGAAGTATTTCAGCCTCTACCCGCCCGAGAAGATCGCCTTGCCCACGGTGCCCGCCGGCTACCGCGACACCGTTCCCGCGCGCGCCTTCACCTTTAAGAAAGATGAGGAAGGCATGACCGACGCGCAACGCCGCGAGGCGATCCAAGCTTACTTCGCCTCCGCCTCGTTCATGGACGCGCAGGCGGGCCGCGTTCTCGACGCGCTCGATAAGCTCGGCCTGGCGGCCAATACGGTCGTCGTCTTCCTCAGCGACCATGGATACCACCTCTACGAACACCAACTCTGGCAGAAACAGACGCTCTTTGAAAACGCAGCGCGCGTTCCCTTGATCATCGCCGCTCCCGGCGGCGCGGCCGGAAAAGTGTGCCGGCGAACCGTCGAACTGGTGGATCTGCATGCGACGCTCGCCGACCTCGCCGGACTCGACATTCCCGCTGGGCTCGACGGCGTCTCGCTGCGGTCGCTCGTGACCGACCCGACGGCAGCCTGGGACCGGCCCGCTATCACGCAAGTCTTCCGCGGCGGGAGAATGGGCGGCATGCAGGGGTTGATGGGGTACAGTTTGCGCACCGAAAAATGGCGCTACACCGACTGGGGCCAGGCCGGGGCCGAGCTCTACGACCACGACGGCGATCCCGCCGAACTCAAGAACCTCGCGTCCCAAGCGGAAGTCCAACCCGTGATCGCGCAGCTCCGCGCTCGACTCAACGCCGTCATCCCCCCGAGCCGCCGCGGCAAGGAGTGAACCTCAGCGTACACCACAAACATCAAACCGGCTCACGGCAGGCGACGAACATAGCTGTAGAACGCGCCGCAGAGGTCCTTGCCGAGGGCATCGCGGAACCAGGCCTGCAGGGTCGTTTTGCCCTCGGGCAATTGGACGCGCAATACGACTTCCTTCTCGGTTGCTGCGGTCTTGGCGGTGAGTCTCTGGCCGGCGACCTCGACCACCGCCTCGGCAATCGGGAAGCGGGCGCTATCCGGTCCGGATGGGTCGCCCAGCGCCAGGTCCGTCTCGCGCGGCCACCGCCGCAAGGCGATCTCGTACTCGCCCTGCGCGCTCGACGAACACGTTCCAATGACCGCCTTGCGGACCGCCGGCGGCCTTGCGGATGTGGCCCGCGTTGTCGCAGTAGACGTTCTCCCAGTCGGAGCTCGTGAGGCTCACGAGCGGCTGCTGCCGGGCACCGAGGCTGGTGGCGACAAACTCGTTGAACCGCGGCGCGACGCCCGACCACCAGCGCTCGGCAGCTGCGCGCGCATTTTCGAGAGCACCTCCGGCTGCTCGGCCGCCACGTCGTGCTTCTGCCCGGGATCGGCGTGAATGTCGTACAACTCCTTGCCTTGGACCAATCGCCACTGGTTCCAGATCACGCACGAAGTCCATTTCTCGATCTGCTGGCCGTACTGCACGATGAGCATCCGATCGGCAATCGCGTTCTGGGTGCCGCGGAGGAGGCCCGCCAGACTGACTCCGTCGAACTCGGCGCCGGCAGGCCGACGCAAGCCGCACAGGTCGATCAACGTGGGCAGCAGATCCTGGTTCTGGGTGGGCACGCTGACGTCGCCGGCGGTTCGCAGACCGCCCGCAGGCCAACGCACCCAACAAGGCACGCGATGCCCGCCGTCGTAGTACGTCGTCTTGCCGGCCCGCATCCCGGCGTTGAAGGTTTTTACCCCGGCCGTACCGCCGTTGTCGGTCATGAAGATCACGATCGTATGGTCCCGCAACCCGGTCTCCTGGAGGAACCGGTCGAGTTGTCCGACACATTGGTCGACGTGCGCGATCATGCCAAAGAACTCCGCCGGACCGCGGCCCCGGTACGGCTTGACGAACGGTTCCGCGTCGCCGCAGGGACCGTGGGGAGCGTTGGTCGGCAGGTAGCAGAAAAACGGTTCGGATTTCTCCTTCCGCTCGCGCATCCACTGCATGGCTTGCTGGAACCACAGGTCCGTGCAGTGGCCGGCAAAGTGTTGCTCCCGACCGTTGTGGAAGTATCGGCCATCGAACAGCGTGTTGGCGAACTCGGGCGCCGACGTAAAGCCCCATCCCAAGTGATAGACCGCTTCCTGGAATCCCTTGTCCATCGGGCGATGGGGGTAGTTGTCGCCCAAATGCCACTTGCCGAAGATGCCCGTCCGGTATCCCGCGGACGCGAAGAACTCGGGCATGATCGGAATGCCGGGCCGGATAAAGGACCGCCCGGCGGTCACCGACGTGGCGCCGTTGCGCACCGCGTCCTTGCCGGTCATGAGTTGCCCGCGCGTCGGCGTACACATCGGCGCCACGTGGAAGTCCGTGAACCGCACGGATTGAGCCGCGAGTTGGTCCAGATGGGGCGTTTTCAGCACGGGGTTGCCGTGGCAGGAGAAGTCGCCATAGCCCTGGTCGTCGGTCAGAACGATGATCACATTCGGTCGGCTCGGCACCGCAGCCGCGACGTGGCCGGTGACCATCATCGCCAGCACCGTCAACGTCACGAAGCCAAGGAAGCCGCGATCGAGACGCCGTGGTCGGCGAGAACGTTGAGCAATTCTCATGGTTCGGCCCTTCCGTATTCGTTCAGTCTTGTAGTCGTTATTGGAGTCCGCAATGCAAACGGTTGGCTACGCCGGGCCGGGAAGCCTTGTCTTCCGGCGCCGAGGGTTGGCGTGGCGCATCGGCGGTGCGGGGCTCACGGGTCGCAATGATTCTACTCCAGTTTCTGACGTGCAAGGACTGGTGGTGCTTTTGGAGGTGACGAACACGTAGCCGGCGACACCCATACTCGTAAGTTTCTCGACCTTCAAGTCTTTTGGAACGACAATTTCATGGTCCTTCATGCTCTATCATACTTTGCTCGCCGCGTTTGCGTTTGCGGTGACTGCCATCGCATCACTCCAAACGGAGATACCATGTTCCGTATCAATGCCGCCGGCCATGCGTGCCGTTACCGCGAACGGATGAGCCGCCGCGGCTTCCTCCGGGCGGGCGTCGCGGGAGCGTCGTCCGCGTGCCTCGCGGCCGCGCTGCGGGCGGCGCCGGACGCGGCCCGGCCCAACGGCCCGCCCCCGCTCGCGTTGCACCCGGACAATCCCCGCTACTTCCTCTGGCGGGGCGAGCCGACCCTCCTCATCGGCTCCGGCGAACACTACGGGGCGGTGCTGAACCGCCGTTTCGACTACCGCAAGTACCTCGAGACGCTGTCCCGCTGCGGGCTGAACCACACCCGGCTGTTCACGGGGCTCTACGTGGAGGACAACGGCCAGCTCCCGGACGGACCGCAGGCGGGAAACACCCTCGACCCCGACGCCGGCGAGTTGCTCTGCCCGTTCGCCCGGAGTGACACGCCCGGCTACTGCGGGGGCGGCGACAAGTTCGACCTCACCCGCTGGGACGCCGCCTATTTCGACCGCCTGGGCGACTTCGTCGCGCTGGCGTCCCAACGCGGCGTGGTCGTCGAGGTCTGCCTGTTCTGCCCGTTTTATGACGACCGGTTCGGCCAGTGGCGGCTGAGCCCCTTCAACGCGGCCAACAACGTGAACGGGCTCGGCCGGTGCGGGCCCGCAGACGTGTTCACCCTCCACCGCAGCGACGGGCTGCTGGCCGTGCAGGAGGCGATGGTCGGGCGGATCCTCGGCCGGCTCCGCGACGCGGACAACGTCTACTACGAGATCTGCAATGAGCCGTACGGCCTCGTCCCGGCCGACTGGGAACGGCATATCGCCGACGTGATCGTCGCTGCCGAGACCGGATTCCCGGACAAGCACCTGGTGTCGCAGAACGTCGACGGGAATAAAGTCGAGAATCCCCACCCGGCCGTTTCGATCTTCAACTTCCATTACGCGACCCCGGAGGCGGCTGCGAAAAACTACAGGCTGAACAAGCCGCTTGGGGACGACGAGACCGGCTTCAAGGGGACAGCCGATGCCCCATACCGGCGCGAGGCCTGGCGGTTCGTGCTGGCGGGCGGCGCGTTGTTCAGCCACCTGGACTACTCGTTCACGGTCGGCCACGAGGACGGGAGCTTCGTGGTCCCGGCCGGCCAGTGGGGCGGCGGCGGCCCGTCGATCCGCGACCAGCTTCGGCACCTGAGGGACTTCATGCGCGAGTTCGACTTCGTTCGGATGGCCCCGGACGATGGGGCGGTCGCCGCCGGCCTTCCCGTCGGCATCGCCGCGGCGACGCTGGCCGAGCGGGGCATCGCATACGCGGTCTACCTGAGCCCCACCGGGGAGTACTCGGTGCGATGGACGGCCCGGCTGACACCGCCGCGCTCCGAGACGTGCACGTTCCACGCCGTCTCGGAGGGCGGCGTCCGGCTGTGGGTGGACGGGAAGCAGGTCATCGACCACTGGGCGGCCCACGCGGAGGCAGAGGACAGCGGCACCGTCGAACTGGTCGCGGGTCGGACGGTGAGCGTCACGATGGACTACGGCAAGGGCGTAGGGGGCGTGGGCTCGGCGAAGCTGCACTGGTCGGCGCCGGGCCGGGCACGGGAGGTCGTCCCCGCGAAGCGGCTGACGGCGCCCGATGGCGGCGGTCCGGGTTTCAAGGCCGAGTACTTCGCCGGCCGGGAGTTCGCCCGCCTCATGTTGACGCGGACGGACGCGGCGGTGGACTTCTACTGGGGCGCGTCGGTTCCGTTCCAGTCGGACGAGCGGCCGCTCGACTTGCGGATCGATCTGCCGGCCGGGGCGTACCGGGCGGAATGGGTGAACCCGGTTACGGGAGGTGTCGAGAAGGAGGAGCGGTTCCAGCACGGGGGCGGGGCGCGTGCGGTGACGTCTCCCAGGTACGTCGAGGACATCGCCTTACGGCTGAAACGTACCCCCTGATGCCGACCGGGAGAGCGGCCCGGCTCGGGACTTCGCGTGCACGTCGGTGGTAACCGTTCACAGCCCGGCGGGCATTTGTTCGTAGATTGATCTGGACACGGACAGGGTTTTCGGGGACGACATGTGTTATGTCGTCCGTCAAGCCAAGTCCGCTGTCGATTCCGCCAGAACTCGAAGCCGAGATGACCCCGGCGGTCCGCGTGTTTGTCGAGTTGCTGCTTGATCGGATCGGCAAGCTTGGAGCAGGAGCGAAAGACCCCGCAGAACTCCTCGCTGCCGCCCAGTACGGTGCATCCCCACGCCAAAGCCGCCTCGACGAAGCGGAAGTCGAAGAAGAAACGCGGCGGGCAGCGGGGCACAAGAAACATGAACGCCCGTTGATGCCCACCGAGGAGTGCGACGACGTGAAGCTTCTGAAGCCGACCGAATGCCGACGCTGCGGCGAAAAGCTCTCCGGCAGCGATCCCGAACCGCTGCGGCACCAGGTGTGGGAATTGCCCGAGATCAAGCCGCACGTGACCGAGTACCAGCGGCATCGGCTGGCGTGTCCGGCGTGCGGGGAAACGACCTGTGCGGAACTGCCCTGCGGCGTGCCTCAGGGACAGTCGGGGCCGCGATTGATGGCCTTCACCGCCCTGTTGATGGCCTACTATCGCCAAAGCAAGCGACGCACGGCCGAGTTCCTCCGTACGCTGCTTGGGCCAACCCTGCTGTCCGGCGCTGACCGTGAAGATCGAAAACCAGGTGACGGCGGCCATCCGGCCATCGTACGAGGAGTTGGCGGCTCAACTGCCCGCCGAGGAGCAGTTGAACATCGACGAAACGGGGACCAAGCAGGAAAACGACAAGGCTTGGCTGTGGACGTTCGTCGCCCGAGCGTTCACCGTGTTTGCGGTGCGTGCCACGCGCGAGGCGACGGCGTTGACCGCGTTCCTTGGCGAGTAGTTCCACGGCATCGTCACCTGCGATCGGGCCAAAATGTACTGGCATCTGGGCGAATTTGCAGTGGTGTTGGGCCCATTTGAAACGCGATTTTCAGGCGATGATCGACAGCGGCGACCCTCGGGCGAAGCACGTGGGCTACCGCCTGCGGCATGCGGCGTGCGAGTTGTTCGAGCACTGGGCCGACTATCGGCACGGCAGAATTTCGCGGGCGGCCTTGCTGCGTCGGATGGGCCCGGTTCGTCGCAACGTAGCACGCTTGCTGCTGCGCGGCACCGAATGTGGTCATGCCGACACGCGCGGCACGTGCCGGGAATTGTACGAACATCGCCCGTGGCTGTGGACGTTCCTGCGCCACGAAGGAGTCGAACCGACGAACAATGCGGGCGAGCGCTCGCTGCGTCATGCGGTGATTTGGCGGAAGCTCTCGTTCGGGACCCAAAGCGCCAGCGGCAGCCGCTTCGTCGAGACGATGCTGACGGTCGTCGAAACCTGCCGCCAACAGGGTCGCAACGCCTTCGACTTTCTGACGCGTGCCGTCGAAGCTCATCTGGCTCACCAACCGGCCCCCTCATTGCTCCCCGGGGTGTGAACGGTTACACGTCGGTGCGTATACTCCTCGGGAGCCAAATCGATGCCCCCGCATCGCATATCTTCCCGGGACAGCGAGAAGATTTCGACGAGATACTCGCCAACCTGCTCCACAACACCTGCGCTTGGGCTCGTTGACAGCATGTAGACGCCGAATTCTGGAAAGCCTTGTACTCCAGCGCGCCCCCTCCTCAGAATCGCTCAGCTTTTCAGGGGTGGTTCGATCGTGAACCACTGGTCTTCCGAGCCTTCGCGGGCAAAGGGGCACTGTAGTACTAGACATGCATTGCCAGTGAACGCTAAATCTCTTTTGGTACCCTGAGGTACACAGATGGATTCGTCGAAGTCGCCGCGACTGAAATATCGGGTTGTGGGGGTCGCCGTATTGGCAGCCGCATGTGCGATTGCCCTAAGCGATTATCTAAGCTTCGAACGGGACCGCGACAGAATATGCGCCATGGCATGTGAACTGGGCGGCCACCCCGGTTCTATCGGCGGATGGCCCGTGTTTCTGGAAATGGTAATCCGATTCGACCATCCCCTCTCTGACGATGCTCTTCGCCGTCTTGCCGCCGCTACTCCTCAATCGCGTCGAATAGGTGTTCATCTGAGACTCTGCTTCGAAGTCACCGAAGCTCGCCTGGACGAAATGCGGCAGATTGGCGATCCCTATCACCTGGATATCGTAGATTGCTTTCGTCGGCAAAGCGAGGAAGCGAATCGCTGATGGAGAGGAGTGGGGTCAGGCCGCGTTTAAGGGGTCGGGAGTCTTTATATTGACCGAAACGGAGGGAAAGGTTAGTTTTCCGTCATGCCACGACGATGGCGAGTCTCGAGCGGAGGAGATGCCTAGGGCGTGCTGAATTGCCGCGTGGGGCGGAAACGCATTTTCGGCACACCACGGGACTTCGAGGCACTGGAGGAGGTCATCGCCCAGGCGAAAGCGCGGTTGCCCATGCGGGTTTTGACATGGTGCGCGATGCCCAACCACTGGCACTTGGTGCCTTTGCCGCGAGCCGACAGCGATCGGTCCGGCGGTTCTCCGTTTGGCGAGGCCTCGTGCCAGGAGTAGACGGCGAAGCGCGAGGGCCTGCAATCCATCCTACGTCCCCGTGGTCGGCCGTGGCCCAAACCACCACAATAAAGACTCCCGACCCCTCGACCCCTTTGTTTCCGCTTGCAGCGGTGATGGGATGCATTGGTTCTGCGGTTAAAGATGGTCAGGTTGATACGAAAGTGAAATGGATCATAGAACTCATCGGACTAAATGTGGACCTGTACGGCCATATCTGCGATAATTTCCCGATTGACTGATGTTGCGAGGACGCCCCTTGTATGGTCATTCCTGCTGAAGAGTTAGCTGCCGTCATCTTGGTGATCTGCTTCGCTACGTGGTGGTGGGGGTTCGAGTATCAACAGAAGTCGTCGATGACGAAGTTTCTGGTGCAAGTAGGCGTGTCTCATATTCTGTCGGCGATCCTGGTGGCGGCCGAACTGCTCTTGGTTGTCCCCCTTCTTCTCGGGGTTACGTGGGCAGATGTCGCACTGCCGCCGCCAAGAGTGAGGTCTGCGCCTGTCATGATCGGGATATTCCTTGCCCGGTTCATCGGAAGCCTGTACGGATTTCGCTCGAGAAGAAAGATGGTTCGGGCATGTGACGCCGCCAATTCCCCCGTCGGCGTTGACGAGGACACAAAACCAACTATTACGAGTGACAAGGATGCCGACAATCAACGTTCGTGACCGAAGCAACAAAGCAAGAGGGGGACGTTCTGGTCTTTCAGCAATGAAGCAGTGTCCCCCTCCTCCACACTGCGATACCGTTACCATCAGCTTCAGCTGTGACAAGGCAATGTCTGATCTCTTTGAGGACGGAACTTGGCATACACCGGATGGCAGGACGGTGACAATCCCGGTGCGGTATTGGGAGGATTGCCACGGCATGTGTGGAAGTTTTGAGATTCAGGGTCGGGGTACGACGATGTGAGGGTCGCCCCAGGAGGCATCACCAGGCTTCCCAGTTGGATCGCTAAGCCTGCGCTGGCAATAGACACCAAGCAACGGTTAGCAGCCCGTTGAAAAAGTCCTAGAGCAAAGATATATTATGGCCATCGTGCGACGCAGGAGGTAAGGGCGATGGCGTTGGGAAAGCGGCGAAGCCAGCAGCAGGAGCTGTGGGTAGCGACCACCGAGCTGCCGAAGTCCGAAGGGCACGTCTTTTATCGAAAGCTCAACGAGATTCTCGCCGAGGCGGGTTTTGATCGTTGGGTCGAACAGAAGTGCCGTCCGTATTATCATAATCACCTGGGCCGCCCCTCGATTCCACCGGGTATCTACTTCCGGATGCTGCTGGTGGGATACTTCGAGGGAATCGGATCGCAGCGGGGGATTGCTTGGCGTTGTGGCGACAGTCTTTCGCTGCGGGCTTTTTTGGGCATCCCGCTGACCGAGGAAACAGCCGACCATTCCAGCCTGACGCGAGTCCGGGACCGGTTGCCCCTTGAGATCCACGCCTCGGTATTTCAATGGGTGCTGAAGTTGGCCGCGAAGAAAGGACTGTTGCGAGGCAAGACGGTCGCGGTGGACGCCACCACGCTGGAGGCCAACGCGGCGATGAAGACGATCGTCCGCCGCGATACGGGCGAGGATTGGAACGACTATCTTCGGCGTTTGATGCAAGAACAGGAAGGTGTCGAAAACCCTACGGATGAAGACCTCCGCCGCTTCGATCGGAAGCGGAAGAACAAACGGGTGTCGAACGATGAGTGGATGTCGCCGACCGATCCGGACAGCCGGATTGCGAAGATGAAGGACGGGCGCACGCATCTGGCTTACAAGGCGGAGCACGTCGTGGACTTGGAGACGGAACTGGTACTGGCGGCCTCGATTCGCCACGCCAACGAAGGGGACGCCGACACGCTGGTCGATAGCGTGGTCGAAGCCCGGACGAACCTGTCGGAAGCTGGCATGGATACGGAGATCGAAGAAGCGGTCGCGGACAAAGGCTACCACGCCACCGAGACTCTGGAACTGGCCGACTCTCTGAACATCCGTACGTACGTCCCCGAGCGGCAGCAGAAGGGGAAGCGCAAATGGAAGAACGTGTCGGCGGCCGCGCGACGAGCCTTCTTCAACAACCGCCGACGGGCCCGCCGAGCGCGGAGCAAACGCCTGCAACGACTGCGAAGCGAACGGGTCGAGCGGAGCTTTGCCCACATCTGCGACACGGGCGGTGCGCGTCGCAGTTGGCTGTGCGGGATCGAGAAGGTGCAGAAGCGTTACCTGATTGCAGGTGTGGCCCGCAACCTGGGACTGGTGCTGCGCAAGTTGTTCGGCATCGGGACTCCTCGCGGGTTGCAGGCCGGGTACGGCCTTGTTTTTCTTGTGTGGCTTGTGTGGATTCACATCAAGGGCTTCCTGCGGCGGCGTCGGCCCGATCGGTCACACTCCGACTCGTTCGACGTCGCCTACGCGACGGCGGCCTGACCGGCAGCCGCACCAAAGAAACTCGGGTTTTTCAACGGGCTGCTAGAGACGACACGTCGCCATAGGAGCAAGGGACATGATGCTTACAATACTTCGGCTTATTCGCACGTTAGCCACCTGCTGCCCGTTCATGCCCACGGCACTCGCAGCCGTAGTGCTCAGCACTGCGCAGCATGGGGCAGCGCAGAACATGGGTTTCACGCCCGGTGATGCCTTCTTCGTCTTCGCTCTCACGGAGAAGCTCGTCAACGATCTGCCCGAGAAGGGCGGAACGGTGACGTTGTGCTACGAGACACCGTTGATCGGCTTCGGCGGCTATGCAGGGTTCGACAACCTGCGCGTTGAAGGCGTGCCGCCATACTTCGTGGACAACCTTCGCCGGGTTTACCGCGATCATCGCAAGTCCCTGCGAAAGATCGTTGGCGTTGACACTTTGGAGGATGGGACCAAACGCGAAACCGAGATGAACCCTCCCATTGCGTTCGTTTACAACCGCGATGTGGACTGGTGCGAACAGCGAATCGCCCTCAAGTACAACGAAGACTGGTTCAATCTGCCGCCCGATGCGTTTGTAGGCCCCGGCCGCAATATGGGTGTCGGTGGAGACGTCTTGTACGGCCGTGCGGAAGTCTACCAGCCATTGGTGAAGACCTACGATGCGGTGGTGGAGGACTGGCGGAACGCGAAGCGGTTCGCGCCACTCAAGGTTCGTGTGCCAGAGAATGTTGCTTGGGGAAAGGCGCACGAACCCATCAAGGAGCCAGTCGCTGCGCAGAGCAAGGACGTGCAAGTCGTAGTGACCACCGAGGAAGACCTGGAAGGCTACTTTCTACGAAAGCCCGATGTCCAGTTTTATCAGGTGACGGCCGAGGGAATTGGCGTGTGCAGGTGGCAGGCAGGGGACGAGGGCGTGAAGCTCATCAAGAAGAAGTTGGGGGAAAGCGTACCATCCCAATCCACGAGGGCCACACGCAAGTCGCCGATGCGATACTACGGTATGGTGCGTGAAAACCGAAAGAACGGAGACATCACCATTCCTATCTGGCCGGATTGCCGATTGCCGTCCGGGGAACAAGCGACAGCGGCGGCAGAACGGTCTTCCAGCGGCAGAAACGTTTCGCGCGAGTGATTGCGCAGTAGATGATAACGAAGACAGATAAGGGACACTGATATCGACAACTTGGGCAAGGTGATACCTTGCTGCCATGCCGCCAGCGGGCCGAGCGAGCGAAGCGGGGATGGTCTACCACGTTCTCAATCGCGGGAACGGGCGGATGCGGCTGTTTCACAATGCGGGCGACTACGAAGCGTTCCAGCGGGCGTTGGCGGAGGGCCTCGAGCGATACCCGATCGAGTTGTTGACCTACTGCTTGATGCCCAACCATTGGCATCTGGTGGTTCGGCCCAACACGGACCCAGCATTGGGTCGTTGGATGGGCTGGGTGGGACGAGTTGCCTCTGACTCCCTGGCCCGTAGGGCGGCCGCGAAACTGGCTTGCTCGGGTCCACCGCGAGTTGCAGGAAGAGCAGATCGAAGGGATACGAACCTGCGTCCAGCGGGGTCGGCCTCTTGGTCCCGAAACGTGGGTGCGGCAGATTGCAGAGCATCTAAGGCTCGCCTTCACCCTTCGCGGTCCCGGCCGACCACCAAAACTGGTCACTAATCAGTGATGGCCCCATTTATTTCTCTTCCTGTCGGCACACCAGGCCAATTCAGGTCTGGAGGTCGTTAATCAAAAGCACTGTCCTTTGACGATTTCACGAACTTCACTTCAGGGAAAAACTCCCTTACATGCTCTGAGTCTTTGTGGAATTGTTGCCGATATGGATTCCAAACATTATCGTAATTGAACTTCAACCCATCACTCACAAGTTGGATATCCACTTCCTCCTTTTCGATCAAACATTGTATCTGCCAATAAAAGGCCACAACGCGGTTTAGTGTTCCGAACAGTGTCTCATCTAGAATGTTTGTTTGTTTGTCTCCGACCCGCTTGCGCCATTCTTCTATATTCCATTTGACAGCTTCGTCCTTCTTGATGTTATCCAGATGGTCGAACAATCTAAGCCGCCTCTTCGCAAACTCCTCGTCTCCGTAAAAGGCATTGAACAGGTCAAAGGCGGCTCGGACTTTTCGATTGCGCTCATGTGCATTCCAGGTCACTGCGGCAGCGATCATAACAGCAAGAAACTGCAGCATACTCGCGATCATGTAATCTGGCATGCGCTAATCTCCTATCGGCGGAAACGAGAAATGGGGTTTCTTTGTACGACACTGGAGCACGCTATCGACCGCAGCGATCCATGTCAAGTATGGGTTGGTTAAGTCGGGTGATAACGGGGTATCGGGAGTCTTTATCTTGACCGAACCGGCGGGAAAGGGTAGTTTCCGGGTCATGCCGCGACGATGGCGAGTCTCGAGCGGAGGAGATGCCTCGGGCGTGCTGAATCGCGGCGTGGGGCGGAAACGCATTTTCGGCAAACCGCGGGACTTCGAGGCACTGGAGGAGGTGATCGGGCAAGCGAAATCGCGGTCGCCCATGCGGGTTTTGGCATGCTGCGTGATGCCCAACCACTGGCACTTGGCGCTTTGCCCGCGAGCCGACGGCGATCTGCCCGGCGGTTCTCCGTTTGGCGAGGCCTCGTGCCAGGAGTAGACGGCGAAGCGCGAGGGCCTGCAATCCACCTTACGTCCCCGTGGTCGGCCGTGGCCCAAACCACCACAATAAAGACTCCCGCCCCCTGTGTTTCCTGCGGCAGATTGATCCCTCAACATTCACGTGTCGCTATGGATGCACTGGAGCGAGGCATTAACGCAGCCGCAGCCGGTGATTTGCTGGCTGCGATTCAAGCATACTCGGACGCCATTGAAGCAAAAGTACGTCTCCCGCTGGCATACAGGCACCGCGGTCATGCCTATCTAACGAACGGCGAATGGGAAAAGGCAATCGCAGATCTTACGAACGCAATTCAGTTGGATACGAATGCAGTCAACTTGTACGTCAACCGAGGGTATGCACTCTCTCAGATCGGGGATTACGATTCCGCCCTTTCAGATCTTATAGAGGCTTTGCGAATCGACCCCGACCTAGCCAGCACACATAGGTATCGTGGCTACGTGTACCTGGAAATGGGTAAGTTTGCAGAGGCGATCGCTGACTTCACGCGGTCGGTCGCTCTCGGACTCGCCAACGCACATCTCGTCAGTCATTGCATTAGTTCCCGGGGCTATGCGTATTGGCAAATGGAGCAGTTTGATCATGCGATGGCCGATTTCACGGAAGCCATTCGCCAGGATCCGAACAATGCCTTTGCATTCTATTGCCGTGGCGTTTCCTACGAACGTGCGGGTGACAGGACGAAAGCAATAATGGATTTCGCGCAAGCAAGAAAACTCGGCTACAGACGGAGCAAAGAGGACATCACTGCCACGCAGCCAGGGAAACATCACCGATAACAGGCGGGAGTACCGCGATTGTGCGGACACTTGGCATAACGGTCTGTCGAGCGATCGCCCGCTTCAAGCCCCGAGTCCTTGAGCCCGAAGTACCAGAACGTCTGGTCGCCGCGCTACGTCGATGCCATGGTCCTTCGCGATAGCTACTCGGGCGGCGTGCTCCAGCCCGCCTCGCGGCTTTATTACCTCTCGGACGCGAACTACAACGTCACCGCGATTGTGGGCAAGGTCAACGACACCTGGCAGGCCGTAGAACGCTACGCCGTGAGCGCCCACCAGGACCAGGGGCAGCGGATGAGATGACGCTGGTTAGTTGGGGTTGGGGTTCCGCTTCGCAGAGCGGCGGCGGGCGCGGCGATGATGCTTGACCGCGGCGCGATCGCGGCGTTCTTCGGCCCGGTAGGTGCGGAGGTACTCCGGGTGCGAGGCGGCCCAGCGATCGGGACGGAGAGGGGCGTAGTCCGTGGTGCCGGCAAGCAGCCGGTCCAGTACGTCCTTCAGGTAGGCCCATACGTCCAGGTCGTTGCGCAGCGCGCTGGAAACGAGCGTCAAGAGATCGGCCATCCGCTCCCCCGCCGCCATGCTTCCCACAAACAGCCAATTCTTCCGCCCGATCGCCACCTGCTTCATCAACTGCTCCGTCTCGTTGTTGTCGATCGGCAACCGACCATCGCCCAAGTAGACCTGGAGTGCGTCCCACTGGTTCCGTAAATACCCCAGCGCCTCGGTGAACTTCTCCTTGGGCAGCACGTCACCGCATGCCTTGCTGTCGAGCAGCTCCCCCATCCGTTTCCATACCGGACGAGCCTCCGAGCCGCGCAGCTCCTCCCGCTGGTCGGCCGTCAAGATCCTCGCCCGATCTTCGAGGTCGTACAGCTCCCGGTACATCGCCAAGAACTGGCTCGACAGAAGCGGGCGGCCCTCCCGCGCGTCGAAGATCTTCCGTCGCGCATGCGCGTTGCACGCCGCACGCACGATCCGCGCGTCGCTCCGCAGCGTGATCCCCTGATAGCCCGAGTAACAGTCGGCCAAAAGCTTGCCGACGAAGCCGCTCGCCACGAGGAACTCGTCCGGCCCGTCGCGGTGCCGGCTCACCGTGAAGTCGAACACGTTGATCGGCTCCGTCAGGCTACGGTAGGCCCACATCCGCCCCAACACGCTCTTCCGCCCTTCCGCCCGCGCCGCGGAGAACACTTCGCGGATCCGCCGCGACTTCGGATCGTCCTGGTTCGCCTCCGGGATCTCCGCCGGCAGCAAGAGCGTCACCCGCGTCTCGTCCGTGCCGATCGCGCCACTGGCAAGTACCTCGCCCCGCAGGTAGAACGCCAACGGACGGACCAACTCGGCCGACGCGCGGAAGACGTTCAACAGCGTGCTCCGGTCCACGGTCCAGCCGCAACCGGCAAAGTAGTCCTGCTCGCGGTAGATCGGCAGGTGGTAGCCGCACTTGCCGGTGACGATCTCCGCCGCCACGCTCGCCCCGTAGCGGTTTCCTTCGATCAATCCCGGCTCGCGCGGCGGTTGGGCCACGCCGCAGGCCGGTTGGTTCTCACAGACGAACTTCGGGTAGAGCGTGACGCGAACCTTGAGCTTGGGCCGCTCGAACTCCAGCGTTTCTACCCGGTCGTGGCCGATCAACTTCCGTGGGCCGTGCTCGGCACAGTGCTTCACGTCGTCGGGCACGGGGGCCTCCACTTCGTACCGCGGCAGGCTCGGGCAACTGTTCGCTCCGCGGCTTTTTGGGCACCCGCCGTCGACGCTGGTGCTCGGCGACGACGAGTTCCGCCTCTTCGACCGCCTCGGCCAGGCCCGAGGCCGCGTCGGCCACCTCCGGCGTGTTGCCGAAGTCAAGCTTCAGTTGGTTCGGGTCTTCCAGGTACCGCTCGCTGCGATGGCGGAAGGCGCGCTGGAGCAACTCGTTGATCGTGAGCTGCTGCTCTTGGACCTGTCGCTCAAGCCCCGTGATCTTCTCGCTCTGCTTCACAATCGCCCGCGCCTGCTCGACCAGCATCGCGTGACAGGCGGCCAGGTTGTCGGGCATGGCGGGTGTTGTGTTCATGGCGATCAGCATAGCGTTTCGCTCGAATTATGGAAGTCCTCTTGCGATGAGATTCGCAAGCAAAGAGCAAGGGTCTTCACACCATGCGCTCTGTGCGAAGACCCTTGCATCGGATTGCCGCCTGAGCAGCGACGCTGTCCAGCCTCAGCCCGCCCGACGGTACCGCTTGCGACGCTTCGCCGAGGAAAGCGCCACGCCATTCAACAGCAGCGCCAGGTCCGTGGCATCGATCTCCACGCTAGCGGACTCGCCCTCGGGGTGGGGCACTTCAAAGGTCCCCGACTCCAGACGCTTGTAGAACAGGGCGAGCCCATCACGGTCCCACCACAGAGCCTTGATCCGATCGCCCCGGCGGTTGACGAACAAGAACAGGCTGCCGTCCAGCGGGTCGGCCTGAAACACGCCTCGCACCAGGGCACACAGCCCGTCGAAGCTCTTCCGCAGGTCCGTCGGCCGGACGCAGAGATAGATCCGCAGATGCGGAGCAAACGTCAGCATGGGCTGCCTCCCGCACGCCGTGCGTCTGCACGCGCCAGCGTGCCGATGACCACTTGCAGGGCCTGGGGATCGGAGGTCGGGACGTGGAGTTGCGTCCCGCCGGGCAGTTCCACGATGATCTCGCCCAAACCGACCAGCCGCACCGGCCGGAAGCCATTCGCTCGATCCCGATCCGTGCCTCCTGCCTGGCTCGACACCTCGTTCAGCCGCTTTCGCCACTGATAGAACGAAGGCGCCGAGACGCCTTCCTGGCGACAAAACTCCGCCACCGACCGCCGCGCCTTCCGGAATCGCGCCATCCGCCGCCGCCACTCTCGCCACTTCCGAGCATCTACCGAACGGGCCATAATACCTCCGATTGAAAGGGATCCTATCCTCCGCTGATCCCCTCAACCTACCCGCCCCGTCAAGAATGGTTCTGGAAAGCGCTCACCTACGCCTACACGGCTTACGGCAAGGCCACGATCTACACACCCGACTGGTCGAGCACTCGCACCTCCTCGCTCTATGGCAACGCCACGCTCTATACCGGCCGCGAGCTTGACGCCTCGACCAGCCTCTATTACTATCGCGCCCGGTACTATAGTGCGGATGTGGTGTCGTTCATCGGGCGAGATCCATTGGTATCTGAGGCGAAAGATTTCAACCTCTACCGCTACTGCTACGACAATCCGGTGCTTTATGCAGACTCGACTGGTCTCTGGTCGTCGGGTAGGAACGGGCCGTCCACGCATCGCGCCATAACACGGGATGCGTTCAACCAAGCCTTCTCAGGAACGAATGGCTTTCCGAATTGTGCAGCCCGTGTGCTGAATCGACTGATCACTGCAAACGAGGGACAGGACGTCGGCGGTGGGCCCTTCTCGGGGGCGACGCAACCGGGACAGCAAAACTTCCGTCACTATTGCCGTGTCGATGGCCAGAGCAAAGCGAACGCCGACGCTGCTCTGAGCGGCCACATTTCGGGCGAGATCAACACATTCTGTAACCGGATTAACCGAAAGAACCCAACGCAAGGCGACTGCAACGATGCGCTGGATGCAATCGGACGTGTGAGCCATACATTGGAAGACTTCTACAGCCATGCAATTCGGAACGTAGTGCAGGCTCCGGGAATTGGCCCGCCCACCTTCCCACCAAACGGTGATATCGTCTTTGGCGACGGTGCTCCGGCCCTTAACATTGGCGATGCCGAGCACCCAGGTGGAGACATTGTGGCACCGACGTTCAGCTATCCAACTCTCGGCGGCGAGCACGGAGCGCGCGAACCGTCGTCACGTGACGAGCCGAATGGTCTCGATCGTCGTCGAGCCGCAGCAGTCGATTTCGTTGCCGGAAGACTGCAATCGCTCCTAACAGAATGGTTCTACAAGTGTCACTCTTACTGTAAGGATTAGAGTAGTCTAGAGCCTGGCTGCCAAGCGGCAGGCCGATCTGGATGAAGTGCATCGTGGTGGTTGCCCGTGGCCCTTCTCCGTCAACAGAATGGAAACACGCTCTTGAGGATGACGCGCCACAATCCCGCGCCCTGGCTGCATGGAGAGGACTCGATGCTGATTCGCGTCTTGCTCGCCGCAATCGCGCTGGCCGCACTTTGGGGAATTCACGTCAAATGGCACTGGATCGAGGTCTCGGTACTCGTATTCTCGGCGATCATGATCGTCGGTAGTATCTTCGTTCTATATTTGCGAAAGGTGGCGATTGGAACGCTTGCCATTGTCCTGGCGATGGTGTTTGCGTTCTCAATGTCGGCGGTCATTTCTCGCCTCGGGTTCAATCCCGTAATCTCACAATTCGCGGTTGTGCCCACTCTCCTCGTTTTCGCCCTGGTGGGCGCGTCTTCTGCATCGCTCTACACCTATGCGAATTACCGCGTCTGGCATCTGCTCGGATCGCTTGTGGTTTTCGTCGTGCTTCTTCTCTTGCACTTTTATGCACAGTCGCCTCGGGTGCAAGGTATTGGCTTGATATTCGGGTTTCTTGCGTCCCTTCCGTGGCTCGTGGGCCTCGCTATCGCCGCAGCGATTCGCCGCTGGAGAAGCCGAAACAGGGACGCACCTGGTGCCACATCCGGTTCCCGAGTTTCGCGCGGTTCATAGCGCGGTGGTAACACATGTATGTTCGCACTCATTGGATGAGGAATGGGGTCAGGCCGGCGTGAGTCCTTAGAGATTGTCTCGGGTGGCAGAAGCGGATATACCATATCGACCTACGGCCCCTTTGGGTGTAAATATCGCTACACATACTTGGACACGCAGTATCAAGGTCGCACGAAGTCGCGACGATACCTTTCTGGTTGAGTTCATCGTTACAGTAAGGCATGAGATTAAGGGCCATAACTGTGACGATCAAGACGACGGCAATGCGTTCAACGACAAGTACGAGAAACCCATTTACGACGCAATCGCGAAAGCTAAAGCTGACGGCACGTAGAAGAAGATACTGGAAGAATGTGGGCTGAAGTTCTGAGGATATGATTGTGCTATGTCGTGCAAAGTAGCGTTATCGGCATTTGGCTTATTCTTGGTTGTGGCCGCCATTATTTGTTGTTCGAGGTCGGTCCGTTGGGACATTGCCGTTGTTGGTCTGAATGTCGCACCCGTACTCTGTTTTGTTGCCATTGGCTTAGCGGTAGCCGGTATGATGGTGCCGCCCTATACCCGAGCTTTGTCGCTTGCCGCGACTGCAAATCTGCTAATCGTAGTGTTGATTGCGATGTTTGGCCCTCTCATGGTCCGGTGAGTGTGCTCTAGCGACCATTTTCAAGACATCCCCAATACTGAGCAAGGAAACAACTCCCGCTCCCTGTGTTCCCCGTGAGAACTCCTCAAATGTGGTTTCCTGGCACAGCAATGAGTAAAGTGATCGATTGGGTGGTTTTGGGAACCGCGTGCCTTAACATGTATCTTGCGACATCGTATGTCTTTTCAGACCACCGACGTATGACTCTTCTTGTGTTTTTGATTCTAATAGCCCTTCTTCTCCATCTGGGCCTTTGCGTTATTGCCCTTGGCAAGCGTACGCCCACCACAGCGCGTGTTCGCAATGGTTCAGTTTTCCTGCCCCTTGATTGCAAGCGTTTTTGATTTATTCACTCGGCACGTTAGCGAGGACCAAGGCATTCTAGCGTTGGCGGTTGCTCTTTTCCTTCTGTGCGAGATGATGCTCTGTTTCGTCTCCGAGATATTGATCCTTCGGCAGGACTGAGCGCGGTGCTCTAGCTAGGCGTAAAGGACGCGAAGGAAGACAAGGTCTGTAATCACCAACGAGGCAACTGTCTCATCCATCATTGGCACAGAGGGGGGGCAGCGGATCGTCAGGCGGAGCGCTGCCTGACCCACGGGACAACCACAAAGGCACAAAGGCACAAAGGCAAGAAGGCAAGAAGGAAGGTTTCACCGCAAAGCCGCAAAGGACGCGAAGGAAGACAAGCTGCGGTCGGCTGAGAGTCCTGTAATAACCAAGGAGACAACTGTCTCATCCATCATTGGCACGGGGGGGAAGCGGAGATCGTCAGGCAGAGGGCTGCCTGACCTGCGGGCTAACCACCAAGGCACAAAGGCACGAAGGAAGGAACAAACCAGAAAACAAAGGTTTCACCGCAAAGCCGCAAAGGACGCGAAGGAAGACAAGCTGCGGTCGGCTGAGCGTTCTGTAATAACCAAAGAGGCAACTGTCTCATCCATCATCGGCACAGGGGGGGGCAGCGGAGATCGTCAGGCGGAGCGCTGCCTGACCCACGGGCTATGGGGCTCAAGCGGTGGGGACGAAGCCCTTTCGCTCACGCCGAGGCGACTCAAAGAAGAGAAAAAGGACCCACAGGAATTCACTGTAAGTCCTTGCGATGTAAGGAAGTGGACAGGGCCGGGGTTGAACCGGCGACACCTGGATTTTCAGAACGTCCGGAGAACCCTCGAAAAACCGCAAAACTCCCGGGGATTTCTGCGATTCTAGAGCTTGCCACGGCCTTTGCAAGCCTTTGCGACCAATTGCCACTATTCCCCGGGAAAAGTGGTAGTTGGCGGCCGTCGCGGTGCAGGAGAAGTGGTAGTTTACCACTTGGCGGGATCGGCCCAGATTGGCGATCCGAAGACCGTCAGGCAACGGACGCGAACGGTTAGCCTACCACGCCGCGGTTGCGGGTCCTACCTGGGACACCCGACCGCGACGGCCCGGGGAACACTCCCCGGCATCGACACACTTTCTTTCCACTCCCCTTGAGCATTCTGACAAAATTCGCGTGAAGGGGCCCAAGTGGTCCCCGGCGATCAGGACCCAGAGATTGCGCCCCTATCCCCATCGGAAATCAGGCAACGCGCAAAAAACGCGCCGTTGGGGCCGATCGGTCCCTTCCAGACAGACGGCAAGGATTTTGCCCCCTACCCGTCGATGGAGTGCGCGTTCTATCGTGTGAACACGGCCTGCAATCGCGGGAATGTGGCGGCGAGCTGGTACGACCAGTTCTTTGCCTCGGTTACGGTACGGCGGGACGGTTCAAGTGCGACGGCCTTCAATGTGTTCGCACACTGACCCTATCGTTTCCATCGTCGCCAGCCAATTGCAGTGCCCGCTAATGCGATGCTGGCGAACCCCACGAGGGTCGAGGGTTCCGGCACGCTCCGAATCGCGAGATTATGATATCGCCCCGCCGCGATGGCCGAATACATGCCAGACGGCACGTCTATCTGCCCGTATTCGTTGCCTCCCCAAGCCACTAGTGTTCCATCTGGCCGCAGCGCTAACCCGTGCTGGTAGCCTGACGCAATCGCCGTAAAGGTGCCATCAGGGACATCTGTCTCACCATCTCCATTGTAGCCCCAACCCACAAGGGTGCCATCGGTTCTGAGTCCGAGACTCGAAGTACCCTCCAGACGCTACCGCGGAGAAGGTTCCACTCGGGACATTGAGTTGTCCGTGGTCAGTACCGCGCGCGCCCCAGGCAGCGAGTGTCCCATCAGAACGAATTGCCACCCCATGGTTCCAGCCGGCTGACACTTCCAAGAACGTGCCGGTCGGCACATCGATCTGTCCCTCGTCATTATTGCCCCAGCCTACAAGTGTGCGGTCAGTTCGGATGGCCAGAGCAAAGCTTGCAGCACCACCTGCTGCTGCGATGCGAAAATGTGCCGGATGGAACATTCTGCGTGCCGTACCAACCAACCAGCGTGTTATCCGGGGCAATCCCTACCCCTAAACCATCACCTACTGCAATCGCTTTGAATGTCCCTGACGGCACCATCGGATATGCGCCCCAACCAGCCAGGGTGCCATCGCGTTTGATTCCTGCACTGGTGCTAAACCCCGCGGCTACCGCGATAAAATCGCCGGCGGGAATGTTGATCTCACCATTGGCATTGTCTCCCCATCCGACTACGGCTTCAGCTTGTGCTGCCTGGGTAATCATGAAGGGGCTAATGAGCAAACAACCTATTGACAGGACCTTTCCGGACAAGCACACCAAAAGCGCTCTCATAGACGGTTCCTCACGACTCCTGCGGCGCAGTGACGCCCGAAGCTAAGACTTGAGAAGCAATAGGAAACGATGTGGTGCGCAATGCGCGAACACCGATCGTTGCCCCTGTTCCGGCGCACGGTACGAGCGTGATCGGAGGTGATGTGCCTCGTCGTGGAAAGTGGTGTCACTACTCCACCGTGCCGCTCGCAATTGTCGAGAGTAGTGGAAGGAACATGCAGAAGCCAAAAGAAATCTGCGGTCCACCTAGCGCTTTCCGCGATCGTGGTCCTGATTGTGCGGAGAATAGGACTATTGCAGGCTATCTGCCCGCGGACGACCGTCGACGATCGGACCAACTGGATACTCCTGCGCACGGCAGCCGATCGCGAGACTTACTTACCGCAGAAATTCTCGATGCGCTCGTGAGGATGATCCGATAGCGTAGGGCCCCTTTACGGGGCTACCCCGAGGAAGGACCCGCAGGGGTCAGTCTCCGCAGTAGCGGTAGCGGGTCGTGCGCCGCCTTCCCAAGTCGCCCTTCTCGGTCTCGGCGATCACGCGATCGTGAACGAGGAAGAAGAGCCAGCGCGACGCCTGGACGTAGGAAACACCCAGCAGCCGCCCCGCGGTGCGACAACTGAGGAAGAACGGCTGGTCGCCAGAGATGCGCTGGCAGCTCTCGGCAGATCGCCACCAGGAGCTTCAACTCGGGTTGTTCGTACTTCGCGGCCACGGTGGGCAACGGTTCGTCATGGCGCGCTTAACGATCAAAGCCATCGGCTCGCTTCCTCTGGGGAACTTGATTTTCGGCCAGCCTTGGAGGAAATCGATCCAAGTCTCCTCGAAAGGTTCGGTGCCGATCACCCCGCGGTCAACTCCCGTGCGGTGCCACATTTCCACGTAGGGCATGAGCGCTTCGGGGGGAGCGTCGGCCAACCTGGGGATCGCCTTCAGTTCCCGGGCCAGCTCGAAGACCTGTCGATTCCGCCGACCGACACCAGCGGGAAGGACCTTCAGGGCGCGGGCGACGACGTCGTTGTCGAGACCATCGGCAAGCTTGGCGGGCGCGCGATGATGCTGTTTGAGGGGTGCGCTAGCACCAGCCAACAATTGCTCGGTTATCCTCAGTAGTCCTCCGTCATCCTCTGTGCTCTCTGTTTCATCCGGTGGTAGCAAGCCGGCGGCGCGCACGTCGTCGATTCTCGGCAGCGGCCCTTCGGGAAGAGGGATCAGCCAACGGTAGATCAAACCTTCGGAGTGCTTGCTGGGGGGGAGGACGCAATAGCTACCGGCCCCAGCGCGCAGTTCGCCGTCGGCGAAATCGGTGGTCTTCGATTCCGTGCCAACGAAGTAGACATGCCGGCCGCGGGCCGTGGCCACCGTGGGCAACGTCGTCGCCAAGTCGGGATGCTCCCGCGCCCACCGATCGTAGGCGCCTTGGACGTCGTAGTCGCGGACGACCAGGTTCCCCGAAACCGGCCCCAGGATCACAGCCAATGATCGGCGGCCCCCGGCAAACCACTTGCGCACTTGGGATTCTTCCGCCGGCTTGCTCTGGTACGGAGTCCACTCGAAATTGAGCGGGGGTTTTTTCGTTCCGGCGATAATCGGGACAAGCGACCAGCCGCGGCGAAGATAAGCCAAGGCAAAGTCAAGAGTCGTGGGGGCTCCCCCCGGCGGAGAACATGGGGTACGATGCATGTGCAATCTCCAAGGGCGCCGTGAGGATCTGCATCTGCACGGCGCCCGTCTTCATTGATGGCCGTCTAGGCGTCCTCTCCCGATCGCAGACTGCCGACGATGTTTGGGTCGGACACCGACGCGCCAACGCAAGGACGGGTCCCAGAATCGCTCTGGTAGCCGTGGGAACGGGGCTGGAATCCGAATTGCCGGCCAAGGGTGGCCAGCCGTTGCCGTTCTCGCTGGGAAACATGGCGCCGCCGGTGCAACTTGAGCAGATCGGCGATCACGTCCAGCTTCTCGGGGGCAAAGAGAACCGTAGCGCCGTCGTCGGCGTCTTGCTGCACTTGGACGAAGGGAAGGGCCTTCAACCGGTTGGTGACCTTCCCCGAGGAATTCGTCGTCGCTGCCAGAAGGGCGCCGCCCCAGGGAAAGACGTGTCCCCAGGTGCCGGGGATCAGGAGAAGCCAAGGATCGTCGACCCGAGCGGCCGGGCCGTATTCATGCCGATAGGACTCGTCCTTGACGATCCGGTACTGCCGGCCGAACTGCCGACGAAGATGGATGCATTGAATTGTCCCAGACATGGGCATACACTTTCCTGTGCAAAGTCTCTCTTGGCACAGCGCCCGGCCCCACGCCGGGCGTTTGCCTTTGGTGGTGGAAAATGGACCGGCCGGGAGTCGAACCCGGGGTGGGAAAGTGCAAAGCCTCCCTTGGCAACCGCGCCACCGGCCCAGCCGGGGCACAGCTACACTCCCTGCCGTTCCAGATCGCGGATCGCCTTTTCCGTGTCGCGGTGGCGCTTGGTGGGAGAGCGGACGGTCGAAGGACGATCACCGTCAGTCAACCGCGCGAAGAATCTGCCCAGCGCCTCCTTGCTGGTGCAGCGGGTGCCGCCAACTTGGAGCGATTCAAGGACAACACCCCGGCAGCCGGTTGCGGTCCAGCGGTAGATGCAACTGACGTGCGGCTTCTTACCACCGCGCCGCGCGGGAAGTCGCCGGGCCGCTTCCCCCAGGGAAATGAGACTCTCGGTGTTCGGATCGATTGCCATTCGCGTACCTCTTGCGTGAAGTTGTCTGCAACTACACGCGAGTCTACGCAACGGCATGGGGAGCAATTAAGCCGGGATCTGAGGGGGGAAATCGGGATACTTCGCTATCCCTGCTTGACCGAGATGTCCTTAGATTCCTTCTCCGCCTTCTTGAGTGCCTTCTTCACGAGATCAGCGCCTGCTTCCTGCTCGGCGGGCGTCTGACCTCCAACGCGTTCCCATAAAGTAGAGCAGATTTCCCTTCTCTCAGCGTCCGTGAGACTATCCCACCGGTCTCGGATCTTTGCAGGTCCAAGTCTCTCGCCTTGCTTCCACTTCAGCCAAAGATGGTCACGTCGGTACGCTGGCCGTGGGTCACCTTGTTTCGGAGGCCGATTCCTGGAATCGGTTAGGATTTCAATTGCCTTGGCGGACGCGGTGAAGAGGTCCCACGGAAGCCACCGAATTGCGATCGATGTCTGAAGACCGAGAAGCGCGAGCCTTCGGATGGTGGTTTCCCGATTTGTGGGGAGAACGCGATAGAGTGTGGCCAGCCAACATTCCGCGGACGGCTCATCTGGCAATGCGAATTCGCGCGATGCTTCTTCACCAAGCACAAGGAACGTACTCAATGGCCAGTCGCCTAAATCTTCTGAGTACTCATAGAGCCACCTGCGGCCTTCTTCGACGAAGAAGCCTCGCCGCCGACAAAGGTCGCGGAAGTTTATGCGCCGCGTTGGAAGGCCAGCAGCTTTCCAAATTTCGCGCCAGATGATGTTCGCGGTCGAGCTTCGATCATAATCGTCTGAGTTCCACTCTGCGGCAAGAAGCGACATGACCTGCACGTCGTCCGATCGACCGCACAAACTGAAGAGTCCCAAATTGTCGTCACGCGCGAGAGAAGCACGTCTGAGAAACTCTGAGTGCAGCGCACGAAGTCGATCAGCACGCAATTCATCAGCCAACGTCATATTGCACCTTCCTTCGGGTCGGCCAACCGGCAGTCGTGGCGAAGGTGTGTCCACAACTGCCGGCCGGACCGTTCAGCGGGGATCAGCCGCCTACCCATCGATTCAGAGTCTCACCCAATCTTGCGCATGACCTCCGCGGCCAAGGCGATGTTCTTCTCCGCGTAGATCTCGGACACGTTCATATGGGAATGCCCCAACACCGCTTGAACACATTCCAAGCCATAAGCCTTGCGGATTTCCGTTGCGGCGGTGTGCCGCAATTGATTCGGATGCCAGGAGGGAATCGGCGGGACGTTTTGTTTCGCGCGCTCCCGGTTGGCCTTCTCGATCGCGCGGCGAATTGCCTGACGGTAGCTCTCAGTCGTATAGTGTGCCCCAGGGGCAAAGCGCGGCGTGCGATTCCGGCGCGCGCGGCTTGGCTTGGAGTCATCGGCGATCGGCGATTCTCTCGGCGGTGTGCGTTCCACTTCTCCATGCGCTCGCGCGGCACGAAGCAATAGGTTTCTGGATCGCGAAGAAGCCACGGCAACAAGAGCGCTTGTGCCCTGGGGCCGATGAGAATCTGCCGGCCCTTGCCACGGTAGCGCGTCTTGTGGGATTGGGGCACGTAGCGCCAGACCGGAAGGGAACGATCCACGTCGACCGGCCGCATGGTACAGACTTCGGCGGGTCGCGCGCCGCAAAGCCTCTGCACTTGAACCATCGCGGCGATCGGCGTAGCAAGATGAGGAAGCGTAGCTTCGACTACTTCGTCGGCGACGGGTCCGATCGGATCGCGTTCAGGCGCCGCGGTCCTGCCCAGCTTCAAGCCGGGGACCGTGGCCAGCGCGCGGTAGATCGGCTCGGCAAGCAATTCCTGGGAGACGCCCCAGCGGAAGATGCGCTTGATCGTGCCGACCAGGTAGTTGCAGTAGCGCCGGCTCTTGCCCGAGGTGGCCAACCGATCTTGCACCGCTTGGAGTGCCAGGGGGCCGAAGTCGACAACCAAGGTATGCCCGTACCACTGGCGCAACGTGCGAACGGCAACCCGAACACGGTCCAGAGATCCGGTAGGCTGGCCGTCCTGCACGTAGTACCGCTTGGCGAAGTGCCAGTAGCGATGGCCCAACTCGGCGATGGTCAGATCGGCGGAAGACTGGGGCAGGGAACGTCCCCGGGCAAGCCATTCCCCGATCAGCCGATCGTACTCCTGACGGCTTGCGGCGGTGCCATGGGGACCGAGATAGAAGTCGTGGCCATTGAGTCTGACCACCGCTTGGCCTGTCGGTTTGTGGCGTCGATACGCGGGAACGCCGGGGACGGAAGGTCCTCGACCAAGGACACGGCGCGACATGGGTGCAACCTCCGATCGGTTCCCCGAAGTGGTAGACTACCACTTTTCGAGGAGCTTTGGGGCCGCACTGTCGACCGTCGACAGGTATCCTAAGTCAAGGATTCAGCAGTTCTTATGCCAAGTGGACAGGGCCGGGGTTGAACCGGCGACACCTGGATTTTCAGTCCAGTGCTCTACCAGCTGAGCTACCTGTCCAGCATCCCACCCGGGGTGAGAAGCCTTAATACTACCGAGTCCCCAACCTGGTTGTCAATTCGCCCCGGCAGCCGGAGCCCCTCATCCCCTCATCCTGGCGAGCCGCAGCCCGTAATTGCCTATCGCAACGGCAGAATTGGCACGGAGCCCCTCGGCCGGCAGCTTGAGCCGCGGCCGCGGGAGCCGGAGCTTTGGCAGCCTGGGAAATCGCTTGGGGATCAGAGGACGCGCGCCAGCCACCACACCAGCAGCACGACGGCCACGACCGCCAAAGGGAAGCCGAGCAGCATGGTCAGAGGTGCCAGCAAAGGCTGGGCCGCTTCGGCCTCTGGCTCGCTCAAATCCATCTCCACGCGCGTTTCCTCGATCGCCGCCGCCATGGGATGGGTGGTTTGCGAGATCTCGGCTGAGATCCTCCTTCGGACAGGCGGGAATTTCGGGCAGGTCGGTGATCCGCACCGTGTCTTCCATGTCGCCGAGCTCTTGCACGACTTCGGCCGAGAGGTCCAACCCGTCGACGCTCGCCGGCGCGGCCGCGACTCCCATTACTCGGCCTTCGCGGCGCCAACCCGCACTCTGGAAATCCACCCATGGCGTCAGCCGCGCCGCGACCTCAGCCGCCGACGGGATTCGTTGCGCGGGGTTTTTGGCCATCATGTCGGCAATCACTTCCACGAAGCGATTTTCGAGCAAGGGATTGAGCCGCCGCGGGTCCAACGCGTGGAGGCGGAGATGCGCCTGGGCCTTATCGGCGGTCGTGCCTCCGGGAAACGGCACTTTGCCCGTCACCGCGTAGTAAAGCGTGCAGCCCAGCGAATAGATGTCCCAGGCGGGCTTGGGGTCGCGAGGCATTTGGATATGGTCGGGCGAGAGGTAATCGGCGGTGCCGACGATGCGGCCGAAGCGCGGGTCGGCCTCGACGCCGCCGGTAAGCGGCCCGGCAAGGCCGAGGTCGGAGAGCTTCGCGCGTCCCTCGGGCGTGACCAGGATGTTTCCCGGCTTCACGTCGCGGTGCACAAGCCCCTGCTCGTGCGCATGCTGCAATCCACAAGCGATCTGCGCAATCACACTCGCCGCATCGGTCATCTCCAGCGGCCCGTGCGATCGCACGAGCTTGCGCAGGTCGCTGCCGGGCACATACTCGGTGACCAGGTAGTACACGTTGCCGTCTTCGCCCGCATCGTAGGCGCGGACCAGATTCTCGTGGTCGAGGCGCGCTGGGCGCGGATTTCCCGGGTGAAGCTGGCGATCGCATCGGGCGTACACCGGCTGCGCGGCAACACCTTAATGGCCACGATCCGGCCGAGCACCGCATGCTCGGCCTTGAACACCTGCCCCATCCCGCCGCGCCCGATCGAATCGACGATCCAGTAGGGACCGAGGTTGAACTTCGTCCGCCCGGCGAGCAGTTGCTTGGCCTGCCAGAGATTGAGCCAGCCGAACTCGACGACCTTGTCGGCGACGCGCTGTTCCCAGGGCACGGTGGACGGCGCCGTGCGCGCTGGTCGCGCGCAGCAGCACCGCGCGCGCCTTGGCCCACTGCTCGCGCGAGAGCAGGCCGCTGGCCAGCGCACAGCGTTCAAAGGTAGACTTGCGTGGCGCCTTCACCGCTTGAAAACCTGGGACCAGACCCTTCACCCCACGCGGCATGCCGGCGACTTCCGGCGCGCCGCACGCCCTACCCGAATCCGTAAACGTTCACACCCTGGCATCGAGGGAGCGTCTCGCCGCGCTGCCGGCTTTGGTTCGCTTCGGGAAGCGACGCGCCGCCGCTTCTACGAATCCAGCCGGAAAACCGTTACCCCCAATTCATACACCTTAACCCAATCCGTCCCCCCGCGCCAAGCTCCGGCCCTGGGTGCTAATCGAGCAACTCCAAGCTGCTCCAGGACTTGGGGATTGGCGCCACGATCTCGATGAGTTCCCCTTTTACCGGGTGTTCGACGACGAGGCGGCGCGCGTGCAGGGCGATTCCTTCGGGGAATTTTCGCCGGCTTCCATATTTGATGTCGCCCACGATCGGCCAACCGCGATTGGCCAATTGCAGACGGATTTGGTGTTTGCGTCCGGTGAGCAGCTCGACTTCCAGGAGCGACAAGCCGCCCCGCGCGCCAATTCGCCGGTAGCTGAGCCGGGCTTCCTGCGCCCGGGCATGGTCGCTCCGACGATATGCATGCGGCGATGCCGTTCGTCGTGCCCCACCCAATCCACGCACTCGCCGCACTCGGGCCTCACCGCCCCCTCGACGGCCGCCCAATAGACCTTCTGTACTTGGCGCGAGCGAAACTGCTCGGTCAATCGCCGAGCAGCCTTCGAGGTGCGTGCCAGGAGCACCACCCCCGTCACGGGCGCGTCCAATCGGCTCACGATTCCCAGATACACGTTGCCGGGCTTCTGGTAGCGCTCTTTGACGTACTTGCGGGCGATCTCCAAGAGCGAGGGTTTTCCCGCCTCCACGCCCATTGTGGGCAGACCCGCGCGCTTGGCGACCGCCAGCAGGTGGTTGTCTTCATACAGAATCGAAAGCGGCGGATCGTCCATCGCGGCTCAAGCCTACCCGGGTTGCTCGGTATGCGGGGCCCCTGCGCACTCGGGGCCGGCGGCCGCGGGGCTCGAACCACGCGAACCGATCCCGACTGCCGAGCTTCCTGAAAAACGGGGATTGCCGCAGCGCGGCGAGGTTGCATCGCGTCGTCCCGTTTCCCTAGAATGCCCTATTCATCCTACTCGAAGCCGCGCCGCTGGGCGACCCGCTCGAACCACCGCATCGTATGCCCGACTCCCCTTCCAGCTTGCATCTGATCCTTGCCAGCCGATCGCCGCGGAGGCGCGAGTTGTTGGCGGAAGCGCATTACGCGTTCGAGGTCATCGCTCCGAGCGAGGCCGCGGAGTGCGGCCTGCCCGGCGGCGAGGAGCCGGCTCAACTCGTGGCTCGCCTGGCCCATCAGAAAGCGGCCGACGTGGCGAGGCGCGTGGCAAGAGGCATCGTTGTGGGCTGCGACACCGTGGCCGTGTGCGACGGCGAGATTCTCGGCAAGCCCGCCGACGAGGAGGACTGGCTGCGCCGCATGCTCCAGTCGCTGCGGGGCCGCGAGCACCGTGTCTTCAGCGGACTTTGCCTATGGGAACTGCCCTCGGGCCAAGTGCGGCACCGAGGTCGACGTCACCGTGCTCCGCATGGACGCCCTGAGCGACGCCCAAATCGAGCAATACCTGGCCTCGGGCGCATGGGAGGGAAAGGCCGGGGCGTTCGGCTATCAAGACCGGCTGGGCTGGGTTCACATCCTCGAGGGCAGCCCGTCGAACGTCGTCGGGCTCCCTTTGGAGTTGTTGGCCCGAATGCTCTCCCAGGCACGCCGGTGACTGGATGCGGCAGGCGGGGCGTGTGATTGATGCCGGCGTGGTCCGTATTGGCGATCCACTCGGGTCCACGCGTTCGCCGGTCCACGCGTTCGCCGCTTCACCGGCCGAAACCAGAACGCTGGCTCGGCCGCGAAAGATCCCTCGAGTGCTAGCCTGCCACACATTTCGGCCACCGCAACGGCAGCGCACTCAGCCCAAGTGGCGGAATCCCGCGGCCGAGCCTCGTCTGGTTCACTCGCGGTATGACGAGCTCGCCACACCGAACCGGCGCGGTTGCATCGGCTCTTGCCTGCAACCTCGACACGCCTTGAACGAAGGCCGGTCCTTGCCACCTTTTCTAGAACCGCCACGGTGGGCCCCACGGCCGAAAGACGCCGCAGGGCCAACCGTCTTGGCTTGGTTCTCGGACCCGATCCCAGAACCTTCGCCGCCGGAGCGTTTTTCCGGCCGCGGAGGACTGTCCTGGCGGTTCCGGGATAGGCAAGTTCTTAGACCATGTCCTTCAGGTTCTTGAGTGCGCGAACCTTGACCTTGACGCTGGCGGGTTTGGCCGGAACGTCCATCAACTCACCCGGCTTGAACGGGTTGGGAACCCCCTTCTTCGCGGGCCGAGCGGGGACCTTCTTCTTCTCGATCTTCACCAATCCAGGAATGGTGAAGCGCGCCCGGCCCCCGGCTGCTCAGATTCTTCTTGATCTCGGCGACCAGTGCTTCGAGGACCGCGGAGGCCTCTTTCTTCGAGATCCCAGACGTCTCCGCCACGCTGGCGACGATCTGCGACTTGCTGAGCGGTTTCTTTGCGGCTGCTGCTTTCGCCATACTCCGTGACCCTCCATGCGAGGTTTTTAGGGAAAAACACACGTCCGTCCGCTGAAATGGACGGCATGATTAGAAACACTTCGGGAAAAAATGCAACCCGGCAATCGTGCAAAACCCCGAAAAAATCGGGAAAAACCGCCCTGGATCCTCAGTTTTTCCGCGAAATTCCCGCCTTTTTCCCGGTGCGTGCCCGCGGCCCACCACCGGACGAGGTCCAAAACGGGGTGTTTGCCGAGCGGATTTTGCCCCGATTTCACGGGCTGATCGGTAGTGCGACGGCGTTCGACGTCCGGGATATCGAGGTCCGGAATATGTCGAAGCGACGGGTTGTTCCGGACTTGGGGGTTCGCTGGGGCTTCGTGCCTGGAACGCAGGTCCCTTGCGCGACCGTCAGAATGCCCCTCACCGGCCGCGCGAAGCCCCGCGGCCAGTCGCCAACCGGGGGTTTGCTTGCCAACCTCGGTCAAATCTTCTAATAATTGCAGAGATAAGAGTTTATGGTTTCCGGCGACTCCCGGGGGAAGGCCGCGCGCGAGCCAGCTCGCCCGCGCGGCGGTTTTCGGCGCTGGGGCTTTGCGCTTGGGCAGGAGTGGGGAAACCGGCAAACTCGATCCCAACCGGAACTAGAGGTCTCGCAATCACTTGAGTCGCGCTGCCCACTGCCATCCCGCCTTGTGCCCCGCAGACGGTCGACACCCGCTGCTTGCCGGCCCACGTACCGAGGAGAGAATGGGAGGTGCGGAGGACACCGTCGCAAGTGTCTGTGCTTTCCCGTCCCGTCCGGAGCAAGGAGTCATGACAAAGGATCCATGGAGTTGGGGTCCCTGCCGCGCCGCGATGATCGTGTTCGTTGCCCTGGCAATCCTTCCAGCCGCCGAGGGCAAGCCCGCCGATAACCCGGTCAAGGCCCCTGCGTCTGCCGACGCCGATGCCGAAGACGCGGCGGGCGGGGGCGACGTTTTCCTCCCGCCCGATCGCAATTCCCGCCAGATGCTCAGCCGTGCGCGCGAGTTGAAAGACCAGGGCCGGTATGCCGAAGCGGTCCGCTGTCTGGGCTCGCTGTTGGATGCTCCGGAAGACTATTTCTATACGCCGGAAAAGCGAAGCGGAAAGCAGTCGCTCTTGAGCCTCAAGGCCCAAGCCCAGACCTTGCTGGGTCAAATGCCGCGCGAGGGGCGCCAATCGTATGAACTTCAGTACGGCGCATGCGCTCGGCAGATGCTCTCGCAGGCCGTGCAGTCGGGCGATCTGGCCGCGCTGGCCGAGGTTTCGCGGCGATTCTTTCACACCCAGGCCGGCTACGAGGCCACTTTGCTGTCGGCCCTGCGCCAAATGGATCAAGGAAGTCCCTTGGCGGCAGCGTTGATGCTCAAACGCCTCAAGGACAATGCTCCCATCGTCGATCAGTATGAGCCTGGACTATCGATCACCATGGCCGCCTGCTGGTTCCGCGCCGGCGATCCGGAGAAAGGCAAGGCGATCCTCGAAGCGATCCGCAAGCAATTCCCGCAAGCTCGGCTCCGCGCGGGCAACGCCGAGCTGGCCCTGACCGGCGAGATGGAGAAGCTTCTGGCGTCGGCCCAGATTGCGGAAGGCCCCGGGCTTCGGCCCCGGCAATGGTTATTGTATGGAGGCAACGCGGCGCGGAATGCGGCAACCGCCAGCAGCGGGCCGCTCTTGAGTCTCTCGTGGCGCGTGCCGACGACAAGCGGCCCGCCCGTCGATTCCATGCTCGAACAGATCCAACAATCGCTCCGCGAGCAGGACCGCTGGGCGCTGCCCGCTTCCCAGCCGCTGGCGGTCGACAATCTCGTATTGATGCGCACCACGCACAACCTCATGGCGGTCGACCTGGTCACGGGCAAGCGGCAGTGGGACGTGCCGTGCGACGATCCGTTCGAGTCGCTCGTGGACCCGCCGCCCGAGGTGCAATTCAGCACACAGCCGCAGACGGACATCGGCACGAACCTGCGCATGCGCATGTGGGGCGACGCCACGTTCGGGACCTTTTCCAGCGACGGTCAACTGGTTTTTGCCGTCGAGGACCTGGCGCTGGACATTAATCTCTGGGGACCGCGGCAGATGTTCTTCACCAACCGCCGCAGCAATCCCAACGATCCCAAGCCCTACAATCGCCTGGCGGCCTACAACGTGCGGAGCGGAAAGCTGATCTGGCACGTGGGCGGCTCGCCGGAGGAGCTGAACCTGCCCCTGGCCGGCATGTTCTTCCTCGGTCCCCCGCTGCCGCTGGCGGGACAGCTCTACGTACTCGCCGAACACAAGGGGGAAATCCGCCTGGCCGTGCTCGACGCCAAGAGCGGCGGAGTGGCCTGGACGCAGCATCTCGCCGTCGTCGACAGCGACTCCGAGGTCATGCAAGACCCGATCCGCCGACTCGGCGGAGTCTCGCCTTCCTATGCCGACGGAGTGCTGGTCTGCCCTACGGCCAACAACGCCATCGTGGCCGTCGATCCGGCCAACCGTTCGCTGCTCTGGGGCTACAGCAACTACGTGCACGATCCGGCGCCGCAACGCGGTCGCCCCGCGCTGGTCAATGCACAAACCCAGATCGATCCCGAGCCGGGCACCCATTGGATCAACTCGTGCGCCACGCTCGTTTCCGGCCGCGTGCTGGTCACGCCCGCCGACTCCAACGAGATTCAGTGCCTGAATCTGGTCGATGGAAAGCTCCTTTGGAGCAAGCCCCGCCAGGAAGACCTCTACCTGGCCTGCGTCGACAAGGACAAGGTCGTGCTCGTGGGCCGGCGCGCGCTCCGCGCGCTCAACCTCGAGAGCGGAATGCCGGCTTGGGACGGCCGACAGGTGGCCTGGCCCAACGGCGCCGTCCCCTCGGGCACCGGCTTCAGGAACGGCGACCGCTACTACGTGCCGTTGGAATCGGCCGAGGTCGTCGCCGTCGACCTTAGCCGCGGCGAGATCGAACATCGCTACAAGTCGCGGCGCAGAGTGGTACCCGGGAACCTGATCTGCTACCACGACAAGATCATTTCGCAGCGCACCGGCGCAGTCGACGCCTTCTACCAGCTCGACGCCCTCCGCGCGGAAGTCGATCAACGGCTGACGACCAACCCCGACGACGGCGAGGCCCTGGCCCAGCGCGGCGAGATTCTCTGGGATGAAGGCAAGCTCTCCGAGGCCGTGGCCGCCTTCCGCCGCTCGCTGCGGATCGCCCCCGGTCCCAATGCGCGTAACCTTCTGCGCGACGCTCTGTTCGAGGGACTTCAAAACCAGTTCGCCGAATATCGCGGCCAACTAGAGGAGATCCGCGGCCTGGTGGACGAGCCGCCTCAGCAGGCCGCCTTGCTCCGCCTCGTGGCCGGCGGCCATGAGAAGCTTGGCGAGTACCGGGAAGCCCTGGCCAGCTATCTCGAACTGATCGACCTGGACCGCAAGCACCGCGCGCTCGAACCGCTCGACAAATCGCACTCGGTCCGCCGCGACCGCTGGATCCAGATGCAGCTCGCCTCGCTTCACGCCGCCGCGGGGCCGGACGTGCACGCCGAGTTGGACCGCGTCGCGGCCGAGCGCTTCGAAGCGGCGAAGAAGGACGGCTCGCTCGACGCCCTCCAGCGCCACCTCGACTACTTCGGCGCCCTGCCGACCGCCGAAAAGGCCAACGCCGAATTCGTCGCCCGGCTGCGCCGCGCCGAACGTCCCTTGCAGGCCGAATTCCAGCTCCGCCGTGGCGTGCACTCCCGCGACCCAGCACGCCGCGCCGCTGCGCTGGCCGAACTGGCCGCGCTCCTGCGCGACGCCAAGCTGACGGACGCCGCCGCCCGTTGCTATGCCCGGCTGGCGAGCGAGTTCGCCGACGTCGCCTGTCTCGACGGCAAGACCGGCCGCCAGTTGCTGGAAGCCTTATCGGCCGACGATCCGGTGGTGCGCGAACTTCGGCCCGCCTCCGCCTGGCCCACCAGCCGCGTGGCCCTCACACGCGAGCCGCAGAAGGCTTCCACCTCGACGCCGTACGGCACCACGACCATCCAGTACCTCGGGCCGACCGCTCCCTTCTTCGACGAACTGCAACTCGACGTCAACCATAGCCCGCCTTTGCTCACGGCGCGCGACGGCTGGGGCAACGTTCGCTGGCAATTCAACCTTTCCGAGTTGATGCGCCAAGGCGCTCCGCCGATGACTCCCGCCTTCTGGCGCACCGTGGTCCAGGACCACCTCCTCCTGGTCGTCATGGGCACCAAGATCGTCGCGTTGGATACGCTGGTGCCCGAGGGGACCAGTCCCCGCATGCTCTGGACCCAGGATCTGGACGACCAGGCCGGCGCCGCCAGCCGTCGCAGCGTGCGTGCCAACCGCGCCGGCCTTGGGCCCGTCTATCGCGGCTACCCGCAGTTCGGCTCGGTCGGCTTTCCCACCAACGTCCCCTCGGCGATCACCGAGCAACTGGTGTGTTACCAGCGATTCCAGCGTTTGTACGGGGTCGATCCGCTCACCGGCGAGATTCTCTGGACGCGCGACGACGCGCGTCCCGACAGCGTAGTGTTCGGCGACCGGGAGTACCTGATCGTCCAGCCTCCGGACAACGCGCCGGCGATGGTTCTCCGACCCGCCGACGGCAAGCTGCTGAGAACGCGCAGCCTGCCCCCGGCCAACGAGCGTCAGGCCCCCTTCGGCCATTGCGTGCTTGCCTGGCGAAATGCCGGCAACGGAACCGCCCTGGAACTGATCGATCCCTGGGAGAACCGCCCCGTCTGGTCGGCGAATTTTCCCGCTGAATCGCGGATGAGCACCTTTGGGGCACAGTGGGTCGGCGTATTCCAGCCGGCAAAGCCGACCGCGCACTTCTCGCTTCTGAACATTGCCGATGGCACTCGGCTGATCGACGTTCCGCTGGCCAGCGAACGCGCAATCTCCGATATGCATCTCTTTCGCTCGCGCGACAATACCGTGCTGGTGCTCAATGGCATCGAGCGCCGCAGCGGCAATCGTCCCCAGTCGTATGGTCTGCAGGGTGTGATGATCCGGCCGATCAGCCGTGCCCACGTCTACGGCTTCGACCGCGAAGGCAAGAAGCTCTGGAACGATCCCGCGATAATCGAGGACCAGTTCCTGATCCTCAATCAGCCCGCGCGTCTGCCGCTTTTGATGTTTGCCTGCGGGGTGCAGGAGTCGCGCATCAAGACGTCGGGCCAGCCGCAGATCGTGCTGGCGGCGATCGACAAGCGCACGGGGCGACTGTTCCAGCCCGACGACACCTATGAGGGGCTCGGTTACTTCCGCCTCCTCGCCAACCCCGACAAGAAGACCATCGAGGTTCAGCTCCAACGCGACGTGCTCACCCTCACCCTGACCGACGAGCCGCCCAAGCCCGTCAAGGCCACCACCGCCATCCTCAAGGGATTCAGCCGCGCTTTGAGAGATTACGGCCGCGGCGTGCCGCGCGTGAGCCGATCCCTTCGGCCCCGCTCCCTGGCCGCCTTGATCGACCGGAACCAAAGCTCGACAAGCCCGCCGACAAATCCCGCGACAAGCCCGCCGACAAGATCGAACCGCCTTCCGCCAAGGATGCCAAGAAATGAGCGCGATCTTGAAATCCCAGGAGCATTGGGCGCCGCTTTGGGAACCGGTATCCAAACGGTTTGCGGCGCGATCTTCGCTGGGCAGCGGCACGCGCTCGCGCTTGGTTTGCGTGGGTGCCGCCACCCTGGCCCTGGCAATGCTCGCTGGCGCCCACCAGGGCGCCGCTTCGGCCGCGGCTCCGTCCAAGGACCCGGAAGTGCAGCGCGTGGTGCAGCGCGGGTTGGATTGGCTCGCCGCGCACCAGTCGCGCCGAGGAACCTGGAGCGCCAACAACGGCAAGTACCCGACGGCGATGACCGCCATGGCCGGCATCGCCCTGCTTGGCCGAAGGCTCGACCACCACCCAAGGCAAGTACGCCGACCAACATCCGCGCGCGCCGTGGACTACCTGCTCGACCGCAGCCGGCCCAACGGTCTGATCGGCGATCCGCAGCAGGACGATCGCTACACCTACGGCCACGGCTTCTCGCATGCTCTTCCTCTCCCAAGTGCTCGGCGAGGAGGAAGACCTCGAACGCCGCGCAGCAGATTGGTCGACGTGCTCACGCGTGCCGTGCAGTTCTGCGGCGAGGCCCAGACCGAGGCCGGCGGCTGGGGATACGTCAGCGCCAAGGACGGCCAGGGCTTCGACGAAGGCTCGACCACGATCACGCAGGTCCAGGGCCTGCGCGGTTGCCGCAACGCCGGCATCCCCGTGCCCAAGGAGATCATCGACAAGGCCATCCGTACATCCAGCGATTGCACGCTGCCCGACGGCGGCGTGCAGTACAACATCAAGGGCGGCGGCGGCCGACCGGCCATCACCGCCGCCGCCATCGCCTGCCTGTTCAACGCCGGCGAATACGACAACGAGCTGGTGCCCAGGCTGCAGGACTACTGCACGAGGAACCTCGGCAACATCTCGCAACGAAGGTTTCGGCCACTGGCACTACGCCCACTACTACTACGCCCAGGTGCAATATCGCGAAGGGGGCAAGCGCTGGGAGGAATACCGCGAGAAGATCTTCACGCCGCCTCGTGAAGGAAGCCAATCCCGACGGGTCCTGGACCCAGGGCTACATCGGGCCGGTCTATACGACGGCGATCAACCTTACCATCCTTCAACTCGACAACGCGGCGCTGCCCATCTATCAACGTTAACGCGCTCGCCAGCCGTCGCGCCCGCCGCACTTCAGCCGCGCCCTTGCAAGGTGACTCTTCATGACGCACGACCACGAGGTCTTTCCCACCACGACGAACGCCGCGATCGACAAGCTCGGCGCCGCGCGAGCGGAAAATCCTCGAGCAGCTCGGCCAGGTGATCGTCGGCCAGCACGAGGTGATCGACGAGCTGCTGATCTCGCTTTTCAGCCGCGGGCCACTGCCTGCTGGAAGGCGTGCCGGGGCTGGCCAAGACGCTGATGATCAGCACGCTGGCGCGGACGCTCAACCTGTCGTTCAGCCGCATTCAGTTCACGCCCGACCTGATGCCCGCCGACATCACCGGCACGGAGATCATCGAGGAGAACCGCGCGACCGGGCAGCCGCGAGTTCCGCTTCCTCCAGGGCCCGCTGTTCGCCAACGTGATCCTGGCCGACGAAATCAACCGCACGCCGCCCAAGACGCAGGCCGCGCTGCTGGAAGCGATGCAGGAGCGGCAAGTCACCGTGGGCCGCGTGCGCCACAAGCTGGCCGACCCGTTCTTCGTGCTCGCCACGCAGAACCCGATCGAGCAGGAAGGAACCTACCCGCTGCCCGAGGCCCAGCAAGACCGCTTCATGTTCAAGGTCTTCGTCAAGTATCCCGACGTTCGACGAGGAATTCGAAGTGGCCCGGCGCACGACCGCCACGGCCACCGACTCCGTCGAGCCGGTCCTCTCGGCCGACGACATCCTCGAATTGCAGCGGATCGTGCGCGGCGTGCCCGTTTCGCCGCATCTGATTCGCTACACGCTCTCGATCGTTCGCCAAACTCGCGTGGGCGAGCCGGGCGTTCCGGATTTCATCGAAGAGCAGTTGAGCTGGGGCGCCGGCCCGCGGGCCGTCCAGTTCCTGATCCTCGGCGCCAAGGCCCGGCGCGTTGCTCCAAGGACGCACCCACGTCGCCGTCGAGGACCTTCAGGCCCTCGCCAAGCCGGTGCTCCGCCATCGCCTCGTGCTCAGCTTCCCGGCCGAGAGCGAAGGGATCACGCCCGATCAGGTGATCGACCGCTTGCTGGCTGAACACCCCCACGCGCGAAGACGAACTCACGCGCGACGAACGCTTTCAACAGATCTTTGCCTCCTAGTCGCCTCGGGATCGGCCCGCCCGTCAAGGCCGATCCTGGCAGGGCCTCAGACTGCCAACGTCGAACCGAAAAACCATGATCCAAGCGGTCCTCCCTAAGTTCGCAAGCTGCCTCGCCTTGCTCCGCCGATGAGCCAATCCAAGACCTTTCTCCAACCCGAAGCGATCCAGCGCATCAGTCGCCTCGATCTCCGTGCGCGCCACGTGGTCGAGGGGTTCCTTTCCGGGTTGCACCGCAGCCCCTACTTCGGCCAGTCGATCGAGTTCCTCCAGCATCGGCAGTACACCTGGGGAGACGATCTTCGCTACGTGGATTGGAAAGTCTGGGCCAAGCAGGATCGTTTCTACGTCAAGCAATTCGAGGAAGACACCAACCTTCGCCTGACGCTTCTGGTGGACGTTTCGGGAAGCATGCAGTACGGCTCGGGGGCGATGACCAAACATGAATACGCCTGCACCGTGGCCGCCAGTATGGCCTACCTTGTGCTCAAGCAGCAGGACGCCGTGGGCTGCGTTTCGTTCGACGAGAGCGTGCGGCAGAGCGTGCCCCAGCGCACGAAGCGCGAACCATCTCGACTCGCTCCTCCAAGCCCTCGACGTCAGCGAACCGAAGAACAAGACCGATTTCTACCCCATCCTCCGCGGTGCCGCCGAAACGTATCCCCGCCGCGGCATGATGGTGTTGGTTTCCGATCTGCTTGCCGAGCGCGAGGGGCTCTTCCAGGGCCTCCGCCTGCTGCGCGCCGCGGCCACGACGTGATGGTGTTCCACGTGCTGGACGACGACGAACTGGACTTTCCCTTCAACGGCGCCACGCGCTTCGACGGGATCGAGGTGCCCGAACAGCTTGCCTGCAATCCCCGGGCCCTGCGCGAGGGCTACCTCGCCGCACTCGGACAGTACCTGGAAGAGGTCCGCCGCGGCTGCGCGCAACACAACGTCGATTACGTCTTGCTCCGCACCAGCCAGTCCTTGGGCAGTGCGCTGGCGTCGTTCCTCAACCACCGCCTCGCCACCCATCATCGTACCTGAACCGCTCCTCATGACCACTTTCGTCCACGCACCGCTGCTTTGGGGAATGCTCCTGGTGGGCATACCCGTGTTGATCCACCTGATCAACATGCTTCGCCACCGCCGCGTGCGTTGGGCCGCGATGGAATTCCTTCGGCAGAGCCAGAAGAAGAACCGCACCTGGGTCCTGCTCAAACAGCTTTTGTTGCTGGCTTTGCGGATGGCGATCCTCGCCGCAATCGTGCTCTTGGTCGCCCAGCCCCGACTTCGCGGCCGGTTCTCCGGGTGGTTCGGCGACGCCACCCACCACGTCGTCCTGCTCGACGACAGTTTCTCGATGTCCGACCGCTGGCAAGACACCAGCGCCTTCGATCAGGCCAAGGCCGTGGTGCAGCGAATCGCCGACGCCGTCGGCCGCGAGGGCTTGCAGACGTTCACCCTATTGCGGTTCTCCCAAGCGGGCCGCCCCGAGCGCGGCACGCAACCGGATCTGTTCCAGGAACCTGTGGATGCCGAGTTCGCCGCGCGCGTGCACGAAGTCGTGGCCCCGCTGGTTCCCTCGGAATCCGCCGCCGGCCCCTCGGCCGCGCTGGATGCGATCGATCAGTTTTCTGCCAACGACAACGCCCAACAGCGCGTCGTCTATCTCGTGTCCGACTTCCGCGCGCGGGAGTGGAACGACCCCGCCGCGCTCGGCAAGCGACTGAAACAGTGGTCCGACGCCGGTACTCAAATTCACCTCATCGACTGCGTCGACGCGGAGCGTCCCAACCTCGCCGTGACCGCCCTCACGCCGCTTTCCGAGACGCGCGCCGCCTCCGTCTTCTTCTTTGCCGAGGTCGCCGTGGAGAACTTCGGCAATGCCCCGGTCAAGGACGTCGCCGTGCTGATCGAAGCCGACGGCCAGGCCCAGCCCGCGATCACCATCCCCAGCATCCCCGCCGCGGGGAACCGTCCGCGAGCGATTTCCCCTCCGCTTCGTCACCGCCGGTGAGCACCAGGTCACGGCGCGGCTCGAGGCCGATGCGGTGGCCGCCGACAACTTCCGTTTCGCCGTGATCAGCGTTCCCTTGCAGCTTCCCGTGCTGCTGGTGGACGGCGACAGCCAGGCCCAGGACGCGCGTTACCTCAGCGCCGTGTTCAACCCCGGGGGGCCGGTGACCACCGGCATCAACCCCCGCATCGAAAACCCGCGCTACCTAAGCGCCAACCCCTTGGACGCCTTCCGCGCCGTCTACCTTCTCAACGTCGATCGCCTCGATCAGTCGGCGGTCGCGGCGCTGGAACAGTACGTTCAGGCCGGCGGCGGGCTGGCCTTCTTCCTCGGCGAGCGCACGCAGCCCGACGCGATCAACGCCCAACTCTACCGTGACGGCCAGGGCCTGTTTCCCCTGCCCATCGGCCGGCCCAAGGAACTCTTCGTGGATTACCTGGAGAAGGCTCCCGATCTGGAAGTCACCGCGCACCCGATCTTCCAGGTCTTTTCCGGCAATCGCAATAGCTTTCTTCCGCTGGTCAACATCAGCCGCTACATTGCCGCGGCGAAAGGCTGGAAAGCGGGCGGCGACAACGCCGTGGACGTGCTCGCCCGGCTGCGCAACGGCGACCCACTGGTCGTCGAGCGCCGCTTTGGCCGCGGCCGAGTGGTTGCCTTTCTGACGACGGCCGCTCCCACCTGGAACAACTGGGCGCGGGAGAATCCCAGCTTCATCGTCACCATGCTCGAACTTCAGTCGTATCTGGCGCGGCGGCCGGCCGCGGACCTGCCCCAGGTCGTCGGTGCGCCGATCGAGTTGGCGCTCGATCCTTCCCAGTACGAGCCGCAGGTTCGCTTCACCACGCCCGAAGAAGCCGCCGCTGCGACCGCGACCACCGAAGCCACGCTGGCCCCCAGCGGCAAGCTCGTCGCCACGTTGGTCCCTACCAATCACAGCGGAATCTACCAGGCAAAGCTGCTACGTAAGGACGGCCGCGACGAATCGCGCCATTGGGCCTACAACGTGGAGGCCGAAGAGGGAGACCTCCGGCCCCTCATGGGCCCCGATCTGGCCGAACGCCTCAGCGACGTTCGCTACCGTTTCTACCCGGCTGCGGCTTTCCAGTACGACCCTGCCCAGCGCGCCGGCTTCGATCTCGGCCGGCCGCTGTTGATCGTTCTTTTGCTGGTGCTTGTGGGAGAGCAGATTCTCGCCTGGTCCGCCAGCTACCATCCCCCGTCGAACCGGGCCGGCACGGCCTCAGGAGGCGCCCGATGATCCATCCCGGACTGCCGCTCCTGGCCGCCGACCTTACGCGCATCCGCTTCCAGTGGGGACGCATCCAGACCAACTCCGATTGGATTCTGCCGATCCTCGTCTGCCTGGCCGTGATGCTCTTCGTGCGCGCGATGTACCGCCGCGATGCGGCGGAGCTCCACCCCTGGCTGGGCTGGCTGCTGACCGGCCTTCGCTCGGTCGCCGTCCTCGGCCTGCTGGTGCTCTACCTCCAGCCGCAATGGCGCGTGGAGCGCGAAGTCGTCGAGAATTCCCGCGTCCTGGTGCTCGCCGACACGAGCCTGAGCATGGGTTTGTCCGACACCGATACGTCGGTCGCGCCAGACTCGTCGAGCCGCGCGCGACGAGTGGCCGCGGCCCTCGAGCAGACCGCGTTCCTCGACAAGCTCCGCGCGACCCACGACGTGGTCGTGATGCGCTTCGACGAGGCCGTCTCCCGGATCGCCTCGCTCGCCAAGCTCGGCCCCGCGGACAACGCATCGTCCGAGGGCCTCCCGGCCGACGCTCCCGACGACGCTCCCGACGACGCGGCGGCACTCACCCCGACTCGGCAGCTCACGGCGCACGGCAGTACGATCGATTGGCCGCAGGCCCTGCGGCCCTCGGGCAAGGAGACGCGACTGGGCCAGGCCCTGCGCCAGGTGCTCACCGAGGAACGCGGCACGCCGGTTTCCGGCGTCGTCGTGGTCACCGATGGCGGCCAGAATGCCGGACCGTCGGTGGACGCCGCAATCGAACTCGCCTCCGAGGCGCGGATCCCGATCTTTCCGGTGGGCGTCGGCTCGACCGAACGCCCCACCAACGTTCGCGTGTACGAATTGGAGGCTCCCGAGCGCGCCCATCCCGGCGATCCCTATGCGGTGACCGGCCTGATCCAGGCCGAGGGCATGTCCGGCAAGTCGGTGAACGTGCAGCTCGCGGTCCGCGACCCTGCCAGCGGCGCGGAACAAGTCGCCGAGACACAACAGGTCACCCTGGGACGCGACGGCGACACCGTTGCCGTCCGCTTTCAGCTCACGCCTACGGAAACCGGCCGCCGCCAATTGATCCTTCGCGTCGCCACGGCACGGCCCGATCGCAATCCCAATGACGATCAGCGCGAGGCCGACGTCGAGATCGTCGATCGCCGCAACCGCGTGCTGTTGGTCGCGGGCGGGCCCTCGCGCGAGTACCAGTTCCTCAAGTCGCTCCTCTACCGCGACAAATCGTCCACGGTCGACGTCCTCCTCCAGACCGGCGCCGAAGGGGTATCGCAGGAGGCCAACAAGCTTCTCGACGAGTTTCCCTCCACCCGAGAGGAAATGTACGCCTACGACGCCGTAGCAGCCTTCGATCCCCAGTGGACGGCGCTTTTGGCGTCGCAGGTGGACCTTCTCGAAAGCTGGGTGGCGGAGCAGGGGGGCGGACTGATCGTGATCCCCGGCCCGGTCCACGCGGGCCAGGCGGTCAACAGTTGGATCCAGGCCCCAACTCTCGACAAGTTCCGCGCCTTATACCCCGTCGAATTCCACCGCCGCGTTTCGGTGGTGGATGCCGGCGCTTTCCTCGGCAAGGAACCGGCGCCGCTCGATTTCACGCGCGAAGGGCGCGAAGCCGAGTTCCTCTGGTTGGCGGGCGAGGATTTGGCAAGCCAGCAGGCCTGGGCGAGTTTCCCCGGCGTCTACGGTCATTTCCCCATCCGCGGCGTCAAGCCCGGCGCCACCGTCTACGCGCGCTTCGCCAGTGCCCAGGCCGGTGCGACCGGAGAGCAGCCTCCCTATTTCGTCGGCCAATTCTACGGCTCCGGGCGCGTCTTTCTATCTCGGCAGCGGCGAGATGTGGCGCCTTCGCGCATCGGCGAGGGGCTGTTACGAGCAGTTCTACACGCGACTCTTGCGCCACGTTTCCCAGGGCAGATTGCTCCGCCAGTCGAGCCGCGGCATGCTCGTGCTCGACAAGGCCCGCTACCTGCTGGGCAACACCGTTCAGATTCGCGCCCAGCTTACCAATGCCCAGTTGCAGCCGCTGACCGCCACCAGCGTGCCGGTGGAAGTGATTCAGCCCGACCGCGGCGTCGAAACCCTTTCGCTGCGACCCGATCCCAGCCGCGCCGGGATGTTCACCGGCCAGCTCACGGTGCTTCAGGAGGGAGCCTACCGCCTGGAGTTGCCGGTGCCCGACAGCGACGAACGCCTCTCGCGGCGTCTCCAGGTCCGCGTGCCGGACCTGGAACGCGAGAACCCGCAGCGCAACGACGTGCTGCTCAGCCGCATCGCCGAAGGATCGGGCGGAAAGTACTACAGCGACCTGGACGCAGCCTGGCGCGCGACGCCGCCGACCCGCTGCTGGCCCACCTCAAGGACCGCACCAAGACCAGCATCCTCGCGTCGGCTCCCAATCCGCTCTGGGAACGCTCGTGGCTCCGCGCCATGATGCTCGCGCTCAGCGCCGTATTGTGCCTCGAATGGTTGCTCCGGAGGCTCTTCAAGCTTGCCTGAACTCGATCCTAGGTTCCTCCTGACTCCCGATCGCATTGCCAATCCATGACCGATCAACGCGTCCAACTCGCCCCCGAGATCCGAGCCACGCTCGCTGCGCTGCGCCGTCGCATCCGCCGCTACGTCTGGCTCGAGGGGCTCTCGGCGCGCAATCGTCTGGCTGGGAGCCGCCTCCTGGGCGAGCCTGGCGATCGACTGGTTTTTCGAGCCTTCCACCGGCCCGCGCCTTTGGCCGTGGTCGGAATCCTCGCGGGCCTGGCCGCGGTCGTCGCGACTCTGATCCTCCGCCGCCTTGTCGTGCCGCTCCGCGACTCGAGCATGGCCTTGTTGCTCGAGCGCCGCTATCCCGAATTCCGCGACAGCCTGCTGACTGCCGTGGAATTGGCCGAGCCCCAACGGGCGGCTGACCCGTACGATCCAACGTTGTTGCGCGCAGGACCTTCCACCAGGCCCGCAGCCCCTGGCCCACGTGCGGCTCGACTCCATCTTCAACCCCCGCCCCTTGCGGCGCCGCGCTCTGACCGCCCTCGTCCTGACCCTCTCCCTTCTCGCCTTTGCCCTCGCCCAGCCCGGGCTGGTGGCCGTGTGGGCACGGCGAACCTTCGCGCTGAGCAACGAACTCTGGCCCCGCTTCGCGCGATTGGAGATCGAAGGCTTCGAGGACGGCACCACCAAGGTCGCCAAGGGAACCGATCTCGACATCGTCGCGCGTGCCGATCTCGCCATGCCGCTGGTTCCGGACGTCGTCGAGATCCAATACCACGAAGGCGGGCGCAAGCCGATGAACCGCGACGGGACCGCCGATCCCGAGCGCGACCGCTTCCAGCAGTTCTCCTACACCTTCCGCGGACTGCTCGCCCCGGTCACCTTCGACGTCGTCGGCGGCGATGACGCGGTGCGGAACCTTTCCATCGAGGTCGTCGACAACCCCGCCATCGTCGAACTGCTCCTCGATTGCGAGTACCCCTCGTACATCGGCCGACCTCAGCGATCCTTTCCGTACAGCGGACTGATGCAACTGCCGGCCGGCAGCCGCGTGACGCTTCGCGCGAGACCAACAAGGACCTCGTGCGCGTGTTGGCCGATACTTCCACGGCGGAAGCCTCGACCCCCGCGCCGCTTCGAACGCTCAAGCCCACGGACCCCGCCAATCCACGCTCGTTCCAATACGTTCTCGACAAGCTCGACAAGGACGCCACGCTGCAGTTCACGCTGTTCGACACGGACGGCATTAAGAGCCGCGAGCCGGTCCGAGTGACCATCTCCGCCCTCGAGGACCGTCGTCCCGAGCTGGCCATTCTGTTGCGCGGCATCGGAGCGGCGATCACGCCGCAAGCCCAATTGCCCGCCAGCGGCCGCGTGACCGACGACTACGGGCTGGCGCAGGTGTGGTTTGAGTACGCCGTCGACCAGCGTGCGCCGGCCACCGCTCCGATCGCCGCCCCCAAGGGCAATGCCACCGAGCTACCCCTGGAGCAGCGTGTGTTGGACGTGCGCCCCTAGACCTCAAGCCGGGCCAGAAGCTGGCCGTGAGCGTGAAGGCCGAGGACCGCCACGACCTGCCGCCCGGGCCCAACGTGGGCACCAGCGACCGTTGGCTGCTCGACGTGGTCACTCCTGAGCAACTTCGCACGATGCTCCAGGCGCGCGAACTGGTCCTGCGCCAGCGCTTCGAGGCCGTGATCGAGGACATGGCCGGGACGCGCGAAGCCCTGGCCCGCCTCGGTTCTCCCGGCGATTCTGCCAAGCCGTCGGGCGCGGAACCGGGCGACAAGCCGGCCTCCGAGCCGCCCTTGAGTCCCCAGCGGCAGGTCGGCGCAGCGCCGTACGCAGGTTCAGTGGGCGGCGCAGAACAGCGTGAAGGACACCCACGAGACACTCGGCGTGGCCGACGCCATCGCCGACATCCGCGAAGAGTTGATCAACAACCGCATCGACACCGAAGAACTCAAGGCCCGGCTCGAGCAGGGCATCGCCAATCCGCTCCGCCGCATCGCCGAAGAGCTCTTCCCCGAGTTCGACCGCCGCCTGGACCGCCTCGACGCCGCCATGGCCGACCCCGCCGCCGCGCCCGAGGCCCTGGCCCGAGTCGTCCAACAGTCCGACGCCATCCTGCTCGCCATGCGCCAGGTGCTGGCGCGGATGATCGAACTGGAAGACTTCAACGAGGTCGTCGAGCTGCTGCGATCGATCATCCAGGCCCAGGATCGGGTCGATGCCGAAACCGAGAACCGCCGCAAAGAGCGGCTCCGCAGTCTGCTGGAGTAACCGCGATGGCCCACGCCGGAAAATACTGCCTGTTTGCGGTCTCCGCCCTCGGTATCGCGGCTCTCACCGCAGCCATCGCCCATGCGCAGCCTCGCCCCAGCGTCGTTCGTCCCGAAGCTCCGCAGGAGCCGGCCAAGCCCGCGGCCCCGCCGGCCGATCGGCTCGTCGCCGAACAGGAACAGGTCGCCGAGAAGTTCAAACGCCTTGAGGAACTCCTCCTCCGGATGGCTGAGCTCAACGCTCCCACCGATCCGCGCCGTGCCGCGCTGTTGCGCAAGGCCGTCGCGCAGAGCAAGGACCAGCTCATCGCCGTGCAACTCGAAACGCTCGTCGACCTGCTCCGCAAGGACCAGCTCGCCCGCGCCGTCGACAATCAAACCCACCTGCAAAAGGATCTCCTCGCGCTGCTCGAGCTCCTCATGAGCGAGAACCGCTCCAAGCGTCTGGAATCGGAAAAGGCCCGCCTCCGCGAATATCTCAAGCGACTGGAAACGATCCTCAACCAGCAGAAGAGCCTTCAAGGCCGCACGGCGGGCGAGGGGAATCTCAAGCAGCTCGCCCCCGAGCAAGGCAAGCTTGCGGAGAAGACCGGCGAATTGGCGCAAGGACCTCCAGGCCAACGAGGAACCGCAACCCGCGGCGGCTCCCGGCAAGCCCACCCCCGAGACCCCTGGCAAGCCCGAGACGCCCGGAAAGAAAGACGTCAAGGAGCCGGACGCCAGCCCCTCCGCGCCGATGCCCAAGAGCGGTCAAGCCGAGGGGGCAAAACCCAGTCCGGCAAGGAGTCGCAAGCAGGCAAGCCTTCCGACAAGCAAGACGGCAAGCGAGACGGCAAACAGGGCGACAAGCAGGGGGAAAGAAGTCGAGCCCAGGCGACGCGCCGTCCAAGGCAAAGCCCTCACCCAGTCCGGCAAAGTCCGCCAAGCCCTCCGACGCCAGCCCAGGCAAGGCTCCTTCCCAGAGAAAGCCAGGACCCGGCCCAGGGGCAGGGACGCGCCCAAGGGGAATCTCCCGAAAAGCCCCAGGGTGCGAAACAGGACCCCGGCCAACCTCAGGGCGATGCGCCGCCCCAAGACGACGAGCAGAACCCCGCGCGCAAACGTCTTCAAGCGGCGCGCGATCGCATGCGCGAAGCCGAGGAGAAGCTCAAGGAGGCCCAGCGCAAGGGCGCGCGCAGAAGCAGGAAGAAGCGATTCGCGAGCTCGAGCAGGCCAAGGCCAACTTGGAAGAGATCCTTCGTCAACTTCGCGAAGAAGAGATCCAACGCATGCTCACGTTGCTGGAGGCTCGTTTCGCCAAGATGCTCCAGATGCAGCGCCTCGTGCTCGAAGGCACGATCAAGCTCGACAAGGTCCCGCCGGCCAACCGCACCAACAGCCACGAAGTCGAGGCCGGACGCTTGAGCACGCAGGAGGCCCAGATCGATCTGGAGGCCGACAAGGCGATGGCGCTGCTTGCGCGATGACGGCACCGCCGTGGCCTTTCCCGAGGCCCTCGACCAGCTCCGCCAGGACATTCAGCAAGTCGTCCAGCGACTGGCTGCGGCCAAGGTCGACACGATCACTCAAGGCATCGAGGAAGAGGTCATCGCCGCGCTGGAAGAAATGATCAAATCGCTCCAGAAGGCGATCAAGGACCTGGAGAAGAAGAAGCAACAGCAAGGACCGCCGCCCGCGGGCGAGCCGCAGGAGCCGCCGCTGGTCGACGCTCTGGCCGAGCTGCAGCATGATTCGCTCCCTGCAATTCCGCATCAATCTCCGCACCGACCGCTACTCGAAGCTCATCCAAGGCGAGCAGGCCCAGGACGCCGACTTGATCCAGGCCCTCCGCCTTCTGGCCGAGCGGCAGCAGCGAGTCTACAAGATCACCCGCGATCTGTCGTTGGGGAAGAACCAATGAAACTTTCGCGCTTCATGCTGGCTTTCGCGCTTGCCGCGGCTTCGGCCGGGCCGGTTCCTTGCCGCGCCTCCGATCCCGTCGACGACACGCTGCCGGCGATCGCGTCCTGGCAAGCGCCGCCGCCGACGCCGTGCGCGACGAGGTCTTCTCCTGGCTCCAGCGCAGCGCACGCCGGGCCGGAGATCCTCAAACGGGCCGCGGCACTCTGGCCGCCGTCCGAACGTCCCTCGGGCCTCGATCTGCTCCAGCGCGTGGTCCGGTTGGCGGCGTTGGCCGACGAGCACGCGCGGCAACTCGCCGAAATCTGCGCCCAGCCCCGCGCCTCGGCTTCGCTCCCCGCGCAGAAGTGGCTGTCGGACCCCGCCGCTCCGGCTTGGATGACCGCGAATCTTCGTCTCTGGTACGGCCGTTGGTTGGCGCAACAGTCGCTTTTTGAAGAGGCCCTGGAACAACTCGAGACCCTCCGTCCCGAGGACGTTGTCGATCCGGCCACGCTCCTGTTCTACCAGGGCGTCGCCTGCCATCGGCTACTGTTGCAGGATGCGGGAATCGAGGCCGTCGAGCGGCTCCTCGAACGCGACGACCAGGGCCCGCGCCGTTACCAAATTCTCGCACGCCTCATGCAGTCCGATCTCCGCGCGCTCAAAGAAGACTCTCTCGACCATATCGCGCGCCGCATGGACGACATCGAGCGCCGTCTGGATCTGGGCCGCGCCGGCCCCAAAGTCCGCACGATCCAGGACGGCGTGATCAAGTCCCTCGACAAGCTCATCAAGGACCGCGAGGCCCAACAACAGCAACAGCAGCAGCAGGCCTCCCAAGGCGGAAACATGCAACCGCAATCCCCCGCGCCCGACAGCACTCCGATGGCGGGCAAGGGCAAGGGCGAGGTCACGCGGCGCAACCTCGGCAACCAGGCCGGCTGGGGCAATCTTCCCCCGAAGCAGCGCGAAGAGGCCATGCAGCAGATCGGCCGCGAATTTCCCTCCCACTACCGCGACGTCGTCGAACAGTACTTCCGCAAACTCGCCACCGAAGGCAGCCAGTAAGCGATCCAAGCCCGCGCTTCTGAGATTCCGCAGAATCCGATCCGACAGAACGATTGAATCCCGTAATATTCGCAGAACAAGGGCGACCAACGCACAGCCCGGTTTTCCGCCCGTAGAAGGCCGCGAACTGTTCCACAATCCACCACTGCATCAATAATCCAATTCAGGCAATAGGCCCATGTTTGTCTCTCTGTTGCTTTGCAGCTTGCTTGCCGCTTCGGAGCCGAACGTCGAGGTGCAGCCGCTCACCGGCGATCCGGTGTCGGGCGTGCTCACGGCGCTGGACGCCAAGGCCGTCACGGTCGACGCTCCCGAGGGCCGGCGGACCTTTGAAGTCGACAAGCTGCTGGGACTGAGCGTTCGCCACGAACCCCTCGCGCCCCGCACCCTGCCCACCGTATGGCTGGAACTCGTCGACGGCTCCGCGCTTCTGGGCACGGAGTACCGCTCGGCCGACGGCACGGCGCAGTTCACCCCTTTGGCCGGCGGCTGCAATGGAGATCCCCCTGGCAAGCGTTCGCTCCGTGCGTTTCCAGCCGGAAACCGAGGCCCTCGCGGCCCAGTGGCAGAAGACCTTCGATCGAAGCCTGCCCACCGATGTCCTACTGGTGAAGAAGGGGGATGCGCTCGATTATCACCAGGGCGTGGTGCGCGAGGTGAGCGACGACACCGTCCGCTTCGAGCTCGATGGCGAGGTGCTTCCGGTGAAGCGTGCCAAGGCCTACGGCCTGGCCTACCATCAGACCGCCGGACGAGAGCTTCCGGCGGCGTTGGGCGTGGTCCGCGAGACCGGCGGCTCGGCGTGGACGGCGCGGTCGCTCGCGCATCGCCGAGGCGACCTCCAATGGATCACCCCCGCCGGGCTCGACGGTCAGCCGCCCCTGGGCGGCGCTGGCGCAGATCGACTTCTCCCGCGGCAAGATCCTCGTACCTGAGCGACCTGAAGCCCGAATCGGTCGAGTGGATCTGCCCTTCTTCCCCATCGGCGAGCACGCTGCCGGCCGCGGACGAATTCTACGCCCCGCGCATGGACCGGAACCTGGCCGGCAGGCCGCTGCAACTGGACGGCGGTCGCTACGCCAAGGGCCTGGCGCATGCACAGCCGCACGCACGCTCGTCTACCGCCTGCCCGATCGCTTCCGCCGCTTCACGCGCCACGGCGGGCATCGACGACAGCGTCCGCCCGCGCGGCGACGTGCACCTGGTGATCCGCGGCGACGACCGCGTGCTGCTTGGACACGACGCGTCGCCGGGAGCCGACGCCGCCGCAGCCGATCGACCTCGACGTGACCGGCGTGCGGCGGTTGACGATCCTCGTCGACTTCGGCGACGACCTCGACGTGGCCGACCACCTCGTTCTCGGCGAGGCGAGGCTCGTCAAATGAAGATGCTCGATACTGCCTGTAAGCCCTGCACAGCCGGTTCGCCCAGCTGGACCCTCGGGAGGCTGGGACCAGGCCTTGGAACGCGCCGCAGACCGTTCACCTGCCGACCTCGATCATTCTGCCTTCTCGCTCACCGCCGGCCCGCTTCGCGCCAATGTGCCCGCGGCGGTCCTGCAAGCCGAGGCCGATCGCATTGCCGTCATGGCCAAGGCCAAGGACACCGTGTTGGCCATCTTCTCCGCCGCGGGCAGCGGCGGCGGCTCGGGCGTGGTCATCATCGCCGACGGCTATGCCCTGACCAACTTCCACGTTGCCCAGCCCTGCGGCACGGCGATGAAGTGCGGCATGGCCGACGGCAAGCTCTACGACGCGGTGATCGTGGGCATCGATCCCACCGGCGACGTGGCCCTGATCAAGCTCTTCGGCCGCAGCGACTTCCCCGCACGCCGAGCTGGGCGACAGCGACCAGCTCCGCGCTCGGCGACTCCGTGCTTCGCCATGGGCAATCCGTTCCTGCTGGCCACCGACTTCCAGCCCGACCGTCACCTACGGCATCATCTCCGGCATCCACCGCTACCAGTTCCCCGCGGGCACGCTGCTGGAATACACCGACTGCCTCCAGACCGACGCCTCGATCAACCCGGGCAACTCCGGCGGGCCGCTGTTCGACGCCGCAGGGCAGGCTGATCGGCATCAACGGCCGCGGCTCGTTCGAGAAGCGCGGCCGCGTGAACGTCGGCGTGGGCTACGCCATCTCGATCAACCAGATCAAGAACTTCCTCGGCCAGCTGCACAGCGGCCGCATCGTCGACCATGCCACGCTCGGCGCCACGGTGGGCGTCGACGAAGACCACGCGTCATCGTCACCGACATCCTCGACAGCTCCGACGCCTTCCGCCGCGGGCTGCGCTATGGCGACGAGATTCTCCGCTTCGCCGGTCGCTCCATCTCGACCGCCCAACGGCTTCAAGAACGTGCTGGGAATCCTCCCCAAGGGCTGGCGAGTTCCGTTGAGCTACCGTCGCGACGGCAAGCGGAGCGAAATCCTCGTTCGCCTCGCGGGAGTCCATTCCGACGACGACCTGATTGCCAAGGTTGCGGGCCGCGAAAGCCGCTCCCCAATGCCGATTCCCAAGCCCGGCGATCGACCCGGAGATAAGCCCGGCGGCGACCGGAAGAAACCGAAAGACGGAGATGACCAAGGCCCACTGCCCGAGGACATGTTCCCCGGTCTCGACGCCAAGCAGCCCCTGCCCGAGGTGGTCAAGAAGCACTACGAGGAGAAGCGCGGCTACGCCAACTACTACTTCAATCGCCTGGAGCGCGATCGCGTCTGGAAGGCGTTCGGGCGCGCGGGGATTTCGCCTCCGCCGGCAAGATCTGGGCCCTATCGGGCACCCTGCGGCATGGCGCCGCATTTCGGCTCGAGATTTCCGATCAGCGCATCGCGTTGGCGCTACCTACGGACAAGAGCGAGTGGACCGCCTCCGACGACCTCGGCGGCCAACTCGTTCCCAATGACAGCGGCGGTCTGTTCCCCGCGCTTTACCTGTGGCACAGACTGGCCGTCGAGGGTCCTCAGCGATTCGGCGAGCTCTCGTACCTCGGCACCGCACCGCTGGTGGGCCGCGACGGCATGGCCGACGTGCTCCTCGGCCGCCACGGCGGCGTCGAGTGCCGGTTTTACTTCGACCCCGACTCCGGATTGCTCCTCGCGCTGGAGATGACCCCGCGAGTCCAGGCCGATCCCTGCGAGATCTTCTTCGCCGACTACCACGAGACCGCCGGCCGCTGGCTCCCGCAGCGCGTCGAAGTTCGCCACGGCGACGAGACCTTCGCCGTCTTCAAGATCGAAACTTTCGCCTTGGACACCGCCAGCCAACCCTAGGATCCCTGCGATGCCCAGTGCTTCGCCTCTATTTCAGACACCGTCTCGCACTTTGCGGACACGGCACTCTCTGTGCAGATGGTTCCGTTCCCGGGGACCGTTGTACTTTTCGCCCAGCGCAAGGGAGACTGCCCCTCTCGATCCGCGTCGCCTCCCTTCCACCGCGCGCCGCGCCGCCGTGACGGTCGCCTTGGCTTGGGTCTTCCCTCTGTTCGCAGCGGCTTCGCTTCATGCCTCGACCGCCGCCGAGCCACCGCAGTACAACCTTGCCCCGATCATCGCCGCGGTACAACCCAAGATCGTCAAGATCTTCGGCGCCGGCGGGCTGCGCGGCCTCGAGGCGTATCAGAGCGGTTTGCTCATCTCCGGCGAGGGCCACATTCTCACCGCTTGGAGCTACGTGCTCGACACCGATTCCGTGACCGCGGTGCTCGCCGACGGCAAGCACTTCGAGGCCAAGCTTCTGGGCGCCGATCCGCGGATTGAAGTCGCCCTGCTGAAGATCGACGCCCGGGATTTGCCCTATTTCGACCTTCTGCAAGCCCCCACCGCGGAGCCCGGCACGCGCGTGCTGGCTTTCAGCAACTTGTTCGGAGTGGCGATGGGCGACGAGGCGGCGAGCGTGCAGCGGGGCACGATCGCCGCGCGAACCCGATTGGACGCGCGCCGCGGCGTTTTCGAGATCCCCTTCAATGGGCCCGTCTACGTTCTGGACGTCGTCACCAGCAATCCCGGTGCAGCCGGGGGCGCCTTGGTCACGCGGCGCGGCGAACTGTTGGCCATGCTCGGCAAAGAGGTACGCAACGCCGCCAACCACACCTGGCTCAACTACGCGATCCCCATCGCCGAGCTCCGCGTTTCGGTCGACGAGATCCTGCGCGGAAAGTTCGTCCCCCGCAAGCCCGACGCCCCTGCCCGGAAGCCGCCCCGCGCCGTCACGCTGCACGCCCTGGGGATCATGCTCGTGCCGGATGTCGTCGACCAGACCCCGCCCTTTGTCGACTATGTTGTTCCCGGCTCTCCCGCCGAAAAGGCAGGGCTCCGCCCCGACGATCTGATCATACTCGTCGGCGAACAGCTCATCAGGTCGTGTCGCACGTTGCGCGAACAGCTTCAGTACGTCGACTACGAGGACCCCGTGAAGCTCTCCCTGCTCCTGCGCCGAGGAGATGATCGAAGTCACCCTCCAGGCCGACGGCTCGGCCGTTTCTCCCCCTCAAACCCGCCCGGCCAAGCCATGATCGCGATCCTCCAAGCCGCATGCCGCCTCCGGGCAATTTCCGCCGGCCTCGCCGCGGCGGTGCTGTTGGTTTCCTGCGCCGTGTGCGCCGCGGATTCTCGATCGACTCGACGAACAGGCCTTTCGCGCCGCGGTGGACCGCGTGGCACCTTCGGTCCTGCAAGTCCAAACGATCGGCGGGTTGGAGCGCGTCGGCGACGTGCTCTTCGGTCCCGGACCCACGACCGCCCTGGTTCTCACCGCCGACGGCTACCTTGCGTCCAGCGCGTTCGCCTTTCTCAATCGCCCGGCCTCGATTCTCGTACAGGTGCCCGGCGGATCGCGCAAGCCCGCGCGGCTGATCGCCACCGACCACAACCGAATGATCGTGTTGCTCAAAGTCGAGCCCGACGCGCCTCTGCCCGTAGCTGAAACCGCGCCGGCCGCCGAGGTCCGCGTCGGCCAGTGGGCGATCGCCGTGGGACGAGCCCTCGATCCCTCGCGTCCCAACCTTGCCGTCGGCGTCGTCAGCGCCACCAATCGCATTTGGGGCAAGGCACTGCAGACCGATGCCGCCGTCTCTCCGCTGAACTACGGCGGACCGCTGGTCGACATCCGCGGCCGCGTGATCGGACTGATCGTCCCCCTCTCTCCGGAGGAAGGCAGCGAACTGGCCGGTTACGAGTGGTACGATTCCGGCATTGGTTTCGCCGTCCCCGCCCAAACCCTCGCGGAGTTGCTCCCTCGCCTCCAGAAGGGAAAAGACCTCCGACCGGGCCTCACCGGATTGGGAATCTCTCCGCGAACCCTGATGACCGCCGAGCCCGTCCTCGGCCCCAGCCGTCCGCGCTCTCCTGCGCACCAGGCGGGGCTGAAGGCCGGCGACCGCATCATCGAAATCGAGGGACGCTCGATCGACCGCGCCGCTCAGGTCAAGCAGGAGATCGCCCAACGCTACGCAGGCGATACCCTGCGGATGGTTGTGCTCCGCGACGGAAAACGCGTTGCCTGCGAGCTTCAGCTTGCCGACAAGCTCGAACCCTACCGCCAGCCGCTGTTCGGTGTGCTTCCGCTGCGGCCGTTGCCATCCCAGCCCGAGGCTCAAGCCCAAGGTATCGCGGTCCGCTACGTATTTCCCGATAGCCCGGCCGCCAAGGCCGGCGTGGAAGCGGGCGACGCACTGATCTCGTTCAATGAGAAGCCGATTGCCGACCTCCACGTGTTCCGCCTTCAGTTCGAGCAAATGCAACCCGGCGACAAGGCCACGTTTAAGATCCGCCACGGCGGCCAAACGCGCAATGTCGACGTCGTGCTGGCCGCGGCACCCCAAACGCTTCCCCCGTCCGAGCTTCCTCCTGCGCATGCCAAGGTGGAATCGGACAAGGCGGATCGCCCCCCGCTGGGAATCATCCCCCTCAAGAACCCGGCGACCACGATCGAAACCTGGGCCTATGTGCCCCCACACTACCAAGCCGAGGTGCCTCACGGGTTGGTGGTTTGGCTCCACGGCCCCGAGGGTCTCGATCCCAAAGAGTTCCTGGCGCGCTGCCAGCCGTGGGCCGATCGCCACGACCTGATCGTCGTCGCCCCCAAGGCCGCCGGTTCGCGTTTCCGCCCCAACGAACTCAGTCAGCTTCCCGTGGTGCTCGCGCCGGTGATCAACTCCTACAGCATTCATCCCAACCGGGTCGTCGTCGCGGGCCGCGAGTCTGGCGGAACGGCCGCCTTCCAGGCCGCGTTTGCCGCCGGTTCCCTGGTCCGCGCCGTCGCCGTGATCGACGCGCCCTTCATCGGCCGCTTCCCCGATCGCGAGTCGTTCCTCAAGTTCTCGGTCTACCTGGCTCGCTCGGAGGGCTCGCGCTGGACCGGCCCCATCAAGGAAACTCTCTCCCGACTCCGCGCCATGCAGGTTCCCGTCACCGTCAAGGACCTCGGCCCCAAGCCGCGCGATTTCACCGCCGAAGAAATGGCCGAACTGGCACGCTGGATCGACACGCTGGACCGCATCTAGCCGATCTGCGACAATAGGGCCAGGCGGTGCCGTGCTCCGGCTCGGCTCGAAAACCGCCAACACCAAGCTCCTCGATTCCCACGGTTCCATGCGTCGCCACGCCATCGGTCTGATTGCCCTGGTCCTCCTCCTCTGCGGCCTGACGCTCTGGCTTCGGCCGGCGAACGACCCGTTGGCTCAGGACCTGGTTGGGGCCTGCGTGCACATCGGACTGGTGCTCGTAGTCGTCTGGTTCTCCTACGAGCAGGTGCTCCGGGTGCCCAAGCGATTCTGGTGGTTTGCCGCGCCAGCGATTCTGGTCGTGGCCGTCCAGCCCCGCATGTTTGTGACGTTGCCCCGCGTGGCTTTCTACGCCCTCCGCCTTCCCCTCTATGCGGTGCCGGTGCTCGTTTATCTCCTGCCCGTGCTCGTACTACTCTACCTGCTGACCATGGCTGGCAAGCCCGCGCAAGAGCCGGCGATCATCCCGCCGCCCATCCTCGCCTGAAGACTGACGGCGAGCCACGTCTCGTGCCGCTTGCAGGAAGTTCTTTCCTGGACGTGGCACGATAGCCCGGACTGAAGGTTTGGGCAAAGCCGACAGAACGAGTGCACCGAACGGGTTTTCAACCGTCCCAAGATCGTCGACAGGGCACTTTTCGACCGCGAGAGCCGCTCACAGCCATCCCCGCAGCCGGTACCAGGCCATTCCCAGCCATTCGTGCGCGGCAGCGTGGAAGCCTCCCAACGCATAGTATTGCGGGATCAGCATCGCGATCGACCAGCGCAGCGGCGTCGTCCGGTAGTTGCACGGCGCAGGAACGACCTCGATCCCTTGCGCGCGGAAACAACGCAAGGCGCGGGGCATGTGCGTAGCATCGGTCACCAGGATCACGCGCCCCGCCCCTGCGCCGAGAGGAGCGGGGCCGTGAACCGCGCGTTTTCATACGTGTTGCGCGACTCCTCCTCGACGCGCACGTCCTGCAGGCGAGCCCCGAGGCTGACGAGCAAATCGCGCATCGCTCGCCCTTCCGTGGGTACCGGCAGTTCCGGGGTAAGCGTCCCGCCTGAAGTCACAATCCGGCAGCCCCCCGCCTCTCGGTAGAGCCACATTGCATGAAGACACCGCGCCATCGACGACGACGAGGTCACGAAGTGCGGCTCGGGGGCGTCGATCGGGTGTACGCCTCCGGCCAGCACCACGATCGTGTCCTCGTGGCCCGGCGCCTCGCGCCAGGGCGCGTACTGCCCTTCCAGACTCCGCAGCGCCAGGTGTGCCACCAGCGGACACGAGGTAATCGCCAAGAACACCGACGCCAGTACCAAGGCGATCCTTGTCTTACGACCTCGCCCCTCGCGCCACAACAGCACGATCGAGACAATCACAAACCCGATCAGCAAAAGCGTATAGGGCTGAATCAGCACAATTCGGTACATGGTCCCTCTCACAAGCCCTGATGGTAGGAACAACGACGAGGTGGCGCGGCCACCGCGGCCTGCGCGATCGACGCACGTCTGGGGCCGATACCCACTCCGCCGAACCGCCGGCTCGCCCAGGCCCTGACAGCCGACCTCGGTCCACGATTATCCAGCGCGTGGCCGGACAGGCCAGTATGGCAATCGGCTCCGATGCCGTCGGACGAACGTTTTTCTCGCCGCCGCCCCCCGGCAGCCCGCCAAGTGTCGCGCGGAACTCCACTCCACGAAGGAGCCAAAAAAACCGGCTGATCTCCACCAAGCGACATCGCACATTGACTCCCGTCGCAAGCATGCATAAATAACCACGAACGATGTAGCAATACCACCCCTCGGGTGGAGAAGCCGATTTCCCTAGTCGATTCGGAGGAATGTGAAGATGTCTGTGCTGGTGACCAAGGAAGCCCCGAATTTCCGCGCCCAAGCCGTCATGCCGGACGGGTCTTTCAAGGACGTCTCGCCGGCTGATTACCGCGGCAAGTACGTCGTGCTGTTCTTCTACCCTCTCGATTTCACCTTCGTCTGCCCCACGGAGATCATCGCCTTCTCCGAGGCGGCCAAGGAGTTCGAGACCCTCGGCGTCCAGGTCCTCGGGTGCTCGATCGACAGCCACTACACGCACCTTGCCTGGCGCAACACCCCGCGCAATCAGGGCGGTCTGGGCGAAATCAAGTACCCTCTGATTGCCGACCTCGACAAGAAAATCGCCGAGGCCTACGGAGTTCTGCTGCCCGCCGGTGTCGCCCTGCGCGGGTTGTTCCTCATCGATCGCGCCGGCGTGGTCCGCCACCAGTTGGTCAACGATCTCCCGCTGGGCCGCAACGTCGACGAAGCCCTGCGCATGGTCAAGGCCTTGCAGTTCTTCGAGCAAAACGGAGAGGTTTGCCCGGCCAACTGGAAAGAAGGGTCGGCCACCATGAAACCCGACCCCAAGGACTCCAAGAAGTTCTTCTCCAAGGCCTACAGCTAATCCGATAATTCGAGAATCCGTCGTCGTGCGCTGCCAGGAAGCGGTTTCTGGGGAGCGAGGCGGCCTTCCTGCGCGGGCGGGGAGCTTTGCAGCGGCACACGGCTATGGAATCGGCTCCCAAAACCGATCCAAAAACGGCCGGAGCGGCCCCGTGCGGCTAGAAAAGCCCAGCGCCGAAGCAGATTCTTGGATCGGTTCAAAGTGCCTATCCCGTAACTACCGCGGTTGCCCTGTGCGGCCGGAGAATCGCAGCACCGCCAAAGGTTCTGGGATCGGCTCTAAAAACTCTCCATCAACCCCGCTGGCTCACCGGTTGCAGTAGACCGGTGATCCGTGGGACGGGATTATCAGGAGGCACGTTCGTGGCACCGAGGCTCGCTACCGTCGCGCTGGCCGTTTCGTCGATCGTTGCTCTGGGCTGTGGCGACGCGCATCGCCCCGCGGTGCGCGGCGTCGTCTCCGAATCCGAACCCGATGCCGAACGACCGGCACCGGTCGATTCGAGATCCGCTTCCTCTGCCGTGAGCCCGCACGGATCCGACGCGACCACTCCCGCGCCATCTCTCCCGGCCGACCCAGGCGGCCCCGAGGTCAGCCTGGGCCCCGAAGTCGACTTGGGCAAGTTGCAGCTCGTGGCACCGAAAGATTGGGTCCGCAAACGGCCGCAGATCAGTTTCATTGTCGCCGAATTCGCCCTGCCGTGCGCCGAGGGTGACCCGGCCGACGGCCGCCTGACGGTCACGGTGGCCGGTGGCAGCCTTTCCGACAACGTCGACCGCTGGCGCAAGCAGTTCGCCCCGAAACCCGACAAGGAGTCGCAAGACAAGCTTACCGTCTCGGGCGTCGAGGTCACACTGGTCGACCTCTCGGGTGCCTACCTCGATCAGCGAGGTCCGTTCACCCCGGCCGAGGAGCGCAAAGACTATCGCATGTTGGGGGCCATTTTCGACGTGGACGGCCAGCTCCATTTCCTCAAGGCCTATGGGCCGGCCAAGACAATGGCCGCTCAAGTCCCCAAGTTCCGCGAGTTCGTCCAGTCGCTCAAAAAGCAGTAGGATAGGTTCTTTACCGATCCCCTCCGGCTCGGTCAGCGTAGAACACGGTAGTCGTCTGCGCGGACCGACGCTTGGCTTCGGCTATCCGAGACTGGAAAAAATCGCTAAACTGGGCGGTCTTTCCTGGGTCGCAGTGTCGATGCACGGAGCGCGACCGCCCAACGCCGGCCCCCCGTTGCAGCGTGACTCCCAACCCGCCCCCAAGCTGAAGCCTCGGATGCCTCGCTCCGCCTCGTCTACGCCTTTGGGTTCCCGCGTCCGTCGCCTTTCGGCCCAATGCCTCCGGCTGCTCGCCTCACTGCAACTGGCGGTCGTGCTGATTGTGCTCATGGCGGTGGTGCTTGCAGTCGCCACGCTCTTGGAGGCTTCCAAAGGTCGAGAATTTGCCCAGTGGTATGTCTACCACAGCCGCTGGTTCATTGCGCTGCTGGGCGTGCTGGCCGCCAACATCCTCGCCGCCACCGTGGTACGCTTCCCTTGGGGCTTCCACCGGCTACCGTTTCTGGTCACACATGCCGGCTTGCTCGTTCTGCTGGCCGGCGCGGTCCAAACTTTCTTCCAGGGCACCGAAGGCCGGCTTTCCTTTCTGGAGGGTGAGACCTCGGACAGGATCGTACTGGACGGCCGCGATCGGCTTACGGTCCGTCGCCCTGTTCGTGGGCGTTCGGGGCAGGGCGCGCTGGAATTCACGTTCGAACCCGGCCCTCACGATTGGCCCGAGGGCCAGTCGCTCAACCTTGGGCACATGGACGGAGTGTCCCTCGAAGTGCTCCGCTACTACCGCCATTCGGAAGTCCTCCAGCAGTGGATTCCCTCCGATTCACGCGCGGCGGTTCGCGGCGCCGTGAGTGCCGCGACCGCTGCGGGCGAATCCGACGCTGCGTCTCCGCCCATGCCGGCACTACGATTCGAGCTGCGGGGCCCCGGTGGCGAGGTGCTCCACGAGGATTGGCTTGTCGCCAAGCCCATGGGCACGCAACTCGAGCTGGGCCCATTGGTGATCGGTTTCCAGCAGGCCACGGCCAACTCGTTCGCGCGCGAGTTCTCGCGCCGCCCGCCGACGATACCGACCCCGACGGCGTCCTTGCCGTACACTGGGACGGGCGCATTAAGCGTCTCGGCGTGCGTAAGAGCCTGGGCCGGAAAGTGAAACTCGCCGACGGCCAAACCGTGGTCGAGATCACCCAATACTTACCCGACGCCGAGCCGGGCTCCGCCGGCAGCTTCGCCTCGCGGAGCGACCAGCCGCGCAACCCCATGGTCGATCTCCGCATCCATCGGCCGGGTGATGCGTCGCCGATGCGCCAGATTGCGCTGGCCCGATTTCCCTCGCTCAATCTCGATCGCATGCACGGCCAGACGAGCCGGGTTCAGTTCTGGTATCATCACCCCGCCGTGAAGCCAAACCCTGGCGTCGAGTTCCTTCAAACGCCTGACGGAAAGCTCTTCGCACGTATCCAGCGCGACGGCAAGCTCGACGCACGCGGCGAGGTCCGCCCCGGGGAGCAACTGGCGCTGGACGCGCAAATCACGCTGACCCTGGCAGAACACCTGCCGGCGGCGCGCCGCGAAATCAGCTTCCGATCCGTCCCCTCGAAGCCGGGCGACGAATCCTCGCTGCCCGCCGCCGTTCTTGTTCGGGCCACGGTCGCTGACGCGCAGCGCAATCTCTGGCTCCGCCAGAACGACCCCGAGCACGGCGCGCAGCAACTGGCCACCCCCGACGGCCCCGTCGTCGTCGAATTCGACGAGGAGCAGCTCTCCTTGGGCTTCGCCTTGAAGCTACTCGATTTCCGCCGCGGCATGAATCCGGGTCGCATGGGCGCTGCTTCCTTCGCCAGCAAGGTCCAATTGATCGACGAGAATGCGGGAGTGGAGCGGGAGTACGAGGTTTCCATGAACGCACCACTCACTCACGGCAAATACACCTTCTACCAGTCGAGCTACCAGGAACTCCCCGACGGCCGGGAGGCGTCGATCCTCACCGTGGCTTACGATCCGGGTGGATTCCTGAAGTACTTGGGTAGTGCGCTGATCTGTCTCGGCACCATCGCCATGTTCGCACGCCGCCAGTTCGTCGCACGCGGCGCAGTGGCCGCCGATTCTCAGGGAGTCTCCGAATGAAATTCTTCCTGGCCGCCCTGGCCGCGACGTGGCTGTCGATCGCACCCCTTCCCGCGCGCGCACTCGACGTCGCCGCGGTGGACTGGCGCGCCTGGCGCGCTGGCAGTGCAGGACGGCGGCCGCCGCAAACCGCTGGACACATTGGCCTGGGAGACGTTCCGGACGCTTGCCAATCGGACCGGTTTCGAGGATCCCCAGACCGGCCAGCCGCTGGACGCAGTGGCCCTCTACCTCACGCTCATCTTCGACCGTCCGGCTACTGCTCAAGACCCCGCAGCACCGGCGGGCGGCAGCGTAGCTCCCGTCGCCGACAAGTGGGACAAGGCTCCGCTGGTCCGCATCGATTATGGTCCCCTTCGTCAGAGCGCTCGATCTATCGGCCGACGCGAAGTATTTTTCTCCGGATACACTGTTGCGCACGACGTTGCGGGATCCCGAATCGGGCCGAGCGACCGCGTTCGTCGATTGGGTGCGCACCGTCAGCCGCAAACCGCAGAAGACGCTCTCGACGCTGGAGAGCCGAGGGCTCGAGTTGGCGGTCAACCTCCAGAGCTATCAGGAGCTCCGCGAGGGCCGCGCTCTGTGCGTCGTACCGTTGCCTGGAAGTGAGGACGAGCGGTGGCTTTCCGTGGCCGATCTTCGCTCGGCCGAGTTTTCCGATCGCAACGATCCCGGCAGCCGGCTTCGCCAATCCAATCCCTTTGGCGCACCGTCGAGACCAAACATCGTTCCGGTTCGGCGGAGTCCTTCCATCAGGCCTCGGCGGAGTTCCTCGACGCGGTCCGGCGCTCGGACCCGAACTCGGCTCGTATCCCAGTGCGCGCGTGATCGCCCTGGAAGTGGCTTACAACCACTGGGTGCCTTTCCGCTATGCTTGGGCCCTAACCCTGGTGGCATTCCTGGCTGGGCTGGTGAGCATGGGGGCTCCGTGGCGCGGTTTTTACGCAGCGGCGATCGCCGCATTTGCCTTGGCCTGCGTGGCTATGCTTGTCGGCTTCGCCATGCGTCTGGGCATTTCGGGCCGCGCCCGGTGACGAACATGTACGAGTCCGTGATCTACGTCGGCCTCGGGGTGGCCCTGCTCGGCCTGTTGTTCGAGTTGCTCTACCGCCGCAAGTTCGTTCTCGTGGCGGCAGCCGCCGTGGCCACGCTCACGCTCGATCCTCGCCGACAATAGCCCGGCCATACTCGATCCGAGGATCCGTCCGCTCCAGCCCGTGCTCCGCAACAACTTCTGGCTCGTCACCCACGTGATGAGCATCACCCTCAGCTACGCCGCCTTTGCGCTGGCCCTGGGAATCGGCGATATCACGCTGGGCTATTTCCTCGCGCAGTTGCGCGAACGCGGAAGCGATTGCCGCCTTGAGCGCCTTCACCTACCGCACGCTCCAGATTGGCGTTGCCCTGCTGGCGGTGGGAACGATCCTCGGCGGCGTGTGGGCCGACTATTCCTGGGGCCGTTTCTGGGGCTGGGACCCCAAAGAAGTCTGGGCCCTCGTCGCTCTGCTCGGTTATCTTGCCGTGCTGCACGCGCGCTATGCCGGCTGGGTTGGCGACCTTCGGATTGGCCGCTCTCTCCGTCTTCTGCTTCTCGCTGGTGGTGATGGCCTGGTACGGCGTGAACTACGTGCTCGGCGCCGGCCTGCACAGCTACGGTTTCGGCGGCGGCGGCAAGGAGTACGTGCTGGCGGTGCTGGCCCTGCAAGGCGTCTACGTCGTCGTCGCTCTGCTCAGGGCCCGCCGCGACCGCAATCCGTAGCAATTCCCCGCGCAGTTCTCACCCGTTCCCATCATCGCTCTTGATTTACCGGCGCACGACCGTTAGATTCCAGCGCCTGGAGCGTCTTGCCAGCCACCATCCCCGAGGGAGCAATCCCGTTTGCCAAGCTGAAGGGATGCCCGCCGCCGGATTGTTTCACGGAAGCCTCTCCCGCCAGAACTTCACCACCACCCCAAGCGGAGGAATGGTCCATGACCCGATCAAATCAATCCGACCGGATCGCCGCGCGCAGGGAATTCTTGCTTCGCGTCTCGACGGCTGCCGCCGCGGGCGCCGCGTTTTGCAGCATAGGGCAGGGGGCCGAATCGGCCTCGCCCAAGCCCCTTCCCACGATCCAACTCGGTCCGCATTCCATCAGCCGGCTGATCTGCGGATGGAATCCCATCGGCGGCCATTCCCATGCCACCAATGATCTTTCCAACGCCATGCGCGACTGGTTCACGGTAGAGCACACGGTCGACTTGCTGGAAAACTGCCTCCGCCGAGGAATCACCGCCTGGCAGTACGACCATACGCCGGAGGCCGTCGCCACCTTGCGCCGCCTGCGCGAGAAGACCGACGAACTCCGTGTGATCTGCCTCCATGCCGAGCGGTCCTCGGACGCCCCGATCGCCAAAGTGATCGACGACACGCGCCCGATCGCCATCGTCCATCACGGCGGCGTGACCGACTCCAAGTTCCGCGCGGGCAAGGCGCAGGAAGTCCGCGACTTCGTGAAACGCGTGAAAGACGCGGGTTTGCTGGCCGGCGTCTCGGCCCACTGCCCCGACAACATCCGCCGTATCGCCGACGAAGGCTGGGAAAACGACTTCTTCATGTGCTGCTTCTACTATGTCTCGCGGCAGCGCGAAAATCTCCAGAAGCTCTTGGGGCACGTCCCCGTCGGCGAGACCTACCTGGAGACCGATCCCCAGAATATGACCGCCGTCATGCGCGAGGTCCCCAAGCCCTGCCTGGGCTTCAAAATCCTCGCCGCGGGCCGGCTCTGCTGGAATAAGAAATCCGTCGAGAGCGCTTTCCAGTTCGCCTACGCCAACATCAAACCGACCGATGGCGTGATCGTGGGGATGTTTCCCCGCTTCACGGACCAGCCGGCGGAAGACGCCGCGCTTGCGCAAGTACGGCGCGCGCCGCTAAGGCCGCATCGAGGAAGTTTTTTGCGGGATGCAGCCACTGCAGCCCGGACCCACCGGTTCGGGCCAACGGGACGAGACTCGCGCCTCGGATTGTTTCCTCAACGCTCAGAATATCGTGGACGGGGCACGAGACAAGGCTCGCTCCCGGTGGACCGTCATGCGTAACGAGGCGTGGCCCGCGCCGGGAGGAGAGCAAGAGCGGAACCGCCCTTGGAGCTATTCTGCGGCCCCAAGTTCAGACGCTGAGCGCCTCGTGTGCGCACAGCGCGCCACCGCGGCAATCAGCCGCGCCCGGTCGATCGGTTTCGAGAGATAGTCATCGCAGCCGGCGTCCAGGCAGCGTTGCCGATCCTCGGTCATCGCATGGGCCGTCAGGGCGAGGATCGGTCCCGACCACCCCGCCGCGCGCAGTTCCTTCGCCGCGGCGTAGCCGTCGAGCACCGGCATTTGCATGTCCAACAGGATCGCGTCGAAGGCAGTTCCCTTGTCGCGCGAACTGAGCGCCGCTTTGACCGCCGCGCGGCCGTTGTCGACCACGACGACCTCCGCACCCGCCCGTCCCAGGAAGAGCGACAATAGCCGCTGGTTGTCCGGCCCATCTTCGGCCAATAGCACGCGACAGTCCAGGCATGGGGCAGGGGCCAGGCATGGCGTAGGGGCCGAACCCTCCGCTTCCGTCGCCTTGTCGGCCGCTGCCTCCGCCCCCAGAACCTCGGCCGCGCCACCCCCTCCAGGCGTCCGGCGGCGACCGTCAACGCGAACGTGCTTCCCTCTCCCGCCGCGCTGGTAACGCGGATGTCTCCACCGAGCAGTTCCGCCAATCGCTTGCTGATGCTCAACCCAAGTCCCGTCCCGCAGAACCGGCGCGTCATCGAGGAGTCGACCTGGGAGAAGGGAGTGAACAGTCGCTTCGTCTGTTCTTTAGACATTCCGATCCCCGTGTCGCTCACGCGGATTTCCAGCACGGGCTGGCGCGGGTCTTCGTCGGCCAATCGGGTCGCCACGCGCACTTCTCCCGACTCGGTGAACTTGATCGCATTGCCGATCAGGTTGATCAGGATCTGGCGCAGGCGGATCGAATCCGAGTCGATCGTCTCCGGAATTTGTCCCGCGTACTCGACCGCCAGTTTCAGCCCCTTGGCCTCGGCGCACGCGCAGCAAGCCGGTCACGTCGGTGATCACGCGATGCGGCGAGCAAGCGGCCATGTCCAGGGTCAACTTGCCCGCCTCGATCTTCGATAGATCGAGAATGTCGTTGATAATCTGCAGCAGAAGCTGCGCGTTCTGCGAGATCGTCTCCAGGTAGGTCCGCGCCTCGCGCTGCCAAAATGGACAATCGCGTGCACACCCCGACAGAATCAAGTCCAAGTATCCGAGAATCGCCGTCATCGGCGTGCGAATTTCGTGGCTCATGTTGGCCAGGAATTCGCTCTTCGTCTCGGTGGCGGCCCGCGCTGCCTTGTACGAGGTCTGCAATTCCCGGTTCGCCGTCTCCAGCGCGAGCGCGTATTCTCGCAGCTTCTGTTCGGCGCACCGCCGATCGGCGATGTTCCGCGCAATGGCGCAGGCATACTGCTGCCCTTCGCAATCGAGGAAGTTCGCCGTCATCTCCACGGGCAGGATCGTCCCTTCCTTGGCCCGATACTCCGTCTCGATCGTCAGCTTCCGCTGCTTCTTCAGTTCGCCCCATACCTCCGGCCATTCCAGCGGCGAGAAGTGGGGGTCGATGTCGAAGAAAGCCCTTCCGAGAAGCTCCGCCTGCGAATATCCCAGCAGTTCGCAGGCGGCCCGATTGACGTAGAGAAAACGGCCGTCTGCCCCGATCCAGAACACCGCATCCGCGCTGTGGTCCACCGTGAACTGCGTCAGCCGCAGCCGCCCCTCGCTGGTTCGCAGCCGCTCGAGCGTCGCCTCCCGCTCGACGATTTCCCGCCTCACGTCGCGGCTCCCCACCACGATCCCCATCAACCCCATCAACCACACCGCCGCGCAGCCCAGGAGCACGCCCCGCGCCTGCTGCTTTTGATCCGCCCAAATCTCCCCCACGGGCACCGTCACGCTGATCCCGCCGCGCAAGTCCCCCAAGCGATACCCCTGCACCGCATGGCACTTCAAGCACGACGCCTCCACGCGCAGCGGCCGGATCAACCGCGCGTGGGGCCGCCCCCCGAGATCGACCACCGCGCTCACTTCGGTGGCTCCCCGTTCCAAGGCCGCTAGTGCCTCGCGCTCCCAGTCGTCCGGTTCATTGACCGGATTGAGCGGCCTGATCGAGGTCAGCCTGGCGATGCTTTCCAGTCCCGGAGTCGCATGGACCTGCCGAGTCATGTATGCCGGATTCATCAGCGTCAGCAGTCGTCCTGAGGGCGTCCGAACGTCCCGTTCCGCCACTTTCAGGTAGGGATTCGGCGCATTGGTCGCATCGACCGGAACGTACACTCCCCCGTGCGACGCATTCCACCGCCGGTAGATTACGTCCTTCTCGTAGCTCGCGCGCGTAGGTCCGCGCCAGCTCCAGCGTCGTTCGCCAATGCCCTGCCAGATACCAGGCCGCCAACCCGAAGATCACCGCCGTCCACGCCAGCGCCGTCGCCCAGACGTAGCGGCGCAACGGTTGCCATCGAGATAAGAATCGATTGGGGATCATCGCGCCAAAGCCCTCGAGCCTCTTGGCCTCTGCATGGCCCATCCGACACGCCAACCATGGGGTAGTCGCACCATGGGGGCCTTCACCCCATAGCGCCCGCGCTCACGATGCCCTCGTCCATGAAGCTGTGCCGCGCACTGCCGCCCTCGCCCCCGCTCAGCACGCTTCGGCGCGTGCCGGCGGCGGAAAGGAGCATCGCTCTGCGCGGCGGCGCAAACCACGCTACCTGCAATAGTTTAGGTCGCCGTCCACGCCCCTAAGAAGACTTGAGAATCGACCTTCGCGTACGCGGAGAATTCCACGACGATGGCGCCGTTGGCACCGCGTGAAACTACCCCAGAGCACCGGGGCCAACGGTTCTTCCGCGGGGGTCAGGCCGCCGCCCCCAGCCGCCCACCGGGACCGCGCAGGTCGAACAATCCGAACGAATCCTCCCCCGTCAGCCCCAGCCTCCGTTGGCGGTGCGTCGGGGCGAAGATCATCTCGAACAGCTCACGTTTCTCTTGCAGCACGCGGTCGATCCGCTCCTCGATGGTATCCGCGGTCACAAACCGCGTCACCGTCACCGGGCTCAATACCCCGATACGATGCGCCCGGTTGATCGCCTGGTCCTCCACGGCCGGATTCCACCAGCGATCGAAGAGAAACACGTAGTGGGCGAACTGAAGATTCAATCCCACCCCACCCGCGCCATAGCTCACCAGCAGGACGTGGCACGCGGGGTCGTCGCGGAAACGGCGGAGCACCGCCTCGCGCTGCCGGGGGGCAACGCGGCCGTGATACTCCGCAACGCCAAAACGCGCCAGCGGCCCGGCCAACCGCGAAAGCGTCTGGACCCACTGACTGAACACGATCGCCTTGCGCCCGCTCGTGGCCACCTCCTCCAGATCGGCCTCGAGCCGCTCCAGCTTCGAGCTCGCCCCGGTCGCCGGATCGAAATTGCAGATCTGCTTCAGCCGCAGCACCAGCTCGAACACGTGCTGGATCGTCGCCGCCTCTCCTAGTTCCGCCAGCCGATAGACGCCCTCGTCCTTCGCCAGTTGGTAGCTCGCGCGCTGCGGCGGCGTCAGCTCCAGTTCCGCGTCTCGGAAGAGCTTCGGAGGCAGCTCGGAAAGCACCTGTTCTTTCGTCCGCCGCAACACGTAATCGCTCACGGTCCGCCCCATCTTCCGCGGCTTCATCTCCGGTGAAAGAAACCCCGGAGCGAGGAACTCGAAGATCCCTACCAGGTCTTCGGCGCTGTTTTCGACCGGAGTCCCCGTGAGTGCCCAGCTCCGCGCACGCTCGATCGACCGCACGGCCAGGCTCGTGGCGCCGGCCCGGTTCTTGATCCTCTGCGATTCGTCGAGCACCACGAGGTCGAATCGCGCGCCGCCTCCGCTCGGCGCGTCCCGTCCTTCCACCGCCTCCCGGTCGCGGTGCAGCAGCTCGTAGTTGGCGATCTTCACGGCGACGTCCGGCAACTGCCACTGCCAGCGCCGCTTCGCCTGGTCTCCTTCAATCACCATCACCGGCACCTCGGGGGCCCAGATGCCGAACTCCCGCTGCCAGTTCGACACCAGCGGCTTCGGGCACACCAAGAGCACGCTTCGCACCTCGCCGTTGGAGAGCAGCAGGCGCATGGCACTGATCGCCTGCATCGTCTTGCCCAGCCCCATTTCATCGGCCAGAATCGCCGACTGGCGCGGATAGAGGAAGGCGATCCCTTCCAACTGATACGAGAACGGCTGGAACGGAAACTCCAGCCATCGCGATTGGAGCAAATGCTCTAGAGATGGCTGCAGCACGTATCGCAGCCGGTCGTCGAGCTTGATTACGTCCTCCGGAGCCCTGATCCGCGTGGTCCCCGACGGCCTTGCCCCCGCCGCCGCGCATGCATTCCGCGGAGACGGACTGGCGAGCGGTTCTTCACCGGTGTCGGCAAAACCGAAACTCCGCGCCGCAACCGTGCCGCGCAAGATCGGAATCGACACCACGCGCGGCGGCGCCATGCCCAAGGGCACCTCGTCGACCGCCAACTCCACCGGCCGCTCCAAGCCGCGATTCCAGCCCGTCACAAAGGCATCCACCCGAAGCGACGGGTCAATCGCATACGCCTCGGTCGCCGGGCTCGGATACCAGCTCGATCGCCACGGAACGGCAGGAAACAGAAAAGGGCTACCCCTCCACATGACTGTTATTGCCCTCCCCGCCGCGCCTCCTCGATCGCTTCGCGAATCCGCGCAAACGGTTCCGCCAAATCGAACCAGTCGGCCAGATCCGCCAGTTGCTCGCCAATCCGCTGGACGTCTTCCGGCGCCTGCCCAGAGACCGCCAACCAGTGCCGCCCCAAGGCAAAACGCGGCCCTCGCCCCCCTCCACGATGCGCCCCGTCGACCCGGAAGCACTTGCCCCGCACGCCGTCACCCCCGGACTCTTCGGAGGTCGAGCTGTCGGCTTCCACCTCGGGCAGCACCAATGCGACGGGGGTCTCGACGAACTCCCGTACCGCCAGTGCCGCCTCGCGGTCCGTACAGATTACGCCCGGTTCCTGCTTCGCCTTCTTCACCAGCGTCTGCCCAATCTGCTCCCCATAAAGGTAGGGCTCCAGCGTTGGGCCATAGAGAATCTGCTGAGCTCGATTCGCCCTCACCGGCGCGGTGCAGTGGAACTCCAATGGACGTCCGGAACGGTTCAGAATCAGGAAACCACCGAAAAGACCATCCTTCGCGTCTTCCAGAACGGTGAGAAAACCCAAGTTGCAACTAGACTTAGCAGCACTCACCCTATCTCGCCCTCCCTGGCTCTTGCATCCTGCCCAATCTCTACCATCCTCCTCAAACGCAAGGCTGAGGAACGCTTGGCCTCCAGGTCTTTCGGGCGACCGACTCTGCGGACTTTAGTGCCCCGATCCGCGCACGTTCAAACACTCGACTTTTCCGTAGCTTCCTGTCTATACTAAAGGCTTGAAAGGAAAACGAGTCTATGCCTGAACCCCGTCGCGACCGCCCCAATCTTTTCACGCAAATCGACGTTTCCCAGGCTCCGTATCCCCCCGCGCCTACCCCCCCCGCAGGCGGCGGAAATGAAACCGTGCTCCTCCTCCGCGAAATGCTCGCCGCGCAGGACCGCCAGAACGAGATCCTCGAGGAACTCGTGGGGTATCTCAGCAACAACCAGCGTCAGCGCGCCGCCGAGTTGGGACAATGGAAACAAGCCAATCCCGGCTTGGCGCGCAATTGCCGCCTCGCCGCCGAAGCACTCGGCCGGATTCAGACCGAGTATCTCGAAAACCTTACGCAGGAAGTCAACGACAATTTCGAGTGCCTCCGCGATGGCGAGTTCATGCTCAATGAATTCGTCGACCGTTTTGGACCGCGGCTGGCCCATCTCAACGGGCTTCTTCAAGTCCTGTCGCAGTTGAGTAGCACGCCAGGGCCGGCCAATGCATCGAACTCGCCCTGACCGGTTGCCCCACCGCTCGATCATTCACACGACGGCAGCTCGAATCCGTTCGCACTGGAATCGATGAATCATTGCAGGCGGCTTTCGATCGGCTTGCGCCGGCCCGCGAACCTCGGCTGCATCGCACTCGCGTTGTTCCTGTTGTGCGCCCCGAGCTGTCGCCAGTCTGCCCCCGCTCCGGGCGCCGACCAGTCCCAAGCCACCGACCAGCCCCAAGGTTCCGTCCAGCCCGGCGACGGCAACGCGAGCCTTCAAACCAACTCGGCCTGGCCGCTATTTCGCGGTGACGCGCGCGCGACCGGCGTCTCGGACCCGCTCCCCGGAAACCTCAAGTTGCTGTGGACCTTCTCCGTCAAGCAGGGCGGGTTTGAGGCCTCGGCCGTCATCGACCAGGGCACCGTCTATGTCGGCGCCACTGATGGAAAGTTCTATGCCCTCGATCTGGCCACGGGGCAAAAGCGTTGGGAGCATGCTTCGCCCTTGGGCTTCACCGCGACCGCCGCGGTCCGGGGCGGGTTGGTCTACGTCGGCGACGTTGAAGGCCGCTTCTACTGCCTTGAGGCCGCCACCGGCAAACCCAAGTGGCAATTCGATACCCAAGGCGAAATCAACTCCAGCCCCAACTTCCACAACGATCGCGTCCTCGTCGGCTCGCAAGACAGCATGCTCTACTGCCTCGATGCCGCCACCGGACGGCTGGCCTGGAAATACGAAAGTTCCAACCAGATCCGTTGCTTCCCCACCGTGGTCGCCGACCGCGCCTTTGTCGCCGGATGCGACGGTCAGCTCCACGTGATCGACGCCAAGGAGGGACGGGAAACAGCCGCCGTCGATCTCGAAGCCCCAACCATGGCGACCCCCGCCGTATTGGACAACCTCCTCTTCGTCGGCACCGAGGGCAAGACTTTCTTCGCCATCGATTGGCAACAGGCCAAGGTCGTTTGGCGCTATGAAAATGCCAAGCACGGCGCACCGTTCCGCTCCTCGGCCGCAATCCTTGCCACCGCCGTCGTCGTCGGCTCGCAAGACAAACTCGTCCATGCCCTGGATCCTAAGACTGGCAATCCGCTCTGGAGCTTTACCACACGCGGTAAGGTCGATGGCTCGCCCGTAGTGGCCGCCAATCGCGTCTTCGTTGGCTCAGCCGACGGCCGACTCTACGCCCTCGACGTGAAAACCGGCCAAGAGCAATGGCGATTCGAGGCCGGCAGCGACCTGGTTGCCTCGCCCGCCATCGCCGCGGGTCGCCTGGTGATCGGCTCGACGGGTGGAGACCTCTACTGCTTCGGCGCCGACGCGATGGCTCCCTCGTCCACGCCGCCCCAGGCCGCCCAGCCCAAGACAGGCCAAAGTCGTACGCCCACCGTTCTGCCCCGCGCCCCTGCGATCGACATTCCGCCCAGATTCCAGGTCCGTTCATGCCCAAGCCCTTGGTCTTCATGATGGGCCGTGGCCCGGCGTTCCTGCCGGTTGACCGGTGCTACGCGCGGAACCACATGTGGGCACTGCCGTGCGAAAACGGTTTTCGCCTCGGTTTCTCCGCCTACGCCGTGCGTTTGCTGGGCGAGTTGCATCACCTCGCATGGTCGGTGGGCGAGGGCGCGATCCTCGAACAAGGAGCCGCCCTCGGCTACGTCGAAGCCTCGAAGGCCACGAGCGACCTGTTCGCTCCGATCTCCGGCCGCGTCGAACAAATCCATCCCGAGGTGATGGCGGACCCCTCGCTGGTGAACCGCGACCCCTACGGCACCGGTTGGACCTTTCGCATTGCAGGCCCGGGCGAATCTTTGCTCACACCCGAGGAGTACTTGGCCCACCTCCACGAAGTCTGGCCTCTGGCCCAGCGACTCCTCAAAGGCAAGCTCCGCGATGAGCATCACCGCGTCCCTCCCAAGCCCGGTCGCTGACCCAGTGAAGGACGCCAAACGGTTTCCCAATTCCTTCACCAGCGGTTACACTCAACCAGATAGGACACCCCGCGCGAATCGAGGGGGGAACTTCCTCGGTTGATCCGCACGTCCTCGTGAGCCCCCGCTTTCGGCACAGGTAAGCCATGACACAGCCCATCGCGGTCGTCGTCGCCAAGGATCGCGGCCCCTCCACCGCGCTCCAGGCGATCCAGGACAAGCTGGTGGAAGCGCTCGAGCGTCGATCGGAGTTCGACGTTACGGTCATTCCTCATCTCTACGACCTCGCGCCCGATGGACCGGGCGTGCGATTTCTCCGTTCCATTCCGGGCGACATCATCCTGCTGAGTTGGCTTTATCCCCGTTCCGCGTATTGGGTGCTCGAAGCGCATGGCGTGCGCGGACGATTGGGGCGGACCACCTCGCTCCACGAAGGAGAGATCGACCCGCCGCACACCCCGTCCGGCCACAATCGGGCATCGCCCGAGCGAACTCTGTGGTGCCTGGACCTTCGCACCTACGACGCGACTCAGCCCTTCCTGGCTGAAGTCGCCGCGATCGGCGAACACATTCTGCGAAAGACCGGGAGCGCTGAAGCGGCGGGCCGGACGGCCCGGGGCGGCTCGCAACAGGTCGAGGAGTCCACCAGCGACCGCTGGTACCCTGTGATCGACCTGGACCGCTGCGACAATTGCCTCGAATGCCTCAACTTCTGCCTCTTCGGCGTCTTCGGCCTCGGCGAATCCTCGTCGATCATGATCGAACAGCCCGACGCCTGTCGCCACGGTTGTCCGGCCTGTGCGGCGTCTGCCCCCAGGGCGCCATCATGTTTCCCCAGCATTCCGATCCGGCAATCGCCGGGGATCCCGACGCCCCGGCCTCGGGCTTGAAGCTCGACCTCTCGCAACTCTTCGCCGGCCCCAATCCGGTGGATCTCGCCAAACGCGAACAGCAGCGCGCCCTGGCCGACCAACAGGCCCTCGACAACGCGTCGCGTGACCGTGCGTCGCGTGACCGTGCATCGCGCGAGCGTGCGTCGCAGTCACCCCCGGATGCTCCTCCCGCGAGCTCCAGCGCGGAGGATCTCGTCGACCGCCTCGACGACATGCCGCTTTAGCGAGTCAGGGGAAGAGACTTGCGCAGCGGACTATTTTCCCACCGGTCAGAAGATTGGGGAAGGGGCACGAGTCGGCCTTCAGCATCCTGATCGGAATCCTGATCCGAATCTCACACCTCGAGCACGTCGGACACTGCGTAGCGGCTCGCCACGTAGATCGGTAACTGCTCTCCGAGTACCTCGCGGTGTGTATTGAGTGCCAGCTCCGGGCAATTATTCTGTTGCGAGAGGTGTGCCAGGCAGAGCCATCGCAGGCGCGACCCCGCCGCCGCCACCAGCTCCGCGGCCTCCCGGTTCGACAAATGCCCGCCCGGGCCGCGAATTCGGCGCTTGAGAAAGGCCGGATAACCTCCGGACGCCAGCATCTGCGGATCGTAGTTGCTCTCCAGCATCACGGCGTCGAGCGAAGCCACCACGCTCGGCAGATCGCGGAAGACGTGCCCCAGATCCGTCAGGATACCCAGCCGCTTCTTCCCGTCGTCGATCACGAGCGCCACGCCGTCGACGCCGTCGTGCGGCGTCGGCACGGTCTCCACGCGCACCGCGCCGATCCGCAGCACTTCGCCGGCTCGAAAGCCCTGCAACTCGCCCAACGACCCCAGCGCGTGCCGAACGCAAGCCGCCTCCAGGGTTCTCGGGGTTACGTAGGCCGCCAGCCCGAATTTCCGCTGAAACACCCCCAGCGACCGGATGTGGTCGGCGTGGTCGTGGGTAACGAGCATGGCATCGACCCGTGCGATCTCGCGATCGTGCTGCGCGAGCCGCTGCCGCGCCTGAATCCCGCTGATCCCCGCGTCAATCAGCAGGCGCACGCCCGCCGCCTCCACATACACGGCGTTGCCGTTGCTACCCGACTGAAGACTGATCACCCGCATCCGTACGGTCCCGCCTGACTCGAGAAGACCACGCCCACGCCTGGAATTGCAGCCACTGCCCGAATCCCTCGGTAGCAACGACCAAGAGCTCGCCGACTATTGCAGTCCTACCACTTGCGTGCCAAGAGTGCAACCCGCGCTGCTTACCCCGCTCCCCGCTCCCTTCAGTGCCACGCCCCTTGGATGCCCACTCGCCAGCCGCTATCCTGAGTGCGCAGAAACCGCGTCGAGCGGTGCTCCATCGTCTCTCAACAACCTTGCCGCGGGACCACGCCCCCCATTCATCCATGGAATCTCTCAAAGCTTTCTTCGCGAACGACCGTTTTGCCGCCGAAAACGGGATCGAACTCGTCGAGCTCGGAGCCGGCTTCGCCCGCGCACGCATGCCGATCAATGGCCGCCACCACAATAGCGTCGGCATCGTCCACGGTGGCGCCCTGTTCACCCTTGCCGACTTCGCCTTTGCCGCCGCCTCCAACAGCGCGGGTCGATTGGCCGTGGCGATCCAGACGAATTTGTCGTGTCTCGTCGCGGTTGCCTCGGGCGTGCTCGAGGCGGAAGCCCGGGAAGTCTCCCGCAGCCGCCGCATCTCGACCTGTTCGGTCCGCATCAGCGACGAACACGGCCGCCTGGTGGCACTTTTCCAGGGAACCGCCTACGTCAAAGACTCAACGTTCCCGCCCGAACCCGGTTCCATTTGAGTCTGGCACGGCAACTGAGCAAGAGGCAGCCCAGGGGAGGCCAGAAAACCTCTCCGGCTGCATGGCGCCGTCAGGCAACCGCGGCGCGACATTGCCCACGATGTAAGCGTTCACGGCCCGGGAAGCGAAGGGGACAGGTCCACGTTTTCGGTCAGGCGGCTGTTGTGATGACAGAGCCTTGCAGCCGAAAAATGGACCAGTCCCCGGCTGGCCTGTGAACGGTTACCCCACGATCGGCTCAAATCTCGATCGACGGCGGGGACGGCTTGTGCGCTCCTGGCATGCGGTCGGCCCAGATCACGTGCTCTTGCACGTGGAGGTGGTCAATCACGCGCCGCACTCCGGTGATCGTCTGCACACTGCGGATCGCGTTGCGCCGCTGATTAGGAAACTGAATCGTCCCTGAAAGGATCACGTCGCTCCCGCGGACCGCCACCTCGATCCGACACGGAGCACGAAACCCATGGTTAATGAGCGACTGCGACACCTTCTGTGCGAGTGCCCGATCCGAACGACGTTCCCCTGGCATGACCATTGACTCCCGACAACATTGACTCCGGTTACCCGGTCCAATGGAAGGAGCATTAACGAGCAAAGCCCAAACGTCCGTGCGGGAGCCCTTCCGCGGTCATTCTAGGGCGGCAGTTCCAAAAATGCCAGATTATTATTTTCTTTCCCCCTCTCTGGAACGAATCTTGAACCACTCCGCGCGTCGCGATCCGCCATTCGCTTCGCCCACCGTCGACCGTACACTAAGAGAAACTGTCCTGGAATCGCCGTTGCGGCCTGTGGATCTCGGGGCGGCACACGGTTCGGGGATCGGATCGAGATTTCCGCACGCAGAAGTACCCCAGCGATCTGTCGCGGCTCCAGAAGTCCGGGAGCAATCTACGGGCTTGGGGATCCGGTTCCCGTAGCGTTCCAGCCTCGAACTGGGCCGCAAACAAATTCGCTCTCACTCCGGGATGAATGCCATGGCCATGCTGCGAACGATCTGCCTTGCCGTATTAGCGGTTCTGGCCGGCCTTCTGGCCGATTCTCCCCTGCGCCCGAGGCTCGGCCTGCGCCGCCCGTCGACTCCTCGGCCCTCCAGGCCGTGCGCCTCCAAGCGCAGTTGGCCGAGGTGGGGCTCAGTCGTGTCCAACGCATCAACGAGCGCACGCCGCACACGATTCCCGGATCGGTCGTAGCGGAGTACTCCCAGGACGTCGAAGTCGCCAATGCCCGCCTCCAGGCCGTCATCGCCCAGCAGCGGGATCAGCCCTTTGCCCCGTGGCTCCGTCGAGCCAAAGTGGCTGCCGACGCAGCCGAGCACCGCTGGAAAAACGCCATGGCCACCAATCAGGCTGCGCCCGGCGCCGTCGACGAACTCGAATTGAAGCGCCTCCGTCTTCGCGCCGACTTGGCCCGCGTCCAGTTCGCTCAAGCCCAAGCGCTGGCCGAGAAACCAACCGAGCTTCAGGTTCCCTGGCAGCTCAGCTTCCTCCAAGACTCCGTCGAGCAACTCCAGGAGACGGTCGAGCGCAATCCGCCTGTCACGCGTTCTTATCCCATCTGGCGTTGGAGGTGGTAACGCACCGACGCGTAGTACCTCGCACCAAGCCCCCGGGCGATTCCCCTATGTTTTTCGGACCTCCCGGAATACTACCTGCCCCTCAGCCGCCTACCAGCGAATCCGCGCTTGCCGAGACCGTCCGCACCACCGCGCATCGGCTGTTGGACGATCTCCAACGGGTTTCGCACTTCACCGCGTCGCAGCACGATCGTGCCTTGGGCGATGCGTTGGTCGAGGTCGCCCTCTCCTTCTGCTTGGCGCGACTTGCCGCAACGGGCGTGTGGGGCGAGGCCAACCGAACTGCCTCCAGCATTCTCTGGCACATCGCCGGCCCGTGCCTGGAGCTCGGCTGGCTACAGCACCGCGCCCGTTTCAAGCCTCGCGGATATGCCGGCGATGAGGAACTGTTGACGCGTATCTGCCGCGGCGAGGAGTGCAACAGCGATCTGGGGCGGCTTTTCGACCGCTATTTCCTCCGCCAAGCGGCTCCTCAAGCCGTTCGCGCCGCGCACCGAGCAAACGGCCTCCGCGCTGGCGGCCCATTGCCTCAGCAGACCGGCCGGACCGTATCATGTCGTCAGCGTGGGCTCGGGGCCCGCACTCGACCTTGCCGGAGCCGCCGCGATCCTGCCCGATGCCTATCGGAACTCGCTTCGCGTCACGCTCCTGGACCTCGACCCGGAAGCTCTCGATTCCGCGCGGCGCACGCTCCAACAATTCATTCCGCCCCAAGCCATCTCGGTCTGCCGCGAGAACCTTTTTCGTCTTGGCAAGAAGCCCGATACTGCTTCGCTCTTCCGCGACGCCGATTTCCTTATTTGCAGCGGGCTGTTCGATTATCTCGACGACGCTTCGGCCCAAAGACTGCTGGAAGTTTTCTGGAATTGCCTGGCAGGGGGCGGGCAAATGCTCGTGGGCAACTTCGCCCCTCACAACCCCACGCGCCTACATGGAGTGGATCGGCAACTGGTACCTCACCTACCGCACGGCCGAGCATCTGGACGCCCTTGCGGCCTCGGCCGGCATCCCTTCCTGCAAGCGAGTGATCTCCGCCGATCGCACGGGCATCGATCTATTCGTTGAAGCCGTGCGCTGAGCCTGCCCAAATCGCCGCCCGCCCCTCGCCGCCCGCCCCCGTCATTCTTGACTGGCCCGCCTACTTCGCCTCCAGGCTCGCGCACACCAGCTCGCGGTCGTTCCGCGCGAAGACGTGCCGATAGGCATAGGCCGGATGCGACCAGCACACGCCGCCCCGTTGGCCCAGTTGCTCCGGGTCGGCTCGATCAGCTTCGCCCGGCTGATCTCGCGGAAGCCTTGGGGTGAAAGCTCTCCGAAGATCAGCTCGCCGCGCTCGTTGAACATCCACATCCGGCCGCCGTTGCGGACCATGTGGATCGTCGACCAGCGCGCCTTCGGCGTCGCCGTCAGGTCTTCCCAGATCCGATCGCCGGTCTTCGCGTCGAGGCAGCGAAGCTCGCCGTAGCTGTCCACGCCGTACACATAATCCCCTTCGAGAATCGGCGTGGAGATCATCGCGTGCAGGGCGTCGGTCCGCATTTCGCTCTCGCCGCGCCGCTGCCAGATCTTCTCTACTCCCAGCTCGTCCTGTTTGAGCCGCAGCATGAGCGAGCCGTCGTAGAACGCACTCAGGAACATCCGCTCGCCATCGACAACCGGCGTGGGAACGTTGATCACCATTCGCCGCGGCTTGAAGCGCGTACTTCCAATAGACTTTGCCCGATGCTGGATCCAGCCCGGCCACGCTCGCCCCCGTCCAGCATACGAGCACGCGCCGCCCCGCCTGCTCGATGACGATCGGCGCCGAATAGGAGGCAGGATCGCTCAGCGCGCACCATGCCTCCTTGCCCGTCCGCTTGTCCAGAGCCACGAGGCACGCCTTGTCCGCCCCGCCCGCCTGCACGATCACCAGTTCTCCGTCGACCAACGGCGAGGCCGAAATGCCCCACATCGGCACGCGAGCCGCATACTCCTTGCGCAGATCCTTCGCCCACAACACCTTGCCGCCTGCTGCGTCCAGGCAGTGCAAGTGCCCCATCGTGCCCAACGCATAGGCGCGACCTTCGTCGATCGACACGCTCGCCCGCGGGCCGGCAGGGTACTGCACCTCGTAGCTCGCGGCATAGGCGAAGCTCCATACCGTCTTTCCCGTCTGCCAATCCAGGCATACAACGCGCTCGCCGTCGTCCGGCTCCCGCACCCGGTCCATCACGTACACGCGTCCTCCGGCCACGGTCGGCCCGCTGTAGCCCGATCCGATCGGCGCCGTCCACCGCCTCGCAATCTGCGGCCCCTCCAATCGCTCGACCAATCCGGTTTCCTTCCACACCCCATCACGAGTCGGTCCGCGCCACTGCGGCCACTCGTCGCCCAAGAGCCTTTCCCCTGGTAGCGACATTCCCAGCCCGACGCCGACCCACAGCAAGAGCACTACGCGGTAGAAGACTCGCATCACAAGACTTTCCTTACTGGCTCGGAGGGAACGCCTGGCTCGCCGGGGTCATGGCCCGACACGACTTCGCCTGATACTATAGCAGAGTATCCTCCCTCGCTTCCAGATTCCACCCAACCGCTCGACTCTTTCACTCGCCGCCCCTGGGAGTGGAGGAGTTCCGATCATTCCAGAGCACGCACCTTGGGACCATGGTACAGTTCGAGGAGAATCGCAGGCAGGAGGAATGGGCGATGGGAACGGAGATTCACGCCGTAACGGGCGCTTACGGTTATTCGGGGAAGTACATCGCTCGGCGGCTGCTGGACGAGGGGCGCACGGTGGTCACATTGACCAACTCGTTGTCGCGAGCCCATCCGTTCGGCGACCGAATCAAAGCCCTTCCTTTCCATTTCGACCGGCCGAACGTCTTGGCAGAACAATTGAAGGGAGTGGCGGTCCTCTACAACACCTATTGGGTGCGATTCAATCACCGCTTGTTCACGCATGTGGAGGCGGTGCGGAACTCGCGGGTGCTCTTCGAGGCCGCACGGAACGCGGGGGTCGAACGCGTCGTACACGTGAGCATCACCAATCCCTCGGAGGATTCGCCCTTGGAGTACTTCCGAGGCAAAGCGATCGTGGAAAAAGCGATCAAGGATTCGGGGCTGTCCTACGCGATCCTCCGGCCGGCGGTGCTGTTTGGCAAAGACGACATCCTGATCAACAACATTGCGTGGGCGTTACGGCAGTTGCCGGTCTTTGGCACATTCGGAGACGGTCGCTATCGACTGCAGCCGATTTATGTGGACGATCTCGCCCGACTGGCCGTCGGAGCAGGGAAAGGATCGGCAGAACGTGACCATCAACGCCATTGGTCCCGAGACATTCACCTACCGGGGTCTGGTGGCGACGATCGGCAGCTTGATCGGCGAAGTGCGGCCGATCATTTCCATGCCGCCTTGGTTTGGATATCTTACCGGTTGGCTCTTGGGATTGCTCGTCGGCGACGTCGTGATCACAAAGGAGGAAATCGAAGGCCTGATGGCCGACTTGCTGTACGTGGATTCGCCGCCGACGGGCGACACCGTGCTTAGCGACTGGGTCAAGGAGCACGCCGATACCCTGGGGCGGCGGTATACGAGCGAGTTCGCGCACGGCGCGATCGATCGTCGGCCTATCGGTCGAATTGATGCGCGGCGGAGGCCTCCTATTCTTTGGCCCGCCCAAAAAGAACCGAGACGCGGGCATGTCTAGCAAACGGGCGGCATTATGTGTCCGCCATCGGAGTTGGTTTCCTGATGCCGGCGGGTCAGAAGGAGTGGCCCGATTGGGGCAAAGATCCGGGTAAAGTCGGACCGGGCGGCGCGGAATGCCCTTGCCTGGACTTGCCTGCGGGATAGGATTCCAATGCGTGTGGAGCGAAGGGCCGATACGTTGAGTTCGAGCCGAACCGAAAGGGACGGCACAAATAGAGGTTGTCGTACCGACCCAATCGCACACATTGCACAAGAAGCCCGCTTCACTCGAAGTGGGCTTCTTGGTTTCTTGGCGTCTCGTTCGAGGGCAATGGCCAGATCCAGGTTTGCAGGCTGAACTGCAAACGCCTTGGCGGGAACTGCCGGCAACCATTCACGGGCCGGCGCGGACTCCCGGAGTTTCCGCCACCGCGCTCACACGTACAAGCCCGACCAGGTGCCAGACCGAGGGCTCCAGTATGCCCGACGTCTCCTGGGAACCAAGAACCTATCCCAGAACTGCCACGGAAGCCCTCTGCGGCCGGAGAAGCGCAGCACCTCCCAAGGTTCTGGGACCGGCTCGAAAAAGGGGGCCCGGGCGTTTTCCACCCAGGCCCCTCGCGTTACTCGATGATCGAGCACGGCCGGTGCGCCGCGCGCACCGTATCAATCTGGCTACGCCGGGTACGCCTTGTACACGCCCGGCGTCGGCACGGCGTGTTCGTAGCTGCCGTCCGGACCCGGCTTCACCGGCGGCTCGGCGTCCCAGCGTATACGCTTTGGGCATTTCGTTCGGCCCCTTCTGGACCGCGTCGTCCCACTTCACGACCTCGCCCGAGTACGTGGCCATGCGGCCGAACACCGCGGTGAAGCTGCTGGTGGCGCCATGCCAACCCTCGTTGTATGGCTTCCCTTCGCGAATCGCCTTCATGAGGTCCACGTGTTCCTGTCTCATAGGGATTCGGCTTGTCGCCCTCGAACTTCCACTTCTGGTCACCCGCGATCGACGAAGCGCCGACGTCGCGCCTCCCCTTCGTGCCCTACCGCGTATTCGTCGATCGGGCTCCAGGTGTTGGGGATGTGGCGGCATTGGCTGAACACCTTCGAGCCGTCCGCGTAGGTGAACTCGACGTAGTGGTGATCGAAGATCTGGCCGACGTCCTTCCCCTTGCGGACCTGGCGGCCGCCCATGCCGTTGGCCTCGACGGGATGACCCTTCTTCGGATCGCCGTCCTTGCAGGCGACCCAGTTCGCCACGTCCAGGTTGTGGACGTGCTGCTCGCAGATGTGGTCGCCCGAAAGCCACACGAAGTAGTACCAGTTGTTCACCTGGTACTGCATCTCGGTCTGGCCGGCTTGCCGCGGCGCGGACCCACACGCCGCGCCGTTCCAGTACACGCGCTGATACATCAGATCGCCGATCGCCCCGTCGTGGATCCGCTGGACCGTCTCGACGTACCGCGGCTCGTGGCGGCGTTGCAAGCCGACGCCGACCTTCAGTCCCTTCTGCGTCGGCCAGCTTGTTGGTTTCCATCAGCGAGCGGAAGCCCGGGGCGTCGACGCAGCACGGCTTCTCCATGAAGACGTGCTTGCCGGCCTCGATCGCCGCCTTGTAGTGGATCGGCCGGAAGCCCGGCGGCGTGGCGATCAATGACCAGGTCCACGCCGGCGGCGATGGCCTTCTGGTAGGCGTCCAAGCCCCAGAACACGCGATCGTCTGCCAGGTCGGTCCGCGCCTTGAACTCGTCTTCGGTGTCCGCAGCATGTTGGCAGCGGTCTTCGCGTTTGCCTCGAACGCATCGGCCACCGCCACCACTTTGACGTTCTGCTCGACGGCCAAGCAGATCGGCAATCGCGCCGCTGGCCGCGCCCGCCGCACCCGATCAAGCACACCTTCAACACGTCGCTTCCGGCCGCGTGGCGCGCTGCGGCCGATGCTCAGGCTGCTGGCCAAGGCAGCCCCCGCCGCTACCGCGGTCGATCCGCGGAGGAATTCCCGTCGCGAAGGTCTCCTGCTCGTACTCATCCTTGGAGTTCTCCTTATCCTTAGGAAACCGGGCTATAGAAAAACCGGGGCACGCCGCTGGCGTGCCCCAATCTCGCAATCCTCTACTGCTTGCCCCCTTGGGCTCTTGCGATACTCCATCGCGAATCTTCGGGATCCGGCTCGTAGAGCTTCGCCTCTTCTTCGGTCGGCGTCCGCAACGGCCGCACCACGCGGAAGCCGACAAACGTCGCATCGGTGAAGTACCAGATGCTCTGCGGAATCTGCGGGTCCTGCATCTTCCAGTCCTTGTTCGAGCCCCGCCGGGCCGCGCTGCGGAGCATCTGCGGATCGTCCATCCACGACCCACCCCGCGACCGCGTGCGGATATTCCTTCGTCGGCATGATGAACGGATTCACCAGCTCCTTGGCGCCCGCCTTCGCGTACGCGTCGGGCACGTACTGATCCAAGCACCAACTCGGCCACGTTGCCGTGCATGTCGTACAGGCCCCACGGGTTGGGCTTCTTCGTGCCAATCTTCCCGTACTTGTCGTCGCCGTTGTCGGCAAACACGGCGTATTCGCCGAGCTTCGCGGGATCGTCGCCGAACGAGTAGGCCGTCTTCGTCCCGGCGCGGCAGGCATACTCCCATTCCGCCTCGGTCGGCAGGCGGTAGTAGCGACCCGTCTTGGCCGAGAGCCACTTGCAGTACATCTGCGCCGCATACTGGACGTCATGCACACCGCGGGACGCCTCTGCTTGCCCATTCCGAAGGTCATGTCGGTATAGGGCTTGGTCGGCCGCGCGATGATGTCGGCAATATCGTCCCAGGCCGTCGGCTGCACCTGCTGCACCTTGCGGCGCTGCTTGTCCAACTCGAACGACCAGGTCTCATACTCCTCCCAAGTCACTTCGTACTTGCCCATCCAGAACGGATCGAGCTTCACCTCGACCTGCGGACCTTCGTCGTCCTTGTTCCGGCCCTTCTCCGATTCCGGGCTTCCCATCTGGAACGTTCCGCCCTTGATCGGAACCATGTCGAACTTGATCTCGGCCCCGGGCAGGGCCTCGGTGTAGGGCTTCATCTCCCCTTCGGTCTGTGCCGCCGCGCCGGGCACCTCGAACGGCTTGAGGAGCCACTTCACCGACGGGGTGTCGGTATACTGGTCCCCCTTGTTGACCGCCTTCTCCTCGGCCGTCGCCACGGCCGCGACCGCGCACAAAAGTGCCGTCCCCGCCAACCATTGAACGGTCCAACGTCGAGATCGTAAGATGAACATGTGGTGATTCCTCACAGTAGAGATGGTGCCAGCCCTTCGGATGACCATGCCAAAGCCTCAACACGCGATTTCCAGGGTATCGGCGCCACGTCAGCCTTTTCCTGAGGCCCGCGGCCCTTTACTTCACCCCGAACAATCGGCTTTGCAGCTCCGAAAAAAAGGGCTTCTGCTTAAGGGTAGGATAGCTCTTGCCTGGCTCGTCGGCCTGGGGTGGGCGGCGCACGCTGCGGACGCCTCGAACCTCAAGCGGTTCGACTTCGACCGCAGCGAGATGGCCGTTTCAATCAAGCTCGTATTGTACGCTCCCGACGCCGTCACTGCAAACAGCGCCGCCCAAACGGCTTTCGACCGCTTCCATGTCCTCAACTCGGTCGCCAGCGACTACGATCCCCAAAGCGAAGTCCGCCGCCTCTGCGATACCGCGGGACAGGGCAGGGCGGTCCCCGTCAGCCGCGACCTGTGGCGCATCCTCACCGTCGCTCAACAGGTCTGCGAGCGATCCGACGGTGCTTTCGACGTCACGATCGGCCCCTTGATCCGCATTTGGCGCCGAGCCCGCGGTCTGCACGAGCTACCCACCCCCGCGAAGATCGCCGAGGCCCGCCAGTCAGTCGGCTGCCGCTTCGTCCGCTTTGATCCAGAACGTCGCGCTGTCGAACTACTCAAACCCGACATGCGCATCGACTTGGGCGCCATCGCCAAAGGCTACGCAGCACACGAAGCCCTGGCGGAAATGAAGAAGCAGGGCATCAATCGCGCCTTAGTTCATGCGGGGGGCGATATCGCACTTGGCGATCCACCCCCCGACAGAACAGCCTGGACTGTCGGGGTTGCGGCCCCCGATGCGGATTCCCCCCCCACGGTATTGCTCTGCCTTTCCAATCGCTATATTGCCACTTCCGGCGACAGCATGCAGCCTGCCTGGATCGCGGGCAAGCGGTACTCGCATATCGTTGACCCCAAGACAGGCCTCGGCCTGACGGACCATTGCACCGTGACGGTTGTGGGACCCGATGGTGCGGTGGCCGATGCCCTCTCTACCGCCGTGAGCCTGCTCGGCCCCGAAAAGGGGATGAAACTCGTGGAAAGCTACCCCGGGGTCGCCGTCCACATTCTGCGCCCCGCCAATGGCGGTATCCAGTCGTGGCAGTCGAGCACCTGGAACAACCTGCCCAAAGCCCCCACTCCCGCGGTGAAGTAGCGGATCCATTCAAACCCATCCATTGGGTTGGTGCATCCCTGTCTCAAGGCTCCGATTCGGAAAACTTTGATTCCGCAATGCCCCGCGGGATTCTTGGCGAATTGCCACGGCTGACGTGTGCAGTTCCCCCCCCCTTCTTTGACCGGGGTCCTCCAGTGACCTAGCTTTCATGTAGGAGTACGGCTTCCCGTCGGCAGCCGGTCCTGGCCCCTTGGAACTCTCGGGCCCTCGTCGAAGGAAGCCACATCCAGGATCCCGCATCTATGTCCGAGTCCCCGCTGCCATTGGCCGCTGCCGGTCTTGGCGATGACGCCAGCCCGCCCTTGGCGCCTTCGCTGACGACGGCCGCCGCCATTCGGGAACTGGAGCAGACAACCGCTCCCGGCGGGGTATTCCCCCCAGTGATCGGCCGCCAGGTCGACAACCACCTGGCCTTCGTGCGTCTGGGCATCGCCAGCAGCCTGTTCGCCGCGTTGCGATTTCGCTATGCCGGCACGGCCAGCCATGCCCTGCGCGTCGCCCTGAACTGCTCCTCCTGGGCGGAACAGAGCGGTCTGGACATTGCGCAACGCGACGCGCTCGAGGTAGCCGCCCTGCTGCACGACGTGGGCGTGATCGGCGTGCCGGACCAAATCCTCCTCAAGCCGGGCCCCTTGGACAGTGACGAAATCGCGGCCTTCGAGCAGTCGCGCCGCATGACCGTCGAGATCCTTCGCAACGCCTGCGCCGAACCCGCCGTTCTGGCGATCGTCGAAAACGTCGGCGCCTGGTTCGATGGCTCGCGCAACGGCTATGCCCTTGCGGGGAACCAGATCCCGCTCGGGGCTCGCATGCTCGCCATTGTCGAGGCCTTCGACGCCATGACCGTCGATCAGGTCTTCCGCGCGCGATCCCCCAGGAGCGCGCCCTGCGCGAGCTGTTCGCCTGTGCCGGGCGGCAATTCGATCCCGACCTGGTCCAGCAGTTCGCCCACCTGTCGAACGATGACTGGTCGCAACGGCGGCGCGAGAGCCGCGCGGCACTGGCTCCAGACTCTCGATCCGGAGTCCAACCGCTCGTTCTGGGCCATGAACGGTCCGGATCTCCCCGCAGCTCGGAACGAGCCCCAAGATCTTTCGAGTGCCGCTTGCTCGACAACATGCACGACGCGGTCGTCTTCATCGACGCCGCGCTGCGCATCGTGCAGTGGAACCACGGTGCCGAACGCCTCACCGGCGTCATCGCCAACGGGATTTGCCAGCGTGCATGGTCCCCCGGCCTGCTCACCATGCAGAACGAAAAGGGGCAGTGGCTCAGCGACGACGACTGCCCCGTCCGCTGCGCCCTGCGGTCCGGAACCCAGTCGCTTCGCCGCCTCACGATCGCCGGCCGCGGCGGACGTCCGGTCCCCGTCGACAGCCACACGATTCCGGTGGCCGGCGCCGATGGCGCGCCGATCGGTGTCGTCCTCATTCTGCACGACGCCTCCTCCGAAATCTCCCTCGAAGAACGCTGCCAAAGCCTCCACGAGAAGGCCACTCGCGACCCGCTCACCCAGGTCGCCAATCGGGCGGAATTCGACCGCGTCCTCGAAATGTTCGTCAACGCCCACCGCCAACACCAGGTCCCCTGCAGCCTGATGATCTGCGACCTCGATCATTTCAAGCAGGTCAACGACAACTACGGACACCAGGCCGGCGACGAAGTCATCAAGTGCCTGGCCATGCTGTTGCGCAATTCCTGCCGCACCGGCGATCTGGTAGCCCGCTATGGTGGCGAAGAATTCGTCCTGCTCTGCGCCGATTGCGACGTCGTCGCGGCGCGCGCCGCGCCGAACACGTTCGCAAGACGCTGAGCCGCATCCCCCAGGCAGACCTCGAAGGCGGCGTGGTCACCGCCAGCTTCGGCGTCACGGAAATCCAGCCCGGCGACACGCCCGAAACCATGCTCCGCCGCAGCGATCGCGCCTTGCTCATGGCCAAGGATCAGGGCGCAACCGCGTCGTCCAGCTCGGCGTCGGCTCCGAAGACGACCGCCACGGCGGGCTCATGTCCTGGCTCCGCAAAGAAGAGGCCCCGCCCCTGGTCGTCGAACAACTCATGGTTACCCCCGTGCCGATCGCCGTCGCGCTGGAAAAACTGCGGGGGTTCGTGGCCGATCACCGCGCCAAGATCGTCCACATCGACGGCAACCACATCCAGTTCCAGGTCGAAGACGATCAGAACGGCGTCATGCGCCGCGCCTCCGACCGACCCGTCACCTTTGCCATGAACCTCGAACTCGAGGAAGAGCGCGTCGAGAACACCGACCGCTATTCGGGCCCCAGCGCGGCCGTCTCGCGCACGCGGATCCACTTGACGATCACCCCCCTGAAAAACCGCGACCGCCGCGCCGACGTCGCCGAACGCGCACGCGAGCTGCTCGTCAGCTTCCGCTCCTACCTGATCGCCGTTCAAGAGGAGAGCGACGTTCCGGAGGGGCTGTTGCGTCGCGCCTCGAAGATCCTCACCCCCTGGCTCTCGAAGCGTCCCTGAAGCAGAGCAAGGCCGCAGCGGGCCACGCGCGGCCCTCAATCGCCACACCCCAGCGGCCCTCCCACCCCGGAACAAGGACACCAACCAAAAGGAAGGCGTATGGGTCGCATCGGGTCCGTCCTGTCGGGGACCGAACGCAGGCTGCTCAACCAATTGCGCGAGTACCAAACGCAATCGGCCCTGGCCAGCTTTCGCCTGGCCACCGAGAAACGCATCAACTACCCGCGTGATAATCCCTCGGGTTTCCTCGCCCTCAGCCTCTTCCAGACGCGGCTGAACGGCGTGCGATCCACAATCACCAACGTCACGGCGGCCAGCAGCCGAGTGACTCAGGCACAAACCGTGCTGAGCCAGATCCGCACTCAGCTCAACACCGTTCGCACCGAATTGCTCACCGACGAATCGCGCACGCTGACTCCCGACCAGCGGGCCGCCGCCCAGGCGAGGATCGATGCGGCGATCGACCAGGTCGATTCGCTCGCGGGCACCGCCATCGATGGCAGCCCCATGCTCGACGGTTCCGCCGCCTTCACGCTGGTCGGACGCAATCCCAGCCAGATCCACGACCTGACGGTGTATGCCGCCGGCTCGCCCCGGCCCATCGTCGCCATGGAGAAGGCCCAACTGACGTACACCGGCACGGATCGCTTCGCCGCCAGCAACGCCACGATCACCCTCACCGGCAACCTCGGAAGCGCCTCGATTTCTGTCACCACGAACGATCCGCTCGAAGCCGTCGCCGCCGCAATCAATAACAAAACTGCAGATACCGGCGTCACCGCCTCGGTACGCGACAATACCCTCACCCTGGAAAGCCAGACGACCGGCAATAGCGCGCTGGTCCGCGTCCGCGTCGACGCGGGAACCTTCGTCGTCCATGGCGGAGAGGGCAGCGGCGTCGCCTACGGCGCGTGCAGGCACCATCGGTACCACCCCCAGCCTAATGGGGCGCGTCGTCGAATCCGCCACCCAAGCCGAACTCAAATACACCGGCAGCGGCGGAGTCACGACGGCGGCCGCCACCTTCAGTCTTTCCGGCGAGCGCGGCAGCGCAGCGATTGCCGTCAGCAACGGTGAAACCCTTGCCGCCGTGGCCCAGAAAATCAACAACGTCAGCCACCGCACCGGCGTCACGGCGACCGTCGACGGCGACGATCTGCAATTCACCAGCGTCGATTATGGATCGAAGGCGAGTGCCGCGATCCAGGTGACCTCCGGCACGTTCGCCCTCTCCGGAGGCAACGGCGACGGCACCGCGAACGGAACCGACGTGGTCGCCGAAATCAACGGCGCCACCTACCAGGGTTCCACGGTGGCCGCGCCCGCCGAGCTCCGCCACCGCGAGAAAACATCCGACATCGCCAACGACGCCACGATTTCCGTCACCGGCAACCTCGGAAGCGCCTCGTTCACGATCGATACGGTCGCGCACCAGAACGACACCCTGGCCACTCTGGCTGCGGCCATCACCGCCCAGAGTGCCACCACCGGCGTCACGGCCTCGGTCGAGGACAACGATCTCGTGCTGCGAAGCACGACGCGGGGCGATGCGGCCCGAGTGACCGTCGCAACCCTCAGCGGAACCTTCAAACTCGTCGACGGCAGTTCCAGCGCCACGGCGTACGGCAGCGATGCCACCCAAGGCAATGCCGCGGTCAACGGCAACCAGGTGCAGATCGGCAGCGACGGCTTTCGCGCGCGCGTCGAGTTCACGTCCGGCTTCGAGGGGAGCTTCGACTCTGTGTCGGTCGAGGGAGGCGCCCTCCAATTCCAGCTCTCCACCAGCCTCGCCCACCTCGCCACCCTGGCCATCCCCAGCATCCTGCCCTCACACCTGGGAGGCGACAGCGGCACGCTCGACCAGATCGCCACCGGTGGGACCTACTCCGGCATGGACGCCAATACCTCCCGCGCCATTCGCATCGTCGACGAAGCCCTGGGAAAACTCGACCTGGCCGACGGCTCTGTCGATGGCTTCTACAATTCCACCATCACCACTTCCACCTCCCTCCTCGATCAGCTTCAGACGGATCTCGAGGATTCCATCGCCCAGACCGACGGCTTCAACCAGGACGAAGAGGAGCAACTTCTCCTCGACTACAGCCAGCGCATGGCGAACACGGTTTCCGGACTGGCGATCCTCAACGAGCAGCGAACCATGATGGTCGACATGATCAAGCGGATCGCAGGATTGCTCAGCTAACCCGGCGGCGCGAACGGCTCGTCCACGTCCCCCCCGGGATCTCTGCACAACGAACGCCCCTGGCCTCTGCCGTTCCCCTTCGCCTTGCACCTGATCGGTGCAAAAGCGTCAGGAAAGGGCCCGTAATTGGGCCTCACGGAGGCAGGCGAGCGAGGCCAATCAGCGTCGGGCCGGTTCTTCACGCGCGATGATTGCCGGCCTTGCACGGCTTTCATGACCATCGAATAAACTGCCATTGACCCACCCGCCCAGGCCTCTATAATCCGGCCCGTTTCTCCACGCGGGGGCCCCAGGGGCAAGTTTTGCCTTTGGACGACGGCCGCTGCGGACCGGCGGGCCTCGGCCAGCCGGATCGGCCACTTTTTGCTCTTCATTCGAAACGTCCTCAGGGACGAGGACAGACAAGCACTTCAAGCTTCTGACACGGAGGTCCAGGGTCCGCGCCGGGCCCTCTCTTCTTGTCCATCTCTACAGGACACGTAGCCATGGGAATCGTCCGAGCGCTGTATGCGTTGCTGGGAATTGCGATCGTTGTGCTGGCCGGCTGCCAGACCACGGGCACGAATTGGGCGTTCTGGAAGTCGAACAAGGACAACGCGCCCACGGCAAAATCCGACTTCCCGGTCCCACCGTCCAAGACCGCTACGCCCACGATCAATTCCCCTGCGGCGCGCACCGCGGCCACCACGCCCAACTCAAGCTTGCCGACGACCGGCGGCTCCTTGTCGAAGAGCCCCGCGTCGAGCACTGCCGGGTTAACCTCGGGCAACTCCGGCGCTACGGCCGCCAGCTTCACCTCTCCCACGAACTCCGCCGCGTCGCTCGGTACGCCCTCCGTCGCATCGCGCAGCGGCTCGGTCACCGCCGGCGCGGGCGGCGATCCCTTCCTCGGCCCCCAGCAGGGCCGCTACAGCTCGAACCTCCGCCCCGATGCCACCGCACGCACCAGCGTGCCCCCCTCGAATTACTCGACGGCCGGCACCGGCTATCCTCAGAACAGCTCAGTCGGCGGCGGCCTCGCATCCTCCACGAGTTCCCCGTACCGTTCGTCGCTCGGCAGCGCCCCGTCCAACGGCACAAGCGCCTCCGCGATCGGAGCGTCTTCCCCGTCGCGATTTGGACCGGCTTCCGACCGCTACGGCTCCACGTCCACGACGGCCAGCTATACGGGCGCGCCCACAGCAGCCACGAACGATCGTTTCAGCAACCCCACAGATCGCTTCGGCGCCGCCGACCGCACTTCCCAAGCGACCTCCGATCGCTACGGTGCCGCGTCTAATCGCTACGACAGCTCGTCGTCCTCCGGCCGTTACCTCAACCCAGCCACTTCCCGGTCGTCCTCGATCGGCTCTACTCGCGGCGATACCGGGCCCTTGGCCTCCGCTGCTCCTTCCTACGGAAACTCCAGCGGCGGCAGCCTTTATCAGCCGTTCCGCGCACGCACTGCCAATGATCCCTCCAGCGGCTTCGGCGGCACTTCCTCCGCCGGCCAGAACGGCTCGGGAGCAGGTCTGAACAGTGCTGCCGACGGACGCTACGATGCCTATCCTTCTTCCCCGAGTAACTCGCCGTTCGGCCGACAGGCAACCTCCGCCACCGCCCGCGGCGACGACGGTCGGACCGGTTCGGCCCCCGGCGACTACACCCCCGGCAACACCGGCTACAATCCGCCCTCCAGCAGATATCAGCCGGGCAACACGGGCTACCAAGCGCCGACGTCCTCTTCCTATCGCACGCAGCCCACGAGTCCCTATCCGACCACCCCGGCCGGCGAGGAAGACCCGGGCGGATACCGGCCAGGCAACACGGGCGACTACTATCCCTCGCGCACGACCAACCCGTCGAATTCCTTCGGCGGCCTGCCGTCCGCCAACCCCTACACCGCGCGACGCGACGCCGACATCGCTCCGGTCAGTTACGACGCGCAGCCCGGAACCACGGCCGTTCGCCGATAGCCTTCTCTCTACTCTCCACGGAAAAGCCCGAAGCAGGCTCTGCCCCGAGCGGCGGCGCCCGCTCCGGGCGATTCTGTTGAGATTCTCCCCCGTCGCGGACCACTCGCGACGATCTTCTCAATCGAGACTGAGGCGGCGCGTCAGAATCGTCGCGTAGCTGCCGCGGGGCAGTTGGAACCCCAACGCCAGCTTGCTCTGGCCGGCATACACCTCGTCGTCTTCCACGCGATGCTCCAAGTCGGCGACGCAGTAGAGCGCCGGCCGGCTTCCCTTGGAAAAAAAGCTGTCGCGCGGATGCTTGATTCGCAACTCCGCCAGCGACATGCCCAGCGGTTCCAGCACTCGGCGGGCCAATTCCTGCCAGGGGCCTTCAATCCCCCGCACGCGCGCCGAGGGCAAGGGAAGCTCCTCGTTCCTCAGCCCGGCCGCCTGGTCCTCGTCGATCTGCCGAGGGAACGGCAACTCGTATCGACCCAATTCCACCACGGCCAGTTGTTCAGGCCGCAGCCGCTCGCGCAGTAATTCGGCCAGCATCTGGTTCCAAAGAAAACTCTGAAACGCAGAGACGTAGAGGCTGCGGAGGTCCGAAGGCACGCGCGCCACGGCGCCGCGGAAGTCCCCCGGACGCTCGGCGAGGTGGCTCGCGAGGTCCTGCCGCCACGATCGGACCAGGACCGACTGAAGGTGTCGCCAATCGCCCCAGTGGTCGCGGATCGTGGCGCGCTCGGTGCGCTGCTTGGGCCGGTCGTGCGCGTTCGACTCGCAAAGGACCAGCCACAGGGCGCGCTCGTAGTCGCCCGCGCACCAACTTCGAGCGATGAACTCGCCCGACTCCCCCACCGAACCGAAGCGCTGCTGGTCGTAGTAATTGGGCAGGCCTTCGCGCCCGATCGCCTCCAACGCGCGCTGGGCCCGCTCAACCTCCTCCGAAGCAAGGTTGCGCAGGACGATCCGAAAGCGATTCCCCACGACGTCCTTCGGGTCCAATGGCCGCGGCACCTGGCCCTGGTAGGCCAGTTCGAAATGCTCCTGCTTCAGGTCGCGGCGGGGGCCGCGCAGAATCGTCACCATTTGCGTGGTCACGGCGTGACGATCCTTTAATCCCCCAAACGAAATCTGCCGCCGCGCGATCCTCCACCTTGCCATGACCGCGTCGAGGACCTCCAGCGTCCCCAGGCCGCGCTTCGTGAGGCGGTACAGCGCGAACGATCCGCCCGGGGGCAGCGGTTGGAATACCTCGTCCACCCGAAAGTCGTCGGGCGAACTCTTCTGCTTGATGCCTCGCTTCGGCTTCACCATAAGTCCCATGCCCCTCGCGTTAGGAGAGCGACCGGCGGAAGCCCGCTTTCCCGAACAGGAGGCGCCTATCCCCGACCCATGGCCCAATATGGATCGCCGCGCCTTGCACACAAGGGCAACTGCGCGGCGGCACGCCCGTCCTCCCCACCCGCGCTTGGTTGACAATCCCTTCCGCTCCGACCAGAATGGTCGGCGTTTCGACCGGTCGACCCCTCGCGACGGCCGATCGCATTCCGCCGGCCCATTCAGGAGATTCGAACGATGAGCACCAACCGACGCGCATTCCTCGCCGCCAGTGCGGCCCTGGGCCTGACCGCCACCACGCCCGCCGTCCGCGGCGAGAAGCCCCAGCCCAAACGCGAGGCTTCGTTGAAGCTCTCCAGCCAATTGGGCGTGATCCCCGGCAAGGCGCTGGAAGAAAAGATCGCCAAGATGGTGAAATGGGGCTTTCAGGCGGTCGAGCTGCCGGACGATATCGTCGGCAAGGTGGACATGTACAAGAAAGCGATCGCCGGCACCGGACTGAAATTCAGCGCCGTCTGCTGGGGCTCGATCAACGGCGACATCGTCTCCGACGTGGTCGAGAAGCGTGCCCCCGCCATCCAGAAGCTCAAGGATGCGTTGACGGCGGCCGGTGAACTCGGCACGACGGGCGTGATCTACGTGCCCGCCTTCAACGGCCAAACCAAGCTCACCAACCAGGAGATCCGCACCCTGGTGGTGGAAACGCTTCCGGCGATCGGCGAGCACGCCGTGAAGGTCGGTTCCCGCCTGCTGCTGGAGCCGCTCAACCGCAAGGAAGCCTTTTTCCTCCGCCAATTGGCCGACGGCGCCGCGATCTGCCGCGATTGCGCCAGTCCCGGCATCTGCATGATGGGCGACTTCTACCACATGGCGATCGAGGAAACGAGCGACTTCGCCGCGTTCATCGCCGCCGGCGACTACCTGCACCACGTCCACCTCGCCTCGCGCATCCGCGTGCTTCCCGGCCAGGACGAGCGGCAGTTCGTCGATGGCTTCCGCGGTCTGAAATGGATTGGCTATCAGGACTATTGCAGCTTCGAGTGCGGCGTCAAAGGCGACCGCGAGGTGGAAATCCCCAAGTCGATGGCCTTTCTCCGCGACCAATGGCAGAAGGCCGAGTTGTAACCGTTCACCGGCCGCCGGCGACGGGTCCATTCTGGGGCCAAACGGCGATCCGACGGCCTCGGAGATATCGCCATGGAACAGCTTGCCGGTAAGAAGGTGCTGGTCACGGGGGGCGGAAGCGGAATCGGGCTGGGAATCGCACGGGCGCTGGCAAGCGAGGGCTGCCGCGTGGCCATCGCCGGGCGCTCCGAGGCCAAGCTCCGACAGGCGGCCTCGCAGTTTACCGGCGAGCATCCGATTCTCGCCCACGCCTGCGACGTTTCCCAACCGGGCGACGTCCACGAACTATTCGCCTGGCTTGCCCAGCAAGGCTTGGAGCCGCTCGACATCCTTGTGCTTAGCGCCGGCATCAATGTCCAGAATCGGCGGATCGCGGATCTCGATCCCGCCGACTGGGACCGCATCATGGCCATCAATGCCACCGGCGCCTTCCACACGATCTACGCAGCCTTGCCGGGGATGCGCGCCAGCGCGGCGGCCTGATTGTCAATATCTCGTCGATCGCGGGCAAGCGTGCCCTGACGCTCGCCGGGCCGGCCTACTGTGCCTCGAAGTTCGCCATGACCGCGTTGGGAACCGCGGTCGGACTGGAAGAACGTCCCAACGGCATCCGCGTCACCAACATCTATCCCGGCGAAGCCGACACTCCGATTCTCCAGCAGCGCCCGGTCCCCGTCCCCGCCGAGAAACGCGCGAAAATGGTCCATCCCGAGGATGTCGCCGCGTGTGTTGTAACCCTGGCGAAGCTGCCGCCGCACATCCTGGTTCCCGAGCTGGTGATCATTCCGCTCTACCAGGAATACGCTTGACCGCGCGCAACTCGAGCGCACCGCCTCCCACCCACCTTGCCGCGCCCGACGCGTCAGCGGCTTCCGGTGCTGACGTAAATCGGATCGAAATCAAACCGCCCCGTCACATCGTCGTACATCCACGAGTGCAGCGCGCCTAGCAACCCATAGGCGAAAGGAAGCGCCGCCAGGGCGCCGGAAAGCAACCATGCGCCCGCATCACTCCAGGATCCATCAGCCGCTGCCAGGAATCTGGCGACTTCGGCGGCCAAGCTGCCGCAAGCGATAAGACGCGCGAACATCGGCTATCCTCCATGTCATCTTCGTGGGATTCGCATCTGCCGCCGCAGCAGTCTTGGCACGGAGTTGGCGACCTCGCCCGTCTTACGGCCGAGCCGGCGCACCAACGTGCACTCCCACGGCGACTTCGACTTGGCGCTGGCCGGCTCCAAGTCTCCGCCCTTGCCTTGAAGCGATGAACCCGCAAACGACGTGCCATCCTCGCGCGGCCGGGGCGACGACCAGGCCGATCCCTGAGTCATTTCGGCTGACGGGGTCGGCCGGGGAACCGGTGGAACCGCACACCGTTCGAGGACCGTCTTAGAGCCGATCCCAGAACCTTTGGAGGTGCTGCGATTTTCCGGCCGCACAGAGCTCCAGCGGTAGTTCTGGGATAGATTGTTAGACCCGATCCCAGAACCTTTGGAGGTGCTGCGATTTTCCGGCCGCACAGAGCCGCAGCGGCAGTTCTGGGATAGATTCTTAGTGGCCCCGCGGCGTTTCCCCGAGAAATGCACGTCATCAGCGCCCCTTCGCGTCTTGGTGGAGAAGGGTCGGCCTACCACGGGGAACGAGCCTGCGGCCGTCGTCCCGCTTGATCGAGAAATGCCCAAGTCGATGGGCAAAAGGCCAAAACACTCGGTGAATTTCCCATCCCCACCACGGCACAGCAAGTTCCCTTCGGCATAGTGCCTCGAACTGTTTTTTCATGGGTCAGAACCTGGTCGACGGTTCGCTCGGAAGGGCGCAATTGCCCGCTCCTCGCCGCGAGTACCTTCTCCAGGGACGATCTGCCCGTTACATTCGCATGTCGGGTAAACGTCCATGGGTATCCGGCCGCGTGTACCAGTTCGAGGATCAACGTGAACCGAAACACAGCCCTGCTGGCGATCGTCGCCACCCTAGCCGTTTCCCTCCGCGCTGCGGCGCAAGACTACCCCTCTCTCGCGCCCATCGGCTCCTTCCGGGAATTGCTCGACCTGCGGTCGATCGCGACGCTCAAGCCCTGGCGCACCTTACAAGCGTCGAGCTTCGATCGCCGCGGGGGCTACTACGACTCGGGCCACTTCCTCCGCATCGACGCGGGGCGCAACTCGTGCTCCTCGACGTGGAAGGGCCGGGTTGCATCGACCGCATGTGGTTCACGCGCAAGAAGCCTCGCCAGGAACCCTTCGACCTCTTGCTGTTCGTCGACGATGCCCCGAACCCCGTGCTCCGCGCCGACCTCTATGAACTTCTCAGCGGAAAACGATCGCCGTTCCTCGCGCCCCTCGCGGGCACCTGCGGACTAAAAGACACGCCGGGGCTGTACTCGTACGTGCCGATCGGCTTTGCCAGGCGATGCAAGCTGGTCCTCGTGCCCACCGCGCCCGACGATCAATACCAATGGCGCACCACCGAGTCCGGGGAACGCATCCGGCACGTTTACTACCAGATCACATATCGCAAGCTTCCGCGCCAACGCCCGTCTTCGGGTTCCGCGCCGATCTTCCCCGCGAGCAGTCCGAAGCCTTGGAACAACTCAGATCGCTTTGGAGCAATGCCGGGCGCAGTCCGTGGCCGCAAGAGCAACGGGTCACACAATCCTCCTCGGTAGTCGTCGGCGGAAGCAGGCCGCCCGCCGAGATGAATCTGCCGGGGCCCGGCGTCATCCACGCGTTGCGTCTGGCGGTGCATCCCGTCGGCTCGGCCCCCTTGACGGAAGCGATCCGGGAAGCATCCCAGTTGGAAATCACCTGGGACGGTGCGGCTAATCCCCAAATCGCCGTTCCCCTGGCGGCTTTCTTCGCCGCCCCGAACGACCGTGTTGAAGTACGCGGCATCTGGTCGGGCTGTACGAAAGGTCGCTACTACAACTATCTGCCGATGCCGTTCGCGCGCTCGGCGCTGATTCGCGTCAGCAACCCCGATCCGGTGCGAGTCGACCTCGAAGTGAGCTACCGCGAGGGCGCGATCCGTGCCCTCGACGGCCGGCTCGCCGCGTGTCGCTACGACGTTGCCGCTCCCAAGCAAGGCGAGGACTACTCGATCCTCGACCAGCGGGGGAGGGGGCACGTGGTCGCCCTGATCATGGACCGGCCCGGACACATGGAAGGGGACGACCGCTGGTTCGTCGACGGCGAAACGGAACCTTCGATCCATGGAACCGGAACGGAGGATTTCTTCAATTTCGCCTGGGGGCTGGGGGGAGCCGAGGCATTGCCTTTCCACGGCATCACCCAGCACTTCGGCCGACCGGTCTGTTACCGCTACCTGCTTCCGGCGGGAGTTCCCTATGAGAAGTCACTTCGAGTGACCTGCGAACACGGCCACGACTGGCCCGATGGCCCCAACCTGCACCGCGGCCGATACAGTGGCGTGGTCCTGCTCTACGCCGCCGAACCCGTCGGCTCCGCCGCGCCCGCGAGCACGAAGGAAAAATGACCAGGTGGCACCGCGGGGAAACTCGGAGGGCTCCAGATCGCCTTGCGGTGACGGCGCCTCGGCTCAACGGCTCGGTGCGCTGGAGAAGCCGCCCCAAGGCGATTCGATCGCCGCCGTGATCGGCCCCAACATGTCGGCCAGAGGCGGCTCGATGACCTGAACCTGATTGCGCCCAGATTCTTGGAACGGTAGAGCGCTTCGTCGGCGCGGCGAAGGATCGACTCTACCGTGTCGCCTTCAGCGCACGCGGTCACACCAACGCTCAGCGAAAGCGAAACCTGCTCACCGCGGTACGTTACCTTGCCGGCACGATGGGCCGTGCCCGAGCAGATTCTTGTGGGCCAATTCGAGCCCGGTTTCGAGTTGCGTGCGAGGCAACAGCAGGGCAAACTCGTCGCCGCCGTAGCGAGCTACGAAATCTCCCTCGCGAACCCACTCTCGCAGCCAGTGGCCGATCTTTTCCAGGGCCAGATCGCCGGCCTGATGGCCATGCGCGTCGTTGATTCGTTTGAGGTAATCCAGATCGGCCATCATGAGCACGAACGCCTGGCGGTGCCGTGCCCAGGACGTCAGAAGCACGTGAAGCTTTTCCTCGAAGGCCTTGCGATTGGCCACCGTGGTCAACGTATCGGTTCGCGCCTTGCGGCGCGCGTGGTCGATCTCTTGGGCCTGCTCTTCCATGCGGTACCGCGCCGAAAGCAGGTCGTTCTGCAACCGCTTGTTGGACCCCAACAGCGTCGCCATGTGCCCGAGCAGGGCCTGCCGCACCGCATCCATCTCGCCGGAGACGTGAAGGCTGCCCACGTCGTGGGCCGTCTGGCGAATCTCGGAGTTGTGGCATTCCACGTCGCCATTCATCTGCTCCACGGCGCTGAGCAACTCCACCATCACGCGCAACGTCGAAGCACGGTCGCGCTCGGCAACCTCCACTTCATGGCTCTTGCCGCGCGAACGGCCCATCAAGTAGCCCACGAAGATGCCCATCGCCACGCTGGCCAGCACCCAAGGCGCAATATAGGCGAGCGAATCCATCAGTCTCCCGAGGGTTCTTGGCCACGAGGGGTTCGACGCAATTAATGAGGCCCGCACTGCTATTGAACGCCGGGCGGCCAGGGAAACTCCGGATTCCAGCCGTTTCGGCTGGGGTACTCGGGATGAATCGCAAACGTTGGCTGCGCCGGCATCAATAAGTCCTGATCAAGCATAGCTTGCCTCAGGGCCATTGCGCCGCAAACGACCGGGACCGAATCCCCTCTTCAGGAGCAATTCCCGACGCGAAACGGGTTTCAAAGACAGCGATCATTCCGATCGCCAACCCAGACTGCCGGGGGATCGGTCAGGCTGCGGGGTTGCCCGTACCTGCCGCCTTTTCCTGGGGGGATCCGCCGCGGGCGGCTCGAATTTCGGCGCGGTCGTCTCCTCGTAGTCGTCGCCGTAGGATCGCGGCTTATGGCTGGAGCCGTTGCTCCCGCTTTCCAGGGAGGAATTGGCCGTGTCGGTAGCCGACTGCAATGAGTCGGTGGCGGAACTCACCGCCTCATTCAGCGACGAGGTTGCAGAGAAGGCGGCAGAGCGAATCTCATCCTGGATACTCTGGATGTTCTTCTTGAAGTCCACCACCTTCTTACCCCAGGTCCGCGCGACCTCGGGGAGCTTGTCACCGAACAGCAACAGGGCAATGATGCCGAGCATCAACATCTCGGAATTGCCCAAACCGTCGAGGAAACCGATCAACACTTGCATGAAGGGCACCGCGCCTACTCAGCCGGTTGCTTGACTTTGACCACGTCTTCGTCGGCCTCGGCAACCTTCTTTTTCTTCGGCCGGACTTCGCCTTCATCCTCGTCGTCTTCGCCGACCCCCTCGATCCCCTTCTTGAACTCCGTCACGCCGCGGCCAAGGGAGCGCATCACGCTGGGCAGGCGGTTGCCAAACAGCAACAACACCACCACCAGGACGATGAGCCAGTGCATGGGGCCGAAAGTTCCCATTCGCAAACCTCTCAGAGCAGAAAAGGGACATGTTCGATCGCCACCGCCCCTTCGGATTCATTAGCAGGGGACGGTACGAAGGTGCGTGTAAATCAAGGCAGGACACACCTCTCAATCAATTGTAATGAGGCACACCCCGATGTCAAAGGTCCCAGAAGATCCGAGGACCGGATTTCCGTCGGCCCCCTCCTCAAGCGTCGCCTGCCGGGGAGTCCCCCCCACACCGCGGCCGGCCTGACAACCCGTCCCGGAACTGCCTCGGCAACCCTGTGGGGCGGCCAAGAAATCTCGCCCCGCAGCAAACTCTGCGCGGGGTCCAAGACCCTATCCCAGAACTGCCGCTGGGGCAGTGTGCGGCCGGAAAATCGCAGCACCTCCCAAGGTTCTGGGATCGGCTCGAAAGAACCTATCCCGGAACCACCCCGGCAGTCCTCCGCGGCCGGAAAATCGCAGCACGTCCCAAGGTTCTGGAATCGGCACTAAGACGGGCGATCGATCACTCAACGAAGTATGGCCGGGCCCGGACGATATGCCGAAGATTCGCTCGACTGCTGGGCGGGCAGAAAACGGTAATACGCCTCCAGGCACAAGGTGGCCATCGCGGTCGAGTAAACGCGACCCCCATAATTGTCCCACCGCGTAGCAGGATCCCAGCTCCCCGCCATCGCCCCATCGCTCCGCTGGCGAGCCACCAGCAGGGGGTTCAATGCGGCCGCCCACTGTTGCCAATGCGAACCCTGGAGCTGGTACATCGCCATCGTGCCGTAGTACCAGTAATAAAGATTGTCTTCGCCATTGCCGGGCAAATGAGCGAGCAGGTAGTCGCCCGCCTCGCGCGCGGCCGGGCTGTTTGGCGCCAATCCCAGGAACACGCGGCAGACCAGCGCTTCGGCCGTCATCGAAGGGCTGGCACGTTCCAGGGGGCGATACGACGCCAATCCTCCCTGCGTTCCGCTGGACACGCTCTCCAAGAATCGTGAGGCAAGCTGCCAGGTCCGCTCCGGCGTCCCGACGCCCGCCAGTTCTGCACTTTTCAGCGCCATGAGTTGCCAGCCGAGTTGGCTGACGTCGCCGCTCTCGTGCAACCGATAGCGCCATCCGCCTCCGACCGGGTCTTGCGCGGTCAAGGTATACGCAACCGCGCGCGACAAGGGAGTGCGGAGGCTTTCGTCGCCTGTCATTCCGGTCAGTTCGGCCAGAGCGAGCATCGCCATGCCGTGGCAGTACATGAACTCGTAGACCTCCGCGGCGCCTGCCAGGTGGCCGTCTGCCGCCTGGCTGCGAAGGAGGTATTCGGTTCCGCGGCGGACGACATTCTCGTACTCTCCGCCTCGATGCGTGCTGCCCCGCGCGGCGAACGCCAAGAGCGCCAAGCCAGTCATTCCCGTATCGGCATTCCGGCCTGCCCCTTGCCGGTCGCGTCCCGCTTCCATATTCTCCTGTCCCGCTCCGTGTTTGCGCGCGCTCCACCGGCCATCCGGCTCTTGGTTCGCGGCAAGCCATCCCAGCGCCGCGGCCACTGCGGCCTCCGTACGGGCGTCGGCGCCGCGCCGCGCGGCCTGCTTGGCTCGGTCGGGCGCAACGCCGCAGCCGATACGTCGAAGGCATGGAATAGGAGCCCGGAGCACTTCCCGAGTCGGCCGCCCCGCGCCACGTCCCCGCCGCGCTGGCAGCGTCGGTCGACACCTCGGTGCCGGCCACCGGAAGTGCGAGTGTGCGCTGCGACGGCGACGCGGCGCCGGCGGTTTCCCCGTGCGCATGTTCGTGGCCTGCTCGGCCGCGTCGTCTCCTTCAACCCGAGGCGCCGGAGTCGGCGACGGGCGGTTTCCCTCCGGTGATTCTCGGACGGCAGGTGCGACGGCTTCCGGCACATCGACGGCCGGCTCGGCCGGCGCGTGGATTCTCACGGCTGCATGCGCCGTAAGCCAATCCGCCTGTGGCGGATCAGGCGGCGGTGTGTCGCCGCCAGTCGGGTGCGTAGGAGGGACCGCGCGGTGCACGGCCGCACGGCACGATCCGCCGATCGAGGCTCGGGCGCATTGCGCCGCGCTACCTCAAGCTGATGCTCGGGCACCGACCACTCGCGCCCAAAGGCATCCCAGGGTTTCTCCGCCTCGGCCTCCTCGCCCCCCGACTTCTCTTCCGCCCGTTCCGCCGGCGCCTTCGCGGCAGCGCCCGACGTCTCCGTATCGTCTCCCACGAGCGTCAAAGAGACCTGGACACTCTCGTCTCGGCCGGGTGGCGCGACCGTGACGATCGTCACCGTGGTCAAGTACAGCGCCACCCAAACGTGGACCGCAGCGGACAGAACGAAGCATTTTTCCAAAGGTCGCGACGTTCCCCAGCGCGTCGTTACCAGCACCAACAGCGAAATGCCGATCGCCGCCAGCGCGGTCCACAGAACCGCAAGCCGGAACTCGGGGCTGAGCAGGTACTGCCACAAGCCCAGCAGCGCGTCGGCCATCAACTATTCCTTCCTCTGAGAAACCGCCGCTGAGAAACCGGTATCTACTGCTTCGGTTGAGAAACCGGCATTACCGCGATGGCCAGTTCGCGCACTCCCACCTGTTTGCACGCCGCCAGCACTTCGGCGACGCGTTGGAATTGCCCCCCCGCATCGCCGCGCACCAGCACGGCCAACTCGCTGTATTGCTGCCGCGTTGTCGCCAACCGGCCCGTCAGTTCCTCCAGGCTCACCGACGCTCCGTCGAGCGTCAGGGCCCCGTCCCGGTACACGTTGATGATCTGGCGATCCGGCGCCTCCGTCAGGCCGCTGGACGCAGTGACCTTGGGAATCTCCACGGCGATCTTCCGCTCCATCTCGGTGAACTTTGTGCCCAGCAGGAAGAAGATGAGCAATTGAAACACAACGTCCACCATGGGAGTCATGTTGATCGCCGGTTCTTCGTCGCAGTGCAGTCGCAGAGGCATGGCTCTCGCCGAGTTAGGAGATAGGGAACGGGATTCGTATCTGTGGCCCTACGCCGCTTCCTGCCGCGTTCGCCGCGCGCCGCGGGCCGGGATTCCTCGCCGCGGTGTTCCAGTTCCTCGGCCGAGATCAGTTGGATCAGTTCCTGGCCGAGGCCGTCGATCTCCATGATCAACCGGTCTACGCGGCTCACGAAGACGTAGTACATGAGAAGCGCCGGAATGGCCACCAACAGCCCAAACGCCGTGGTCAGCAAGGCCTGGCCTACTCCGCGTGCCAAGAGCTCAGGCCGGCCCAGGGCCTCGCTTGCGGCCACCATGTTGAAAGCCTGGATCATCCCGAACACGGTTCCCAGCAGTCCCAACAAGGGAGCGATCGTGGAAACCGCGCTGAACACGCGGAGATTCCGCCGTAACCCGTTCGTGGCCCGTTCCCCCGCGTCCAGGATCGCCTGCTCAACTTCCACAGCCGGCCGGCCCCACTTCCGCGTCGCGCCGGCAAATACCGCCGCCACCGGACTGTCGCTGTCGGCGCAGAGCTCCAGCGCTTGCGCTCGGTCGAGCTGCCCCTGGCGAATCTGCTGCAGGAACCGGGTAACAAAAGGCTTCGGGATCACCCGCCCCCGCCGAAGGCTCGCCAAGCGCTCGAAAACGAATGCCAGCGTCACCAGCGAACAGAAAGCGATCGGGTACATGAGGATCCCGCCGTCGTGCATGATCCTCAACACATTGGTCGTGGCAATCAGCCCTTCTTCCCCTGCCGGGGCTGCACCCCCGCCGGTGCGTACAGCCTCCGGCGCCGCGAAGCCGGCGGCCGAGTGACGACCCACGAAGCCGCGAGCAACAGCAGAAAGACCGCAAGCGAGCCCACGCGCAGCCAAACTTTCCAGCTCGGCCGTTTACCTCGTGCAACGGATATCATCGGAGTGACTCCCCAAGATGTGGACCGCGGGTCATTGCACCTTGACGTCGGGCTGCCGCCGCCGTGCGGCAAGCTGCTGCTGAAGCCCCGCCGCCTCGCGCAGCAGCGAATTCGCCGGATGCTCCGCCGCGACGCGGCGATAGAACTTCATCGCCTCTTCCGGCTGGCCGAGAAGTTCATGGCACTTGCCCGCCTGCACCAGCGACGCGGCTTGCTCCGCGGGAAACGCGGAGTACGCTTCCACCTTGAGGTATTCGCCCAGCGCCTGCTCGTACAGCTTCTGGTGGAAGTAGCTCTCGGCAATCATCAGTTGCGCATTGGCCGCCGTTTGCGTTTTCGCCCCCGCCGCCGAGCGCAACACGCGCGAGTAGGCTTCGCGCGCGCCCTCGAAATCCGCGCGCTGGGCCAGGCAGCGGCCAAGCACATAGTCGGCTTCGTACTGTTCCTCGAAGGCCGGGTGTTTCTCGGCGATCCGTGCGGCAACGCCCCGCGCTTCCTCCCAGCGCTTCAGCCGACATAGCGATTGCGCCAGCCGCAGCCTGCTCATCGCCGCCACCGCCGGCTCCAGGCGGTCCGCCTCGTCGACCAGGCGGCGGAATCGTTCCGCGGCCTCGGCCTGCTTCCCTTGGCGAAACAGGGCCTCCGCGCCGCCGTACTCGGCCGCACGGCGAAGCCCCGCCGCCCCCGCCGCATCGGAGGCCACCTTGCCGAAACACTCCTCCGCTGCGCCCCAATCCTCCTCCGCACCCGCCACCTGCGCACGCAGAAACAGCGCTCCGCGACGCACCCCCGCTTCGACTTTATCGTCGAGCAGCGGAGTCAGCAGGTCCCGAGCGCGGAAGTAGTCCCTCGCCGTAAACGCCCGCTGGGCGAGGCGGAACGTAGCGTCGGCCCAATACGCGCTCGCCCGATGATTCGCGTGCACGCGCTGGAAGAGCTCGGCCGCTTCGGCCTCGCAACCCGAATCGCTCAAGGCCCACGCCCACTGGTACAGCACAGCGTCCATGTCCGGCAGTGCCGGGTGCTCGCGGACCAGGCGCTCGAACAGCGCCGCCGCCTCGCGGTCCTGGTGCAGCTTGTGCCGCAGGCGCGCCGCCAACCCCAGCGCCGCGGCGTACTGCGGCGTAGAAGCGTGCCGCTGGATCACCCGATCGTACATCGCCAGCGCGGGGTCGGACCGGCCAAGCTTCTCGAAGGCTTGGCCACGGGCTAAGCTTACCTCCGCCGCCAGCGCTGCCGGCGGATCCCGCTGGAGCAACCGTCCGAACGTCGCCGCCGCCTCGCTCGGCTTGCCCGATCGAAACTGGCTCCACGCAAGCCCGGCAAGCACGCTGACTTTCACGCCCGCGCCCTCATCGGCCGCCAGGCTGCCGAAGAGCGACTCGGCCCAGCCGAATTCACCACCGGCGTAGGCTGCCTCGGCAAGTTGTTCCCTCACCGCGATCGCCAGCGCTTTCGCTGGCTGCTTGGACTCCCAGTCGCCGTGGAGCTGCCTGGCTTTCTCCGTCTGCCCGGTGCGCATCAGGCAGACGGCCATAAGTCCCGCCGTGCGCAAGGCCGTCTCCGCCGAGTTCGATCCAGCCAGCGGCTCCAGCGTCCCCAGCGCGTCGCGGTAACGCTCTTGGGCCATCGACAACTCGGCCCGCGCCAACTCGGCATCCTCCTTCAGCGCCTTGCGCCGAGGCGACCACGGTGGCGAGAACCGCCTGCGCGTCGGCATGACGCCCCAGCCCCTCATACGCCCGCGCCAACAGGAAGAGGTCTTTGAGACCCGCCTCGCCCGGCGCTTTCGCGGCCACCAGCGATTGGATCGCGTCTGCCGCCTGGGAGTACTCCCCGCGGTCTACCAGCGACTCCGCGCGGACGCGTTTCATCTCGTGTCCCAGCGAGCTCGTCGGACAGCGCTCGAGAAAACGCTCCGCCGCGCCCTCCACGGCCGCATGGTCGCCGTGCGCCAGCAAAACCCTGGCTATGCCGCACAACGCATCGTCGACCCACTCCTCGCTCCCCGGCTCGTCGAGCACCTCCTGGAACCGCTTCTGCGCCGCGTCGACATCGCCGGCCCGAAGCGCCGCATCTCCCGCGTGAAATCGGATCGCAGGCGCCAAGCTGTGCTTGGGGGCTTGTTCCACCGCTTGCCCGAGCGTCTTCGCGGCGGCGGCCCACTGCTTCTGACCCTTCTGAGCCAATCCCAGCCAGTACCGAGCCTCCACGCCCATCTTCGGATCGTCGACCACCTGCCGAAACGCTGCCTCGGCCTCCGCCGGACGCGCAAGCTTCATGAGCGCCAACCGCGCCCCAGCCGCGCCGACGCGGCGTGACTGCTGCCGCCGTCCGACTTTTCCACCTTTTCCACGGCAGCGAAGCTCTCGGCCGCAGCCGCGAACTGGCCACCGGCATACTGGAGCGCACCGAGGCGGAACCAGGCTTCGGCGCGCGCTATGCCCGTCCCCTCTTCCACGACCTGCCGATACAGTTTCTCGGCCTCCGCGCCATCGGCCTGTTTCTCTCGCGCACGTGCCAGTCCAAGGCGAGCCGAGTCCCGCAGCTTCCCCTGAGGGAATCGGCGCAGCGCCTCGCGCAATAGCCCCTCGGCCTCGGCCGCCTTTCCTTCATCCAGGGCAATCTGGCCCAGGTAAGGCAGCACGTAGGCGTTCAGCCGGTCCTCGGGATAGTCCCGGCGGAACCGTGCAAAGTCCCCGCCGGCTCGCTCGTACTGCCCGGCCAGATACGCAGTTTCTCCGGCACGGAACAGCGCCGCGCGTGCGCGATCCCGCCGGATCCTTGGCCAGGTACTCCCGGAATCGCTGCTCGGCCTCGGCATACCGGCCCAACTGAACCAGGGTTTCTCCCAGGTAGAAGCGTGCCGGGCCGGCCTGGGCGTGCTCGGGTTCGTGGGCGAGAAATGCTGCGAGCGTTTCGGCGGCCAACGACCACTGCTGGCGCGCATAGTGTCCCACCGCCACAGCGTAGCGGTCGCCCAAGTCTTCCCCGGCGATGCAAGGGCACGTCAACAAGGCCGCCAGCACGCCCCATAGCGCTGGGCAAACAACCGGTCGAATCCTCGTGGCCGAAACCGACATCCCTGTCTCGCCTGGCTATCTGCCCTCACGGTTGATCCTCAAACCGCCACGGCCACTTCCCACGGCCGGGAAATCGCCGCGCAACCATCGGTTCGGAGATCGACTCGAACTTCGGCGCAGGAACCATTGGGAGCCACACCCGCCCTGCACTCGACTCGCCACGTGCGGTCCCAACGCCTCCATCAAGGCCCGCCTCCCGCAGTCGCAGATGTGAATACCGCCGGCAGGCCTAAGCGCGGCTCGAAAATCGTCGGATCCTAGCCGCAACTGGCCAACTTCGGCAATGCCAACCCCGCGAAAACCGCGCTCGGACGGGCGTGCGTTGCGTGTCAGAAAAGGGAAGTGACGAGAACTGAGGAAAACACGCTCGTCCCCGGCCTCGGAACCACTCTTAGAACCTATCCCGGAACCGCCACGGAAGTCCTCCGCGGCCGGAAAACCTCAGCACCTCCAAGGGTTGTGGGATCGGCTCTTAGACCTTTCGGGAACTGATCCATGCTCCGCCCCCCTCCGCCGCCGCACGGGAATCACCACGCGTCCCCGTCCGACCGAGGGAGCCAACTCCTGCCCTCTCGGCATCGATCCTGTTCAGTCGTGACCGCCAAGAAACAGCTTGAGCGGCCCGGTCTCTCGACCGCCGCCGCTTCGGCTGCTTTGGCTATGCTTCTACGCCGTATCGCGGTTCGCTACGAGGCGATGCCGGAACCGGTGTCTACGTTGCCCACCATGTGCAGATGGTCATGGTCCACATAGATCACTTCCCGAGCATCCTCGTTCGCATGCGTGTAAGGAATCGGCCAGCCCACTCGCAGCACCTTGCTGAAGTACACCGTGCACTTGAAACGTGCGTGGTGCAACTGGGCGGGTCCGATCAGCGGGTAGACGCGGGGAGGATCAACCGAGTCGGCAATCTGTTCGACTACGATGCGTACGCCGTTGCGCTGCTTCTCGTAGATAAAGGGTATTCCACCTTCCACGCCGTTCGAACGATCCAACACCCGCATAATCTCGTCTTGCGACGGCGGATCGAGCGCGATCGCCGGCACGCCGGGTGCGAGCGGCTCCAGGATCGGCACCTTCTCGTAACGCTCGCTCCACCAAAGCTTGTCTTCTTCCTGGTCCTGGAAGTACGGGCTCAGGGGAATCGGATAACCGAACATCCCTAACCTGGGGCCGTAGGTCATATTGCATCCGGAGGAGACCACCAGGGAAGCCAGCAGAAGGCTTGCGGCGGAAGCGATTAGGACTCTTCGACTCATGGAAACTTCCTCGACTGATCGGTCCGAGAAGCGATAGCCAGGCAAATCGTGCCTCGGCGCGCATGGGTCGTGCCACGCGGCTTGCCTCCACCTTTGCTGGGAGGAAGCCAGCATTAGTTATCGTGTCAAATTGCGCCAAACTTGCGGCTTTTTCAGATCGTAGCGAATATTCCCCAAGGTCCGCCCCAATAAAAAAAGCCCCCGGGTGGATCGCCACCGGGGGGCTCGGTTTTCCCACTCGTTACGGGGCGCGGTGGAAGGGACGGAAGATTCCCGAGAACATCCCCTTCGACGACCCGTCGTCAAAGTTCATCTGCCACCAGCCGTCATGCCACTCCAACACCACCTTGCGCCAGCCCAACGGCACCTGGGGGTAGGGGTAGAACGGGCCAATATACGGCCACGCGGTGGGCGAGTACTGCTTGGGATAAGTGACGGCCGCGTAATTCGGGTAAGCGGCGTAGCTCGGCCAAGCATAGTTCGGGCAGTTCGGATGATCGTACTGCACAGCCCCTGCACCTGCCGGAACCGGAGCCATACCCGGACCGGGAACCGGCATCGGCTGGCCGTTCCCCGGCGCTACGGGGCCGGGCACCATGCCGCCCGGGGCTGCAGGCATTGGGCCTGCGGGAGCCGGCGTCGGCACGGGAGGTTGCAGGAAGGCGATCGGCAACGGACGCGAATTCCGCGGAGCTACCGCATTGGGCATCGCGCTGGACTGCGCCATCATCGTCGGCTGCGTCACCGAAACCGGCTGAATCACTGCCTGCGGTTGCATCTGCGGCGCGGCCAACATCGGAGTCGCCGGTTCCGGCGCTGCCAGCGTCGGTTCCTGAAGCGCCGTCACGTTGACTTGGGGGCGCGCCGCCGGTGCGAAATTGCTCGGCACGCGTTCGGCCACGCCGACCGGCCTGGGGAGGTCGATCTGCGGTGCCTGGCTCGGAATTTCCGGCCCGGCTGCCAGACGCGTCACTTGCGGCCCGCGCATGTCACGCGATACCGATCGCGGCAATCGCTCGGCTGCCAGCGCACCATCGACCTGCTGCAAGGAACGACCGGTTGCCGGTTCGGCAATCGGCGTTGCAGCCGTGGTTTCTCCGGCTACCGAGAGGTTGTTTACCACGCGAGTCACCCCGGGCGTCGCAGACACCAGCCGCAAAGCCGTGTCCAACTGTTCCCGAGTGGTGACCTGGCCCCGCAGCCACGCGGTGCCCTCCTGGTATTTCACCCCGATCTTGTAACCGTGTAACTGGCCGCTATCCCGGAGGCCGGCAGCGATCTGCTCCGCAACCTCTTGGTTCCCTGCCATTGCCCACGTCGGGACCAGAGCGGCAGCTGCGGCGACCACCATTCCAACTAAACAAACGTCGCATGCCTTCCCTCCTGTTAGAAACAACCCGGGGGTGGGTCACCATCGGACCGCGGGGCGTCGGGAACGCTCCGTGGGCACCGTTGGTCCGCCGGCCCGTGTCGGGTGGCCGGCGGTTCTTGGACCTCGGGTAGTTTTGTGTTTTGTACCAACGACCCCAGCAATAGAATCGGTCGGAGGTGAGAGGAGGGGACCGCCACAGTTGAAGGCAATCCACAAAGGACTGTCGCGGTGCAGGCCCCCCTGCGCAACTTCCGTGTCCGCTGATTGCTGCCTGACTATAGGTTTCGGTTCAGGACTGTGCGGAAAGGAAGATTTTTTTCGATTTTGCCACGCTTCGGAATCCTGCCACGGCAGCCAACCGCTCCCAACTTCGCAATAAGTCGCTGCCGCAGCCGAAGTTCGATACTGCCACCACCATGAGAGGGCGGCAGTCTGGGAAGATTGGCAATATCGGCCCCCCAGGCCCCCTAGCTCCGGCCCGAGCGCCCAAAGTCCCACGTCGTGCTCAGTACCATCACCGACAGCGTGGCCCCCGAGGTCAGCCAGCAACCCGCGCTCGCGCTCAGAGTGATCGCCGTACTCAAACCCACGACGCCCAGGCACCCCATGAACACCCGCTGCCACAATGTCTGGCACCGCGAGCCTTCGTTGCACCGCGCGATCGCCGCACTGGCTAACCCAACTACGTGGACCAAACCCAGGAAGCACAACAGAACCGGGTATTCGAGTGCGATCGCTGGCATGCGCTTTCCCCAAATCCTTTTGGGAGCAATCCGGGCAGGATAGGAAGACCTGCCAGACCCGCCAATCACTCGGAGTCCATTCCGAGCCGGCTCCGGGCCATTCAGCGATTCGCATGCCGTAAATCCTCTCTACCTTCCGTTTCCCGAAAAATCACCGTGAACCCCGGCATTTACGCCGCCGCACCTCCATTTCCCCCACGCCTCGATCCCAACGCATTTGTAATTTGTACAAACCGTGACGCCCATTTCGCAGACTTCGCCAATTCGTTGCACGTCAACTTGTCTCAGAGCCTATCCGAAAACCTTCTCCCCTCGCCCCGCTTGCGAGGAGAGGGGCCGGGGGTGAGGGGTTTTCGGATAGTCTGTTTGGGTCTTACTTGTCCAATCGCCGCGCGAGCCGCTCTGCCCTCCATCCCCCCGCTGATCCTACCCGGCCAACAGGCCCCGCCATCGCACGCGACGCAACGCACAAAGAGAAGTAGCCCCGGTGGGAGATTCCGAGGCTACTTCCCGTGACGATCCGTTGCGGCCTTTTCGGCCTGGTCAACGGGCCAACTTCTTCAACTCGCTGCCCAGTTCCGTCGCGCTGATGTTCCGATTCACCACCCGACCCTGCTGATCCACCAGGATCATCGTCGGCACGGTAAGGATTCCCAGCTCGACCGCGGGTCGGCTGTCCAATCCCCCTTCCTCGTACACCTGCGGCCAAGGCAGCCGACTCTCACTCAAAAAGCTCTGCATCGCCTGGGCGCTGGTGTCCAGGTTGACCCCAATCACGGCGAATCCCGCCGAGCCGTATCGTTCGACCAGCTCCTTGAGGATCAGCATGTCGGCCTTGCAGGGCTCGCACCAGGTGGCCCAATACTGGATCAATACGACCTGGCCGCGAAACTTCGCCAGATCGACCGCCTCGCCGCTGGTGGATTTGCCGCGGAATTCGAGCACTTTTCCCACCGAGTCCAGACGCGTGCGATGCGCCCGCGGCCTTCTTCGCCGTCGGCAACTCGGGGAAATCCTGGACGATCCGGCCATACCACTTCGCGGCGTCCGCTTCCTGACCGGCGAACTCCTGCGCCACGGCGAGTTGCAGCATCGCCTCCGCCGCGTCGTTGCTTTGGGGATACTCGCCCACGTACTGTTCCAGCTTCTTCAGCCATTCGCTCTGAATCTTCGAGAAATCGGCCCCTTTGGCCTGCATACCCATGCCGTATTCGGCCGAGAGCTAGCACGAACCGCACGTGAGGCACCAACTGTTTGTCCGAATCGCTCTTCACGCTTCTCGAACAGGGCCTCGAGCCGCTTCACGCCGTCGGCGATATCCGCCCGACTGCACCGCGGCGCTGAGCATGTCGGCCAATTGCCGCATCCACATGGACCGATCTTCCGGCTTGGTCGATTCGCCGACCATCCGCTCGAGCAGCTCGGCGCGCTTGCCGTGCAGTTGCGCCTGCTCCTCGGTCGTGGTGGCCTGGCTCGCCGCGGTATCCAGCTTTTCCATTTCGCGACAGAATCTTCTGGGCCGCCTCACTCGGAGCGTTCGCGGCGACCTGCGGGGAAGGTTCGTTGTTCTGGATCGACGCGGAAGAAGAATCCCGTCGCCGCCGTTTCCGGCTGGCCCTCGGCCACCGGTTGCGGTACGTCGATCGTACGCCATACGTCGCCCACGCGAATCAGCGTGCCGACCTGGAGCTGCGCGTGGTCGTAGTCGGTCTGAACGATCGCCATCACATTCTCGTAGACCTGCACGTCCTTGGTCGATCCGTCCGTGCCCGCGGGCACCATGCCCGGCTGATTGCCGCTGAATTGCATCCACTTCGTCGCCGCCTTCACCGCCGTTTGCTGACGCATCAGTTCGCGCGAATTTCGCGCGCACGGCTGATCTTCTCCCCCAATTCCTTGGTCCTCGTCTCGCCGAGGCCCAGCGTGCGTAGCTCCGCGGGACTCAGCAGCAGCCGCTGCGAAGCGCTCGGTGTCCTGCTTCGCCATCGCCGCCACCATCTCGGCGGTCACTTCCTCCGCCGAAATCGCCGCCCAACTGTCGATCGTGCCGTCTTCGTCCTTATCCGACCCCCAGCGACTGCCCGCCGGTGTTGAACCAGCGGTACTGGTCGGCCTTGCCGTTGAAGTTCGCTGTCGATATCGCGGTAGACCTCCAGCCCATCCTTGAAGTAGCACCACTGGTCCACCTTGTTATCGCCGTTGGTATCGAGGAACTTCGGCGCAGCACTTCGCCCTGGGCGTCCTCGACCACCCAGCCGACGTTGCCGTCGATCTTCTGCGCCGATACCTTGCACTGCGCAATCTCGTCTTCCTTGGGCCGGTCGTACTCGACGTCGGCCTGGATCGGGGCCAATTTCAATGCCTGCTCCGCACCCGGCGCCGACGAGGGAATCGACGACGCGGCCGTTACCGGGGCGGGCGCGGCCGGCGCGGCATCACGCACGGGCAGGGGCCGCGGCGCCATAGCCGCCGACGGCGCAGCGGCCGTTCGCGCGCCCTGCGGCAAGGGTTGCACGCCCGCATTGGATCGCATCGCCGGATTCGTCGTCCGCGGCGCCGCTTGTCCCGGCGACGCCATCGTGCGCTGCTGGGGAACCCCCGGCCGAGCACCCGACGTGGTCCCCGCAACCTTGGATTGTGGATTGGTCAGCCGCGACGCGGCGGAAAGCCAACCCGGCGACCCCTGCTGTCGCTGCGTTCGGCGCCGCTGCGGTGCACTCCACGACGAGCGACATCAGAACCAGCGGAACGGAAGCCAGCACTACCACTTGGCGTCGAACCGTAACGCTCATGCCACACTCCTGTCTTTCAGCCTGTCCCTGAAGTCCCTTCACGGGGTAACCGCCCGAGTCTTCTTCTGTTTCGGCCTTTCCGCCTGGGGAACATGATCGGTTTGCACCGATTTGTCCGGACTTGACGGTCCTATCGACAGGGCAACTGCGAGAAGCTGCTCCAGTCCGCGCAGTCTCCTTCGGCGCAACTCCCTGGAGCCGGCCTGATTCGCACCCTTCCCGCCTCTCGCCACCCCTTCACCTCTCGTGCGCTCGGCCCCGCCACAAACCCTTGTGGGCCATTGCCCGGACGAGCAGCTTGGCAAGTACCGGGCGTGGCGCGGCCGCTCGGCGATCGTCGACACCGCCCAGTCGACCAAATGCCCCACCGCTTCCCCAAACCCTCCGCGACCCACGGCTCTGCATCCCCTGCCGCGCCTGCCCGGCAGATTCGCTACCCGTGTTCGTGACCGAGCGAGTGCACATCCTGCCGCGACTGCCCGGCAGACTCCCCGCAAGTGGCAACCTTTTCCAGAAGCGGGCCACGTATGTGGGCCCCAGACCCACGCTGGCAATCCTTGCCACCAAGCCCTTTTGTGCCGATTGACACGACGCCGCTTCGCTATAAAATCATCTGTTTCTGAGGGGCCGGTAGTCGCCGGTCCTCTCGCGCTGTATGGTTAAGGAACCGTCCGGCCATGAGCGCTGGAGCGGGTGCATAGCTCAGTTTGGTTAGAGCGTCGCCCTGATAAGGCGGAGGTCCCAGGTTCGAGTCCTGGTGCACCCACTCACGAGGGATTTGCGTTCCCTCAATTGGCGAGTCAGAGAAGACCGCCAATCCGCGACGAAAACACCCCGCTTTTCAGGCGGGGTTTTTCATGCGCGTCAGCTCGCGCTGGGGCTGAGAGGCAGGGCTCAAACCCACCATCTGCCGCCCGGCTAAGAACCTAATACCCTTGGCCGCTGAACCACTTGTAGTTGCCGCTTCCGGGAAGCTCTTTCTACGATGGGGCGCGACACGAGTACGCCTGGCAGGATTCGAACCTGCGGCCTACGGTTTAGGAAACCGTTGCTCTATCCCCTGAGCTACAGGCGCAAAACGTTGCTTTCACACTTCTTTGTTCCGATCCCATAGACAGCTCTTCACGCACCGGGTTCGACGTCGCTCCGCTCCCCTTCGTACGCGCGATGGCCCGAGGCAATCGATGCGGTGCCGCCGCCAGTGCTTACTCGTAACCCCATCGTACAAGAAAAGATACGGCTGCCAAGCCCGCCACCCCCGCAACGAACCGATCCTGACGACGATCGCCCTTCTGCGCTATCCCAGGGTAACTCTTTGCGGCATTCCCCGGGATATCGCGCTCCGCGGCATGTTTCCCAGCCGCTTGGGGTGAGCCGCAACGCTCGGGGTGCGCCACGCCGCTTCGTCTGGCCTCGGCAGGCGTCGCCCAACCGACAACCGACCGACAAACCGACCGACAACCGGCCGCGACCGGCCGCCTCGCGTCACTCCGCCGCGTCATTCCACGTTCGCGCCCGTTACGGCGCCTCATCGCTCGTCCGTGCACCTCCCCTCGTCCCCGCACCTCCGCCTTACCCCTCGTCCGCGCACCTCCGCCCCTCATCCCACCTCCCCGTGCTTCTGCGCCGCTTGCCCGTGTGCCCCAAATCGAGGCATTCGCCGCTAACCTTGGCCACACGCTGTCCAACCCTGCATTTACACGTGCGCCGGTGCGCGCCAACATCGTTCCCGTCCGCCGTCCATGCGCGCTGGTGTGCGGGCCGCGGCGTGAACCGCGGCAGATCCTCTCCAAAACGGCGCAACCACCCGCATTCGGTCGTTCGTGCGTCGCCATGGCCGGTATTTACCAGAAACCTTGGGGGGATCATGCCTTCCACCTCTTGCCCGAATAGCTACCGCCGCTATGTTGGTTTGCGGGGCACATACCTCGAGCAGGCCGAGGTCGCCATGGGCGAGCTGTCCCCTCTCGTGCGTCAGTGGGTGTTGTTGCGTCTGCTCTCTGCCCGTCATCAGGGTCTCACCGTCAAAGAGATCGCCCAGGAGCTGCACGCGGGCGAGAAGACGGTCCGCCGCGATCTGGACGCCTTTTGCGCCGCGGGTTTCCCCCTCGAAGAAACCCGGGAAAAGTTCGGCCGCAAGCGTTGGCGCATCGATCCCGCTCGCGCCCAGCCCGGCCTGGCCTTCACCTTCGACGAGGCCATCGCCCTTTACCTCGGCCGCCGCGCCCTGGATCCGCTGGCGGGCACGCTCTTCTGGGATGCCGCCCAGAAGGCATTCCTCAAGATCCGCGCCATGCTCGGACCCGAGGCCGTGAAATACGTCGACCGCTTCGCCGCCGTCTTCCACCAGACCGCGGTCGGCGCGAGCGACTATTCGGGCAAGGGCCAATTGATCGACGCGCTGCTCGAGGCCATCGAGGACCACTGCATTGTCTGGCTCACCTACCAGTCCGCGCGGGCTACGGAGCCGGTGAGTACGGAAGTATATCCCTATGCAATGGCCTATCACCGCGGCTCGCTCTATCTGATCGGTCATTCGCCCGACCACGGCGCGATTCGCCACTGGAAAGTCGATCGCATCGAGCGCGTGGACGCCCAGACGTTGCGTTTCAACGCCCCGGAGCGCTTCGACCTTCGCGAGCACCTTGCCGGTTCCTTCGGCATCTGGCACGGCGACGGGCGTGTGTGCGTGCGCGTGCGATTCCTGCCGGTCGCGGCGCGTTATGTGAAGGAACACCGCTGGCACCCCAGCCAGAAGCTTGTCAGCCAACCCGACGGCAGCCTCATCGCCCACTTCGAGCTCACGGCCACCGAGGAGATCAAGCGCTGGGTGCTGGGTTTTGGCAAGGAGGCCGAAGTGCTCGCCCCGCCCAGCCTCCGCCAGGAAATGATGGAAGAAGTCAGCCAGATGATCAGAAGCTACACAACTCCTCACACCGGAGAACCCAGACCATGTCAAAAGTAGATGTCGTGTTCCGCATCACCGGGACCGAAATCCCTGCCGACCACGGATACCTTCTATTGTCGGCGGTATCGCGCGTGGTGCCCCAGGTCCACGGAGACGACCATGTCGGCATCCACCCCATTTCCGGCCGGCGCATCGCAGATCGTCGCCTGTCGTTGACCGAGTATAGCGCGCTGACCGTGCGCATCGACGCCGAGCGCATCAGCGACGTTCTGCCGCTGGCCGGCCGCGCTCTCGACCTCGCCGGGTGCCAAATCGGCGTGGGAGTCCCCCAAACTCGCGCCCTTGTTCCCGCCGCCCGGCTCTACAGCCGCCTGGTCGTGATCAAGGGCTTCCTTGAACCCGAGCCGTTTCTGGAAGCGGTCCGCCGGCAACTCGCCCAGCTTGCCATCAGGGCTGCTGCGTCGCTGGTCCCGCAACCGGAAGTGGTTGCAGCCAACCGTGAGCGCGTGTCGGGATCCCATTCCCCCTTCGTCCGCCGCACGCTTCAGATTCGCGACAAGCAAATCGTAGGCTTCGCGGTCCGAGTGGAAGACCTCTCGGCGGAGGAATCCCTCCGCCTCCAAGAGACTGGCCTCGGCGGTCGGCGACGGTTCGGGTGCGGCGTCTTCGTGCCAGATCGAACATGATGAGTCACCCGGAGTCCCTGACATGGATCGACTACTCGCAAAATCTCTGCACGGGGGCACAGCCCCGACGATTGCCGAACACACCGCCGCAGTCATCGATGCGCTCGAGGAGTTGTTTGGGTGCCCGGAGAAACCGTCGCGACTTGGTCGGTGCTGGATGCGCTTCTTCAAGCTGTCCGACTTCAGGGCCTTCTTCTCGGCGGCACTCGCGGCCGCAGCCTTTCACGATTGGGGCAAAGCCTGCGACGGCTTCCAGCAGGCACTGCGATACCAGGGTGTCCGTGAGATCCGCCATGAGCATCTCAGCGGCTTGATGATGGATTGCCAACCGGTGCGCGACTGGCTTAAGGGTCGCCCCGACGTGGACTGGGACGTAGCCCTGGCCGCGGTCATCTCCCACCACCTGCGCGTGAGCCATGAGAACTTCTCGGAGTCGCCCTACGACGGAGGAACTGTGCGAGTTTACTCCGACCACGAGGATTTCCAGGCTCTTCTGACCCTGGTCGCGCAGCGACTGGCGCTTTCACCACCTTTGCCCGACGTCCCCCGCGTTTGGAGCTTCAAGTCCAAAGCAGGACAACTCGATATCGCCAAGTTGCGCGAGAATCTCAAGCGAGGACGTTTGACTGAGTTTGACCGGGCGATCCTCCGTTCTGGCAATGATCAACGTCGGCGGCTTTTGTGTGCGGTGCGAAGTGCCTTGGTGGTTGCTGACGCGGCGGGATCGGCAATGCTGCGATTGGGAATTGATCTCCGCGGCTGGATTCGTGAGGCCTTCGATGAAGAGGACTTGTGCACCGAAGCGTACATCCTGCAGCAAGTCATCGACAAGCGTATCGCGGAGCTGGGGAATCAGTGGAGGGACTGGAGCACGTTCCAGGTTGACTGCGCGACGTTGCCTGCCCGATCGCTTCTGCTGGCGCCGTGTGGAAGCGGGAAGACGTTGGCTGCCTGGCGGTGGATTGCCAGCCAATGCGTGGCGGGAGTCAAACGCGTGATCTTCCTTTATCCCACCCGGGCCACTGCTACCGAAGGTTTCCGCGATTACGTCTCCTGGGCGCCCGAGTCCGACGCGGCATTGGTGCACGGCACCGCGGAATACGATCTCCAAGGGATGTTCGCCAACCCCGAGGAGAATTCCGACCCGCGATCGAAGAGAGCCTACGAAGTGGAGCAGCGTCTATATGCCCTCGGATTCTGGCCGCGGAGAATATTCTCGGCGACCATCGATCAATTCTTCGCCTTCCTCCAGTATGGCTACGGCTCAATGTGCCTGCTGCCTCTGTTGGCCGATTCCGTCGTCGTTGTGGACGAGGTTCATAGCCTGGACCGCGGCCTCTTTTCCGCGCTCAAGGACTTCCTGAAGAACTTCGACGTGCCGGTGCTCTGCATGACTGCCTCCCTGACGAATGTGCGCCGCGAGGAACTGACCGCGGCCGGTCTGCATGTCTATGCGGATAAGCCCGACGAACTCGGCACGGTTGCAGGGGCGCCCCGGTATACCATCGCGCGAATAGATCGCCGTGATATCCCCGATCGTATCCGGGAGGCATTGAAGAATGGCAAGCGCGTCATGTGGGTAGTCAATCAGGTACGCCGCGCTCAAGACGCCGCACGGCAGATGTGGGCGGACCTGTATCACATCTTGCCCGATGTGCGGCTTTACTGCTACCACAGTCGCTTCCGCCTGAAGGACCGCCGCGATCGCCACAGGGAAGTAGTCGCAGCGTTCCAGGGGGAGAGCCGTGCGGCCCTGGCAATCACGACGCAAGTCTGCGAGATGAGTCTCGATCTGGATGCGGATCTGCTCGTCACGGAAAGCGCTCCTGATTACGGCAATGATTCAGCGAATGGGCCGCTGCAACCGGGCAGCTCGCCCACGGTTGGGGGCGGGCAACGTTCTCGTGTATCACCCCGATTCCGAAGCACCCTATAGGGTTGAAGAGATGCCAGGCGTTGAGAAGTTCATCGACGAGCTTGCAGCTCTCGAGTCCGTGAATCAGACAAACCTTGAGGAAATGTTATCCCGTTACGGGCCGACAGCGGTGGTGCCTCCCAAAGCCAGTCGCTTCCTGAAGAGCGGCCCTTACGCGATGGCGGGTGAAGAGTCGCTACGCGATGGGGAAGAGTATACGGTCCCGGCGATCTTGGAGCAGGACCTTGATGAGTTCCTCGATCTCCACAATCGCCACCAACCAGTCGCTGGCCTCGTCCTGCCAGTACCGAGGCGGTTTGCCAAGTCGCACGATGCGCGACTACCCAACTACTTGGCTGTCGTCCCCGATGACCATTACCGTGCGGAGATCGGTTTTTGCGACACACCGTTTTCCGGCGAAGGAGCAAATCCATGAAGAAGAAAGCGACGTCCCCCGCCAGAAACCGGAAATCGGCGACAGTGAAACCTCCCCAGTCGATTTCCCTCACCTTCGATCTTTTCGATCTCCCGACTGCGCAGCACAAGGCCGGACTGGCCGGCTTGGTGCTGCAAATCCGGTCGATGCAAGACCGCCACCTTCCCTCTGACTGCGTCCCGCTGATCGAGAATCTTACTGCCACTTCGGCGACCATTCGCTTCACGGAGACGTCCGTCCAGGGTCTGTTCGACGACTTCTACGATGCCCAGGTCGTCGAGGTGGCTGTGGCCAACAAATGGCCTGACACACCGCCGAAGGACGTGAAAGAAACCGCAGAGGCTGATTCAGAAACAGGAAGGGTGAAAACGGTCAAGCGTTTCATCTACGACGTGGTTCAGCCCTGCGGCCACTTCCTTGCGCAGCATTACCCCGACGGCGGAGACCATTGGCTGAAGCTCTGGCGCGATATGCTCTGGGCAATCCCTCGCAGCAAACCCACCACGCGGATCCCGTTCAAGAGTCGGGCGCAAGGGGAGCCGTGCCCCGAGGGTCCGGCAAACTGGAAGGAACTCGCCGCTTTTGCCAGGGACCTTGCCAAGAACGTCCTCCGGACTTGCCCGGTGGCTGGGGCCTTGTTGCTCGGCGCAGGCTGTCAATGCCGAAAGCATCCCGTTCCGTGGGCGTTCGGATCAGACTCTGTTACTCCACTTCTGGCCGCTCACCGTCATGATCTTCGTGCCGCAGCAGATCGACAACGAAGGGAATGGAGATTTCGTCGGATACACTCTGGCGATCCCGGAGGTGAGCGACCTCGAATACTTCTGCGATCTTTACCCTCGGATGCTCGAAGGCCTCTCCTCGAAGGCGAAAGGTTACCGCCCAGAGGCGAGTGTGATCGACATACCCCAACAGGCAGGCCTGGAGTTCATCGAGAACCTGGCCCTGTTGGCCGGTATCGCTGCCGAAAAGGCGGCGATCACTAACGCAATTGCGTCCGTGGAGTACCTTCACCTCGTCAAAGCCGGCAACAACACCAAGGTCATGGCATCGGGCCGGATCGCCGCGGATGCGCGACTTCTGGACGAGTACCTGGCCCTGCTCGGCCGCGATCGAGCTCGATTCCGCAATCCGCTGTTTCGATCAGGACTGATGCTGGCACTGTTGGACAGATCGTGCTGGTATCAGCCGATGGCTGCGATGTTGACGCAACGACCGTGGCCATTCTTTGTGAGGAGCGAGAAGACCCCCAAGGGCATCGCGTGGTTTGCCGCCGACGCCGCCAAGCGGTTTCAAGATCTTTCCCAAAAGTACGATTCGGAGGTACGTGAGATGAACGATGCTGAAACCCGTCCCAAGTCCCCTTTGGAGCTGCTGGTCTACCGGCTTATTCGAAAGTACGTTCGCTGCAAGACCAAAGACAAATGCGGCCTCGAATGGGACGATTTCAAGGACAAGAAGGTCGTGGACGAGAAGACCGGCAAGAGCCGGCCCGACGTTCCGCAGGAATACAGAGATACGCGGGAGAAGATCGCTTCCGACGCCTTCCTGGCGATGCGGTCGCGGCGCGAACAAGATTTTGTGGAATACTTCACCGCCACCGTCTGCTCCGTCGGGCAGTTCCTGCCCGAAGACGACTTCCGCATCGTCGCCGAAGCCCTTCTCCGAGAGCCGGAGAACGTGAAGACGCTCACACTCCTCGCCCTCTCCGCCAACTCCGTCTAACCCAACAACAGGAGACAATCATGAACCTATTCGCGACTGTGTTGACGTACCCCGCCCCCACCGCGAACTACCGCGGCGAAAGCGAGTTGAACCGCACCGTGATCCAGAAGGTCACGGACGGCCGGTTCGACTACCCCATCATCTCGCCCGAGGCAATCCGCAACGCGCTACGCGAAATCCTTGCCTGCGCGGGGTTACCGTGCAACCGCTCGCGGCTGCACGACGAAGAGCAGTTGGCTGTCGTTTTCAAGGATTATCCCAACCCCGACATCTATGCCGACGACTTCTTTTTCGGCTACCTCGTAGCCGCTGGAAACAAGGAGCGCGAGAGAATTCGCAAGGAGGTGAAACGCCCTGACTTTGTGTTCAAGAGAGACTCCATTCTTCGGATGAATCTTGCCAAAGCGCTGGAGCCGTACCGACACAATGCCGTGTTCACGCAGTCTCCGATGGCATCCGAGGGAAGTGCATACAAGAACGCTCCGACCTCGGCACTCCTTCATCGCGAGACGGCAGTGACCGCGTTCCAGTTTCCGTTCGCGCTCAATCTAAACGACTGCAAAGTCAAGCCCGACTGGACTCGCAAGTTGCTGAAGGCGATTGGCGAGCTCAACGGTGTCTCCGGCAACCACGCCCGCAGCTACTACGAGATGGCGCCCGCCAGCATCATCGTCCGATTGACGGAGTGCCTGGTGGCGGGTTACGAGACCTACGGGTTCAAGCCGGACAAGGACGGGCGTTACGCATTCCCTGAAGTCGTGCAAGGAATCCTCCACGATCCGCCCGACTACCCCGGCGGCGAGTTCTACCTCGGAGGGAAGATTGTCAAGGACATGTCCGACGAAACGATCCAGAAGCTCCGCGATCGCGGCATGACCTTGGATCGTGACCCCCGGCGGCTTCTGGAGACCATCGCCGACAAAGCTCTGGGAGCGTAACGACCATGCTATGTCTATATCTTCAAGCTCCCTTCGCGGCGTGCCGGAGCTTCACCGCAGGCTGGTACCGTCCTACGGCTACTTTCATTACGCCCTCCGCTGCGTACGGGCTCATCCTCAACGTGGCCGGCCTGGAAACACGACTGCTGGAGACCGATCCTGCCCACAGCCGTTCCACGCCTGCGACCCTCATGCGTCTCGGACTTCCCAAGGTGCGACTTGCACTCGGGATTCCGAAAACGGACGCCGAGTTGCCCGAGTATCCGCGCGTGCAGACGATTTATCAGCAATTGCACAACTACCCGGTCGGCAAAGATGCCGGAATTCCCGAGGAGCAGGCGAAGGGCAACAAGAACAACATCACCCCAGTCCGACGGGAATTGCTCTCCGGGCTCCAGGCAATCGTCTGTCTCGATGGCAATCCCGAGTTGGAGGACCGTGTCCGGCACGGCCTGGACGGCGCGTGGAACGTTCAGCGCTACGGGTTGCCGTTCCTGGGCGACAATCAGTTCCTCTTGGATCGCTTGGAGGAACGATCCTGGCCGCAAGAAGCCGTATGGTATGCGAGGGTTCCCGCGGACCCGGGCGCTCGGCCCAGGCCGCGCACCACACGCCTGACCGTCTGGATCGATCGCGCCGATATGTCGAAGACTATTTCTTACCTTTACGCGCCCACGGAGGAGGCCACCATCGAACCCCCGGAGGACGCATGGACAACCATCAATCCCCCTTGAACGGTGCCGCCGGCAGCGAGGCCGGCGGCAACAGCCGTACCAAGGATGTCTCACAACCCGCCGAGCCGCCCATCCGCGTGATGGCGCTGCATGCTCTGGCGTATTGTGAGCGGCTCTTCTACCTGGAGGAGGTCGAAGAGATCCGGCTGGCCGACCACGCCGTTTATGCCGGCCGGACCCTCCATGAGGAACTGAAGCGAGAGGAAGAGGACCGCGGCGAATGGACTAGCGTCGAGTTGTCAAGCGAGTCGCTCGGGCTCGTGGGCAAGGCCGACTGTCTGCGGCGCCGCGACGGTTCGGTGATCCCCTACGAGCACAAACGCGGCCGACCGCGTCGCGAGGGCAAGAATGCCACGGCCTGGCCGTCCGATGCCCTCCAAGTGACCGCCTACGGGATGATACTGGAGGAAGAATCGGGCCGCGTGGTGCCCGAAGGGAGAATCCGCTACCACGCGGAGAACGTCACCGTGCGCGTTCCGCTCGATGAAGCGGCGCGCCGGGCAGTGCAGGAAGCCGTCGCTCGGGCCCGAGCAATTCGGGCGTCGAGCGAAAGGCCACCAGTGGCTGAGAATGATCGGCTTTGCCTCCGCTGCTCACTGGCGCCCATCTGCCTGCCGGAGGAGGAACGCTTGGTGGTCCACACCCGCTGGGAGCCCGTCCGCATGTTCCCGCCCGACCGCGACGCCAAGACTCTGCACGTCGTCGAGCCGGGGGCAAGGATTCCGCGCGGGGGACCAACTCAAAGTCGTCTCCCCGGACGGTGCCGAGAAGAGCCTACCCGTGCACGACGTGGGAAGCGTCGTCCTGCACGGCTTCGCACAGATTACAACGCAGGCCCTTCACCTCTGCGCTCAGCGGGAGATACCGGTCCATTGGGTGTCGGGCGGCGATCGCTACATCGCCGGGCTGGCGGCCGGTGCCGGGCAGGTCCACCGTCGCTTGCGCCAGTACCAAGCCCTGTCGGACCCGGGAAACTGCCTCCGCCTCGCTCGGCGTTTGGCCAGTGCCAAGGTCGAAACCAGTCTCCGCTACCTGTTGCGGGCCACGCGCGGCTCGGATCGCGAGGCCACTCCCGTGGGCAAGGCCGTGCAAACGATGCGCGAATCGCTTCGAGGAATCGCCCGGGCTGAGGGCACGGCCAGCGTGCGTGGGCACGAAGGGATCGCGGCCCGGGCGTATTTCGACGTGCTGCCGCACCTTCTTCGTGCGGAAGTCCCGAGCGAAATGCATCCCGACGGGCGCAATCGGCGCCCTCCCCGCGACCGTTTCAATGCCCTTCTCAGCTTTGGCTACGCCCTGTTGTATCAGAACGTGTTGCAGGCCATTCTGGCCGTGGGCCTGGAACCGGCCCTTGGCTTTCTCCATACTCCGAGGTCCGCCGCGCAACCGCTGGTGTTGGACCTGATGGAGTTATTCCGTGTTCCGATCTGGGACATGGCCCTGATCGGTTCGGTCAACCGCCTCAGTTGGGAAATACAGGACGATTTCGAGGTTACCACAGGCCGTGTATGGCTCTCGGCCAAGGGCCGGAAGAAGGCCATTGAGTTGTTCGAGCGGCGATTGAGCGAGACCTGGCGTCACCCGGCAATCGGTTACTCTCTGTCCTACGCGCGCCTTGTCGAACTGGAAGTCCGCCTGCTGGAGAAGGAGTGGACCGGAAGCCCGGGACTCTTCGGACGAATGCGATTGAGGTAGCACAGCGATGAAGAACTGGTATCTTGTCACGTACGATGTTCGGGATCCGCGGCGGCTGCGACGAGTGGCGAAATTTCTCGAAGGCTACGGAACGCGCCTTCAGTACAGCGTTTTCCGCTGCAGCCTGCGGCCGCGGGAAATGGAGCGCATGCACTGGCAGCTGACCCGCCTCCTCGATGCAGAGGACGGACTGTTGATCCTCCGCCTGTGTGCGGATTGCGCCGCGCCACGTGCGAACTACGGGTGAGGAAAGCAACTGGGGCGAAAAAGAGGCGACCTTTGAGATCGTTTGAGTTGCCGTCGTCAAGCACTGGCGACTGACGCGTCATTCGAGGCAGACAATGGTCAGAAACGTTGTGCTATCCAGGCATTGCATCAGAAAAACCTTCCGAGAGATCCGTGCGGCGTTGCGAGTGTCTTCGCAAGTGTCTATCCGATTCGTGTTTCGGATTCGCGATTACGCTCCGACTACCGGCAATCCTATCGATTCCGACAACGCCCGCCCACCACGGCCGGGCGTCCTTGAAACGGCGACCTCTAACTTCAATGATAAACAGCATTTGGAGCAGATGGAGTGTTCCTTCCTTTGATGCCGAAAGGCGTTGAGCACTTGTCCGAGCAGTGGACCATGCCGCCGAGCGGTGACGTGTTCCTTCCTTTGATGCCGAAAGGCGTTGAGCACCTCGAGTCAGCGGCCGCCGTCGATGCATCGCCGCGTGTGTTCCTTCCGTTGATGCCGAAAGGCGTTGAGCACCGTGGCAGTCAGCCGGCTGTACTCGCTCGCGCAGCGGGTGTTCCTTCCGTTGATGCCGAAAGGCGTTGAGCACGATCACGTCGGACGGCATACGACGCGTGACGACGCGGCGTGTTCCTTCCGTTGATGCCGAAAGGCGTTGAGCACATGGATCGCGCACGTGATCGACGCTGGCGCACTGCGGGTGTTCCTTCCGTTGATGCCGAAAGGCGTTGAGCACAGATCGATCGCCGTGCGATCGATGCGCGCACGGCGATGTGTTCCGTTCCGTTGATGCCGAAAGGCGTTGAGCACATCGTCCGAGCGTAACGTTCGACTGCGACAGTCGCGTCGTGTTCCTTCCGTTGATGCCGAAAGGCGTTGAGCACTCGCAGCCGATCGCTGCCGACGTGCCAGCGATGCCGGTGTTCGCTTCCGTTGATGCCGAAAGGCGTTGAGCACGTAGCGATGCTGCATGAATGTCGATGCTGCCAGTCGACGTGTTCCTTCCGTTGATGCCGAAAGGCGTTGAGCACCGCATGCGGTCCACCTGCAGCCGTCGCCGTATCGCCGCGTGTTCCTTCCGTTGATGCCGAAAGGCGTTGAGCACCGATCAGTGCCGCGTCCAGCGCACGACCGCGGCACGTGTGTTCCTTCCGTTGATGCCGAAAGGCGTTGAGCACTCGTCGAAGCGGCGTAAGCCGCGTCGAGCATCGCAGCGTGTCCGTTCCGTTGATGCCGAAAGGCGTTGAGCACTCACTGTCGCGGCCGATGCTCGGCGGCATGCTGCCGGTGTTCCGTTCCGTTGATGCCGAAAGGCGTTGAGCACAGCTCGATGGCGACGTCGTCGATGGCCGGCAGCTGGCGTGTTCCTTCCGTTGATGCCGAAAGGCGTTGAGCACCTGACGGCTGCGGCTGCGGGCGGCGCATGGCGCCGCGTGTATCCATTCCGTTGATGCCGAAAGGCGTTGAGCACTCACTGCGGTAGCATGATGCCCTGAGGCGGTGGCCGGTGTTCCTTCCGTTGATGCCGAAAGGCGTTGAGCACATCGACAGCGTCGACGTCAGCACATGCGCGTGCAGCCGGTGTTCCGTTCCGTTGATGCCGAAAGGCGTTGAGCACGGCATTGCTCCGACAGGCGATGCCAAGACGCATGCAGTGTTCCTTCCGTTGATGCCGAAAGGCGTTGAGCACCTGCGCATGTCGCGTCATGCGCTGCTCGGCGTCGATGGTGTTCCGTTCCGTTGATGCCGAAAGGCGTTGAGCACCTGCGAATCGGAACGATCGCCGGCATGTCGACGCGAGTGTTCCTTCCGTTGATGCCGAAAGGCGTTGAGCACCCGCAGTCGCCGGCTGGCTGCGCACCGCCGGTGCAGTGTGTTCCTTCCGTTGATGCCGAAAGGCGTTGAGCACATCGGCAGGCGACTGTCGGACCGGCGGCGATCGGCGTGTTCCGTTCCGTTGATGCCGAAAGGCGTTGAGCACAAGCTGCGACGCTCTGGTCACGTCCGGCACGATCACGCGTGTTCCTTCCGTTGATGCCGAAAGGCGTTGAGCACCTCGAGCCTCGACGCCGGTCACGTCGAGCACGGCAGGTGTTCCTTCCTTTGATGCCGAAAGGCGTTGAGCACCAATCGAGCGACTGAGGCGGCGCCGGCTACACCGAGGTGTTCCTTCCGTTGATGCCGAAAGGCGTTGAGCACGCTCAGCGAGTCGAGGGTTGGCACGCGGACGCAAGGGCGTGTTCCTTCCTTTGATGCCGAAAGGCGTTGAGCAGCGATTCCGCCCGAGCCACGAGGTCGGTCATCGCCATATCCCCATTGAAGCCCGGGAACATCCCAAGACAATCAGATTGTTAGGCACGGCGTGCCATGCAGATTGTCAGGCACGGGGTGCCATGACCTACTGGCTGCTCCCGCGGAGCAGGGGCACACGAAGGACCGATCCCAGACGGGCGCGGGTTTTTGCTGTCTCTTGGGCGAGAAGCAGCACTACCGCCCCTCAATCGCGGCGGATTTGCCAAGCAACTCCAAGGTTTCGCCGATCGCGCGACGTACGGCCAGGAGCTTGAGCGGCTCCTCGGAGTATTCCTCGAAGTAGTACTCGCCGCCGGCACTGGTATACTTGCCGGCCAACTGTTCGGCCTCGTTGAGCAGCGATTCCGCCCGAGCCACGAGGTCTGCCACCGCGGTATCCTTCGCCGTATCCTTCGCGGTATCCTTCGGCGCGTCCTTGCCCGTGTCCTTGTCCGTATGCTTCGCCACCGCCTTCGCCACGGCCTTCTCCATGTCCTTGCCCGCGTCCTTCGCCACCGCCTTCGCCGCGTGTTTCGCCGCGTCCTTGGGCGAATCCTTCGCCGCAGCGCGGGTTCTAGCCTTCAGCCGGCCCACCCGATCGCGCAGCATCCATAGGTACTCGTGGTCCTCGAGCCCCTCGCGCATAAGCTCGAAGCGGATCGTGCTCATCGGCTCCCCATATTTCCCCTTCATGCTCGGAAACCACCAACTGTTGGCGTAGTTCCGCGCGCTGCCGTACCAACGTAGGTCGGGCGTGATCGTCATCGCCCAAGAGCCGATCCAATAGAAGTCGTACTTCCAGTAGCTCCAAAACTGCACGCGCGGCGAGATGGCCGGACTTCGCAGGCTGAAATACCCGTGCATGTAATAGTCGCCGTACCGCTTGCCCAGCTTGCGAAGCCTCGCCAGCGTGTCCGGAGAGCACCGGGCCGTCCACAGGTCAAACAGATTCACAATCTCCGGATCGTCGGGCACTTCTCGGCCGTTGACGACCAGCACGACGCGCGGGTCGGCCTTCTTGATCAGCCGTGCCAACTCCAAAGTCTTCTTCACGACCGCATGGTTCGAGGAGTATTCGGGAATCTCGTCGGCCAGAAACAGGACCGGCCCGTTGCCGTTCTCGTCGATGCAGATCTGCCGTGCCCGGCAATGCTCGGCGATCGTCTTCACGTAGCGCAAGAGTTTCTCCTTGAACTCCGGCGTAAAGTCGTCGCTGAGGTCGTAGATCGAGGGGGCGTATTTCTTCGCGTCCTTCTTGGGCAGCACCGGGTCCCAATATCTCATATACCAATACTCCTTCTCGTCTTTGCCTCCGAAGGTGTACTGGTTGATGAAGCCCACGTAGGGGATGAGTTCCGGTTCGTAGGCAAACCGCGGCCAGTGCAGCTCGCGATAGCAGTAGTCGCGGGCCTCGTCGAACTCGGTGAAGTCGATGCCGCTGAAATCCCAGCGGCCATCGGGCTTCTCGTACCACTTGATGCGCATATCGCCCTTGGGGCGCGGGCCGAAACGCGTTTCGTAGATGCGGTGATCGGCAAAGAATCGCATCCGAGCTTTGTAAGGCTCGGCCTCTTCGGCCGCACCCGTGGTCGTTCGGGCCTGGGCCTTTGCCTCGGCCTCGTTGTTGAGATCCACCTCGCGGTCGTAGTAGTAGACGTAGTCCGTGGCAAAGGCGCGGAGGTGCGACGTTTCGGCAAGCGCAAAGTCCCAAACTTTGAGCCGCACCTTTACGTCGCCGAGCTTCTCTCCCTGGGACTGGAGGGCAAGGCTGCCGTGGTAGATGCCGGCCGGAGTCGCCCGAGGAACCTTCACGGTCACCCAAAAGACGCTGTTTCGCCCCTTGGTGCAGGCGATGCCGTCTTTTTGCAGCAGCAGGTCGGGGATTTCTTCGCCGTACGACGAGCGGAGACTTCCGATCGGGTTGACCTTCAGGTTCTCGACCGCCACACGGTCTCCCTTCTCACCGATCAAGGGCGCGAGGACCAGCTTCACGTCGGCCATATCCTGCTGGGGCGTGAGAACGATCTGGAAGGGCTCGCACTCGCCCTTGGCCGCCTCCAGGGCGACTTCTTCGCCGGCCGGCCCGGCGGAAGGGGCCGCTTCCTCGGGAAAAACCTTGCGCGTCGCATGGTCCGCCCAGAGCACCCACTGGGGCGTCCTCTTCAGCGTGATCGCCGACGACGCATTGGAAAGGTCCGGCCGGGCGTCTTTCTTCGGGTCGACGTAGCGGGCAAGCGCCGTTTCATACGGGCCCTGGAAGGGAACTACGGTGAAAGCGCATCGCTCCTTCATGCCGACTTCGAATCGCGGCGTGTCGCGCTGGCTGATGCCGCTCGCGCACTGGTCTGGGAGATGGGCGAAGACGATCCCTTCACCACTCTTCGGGTTGAAGTAGCACTCGGTTCGCCCATAGGGAGAATCGGTGGGAAGCCTCGGCGATTTCACGTCGTCGACGAGAATCCGCCCCGTCTTCCGGCCGTTTCGGCCGATCACTTCAAGCTGCGCCGCCTTTTTGTCGAGCGCGGGCGACAGCGGCGCATAGGGCAGCGAAAAGGAAAAGTTGCCCGCCTGCTTGCACTCCAACTCGTATATGAAACGCACCGCCGCTCCGCTGGCGGGCACAGTGACCCGGCGCGTGAGGTGAAAGTGGGGCGTGTCGCCCTCGAACTCGACGGTCGCTGCGCCGTCTTTCTTCTCGACTTTGTGCCGGCCGTTGACGACCTGCCCGCCCGGGTAGCCCTCGTTCACCGAGCGGATCGCCCCGCCGTCGATGTACTGATAGTACAGGCAGAAGCTATTGACGATCAGGTTCTGGCCGCTGCCGCGCTTGTAGGCCAGCTCGGCGGGCACATAGTTCACCGAGCCGTCGAAGACCAGCCTGACGCTCTCGTTCTCCACGGTCACGCGGCCCGACGATTGCTGAACGACGGCCTCGGCGCGACCCGTCCGGGCCGCCGCCAGCGCCAGAACCAACATCAACGGAACTGCTTTAGAGCCGATCCCAGAACCTTGGGAGGTGCTGCGATTTTCCGGCCGCGCAGACCCGCAGCGGTAGTTCCGGGATAGGTTCGTAGAGCCGGTCCCAGAACCATTGCGCGCTACCGGATTCCCCGGCCGCGGACCCTTTTCCTGGTAGTTCTGGGGTAGGTTCTTAGCCAGCGCGTTCATCGCGGTTGATCCTTTCTCGGGTAAGAACCTTAGGTTCCAAGAGCCTGAACGGTTACGGTGTTTTCCACGGGATCGGTGAGTTTCTTCATCACTGCGCCTGGCGCGATTGCCCCAGGCGCCTCGTCTCCTGGGCTTCGTAAAGGTTCGGCGGCGCGGTTGTTTCCCCCGGCCAGCCATACTCCGAGCCCCATAAGAACGTGACAAGACTTCGTAATCTTCATTTCGGCCTCACGGGAACGGCAGTGGTTGCGGCGGGTCGAAACTCATAAGCCCCAATGTCGCATGTGGAACCTTGCGGCCGGGCGACGCCCTCGATGTCTGCAGAAACCTCGTTCAACGCAACGCCGGCGTCGATCGCCGCGCTGCCGGCGCGGAGGTGAGCGTCGGCGGCTCCCACAAGACCGGGATCGGTGTAGCGCGAACGTGCTTCGCCCGCGGCCTGTTGGTAGGCGCGAAGCGACTGATAAACTACGCCGTCGCGTTCCCACCGAGGCGACCCGGAGGAGTTGTAGTACAGATTGCTGTCGAGGGTCTGGGGCAGCGCCTTGGTCGGCCAGATGAGAAACGAGCGCGCGGCGTCCTGGAAAATGTTGTTGATGACCTGGTTCCCCGCCTTGCCGGCGTGGAACTCGACGCCATAGGCAGAACCGAGGAAGGTGTTGTGAAAGACGCGGTTATTGACGGAGTTGAGGCTGATCCCGCCGCGTTTGCCTTCGCCGAGGAAGACATTGTTGTAGATCTTATTGTTGCCCTCGCCCCAGGCGATAATCTCCACATAGTAAAGGCTTCTGCCCGATGGGGGCCGCACGGTCATTTTGCGCGGTTTGCGGAAGACGTTGCCGTAGAACTCGCAACCGCCGCCCGCAGGGCTTCCCTCGTGGAACTGGTGGATCGCCGCGCCGGCGATCTCCTCGAACACATTGTGGCGGACGATCAGCCCCGGCTTGCTGTTGTAGATGCCGTGCAGGTACTTGTTGGAGCCGATCTTCTGGAAGAGGTTCCTCTCGATCACGCTATCCTGGGGCACCGGCTGGATGCCCTGGCTGCCGATGGAACGAATGATGCAATTGCGGTAGGTGACATGGTGCGTGGCCTTGCCTTGGTCCTTGAAGCCGTTGTACCCATACTCCACGGTCAGGCCGTCGAAGATCGTGTAATGGCACTCGCGGAGCTCGACGGCGTGCGACGCGGTGGCCCGCATCACCGACTTGCCCGGGTCGGCCCCCTCGTCAAGCCACACGTAGAGCTTCGCACCGTCGACGTAGAAAGAGTTGGGAAACATGTCGTCGATGGAGTAGATCTTCCCCCGTTCGCCCGGGGAGTGAAGGGGGTAGCTATTCTGGAAAACGTAGGCCGGCCGCTGGCTCACCGGGGTGGAGTAGATCGCGTCCTTGACCAGCGTCCACGCGCCGGCGGGGATCACCGACGAAGGGTTGATTCGTACCTCGCCGTCGCCGTAGGCCCGATACGTAATGGGGCGCTCGGCCGTCCCGGCCCGGTCCACGGTCCAACTGGGGCGAACGGAATATTCGCCGGCCTTGATCCGCACCGTGTCGCCCGGCTGCACCGAGCGCGCCGCCTTTTGCAGAGTTTTCCAAGGTTGCGCCTCGGTTCCCGGGTTGGCGTCGCTGCCGCTGGGCGCCACGCAATAGGTGGCACCCGCGGCGAAGCGGCCCTCGGCAACGAACAGGAAGATCAACGACAGAAATACGCAGCGTCGCGCGGTTTTCTCCATGGCTGGCTACTCCGGGGCAACTACTAGAAGTCGAATTGTTTCGTGTCGGCAGCGGTCTTCATCTTGCGGTAGTCCATGAGGCCGGAGTCCCCGAGCGTGGCGAACATCGCCGGAACGATCGCTGACGTGCGCACATGCATAGTGAATGGGGGTGAATTCGTGTGCGTTTCGACGGGTCATTCACTTGGCGCCGGCGAGGGGCCGCACGCTCACTTCCTTGTACCAGACCACGTCGCCGGGATCGTGATTCTGAAGTCCGATGTAACCGCGCGTGGGGCGTTTAATCTCGCGGATCGGTTCGCTCCAGTGCTTGCGCGGGGAGAGTCCGTTGCACTTGCATCGAAGGAACTGAGGCGTTTGCCGTCAACCTCGACGGTGATCCGCTCGCCGTCGAGGGTGATCGTCATCGTGCGCCACTGGGACTGCGGTTTGTCGGGAACCGCCTCCGCCTTCGCCAGGGAATAGATCGCTCCGGTGCGGTGCCACGGATCGGCGTCGTCCAGAATCTGCACTTCATAGCCGTGGTGTACGGGATACCAGCCGCCCAGATGCTTCTCGGAGGCTTCCTGGATCTTGGCGAGCATCTCCGGAGAGAGCTTGCCGTTGGCATCGCGGTGCACCTCGGGAGACTTCTGGCCCACGATTGCAGCAACGCCGTCGTCGACGCGTACGAACACACCCGCATTCGATTTCGGCTTCTCGCACCGATAAACGACGCGAATCTGGCAATCGCCGAATTTTTGCGGCTTGTAGAGCAACAGACCCATGCCGCGCTCGTCGCACTGGGTCCGCAGCGCTCCGTCCTCCACGACGAATCCGCCCCAACCAATCTGCGCCCACGCAGCGTCGATTTTGCCGTCGCTCACCAGCGGCAAACTGCGCCATCGGCTGTCGGACCGCGACGGGCCGTCTGGGGCCCGATTCAAGGCGCGCTCGGCCGCTGGCGAACCTGCCGGCAGCAACGCGCACGCGGCGACCACTACGGCAAACAGTCGGAACAAATCCTGTCGTTTCATGCCAAGAGCCTTTCGTCGATTCCGTGCCAGCCAAACTCCAACCCATGATGATAGCTACCGCGCCGCGCCGCGTGTAGACTTGGAAGCTATCCCAGAACTGCCGCCGGAGCCCTGTGCGGCCGGAGAAGCGTGGCACCTTCCAAGCCTCTGGGATCGGCTCTTAGAAGCGATATGCCAGGGCGGCCAATTCAGCCTTCGGCGGCCGGGGAATTCGGAGGCGGCAGACGGTTCTCCTCCCGACCGCATCCCAGGAGACGGGGTATGAAACGAGTCTTGATTGTTTCCACCGGCAACTCGTGCCGCTCCCAGATGGCCGAAGCCCTCTGGAACCACCTGGGACAAGGGCGATGGCAGGCCGACTCGGCGGGCTCAAGTCCGGCCCCTGATGTCCACCCGCTCGCGATCCGAGCGATGAAGGAATCGGGCTTCGATCTTTCTCAGGCCCGGACCAAGCATCTCCAGGACTTCCAGGGCCAGCCGTTCGACCTTGTGGTCACCGTGTGCGATAACGCCAGGCAGTCGTGCCCGGTGTTTCCCGGCGCGAAGCAGTTGCTTCACTGGCCGTTTACCGATCCAGCCCATGCCGAAGGCACGATCGACGAGAAGATGTCGATCTTTCGACAAGTGCGGGAAGAGATTCGCAGCCGAATCGCCACCTACTTTGAACTCAGGCGATTCTTGATTTTGCCCTGTGAACGGTTACAGACCTACCGGTCTGGGCAAAGTGGAAAAAAACCGAGTGCCCCGAATTCTTCCCTCAACGGTCGGAATATCTCGGACGGGGCACTCGGACTAAGCGGCCTGTGGGCTTAACGCCTGTGTCCGCCACCGCCGCCAGCACCATTCTGGCGCCCTCTCCGTGGCCGCCTCCCGTTCCGTGGCCACCTCCAGACCAGTGACCGTCTCCAGACCCGTGGCCCGATCCGTGGCCGCGGCCCCAATCGTCACGGTCTCTGGAGCCGCCCCACCACCCCAAGTACGGAGCGTAGAAGCTTCCGTATCCATATCCGTACGGGTAGTAGGACGAGCCCGGATAGTAGTAGGAATCGCCCGGGTAGGAATACGTCCACGAGCCGGAGTAAGGCACGTAGCCGCTGCTATAGCCTTGGCTATATCCCGGGCTGGCAACTGCCGGAGGGGAATACGTCGACGGGTCGAAATCCTGCCACCGGCCGTCGCGATAGTACACCCAGGCACCACTGGGCATCAAATACCACCATTCGCCGTTCTGGAAACGGTAACGCGACATATCTTGATCCGCGGCACGAGCCGTGGACCCCATCGCGCCCACGCCCACCAATACGGCCAAACCCACAAGAACACTGAGAATTCGAGATCGCATAGTAGCCTCCTAGTCCCGTTGGTCGTGGAAAAACTCGGCGGTGCAAGCAGCCTCTCGATTCCCGGCCGCCGCCCAGGGAGAGGCAGGGAAGTGTACTGTCACTCAGCGCCTCCTCCCGCCACCGCCGCCACCGCCCCTTCCTCCTTGGATCGCGGCGCCAATACCGGCACCGACTCCGGCCCCTTCCCATCCGCCAACGGCGCCGCCGATTGCCCCGCCGATGTTCGCGCCCGACGAGTATCCTCGGCCATAGCCGCCATAGCCACCCCATCCATAGTTGCCCCCACCGCCGTAATAAGGCGAGTAGCCGGTTCCGTAGCTATAGGGACCATAGTAGCCGGCGCCGTAACCGTAATAGCCGGGGTACGAGCCGCTATAGCTCGGATAGTAGCTATAGCCTGAGGAGGGCACATAGCCGCTGCCATAGCTCTCGACATACGCCGGCGCCGGAGTCACTGCGGGCGCTGGAACAGTGTAGGTGGTGGGGTCGAAATCCTGCCACCGGCCGTCGCGATAGTACACCCAGGCACCGCTGGGCATCCAATACCACCATTCGCCATTGTGGAAACGGTAACGCGACATGTCTTGCTCCGCGGCACGAGCCGTGGAGCCCATCGCGCCCACGCCCACCAATACGGCCAAACCCACAAGAACACTGAGAATTCGAGATCGCATAGTAGCCTCCTAGTCCCGTTGTCATGGAAAAACTCGGCGGTGCAAGCAGCCTCTCGATTCCCGGCCGGCCGCACGTCGCGATCCACGGCGGTTTCTTTGCTGCCAGTACGAGCTTGCTGCGAAAACGGGGACCGTCCCCGTCCGCGATTGCGCCGCTCGGTTCACGGCACTCAGGGGTGCAAATCGAATGCCGAAGCCGAGCCGGATCGCGCACAACCGGCGGACCCTCCTTGGGAAACCGCGCCGGATCGCTAGAATCGGCGCAAGCGGGAGCGCCCCGCCGACGATGCGGCCGGATTCGCCCGCGCCGCCGCGGGATATTTCCCGATATTTCCTCCCTGATCGCGGGGGCCGCCGCCGGGCAGCCCCCCATAAACCGCTCAATCAAGTTGGTTCCTATGCCTCCGCAGTTCATTTTCGAGATGCACGACGTCAGCAAGTCGTACGGCGACAAGGTGGTGTTGCGCAATATCAGCCTGTCGTTTTTTTATGGGGCAAAAATCGGCGTCGTTGGTGAAAACGGGGCCGGCAAGTCGACTTTGCTGCGGATCATGGCCGGGATCGAAACCGAGTTCGACGGCACCGCGACGTTGGCCAAGGGAATGCGCGTCCGCTATGTGGCCCAAGAGCCGGAATTGGCGCTCGATCAGACCGTGCGGGAGAATCTTCGCACGGCGATGAAACCGTTGCAGGACCTCGTCGACCGGTTCAACGCCATCACGGCCCGCATGGCCGAACCGCAGGACGGAGACGATTTCGACAAGCTCATGGAGGAGATGGGCCGGCTGCAGGAACAGATCGACGCCGTTGGGGGCTGGGAAATCGACCGATTGATGGACATCGCCTCCGATGCCCTGGTGCTCCCGCCCGACGATATGCCGGTGCGCCTGCTCTCCGGAGGCGAGCGGCGGCGCGTGGCGCTGTGCCACGGCGCTCCTGGAAAAGCCCGACCTTCTCCTTCTCGACGAGCCGACGAACCACCTCGACGCCGAAACGGTGCAGTGGATGGAGCAGGCGCTGCGCGAGTACCCGGGCACGGTGATCATCGTCACCCACGACCGCTATTTTCTCGACAACGTCACGCGTGGATCCTGGAGCTGGACAACGCGCGGGGGCTGCCGTTCGAGGGAAACTACTCCTCGTGGCTCCAGCAGAAAGCGGAATTGCTCCGCGTGATCGAAAAGAAAGAAACGCAGCGGCAGAAGACGCTCGAGCGGGAGCTCGATTGGATCCGCAACTCGCACCAGGGACGCCTGCAAAAGAACCAGGCCCGAATCAAGGCCTACGAGCAGCTTGCCGCGCGCGAGGTGGATACCAAGAGCGAAACGATCATCCAGATTGCACCCGGCCCCCATCTGGGGAAAAGGTGCTCCGCGTGCAGGGCGTGTCCAAGGCCTATCCCAGCGACAGCGAGCGCGTCACGCTGCTCGATGGTTGCACCTTCGACGTGCCGCGAGGAGCGATCGTAGGGGTCATCGGCCCCAACGGAACCGGCAAGACAACGCTCTTCCGCATGATCGTCGGCCAGGAACAAGCAGACTCCGGCGCCATCGAGCTGGGCCCGAGCGTCGTCCTTTCCTATGTCGACCAGCACCGCGACGCCCTGGACGACGACCACACGGTCTTCGAGGAAATCACCGACGGCAAGGACCGCATCGAGCTCGGCACCCTGGCGATGAATTCGCGCGTCTACGTGTCGCGGTTCAACTTCCGCGGAACCCAGCAACAAAAGAAGGTGGGCGAGTGCTCGGGCGGCGAGCGCAACCGCATTCACCTGGCCAAGATGCTCCGCCGCGGCGGCAATCTGCTCTTGCTCGACGAACCCACCAACGATCTGGACGTGGGCACGATGCGCGTCCTGGAGCAGGCGCTGATCGATTTTCCCGGCTGCGCGCTGGTGATCAGCCACGACCGTTTCTTCCTCGACCGCATCGCCACGCACTTACTCGTGATGGAAGGCAACGGCAAGACGCGATGGTTCGAAGGGGATTTCACCGCCTATGAGAAAGCAACGCTCGCAGAGGAACCCGACCGCTTCGCCCACCGCCGCAGCCGGTATCGGCGGCTGGCGCTGCGCTAAACGAGGGGCGCTGCGATGGATCGAGGCCGGCACCAGGCGGCCGGATTCCTACCGTATCCTGAGACGCGAATGGGAGTGCGGCGATGCTTCGACTTCTTGTCTCTATCACGATGGCGTGTGGGTTGGCTTCAAGCGCGACTGCACGAAGCGCCGATCTCGAGGCGCTGCCCGGCACGGCTCCGCTGGTCACTGCCGAAGACCTCGCCGAGCGCCTCATGGAGGGGGCCCACCGGCTCATCGAACGGAAGATCGCTGAGTCGGTCGCCGGGCGACGAAGTTCTGGAATCGCGACCTTTCCTCGACCGCCGCGTATGCGAAATCGGTCGAGGCCAACCGGGCGCGGCTGGCGCGATCCTTGGGCGTGGTCGAAACGCGCTTACCGCCCGTGATGGAGCAGTTCGGCGACGACGCGCGGCCAGCCTTGGTCGCCGAAACGGCAACCTACCGGGTGTGGCAGGTGCGATGGGGAGTGCTCGACGGCGTGTGGGGGGAGGGACTGTTGCTGGAGCCGAAGCAAACGGTCCGCGGCCATACGATCGTCGTTCCCGACGCCGACCAGACGCCCGAACAGCTCGTGGGCCTTGCCCCGGGCGTTGCTGCCGAGTGCCAGGTAGCCCGATGGCTGGCCGAAAATGGATTCCGCGTCGTCGTTGTGGCGCTCGTGAACCGCGATCATCGCTTCACCGGCAATCCCGCTTCGGGGAATCCCAAGCCCAACTACTCGCACCGTGAGTGGATTTACCGGCAGGCTTTCCACATGGGGCGCCACGTCGTGGGCTACGAGGTGCAGAAGGTCCAGGCGGCCGTCGACTGGCTGCGGGCCAAGGCCGGGGCCGAGTCTAAGAACCTATCCCGGAACCGCCACGGCCGCCCTCCGCGGCCGGAGAATTCAGCAACGGCACACGGTTCTGGGATCGGCTCTAAGAGCCTATCCGAAAACTACCGCAGTGGCCCTATGTGGCCGGAGAATTTCCGGGCGGCAGACGATTCTGGGACCGGCTCTAAGACGGGCGTGTTGGGATATGGAGAAGGAGCACTCGTGAGCTTCTACGCCGCCGCCCTCGACGCGCGGATCGATGCCGCGCTGGTAAGCGGCTACTTCGACCAGCGGCAAAATGTCTGGCAAGAGCCGATCTATCGCAACGTGTGGGGGCTGCTCCGGGAGTTTGGCGATGCCGAAATCGCCTCGCTCGTAGCGCCGTGCGCACTGGTAGTCGAATATAGCGCCGGCCCGCAGGTCGATCATGGCAACGGCCGGCTCGTGTTGCAGGAGCATCGTTCGGTCGCAGCCGAATGGGAGCGGTTGGCGCAATTCGTGCCCGCCCGGCTTCAGAGCCGATCGCTTATCGCAGGGCAGGGGGGCAAAGCGGTCGAGCCGTTCTCGCGCGAAGCAGTGGCGCGGTTGGCGAAAGAACTGGGTGTGGAGTCGCTCGCCGATCTGTCGGCCGAGGTTCCCATCGATCGCCGCACGGCGTTCGATCCGCTCCCGCGCCAACGGCGGCAAGTGCGGCAGTTGGAGGATCACGTGCAGCGACTGGTCCACCAGGCTCACCGCGTGCGCGAGCGATTCTTCCCCCTGGAAACCAAATCGCCGGAAGGGGCCGCCGCGCAGAGGCTGAAATACAAGCAGTATTTCTGGGACGAAGTGCTGGGGCGGATTGACGAACCGTATTTGCCGTTGGCCGGCGCTCGCGGCGGATCTACGACCGGCCGAAGTGGACCGGCTACGAGGTCGTCCTCGACGTCTGGCCCGAACTGCCGGCTTGGGGCGTGCTGCTGGTGCCCAAGGGGCTCAAGCCGGGCGAGCGGCGACCGGTCGTCGTTTGCCAGCACGGCCGTGGCGGTCTGCCCAAAGACACGATCGAAGGAGACCATCGCGCCTACCACGACTATGCCGCGCGCCTGGCCGACCGCGGCTTCGTGGTCTTCGCCCCACACAATCTCTACCGAGGCGAAGACCGTTACCGCTGGCTCAGCCGCAAGGCCAACGGAGTGAAAGCGTCGCTCTTCTCCTTCATTCTCGGCCAGCATGAACGGATCCTCGCCTGGCTGGGATCGCTTCCGTTTGTCGATCACAAACGGATTGCGTTCTACGGCCTGAGCTATGGCGGCGAAACCGCCGTCCGCGTTCCGCCGCTGCTCGACGGCTATTGTCTGTCGATCTGCTCGGCCGACTTCAACGAATGGACTCGCAAGGTGGCGGCCACCGATTATCCCAACGGCTTCATGCACTCGATCGAATGGGAAATGCCCTATTTCGACATGGGCTCGACCTTCAGCTACGCCGAAATGGTCTACCTGCTCTTGCCGCGGCCGTTCATGGTCGAGCGCGGGCATGCCGACGGCGTGGCTCCGGACGAGTGGGTGGCCTATGAATACGCCAAGGTCCGCCGTGTTTACGACGCCCTGGGGTTGGGCGACCGCACCGAGATCGAGTTCTTCAACGGCCCGCACACGATCCTCGGCAAAGGCACGTTCGCCTTCCTCCACAAGCACCTCAACTGGCCCGAACCTTCGAATTGAAGGAAGACACGCATGGGGCTCAGTCCCGACGATGCGCGGGCGATCGACCGCGTGGTCGAAATCCTCCAGGGATGCCGGGAACTGCTGTTCATCACCGGCGCCGGCATCTCGGCCGATTCCGGGTTGCCCACGTACCGCGGGATCGGCGGGCTCTACAACGTGGAAGATACCGAAGATGGATTGCCGATCGAAGTCCTCCTGTCGGGAGAGATGATGCGATCCAGACCCGAGCTCACCTGGAAATATCTCGGGCAAATCGAGCGTGCGGCGCGGGGGGCCAAGCACAACCGCGCCCACGAGGTGATCGCCGAGATGGAGGCCCATTTCGACCGCGTTTGGACGCTCACGCAGAACGTCGACGGCTTTCACCGCCAAGCCGGTTCGACGTGCGTGTTGGAGATCCACGGCGATCTGCACCACCTCCTCTGCCCGGCGTGTGCCTGGCGCGTCACGGTGGAGAACTACAGCACCCTGGAAATCCCTCCCCGCTGCCCGCGCTGCGCTGGCACGGTGCGGCCCGACGTCGTGCTCTTCGGAGAAACGCTGCCCGAAGCCGTGCTCCAGCAACTCTACGACGAGTGCGCCCGGGGCTTCGATGCCGTGATCGCCGTGGGCACGACCGCTGTGTTCCCCTACATCGCGGGGCCGGTCCAGTGGGCTCGGCGCACCGGTTGGGCCACGGTGGAGATCAACCCTGGCGAGAGCCGCGTGTCGCCGCTGGTGGACGTGAAACTCTCGCTCGGGGCGGCCGTGGCGCTGGACGCCATCTGGACGAAGTATCGCCAGCTGCGGCAGTGAGCGCCGGCGATCACCGTTCACAGGCCAACCGGGGACTGGCTCATTTTTCGGCCCATTTCGTTCTCTCCTATGCAAGTGCGCTGAGGCTGACAAATGTGCCGTAACCGTTCACAGGCCGGACTGGCTCAAGAGGCGGGCCGCTGCCTCTGAGCGCGCTCGCGCATCACCCAAGGAAAGCGTGAGAGACGCGGCGAGCCGCCGCGTCTACGCCGGTGTGTGAACGAGCACCCTCAGGCTCTTCGATCCGATCCCGAAAACCCGCACTGGCTTGAGTTCCCGTCCCCGCCGTTGAACCGCGGGGTCCGCTCGCGCATCCTATCCTGTGTCCAAAGACGGAAATGGGGACCTTTTAGATGCCGGCGCATTCCGCGTTCGCAACTGACTCCGGATCGTAAGCCGAATCGGCTACAATCCGGAGTTCCCATGTCCGGAGCGGCACAGCGCTTGGCAAGGCAGGGCTCAACAGAATACAGGGCTCAAGATGATGTCCGATGCGGACCTGATCCTCTGCGAAATGCTTGTCCTCCGCTGCCAGCGGCGGGACCCCTCGCGCGGCCGGCGAGCTGGTCGCCTTCTTCGAGAAGCCGCTGCTGTACTACCTGCGCCGCATGGTTCGATCGGAAGACGACGCGTGGGATCTGCTCCAGGAGACATGGATATCCGTCTTCCGACGCTCTGCCCGGCCTCCGGGACGCCCGCGCCCTGCCCGCCTTCCTCTACCGCACGGCCCGCAACCACGCCCTGGCCCACCTGCGTCACCGCGACGCCGACTTCCGGCTCTACGCGGCCGTGGACGCTTCCCAGACCAGCACCGAACCCGAGCCCACCTTCACCGCCGAAGACGCCGCCGCCGTTCACGCCGGCCTCGACAAGCTCTCCCTGCCGCATCGCGAGGCCCTGACCCTCTTCTTTCTTCAAGACTTGAGCATCGAGGAGATCGCCTCGGTGCTCGGCATTCCGCCGGGCACCGTCAAGTCGCGTCTCCATCACGCCAAGAAAGCCCTCGGAGCAGTCCTCCGGGAAGGAGTCGACCATGTCGCACGAGAACAATCTTCGCGAAAACCTGTTCAGCCTCGAGCCGATCAGCCCGGAGCGCCAGCAGCGATTCCGCGAAGAACTCGCCCAGATCGTGGAGCCGCGGCTCTCGCCGCAGCTACCGTCTGTACTACATCCTGGCCTGGTCGGCCTCGTCGTCGGGCTTCCCGGTGCGGTTTGCGGCGTCCTGTTCGACGCGGAACACCGCTGGACTCTGGGCCTTGACTCTGGTGGCGTCGTACCGCCTTCGCCGGCTGGATTTCCTACATCCTCCGCCGCGGGGCCGAGCCGCTGCGGATCATGCAGGGCATGAGCAAGGCATTTGCGGGCATCGCGTGGGCTCGTCGCAGGGGTCCTTATCTTCTACGGTCTCCAGAACCCCTCGCTGGCCAGTGTGTTGTGGGCACTCTTGGGCCTGCTGGTGTTCCTGCTGACGAGTTTCATCAATCTCTGGAACCGCGTGATCACGGCCGAACGGACCATGCGGGAGCACATCCTGCGCGTCGAGTACCGCCTGGCCGATCTGGATCGTTCGCCGCAGTAAACGCGGACGATGCGGCAGCCATGGTCGCTCGCCAGTCTCCCGACGCTGGAGGGCGACTCTGCAAACAGACGACGAAACTCTACTTACCCGGCGGAATCAAACCCACCGCCCCGTTCAGATGGCCCCAACGTACGCGCGGGCCGTCGACCGTCGTGGGCTTGCCTTCGACAATGCGAGTGCCCTCGGCAGCGACGTACCAGCTCGCCTTCACCTCGGATGGAAACAACTCCTGAAATCGGCATCCGACCAGTTCGCCGCCTCGGATGAGGCACTGAAAATCGCCGTTGCGGACCAAGGACGCCTTGTGGGTGATCGTGCAATCGGAGAATCTGACACCCTTCCCCGAACACCAGAGGCTCTTGCAGGCGCCGGCCGTAAACGTGCAGCCGTCAAACCGCACGTTCTCCATGTCGCCATTGATTTCCGCCAGGAAACCACCGTAAGGACGCTTTCCGTCCGTCCACGGCTTGTCGTCGAACGTGCAGCGGGTCCAGCGTGTCGCCAACCGCGCGTCGGGCGAACCGAAGGCGTGGACGATGCTGCCGTGGAACATGCAGTCCTCGTACTCAAGCCCGGGTTTCCGATTCCACGCGCTCCAAGCGGTCGTGCCCCAGAAGGTGCAACGCACGAACTTCGTGTAGCCGCCGTCGCCCGAATCGGCCACCATGCCGCAACCGCCGTTGTCCGCAAACTCGCAGTCCTCAAAGTAGCCGTCGCGACAGACCGATTCCTCGGCTTCGATGTCGAGCCCCGCGCCTGGGGGCCGAGCCAACGCGCCTCGCGCGGTGTGGTTGAACTTGCATCGATACGCGCGGATGCCGCGCCCGCCGACCCACGAAAGGCCCTGCCGGCCGTTGTATTCACTCACCAGATTGATCAACGTGTGCGGCGTGGGCGGATCGTTCTCCCGCAGTCCCGTCCAACCAATGATAATGCCGTCGAGTGCATGGTGATGGCTGTGGACGTTCTCCACCCCCACCTCGGTGTTGTGATAAAGTTCAATGCCATAGGCATGAAGCTGCCGGCCCACGTCGCCAAAGTAACCTCCCAGCACGAGCGCGCCGCTGTTGCCGTCGAGCTGGAGATTGCGAACGAGGACGTTGCGGCAACGGTGGATTCGCAGCATCGAGCCGGCGCGTGCCGCGTAGGCCCGGTCGGTGAAGCCGCCCGGCTTCGCATGGAACGGCTTGCCAGAGAGCTTGTCGAACGCGCCGAACCGCAACCCCAGCGCGAGCCGCACCGTCGCCCCCTGGCCTTCGATGATGAGGCCGTCCAGGTTCTTCACCGAGAAGATCGGCTGCTCCTGGTAGTAGGGAAACTGGCCGTCGGCGTGAGTCTGTTCACCGACGACGTATGTGCCCGGCGGGATGACCAGCCGTCCGCTGCCCGCTTTTTGGATGATCTCTGCCGCTGCGCAAAGGCAGCGGTGTCGTTCTGCACACCGTCGCCCCGCGCACCGAGGGCCTTCAAGTCGACCGTCGGGCCGGTGACGCGGATTACCTGCCCATTTCCGGCGCGCACCTCGACTTCCGCCGCCCCCCGGGCCAGCGACGCCAGCAACAGTTCCGTGACGAGAACGACGAGAACCACTCTTCCTCGATTATTCATGGGTCATATCCGAGCTGATCGCAGGTGGTGAGGCACGCAGTGCCTACAACGATGGTGGTCCACGGGACAACGACTCTGGTTGTCAGGCACGGCGTGCCTGATCTACGGGACCGCTGACGGTACCCTGCATTGCTTGTCCGCCGCCGCGAACGGCGACGGCTACCAAGTGGCACACGCGCGGTGGCTTCCAAGTGGCGCACGCACACACACGGTGCACGCAGTAGGCAAGACGATTCCGCGCGCCGCTTGTGCTTGCGGTACCCCGATCGCGGAGCGATCAGGGGCTATCCAGTTCTCCTGGCAGCGCTGCGACCCCACGTCACTCGGACACGGCATCAGCCGATGTCGGCGTGGTAGCTTTGCAGGCTCTTTACCTGGCCGCGCCCCTTGCGGTAGGCGGCGATGCCCTTGGCCGCGGCCAAAGCGGCGGCCAAGCGTGGTGATGTAGGGGACCTTGCGGCTGACGGCCGTCGTGCGGATGTAGGAATCGTCGGCCGTCTCCAGCTTGCCTCGCGGCGTGTTGATCACGAGCTGGATCTGGCCGTCGACGATCGCGTCGGCGATGTTCGGCCGTCCCTCGCGCATCTTGAGGATCGGCTCCGAGGCGATGCCCTCGCGCGGCCAGCAGGGCGTGGGTGCCCTGGGTGGCGCGGATGCGGAAGCCCAGATCGGCAAAACGGCGCGCCACCTCGACCACGCCCGGCTTGTCGCGATCGGCCACGGTGATCAGCACCGTGCCCTTCCAGCGGCAAGTCGCGACTGGGCCGCCTCCTCCGCCTTGTAGAAGGCCAGCCCGAACGAATCGGCCATCCCCAGCACCTCGCCCGTCGATCGCATCTCCGGCCCGAGGATCGGATCGACCTCGTGGTACATGTTGAAGGGAAAGACCGCTTCCTTGACGCCGAAGTGCGGAATGCGCTTGTGCTCCAGTCCCAGCTCGGCCAGGCGCTTGCCGAGCATGAGCTGGGTGGCGATCCGCGCCATGGGGATGTTGCAGACCTTGGAGACCAGCGGCACCGTGCGGCTGGCGCGGGGATTGGCCTCGAGGATGTAGACCTTGTCCTTGCAGATCGCGTACTGCATGTTCATCAGGCCGACCACCTTGAGCTCGATGGCGATCTTGCGCGTGTAGTCGCAGATCGTCTCCAGGTGTTTGCGGCGGAATGCTCACCGGCGGGATCACGCAGGCCGAGTCGCCCGAGTGGATGCCGGCCTGCTCGATGTGCTCCATGACCGCCGGGACGAAGGCGTCGTGGCCGTCGGCAATGGCGTCGGCCTCGCACCTCGATCGCGTTCTCCAGGTACTTGTCGATGAGGATCGGACGCTCGGGCGAAACGTCGACCGCCGCGGCCACGTAACGCTCGAGCATCTTCTCGTCGTAGACGATCTCCATGGCCCGGCCGCCGAGCACGAACGACGGACGCACGATCAGCGGGTAGCCGATCCGTGCGCGCGATCGCCAGCGCCTCGTCGAGCGTGCTGGCCATGCCGGAGCGGGGCTGGGGAATGCCCAGCTTCTCCATCATCTGGCGGAACCGGTCGCGGTCTTCGGCCAGATCGATCGTGTCCGGGCGGGTGCCGAGGATCTTCACGCCCGGCCTCGGCCAGCTCCGCGGCGATGTTCAGCGGCGTCTGGCCGCCGAACTGCACGATCACTCCCTCCGGCTTCTCCTTGTCGTAGATCGCCAGGATGTCTTCCACCGTGAGCGGCTCGAAGTAGAGCTTGTCGGCGGTGTCGTAGTCGGTGGACACGGTCTCCGGATTGCAGTTGACCATGATCGACTCGACCCCCTCGTCGCGCAGGGCGAAGGCGGCGTGCACGCAGCAGTAGTCGAACTCGATCCCCTGGCCGATGCGGTTCGGCCCGCCGCCGAGGACCATCACCTTGCGGCGGCTGGAGACTCGGGTGGCGTCCGGTGCCGTGGTAGCTGGAATAGTAGTAGGCGGCGTTCTCCACGCCGCTGACGTGCACCGGGTGGTAGCCCGGCACCACGCCCAGCGCCATTCGCCGCTGGCGGATCTGCTTCTTCGGGCACGCCCAGGAGCTTCGCCAGGTAGCGGTCGGAGAAACCTTCCTTCTTCGCAGCCGCCAGCAGATCGTCGGGCAGCATGCCCCGTGGTAGCCGAGGATCTCCTCCTCGCGCTCGACCAGCTCCTTCATCTGCTCGATGAACCAGGGCTTGATGTAGGTCCGCTGGTAGAGCGTCTCCACGTCGGCCCCCTTGCGCAGGGCCTCGTACATGCACGAACTGCCGCTCGCTGGTCGGATGGGCCAGCAGGGCCATCAGTTCATCCAGCGATCGCTTGTGGAAATCCTTGGCGAAGCCCAGGCCGTAGCGGCCGTTCTCCAGCGAACGGATCGACTTCTGGAAGGCCTCCTTGTAGGTCTTGCCGATGCTCATCACCTCGCCCACGGCGCGCATCTGCGTGCCGAGGCGGTCCTCCAGGCCGCGGAACTTCTCGAAGGCCCAGCGGGCGAACTTCACCACCACGTAATCGCCCCAGGGCTCGTACTTCTCCGAGCGTGCCCGCGCGCCAGTAGGGGATCTCGTCCATGGTCATCCCGCCGGCCAAGAGCGAGGAGACGTAGGCGATGGGGAACCCGGTGGCCTTCGAGGCCAGGGCCGAGGAGCGCGACGTGCGGGGATTGATCTCGATCACCACCACGCGCCCGGTCTTGGGATCGTGGGCGAACTGGATGTTCGTGCCGCCGATCACGCCGATCGACTCGACGATGTCGTAGGAGTGCTTCTGCAGCCGCTTCTGCAACTCGGGGTCGATGGTCAGCATGGGGGCCACGCAGTAGGAGTCGCCCGTGTGCACGCCCATGGCGTCGACGTTCTCGATGAAGCAGACGGTGATCATCTGGTTCTTGGCGTCGCGCACGACCTCCAGTTCCAGTTCCTCCCAGCCCTCGACCGATTCCTCGATCAGGACCTGGCCGATGAGGCTGGCGGCCAGGCCGCGCGCGGCGACCGCGCGCAGCTCCTCCATGTTGTAGACCAGGCCGCCGCCGGTGCCGCCCATCGTGTAGGCCGGCCGCACGACCGACCGGCAGGCCGACTCCTGGGCGATCGGCTCCGCCTCCTCGACGCGTGTGGGCGATCTCGCTGCGCGGCAGGTCGATCCCCAGACCGCGCATCGTATCCTTGAAGGCCAGGCGGTCCTCGCCGCGCTCGATCGCGTCGACCGGCACGCCGATCACCTGCACGCCGTACTTTTCCAGCACGCCCCGCCGGGCCAGCTCCGAGGACAGGTTCAGCCCCGTCTGCCCGCCCAGGTTGGGCAGCAGGGCGTCGGGCCGCTCCTTCTCGATGATCTCGGTCATCGCTTCCACGGTCAGCGGCTCGATGTAGGTCACGTCGGCCATGACCGGGTCGGTCATGATCGTGGCCGGGTTGGAGTTGACCAGCACGATCTGGTAGCCCAGTCGGCGCAGGGCCTTGCAGGCCTGGGTGCCCGAGTAGTCGAACTCGCAGGCCTGGCCGATGACGATCGGGCCGGAGCCGATGATCAGCACCTTGTGGATGTCGCTTCGCTTGGGCACGTCGGCGATCCCTTGAGGATGTAGAAAGGGCTGGTCCAGGAGGGGGAACTTCTTGCGGTTGGATCGCTGCCGATCGGCTTTCGCATCGGCCCGAAAGCCGGTGCTTGGCCTTCGGGCGACCTTCCCGCCGCGGCGGCGAACTATACGTACTCGATCGTGGCTGGGGGCTTGGGCGTCAGGTCGTAGAGGCAGCGGTTGACTCCCGGAATCTCGGTGATCCGGCGGCAGATGCGGTGCAACGTCTGGCCCAGGGAATCTCGACCGCCGAGGCCTCGCGCGCATCGACGCTGTGGATGCACCGCACGACGATGATCTGGCCGAACTCGCGTTTCCCGTTGCGGATGCCGGTGGCGCTGGTCCTCCAGCAACACCGCCATGTACTGGAACGCATCGATCCCGGCGAGCTCCTCTTCGACGATCGCCGTGGCCGACCGAACCGTCGCCAGGCGGTCGCGCGTCACCTCGCCCACGATGCGCGTGGCCAAGGCGGGACCGGGAAACGGCATCCGCTCGGCCATCGAGGCGGGCATGCCCAGCAGCGCGCCACCTCGCGCACTCCGTCCTTGCGCAGCGTCGCCAGCGGCTCGAGCACCTGGTAGCCGTAGTCCGCTTCCGTGTCGATCCCCAGTTGGGCGAGAATGTTGTGCTGGCGCTTGATGCCGGCAATCGTCTCCTCGATGTCGGTGAGAATCGTCCCGTGCAGCAAGTGCCGGGCCCCGCTCTTCCGCACCAGGCGGCCGAAAACGGTCTTGTAGAACGTGCTGGTGATGGCGTTGCGCTTCTCCTCGGGATCGGTGAGACCCTGAAGGGCCTGGAGGAAGTCCTCCCTCGCGTCCACCAGCTCCACCGGAATTCCCATCTGGGCGAATGCCTGCACGACGCGCTGCGGTTCGCCTTCGCGCATCAGCGCGTTATCGATGAAGACCGTCTTGAGCCGGTCTCCGAGCGCACGGTGCCCCAACACCGTGACCACGGAGCTATCCACTCCGCCGCTCAAGGCGTTGATCGCCAGTCCTCCGTCGACTGCGGCACGGATCGAAGCAACTTGTTGATCGACAAACTCCTGATAGTCCATTCAGGCTCTCCTGCGATGCAAGGGATTCCAGTGCTCGTGCCCCGTCCACGAAAGGTTGCTCTCCACCGGCCCAGCCGCTCGATCTCGCGTCGCTCGATCGCACGTCGTTCGAATTCGCGCGCTCTGCGACGGCTTCCGCCGGCGAAAACGGGAAAAAACGCGCCAAGAACTGATTCCAGAACTGCCGCCGCGGCCCTGTGCGGCCGGAACATCGCAGCACCGCCCAAGGTTCTGGGATCGGCTCTACAGCCGCACGGATACTCCTCGGCTCTTCAGGTATTCTTTCATCTGCTTGATCGTGTACTTGCCGAAGTGCGCGATCGAAGCCACAAGCACCGCAGACGCGTGGCCCTCGGCCACCGCCTCGTACAGGTGCTCCAGCGTTCCCGCTCCGCCCGAGGCGATCACCGGAACCCGCACGGCGTCGGCAATCGCGCGGGTCATCGGCAAATCGTAGCCGGTCTGCATTCCGTCGGCGTCCATGCTCGTGGGCAGAAGGGCGCCGGCGCCCAGCGCTTCGGCCTTTTTCGCCCATGCTACGGCGTCCAACGCGGCGCCTTCGGTTCCGCCCCGCACCACAACCTCGTAGCCCGAGGGCAGCCCCGCGTTACTCCGGGTATCGATCGCCACGGTGATCCGCTGCGGCCGAAGCGCCCGACGGCCTGCTCGATGAGTTCCGGATGGCGCACGGCCGCCGTATTGATCGAAACCTTGGCCACCCCCAGGTCGAACAGGGCCTGCATGTCGTCCAACGAGCGGATGCCCCCGCCGACCGTCAACGGAATGGAAATGCGAGAAACGGTCCGCCGCACGGCATCGAGAAACGTCGGTCGATTCTCCAGCGTGGCCGTGATGTCCAGAAACGCAAGCTCGTCCGCACCGGCAGCGCTATAGGCGGCGCCGTTCTCGGCCGGGTCACCGACGTCGCGGAGGTTGACAAAATTGACCCCCTTGACGAGACGGCCGTTTTTGACATCCAAACATGGAATAATCGGACAGTAATCCATGAACTAGACCCCCCGCACGCTGGACGAGTGACACAAAGACTGCATGATCAGACTGCCCGCTCTGTCGCGCCCCACCAGGCTGCTGGCTTCGTACGCGCATTGCTAAGAACCTATCCCAGAACTGCCGCGGGAGCCCTGTGCGGCCGGAGGATTTCAGGGCGGCAGACGGTTCTGGGATCGGCTCTAAGAGGAATGCCTACTTTAGCCGAGCTTACGCTCCGCGTTCAAGCCCCGACGCTCCGCGGCGCGCGGATTCCGTGCCTCCTTCCGTCCGAGCGGCCATCCGACCGGCGGCGTCGCAGCCCGGTTTCGCCGGAATGCCCCTCCTGGTTTGCCCAGGCGCACGCCCATTGAGGCCCGGGGGTGCTAACCAGCGCCAGGCGGTCAAGGGAACTCCGGATTCCAGCCGTTTCGGCTTACGATCCGAGTAAATCGCGAAGATTGGCTGCGCCGGCATCCATAATCCCGCAATCCCGCGACCCGCCGACCCACCGCGCTGCCGCTCCCCCCGGCAACGACTGGCGACTGGCGACTTGTGCCCTACGCAGGGGCAAGCTACATTGGCCGCGCTTCCACCACCGGAGCATCCCGATATGAGAATCGTTCGCACCACCGACCGCTCCTACGTGCCCGCCGGACACGAAGATCCCGTCGCACCCGGCGTATGGAAAAAGGTCCTCTTCCAGAAACACGATCTCCGCCCGGGCACCGTGCAGATGATCAACTGGGCCAAGCTTCCCGCGGGAAACCGTTTCGCGGCCCACTACCATGAGGACATGCAGGAGATCTTCATCATCCTCCGCGGGCAAGTGCGAATCACGGTCGGCAACAATACCGCCGAGTTGGGTGCGGGCGATTCGGTGCTGATCGACCCTCGCGAGATCCACCAAATGGAGAATCCCACTCAGGAAGACGCCGAGTACCTGGCCCTGGGAATTGCCGGAACCGAGCACGGCCGCACCGTCTTGGCTCCCGCGCCGGAAATGCCGTAACCGTTGGGCGTGGACCGTCTCGATTCTCGCGGCGCCAGGGCACCTGTCCGCTGCAAACAGCCCATTGCACGCGAGAACAGTCCGGCCCTCTTGCCCCCACCGGCCGCCCCCTGCCTGCTCAGGCCGACTGGAGAATCAGGTTGGCGTACTGCACGGTGTCGCCGGTGCGGATCAGACCGACCGCCTGCGGCACGCGTTTCTTGAAGTCGACGTGCTTCTCATAGAGCATGGGAATCCCGTCGAGGGCCTCGGCAAACGCTGCGCCGCGTGGCTTCATTGTTGTGCTGGAGAAATTCCTCGGCCATCCAGGCCGCGCCCAGCACGAAGTTGGGCCGTATCGCGCGGAGCACGTCCAGCACGGTGGGAATATTGTCCACGAGCGCGAGGTCGACGATTTCCAGTTGCGGCCAGAAGGGAAAACCGCGGTCGGCAATCACCAGCGTATTCGTGTGGCGAACGCGGCTCAATAGCGCGTTGATCTGGGGATTGAGGATCCCGGTCTTGAACATGGTCATATCCCCTTCACGGGTTTGCTGGGGCCACGACGCTCGGCCCGAACGTTGTGCGAAAAACGAAAGCCAGGGGCATCCACAAGCCTGGGGCATCCCCAAGCGCTACACCGCGATTCTAAGCACTTGCCGCAGACTCGCACTCCACTACCAGAGGCATGACTTGCTGCCAGAGGCATGACTCGCGGTCGGTGGCATGACATGTCGGAGGCATGACATATGGACGTGCCCCCCGCTGGGCCGCTATTATAATTCCTGCCCCGTAGGAAGCGAAATCGTCGGCACGCTTCAACCAGGCCTTTTGGTGCCGCCGCCAGGAAGTCTCTCCCTCGAAGCGACACCGCGGCCCGGACCCACCGGTCCGGGCAAAACAGGCAAAGTTGGTGCCCCGAATCGGTTCCTCACCGGCAGGAGCATTGTGGGCGGGGCACTAGTTTCACAGGGCAGGCCGCGGCAACTCCCGACACCCCGGCGCAGTTTCCGGGCAAATATTTCCGGGCACATTCTCAGGAAAGATAGTTCCATGGCGCGTGAAAAGGCTGTCTCCGCCAATGCCGGCCCCGAATCGGCCGGCCCCCAAAACAAAGACGCGTTGATCGTCATCGCCGGAGCCGGCGGCTTCATCGGCGGGTCGCTGGTCCGATACTTCTACGAGCGAGGCTTTCGCCGCATCCGCGCCGTGGATAAGAAGCCGCTGCCCGATTGGTACCAGAGAGTGCCCGGCGTGGAGTGCCTGTGCCTCGACGTCAGCGAGGAGCACAACTGCCGCCGCGTCTGCGAGGGAGCGGTGCGAAGTCTACAACCTGGCCGCCGACATGGGCGGGATGGGCTTCATCGAGCGATTCCGCATCCAGTGCCTGCGAAGCATCCTCATCAACACGCACATGATCGAGGCGGCCTACCGCGCCGGCGTCGAGCGCTACTTCTTCTCGTCGTCTGCCTGTGCCTACAACACCAACCTGCAGAAGGACCCCAACGTCCGCGCGCTGCAAGGAGTCCGACGCCTACCCGGCCATGGCCGAACGGGGCTACGGCTGGGAAAAGCTCATGTCGGAGATGTTCTGCCAGGAGTACTGGGCCGAGCGCGGCATGAAGACCTTCATCGCCCGGTTCCACAACGTCTACGGTCCCAACGGCACCTGGGACGGCGGCCGCGAGAAGGCGCCCGGCCGCCATCTGCCGCAAGGTCATCGAGGCCAAAGACACCGGCACGCGACTCGATCGACATCTGGGGCGACGGCACGCAGACCCGCAGCTTCATGTACATCGACGACTGCACCCAGGGCATCGACAGGATCACCCACTGCGACGATCTGATCGCCACGCCCATCAACCTCGGCTCCAGCGAACTGGTCTCGATCAACGAGCTGGTGAGCCTTGCCGAGGAAATCGGCGGCGTGAAGCTGCGGCGGAACTACCAGCTCGACGCGCCCAAGGGCGTCGCCGGCCGCAACAGCGACAACACGATGATCCAGCAGATCCTCGACTGGGAGCCCGAGCACGCTCGCTCCGCGACGGACTGGCCAAGACCTACGCCTGGATCGAGCAGCAGTACCAGGACCGCAAGGCCGGCAAACGCACGGTCCGCGACACGATCTGAACCCACGACATGCCTTCACCGTCTCGGCACCCCCTTACCGACTGCATCGGCGCGATCCCCTACCGCCTGGCCTTGGCCGGCGGATGGATCGATCAGCCCTTTGTCTCCCGGCTCAATCCGTCGCCGCCGGGCTCGATGGTCGTGGTGGCGATCGAGCCCACCTTCCGCTTCATGGACCGCTCCGGAATGGCCACGGGCACGCGCAACGTGGCCGATCGATCTGTGGGAACGGCCGACTGCCCGACCGGCCCGCCGCGGAATTGGTGCGCGAACTCTACGCCGAAGAGAACCGCGGCAAGACCGAGCCCTCCGGCTCCCAGGACATGATCGGCCTGATCTACCCCGGCGTGAGCCGCCTGGACTACGACTTACGCCCACGAAGGGGGCGTGTTTCCCCGGCACATCGAATCGAACTGCGATCCCGAGATCGCCGCGCTGGCTGGAGCAGGTGATCCACGTCGTCCCGGTGGCGCCGCGACCGCCGGGCTACAATCCCCTGGGCGTCAAACGGCTCGAAATCAGTCGATCGCCCGCCTCGGCCAGACCGGCAAGGACTGCTACGCCGCAATCCTCCGCCAGGACGCGGCCGCGCTCGGCGCCTCGATGAACGACTGCATGGAGTGCTGGGAGGCGATTCTGCCCCAAACGGTTCGCCATCCGACCGTGACCGTGGACCTCGTGGGTTTGCTTCGATCCTACCAGGCCGAATTCGACGGGGCGATGTATTCCGGCTGCGGCGGTGGATATCTCTACGTCGTCTCGCGGCGAGCGGTGCCGGGCGCGTTTCAAGTCAAAGTGCGGACGGGCGACGCGCATGGGTAGTGCTCCCCAAGTCTTCGTCAGCGGCAGTTTCGACGATCTCCGCTCTCGGCAAGTGCGCCTGTTGGAAGAGGCGGCCCAATGGGGACCGCTCCACGTTCTCCTCTGGTCCGACCGTTCTGCCGCTCGCCTGACCGGCAAAACGCCCAAGTTCCCCGAAGCCGAGCGACTCTACCTCGTCGGGGCCATTCGCTACGTCAACCAGGTCACGCTGGTCGAACCGACGCACGCCGACGCCCTGCCTTGCAGCGCGCCGAAGGCTCGATTTGGGCCGTCGATGCCGCCGCTTCCACGCCCGCCGAGCAAGCGCACTGCCAGGCTCGGGGGATCGCCTACCGGCCCATCGCCGCGGAACGTCTGGCGGAGCTTCCCGCGTATCGCAGCGAGGTGGCCCCAACCGCGACGAAGCGTCCGCGGTGATCGTCACCGGTTGCTACGATTGGTTCCACTCCGGACACGTGCGGTTCTTCGAGGAAGTGGCGGAACTGGGCGATCTCTACGTCATCGTGGGCCACGATGCCAACATCCGGCTGCTCAAGGGCGAAGGGCACCCTCTGTTTTCCCAGCGCGAGCGATGGTATCTGGTGCACTCCGTCCGCCACGTGCACCAGGCATTGATTTCCAGCGGCGACGGCTGGCTGGACGCCGAACCCGAAATCCGAGCGGATCCGCCCCCATATCTACGCGGTGAACGAAGATGGGGACCGGCCCGAGAAAGCCCAGTATTGCGCGGCGCACGGGATCGAGTATCGCGTGCTCAAACGGCGCCCGAAGGAAGGGCTGCCTCCGCGCCAGAGCACCTCCCTGCGGGGATTCTGAAATCGCGTAGCGCCCGCAAGCGGTAGCATCCCGTCGCTCGTGGGCAAGCACTGCGAAAGAGGCTGCCACACCGCGGCATCGTTGACAGCAAACGGGGGTGAAGCATTATGATGGTCGCAGTCCCCCCCGTCCTCGACAAGCCCCAGGAGATCCGGCCATGAATCGCACCGGGAGCGTGCTCTGCCTTGTGGCTGCCGTGTGCGCAGTCGCAGCGACTCCCGCCGCGGCCCAGCAAACCGTCGTCGCGGGAAGACTCGCATGGCTGCATCTCTCTACGACCCACGGAGACCTTCCCCCGGCCGACGTGGGGCGCCAAGTGGCCGCCTTGATCGCCGACCTCGACAACGACGGCGTCAACGATTTCGTCATCGCCAGCTACGAACGCATCGTCTGGTACCGCCGCAGCCGGGACAAGGCCGCCTGGACGCGCTACCGTCTGGAAAAAGGGATGCCAACGGGTTCCTTGGAAGCCGGCGGCGATTTCCGCGACCTCGACGGCGACGGCGACCTGGACCTCGTGATGGGCGCGGGTTACGGCGGCAAAGGTGAGATCTGGTGGTGGGAAAACCCCTATCCGGCGTTCGACCCGGAAAAGCCCTGGAAACGATACCAGGCTTGCCAGATCGGCAGTCAACATCACGATCAACTCTTCGGCGATTTCAACGCCGACGGAAAGACGGAGCTGGCCTTCTTCAATAATCGCGACGGCAGGCTCTTTCTCGCCCAACCCGGGGCAGACCCCAAGCAGCCCTGGCAACTCGGCGAGATCGCCGCACTGGGCACGAAAGGCGGAAATCCGGAAGGCCTCGCCACCGACGACATCAACGCGGACCGCAAACCCGATCTGGTCGGCGGCGGCTGGTGGTTCGAACGTCAAGCCAGCGGCAAGTTCAAACCGCATCCGGTGAATCCCAAGCGGCAGTTCTCCCGCTGCGTCGTCGGCGATCTGGTCCGCGGATGCCGGCCGGAAATCGTCTTGGGCTCGGGCGACGGCGTGGGTCCGCTGGAAATGTATCGATACAACGGAACCGAGTGGGTCGCGAAAACGCTCATCCCGCACACGGACCACGGGCACACGCTGCAAATCGGCGACATCGACGGCGACGGCCAGCTCGACCTCCTCGCCGGCGAAATGCACACCCCCGGACCAGGAGACCGCTGCAAAACCTATCTTCTGTTCGGCGACGGCAAGGGCAATTTCCGCGTCGAGGTGCTGGCCACGGGCATCGGCTGCCACGAATCGAAGCTCGGCGATCTGGACGGCGACGGCCGGCTCGATATCCTCCACAAGGATTTCCAGAAGGACCAACGCGTTGATCTGTGGCTCAACCGGGGGCCGGCGCGGGCCGGTTCGGGAATCGGTTCCCAGTAAGCTTCCACGCGGGCGGCAATCATCACGGCTCAAGACGGCTCACAATCGGAGGACACACGCATGCGCCGACTCACGATCCTGGGACTTGGCCTTTCGATGCTCTCAGCGTTTTCCCACCCCGCGACAGGCGGCGCGATCGAGAAACCCCAACTGCCCCAAGTGGTGCTCATCGGCGACTCGATCCGGCTGGGCTACGCGCCCCTGGTGGCGAAGCGACTGGAAGGCCGAGCGGTCGTGGTCAGTCTCCCGGCCAACGGTGGCGATAGCGGCAATGTGCTCAAAAACCTCGATGGCTGGCTGAAGGACCCCCGAACCGCCGTCGTGCATCTCAACTGCGGCCTGCACGATCTCAAGCTCGATAAAAAGACCAGGCAGCACCAGGTCGAGTTGGAAACCTACGAAGCCAACCTCCGCCAGATCGTGGCCCGGATTCGCGGCCGGACCAAGGCCGCACTGGTGTTCGCCAACACGACGCCCATCGTCGACGATCGTCACGCCAAGCGCCGGGCGTCGTTCGATCGCACGGAGGCCGACGTCAAACGTTACAACACGGCGGCGACCGCGGTCATGCGCGCCCGGCGCGTTCCCTTGAATGATCTGCACTGGGTCGTCGAGCAAGGCGGCGCCGAGGCGCTCCTCGCCGCGGACGGTACGCACTATACGCCCGCGGGATACGCACTCCTGGCCGACGCCGTGGCCGATTGCATCCTGCGGCAACTCTCGGTGAGCACGTATCGTGCGCTCCCGAAACCGGCCTCGGGCCCGGAAGCCGCGGCCGAGTATCGCCGCGTGGAGGCCGAGCGCGACAGACAGGTGCCCGCCGTCTACCGCAACCTTGGCGTCGCCGAGTTCGCCATTCCCCAAAACGCCGAAGCCTGGAACGCGCACCGTTCCGAAGTCCTTCGCCGCGTGATCGAGTCGCTCGGAGACCTTCCGCCGCGCCCCTCGCCGCAGCGCGTCCGCCGCATTGCGCGCGAGCTCCGCGACGGCTATACCCTGGAGAAAATCGCCGTCCACAACGGCATGGAGGGAGAGGTCACCGCGCTTCTGCTCGTGCCCGACGGGGTGGCCAAGCCCGCCCCCGCCATCCTCTGGCTCCACTCGTCCACTCCAGATAAGACGCAGATCGTCACGCCCAACACCAACGGCGGAGAGGAGCCTTTGGGTGAGGTCTTCGTGCGCCAGGGTTATGTCGTCCTGGCGCCGGACGCGTTCTGGCACGGCGATCGAGTGGGCACAGGGCCCTCCGGTACCGCGGAATTGGGCCGCCCCGAGCAAGAAAGCCTGCTCAAGTTCCACCTTTGGATGGGCCGCACGCTGTGGGGCATGTTCGTCCGCGATGACCAGATCGCCTTGGACTACCTCGCCAGCCGTCCCGAAGTCGACAAGACCCGCATCGGGGCCACCGGCATGAGCATGGGCAGCACGCGCGCCTGGTGGCTGGCCGCCGTCGACCAGCGCGTCGCCGCCACCGTCGGCGTGGCCTGCCTCACCCGCTACCAGAACCTCATCGCACACGGCCAGCTTCCCCAACACGGAGTCTATTACTTCGTCAACGGATTGCTCCGGCACTTCGACTCCGAAGCAGTGCTGGCCCTGATCGCCCCGCGGCCGTTCCTCGCCCTCACGGGCGAGCTCGACGCCGGTTCGCCGGTCGACGGCATCCGTGTGATTGAGGAGAAGGCGGGCGGACTCTATCAGGCGATCGGAGCGAAGGATCGCTTCCGCAGCGTGCTCTATCCCGAGGTGGGCCACGCCTACACGCCCGCGATGCGCCAGGAAACGCTCGACTGGTTCGCGCGCTGGCTGAAGCCCGAGGCAAGCGGTTCTTCGGCCGCTCCATCCGCACGTTAAGAATCGATACCCGAACCGCAAGGGTGGCCTGCCACGGCCCAAATCGCCGGGCGCGACACGTCGTTCTGATATCGGCGATTAAGAACCCTTAGCTCTTTTCGATGTGGACGCCGGAGCGGGACCGCGGCTACGGAGCCGCTCGCCCACCCAGGCCAGCCACTCCGCCGAGGGCAATCCATAAGGGCGGAACTTCTCCAGCCGGCCCTACGACTTCGTCGTCGAAGATCGCGCGGTGTACGCCCAACTGGCTCGCGGCCGGCGAGTCGATCAGGCTGCTCGAATCGCCCGCTGATTCATGCGGAAGGCCACGCGGAGTTCGATGTCCTCGCAGCCCCTGGCGGTCCAAGGAGCGGCATCGCCGACTTGTAGCTGTCGGCCCAGATCAGGGCGTGGATGCCCAGCGACGGGCCGTCGCGGAGAATCGTGCGGAATTGCGCGGCCGGAGCTCGGCGGCTTGTCCTCGTCGAAATGGCCAGAAGCCGTAATCGTCGTCGGCCTTGCGCAGCTCGCGGAAGCGGGCCAGGTCGTAGACCACCAGGTAGAGCGGCGGCGCGTTGTCCTCGCCCGCCTGCTCGCGGCGGGCCAGCTCCTCGGCCATCGCGGCGATCGCCGCGGCTGCCGGCGCGGGCGCGATAATCCGGATCCCGTGCGGGAGCTGCTCGGCCAGGCGGTTCCAGAATCCGGCGCGGGGATCGTCGGGACGCGTGCCGTCGAGTACGTAGAACTGCGCGTCGATGCCGTCCTGGTCCGAGCGCGTCGGGGAGTGCTGCGCGGCCAGGCTCACCAACCCCGCGGCAAGAATGCCTCGAGCGCCGTCTTCCTGGTGGCCGACGACCAGCAGGTTGCGCCCCGCCTGCCGCGTCAGCGAGGCGGCCGTGGGCTCCTTGATCGCCACCGGCTCGCCGAGCCAGGCCTGGCCGAAGCGCAGCGGGCCCGGCCAATGCGATCGCTTCGAGCAGCTCGCACGAGCATCGGATTCTTGCCCGGATCGGCCGGCTGGTTCCCCTCGAAGACGATCGGCGGCCGCCGCGCGGAAACCGCGCTCCGTCGTCCACTCGCGCAACCGCTCCAGGTAACTCTGACGCTGCTCGTCGGACAGCCAGACGACCTGGAACGGATGGTTGCCTTCGAACAGGCCGTTGGCGTCGTTGTAGATCGCCTCGCCGGGCCGGCGCGAGCAGCCGGGCGGCCGTGTTCTCCTCGCTGAGGATCAGGTGGGCGTCGGCCTCGCTGCACTGCAGGGCGATGCGCACCGCCATCTGGCCGATCGTGCTGCGGGGAAGCGAATAGGCGCCGGCCAGCGTCTGCGAGCCCAAGAGCACGTGGATGCCGAAGGCCCGGCCTTGGCGCACCAGGCGGTCCAGCAGCAGCGCGGCCGTCTGGGCGATCCGGTCGTCCTCGACGAAGAACTCCTGGAACTCGTCGACGATCAGCAGCACGCGCGGCATCCTCGCCTTCGGCTCCGCGGCGCGGAAGCCCGGCAAGATCCTGCACGCCCCGCTCGCGGAACAGATCGCCGCGGCGCTTCAGCTCCAGGTCGAGCCGCTCCAGCACGCTCAGGCCGAACTCCCGCTCGCTCTCGATGGCGATCACGCGCGCGTGCGGCAGCTCCGGCCTCGGCGTAGGCCTTGAACTCGACCCCCTTCTTGAAGTCGATCAGGTAGAGCTCGACCTCGTCGGGGCTGTAGCGCAGGGCGACGTTGGTGATCAGCACGTGCAGCAGCGTCGACTTGCCCGAGCCGGTCTTGCCGGCGATCAGCACGTGCTGCGACGTGCCGTTGCCGAGCTGCAGGTGCTGCAGCTTCGTTGACGCCCGGCGCGGCCCAGGGGCACGTCGATGCCCGCGCGGCTGTCGGCGGTCCACCACTCGGACCGCTCGGGCACGACCCAGTCGAAGGGCACCTCGATGCGGTCGGCGTCGCTGCGCCTCGCGGCCCACGCGACGCACCAGCTCGGTGAACCGCTCCGGCCGGCGGCGGCTGTTCGAGCGCCAGCGGCAGATTGCCCAGCTCGGGATCCTCCCAGACGAACTGCCCGTCGCTCCAATGCGAGTCGCAGGGCGTGGCGCTCGAGGTCGGCGAGTTGGAAGTCGCGCGGCAGGCGCTGGGCCGTGTCGAGGCTCATCAGCGTGTAGACGCCGCAGCGGGCGCCGCTGGAGACGATGCTCACCAGCCGCCGCGCGGCCAGCTCGCGTGAAATTGGCGGGAAAATTGGCGACCACGAGCACGCGATACGGCTCGGCCAGTTCGCCGGCCGTTGCGTTGTACTCCTGGATCGACTGGAACTCGTTGCGCAGGTAGACCTGGATCACGTTCTCCATGTGCTCGGTCAGCTCGGCCAGGCGCTGCTCGATGTGCGCGCTCGGTCCAGATGCGGTTGGAGACCAGTTGCTCGTCGTAGTCGGCCAGGTGCATGAAGGCCGAGAAGTTCTCGCCCAGCCCCACCGGGTCGATGATCGTGAACCGGACCTTGCCCGGCGGCAGCGAGGTGAGCATGCGGAGCATCACCGCCTGGAGGGCCTCGACCGCGCGCGACCGGCCCTCCCCCTCCGCCTTCAGCAGAACCAGCGAACGATCGTGGAACGTGAGCGCCACGGGTACGGAGAATTCGCTCCGCTCCGGCACAAGGCGCTCGTCGGTGGGGACCCCGTTCTCAAAATCGGCCAGTTCGAAATCGAGCCGGCCCAAGGGCGCGATCGGGGGAATCGACGTCGGAGGAGCCCACTTCCCCCACGCGGGATCGTCCCAAGGCGGGAACCAGCGCGCGCAAGCGTCGTTCATCACCTGGATCGAGCCCTCCAACTCGGCCAGGCCGCGCAGCCACCGCGTGCGCATCGCGTCCCACTCGCGCTGGCAACGAGCCTCCCGGTCGCCGGCGGCGCGCGCGTAGCCTTGCTCCAGGGCCGTCGATTCATTGCGATAGCGCACCTCGAGCTCTTCGAGCAGTCGCGCGTGGCGCTCGTCAAGCTCCCGGCGCTGGGCGTTGTGACGGGAAGTCACGAACGAGCGCGTCGCCGCGAACTCGTCGGCGGCCTGCCGCAACGTCTCCTGCTTGCGCGCCGCCAGATCGGCCGCGACGCGCGCATGGGCCTCGTCGGCCGCGGCAAGCTCCGCCTCCAACTGCAAGGTCAGACCCGACGATTGCTTCTCCCACTCGGCCTTCGCCCCTTCGAGGATCCGGCCCAGGCAGGCGTCGGCGTAGGCCAGCACCGAAAGCACCTCGCGATGCTGCTCCATCGTCCGCCGCCGCGCGGACAAGTAAAGCCACCGCAAAAGCCCCACGGACAAAACCACCGCCGCGATCGCCACGAGCACGACCCAATACCAGCGACTCGGACCCAGCAGAAACGCGGCGGGCACGACCGAGGCCACGCTCACCACCACCACGATCCCCAGGGGCTGGCTCCCCTCGAACAGACCCGACAGCGAGTCCCCCAGCATCTCGCGCACCTGCTCGCGCGCCTGCGCCACCGCCGCGCGGCACTGCGCGCGGGGATCGATGCCGCTGGACAGGGTCGGCGGGGCGGGGGGATCCACCGCGCCGGACTGATGCCGTCGGCGGAGCAACTGCTCAAGGTCCTGGCGCACCGCGAGAACCTGCTGCTCGAAAGCATCCAGATCCTGCTGGGCTTCCTTGAAGCCCGCGTCGTGGCGGTTCTTCGCGGCCTCGAACACCGCATTGGATTGCCAGCGCGTGTCCTGAAGCCGTTTCTTCTCCGCCTGCTCGGCCTCCTCAAACCGAGCCACCACCGCGGCCCGGAGCTGGTCGTACTCTTCTTCGGTCGCCGAGTGGTCCGACTGGAACTGGGCGATCACCTCGCTCCGACGGTTGAGGTACTGCTCGTCGGCCTCGGCGCGGTCCTTCTCATAGCGCGCCGTCGCCTCCTTGCGCGATTCCTGGTACTGCTTCTCCGCGGCCTCCCCGGCAGACTGAAACCCAGCCGCCATTCCCGCCTCGGCGGACGCACGCTCGCCAATCAGGCTGCGCAGCTCCAAAAGAAGCTTTCGCGGCTGGTCCGTCCAAACAGGGTCGCTCATGCGATACTGCCTCGCGCGGTCGGCTCGGGGGCCGGCCTTTCCTCATGGTCTCAGGTGTCGCCACACTCGCGCTCGGCCTTGCGCAGGGCCTCGCCCATGCGGCGTATCGCTTCGAGCGCCTGGCGCAGGTGCCCATCGACCGGCCGAAAGAACTGCTGGTCGAGGTGGCGCCGCATCACGTCGTCCCATTGCGCGGCCGTGTGCGCCCGCACGGTGCAAAACGCGTCGCCTGCCTGTTCGAGCTTCGCGCCTGCATTGGTGAGATCCATGCGCTGCACGGGCGGTCTCCTCTAGGAATCTCCCGCGGCCGAAGGGGCCGAGGGCGGCTCGCCGGCCGAACGCTCCGAATCGCTTGAATCCGCCGCCGACTCTTCGTGCCCGCCGGCCGCCGGCTGGGCCGGATGCAGCGCCGCCGAACCGGGACCATCTCCCGGCGAGACGGGCACCTGAACGTACGCTTCCAAAGCGCGGTCCATTCCCCGCAGCAGGGCGAGGGCACGCGGCATGTCGGCCTGCAACCACGCCACCAGCGGGGCAATCCCGCCGCGATATTCGCCGAACTCCTGCTCCAGGATCCGTCCCCAACGTCGCACGGCCTCGATCTTCTCGCGCGCGCGAGCCACGCGACGCTTGGCGGCGTCCAGCGCCATCTTCTCCTCGCGACACGGCGGCTCGCGGTCGCCCACGTGAATCATCCGCCGCCGTTCCAGGTTGAGACGCGCCTCTTCGGCCTGGGCCTGGGCTTCGACGAAGCTCGGTCGACCAGTACTCCCGCTGGTCGTGCTCGACCCATTGCAGTGCCCGGTTCACTTCCATCCCGGCGTCGGCCAAAGCGGCCGTCGTCTCTTCGCCGAAGGCGCAGCAGGCGCGGGCCAAGACCTCCACGGCGTCGATCGACCGCACTCCGGCAGAGCCGCTCATCCGCGCTTACCTTTGCTGCAAGTACTGCTCGATCGTCTCCGCCTTGCGGAGCAAGTAGGGTATGTACTGCTCGGTAATCTCCATGAAGTGCGCGATCGAACGCATGTGGCGCTCGAACTCCTCCACGAACTTCTTGTTCTCCTGGTCGCGCCAGCTCTTGCTCAACGCCACCATTTGCCCGTTGATCGCCGTCGCCCGCTCGTGGACGTCGGCGTTGAACTTCTTCAAACCGGCGGCGAAACGCCGCAATTCTTCCGGGTCGACAATGGCTTGCGGCATGGCAGATCTTCCCTGTCTTCCTGCACGGCCGGCGCCGAGCGCGGCGAAAAGGACCGGACGGAAACGACTGCCCCGCGGTCGTCCGAGCTCGGAAAACCCTCGCCAGCCTACCCCTTCAGTTTACCCCCGGGAGGAGAGGAGGGCAACCGGCCGTTCGCCCTCCGTGCAGCAGTCGTTTCCCCGGGTTTTACCGCTTGCGCACGCGGCGCAGCGTGCGAATCTTCGCCCCGCGACGCGGCTTGCTTGACGCCCGCCGATTCGGGGTGTACTGTGGCAACGAATCGCGGGAACTTCGGCGCACACCGCCGCGCGGTCACCGCCTTCGTTGCGGTTCGACCTCGCCTCCGCCGAACGATCCTCGCGCGGCAGCAACTCAGAACTTCCGGAACCCACTTCGATGCGCACCATTCAGTTCGTCGGCCCAAGGCAGATTGTGCTAAGACACGATGCGCCCGAGCCGCAGCTCCTCGACGGTGAAGTCCTCGTCCGCTGCCACTACATGGCCCTCTGCGGCACCAACATGGGACCCTATCTCGGAGACGGCCGCTGGGCGGCGCTCCAGGGAAACAGCCCGCCGGGTTGGCTGGGACACGAGAACATCGGCACGATCATCGCCTCGCGCGCCGAGGGGTGGGAACCGGGTATGCCTGTGCTGGCGCATCCCGAGGACTATAACGGCTTCGCCGAGATCCTCCGCGCAAAGCCCAAGGGCCTCGCCCGCCTGCCCACCGACTACCCCGACCTCGCCGCCCTCGTCGTCGCCCAGCCGCTGGCCACCGTGCTCCGCGCCCTGGTGCGAACCGGGCCGGTGATCGACCAGCGCTGCGCCGTCGTGGGTCAGGGACCGATGGGCCTGATCTTCACGCACTTGCTGGGACGCATGGGAGCGCGGCAGGTGATCGGAATCGATTCGGTGGGCTGGCGTCTGCCCTGGGCGCAGCGATTCGGCGCCACCGACGTGCTCGATGCCTCGCGCGGCGGCGTGGTCGAGGCGGTTCGCGAACTGACCGGCGGGCACATGGTCGACTTGTGCGTCGAGGCCGTAGGCCATGCCGATTCCCTGGACGTCGCCGCCCGGTTGCCGCGCCGCCAAGGCCGCCTCTACGTCTTCGGCGTGCCGCACCACGAAAGCCAGCCGTTCCCCTGGTTCTTCACCGTCGGCAACGAAACCGAGATCATCACCTCGATGGGGCCGGAGTGCATGGAATACTTCCAGACCGCGGTCGACATGATCGTCCAGGGGCGCGTCGACTTGACGGCGATGGTCACGCCCCGCCTTCCCTGGGATCGCGCGGCCGAGGCCTTCGAGATGTATGCCAACCCTGAAAACGCGGAAGGCTCGCTCAAGCTCACCTTGGTGTTTTGACGGGGCTTCCCGGAGGAAACCGGGATGATCCACTGCGAACGCGCGGACGGCGTGTGCTTGCTGCGATTGGCCGCGCCGCCGCTGAACATGCTCACCTTGCCCTTGCTCAGTGCACTGTCGAATGCCTTCCGCCATGCGCTGGAAGACGCCGACGTGCGGGGAATCGTGCTGGCCGGCACCTCGGAGCACTTTCAGCGCCGGCGTCGACCTGGCGATCCTGCAAGAAGCGCATACGCCCGAGCAGGCCCTGAGCGTGTCGCGCGATTTCCAGCAGGCGTTCGCGGCCATCGAAGACAGCCGCAAGCCGGTCGTGGCCGCGCTGGCGGGCCGCGTGATGGGAGGCGCCCTGGAACTGGCCATGGCATGCCACGTGCGCGTGGCCGCCGCGGCAAGTCGCTTCAGCATGCCCGAAATCACCTTGGGAATTATGCCGGGCGCGGGGGGTACGCAGCGACTCCCCCGCCTCGTCGGTCCCGCGGTAGCACTGAATATGCTCCTCACGGCGGAATCGATCGGTGCGGAGGATGCCCTCCGCGCGGGCCTGGTCGACGAAGTCTGCGCACCCCAAACGCTTCTCGACCGCGCCGTCCACTTGGCACGCGCCGCCGGCGCGCTTGCCGCACCGCCACGCGACTCGACAAGATCAGCGATCGAAATGCGGTCGCCCTTGCCCTTGCCGAAGCCGAGCGGGGCGCGGCCGCCGCACGCCCCGAACTGCTCGCTCCCAGCCAGATCGTCGAGGCGGTGCGCACCGGAATCGAGCAATCGTTCGACGCCGGTATTCTCCGCGAGCGGCAGGGACTGGCCGCCTGCCTGCTCACGCGCGCCGCCCGCAACAAGATCCACCTCTTCTTCGCCAGCCGCCGCGCCGGAAAGGCGCCCGAGTTGGCCGGTGTCGTCCCCCGCCCCATTGCCCGCGCGGCCGTCGTGGGAATGGGGACCATGGGCACCGGCATCGCACTGGCCTTGCTGGCCGCCGGACTGCCGGTGACCGCCTACGACGCGGACCCCGCCGCACGGAAACGCGGCGGCGAGAAGATCCGCGAGGCCGTCGCGCGGCGCTTGCAGCGCAGCGGGGGGAAAGCGGCCGGCGCGTCGCTCTCCTTGGCCGACTCTTGGGAGGCCCTGGCCGATGCCGATCTGGTGATCGAAGCCGTGTTCGAAGACCCGGCCGCCAAGCGCCTGGTGTTCCAGCGACTGGAAAGCGTCTGCCAGCCCCAGGCAATCCTCGCCTCGAACACCTCCACGATCTCTCTGGACGAGTTGGCGGCCGAACTGCGTTTTCCTGAACGTCTGGTGGGACTGCACTTCTTCAATCCCGCCCACCGCATGCCGCTTGTGGAGGTGATCCGGCCGAGCCAGGCTTCCCCAGTCACGATCGCCACTGCCCTCGGCCTCGCCCGCACCCTCGGCAAAACCGCCGTGTTGGTCAAGAACCGGGCGGGCTTCCTGGTCAGCCGGCTGTTCGTTCCTTATCTCAAGGAGGCGTTCTGGCTCCTGGAAGAGGGGCGCCGGCCGAGGCCATCGACCGAACCATGGTCGACTTCGGCTTTCCCATGGGCCCCCTTGCATTGATCGACATGGCAGGACTCGATATCCTGGCTCATACGGACCGCGTGCTCGATCGCGCAGGCCTGGGAGCGGGCGATTCGCCGGCCTCGGTCAACGCCCTGGTAGCTCGCGGACAGTTGGGCCAGAAAACCGGCGCCGGCGTCTATCGCTACGAGGGGGGCGACCGGACTCCCCGCAGCAATCCGCCCACCGAGCAATTGCTCGGCGAGATCCGCGGAACGCGGGGGCTGGCGCCGCGGAAAATCGACTCCGACGAGATCGCCCAAAGGCTCGTGCTCTCAATGGTCAACGAGGCCTTCGCGATCCTCGAAGATGGGATTGCCCAGCGGCCGAGCGATCTCGACGTCGCCGTGGTCCTGGGAATCGGGTTTCCGGATTTCCGCGGCGGCGTCGTGCGCTACGCGGAGGATCTCGGGCTGGATCGCGTGGCAGGCGAACTCGAAGAGCTGGCCTCGCGTTGTGGGGAGCGTTTCGCTCCTCGTCCGCTTTTGTGTCACAAAGGAATCTGAAGATGTCGGGAAGTGAGCGTAAGGACTTCGAAGCAACCAAAAAACTCCGCGGCGTGATGGGCAAATACTTCGCCGACCTTGCCCAGGGCCCCCAAGAGGGAAAGAAAACAGCCTGGTGCACGAGCGTCGGCCCCGCAGAATTGCTGCGCGCCCTGGGATACAACGTGTACTTCCCCGAAAATCACGGCGCCATGCTCGGGGCGTCGCGCATGGCCGCAGACTTGATCCCCCTGGCCAACGCCCAAGGCTTCTCCCCCGACATCTGCTCCTATCTGACCAGCGACATCGGGTCTTTCCTCAAAGGAGAGAGCCCGCTTCAGAAAATGAACCTCCCCGGGCCGCCGAAGGCCGACGTGCTCGTCTACAACACCAACCAGTGCCGCGACGTGCAGGATTGGTTCCAGTTCTACGCGCGGCAGTGGAACGTGCCCTGCCTGGGAATCCATGCTCCCCGCTCGATCGGCGAGGTCGACGGCGCGTCCGTCGACTATGGGGCCGGGCAGATCCGCGCCCTGGTCGAGCCGCTGGCCCGCATCGCCGGCACCACGCTTTCCCCGGATCGCCTGGAGGAAACCATCGGCTTGTCCCGGCAGTGCACGCTCCTCTGGAAAGACGTCCTCGAAACCGCCGCGCGCATCCCCTCCCCGCTGACCTTCTTCGACGGCACGATCCAAATGGGCCCGGCCGTCGTGCTGCGCGGCACGCAGGAAGCCGTCGATTACTACCAGGTTCTTCTCGCCGAGCTCAACCAGCGAATCGCCGCCGGCGTGGCCGCGGTGCCGGGGGAGAAGCTGCGCATCTACTGGGAAGGCATGCCCATCTGGGGCAAGCTCCGCGATCTCTCCGCTCAGATGCTCGAACTGAAGATCTGCGTCGTCGCTTCCACCTACTGCAATAGTTGGATCTTCGAGGCCCTCGACCCGGCCGATCCCTACCGCGGCATGGCCCGTGCGTACGGCAGCATTTTCATCTGCCGCTCCGAGGAGGCCAAGGAAAAGTACATCGAGGAAATGGTGCAACGATTCCACGTCGATGGAGTCCTCTACCACGAGTCGAAGACCTGTCCCAACAACTCCAATAACCGTTACGGAATGCCGCAGCGCCTCCAGAAGAAGCTCGACAAACCCTACGTCGTCGTCCACGGCGATCTCAACGATCTCCGCCTCTACTCGGAAGAGCAGACGCGCACCAAGATCGAGGCCTTCGCGGAACAGTTGGCCCAAGGCTGAACTCGCGCAGCGGGGATGGTAAGGCATGGCCTATTACGGCGGGATCGACATCGGCGCTTCGGCGGCGAAGCTGGTGCTGATCGACGAAGAGTCGCGCGTCGCCGGCAAGGCGATCTGCCGTTCCGGGGTCGACTACGCCCGCGCGGCCCAACAGTGCCTCGACGAGGCCCTTCGCTCCGCCGGTCTGAAGCGCGACGACCTTGCCGCGGCATTCTCCACCGGCTACGGACGGGACAACGTCCCCTGGGCCGACGGAAAAATGACCGAGATCGCGTGCCACGGCAAGGGTGCCCACTTCCATTTTCCCTGCCGCATCACGGTGATCGATCTGGGGGCCCAGGATAGCAAGGTCATCCACCTCGACGTCCAGGGGCGGCGCATCGGCTTTCAGATGAATCGCAAGTGCGCCGCCGGCACGGGGGCCTTCCTCGAGGAAATCGCCTTGCGTCTGTCGCTCCCTCCCGAATCGCTCAACGCCCTTGCCGAGGCCGCCACCAAGAATCTTACCCTCGGAAGCTTCTGCACCGTGTTTGCCGCCACGGAGATCCTCGAAAGATCCGCGCCGGCGAGAAAGTGGAAGAGATCGTCAAGGCGGCGTTCCGCTCCGTGGTCCGCCGGATCCTGGAGATGGACGCGCTGGAAGGCGAGGTGGTGCTGACCGGAGGCGTGGTCGCCCATAACCCCGTCTTCGCCCGCCTGTTCGCCGAGTCGATCGGCGCCCAGGTTCGCGTTCCACCCGAGCCGCAGTATGTGGGGGCTTTGGGCGCCGCGCTCTACGCGCAGGAGCAGTCCAGAAAAGGAGCTTGATTCGTGCTGGAAACTCTACCCCTTCGTATCACGCCGCGGCTTTGGGTCTTGGGCTCGGCCGCCTATCCGGTCTATCTCTACGTCGCCGACCCAGAAGCGGCGCTGTTCGAGGGCGGCATCGGCGCAACGGCGGCGACCGTAGTAGACCAGATCCGGCAATTGCCCGTCGACCTTGCCCAGGTGCGCTCGCTGGTCATCACCCACGCCCATCCCGACCACGTGATGGCCGTCGAGCCGCTTCGCGAGTTGCTGCCCGGCCTGAAGGTGATTGCCTCCGCCAAGGCGGCCCAAACGCTGGCTTCGGAGAAGGCGATGGCCTTCTTCCTCCAGATGGACCAATTGCTCGCGGCGTCGCTGCCCCCCGAAGGCCGAGCGACCAAGGATCCTTCCCCGCCGCGGCAAGCGGCGGCGCTCGCGGTCGACCAGGTCGCGGGCGACGGAGAGTCGATCGCCGTCGGCACCAGCCGCTTCCAGGTCCTCGCCACGCCCGGCCACAGCGAATGCAGCCTGAGCTTCTACGAACCGCAGGAAAAAATCCTCATCATCTCCGACGCCTCGGGTTACTACATGCCCCAGGACGACTCGTGGTGGCCGAACTATTTCGCCGACTACGGCGCCTACGTGGCGTCGATCGAGCGCCTCGCGGGCCTGAACGCCGAGGTCCTCTGCCTCAGCCACAACGCGGTGATCCGCGGGGCCGAGGAAGTGCGATCCTATCTTCGCCGGGCACTGGCCGCGACGCGCCAGTACCACGATGCGATCCTGGCCGAGGCGAAGTCCGGCAAGGCGGTCCGCCAGATCGGCGAGGAGCTAGGCGCCGCGATCCACGCCAAGATCGGCCGGATGCCCATGGAGTTCTTTCAGAAAAACTGCGGCCTGTTGGTGAAGCTGTCGCTGAAGCACGAAGGTTTCGCTCCAGCGCCGTAGCGACAGGCCGCAAGAAGCCCGAGCAGACCCATGCCTCAGAAAAACGATCCCAGAGGTCCAACCATGCCGGCATCGCGTATCCTGGGAACGGGGCACTACGTGCCCCCGAACGTCGTCACCAACCGCGACGTCATGAAGATGATGGAGACCACCGAGGAGTTCATCGTCGAGCGAACCGGGGTGCTGCGGCGCCGGCACGTCGAGCCGGTCCTGGCCGCCTCGGACCTGGCCGCCTTGGCCTGCCGCGCCGCCGTGGAAGACGCCGGCCTCGCCATGGAGCAGATCGAACTGGTGATCATGAACACGATCACCCCCGATCACGCCGATCCGGGCTGCGCGTTCTTTCTCCAGCCGAAGCTCGGGCTGGCCGGAATCCCCGTGCTCGACATCCAGCAGCAATGCGCCGGCTTGATCTACGGCCTGTCGATCGCCGACCACTTCGTCCGCGCCGGCACCTATCGCCACGTGCTCGTGGTCTGCGCGGAGGTGCTCTCCAAGCGAATCGACGGTTCCTACGACGGCCGCAACATCGCCATCCTCCTGGGCGACGGGGCCGGCGCCGTCGTCGTCGGGCCAGCCGATAACGGCGCGCAGGGCATCGTCTCCACGATCCTCCACGCCGACGGCCGCGGGGCCAAGTGCCCTCTACACCGCGGCCCCCGGCAGCGGGCTGGGTCGCAAGGAGCACGATCGTCGCACGAAGACATCGACGCCGGCCGCGTCCACTTCCGCATGGACGGCAAGGCCGTCTTCCAGAACGGCGTGGACCGCATGTCCGGCGCAGTCTTCGAAGCCCTCGAAGCCAACCGACCTGCACTGGACGCAGATCGACGTGCTCGTCCCCCACCAGGCCAATCTGCGGATGCTCGAGGCGATCGTCCAACGCACTCGGCATGCCGCCGGAAAAGGTCTTCGTCAACGTCGAGGAGTACGGCAACATCGCCTCGGCGTCGCTGCCGATCGCCCTGGACGAAGCCCGGCTCGCAGGCAGGATCCGCCGAGGGCAGCCTGGTGCTGCTCGTGGCCTTCGGCTCCGGATTCGTCTGGGGCTCGGCGCTCTGCGCATGTAGCGGCGTGTCCGTCGCCGCCATCTCGCGGAGCTTGAAGCGCTGGATCTTGCCGGTGGCCGTCTTGGGCAGCGCTCGACGAAGACGATCGCCCGCGGATACTTGTGCGGGGCGGTGTGCTGCTTGACGAACTCCTGGAGCTCGCGGGCCAGCTCGTCCGACGGCGCGCATGCCGTCCTTGAGCACCACGTAGGCGACGGCTTGATCAGCCCGTCCCGGTCGGCCATCCCGACCACGCCGCTTTCGAGCACGGCCGGATGCTGCTGCGAGCAGCGCCTCGACGTCGGTCGGCCAGACGGCCTGGCCGCTGACCTTCATCATGTCGTCGGTGCGGCCGGCGTACCAGAAGTAGCCGTCCTCGTCGACGAGGAACTTGTCGTGCGTGTTGATCCACTCGCCGCGGAAGGTGTCCTTGGTCGCTTCGTGCTTGTTCCAGTAGCCGGCGGCGATGCTGTCGCCCTTGATCCAGCAGCGTGCCGACCTCGCCGGCGGCACGATTCGCGCCCGTCGTCGTCGACGATCTTGCGCCTCGTAGCCGGGCACGATCTGGCCGGTGCTGCCGGGCCGTGCGCTGGCCCGGGCGGTTGGAGATGAAGATGTGCAGGATCTCGGTGGAGCCGATGCCGTCGAGGATCTCGACGCCGAACCGTTCGAGCCACTTGCTCGTAGAGGTGCTTCGGCAGCGGCTCGCCGGCCGAGACGCACATCCGCACCCGGCCCAGGCTCGTGCGCGCCGGCCTTCTCGGCCGCGTGCAGCAGTGGCCGCGTAGCTGGTCGGCACGCTGTAGAACACGGTCGGCTGGTAGCGGTCGATCGTCTCGAAGATCTTCTCCGGCGTCGGCCGATCGGGCAGCAGGACGGTCGTCGCCGCCGGCGCGCAGCGGGAAGTACAGCCCGTTGCCCAGCCCGTAGGCGAAGAACAGCTTGGCCACCGAGAACGAGACGTCCGTCTCGCGCAGGCCGATCGTCTGCCGGGCGTAGAGATCGGCCGCCACGAGCATGTCGTGGTGCAGGTGGACGGCCCCCTTGGGAAAGCCGGTCGTGCCCGAACTGTAGAGCCAGAAGGCCATGTCGTCCTTGCTGGTGTCGGCCGGCTCCAGGCAGCCGACGACTTCGCCATCAGGTCGCTCCAGACGCGCAGTAACCGGGCCGCGTCGCCGCCGGCCACGAGCACGTGCTCCAGATGCCGGAGACTCGTCGCGGATCGGCGTCGATCCGGTCCAACAGCGAGGCGTCGACCACCAGCACGCGGGCCCGGCTGTCGTTGAGCAGGTACTCGTAGTCCTTGGGCATGAGCATCGTGTTCATGCGGCACGGCCACGGCGCCGATCTTCATCGCGCCGAAGAAGGCGAAGACCCACTCGGGACAGTCGGGCATGAGAATCGCCACCCGCTCCTCCATCCGCACCCCGAGGTGCACAAGCGCGTTGCCGACCCGGTTCACTCCCGCCTGCAGCTCGCGGTAGCTGACCGCGTCGCGGCCCGCAGAGAATGGCGGTCTTGTCGGCCCGCCCGGAAGCGACGTGGCGATCCACCAGGGCTGCGGCCGCGTTGAGTTGGTCAGGAATCGCATCGAGCGACATGCGCGGATCCTGCGATGCGGGAATGTGCCTTCAGGGTTGCCGGTTCTCTACGCCTCTTCCAGGCACTCATAGAGGTGGATCGGACTCACCGGATTGATGCCCGCACGCGCCAGCGCCGTGATCGCGGCATCGAGGTCGCCGAAGCGAAACACGAGCACGGCCCGGCTGCCCAGGCGGGCCGTGAATGCGTACATGTATTCCACGTTGATCGCCGCCTCGGAAAACACGCTGAGCAATTCGACCAGTCCGCCCGGCCGATCCGTCACCTCGATCGCCAGTACCTCGGTCACGGCCACCACGAAACCGGCGGCCTCCAGCAGTTCGCGCGCCCGCTGCCACTCGCGCACGATCAGCCGCAAAATGCCGAACTGCTCGGCGTCCGACAGCGCCAGCGTCACCAGGTTGATCTCCGCCTCGGCCAGCAGCTTGCAGGGAGCGACCAGGTGGCCGGGCTGATTCTCCACGAAAAGCGAAAGCTGTGGAATTCGCATCGGATGTATTCTGAGACCGTTACTGATTGCAGAACAGTTCGAGGCCTTCTGCGCGCGGGAAACCAGGCGGTGCGTTGGTTGCCCTTGGTCTACGAGCAGTGCAGGACTCCATCAACACGGATCATCCCCCGCGGGTTCAACATGCCGCGTCCCGCGCGCGGCTCCCGACAAAAGTCCATTCTCCCGCAACGACTGCGGACGCAATACCTCTCCTCCCAAAAAAACCGAAGGCCCTCGCGAACCCCCGTGCCCCGCGCCGCGCGAGACTCAAGGGGAATTCGTGGGCTTCCCCTCGCGCCCCGGCCGGGTACGTAGCCGGGCAATGGCATGGGGCTCGACCAAGCGCACCGGCACGCGCACCCCCAGCGCGCGCTCGATCTGTTGGGTAAGCCGGTCTTGCAGGCTTTCCATCGCCCCGATCTGATCGCGAAATATCTGCTTCGTTACCTCGACCTGCAATTCCAACTGCTCGGGCGCCGCATCGCGGATCGGCACGATGCGATACGGAGGCAAACTTCCTCCCACCTCCCGCAGCACCGCTTCGACCTGCGCGGCAGTCACCCGAACGCCCTCCACGGCAAACCCTTGTCCCGCGCGGCGCTCGATGCGGCGAATGCGGCGCAGCGTGCGCCCGCAACGGCACGGCTCCGCCAGCAGGGCCGCGCGCTCCCCGGTCCGGTAGCGAACCAGCGGCACCGCCTCCCGCGCCAGCGCCGTCAGCACCAGTTCGCCTTCCTGGCCATCGGCCACCGGCTGGCCGCTCTCGGGGGCCACGACCTCCGGATAAACGTGGTCTTCCAATACGTGCAGCCCGTCGTGCTCGGCGCATTCGGCCGCAACGCCCACCTCGACAAGCTCGGGCACGCCGCCCAACTCGTAAGCCTCGACCCCGGCCTGGCGCATCCGCGCTCGCATCTCCTCACCACAAATCTCGGCGAGAAACACCGCGCTGCGCAGCGGCAGCTCGCGGAAGTCCACCCCCGCTTTCTCGGCCCGCTCCAGCAGATAGAGAAAGTAGCTCGGGGTGCAGCAAATCACCGAAACGCCGTAGTCCTTGAGGATGCCGATCTGCCGCCCCGCATCGCCGGTGGCGCTGGGAATCACCGTGGCTCCCAGGGCCTCGGCGGCAAGCTGCACGGCAAGACCGTCGGCAAATACGCTGTAGGCGCTGTCGCGTTGAGCACCAGGTCGCCCGGCAAGATGCCCGAGCAGGCCAGGCTGCGAACAATGGCCTCGTGCCAGCTCTCCAGATCGCGCCGCGTGTGAGCCACCAACAGCGGCTTGCCCGTCGCCGCCCCGGCCGGATGCAAGCGAACGACCTCCCCCGGTCGCACGGCAAGCATTCCCAAGGGATACTCCCCCGGCAAGTCGGCGCGAACCGTGAAGGGAAGTTTGGCAATATCGTCGATGCCGCAGATGTCCGACGGAGCCAGCCCAAGCTTGTGCATCCGCTGACGGTAGATCGCCACCTGGTCGTAGGCCCACAAGACCGTCTGTCGCAGGCGTGCGCTTTGCAGACCGCCGAGCGGTTCGCGGGGCAGAAAATCCGCGCCGCTGGCCGGATGCAACGGTGCGCGCAAAACGGTCGCGTGTTTCATCTTTGAGTCCCCAGCGGGTGCGGCGGGGAAAACCGTCCCCAAGGATGCCGCCCTGTCCATCCTGAGCAGGCCAACTTCGGGACGGACGCAATTATGGTTAGCCGGACGCCCCGACGCAAGAGACGTGCCGCCGGGCAGGTCGAAGCTCGGCGAACCCGCATTTCGCCTTACGGCCATCACACTTTGCGTCCGACACTCGCGGCGACAATGTGCGCCCCGTTCCGCTGGGCCGCCGATTTGTTGGCGGTTTCTGCCCTCCCACCGTTACTGATAGGTGGGAGGCTAAGAACCTATCCCGGAACCGCCACGGTAGTCCTCCGCGACCGGAGGATTTCAGGGCGGCAGACGATTCTGGGACCGGCGCTAAAACGAGGCGGCCGTCGCCATGACCAAAACTGGGGGGAAGGATCGCTCATGAGCACGCTAGGTTCTCCCGTGGGCGTCGCCAGGTCTTCGCCGTCAATGGCCCCGAACCTCCAACCGGACCAAGAGCAGGAGGTCCGATGCCCGGTGACCGTGATCATTCCCGCACTGAACGAGGCCGGACGCCATCGGCCAGGTCATCCACGACCTGGCCGAGCGCTACCCCGAATACGAGATCCTCGTCGTCGACGACGGGTCGTCGACGGCACGGGCGAGATCGCCGAGTCGGCCGGGGCGCGCGTCATCCGTCACGAGTGGAACAAGGGATACGGTGCGAGCCTCCGGACCGGTTGCCGGCATGCCCGCGGCGACATCGTGGTCTGCTTCGACGGCGACGGGCAGCACGATCCCGACGACGTCCAGCGACTCGTGCGATGAGATCGGTCCCCACGACATGGTCGTCGGAACGCGATCGCACGACTCCTATCGAGCCGCATCGTCCGGCGGCCCGGGAAATTCGTCCTTTCCGCCTTCGCCAACTTCCTCGCGGGCGTCCAAATCCCCGACGTCAACTCCGGCTTCGCGCGTTCAAACGCGACGTGATCCTCCGCTACCTCCACCTCATGCCCACGGGATTCTCCTTCTCGACCACGAGCACCTTCGCAATGCTGAAAAGCGGCCGTCCCGTGAAGTGGGTGCCCATCAAGGTCAAGCAGCGAATCGGCACCAGCTCCGTGTCCCAGGTCCGCCACGGCCTGCAAACCCTGTTGCTCATGGTTCGCTTGACGACGCTCTTCGAGCCCCTGAAGGTCTTCCTGCCCGTGAGCGGGGTCTTCCTGCTCGTGGCCATCGGGTTTCTGATCGCCAATATCCTCGCCGGGCGCGGCCGTGCCGCAAACCTCGGTGATCATGTCGGTCTCGAGCATCATGGTCTTCCTCATGGGGCTCGTCATGGACCAGGTGGCCGCCCTTCGCCGGGAGAAGCACGAATGAGTGGTGAGCCTCGGACGCGGCGCCCCTGGCCCCAATGGTGGCGGCTGCTCGGGCCGCTCCTGCTATTGGCAATGCTCTGGCGAATCGGACCCGAAAAGTGCTGGATGGCGCTGCGCGACGTGAACCCGCTCTGGTTCCTCGCCGCGTGCCTGCTGTCGCTTCCGGCCCTGGCCGATCAAGGGGTTCCGATGGCGCGAGATCCTCCGCGCGATCGGTTTCGAGTTCTCCTTCGGCGAAGCGTCGGAATCTATGCGGCGGGATCGCTCGCCGGGGCGGTCACCCCCGGCAAGGTCGGCGATCTGGCCAAGACTCCCCTGCTGGCCGCACTGGGCGTTCCCTGGAAAGCCGGCCTCGCCGCCTCGCTGCTCGATCGGCTGTTCGACGCCGTCGTCCTCCTCATCGTCGGCCTGGGAAGCGCCCTGACCTTGCCGGCGCTGCCCGTCCGGTCCGTCATCGCCATCGCCGCCGTCCTGGCCGTCGCGATCACGGCGGCCGCAGTGCTGGTCTTCTCCCGGCTTCTCTCCGCCTCCCTCCGCTCAACCGGTACTGGCTGGTGGCTGATCATGGCCGCGACCACCGTTGCCGCGCTGGCACCTTACTTCGGATCCGCCTACTGCTGCGCCCGGGCGCTCGGGTTGCCTCTCGGAGTGATCGACGTCACGGCGGGGGCCGTCGCTGGCGGCCGTGCTCGCGCTGCTCCCCGTAACCGTTGCCGGCATCGGCACGCGCGACGCCGCATTCGTCGTCCTCTTCGCACCCCGCGGCGTCGACGCCCAACACGCCATGGCCCTCTCCGGGTTGATCCTCGCCTGGATGCTCGTCAATTGCGTCTTTTTTCTCCTGGTTTCGCGACTGTGCCGACCGACGCGCGGCGTCGTCGTCCGTCCCTCTACCGCCTACGGGAGCAGCATCCCATGAGTATGCCCTGTGAAACGGCCACGGGCCCATCGCCTCGAGTCTACGCCTTTTCCGCAGCGGCCCTGCTGATCGTCGTGGCGCTGGCCACGGCCGCGAGCTGGAACCTCTATCCGATGTTCATCGACACATACTATCACATGGCCGTAATCGAGGGATTCTCCCAGGCGGGCGGAGTGACCACGCGCGCATTCTGGGAAATGGCCCCCGGCGGACGCGTCCACATCTATCCTCCGTCGTTGCACGCCATCGGCTACCTCTTCCAACTCCTCGGCGTGTCGCCGGCAATGTTCATGACTTGGGCCAGCGGCGCCTCCTTCGGTGTGTGCCTGCTGACGACCTGGATCTGGCTGCGAGGCGTAATCGGAAATCGCTCGGCACTGTTCGCCTTGATCCTCCTCTGCGGGCCTTGGGCATTCCTTTGGACGCAAGCCACGTTTCAAGCCGCCGCCTGGCGTGTTTGCCCTGGCGCCTCTCGCTCTGCTCGCTCTGGAGAAAGAACGGTTCCTCGCCTGCGGCGTCATCAATCTCGTCGCCGCGTCGATGCACCCCATGGGGCTTTTCCTTCCTCCCGCGCTGGTCATCAATACTCTTCTCCGCAGAAAGCGGCTGTTCGCCGGATTGTTCGCGGCCTCGGTGCCCGTCGTCCTCTACGGCCCCTGGCTCGCACACGTCTGGGCGAACCGAGCGTTCCTCCCCGACAACCGCACCGGGGGCGACGTCTCCCTGGGCGGTGTCGGCGGAGGGGCCAATCTCGGGCTCTTCCTTGCACCGCTTGCCGCCCTGGCCATTCCCTGGCTCATCGTCCGCCGCGGCCCAGCCCTCGGACTCCTCGGCGCGCTCCTCGGATTCGTCGTCGTGTTCCCCATGGGCTTCGGCAGCCGCTTCTTGGCCTTCAACATCCACTGGCCCTTGGCCTGCCTGGCCGGCTACGCACTCGGGGAAACCCTCGCATGGCTGGAATTGCGTCCCAGGCTTCGCCTCGTCGCGCATACTCTCACGCTGGTCGTCCTGACCACGGCACTACTCGCCTATCCCGCAATCACTCTATCCCTTGGACCACCCGTATTTGGTGGATCGCGCGGCACTCGTCTCCAAATGCAACTCCAGGCAATGCTCTCCAACTGGCAAGTCTCCGTGCAGTCGGCAGCATTGCCAAAGCTCTTCGATTCTTACTCGGGTGGCGGTATGGGTGGCGGTATGGGACCGCCGGGTATGGGACCGCCGGGTATGGGTCCACCTGGCATGGGTCCTGGTATGGGACCACCTGGCATGCGATCCAGTATGGGGCCGAGCATGGGTCCCGGTATGGGGCCCGGTATGGGGCAGGGCATGGCTGCGCGCGGAACGGGACTGGGCATGGGACCGCCAGGTCTGCAACTCGGCATGACCCCGCCAGGTATGCAACCCGCAGTGGGTCCGGGTATGGCTGCCCAAGGCATGCGTCCCGGTAGGGGACCCGACATGGCGATGCCGGGTAGGAAAGTCGATCCTCAAGCCCGCCCCGATCGTTCCGAACCCACGGGCGAGCGCTCCAAACCCGATTCGGCCCGGCGCGGTGACTCGCGGTCCTCCGAACGTCCCCGGCGCAATATGGGCATGGGGCAGGGCGGTGGGGGCGGTATGCCCGGAATGAATGCCATCCGGCGCACGGGTGCCCAGGATTTCTTCGAAGCCGTGAGAACCCAGGTGCCCGCGGGCGATATCATCCACATCAACGACGGAATGACCGCCAACTGGATCACCGGCGAGACCGGCCGGTGGACGACCAGCGGAATCCTTCGCGACGTAAGGTCCGACCAACCTCGCGCCCGACCCGAGGAGTGCGATTTCGCCGCAACGTTCGGCATGGGCATGGGCATGGGCATGCCCGGGCCGGGCAGCCCCATGGGCTCGGCAGCGATCCCCTCCAATTTCGAGAAAGTGTTTGAGAACGAATTCGGCACGCTGTATCGAAATCCCACCAAGGTCGAACACGATCGCCAACCGCTGGCCGCCGACGTCAGCCTGCCCGCCCTGATCGCAATTGCCTCCGTTTGCTTCCTGCTCGTCTTGAGCGATTTCTTCTTTTCCTCGCGCCCGCGCGTCCTGCTGGTTGCCGCAGCCCTTGGCACTCTGGCCGTCGCGATCTGCCTCTGGCCGCTCGCCAGCACGGCAATCAGCGAACTTCGCGATCCGCCGGCAGCTCCCTCCGGTCCGCCGGACGGCCCTCCCGGTTTTGGCGGCCCCGGTTTTGGCGGACCAGGCTTCGGCCCGGGAGCGTTTCTCGGAGAAGCTTTCCTCCGCCCGGCCGACGCGGACAAAAGCGGCGCCGTTTCCTTGCAGGAATTCAAGGCTCTGGCCGCGCGGTGGTGGGACGCATGGGAAACCAGCCACGACGGCAGCGTCAGTCCGGAGGAGTTCTCCCAGGGCCTTCAGTCGGTCCTCGGACCACCGCCCGGCATGCCAATGCCTCAAGGTCCCGGAGGATTCGGACCGGCGATGTTCCTTGCCCCCGGTCTCTTCTCCGCCTGCGACGCCAACGCCGACGGCAAGCTCACGCGCGACGAAATGGTCGGCGCCTTCGAGAAATGGTTCCAAGAGTGGTCCGCGGGTGCCCAAGGCGACTTGGATGCCGCCGCTCTGGGCAGCGGACTCCAGCGCGTCATCGGACCTCCTCCGGGATTCTGAGTTTCCTTGGCCCTGGTGCGATAGCCCTCCTGTACGTCGAAACGATCGGTAAGCAATGCACAACGACCGCTTCACCATCGACGAGGTGCGAGCTTTCTGGGACGGCGTCGCCCCGCGCTACGACGACGTCAACGCCCGGCTCTCCTGGACCCACGTCGAACGTTTCCTCACCATGCAGGAGTTCCTCCCCCGTCAGCCGGGCCTGCGCATCACCAACGTCTGGTCGCGAACCGGCGGGGCGATTCCCTTCCTCCGCGAAATCTGCCCCGACGCCCAAATCACCAATCTGGAAGCGTCGACGGTGATGCGCGCGATCGCCCGCGATCGCTATCCCGACGAGGTCTTTCTTCCCACCGACCTCCACGATCTGCCCGGCGAAACCGAAAGCCAGGACGTGATCGTGTCGCTGGAAACGCTCGAACACGTCCCCGATCCGCTCCATTTCCTCCTCGAGTGTCACCGGCTTCTCAGGGTGGGCGGCCTGCTGATCCTCTCGGCGCCGCCGGCATGGTCGGAAGTGTTTCTCCGAATCTACGAGCGATTCTTCGACAACCACGGTGAGGGGCCGCACCAATTCCCCAGCGTTCGCTCCGTCCTTCGCGCCTTGAGCGACAGTGGTTTCGCGATCACGACGCACCGCGGCACCGTGCTGCTGCCCGTGGGACCCGAGTGGGCCAAAAAAGCGGCCGAAGGGCTGCAACAGCGGTTCCTCCGCCACTTCGGTACCAACCGGCTTGGCATCCGGCATTTCTACATCGCCCGAAAGCAAGTCTCGCGCGACCCGGTCTGGGCCAGGCTGCACGAGGAGGTCCTGCGGCCGGGCTTGTGCAGCCGCTGCGGAACGTGCGTCGGCCTCTCCCAGGGAAAACTGGAGTTCGAAGATCGCGACGGACGCTGTCTGCCGCAAAGGGCCGCCGACGGATCGCTCTCGGCAATCTGCTACCAGGCTTGCCCCCAGGTCCAGGCGTCCTATCCCGAAATGAACCGGGCGGTGTTCCACGACGCCTCGCCGTCAAGCCCTTTCTTCGGTCACTACCGCCGCATCCTCGTCGCCCACAGCACCGACGAACACGTCCGCCGCAATGCAGCGAGCGGGGGAGTGCTCTCCGCGGTCTTACTGCACCTCTTGGAGTCCGGACGCATCACAGGGGCCGTCACCTTGGCGATGGATCCCGGACTTCCCTGGCGCTCCGTGCCCATCGTCGCTCGCTCGCGCGGCGCAATCCTCGCCGCGGCCCAGAGCAAATACGTCGTCTCCCCCGTCAACACGATTCTCGCCCACCTTGCCGACGAACCGGGCCCCCTGGCCTTCGTCGGCCTTCCCCACCAGGTGTTCGCGATCCGCCGTCTGCAACAGATGGGGCATCCCTCGGTGGCGTCCCTCCGCTACCTTCTCGGCCCCTTTTTCGGCAACGAACTCTACGGAACCGCCATCGACAGTTTCCTGCGAAAATTCAACGCTCGAAAAGAGGACGTCACCCGACTCAGCTACCGCGAGGGCGAGTGGCCCGGCCACATGAGTGCATGGCTGCGCGACGGCCGCGTGTTGCGCATGCCGAAGTTCCACGCCAACTACCTCATCCCCTTCCACATCTCCGACAACTCGCTACTCTCCCACGACTTGACCAACGAATTCACCGACGTGAGCGGCGGAGACGCCTGGGCCCCCGTCTACGAACAGCGCCGACAGGGCTTCTCGCTCGTGATCACGCGCACCGAACAGGGGGACCAACTCGTCGAGCAAATCCAGCGCGAAGGCAAACTCTGGGCGCAATCGATCGACGAGTCCGAGGCGATTGCCATGCAGAGCCATGGAATCGACTTCAAGAAACGCGGCGGTCTGTTGCGTATGAAGCGAAGGGGCCGCGCCGGACTGCGCACCGTGGATTTCGGCCTCGAGCCGCCGGCCGTCAGCTTCCCCCGCGCGGCCTTCGAGGTCCTGCTCTCGGCCCTGTTTCGCTGGGGATCGCATCCCGTCGCGCGGCGGGCCGCCGACGCCACGCCCAACCGCCTCATCGGGCCCTTGTTCCAGTGGTTCCGAACTCTCTGGAAAGCGGCGACCCGAAAGGTCAAGCGATCGGGCCTGATCGAGCCCCGCGTCGCCCACGCACCCGATCGCCCCGCGGAAGGCCCCGGCACTCGATGCCCGGACGCCGCAGTAGCGGTTTTTCCCAGTGGAGACGTCGAGAATCAGCAGTCACACGTCGCTGGGGCACCGGAAGCCTGAAGCGGGGCACTCGCCCCCGGCTGCCCCAGCGACAATTTACCTTAACCCTGCCGCCAAAATGTGGGACAATCCCTGGCAAACCCCTACAATCAAGGGCGCCTCGGCAACGGTCCCTCCCTTCTCCCTATCCTTCGACCGGAAACTTCGCCGCTGAGCCATGAGCACTTCGCTTCCTCCCGATGAGTTGCTTGTCGAAGCCCAAGCCGGCAGTTCGTCGCGACGCGGCCAGTTATTGGAACTCTATCGGCATTACCTCAAGCTCTTGGCCCGGATTGAAATCGGTCACCGCCTTCAGGCCAAGGTCGATGCCTCCGACCTCGTCCAGGAGACCCTCCTCGAAGCGCATCGCAACTTCGAGCGATTCCGTGGGTCCAGCGAGGCCCAGTTCATCGCCTGGCTCCGCCAGATTATGGCCGCGGTCCTCTCGAATCTTCTCCGCAGGTATCTCGGCACCCAAGGGCGCAATATCCACCTTGAACAAGAATTACAGGACCATCTCGATCATTCCTCTCAAATGCTTTGCCAGGGTCTCGTCGATCATCTCGCCTCTCCCAGCCAGCATGCCGCGCGCCGCGAGCAGGCCGTGCTCCTGGCCGACGCCCTGGCCAAACTGCCCGACGACTATCGCGAAGTCCTTGTGCTCCGCCATCTCGAAGGGCTCGCTTTCGCTGAGATCGCCCGGCTCATGGATCGGACGACCGACAGCGTGGAGAAACTCTGGGTCCGCGGTTTGACGCGGCTTCGCCAAGTGATAGGAGCAACGACTTGAGCGAATTCACCCCCCCTCCACCCCTCGATCCCGACCCGCGGCTGCCACCCGCCTCCGAGCCACCCCTCTCCGAGCCTTCCGCAACATCGGCCGAAGATCCGCGCTTGGTCGAGGCCGCCCGGCAGTATCTCCACGAGCTCGAACAGGGAAAGCATCCCGACCGCCGCAAATGGCTCGAGGGCAACGCGGAAATCGCCGACGCATTGAACGAGTGCCTCGACGGCCTCGACTTCGTCTACCACGCGTCGGCGACGGTCCACGCCGAAGAAAGGTCCGGCACCCGTCGACGACCGATCCCGATATCGCGGCCCCGTTGGGCGATTTCCAAATCGTCCGCGAGATCGGCCGCGGCGGAATGGGCGTCGTCTACGAGGCCACCCAGCTCTCGCTCGGACGTCGCGTGGCCCTCAAGGTCCTCCCCTTCGCCGCCAGCTTCGATGCGAAATACCTCCAGCGATTCCGGCAGGAGGCCCAGGCTGCCGCCCAGTTGCACCACACCAACATCGTGCCGGTCTTCGCCGTCGGCTGCGAGCGGGGCACGCATTACTACGCCATGCAACTCATCGACGGCCACTCCCTCGACGTTCTCATTCGTCAGCTCCGGCAGGATGCCGGTCTCGACGTCCTCGAGCCCGCCCACGGATCGTCTCGCGGAGGAGCAAAACCGAGCACGTCGGGCATCTCCGCCACCGAGCCGCTTACTCCCTCGTCCTCCGCGCCAGCCGCCTGCCGCTGCCCCGTCCTCAAGCGCGCGGTCGCGGCGCGATGACACCCTCGACCGGCTCTCGGCCAATCTCTCCACCCAGCGCACCCGCGAGAAAGTCGATTACTTCCGCTTCGCCGCCGGCCTGATGGCACAAGCCGCCGAAGCGCTCGAATACGCCCACCAGGAGGGCGTGATTCACCGCGACGTCAAACCCGCCAATCTCTTGATCGACGCTCGCCACAACCTTTGGATCACAGACTTCGGGTTGGCGCATTTCCTCGCGCAGCAGGGCCTGACCCAGACCGGAGACCTCGTCGGGACGATCCGCTACGCCAGCCCCGAACAGGTCGCCGGCCAGCGCGCCGTCTTGGATCACCGCGCCGACATCTATTCGCTCGGTGCCACGTTCTACGAACTCGTCACCCTGCGGCCGATCTTCGCCGGACCCACGCGCCAGGCTTTGCTCCACCAGGTGCTGAACCAGGAACCGGCTTCGCCCCGTTCGCTCGATCGGACGATTCCCCCCGAGCTGGAGACGATTCTGCTGAAGGCCGTCAGCAAGAATCCGACCGACCGCTACCCCTCCGCCCAGGAATTGGCCGACGACTTGCACCGCTTCCTCCGCTACGAACCGATCCGCGCCACGCGCCCCACCCGGCTCGATCAGACGCGCAAGTGGATGCGGCGGCATCCGTCGCTGGTGGCCGCCGCCTTGTTGGTAATGTTCATCACCCTGCTGATTTCCGGGCTCAGCAACTGGCTCATCAGCGAGGCCAACACCCGCACCCAAACCGCGCTCGACCAAGAGCGAATTCGTGCGCAAGAAGCGGAAAAAGGCTTTCTCCAGGCCCGGCAGGCGGTCGATCTCTTGATCGACGTCGGCGAAACCGAGCTGGCCGACAAGCCGCCGTTCGCCGGTCTTCGCAGACGGCTCCTCGAGGCCGCGCTGGTCTACTACCACGATTTCGTCGCCCAGAACGAAGGCAGCCCATCCCGCCAGACCGAACTCGCCTCGGTCCAGGAGCGACTCCGCAAGATCCTCGACGACCTGGCCGTCATGGAAGGCGCGGGTCAGTTGATGATGCTCTCCGATGCCGCCGTCCAGGACGACTTGCGGCTCAGCGTTCCCCAGCGTCAGGAAATCAAGGCAATCATCGATCGATCGAACGAGCAGTGGCGCAACCTGTTTCTCGAGGCCAGGCCAGCAGCGCTCGCCGATCGCCAGTCGGCGTTTCTGGATGTCACGCGCACCAGCGACCGTGCCATGCGCACCACCCTTTCCGCCGAACAACTGGCCCGGCTCGATCAGATTACCCTGCAATTGCAGGGGCCTTCGGCGTTCAGTCGCTCGGAAATCGTCTCCCGGCTCGGCCTCACCGACAGCCAGCGCCAATTGATCCGCCAGATCGAGCTGGAAACCATGATGTCGGTCTGGGATCGTCCGCCGCCCGGAAATCATCGGGGCGGCCCTCCGAAGCCCGACTGGCGTCCCTCCGAAGCGGTGATGGAGAAGATCCTTGCGGTCCTCACGCCCGAGCAGCGCGCCCAATGGGACAAGCTGACCGGGCCGCGGTTTCAGGGCCATCCCCGCCCGCCTTTCCCTGGTTTCGGCCCTCCCCGCCCGCAAGACCATCGGCCCGAACGCGCGACCCTGACGAAAACCGCACGCCGCCAGCCATCGCCGTTCACGCCCGTCGCCCTTCACGCCCATCACCGGCCCACCGAGTGCCACAGCCCACCGAGTGCCATCAGCTCAGTGAGTGCCCTTGTCGCCCACACGCCTCTGCGGGATACTCTTCCTCAGCCTTCTCCTCAGTCCTTCCCGGCCCCATGCGGCCGAATTGCTCCTCCCATCAAGGGGAATGGGTCTTGACCGACTTTCTCCAGTTGACCGGTAAACGCGTGCTCGTGTTCGGCGTCGCCAATCGAAAGAGCGTGGCCTGCCACGTCGCGCGCGTAGTGGCCGAGGCCGGAGCCGAGTGCGTCTACGTGGTGCAGAATGAATCGGTCGCGCGCAGGTCGAAAAACTGCTGCCCGGGGCCCCGATCCTCGTCTGCGACGTCGAGCGTGAAGAGGAAATCGCCCGCCTCCGCCAGCAGCTTGGGGCCGACTACCCCAAATTCCACGGCATGCTCCACTCGTTGGCCTTTGCCGACTTCTCCGAAGGGCTGAAGCCCTTTCACGAGACCCCCAAGGCCGCCTTTCTCCAGGCCGTGGATATCTCCTGTTTCTCGCTGATCACGCTCAGCCGCGCCATGGCGGACCTTCTCGACCCCGATGCCTCGGTGGTCACGATCTCCATCTCCACCACGCACATGGCAAGCGAAAGCTACGGCTACATGGCCCCCATCAAGGCCGCGCTCGATTCCTCGCTCGCGTTTCTGGCCAAGTCCTTCAGCCGCTTCTCCCGCGTCCGCTTCAACGCCGTGGCCGCGGGCCTGCTGAAAACCTCGGCGTCGGCCGGCATCCCCGGATATGTCGACGCCTATCTCTACGCCGAACAGGTCATCCCCCGCAAGCAAGCCCTCCGCACCGAGGAGGTCGCCCAGGCCGCCGCCTTCCTCCTCAGCCCGCGCTCCAGCGGCATCAACGCCCAGCGCATCGTCGTCGACGCGGGCATGTCGATCAACTACTTCGACCGCGAGCTGGTCGCCCGCGCACTCCGCCCCGATTGATGCCTGGCATCGGCGCACCTCGACGCGCTGCAAGGAGCGATCCCTGCCAGGACGTACTACCGAAAGCCGTTGTTCATTCACAGCCGCAGTGGATTGCCGGGAATGGCCTTTGCCTCCATCGATTTTCCGATCTTCGTGGTCTTGAACCAGACGGTGTAGGTCGCCGTTGTCGGATTTGCCGTGGGGAAGACGCCACTCACGGTGAATTGCCCTTCCTTATCCGAGATCGCGGCACCGCACAGTTCTCCATCGTCGTGCATGAGAATTCTCGCTTCGGCGACCGGACGGGTGTGTTCGTCGATCAATCGGCCGGAAACGGTTTTGCCGGGCAAGACTTCGATCGGCGGCAATTCGAACTCCTTCGCATCCTCGGGTACTTCTACGCCTCGTATTGTCGACCGATGAGGGCGAGCATATTGCTCCGGCAGGATGACCACATGTGGCGCGATCCAGCCCGGAAGTATGCGAACGGCAAATCTCCCGTCGGCATCGCTGACGGCGAATTCGCTGTTGCTGTCGGAACCAATTGACATTTCTGCCTTGGCAACGGGCTGTCGCGTGCCTCGAACGCGGATCGAGCCGCGTACAGGAATCGTCGGCCTCATCGGCAACTCCAGGCGTGTTGTCTGGCCCGCATCCACTCTGACCTCGTAGGGTCTGGGCAACTTCGGTCGGAGGTTTGTGTTCTGGTCCAACGTGGCAAGGACTTTCAACCAACCGGTCGCGATCGCCGGAACTACGAACCGTCCTTGCACATCAGTTTCCAGCAGGGCGTAGCCCTCCGCCGGCTGCTCTAAGGCAGGTTCGTGGCGCTCGGTCCTGAAGTAGAGCCGAACACCTCGCACCACCTCAGGATTGTCGCCAACAAGTCGGCCTTCGATCCTCCCCGCCGGTCGCAGCCGGATCGTGCGTAAGAATGTGATTGAGAAGGTCTGACCGGATTGTTCGTACTCGTACAGCAATTTTTCTTGAATCCCGAGTTGTTTTGTGATAACGCGAACCGAACGCAATGTGTCGCGTTGCAGACCCGGCAAATGGACGCGGCCTTCAGAGTCCGTGACGGCCCTGAAATGCGGCATGAGTTCTTCAGGCACGGTGCCAGCAATTTCCATCGTCGAAACGTGAAGAGGTTCGACCACCGCTCCAACCAGAGGTCGATCCTCGGGGTCCAAAATCACAAACGAGATGTCGCTCGTGGGACCGATTTCGACAATGACGTCTGACGGATCACCCCTTAGGATGGCCACACCCGCGCTGGTCATTCCAAGCGAATAGCCGGGGGCATAGGCCGAAACGATCCACGAGAGGAACGAAACCCGGTCTCCGGAAACCCACTCGCCCGGAACCTCGATGGCGAATCGCCCTTGGGCATCGGTCTTGGTGTTTAGCGTGTGTCTCTCGCCTGATTTGAGCCCCGCGATCGGAAGCCAAACCTCGGCCCCCTCCACAGGCTGCCCGCCCTTGTCGACTACCTTGCCTCGGACGACGCGCGTAGAGGCGACCGATCCGGCAGCCTCATCGGCATGCGCGTCCGCCGCGTCACGAACCGGAGCGCGGCCCGACATCGTCGCCGCTTCGGCATCATCCTCGGTTCCCGCGCCGCGCACCCCCGGCAACAGGCACACCGCCACGAGAGCGAGGACAAGCAATGCGCCCAGCGACAACCTCGTCGATCGCGTCAGCCGATCGTCCATGTTGCGGCGAATGCGCCGGCCAAGGCGATTCACGTCAAAGGGCATCGTCATCGTCAAAGCCTCAGACGTCGGCCGAGCCCGCAGCGCCGCCACACGGAGCAACACCTCGCAGAGCGCGTCCCCCGTGGTCCATCGCCGGCCTACCAGAAAGTCATCGCAACAATCCTCTCGCACCATACGCAGGCCCCGATTCACCATCCAGATCACCGGATGGAACCACCAAAGCGCGCACAAAGACGCCTGAAGGGCATTGACCCACATATCGCCGCGACGGCAGTGCGCTAACTCGTGCCCCAACACCGTGCCCAACTCGTGTTCGGAAAACCGCTCGGTAAGACCCTTGGGCAAGACAATGACGGGGCGCACCAGCCCAAAAACAAATGGCGAGCCCAACTGCGGGACGACCACAAGCTCTGGCCCGGCCCGAAGCCCCATCGATTGGCAAAGGGCCTCGCATTGTCGCAAAACGGGCCCTTCGGCAAGGGCCTGCCCGGCACGCAGGATCCCACGCACGCGACGGTACTCGAGACCGATCCAGCCCAGCACAGCCAAGCTGCCCAGCCCATGCGCGAGCATCAGCCAGGCTTTGAGTCCAAGCGAAGCTTCGGGCGGCGCGAATGTGTCAGCCACGGCTTGGTCGCCGACGGGATCTTCCGAACGGATGGCAGACAACGAGACTTCGGTAAGACTCCCTGGCGGCAATCGTGTTGAGCCCTCCAAATCGCCGCCCCAAGCCGTCGATCCGTCTTGAGACTCCTCACCAACCGTGACCCAGCCGAACACCCCGGTCGGCAACGTCGTCAGGGGCGGAATGGCAAACTTCACCAGCGCCAGCACCAACAGCCCATGCCGCACAGGGGACGGCAGCCGCCAACCGGCCCATACGACCGCCAGAAGCAGGAGTCCCACCACGGCCGACTGCCAGCCCGCGTGCACGATGCAGAACCACCAGGCTTCCGAACACCGGTTGCAGAGATCAACGATTACACTCATGATCGGCGTCCTTTGCCTTCACGGGAGTGACACGGTCCCTGACGCAGGTTTGCGAGCAACTGCCGAAGCTCGTCGACTTCTTCTTCAGTCGGTGGGCGGCTCTCCAACAACGAGGCCACCAGCGCCACACCGCTGCCTCCGAAAACACGATCGAGCAGTTCGGTCAACAGGCGCCGCGCGTTCCGGCGGGCTTGTCGCTCGGGCGATACACGAAGGCCTTTCCCACCGGGCCTTTTTCCCGGCGCACCAGGCCTTTGGCTTCCAAGCGATTCAGCAGCGTGCAGACGGAGGCATGAGCCAGGGGCCGCTTGCGGTGCATCGCCTTGCGCAACTCTGCCGCTGTGGCCTGCCCAAGGCTCCAAAACAGGTCATCACGTCCAATTCCGCATCGGGCACTGAAGGCTGGGCCATCGCGCGTACCCCCAGAAGACTTCGAAAGCTCCGTGAATTCAGGCCACGGCTTTCGGCAGTATATCGACAAATGTCGATATGTCAAGAGGGCGCGCAGACTCAACTGCGAGTTGCTCCCCGAGACGGCGCAGCCGCGCTGGCGCCGTTCAATTATGGATCAATAGGAGACGGGGATTCTCGTCGTCGAAACGCGGGATCCGCGGAAACAGCGCAGCGCGAGCGATCGTTCGAGCGGTTGAACCATGGCGGAACAACAGCCCGCCGAGCGCTACGGTGCCGCAGGCGTGTGTTCAACAGGCAGATTCATCGATTTTGGAACGTTTTGCGTCTCGGACTTCTCCTCGCGCACACCGAACGTGTGGGCCCCGACACGGGACCCTTCGAACGCCCCTGTCAGCAACCCGTCGATGCCGTCGCCAACACGATCAAAAGCACGCAACCCAGCCATCGTGCCATGCTGCACCTTCCTCTCAGGACTTCGCCCCTTGGGCCTGCTCCGCCTTCTCGATCTTCGCCCAGGTGTCGCGCAGCGTCACCGTGCGGTTGAAGACCGGCCGGCCCGCGGCACGTGTCGGGATCGACGCAGAAATAGCCCAGCCGCTCGAACTGGAAGTCGCTCGCCCGGCTTCGGCCTCGCGCCAGGCTCGGCTCGACGCAGGCAGTCTACAGACCTCCAGCGACTTCGGATTCAGGTTCGCGGCAAAATCGTGCCCCTTCCGGCACGTCGTCGGGGTCCGGCCTGCGTGAACAGGTGTCGTAGAGCCGCACCTCGGCCCGCACCGCGTGCGCGGCCGAGACCCAGTGGATCGTCCCCTTCACCTTGCGGCCGTCGGGCGTGTTGCCGCCGCGCGTCGTCGGGATCGTAGGTGCAGTGCACCTCGACGACCTCGCCGGTCTTCGGGTCCTTGCACGAAGTCCGACGCAGCGGACCAGGTAGCCCCAGCGCAGCCGCACTTCCTGGCCCGGCGCCAGGCGGTAGTACTTCTTCGGCGGCACCTCGCGGAAATCGTCCTGCTCGATGTAGAGCTCCTGCGAGAACGGCACCTTCCGCGTGCCCATGCTCGCGTCCTCGGGGTTGTTGACCGCGTCGAGCTCCTCGACCTGGCCCTCCGGGTAGTTGTCGATCACCAGCTTCAGCGGCCGCAGCACCGCCATCACCCGCGGCGCCCGCTTGTTCAGGTCCTCGCGGATGCAGTGCTCCAAGCAGCTGCAAGTCGACCACGCTCTCGACCTTCGACACGCCGATCGTCGCGCAGAACGCTGCGGATCGCCTCCGGCGTGTAGCCGCGCCGCCGCAAGCCCGCAGATCGTCGGCATCCGCGGATCGTCCCAGCCCCGCACGTGCCCCTCCTGCACCAGCTCGCAGCAGCTTCCGCTTGCTCATCACCGTGTAGGTCAGGTTGAGCCGGGCAAACTCGATCTGCTGCGGATGGTGGATCTTCTTCCCCCACGGTCCGCTGCCGTCGTCGGTCCGGCCCTCGTTCACCATCGCCAGGAACCAGTCGTACAGCGGCCGGTGGTTCTCGAACTCCAGCGTGCAGATCGAGTGCGTGATCCCCTCGATCGAATCCTCGAATGCCGTGCGCCCAGTCGTACATCGGATAGATGCACCACGTGTCGCCGGTGCGGTGGTGCGTCGCGTGGAGGATGCGGTACATCACCGGGTCGCGCAGGTTGAGGTTCGGCGATGCCATGTCGATCTTCGCCCGCAGCGTCCGCGAGCCGTCGGGAAATTCGCCCTTCCGCATCCGCTCGAACAGATCGAGGTTCTCCTCGACCGAGCGGTTGCGATAGGGGCTGTCCTTGCCCGGCTCGGTCAGCGTGCCGCGGTATCCGGCTGACCTCGTCGGGCGGCAGGTCGCACACGTAGGCCTTGCCGCTTGCGAATCGCCTCGATCGCCCACTCGTAGATCTGGTCGAAATAGTCCGAGGCGTAGAGCACCCCGGCGTGCGTATCGTCGTCGCGCATCCCCTGCCACCACGCCCAGCCAGCGCACGTCCTCGATGATCGAGTCGACGTACTCCTGACTCTTCCTTCGACGGGTTGGTGTCGTCAATGCGCAGGTTGAACATGCCCGCCGTAATCCGCGGCGATGCCGAAGTTCAGGCAGATCGACTTGGCGTGGCCGATGTGCAGGTAGCCGTTCGGCTCGGGCGGAAACCGCGTCGCACGCGCCCCCGAACCGGCCCGTCCGGTTGTGCTCGTCGATGATCTCGCGGATGAAGTCGGTCGAGCCCGATGCATTGCCGTTGCTCATGATTCGATTCCGAGCGACTCGGATCCTGACGCGTTCCATGCGTCCTGATCAGCTTTTCACCGCGCACCGCAGCGTCGCGTCGATCCGTCTCACCACCTCGTCCCGGCCCAGAATCGCCAGGATGTCGAACAGCCCGAAGCCGATCGACTTGCCCGTCGTCGCCACGCGGATCGCGTGGATGATGTCGCCGATCTTGATTTCTCGGGCTTGGACGAAGTCGTGCGTCAATCGGTCGAACTCGGCTGCCTCGAACGGTTGCACGTGCTGGAGTTCCTGGCGATACTCCGACAGCAGGTCTGCCGCGCCGGCCTTGCCCAGCGCCTTGGCCAAAGCCTTCTCGTCGTAGGCGCAATTGCTCGTCGGCCACGAAGAACTCGCGGTAGTTGAGAATGTCGCCGGCCATCCTTGATCCGGTCGCCGGCCGCCGCGACGATCCGCGTGACCTTAGCCCGAAGGCCCGGCTGGTCGTCGGCAACCCAACGCGCCTGCCGCAAGTACGGCAGCACCATCTCGACCTTCTTCTCCAGCGGCACGCGCTGCATGTGCCGGTCCTGGAAGGCCATGAGCTTCTTGCGGGTCGAAACTGGCCGGGGCCTTGTTCACCCGCTCGAGCGAGAAATTGCCGATCAGTTCCTCGCGGCGTGAAATCCTCGGTCTTGTCGTCCAGCGACCAGCCCAACAGCACCAGGTAGTTGATGATCGCCTCGGGCAGGTAACCGACCTGCTCGTAGAAATCGATGATCACCGGGTTGAACGTCTCCGGCGCTCGTCTCGAGCCCGATCGCCTGCGGCGATCTGCCGGCCGTGCTCCATCAGCTCGGCGAAGTCGCGGTTCTTCAGGTACTTGTCGAGCTTCCGCTTGCTGAGCTTGTTGCGGCTGCCCGGCTCGGCCACGAACGGCAGGTGGGCGTACTCGCGGCAGCCGTAGCCGAGCGCCTGGACGATGAACACCTGCCGCGGCGTGTTCGACAGATGCTCCTCGGCGCGGATCACGTGCGTGATGCCGAAATCGCTCGTCGTCCACCACGCTGGCCAGGTGATACAGGCACGAGCCGTCGGCCCGCTGCACCACGTGGTCCTGCTCCCGGGCCCACTCGAACTCGACCCGGCCGCGGACCAGGTCGTCGATGCACCAGCGTGCCCTCGCGCGGCATCTTCAGCCGCACCACGGCCTTCCGCCCCTCGGCCTCGAAGCGGGCCGCGTCGGCCGGCGTCTCGGCCATCCAGCGCCGGCTGTAGACGAAACGACCGCTTCTCGCGCTCGCGCCGCCTCGCGCTCGGCCTGCGATCTCCTCGGTCGTGGCGTAGTCGCGATAGGCCAGCCCCGCTCCAAGCAGCTTCTCGACCGCCGCCTGGTAGAGGTGCAGCCGCTGCGACTGATAATACGGCGCGTACGGTCCGCCGACCTCGGGCCCTTCGTCCCAGTCGATGCCCAGCCACCGCAACCCGTGCAGGATCGGCGCCAGCGCCTCCTCCACGTTCCGCTCCTGGTCGGTGTCGTCGATCCGCAGGATGAACTGCCCGCCGTGCTGACGCGCAAAAAGCCAGCAGAACAGCGCGGTGCGGACCCCGCCAATATGCAGATACCCGGTCGGACTGGGAGCAAAGCGTGTGCGAACCATCAGCGTCAGACAACTCCGGAATAAAGGATATCAAGATGGGGGATATGGCGAAGTGACAACGCTCACCCAAGAAGCGTCGCTCCGAGGCACTCTCCTCCCCTCAGAGCTTGCCTGTTGCGAAAAGTCGTCCAGACAAGTCTTCAGTAAACCGAATCCGCCCCCGGATGTCCAGGCAACTTGGCCGGCGGCCTCGCCCTCCGACCCACTCCTGCCTGTGGCGCACCGGCCAGCCACGGCCGGGCTTTCCTGAACGCCAACGGCCGCCGTCCGCGGATCAACCCGCTTGCTCCCGCTGCTGCCGCATGCGGTCAAGCCGGTCTCGCAGCGCCTTCTTCTCTTGCTTGGTGAGCTTGCGCTGCACGGGCGCTGCGACGAGCGGGACAGCAGCCGTCTTCTGCACGGCGACCAACGGCGCGGCCGGCCCGGGCTGCACCCCGCGGTTGCCGGCAAACGCCGGCGAGATCGGACGCGGCGCCGCGTGGGGCGGATGCACCGCGATGATCCCGCCGCGGGCCACCTCATCCTCTTCCGATTCCCCCTGGTCCTCCTCGTCGGGTTCCTCTTCCCTGCGCCTTCGCGGCAACCGTCCCTGGGCGTCCAGAAGCACGTGCCGCGCATGAACGAGCATCGCCATCAGCACCAAGAGGTTGGCCGAGAGCATCGCCCCCTGAATTGCCGCGATGCGACTCTCAACGGTCCACCCGGTAAGCATGCCCAAACGAAGCACCGCGCCAAAAGCGTAGCCGACCGCGGAAAGCACCAGTGTGGCCGTCGAGAGCCGGCAGCTCCGCATGTCCACGGCAAGCCGGGTGCCGATCCCGCCCACGAAAAAGCCGTAGCCGGCGATCCACCAGATCGCGCCGTCCCCGAACAAGGGAGTTCCCGCCAGCGCCGCCAGCGCCCCGCCCAGCCCATAGCGCACCCCGGCCGTGGCGTCCATGCTCATCACGATCCAGCAAACCGCGGCCCACAGCCACACCCGATACCGGCCGTGGTAGTCGTCGCGCTTATGGCGGCGAATCGTGTAGATTATGATCGCCGTCAGCCCTGCCGCGGCCAGCATCGTCGACGAACACCAGGTAGCCAGACTGCCGCGCTGGGCCAGGTCCAGGGCCGCGATCCGGCCCCCAGGCGAGCCGGCGGCCACCCGGGGCATCAGCAGGTACAGCTCCACCAGCACGCCGACCACGATCGCACCCGCCAGCAGCACCGCCGCCAGGGTCACCGGCCGCGTCGGAATCAAATCGGTCAGACAACGCTGCTCGTGCAGGAACTCCGCGTTGCCGTAGTTCTCCGACACCAACTCCGCCGCGCAACGCCGCTCGCCCCCGCCGCGTGCCTCGCTTGGCCGCGCCGGAGTTCACGATCGCGTCGTTGAGCATGCGACGCCGACGGTCGTCGACTTGGAAGCGTCTACCGAATGCCATCTTTCTCCACCTAATCCATACTATTCGGCAGAAATCGGCCGTTCGCTCAGCTCGTCCCCCCCTCACCCATCCTGCCTCCCGCCTGCCAACCCCCTCCACGCACCGCAGCCTCACCCCAAATCCCCCGACTTATCCCGCCGCGAGATCAGAACAGCCCGCGTCCTGCTTCCCAGTGCCGCGCACACGATTGAACCTCAGAAGAGCAAATCCCACCAGTCCGACCCACGCCAGACCGGTATCTCGGGCAAGACGAAGGCCCGCCATCACTATACTGCTGAGCACCGATGAACCCTTGTCGCCTGCCGCCAAAGCCTGATAATGGGCGTGGCTCGAAAGGCAAAAACCAGCAGCCCCTCACCACAACTCGAAGGATCGTGGCGCATGCCGTTGCTCGTCGTTGGCTCGGTCGCTCTGGATAGCGTCGAAACTCCCACCGAAACGCGCGAGAACCTGCTCGGCGGCTCGGCGGTCTTCTTCTCCTACGCCGCCAGCTATTTCACCTCCGTCCGCCTCGTCGGGGTGGTCGGCGAGGACTGGCCCTGCGAGCATACCGAGCTGCTCCGCTCCCGCAATATCGACACCGCCGGCCTGCAAGTAATCCCCGGCGCCAAGACCTTCCGCTGGCGGGGCAAGTACCAGCTCGAACATGAACGACGCGGGATACGCTCGATATCCAGCCTGAATGTCATGGATCGAGTTCGATCCAGTCCTGCCCGAGGAGTTCCGCCGCTGCCAGCTACCTGTTCCTGGCCAACGGCTCGACCGACCTGCAACTTCAAGTCCTCAAGCAGTGTCCCGGCGCCGACCTCCGCGTGGCCGACACGATGGACCTGTGGATCAAGACCCAGCGCGACCAGCTTGGACGTCCTTCTTCAAGCGGATCGACGGCCTGGTGCTCAACGACAGCGAAGCCAAGCTGCTCACCGGCGACGACAACCTCGTCCGCGCCGGCCACACGGTCCGCGACATGGGCCCGCACTTCGTCGTCATCAAGAAGGGCGAGCACGGGGCCATGTTCTTCAGCAAGCACGAAACCTACGTCCTGCCGGCCTATCCCGACGCCGCAGGTCGTCGACCCCACCGGCGCCGGCGACAGCTTTGCCGGCGGCATGATGGGCTACCTCGCCGAGCAGGGCAACTTCGAGCCCAAGACCCTCAAGGAAGCCATGGCCTACGGCATCCTGCGTGGCCAGCTTCACCGTCGAGGATTTCAGCCTCGATCGCCTTCGCAAGATCGAACGCGCCGACCTCGACCACCGCATGGACGAATACCGAAAGATGCTCACGTTCTGAGCCCCGCACGCAGCGGACCTCGGAAAGTTCACCTCCAGGAGTTTGCTCGCCGCCGCGGCCCCGTGTCCCCTCTCGACCGCCGCACGTCAGGAGCCGATCCAACCCGTCCCGCCATCATGGCCCAGCGCATCCGTACCTTCATCGCCGTGGAAATCGATCCCGCGATCCGCAAGGCAACCGCGGCCTTGATCGAAAAGCTCCGCCCGGCCGGACCCGACGTGAAGTGGGTCAGTCCCGAAAACCTCCATCTGACCGTCAAGTTCCTCGGCGAACTGGATGCCGACGACGTCGCCCCCGTCTGTGCCGCCGTCGAAAAATCCGTCGCCGAAACCTCGCCGTTCACCCTGGAAATTCGCGGCGCCGGCGCGTTTCCCAACCTCCGCCGTCCCCAGACCATTTGGGTCGGCGCCGGCCAAGGAGACGAACAAATGGCGGACCTGGTCGAGCACGTCGAAAAGGCCCTGCGGCCCTTCGGGTTCCGCCGCGAGTCCCGTCGCTATCGCACCCATCTGACCATCGGCCGCGTGCGCAGCAACGCCCGCTTGGGCCCCGATTTCCCCCGCGTCCTCGGAGAGCTGGCCGATTTCCAGGCCGGCCAGATGCCGGTCGAAGAACTCGTGATCTTCTCGAGTAATTTGCAGCGGGGAGGCCCAATCTACGAGGCCATGGGTCGGGCACCGCTGGGCGGCGATTGAGACTCGGCCGCCCCTCGGATACGCCAATCACATCCGCGGCATCACAGGTCTGCCGCCGGTATTCCTTCGCCGGTCCGGCAGTCGGATCAGAGTGATGGGAGTAAGTGTCGCTACTCCTTAGGCTCCGTACCCGCAGTAAGCCAGGCAACACCCATTTTCTCCCAGTCGGCGTGCTTGGACGCGTCGATGTAGCGCTCCCACGCGGCAATACCGGTTTCTTTGGCGATGCGGCGAAACTGCATGGTGACCACGGCGCTATTCAGGATAACGGCTGAACGCTCCATCCCCTTCCCCTTGAAGAGCTTCTGCCCTTTTTGCATCTCCGCCTGCGCATCGGCGCTCAAGGGGGCGAGGGTCCGCATATCCACGAGCACCCCAAACTTCTCATTTTGGGAGGTAAGCGCCGCTTCCGCCTCCTTCACCCACAGCGCCATCTCATCGGCATCAATCGTTCCGCCGAAAACCAGCATGAAACCCCAGGGCTTCTTATTGATGGAATACACGTTAGACCTCCCATTTCTGTAGTTCTGCCGATGGACGGATCCCCTCCAACAGGGAATCACACCACCCGGTGAATCCATCCGCCAGAGATGTCAGTTCTCCCAAGTGTAGCTCAGAAGTCCGAAACCGCCCCCGAAATACGCTCCTAGTGGGTGTCGTCCCTGCCGCCGACAACGGTAATCATCACCCGCCCCTCTCGGCACCACCCGCCACGAGGTGTTAGAATCCGCAACGTCTGCTCTCCCCGGGCAATTCGAGGGGAAAAAAGGTCTTGAAGTCGGTGGTGGACGTCCGTATACTATACAGGCGTCCACTTCCTGCGGCCCGCCGGTTCGGCCGGCCTGTCGCGTCCTTCCAGACCGCCACGAGGAACTGCCCATGGTCAGTGCCACCAAGACAAGGATGAATCACGAAATGGCCAAGAAGCAAGGCAAAGCGAAGGCGGCCGCCGATGGGTCGGAGAAAAAGGGATCGGCCGAGGACATGCTCGAAGCGCATCCCGCGCTGAAGACCACGGTGGCCCAGATCGAGAAGCAGTTCGGCGAAGGGGCGATTATGGCCCTCGGTTCCGACCACTTCGCCAAGATCGAAGGCATTCCTACCGGCAGCCTCGCCCTCGATATCGCTCTGGGCGGCCAAGGAATCCCCCGCGGTCGTATCGTCGAGGTCTTCGGACCCGAGTCCAGCGGCAAATCCACCCTCGCCTTGCACGTCGTCGCCGGCGCAGCGATTGGGGGGCATCGCCGCGTACATCGACGCCGAGCACGCCCTCGACCCCTCCTGGGCCAAGAAACTGGGCGTGGACCTCGAGACCCTCTTGGTCAGCCAGCCCAGCAGCGGCGAAGAGGCGATGCACATCTGCGAAATGCTCATCAAGTCCAATGCGGTCGACATTGTCGTCATCGATTCCGTCGCCGCGCTGGTGCCCCAGAAAGAGCTCGAAGGCGACATCGGCGATACGCATGTCGGCCTTCAGGCCCGTCTGATGAGCCAGTCGCTCCGCAAGCTCACCGGTGCCATCGCCAAGAGCAAAACCGCGGTGCTCTTCATCAACCAGATCCGCGAGAAGATCGGCGTCATGTTCGGTTCGCCGGAAACCACGCCCGGCGGCCGGGCCCTGAAGTTCTACTCCTCCTGCCGCCTCGACGTTCGCCGCATCGGTCAGCTCAAGGAAGGCGAAGAGGTCATCGGCCAACGCGTGAAGTGCAAGGTCGTGAAAAACAAGGTCGCTCCGCCTTTCCGCGCCGCCGAGTTCGACATGATGCATGCCGACGGCATCAGCTACGAGGCCGACGTCCTGGATCTGGCCATGAACCTGAAGCTCGTCGTGCCGCGTCGGGGCCTGGTTCCGCTACGGAGACGTGCAACTCGGCCAGGGGCGCGAGAAGGCCCGCCAGTACCTCAAGGAAAATCCCGCGATCGTTGAGGAACTCAAGCAGAAAGTGCTCTCCGCCGTCAATCTTGGCCCGCCCGCTGCCGAAGCTTCAGACGCCGCCGCCCCCGCCGCGGAAGAAGACGAAGAGCTTTGAGTCGTGCACGGCTCGTAGTGCGCCACCTCGCTGTTGTGCGCCACCTCCTTGGCGTGGAAGATCGGGGCAGGGTAGGGCAGGGGTGCTCGGATCGTGATTTGAGCCTCCGCCCCCACTCCTGCCCCCCATTTCCGCCTCCCACCGCCGGCCCTATAATGGGGTAGTTTCGATCGGCAGGCCCGGGAGCCGAACATGACAGCCGCGCGGCGGGCAACGCTTTCGCTGTTCTTCATTCTCCTTCTGCCTCGGCCCCTCTCGGCTCAGGCGCCCGATGCCGCTTCGGCGGCTGCGGCCGTGGAATCGGCCCTGGTCGAAGTGATCGCCAAGGCTGAGAAATCCGTCGTCGCCATCGCCCGCGTTCGCCGCCCGCGCCCGGGCGAAATGCTCAATCTCGAACTCCGACCCGATCCGTTCGGCCGCCCTCGGGCGGATCCCGGCTCGGCCCTCCAGCCGACGCACGCCGATTTCATCCCCAACGACTACGCCACCGGAGTCGTCGTAGACCGCCAAGGCCGGGTGCTCACGGTCTACCACGCCTTGGGAGAGGAAAGCGATTACTACGTCACCGCGCACGACCGGACCGTGTACCGAGCACGCGTGATCGCCGCCGACCCCCGCAGCGATCTGGCCATGCTCGCCCCCGAGGCCGATGCGCCGCCCCGTCCCGGCGCCCTCGATCTTCCCGTAATCACCCTCGGAGACGGGGCGAACCTGCGCAAGGGGCAGTTCGTGGTCGCCCTCGGCAATCCCTTCGCCATCGCGCGCGACGGCCAAACCAGCGCCAGTTGGGGCATCGTCGCCAACCTCGCGCGAAAGGCGCCCGCGGTCCCCGGCGATCCGGAAACCGCCAAGCCCACGATCCACCACTTCGGCACACTCATCCAGACCGATGCCAAGCTCAACCTCGGCACCAGCGGCGGCCCGCTGCTCAACCTCCGCGGCGAGATGGTCGGTCTCACCACGGCGATTCCCGCCGTACCCGGCTACGAGGAAGCGGCCGGATACGCCATGCCCGTCGACGCCACCTTTCGGCGGGCCCTGGAGGCCTTGCGCAGGGAAGGGAAGTCGAATACGGATTCCTCGGCATTCGGCTCCGCAACGTCCCCTCGGAACTCCCTTCCTCCGCGCCGCCCGGACCGATCATCGAACGCGCGATGCCGGGCATGCCCGCGGCACGCCACGGTCTGCGCGCGGAGATTCGATCACTTCGGTCAACGGCCGCCCCATCCGCGATTCCGACGATCTGATCCTCGAGGTGAGCAAGCTCCCCTTGGACTCCGTCGCGCGTCTGGGGATTCTCCGTGATCAGCGCCGCTTGGACGTCGAGGTCGAACTGACCAAGTACCGCGTGCCGGGCAAGAAGATCGCCACCACGCTGCCGCCTCTCTGGCGCGGCTTGCGCGTCGATTACCTCAGTGCGGTTCACGACGCCTTGCCCACTCGTGCCCCAGGCGGCGCGACCCTCGACGCGGTCGCCGTCACCGACGTCGAACAAGCCACGCCGGCCTGGGAGGCCGGCATGCGACCCGGAATGCTCATCAGCCACGTCCAGCGCAGCCGTGGTCCGCACGCCCCGTCAGTTCCGCGAGGCGGTGGCGTCGCAACGCGGGCCGGTCCAGCTCCGCGTCATCGATGACAAAGGCTCCGAACCGGTCCGCAACATCACCGTTCCCGGCGCCTAGACCGGCGCCGACGTATTTAGAGCCGATCCCAAAACGCACTGGCACCTCCGGATACTCCGGCCGCGGAGCGTTTCTCCGGCGGTTCTGGGATAGGTTCTTAGAGCCGATCCCAGAACCTTGGGAGGTGCTGTGATTTCCCGGCCGCACAGCGTTCCAGCGGTAGTTCTGGGATAGGTTCTTAGAGCCGATCCCGGAACCTTGGGACGTGCCGTGCTTCTCCGGCCGCACAGAGCCGCAGCGGCGCCGCTGGGATCGTTCTTAGCGCGGTGCCGGTCCGTGGGCCCTTGTCGAGGCCCGTCCCCCTCCTCGGAATTGCCTCGACGCCGCTACTGCGGCGCATGCCGCATCCTCGACCCTCGAACCCAACCGCCGCGGCTTTTGTCTTTTCACGCGCCGGAGGTGCCGATATCATGGTAGTTTCGACCCCCGGTGGCCCCACCCTGTTGGATAGCCTGAGCGATGAAAGCCGACGAACTCCGCGAAAAATACCTTGCGCTTCTTCGAGACGCAAGGGATGCGTCCGCCGACCCAGCGACGTGCTGGTCCCCCGCTGGGACCCCTCGGTGCTGTTCACCCCGGCCGGGATGAACCAGTTCAAGGACCACTTCCTCGGCCGCTGCAAGCTGGAATTCACCCGGGCCACCACCTGCCAGAAGTGCCTCCGCACCGGCGACATCGACAACGTGGGCCGCACGGCCTACCACCACACCTTCTTCGAGATGCTGGGCAATTTCAGCTTCGGCGACTACTTCAAGCGCGAAGCGATCCACTGGGCCTGGGAGTTCCTGACCGAGCAAGAAGTGGCTCGGCCTGGACCCGGAGCAAGCTGTCGGCCACGGTCTACCTGGACGACGACGAGGCGGCCGACATCTGGACCGACGAGATCGGCCTGCCGGCCGAGAGGATCGAGCGGCTGGGCGAGGACGAGAACTTCTGGCCGGCCAACGCCCCCAGCCAGGGGCCGGACGGCGTCTGCGGCCCGTGCAGCGAGATCTACTTCCACACGCCGCGCGGCAAGGTCGAGATCTGGAACCTGGTCTTCACCCAGTTCAACCGCGTCGGCGACGCCGCCCAACAACCTCCGCCCGCTGCCGAGCAAGAACATCGACACCGGCATGGGCCTCGAGCGGACCGCCTCGGTGCTGCAGGGCGTGGAGATCGAACTTCCACATCGACATCCTCCGGCCGCTTGGTCGAGGCCGCGGCCGAGGTCTGCGGCGTCACGCTACGAGCCCGAATCGCGACAACGGCCGCCGCCTGCGCCGCATCGCCGACCACGTCCGCGCCTGCACCTTCGCCATCCACGAGAACGTCTATCCCGAGCAACGAGAAGCAGGGCTACGTCATCCGCAAGCTGATCCGCCGCGCCGTGCTGGACGGCTACCAGATGGGCGTCCACGAGCCGTTCCTCTGCCAGCTGCCGGGCGTGGTCGCCGAGATGATGAAGCGGCCCGTATCCCGAGTTGCAGGAAACGGTCGAGCGCGTGGCCCAGGGGCTGCGGAACGAGGAAGCGCAGTTCTTCGAGATCATCAACGCCGGCATGCCCCGCGTCGAGAACGGTTGCTCGACCAGACGGCCGCCAAGCAAGTCGAAGACGGTCCCGGGCCGCGAGGCCTTCGACCTGCTCCAGACCTACGGCTTCCCGCCCGAACTGACCGAGACCCTGGCCGCCGAGCGCGGCCTGGAGTTCGACTGGGAAGGCTTCCGCGCAGGCCCAGCAGCAGCACGAAGAGGCCTCCGGCGCGGGCCGGCGCGTGGCCCTGTTCAAGCAGGGACCGCTCGACGAGCTGAAGAAGACCATGCACGGCACCGAGTTCGTCGGCTACGACGCGCGAAACGGCCGACGGCGCCGTGGTCGTGGGCCTGATCGTCGGCGATCAGCTCTCCTACAAGCTCGACGAGATCGACGGCAAAGCAGCCGGTCGGCCGTCGTCCTCGACCGGACGCCGTTCTACGGCGAGATGGGCGGCCAGGTCGGCGACACCGGCGAGACTGCGTCGGCCCCGGCGTCCGCTTCGAGGTCATCGACACGCAGGTCGAGGACGGCTTCACCCTGCACGTCGGCTATCTGCGCGCAGGGCAAGCTGAGCTACAAGGACACGGTCTCGGCCCGCGTCGATCCGCCGCGGCGGCAGGCGATCCGCCGCGCCCATTCGGCCACGCACCTGCTGCACTACGCCCTGCGAAAGCACCTCGGGCACGCAGACGCAGCAGAAGGGCTCGAAGGTCGAGCCCGACCTGCTGCGCTTCGACTTCAACTACGACCAGGCCCTCACGCCCGAGCAGCTCGACGCGATCGAGCGCGAGGTCAACGAGCGGGTCCGTGGAGAGCGTGCCCGTCGCAGTGGACGCTGATGCCCAAGGACGAGGCCCAGAAGCTCGGGGCGATGATGCTCTTCGGCGAGAAGTATCCCGACATCGTCCGCGTGGTCTCGATCGGCGAGTTCAGCAAGGAGCTGTGCGGCGGCACGCACCTGACCAACAGCTCGCAGATCGGCCTGTTCAAGATCGTCGGCGAGGAGAGCATCGCCAAGGGGATCCGCCGCATCACCGCGCTGACCGGCATGGCCGCCTGGGAGCACGTGCGTGAGACCGAAGCGGCGCTGCGCCGAGACGCGGCGCTCGCTCCGCACCGCGCCCCAGGAAGTGCCCGCAGCGCGTAGCCGCCCTGGCGCAAGGAGGTCCGCCAACTCAAGAAGCAAGCTGGCCGCCGGCGCCAAGGCCGAAGGCGTCAGGCCGCAGATGCTCCTGCTGCGCCAGGCCGTCGAGGTCCAGCAGGTCCGAAGGTCGTCGTCGCCGAAGTGCCCGACGGCACGTCCAGAGTCATGCGCGAGCTGATCGACCAGCTGCGCCGCAAGGCCTCGCCCGATGGCCGTCCTCCTGGCCAGCCGCAGGACGGAGGGAAAGTGACGCTGATCGCCGGGCTGAGCCGCGACCTGGTCGAGAAGGGGCTCGACGCGGTGAAGTGGGTCCGCGGCGGCCGCAGCGTCAGTCGGTGGCGGGGGCGGCGGCCGGCCCGACATGGCCCAGGCCGGCGGCAAGGACCCCGCCAAGCTGCCCGAGGCCCTCGACGTGGCGCGAAACGACCTCCGCGCGATGCTCGCAGACTGATCCCCGCTCGTTGACACCCGCCCCCAGGGTATTTAGGATATCCCGTTTGGCTCCCCGCCAAGCCTTCCATACTCGTGGGCCCCGGCGGGGCCGGCCCAGTGAGATAGTCCAGGAGTAACATGGCTGTTCCAAAACGCAGACAATGCAACGCGCGGACCGGCACCCGCCGGGCCCACGACGCCAAGAAGCCCAAGCAGTTCCTGGATTGCCCGCAGTGCAGCACGGCGGTGCCGTCGCACGTGGTCTGCCCGAACTGCGGGCACTACATGGGCCGGAAGGTCGTCGAGACCGAATCCGAGGCAGCAGCAGAGGACCGGCACCTTGAGCAAGATCGCATTTCTCTTTCCCGGACAGGGGGCCAGACGGTCGGCATGGGCAAGCGGCTCGCCGAGTCGCTCCCGCGGCGCCGGCGGCTCTACGACCGCGCCGGCGAGGTCCTGGGCTACGACCTGGCCAAGCTCTGCTTCGAAGGGCCGGCCGAGCAACTCGATTCGACCGTCTACAGCCAGCCGGCCCTGTTCGTCACCAGCCTGGCCGCCCTGGAGGCGCTGCGCGCCGAGTCGCCCGACGTGGTCCTCGCCTGCGAAGCGGCGGCCGGGCTGAGCCTGGGCGAGTACACGGCGATGGTCTTCGCCGGCGTGATGGAGTTCGAAGACGGCCTGACGCTGGTCCAGCAGCGCGGGGCGGCCATGCAGGAGGCCTCCGACGCCACGCCCAGCGGCATGGTCAGCATCCTGGGCCTGGAGCGGGTCGCAGGTCGAAGCCGCTGTGCGAGAAGGTCCGCGGCGACGACGTCCTGGAAATCGCCAACCTGCTCTGCCCGGGCAACATCGTCATTTCGGGCACGAACGCGGCCTGCGAGCGGGCGGCCGAGGTGGCCGCAGGCGTTCGGGGCGATGAAGGCCGTTCCGCTGGCCGTGGCCGGGGCGTTTCACACGCCGATCATGCGCCCGGCCGACGAGCGGCTGGCCGAGGCCCTGGCCGGCGTGCCGATGCACCGGCCGCGGATCCCGGTCGATCTCCAACGTCGATGCCCGGCCGCACGACGATCCGGAGGAGATCCGCCAGCTGCTGGTCCAGCAGATCCTCGCACCCGGTCCTCTGGGAAGACTCGATGCGGTACCTGCTCGCAGCAGGGCTTCGACCAGTTCTACGAGGTCGGGCCCGGGCCGCGTGCTGCGCGGGCTGCTGCGGCGGATCGACCGCAAGGTGGCGTGCCAGAGCGTGGAAGTGTGGAGGCGTTGACGGAGCGACAGCCGTAAGCGTGGCGCTCGCAACGTCGACATCTCGAATCCGGATCGAATGCCACTGATGAGCAGACCACGCAGATGTCGCCTCATCGACCGGATCTGACGCGGCCAGGTGGCGATCGTCACCGGAGCCGCGCCGCGGCCTGGGCCGGGCGATCGCCGAGACGCTGGCCGCCGCCGGGGCCAAGGTCGCCTGCGTCGACGTCAATGCCGAGACCTTGCTCGAGACGGTCGCGGCCGATCGAGGCGGCCGGCGGGACGGCGAGGCCTTCGCCTGCGACGTGACCGACAGCGAGCGGGTCAACGAGGTGGTCGACGAGGTGGTCAAGACCTGGGGCGGGCTGGACATCCTCGTCAACAACGCCGGCATCACCCGCGACAACCTCGGTCATGCGGATGAAGGACGAGCAGTGGGACGCGGTGATGGGCATCAACCTCCGGGGCACGTTCCTGTTCACCCGGGCGGCCGCGCGGCCGATGATGAAGGGCCAGCGCGGGCGGATCATCAACATCGCCAGCGTCTCCGGGCTGATGGGCAACCCGGGCCAGGCCAACTACTCGGCCTCCAAGGCGGGGGTGATCGGCCTGACCCGGACCGTCGCCCAGGAACTGGCCGGCCGCAATATCACCGTCAACGCCGTGGCCCCGGGCTTCATCGCCACCGAGATGACCGCGGCCCTGGGGGAGGAGGTGCTGGCGGAGATCAAGAAACGAGATCCCGCTGGGCCGGCTTGGGCGAGCCGCAGGACGTGGCCGATGCCGTGCTCTTCCTGGCCAGCGAGGCGGCCAGCTTCATCACCGGCCAAGTGCTGACGGTCGACGGCGGGCTGACAGGATAACTAACGAGTCTGGGGCGATTGCACAGGATGCGATCCCGCCAGAGTGGCGAGAGACGTATAGACACGCAGTCGGAAAAGTCGCTATATCTTGTTGGGTTGGCAGGATGCGAGACACGAGCGTTAGGATTTGTGACTTTTCCGGAGTGGCATCTATCCGCTGGACAGTGACAGCGGGGTAATGCTGTGTCGCTCCCTCCAGTTTCGTGGGTTTCAGGAGGACCGTGCAGGTGGCCTCAGTTGAAGAACGAGTCATTGACATCGTGGCCGAGCAGCTCGGCGTCAGCAAGGACCAGATCACCCGCGAGACGTCACTTCGTCAACGATCTGGGTGCCGACTCGCTGGACACCGTCGAACTGGTGATGGAACTCGAAGAAGAGTTCGACATCAACATTCCCGACGACGCGGCCGAGAAGATCCAGACCGTCGGTCAGGCGATCGAGCACATCGAGAAGGCAGTCGAGAGCAGGAACACCAGTCTGGCGAACGTCTCATGAAACGCCGCGTCGTCGTCACCGGGTCTGGGTGCGGTCACCTCGCTGAGCTGCAAGGTCGAGGACCTCTGGACGCGACTCTGCAACGGCGAGAGCGGGGTTCGCACGATCGAGCGCTTCGACACGTCGCGGTTCCGTTCCCGCTTCGGCGGCGAGATCCGCGACTGGTCGACCGACGGCTACATGCCCGCGCAAGGAAGCGAAGCGGCTCGATCGCTTCGCCCAGTTCGCGCTGGTCGGCGCGATCGACGCGGTGCGCGACGCGGGCTTCGACTTCTCCAAGGAAGACCCCTTCCGCTGCGGCGTGATCCTCGGCTCGGGCATCGGCGGGCTGGAGGAGATCGAAGTGCAGCACTGCGCGGCTGCTGGAAAAAGGGCCCGACAAGGTCTCGGCCTTCACGATCCCCAAGCTGATGGTCAACGCCGCCAGCGGGCAGATCTCGATCCAGTTCGGCTTGCGGGGCCCGACGCAGGCCGTGGTCACGGCCTGCGCCAGCGCCACCAACGCCATCGGCGACGCCTTCAAGATCGATCCAGTACGACGACGCCGACGTGATGATCACCGGCGGCAGCGAGGCCGCGGTCACGCCGATGGGCATCAGCGGCTTCGGCGCCATGCGGGCCCTCTCGGAGCGCAACGACGACCCGACCAGCGCCAGCCGCCCGTTCGACGCCGACCGCGACGGCTTCGTGCTCAGCGAAGGGGCCGGCGTGCTGGTCCTCGAAGAGCTCGAGCACGCCAAGGCGCCGCGGCGCCCGGATCTACGCCGAAATGCTCGGCTACGGCGCCAGCGCCGACGGCAGCCACATCACCCAGCCCGACAAGGACGGGGTCGGCGCGGCCAAGGCGATGTGCCGTGCCATCGAGGACGCCGGCGTCGACCCCGACGGACGTCGGCTACATCAACGCCCACGGCACCAGCACGCCGCTGGGCGACCAGGCCGAGACGGCGGCCATCAAGACGGTCTTCGGCGAGCACGCCCGGAAGCGTGAGCATCTCCAGCACCAAGAGCCAGTTGGGGCACCTGCTGGGGGCCAGCGGCGGCGTCGAACTGGTGGTCGACCGTGCTCGCGGTCCAGCGGGGTCGATTCCGCCGACGATCAACTATCACGACGCCCGATCCGGCCTGCGACCTGGACTACACGCCCAACCAGGCCCGGCGAGCGGAAGCTCACGGCGGCGATGTCCAACAGCTTCGGCTTCGGCGGCCACAATGCCTCGCTGATCGTCGGCCAACTCCGCAACGGCGATTGAGGGACATGCCGGCAACTTCGGCAAGGAGGCTGAAGCATGGCGTCGCGAACGGTTTCCGCGGCGGTTTGCCTGCTTCTTGTTTGTGGTGCGCTGCGCCAGACTCCGGCGCCCGACGCCGGCACCGTCCCAGGATGGAAAAGCGCAGCGCAGGCCGATGCCTCGGTCATCCGCCCATCTCCTGGGGCCCCGACTGCGGCCCCCGCATCGGCGCCTGCCGCGGCCCCCGCGCCCGCCGTCAGCGCCAGCCTCCCGGCCCCGTCGGTTCACGTGACTTCCGGGACCGGCCAGCTTCCCAACGAACATGGGCAACTGTGGCGCGAATACGACTTGAGCTCGTATACCCTGCGAATCACCAACACGCGCCGTCCCGAACAGGCGATCGTCGACTGGATCCTCCGCGAAACCGGTTACGACGCCTGGACCGGTGAGACCCTGGCGATCCTCAATGCCACCCCCAAAACACTCCGCGTCTATCACACCCCGCCCGTGCAGAACGTGGTGGCCGAGATCGTCGAGCGCTTCGTCCGCAACGACCCCGAACCTCAGTCCTTCGGACTCCGCCTGATCACCGTCGACAGCCCCAGTTGGCGCGCGCCGCGTGCAACGGCTCCTCATGCCCGTGCAGACCCAAACCCCGGGCGTTCAGGCTTGGCTCTTGGAAAAAGAGGGGGCCGCCATGCTGCTGGCCGACCTCCGCCGCCGGGGAGATTTCCGCGAGCACAACGCACCCGAACTCTCGGTCAGCAACGGTCAGGCCACGGTCGTCTCGGCCGTGCGAGGCCGCAACTACCTGCGCGAGGTGGCACTCCGGCCGGATACCTGGCCGGGGTTCGAGCCCCAGTCCGCGGTGGTCGACGAAGGCTTCTCCCTGGAATTCAGCCCCTTGCTCTCCGCCGATGGCCGGCTGATCGACGCCGCCATCAAGTGCGAGATCGACCAGATCGAGAAACTGGTGCCCGTTATGTTGGACGTGCCCACCGCTGCGGCACCCCGCCAGCAAACGAAGGTCGAGGTGCCGCAATGTCGCTCAATTCCGCTTCCACGAGCGATTTCGCTGGCCGTGTCACCAGGTGCTGTTGATCGGGTTAGGGGTCGTCGCCATGCCGGTCCCAAGCGATCCCAAAGGTCCGATCCCCGGTCTCTCGCTGCCCGTGCTCTCAGCGCCCGCCCGTGCCGACCTGCTCCTTCTCATCGAGTGCCGCGGCAAACCGCCCCGCTCGGTGCAGTTCTCCCAAGGACAGCCAACCTCACCCCTTGGGGCCACCCGCTAGTACCAACCACCCAAACTGCCTAATCCCTCGACTCTCCTTAGATCGAAGTCTAAAATAGCGCGTCTCAAAAGACCGCAAGGACCGCACCCTGAAGCCAACCGTCGGACAACGCACTCCGCCACACGGTAGTGGCTCAGATTGGGTGGCACGGCAAGCGCAGGGGCAGGCTTCTGTTCCGGAATGGATGAACCGATGGATGCCGTACGACGCCGGGTAGTGATCACGGGTATGGGGGTAGTCAGTCCGATCGGAAACGATCTGGCGACCCTGTGGGATGCGCTCGTCTCGGGCCGCAGCGGCGTTGGTCCTTTGAAGTCGGCCCCCCTCGGTGCTTTCCCCGTCTCCTTCGGCGCCGAAGCACGCGAGTTCCACGGAGGGATCGAAGACTTCGGCCCTCTGGAAAAAGAACAGACCAAGGCCCTCCGCAAGGGCTTGAAGGTGATGTGTCGCGAATGCCAGATGGGAGTGGCGGCAGCCCAGAAGGCATTGAGTAACGCGGGTTTCGCTCCCGGCTCCTTCGACCCGGATCGAGTCGGAATCTCCTTCGGCAGCGACTACATGGTTTCCCTTCCCGACGAGTTCACCGAAGGCATTCTTCAGTGCCTGGACGCGGGCGGCCGTTTCGATTTCGGGCGTTGGGCCACCGAAGGGATGCCCAAGATGTCGCCGTTGTGGCTGCTCAAGTACCTCCCCAACATGCCCGCCAGCCACTTGGCGATCTATAACGACTTGCGCGGCCCTAACAATTCCCTTACCCTCCGCGAAGCCGCAGCAAACTCTGCCCTGACCGAGGCATACCAGATCGTGTCGCAAGGTCGCGCCGACGTCATGCTCGTAGGCGCCACGGGCACTCGCCTCCATCCCCTGAAAATCGTGCACGCCTTGCAGCAAGAGGAGTTGGCCGCCGGCAACGGAGACCCCACCTTGGTCAGCCGGCCCTTCGACCGCAACCGGGCGGGCATGGTACTCGGGGAAGGAGCCGGTGCAGTGGTCATCGAGGAGTTGGGCCAGGCCAAGGCGCGGGGAGCCTCGATCTACGGCGAAGTGCTCGGCGGAGCCTCCAGCTCCGTGGCCGGTGCCAATATGGCGGCGCATCGAGACCAGGCAATCCGCAACGCGCTGGTGGCCACTTTGGCCGGCGCCCGCGTCCGACCAGAGGATGTGGGGTTCGTCAACGCGCACGGGTTGAGCACTCGCACCAGCGACGAGGAAGAGGCCTGGGCCATCAATCAGGTCTTCGGCAGCCGCAGCAAGCCGGTCCCCGTGGTGGCAGCCAAGAGCCAGTTCGGAAATCTTGGGGCCGGAAGTGGGATGGTCGAACTGATCGCAGGGGCCCTCGCCCTGAACCACGACCGCCTGTTTCCCGTGCTCAACTACCAGACCCCGGACCCGCGATGCTCTCTTGCCGTCGTGCAAAACGGAGTCTCGTCCGGCTACTGCTTCGTCAACGTGAGCGTCACTCCCCAGGGGCAGGCCAGCGTTGCCTTGGTGGCAAAGCTGGCGGGCTGAACGGTTTCTTGCCGGGTTAAGGAACCTGCGCCCTGGATCGCCGCAACCGCCCCGAGCAGCCGCGAAGTCGCCGCGCTGCCGAGGTTCTTGGGCTCCAGAATACCCCCCTCGCTCCGTAGCACACCCGTCTGGCGGCAACGCCTACACACCCCACCGCATAGCAGGGGGACAGTGTTTTTTTGAACCGGTATAATGGGTTGGCGGCGCGTCGTGGAGCAAAGCCAGTCCATACCCGCCATGATAGTGGGGTGAAGCGGGTCACCCTCGGTCGAGCGACCGAGAGTGACCCTCCCGGTTGACTTGACACCCTCGCTTGCGGCCGGTATTCTTACCAGATTGCGTAGACCGCTAAGTTGCGGTGCGGAAGTGATTTCGGCCACCTCGCGCCCGTTTTTTCGGGGGTGTGGGGTGAGTGTGGGAGGTATTGTTTCGCGAACAAACCGGGCCGGCGGAGAGTGTTGAGCACCAGGTAAGGGCGGTGTGGAACCGGCCGGATGGCTATTTGAAGGACGGACAAGTTCCCCCGGACGGGGAAAGTGAGACTCGATGAACCCCAGCGAACTGCTGCGGATCGTGGACGCGATCCACCGCGAGAAGAACATCGACAAGGAAATCATCTTCCGTGGCATCGAGGCGGCCCTGGTTTCGGCCGCCAAGAAGCACTACGGGGAAGAGGAGGACGTTGTCCTGAGTGTCGATCGCGAAACCGGTGAGGTCAGCGGCAGTCACAACGGGGTATACCTTTGACCCCAGGCGAAATCTCCGAGCGCGTCGCCGCCCAGACCGCCAAGCAGGTGATGATCCAGAAAATCCGCGAGGCCGAACGCGATGCGCTGTTCGACGAATACCACGACCTGAAGGATCAATTGGTCACCGGCGTCGTCCAACGCTACGAGGGCGGCGCGGCGACCGATCACCCTGCCCAACGCCGAAGCGATCCTTCCCAAGAGCGAACAGATTCCCGGCGAATCGCACCATACCAACGAGCGCGTGCGGGCCACCGTGTTCGAGGTCCGCAAGCAGGGATCGCGCGTGCGGATCGTGTTGAGCCGCACCCGACCGCACCTGGTCCAGCGGCTGTTCGAGCAGGAGATCCCCGAGATCGCCGACGGAGTGATCGAGGTGCGAGGCCATGGCCCGTGAGCCGGGCTACCGCACGAAGGTGGCGGTCAGCAGCAGCGATCAGCGCGTGGATTGCGTGGGGGCATGCGTTGGCGTGCGCGGCAACCGGATCAAGAACATCGTCGACGAACTCGGCGGCGAACGGATCGACATCGTCCGCTGGAACGACGACCCCCAGGTGCTCATCCCCAACGCGCTCCAGCCGGCCGAGGTCGACGAGGTGATTCTCTGCCAGATGCTGGGGCGAGCGATCGTTCTGGTGCGCGAAGATCAACTCTCCCTGGCCATCGGCCGCCGCGGTCAGAACGTCCGACTGGCCAGCAAGCTCTGCGGCTGGGACATCGAGATCATGACCCGCGAGGAGCTCGAAGAACAACTCAACCAGGCGGTCGCCGGGCTTCAGCGCCCTGGAAGGCGTGAGCGACGAACTGGCCGAGCGACTGGTGGGCGAGGGGTTCTTGTCGTACGATGACCTCTCGGTGATCGAGCCGGAAGATCTGATGGAAATGGGCGGTCTGGACACGCGAGCAGGCCGACCGGATCATCGAGCAGGCCGAAACCAAGGCCGAGGAAGCCGAGCAGGCCGCCGCCGCGGAACGCCGCCGTCAGCGCGACGTTGCGCGATGCCGGCGAGGTCGCCGAGCAGGCAGCGCCGACGACGAACGGGGACGGCGAAGCAGAAGCCGCGCCAACCCCGGACCAAGTGCCGGAAGGTGCCAACGGCGAGGACCTCGCGAGCGACGTACAGGACGTCCCGAGCGACGTACAGGACGTCCCGAGCGAAACGCCGAGCGACGGGCCCAGCGAAACGCCGAGCGACGTACCAAGCGACGTACCCAGCGAAACGTCGAGCGACGGCCCGAGTGAAGAAATGCCAAGCGACGGGCCGAGCGACGTACAGAGCGAAACGCCGAGCGACGGGCCGAGTTAGGCCGCGAGGATGGGACTGCGAGCCGGATCGGCCTCGCAATCTGGCCGCCACGGCCGAGTCAGCCTCGCGCAGGATGCGCAAAGCGGACAAGGCAGGCGGAGGGTTTGTTTAGGTCGGCATTGGGCAGCGTGACGGCTGCCGGCGGCCAACAGACAGGAGAGCGTGCCGATGGTAGGATGAGTTCACGAGGGAAAGAACCCTGGCCAAGGACGCCGGAGGGCGGATTCTCGCCGGGTTCCGAGGGAGACAGTTGACTTGCCTATTCGTATTTACGCCTTAGCGAAGCAGCTCAAGATCGACAATAAGACGTTGGTCGAGGTCTGCAACCAGTTGGGTATCACCGGCAAGGGGTCTGCGCTGGCCAGCTTGAACGATGAGGAGTTGGCCAAGGTGAAGTCCCACCTCGAGCGCGGCCGAGGCGCGCCGGTCTACCGCGGCGCTCGCCGGAGCCGGCGGCGAGCCGCCGATCGCGCTGCGAGCACGCCAACTTCTCCCGGCACGGGTTCTCCGCTCCGGCGCGACCAGTATCTGTCGCCGGGGGGAATGTCTTCCCGCAAGGTGCCGACCCTGGATCGTAAGGCGGAGAAACCGCCGCATCTGAAAAAGCCGGCCGCAGGGGAGGAAGAAGGCGAACAAGCCCCGGCCAGGCCCGAGACGCCCGAGAAGGCGGCACCCGTCGTCCACTTGGCGCCCGATTCCCGCCGCACAGCAACCTACCGAAGCAAGTAAGCCCACCGAGCCGGCCCCGCAGAAACCCGATATCAAGCTCCCGCTCGACGTCATCCGTGCATCGCGCATGGGTACGGTGCCTCTCTCCGAGCATTTGCGGAAGCAGGAGGAAAAACGCAAACAAGATATCGAACGCCGCAAGGTCGAGCATCCCGCTCGGCCCGCGGGTGCCGGAGGCCCACCCCGCGGACCCGCACGGGGACCCGCGGCGCCACCGTCCACAGGTGATGCCGGAACAGCCGCCGGACGCAGAGATCGCAACCGTCGGGGGCGCGCGGCGCCTGCCGCCGAGGAGACCGAAGGCGCGGTTACCTTGGGAGGGCGCGAACAGCGCCAATTGAAGCGCAAACGGACCACCACGGTACGGCGCGCCGAAGGCACCGAAGAAGAAGAACCGGCTCGCCCGATTCGCACCACGCTCCGTCGCCTCAAGCGGGGCAGCGTGTCGACGGCCGCGCCGCGGAAGAGCAACATCGTGGTTGAACTACCCTGTACAATTCGCAGTTTCTCCGAGGCTTTGGGGGTGCCGGCAGCTCGTGTGCTCGGCGAAATGCTCAAACTCGGCCACCCGGCAACCATCACGCAGTCCCTCGAACCCGAGTTGGCCCAGTTACTGGCAATGAGCCTGGGGGCCGAAGTCGATTTCCGCCAGCCGGTCTCGCTCGAAGAGAAAATGCTCTCGCACTTCGAGGACGGGGAAGCGGAACCGGAAAAGCTCCAGCTCCGGCCGCCCGTCGTCACGTTCCTCGGCCACGTCGACCACGGCAAGACTTCGCTCTTGGACCGGATCCTCGGTCTCGACGTCGCCGCGCACGAGAAGGGCGGCATCACCCAGCACATCCGCGCCTATCAGGTGGTGAAGGGCGAGCGTGCGACTCACTTTCGTCGATACCCCGGGCCACGAGGCATTCACCGCCATGCGGGCCCGCGGAGCCAATGTCACCGACATTGCCGTGCTGGTCGTCGCGGCGGACGACGGCGTCATGCCGCAAACCGAAGAGGCCATCAGCCATGCCAAGGCCGCCGGCGTGCCGATCGTCGTCGCACTGAACAAGATCGATCTGCCCGGCCTGAACACCGACCGCGTCATGCAGGAATTGGCCACCAACGAGCTGCTGCCGGCCGAATGGGGCGGCGACACGGAAGTGGTCAAAACCAGCGCCATGACCGGGGAGGGGATCGACACTCTGCTGGATACCCTCCTTACCGTGGCCGAACTCCGCGAGTTCGACGCGTAAATCCGGACCGAGCCGGCGACCGGCATCTGCCTGGAAACCGAGGTGCAGACGGGCCGCGGCGTCATGGCCAAAATGCTCGTGCAGAAGTGGCACGCTGCACGTCGGCGACGTGATCGTCTGCGGCGCCGCCCATGGCCGCGTCAAGGCGATGTACGACACGCTCAATCCGTATAAGAAGTATCAAGGAGGCGGGCCCGTCCATGCCGGTGAACCTGACCGGGCTGGACATTGCCCCGGGGGCCGGCGACCGCTTCCACGTGATGGACGACATCAGCCAGGCGCGGCAAATCGCCCAGGATCGCGATACGGCCACGCGCCGCCGACGAACTTGTCGGCAGTCCGGCCGCACGTCACGCTGGAAAACCTCCGCGAGCGCTTGGACGAGAAGGAGGAGGTTCAGAACCTCAACATCATCCTCCGCGCCGATACGCGCGGCTCGATCGAGGCGATCCTCAAGGAACTCACCAAGCTGGAGCACCCCGAAGTCCAGATCAAGGTGCTGCAGACGAATCGTCGGCGGCGTCACCGAGGCCGACGTGCATCTGGCCGATGCCTCGGACGCCGTGATCATCGGCTTCAACGTCGTGCCCGACGAAAAGGCCCGCGTGCTGGCCGATCAACTGGGCGTCCAGGTCCGACGCTACGACATCATCTACCAGGTGACCGAGGACCTCAAGGCGGCCCTCGAAGGAATGCTCAAGCCGGAGAAGCGGGAAACCGAACTGGGCCGCGTGCTGGTGCAGAAGGTCTTCCACATCACCCGCGTGGGCACGGTGGCCGGCTGCCGCGTCATTGCGGGCACGATGCAGCGCGACGCGCGCGTGCCGCGTGATCCGCGACAACCGCATCATCGGCGACTATCCGATCGAATCGCTGAAGCGCGAGAAGGACGACGCTCGCGAAGTTCGCGAAGGATTCGAGTGCGGGATCAGGCTGGGCGGGTTCGACGACATCAAGGAAGCGCGACGTCCTGGAGGTCTACAAGGTCGAGGAAATCCGCCGCACGTTCTGAAGCCTGCGGCCGGCAGGGCCTGACGCGGCCCGCAGCCGCCCACCGTGTTCGAGAAAGAGAGCTCGCGATGACATCCCGGCGCGTTCAGAAGGTGGCCGAAGCCGTCCGCGAGGTGGTCAGCATGGCCATCCTCGCCGAGTTGAAGGACCCGCGCGTCCGCGACGTCACCGTCACCTACGTGGAAATGTCGCCCGACCTGCGCCACGCCAAGGTCCACGTCTCCGTCATGGGAGACGAAGCAAAGCAGAGGCTGAGCCTCGCCGGGCTTGCAGCAGCGCGGCCGGCTTCCTCCAATCCAAGGTCGCCAAGCGGATCGACACGCGCTACACTCCGCAAGATCGAATTCCTTCTGGATCAAGGAGTGAAACGATCGATCGAAGTGGCGAGGATCCTTCGCGAAGTGCTGCCGCCTCCCCAGGAACCCACCGAAGCACAAGTCGAAGAGCAATTCGAGGAGCCTTTCGAGGACGCCGACGAAACCCACGACGAAACGAGCGAGGAGGCCGAGGCTCAAGGGGCAGAAGAAGATCAGGATCATCCCGATGCGCAAGGTCACTCGGGCGTCCCGCCCGGGCCTGCCTCCTGACCTCCGCGTCCGGATGCTTCGGCAACCGCCGGACCGCACGTGCCCATACTTCACCCGCCAGCCTTCCACCCCCACGAAAGACCGCATGGCCGCTCCCAGCCGCACTGCCCAGTTCACGAAACTCCACAAGATCCTCAAGAAGCGCTTCACGCCCGTCGCACCCGATCCGAACCGTTCGGTCCTGGAGCACCTGCTCTTCGCCTCCTGCCTGGAGAACGCCCACCCCGGCGCCGCCGAAGAGGCCTTCGCGGCCCTGGTACACACGTTCTTCGACTGGAACGAGATCCGCGTGAGCAGCGTGCGGGAACTTGTCCGAGGTGATGGCCGGTCTGCCCGACCCGCCCGCCGCCGCGAACCGCGTCAAGCGGATCCTCCAGAGCGTGTTCGAAGGCACCTACTCCTTCGACCTCGAAGACCTCCGCAAGCAGAACCTCGGCGTGGCGGTCGAACGCCTGGAGAAGATCGACGGGACAACGAAATTCACCGTCGCCTACGTGATCCAGGCCGCGCTCGGCGGACATTCGATCCCGATCGATTCCGGCACCCTGGAAGTCCTGCCGCGTGCTCGACCTGGTGACCGACGAAAATGTGGCCCAGGGCGTCGTGCCCGGGTTGGATCGGGCGATTCCGAAGCCCAGCGGCATGGAGTTCGGCTCGCTCTTGCACCAACTCGGCGCCGATTTCGTCGCCAGCCCCTATGCGCCGCAACTGCACGCCCTTCTCCTGGAAATCGAACCGACGGCCAAGCAGCGTTTGCCCACGCGCCGAGCCAAGCGCGAACCCGCCGCGGAGCCGCCCCCTGCCGACTCGAAAGCCAAAAAACCGCCACGGCGCACCGACGGCAAGGAGGAGGCCAAGCTTCCGGAAGCCGCCGAGGAAAAGACCAAAGACGTGAAGCCGGGCAGAGAAACGAGCAAAGAGCCCGCCAAGGAAACCGGCAAGAAGGTCGCCAAGCCTGTGCCGGCGGAACTCAAGAAAAAAGCAGCCTCCAAGGGTCACGACGACGCCGACGCACCGAAAACCGCCTCCGCCGAGCCCGTCCGCAAGAAGGAGCCGCCGGTCGAAAAGAAGCATGCGGCGGGCAAGAAAAAAGTAGAGCCCGCCGCCAAGAAGAAGTCGGAGCATGGAAAAGGCTCTCCGGGAAGTCAGCCCGCGCGCCGCGGCTCGGCGGCCGAGGGTCTCTCCAAACGAAAGCCTCGCTAACGCCGCTTCCCGGAAATTCTTTGCCGGATGCGGCACGACAGCCCGGAACCACCGGTCCGGGCCAAGTGGACAAAACGAGCGCCCGGATTGTTTTTTTCCACGGTCAAAACATCGTGGATGGGGCGTAGAGTCGGACGCACGAACCCCTGCCGTAGCCCCTTTCGGAACGTTTCGCCCCAGTCTCCGCGGAGAAATCACGGTCCTCGGACGCCGGGCAGAAGAGAACACTCCCAGGACGGTGCAAGGCATGTGGGTCGGGCAATCCGGGCGTAGACAAAGTCCGTAGAACCTCGTGTCGACCCACGACATGTCTCGCGCAGCAACGGCCGCAACGTGAACGAGCATCGGAACCGGTTGGCGCACGTGATCGTCGCGATCGCAGCCTTCACGGCTGCCTCGGCGCGCGCGCCGTCGTGCCCGGCGATTCTCCGGCCCGTTCTCCCGCGGCGCCGACGGTGCTCAACGAGAAACCGCAGCTTTGGGTCCCCAAGGAGCTGCGGACCGAGCCCCAGCGCGACAGGCTCGAAGCGCTGGCGTTGTTCTCGACCGCTCGCGTCCGCGAGCAGGAAGAGGCCTACGGCGAGGCGCTGCGGCTCTACCAGCGGGCGTTCCGCTGCGATCCCGACTCGGCCTCGATCGCACGCGCCATCGTGCCCCTGGCAGTGCGATTGGACCGATCGATCGAAGCGGTTCGGTACGCGCTGAAGGTCGCCGAACTCGGCGAAGCCGACCCGCCGCTCTTGAAACGCCTGGGGGCATACCTGACCGAGGTCGGCGATCCGTCGCGCGCCTTGGCGCTCTACGAGAAAGTAGTCGCCGCGCAAGCCCAAAGCGCGCCGCTCCCGAGGACGTCGTGCTTTGGATCGAAATGGGGCGGCTCTACTACCTCACCGGCAAGTTCGCCCAAGCCGCCGAACGATTCGCGCGGGTTCTGGAGGTGATCGATCATCCCCAGCAGTTTGGGCTCGAAGGAGAGCTGCCGAAACTGATCGGAAAACAGGCGGGAACCGCCTACCTGCTGATGGGCGAAGCGCTGCTCCAGGCGGGCCAGTACGCGAAAGCCTCCGAAGTCTTCCAGCGCGCAACCGCGCCGTTCCGAACCAGCCCTTGTACGCCTACAATCGCTCGCGGATCCTCGTGCGCACCGGAAAACCTGATGAGGCGATCGCCCGCGTGCAGGCCTATTTCGACGCGCGCCAAGCAGTGAGGGCATGGGACCGTACCGTTTGCTGGAGGAGGCGCTCAAGGCATTGCACAAGGAAGCGGAGTTGCTCGAGCGCGTGGAGAAGCTCCATGCCGCCGATCCCGAAAACGTTCCCTTGGGCTACTTCCTCGCCGAGAAGCTCTTCGATGCCGGCAACCACACCAAGGCGGAACCGCTCTTCCGCGGACTGCTGGTCAAGGCCCCGACCGCGGTCGGCTACCGCAGCCTGATCGCCATCGAGCGCAAGGCCAATCGTTACGATGCCCTGGTGGGGCTGCTCGGTGAAGCCGTGTCGAAAACCGGCTCGCTCGGTCCGCTCTCCGCCAAAGAACCCGGCCTCTCAGGCGACGCCGACATGGTGCGCGAGGTGCTCGAGGCGGCGCGCCGGCGACTCAACTCCCAGCCCGCCTCGGTGACGTTCGAGTCCCTGCTGGCACTCGCCTGGTTGGCTCGCGATGCAAAACAGTTCGACGCCGCGACCGAGTTTCACCAACGGGCCGCTCAAGCCAAGCCCGAACAAGCGGCCGAGATCCTCACGAGCTGGGGCTTGGATCTGCTCGCCGCGGGCGAACACTCTCGCGCCGTGCGCGCGCTGACGGAGGCGGTCAACGGCCAGAAGTCGAGCAACAGCGCGCAGCTCCATCTCTACCTGGCCGGCGCCCTGGAGATGGACGGGCAAACGGAAAACGCCTTGGCCGCGGCCCGCCGAGCGCTGAGCCTGGCACGGGCGGAAGAAAAGGGCAAACCGGCCGCCAAGGAACTGGCCCAAAAGCCGGCAGCGCCGCAGCGCAAAGGACGGCCGGACCGCAAGAAACCTGAGGCGATGCGCCCGTCTCCGCTGGTCCCACGCTGCCTCGCGCGGATCGCCTGGATCTACTATCGCTCCAAGCGACCCGAGGAGGCCACAAAGACGTACGGCGAACTGATCGAGAAGTACGGGGCCGACTACCGCGGCGGTGAAATTCGCCAATTGGTCCGCGAGGCGCGCCTGGCGCTGTCCAACCTCGCCGTCCTGCAAGGAAGGAACCCTGAGGCCGTCGAGTGCCTCGAACTGGTTCTGGACGAGTTCCCCGACGACGTCTCGGCACTGAATGACCTGGGATATCTCTGGGCGGAGCAAGGGCGGCACCTCCAGCGCGCTGGCGCATGATTCAAAGAGCCGTCCAGCAGGAGCCCGACAATCCCGCCTACCGGGACAGCCTGGGGTGGGTGCTCTTCCAACTCGGCCGGCCCGAGGAAGCGCTGGTCGAGTTGGAAAAAGCCGCTACGAAGGATCCCGATCCCACGATCCTCGATCATTTGGGCGACGTATACCTGGCGGCCGGCGAGAGCGCCAAGGCAAAGCAGGCGTGGTCCCGCGCCGCCGAAGGTTTCCAGAAGTCGAACGAGAACGGCAAGGCTCAGCGTGCAAACGAAAAGCTCAAAGCCGCCCCCTGATCGCGCGGCGCTCAGCATGAAGCGCGGCGGAGACCGAACCATGCCTCCCTCCGACAAGGGGAGCCGGGGGGGCGGTGCTCGACAGACTTGCGGCGGAAGATAAGCTAAGTAGTAAGCCACTCAAAAGCGAAGAGAATTCGAGAGACGAACCTATGGCTGGTCATTCTCATTGGGCCGGTATCAAGCATAAGAAGGCCCTCATCGATGCCAAACGCGGGAAGCTTTGGAGCAAACTCTCCAAGGCGATCATCATCGCGGCCAAGCTGGGCGGCGGGGATCCCGACGCGAACAACCGCCTCCGCCTGGCGATCGACGCGGCGAAGGCCGTCAGCATGCCCAAGGACAACATCCAGCGCGCCGATCAAACGCGGCACGGGCGAGATTGAGGGAGTGAACTACGAAGAGATCATTTACGAGGGCTACGGTCCCGGCGGCGTTGCGATCCTCTTCGACGTGCTCACCGATAACCGCAACCGCACCGCCTCGGAGATTCGCAAGATCTTCGACATCAGTAACGGAAAGCTGGGAGGCGCGGGAAGCGTCGCCTGGATGTTCGAGAAAAAAGGGCTGTTCCTCATTCCCGCCGACAAGGCCGACGAGGACAAGTTGATGGAAATCGCCCTCGACGCCGGTGCCGACGACGTGCGCCGACTGGACGACAAATTCGAGATCACTTGCGCTCCGGAAGCCTACGGCGCGGTCCGGGCCGCGCTGGCCCAGGCTGCCATCGAGCCGGAAGTCAGCGAACTGAGCCGGATCCCCAAGAACACGGTGGATGTCGACGACCCGGACAACGCGCGCAAGATCCTGAAACTGATGGACCGCCTCGACGACCACGAGGACGTTCAGGACGTAACGTCCAACTTCAACATCCCCGAGCCGGTGATGGCCCAAGTGGAAAACGAAGTCTAGCCCGATACAGTCCGACTGGGCCCGACCGCTCCCCAAGCAGTAAGAACCTATCCCAGAACTGCCCCTGGAGCCCTGTGCGGCCGGAGAAGCGTGGCACTTCCCAAGGTTCTGGGATCGGCTCTCAAGAGCGCCGTCGGCTTGCCAGCCAATACGGTAAACGTTCACGGGCCAGCCGAGCACCGGCCCATTTTTCGGTCGGAAGACACCGCCGTCCCAACAGCCGTCTGACCGAAAACTCGGGACCTGTCCCCTTCGCTTCCGGGCTGCGAACGGTTTCGCCCCCGCGCGGCCTGCCGGCTGCTCCGCCGCCCCGTCTACTGGCTCTCGTAATGCTCGATCATGGGCCAGTCCGTGGAGAAATCGAAGTCGGGGCTGTTGTCCAGGTCGTGGCAGGAAACGCAGAGGTTCCGCTCCGCCTCGGCCTTGGTCACGACCATCGCCTTGCGGAACCTGTCTTGATCCGCCTTCACGCCGCCGGGCATCTCGGCCTTCACGTGGGCCGAGCCGGGGCCGTGGCACGATTCGCAGCCAACGTCGATCAACTTCGGCGTTTGCTCCATGCTGAGGAAACCGCCCTCGTAGGGGAAGTACTCGGTGGGATGCCAGCCGATCACGTGGCAACTAATGCACTCGGGATCGAAATTGCGCGGCGGGCACGGCTTGCGCCAGCGTCGCGTAGGCCTTGGAATGTTTTGATTTCTTCCACACCTTGTACGACACGTCGTGGCACGATTCGCATTGGGCCGAGCCCACGAAAGTCCCCTGGTCGGAACGCGGATTCGGTTTCGGCCGCACGTCGAGCCCGGCCAGTCCCATCTTCTTCAGCACATCCTGGTAGAGAGCCAGTTCGTCCATGATGACCTGCGGCAGACTTGTAGCGGGAATCGAGCACCACGCGCTGATACTTGACCGGCTCCTTGGGATCGTCGAACACGCCGAGCACGATGGCGTTCATCCCCTTCTCGCCCACTTCGACCAACAGTGTGCGTCCCACCACCTGCGGCCGGTCGTGGGGTGGCAAGGGCGGGCCGCCCGCCGTGACCACCACGCCGAACTGCGGGAATTTCTTCGCCAGCTCGACCGATTCCTCCACCGTCGCGTGCGCCAGCAGAATGAGCAGGTTGCACTTCTCCTTCTGCAATTCACCCAAGACCTGCTGGATTGCCTTGTCGGGATCGGAGATCGTGACTTCCGGATTGTTGATTTCCGCTTGCGCCTTCTTACCGAGGATCGAGGTGATCCCCAATCGCATCCCCCCCGCCTCGACGATCCGCTTCTTGGGAGTCAAACCATAGAGATCCACGTTGGCGGATACAAACGGACTCTCCTTGCCGTCGATACTGGCGACGTGGGAAACGAGTTCGCCGGCCGGAAGCTTGAGTTCCGCTTTGCCTAGACCGATGGCATCGTAGTTCATCTTCCGCATCGCGCCGATCGTCATCTGAAGCTTGAGTTGGGCCTGTCTGCCCCAGCCCTTGATCAGACCGCCCACGTCCACGGCCACCGTCGGCCAGCCGCGCGTCTTGCGCAGATCTTCGAGCATCGTGTAACGGCGGCTCAACCCCCCTTTCATTCGGTCCAACCCAGCGCAGCCACAAGGCTCGAAGTAGCCGTCCTCGCGCCCCGTGATCACCAAGGCCAAACGCGGCTTCGGCCAACCCACGAAGAATTCGCCGTGTTCCTTGATCGCGTCAAACGGCACGTCGCTCCGCTTCCCTTTCAAGGGCTTCACTCCAGCCGTCCCTGTCGCCACCCCTGTCGCCGCCCCCGCCGCCTTTGCCGGAGCCGTCCCGATCGGCTGCGCCGGCGACTTGCCGGGTACAACCTGCTTGCCCGGCAGCACCGTGGCGCGCGGCGCGCTGGGAGCCGTCGTCGGAGAGGGATCGCTGACCGTCGCGGCGTTTCGAGCCGTCAAGGACAGCTCGTCGCGCGATCGCGGCTGCACGCCGCTGTCCAGCTTCTTCCAGGTTCCCGGCTGGCGCGCCGCGGGAGTCGACGCGACTGGCGTGCGTAGCGCGCGAGAATCGTCGGCGGCCGAAAGCTCCGAGAGCGCCAGATAGCCCCCGGCTACGACGACCAACGCACAACCAGCGACGAAAAGCGTGAACCGCGAGCGGAAAAGGAATCGCATGGAATCGCCTTGGCTCCAGAGGTAAGGTATCCGTTCCTAATGACTCTCCGGCGGGAAGCCGGCTCGCATCCGATCTCCCGACCGCCGCACGCGACGTCTTGCCGCTTGTACCCCGACCTGATTCCTCACCAGCAGAAACGACGTGGACGGGGCACTAGTCCCCCCGACAGCTTTCCCCGGCGCGGTGAACCTAGTCCCGCACGGCAAAACGCACGGAAACCTGCAATTTCGGTGCCTGAGAATGCGAGGTTTCCAGCACGATCCGCCCCAGGCCTGTGGTCTCCGAGGTCAGGTGATTGGCCAGCCGACTCCCCTTGGGAATGGAAATCTTCACGGGAATCTGAGTGACCGACCGCTCCGGTAATTCCCGGCTTTCGCCGATGCTGACCTTCAGTACGTCAGGATACACCTCGATCGGCTTGAGTTGAATCTTCTCGTGATCCGCTCCGCGAGCGAGAACATACAGCGTGCGTTCTGTTCCCTCGCTGCTGAGCACGGGCCCGATATTGAGCACATAGTCCCGGGGATTGAAACCAGCCCCAATCACCGAGACGTCCGCAATTACGGTGCCCCGGATTGGGATATCGAATTCCGGCATCTCCGGGTAGCTGGTCCGCAAGCGGATTGTCTGCCGAAACGAGCCGACAGGCAAGCCGGGTTTCACAAAGACGTGGGCCAGAACCCCCCCCACCGCATCCTGCTCCTTTTTCCACTGATCGGGGGGCATCGGCTCGAACTGGGTCTCGAAGAACTGCGCGTCGGTCTCACCAACGAATTCGTGCCCGGTGATCTTCAACTCGGCCGGGGCGAAGGCGAAGACCTCGATGGTCCCCTTGCGCTTTTCAGTCGCCCCCACTCCCTCCAGAATCAGTTCCTCGCTCGGCTCCGTCTTGAGGACGTTGGTCACCCGGCCCACGATCGACAGGGTTACTCGCGAACGCTGCGGATCATTGGTTATCACGGAAGCAGTTTGGCGGAAAGCACCGCGGTAGTTCTTGGCCACCCATTCCACGCGCACCTCGCCCGACTCACCAGGCTTGATCGCCTCCTTCTCCAGTTCGAACTTGGTGCACCTGCAAGTTGTCTCGCCCTTCTGAAGGACCAGATCCGAGCCGCCCCGGTTGAAGAAAGTGAAGCGATGGCTTCCCGAGTCTGAGCTCTTCATGGAGCCAAAATCGAACGTCTCCTGATCGATTCCCACTTGGGCAGGAGGGGCGTCGGGGTTCGCGCTCTTGGTGGGGGTCGTTTTCACCGCGCGGGCCTGATCGTATCCGGCCGCCGAACCATCCCAGGGGGTCGAATGAAACTCGTAAATCACCAATGCGCCGCCCAACCCGACCCCACCGATGACCGAGAGCAAAACCACCATCCAGATCTTCATCGGCAACTCTTCCACTCAATTCTGGTTTCAGTTCGGGCCCGTGATTGTTGAGCCCCGCCTATCCACTTGCGCCAGGCCTGACCGTTCCCAGTCCAGCCGGACACTCGTCCATTTTTCGGCCGCAATCCGCCGTCATCACAACAGCCGCCTGACCGAAAACTCAGGACTGTCCCCTCCGCTTCCCAAGGCACACTCCAACAGACGACAATCCCTCAATCATCCCCGCAACCTGGCTACTCCCGCAAGGCGCCGCCGCCGTCATTTCTGAGCGGAATCATTACGCTCTAGGGACTTACGAAGTTCACTGCGGAGCTTCTTGTCCGCGTGTGGCGTTACTTCGTCCAGCCACAGAGCCTGGTCTCGGTGCTCGCCATACCCAACCGAGTCGCCCGCCGCCCTGAGCGCAAGTGCAAGACCCGCTTGGTAGTTGGCACTATTGGGGTACAGCTCCACGGCACGACGGTATGCCGCGACCGCCTGCGGGAGGGTCTTGCCTCCGCCAGCCCGGCTCGCAGCAGCAAAGTATCGCTCTCCCAGAGTCCACCACAGTCGGCTCGAACTGGGCCGCCGCGTGATCGCCGCCCGGCTCGACATCTCGAATGCCTGGAAGGCCGCCGCGTCGCCCGATGCCTCCCACCGGCTGTAGTCCAAACTGGCAAGCTGGCTCCAAGGTTCCGCCCAGAGCGGATCGGCCATGACCGCTTCGGCAAGATGCTGCTCAGCCTGCCGCGGGTTCTCCGCGGCGCGGGCCAAGGCGGCTCGACTACGCACGACGGGGCCGTATGCCGTGCTATAGCACAGGGCCGCGAGTACTGCACCAGACGCCAGCAGGCCGAAAGCCGCCCCGCGAGGCAACCGTCGAGCCGGAAACTTTTCGATCCCGGTCAGGCCCAATGCCATGAGAATCCAAAGCGTGCCCGCTACCCCCGGCAATGCTAACGCTCCCGCGGCCAGCAGGTTTACTAGCAGAACAGTAACGCCGATAGCCGGGAGCATTAGCGGCAGCTCGCCGCCATCCGCCCACCGGAAAAGCGAGAATGCCGCCACGACGGCGCAGGGGAGGCCGATGAATAGCGGCATCAGACCGGGGGGGGCCTCGCTCATGAACCCGAGCACGATCCCCAGCATGTATCCTGCCGCGGCCCCGCCGAAGACACACTCAGGCCGGTCGCCACGGGCCACTTCACCCCAGGAAGACTTCCGCCGCGCGGTCCCCGCAAGATCAGATTCCCCTTGGAATAACCGGTCCCAAAACCTTCCCAGGTGCCGCGGTTTCCCGGCCGCACAAGGCCGCTGCGTTTCAACAACTTCTGAACTCCCGCCCGCGGCGGCACCTCGCAGCCAGGCTCTTCCCAGGACGAAATAAAATGCGGCCAAGGCCGTCACAAAGGCGAGCAGGGCAAAAGTGCCGGCCGTCGCCCAAATCTCCAGCAGGAAGTTGTGCGGATCGGCAATTTCCTCGCTCGCCGTGGGCAGCTTGTACGCGGGGTAGCAGTCCTGGAAATTCCCGGGTCCACATCCAACCCAGGGGTGCTCGGCGATCATGCCGAGCGACGCCTTCCAGTACTGCACGCGGTAACCGAGCGATTTGGCCGCCTCGGAAAGAACCTGCAAGTCCAAGCCGCCCGCCGCCAAGGCTGCGGCCACCACGAGCAAGAGCCCGGCCAAACCCACCACGACAACCATGCCCCTGCGCAATCGTCCCCACGAGCATGCCGACAAGGCCAGAAGCACGATCCCCACCAGAGTCGCAAGGTAGGCACTTCGGCTCTTGGTCAACATGAGACACAATCCGACCAGCACGGCAACACACGGTACCCCGGCCAAAGCCCATAGCGCGCCGACTCGACCTCTCGCGCCGATACACGGCCCGTCCGAAGGCGCCCCGGCAAGGAGCCGATCCTCGCGGCCAGGATGCGCGAGCAGGGAAACACCCATGCCAAGGCAGACCACGAGCCAGGGCGCCAGAAATCCCGCCAGCGAATTGGTCAGCGCAAAGGTCGACAGCGGCTCGACGCTGCTAAGCCTCTGTTCATACAGCTCTCGAGCTTCGGAGCCTGGCTCATACCACAGGCCGGCGCCTCGCATGGCCTCCTCAGGGTTCTGCTCGTAGAACTCCCGCGCGGCGGGCATCTCATAGAAGTACTGATACAACCCGTAGGCAGACAACGCGGCGCTGAGCGAGACCATCACCACCAGCACCGCGCGAATTCGCGTTGGCTGTCGACAAGCTGGCGCAGGAGCACGAAGCTGAGGCCGTACCCGACCCAGACCCAAAGGGCATTCAGGGCGGGCCGCGGACTGGCGTGTCCTATTGCCCAGATTGCCGCACACGTATGCAGGGCGATCGCCCCCAGGACTGCGGCGTCCACCCAGCCAAAGCGAAGGCGAAACTGCCGAGGGCGGAGGGTCCCCAGGATCCAGAACATGCCCACGGCAATCCAGAGCATGACCAACGGTATCCCGTCGCCATGGGAAATCGCGGATTCACTGGGGAAAAGAGGACGGGCAACGCATAGTGCCACCGCCGCGCCCAACAGATAGGGTCGCCACCGCTCGCCCGACTCCAGCGCGGCGGGAACCGCGTGGGTCGCCAAGCTACGATCGGCTCGGGACGATTTACGCCTCGACATCGACGCTGCCCCCATGCGACGAACCAGATCGTCGTTCCGCGGGCGCCGACCCGCGCTGGTCGTCGCCGTTGCTTCCCAGAACCGTCCGCCGGCCCGTCGCTTCCAGAATCCCCACGAGCACCAACACGCAGCCCACCAGAAGCAGGACCACGCCCGCCCCCCAAATGTTGACCTGCCGCAACAGTAATGCCCCCAGTCCGCAAGTCGCCGTCGTCAGGTAGATCGTCAGCACCGCTTGCGGCTTGGTCATCCCCAGCTCGACCAGACGATGAGAGAAGTGGCTCTTGTCGCCCACAAACGGGCTCCGTCCCTGACGCAGCCGGATGGCGATCACGGTAATCGTGTCGTACAACGGCACGGCCAGTACGCACAAAGGGGCCAGGATCGCGTGACGCGGCAGATCCGGACCCGCAAAGGTAGCACGGAGCGTGATCAGGGCCACAAGGTAGCCGATCAGGTAGCTGCCCGCATCGCCCATGAACAATCGCGCGGGTGGACGATTGTGGAACAGAAATCCCACCAGCGCACCGACAAGCACCAGCAGGAAGCCGCCAATGAACAACTGCGGACGATGGGCCGGCGTGTTGGGAGCCAGAAGCATGACGGCCGCCAAGAGCGTGGCGGCGATCGCCGCCACTCCCGCCGAAAGCCCGTCCATGTTGTCGAGCATATTGAACGAGTTGATCAGCCCGACAATCCAGATCACGCTCAGAATGCCCGTCAGCAGCGGTGAATCGACGAACAGGCTCATGCGCCAGCCGAGCAGGACCATCGCGACGGCCACGAGCGTCTGCACGGCCAGACGCACGCGCCAGCCGAGCCCCCAGCGGTCGTCCAACAGCCCGAGAACCAAAAGCACCGTACCGCCGGCCAGAAGGACCCCCAGGCCGGCCGATTGCTGCACCAGGCCGTCCAAATGAGGCGCGGCAAAGGCGGGAACGGGTACGGGCCAATCCGCGCCGGGATTCGCTTGGCGATAAGCCACCAGCCAGGCCACCAGGGCAAGACCGAGGCGCAAGGGGCACGACAATCCCCAGCCAAATCGCCAGCCCGCCGCTGGTGGGCATGGGCACGCTGTGGACCTTGCGGTGCCCCGGACGGTCGACCAATCCCCATCGCGGTCCAAAGCGGCGGACCAGGAAGCCGGCCGCCCAAGCGACCAGCATGCTCGGAACCAAGGAACCGAGGATGAGCCAGATCATGTCGCGCATTCCTTGCGAAGCTTCGCGTGAAGGAAATCGCGGCACTCGCTGAAGAACGCCTGGTAGTCCCGCCGCCGGTAGTTCGGGAAGGTCCACTGGTGGTCCTGCCAGCAGTGGTGCCGGAACGTCAGGGTGATCTCCGCGTAGATGCCGCGGCACAGGTAGATGCGATGCACGTAGTCCTTGGTCGAAGCGAGCACCAGTTTGCCCAGGGTGAGGTAGCCCGGATCGAGATTCAGCGGCCGTTGCTCCTCGTGAAGTCCCAGGGCGGCATATGCCTCTTCCCAATCGTTGGAAGCGTGTTTCCAATCGGCCAGATCCGCCGGATCGGCAAGACCGGCAGGCGCAAAGAAGACCTTCTTCAGACCCGTGCCCATCGTGCGGTCGTAGTAGTCGGTCTCTGCGAAGTCGAACCGCGGACTCTCCAGCGCAAGCGGTCCCCATGCTTCGACGACGCGCTGTCGGCCCCAATCCAGCGCCTGCGGGGTGCCGGCTAAACGCGGCCACCAGCGGCAAAACAGCAGTCGGGGTGGCCGTTTGACCCATGACGGTTCGACGGGATTCGGAGGAACAGAGGCGCCAGGCTGGCGCCGCCCGGCCAGGCCTCGCAGAGCGCCTAGGGGCTATTCTACCACGAACGCGACCCCCTCGATACGCGCGATCGGGTCCAGGCTCCCCACAGGCCGGGACGCGAGAACGCTCGCGCGGCTTGCTATAATGGGGCATCCCCCAGAGCAATCCGCGGAAGGGTTGGGCATGGCCGAATGGAAAGAAGATGTTGAACAGGCTCGGCGGTTCGAGTTTGGCCGAAACTGGGAGCGATTCCAGGCAATCCTCACGCCCGACCGGATCCTCGAAGCCCAGCGATCGCTCCGCGAGGCACTCGGCCGGCAGACCCTGACGAACAGCACTTTTCTCGACATCGGCTCGGGAAGCGGATTGTTCAGTCTTGCCGCCCGGCGCCTGGGAGCCCAAGTCCGCTCCTTCGACTTCGACCCCGACTCGGTCGCCTGTACCGAGCGTCTCAAGGCGATCCACTACCCCGAAGACCGTGCGTGGACCATCGACCGCGGCGACGTGCTCGATCGCGCGTACCTGGCCACGCTCGGCACGTTCGACGTCGTCTATGCGTGGGGCGTGCTCCATCACACGGGCGATCTCTGGCAGGCCCTATCCAACTCCGCCAGCCTCGTCGCCGAGGGCGGATTGCTCTATGTGGCAATCTACAACGACCAGCCCTTGCTCACTCCTTGCTGGACCGCCGTCAAGCGATTCTACAATCACGCGGGCCGCCCGCTGCGTTGGACCATGGCCGCGGCCTACTACACGATGCTCTCAGGCGCGTTTCTCCTCGCCGATCTCGCCCGGGGACGAAACCCCCTTGACCGCCACCGTGGCAAAAGTCGCCGCGGTATGGGCATCTACCGCGACGTCGTCGATTGGCTCGGCGGCTATCCGTTCCAAACCGCCACCCCCAAACAGGTCCTCGAGTTCGCACAGAAATTAGGGTTCACCGCGGTACACACGACGACCGTCGGGCGAAAGAGCGGGTGCAACGAGTTCGTCTTCCAACGCAGCAGCAAGTAGGTCAACGCTCCCTTGTGCCTGACAACCTCCATGCATTGTCACTCTCTGCGCGTGTGCCACTGCTTGGTAGCCGCCGTTCTTCCATCCCACCATCATCCATTGCGATCCCGCCGGCCGACCAGCAGTGCTCTCTGGCGTCTTTACCCTACTCTCTCTGCGCGTGTGCCACTGCTTGGTAGCCGCCGTTCTTCCGTCCCACCATCATCCGTTGCATTCCCGGCGGCGGACAAGCAGTGCTTGTGCTTCGCGCACGACAACTGTATCGCACGTGCCTCCAGGCACAAGAGGCGTTCGCAGCCGCCTCACCACTGCCTCGCCATTATTCGCAGAGTCCCCACCGGCCGACCAGCAGTGCTCTCTGGCGTCTTTACCCTACTCTCTCTGCGCGTGTGCCACTGCTTGGTAGCCGCCGTTCTTCCGTCCCACCATCATCCGTTGCATTCCCGGCGGCGGACAAGCAGTGTTTGTGCTTCGGCGCACAACTGTATCGGACTGCCTCCAGGCACAAAAGGTATCGAGAACCGCCACGCCCCTGCCTCGCCATTACCCGCAGCGTCCCCACCGGCCGACCAGCAGTGCTATCTGGCGTCTTTACCCTACTCTCTCTGCACGTGTGCCACTGCTTGGTAGCCGCCGTTCTTCCGTCCCACCATCATCCATTGCGATCCCGGCGGCGGACAAGCAGTGCTTGTGCTTCGGGTGCGGTAACTGTATCGGAGTGCCGCTAGGCACAAGAGGCGTTCGCAGCCGCCTCACCCCTGCCTCGCCATTACCCGCAGCGCCCCCGCCGGACCACCAGCAGTACTCTCTGGAGTCTTTACCCTACTCTCGCTGCGCGTGTGCCACTGCTTGGTAGCCGCCGCTCTTCCATCCCACCATCATCCATCGCGATCCCGGCGGCGGACAAGCAGTGCTTGTGCTTCGGGCGCGGTAACTGTATCGGGGTGCCGCTAGGCACAAGAGGTATCGAGAACCGCCTCACCACTGCCTCGCCATTACCCGCAGCGTCCCCACCGGCCGACCAGCAGTGCTATCTGGAATCTTTACCCTACTCTCTCTGCGCGTGTGCCACTGCTTGGTAGCCGCCGTTCTTCCGTCCCGCCATCATCCATTGCATTCCCGGCGGCGGACAAGCAGTGTAACCTACCGGCCATGTGGAGTTCCGGCCAGCGTGGAATTCCAGGGGGACGGGGAGTTCCAGATGCCATACCTAACTCGGGTTCGAACAGACAGAACGCAAAGGGACATTCCATTGCCTTGCATCGCCAGTTCCAGGCTACTACACTCAGAAAAGAACATGCGTGTCCGCTAATTTCCGATTCCTTGTTGGTTCATCGCGGTCTCTGCGGTTGTCCGCCGACGTTGCCAGACATCGGACGGCCTGCGGCATCCAGGGCCGGCGTGTCCCCGGCAAATCGGAGGCGTGAACGGAACTTTATGCGTACTCCAGGCAATTCTTTCACGGGTCCGACGCACATCAGCCGTCGTCAATTCCTTCACTCCACTTCGCTCGCCGCTGGGGTCGCGCTATGCACCAGCCCGGCGCTGCGCGCGGGCAAAACCTCAACCTGGCGGCAATCCGCAGGGCTTACCTAAGCGAACCTGAGGAAGCCGTTTTCCTGGAACGGGCCAGGATACTCGACGAGACTCGACGGACATACGCCAGGCTGCCGCCGGGCGACCGCCAAGGCCGTGTCCTTCAGGACCTCTGCCGGCAGATTACGCCGGTCGTTTGCCCGGACGACGTCCTGCTCGGCCGCGTCCGTGAACAGGTGCCAAGGGTTGAAGAGGAAGCGTTCATTAGTGCGCACCCGGAGCTGTTCAGTTGCGGGGGCGTGCCCCGCTGGCTCGAGTCCGCCGACATCTTCGTGCCGGACTGGGAGCATCTGCTCCAGGCCGGGATCGGCGGCCTGATGGAAGAGGTCGAGTCGGTCCGGCGGGACGCGGCGCCGGCTGCGCAGGACACGCTGGAGGGCATCCGGCTCTCCTTGGAGGCGGTCTCGACGCTTCTGACGCGTTACGCTGCCGAGGCCCGTCGCGTAGCGCGACTCGCGGATCACGAAGAGGCGGCCAAGCGGCTTCGGCGCGCGGCGGAGGCATGCGAGGCGGTGGCCGTCGCTCCCGCGAAGGGATTGCACGAGGCGCTCCAACTGTTCATCGCCTTCCACATGGCGCTCTCCTGCCTGGTCGGAGGCCGCAACGTGACGCCCGGGCGGATGGACCAGTACCTGCTGCGGTACTACGAGAGAGACCTTGGCGACGGGAGACTCAGCCGCCAGGATGCGGTCGAGTTGGTCGCGGCGATGATGCTGATGCTCTCCCAGCTCTCCGGCTCGGTCGCCACGGACTTCCAGAGCAAGAAACGCACCCCGAACCGCTTCTCGCACTACTACATCACGCTCGGCGGCGTGAAAGCCGACGGCACGCAGCGCCGTCAACGACCTTTCCAGTGTCGTCCTCGACGTGCGCCGGCTCGTCGAATTCCGCGATCCGTCTCTTTCGATCCGGCACTTCGCGGGCATCGACCGCGAGTTCTGGGGCAAGGCGGTAGCCCTCATGCGGGACGGCCTGCCGGTCTTCACCTACAACGACGCGTCGGTCCTTGCCGCTCAGAAGAGGCTCGGCGTGCCGGACGAGCTGGCGCGCGACTATGTCCACTGCGGCTGCCTGCTCTGTGCGCTGCCGGGACGAGACCTGCCGTCGGCCCGGGAGAATCACAACGGCCCGCTCGCGATTCTTCTGGCCATCAATGGCGGAGCGGAGCCGACGACCGGCAAGCGCATCGGGGAGGCAACTCCGCCGCCTGAGGCGATGGGCGATTTCGAGAGCTTCTTCGATGCGTATCGCACGCAGTTGCGCTACAGTCTGGCCGCCGCAGCGCGGCATCGAGGACGGGACCGGGGTGAGCGATCCCTCGGCTATCCGCTGCTTGCGCGGCCTCTGCTCAGCGGCTGCCTGCGTGGCGCCACTCGCCGCCGCAACGTCGAGCAGTGTTTCGTGGGCGTCGCGACGACGATCGACGCCCTGCTCGCCGTCCGAGAGGTCGTCTACCGACGGAAGATGCTGACGCTGGCGGAACTGGCCGCGGCTCTGCGCAAGGACTTCGCGGGCTGCGAGCGGCTGCGCGCCTACCTGATGAACCGCGTGCCGTCCTACGGCTGTGACGACCCGGAGGTGACCGAGATGACGCGGCGCGTCTCGGAGGCATGGGTCGAGGACGTAGCGACGGCCGGACGGGACACGGACGTGGTGCTGAGGCCGGCTTTTCACTCGTGGCTCTACAACATGGAATTCGGCAAGGTGACGGGCGCGACGCCGGACGGCCGGCTGGCGGGCACGCCGCTCAGTTCCGACCAGTCGCCGTCCCGCGGCCGGAGCCGCGCCCCGACGGAGGTGCTCCGAGCGATCGCACAGCTCTCGCACAAATGCACCTGCTCCGGCGGCACGACGTTCAGCATCTCGCCATCGCATTTCCGGGGCCCGGCCGGCGCCGATCGGCTGGCCGCCCTGATCGAGGGCTACTTCGCCGAGGGCGGGCTTCAACTCCATTTCATCGTGGCCGACATCGCCATGTTACGCGACGCCGTGGAGCACCCGGAGCGGCACGGCGATCTGCTGGTGCGCGTCGCCGGCTTCAGCGAGTACTTTGTCCGCCTGCTGCCGGAAGTGCAGCAGGAGATCATCCGGCGTGTGGAGCAGGGTGCCGATGAGTGAGCGGAATCCGGAAATCCGAATCTGCGCGTGGCCCCAATAGCTCCACTATCGCGCGTGTGCCACTGCTTGGTAGCCGCCGTTCTTCCGTCCCACCATCATCCGTTGCATTCCCGGCGGCGGACAAGCAGTGCTTGTGCTTCGCGCACGACAACTGTATCGCACGTGCCGCTAGGCACAAGAGGGTGCGTTTGCAAGTGGGATAGGATTGAGGGGTGCAAGTCCCCTTCGGGTAGACGTTCTCCGGCCTGTAGTCGACCGAAACTGCGTCGCCGTGAGGCGGGGTGGAGAGCATCGGAAGGCGAACGGCCAGTCCGCAACGAAAGTGAACTCGATTCGGCCGGGTTGTCTGGCGAGCCTGCCCTCTTGTGGCGAAGCCCAGACCGGAGCGATCCGGAAGCCGTCGACGCTGAGGGGTAACGTGCAAAAGCGATCGGCGGAGCAACCAGGTGGTTGGAGTCGGAATGGTCGGAAGTTCTGATCCATGAAGCAAAGAGACCTGTCTGGCAGACTGACGTCGGGCAGGAGTCAGAGGAGCCATAGTAGCGATGAAGCCGGGTAACGCCGGGGGAGCGAAGGGCTCCAGGAAGATGGAAGGCGTAATGACCAGACGAACGGAAGACACACCGGCGACAGTGCCGCTGGCTCAACAAGCCGGAACCGCGCACCCTCTTTGGCGTTGCGCGAAACCGTGCGTCTGGACCGTACGCATGTTGACGACTCTCATCACGGGAGTGGAAGGAGGAAAATGGTTTCGGCTGTTTGATAAGGTCTTTTCCGAACGAAACCTGTTTGCGTGCGTTTCAACAGGTCGCGGCGAAGCGGGGGGCTGCGGGCGTGGATCATGTGACAGTGGACGAATTCGGGCGACAGATTCCGGAAATACTCTGGCAACTGTCGGACGCGCTGAAGACGGACACGTACCGCCCTCAGGCGATTCGACGCGTTCACATTCCCAAGCCGGGCTCCACGGAGACGCGACCGTTGGGCATTCCGACGGTGCGAGATCGGATCGTGCAGGCGGCGATTGTGAACGTCATCGAACCGATCTTCGAGCGTGACTTCGCAGAACACAGCTACGGATTTCGCCCGGGACGAGGTTGCAAAGACGCGTTGCGGCGAGTCGATCAACTGCTGAAGGCCGGCTACGTGCATGTCGTGGACGCCGATCTGAAAGGCTATTTCGACTCGATTCCGCACGATCGTCTGCTGTCTCGCCTGCAGGAAAAGATCGCCGACGGCCGCGTGCTGTCGCTGATCGAATCGTTTCTGAAGGCGGGCATCCTGGACGGATGCGTCGGAGTGGACTCCCGACAGCGGAGCACCGCAAGGGGCGGTGCTCAGTCCGCTGCTGAGCAACATCTATCTCGATCCGCTGGACCACCTGATGGCCCAAGCGGGATATCGAGATGGTGCGGTATGCGGACGACTTTGTGATTCTGTGCCGCACGGCCGATGAGGCCGTGCGCGCGTTGGAGCTGAGTGCAGGCGTGGGTGGCCGACAACGGTCTCACCCTGCACCCGACGAAGACGCGGATCGTGGACTCGCGGGCGGAAGGCTTTGAGTTTCTGGGATATCGACTTTCGTGGCGCGCAACACTGGCCACGGAAAAAGAGCCTTCAGAAGCTCAAAGACAGCCTCCGCGCGAAGACCCGCCGCACGTCGGGGGATTCGCTGCAGTGCGATCGTGGCAAACGTGAACCGGACGCTTCGCGGCTGGTTCGCGTACTTTCAGCACAGCATCGCGGAAGTCGCTCTTCAAGACCTCGATGGCTGGCTTCGATGCGTCTGCGCAGCATCCTTCGCCGCCGACAAGGCGGACGCGGCGTGGCCGCGACAAGAGCCACTCACGCTGGCCGAATCGCTACTTCGCCGAGCCTGGGCTGTTCAGTCTTGCAAGCCGCCCATGCCTCGGTCTGTCAATCCTCACGAAGGTAAAACCATCAACCGGAGAGCCGGATGCGGGAAATCCGCCAGTCCGGTTCGGAGGGAGGAGGGACCAAACCAATGGGCCGTCCCTACCCCTATCGTTCGCAGCCGCCTCACCACTGCCTCGCCATTATTCGCAGCGTCCCCACCGGCCGACCAGCAGTGCTATCTGGCGTCTTTACCCTACTCTCTCTGCGCGTGTGCCACTGCTTGGTAGCCGCCGTTCTTCCGTCCCACCATCATCCGTTGCATTCCCGGCGGCGGACAAGCAGTGTTTGTGCTTCGGCACGACAACTGTATCGGACTGCCTCCAGGCACAAAAGGTATCGAGAACCGCCACGCCCCTGCCTCGCCATTACCCGCAGCGTCCCCACCGGCCGACCAGCAGTGCTCTCTGGTGTCTTTACCCTACTCTCTCTGCGCGTGTGCCACTGCTTGGTAGCCGCCGTCCGTCCGTCCCACCAACATCCATTGCGATCCCGGCGGCGGACAAGCAGTGCTTATGCACCGCACGACAACTGTATCGCACGTACCGCCAGGCACAAGAGGTATCGAGAACCGCGGCTGGCCCCGATAGCTCGCCTATCGCACGTGCCGTCAGGCACGAGAGGCGTTCGCAGCCGCCTCACCATACTCAATCGGCACTCAATCGGCGGTGAATGACTCGCGGCGGGTTGGGACGATTCTGTCGAGTCCCCAACCGCCGAACCACTCCGGAAAATGGCCCACGAGCCGCCCTTGAAACTGGGCCACGCGTCGTCGTAAGATCGCACCGCCAGACTCTGCACGCTTCTCCCGTAGCGACTCGCTCGGCCCTCGCGACCATGAAAACCTCCCTCCCTGCAGAATTCCCACGACCTTCGCGGCCGATCCCGGCGACACGTCTCCTTGCGATCGTGGCAAATACCGCGATCCGTTGACCAACGCGCATTCCACGCCCCGCCCTCGTTTTTTCCCTTCGCGCCCTCCTCGTGCGTCGCGTCCCGTTCCCCAGGCCGAGGCCAATCGTCCGGACAAATCGACCCCATCGACCCAAAACCCCCTTGGACCCCCCGTATTCTCCCACGGAAACGCAGCAGCATTAACTGCTTTCCGATTGGCACCGAGGGCCAATCCCCAAACCATCGGCCGCCTGGCGATTCTTCCGCCATAATACCCCCCCCGTGGCCCTGCGAATACAAGTCCTGTCGCTCGGCGACTTTTCCGCGGCCACCCGCGACCCGTCGTCCCCAGCCGCCTGCTAGAGCTCGGCTGAGATTCCGCCTGGGCGGATTTCTCCCTCCCCCATACCTCAGTATAATGGGCCAATTGTCGACCCGTGCCGCCCTGCAACCCTGACCGGCAGAGTTCTCGGCAGCCCGCGCCATGGAGACTCCGATGAGATCGCTTCCCTGTTTTACCATGGTAATGATCGTCGTGGCATGCGCCGTCGGGACCAACGCTGCGGCCTCCGCTGCCGAAACTGCGGCCGGAAGCGCGGCAGTCGCCGCGCCGCCGCGCCGGGGAGCAACAAGCCCAGCGCACCTGGAGAAGCTTGGCGTGCGCCTCGAGCGCGATCCAACCGGACGAGTTCTCGAAGTCGAAGCGGGGCGAGGCCAGCTTCTCGAAGCCGGACTGGAGCATCTCTCCCACTTGCCCGCGCTCGAATCCCTGTCAATCACCGATACGCCGCTCACCGCCGAAGGCCTGACGCGCATGGGCGCGATTCGCGGCCTGAAACGGCTCTACCTGGTCAAAGCGAATCTGACGGATGCCGAAGTGCCGCGGCTCAAGACGCTCGCCGAATTGGAAGTGCTCTCGCTTTCCGGGAACAAGCTCGGCGGCAGCGGGCTGGCGCAGCTCAAGGGCCTCCGCAACCTGGAGGTCCTTAACCTCAGCCGGAACCCGATCCAGGACGACGCACTGGCCCACGTGGCGGCGTTTCCACGGCTGAACACGCTGACGCTTTCCGACACGCGCGTGACGGGGTCGGGCTTGGCCCACCTCAAGCCGCTGGCCGGGTTGCGCGTGCTGAACCTGGATCGCTGCAAGATCACCGATCCCGACTTGGCGCACCTCGAAGGGTTCGAGGAGCTGCGCATGCTCTATCTGCACGGCTCCGAGGTGACGGAAGCACGCGTGGATCAACTCGACGAGAAGAATCCGAGCCTGGCGGTTTACTACTAGGATTCCCTTGGGATTTCCCGCGGGCGCCCCGTGGCGTTCGCTCTCCGCTCAGCTCTCAGCGAACATTCAGGCACGGTTCAAGAGAAGTCCTTTCCAGTTCAACCATTTCAGGGAGACGCATCGATGTACCGTTTGCTTGCGGTGTTGGTGGCAGCGGCAGTGCTGGTAATCGCGCCGGCGCCAAGCCGTACCGTGGCTCAGGAAGTCGAAGAAGCGCCCGCGAAGAAGAAGCTGCGCTCGCCGGACGTCGTCTATGTCCCGACGCCGCACGACGTGGTCGAGAAGATGCTCGATCTGGCCAAGGTCAAAAAGGGGGACGTGGTGTACGACCTCGGCTGCGGCGACGGCCGCATCGTCGTCGCGGCGGCCAAGCAGCGGCGCCAAGGCCACCGGCTGCGACATCGACCCCGAACGCGTCAAGGAAGCGAAGCAGAACGTGCAGAAGAACAAGGTCGAAGACGGCGCCAAGATCGTCCAGGACGACATCTTCACCCTCGACCTCAGCGCGGCCGACGTGGTCACGCTTTACCTGCTGCCCAGGCTCAACGTGAAGTTGATCCCGCAGCTCGAAAAGCTCAAGCCCGGCTCGCGGATCGTCTCCCACGACTTCGACATGGAAGGCGTGAAGCCCGACCAGGTGGTCGACGTTACGTCGAAAGAGGACGGCACCAGCCACCAGAATCTATGTCTGGACCACTCCCCTCAAGAAAGAAAAGAGCGGCCAGTAGGTCTTCCGCGATCTTATTGAGTCTCAAAGGAGCGCTGCAACGAGACCGACTCGCGGAAACCCGGGTTTTCCGGCAACACGATTGCCGGCCGTTGCACCGCTCTGCTGAACACCCACAAAGCTCTGCGAGTTCGCCCTTTCATTTCGCGCGGCAAGCGGCCGATCCAGCGCCCTGGCGCCAAACCACTCGCCGCGCTTCCTCCCCGGAATACCGCCTCGGTCCTTCCACTGCAAGGAGATGTCAATGAACCGATTACTCGTCGCTTTCCTCGCCCTGGTCGCCATGGTTGTCGTGGCCGCACCGGAACTGCTCGCGGCCCCCGCCGTCGAAGACGCCCCCGCCAAGACGGTCAAGGAGCCCGACGTCATCTATGTGCCGACTCCGCACGAGGTCGTCAAGAGAATGCTCGACATGGCCCAGGTCAAGAAGGGGGAAGTCGTGTACGACCTGGGATGCGGCGACGGCCGCATCGTCGTCGAGGCCGCCAAGCGAGGGCGCCAAGGCCACCGGCTATGACGTCGACCCCGAACGCATCGCCGAAGCCAAGGAGAACGTCAAGAAGAACAAGGTCCAAGACAACGCCAAGATCGTCCAGGAAGACATCTTCACGCTCGACCTGAGCGGCGCCAACGTGATCACGCTCTACCTGCTGCCGCGGCTCAACGTGAAGTTGATCCCGCAGCTCGAAAAGCTCAAGCCCGGTTCCCGGATCGTCTCCCACGACTTCGACATGGAAGGCGTGAAGCCCGACGAAGTGGTGCGCGTGAAGACCGGAGATAGCCTGAGCCACACCGTCTACCTTTGGACCACCCCGCTGAAGAAAGAGAAAAAGGCAGCGCAAGAATAAGAACCTATCCCAGAACTACCGCAGCGGCCCTATGCGGCCGGAGAATTTCAGGGCGGCAGACGGTCCTGGGATCGGCTCTAAATAATCCGAACGGCCCAGCGCGGGCCTCTGTGCGGCTGATTTCTCCGCGCCTTCCCCCTGGGTCGGCGGGGGCATCGGCAACGCGAGGATCCTCGCCCACTGTAGACCACGGCCCCGAAGCCGGCGAACTCCCCAACGGAGACGCCGCTTCGGGGCCTCTTGTTTCCTCGGTAGGTCTTCTGGAGGAGAGCGATTGGATCTCCCTATGCAGACAAGCCGGACGCGCTCAAGTTGCCAAAGGCCTAACAAGATCACTCCAGCCCCGATTCGTGCCCCTCTTGATTATCGTGACTTCTAGCATGGTCCGGCAGCGAAGCACCGTCACACAGTAGCTACCCGAGGACAGTATGCCCAAGGTCTTCCCGCTCAAGATCGACCGGCCACAGACCCGCTGCGTTGAGGGGGGCTGACTGTGAAGGGCAACCGACTAAACCCACATCACGAGGCTCGACAAGAAGATCAAGCCGTGGCAGAACGATGATACCATTTCTGCTGTTGTCACTGGTCATGGTGTGACGCCATGACCATTACGGCTTCCTCCGGCGTGGTTGTTCAAGGAGCCATTCCAATGTACTCCAGAAGACTGCAGGTAAAACCTACGACGTCTGCCTGTAGATCGTCATCTAGCCTTCCGAACAGAAACAAGGGAACAGCACACGCACCCGCTCCATCGGGGTCAGCGAAATCCATGCAGAGTATGTCAAGTGCCCGCTGAGCCTCCGGTGCTCTCAGCAGCGGTGCCAGATGAGGGAACACATCCCGCACACCTGCTCCATAGTTCCGCAGAACGTAGAACAGGTCATAGGCATCCTTGTTGAGATGCCTTTGGTCAAATGTAAGGGCTTTGATGACTATGTACGCCCCAGGCCCGCACACCCAGAGCGACACTTCTCGGTGTTCACCAATAATGCATGGACCGGTAAGTTCAACTCGTTCTCGATCAAGAAATGCGAACCTGGTGCGGGCTGATAGTTCCGTGCCAGGAATGGCAACCGTGGACGGCAACGCAGCTTCTTGCGGCACTACGGGGAGAATGTCAATCAGGACTTCACCGGCTTCCGTGTCTAACTTCCAGCGTACGCCAGTAGCCCTTCCGCCCTCGCTTCTCTCCGGAGTGAAGCCGAGAGTGCCCAGCAGGACTGTCAATTCCTCGTATTGCCTCCCCTCCTGTAAACCAAGGGCAAGACCTATATCGAGATCAGCGGTCCCCAGGTGCTGATCTTCTGGAGTTGGGGGAGGTTCGATAAGCAAGGAAGGAACCAGTCCTCCAATGACCGTCAACTTGTCCAACAACTGCGAAGGGAGTTGCGAAAAGACATAGAGGCAGGTCTGTTTTACACGCAAAAGGTCGTGTGGCGAGTATTCCGAAGCTGTGGAACGACTAGGCATGGCTCTCACCATGCAAGTAAAGTTCTCGTACTCGTTCGGCAGCCTCACCGGAGCGCTCAGGATGAAACTTCAAATCGAGGTAGACTTGCACGGGATGAGCAGACCATATCCCGTCCCTTTCCTGACGACCGAAGAACACACCTTTGTCGTTCGGAATCACCAGCCACGTATTCGCTCCTCGCTCCTCATGCCGGAAGCCTAGTTGGGTAAGGATTCGATGGGGTGGCTCATGGTTCACATAGAAGGTCGCGAGTCTGAATGAGGCGAAGTGCGTTAGCAACCACGCACCCGCCAGCCCGGTAGCGGCAGAGATCAATCCCTCATTTTGAAATGCAGTTGAGAGGATCGACATCAAGTCCTCGCTTGATCTGGCTGCGACATGTCCCTTGATTACTCGGTGTTTTGTGAAATCGTAAGCCTCTTGCCATGATTTGAGTAGAAGCGTTCTGTTGGTCACTTCATACTCTCTCGCTCTGCGTGCGACGAGATGATCCTCTTCCATTCTCCGCAGAATTCGGCTTACGAATCCCTGGTCCAGCCCGGTCGCCTCAACCAGTTCCTTCTGCGTGTACGAGTGGTTGTCGTGTAGCAGAAACTGACGAGCGAGACGAGAGGCTTGCGGGGCAAATGGAGTTGCCTTCCTCCCTCGTTTCCTGAATCGATTTTCATGGCCCGTTATGAGAACTCGGAGGCCTCTCGCTCGAATGCTTGCATTGCCTGACCGATCAAGCCAAGCAAGTCCCTCTTCTTCACATACACGCCGCCCGGCTTCGCCCATGTAGGGGACAACAAGCACTGGCACCATGGTCGTCGATGTGGCTACCGGTAGCCTCTTGCGCAACTCACGTTCCGTGCTGCGAAGGCTCTTGGCTGCCATGTACACCGGGGACGCTGAACCAGACCGCCTCGATGCCACCAAGAAGATGTAGTCCCCGCACCTCAGAAGCAGGTCCAAAGCAGAGCCTTCTGGCGGCGTTAGTGTTTCAACACTCATCCCGGTCGCCTCCTCCAGAACGGTCTGCACCTCATCGGCCAGCTGGCTCTGATTCTCCGACATGGGGTGGCCCTCTTGAGAACATGACTGAGATGCATAGTATGCGCATATAGTCATATCGACTATTATAGTCATAAATACGCAGAATTCAATCGCGGGCGCCAAAGACCAACATCGCAGCATCCCGAAATGCCCTTGGAGCGTAGCTGCAAAGCCTGTGATATCAGCAGCTTACGGACTCACAGACGAAAACCTGTATGGCTCCGCCCCGGCCCCAAGCTCCTGAGCAAAACGTCCTCCTCCGTTGCGCCCGGGAGAACGAACAATCGCTCGCATGGCGCGCGGACGTAGACATAGCGGATCAGCGTCACGTCCTAAACGTCCTGAATGGCCGTCTCGCTGACCAATTCGCTTGGGCAACCTCGTTGACGACTCCGTAGATCGCGCCGAAGTCACCGTCGGTGCAGAGGTGGACATCGCCCGGGCCCTGCCCGGCCAAGGCGATTACGGCCCTTGTCCTTGCCCCGAACCGTTGCCTTGCCCGCCCGGCATCCCCCCGCGTCCGCGCCGCCCGCGCCCTTGCCGGTCGGGGCCGCCCTGTTGCGGCTGCGACGGACCGCGCTGCCCCGTGCCCATAAGCTGCAACAACGATTCCTTCAGCTTCGACGGCCCAATGCCCGGCGACAGCCGGACCACGCTGACCGATTCCTCCACGGGTTCGGCGGCCTTGTCCAGCTCCTCGATCATCGTGCGAATGTCGTCGAGCAGATGCTTCTGCGCGGAAACGATGAGGCAATTGGCGTTCTTGTCCACGCCGATCGAAAGGGCGCCCTTGAAACGCGCCGCCTTCTGTCCCTGCTCCTCGCCGCCCTCGCCGCCGGTCTCGTAATAGTAGAACGACGAGAAATCGCCCCGCGGACGCTGCTGCTGCCCCGCCCCCTGCAAGGCCTTGTCGATCGAGCTCAGCAAGTCGCGGTAGACTTCCTTGATCGTCTCGGCAATGATTTCCGCTTTGGCGTGTTCGAGCCTGAAAATCTCCGTCTTGCGGATCGACTGGGCGTCGACCTCCTCGGGCCGATCATACAACTTGATCAGCTTCTCGATCTCGCGAAGTTGGTCGGCGTCGGCGTGTTGAACGATGATCATGTTGCGGTCCAGATCGGTAATGATCTTCAACGCGCGTCGCTTGGAAAGGCGGTTCGTCTCCTTCTCCTGATCGAGCGGCCCATACTCCAATTCCGCCCAGTAGGGATAACGGCGTTTGGCGTCCTTCTTGCCTTCAAACAGCTCGCGAAGCACCGAGGCCACGCTGTAGGCATCCGCCCGCGTGAGCTTGAACACGCGATAGTCGTCGCGGCCGATCGAACTGGCTTCCGAGAGCAAGTCTTCCATCCGGTCCAGCGCCCGCGTATCGCTCGAAGAGATGATGAGCTGGCCCTCAGGGCCATACTGGATCGTGATCGGCGCCGGCCCGCCCGCCGCGGCCTGCTCCGGCTTCGTCGGGCTTCCCACGGAAGCGGCCCCAAGCGCCGAACGAGATCGACCCTCGCCGCCGCGCAGCGCCCGACGGCACACCCCCGGGAAGATTCGGCCGGGGAAGCTTGGACCGATGCCTCGGCCGATGCTTTGGCCGGTACCTCGACCGGTGCCTCGGCCGGTGCCGCCTGCGCGAGCCAAGCACTCGCCAACTGCGCCGGAACCGCCGCAGACGCCGTCGCCTTCGGCGAAATCCCCGATGCCGGGGCCTTCGCTTTCTCCCCAGGCACGGAAGCGGGCTTCGGACCGCCGGGCTTCTCCTCCGGCTTCGACGGCGGCAGCACCAGCGGATTCGGCCCCAGGCCCGGCCACGACTGCCGGATTCCGCGCAAGCACCTCCTCGTAGTCCTTGCCGGGCGGAATCGTGAAAATCCGCGTCGTCGCCCGGTTCTCCCCTTCGGGAATCTCGCCCAGCTTTACCAAGAGCGTCCGCACTTCCTCGAGCTCGATCGGGTTGGCGCGAATCAGAATCTGGTTGCGCTCGATGTCCGCGTCCACGCGGAACTCGTCCTTGGGCTGCTGATCCTGCTCGCGCGGAACCGGAATCGAAATAGGAATAGTAGTACGGCCGCCGCTGCTGCTTCGGCTTCTCGCCGACCATCAGGAATTGCAGCGTCCCCGCCACGTACTCGGCGTCCAACCGCCGCAACTGGATGACCGCCACCTGGCGCTCGCTGCCGTCGAGCTTCTCGACAATCGTGCGAATCGTGTAGTGATCGACAATCGGCGCAATTGGCGATAATCGCGCGGTTCTTCCGATCGATGTCCAATCGCGTCGTCGGATCGAGGTTGCCGATCTCCTGCAGGGTCTTCACCAGCGTCTCGGGATCAATGCTCACCAGGCGATATACTTGCGTCCGCGAAATCGTCCCCTGAACCGTCTGCCCGCGGTCGTTCGGCACATCCAGCATCTTGACCGCCTGCGCGATGATCGCCATCTTGTCCGGCGGGGCCACGGCAACGATGCTGTTGATCCGCGTGTTGGCCACCAGGTTGATCTCAACCTTCTTGGGCATACCGGGCATCCCGGGCTGGCCGGGCTGGCCCGGTTGACCGGGCTGACCCTGCGGCTGAGGTTCGCCGCCCCGCTGCATCATCATCATGGCCATCCGCGGATCCACGGGTGCGCCGCCGCGCGAAGAACTCGAGGGCGATGCCTTCTTATCCAGACCCAACAGGTCCTGTAAGTAGTCGATGATCTCCGACGCCTTCACGTGCTTCAGCGGAAACTCCTGCACCAAATCTTCGCGCCCCGCGGCGACTGCTCCTCGCTAATCACCGACTGGAGGTAACGCAGGTTGATCACCGCGTCCATCGCCTCCAAGCGATTGGTGCCCTTCATCGCCGTGAGCTTGCCGTTGGAACTGACCATCGGCTTCAGCTCTTCCACCAAAGTCTCCGCCAGCATCCAGTCCAACGGGAAGCAAACGCGGACATACTCGTGCGGCGAACGCCGGGCGAGATCCTCCGGCGCAATCCGGGGAACCATCGCCGGATTGAGGCTCTTGATGCTCACCAGCGACAGTACGTTGTCCTGAGTCAAGAGCGTGAAACCTCGGGCCAAAAGATGGCGGTTGATCAGGTCCCGCACCTCTTCCACCTTGTACTTCCGCGGCGTGCTCAAATTGAGATAGTCGCCGGGTAGTTCCTGCCAGTCGAGACTCATCCCCGAAATATCCGCCAGCCAGTTCAGCACGCCCTCCCAGGGCTGATTCTTGAAGTTGAAGGCGACCAGACCCTCCGCATCCGGCCGAACCTTCAACTCCTCGGGGTCGGGCGGCTTCGGCGGCTTGGTGGGGCGCTGGACCGGCGGGGGAACTTTCTCGGCTTTCGCCTCCGGCTTGCCTTTCCCCGGCTTCGACTCGCCCGGCTTTCCAGGTACACTCCCGGGTTTGGCTGGCTCGCCGGGCTTGGAAGGATCGTGCGACGGCTGCATGCCCGGCGCCCCCACAGCCTGCAGACCCGCCCCCGGCAATTGCACCGCCGGCGCCGCGGCCCCATAGGGATTCGGCTGGGCAACGGCATCGCCCCCCGATGCCCACGCGTATGCAGCCCCAACTGCGCACACCAACAGAAAACGCACGTTTGGCACCGGCGGATCCCCTCTCTGTGGCCGACGCCCGAAACCACCCCTTTTGGCGGTTCGGAATTCCAACCTTATTATCCTCATGAGCAACGAAAACACAACTGCCCTGGTCCGCGGGATACAATGTTCCTGCCTACCCGGCCGGGGTGTCGCTCATCGAAGCCAATCTCGCGATCGAAAACGACGGCGATGCCGCAAAAGCGCATCGAGCCGCACCCGCTTCCGGCGACGATCGCCCCAACCTAACACGCTTCCCCTAAAGTCCTTACCGCTCGTATCGCCATGCCCGAACCGATCCCCGTTGGCCCCTCGCAACACATACTCGCCGAGCTGGCCGCCCAGCGGATCCTGGTCCTCGACGGCGCCATGGGCACGATGATCCAGCAGCTGGGCCTCGGCGAGGCGGAGTACCGCGGCCCGCAGTTCGCCGACCACCCGCGGGACCTGAAGGGCTGCAACGATCTGCTCTCGATCACCCAGCCCGAGGCGATCGCGGCCATCCACCGCAGCTTACCTCGAGGCCGGGGCCGACATCGTCTCGACGAACACCTTCAACGCCAACCGCATCTCGCTGGCCGACTACGATCTGGTCGATCGCGTGCGCGACGATCAACCTCGCCGCGGTCGGCTGCGCGCGGCAGGCGATCGAAGCAGCTGGCCGGCCGGCGACGCGGCCGCGGTTCGTCGCCGGCTCGATCGGACCGACCAATCGCACGGCCTCGCTCTCGCCGGACGTGAACGATCCCGGCTATCGGGCCGTCACCTTCGACGAGCTGGTCGCGGCCTACGACGAGCAGGTCGCGGCGCTGGTCGAGGCGGGCGTCGATCTGCTCCTGCCCGAAACCGTCTTCGACACGCTCAACCTCAAGGCCTGCCTGTTCGCCATCGAAGAGTATTTCGAGCGAGCGCGGCGTGCGGCTGCCGGTGATGGTCTCGGTGACGATCACCGACCGCAGCGGCCGCACGCTCTCCGGGCCAGACGCTCGAGGCCTTCTGCGATCTCGATCGCGCCATGCCGACCTGTTCAGCGTGGGCATCAACTGCGCGCTGGGGCCGGAGCTGATGCGGCCGTACGTCGAGGAGCTGTCGGCGCTCTGCCGCCGTGCTGACCAGCTGCCATCCCAACGCCGGGCTTGCCCAACGAATTCGGCGGCTACGACGAAACGCCCGAGCAGATGGCCCGACGTGCTCGGCGAGTTCGCGGCCAACGGCTGGCTGAACATCGTCGGCGGCTGCTGCGGCACCACGCCGGAGCACATCCGCGCGATCGCCGACGGCCGTGGCCGACGCGCCGCCGCGCCAGCCGCCCGCGCGGCAGCCCTACGCGCGCTACAGCGGCCTGGAGCCGCTGGCGCTGCGGCCCGGAGAGCACCTTCACGATGATCGGCGAGCGGACCAACGTCTCCGGCTCGCGGAAGTTCGCCCGGCTGGTGCGCGAGGGACAGCTCGAAGAGGCGGTCTCGATCGCCCGGCAGCAGGTCGAAGGCGGGCGCGAACATCATCGACGTCAACATGGACGAAGGCCTGCTGGACGGCGACGGCCATGATGCCGCGCTTCCTCAACCTGATCGCCGCCGAGCCCGACATCGCCCGCGTGCCGGTGATGATCGACAGCTCGAACTGGTCGGTCCTCGAGGCGGGCCTGAAGTGCGTGCAGGGCAAGTCGATCGTCAACTCGATCAGCCTCAAGGAAGGCGAGGAGGAGTTCCTGCGCCACGCCCGGCTGGTCCGCCGCTACGGCGCGGCCTGCGTGGTGATGATGTTCGACGAGCAAGGCCAGGCCGTCACGCGTCGAGCACAAGGTGCGCATCGCCCGCCGGGCCTATCACCTGCTCACCGAGAAGGTCGGCATGCCGCCGGAGGACATCATCTTCGATCCGAACATCCTCACCGTCGGCACGGGCATCGAGGAGCACAACCGCTACGCGGTGAACTTCATCGAGGCCGCGCGGCAGATCAAGCAGCTCTTCCCCGGCGTGAAGATCTCCGGCGGCGTGAGCAACGTCTCGTTCTCCTTCCGCGGCAACGACGCGGTGCGCCGGGCGATGCACGCGGCGTTCCTCTATCACGCGATCCGCGCCGGGCTGGACATGGGGATCGTCAACGCCGGGCAGTTGGACGTCTACGAAGAGATCGCCCCGGAGCTGCGCGAGCGCGTCGAAGACGTGCTCTTCGACCGCCGGCCGGACGCCACCGAGCGGCTGATCGCCTTCGGCCGAGTCGCTGCAAGCGCACCACGCGGGAGGACGGCCAAGACGGAACTCGGCCTGGCGCGCGGCACCGGTCGAAGAGCGGCTCAGCCACGCCCTGGTCCAGGGCATCGTCGATTACATCGAGCAGGACGTGGAGGAAGCCCGGCGCAGCTACCCCACCGGCCTGTCGATCATCGAAGGGCCGCTGATGGCCGGCATGCAGGTCGTCGGCGACCTGTTCGGCGCCGGCAAGATGTTCCTGCCGCAGGTGGTCAAGAGCGCCCGGGTGATGAAGAAGGCGCGTGGCCTACCTGCTGCCGTTCATGGAAGCAGGAAAAGCAACGGACCGGCGGCGACCGTCGCGCGGCCGGCGCGGCAGGCGGGCCGCGGCACGATCGTCATGGCCACCGTCAAAGGCGACGTCCACGACATCGGCAAGAACATCGTCGGCATCGTGCTCGGCTGCAACAACTACCGAGGTCATCGACCTGGGCGTGATGGTCCCCTGCGAGAAGATCCTGCAGACGGCCGTCGACCGACAAGGCCGACATGATCGGCCTGAGCGGCCTGATCACGCCCAGCCTGGAAGAGATGGTCCACGTGGCCCGGGAGATGGACCGCCGGGGCATGCAGCGTGCCGCTGCTGATCGGCGGCGCGACGACCAGCGCCAAGCACACGGCGGTGAAGATCGCCCCGGCCTACCAGGCACGCGACCGTCCACGTGCTCGACGCCTCGCGGTGCGTCGGCGTGGTCGAGCGGCTGATGCAGCCGGACGCGCGGCGAAAGCTTCGACGCGGAGAACCGGGCCAGAGCAGGCCCAGCTGGTCGAGGCCTTCCGCCGCCGCACGGCGATCGAACTCGTCCCCTACGCCGAGGCGCGTGCGCGGCGGTTCCCGACCGACTGGGCAACCGTGCCGATCGATCGCGCCGCGCGTTCGCTGGGCGTGCGCATGCTCGACCCGACTATCCGCTGGAGGAACTCGTCCCCTACATCGACTGGTCGCCGTTCTTCATGGCCTGGGAGCTGCGCGGCAAGTACCCGCGGATCTTCGACGATCCCGCAGGTCGGCCCCGAGGCCCGGCAGCTCTTCGACGACGCGCAGCGGCTGCTCGACGAGATCGTCGAAGAGCGGCTGCTCCGCGCCCGCGGCGTCTACGGCTTCTGGCCGGCGGCCTCCGCAGGGCGACGACATCCTGCGTCTATGCCGACGAAAACTGCCGCGACGAAATCGCCCGCTTCCACACGCTCCGCCAGCAGTGGCAGCGCAAGGGCAGGACCACTTCCTGCGCGCTGGCCGATTTCATCGCGCCCGTGGAGAGCGGGCGCGCGACTACCTGGGCGCGTTTCGCCGTCACCGCCGGCCACGGCGCCGCGGAACTGGTCGCCCGCTTCGAGGCCGACCACGACGACTACAACGCGATCATGGCCAAGGCCCTGGCCGACCGGCTGGCCGAGGCCTTCGCCGAGCGCCTGCACCAGATGGCCCGCGCCGACTGGGGCTACGGCCGCGACGAGAAGCTCTCCACGGCGACGACCTGATCGACGAGAAGTACCGCGGCATCCGCCCCGCCCCGGGCTATCCCGCCTGCCCCGACCACACGGAGAAACGGACCCTCTTCCGCTTGCTCGGCGCCGAGCGCGCCGCGGGCATCCAGCTGACCGAGATCTTCGCCATGGATCCCGGCGGCCTCGGTCTGCGGCCTCTACTTCGCCCATCCCGAGGCCCGCTACTTCGCCGTCGACCGCATCCGCCGCGACCAGGTCGAAGACTACGCCCGCCGCAAAGGCATGAGCCTGGCCGAGGTCGAGCGCTGGCTCGCCCCGAATCTCGGCTACGATCCCCAGGCATAGCGCAGCCGTGTCCCCGCGAATCTCTCGCCCGCCCAGACGCAATCGCCGCGCGCCGCGTTCCTCGTCACTCTTGCTTCGCGCGCTCGCTACGCTTGGACCGCGCCCCGCCGCCCGCTTCCCCCTGGAGCCGCGCCAGCGTCTGCTTCACGCGGGGAATCAACGGGCTCCCGGGATGTTGCCGAATCAGCGATTCGAGCGTGGCCACCGCGCGATCGTCGGCGCCAAGCTGCACGTGGCATTCGGCCGCCAGCAGCAGCACCTGGTCGATGTAGGGCGACTCGCCGTTGACCGCAGCAAGCTGCCCCGATAGGGCGATCGCCTGCTCGTACTTCTCCCGACCCACCCAGTAGCGCGCGTACAAAAGCGTCAGGTAACCGTTCACTTTGTCGCCGGGGAACTCGTCCTGCCAGTGGCGGATCTCCCCGATCGCGCGTTCCAGTTCACCGCTCTTGAGAAACTGCTCTGCGGACCGGCCATAGGCCCCTTGCCAAGCGGTCTGTTCGATGTGGCTCCGCTTGGAATCGCGCACGGCTTCGGCTTCCTGATAGGCCTTGCGCGCTGCCGCACCGTCGCCGGCCAGCGCGTGATAGTCGCCCCAAACTCGCTTCAGCCGGCCAGCCACGACGCCGTGCTTGCCGCCAAGCGCCGCCGTCGCAGCATTGAGAAACGGCCGGGCAATAACCGGCTTCGCCAGGTCGTTCACGCCCACGTCGGCAGCTTCGATCTGACATTCCGCTTTGGCCTCCGCCGAAGCAAGTCGCTTGGCCGCCCCCTGCCAGATCGAGCCGGCCAGGGCCGCATCGCCGAGCTGATCGGCGCGCCATCGGGCCGATCAACCGTGCCAGCGGCAACAGTTCCTCGTCCCCTCGCGCGGCTGCATCTTCCAGGAAGGCGACTTTACCCGCGTCGACTGCGGCGCACCCAACGCCGCGCCTCGCCGCCGGGCGCCTGCCCCTTCGCCAACTTCTTGCCCCCGGACGGCCGGGCATTGGCGGTGGACTCGGCCGCGGGTTTCTCGCTGGCTGCGGCCAGCAACGCATCGGCCTTGGCTTGATAGGCCAGCACAAGTTGCCGCAAAGCTCGGGCATCGAGCGTACGCGGCTCGTAGGTTTCCACCACGGGCAGATAGTCGTCGAGCTGGTGGAGCTTCGAGGGATCGGTAATCTGCGGCTGGTCGACGTAGACCCGGTTCACCATCTCATAAGGCCGGCCGCCGCGGCGGATCGTAAGCTTCACCGAGTACAATCCCGGGTGGAGGAAGACGTGCAGCGGGCTCGCCTTCTCGCTCGTCTGGCCGTCGCCGAACTCCCATAAATACCGCGCACTGGCCGAAAGGGCCTTGGGCGACGCGTCGACAAACTGCACGCCGACCAGCGGCACGTCGTCGTCCGGAAGCGGAACGCTTCCCGACAAGTTGACCAGGAAATCCGGCGCCATCTTCTCGTTGTGCAGCGAGACCGGTCCGGCCGGCTCGCGCCGACCAGGCCCGCGTTGAAGGCCTCCGCGGGAATCGGCACCGGCTTGTCGCCTCCCCCGGGCGCCCAGGCAGCGATCATCGCCGCCTCGCTGCCCGAAGCGGCGTGGTAATACTCGAACTTGTGGCTTCCCGCCGACAAACTCACTTCCTTGAACGAACCAGGCGCGGCACGGCGAAGCGGCGCGTGCGCAGCCCGGCGCCGAGATCACCGCCTTGTCGTCGACCAGCAGAAAGCTGCAATCCTGGCTGGAGGTGAAAAACGTGTATTTCCCCGCCTGCGCAAGCCGCAGCGTGCCCGAGTAGCGGCTCAGGAACGGCGCGGGCCGAAGCGTAAAAGGATTCTCCGCGTGGTGTACGGCGTCGACGTAATCGGCTCCGATCGGTTTGGCCGAGTCAAAAACCTTGCGCACCGCGTCGAGACTGTGCAGGTTGCACGACGCGAACTCGCGCGTCTCCAAAAACAGCCCGTCGGCACTCGTCCAAGCCGGCGCCGCTTCTTCCACCGTCCCTTGGCCGCCATAGAGAATCTCATACGCGGTCTGGCCGGGCAGCGTCTGGAAGGCCATACGGCAATAGTCGCCGGGACCAAGTTGCAGCACGCGCACCGGCACGCGTCGCTGGTTCTTGGCCACGACCACCAACGTCGCCCCGTCGTGCGCCAACTCGCCGTGGTGATAGAACTGGGTGACGACCGTCGAGAAGCTCTTGCCCGCGGGCAGCGTCACGGTGCGAATCGCGTTGAACTCCGTGCCCGCACGGCGGAAGGACTGCCCCATGAGCGAGTCCACCCCAAGAAGTGCAACGATTACGGCCAAAGCGAGCAATCGTGCTCCGTCGCGCATAGCTCTACCTCGGGGGGATGGGCGATGAATCGCCATTGATCGGCGGACCTCGGTACACTAATGTAAAGGGATACCTAACTTTAGGGAAGCATGGAGTATCGGCCGATGGCCAGCGCCTCCCCCACGTCCCCCCAGATGACCCCCGAAGAGGCCGTGCGCCGCGTCGCCCAGGCCCGCGAAATGCTCGTCCAGGAGATCCACAAGGTCATCATCGGCCAGGACGAGATGCTCGAGCAGATGCTGATCTGCATCTTCGCCCGCGGCCACTGCCTGACGATCGGCGTGCCGGGGCTGGCCAAGACCCTGACCATCTCCACGCTGGCCCAGGCCCTGCACCTGAAGTTCAGCCGCATCCAGTTCACGCCCGACCTGATGCCCAGCGACATCACCGGCACGGAGATCATCGACCAGGACCCGAGCACCGGCAAGCGCGACGTTCCGCTTCGTCAAGGGGCCCGATCTTCGCCAACATCGTGCTGGCCGACGAGATCAACCGCACCCCGCCGAAGACGCAGGCCGCCCTGCTCCAGGCGATGCAGGAATACGAGGTCACCTCGGCGGGCAAGACCTACAAGCTCGAGCCGCCGTTCTTCGTCATGGCCACGCAGAACCCGATCGAGCAGGAAGGCACCTATCCGCTGCCCGAGGCCCAGCTGGACCGCTTCATGCTCTCGATCAACATCGGCTACCCGACGCGGGCCGAAGAGCGCGAGATCGTGCTGGCGACGACGCAGGCGGTGAAGAAGGAAATCCAGCCGGTGCTCCAGGGGCGCGACATCCTCTGGATCCAGCAGCTGGTCCGCCAGGTGCCGGCCAGCCAGCACATGGTCGACTACGCGGTCGACCTGGTCCGCGCCACGCGGCCCAAGGAGCCGCCCAGCCCCGACTTCGTCAAGAACTGGCTGGCCTGGGGCGCCGGCCCGCGCGCCGCGCAGAACATCGATCCTGGGCGCCAAGGCGCGGGCGATCCTCCACGGCCGGTTCGCCGTGACTGCCGAAGACATCCGCGCCGTGGCCTATCCCGTGCTCCGGCACCGCATCTTCACCAACTTCAACGCCGACGCCGAAGGGGTCGACGTCGACCAGGTGATCGAGAAGATCCTGGAGACGGTGCCCGAGCCGAGCTACGGCGAAACTGCTCCCTCCAAAGGCCGGACCGGGCGCAGTGCGCCCCCCGCACCCGACGCTCGCCCAGCAACTTCCGCGTCAAGCGCGCTCGGCGAACCCGGCGTTTCAGCGCCTCCCACTTCGGGCTCGACCGCGCGCCGCTCCTCCCAGCCCCGCGCGCCCCGCTCCCCCGCCGCGCTAACCCGTCTACCTTGGAGCCTTCACTCCAAGGCGCAAGTCGCCCTCGTCCCGTGGCACTCTCGTTCGCTCTCTCAACAAGGCAAAGGATAAGATGACAGGGTTGACTCTTCTGGCCGTCGCGATCGGACTGGCCATGGACGCCTTCGCCGTGTCGATCGCCACGGGTCTGGCCGTGTCGAAAGTCACGCCCCGCCATACCTTCCGCATTGCCTTCCATTTCGGCCTCTTCCAATTCCTCATGCCGGTCCTCGGCTGGCTGGCGGGCAGCGAATTGGCTACGCGCATCGGCGGCTGGGACCACTGGATCGCCTTCCTGCTCTTAGTGTATGTCGGCGGCAAAATGGCTTGGGAAGCGTGGAACGACGACGCCGACCAGCCCAACACCAAGGAAGATCCAACACGCGGCTGGTCGCTCGTCACCCTTTCCGTCGCCACGAGCATCGACGCGCTCGCCGTCGGCTTCAGCATGGCCCTGCTCGGCGTTTCCGTCTGGAAACCGGCCTTTGTGATCGGCCTGGTGACCGGCGCATCAGCGCTTGCGGAATCGCCTTCGGCGGAAGGCTGGGAAGCCGCTGGGGCCGCTGGGCGGAAATGCTCGGTGCATGCGTCCTCCTGGCAATCGGCGCCCGGATCCTGCTTACCCACCTCACCGGCGCCTAGTACTACAGCGCCCCTTCGACCGCAAAATCCAGTGGGCTGCCGCTGCCCCGTCGCAAACGCGCACTCCTCTCGGCAACCTCAAGCCGTCGGCGAGATACTGAAGCCGTCGATCGCAGGTATCGATCAAGTTCCCCATCGATCTCTGCGGAGGGGCTGCCAAATGCCCCTTCAGTGAACCGCCGGGTGCTAGGCTGGCCACCGTGCGCGTCCTAAACGAGGTTGCGTGATTCCAGAAGGTAAAATGTACCAAGGAGCCGCCTCCCACAGGGTGGCGGCAGTTGTCTACCCCTCCTGGAATCGCGAAACTCGATTCAGAACCTATCCCGGAACCGCCACGGCCGCCCTCCGCGGCCGGAGAATTCAGCAGCGGCACACGGTTCTGGGATCGGCTCTAAGGCGTTGGTTTCGGCTCCTGAGGCGCGGCCGCATCGGTCTCCTTGCGGCCGTCGTCCAACACGGCGCGCACCAGCCGCATCGCTGCGCAGCGCAGGCAGCGGCTCCACGCTGCCCGCATCTTCCTGCTCGGGCAGGACTTCGTCGATCTCCGTGGCGTCGATCTCGTGGCGGAGAAGCAGGAAAACTACCGCGCTGGTGGCCCAGAAGTAGCTGAACAAGAAGCCAACGCCCAAAAGCTTCACGGCCTCGGCCCAGAAACGCACGACGCGCGGCGTGGCTCCCTCGCCCGTCACCACCGCCCTCACGTTCTCCAAGCCCGCGCCCGAACTGGCAGCCCAATACGTGGCCGCGACCGTTCCCGCGACAAAATTCCAGACCACCAGCCAGCCCAGCGCACCGATCAAGGCCGCCACGACGGCGTAGAAAAGGTAGTGCAACGGACGCTGGTAAACGTAGTTGTACATCCGGCTGATGGCGTCGAAGCTGTCCCCTTCTTCCGCGCTCAATAGCCCCCAGAGAAGCGGCCAGCCAAAGACAAGGCCCAAGAGCAACAGAGCCACGAGCCCCCCGCCTACCAGCAAGAATGGCCAGAACGCCAGCGCCACGAGGAACGACAACCCGGGAACTCGAAGCAGTAGCCCGGCAATCGCCAGCGGAATCACGATCAACAGCACGCCCACGAGCGGGATCAGCGGGGCGGCGAAAAACCACCGCCACTTCGCCGCCGCAAACCTCAGCGTCGTGCCCAACCGATCGCGCGGCGCGTTCCAACTTGTAGGGCAGCCGAGCGCGCGATCATCGCCCCAAAAAAGCCCCAAACTGCCGCAGCCCACAGTGCGCAAACCAGCGAGAAAGCAACCTCGCTCCGCGTCGCCTCCAGGGAAAATATCCGTCGAAACGGACGGCTTAAATGCTCCCAGGTCGACCACAACGGCTCCCAAGCACTCCAGAACGGGCCCTCCCAGCCCCAGAAGACGCCCCAGCCCGGGTTGCCGACGCGATCCACGATCGACGCGTCGCCCGCCTCCGCACCCGCGGCACCGAAGTTCCGAATTACCGGAAAAGCATAGGCATCCCGCGGCATGCCCGATGCAAAGGGCGAAACCGGCGATGGCACCGGTGACGGTACCGCAGGCGGCACTTCCCTAGTAACTGCCCAATCGGGGATCACGGCGGTCGCAGCCAGCCACGGGCACGCCCCATAAGGCTCCAACTGCTTGGCGACCGTTTCGTCTCCTGAGAAGACAAACCCCAACAGAGTCCACCCAACGAGCGTCAAAAGAATACCGACGGCCCCGAGGACCAGTTGCCGCGGCTGGATCGCAATGCGGAAGCACCGTGCGAGAAGCAACCAGGGAAAGCGTTCCGACCAGGCCACGTCTTGCACGGCCCCACTCGTTTGGTCCAACATGGCAAGGCTCCTTTGAGTGACGTGAATCGCATGCCAGGCAGTGGCACGCCCAATCGCAGACACGGTCCACAGCGCCGGGCGCTTCCAGCGTCAACCGACCCCCGTGGCAGCCTGCCAGCCCCCCGGGAAAACTCCCGGCATTATACGATCGGCAGCGATGCTTGCAAGCCGGGGGAGGGGGAAAGACCACCTCGCATCGGGGCAACTCCGGCGCCCCATCGCAGACGGTTTCCAAGAATTGTGACCGTCCCAAGGCCGTCGCAGCAAGCAACTTCCCCTCCGCCTCGGGGATCTCAGGGCTCAGCGAAGCCCGTCTACATCGAGCCTACTCGGATTGCTGCTCGTCCGATGACTCGTCGCTCGATATTCCCTCCGGAGGCGGATCCTCGGCCAGATCCTCCAGTTCCTCCAGCGTGGGCAGATGCGGTACATGGTTGCGTTCGTCCAGCCATCGCCCCAGGTCGATCACGCGGCATCGCGCGCTACAGAAGGGCAAGGCCGTCGACGTAACGGCATCAAACTGCTTCCCACAAACCGGGCAGTGGAGAGGGGTCATGCCGCATACCGCCTAACAACACCGGGGAGCCGATCGCCTCCGAAGTCAGTCGCTCTTCGACGGCGGCGACTTGGACTTGGACGCTTTTGCCTTGCCCTTCGAATCGCCCGTTCCGCTCTTCGCCGCCGATCCGTTTCCCGCATCGGCCGCCGCGGCCTTCTTATAGCTTTCCGAGCGGTAATCGGTCTTGTAGAAACCCGATCCCTTGAAAACGATCGCCGCCCCCGGTCCGATCAATCGCCGGAGCTTGCGTTTGCCACACTCGGGACATTTCTTCTCGGGCTCGGCCATAATCGACTGGAAAAGCTCAAATTGATGCGCAAGCATCGCAGAGATACTCATACGTGGGCATAGATGGACTACTCCGGTTTGTCACTCATCTCGAGCACCTCGCGGTCCGAGCTGTCGAAGAGAACTCGCCCGAGCCTCGCGCGATTGCGTCCGCTGGGGCGGGAACGGTTCAACTCCCCGCATCCTCACCCGAGCCATTGGTCTGGGAATCCGGCGACTGAGACGACACGATCACGTGCGCAGGCCGCACCACGCGGTCGTGCAGACGGAACCCGGGCTGCACCTCGTGCAGCACCGTGTTCGGCGGAAAATCGGCCGAGGGCTGCTGAAGCACGGCATGATGCAGATGCGGGTCAAAAGGCGCGTGGAGGGCTTCGATAGGCAGGCAATGGTGGCGTTCGAACACCGTGTAGACCTGCTTCAGAACCATTCGCACACCTTCCAACAGGGCCGAAACATCGGCACTGCGCTCCGCCGACTCCACCGCCCGTTTCAGGTTGTCGACCATCGACAGTAGGTCGCGCAACAGCGGCAAATTGGCATAGCGGCGTTCCTCGTCCATTTGCCGAGCCATCCGCTTGCGGTAGTTGTCCAGCTCCGCGAGGGTTCGCAACTCGCGATCCTTAGCTTCTTTCAATTCGGCCTGCAGCTTGGCGACGTCGTTCGCGACGGCCGCCTCTTCCGTGCGCGGCGACTGGCCGCCGCTGGTAGTCGCTTCAGAGTTCAAATCCGCTTCGGGCCGCGCGTGAGGGTTTGCGTGATTCGTCGACCATGATCCTATACCCGTCTGCCTCACCGGTTTCCGGCTTGGAAGTACTCCTTGAGTTTGCTGAAAAAGCTCTTCCGTTCGGGGCTGACGTGGGTGTTCTCCATCTCGGCCAACTCGCGCAGCGATGCGTTCGTGTTCCGGACGTCAGCCGCTTGGGCACTCTCGATGTAGACCTGCACGAGCAGGTCGCCGCGGTGCTGGTAGCGCGGGTCGGGCATGCCGCGGCCCTTGAGCCGGAAGACCTCGCCGCTTTGCGTGCCCGGCGGGATCTCCAGCTCCTTCGCGGCCGTCGAGCGTGGGCACCTCGATCTTCGCCCCCAGCGCCGCCTGGGGGTAAGCCGATCGGCACCTGGCAGACCAGGTCGCGCCCGTCGCGGTGGAAGAACGGGTGCTCCTTGACCGTGATGAAGACAGTAGCAGTCGCCGCGCGGCCCGCCGTCGGGGCTCGGCTCGCCCTCGCCCGGCATCCGCAGCCGCGTGTGGCTGTCGACGCCCGCGCGGGATCTTCACCTCGCGCGTGACGCGGTCTGGCGCACCGTACCCGGTGCCGCGGCACGCCGGGCACGGATCGCGAATCACCGAGCCCGCGCCGCGGCACGAAGGGCAGGTCGTCTGGACCGAAAAAATCCCGGTCGACTGCACCACCTGGCCGCGGCCGCCGCAGTAGCGGCACTTCTCCGGCTGTCGTGCCCGGCTTGCGCCCCGCTGCCGTGGCAGGTCGGGCAGAACTCGTGCCGCTCGAACTCGATCGCTCTTCGTGACGCCCGTGAGCCGCCTCGTCGAGTTCCAGCGTCACGTCGCGCGGACGTTCGCCCCGGATCGGCGGCGCTGCCGGCCGGCCCGGTCCGCCGCCGAAAAGTCGCCGAACATGCCGTCGCCGAAGATGTCGCCGAAGGCCTCGAAGATGTCGTTGACGTCGCGGAACTGCGACGCGCCGCCCCCTTCCAGGCCGGCGTGGCCGTAGCGATCGTAGCGCGGCCCGCTTCTCCGCGTGGCTGAGCACCTCGAAGGCCTCGGCCGCCTCCTTGAAGTGCGCGACCGCCTCCTCGTCGCCCGGATTGCGGTCCGGGTGGTACTTCATCGCCAGCTTCCGGTAGGCCTCCGAAATCTGCTTTTCGGTGGCCGACCGCTCGACGCCGAGCACCTCGTAGTAATCGCGTTTTCCTGCCATCGTCGCCATGGTCAGTTGCAGGAACAATTAGTGCCGAGACCCGCGGCCTCGGACGAGTTGACGCGTACGGATTGGACCTCAGGCGGCGATCACGCCTTGCGCAACTCGCGGCAGCCAGCAATCGGCAGAGATACTCCATTGTACCGTGCGGAAACGACGATGGGCACGGCACTTCGCCGGGGCTCGCCCGAACTGGACACGGCAAACGGGCCACTCCACCGAAGGAGTGGCTCGCGCTCGGAATCCTTCGCCCCTGCCGCGTCTAGCGAACCGTGCCTTCGACGCGGGCGCTTCTTCTTGTCTTCCTTGGGAAGGTCGGTGACCAAGGTCTCGGTCGTCAGCATCAACCCGGCGATGCTGGCCGCGTTCTGCAGGGCCGTCCGCACCACCTTCAGCGGGTCGATGATCCCGGCCTTGAACATGTCGACGTACTTGCCGGTGTTGGCGTCGTAGCCCGTGTTGCGTCGGCTTCTGGCGAACCTCGTCGGCGATCACCGAGCCGTCGACGCCGCCGTTGTCGGCGATCTGCCGGATCGGGGCGTCGAGCACGCGCAGCACGATGTCGACGCCGATCTTCTCGTCGCCGCGGGCGCTGGAGCGGACCTTCTCGACCGCCTCGCGGCACCGCAGCAGGGCCACGCCGCCGCCGGGCAGAATGCCTTCCTCGGCCGCCGCACGGGTCGCGTGCAAGGCGTCCTCGACGCGGGCCTTGGTCTGCTTCATCTCGGCCTCGGTGCTCGCGCCGACGGAGATCACCGCCACGCCGCCGGACAGCTTCGCCAGCCGCTCCTGGTACTTCTCGCGGTCGTAGTCGCTGTCGGTGTCCTCGATCTGCCGCGTGAGCTGGTCGATCGCGGGCCTTGATGTCGGACTGCTTGCCGCCGCCCTCGACGATCGTCGTCCTGTCCTTGTCGACCGTGATCTTCTTGGCCCGGCCGAGCTGCTCCAGGGCCACGTTCTCCAGCTTCAGGCCCAGGTCCTCGCTGATCAGCGTGCCGCCGGTCAGGATGGCGATGTCGCCGCAGCATGGCCTTGCGGCGATCGCCGAAGCCGGGGGCCTTGACCGCGCAGATGTTGAGCACGCCGCGGAGCTTGTTGACCACCAGCATCGTCAGGGCCTCGCCCTCGACGTCCTCGGCGATGATCAACAGCGGCTTGCCCGTCTGGGCGACCTTCTCCAGGAGCGGAATCAGGTCGCGGATGTTGCTGATCTTCTTCTCGTGGATCAGGATCAGCGGCGTCCTCCAGCAGGCAGTCCATCTCCGGCGCCGGTTGATGAAGTAGGGCGAGAGGTAGCCCTTGTCGAACTGCATCCCCTCGACGACCTTGTAGGTCGTCTCGGCGGTCTTGCCTTCCTCGACCGTGATCACGCCGTCGTTGCCGACCTTCTCCATGGCCTCGGCCAGCAGGTCGCCGATCTTGCGGTCGTTGTTGGCGCTGATCGCGCCGACGTTGGCGATCTCCTCCTTGGTGGTGACCGTCTTGGCCATCGTCTGGAGGTGCTCGATCGGCCGCCTCGACCGCCTTGTCGATCCCGCGGCGGATGGCCGTCGGATTGCTCCCGGCGGTGATGTTGCGCAGGCCTTCCGGAAGATCGCCCGGGCCAGCACGATCGCCGTGGTGGTGCCGTCGCCGGCCATGTCGGAGGTCTTCGAGGCGACCTCGTTGACCAGCTTGGCCCCCATGTTCTCGAACCGGTCTTCCAGTTCGATCTCCTTGCTGACCGTCACGCCGTCCTTGGTGACGGTCGGGCCGCCGAACGACTTGCTGAGGATCACGTTGCGGCCGGTCGGGCCCATGGTCACCGCGACCGCGTCGGCCAGTTTCTCCACGCCCCGGAGCATTCGGCTCCGGGCGGTATCGTCGAACAGCAATTGCTTAGGCACGATGGCTGTTCCTCACTGCTATGTGGTTGCTGGAGTACATGGATCGGTCGCCAGAGCGCTCGTCACTTGACGACCTTGGCCAGGATGTCGCTCTCGCGGAGGATCTTCGACCTCGCGCCGTCGATCTCGATGTCGGTGCCCGCAGTACTTGCCGTAGATCACCTCGTCGCCGACGGCCACCGACAGCGGGCTCCGCTCGCCGCTGTCGAGCAGCTTGCCGGGGCCGACGGCCAGCACGGTGCCGCGCTGCGGCTTCTCCTTGGCCGTGTCGGGCAGCACGATCCCGCCGGCCGTCTTCTCTTCGGCCTCGACCGGCTCGACCACGACGCGCTCGTCCAACGGCTTCAGCTTGATATCCTTCGACATGATCGTGTTCCTCGCAGTGATTTCGGTTTCTCGTCGAGATTGTCGTGTTCGCGATGCTCACCTGCAGCCCCCACGCGTCGCAACGCGCGGCGAGCCAGGCCGGAATGGCTAGAAATCACCTCCCATGCCACCCATGCCACCCATGCCACCCATGCCACCCATGCCACCCATGCCCCGCCATCCCGTCCATGCCGCCGTCGGCCGTGGCCGCCCTTGCGGCTCTTCTTCCTTCGGGATGTCGGTGACCAGGCAGGAGGTCGTCAGCAGCAGCGACGCCACGCTGGCCGCGTTCTGCAGGGCAGTGCGCACGACCTTGGCCGGGTCGATGATGCCCGCCTCGACCAGGTCGCAGTACGTGTCCTTGTCGGCGTCGTAGCCGTCGGTCTTGCCCTTCATCTGGCGCACGCGGTTGACGACCACCGCGCCGTCGTGGCCGGCGTTCTCGGCGATCGCGTACAGCGGGGCAGTCGAGCACGCTGCGGACGATCTTCGCGCCCAAGGCCTCGTCGCCGGCAAGCTCGAGCTTGTCGAGCGCCTTGCCGCTGCGGAGCAGGGCCACGCCGCCGCCGGGAACGATGCCTTCTTCCAGGGCCGCCTTGGTCGCGGCGCGGGCGTCCTCCAGCAGGTACTTCCGCTCCTTCATCTCGGTCTCGGTCGCCGCGCCGACGTTGATCTGGGCCACGCCGCCGGCCAGCTTCGCCAGCCGCTCCTGGAGCTTCTCGCGATCGTAGTCGCTGGTCGTGGTCTTCGATCTCCGCGCGGATCTGCTCGGCCCGGCCGTCGATCGCCTTCTTGTCGCCGGCGCCGCCGACGATCGTCGTGTCGTCCGCCGTCACCGATGACCTTCTTCGCCGTGCCGAGGTCGGAGAGCTTCACCGATTCGAGCGTCGACGCCGAGGTCCTTGAAGATCGGCTGCGCGCCGGTCAGGACGGCGATGTCGCCGAGCATCGCCTTGCGGCGGTCGCCGTAGCCCGGGGCCTTGACCGCGCAGACGTTCAGGATGCCGCGCATCTTGTTGACCACCAGCGTGGCCAGGGCCTCGCCCTCGACGTCCTCGGCGATGATCAACAGCGGCTTGTTCGGCCTTGCTCACCGCCTCCAGCAGCGGAACCAGCGTCCGGGCGTTGGAGATCTTCTCTTCGTGGATCAGGATGAGGCACTTCTCCAACTCGACAGGTCATGCTCGTCCTGGTTGGTGACGAAGTGCGGCGAGAGATAGCCGCGGTCGAACTGCATGCCCTCGACCACGTCGACGTACGTCTCCGACTGCTTGCCTTCCTCGACCGTGATCACGCCGTTCTTGCCGACCCGGATGAAGGCGTCGGCCAGCACCTGCGCCGATCGAAGGATCGTTGTTGCCGGCGATCGTCGCGACCTGGGCGATCTCCTTCTTGTTCTTCTCGTCGATCGGCGTCGACATCTTGCCGACCGCATCGGCGACCGCCTCGACCGCCTTGCTGAATCCCGCGCGACAGGGCCATCGGGTCGGCGCCCGGCGGCGATCATCTTCAGCCCTTCGCGGTAGATCGCCTCGGCCAGCACCGTCGCCGTCGTCGTGCCGTCGCCGGCGACCTCGTTGGTCTTGCTGGCGGCCTCCTTGACCAACTGGGCGCCGAGATTCTCCTGGGGGTCGTCCAGATCGATGTCCTCGGCCACGGTCACGCCGTCCTTGGTGACCTTGGGCGACCCCCAGCCCTTGTCGAGAACGGCGTTCCGGCCGCGCGGGCCGAGCGTGCGAGCGGACCGCCCGGGCCAGCTTACTCGACGCCGGCGGCCAGCGCCTGCCGGGCTTCAGCTTCATAGACCATCTTCTTTGCCACAGCGGATTCCTCCTGTTGACGGCGAGATACGCGACTGCCGGCAGGATGCACGTTGGCACCCTGCTCGGGCGTTAGCACTTATTCACGTCACGAGGCAACACGACGCCACTTGGCAGCCGAGGCCAGTTTTTCGCCCCTCTGATGCAAGCAGCGTGCCAAGCTCGCAAGCATCAATCCCAACATCATGCATACCAACACGTTACAATCACGGGCCCAAACCCACCCACTATCGACCCGGCCGGGCCTTCCATGGCCCCCATGCCAGTTTGGCAGCCGACCAATTGTTCTCCAGGCAACCTGTGCGAACCCCGCCGGATTCTGACACCAGTGGCCCCTGCGAGAAGCCAAGGCAAGCGGCGCAAGCACCCCGATTTCTCACCACCAGCACGAAGGGGAAGTGACCGGGGGAAAGGGGAAAAAGGGGAAAAGGAGAAGGCCGCAACGGGAGGCGCGACGAAAAGCAACTGGAAGCGTGAGACAGAAGACCTGCCCGCCGCCCTCCACCCAACTCACGCCCGATTTCCACCCCACTCAGGATGGGATGAAATCCTCGTCCGCCTGCAAACTCTCGGCAAATCGGGCCAGCAGATCGGCGGCTCGGTCGATGTCGTCCAGGGCAATCATCTCGACCGGGCTGTGCATGTAGCGATTGGGAATACTCACCAGCCCCGTGGCCACTCCAGCTCGACTCACCTGGATCGAATTGGCGTCCGTCCCCGTCGCTTTACCCGACGCCTCGACCTGAAACGCGATCCCGTTCTGCCGGGCCACTTCCATCAGCTTCCGTACGACTTGGGGGTTCATGTTCGGGCCCCGCTCGATCACCGGCCCTTTCCCAAGAGCCACGTCGCCTTGCTCCTTCTTCTCGATCGTCGGAGCATCGGTGGCATGGGTCACGTCCACAGCCACGCCCACATGCGGGTCGACTCCAAACGCACTGGTCCGTGCGCCGCGAAGTCCGACTTCCTCTTGAACCGTCGACACGGCATAGACAGCCCAGCCAAGCCTCTCCGCGTCAATGCGACGCAGCGCCTCCATCACCACCCAAAGCCCGCACTTGTCGTCCATCGCCGGCGATGCCGCACGACCGTTACGCAAGTCGCAATAGACCAGCTCGAGGGTCACCGGATCTCCCACTCGAACCAGTTTCTCGGCTTCTTCCCTGCTGCTCGCGCCCAAATCGAGCCACAAGTCCTTGAATTTCGGGACCTGCTTACGTTCCTCTTCCGTGAGCAAGTGGATCGGCTTGCGCCCGATCACCGCCGCCGACGGGGCCCGCTTCCGTCCAGATCGTCGTCCGCTGACCGATCAGCATCTGTACGTCCCACCCCCCGATAGGCTGAACATACACGAACCCTTCGGCGTCGACATACTGCACAATCAGCCCGATCTGGTCGCAGTGGCCCGCAAGCATCAAGCGTTTGGGAGCCGAAGGGTTGCGCACTGCCATCAGATTCCCGTGAACGTCCGTTCTCACTTCGTCCGCAAAACCGGCCGCATACTGGCGAACCACGTGCTGCAACGGGCTCTCATAGCCCGAAGGACTCGGTGTCTGAAGCAATTGCTTGAAGAAGGCTAAGGCGTTGGGGTCCATCTTTCACGTGTCTCCTTGCGTTCATTGCCGTCCAAAGGGCCAACGGCCGTTCTGCACCGATAGCCACCTAACGTCCCGGCCGATTCCCGCCGAAACGATTGGCCCACGGCTCGATCAGTATCACCTACTTTCCGGTTAGTATCGGAGCGATTCGGCCCACTGCAAGGGGCACCGAACCGCAGACCCACTCCAACGCCGCTTGACCGCCGCCAAGACCACATCCAATAGAACGATCCTGGGCACAGATGCCACGACGAATCCACACCCTCTCGAAGCGTCCTTCGATCCAGACAGATTTCATCGTGTCGGCTGCGACCGGCTGCTTTGGCCGGTAGCCGTCTATCGCCTCCCGCCGCGGTCAGAGGCGGAAATGGCAGCCGTCCACCCGCGGCAAACTGCCCAGTTTCTCGCAGTCGCCCCACCGACCGGTTTTGCGAAAAGGCCAGTAATCTCCCGCACCTTCGAATTCCTCGGCGGGCACCTCCTCAAGGACTTGACTTCCTTGGCCGCACGTTCAGACTAAGTCCTAAACCAAGCGAAAGCATCCCGTCCACCGCGTCTGATAAGAGGCACGAAATCCCGATAAGTTCAGGCTGCTATCGCTCTCGCATGATTGCCGCCGGCACCGGCCTCGGAGTGACATTAGGGATTTGACACCAGAACGCCGGTCTCCCGAATACTGGCCGTTTATCGATAGTCACTGCAGGACTCGCTGAGGTTGGCTTGTCTTCGGACTTAGGGCAGCCCCAAAGCCCAGGTCCAGCGTGGATTGGACTTGAAACGGCTGCGTCTTTGCCTGCCGCGACCGCCATCCGCAATTGCCTGGGCCATCGACATATGACGCAAGACTGCCGAGCCGAAAGCGACAGAAAATGCCAGGCCAATCCAGGTGGGAGAAGCCGTTTTCAGGCCGGCCGGGGATTGGCCCATTTTTCGGCCGTAAGACCAAGACGTCGTCATCACAACAGCCGCGTGACCGAAGACATCGACCTGCCCCCGTCGCTCTCCGGGCCGCAAACGGTCACCAGTTGGGAACACTAGCCTTTCCGGGAGGAGACCAAAATGACGCTCGATCGATCGATGCAAAAACTCGTGATCGGGGGCACGGCCATCGCCGTGCTTTGGAGTCTGGTTAACGCATGCGCCATCGCTGGCGTCAATGAGACGCAACACTACTTGGTCGTCTCGACACCTACCGACAATTTCAGCAGCTTCGCTTCACCTTCCGTGAACGGACAGGGCGACCTCGTGTTCCGTGGAATCCTCTCCGACAACTCGCGGAAGATCATGGCATACCTGTGGGATGCGAATACCGCATCTTACTACTCCCGGCTTATCCAGACGGGGACCGGTACCTTGACAATCGCCACACCCTACCCCGAGATCAACACCGACCGGACGGTAGCATTCAGCCGGACGGAGACCGGAGAGTTCGGCAGTGTCCGTCAACGGGTCTTCAACCCAACGGCCAACGACTATCTCTCCAGCGAATCCATTGCCGAGTGGGATCTTGTCTCTCCCTATAGCAGACCATTTCGTGACAGCTCGGTCTACGTCTCGATTGCCAACAACGGCTCCGTTGCATTCTGGAACAGGGCACAAGGCGTGTTGGGTGAATACAAGGCCGTCTTCGCCGGTTCGACGAAAATCACCAATCCCGCCAGCGCGATCGTCGCCGAAGAGTCAATTTTCGCCATCAATGCATTGGACCGCTTCGTGGATGCCAGTAATGCGGGCTGGGTCGTTCGGGGCTATAACATTGCAGGGGATGTAGGCATCTACCGAGTGAGCACCCCTGGATCGCCGCAGCTGCATCACGCCCGCCAGCGATTTCATCCAACTCGGTGCCCGGCCGAGTATCAACGATTCCGGGACCATAGCCTTCTACGGAGAACGAACCGACGGGACGAAGGCCGTCTTCCTCAACTTTTCCGGAAACTCGGACTTCGTCAACACCAACAAAATCGGAGTGCAGCCAGCCGGCGTAAGCAACACGGTCGACAAGATCGCCATCAACAAATACAACCAGGTTGCCTACCTCGGAACCAATGCGGCCGGCAATGCGGCCGTCTTCTCCACAAACCTCGGCGCCACCCGCGAAATCATTGCCGTCGGCGATAGTCTCGCAGGAAGCACCGTCACTGCTTTGCGAATCCACGATGGGCTCATGGATTCCGGGCAACTCGCCTATCTCGCCATTACGTCCGACGGTAATCAACACATCGTGCGTACCAATCGGGCTTACAGCCAGGCGAAGCTCAACGACACTCCCGCACCCGTGCCCTGGGCAACGCGCGGATACTTGCTCAAAGATATCGGCATGTTCGGAGGCGCAGCGGCGGGAACGATTCGCAAGTACGGCTGCAACCTGAGTTCAACGGCCAATGCCCTCAGTTATTACGCAAACGATATTACACCGGGAGCGCTCCAAGACTGGCTGATCGACAATTGGCAGAATGCTTCGACCGCTGCCGCGAGGGCTCGCTATATCGTCACCCCATCCAACGATTTCCAGGAAAACTTTGTTGAGGAATTCACCCGGGAACAATTCAATGCCGGTCGCACCGACACGATCGTTACCATGCGCCCGTACACCAGCAATGGAACCACTGGCGATAACCGTCGCCAATTGCTCGAGGAGTTGCAGCAAGGCCACGCCGTAAAACTCCGGGTGCCTAGTCGTACCGGGGCTAACTATCGGGCATTTGGACACTACATCCTCGCGTACGGGTTGAGCGATCCGACCAAGCCACTGGCGAACATGACGAACGAAAATGTCCTGATCCACGACCCGGGCAACGGAGGCGTGTACACGCTCGCGCAGTACGAACAGAAATACAACTACCAAACCACTCACCCGGGGTGGTTGGACGATACGCAAAGCAATCGGCTCTCGGTGTATGAAGGTTATCGGGGTGTTGGGCCCTTGCCGGCAAGCTTGAACGTGTCTGTCTTCTCCCCAATCGAGGTCGTCCTCACCGATCCCACCGGCAAACGGCTCGGCTTCGATCTCCAACAAGGGCTCCTCTCGGAGATTGTCGGCGGCCAATATTGGCATGAGGAACCCTATTACTCTCTGGATGAGGGCTCAGATCCCGAACCCGTCTGGCCCGAGACGATCAAGCACATCTACATCGCTGACCCCATGCCGGGCAACTATTCTCTCGACATCGTCGGCACTGCCACCGGAGATTTTCAGATCGTCATGACGGGCGGGGGCCCATTCCAAATCGATCAGGGATACCTCAGCGGGACCATCACAGTTGGCCAACGCATGAGATACGATCTCACCGCCGTGCCGGAGCCGTCCAGCCTGGTCGCGCTACTGGGAATCGCCACCACAATGGCGATGTTCCTCCTGCGTCGTCGAGCCACCGGCTCCAATCGCCGTTGAAGCCAGACGACACGCGCGGTTCAATGCGCCCCTTTCGTCCTTCAGTCCCGGCAAGACCAACTCCGCTTCCAATCCTTGTGGCTCTCCCTTTCGCTCCCGTCACCTGGCCGCCCAGCCGGACGTCCGCAGGCCGCCCAGATGACATTCATGCAGGACGCCCTCGCCTCCTCCACCGGGGTACGTAGAGAATCTGCCGAACCACAGGCGGCACGAGCCACTCTGTCATGCCGGCCACCTTCGATCGCCGCCCGCGTCGGACGCCGTCACGGCCAGCGTCGCGACTGGTACATCGACCGCGGAAATGCCTCATGTCGCCCTCTTTGGCACTCGCGTCCCCCGCAATCGTGGCCCTGCATCACCCTCACCGCCCCCCAGCCACCCCACCATTCAGGTCGCCTAGTCGCTCCGCTTGACGACTTCCGAGAACCTAGCCTAGGATAGCGAGTTCGTAATTCCTTGCCCGTAAAGAATTGACAGTCCCTCCTATGGATACTGCGAAGGTCGCTCTCGTCGGATTCGGGACCATTGGCTCAGGGGTTGCCAAAATACTCCTAGAGCAGGGCGATCGCATTGCCCGGCGTGCGGGCAAACGCGTCGAGTTGGCACGCGTCGTGGATAAGGACCTCGGCCGCCCGCGGAACATCGATCTCCCACCCGGGCTGCTTACCGATGACCTCGCCAAAGTCATCGACGACCCACAGATTCGAGTTGCCATTGAACTGGTCGGCGGGCTGGAGCCGGCACGAACCATCGTGCTCAAGCTGCTCGAAAGCGGCAAGGACGTGGTGACCGCCAACAAGGCCCTCTTGGCCGAGCACGGCGCGGAACTGTTCGACCGTGCTCGCGAGCTGGGGCGGTCGATCGCCTTCGAGGCGTCGGTCGGCGGCGGCATTCCGATCATCGCCACCATCAGCCAGTGCCTCTCGGCCAACCAGATTCAGTCGCTCCACGCAATCCTCAACGGCACCAGCAACTACATCCTGACCCAGATGGAGGAGCCAGGGCACGGACTACGCCGCCGCCCTGGCCGAGGCCCAGCAGCTGGGCTACGCCGAGGCCAACCCGACGATGGACGTCGACGGCAGCGACGCCGCTCAGAAACTGGCGATCCTCGCCCACCTGGCGTTCGGAGCGCACGTCGACTGGAAGCAGATTCCGCGCATCGGAATCGACACGCGTGGATCTGGCCGACATGCGCTACGCCAAGGAGTTGGGCTACAGCATCAAGCTGCTGGCCGTCGCACGAGTTGGCCGAGGACGGGCTGGAACTGCACGTCTCGCCGACGCTTGATTCGGCAGGGCACGCCGCTGGCCGAGGTGCGCGGGGCATACAACGCGATCCGCGTCGTGGGCGACGCGGTCGGACGCGTCTTCTTCCACGGCCTGGGAGCCGGCCAAATGCCCACCGCCTCGGCCGTGGTGGCCGACGTGATCGACACGATCCGTCGGCCGAACGGCGATCACCTTCCGCACGCTTGGAACTGTGGTCCGATCGCCGGCAGCCGCCGTACGCGCTTCGCGATCCCGGCCAAGGTCGACCGGACGCTACTACCTGCGGTTCAACGTGGAGGATCGGCCCGGCGTGCTGGCGGAGATTGCCGGTGTCCTCGGCCGGCACGACATCTCGATCGCCTCGGTCATCCAGCACGAGGCCGGCGAAGAAGACGATGGCGTCGTGCCGCTGGTGATCATGACCCATCAGGCGACGCGAAGGGGCGATGGGCGAGGCCATGGCGACCATCGACCGGCTCCCCGCAGTCCGACCCCAAAGCGTGCGGATGCGAGTTCGTGACTAGCCCGCAGCCGCGCCCATGAAAGCCTAGCGTCGTGAACTGCCAAGCCCATTAACCCGCCGCATCCGTAGCGGCCTGGATACCGGCCGATGAAATACGCGATTATCATTCCCGACGGCTGCGCCGACGAACCGCAAGAGTCGCTCTGGGCGGCAAGACGCCGCTGGAGGCGGCCAACGTTCCGGCCATGGACGCGATCGCCGCGGCCGGCGTCGTCGGCCGGGCGACCACACGCCGCCTCGCTTGCCGGCCGGATCGGACGTGGCCAACCTGAGCCTGCTTGGGCTACAACCCGCAGGAGCACTTCACCGGCCGTGCGCCGCTGGAGGCCGCCGCGCAGGGGATCGAACTTGGGCCCGAGCGACTGGGCCATTCGCTGCAACCTGGTGACGATCGAAGACCAGATCATGCGAGACTTCACCGCCGGCCACATCTCGACCGAAGAAGCGCGCGAGCTGCTCGCAACCGCTCCAGGAGAAGCTCGGCGCCGACCGGCTCGCAGTTCTTCCCCGGCGTGAGCTACCGCAACCTGCTGATCTATCGCGGCGCGGATGCGGCCGGCCCCGTTCTCGCCCGACACGCGCGCCACGCCGCCGCACGACCTGACCGACAAGTCGGTGCTCGACGACTACCCGCGCGGCCCCGGCAGCGATCTGCTCAACCAGTTGATGAGCCGACAGCGTCGACGTGTTCGCCGATCATCCGGTCAACGCCGCCGCGTCGCCAGCAGGCAAGCTGCCGGCCACGAACGTCTGGCTGTGGGGCCTGGGCAGCACGCCGCAGCTGACAGCCGTTCGCCGAGCTGTACGGCAAGCGCGGCGCGATGATCACCGCCGTCGACCTGCTGCGCGGGCTGGCGGCGCTGATCGGCTGGCGGCGGATCGAAGTGCCCGGCGCGACCGGCTACCTCGACACCGACTACGCCGCCAAGGGGCGCTACGCCATCGAGGCGCTCGACGAAGTGGACCTGGTCTGCGTGCACGTCGAAGCCCCCGACGAAGCCTCGCACGAAGGCAACGCGGCGGCCAAGATCAAGGCCCTCGAGGAGATCGACCGGCACATCGTCGGCCCGCTGCACGAGGCGCTGAAGCGGCACGGCGACTACCGCATCCTGGTCTCGCCCGATCATCCCACGCCGCTGCGCACCAAAACGCACAGCCACGGCTTCGTGCCGTTGGCGATCGCCGGCACGGGCATCGCAGCCCGACGCCGCGACACACCTACGACGAACCCACGGCCGCCGCATCGTCCCTGGCCTTTGCCGAAGGCTGGAAGCTGATGGGCTATTTCCTCGGCAAGTGATACCGCTGCCAGCGGTCTTCGACCGAGCGTCGACTTAACTCCTCGTCACACCTGCTTTCGAGGTTTCCAGCCATAGTCCATGTCGCTCATCGTGCAGAAATTCGGCGGCACCAGCGTTGCCGACAGTCAGAAGATTCTCGCCGCCGCCCGCAAGGCGATCCGCGCCAAGCAGGAAGGCAACCAGGTCGTCATGGTCGTCAGCGCCATGGGCCACAACACGGACATGCTCGATCGACCTGGCCAAGCAGATCACCGATCGAGCCGCCGGCCCGCGAGATGGACATGCTCCTCTCCACCGGCGAGCAGGTGAGCGTCGCCCTGATGGCGATGGCGATCCACTCGCTGGGGCACCAGGCGATCAGCCTCACCGGGGCGCAGATCGGCATCAAGACCGACAGCACCCACACCAAGGCCCGGATCCAGTCGATCTCGACCGAGCGCATGCAGCACGCGCTCGGACGAAGGCAACATCGTCATCGCCGCCGGCTTCCAGGGCATCGACGACGACTTCAACATCACCACGCTCGGCCGCGGCGGCAGCGATACCACGGCCGTGGCCCTGGCGGCGGTGCTCGCACGCCGACGCCTGCGAAATCTACACCGACGTCGACGGCGTCTACACCACCGATCCGCGCCTCGTGCCCGAAGCCCGCCGCGTCAAGCAGATCAGCTACGACGAAATGCTCGAACTGGCCAGCCTCGGCGCGGGCGTGATGCACAACCGCTCGATCGAGTTCGCCAAGAAGTTCAACGTGCCGATTCACGTCCGCAGCAGCTTCAGCGATCATGCCCGGCACGATGATCGTCGCCGAGCCCGAGGACCGCCGATCAGCCGGTCGGCGGCGCGGCGCTGATCAAGAACGAAGCCCGCGTCACGATCCTCGGCGTGCCCGACCGGCCGGGCGCGGCCTCGACGATCTTCTCGAAGATCGCCGCCAAGAACATCTCGGTCGACATGATCGTGCAGAACGTGGGCGCCGACGGCATGGCCGACATCTCCTTCACCGTCGCCGCGCGACGACCTGCCCGCCACGCTCAAGGCCGTCGAAGAAGCCGCGCGCGAACTGGGGGCCGAAGGCTACAACTACGACGACAACGTCGCCAAGGTCTCCGTCGTCGGCCTGGGCATGGCGAAGCAGACCGGCGTCGCCCAGAAGATGTTCCGCGCCCTGGCCGACGAAGGGGATCAACATCCAGATGATCACCACCAGCGAGATCAAGATCTCGGTGCTCGTCGATCGCGAGCACGCCGTCGAAGCGCTGCGCGCCGTGCATCAAGCCTTCGAACTGGACAAGGAGCCGCCCAGCGCGGCGCAGCACCCCGCTCGGCGGCCGCGGCCGCGCGAGCCAACGATACCGCCGTGGCCGTGGCGCCGCTGCAGGGCATGGAAGACCTGATGATCGACGACATCGTGCTCGATGAGTCGCAGGCCCGCATCACGATCAGCGGCGTGCCCGACAAGCCCGGCATCGCCGCCGCAGATCTTCGACGAGATCGCGTGCCAGCGGAATCGTCGTCGACATGATCGTGCAGAGCTTCGGCCGCGAAGGCTTCGCCGCGCTCAGCTTCACCGTGCCGGAACGCGACTTGAACCGGGCGATGGCGCTCTCCGGCAGGCTCGCCGAGCGCCTGGGCGCGTCGAGCCCTCCAGCAGCCCCAAGGTGGCCAAGCTCTCCGCCTTTGGCATCGGCATGCGGAGTCACACCAGCGTGGCGCGGCGGCTCTTCCAGTCCCTGGCAGCCGAGGGCATCAACGTCGACATGATCAGCACCAGCGAAGTGCGCGTGAACGTCGTCGTCGACGGCCCCCGAGGAGCCAGGTCGCTGGAAATCCTCCGCCGTGAATTCGCCGACGTGATCATCTGACCGATCCGCGGCCTTCCTCGACCCTTGCCAATCCGCCGATCCGCCGCATCCGCTGCCGCTTCCTTCACTCGATCGCTTCAGCCGGCGCGCGCGTTGAACAGCCCACTCAGCGTCCGCAGCCATTGCGTGCCGAAGAGTCGGTCGCAAAACCAGGCTCCCGCGGCGACCGCGATGATCGCCACCAGCGGCAGCCAACGATAGCGGTGCCAAGAGGCACGGCGCGGCGCCCTCGACGAGCAGTAAGGGCAGACGTCCTGGTCCACCGAAATCGGGGCGCGGCAATCAGGGCAGCGGATCAGGCCGGAATAGCGCATGGGCATGGACGGAAGCAGACAAGCGAGGCTGGGGGCGGCGCGCCCGAAGTGCTATTGAAGTATAGCTCACGATCACCCCGCCAGACCGCCCAGCACCACCCCCACCGCATAGGCCGCCGCGGCGGCGATTCCGCCCACCAAGAGCGTCTCCAGGCCCGACTTGAGCCAGTTCCGCCCCGTAATCCTCACCTTGAGAGCGCCCAGCGCGAACAGGGTCACTGCCGTGCACGCGCAGGCCAGCGGAAACGTGCTCCCGTCCATGCCGGGAATCAGCCGCGCCGCGATGTAGGCCAACATAGGCACCAGGCCGAACATCGCGAAGGAGAAGAACGTCACCAGGGCGTTGCTCACCGGCGACTCGTCCGACTCGACGAGGCCCAACTCTTCGATCATCATCACGTCGACCCAGGCCTGCGGATGCCTCGCGAGGATCTCCACCACGGTGCGCGCGTCCTGCTCCGGAATCCCCTTCTCCATGTAAAGCTCGGTCAGTTCGCGCTTCTCGCCTTCGGGGTAGTGGTCGATTTCCCACTGCTCGCGTTTCCGTTCGGCACGCTCGTACTCCTGTTCCGCCTTCGTGCTCAAGTAGTCACCGATCGCCATCGAGAGCCCGTCGGCGATGAGGTTGGCGAAACCCATGATCAAAACCACTCCGGGGCTGAGCGAAGCACCCGCGACGCCGGCCACGACGGCAAACGTCGTCACGCTCCCGTCCAGTCCGCCGTAGACCGCGCTCTTGATGTACTGCCCGGTTCCCCGCTGATGCGATTCAGCCGCCGCGCTGCTGTGCGCGGCAGCCGAGGCCTCCTGGTCGCCGCGCCGATAGGCAGCCTGGGCCTTCTTCAAATCTCGCGACAATGCCATCGTCTCGATTCCTCAACAGTGCTCGGATCGCAATTCGGCCATTCTAGGAACCGATCCCGGAACCGCCACGGCAGTCCTCCGCGGCAGGAGAATGCAGGAGCGGCACACGGTTCTGGGATCGGCTCTAGGTGCGCCGCTCCGCGCGTCAAACGCACACGCGAGCGCCGCGGTTCGACGGCCGAGCCACCGCGACCATTCATTCCGAAGCGCCGTGCCGATACAAGATCACACCCACCTTCTCCCGTGTCACCAGCCCCTCGTCGATCATTTCGTTGAGGTACGGCAGGAATCCCTCGATACGCTCGGGCTTGTCCACGATCTCGACCACCATCGGCAGATCCTCGGAAAGGCGGAGGATCTTCGCGGTGTGAATGCGGCTGTGCGCGCCAAACCCCAGCGTACCCCGCAGCACCGTGGCCCCCGCCAACCCTCGACGCCGCGCCTCCTCCACGATCATCTCATACAGCGGGCGGCCCTGGTGCCGATCGCTCTCCCCCACGAAGATCCGCAACAGTTCTGCTTCCGAGGGGAGTTGCATGGCAACCTCCAATTGAGCCCCGCATGGCCAATCCGTCAGGCCGACCATCGGACGGCATCAACCACGGCATCAAGAATCCAACGAACACGACCCTCAAAGCACCAGTCTGCCCAGCGCGATTCCCAAGAGCACGCAGGTCAGCCCCAGTGCATTCTGTAGGGAAAAATTGGCTGCAGCCAGCGCCCATTGGGCGTCGCGCGCAGCGCGGCAGTCTCGAAGGCAAACGTGGAAAACGTGGTGAATGCCCCCATGAAACCGGTCAAGATCACGAAACGCGTTTGACCGCTGATCACCAGCCGATCCTCGGCGAGCATCCATACCACGCCAAACAGAAAGCATCCTAGCGCGTTGACCGTCAGCGTACCCCAGGGAAAGCTTTCGCCGAGAAGTCGCTGCATCAGTCCGGCCAGCCCATAGCGCGCCAGCGTGCCCGCGGCTCCTGCAAAGCATAGCCAGCCCAGTTGCACCACCGCGGCGGAAAGACCTGAGGGCATCGTCTTGAATCAACGGAAGAAGCGGAGAACGATCCACCGGCGGCAGAGAATGCCTTGGATCGCGGGAACCCCGGCAATGAGGGTTGTCATCGCCGCGAGCGATTCCCCCAGGGCCGACCGGCCGATTATACCCCGTCGCTCCACCGTTCGACAAGCCGCCGCGGCAATTGCAGCCGAGTCCCAGAGCGACTAAGCTGGCCCGTGGACAAGGCTCGGAACCTATCCTGGAAACGCCGCTGCGGCCCTCCGCGGCCGAGAGGGTTTCCGGCAGCACAGGGTCTGCCAGTCGGCTCAAAAAATCGCTCGCGAGGAGGACCGCTCCATGCTTCGTTTCACAGCAGCGCTCTGGACCATGGGCATCGCCCTGGTTTGCACGCCGGCCGCCGGTGCCGAAACTAAGGCGGCGCCGGCCCCCGCCAGCCCGGTCAAGTTCGTCATGCACCGCATCGGCACCTTCCGCAGCGAGGCCTGCGGCGTCGCCGACTTCAACGGCGACGGCAAGCTCGACATCGTCGCCGGCTCCTATCTCTACCTGGCGCCCGATTGGAAGGCCAGGCGGATCCATCCCATCGAGGGCGACGTGAAGCCCGACGGCAAAGGTTACGACTGGGATTTCATGGACGCGCCCTTGGACGTTGACGGCGACGGACGCATCGACGTCGTCTCCTGCTCCTGGTTCACCAAGCGGCTCGACTGGTACCGCAACACCACGGCCGCACAGGCGATTGGCCGCGCACCATCGCCGACGAAAACGGCAACTACGAGTGCGGCGACCTCTGGGACATCGACGGAGACGGCAAGGCCCAGGAAATCCTGCCCCACACGGCCAAGACCATGTGGTACGAGGTGGCAACGAACCCCGAGGGCAAACGGCAGATCGTGAAACACGCGATCTCCGAAAAGGCGATGGAGTTCGGCGGCGGCGTCGGCGACGTCAACGGCGACGGCCGGCCCGACATCCTCCGGCCCAACGCCTGGTTCGAGGCCCCGACCGATCCCCGCGCCGGTGCCTGGACCGAACACCCCATCTCCCTCGGCGGCAAGGAAGGCAAGACCGAGCACACGCCGCAAATCTGGGTCTACGACGTGAACGGCGACGGTCGCAACGACCTGGTCACCAGTTCCGCCCACGGCTACGGCATCTTCTGGTACGAGCAGATTCGCGACGGCGGCAAGATCGGCTGGAACCAGCACCTGATCGACGACACCTGGACCCAGGCCCACAGCCTCACGCTGGCCGACCTGGACGGCGACGGCGACCTGGACCTGGTGACCGGCAAGCGCTTCATGGCCCACAACGGCAGCGACCCCGACGAGTACGAGCCGCTGGGCGTGTACTGGTATGAGTTGCGGCGCGGCCCCACGCCAAGCTGGATCAAGCACGTCGTCTCCTACGATCAGGGCATCGGCTCGGGCATGAACGTTCCCGTCGTCGATCTCGACGGCGACGGCGACCTCGACATCGTCGTCACCGGCAAGTGGGGCGGGCCCGTGTGGTTCGAGAACCGCACCAAGTAAGAACCGATATCCCAGAACTACCGCTGGAACCCTGTGCGGCCGAGAAATCACAGCTCCTCCCAAGGTCCTGGGATCGGGTCTAAGACCGATATCCCAGAACTGCCGCTGGAACCCTGTGCGGCCGGAAAACCGTGGCACCACCCAAGGTCCTGGGATCGGGCCTAAGAAGCGGACGCGCGAGAAAAGAGAGGAACGGACAATGGCAAAGGCATTAGGGCAAAGGAGACCGCGATGAGAATCCTACCTCTGCTAATCCTGGGAACAATCCTTCTGCCGCTGCAGTCCCCCTGCGCGGCGGCCGAAAGCCCGGCGCCGGTTCTCCGCGACGGCATGGTCGCAAAAACCGTGCTCGACGCCAGCATGTCCGGCTCCAATCGGCTGGCACCGGATCGCTGGCGCCCCTACGAGACGGGCTTCAGCCGCGAGGCAAACGCCTTCGTTTGCGATGCCGGCAAGGACCCCAGCTCTCGCCGCGGCGCCACCCAGTTCGTCGAACTCAACCAGTCGCGGCCTGACCCGATCGTCGCCTCCGCTTGGAGCAAGGCCGAGGGCGTCGGCGGATCGCCGGGCGGAGACTACTCGGTCTATGTCGATCTGACGTTCGACGACGGCACGCCCCTCTACGGCCAGACCGCAAGCTTCGACGTCGGCACTCACGACTGGCAGCGACGACAGGTCATGATCGTGCCTCCCAAGCCCGTCAAACGCCTGTCCTTCTATACGCTCTTCCGCAATCATGCGGGTAAGGTGTGGTTCCGCGATCCCGAACTCCGCGTCATCGAGGCCAAAGCCGGCGCCCAGGTCTTCGACGGCGTGCCCGTAGTCCCGCGCGCCCCGGCATCCGGTTTCCAGGTTCGCGACGTGGCGGCCCACTCGGATTTCGTCGCCATCCGTAAGCAGGCGCTAGGGCTCGAGTTCACCTGTACCGAGTCCGCACAAGACGACGCAACCTTCTTCGACCTCACGCTCCGCGACACGACGGGCAAGGACCGCGCCGTCACGCTGCTCTATGCCGTCCCGGCCGCTTCGGCCGGCGCATGGTGGTATGAACACCCGGACCGCAAGGTCACCATGGAGCCGGACCGGGAATACACAAACGCCAGCCAATTCCACCTCGGCTCCAGCGGCCGAATCTCCTATTATCCCCTGGCGGCCGTGGGCGCGGCAGACGAGCGCGCCGGCACGTGCCTGGCGATCGACATGGCGAGGCCTGCCGCCTACCGCATCGGTGCGCATACCGGGACCGGCGAGCTGTATCTAGCCTATGATATCGGCCTTTCGCCTCAGAAACCGGCTGCCACGCTGCGATTCTGCCGCTTCCCGTTCGATGCCCGGTGGGGCTTCCGCGCCGCACTGGCGCGTTACTACGCGATCTTCCCCCAAGCCTTCGCGGGCCGGGTATCGCGCCAAGGCTTGTGGATGCCCTTTGCCAAGATCAGTGAGGTGAAGGGGTGGGAAGACTTCGGCTTCCTGATCAAAGAAGGCGACAACGAAACTGCGTGGGACGATGCCCACGGAATTCTCACCTTCCGTTACACCGAGCCGATGACCTGGTGGATGCGCATGCCCAAGTCGATGCCCCGCACGATTGAGGCAGCCACCGCCGAGGCGCAGCGGCTGGCAAAACAAGGCGACCGCGCCGCCCAGGCGCTTCTGACCAGCGGCTATCACGACCGCCAGGGCCGGTTCGCCGCAATGATCCTCGATACGCCCTGGTGCGACGGCGCGGTCTGGAGCATGAATTCCATGCCGGGCATTCCCGGCGAAGTCACCGACTTCAAGAACAAGTGGAATCCCTCGCTTGCCCAGCGGCTCTACGGCCCCAAGCGCCGCGGCGATCTGGACGGCGAATACATCGACTCCAGCGAAGGCTACGTGACGGATGAACTCGATTTCCGCCGCGACCACTTCGCCGCCAGCCAGACGCCCCTGGTCTTCTCCTCGGACGACCACCGGCCGGCGATCTTCCGCGGCCTCGTGGCCTTCGAGTATGCACAAGGCATCGCCGCCGACGTGCGAGGCCGCGGCAAAGCGATGATGGCCAACAGTACCCCCGTACGTCTGTGCTGGCTTGCACCGCTGTTGGACGTCATGGGCACCGAAACCGACTGGAATCCCGGCGGCCAGTGGCGCCCCATGTCGATCGCCGACCTCCTCTACCGCCGCGCCCTGTGCAAAGGCAAGCCGTTCTGCTTCCTCATGAACTCCGAATTCGAGCGGTTCTCGCACGCCCTGGTCGAGAAGTACATGAAGCGATCCCTGGCCTTCGGCATGTTCCCGGGCTTCTTCAGCCACAACGCCTCCCAGGGACATTACTTCACCCGCCCCGAACTCTACAATCGCGACCGACCGCTTTTCAAAAAGTACGTTCCTCTCTGCAAGCTCGTGGCAGAGGCGGGCTGGGAACCGATCCCCAAGGCCCGGACCAGCGACGAACGCCTCCACGTCGAGCGGTTCGGTTCCGGCACGCCGTGGTATCTCACCGTATTCAACGACAGTCCCCAGCCGCGCACCGCCACGATCACGCTCGAAGGCTCGGGCCCCGCTTCCAGCCGCGAGTTGGTCCGCGGCCAGACGGTTTCCTGGCAAGGAGGAAAAGCGACCATCACCCTGGAGAGCGAGGACGTGCTGGTCCTCGAAATGCAGTGAACGTGCGCGGGGCGATGGCTCGATCCCGTGCGATGTGTGCAAGGGCTCGCCCATGAGTGAACCACTCCAGGTTGTCGTGGTTGAACTCACGCCGCCGGGTCGGGGAGCCGTGGCAACGCTTCTCGTCGAGGGACCCGGCGCGATCGAGGCGGTGGATGCCGAATTCCATGCGGCAAGCGGGAAACCCTTGGGGCAACTCGCCTCCAACCGCATGGTCTTCGGCCATTTCGGTGCCCCGCCCGGCGAAGAGGTGGTGGTCCACGCACGATCCAGCAACTCCGTCGAAGTGCATTGCCATGGCGGACATGCCGCGGTGGAGATGGTCCGATCGCAACTCGCCGCACGGGGCTGCCAGGTTCTGTCCTGGACCACGTGGGCCCATCAACATGCCGAGGACCCCATCCAGGCAGCGGCACGCGTAGCACTGGCCGAGGCCCGGACCGAACGAACCGCAGCCATCCTCCTCGACCAGTATTTCGGCGCCTTGCGACATGCGATCGAAGCGGGTTGCGCAGCGGTTGCCAAGCAGGACCCACAAGCGCAGTCGCAAGTCGGCGAACTCCTCGACCGAGCCGATCTGGGTCGGCATCTGACCTCGCCGTGGCGCGTGGCTTTGGCCGGTCCGCCCAATGCCGGCAAGAGTAGCCTGCTCAACACTTTGGTGGGCTACCGCCGCGCGATCGTCGACCCATCCCCCGGAACCACGCGCGACGTACTTAGCGCAAACACCGCCGTCGAAGGCTGGCCGCTGGAAATCTCCGATACCGCAGGCCTCGGCAAAGGCCAGCACGCGATCGAACAGGCCGGAATCGAACTGGCCCAGGCCATGCTCGTCCAGGCGGATCTAATTGTATTGGTCTTCGACAGAAGCCTGCCGTGGTCGCTGCACCACAGTGCCTTGGTTGAAAGTTGGCCCCGCGCCCTCATTGTGCACAACAAGAGTGATCTTGCGGAGTCCATCGACCCTGTGAGGCCCCCCGGCATTGCCACGAGCGCGAAGACTGGCGCAGGAATCGACCACCTTCTGGATGCCATTTGCAGCCGCCTCGTTCCCGCTCCTCCACCACCGGGCGCTGCCGTTCCCTTTGCCGACGAACACGTCGAGCGACTCGACGAGGCTCGTAACGCCCTCACTCGCGGCGATGCCTCGGAAGCCCTAGCCGCGCTGGAAGGAATGATTCGGCCAATCGCCTCCTGACCAGGCCACCGGCACGCCGCAGTCTCCCACTCCCCCCTCTCTTCCCCGCTTTCTCGGATCTCGACCGCCACCACTCGGCGGCACTCGGCGAATACGAAGAAAGTTCTCTAGACGCAATTTGACTCCACTCGTAGACTACGCGCCGCCTATCCGGCCTCCCCTCTCTTCTTGGAGGCTCGCGAGTTTCACGGAGGAAGACGCGATGCACCGCGTGTTTGAACGGCATTTGCTCGGGGTATTGATGGGAGCAGTAGCCTGCATCGCCGTCGCTCTGACGGGTATGGCTGCCGACGACGCCGCTCCACTCCCCTTAAAAACGGACCCGGGTCGAGGCCAGACGGCCAGCACGCCGGGTAGCACGGTCCAGCCCTCCACCGATCCGTCGCGCTCGGCGGCCGACACAGACAACACGCCGACGCTCGCCCCAGCACGCCGCAATACGCTTCGTGATGCCTCCAAGAGCGATGCGGCCCTGCCGGAAACCTCCGGCAGTCCGTTGCGCAAAGCCGGCTCCGGGGCAGGGGATACGATGAAACTCCTCGACCGCGCATCCACCGGACCGCGTGCGTCGCTTCGCGACCTTCGTGCGGAGGAATCACGCCCGCCCGTGGCCGCCCCACTCGATGCCAGCGCATCGCCCGCCGCTCCAAGCAAGCCCCCAGTCGCAACGGCGCCGCCCGATGCGGGAATCGCCGGGAAAGCGCCCTTGCCGGGCGACACGGCGCTCAAACCCGTGCCCGAAACCGCGCCCGGTCCCGCGGAGATCGAGACCGCGAGTTTTAGCGGCGTCACCCCGGGCGTGAGCACCGTCCAGGACGTGGAAAAAGTCTGGGGAAAACCCAAGGAAGTCAGGAGTCCCAACGAGGCGCTCGCGCACCTGTATAAGGTCGATCCCTTCGAAAACGTCGAGGTAATCTTCCAGGACGGTAAGGTAGCGTCGATCGTCATCCGGCTGGACCGCTCTTTCCCCGCCAACGCGGTAGCCGAGCAGTTGGCCCTTTCCAATATCCACGCGGTGTTGGTGTCGAACGATTTGGGAGAAATCCTCGGCCAGTGTTTCCCGGAGCGCGGCGTATCGTTCTCCTTTGAGCCCAGTCCAACCCCGGGCAAGGCGACGATGAAGGTCTCGCAGATCATTCTCGAACCGGTCACGGCCGAACCTTTCTTGCTCTGCGCAGAAACGAATCTCGACACGCAAAGCCAGGCCAGTCTGCACGACTTGGAACACGCGTTGAAACTCGCGCCCGACAACGCCCGCGCCCATTGGCTGCAAGCGCGGCTCTTGATCCTCCTGGCCGATCCGGCCAAAGCGCTCTCAGCCGCCGACGCCGCCGTGCGCCTGGAGCCCAAAGACGCACAATTCCTCCTCACGCGCGCCCAGATTCTGGGTCAGGTGGGGCAGTTCGCCGAGGCGATCGCGAGCACCGAACAGGCCATTGCCGCCAGCGGCGATCGCGTGCACATCAAGGCCCGCGCGCAGTGCCTGATGGGAGACCTGCTCGGCTCCGGTCCGCAGCCCGACTACAAGAAGGCCATCGAACACCACGTACAGGCGATCAAGACCGCCGACGCGCTGGCGAGCAGTCCCCACCCGGCGATCCGGCTGCCGGCCAAGGAAGTGCTGATCGACGCCCACCTCGGGGCCGCCCACGATATCGCCTGGGGAAACTGGAACCAGAAGCAAACCGCGGTAAATACCTGGCTCAAACGCGCCTCGGCGTTCGCCGAAGACCTCATCGCCAGCGACGGCGGGACCACCGAGCACCGCTTCCGCGTGGCGACGCGTGCCTTGGCAGCCTGCGTCGGCGCGCAGGGCAAAGTGGACCCAAGCCCCTGGAACGAACAGGTGTTGAGCCTGGGCCCCGGACTATTGAAAGCCGCCGGCGACACCGCGCAGAAGCAGCAGATCCAGTGGGAATTGGGAATGGCGCTCTACGACGCGGTGCAGATTCACCAGATGCGAGGCGAGCGCGAGCCCGCCCTGAAATACGGCCAGAAAGCCATCGAGTATCTCGAAGCCTCGGGCGGAAAGGACGTGGCCGCCGATGCGTACCTCCTCGGCCGACTCTACTTCCGTCTCGGATCGATCCATGCCATCGGCAAACAGGACCATCGCGCCGCCGTTTCCTGGTTCGAAAAAGCGGCACCGATGCTGGAGAAAGCCGGCGGCCAGGTGGCACCGCACGAGTTGGGACGCCTCGGCGAGACCTTCGTGAGCATGGGCGTCTCCTATTGGGAAACCGGCAAGCGCGATCGGGCCGTGAAGCTGACCCAGCATGGGGTCGAGCTGATGGAAAAAGCCGTCAAGGAAGGGCAAATTCCACAGACCGCGCTGGATGTGCCCTACGCCAATCTGGCAACCATGCACCGGCACCTGGGCCAGGACGCAGAAGCGGAGAAGTATCTCGATCGTTCCTCGGCCAAACGAAGCACGCCCGTGCGTCGTTAGCGCCACAGCCACGCAATTGCGAAAACTCTGCTCCATGCGTCGTCCCGCGCTGATCCCCATCTTCGGCACCCTCAGCCTCCTCTTCGCAACCATCGGTATGGTCGGCGACGTGCGCGCCGTACTGGGGCAGATCCTCCACCCGCGCGCGGCCCACGCCGAATCCCTCGCGGCGGCCGGGCCGAGCCCCGTGCAGCAAATGATCTTCGCGGGCATGCTCCTCCTGGGAATCCTCGCGACCCTCGCGCTGGCCGCGGCGGGCGTCGGACTCCTCAAACGTAAGCCCTGGGGACGTAGTCTGGCCATCGGCTACAGCCTCTACGTGATCGCGGCCGCCCCCGCCACGCTGGCCATGCAGTACCTCTGGGTCGTCAGTCCGGCTTTCGTGCATGCCGCCGCACTGTCGCCCCATTACGAACACCTGCTCCGCCAGGAACTCACCCGGCAGATGGCTTGGGCGGTGCTGGCGACCGCGGCCAGCCTGGCCTTCCCCTTGGCCCTGCTCGCGGCAATGCTCCGCCGAAGCGTGATCGATGCCCTGGCGGAGCCCCAGTGGGATTCATCCCACGAAGCCCAGTGCGTGCCCTTTCCGAGCCCTGCCCAGCGGCAACGGATCCGCCGCGCCGCCTGACGCCTTTTACCGTGGGCTGAGGCACTGCCGCCCCCCCCGCTTTGCCCGTCCCCCCTTCCCGGTGCGTTGACCTTCGGCCGCCCCTGGTGTATAAAGGGCGGCTTGCCCCGCTCGACACCTTCGCCGGAGGGTGCCACCGTGTTCCCACGCGTCGGAATCCTAGATTCCGTGCCCCGAGCTGCTCGCCAGCCCGTGCCACGCCCACTCGATGCGATCGGACCACGCGCCTGGGAGCAAAAGCGGGCTGGAGCAGGAACCGACATCCAAGAATCGCGAAGGGGCTGTTCGAGCCGGTTGATCCCGCCAGCCGCGGGGATGCCGCTTCGCGCAGGTTAGCCCCCTTGATTTCGCTTAGGAAACCCGGGAGTCACGCCGTGACGATCAGTGAACGCAAGAAAGAGTTGAAGCGTCGCCGCCACCGCCGCAAGAAAATGGCGACCTTCGAACGCAAGTTGAAGAAAGCCACGGTCTCGGAAAAAACCGTGATCGCCGACAAGCTCCGCCACCTCACCGCCGGCGCCGAACAGATCATTGATCGTTGGGGGCTGGAAGAACGCAAGTAACTCGCCCGCTCGGCGCGCAATGCACTGTGCGCCGCGGCGTCCTCACTTGTGGCGATCTCCTTGTAGCGATCTCGGGCTTCGCCCGCGATCCGGCACCCGGCGGCTCAGCTTTGGCTCGCCGTGAGTGTCGGGTCGCTCTCTGCCACGCGCTCGAATTCATACTCCCCGTCCCGGAAGTCCACGCGCACGCGAGTCCCTTCCTGGACCTCCTGTTTCAGCAGCTCCACCGCCAGCGGATTCTGGATCTTCTGCTGAATCACCCGCTTGATCGGCCGCGCACCGAAGGTCGGGTCGTACCCCTCTTCGGCAATCGCGGAGATCGCCTCCGGGCTGACCTCCAACTCGATGTGGCTCCCCGCAAGCTGCTTCGCCAGCCGCGCAATCTGCAGCACCACGATCTTGCGGAGTTGCACCGGGCTCAGAGCGTGGAAGATGATCACCTCGTCGATGCGGTTGAGGAACTCGGGCAGGAATCGCGCCGAAGAGTCTCCATCACCGTCTCCCGAATCTCCGCCTCCGTACCTCCTTCGCGCGCGACTTCCTGGATCGCCTGGCCGCCAAGATTCGACGTCATGACCACGATCGTGTTCTTGAAGTCGACCGTGCGCCCCTGTGCGTCCGTCAGACGCCCGTCGTCGAGCACTTGCAGCAGCACGTTGAAGACGTCGCGGTGGGCCTTCTCGATCTCATCCAAGAGGATGACGGCATAAGGCCGCCGCCGCACCGCCTCGGTGAGTTGCCCTCCTTCCTCGTATCCTACGTAACCGGGGGGGGCTCCGATCAGGCGGCTCACCGTGTGCCGTTCCATGTATTCGCTCATGTCCAGCCGCACGACGGCGTTCTCGTCGTCGAACAACGCCTCGGCCAGGGCTTTGCACAACTCGGTCTTGCCCACGCCCGTGGGCCCCAGAAAGATGAACGACCCCAGCGGCCGGTTGGGGTCCGAGAGTCCCGACCGGCTGCGGCGCACGGCGTTGGAAACCGCCGATACCGCCTCCTCCTGGCCCACGACGCGCTGATGCAGCCGTTCCTCGAGCACTAAGAGCTTCGCGCGCTCGGTCTCCATCATTCGCGCGACGGGAATCCCCGTCCACGCGCCGACGACCTCGGCGATTTCGTCAGGACCCACTTCCTTCCGCAGAAGCCGCGGCTTGCCGTCCGTGGGTGCGCTGGCCGGCTCGGCTGCCTCCAACTGCTCGGAAAGCTTGCGACGCTGCTGGTCCAGCTCATAGAGCCGCTGGTAGTCGACTTCGCTCACCAGGATCCCCTGCGCCTGCCGCTCCTTGATCGTGGCCGCGAGCTGGTTGAACTGATGCTCGGAATCGTCCAGACGTTTGCGCACCTCCTGCACGTTGCCTAGCCCGGCCTTCTCCCGGTCCCACTGCTCCCGCAAATTGGCCAGCTTCTGCCGCGAAGCCCGCATTTCCTCCTCGATCTCGGCCAGCCGCTCCCGCGCGTGCGTCTTCCGTCTCCTCGGCCAGTTGCCGCTGGGCCAGCTCGAGTTGCATCAGACGCCGCTGCACCGCATCGATCTCGGCCGGCACGCTCTGCAGCTCCATCGCCACGCGGCTCCCCGCCTCGTCCACCAAGTCGATCGCCTTGTCGGGGAGGAATCGGTCGGTGATGTAACGGTGCGAGAGCTGCGCGGCGGCAACCACCGCGGAGTCCTTGATCTTCACGTTGTGGTGCGACTCGTAGCGCGCCTTTAAACCACGGAGAATCGCAATCGTGTCCTCCACCGTAGGCTCGCCCACGTAGACCGGCTGGAAACGGCGCTCCAAGGCCGCATCCTTCTCGATGTACTTGCGATACTCGTCGAGCGTCGTCGCGCCGATGCACCGCAGTTCCCCCCGCGCCAGGCGCCGGCTTGAGCAGGTTGGCCGCGTCCGCGCCCCCTTCGGCGCGCCCGCTCCCACGACCGTGTGCAGCTCGTCGATGAAGAGAATGATCTCGCCCCCGGCGTCCTGGATCTCCTTGAGCACCGCCTTCACGCGCTCCTCGAACTCGCCGCGGAACTTGGTGCCGGCCACCAGAGCTCCCATGTCGAGCGCCATCACCCGTTTGTTCTTCAGCGTCTCCGGCACGTCTCCTTCCGAGATTCGCTGCGCCAGCCCTTCGACGATCGCCGTCTTCCCCACCCCGGGCTCGCCGATCAACACGGGATTGTTCTTCGTCCGCCGCGAGAGCACCTGGATGACGCGGCGGATCTCCTGGTCGCGCCCGATCACCGGATCGAGCTTCCCCAAACGAGCCCGCTCGGTCAAATCGATCGCGTGGCGAGCCAGGGCGTTGAACTTCGCCTCGGAGTTCTGGTCGGTCACCCGCGCGCTGCCGCGCACGCTCCGCAGCGCCTGGAGAATCTCCTTCTCCGTCACCGCGTTGAGTTGCAGCACGCGCTTCGCCTTGGATTCGACCTTGCTCAAGGCCAAGAGCAGGTGGTCGGCCGAGACGAACTCGTCTTTCATTCCGTCGGCTTCGCGCTGCGCGGCTTCCAGGGTCTTCTGCAGCGCGGCCGACATACCCGGAGGCGCGCCTCCGGAGACTTTGGGAAAATGGCTCAGCTCGTCTCCCACGATGCGGTCGACTTGCGCCCGGTTCACGCCGATGCGCTCCAGCACCGTGCCGGCGATCCCTTCCCCGTCGGCCAGAAGGGCCGCCAGAAGGTGCAAGGGATCGACCTCCGGATGGCCCCGCTCGCTCGCCAGCGCCTGGGCCTGGGCAATCGCCTCCTGCGACTTGATCGTCAGTTTCTCAAAACGGAAAGCCATGCGTTGTGCCCCTCCAGAGAAATCATGGAAAAGGGGCAGGAGGAGCCCGCGCACTCCGACTTCCGTCGCGAGCCCCTGAGCCCTCGACCTTCTCGGTTCCGCGATTACCCCTTGTCCTTCACCTCGAACTCGGCGTCGATCGCGTCCTCATCTCCTCCGCTGCCGGGTCGGGCCGCACCGCCGTCGGTCCCGGGTGCGGCTCCCGCCTGCGCTTGCTCGGCGCCGCCCGCCCCCGCCTTCTCGTACAGCGTGCGGCTGAAGGCGTGCGACGCTTGCTCCAGTTGGCCCAGCGCCGACTTCAACGCATCGCCATCGGCCGGCTCGCGCTTCGCCGCCTCGCGAACGTTCTGGATCGCCGAGTTCAACGCTTCCTTGTCGGCCGCGCTGATCTTGGCCTCGTGCTCCTTCATCAGCTTCTCGAGCTGCCAGGTCATCGTGTCGGCCTGATTGCGAAGCTCGGCAACCTGACGCTTCTTCTTGTCTTCCTCGGAATGCTGCTCCGCCTCCTTGCGCCGCCGCTGGATCTCGTCCTCCGACAGACCGGCGGACTGTTCGATCCTCACCGTCTGCGACTTCCCCGTGCCGAGATCCTTCGCCGATACGTTCAGAATGCCGTTGGCGTCGATGTCGAAAGTCACTTCAATCTGCGGCAACCCACGCGGCGCAGGCGGCAGCCCTTCCAGGTTGAACTGACCGAGAAGACGGTTGTCCGCCGCCATCTCCCGCTCGCCCTGCGAAACCTTGATCGTCACCGCCGTCTGGTTGTCGTCCGCCGTACTGAAGACCTGTTTCCGCTCGCAGGGAATCGTGGTGTTCCGCTCCACCAGCTTCGTCATGATCCCCCCGAGCGTCTCGATCCCCAGCGAAAGCGGCGTGACGTCCAAAAGCAGTACGTCGTGGACCTCGCCCGCCAGCACTCCCCCTTGGATCGCCGCTCCCACCGCCACGACCTCGTCCGGATTGACGCCCTTGTGCGGGTCCTTGCCGAACATCTGCCGCACCAGTTCCTGCACCTTCGGCACCCGCGTCGAACCGCCCACAAGCACGACCTCGTCGATGTCCTTGGGGCTGAAATGCGCGTCCTTCAGCGCCTGGTTCACCGGCCCGCGGCACCGTTCGACCAACGAATCGGCCAACTGCTCGAACTTCGCCCGCGTGATCGTCATCAGGAGGTGCTTCGGGCCGCTGGCGTCCGCGGTGATGAAGGGCAGATTGATATCGGTCTGCGCCTGCCCGCTCAACTCGCGTTTGGCCTTCTCGCAAGCCTCGGTGAGACGCTGCAGGGCCATCGCATCCTTGCGCAAATCGATGCCGTTTTGCTTCTTGAACTCGTCGGCAACGTAGTGGATCAAGGCTTCGTCGAAATCGTCGCCGCCCAGGTGCGTGTCGCCGTTGGTGCTGATCACGCGGAACACGCCCTCGGCCACCTCGAGAACCGAAACGTCGAACGTGCCGCCGCCGAGGTCGAAGACCACGATCTTCTCGGTTTCCTTCTTCTCCAGACCGTAAGCCAGCGACGCCGCCGTCGGCTCGTTGATGATCCGCATCACCTCCAGCCCGGCGATCTGGCCGGCGTCCTTCGTCGCCTGCCGCTGGGCGTCGTTGAAGTAGGCCGGCACCGTGATCACCGCCTTGTTGACCTTGTGCCCCAGATAGGCCTCGGCCGCCTCCTTCAGCTTGCGGAGGATCATCGCCGAGATTTCCGGCGGCGTGTAGTTCTTGTCGCCGATCTGAACCCGCACGTACTCCTCGGGGCTCCCCGATCACCTTGTAGGGAACCATCTTCTCCTCGACCGCCACCTCGCTGTGGCGCCGGCCCATGAACCGCTTGATCGAGTAGACCGTCCGCGTCGGATTCGTGATCGCCTGCCGCTTGGCCGGCTCGCCGACCAGAATCGCCGCTATCGGTGAAGGCCACGACGCTGGGAGTCAGCCGGTTCCCCTCCTGATTGGGGATTACCTTCGGCTCCTTCCCTTCCATGACCGCGACCACCGAAAAGGTCGTCCCCAGGTCGATGCCGATGATCTTCTCGCCCTGAGCCATTGCATGCTCCTTTCTCGATATCCGAAAGCCGCGACCGACGGCCTTGGCACACGATAGTTTGATTACCGCAATGGAAGCAAAGGATGTGCCATGCCCCCGTCCGTCGGAGGTGATGACATAAACTATTGATAGAAATTGCCTTGCGCCTTAGCGTCCAACTCCTTCCCCACCCTCCGCTGCCTTCGACAAGCTCAAGCCTGCCATTTTGGCACCACCTCCCGCGGTTGACACACCCCAAGCACACAAGTACAAGAACCGGGAGTAGATTGCTTCGCGAACGAGTGATCCCATCGTCGCTTGGGCATACCATCACGGGTCGATGGGTTGCGGTGCGGTCCCCACCCGCTCGGTAGTCCACCTCGGGCTTGAGGTCCCGATTCTATGGCAAAGCAGAAGCCTCCGAAGAAGGAGAAAGACAAGTCCAAGGTCGTTCGACCCCCGGAGCCCGTGCCGGCAACCGGTCAGGACGAGATCGACCGCATCGACCGGCAGCTCGTGGAACTGCTGAACCAGCGCGCCGCCTTTCGTCGAGATCGCCGCGCCGCGCCCGGCCACGCCAAAGCCCGAACTCGCTTTGGGTAGCGAAGAGGAAACCATCGCCCGCGCCATCGGCCTCAGCTCCGGCCCGCTATCGCCCCGCGCGGTCCGCGGCGTGTTCCGCGAACTGGTCTGCGGCTGCCGTGCCCTGGTCCGCGAACTGCGCATCGCCTTCCTCGGCCCGCTCTACAGCTACAGTCACCTCGCGGCGATCCACCGCTTCGGCCAGAGTGTGGAACTGGCTCCCGTGGGCAGTATTGCCGCCGTGTTCGAGGAAGTGAATCGCGCCGCAGAGCGATTTCGGTCTCGTGCCGATCGAGAACTCGACCGACGGACGCATCGCCGATACCTTGGACATGTTCACGCGTCTGCCGGTGCGAATCTGTGCCGAGGTGGAACTGGAGATCCACCATGCCCTCTTGGGTAAGTGCTCGCGCGGCGACGTCCGCGAAGTCTACAGCAGGCCGCAAGCCCTCTCGCAATGTCGCAACTGGTTGGCTCGCCACCTTCCGCTGGCGCGCACGATCGAGGTCACGAGCACCTCGACCGCCGCACAGTTAGCCGGCGAAAAACCGGGAGCGGCAGCGATCGCCAGTATCCAGGCCGGAATCCAGTACGGGCTGAACGTGCTGGCCGAACAGATCGAGGACGACCCCGGCAACACGACCCGTTTCGCGGTCATCGGCGATCACTCTCCGCCGCCCAGCGGTCGCGACAAGACGGCGATGATGTTCCAGGTCGAGCACCGACCCGGCAGCCTCGCCGATGCCGTGAACATCTTCAAGAAGAATCGGCTGAACCTCACCTGGATCGAATCGTTCCCGGTGCCGGGTTCCAAGGGAACCTACCTGTTCTTCGTGGAAATGGAAGGGCACCAGCACGAGCCCGGCATCCGTCGCGCGGTAGCGGCTTTGCAGCAGCACACCTTGCGCCTGGAGATCCTCGGTTCGTTTCCGGTTGCCAACGGACCGATCTGAGGAGTCGCCGCGCCGTCGGCCGCTCGCTTCTCGCTGCGTGCCGCCGATTCTTCCCTGCCGGCGTGCTGCCGTGGCGTGCCGGCGCGGGTACCCTCCCTCTTCACAACAGACCGTGTCGAACGTCGCACATCGTTCAAGGCGAGTTCGTCAGGTCCGCGCTGGCGACGCTCGGGCACCAGAACTTCTCAATGTATTCGACCACCAGCCGCGTTCCCTCCTCGTGGCTCACATAGGGAGAGCGAGCCGGATTGTACATCGTGTCGGTCAGGTCGCGCACCAAGAACGTATTTATGCCCCGGCCCACCATCGCCCGTATCGCAAAGGGCCGCGCCAGCACGCACATGTTCGTGTGCACGCCCATCACCAGCACGTTGGAGATTCCCCGCTGCTTGAGGAAATTCCAGACTTCCTGGCCGTTGTCGGAAATGCCGTCGCGCGCCACGTCGATCTCAATCGCCGGATGCTGCCGAGTCCAGGCACGGTGCCAAGGCTTCTCTCCGGTATCCGAGCCCCCGTCCGACGCGTCGACCGGCAGCGGCGGGTTCTCCCGCGGCGATTCCTTCGGCATTTCGGCACGCGGCGCATCGATCATCCGCTGCCGTGCCGGAGACTCGCGGTAGAAAGCCATCGTGTCCGAGGGGCAATGAATGATCGTAATCCCGCGAGCGCGCCTTTCTTCAGCACGTCATTCATTCGGGAAACCATCTCCTCCACGCGCTCACTCGCCCCGCGCGACCAATGCTTGTCCCACATGTCGCATACGATGATCGCCGTCTGGCGAGCGTCCAAGACCTGCTGCTTGCTCTCCACTTGCCACACATTGCGCCCGGCGGCATCCTGCTGGAGCACCTGGGTGCGAACCTCCAGTCTCAAAGGCATCGAGGATGGCTTCGGCAACTCCGCCTGGGCAACGAGCGAACAGGCAAGCATCGACGCAGATACTAAGAACCTATCCCGGAATCGCCGGAGAAACGCTCCGCGGCCGGAGATTGCAGGCGCGGCACACGGTTCTGGGATCGGCTCTAAAACCCAATAGCGCGAGTGCATGGCATAGGCTCCTGAGCAGGGAAGGGCAGGGCAGGGGAGAGGGTACGCGGACCGACCGAGGTTCCAGATCCGCACCGTCGAATATATTCGCTCGCGCCAGGTCCGTCCAGGCCGGCGCTGCCGGTTCGTGCCTCCCATGACCGCCCTCCCGCCACCCGGGCCTGACCCCGCGCGTACGCTTGACACGCGCAGGGCGCCCCGCCGACAATGGTCCAGTCCGGTCGCGGACGCCGCCTGAAGTGCGCCCGGACGGTATTGCCCGTGGGCCCCGAAAGTGGAGCGAAGTCATGAAAACAGAGCATCGCCCGTCGTTGAAACCATCCAGCACTTCGCGCCGCCAGTTGCTCCGCGCCGCCGGCGCTGGGCGCGGCTGCATGGGCCGGGGTGGCCATTCCGCACGTCCACGCCGCCGAGGACAACACGATCCGCCTGGCGCTGATCGGCTGCGGCGGCCGCGGCAGCGGGGCGGTGGCCAACGCCCTGACGGTGCCCGGCGGGAACGGTCAAGCTGGTCGCCATGGCCGACGTGTTCGAGGATCGCCTGAGCCGCGTCGCACAAGGCCCTCTCCCAGGAGTTCGGCCGCCAAGATCGACGTCCCGCCGAGCGGCAGTTCGTGGGCTTCGACGCCTACCGCAAGGCGATCGACTGCCTGCGGCCGGGCGACGTGGCCCTGCTGACCACCCATTCCGCCTTCCGGCCACGCACCTCGAGTATGCCGTCGAGAAGGGCGTGAACGTCTTCATGGAGAAGAGCTTCGCCCCCGATCCGGTCGGGATCACAGCGGATCATCCGGGCGGGCGAGGCGGCCGAGAAGAAGAACCTCAAGATCGCCGCCGGCCTGATGTGCCGCCATTCGCCCGCGCGGCAGGCCCTGATCCAGAAGATCCGCGACGGCGCCATGGGGCAGATCCAGTTGATCCGCGCCTACCGCATGGAGTCGCGCGGCGCATGGGACCGTCGCCGCGGGAGGCGAGCGAGAGCTGCTCTGGCAGATCCGCCGACCCGTGGCTTCCTCTGGGGGTCGTCGGGCTCTGTTCATCGACCTGATGGTCCACCAGATCGACGAGTGCTGCTGGATCAAGGACGCCTGGCCGGTCTCCGCGCACGGCGTGGGCGGCCGCATCGCCAACAGCCCCGACTGCAGCGAGAACCTCGACTCCTACTCGATCGAATACACCTTCGCCGACGGCACCAAGGCGATGGTCGTCGGCCGCTACATTCCCAAGTGCTACAACGAGTTCGCCACCTTTCGTCCACGGCACGAAGTGCGCCGCCCAGTTCTCCGGCAATATCCACGCCCCCACGGTCCACACCTACAAGGATCAGCGGGTGGCGGCCGACAACATCGACTGGAAGCTCCGCGCGAAGCGGTCAATCCGTGGCAGGACGAGTGGAACGTGCTGCTGGACGCCATCCGCAACGACCGGCCGCACAACGAGGCCCAGCGGGCCGCCTACGCCGACCTGGCGTCGATCATGGGCCGGGCCGCGGTGCACTCGGGCAAGATCATCACCTGGGACGAGGCCCTGGCCTCGAACTTCCAGTTCTGCCCCGACCGTCGGCTCAACTCACCGCCGAGAGCCCGGCGCCGGTCCGCGCCGACGCCCAACGGCCGCTACCCCGCCCCCGTTCCCGGAACTGCCCGGGAGGTCTAGCAGTGGGTGATGTGCAAGTCGCTCGCCTCGATGACCCGCGCGAGTTTGCGGCAATCCGGGATTTCTTTGAACACGACAACCCCGGCCTTCGTCTTACGGTTGTAGAAGTCGATGGCCCAGCCGCACTCAGTAGCCAGCAGGGCGGCATGCGCGTGTTCTGGCTCTACCGGGGAGAGGGCCGGGTCTGGCTTCCCAGGGACTACCGCACCCAAGAAGGAGACGGCACCCGTCTGCCCGCCTGCTATACGGCCGACCCCCTCGATCCGCAATTCCGCGAAACACTCGAGATTCTCAAACGTGGGTTGCCTGCCGTCACTTCCGCCGCGGAGGTCCCGGTCCGCGCCGTCCTCGGGCGGTGGAAGCGCGAGGCCTTTGTCGGCGACTATGCCGGTGACCTCTGGAAACTCGCGCAAACCCCGCGCCCCTGGTCCTGCGACGAACAGGTCGAAGCGGCGATTGCCGGCTTGTTCCTCGTGTACCGCGAGCAGGGCCACTCGACCAAGCAAGTCGACGGCTGGGAGCCGATCCGCCAGGGCGATCAGTTGATTGCCTGTGGCGAGCAACCGGTCCAGGTCGAGGGGCGATTCACCTGCCTGGCCATGGAAAACGGGGCCAGAAAATCCAGCCACGTCTCCACCGTGCGCCGCTTGCCGTACCTCGTCGATAGCGCGGGCGGCTGCAACCCCGACTTCGATCCCTTTCGCCGCTTGCCGCTCACCTGGTTTGCCAACTATCCCGGCGAATCCGGCGACGGGCTGAATTGGGTCAATAGCCACATCGTAAACATCCCCAAGGAATCCTCCCCTACCCATTTCCATCCGTCCAAGGGCGTCGGCGGCACCGGAATTCCCCAGCGGGAAATGTATCTCGTCCTCGACCCTAAAGCCTATGAATTGAATACCGCGGGGCGAGCCGCCTCGCTCGTCGCACTGCCCGACCTCGGCAACCTCCAACGATTCGAGCAGTATCCGCTCGAGCCGGGCATGTTCCTCTATATCCCGCCCGGCACCGGACATCGAGGACTCGACGTCTTCGTCAACGTGCTGACCATTCCGGGGTTCATCCCGCAGAACGAATACTACCTCGATCGTGACCTCCGTGACGCATCGAGCGGCAATGCCCCCTTCAACGAGAATCTTCTCGACGCCAAGAACTACGACCGGATCGAAGACCTGCTTTATTGAGCCTGCCTTACTCGTAGAACAAGGGCGACCAACGGAAGCCCGGTTTCCCGGGACCGAACGTCTTGAACTGCTACACAATCAACCACGGCATCAAGAAAAACCAGGAGAGCAAGATGCACGCACCGAGATTGACCTGGACGTCCGCTTTTGCCCGCGGCGCATGCTTGATCGTTGCCGCCGCCGTCGGGTCCCTCGCCCAAGCCCAACAGCCCGACCGCGTTCTCGCCGATTTCGAAGGCAAGGACTATGGCGACTGGAAGGTGGAGGGCAGTGCCTTCGGCCCTCGGCCGGCCCAGGGAACGCTGGACCACCAAATGCCCGTCAGCGGCCATCTGGGCCGGGGCCTCGTCAATAGCTTCTTCGGCGGCGATGGCAGCGTCGGCATCCTCACCTCCCCCGAATTCGAGATCCAACGCAAGTTCATCAAGTTCCTCATCGGCGGTGGGTATGATCCCGAAAAGACGTGCATCAACCTGCTCGTCAACGGGAAAGTCGTACGCACCGCCACGGGGCCGAATAAGGAACCGGGCGGCACGGAACATCTCGACCCCGCCTCGTGGGATGTTTCGGACCTCATCGGCCAGCGCGCCCGCATCCAGATCGTGGATCAGGCAACCGGTGGCTGGGGACACATCAACGTCGACCACATCGTCCAAAGCGATAAGAAACCCGCCAAAGTGCTCTCCGACGTGAAGCGCGAACTGGTCCTTCAGAAACGCTACCTCTGCCTCCCCGTCACCGCCTCCGCCACCAAGCGGAAGGTGAGCGTTTTCCTCGCCGGCAAACTCGTGCGCGACTGCGATCTCGAGGCGGCCGACGGACCGGGCGAAGCCTATGCCTGCCTGGACCTCCAAGAGTACCGCGGGAAGTCTCTGGTCATCTCAGTCGATCGGCTCCCCGACGACTCGCAGTTTCTCGTCTCGCTCCGCCAGAGCGACGTCGTCCTCGAGCCGGACAACCTCTACCGCGAGGACTACCGGCCCCAATTCCACTTCACGCCCCGAACCAACTGGACCAACGATCCCAACGGCCTGGTCTACTACGAGGGTGAGTACCACCTCTTCTTCCAGCACAATCCCTACGGCATCCCCTGGGGCAACATGACCTGGGGACATGCCGTCAGCCCCGACTTGGTCCATTGGACCGAACTCCAAGACGCCCTCCACCCCGACCGGCTCGGCACCATGTTCTCTGGGTCTGCCGTCGTCGACGGGAACAATACGGCCGGCTTCCGCTCGGGCAGCGAAAAGACTCTGGTCTGCATCTACACGGCGGCAGGCGGCACCTCGCTCCTCTCGCGCGATCAACCCTTCACCCAGTGCATCGCCTATAGCAGCGATCGCGGACGCACCTGGACAAAGTACGAGAAGAATCCCGTCTTGCCCCACGTCGCGGGCTCGAACCGCGACCCCAAGGTCGTATGGCACGAACCGACCCAGCGCTGGATCATGGCGCTGTTCCTCGACCGAAACGACTTCGGTCTCTTCTCCTCGCCCGACCTGAAGACTTGGACGCAATTGCAGACCATCACCGTTCCGGACTGCGGCGAGTGCCCCGACTTCTTCGAGATCCCCGTGGAGGGAGAAGCGAAAAAACAGTGGGTCTTCACGGCGGCCAATGGCCGCTACCTGGTGGGCGATTTCGACGGCCGCAAGTTCACTCCGCTGTCGAGCCAACCTCTGCCGGGTAACTGGGGCCGCAACTACTACGCCGTGCAGACCTACAGCGATACGCCCGACGGCCGACGCATCCAGATCGCTTGGATGAACGGCGGGCGCTACCCCGGCATGCCCTTCAACCAGCAGATGAGTTTTCCCGGCGAGCTGAAACTGCGGCGCCTGCCCGACGGGCTTCGCCTCTGCCGCACACCCGTCCGCGAGATCGAGCGGTTACACGGCGAGAAGCACTCCCGGGCCAACCAAACGCTTCAGCCCGGCGAGAATCCCCTCGCCGCAATTCAGGGCGACTTGTTCCACATTCGTGCCGAAATCGAACCGGGCGCGGCCGCGGAAATCACGTTCCGCGTCCGCGGCGAGCCGATTACCTGGGCGGCCCGCGAGCAGAAACTCGCCTGGAAGAATTTCTCCGCTCCCCTCGCGCTCAACCGCGGCCGACTCCAGCTCCAGATCCTCGTCGATCGCACCAGCCTGGAAATCTTCGCCCAGAACGGAGCCGTTCCCTTCACTGGTTGTTTTCTCCCGCCCCCAACCGACAAGTCCCTGGGGCTAACCTGTAGCGGCGGCCCGGCGAAAATCATCTCCCTGGATGTCATCGAGCTGCGATCCGCGTGGACGAAATGACCGCGCACGACGCCCCGTTACGGAGATTTCGCCCCGGATTCCGTCTTCCGCAAATCCATCGCGCCCAGCAAACCCGCTCCGGTCGAAGCACTTACCCGCGTCGCGGGTAGCAACTGGCGAAGCGTCCGAAGGCCATCCACCGTAAATCCGAAAAATCGATCACCAGCGACTTCAGATGCCGCAGCTTGCCCAGGGCCTCGATCTCCAAGGGACTGATCCTCAGGTTGTGCAACCATAGCGTCTCCAGACGCGGAAGCGTCTCGAGCCGAGCGAGCCCCTCGTGGTTGAACAATCGGCCCAAATTGGCCCCCGGGGCTCCGCTTCCGTGGAGATCCAGTCGCGTCAGAGTAGGAATCGACGCAAGGTGCTCCAGAGCGGCGTTCGTTATGCGCGTGCTGCGGAGCGACACATGATCCAGCTTCGCGTGTGAACCCAGTGCCTTCACCCCCGCATCGGTTACCCAAGTGCTGCTCAGGTCCAGCCGCTTGAGTGCTTCGAGCGACGCCAGCCGCCGCAGCCCGTCGTCGCCCACCTGCGTGTACATCAGGACCAACGACTTCAACTTGCGGCACGTCCCGACGTGGCTCATCCCTTGGTCGGATATGAGTGATCCGCTCAAGGTGAGCGATTCCAGTTCGGGAAAGTCCGCCAGACAAGCCAATCCCGCGTCGGTAACAGCCGTGTCCGAAATGTCCAGCTCCCTTAGCGCCTTCAACGCGCGAAGCTGTTCCATTCCTTGATCCGTGATTCTCATCGCGGTTTCCGCCCGGCTGGAGTTGCGGAGCCCAAGGACCCGCAGCTTCGAGAGGCCGGCCACGCTCCTGAGCCCGGCGTCCGTGATCCGGTTGCCGTCGAGTCGGAGCGATTCCAGGTCTTTCAGGTCTCGCAACTGCGCGACGCCCGCATCGGTGACTGCGTTCTCCGCGAGCGACAATTCCCGCAAGCTGCCAATCTTCGCAATGTGCTTGAGATCATCGTCAGTGATCCCCAGCCAGTAAAGAGTAAGCGACTCCAATGCCGGCATGACCGCAAGGTGAGCCCATCCCGCCCGTGTCACGCGCGTCGTGCTTTCCACCGACAGCCGGCGAAGCTTCGGCAACGTGCTCAGTTCCCGCAACAGTGCGTCGTCCACGGGTGAACCGGCCGATACACAAATCACCTCTCCCGCGGCGTCCGTCTCCACCACGGCCCCCTGGTTATCGATCGCCAGAAGCCGCGGCGGGTACTTGCTACGGTCCTTCTTCCCCACGACCAGCTTGGAACCCCGGCGCGCGATCGTATATCCCTTGGTTCTCAGGATGCTGTTCAGCACTTCAATCGCCTCGGGCGGCTCATACTCCCGGTCATCGCGGTAATTGAACGTGCCCGGCGGAATCTCCGAAGCCTCCAGCGAGAGATGAAGCTGTGCTGCGGCGGACTCCAGAACCTTTTGCCACGGTGCGAAGCGGTGGTCAAACTTGGCTGTGACTCGGACCACGTCATATCTTCCTTCGCGCATCGTTACCCAGTAACCCTTGTCGAACAACAGGTCGTTGATCCGCTCGACCGCTTCGGCATCGCTGGTGTCTAGTCCGTTCCCAACCACCGGGCCCAACGACGCCAAAGCACGCAACAGACGCGTAAGCTCCGGACGCGCGTGGCCACCAAGCATGCCACGGTCCGGATCCTTGAGCAACTCGATTCGGATCGGCCCGCCGGCCGTCGCCGATTCCTCGACTTGGATCGGCAACAGTGAAGCTGCCTTCTTCGGTTCTTCCTTGATCCGAGTCCCCTCCGGGCCAGCGCGTGGTGGCGCCGGCGTTGACACTTCGAGCACCAGTTCGCCCAGGTCCACGGGCTCCTTGGAATCCTCCAGTGGCGGCACTTCCACGCGCATTCCCTTCGCCCCGATCGCCGCCCCCCGCTCCGCCCCGGGCGACTGAGGTCTCTTGTAGGCATCGATCCTCAAGACATACGACGTCTCCGGCAGACCTTCAATGCGGAACGTTCCATCCGCGTTGGCGGTGATCTTGTCATGCTGGAATGCCGGCACGAGCTCCGACTTCATGAACGCCCCGTAGGCTTCCTGGAACTGCCGATCGTCTTCCATCCCAAACATGCTCAGCCGAGGCGGGCGCAACGCAACGGAGATCTCGACCACCGCATCCGCCAGACTCAATCCGCGATCCGGCGGTAACGACACGCGCCCAGTGACCGTGCGACCCGGGCGCGGCAGGGTGATCCGCGTCGTTCGGCCCGCCGCAATCTTCGTTTGGCCGCTGAACCAGACCAAACTCAAATGCGAATCGCCAACCTTCAGAAGCGGCTGGATGTAGAGCGTCACCGGCGGGACGGGCTGGGCGACGAATCGCCCCGCAGCATCGGTTACGGCTTGGCCGCTGTAGTGTAAGTTGACGTCGTCTCCGCGTCCCGCCCCCAGTTGGATCGTACAGCCGGAGATCGGCTTTTCGCGGATCACCAATTCCCCTTCAACACGGCCCCACGGCTCGAGCTGCACGGTGGGTGACTTGGCGAATTCGGCGGCCGTGACCTCCGAGTAGCCGCCCTCGTGGGTGATGACCAGCACCCAGGGATCGACCTCGCGCGGCACGCGGAACGAGCCGTCCGCCGCCGACGTGCCGAGCGTACCAAGTTTCTGGCCGTGGCCGATGTAACGCAGTTTGCCGCCTTCGACCGTTACTTCGTTGGTCCAAGTGCATTGGGCCATCGATGCCCCCGCGGCCGGCTTCCCGTCGGGCAGAAGCACCGTGCCGACAAGACCCGCGTCGGGCTCCAGCGCAACTCCGAGTGTCACCTCGCCTTCGTCGCGACGGATCGGCCGCGTGACCCACGGAACGTAACCGTCCGCTTCGATCCGCAACACCGTTTGCTCCCAAGGACGTTCCGTGCGAAACTCGGCCCGCGCGCCGGATAGCGCTTGAGGTACTGGGACTGCCAGGTCACGTGCTTCTGTCCCTCGCCGTACGACGCCGGAATGACCGTGACGGACTCGATCGGCACTTGCGTTGTGGCGTCCGTTGCGCGGATCTGAACGTTCAATTCCTTGCGCGTGCTGCCCGCTGCCTTGCCGCCGGTTGGGGCCTTCGGCGCTGTATCGGAATCGCTCTTCCGTGGCTCGTTTGCTTCCCGCCGACTGGGTTGTCCCGCCATCGTCATTCCCGCAGGCGGGACCTTCTCGCTGACGATGAAGGCGGTGTCCCCCTCCCGTCCCACCTCGTGGTTGCTGATGGTGTTGTTGGGGTGGCGGGGACCTGAGCGGGCCTCGCGGGGGAAGAGTTCTGCCTAAGAGCCGATCCCGGAACCTTCGGGCGCTACCGGATTCCCCGGCCGCGGACCCTTTTCCTGGTAGTTCCGGGATAGGTTCTAAGCGGCGTTCAAGTGTCCCTTGCGCAGGATTTCACTGGTGACGGTGCGTTGCAGCTCAGTTTCCCCTGCCCGCCCCACCGAACCAGAGCTTCCGCTGCCAATCTGCTCAACTAGCTCGAAGTGGCCGATCGTCTTCTGGTCGGCGTGTTCGTAGGTGGCAGTTTCGTCGGTGCCAAGCAGGCTGAAATCCGTGCCGCAGCATGGGCAGGTGATGGCCGAAAGCGGCGTCTCAGCCCCGAGGTCAACCGGCGCACGGCAATGTGGGCAACGGACTTCCATCGTTTCACCCTCCGCCCAATCGAGAGGCTGGAAAAGCAGTGCCGAGATTCTACATGGACTGCAAGGCAACGGAAACCATCCTCCGCCCGCGATGCGATCATCAGACGCTTGGCCGACGGGAGCCCGGACAGTCGCAGGACCGGGGCAGGTGATGGGATAGACGGTCGCCGACCTGGGCCTACGGCGAATTTGGCCGATCGTGGGACGAGGATGTAGAGGTTGCCGGCGCTCCTCCCAGCAACGGCGCCTCCCAGATCCGTATAGTCTTGTCCCAGCCACCGCTGGCCAATCGCGTCCCGTCCCGGCTAAAGCTCAGACAAACGGTCTGGCCGATGTGCCCACGTAGGATCAGCACGTTCTGGCTCGAGCCCACGTCCCATAACTTGACATTGCAGTCGCTGTCAGCCGTCGCTAGACGCCGCCCCTCAGGGTCGAAGCGTACGGCAAGCACCTCCCTCCCGCGCACGGCGAGGGTGCGAAGCTCGCGTCCTGTCGCCACGTCCCAAAGCTTCACTGTTTCGTCGTTGCTCGCCGAGGCCAGCAGCTTGCCGTTCGGGCTAAAGCCGATGCTACGGACGCCGCGCTTGTGCCCTTCCAGTTTGTGAACCAACCGGCCAGTTGCGGTCTCCCAGATCGTTGCCGTATTGTCCCACGAAGCCGCGGCCACATGTCGACCGTCCGAGCTGAACTCGACGCTGCTGACCCGGTCCGTATGCTTCGCGAGAGTACGCAGTGCCTGGCCACTCTCCGCGTCCCAGATCATCACTACGTTGTCACTGCTGCCGCTGGCCAAATGCCGGCTGTCTGGGCTGAACCCTAGGCACGTCACCCCGGCCGTGTGTTTCACAAACGAACGCAACCATTGCCAATTTGCCGTATTCCAGATCATCACTGTTTTGTCCGTGCTGCCGCTGGCGACGAACCGGCCATCGGGACTGAACGCCACGCCAGTAACCGCGCCCGTATGCTTTGTGAGAACACGCAGCACCTGCCCGGTCGTGGGGTCCCACACCCTGACCGTTCCGTCGACACTTCCGCTAGCCAACTGTGGAGCAAGGGGGTGGAAGCTCACGCTCGTAACTTCTTCGGTGTGCCCCCGCAGGACACGCAAATCTTGGCCCTTCGTCAAGTCCCACAACTTCACTCCGTCTCTTCCGCCTGTGACTAAACGCCGGCCATCCGAGCTGAACTGGAGGCCCCCTACCCGATCCCTATGTCCTTTCAACGATCGGACCTCCCGGCCTGCCGCCGTCTCCCAGAATTTGACCGTCCCGTCCCAGCTCGCCGTGGCCAGCAACTTGCCGTCCGCGCTGAAGGCCACGCAATGGACGCAGTTTGTGTGCCCTTTCAGAGTGTGAATCAACTGTCGGGTCGCTACGTCCCAGATCCGTGCCGTGCCATCCCAATTGGCGGAGGCCAGATACTTGCCATCCGGGCTAAACGAGACGTTACGGACCAGTCGCATACCGACAACGTCGCTTTCCGGCTTACGACTGGCACCAAGAGGAGGACCGATTTGCTCGCCCTTTGCCACGTCCCAAATCCTTACCGTCCCATCTGCGCTCGCGGAGGCCAACTGACCAAGCTTGCTGAATGCCACGCCTTCAACCGTCGAGTCGTGCCCCTTGAGGGACCTCAGTTCTTGCCCGGTCGCCGCGCTCCAGATTCTAATTTCCCCCGATAGCTGTCGATCAATCTGAGACCGACCTATTCCGGCGGCAAGAAACCTGTTTTCTGAATCGAACGCCACGCACCAGACTTCGTCCACCAGCGGCCCGAAGTCACGGACTTCCTTAAAGTTCGCGGCATCCCAAACCTTGAGCTCTCCAAGCCATCGGCCAGCAGGCATTCGTCCGTCTCCGCCCGACGCCGCCGTCCCCGTCACCAAGAGCTTGCCGTTCGAACTGAAGGCCGCGCTGGTCACCGCAAGTGTGTGCGGAAGGTCTTTGAACAACGTGCCTGTTGCCATGTTCCAGACCTTCAACAGGCCGTCCGATCCCGCGCTGGCCACGTATTTCCCGTCAGGACTGCAAACAACTGCCCGGATACGCACGTCTGGAGCGTGACCCTTGAACGTGACTTGGCCGCGGCCGAACAAACGCGACAAGTACCGGTACTCCCACCCGCGAAACTCCGGCGCCGTCGATTCCAGGCAGTCCCAAGCATTTCGCGCGTTGTTGGCCTCCCACTCTGTATGCGCCAGCTCGATTTGGTGCGCGTATTTCAGCCTTTTCAGGTCTTCACCAAGGGCCACTGCCTCGTGTCGCTGCGATTCGGCTTCCGCGCGGGCTACCTCTGCACGATCCGCTTGTCGGCGAGCTAACACAAAAAAATACAACGTCCCAGCCAAGCCAAGGGCCAGCGCTGCCGCCAAGCCCCACGCCAACCGCCTCGCCCGCCGCTCGGAATTCGCCGTCGCCCGCACCTGCGCCTCACGCGCCTCTGCCGCCACACGCCGCGACTCCGACTCCGCCGTCGCCCGCTCGATCTCCGCCCGATGCAATCGCTCCCCAACTTCCGCCTGGTACAAGGCTATTTCATCCGCCACTGCCCCCCCGTCGGACGGACGCCCATCCTGCTCTTTTCTCAAGCACCTTTCCGCCAAGGACGCCGGCGCCGGATCCGCACCACAACTGCGCAATCGCTCGTACGCTGGCCCAAGGTCCCCTAGCTGCGCCCGCGCCTTCATCTCGGCCGCCGTTCCCTGATACGGTGGATGCCCCGTCAGGATTTCACACAGAATCGCCCCCAAACCGAACACGTCGCTCCGCCGATCCACCCGATCCACTTCCCCCAACGCCTGCTCCGGAGGCATGTACGCATACGTTCCCAGCACCGAACCGAACTGCGTCGCGCTGTCCACACCTCCAGCCCGATCCGTCTCCACCACGCTCACCAGGGGCCCCAGCTCTTCCGGCTTACGTTGCGGACCGTCGCCTGCCTTCGACAGCACCTTGCCCAACCCCCAGTCCATCACCTGCACTTCGCCAAACGCCCCTACCATGACATTCGACGGTTTTAGGTCCCGATGGATCACACCCTTGCTGTGCGCGTAGCCCATGGCCTGGCACACCTTCTCGAACACCTGCAATAACCAGGGAAGATCCTCCGAAGGCCCACCCCGCTCGCAAAGCAGTTCTGCAAGCGTCCGATCCTTCACAATCTTCATGCAGAAATATGGCCGGCCATCTTCCAGTATGCCCGTCTCATGAACTGGCGGGATGCCCGGATGCTGCAATTGACTCGTGAGCTGTGCTTCCTCGTCGAATCGCCGCAGCATCGCCGGGTCGCCCACAAGGGCCGACCGCAACACCTTCACAGCCACATGCCGGTGCAGACGTTCGTCCTGTGCACGCCATACCACCGCCATGCCACCCTCGCCCAGCCGTCGGCCCGAGAAGGTGTATCCTGGAAGCACCGGCAACGCTTCTCGGGAAGGCACCACGCTCGTGGCCAGGGATACGGTGGATTCTGGGACACGCGGAGAGGCAGGAGTCAATAGCTCATCCAGGCAACTGGACAGGTCGGGAAACCGGTGGCGATATTCCTCGGCCGTGGGCACCTCGCCCTGCATGCGCCGCCTGGTGATCGCCAGGGTGACCAGTTCCCGCAACAGGAAAGGTCGGTAGGCTTCCTCTATCTGGGGCAGGAAATCTTCTGGCTGGGGAGGCGTCTGCCCCTGGCAGGCCTGCTCGAACTGCAGGCACAGCTCATCGATGCGATCCTGGACCGTCAAGGGGAGCGACCCGCGAAACGCTGGCCGAGAAGACATGAGCAAAGGCTCCTCATTGTCGCCGGGGAAGCCACAATGGTTGAGATTACTTCGGTCAGGATACTCAAAGTCATCTTCGCGGAGCAAGAGACCGGCTTGGTTCACCGGTTGTTACCCGAACCTGCCTATAGCCCGTCCGATCACGGGACTCCACTCGACTAGTTCCTTCACGCGCATTCCCGCGGCCCGGCACCCCCTTTACGGAGGTCCCCAGCAGTGAAATGGAATGTCCAGGCTTGTCCAGGCAGTTGGCCAGGCCAGCATGCTCATGCTGGCCGCCAATCCCATAACCACGATGATCGCCATCGCGAGCACCCCAACGACGCCAGTACCGGCTCCGGCGATCCTCGTCACGCGACCCGGGCGCCCGCGGGGCTCGCCCTCCAGCACGCGACGCAAACGAGTCACCAGCGATCCACCCCGGGCGCTCAAGGCAAGCGACGCTTGCGCATGTCGGAATTCCGCGGCCGCCAGAATCGCACGGCAGTAGTTCATCCGATTGCCCAGCAACGCGACCGCCCAATCGTCGCAACAGTTCTCCCGTTCCTGCCGGATCCGGTGCGACAACCACCACACCGCTGGATGATAGAAGAACAACGTCTCCAGCGCGGTCTGCGCCAGATTCACCAGATAATCGTGGCGGCGAATGTGCGCCAATTCGTGGGCCACCAGCGCCTCGAGTTGTGCAATCGGGAGTCCGGTGATCATGCCGGCCGGGAGCAGGATCGCCGGCCGCAATAGGCCTACGACGGCCGGGGCCCGCACCAGCGTGGACGCGAGCATCCGAACCGCGCGACGCAGACCCAGCCGCCCAAGCAATCGATCCAAGACGGCCTGCACGTGGCCCGGCACGTCCTGAATGCCAACGCTCCCCAACCGGTGCGTCATATACGCGCTGGCCAACAACCTCAGCCCGAATGCCAAGACACCCGCCCCCCAAGCCAATACCACCGTTCTCAGCCACGGTCGCACCGCCTCCTCGGCGCTAGTCCACCACCAGGCCAAACCGGTCGCACTCGCCACTTCGAACACTTCATCCGCCCCGGTCAACCGCGCGGACGAGCCAAGCCCCGCTGCCTCAAGGTCCGGCGCCACCTCGGTCAGGCTCGCCTCACGTCCATCATTCGCGCGGCTCCTTCCTGAGAAGTCGCCCGCGGTCCGCGCTGCGAGAGCCTCTCCCGGCACGTACGTCGGATGGGTCGGCAACCAGAACCAGGTGGCCACCACCGAAAGGAACATGAGACCAAACGCTCCCACGCCGGTCGCATAACGGAGCGTTGCAGACCCGCGCCGCATTGCGTGTTGAAGCAGCATTGCGACAAACGCCAAAAACGCGAACTGCCAGAACGAATGGACCAGCACCCAGCCGAGTCGATCCACGATCGACGGAGGTGGCAGTGGGACGCCCATGGTTACTTGCCCTCCATTTGATCCAGCAATCGCCGGACTTCATCCAGTTCCTCCCTCGTCGCCTTGCTCCTCGACAATGCCTGGAGCACCAGACTCATCGTGGACCCCTCATACACGCGTTCCACCAGGTCGTGGAGCATTCGCCTCCCCGCCGTCTCGCGCGAGACGACGGAGCGATAGACGTGCGGCTGCGTCGTCTCGTCGCGCTTCAGCAACCCTTTGCGCAACATCACCGCCAGCATCTTCACGGTGGTCGAGTAGTTCGTTCCCTTCTCGGCCTCCAGCCGCTTATGGATCTCGCGCACCGGACTTGGGCCCAACTCCCACAAGATCCGCAAAATCTGCAACTCGACTTCCGTGGGCCGAAACGTCTCGAATCGGGGCATGACTTGGCGCTCCTGTCGAGTCCTGCTTGGCTGGGAATCCCCGTCCTGATGAGGCCCCGGTAGCGAATCCTTTCGCTACACGGATTCTAGCGAAAGCTTTCGCTACGTCAAGCACCCATGGCGACACGCGTCGCGCTCCGGCCGCCGATCCCGCCCCCTCCTCCGCGCCTCGCGTCCTTCGCGTCCTTCGCGTCTTAGCGGTGAAAACTTGGCCGCGTACCACCGGCCGCTTGTCGGCCAGTGCTGCCTTCGATGCTACTGGGAAGCTGAGTCTGTGGGCACCGCCTGTCGGACAGCAAGACCGACACCACACACTCCCCGGATATCCCCTCCCGTCCGTGATCGTGCCACGTAGCCGTGCCACCGTCAGTCGGACGTTTCCCTCTGGCCCATCAACCGACCTGGAAAACTGATCGTTTGTACAGTACAACAGTACGCGTGATAATAGTGAGGTTCTATAGCCGTGGCTCTTGTGTGCCTTCCGTACCTCCCCACCCCCCGAGCCCAAAACAAAATGTGGCAAAAATCGAGTCCCGTTGACCAACACTCCGACGCACGTTACGACCGCATCGCCGCCCGCATCTCCGCCGCCCGCGACCTCTTCCGCCGCCAAGGCGCGATCGTAACCACCTGGCGATTCCGCGGCCCGCGCAAGCTCGGACCGTACTTCCGCCTCGCCTATCGCGCCGACGGTCGCCAGCAATCGATCTATCTCGGCGCCTGCTCGAAGCTGGTCGAAAACAACGCCGAGTTGAACGACGCGGCGGTCGAGCCCGTCCTGGAAGAAGTGATGCAAACCGGCCGCAGCGACTGGCAGGTCCCGCTGGCCGCCGACGTCTGCTACTGGGCCTCAAACGCCCAACGGCTCTATCGGCTGGCGGGGCACGACGGCCTGATCCTGATCGCCAATCGTCTCAGTTCTGAAACAACAAGGGCGCAAAACCGTGGATGCTGCGCCGCCACGTCTGCCATTCATGGGCCGTGCCTTCCGATTCGTAGTAGACGTGCTTGATGCCCTGGGCCTCCAGCGCTTTGTGGAATGCCCGGGCGCGCTCCGCGTTCTCCGTCGTGCCTACTGAGATGTAGAACGTACGGACCCTCTTGTTGAACGCCTCCGCATCGGCCAGTACCCCATCGTAGGCGGTCTTCACATCCGTCACGCCGCCTGCCCCAGAGAAAACGCCGAACGCTGAAAAGGTTTCCAGGTGAGCCAAGCCGATCCGCATCGTCTGCCCGCCGCCCATGGAAAGCCCCGCCATGGCCCGGTGATCCCGGTCGGCAAGCGTGCGGTAATTCGCATCGATCATCGGAATCACTTCATCCAGCAGTATCTGCTCAAATGGACTGTTGAACATTCCCGGTCCGCCGCCCAAGCGGCCGCGGCCTGGACCTCCAGGGGCGCCTCCCGCCCCGGCGACTGCCGGACGCGTGCCGGCCGCCGGCGCGCCTCTCGCAGAAAGCGCATTGCCGCTGCCGTTCTCCATCACGATGATCATCGGCTTGGCTTTCCCTTCAGCGATCAGATTGTCCAGGATGAAATTCACTCGCCCCTGGCTCGACCATCCGGTTTCATCCTCCCCCGCGCCATGCTGCAGGTACAGCACCGGATAACGCCGGTCCGATTGGTCGTAGCCAGGAGGCGTGTAGACAAACGCGCGGCGGGTTGCCTTCTGGATCTTCGAATAGTACGGGTGAATGCGAACAATCGCCGTGCGGCACCTCCTTGGCCCGGTAGAAATCACCGGCGGGATCCGGAATCTCGATTCCCGACACCCACTTCGCATAGCCGAAGAACGTCTGCGTTCCCGGGTCGTTGAAGGCCGCCCCGTCGATCTGGACCGAGTAATAATGAAAACCCACCGGCAGAGGATCGGTCGTTCCGGTCCAGACGCCGTCTTCGCCCTTCGTCAATGGAAAACGCTGACCGACGGCTACGACCACCGACTGTGCTTTGGGCGCCTTGATGCGAAAGATCGCCCGGCATTGTGAATCCACCATCGGATACTGACTCCCGGGCACGTTGAGCACCGACGGCTTGGCAGCCGGAGCCGGCGGGGCGGCCGCCGGCGCGGCTGCGCCGCTTGGATTCGGCGCCGCAGCCGGTGTCACCGGAGCAGGAGCAGCCGAATCGCAGAAGATCCGCTGCGAGAAGTGATAGAGACTGTTCTTCCAGTGGGTCGGATCGTGGGCGTTGCCGTCGACGTGCCAGATGTGCGGCACGTCGTTTTCCTTCAGGTAGGCGTGAACGCCCTGGCTGATCCGGATCAAGCCGTCCTTCTTCCCGCAGGAGAGCCAGAGCAATTTGAGCTTGGCCTTGGCGGCCGCGGGGTCGGGCACGAGTTCCTTCGCCGGCTTCGTGTTGGGCGCGGACGAGAAGCCGCCGATCCAGGCGAAGGTGTCGAGGTGCGCCAGTCCGAAGTTGAGCGACTGGCCGCCGCCCATCGACAGCCCGGCAATCGCCCGGTGTTCGCGGTCCGCCTGAACCGAGTAGCGCGACTCGATCGTCGGGATCACGTCCTTCAGCAGATCCTTCTCGAAGGCGGCGAACGCGGGAGCGGATCGGAAGACGTCTCCTTCCGCCCGGTCGTTCTTCTGCGCCCGGCCGTTGGGCATCACGACGATCATCGGCGTGGCCTTTCCGTCGGCGATCAGGTTGTCGAGCAGGACGTTGGGCGTGGCGAAACGCTGCCACTCCGTCTCGTCGCCGCCGATGCCGTGCAACAGATACAGCACCGGGTACTTCTTGTCCTTCGAGTAGCCGGGCGGCGTGTAGACCTGCATCTTGCGCGTGGTCCCGACGGACTTCGATTCGTAGGTGATCATCTCCAGCTTGCCGTGCGGGATGCCTTCGCGCTTGGCGTCGAAGCCAGCGGGCGGATCGGCAAACGCCGGAACGTCGTCCGGGTTCAGCACGATCGGGCCGCCAAACCCGCGTTTTCCCGGTTGGGCAAGGCTCTCAGCAGTGACCGCGGCGAGGACCAAGAGTCCGGCGAAGAGAAGCGGCAGCGAACGCTTCAATGGGACGATCATGGAACTTCTCCCATACGCGGATGTTGTGAGCCATAGCCCCCGGCCGAGATAACCGCTACTCGGGCAAACCGTTTGCCCTCCTTGCCGGCCGACTGCAACGAGACGGTGCAACCCACCGTGGGTCATAACGCATCAAGCATTTTAGTGCCGATCCGAGAACCTTTGGAAGTGCTGCGATTTTCCGGCCGCATCGGGCCGCTGCGGTAGTTCTCGGATAAGATCTTCGAGCCCATTGCAGCCATTCGCGGATCAGACTCGTAGACGCGGCGGCCCGCCGCGTCACTACCGAGAAACAGACTCTCCTGTTCCTTCCCCTCCTTCGCGCCCTTGGCGTCTTAGCGGTGATCACTCGGCCATCCCTTCGTTTCCTTCGCACTCGTGGCGCTCTGCAATCAGGCATCGTTGCTCGTCTTTGGTGCACGATGACCCTCGCGGTAACCGCTGGCGCGTCGGACTCGTAGACGCGGCGGCCCGCCGCGTCACTACCGAGAAGACAGACTCTCCTGTTCCTTCCCCTCCTTCGCGCCCTTGGCGTCTTAGCGGTGATCACTCGGCCATCCCTTCGTTTCCTTCGCACTCGTGGCGCTCTGCAATCAGGCGTCGTTGCTCGTCTTTGGTGCACGATGACCCTCGCGGTAACCGCTGGCGCGTCGGACTCGTAGACGCGGCGGCCCGCCGCGTCTGTGCGTCTGTTTTCACCTCAGGGAAGTCTCGTCATCGCGACTGCACGTGGGGCCCGCTCTGAGATGTGAATAGTTCCTCGCGTCATTCACCACGAATCTCGACAACGCCACACGAATTCGCCGGCAGCGCGAACCGCAGAGTCGCCCCTTCCTGCTGCACGGCACCCGCTTTGGGCTGCACGGTATCGCGGGCTTCCAGCGTGTTGCGCGCGGCCAGCGCGCCGGGAGCGACGACTTGGAGCGTAGCCCTGCCGGCAGCCCCTCCGGCCAGCTTCAAGACCACCTCGACGGCGGCATCCGACGGATTGACTGCCTTGACAAACAGCGTCTTTCCGTCGGCGGACTTGGTTGCCACGGCGTTGAGCGGACCCGCCTGACCCTCCAGGGCGATACGCTGCGGGGCATAGTGCTCGCGCCACAGCTTCATCACCACGTAGTTGGGCGCCGCAAACCACGTGCGGTGGTCAAAGTTCACAAACGCGTTGTCCCAAGCGCTAGCCGAAACGTGGCGCAGGAACAGCGCCGGACCGCCGATCTCCAACACGTCGCCGCACCGCTCAAAGGCGTTCAGCAGACCGCCGCAATACAGGCCCGTCCGCCAATCCGTACTCTGCGCGTTCCACTCGGACACGTAGATCTTGAGTTTCGGATTCTTCGAGGCGGCGATCAGCTCCCCCGTCTTGCGGAAAAACTCCTCGTAAGCCCGCGGGCCGTCGGCGTAGCGACTCGGGTTCTCGTAGTGATGGATACTCAGGTAGTCGATCTTGTCTGCGCACTGCTCGATCAAAACGCGGTTCCAGGCCAAACCATTGCCGCGTTCGCCGTAGCCACCGCTGCCGCAGGCGGCCAGCTTGATCGACGGATCGGCCTTGCGCATCGCCGGGGCAAACCGGTTGACCCACTCGGCATAGGTTTCCGCGCCCATTTGCCAGGTCTCGTTGTCGATCTCCCAATACTTGATCCCGTACGGCTCGGGGTGACCGTTGGCCGCCCGCACCTTGCCCCATGGGGAGTCAGCCGGCCCGTTGCAGTACTCGATCCAGTCGAGGGCCTCTTGAAGGAAGTCGTTGTCCATCACGCCGCGGTTCCACTGGGGCGTTCCGATATTCACGACCACGAGCGGCTCCGCCCCGACGCGGCGGCACATCGCCACAAACTCGTCGCTGCCGAACGAATTGACCTCCTTGTCGTCCCAAATGTTGTTCGGGTGCGGCCCGCGCTTGTGCTGCGGTCCGATCCCGTCCTTCCAGCGGTAAGCCGAAGCAAAGCAGCCGCCCGGCCACCGGATCACCGGCGGCCGCAGGCCGGCGATCGCCTCGAGCAAGTCGGGTCGAAAGCCGCCACCCTGCCGCCACGACTCCGGCATCAGACTGACCTGGTCGAGCCAGATCTTGCCCGCCCCTCGCACACCGACCTGAAGCTCGGCGTCGTCCGACGAGACCGCGGGTTTCAACTCCACCGGGAATTCTTGCCAGTCCGGCCGCGGAACGCCAAGAGTCTGTTCGCCCAAAACCTTGCCGCCCGCCACCAACCGCACGGCCAGTCCGCCCGCGGCTTCGCCACGGGCCCAAATCGAACCGCGGTACACCTCGCCGGCCCGAATGGCCAACGGCTGTTGCACGAGCCCCGAGAATTCCCCGGCCGCTTCGATCTGCCGGCACCGAGCACCGTTCAGTGGCCTGTCGGTCGCGACGGCAACCTTCGCGCCACCCAGCGGACGCCATGTCGGCGCAATGCCCCTTTCCTGTTTCGGCAGCGGCGGAAGTCCCTCGTGGAGCGTTTTTCCGTCGAGCGACGTCACCCTGAAGTTTCGGAATTGCGCCTGCGTTTGCCACGTGCCCACCCCGGCCCGTCCGCGAACGGGTCCCCTGCCGTCGTCCGCGTAGTCGATGACCAATTGGTCGTCGAGCCAGAACTGAACTCGCGGCCCTTCACATCGGGCACGCACGCGATACCAGCGCCCCGTCTCGATCCGGCCGTTCTGGCGGCGCGTGACCGCGCCCCAGCGGCTCTGATTTCTGATCCCCCGCTCCAGCGCATGGCCGGCGTTTCCCCACCCGCCGAGGTTCGCCCAATAGAATTCCTTCTCGCTCAAGGCCCGCACGAGAACGAGAAATCCTTCGTCCCCGCCGGTCTTGCGCGCTTCCACGGTGAATTCATAGTCCGTCCACTGCGGATCGCCGAAAAGCAGTCGCACGTTGTCCGACCCGCCTTCCTGCGCGATGCAGCCCTCCTGCTGCGTCCACCGGACCCCTCCGCCGCCCCCCTCGAAACTACGGTCCCAAACCAACTCGCCCCACAACCCGCCATTGCAGGAGTGGTAGATGTGTTCGAGGAAATGGCCGTAGACCTTCTCATCGATCCGGTTGAGCACGCGATCGGGATGGAGGGTCAGCGTAACCTCGTCCGCAGATGCGCGGGCTGCAGTCAGCAACGAGGAAATCAGCAATAGACGAATCATCGTGGAGTTCCTTGGGGCGGAGATGGACGACTAGCATGAGGAATACGCACTTTTGGGGGTGTCCGGGTGACGATCCCCTACTGACCCCTGCATTGATTATGGAACGAGGGCGACCAGCAGGAGCCCGGTTTCCCGGCACAGAACGCTCAGAACTGTTCCACAATCAACCACGGCATCAAGAAGTCGCAATTCTATCATCCGCCGTGGCCCACACAGAGGCCGTGGGCAATCTTGGCCTTTTTTCGCAAGTGTGGCTTCGAGTGGGCGAGAAGCGGCGCGTGCGTCCCGTCTTCAGGCGTCGGGGAACTGCCACCAACCCTCCTTCCTTCGCGCCCTTGGCGTCTTAGCGGTGATCACTTAGCCGTTCCTTCCTTTCCTTCGCGCCCTTGCGCCTTAGCGGTGATTACTTAGCCGTTCCTTTCTTTCCTTCGCGCCCTTCGCGTCTTAGCGGTGATCACTCTGCTCCGCCGCCCAGCATGGTTGCTGGGTGCAACACGCCGCGATGATCCCTCTTCCCTCTTTCACCGCAGCCCCGTTCACGAGGCTTTTCCACTCCCGCGACTCACGCCTTCCCTCCGCATCTCCGCGCCTCCGCGTGCCTCCTGCCTCCTAACTCCTGCCTCCTAACTCCTGCCTCCTAACTCCTGCCTACTGAAAACTGAAAACCGAAAACCGAAAACCTCCCCAATGGCCCACCAACCGGCCTTGATATCTGTGCATCCGTACACTATCATAGTCGGCGTCACATTGGCGTCTTTCTCCGACTCTGGAGGCCGCCCCTCGTGTCCCCTCCCCGTTCCACCCGTCGCGCCGCTGTGCCGTCCAAGCCGGCCCGCGCGCCTCGCCGGTCCAAGCGGTCACCCGAGCCTTGGTTGCCTCCCGGTTTTGCCATCGACCATGCGACCTCCGCCGTCCGCGAGGCGATCGCCAACGTCGTCCAACCGATTTACGACGAACTCGTCACCGGCCAGCCTCGGGCCCTGGAGCGGTCCATGGGCATGAGCATCGTCCAGCTCCTTTGCCTCGAATTGCTCGAGCATGCCAACATCGGCGCCACCAACCCCGACGATCCGCTCGCCAATGCCCTTCGCACTCAGGATCCCATCGAAGTCTATTTCCGTCTGGTCGATATGAAGCTCAGGGCCAGCCAAATGCTCCTTCGAGTCCGCAAGTTCCACGCACGGACGGCCCTGGCGGACTCGACTCGCACGCAGCCTTTTCTCTCGCTCGACGAGCAACGCGGTGTCCTGGCCCACACGATCCAAATCGACTCTTCACGATCCTTTTCGGCGTCCCCCGTCTCGGCATCGAGGGAGCGTGTGCCTCGGAACTTTCTTCCGAGTGCTCAAGATACCGTGGGCGGGACGTAACCGTTGACTTTGTGTGCCATCGCTGCCTTCTCGCTCTTGGCGCTTTGCAGTGACAACTCTGCTATGCTGCCGCTTCCTTCGCGCTCTTCGCGTCTTAGCGGTGATCACTTAGCCGTCCCTTCCCTTCCTTCGCGCTCTTCGCGTCTTAGCGGTGATCACTTAGCCGTCCCTTCCCTTCCTTCGCGCTCTTCGCGTCTTAGCGGTGATCACTCAAGAGTGCCACTCCTCCTCCGCAACGGTGCCTTGCCACAAAACTTTCATGGCTCGGCGCAGCGCCGCTACTCGTCAGCCCATCTTCCCCGCTCCCGTCGCGCCGTGCTCCTGACGGCCGTTTACGGCCGTTTCCCGCCGCAGGCGATCTCCGGCCCGGCATTCATGCTGGGTGCACTCCGCCGCGATCATCCATCTTCCCTTTTTCACCCCCGCCCCATTCACGGGACTTCTCCACTCCCGCGTTCACGCCTTCCCTCCGCGCCTCCGCGACTCCGCGTGCTCACTCCGCCTTCCACCGTCTCCCTCCGCATCTCCGCGCCTCCGCGTGCCCCTGCCCCCCCAACTCCCAACTCCCAACTCCCAACTCCCAACTCCCAACTCCCAACTCCCAACTCCTAACTCCTAACTCCCAACTCCCAACTCCTAACTCCTAACTCCTCCCCCCCTCCCCCCCGAGCGCAAAACAAATGTGGCAAAAACCCACTTCCGTTGACCAACGCTCCGCCGCACGTTACGACCAGATCGCCGCCCGCATCTCCGCCGCCGGCGACCTCTTTCGCCGCCAAGGCGCGATCGTAACCACGTGGCGCATGCGCGCGCGCGCAAGCTCGGACCGTACTTCCGCCTCGCCTATCGCGCCGACGGTCGCCAGCAATCGATCTACATCGGTGCCTGCACGAAGCTCGTCGCCAGAGTCCGCGCACTCCTGGCCGATCTCCAAGCCGTCATACGCCGTCACCGTGCCCACTGCGCTACCCGCCGCGAACTCCGCACCGCCCTGCGTCGCCAGAAAGCCGAGTGCGACGCCCTGTTGCGCGCCCACGGCTTCACCCCGCGCGGCTACGACCTCCGCGGCTTCCGCCGCTACGCACTCCTCCTCAAAATGCAGCTCCTGCCGATCGAGCCTTGCCCAGCGGAACGGGGAGCCGTTGGCGCGATCCACAACCCTATATTGACCCCTACATAGGCAAAGATGTAACCGTTCACAGGCCGGCCGGGTAGAGTCGAGAACGGACGGGGCCATTCTTCGGCCGCAAGGCTCCATCATCACACCAGCCGCCTGACCGAAAACTCGGGACCTGCCCCTTCGCTTCCCCCCGCCGTGAACGGTTACGCCAAGAATCGTTCCGCGGCCGTCGGAGTGCTCCAGCCGAGCTGAAAGCGGCCCAGTTCCAGAAGCGGATCGCGATCGTTTGCCACATCGGGATCCATAGCACCGCCGGCTTCCCGCCGGTTGCGCGAATCCCTACATTACAGTGGAATGGATCGTCGTCGGCTTCACCGAAGCATCGGGAGTTGTCCGGCAGTGGTGCCACTCGAAAGTCGCCAACTCGCCCTCCGATTGATCGAGGAGAACACCTCGATCCACTCCCCGCCTCTCTGTCCGGAAATCCGCCTGCACTTGCTCCGCGATGATGCCCCGGTTTGGCATGCCACCGAAAAGCACCTGTTCGACGACGCCGGACTGCGGCCTTACTGGGCCTTTGGCTGGGCAAGTGGTCAAGCCCTGGCCCGGTATGTCCTCGATCATCCCGAGATGGTCCGCGCGCGACGCGTGCTCGATTTCGGCGCGGGTTGCGGGATCGCCGGCATTGCCGCAGCCCAAGCCGGCGCGGCCCACGTCACCGCCACCGAGATCGACCCCTTGGCCGTGGTCGCCATCGAGAAGAACGCCGTGTTGAACGACGCGGCGGTCGAGCCCGTTCTGGAAGACGTGATGCAAACCGGCCGCAGCGACTGGCAGGTCCTGCTGGCCGCCGACGTCTGCTACTGGGCCTCAAACGCCCAATGGCTCTACCGGCTGGCTGGGCACGACGGCCTGATCTTGATCGCCGATCCCGGCCGGCCGGGCCTCGACACGAGCAACCTCCAGGAACTCGCGCGCTACCGCGTGCGGACCGTCCCCGAAATCGAACGCTACAGCATCAAGGAAGCGGCCGTCTACTGCTTCCATCGCTAGTCGCATCCAGCAAAGAACTTCCTGGAATCGGCACGCTTGGAGTACGCATGGTCAATGGTTGGCTACGGCCGGACCGGGCGGCTTTGTCTTCCGGCCTCCCGAGGGCCGGCCCGGCGCCTTGGCCATGCGGGGCTCAACAGGAGCCCGGCACGGGCAGGTCGAAACCTTCGCACCACACGCCGCACCGTCGGTTGCTTTTCCCTGGCCCTCGGGTTAGGATTGGGGCAAATACGCTGGCAAGCCGTCCGGGCGAAGCCTGCGCCGCAAGTTCCCATTGAGTTCTGATCGCCTGATCGAGTACTGCCGTCCGCGGATCCTGGGGATGCAACCTCCTGTCGCGACCCAGGCTTCCCGCATCGGCTCCAAGAGGATTTCCGCAATGCGCATGACCACGAAGTTGACTGTGATCGCGTTGGTGTCGTTGAGTCTCGTATCCGCCTTCGCCCTCGCGGGCGAGGTAGGCACAAGCCCGAGCTATAAGGGCCCGACCGGCCTGCAACTATATAGCCTCCGCGACATGATGAAGACCCAGGGCCCGGCCGCCACGTTGGACAAAGCGCGTGCCTTGGGATTCAAGTACGTCGAGGTTGCCGATCTCGGAGGTTGGTCTCCCGCCGAATTCAAGGCTGAACTCGACAAGCGCGGCCTGGTGCCGATCGGCCGCCACTATCCCTACGATCAGCTTCGCGACGACATCGGCGGCGTGATCCGCGACGCCAAGGCACTCGGACTTCCTTACGTCGGTTGCGCCTGGATCGCCCACAAAGACCCCTTCGACGAAAAGCAGTGCCGCGAAGCCGCCGCCGTGTTCAACCGCGCGGCGCGGCCCTGGCCAAAGAGGGCATGGAGTTCTACTACCACAACCATGGCTACGAGTTCCGTCCCCACGGCCAAGGCACGCTCTTCGATCTGCTCGCGGCCGAGACCGATCCCAAGAACGTCTTCTTCCAACTCGACGTGCTCTGGACCGTGCTCCCCGGACAAGACCCCGCGAAGTTGCTGGAAAAGTACCCCGATCGTTGGTTGCTCGTGCACCTGAAGGACCTGAAGAAGGGCGTGCCCACCAATGAAATGTCGGGCAGCACCGCTCTGACCAACGACGTCGCGCTCGGCAGCGGCCAGGTAGACTGGCCCAAACTGTTCCAGGCGGCTCAGAAGATCGGCGTCAAGTACTACTTCATCGAGGACGAATCGCCCACGGTCCTCGAGCAGATTCCCCAGAGTCTGCGATTCCTCGAATCGCTCAACTGGTAATCGAGCCGCACCGGCGTCACACTGCCGCCGCACCACTGCCGTCGCGCTGCCACCGTGCGGCGCAATGCGCCGCTTGACTCGGGGCCCTCGTCTTTTCACCACACTCCCAGTCTGCGGCAGTGCGTAACCCGCACTTGTAGACGCTGCCGCTTAGTATGGCCCCACCGTATGGAAGGGGTTATCTTACGCACCAAAACTACCCAAGTTCAAGCAATCCCCCTTGCATGGCGTAAAAGTCGCAATTTCTTGCCTTTCCACGCTCGTTTTTGAGTCCATTTCGCAATCTACTCTATGGGATGCTCCTCTCAATCTCTGGCCCCAGATAGACTCCACCCTTCGGAAGGGTCTAATGACTGGACCGCTGGATCAGCAGCGCAACTTGATCGTCCTCGATCAGGCTCGGCGGATCCTGACAACATCCGAAAGCCTGGAAGAGGTAAAGTCGATACGCGATAAGGCGGAGGCAGTGCGTAACTATGCTCGATCCGCCGCCTTGAGTCTCGAAGTCCAGAATCAGGCCGCCGAATTGAAGCTTCGCGCGGAACGCCGCGCCGGAGAATTGCTCAACGATCTGAGACTTCGCGGCGGAAACCGCAAGTGCCGGGAAGTCTCCAAGCCGCGTCAATTGAGGGACTTGGGCATCTCGGCGACTCAGTCCGCACGTTGGCAACTGGAAGCATCCGTCCCCGAACCCGTCTTCCATCAGTACATCCGCAGTGCCACGGAGCAGGGCAAGGAACTCACGGCCGCCGGACTTCTCCGCGTGGCGCGATCGGGCCGGAACGGGAACCACACTTCAGGCGACCCGCGCGTCCAGTTTACCGAATTGGCCTCGGTTCTTCGGTCACTTGCACGTCAGGGAAAACGTTTCTCCTGTATCTACGCCGACCCTCCCTGGATGGCGATCAGCGCGTGTCGCCGCCGTGGCGGCAAAGGCCAGAGAATTGCTGGACCTTTGTCGGAGCTCCCCGTGAAGGCGTTGGCGGCCAGCGATGCCCATCTCCATCTCTGGACGCTCCCCGAAGCGATTTGCGACGCCATGCGCGTTCTGATTCGCTGGGGGTTCCGCTATGAAACCTTCCTCGTCTGGCCGACGACGCCGGAAGGATACGGGCCGTACTGGCGGGGCGCTCACCAGGTTCTTCTCCTGGGCGTGCGCGGCGACCTCCCCTTTCGCGACGTCGGCCTGCCAAGCTACGTGGGCACGAGGCAGGAGTCGATCCACCATCGGTCTCCGCTGATTCGCCAACTCATCGAGCGTGCCAGCCCGCCCCCCTACCTCGACCTGTTCGGAACCACGTCGCTTCCCGAGTGGACGCCCATGGGCTCGGCGATCGCGTACGGGAACAGCAAGGCGTGAGCCCTCGGACCGCGGGAACCATCTCCCCCGCGCTTCGCACCGCGGTCCCACCGCTTTGCGCCAGCGGACCTTATCACTGCCCCGAAACCTAAGAACCTATCCCAGAACCGCCACGGCAGTCCTCCGCGGCCGGAGAATGCAGGAGCGGCACACGGTTCTGGGACCGGCTCTAAATACCGCTTCCAGGAAGTTCTTTCCTGGAAGCGACACGGCAGCCCGGACCGAAGGGGCCGAGCGAAACAGGCAAAGCTTGTGCCCCGAATGGGTTCCTCACCGGCAAGAACATCGTGGATGGTCCACTAGCTCACCGCCTCCGCCGTTTGCGTACGATGCTCGCGATGCGGAGGCCGGTACCCGCGGTGAAAGCGAGAATGAAGACAGCGCTTCTCACCACGAATTGATCCGTCGATACTGCGGGACCGTTTACCCACGTCAACACCGGCGCAAGGATCACCACGGTCCAGCAAAATAGTTCGGCCAGAAACCACGGATCGACGGGTTCGCTGGCGCCTTCGACTTCTGGATGCATCGTCTTCCTCAATACTGACTGTTCTCGATGGGCATTCCGTCTCTCCGGTTGCCCAGGCGGCGGTGTACGTCAGGATCAATCTGGTAGCGGATCAGTCGCACCGACCCGTCGCAGAAAACAAAATTGCAGCCCACCGCGTGGGCACTTCCGAAAACATCCTTGGCCTCGCTCCGCCCGTCCGGTCGCGGCGGTGCACCGGGCTTGGTCCAGCGGTTCACGTCGTAATCATAACCGACATACATGCTTTCGTCGTCCCCCGCGTCGTACCCGTCCGTGGCGCAGTATTTCTCTCCGATACAGTAGGTGCTGCTGGCGCCGTCCGTGACCTCGGCACCTCTCACGATGCTGCGAAAGTAGCAGATCCCGTTGGCCGTGGAAAAGTCGGCCCAGGCGAACTTCGGCGAGTCGCCTTCCTCTAAACTGATCGGCGTGCGTCCCATGCCCGGATCCACGTCGCCCGCATTGATCGCATAGTCGGACTTCGCGGAATTCTCGACTGGGTCGGCGTTGATCGGGTCTCGCGACTCCGTGTACGGATAGAGATGGGGCACACGCCTCGAAGGACAATGGTGAATCGGCAGCACTTGGCGCATCAACTCTGCTCCCGCGGCCATCTTTGCCGCCCCGCTGGCACCGGCCCCCAGCCCACGCACATTCGCGGCCTCGACGTATGGCAAGAGGTTGTAGACCCAGCCCCCGGGTTGGCGTTGATCGAAACCGCGGTCGGCGTCTCCGACCCAGGTATGGCCCCAACCACCCGCCGGATAGTGTCCGAAGGTATCGAGGTGGTTGTGTACTGCTAGTCCGAACTGCCGCAGGTGGTTTTGGCACTCCAAACGCCGCGCCGCTTCCCGCGAGCTCTGAACGGCCGGTATCAGCAGGGCCACAAGAACCCCGATGATCGCAAGCACCACCAGAAGCTCCACCAGAGTCATCCCATGCCGAGCCGTGGTTCGACCGTTCATTGCTGTGCTCCTGTTTTCGCAGCTTCGTCCTCCGCGGGTGTCCGCCGAGATGCGTTTGCGATAGAGCCCGTTTGCTGATCGGCAACGGGATCCTGTTCAATCCGGTACTGTTTGACCACCACGTCATGTTGAAAGCTATACACTTCCCGAAACCAGGCAAGCTCGTCCATTCGCCACGTCGCCGGCACCGGCATATCCGACGCCGCCCAGCGCCCTGTCGTGTCGATCACCCATACGCGCCCCGCCCCAATCTCGTCGAGCTGCCGCCGCACGATCACGTCCCCCGGCACGAGAACGGGCGCTCCGGCAAAATGGGGGATATCGCCCGCGGACCGATAGACATGCCAGTCCGTTCGGTCGCTGGCATGATACTGTGCCGGGAAGTACAAGAGCGTGGAACAGGCGATCACCGGCTCGCCGCTCTTTCGACGGGCTTCAATAAACGCCACTGCGGCCTGCATTCCCGGTTTCCTCGGGATGTCCAGTTGCTCCACAAAAGCCACTTGATAGGCGGCCGCCGACATGACCAACCCATAGGCCAGTCCGCTCTTGGCGACGGAGGAGGGAATGCGCCACAAGAGCGTCGCCAAGGCCACAGCCCAGAACACCTGCGAATAGGCCAGGTAACGACCCAACAGGATGTTGCTCCCCGTGGCCGATACCGCCACACACATCACCGGTGGCCCCACAGCCATCGCCAACAGGTACCAGTGGCCGGCCGTCGAACGCCACGCCAGAACCACCAGCACCGCGACGTACACCGCACAGCACAAACCGGCATACCGGTCGACCAAGGGGAAGACTTCGCCTGCCGGTCCCAGGAGCAGCTCCTGGCACACGCCGCGAATGTCGGCGAAGTGAAAAGGAGGCATCCACCAGCCTTCCCCCACCGCGGCGCGCTGCTTTAGGAAGGTGGGAAGCCAGGGTAGCCAGCCGATCACGAGCACAGCCAACGCCGCGGCCGAACCGCGCACCGTCGCCAACGCTCCCCGCGCATCGCGACGCCATTGAAGCACCGCGTACATCGTCAGATAAACCGCCTGGGTGACGATCGAGAACAAGGCGAAGTAGTGCGTATAGGCGAATGCCAGATCCACCGCCCCGAAAAGCAACCAAGGACCCAGTCGCGCCGACCGCAGCGCGCGCACGAGAAGCCAGCTCGACCAGGCCACGAGAGCCATGCCGAGCGAGTACATGCGCATTTCACAAGCGAGTTGCGTCTGGTAGACCGACACACAGAGCAGGGCGGCGGTGACCAGCCCGATCCATCGCCCCCTGCGCCTCGGCCAAACCGTCGGGCTCCGATCGGCCGTCCGTACGGCCGAAGGCATCGCGGGCAAACAGGTACATCCCCAGGAGGGTCACGGCCGAAGCGGCCACGCTCAGCCCGCGAAGGGACGCCAACGACGAGCCGAATATTGCCGACCAGAGCTTGAGCACGAAGAAGTAGAGCGGGGCGTGCGTGTCAGCGGCAACGCGACGGAGCATCTCCGACCATGGGAACTCCGTGAGACGCCAGGATACGGACTCATCAAACCAGATGCTGCGATCGGAAAGGTGCCGGCAACGCGCCCACCCTCCGACCAGCAGAACCGCCACGAGCAGGGTTGCCACGATCGCCAGCGCCAGTCCGAGGCCCCCCGCGCCCCGGCTCGCCCCGCACCCGCGCTCCGCGGTCGCCGCGACTGCGTTCATGTCGGATGCGAGAGAATCGCCGACCATCACTTGCTCCCTTGCCTGGCCCGCGCCCGGCGATCATTTTTCTACAACCAGTTGAGGTAGAGAAACGCGAAGTTTCTTGGCTCCGGCCGCCGTTCCTCGCGTATTCCAGATCTTCAACTGCTTCAGACGCTTCATCCCGGCGAGTTGCTGCAACCCCGCATCGGTGATCCGCGTTTCATCCAGACTCAGGCGTTCGAGGTTCTGCATTTTGCTGATGGCCGCAAGTGCCTCGTCGCTGATCCGTACTGCGCCACAGCGACAGGTCCCTCAGGCTCGTCATGCGTTTCAAGTAGTCGATGCCCTTGTTGGTAATCCGCGTCTCATCGAGGCGCAACTGCTCCAGACGCGGGAGCGTGGCAATCGATTTCAGCCCAACGTCCGTGATCCGCGTCCGGGAGAGTGAAAGCTCGCGGAGCTGTGGCAGGTTCTCCAGGTTTCGCAGCCCGACGTCGGTGATGGGGCAATGATCCAAGTTCAAGCACTCCAGCGTGTTCAGCTCTTTGAACCGCTCCAAGTCGGCATCACGACACACGGAGAACTCGCGCGCGTCGATGGTCCCGGAAACTCCCGATCGTACACGTTCCACGGCTGCGGCCAATCGCTCTTCCTTCGATGCTTTGCCGCACCCTACCGCCAGGCTCCCCACGCAGGCAAGCACCAAGACTGCTCGAATCCTCATCACGGTGTCCCCTCGCTCAGTTCGGCGATCCCGAGCTCTCTTCGCACTCGGTTCGCCTCGTCCCGCGTGTAGTGATAGATATTCACCGAATAGCCGGCACGAGCGACGGGTGTGGACCGTAGAAAGTAGGCATACGCCCGGTCCCGATCACGAAGTCGGCGAACGAAGATCGCATACCAGCCGGGAAGCGGCCCTCCCGATGGAGCTGAAGTGAGGCCCACTTCCAGATCCGTCTCCGGCCCAAGGGGAGGCAAGGTATACGGAATCCCGAACGTCCTTAGGATCGAGCAGCCACGCCGGAAGCGAGTATGCCAGTCCGATCGGTTGAGCCTCCGGATGCTCGTCGAGCCACCGCTTCAGGTAGAGAAGGTCTTGTCCCCAGTCGATGTTGCTGTCGTGCAGGTGCGCATGCCCGTGAATCGGCCCACCGACCAGTTCGTTGAAATACGAAAGACTGTGAGGATAAATGAACAGGCTGCTCGCCACCGACCACGCCAAGGCAACTGCCACCGCGCAGCCGACCCACCGGCTTCGCGCCGCCACAACCGCCACGCGGCTGATCCAAATATACGCAAAAGGGAAGATCGGCAGCACGTACCGCACGTGGTGGTTGAAGCCGGTCTGCGAGCTGACCAAAAACAGCAGCACCGCCACCGGAACGATGAGCACAAGCTCGTCGCGCCACGTTGACTCGTAGCCCCTCCACCGTAATCCAGACCCCAAAGCCAACCCCGCCAACAACCACGTACCCAACGGCACCTTGATCGCCAGGGCGTAGAGATAGTAGTGCCACCACCCACCCAGTCGCCACTCTCCCCGCAAGAACGACCACATCTTGTCTTCAAACTCGCGCTTCTGCGCGTCGATCCCCAACACGTAGTTCGCCGGTAACGGAACCAGAATACTTCCCAGCCATGTGTCGGAAAACCGGTTCCCCGGCAGCGATCCAAACTCGGCCTCGGTCTCTGCGTCGCCCGCCAACAAGGAACTTCGAAACACGTACGAGTCGAGCCGCTGAAAAGTCCCCTCGAAGGCATATCCCAGGTTGATGACGTAGATGCTAAGGATAAGCATCACCGCAAGCTGACCGGCCTCGCCAAGTCGACCCAATCCCCTGCCCGGCCCGGGGGCCTCCGCCAAATCAGCCAAAGCACCGGCCAAATCACAAACAGGACTACCCACGTGAACTTCGTGAGTTCCGCCAATCCCAGGCATAACCCAGCCACCAAGGCACTGGTCCATCCGGGTTCGCGAAGCCACCGCCAGAACGTATAACACGCGGTTATCCCCAAAGCCGCCGCCCCAACATCCGGCGTCAGCATCTGCCCGTTGCCCAAGATGCTCGGACAAAAGCACCACAGCGCCAGGGCCAGAAGTGCCGCATAACCGCCATACAACTCCCCTGCCCAACGCCAGCAAACGATTCCGCCCAATAGACTCAAAGGAATACACGCCCAGCGTGCAACGGTGAAGTACCAGAATGATCCGTCCCCGTTCACCCGGATGAACTGCTGACCGATCCGCCACTCCGGCCGGCTGCCCGCATGCGCTTCGTAACCCCGCCAGTCGACCTCCGGCCGAAGCAGAACCACCGGAACGGTAGCCCACGCCCGAACCAGCGGAGGGTTGACGCGATACAAGTCGAAACGTCCAATCCGCCAATGACTCAAGCCGGCCGGCAAATGCCCGACTTCATCCCAACTCGGGCTGTGTTGCCATGCTCCCCACGCCAGCAAGACCGCATGCACGATGAGCATCAAACTCACCGCCCCTCGGCAAGCACATCGCATCGGAAGCCTTCGCGGCAGGTTCACTTGCGGCATGTCCATGGCGTCGCGACACTCACGAAGACGCGGTGACTCGCTTTACCTCCGGTTGCCAGTTCCGCCACCTCCACAACGTTTTCATCGCCTCCAACCCGTCACTCCAGCGTATCTTCTTCCCCTGCTCGATGCTCCGCGCAGCATAGCGGATCGGCACTTCTTCGATCCGCAGCCCGAGCCGGCAAGCCTTCGCTGTCACCTCCGGGCAGAACTCGAATCGCTCGCATCGCAAGTCGAACTGCCTCAGGATCTCCGTGGGAAAGGCTTTGTAGCAGGTCGCCTCGTCCGTCAATCGTGCCCCGTAGAGCCACCGCACGCAAACATTCAACAGCGACACGCCCCAGCGAAACATCGTCCAGAGCCGGCGGCCCCTCGACTCGGGCTGCAGGTAGCGCGAGCCGTAAACCACCTGCGCCGCGCCGGACAACAGCGGCTCGACGAGCCGCGCGTAGTCCTGCGGCTCGTATTCGAGATCCGCGTCCTGAATGATCGTAAACCTCCCCCGAGCATGTTCCAGGCCAGTGCGAATGGCCGCTCCCTTGCCGCGATTCTTTCCGTGCGCCAAGAGCTCGACCGACTCGCGGCCTTCCCAAGCTTCCAAAACCTTGGTCGTACCGTCCGTCGAGCCATCGTCCACCACAAGCACCTGCTTTGAATACGGAGCGGCCAGCACGCGACGGAGCAGTTCATCGATCGTCTTCGATTCGTTGTAGACCGGAATGATCACCGTCAACAGAAACGCCTCCTCGCTCATCGCTACCCCCGTCCGCGGGCTGCTCTCAAGTGTCCCCGCCGCTCGCGCGCCGCTCTTCTCGTCACGAGACCTTCCATCGTCTTATCCTCCCTTGCTGAAGTTCGTGTCGTGCAACTCGGGCAACTCCAACTCCCAGCGCACGCGGTTCGCCTCTTCAAGTGTGATGTGATAGATGTAGATTGAATAACCGGCCATGGCCACCGGCTGGAAACGGAGAAAGTAGGCGTATCGCTGGTCCCGCTCCGAATCTGATTGACGCTTACCGCATGCCAACCGGGTACCGGCCTCAACGAACTGCCCGACGGTTCGTCGCACGCGCCGGCAGCCGGTCCCGGTGGTGGCAACGTGTACGAAAGACCGGCAACATGCGCGTCGTACACTCCGTTGAACGCCAGACTGATCGGATGGGCTTCGGGATGCTTCGCTAGCCAACGCCTCAGGTGAAGTAGGTCCTGCCCACTGTCAATGTTGCTGTCGACGGCAACGCCACCTAGATGGTTGTGGCCGCCGCGAGGTCCCCCAGCAATCTCGTTGAAATAGGAAATACTGTGAGGGTAGACCCAAAGACTGCTGCAAATCGACCACGCCAACAGCATCGTCCCCAACGTGCAATACGTTCTCCACGCAACCGGCTCCCGCGCGACACTACTGATCCAGATAAAGGCGAACGGAAAGTCGGCAACACATAACGCAGGTGGTGATTGAATCCCGTCTGGGAACTAACCAAATAGCAGGACTACCAGCGGGGTGAGGAGAACTGCTTCGTTTCGCCACAACGTCCGGTGCTGTGCGGCCCCTTCGCCCAACCAGTGACACGACCAAGAGCCCCCAGATTCCCAAAGGCACTTTGACTCCTAAGGCGTACAGGTAGTAATACCACCAGCCGCCAAGCTTCCAGCGGCCGCCAAGGTAGGACCACATCCTTTGCTCAAAGTCCCGCTCTGCAGGTCAATCCCCTGCACGTAGTTCGCGGGCAACGGAACGCGAATTCCCTCCATCCAGGTGCCGCTGAACCGATTCCTCCGCTCTAATCCAATACGACAATCCCCTCCTCCGTCGCCAAACTGACTGAGGAAGCTGTAATCTCCCAGCTTGCGGAAAGAGCCTTCGAAACCGTAGCCGAGGTTCAACAGATCGACGATTCCTAGAATCGCAATCAATTGTCCGACCAGCCGGCACGTAGTCGCCATCCTCGCTGCCGCGCGCTCGAACACTGCCAACCGAGCCACACCAGCGGCCATAGCGCGAACAGAACGATCCACGTCAACTTTGTGAGTTCCGCCAACCCGAGGGCCAATCCAGCAAGGAGCGCGAGAAGCCAACGAGGGTTTTTCAGCCATCTCCAGAACGTGTAGCCTGCCGCCGCCCCCCAAGCCGCAGCGCCCACGTCTGGTGTGATCGCGTGCCCGTATCCAAGGATGTTTGGATCGAAGCACCACAACGCGGCTGCAAGGACCCCCGCGACATGACCATACAAGTCGCCCGCCCAGCGAGGCAGACCGTGGCTCCGAGGAGGCTGAACGGTATGCACGCCCCCGCGCCCGACGTATGCATGCCGAGAATACGTTCTCCGTTGGCAGCCACGAAAGCCTGGCGAACACTGCGTTCGGAACGAGCACCGACCGAGGAATCGTAGCCCGACCAGTCTGTCTCAGGTGTGACGAGGAATACGGGCAAAGCGGCAACCGTCCGCACCAGCGGCGGATTGACCCGATACAGAGCAAACGTGCCGAACTGCCAGTGGCTCAGTCCGGCGACCAAGTGGCCGACTTCGTCCCAAAGCGGACTGTCTCGGGAAGCACTCCATGCGAGAAGACCCGAGTGCATGGCAAGCAGTACGGCCATCGCCAGCAGCGTCCGGGCCCGACGGTGCGCAACGCCACGGGGCTCGCCCGATGGCAAGTTCTCAGTCGATCGTTCGACGCCGCGTCTCTCCACACCATCCCCATCCTCATGCCGCCGGTCTTGATTCCCCGGACCTCGCCCTCCGTCTCGTGGCCCGAACCCAATGGCTCAACTCCCCGATCGCGAGCAAAGTAAGCACCGCGACGACCGACGCCGCGATCAGCACCGCGGAACGGCCTGAAGGAGAACTGATGACGACGTTGAATCGAATACGGAAAGCCACCCCGCAAGATCGGCTGCTGCTCCGCCGGCACGGTTGCACCGCGCGACGTCATCGGCGACGCGAACGGCCCCGGCGGGCACTTTCCATTCAAACAGCGAGTCGTCCACGTCGTTGATGCGTACTTCGAGCACGTCGTGGCGAGCGTCCTTCCATATCCGCCGTTGCTTTCTTGCGTCCGTCGCATTGTGATCGTATTGGATGTTCCTCATCCAACTAGGAAACCAGATCCCCGTTTGCACTTCACGGTGACCACCGAGCTCGATGCGCTGGCCAAGTCGTCCCGTTTCTGGACTGTGCGTCTCTCTTGCCAACAAGCGCAGCCTCGATCGACGTCGATCCAAAGCCGGTCTTGTCCCGGCTGTCCCAGAACGTGACACCAATGCCCATCCACGCATTCAAGGTGCGGACCAACTCGGTCATATTTCGGGGAGGAGTGCAACTTCTTTGAGAACATAGGGCTCGCCGTGCAACCGAGGCGGCTTGACGCCCGTCAGCAACCATATTCCGGCCGCGTTGAAAAGGAACTCCGTCGGCAACGTTCCCGGGAGGCCGTCTTTCTTCAAATCCACGTTCGCCTCGTAGTAGGAACGATTCTCCGAATACCTGCTTGGCGGTCGCGCTATCGAGCAACGGCGCCAACAATGCCTTGCTCGAGGGAAAGGACGGATCCGAGAATCGCCCATCCAGGCCGCGCGCCCGGAACACGTGCAAGCAGTACGAAGGCGACAACCGCTTTACCTCGATAGGCTGGATCTGACGGTGGATCCAGTCGTAATCCTCCTGAGTTACTCGAAGCACACGTCGTGGTTGCGGACGGATCGACAAGGGTTCGCAACGGGCGAGATCGGCCGCGCAGGCTTCCGCGTCATCGGTGGCCGTTTTCTCAGCTCTCCCGATCCTGAAGGAAACTTTTCCCCGAACACTTCCTGCCACGAACATCATCGTAATCAAGACACCGAGTGCCGTTACAACAGCCCAAGGGCGTCGATTCGAGTGATACCGGATGTCCATCGGTCTATCCGCGAAGACTGCGACCAGCTCGCCCCACGACCACCTCGCGCCATGCAGCCGCGAGCTGCTCCGCGCCTTCCCACGTCTTCCGTCACTTTACGATCGCGGCACGACGACGTGTCATACTGAAGCGATGCCGCTCGTGCCGAGCAATCGGGCACCGTGCGTCGACCAGCGGCGACAGTGGCGATGCCCCGACCGACGCCACGGCTCAATCTAGCCCCGGCCGAAAACCTGTCAAACAAACACCGCGTCTCGAATCGCCGGGCAGCGTCCCAAACGTCCGCACGAGCATGCCGACAAACACCCCATCCCCTCTCCAGCATCCCACGAGAAACCAACGGGAAACACAGCAGATTCCAGCACACTTCGACACGATCTGCCGCGACTCGCTCGCCCCCAGAAGCCTTGCGCTGCCGCCCATTCCCCACGGCACAAAGAATCCTCCCGCCTTCAAAATTGCATCGTGACAGTTTGATCTTCCGTCACTCGGCGGAGGGGGAGTGCTTCGCCGCCGCCTGTGGCCATCTCCATTACGTTCAATCTTCACCTTACCACTGACGACCAAGCTTCTCTCTACGCCCCATTGCACACACCACAACCCAGCGTCAATTTCGTCGGCCCACGTCCGCACCACCGATCTCGGGCAGGCCGAGTTCCCGACGCACGCGGTTCGCCTCGTCTGGTGTGATGTGATAGATGTAGATCGAGTATCCGGCCATCGCCACCGGAGCGAAGCGGAGGAAATAGGCATACTCCCGGGTGCGGCTGCACATCCGATTGACGCTCACCGCGTACCAGCCCGGCTGCGGTCCCAAATCCTTCAGGTCAAGACCTCTGGCACCGGGCGCTTCGGATCCCGGTGGCGGTAAAAGGCATTCGATTCCGGCACAACGCGGATCGAACACGCCGTAGTAAGCTAGCCTCAACGGACGTGCTTCTGGGTTGCTCTGTTGCCACCGCTGAAAGAAGAGCAGATCCTGGCCCCAATCGATGTTGCTGTCTTCCAGGTGTGCATGACCATTTACCGGACCACCGGCAAGTTCATTGAAATAGGAGATGCTATGGGGATAGATCCAAAGACTGCTGCTGATCGAACCGCAAACCCCGACGAGGGTGATCCCCAAGAGCACGTGATGCCTTAGCGCAGCGGCCCGCGCAACCCGACTCATCCAGACGTAGCCAAACGGGAAAGCCGGTAAGACATACCGCAGGTGATGATTGAAGCCTGTTTGCGAGCTGACGAGTACGAACAGAACGAGGGCTGGTGCCAACAAGACCATCTCGTCACGCCAGGGGGCCCGGTAGCGGCGGTCCCAGACGCCCGCCACAAGCGCCGCAAGCGCCACGATCCACGCGCCCAGGGGCACTTTGACCGCCAGTGCATAGAGGTAGTAGTGCCACCAGCCGCCCAGCCGCCACTGCCCCGCCAAATAGGACCACATTCTTCCTTCGAAGTCCCATCGCTGGAGATCGACCCCCATGACGTAGTTCGCGGGAAAAGGTACCGGAAGCGTCCCCGACCATGTCCCGGCGAAGCGATTGCGCACGCTCGCCCCTTCGTTTCCGTCTGGCCCGGGGCCGCCAAGCCACTCGCTGACAAAGCCGTAATCCCCCAAGGGTCGGCATGAATCTTCGAAACCGTATCCCAAATTGATCACGTTGATCGCAAAGAGGAGAATGACTGCCAGCTGCAAAACTTCTCGCCTCCAAAAGCGGATGCATGTCCCGTTCGATGCCGATGGCACGCGCCCTTCGATGCTCTCCACCTGCTCGCGCGAACAGGACCATGACCAGGCAACCCACAGCAACGGCCACAAAGGGAACAAAATCACCCAGGTGAGCTTGCTCAACTCGGCGAGGCCGAGCAGGAATCCCGCAATCAGGGCGGCAACCCAGTTCGGCCGCCGCAACCATCGCCAGAACCCATAGGCAGCCGCGATTCCCAGCGCCCGGCGCCGACGTCCGGCGTGATGAGTTGCCCGTGCGCGAGGATATTCGGAGAGAAGCACCAGAGAACCAGGGCAAGGATTCCGCTCGCCTCGCCGTAGAGCTTTCGGGCCCACTGCCAACAGATCATCGCCCCGAGGAGAGAAAAGGGCAGGCTACCCCACCGCGCTAAGATATGAAGCCAGAAAGCGCGATCCCCGTTGGCGACGTAGAAATCCTTGCGAATCGACCGTTCCGAGCGCACCCCGGGGCGGTCGTCATACAATCGCCAGCATGAACGGGGGTGAGCCAGCACCACCGGAACCGTGGCCACCATCCGCACCAGGGGCGGATTGACACGGTACAAATCGAACCGTCCATGTTCCCAGTGACTGATCCCGGCCACCAGGTGTCCCGCTTCATCCCACACGGGGCTGTGTCGCGAGGCGGCCCAGCCCAACAGACCAAGGTGAACCGCCAGCACCACCGCCACGAGCCACTTGATGATTCCGGGTGACTTGGATCCGGAGTATACGCACCGACCGTGGAGCGATCTTGTCTTTCCTTCGTCAGAGCTGGCCGTCGCCATCGTTGCTCCCGACATCACTCCGACGGTTCCGGAAGCGATGCTCCTGAGCGCTGCCGACATCAACAGGGTTGCCCGGATTGCTCGCGCCGTTCTCGTGCGTTCACTCCACAGCAGATCAGCCCTGCAATAGCCGCCGACAACAGAAAACTGACCAGCAAGATCGAACCGAAACCGATCCGCGAACTGTAGTTCGGACCGAAGCAACCGCACGTGATTTCCTGCCCGCGCACAACGCTCGACAACTGCGCGCCAACAAAGACCGCCAGCATGCCGCAGCTTGTGGCCAGCGCCCTGCGCACGAAGATGTTGCCGATCAAGCATACGGCCGTCACTAGCTGCACGTGCGGGAGGACCATCGCCACAACCTTTCCCATTCCCGGACCTACCAGCTCGTAGGAGTACACAGACGCCAGGAAATGGTAGGGGTTTGTCAGATGCGGAACGCTGCTCGCGAGAAATCCGATTCCCACGACCAGGCAGGCGATCCGCTCCGCACAGCGGCATAGCTGGGCCATCGACGCGCGCCAGCCGAAGCGCACCGCCGGTTGGTCCCCTTGGCAGACCGGAAAGTTCACCGCACCCGAAGTACTGCAGCTCTCAGTCACTGGATTCATTCTCCCACTCCCGCCAGCCACCTGGAAAAAGCATGATGTTCGTACGTCCTGCCAGCGCCAGTGCGTCGGCCACCTCGGCGGCATACGGACAACCGCTACTCTGGCAGTAAACGAGGATCGGGCACGATTGCGGAACGTCAGCCAAGACCCGCTCGCGCTCGGCAGTGCTGGAATAGACCGGGATGTTCAGTGCGCTGTCCAGGTGCCCTTCCGCATAGTCCTCCGGAAACCGCGCATCGACGATAACCACCTCTTCTCCGCGGTCAAGCAGAGCGCGCACCTCGGGTGCCGTCAGCTTGGGCAAGAACGTAGAGTGGTACTTGCGAACCACTTCGGCAACCGCTGTCGAGTTGGCAAAGAAGCCTGTCTGCGTGATGCGATGGGTCGTAAATGCAAGCACGCCGGCAACGGCCACGATCCAACAGCCCTGCACTGCGCCGCTGCGCAAGAACTGCCGCGCCGTCGTGAACCGAAATACGCGGCGATGTCCGAGATGAACGACGAGCACGGCGCCGGCTGCCAGCGAGGACCACAGGCCAAACGTCGCGTACTGCCCATAGAAGAACCGCCGCGCATCGATGGGCTCGTCCGAAATGATCAAGCCAGCCCCATCCCACCGCGCCAGGAGTTCTGCCAGCGGCACTTGCTCCAGAGCGTGGGGAGCGTCGACGATTCGCGCCATTCCCTCCTCACACCCCAGAAACGCAATCCAGTGGTCGTAGTCCCTTCCCCGTCTGCCGTCCTTGACGTGAAGGATCATCGGTTTCGTCGCTTCCGCGAGAGCCCCGCGCTCAGACCCCGCACTGCAACGGCCCGCGCTTGGCATTCCTCCGCGGCCCGTATCAGTTCCGCAAAGCTGCTTCCCCGGGCGGAACCGATGTACTCGACCTTGAGGAGATCGACGAAGTTCGGCGTCTTGCCAAGGGCACCGAGGCACGCATACAGGCTGTAGACGCCGCAATAGGGGCCGCTAGCCTTGGACGGGACCGGGATAACCGGGCTTTCTTGTTTGGCGGACGCCTCCTCCGCCACGGCGATTCCGTGGATGAACACGCATCCCAAGATTCCCACCGCAGCGGCCACTCCTACGGGCCGTGAGCATTTATTGACCGTCATCTCGCACACTCCTTCCATCTACCCATGCGGTGCCATCCCGCGCCTGCGCCATATCCATACACAGAGCCCGGCTGAGAAAACCAGCAGATTGACCGCGACCAGCCAGAATCGCCCCAATCCGAATCCGCCGAGGAACCCGTGGCCCCCAAGCTGCGAAAGCAGCTCCGAATCGACGACGTTTACGATCTGGCCATCCTTCCAGATGTAATCGAGATGGAGGGCATCGTCGACCTGCACTGGGGTGCCGTTGGGTATCTTTGCCGCCACCTGGAATGCATTGGGAGATGCCAAGTCGCCACTGAGCGAGATCTTCGACAACTTGCTCATGCTCCGCACCATGACCTCATGATCGGCGTATTCCTGCTTATGCTCGATCGAGAACTCCGCCATGATCGGTACCTGGTCCACGTGCTCGAACCGCTGCACGGCAATGGTCACGGTCACCTGATGCAAACCCGCAATTGCCGAAACCGGTTTCTTCCCGAAGAGATCGCTCCCGGTTTTCCGCAGTTCCACTCGCCGCGGAAGATAGCCTTCCTTCGGATCGAGCCAGACCTGATAAGTTCCGTACGGCCCTTTCCCTTCCACCAACCATGTTGAGGTGCCCGCGAGATCTGAAGCCCGCGCGGTCAACGACGATTCCCGCAACGCAGCCGGCAAATACGACTTCAGACCATTACCTTGAAGGTGTCCGTAGACCCACATGAAATCGTCTTCCATAAACACCATCCGCCGTGATTCCTCATTGAGCCTCTTCCGCGCAATCACAGCGGTTACGTCTCGCGTCTTTGGGTCCAGGTCGACGAGAAGCGAACCTTCAGGGGAGAAGACATACTCTATCTTCCGTTTGTCTTGGAAGGTCTTTCCCCGTTGTCTTGCCGTGCTTTCCCCGTCGCACACCAATCTCCATCGATCCCCGTCGTGGCGCACCTCCCACCGGGCTTCTCGAACCTGCGTCTCCTCGGGGAACTCTTCTCCCTTCCTACGCACACTTACGCTCGCCACGTATTGCCCTCGTTCGAACTTCTGGAGCGTTTCCTCCGTACGTGCAAGAAGCTCTTGAGGATTCTGCGGATCCTGGGCCCCAGCGGGTCCGCAACACATCATCGCGACTAGTAGCAGCCCATACATCACTCGCCACTTAGCGTTCCCCCGCTGTCGTTTTCTCATAAGATACTCCTGATCCTCAACACACTCCCGCGAGGCGAATCTCGATACTCGACCTTCAGTCCCCAACGGTCCACGATGTACGTGATCCCGACCGGACCGTACGTGCCCGATCCGGTCGGGCGAACTCCTCAACCCGCCGCCACGAGATCTGCTCGAACACCATTGCTTACCTCAGCGGTCTACGACTTCTTTTCGCAGCTCTGGCTGAGGTTGTCACCATTTATGGGGTGACAAAGAGTAAGATTGTGGCCGCACGACGGATGCCTTCACCAGGTTTGCACAGGAACTTGTCGGCCGAGCCCTCGGATGCCTTACAGGCCTTATGCGTATGCGTCTCAGGACACGAGTATCCCGGCTGGCTAGGACAGATCTTGTCGTACACTCCAGTTGTATTGCAGGCTAGTAGTCCCGATCCCACAAGGGCCAACGACTGACTGTCCTGAATCACACTCGGGCCGGTATACACTCCGACCCAGACAATACAGAGAAACGATAGAATCAGCAGCAATCGATACATCTTTCATCCCTCCTTAATTAAGAAATACCCAGGAACAAACACGCTGCGCCTCTTCACCGGGTTGAGGACTTGTTGGAGTAAACGCCGCAGGACATTGCATGGTCCTGCCCCGAGGAGCAATGGAGCACCGAGTCTCTTAGTGCAATTGCGCGGTCCAGTTGCCGCCGTTTCGGCCGAATGTAGATCCGAGGGGAGCAATGGCAAACGCACGCTCCGCCCCGCAGAACCGTACAGAGTCGGAAGCGTCTGGCAATGCAGGGCCGGGTCTGCGAATCCTCGATCACAGCGCGTCCGGAGCAAATCATCGCCACAAGCAACAGCCCAAACACATTCCCTCACTTAACGATCCCCGCTGCCTTTTTCCCATGAGAAACCCCTGATTCTCAACACACGCCTGCTAGGCACGTCCCGACGCTCGACCTTCGGCCTCCAATTTCCACGTTGTATACGATCCCGACCGGATGGTACGCGTCCGATCCGGTCGGGAGAACTCCTCAACGCGCCGCCACGAGAACTACCCGAACACCATCGATTGCTCCGGCGGCTTACGACTTTTGTTGGCAGTCGCGGATAAGCTTGTCTGCATTCCGGTCGGCACAATTCTCGCTGTGGCCGCACGACGGATCGCCTTTACCCGGTTGGCAGAGGTGATTGTCGGCCGAGCCCTCGGTCGCCTTACAGGCAGTATAAGTATGAGTTTCACCACACGTGTGTCCCGTCGCATCAGGACAGATTTTCTTGAAGTCCCCAGGCGAGTTGCAGGCTGGCACCTCCGATCCCACAAGGGCCAACGATTGACTGTCCTGAATCACACTTGGGCCGGTATACACGCCGACCCAGACAATACAGAGAAACGGTAGAATCAGCAGCAATCGATACATCTTTCATCCCTCCTTTAATGAAAAGTACCCAGGAACAAACGCACTGCGCCTCTTCACTGGGTTAAGGACCCCATCAAGCCCGTTTTGCGCGTACTGAAACAAGCTGGAACTGCCGCTCTTTGTCTGCCCCGCATAGCCGCCGAATCTAGCCGCCGCCGAGATTCCGTCAATCAGACTCCACACTTCCCTCCGCTGCACTGATTGTTTGGCTCCGCACGCGATCCAATCGCCCTACCGTACGTCCCGCGTTCTCCCGACGTCGCTGAGAAATGCACGCGGTGATCGGCAGACACTCGCTGCCTCCCCCTTCTTCAATCATTCCTGGAAGCCATCTCGATACGCACGCGGGACCACCTTACAAACCACGATCTACACGATCCCGACCGGACCGTACGTGCCCGATCCGGTCGGGCGAGTTCCTCAACCCGTCGCCACGAAATCTACTCGAATATCATCGTTTGCCTCAGCGGCTCACGACTTTTTCTTGCAGTTCTCGTTGGTCGCATCTCCATTCTGAATGGTGCAATTGCCGTTGTTGCACTGCACGGCACCCTCGCCGGATTTACACAGGCGGCCATCGGTCGAACCCTCGGCTGCCTTGCAGGCTTTGTATGTGACACTAGCCGGACACGTGTATCCTGCCTTGTCTGAACAGTGCTTATCGTACAGCCCAGACGTGTTGCAGTCCGGTAATTCCGATCCCACAAGGGCCAACGACTGACTGTCCTGAATCACACTCGGGCCGGTATACGCTCCGACCCAGAGAATACATAGAAGCGGCAAAACTAATAACAATCGATACATCTTTCATCCCTCCTTCAATGGGAAACACCCAGGAACAAACACATTGCTCCTCTTCACTGGGTTGAGGACTCCTTGGAATGAACGCGCGCAGGGCATCACACGCCCCTCATCGAGGGCGCAATGGAGCACCGAACCTCCCACCGCAATCGCGCCGCCGACGGGCAAGCGTTTCGGCCGAATGTACCCCGGAGCGGAGTAATGTCAAACGCACACTCCGCCCCGCAGAGCCGTACAGAGTCGGAAACATCCGGCCGCGCAACCTCGCAACCACCCCGCCACGCATCCCCAATTCTTTCAAGAACCACCGGGAAACGCAGCCATCACCCGCCATGCGCCGGCATGCCGCCGGCGCCTGCATTGGTTCCTCGAAGTCCGACTCTGCCGCCCATTCCCACATCAGAAGAAATCTTTCTGGCCTTCAAACTTGCATCGTGACAGTTTGATCGGCTGCCATCCCCCCAAGGGAATCTCGCCGCCTGCGTGCCCGATCCAAACAATCGAGAACTCACCGACCGAGAGAAGAACTCGCCGGGGCGCGTTCGGCTTCCACCGTGGCGTTTGCCGCTGCTGCACTTGCGCACTCCTGCGATGCCTGTTCCTCCACGTTTTGCCGCAAGGCCCGCAGCCGGCTGGCCATGCGCCACGCGTCCCGAAAGAATTGCACCTTCGAGCCCGGAATCTCTCTCCACGTCACCGGAACCTCCGCCGTGCGGTATCCCAAGCGTGAAGCCAGTGCCAGAACTTCCACGTCAAGCAGGTATCCCGCCTCCCGGCAAAGGCGAAACAAGCGCAGGCCTGCTGCGCGGCGAAACATCTTGAATCCGCACTGCGTATCGACCGCCTCTACTGAAACCACTCCTCGCGCCAACCGCGCAAATGCCCGGCCGGCCAGGCTTCTGCCCCAGTGGCGCTCGCGTTGCACGTCGCCGCCACGCACGAGGCGCGACCCAATGGCCGAATCCGCACCCGCCTCGATCGCCGCGCGTAAGTCGCGTTCCGCCTCGATCGGCGTCGCCCCGTCCGCATCCGTATACAGCAGAAACTCCCCGCGGGCTTCGAGCATCCCCGTTCTTACCGCAGCTCCTTTGCCCCGGTTCAAAGCGTGATGCAGCGCACGTAGCCGCGGCCACGTTCCCGCCGCCTCCGCAAGCCATTCCGCCAAACCATCGCGGCTGCCGTCATCCACCACGATCACCTCGTAGGCGTTGCCCCAGACTGTCAACAGGTACTCCCGTACCTCTTCCAGATAGGGGGGCAAACGCTCACGCTCGTTGTACGCCGGCACGATCAAGCTGAATGCGACGGGCGGTGCCCGCTTGGGCTCACCATTCCCTCCGGCTCTTTCAATCTGCTGGATTTCTCCTCCGGCCTTCGGAACCGCCGACACCGAATCTTTCCGAACTTTCATAAGCGATGCGTCCATAACCCTCTCCTCGCTCGGTGATGAGTGCCGCCGATGAGTTGAATGAACCAAGCTGCCCCCAATTCTCGCCTTGGCCCCCGCGTTCTTGCACTTGCGCGCCGAAGCGGCAACCGCCCAGCGGCCGCATGCCCGCGCAAGCCTTGCCGGGGAAGCGAACGGGACAGGTCCATGTTTTCGGTCAGGCGGCTGTTGTGATGACAGAGCCTTGCGGCCGAAAAATGGACCAGTCCCCGGCTGGCCCGTGAACGGTTACCAGGAGGGCCAATCTAGATCCGCGGTCACAATCTCACCACCAACTCGGCGCGCAACACGAGGCACTGCCAGCCTTTTCCGCATGAGCGCGGCGATTCCGCGCACAAGCCAACTTGCAGATGCGGCACCGCATCGAACTTGGAATAACACAGCGTTTTCCGGAGCGCGGAACGCCTCCGGCCGCCGTCCTCTCACCGCCTCGATCTGCAACTGCCACCCGTCCCTCCCGATCCTGCCGCCCCTGCTTTTCCCCATTTCCCGACCGCCCTTGAAAGCGGGCCTTGCGTCCCCTTAAGATCCATGGGCAGTGCTCGCCCACAACAAGGAACCCGCCATGAACGACCCCACCTACGACTCGCCCTCCGCTACCGCACCCGGTGCCGATACCTCTCCGGGCCGCAGTCCATCGACCTCTCGGTTCGACAGGCATTCACACGACGTTTATGGTTCGTCTTCTGCGTCTGTTTGCTCGCCAGTACTTTCCCCTCGCCCCTGACCGCCGGCGATCAGCAGCCCACGTCGGGCATTGCCGAGCCCAGCGCCAGTGCCCAAGCAGACATCCGCAAGGCGATTGCCCAGGTCGACGTGCACCGCATCTCCGCCCACGTCTTCCACTTGGCCAGCGATCCCCTTCCGTATCGCAAGCTGAACGCCACCCTGCCCGGGCACCAGAAGAGCACCCTCGACGAGGCCGACGACTACCTGGTCGGTCAACTCGCGTCTTGGGGATATGCGGTCCAGCGCGAGCCGGTCAAGGTGCAAGCGTTTCGCCGCGATACGCGCAAGCCAATATCCACCCAGTATTCGCCGCCGATGCCCGAAGACCCCTGGTATGTCGCGCACAACCTCTATGCCGAGAGGAAGGCAGCCTCGGGCTCCGACGAGATCATCCTCCTGCTCGCCCACAAGGATTCGCAGAGCTGGATCGATTCCCCGGGTGCCAACGACAACGCGATCGGCACCGCCGGCGCTCTGGAGATCGCTCGCGTGCTGGCCAAGCTCACACCTCGCCGAACGATCCGATTCCTGCTCTGCAACGAGGAACATGTGCCTTGGACGAGCGTTACCGCGGCTCGCAACGCCAAGGCCCGCGGCGACAAGATTATCGCCGCCTTCAACCTTGACGGCGTCGGAGTCAAGACCGCCGAGGACACAGCCGCCGGCAAGAAGACGAACGTCACCGCCTACACCGCGCCCGAAGGCCAACGCCTTGCCGAGCTCATGAGCGAAGTCAACTCGCGCTACGCCATCGGCCTGCAGCAGCGAGCCGTCCAGCGCAAGCAGCCGGGCGACGACGATGGCTCCTTCATCAATGCCGGATACCCGGCCGCGGTCGTCAACATCGGTTCCTGGCCGTACGGCGATCCTAACTACCACACCGAGGGTGACATTCCCAAGCGCTGCGACTTTGCCAACGCCGCCCTGACCGTCCAAGCCACTTTAGCCGCCGTGCTGACGCTCGACGCAGTCCCCGCGCGCCCTAGGTCGCGCCGCCTCCGAAGGAACGCATCGCCGAGCGCACACACTGCTGCTGCTGCGTTTCACGTCCGGTGATTCTCGTTACGAGTCAATCCCGGAATTGCCAATCTGTATCGAGCGGCGGGGGAATCGCGGCACGGCAACCGGTTCTGGAGGCCGAGAGCCGGCCACTCCTGATGGTCTCACCGCACCACCAGCGACAACAAGCCAAAGGAAGACTCTTCATGACTCCCCATACCTCGTTACCATTCTGCGGTGCGATTTTTTGCGGGGTCCAATTGCTCGTCGTATGCATGGTGGTTGCCGCAACGCCAGGTGCCGGCGGAGCAGAAGGCTCAGACAGCTATCTCCGTTACGCGCACCCGACCATTCGGGAGCCGTTCGTCGACCTGCTCCATTTGGCCGTTCCGGCCGAATTGGAGGACCAGCGTCTGGCCGCTCTTGGCTATGTCGACGTAACCAAGGCGCCGTTCGGGGCCGATCCGACCGGAAGAAAGGATTCCACGCCGGCCGTCCAAGCTGCCGTCGTGTTCGCGCGCGATCATCAGATGGCCTGTTTCTTCCCCGTGGGCACGTACCTGCTTTCCGACACCTTGAGCTGCACGCAGCAGCTCTACCGGCGAGCCAACGGCCGAGTATTTGGAGGAAACCGCTTCCCCCACATGCTGGTAGGATCGCGCGCGGCAAGCAGCGTCCGCGCCTCGTGCTCGCGCCGCATGCCGCCGGCTTCGGCGACCCCGCCAAGCCGAAGATCTTCGTCCACTTCTGGTCGCGAGGATATCGAAATCCCACCACGGCCGATCGCGTGACCGATGGCCTGCCCCCGGAAGTAGAGCAGCCCAACATTGGCATGAACCAGATGATGGTGAACCTGGACGTCGTGATCGGCGAGGGAAACTCCGGGGCGATCGCCGTTCGCCACCAGGCCGCCGAGGGTTCGGCCATCGAGGACTGCACGATCGACGCCACGCACGGCTTGACGGGCATTCAGGGCGGCATCGGCTCCGGCGGGAGCAGCGCGGGAGTGACCGTGATCGGCGGGCGCATGGGGCTGGATTTCACCGGCTACCTTTCGGGCACGCAACCGACTCCGGTCATCACTGGTTTCACCTTGATCGGGCAGACCGAGGCGGCGATCCGCAGCACCAGCCGGCAAACACTCGTGGCGGTGGGCCTGAAGATCGTCGCCGATCGCTGTTCGGGTCCCCTCATCCAAGTTGGCCGAGGGTTGCAGGCCAATCACGGCGCGCTGACGATGGTGGACAGCCAGATCGAGTTCAGCGGCAGTGCGCTTACCGGGAAAAGAGCGCATTGTGATCGCGTCGGATCGGGGAGTGTACCTCGACAACGTGTACGTGCGGGGCGCGACTCGGGTATTCGTCGATCCGCAGCAGAACACCGAGCTTGCCGGGAATGGCCGGGGCTGGCTGCAGGTGCGCCAGTTCGCCGCGCCCAGCAGTCCGCGCGAAAACCAAGGCCGAGTGTACCGCTACCCGGTCTACGTGGACGGAAAGTCCGTGGACGGAGTGCGCGAGGTCGTATCCGATCGCCAACCTCCCGCGGACCTTCAGACGCGTCACCTCTGGTCGCCAACGTTTCCCAGTTTCGAGTCGCCGGGGGCGGCCAACGTCAAAGGTGTTCCCTATCGGGCCAAGGGCGACGGACGCACCGACGACACGGCAGCGATCCAGCAGGCAATCGACGAGCACGAAATCGTCTTCCTGCCCAAAGGCTGCTACCTGCTGACGCGAACCCTGGAACTGAAACCCAAGACCAAGCTCATTGGCGTCGGCCAGACGATGTCGCTGCTCGTGCCGGGAGCGACGGGTGGATTCGCCGGTGCCGCCGATGCAGCACCGATGGTCCGCACCGCCGACACCGCCGATGCCGAGACGGTACTTGCCTTCCTCGGCTTCTATACGCCGGTGAATGTCTCCCGAGCGCAGTCGCTCCATTGGCGCAGCGGCGGCCGATCGGTGTTTCGCGGCGTGGAAATCCATGGGCGCTCGGAAGTAGTTCCGGCGCCGGTGATCATCAGCGGCCACGGCGGCGGCAACTGGTACAACTTCCGTGACGCGAGTGCCCGGCTGCTGGTCGACCGCGCAAGGACCGCTGCACTTCTATCAATTCAGCGTGCAGCAGGTCACCAGCGAGCTGCAGGTGCGCGGCGGGTCAGTTTCTTCGGAACGAAGTACGAGGGCAACAACCCGATGCTGACCATCCGCGACAGCGACCAGATTCGCCTGTTCGGCCACGGCGGCAACGCGAAAGGGCGTGCCGGGGCGTCGCTGTTCGTCTTTGAGCGGACCACGAACTTCCTTTTTGCCAACGGGGCGGATGGTCCGACGAAGATCGGCACCAAGAGCCTCAGCCACCGGGAGGGCAGCACCGACCCGCGCCTGTGGCACATGCTCATCGACCGCCCGTCCGATGGTGAAGAACTGCAACTTCCGCCGCTGGAACGGCCCGTGCTTTACAAGCGGGGCACGTTTACCGAGCGATGAATAGGCGCGGTGGCAGAGTGCGACGTTTGACCGCTCAGTCATGTGTCGTTCCCCTGCCAGAGCTATCAAGCCGATCCCGGAACGCTCTGGCAACTCCGGATTCTCCGGCCGCGTCGCGTTTGCCTGGCGGTTCTGGGGTAGGTTCTTCGTAGCAGCCGGCGCGTTCGAATGCGTGTACGCTACTGCGGGGCGACATTTTCAAAGGTGGGGGCTGTAATTTTGCGGGAGAATACGAGGGCAAACTGCATTTTTGGTCAACAGGGGTCGGTTTTTTCCAGTACACCCACCGCGGGTAAGGGAGGCCGGGTGGGCGGACGGGAGGCGGCGCGGAGTGGCGGGCGGTGTTGGGCGGCGGAGAGGACGCAGGGCGGCGGGGAGAAATGAGGTGCATAGGTTTTACCGCGAAGGAGAGAGGGGTAACCGCAAAGGCGCGGAGGAAGGAGGTTTCACCGCGAAGGCGCGAAGGACGCGAAGGAGGAAGGCCCGGTGGAACACGGTTGGAGTGGAGGGGTGGGGTTGGAGGATGGAAGAGGAGGAGTCGGGGCGCGGATCGTTGAACCCGATGTAAACGTCGGGCCGAGTAGCGCCTGCGGCGGAAAACGGCCGTGAACGGCCGTCAAGGGCGCGGTGCGATGTTGCGGTGAAGAGGTGGGGCAAGGCTTGCCTCGTTCGGGGCCACACGCACCCTTGCTGACGCGACGGGTTGCCGTGCGGGGGCGTGCGGTGAAGAGAAGCCACACGACGTTCGTGGCGATGCAGCGGGAGAGTTCCAGCAGAATCTCTTACGACAAACGGTGGCCCAATTTCAAGGGCGGTTGGTGGGCCATTTCGTGCGGCGCATTTGCGGTGCTCGGCGCTGAGTCATTGGCTATCGGTTGGGGGTGCGGGATGGCGATCGGGCCGATGAAAGCATCGGGGGCGTTGTGGCGGCGGCACGGGCCGGCGCACGGCGCGGACGCGACGATGAAAGCGATGGGGATCGAGGCTCGTTAGGAAGTTTGAAGGGACTGGAGAGTGGCGGCCAGTTCCTCCCTCGCCATCTGGATGCACGATGGGTCGGTGACGAAGAAGACCTCCAATCGACATCTGCGCACTGAATAAGAGAACGTGAACTGTGGATGATCGAGGGACGTGATGAACGACGGGGTCTTGTGGGCGATGTCGAACGATATGAGATCGTGAGGACTTCCGCCTAGATCACGCACGAAGGGAGTACGGCATTGCAGCCAGCGATCGAAGTCGTCCAGCAACTGCTCGCACGCTCTGAAGGGGATCAGGACGGTCGGCAGGGCAATCCGGAAATCGTCTACGAGCGTATCGTTGTCCGGCGGATCGGGTTTGACTGGGGGCCGGTACCAGGACTTGCCCGTCAACTCCAGGAAGTACTCGATCACCTCCGTGTGGTCATGAAGCAGTTGAGCCGCGAATCGGACTTCATTCCAGCCGTCGTTGGAGCGTATCGCCCATTGGCGGAGCGGGGACATCAATGATCTCCGAGTGCGGGGCGGGCCCTGCTTAGAACCTAACCTGGAACTACCACAAGATCGCTCGGCGGCCGGAGAATCCGGAGGTGTCAAACCGTTTTGGGATCGGCTCGTAAGCTCTGCTGTCTGCCCATGTGTGTGGGGGCCCCGGAGTGCTGGATGTCAGGTAGAGTGCGCAGGCGGGGCTAGCGGGTGCTTTCGAGTCTTCTGGATTGGGCCAGGTCGTGCTCCGCATCCTCCGGGCGGGCGAGCTTCTGGAGCACGAGGGAGCGCAAGTGGTAGAAGCTGGCTCCTCCACCGCATTGGATCCCCTCAGTCAGGTCGGCTAATGCATTCTGCAGATTGTTCATCTCGAAATACGCACGCGCACGCTCATAAAGGAAGATAGTATCCCCAGGAGTCTCTCGTAGGGCCACGCTCGCCACTCGCACGCACGCTTCGTACTGGCGTTGCTTGAAACAGAGGCATGCCTTGGTGTAGTTGAACATCCAGGACGTGTTTCCAAGCTCGGAAGCCTTGGCAGAGATCCGAGGAAGCCTCGTCGAGTCGACCCATTCGCATGTGAATCAAGGCTCTCGTCTCGTATGCACTCGTCAAGTCGGGGTCCAGTTTCAGGGCGAGTTGGATGTCGGCCAACGCGCCGGCGTGGTCCCCTCGACCAAAAGAGATCAAGGATCGCTCGGCGTACAGCCTGGCGCAGCTCGGGTTGCGCTGGATGGCTTCGGTATAGTCAGCGAGTACCTCCTTTGATTGGGCCGGCTGGGAAAGAAGATTCGCGCGACCTTGATAGGCTTTATAGCTTCCGGGGTCGAGTTGGATCGCGCGATCGTAGTCGGCGCGGGCCGGTCCCCACTGCTCCTTTGCGCAGTAAGCATGACCACGCTGGCAGTAGGCGTTTGAATCGTTCGGGTTGAGCCGAATCGCTTCGGTCTGGTCAGCAATGGCCTTGTCGTAGTCCTCGATTGCCGCAAAGGCAGTCCCGCGAGACGAGAAGGTGGCGGCGTCGGAGGCGTCCAAACGAATCGCTTCATCGAGATCGGCGATCGCGGCCTGATGCTGACGCGCGCGGAGGTAGGCGGTCCCTCGGCCGCGGAGCGCCGGAAGCGGGTCAGAGGTGTACTCCAGAGCGGCGGTGAATAGCGCGATGGCGGAGTCGAGCGAGCCGTCGTTCAGGAGTACCCGGGCCAAGCCGACCGCGGTCTCGGCGTGTCCTGGGTCGAGACGCAATGCAGCCTGAAGATTCTTCGACGACGGCGGCCGGGTCGCCTTTCTTGTAGGCGACCTCGCCGCGACGAGCATAGGTGCTTGCACAACCCGGATCGCGCTGGATCGCTTGGGTCAAGTCATCGTATGCCTTGTTCCAGGACTGCTGGCCAATGTGACATTGGGCGCGAAGGGCATAGACACCCGGTTCCTTAGGTAACAGCTTGACGGCCTCCTCAAGGTCACGGAGGGCCTCATCGAGCTTGCCCATCCGGCCATAGACGCGTGCGCGGAAGAACCGACCTTCGCCGGAATTGGGAGCCAATTCGAGCGCTCTATTGTAGTCAGCCAGTGCAGAAGCCAGGTTCCCACGCTTTTCCTGCAATTGAGCGCGCTCGAGATGCAGTGGCGCCTGCCCAGGGAACAAGCGGATTACCTCGTCGTAGTCGCGAAGGGCGGCGTCGTAATCGCCGAGCTTGGAGTGAAGGAGGGCACGAACAAACCGAGCCCCACCGTAGTCGGGGTCAATTCGCAGCGCCTCGCCATAGTCAGCCATGGCTTTCTGGAACTCCCCCATGGCTGCGTAGGCACGGCCCCGGTTGGCCAACACTTCCTTGCTGGGACCCTCAAGCTCCATTCCCTTGTCGTAGTCGCGAAGGGCTTTTTCTGGCTCACCCTTGGCGGCATATGCTTGTCCGCGGCAAAGGTAGGCGCGCGAGCATTTGGGGTCGAGTCGAATGGCAGTGCTGAAATCATCAATAGCTTTGTCGAACTCATGTCGGCAATAGCAGACAAAAGCACGGTTCAAGTAGCCGTCGGCTCGACGAGGTTCTCGCTTGATCGCCTGGGTGAAATCGTCGATTGCGCGGTCAAGCTGCCTCGTCTCTATCAGCTGCATTACCGCGCTGAATGCGAGCGTCGTAGTTCGCGGGGTCCGCATCGATCGCGCGGGTGAAGGCGGCGATCGCCTTGTCAAAGTCGCCGGCATCGGCTGCTGCGATGCCCTCTTCGATCATCGCAGCAGCGTTTGGCTCGGCGATTGGGGCAGGCGACAACAGAACCACAGCCGCCCAGTAGCAGGGAAGCATCTGAAGGCACGTGGGGACCATGAATACGCTCCGTCCAAGTCTTGGCAGTCTACAACGCAACCCGTTTTGATCATCAGGTGTGCTGCAGAACTCGCGGTCTGGCCTTCACTTTTCTCAGCGTCGAAGACGCTGAGACGGGCACGGCATTTCTAATGGAACCCTAGAAGCCGTGTCAATGGCATTTGCCCCACATTTCCCATCCACCCATCCACCCATTTACCCATCCACCCATTTACCCATCCACCGCATTGCCCTCGGAGCGCACGTGCGTGGTCTGAAGGCACGACGTGAATGGTGACCTTGAGCTTGTAGGCCGAGATCGAGTAGTCCCACCAGGCGCCGGGGAGGTTCTGACAGGCGTAGCTCATGATGGCCTGGTCGTCGACGCGAAGCGTGCCCGTCAGTGGAGTTGCTTCGGCGGTGTCACGTGCGACGGGGGAAGCCGGCCATGGGGCGACCGGCGGCGAAAGCGAGGATCTGCGGAATCGCTCTTGAGTGTAGGATGAGCGTTACAGGCCAGCGATTAAGGGAGAAGCCCCGCAATCGCAGCCGTCAGCGTTGACGCAAGTTATTGCGAGGCCTTTTGTTTCAATCTAGCCGAGGCGGGACTCGAACCCGCACGGAGGGAACCCTCCACGGGATTTTAAATCCCGTGCGTCTACCATTCCGCCACTCGGCCGATGATCTCTGTAACCTCATTGATAGTAATTACTTGCCGCTAAAACATCCACCCCGCTAACAGGCCACGCATACCACCAATCAGGTTATCGCCACACTCCTATCACACTCCTCAACCCGTGGACGCCCCCAGCCCCTTGGCGCAGTCCGGTACGTGAACCTTCTTTACGGCCTCGTCCAGGTGTGGACTCATGTTAATGTATTGCTGCGTCGTGCTGAAGCTCTTGTGTCTCATTAGCTTCTGTAGGACCGTGGGCGGTAGTTCTGTGGCATTTTCTGTAGCGTAGGCCCGGCGAAAATCGTGGAACCCGTACCGGTGGCAAGCGTCGGTGTGCTCGTGCTGGCCGCTGCATGGCAGGTCGATCCCAGCCGCGTCCTGGATCGCGCCGAATTCGTCGTAAAGTCTCCTGCGGTCCCCGTCCCAGCCAAAGACGAATGGGCACCCCGGCTGAAACAGCTTGCGGAGGTGATCGACCACGATTGGCACAAGCGGGACGCTTTCGTCCCGGTCACCCTTGTTGTCCTCGTGCCGGGTGATCGCGTGGCCAGTGTCCAGGGAGACGTCAGACCAACGAAGCGCAAGGGTCTCTCCGACCCGCCAGCCGGTCAGGTAGAGGAAGGCAACCAGGGCTCGCCACCAGTCCGCCGCCGTGTACTCGTCCGCCACTGGCTTGGCCGCCGCCTTGCAGGCGCCGTAGATCGCTGCGAAGTGCTCGGCAGTCACGAAGCGGGGGAGCTTCTTCGGCTCCTTGACCATCCGGATCTTGGGGATTATTGGGAGGCATCCCCAATCGTTCGCCACCCGCAACACGGCCTTGAGGTGGCGAAGGTCCCGATTCACTGTGGCCGGGCTGACCGTGTCCCCGTCCTTCCTCCCCAGGTCTCTCCGCCGCGCAGCAATGAAGGAGTCAATCATCTGGGTCTTGATCGAGTCCATCCGGCCCGGGGATGAGATGCGCTCGAAACGGTCCATGGCCTCGATCGTGCATCGTCGCGTGGCCGGTTTCATGCCCGAGCAGATCTCCGCTTCGTACTGCTTGCGAAAGTCTGCCCAGAGCTCCTTGGTTTGCTCCTGGTAGGTCCCCGCCACCAACTGCCCCGCAATCAACTGCTGATACTTCTTCGCTTCTGACTTGTTTGGGAAGGTCTTCGACCGCCTGCGTCCTTCCGGGTTGTGCCAACCGACCATCCATGGAGCGGCATTGCCGAGGGTCTTTTTCTGGCGGGCGTTTTGGAAGAGCCAGGCCTTCATGGGTGATCTCCGGTGTCGTGTCCAAGTGATACGATTGCTGCGCCAATCCTAACCGCCCGCGCGCCCCCAGGAGAGCAGCCCGCCGAGTAGGTGGGAATCCTGGAATTCCTGGAGGTGCGATCCCTGGAGGCAGCGCGGGGCAGTTAGGGGGCAGTCGTCGCCAGCCCTTACGCTGGATCCGCTGGATCCGATTCGTGGATCAGCAGTTCTGCCGCTGCCCAGTCCAACTGCTCAGCCATCGAGTAGAGCGCCTGGGCGATTGCCCGAGCCATGCCTGCCCTGGTCGGCTCGGCAACAAGGATCCGGATGGGAGACTCCATCTCGACCGACAGCCAGTGCTGGCTGGTCATCCGGTCCCGCTGGGCGGTCAGGGCGAAGATGCACCCCGGCAGTTCCGACGTCTCGTCCGCGATCGGCTGGTGGGCGGCATCGTCTACCAGGCAGTCCGAGATGACCGGCACCGAGCAGCAGGGAGCAGACAGGGGCAGAGCGGGGGACAAAGCGGAAGCGGAAGAAGATGCGGTTGCCATGTTGGCATCCTTTCTTGCGCGCGCCGACAGCGAGTCAGAGATGCGCGCAAATAAGGCGCATGCCCCCGTGGAGTGCTGTTGAGGCCGCCAAAGACGGCCTTGGCCACGGTCACCCGTTCTGATCCGCGTTTCCACGGACCAACGGCCACACTCTACGAGGGCATGCGCCCTGTTCTCTTTGGATGGTTTCAACATGGACTTTGGTCTGCCGAGGCAGTTTCAACGCTGGCAAGTTTACATCCCGACCCCCGGCGATGTCAACTGGCTTCAGTGTTGAATTCGCCCACCGTGGTACATCGGCAGTTGCACCGCTCGGCAGCCGGCAAGCTCGGGTGCCCGGGGTACGGGGCCTCGGCGCCGCCCACCAGGAAATTCTCCCCGGTGCCCACGGTCACCCCGTTCAGGACGGCATGGGTCTCCCTCGCGTCCTTCTCGCTGGCGGACCAGGTCTTGCCCGTCAGGAAGCCACTGCTGGCCAAGTGCTGGTAGGCTGCCTCATGCCCAGCGTTGAATGCCCCCGTCGTCTCAGTGCGTGCAATGGCCATGGACCGGACCTTGCTCAGCCCGCCGAGGGATTCGTTGATTCGCTTGGCCATGGCGTGCATGTTCAGCCCCTCTTCGATCCCCGCGCGGATAACCTCGGTCAAGTGCCGCTCGGTGGCCGCCTGGATTTCCAGCCAGTAGTCTTGTTTCTCCAGCGCGGCGAAGGTTTGGACGATGGATTTTTTTACGTCCTCGGGGAGGTTGAATGGGGCCAGGTAAGAATCGTCGAAGGACTGATTGAGGGGGCTGGCGGCTTTGGTGGATCGGCCCTTCTGCTTGGTCTTAGCCTTGGCACGGGCTTTAGCTTGCTCGGCTACCGCCAGTTGATAGGCCGCCCCTGTGGCCATCATCTTGACTAGGTGGGGCTCCACGGCCTTCATCAACAGGGCGTGCTCATCGGCCGCCTTGAACGCCAAGGGGACGGTGCCGGCGGTAATCATCCCCGCGGCATTGATCGCTTTGAGCACCCGCTTCCGCTGCGCCGAGAAGTACCGATCCAGGGTCAGGGCCAGCCCACGCTCCCCGGCCGCGTGCTGGCGGAGCCACAGCTTCTTTGATGCGCTGGCTGCCTTACTTTTGGCCATGGCCGTTGGGCGACGTCTTGAGCAGGGAGAGCGTGTACGGGTTCAAGGCGGGGTCGATCAGCCGGCTGAATCGGTCAGCCTTCCTCTGGATCGGCTTTACCGCAGCCTTCCCTGGATCGCTCCCTGGATCGCTCCCGGCCTCTTCGCTGCCGTCTTCCCCGGCCTCTTCCTCTCCGCCTGTCACGTCTTCACTGGCCGCTGAGGATGCTGAGGCTACTGCTGCTGCTGGCTCTGGCTCTGGCTCTGGCTCTGCTGACTGAAAGCTCGGCATGTCGCCGCCGGGCAGGTCCGGCAATCCCAACAAGGTCCTTCGGTATTCATTCGGGCTTACAAAGCCGAGCTGTCCGCCCACCTGCCACCGCCTCAACTCCATCTCCGCATCGCGAGCAACCGCCGGCTCGATCCACACCACAAGCTTTTCGTTTGGCTTGGAGAAGACCGGCCCTAGCCACTCCGTCATGGTCTGGCTGAGCAGTTGGATGATCGGGTTGATTTTGTTGCTGACGAAGATTTCTTCGGCCACGTACGCGCTGGCCCGGTTCGCGCCTTCCGTCTCGCCCAGCAGAATTGGGTTGACTCCGAACCCTTGAAGGATGCGAGCCTTGGTCAGCTTCGACGAGTTGAGGAAGTCCATCTCCCGCGGTGTGGTGCTGAGCTTTTCGACCCGCTCAATGAGCCCGTCCAGGATGATGGGCTTGTCGGTGTTCTCTTCACCGCCGTATTCGCTCATGATCGCGTTGAACAGTTGCCGCCGCTGGCGTGCATTCAGCCGCGGCCGTACCCCTTCTCCCGCCCCGGGGATCCCGGGATTCTTCCCGACCACCAGGGCCACCCGCGGATTGATGCCGTTTTTGAATGCCCTCCATTGAGAAAGCTGAATCGAGTTATCGGCCTCCACCGCCTCCGCGATTTGCTGGAGCGGGGAGAGGCAGCCGTAGGGGTTGCTGGGGTCGGGGTAAAAGAAATGACAAACCTCATCGCCGGGGACCGGGAAGGACTTCGCCAGTCCAGCCGGCCGGATCGTGAACACCGTCCGCTTGTGATCGATACTCTCGATCCAGGTTGTGGGGATCGGCATCAGGACCCGCTTGCCGTCTTGCACCGTTGCCCAGAGCAGGGATCGGCCGGTAAGCTCCAGGGAGGCCACCGCGCTGAACATCAGGGACCAGGCCACCATCAGCGGATTGGGATCCGCCAGCACGTCCAAGAGCGGGTGCTGGTCCAGGGGCTCCAGGCCGTCTGCATCATCCACGCCCTGCGCGCCTTTGGTGGCGAGTGCCGGTGTCGTCAAGCTGGCCACGGCCTTAGCCACTTGCCCCCGCATGGCTCGGTGCGGTAGTGAGGCAACGCGAATCGGCTGCCCGGCAATCCGCTGGGCAATCAGCCGAATGCATGCCCACACCCAATTGCGATTTGCCCGGTACTGCTCGCTGGCTTGGCCGTAGTTGCTGCGCGTCACACCGTCCCCGAGTGTTCCCCCGGGGAGCGTGTCGCCCAACGTGGCCCCGCTGGCTGCCTTGTAGAGGTTCGCCGATCGGGCAAGCTCAACCATCCGGTCCGCGCGATCGAATGACCGAGAGAGAATATCCGTGAGAGCGAGAGCCATTGTGGGGCCCTCCGTTTCCTGTCCTGTTGTTCCCGTCCTGTTGACCTTATTCAGCTTTTCCGAACAGCCGACCGCCCAGCAGCCGCTCCAGGTCCCCGCCGCTCGTGGCCACGCTCGCCGCTGCGATCTTCCGGGCCTCGATCGCGGTCTCCGCCTCCACCCGTTTGCGGTCCCGGGCCACCACCGCCGTCAGCCCCTCGATCTGCAAATGTTGGAGTTGGATTGTGGACTCGGCCTCAGCCAGCCTCTTGGTCAGCCGGTCCACCTCGGCTCTCTGGGTTGCATCACCGAGGCGGGAGAAGAGGCGGGAGAGCAGATTGCGGATCGGCTTGAGCAGTCGCATGATGGATCCCTGCTGGGTAGTTTGAGTCAGTCCGCCCCGCCTGTGAAGACTAGGCAGGCGGGGCGGACGCATGACCGGCCGGAGTATCAGCATCGGAGCCGGTCAAGGGTGGTTAGTTCGTTTTCGGCCTCGGCGGCATCCGATCGATGAACTCCTGCATCATCTGGCAGAGTACCGCGTTGGTCTGGGCCATCTGCCGAATGGCGCCCGCCAAATCGGTCTGCGGGTCGGATCGCCGGGGGGTATACCAATCGGTCTTGGGCGTCCCGGGGAGCGTCTCAGGCAGGCTGCCGGCCGTTACCTTGGCATAACCGGCCTTGACCGCCTCGATCATGTAATACAGGCAGGAGGCCACGTCCACGCCCTTGCGGATTTCCTTTTCCGGGGGAAGCTCCCACCCCTTCGCGATTCGCTCCCGCATCCGCCGATACTCGGGGGCGTACAGGCCGTCGATGATCGCGATTTCCCCCGTGTCCAAGTCGAGACGTATCCGCTGGCCGGGAATCGGCTCGGGCCACTTATTGAGCAGTTCCTTCGCGTGCGATTCGGGAATGCGGTTCACGTCGCACCGTCCCCGGATTCGGCATTGCAGGGGCGGGAACGCGAGCGATTCGTTTCGGGGGCCGTCCACTTCGATTTCGATGATCTTATTCTCGGTCGTAACCATGGGGGTGAACCCTTCTATGCTTTGTGTTGCGTTTGCGATGTTGTGATGCGGGTGATGTATTTCGTGGGGGCGGAGTGGGGAAACGGGGGCAAGCGTCTCCCCATCTCCGCGCACCCAAACCGAGACGCTCACCCAAACGCCTTGGTTTTCTTCGCTACGTTTGGCCGTTGGTGATCTTCGCGAAAGCACTCGGGTCCATGAGCCGACCACCGAAGCGGCCGGTGATGATCAATGCTACGCTTTGCTTCCGCATCAACTCTTCGTCTTGCGTACACCACCTGACCCTCATGCCTTGGCGACGATACATCCGGTACTTGCTCATATCGCCGAAGGCAATCTGACTGTTGCTCAGGTCGTTCGAGACTTTGAACGACTTTCCCAGCATGGTGTAGGAATCGTAATTGTCGGTTCCGAAGACGCGGCGCTGGTCCGCTGCCCCAACCGCGATGCCACGGGCACGGCTGTACGTCGTGTCGGTGCCGAGGTAGCAGCAACGAGCCCCGGCGCGTGTCGGTACTGCTTGGGGACCGTGAAATACAAACTCTCGTAATCGCTCACGGTCTGCGCCGTTCCAGCCCCGCCTGACGGCGTTACCGCCGTGATGCCCGAGCCGGTGAAGATGCCCGTGGGCTGGCTCGTACCATTGCCCTCGGCGATGACCTTATCCAGCTCGGCGGCGAGCCGCTCACCCATCACCCGAACCAACTGCTCACCGAGGTTGACCGGGGAATCACTGAGGAGGTTTTCCCCTACCTCGACCGATCCGCCAACATTGAAAATTCCGGTGTTCAGTTCCGCAATCATGTTATCGGTGTTGAACAGGGGGATGCTTGTCCCCTCGGCCACCCCCCAGGTCATCGTGGGCGTGCTGATCGAGGCGCCTTCCACGCGATTGCTGAGCGGAACATCCGTGATGGTCACCATGGGGTACAGTTCCGCGTAGAGCAGCGGGAAACTGATGATGTCGGTGTCGAACCACACGGGGACAACCTCCAGCCCTCCGCTGGTCGAGTCGCCCAAGAGGGCTTTGACTTTGAGCCCGGGGATCGCATCGCTGTGGTTTTCGCTGATCTTGCCGCACCAGGTATCCTTCTCCAGCATCTCCCCGAGTAACTCCCGCTCGTGCTCGGTGATCTCGACAGACAGGCCGCACCGCTGGGCTACCTTCTTAAGGAAGACGCCGGCCTTGGCCTTGGTCCGCTCCGAGGGGGTGGAGACTTCCTTGCCGCGCTCGTCATGGACCGGCAGCCCGGTCTTGGCATGCTTGGCCACCAGCCGCGTATCGGAGTATCGCTCGCTGGGGGCCTTCACCCGGATGCCGCCCGTGCCGCTGCCCGTGCCGTTGCCGCTGCCGTTGCTCGCCTTGTCCATTTCGTTGTTCAGGTCGTTCATTGTCACACCTCTTGTTGCTTTGGTTTCGTTTCCGGTCCAGTCGGGGACGATGCCCGCCGCAAGGTCCAGGCGGTCCCCGGCCACCAGTTCCTTCATGTGTTTGATTGACAAGCGGTCCGATCCAACGGCCGCGCACGCAGCCTTGTTGACGGAGTTGCTGTCTGCGTCCTCTGCCAGCCCCACGTTGCTGATGAGCCACTGCTTGAGTCTCGTGTGCCGAGCCATGCTTACACCTCGCTGATTCTGTTGGGTTTAGTTTTTATCCCTGGACCGGATGGCACGGTTGAAAGCCACCGTCCCGCCGCCGGCCAGAGTGACTGTTACCTGCACAATTGCGGTGTCGCCCTTGGCCACAATCTGGCTGCTCTCGGAAGCGTCGAATTTCCACACTCCGGTGGCCCCAACCTGGGTCATCAACTCCGCGCTGATGACCGCCACGCCAGAAGATCGCTTGGTGACCGTAATAGCCACCGAAGAGACGTTGAGCATCGCCTTGAAGACGCCCAACGATTCGTCCCACTCCAAGGGAATTACGTTCCACTCGTCCTTGGAAGAGCCGTCCTTGTTGTAGTCGATGCGGCAATCGTAGACGCTTCCCGCCAGGCTGACCTTGCCACTGGCCAGAACCACTTGGCCGCTGCCCGTGCCGTTGGAGAGGAGTACACCATGCATCCCTAATTCTGCGGTGCCGCTCCAGTGAATCTGCCCAGTGCCCACGAGCGTGTCGGACACCGCGGGAGCCGCGCCGGCCTGCTCGTAGACCGCCACGGAGTACAGTCCGGCAGCAACGGCTGGCATGGTGCCGAGGTAGCGGTAGCTCGATGCCGGCGTCTCGGTCAAGGCAATGTCGTAGGTGGTCCAGTTGGCGACCACGAGCGTCTCGAAGGTCGAGCCGTTCCAGAGTTGCCCAGCAGCGTTGTAGACGACGGCGTACAGCGTGGCACCGCTGATTATATGGTTGCATTGAAGTTCGTTCGCCATCCGGCAAGCTCCTAGAGAATCATGGCTTCACGGCTAGGGAGATTTCGCGGCACGATTTCCGCCACGGCACCGAGCACCACGCGCAGATCAGAGAAATACGTCACATCGCGGCTGTTTCCTGAGAGTCTCCCATAAAGTTCTATCCCGACAGCCGTGGTGGACGGCGAAAGAAATAGTTCAATGCTTTGCGTCTGCCACGTGTCGCTTTTGACCATTCGGTAATCACGGACGTTCGCGGGCACGCCTGCATTGACGTACATGCCCACGTCGGCCACGCCCGACGCGGCGGGCCAGAGCATCCGGCAGACCACCGTGATCCAGTTCCCGGCGATCGCACGGACCAGTGCAGGGGGAATAAGCTGCCAGATGCAAGCCTGGTCTGTCCCGGCGTCGGGGGTGATTGCCACGGAGTACAATGCACCCGAGGCCACATCAACCACGGTGGTGCTCTGGGCCGCCGCGCAGTGCGACAAGGTCCAACTCGTTAAGGCCACTTCCGCAAAGCGGCCGTTCTTGATGAGGTTCGTGAGGGGAGGCAGTGCGGCGCCGGTGAGTATATCAGAGCGCAGCGTCTCGGCGCCACGGCCGATCGGGGCTGTTCTCGCAACAATCGTTCCCCCGCGTGGGCGCGATATCCAGAGCGCTGGGTTGCCCGCGCCAACCCAGACGATCCCCGAGGCTGGCGGGTATTCGACGATCGCGTCGTGGTAGACCAGTCCAGAGGGCGCTGCGACGTCTCCGCGTTGATCGCGGCACACCTCGATCATGTCTGTCCGCGAAGCGTTCAGTTGATAGACACGGATAAATGTATCGCTCGATGGGACGTAGACGCCACCGAAGAACTCGCTGCCAGCGCAGAAAAGGATAGCGTTGTCGCTCGTGCGTAGGCCCACCCAACCGACGCCCTTCGGCGCAGTGCCGATGCCCGCCGAGCTACCGTCCACCAGATCGATGCGCAACGTCTTGACGTTGGCATTCGTCGCGTCGGGAATCGCGTACCCGTAGCGCTGGTTCTCGTCGAGCACAAGATCGAGCAGCTTATACTGCTCACCCATCCCGATGCTGTAGGGGGCACCTGCGCCAGTCGTCAGCCAGTCCGTCCGGGCCTGGCCCAGTAGGCCCAGGCCCCAATGCGTTTTCCATGTCGAGGGGTTGGTCACAAGGTCGGTAACATCGTCGCACCGGAGCACCCCGCTATGGCCTTCGCTGGCAAGCGTTCCATCGCCGGTGAACACGAATAGCGATTGCGTCGCACCATTGTTCACGGCGCTGGCAAACACTGCACCGTGGAAGTGCGTCACCGAGGAGACGCCCGGCGTAACCTCCGTGTCGAGTAGCTTGGTCCACGTCGTTCCATCGGCCGGGTAGTTGTAGTAAATCTCGCTCGGGTTCGTCGCGGAACCGATCGTGATAATCAACAGGAGGTGCTTGTTGCCCAGCCCGGCTATGACTCCGCAGTCCACGAACCCGCGCGGATAAGCGTTGATGCTCACCCAGTCATGCACGACTACGAAATCCTCGAAGCCGGTTGCCGAGCGCTGGAGAAACATGCAGTTTGCCGTCGTCGTCACGGCATCAATTTCCGCCGTGGCGCCGGAGGTGCCTCCGGTAATCGTGTGCGATCCGCTTCCCGCCGGTGCTTCCGCGGCGAACGTCCCCGAGATGCTCTGGAGATAGAGCGTACCGCTTGCGTCGCGTGAGAAGCGGCCGGTTGCGCCGGACGTCTCTTGTGTGCATAGTTCCCCTTGCGTGAAGGGGCCGCTCTTTGTGCGGTAGTGTGCGTTTACGCGCGTGGCGGGGACTTGCAAATAGAGGCTTGTGCCATCGCTCCACATCACGTTTCTTGGGACCCCAATCGGTTTCCCGCCAACCCGTGTACCCCGCAGATCGGTAGCGAGGACTCCCGTGGTGCTCGGCTTGATGCCTTGCCCCCACAAGTAGCCGCCGTGAACTACGCTCACGTCCGTAAACCGCGAGCGCAGTGCGCGATCCTCCGTCCAGGTGATTTTTGGCGCGTCGGTCAACTGCGCGTAGCGACTGATGATTCGTTCAATGTGCATTTAGCGTCCCACCTATTCACTCGGGCCAGCACAGCAGCGGACCACTCACGCCCCTTGCCCTCATCGTCCACGTCGCCTGAAACTTCTTTGCCAGCAACATGGCGATGGAAAGGGCCGTCGCTGAGTCACCGTGCCCATTCGTCCCTCTCGGGCTCACCAGCCGCACCCCGTAACTTTTTTCTTCGATTCGCAAGTCCGATAAATCGCCCAACAACTGATCGTGCGGAAACAGGCCGATCTGCCGCTGGCTGAACGCCTCGCTCACTACCGAGGCCATCGCCTTCAGGTTCGGGCCCGTAAAATCCACATGCTCAACCGGGACGCCTTTGTCTCGTAGCCGCTCAGCCAGGTAAGCGGCCTGGTACGGATCGAGGCCAACGCATTCCAGACGGAATCGCGCGTGCAAGTCCAGAATGGCCGCCTCGATCGGCTCAATTTCGATCCGGCTGCCGCTGCCCCGTGGACGCCAGAGATGCACCGCGGCAAGTTTCATCTTGCCCGTGCCACCACAGTATACGGGGTCTTTTTCGTCAGTTTCAACAGAACTTGCTGGCGGGACCTGGGTGGCATGACTCAGCCGCATGAGCCGCGCAATATGGCTGAGGCCGGTCCCCACCTCCTCTTCGCCGTCCTCGTCCTGCCCGTCATCCTCGTAGCAACCGACGTCGATTCCGACCACGGCCACGGCTGACGCATCGCGGGTCAACCCAAGATCGCCGCCCAGCATGTACACCCAGCCGGGTTCGGGGCCGGGCAGCGGTCCGGGGAGTGAGACGGCCGCCCGAAGATCATCCTCGGGGATCGCATCCCCGCTCCCAGCCGTCCACTCGTTGCCCCAGACACGACGATAGACCAACGGGGGCAGTATCCGCCTCTGCTCGTCCAGTCGCTCCTGCGTGATCCAGGACGCAACGGGCCCGTCCAGGTGATGGAAGTGCCACCGCTCCGGGTCTGTGCGGCAAGCCTCCCGCAGTGACCACTGCCAGGACGCCTTCTCTCCGGCGCCGAAACCTGCGTTGCTGATGATGGTCAGCATGCACTTCTCCCGCTTGCCCGCCGCAGAGAAGAGTGAGTCCCACAGGTCGCGGTTCTGCCAGTGCGTTAGTTCGTCAATGATGATGAAGTCCGGGTTAAGACCGTAGCTCGTGGCCGCATCGCTGGAGAGGATTTCCAGCCGGCTGCCGGTGAGTGGGTTGACCACTCGATACGCTTGCACGTCCAAATAGCTCTTGAGCCAGGGGTTGAGTTGTACAAGCTTTGCGATCGCGTCCCGATCCAGCCGGGCTTGGTCCTTGTCCGCTGCCGCAACGTACCCGTCCAGTGCTCTCGGGGAGGCAAACAGCGCCCACGCGCACATGATCGCAATATCCGTGGTCTTCGAGTGCCCGCGCGGCCGCTCAAGATACGCTCGCTGGAATCCGCCCCGGACCGGGTGACCGGCCACGGCCCGCCAGCCAGGATCGAGAACTTGAAAATCCTCCCGCTGCCAAACATCCATCACGTCCACAAACGGGCGCGCCCCCTGGTCCGTTTCGACGAGTAGGCCCCGCCGAAACTCCGCGGGATCCTTCGCCGCGTCATAAATGAAGCGGTGTAGCTTCTGGGGATCAACCGCAACTCTTCGCATGTTCATGGTCCTCAGCCCTCAGCCCTTGCCCTTGCCCTTTTACTCAAGTTGGAATCGCCCGCCGCCGCGCGTGCCCCGCATCGGCCGCGATAAGAAGATATAGACGGCGCCGTACCCGCTCGTCGCCTCGTAGAACGTCTCCCGCAAGTGCGGCCGGGATGCCATGCGTCGCGTGCCCGTCTCCAGGAACTTCGCGTACTCTTGCGGTGAGCCGATCCTTAACGTCATGGTTGCGGGATCGAATTCCGCGAAGTAACTCTGCGCCAGCTTGCCGAGATTTCGGTGCGGAAACTGGCCCGGGGCGCTGGGGCCGTCGCTCCGCGTGCTGCCTTTGGTAATGTTGACCACCAATTGCTTCCGCAACATTTCGCCGGCCACGGGCATCCTGCGCCGCATCTCGTCGCGCAAGATCTGCTTGACCTTCTCGTCAAACCACTTCGCCTTGATTCGTGCGCCCGATGCCATGCGTCACCTATACCGCTATCCCGCTATCCCGCTATCCCGCCCGCGCAACCGCAGCACCGCCGCCGCGGTTGCGGTTGTCGCCGCTCAGAACCTCGTAGATCTGCCGCAAAATCCTGCTGTTCTTTTCCATCGCGTCTACCGTCTTGTCCCTCTTACCTCCGGAGGCAATCGCCTCCTGCAATGAATTGGCGTACTCGGTCAGCCCCATGAGCCGCGCCCCGCTGCTCCGGCCCTGCTCTTGTTCGGGTGGGGTCCACCCCATGGCTTCGCGGGCGTCCGCCTCCGCCTTCTCAGTCCCACGGCGAAACAGTTGTTCATCGATGGCCCCCACGTCCAGCATCTCCTTCAACTCGTTGATGCGTGCCCCAAACTTCTCCAGCGGAGTCGCCACCTCCTCAGCCAGGGCCGCCCCGGCTTGCTGTAGTTTGCCGGTCTTCTTCTGCTGATTGATCTGGTCGATCAATGAGCCGATTTTTTGAATTTGCGGCATGTCAACGCCGGGGGCCTCCAGCATCTTGCGCAGTTCCATCTCCGCCGCACTCGCGCCGCTCCGCACCTGGTACAACTCATCTCGGAGCTTGCCGAGCAGCTTTTGGGCATTTTCATATTCCTTTTCCAATTCCTGGATGCCCTCAAGCTCATGGTCCGTTGCGTCACGGTAGCCGGTCGCACCACCGCCGCCGCCGGCCGATCCAGCAGCCGCACCAGCGCCAGCAGCAGCAGAGCCAGGGGCAGCAGCAGCGCCAGCAGCAGCCGAGCCAGCCGGGGCACCACCACTACTACCACCACCACTACTGCCGCCCGCAGCACCACCGCCACTCGGCGATGCCGGCCCGAATGCTCCCTTCCTCAAGCTTGGCCGGCCCGCTGCCCAACTCTTCTCCCAAGCCTCTGTGGCCGCATCAGCGTTCTTTTCTTGCTTGGGCCGCCACGTCATCGCCCTTGCCGATGATCGCGTTCAGCCCCTCGTACAAGCTCGCCACTCCCTCGGTCACACCAACCAACCACGCCTTGGCCGCAACCCCTAAGCTCCAGGTGAGATCAGCCAGAACCATGAAGATATCTTGCAGGCTGTTGGCGTCGGAAAGAATCCCCTTCAAATTGAATTCCTCAACCAACGTCTGCCCAACACTCCTCAGGGCCGCGTTGATGTTGTCCTTCAGCGTTGACCACATGCCGGCCAGCGTCTTGGACTGCTCAGCCATCATGCCTTCAAACTTCCCGCCTTTGCCCGTCAGTTCCTCCAGGGCAGCCAGCACTTGCGGGAACCCGACCTTCCCTTGCTCGACCAGCTTCTTAACCTCGCTCTCGGCAACTCCGAATTGCTTCGCAAGGGACTGTATGAGGGGAACGCCCCTACCCACAAATTGATTCATGTCCTGCGCGAACAGCCGGCCCTGCGTCTTCGTCGTCCCAAACAGATACGCCAAGTCACCCAAGGGAATTCCGAGCCCCGCGGAGATATCGCCCAGCATTCGCAGGGTCTTGATGATATCTTTTCCCGCCACACCAAACGCAAGTAGTTGCTTGCTTGCGTTGGCCAGCTCGTTCAGCTCGAATGGGGTCTCGGCTGCGAATAGGGCGATATCCTTCATCAGTTCCTTCGCCGCCTTGGCATCGCTCAGCAAGACCTTGAAACTTGTCTCCAGTTGCTCGGTGTTGGCCGCTTGGATCAGGCTATTCTTCAGCACCGCCCAGCCGGCCATCATCCCGCCCAGCTTCATGGCCAGCCCGCGCACGTCAAAGCCTGATGTGAACGCCCTAGAGGCATCACCCCCGGCCCTGCCGAACATCGAGTTGATTTTGCCCTTGACAGCCCCGAAAGAGCCGTCATCGATGCCGGCGATAATCGCAACTTCCGCCTCGGCAAATCGGGTCATCTACTAATCCTCCTCGCAGCAATACTGATCCAAGGGAGCCAGGGCGGGCGGAGTGGACGGGGTCAGGTCCGGCGGAGCGGGAGCAACCGGCGCCCCACCTTGACGGGCCGCCGCGTCCCGGGCCGCCTGCATCTCGGCAAGCTTGCTTTCCACGTTGTCCCGCTCCTCGCAAAGCAATTCCAGGATCCGCTCCTCCGAATACTTCTGCTTTTTTTCCTCGGGGAGGGACTGATGGATCGTGTAGACCAGGCCGGCTTGGCTGTCGATCCACTGCCGGGCAAAGTCGGGGCTGGGGTTCAAGAGTAGCAGCACCTCTTGCTTCGCAGCATCAAACTGCCGCTGCCACTCATCCCGCGGCAGCACGTCGATCAGCCCGGCCACGGCCTCCAGTCTCGCCCGCCGCTCCTCGCGCAACAGACGCTCCCGCAGCCGAACCCGGTCCCGCCAGGTGAAGGGCCGGACCACGAAGGTCTCACCAACTAGTTTGAATGTCGGCTCATGCATCGCTCGTAAACTCCGTTGATCCACAGGGGGTGATAGCATGCGTGGTAGTGGCCGTGGTCGGGGCAGTCTGCCTGAGCCTCAGCCTGAGTCTCCGCGATCTGCTCCACAGCCTCAGTCAATCCGGCTTGGGGTAATCGCTCCATGTCCTCCATCTCGCGGTTCTCCCGCTCGATCGCCAGCAGCAGTTGAGCGCCGAGCCAGGCAGCCATGCCCTCCAGCAACTCCCGCCACGCTAGGTATAGTCTCGCAAAATTGCTCATGATGAATCGACCCTATTTTGGCTTAGTCCGGAGGAAGTCGTAGGTAATCGACGCCTTCCATACTTGCCGATCTTCCTTCCGGCTCTCCTCCGCCGTCCGCCGCGTCCGATTTATGCTCCCCTTTCCGGCCGCAAGGGTCGGCAGAAGTGGATCGAACACTGCACCAATCGCCCCCACATGGGCTTCGCACAGTTCCGGTGTGGTATCGTAAACCGTGAACTCCACGACATGCCGCCAATACTCAGAAGTGCTGCTCGCTCCTTGCCGCTGGTTTCCGACAGCCACGACCACGCAATAAGGGAAGGATTCGGTCCCGTCTGCTTGGTCTCGGTAGGGGCCGTCAATCGCCGCTAGGCTGGCCGCGCCACCCCATGCCGTCTTGATTGCCGCAAACACGTCTTCCGCCGATGTATCCACCGCTGATCTCCCGGATCCTCGATCCTCTACGCACACCCAGCCATCCCCATCCTCTTCCTGCCAATTTCATCTGGGCTGCCCATGCAACTTTCAGGCATCGGCACTCCCCACCGCTTCTCGTACAGCTCCCGTTCTCTCTGCCCCACATCAGCCCACTTCACCACAGGTTGGTTGGGGTCGCGGGATTCGCCGATCAACTCCCGCGCTTCGTCGGCCTTCAATTTCTGCGAGCCGCCCAGTGACTTGGGATCGCTCGCGTACAGTCTCGCTTCGTAGAGGGTGAGGTTCTTTACTTGCTCAGGGCTGAAGCCACGGCCACCTTGCCAGCCCGGGGTGGTGAGACGATGAAACAATAGCCGCCACGTCGCAGCCGCGGACTGGGGCGGCTTGGCTTGGCCCTGCTTGGCTGCCTGCTCTCCCGCCTCTGCTGCCCTCCCTGCTGCCTTCCCTGCTGCCTTCCGCTTCTTCTTTGGCCAGTCGGTGGTGGTGTGGGCCGCGTCAATGCCGATCAGCATCCTCAGCACGACGTCCAGTTGCGCAACCTCATCAGGGTGGAGCCGATCCAAGAATCGCTCCACGTCGGACGGTGTTGCCAGGTCATCGACCGGGACCGAGGGGCAGGGGCAGGATGGGGTAGGCAGGTGCAGTAAGACCCAGAGCAGGTACGCCCGGCCCTCATCGGTGGCCGTGATCCACGCCAGCAACTCAGCCTCAGTGATCGTGGATATTTTCTCTGCCGCGTCTCGGGCCGCGAAAAATTCCGCCTCTCGCTGGTCTGCCGGCAGTAGGTCGATGATGCTCATCAGGGCGGAAATTTTCTGTTGGCGTTTTCGAGCCAGCAGAAAATTTTCTAAGATGCCAAGGTGAATGAGACGCACAGGGGGGAGGAGAACGGTGAGGTGTTGCAACTCCACGAGTGCCGGGCTTGCGGCGAGTCTGGATAGTCCGTCCACTGAATCAGTCTCCTTGTGTCTGGTCTGCCTGGTCTGTGGGGTCTGCTTGGTCTGCTTGGTCTGTGGCGTCCAGGGGCTCGCTTGCTGCGTCCAGGGGAGGCCGGTGGTAGATCGAGTCAATCAGTAACGTCCGCTCGTCCCTGTCCAAGCCCAGCAGCCGCAAGCATCGATCCCTAGCGTCACTGCTCCTGCCAATCTCGCGAGTGATGGCCACTCGCTGCTCTACACTCAGGGAACCGAAGTCCCGATCCAGCCACCGCTGTAGCAAGGCTGCCGCTTTCTCGTGCCGGCTTGCCGTGTGAGACAGGGCCGCGTCATAGAGAGAAATTTTTCCCTTCCGCTCCAAAACTTCCGCGTCCAACGCCCGGCGAAATTTGTTGACGATCCGGCCGATGTACGAAGCTCCCGGGGGCATCCGGCCGTTGCACAAGTAGCCTGTCACGGTGGCTCGAATCATCTTCCTCTGTCGTTCGCGATGGGCTGGCATGGCGTTTCTCGGCGGGGGTCTCCCGGGTCAGTTATGGAGTGCAGGAGGAGTGTTGCGGTTAGGCGGTTGCCCTAAGTCCTTGCTGGGCAAGGGCTGAGTGACGGCTTGCCATGGGATGCCGAATCCTGTGCGATCTGCTAGTAGGTGGTTGGCAATTAGGGTGAATACCCCATTACTGGGTGATGGTGTCACGCTACCCCCCTCTCTTCTTCTCTCGCTGCCCAAAATTTTTCCCGCTGCGTCGCCCGTTCTGCATCGCCAAAAAAATGTGCCTCGACCATTTCGCTGGGCTGGCCGTGGTCGTCGATGAATAACCCGGGTGACTCTCGGACTACTATGCCACTGCATTCCAGGTTTGTGGGACAGGATCCTTGCGGTGATATTTTTTGATTGTGGCTCGGAATGCCGAGAGGGAAATTTGCGGCCCAGCCACCCGGCGAAATGCTGAGTCACGATCGGGATCGGGGATCAGGGCTCGCCAGCCCGTAGAGAGCTTGAGGGGTCGATGTCGCCGATGCTGCCCATCGTCATCGCCATCGATCATTGACCGCGATGCCGAGGTAGCCAGCCAGTCCATGGCGTACTGTTTTGCTTGCGTGATTCTGACGGGCTGCTGGTTGCCGAAAATCGGACACGTCGCAAGTGAGAGCGTCTGGCCGTCATCCTGGTCGATCGAGATGTAATCCAGCCGCTCACCAGTCCGAGCCAGCTCCCTGCGGACGAGGTGTCGGATATTGGCTATTTCGTCGGTGTACGACACCCACAGATAGACCGGCGTCGTCACCTGGTCGAGTACCGCGGCGAGGTCTCGGTATGAATCCAGTTCCCACCGTGACCGGCACGGATAGCAGTCATGTCGTCGGCATGGGGCGAGGGCGTAGACCGGGCCGTGATCTCGGACGCCGACGATCGCATACGGCCGTGGGCACCGTGGGACCGCCTCTCGTCGCGCGATGTAGTTTTCTTGCGCGCGGGAAAATCACCCTCATTGTTAGGGGGTGCAATTTCACCCCACCTCGGAGGTAAAACCTCCCCCGGTTTGTCCACGTTAATGCATATATGAGGATCTCTATACTGCGCTAACGTGGACAAACCAGCCACCCCCCACACTGCTATGGTGGGGTGAAATTGATCTCCCCCATAAGCTGGGGTGGACGTATCGTCGGATAGCCGCAGCCAGGCCGTCTGCGGTCGGATCCGCCGTGTCCGCCGATGGGATCGCGGTAGGTATGGCTGCTGCTGCCGGGCTACGGATCAGCCCGCCGCGCAGTCCAGGCTGTTTGGATGCTTGCTCCAATTTGCGGACCAGGTCGCGAGATTCCCACGGCGGTGAGCAGGTCTGGTTCCACATTTCGAGCAGGGGCAGAGCGTCCACGATCCCCAGCCCAAACCCGATCGTCAGTACGCATGCCGTGCGGTAGGTGCGATCATGCCCGTGCTGACCGCTGACAGCCCCAGGGATCCCTGCGACATACCGCCGTGCCTGCTCGATCGCGTCAGCGGTCGAGATGACAGCCGGGGTGCCACTGGGGCGCCGGGCTGCTCGTGCGATCGCTGGGGCTGGGGTGGTGGCAGTCGCGCCAGGCTGGACAGGTTGACTATGGCTCGGCTCTCCCGGCATCATCTCCGCGGGGATGAGTGCCGCGATCTGCTCGATCCCATACCGCCGGCCCGGCTCGGTGATGATCGGGGTTACCACAGTGCCATAGCGGTGATTGACGGAGCCCGCAGGGCGCAACACCCGGCTCAGGTCCCATGTGCTGTCCAGCTCATGCTCCCCGAGCCTCAGCCGTAGCATGGCGTGCCAGCCGCGGGAGACGTCCTTGGCCCACACCCGAGACGCCGGATCTCCGATGGGGTGCGGTGTGGCCAGCAGCCACCAGACGTGCAGCCCGCCGTCTGGGCGGCCCGACAGATACACCAGGCTTGGCTGGAGCGGCATACTCTCGGTCGCATCCAGTAGCACGCGCTGCGGCGGGTAGTGGTGGCCCGGCTTGTCCCCGGCGTCGGCATCCATCCCGATAGCCAGCACGTGGGATAGCTCGGCCTCGGTGCCCCGTCGGTGCTCGACGCGGATTTTTTGGGCTGCGTCCGGGGAGATCAGATTGATCCCGTGGTAGCAGTCTCCTGCCTGCGCGGCAATGCCGGCGCGGGATGCGAGGTGGTCGGCATCGGATTGGGCCGCGCACACCAAATCGAATCTCCATTTTTTCGCGCGGGTCATCGTAGCCAGGGAGATCATGCCATGGGCTCCGGTGTCGTCGTCATCGCTGCCGCCATTGCCACTGCCGCCACCACATGCCGCGGTCACCGCAGCGAAGTGCTCGCGCAGCCAGATATAGTTGACTTTGGGTGGAGACACTGGGTATGATTATGGCACGAGTAGTGACTGCCCTAGCGATGCTCTCACGCTCATCAGCCAACCCGTCGGATGCCTCCCGGGTTGGCTATTTTTTTCACTTCTCGGCGCGTGTCAAATACCGCACAATCGCCTCCCGCGAGTATGCGTAGCGCCTACCCGCTGCCGATCCAGTGATCTGGCCGGCGCGGCGCAGCTCGTGCAATGTGTAGCTCGATATTCCGAGCATTTTCGCCGTGTCCGCATGGCTGTAGCAGGGCTGGCCAGCCCGCAGCAGCTCGGCGGACATGCGGGTCAGTACCTCGCTGACGACAGCCTCGACGAGCGGTCTAATTGCCTGGGAATCCAGGTCTACGCGTAGCATGAGTCACTCCGATATATCGGAGTCGCTGGGCATCCGAGCCGTGTGGGGAGTGGAGGGTGACAATGATGCGGCCTTGAGGCGCGGCGAGAATCTCGGGGATCGGTCGCGCGCTCTCGGGGATCGTGATCGGGCCGGAGATGTAGCGAGCTACTCCCCGCGTGACACGCGGGGGAATCCCCTTGCGCCGCAGGCTGGCCGCCACCATAATCCCGAGCGCGTCGGCGAAACGGTAGTAGTACCTGCCGTCTCGCCGCTCTGGGGCGATTACCCCGTCCTCGGCCCATGAGATGATCGTGGTCGCCGGGGTCTCGCTGAGCTTAGCCAGCTCCGCCGTGGAGTATGTCCGGTCAGTCCGGCCGCCAGTCCACTGCACGAGCCAGTCCCGCGCACCGCGGAGGTCTACGACCGCTGCTACTGGGGCCGCGGGGCCCACGGTCGCGAGGATGCTGCCGGTCTCGTGGGCCAGCACGGCTGATCGCGACGTCACGAGCAACACCGAGAATCCCTGCTGGATCGCGGATAAGATGGATGGGGTGTCCATGGCGCGTGTCTCTCCGGTCGATGGGTCGGTCGCGATGATCCGGACGCCGGATGATCGCGATGGAGAAACCTAGCAGATTCGTGCGCGCGACTTCAATAGATTTTTCCCGCTGTTTTCGTTGGTACGTTTCCGGTGCTTAGAGTCTGGGGTCTATACCCCATGGCGATTACGACCCGCGTCGTAACTCACACTCCTCCTGCACTCCTCTCCTGCTTCAAGTACGGGCAATCCTGCCCCATGACCCCAACAAAAAACCCCCGGGAAAACCGGGGGTAATGTGGCTCTGGGTTGCTTTAGATTGGTCACGGGTCTGATTTTAAATCCCGTGCGTCTACCATTCCGCCACTCGGCCGCGTGCCGCGCGTGGGCTGGCCGGCCCACGAGCGGCAGGGATTGCTCTTCATCGTGCGCTCACTGGCAAACATCGCTAGCGGGTCGTCGCCGACTGTTTCGGCGCGGCCGCCGCGATGCGGTTGATCGTGCTCAAAAACGCCTTGGCACTGGCCTCGACGCTGTCGGTCGACACGCCGCGGCCGCGGTACGTCTGGCCCTCGTGCTCCACTTGAACCATCACCTCTCCCTGCGCGTTCTTGCCCACGGTCACGCTGTGGACGTGGAAATCCTTGCAGACCACGGAGAACCCGGTGACTTTCTCGATCGCGAGGAAGACGGCATCGATGGGACCATCGCCCGAGGCCATGGTTTCCGTCATCGACCGGCCACCGTGGCAAACCGTGAGCGTCACCTCGGGGGTCTGGCCTGTGGCCGAGTTCAGACGGTAGCTTTCCAGCGTCCAAAGTTCGGGCACGGCGCGGATTTGTTGCTCGACGAGGGCCGCCAGGTCGGCGTCGTAGATTTCCTTCTTCTTGTCGGCCAGCATCTTGAACTGCTCGAACACCGATATTGAGCTGCTCGCTGGAAAGGTGAAAGCCCAGCGCCTTGGCGCGATCGGCCAGGGCAGCGCGGCCGCTGTGCTTACCGAGCACGAGGTTGCTCTTACTCAGGCCGACATCCTCGGGCCGCATGATCTCATAGGTAGTCCGCTCCTTGAGCATCCCGTCCTGGTGAATGCCCGACTCGTGGGCAAACGCGTTCTGTCCCACGATCGCCTTGTTCGCGCTGCACGGCGAGGCCGGTGATCCCCGAGACCAGACGGCTGGTGGGGACGAGCCGCTGCGTGACGATCCTGGGTATCGGGCCTGGTAGTAGTCGTGTCGCGTCCGCAGAGTCATGACGATCTCTTCGAGCGAGCAATTGCCCGGCCCGTTCGCCGATGCCGTTGATGGTGCACTCGACCTGCCCTGCGCCAGCCTCGACTGCGGCCAGGCTATTGGCCACGGCCAGGCCAAGGTCGTCGTGGCAGTGCACGCTGATGACGGCCTTGTCGATGTTCGGCACGCGGTTGCGGAGCGTACGAATGACGTTGCCGAAATGGGCCGGGGTGGCATAGCCGACGGTGTCGGGAATATTGACCGTGGTCGCGCCGGCGTCGATGGCCGCTTCAACGACGCGGCAGAGGAAATCGAGTTCCGTGCGTGCGGCGTCTTCGGGCGAGAACTCGACGTCGTCGCAGTATCCCTTGGCACGACGGACTCCCTCGACGGCGAAGCGGACGATGTCCTCCTTCGTCATCTTGAGCTTGAACTCGCGGTGGATGGCGCTGGTGGCGAGGAAGACGTGGATTCGCGGGCGCGGAGCAGGCTGCACCGCTTCCCAGGCGCGATCGATGTCCTGGTCGCGGCAGCGGGCCAACCCGCAAACGGCCGGTCCGCGCACGGCCTGGGCAATGCGCGCACGGCCTCGAAGTCGCCGGGCGAGGCGATGGGGAAGCCCGCCTCGATCACGTCGACGCCCAACTCGGCCAGCGCCTCGGCCAGTTCCATTTTCTCTTGGAGGTTCATGCTCGCGCCCGGCGATTGCTCGCCGTCGCGGAGCGTCGTGTCGAAGATGATAATCCTTCGGGAAGGAGATGAATCGGTCATGGGCGTAGATTCCTGGCTCAGAAAGCGATTGCAGTTTGGCTCGTCACGTCGTCGGCCGCCGACCCCTGGTCGGCACGGGCAACACCAACCACGCCCTCGTGGGGTCCAATCGCCTGGGGCCACGGGCGCGGCCGGGCAGCGATGCGAGAGTGAAACGAGTCATGTTCGCGATCCGATGGAAACGAAGAACCCCAGGGCTTGTTACGGCCCTGGGGTTCGTTGCAGTCTGGATTCCTCTGCCGCAGTCTCTGCGCAAACCCTAGGGCCGGCCGCTCGCAAGGAGCGGTAACAACAGGCCTAGAAGGTTCACGGCGCGGCTCACTCGAACGTTCCTCAACCAATTGGAGACTAAGTTGAAGTCTACTGAAGCATAGTGTCGGCGTCAAGCCGCGGGGTTCGCGACCCTTTTTCGGCCGCGGAAGCCAAGGCGGTTGCGATCCGACGTTCGGCGGAGCGAACAGGAGGGGAAAACTGGTCTTATCGGGTTTGGGGCGGGGCGGGTAGGCTAGAGTGTTGTCGCCCGTCATGTTCCGCAGTCTCGCCAGCCGCAACACCGTGGGACAGCCCGTCTTGGTGGCACTGTGGCAAGCCGACCTGAACTCGGCTTGGCAACGGTTCCTCAGAGGGGGTGGCAGTTGGAGATCTCTTGCTTTTGTCTGCGATTGCCTTTCGCGGGGATATAGCTGTGTCGGACGAACATTTGGACCTTTCCAGCGATCCGGGGCCCGAACCCGCACGGCGGGAGGCAGATTCGGGGCGGCGGTTCGTAGGCATACGTTTCGCCTGTTGTGACGTGTACACAAGGATTTACGTCAACGCTGCCGAGACGGCCTACGAGGGTCGCTGCCCGCGCTGTGCTCGCCAGGTTCGGCTGCGTATTGGGCCTGGCGGAACCAGCGAGCGGTTTTTTACTGCGTATTGAGTCGGAAGGCCTTTTCCTGTAATCTCTTGCCGCCCATGAGCCCACGACCGGGGCTGCCAACGGGATCGGGGCGGGGAAGCGGCGGCTTCGGGCAGCCTCAGGCGGAGTGCGACCGATGGACTACGAGATCCAGCGCGCTTCGGCCGGCGGTGCGCGGCAACCGGCCGCGAACTGGCGGCAGGCGAGGAGTTCTACTCGGTGCTTCTTGCGCAGGGAGCGGAAGTCGTGCGTCAGGACTATTCGGTCGAAGCCTGGCCGGGGGCGCCGGAAGGGGCGATCGGCTGGTGGAAGTCGCAGGTTCCGAACCCCACGGCGCACCGCATGCACTGGGCGCCGAACGACGTGATGCTTCACTTTTTCGCACAGCTTGCCGATCAACCCGGCCACGAGGACTTGCGGTATGTGCTGGCGCCGTTGTTGGTGCGCCGGCGCGTGCTCCGTGTGGAAGAGGAGGAGCACGACGATCGGGTGGGCGAGCACCTGGTGCTGTACTGCCCCCGGGAAGAGGCGACGTATCGCGTGGCGGTAGCAGTGCCCGATGAGTCGCGAGTGCAGGCGATCCAGGATGAACTGGCCAAGCTGTTGTTTGCCCGAGCGGGGTGATGGATGACCCGATATCAAAGCGGCGTGCTCCTCGGCGTGTTCGTAGGGCTACTCAGCTTGAGCGGGGCGCAGTGCAACCGTTTCCTGATGCCCGCGCAGGACGAGTTGCGGCGATTGCCGGCGACCCTGCCGCCGTCGCCCACGATGGCCCAAGTGGTTGAGGTTGTGAATCGCAACAACCAGGCGGTGCAATCGTTCTCCACGGGGCAAGCGTCGTTGTCGGGCACCGGTTTTCCCACGTTGCGCGCGACGATCGCTTTTGAGCGGCCGATGCGGCTGCGACTCCGCGCCGATTTGCCTTTGGGCGGCGTGCAGGAACTTGACGTGGGCAGCAACGATGAATTGTTCTGGTTCTGGGTGCGGCATAACGACCCCCCCGCGGTCTACTACTGTCGCCACGGACAATTCGCCGGCAGTGCGATGCGGCGCGTGCTTCCGGTCGATCCCTATTGGGTGATCGAGTCTCTTGGCCTGGTACACCTCGATCCCGCGCTTCCGCACCAGGGCCCCTTCGCACGCCAGGATGGAAACCTGGAGATCCGCACGCCGGTGGCGACCGATTCCGGCACGAATACCAAGGTAACGATCCTCGACCCGCGACGAGGCGCCGTCCTGGCGCAGCACCTGCTCGACGCCACCAACCAGCCGATCGTCAGCGCGATTGCGGGCCGTTACCGCTACGACGCGCGGTCCGGGGCCATCCTGCCCAGTTCGATCGAGATTTCGGCGCCGGCCACGGGGCAAACGCAGGCTTTCAAGTTGCGTTTGGAGTTGAACAACGTAGCAATCAATCAGCCGATTCCCAACGCCGAACAGCTCTGGGCGATGCCGAGCTTCGAGAACTGGCCGGCGGTGGATCTTTGCGGTCCAGGCTCGCCGATGGGGCCGGGGCGCGGGTCGCCCTTGAGCGTCATGCCGGGCCCTGGAGCCGCAGGCAATGCGCCCGGTCCCGAAGGCAGCCGAGGCAGTGCCTCTGGAACCGCAACGGGTTGGGGAGCGCCCGGCGCGAATTCCGGTGCTCCGTCCGGCATGGACTCACAAGACGCGGCGCGCAACTCCCCTGGCGGCACGAGCGGCATGGCCGGCAGCGGTCTGGGAAACGCAGTGCCCCGTGGCGCAAGCGGGCACGTCGCTTTCTTCAGGGACCATTCCGAGCTACTCTAGCCCGACCGCCGGACCGCTCGGCACGCAGTAACCGCCTGCACAGGTCTTAGAGCCGATCTCAGAACCGTGGGCGGTGCTGTGATTTCCCGGCCGCACAGGGTTCCAGCAGCGGTTCTGGGATAGGTTCTTAGCTCGACTTTTGCCCTTTTTGTGGAGCCTTGATACTCGAAATTGCCGGGAATTCAACGGGTCGCGCGGGTTTTGAAAAGCCCCGTCGCACCTCTTGGGTGTGCTAAAACCTTGGGGAACCTTCAAAAAGCCCAAACAACGCGAGTTTCGGTCGTCCGAAAAAGGGCAAAAGTCGAGCTTAGTACGGGTATCATTGCCCGTAGACGTTCGACGAGGTTCTGAAGCGGGAAATCAGCGGACCGACGGGAGCCATGCGGACTATTTCCCCTTGGAACCGGCAATTGGGAACATCGAAACGCGGAACTTGGTGCAGCCGTAGGGAATCAGCGTGATCTGTCTCAGGCGGCCCCTGTTTGGCGATCGGTCCGGACGGCAGACGAGGCGACTTGGGGTCGGGGTTCCAGTCGATCGCCACGCCGTTGGCCTGCAGCTTCAGCGGGGATGCCAGCGGCCAGTCCCATTTGGCGGGCATCGCCTGACGCTCCACGACGATCGTCGGCCGCCAGCTTCTCGCCCTGCACGTCCAGCGCATACTTCCACTTGGCAGCCGGGTCGGGCGTGTTCGGGCCTTGGGTGTCGGGAATCGGCAGGGCGAACAGCAGCGGGCCGTAGGAGACCGAGGCGTAGGGCGCGCCCTGCGGCGTTGTCGTCGCGCCCCGTCTTCACGCTCACCGACATCGGAAACCGCAGGCGCATGGCGTCGCCCGGCTTCCAGAGCCGCTCGACGCGCACGAATCCCTTGGCGTCGGGCGCGGCCTTGACGCCGGAGCCGTTCACGCTCAACTCGGGATTCTTGCACCAGCCGGGAATGCGGAACGAGAGCGGGAACGTCGCCTCCCGGGCCGGCTTCACGCTCATCTCGATGACGTCGTTGAAGGGGTAGTCGGTCCGGCAGACGATCTCGACGGGCACGCGATCGGCCACCAGCGCCGACACCTTGCAGGGGCCGTAGTGCGTGGCCGCCAGCCCGTTGTCGTAGGTGGCCATCCACATGTGCATCACGTAGTTGGGCAGGATGCGGTTCAGGGCCGCCGTGCAGCACAGCGGGTAGTGCGTCGCCTTGTACGAGCAGCCCGACGCGCCGGGCCCGTGGGGACAGGGCGGGGAGTTGTCGACGATGCGGTTGGGGCTCTGGAAATAGACGTGCGTCTTGAAATCGCGCGCGACGGTGGCCGGACCGGCGTTGAAGAACGCCCGTTCCGCCCGGTCCGCCATGCGCCCCTGGCCGCTGACGGTCAGCAGGACGATCTGGCTCCACAGGTAGCCGGCCACGTCGCAGGTCTCGGTTCCCCGGAACGCGCCGGTCGGCCCGTAGATACTCGTCGGCGACGGGCACGCCGGAGGGCTGCATGGCGTCGCGTTCGAGGAGGTCGTGCCAGCGCGAGGGTCGCGTCGAGGAACTCGCGGTTGCCCGTCCACAGGTAGCCCAGCGCCCAGGGCGTCGTGCTTTCGAGGAAATGCACGACGTGATCGTTGGCCTCGGCCCCCGGTTTCGTGTTGGGCATCCGGCGGTAGCGGTTCCAGGACCACTCTCGCCGGGTTCTTGCCGCCGCCGTCTTTGGAGAACAGCGCCGTCAGCGCCGCGGCGATCTCCTTGTTTCCCGTCCAGGTGTAGGTTTCAAACGCCGGCCAGGGGTTCGACATGCCCCATCCCAGCCGCAGCCAATCGCGATCTGCCGCTGTAGGCCGTTTCCAGCGTCTGCAAGACGCGTTGGTCTCCGGAACCGGCGTAGTAGGCCGCCAGGGCGCGGCCCAGCAGCCCGCTGGCCCACATGGGCCAGGCCGCGTCGCATCCGATCGCCTTTCACATCGTCGGGATTGTTCTTGTTGAGCCACCACAGGAACAGGATGCCGTTGGGGTTCATGTGGGTGACGACGACGTCGAGACGCCTTTTCGCCTGTTGCACCAGCGCGTCGTCGTGCAGGACGTAGCCCAGCCGGACCAGGCCGTCGAACCAGTATCCGCCGCCTTCATACGGCCAGCCGCCTTTGGGCCAGTTGAGGCGCTCGCCGGTCATCTTGTGATCGGCGGCCCAGGCTCTGCTTGAACTCCTCATGGACCTCGTCCATGTGGCCGGTGTATCCGTCCCTCGCCGTCAGGCACCAGTCGCGCAGCCAGCCGGCCGGGCTCCACCGCGCCGGGCGGCAAGCGGGATGAACGCCGGGCGCGTGGGCGGCTCGAAGGGCCGCCCGTAGTTCACTGCGATGGTGGTTTTCGTGTCGGCGGTGGCGACCGTCTCGCTTGTCAGTTCATCGTCGACCACGATCTCGCCCGACAGTTCCGGCCGCGTAAGCCGCACCGGCTGTAAAGCGTCGACGACTTTCGGTTCGATGGCCCCCGCGTGGCCGGCCCACGCCGCCAGCAATGTAATCGCCCAACACGCTCTCACAGATGCGGTCTGCATGACTGTTTTCCTCCGGTGGTCGTTGTGGCTTCCGGTTCGGGAATCATTGCGGGATGGAATGACTCGGCAGGGCTCGCCCTCGCTGCAGCCGTGAGGGCCGCGGTTTGCATGGCGTCGACTTGAGGAACCCGTCTCACATCCTCCAAGTCCTCTCTTCCGAAACCCGAGTCTCTACGGCTTGAGGGCGAGCTTGTGCGTGGTACGGCCGCCCTTGGCCAGGTCGATCTGAAACTCCTGGGTCCGGCCGCCGGCGGTGACCTTGACCGTGTACTTCCCGTAGAAGCCGCGGAAGCGGAAGTCGCCATTTGAGTCGGTCTTGCCGGTCAACCGCGTCTTCCACTCCTGGTTGATCAGCTGGTCGAGCGTGCGGTAGGACGGCTTGGGTTCGAGGTTCTCGTCGACCAGGCCGCCCTGGGCCTTGTTCTCGCCCTTGACCGCCGTGCCGTCGCCCAGGTTCCACCAGGTGATGCCCGCCATCTGCGGGGCGCTGAACCAGAGCCGGTAGAGGTTGCCGACCAGTTCGGCCTGCGCGGCCTGGCCGTCGTCCGGCGGCGTGGGGATGGTGATCTCGGTGACGTACAGCGGCAGGTTGAAGGCGGCGAACGACTCGTAGACGTCGAGCAGGTTTCGCGGGGCGTAGGCAGGGCTGGCAATGCTCTTGTTCAGCGCGTCGGCCGAGAAGAAGTGGAACTGGAAGCCGATGCCCTTCACTCCGATGCCCTCCGCCAGGAGTTGCTTCACTTGGCGATAGTAGGGATTCGCCGTCCCGGCGCTACCGCTGGCGAAATTGACCTCGTTGATCATCAGCAGGTTGTCGGGCCGGAACAGCGGGGCGGCCTCGCGAAAGGCCCAGGCCACGTAGGCCCGGTCGGGTGAATAGAGCGGATAGGTCTTGGGGCAGCACAGCGATTCGTTGACCACGTCCCAGATCGTGATCTCCTTGGCGTAGCGCTCGGCGATCTCGGCGAACCGCTTCTGGTAGAGCTTCTTCAGACTCTGGGCGTCCTTGGGCAGCCACGGCGGATTGTAGGCGTGCCACAGCAGCGGATGGCCCTTGAGCGTGATCCCGTGCTTTCTGGCAAAGGGGAGGTAGCGATCGGCCGGCGGGCGGCGCCAGATGTCGCGGCTGCCCTCGGCGTAGCGCAGCTCGCCCTGCGTCGGCTCGGTGCCTTCCCAGTAGAACGGCACCGTGGCGAAGTTGAACAAGCGGACGAAAGCCTCTTCGTACTTGCGGTTCTTCTCGGGCGTGTCGAGCTGGCCGAGCACGAAGGCGTTGCAGCCGAACAGGAACTCGTGGGTCTGCTGGCGGACTTCCAGCGACACTTCCTTGGCCGGCTGGCCGTCCGGGCCGACGACTTCGAGCATGGCGTCGCCCTTGCGGTGCTTCTCGATGTTGCGTTCGATGCGCTGAGCCGTCGCCGGATCGTTCCACAGCTTGCGGTACGACTCCGGCACTCCGGCGCGGGTCGATCCGCCCACCAACGTAGCAAGGATGGCGATGGCTGCCGCCGGTATCAGCCGGCTCGTCATGCGTTGAACGTTGCGTTTCATGGATCATGCTCCTTGGAATTGCCTCGGAGGTATTCAACCGCTGGCATCGCGGTAGCGGTACGGTTCCGAATCACCGCTCGGGCCAACGGATGACAAGCGGCCAATCGCGCACGAGGACTCCTTTGAGGATCGCCGCGTCGCCGCTGCGGGTGACGGTCAGTTCCTGGCTCACGCCGTTCATGGGGTCGTAGGCCGTCGCCTTGCGGCAGGGCGATCTTCAGACGCACGTCGACCGGCGACGCCCTCGCAGTGGTCTTTGGCCCGGCCGCCGAGCCAGAGCGCCAGGGCGGGGCCGTCGGGCGACTTCAGCGGGAACGCTTCGAGACTGCGGCGGCGCGCGATCGATCGAGTACTCCAACTCGCCCGGCTCCAGCCCGTCGAGCATCGTGGCCAGGTTCCGCGTGACGTAGTAGGCCGCCTGCGGCTGGAGCGGCGAGATGGGATCGGCGTCGAACGAGCGCCGCAGCAGGCTCAGGTCGAGCACGCCGAAATGCGGGAAGTACATCTCGCAGAAGAACGACTCCAGGCCCAAGCGCCGTGTGACGCGTGAAGACCTGGGCCACGTACTTGGCCTTTTCCATCTCCGTGGCCTTGAAGCCGCCGCACCAGGCCTTGCTGCGGCCTCGGCCTCGGACAGCGGCGGATAGACGGCGCTGTAGTTCCATTCGGTGACCATGCAGTGCCCGCGGAAGCCGACGCCGCTGGAGCCAGCGCTGCAGCGCCCGCACGTCGGCCGTGTAGTCCTGCAAGCTGCTCGGGATCGGTCTGGTAGAACGGATGCCAGCCGATCTCGTCGACCTCGCGGGCCAGCTGCGCGCGTCGCCTGGAGGTAGCAGGATCTCCTTCTCCTGGGCGGCCAGCTGCGCGGGAGTCCACGTGCTGATGCCGTGGGGAAAGCCGGCCCAGGAGCCCATCATGATCTTGGCCTCGGGCGCGTGCTTGCGGATCACCGGGATGGCCGCCCGGGCGACGGCCAGGTAGTGCTCCAGGCTCGGCTCCGCGCCCCAGTAGCAGGAGATGTTCCACTCGTTCCAGATCTCGAAGTGCTTCACCCGGTCGCGGAAGTGCTTCACCATGAACTCGACGTACCGCGTCCAGGCGGCCAGCGCCTCGGGCGTGGTCGGCGGGGCGGGCATGTCGTAGTTCCACTCCCAGAGCTGCGGCATCGCGCGCGTCGGCGGGCCCGAATACAGGCGATTGCCGAAGTTGAGCGACATCACGATCTTGACGCCGTGCGACGCCAACTCCGTGACGGCGGCGTCGGTCTCGGGGTCGATCTTGAGCACGCCTTTCTCCTTCTCCACCCAATGCCAGTTGATCGGGTCGTCGTGATAGCCCACGCGGGCCCACTTGAAACCGGCGTCGTAGTGCAGCGGCCAGTACCAGCGGTGGGCGGCCAGCTCCTGGCCCGGGCTGTGATGGGTCGAATTGACCGTCACGCCCGTGCCGCACGTGGCCAGGGCGACGTTCTTGCCGGCCGTGTCGTAGACTTCCACCTCGGCCAGCGAGAAGGCGTAGAGGATGTTCTCGACCAGCGGCAGGTTGCCCGCCGTGATCCAGATCTGCTTGGCCGGCCGGGCGGCGAAGCGGAACTCGCAGTCGAGTTTCGCCGGCGGAGTCGCCCGTGGGGCCGTCGAAGACCGTCTCCCACTGGCGGCTGTCGCGGCTGAGCTTGATGGTGATCGTCGCCGGCACGCCGCGGCCGACCTCGACCGCATCCTGGATCGGCACCCAGCCCAGCGTGCTGCGGGGCTGATCGGACGGCGGACGCTTGCGGAGCACGACGCGCTCGATCTGCGCTCCACCGGCAGATCGAGGCGGATCCACACCGGCTGCACGTCGGGCCGCGGTCTGGCCGCGGCTCATCCAGCAGGTCTGGCGATTGCCGTCGATCAGGTGGATCGCCTCCAGCGGCAGGTAGTCGTTCTCGGTCGATCGCGGCATGCGCGTCGTGGTCACGCCCAGATAGTTCCGCTTGATCTGGCTGCTCTCCTTGGGATGGACTTTCACGCGCGGGGCGGTGTTGCCCGCCTGGAGCGGCACGTCGTCGAGCAGGTTCGGGGCCTCGCCGAGCACCCAGCAGAAGCCGAACCGCTTGATGGGCACGCCGCCGCACGCCGCTTGCACCTGCGGTTGTTCGCTGGCGATCAACTGCCTCGGGTCTCGTGAGAGACGCGACCGCCGCCCCTGCGATCAGGAGAATCAGTGCCCATCGAAAAGGTCGAGCGATCATTGACATGGTCTCCTCGTACATCGCTACGCCACACGGGAAGCGAAGGGGACAGGTCCATGTTTTCGGTCAGGCGGCTACTGGGATGACGACGTCTTGGGGGCCGAAAAATGGACCAGTCCCCGGCTGGCCTGTGAACGGTTACGACGCAGTCCGTCAGGAGTTCCCCCACCACGGCAGCAGCCCCCAGTGTAGCGTCCCGACCCTGAAATGGGATCCATCCCAAGCCGGTGGGCCTCATCCCCCATGCTCGACCGTAACTTGGCCACCTGCCAGGTTGAAAACGACGTCCAGGGTCTGCTACGATTCATCCCGCTGGCGATACGGTCGAACGACCGGTGGGAAACACGAGGAGGGGAGCGATCATGAAAGAAAGGCGGCTGCCATGAGCAGAATAGTGTATTGCGCACTCCTGGGGATCGCCCTCGTCTGTCCGACTCCCGCCGACGAGATCCGCGCCGATTCGCCGCACGTGTGGGAGAAGGTGGAGATCACGCTCCAGAGCCAGCGGCAGTATGACAATCCTTACACGGACGTCCAAGTCTGGGTGGATCTCAAAGGCCCGAACTTCGACAAACGATGCTACGGCTTCTGGGACGGTGGTTCCACCTTTCGAGTTCGCGTCCTGGCAACGGCCCCCGGCCGCTGGACCTGGAGAAGCGGTTCGAATGTGGCGGATCCTGGGTTGCAGGGCGTTCGGGGTGCATTCACCGCCGTGGCGTGGACGGAAACCGAGCTTGAAAAGAACCCCTGCCGGCGGGGCATGATCCGGCCCAGCCGCAACGGCCACGCCTTCGAGTATCGCCGACGGCACGCCGTTCTTCCTGCTGGGCGATACCTGGTGGGCCACGCCCACGTTCCGCTTTCGCTGGTACGAAGACGACACGCCGCGGCCGCTGGGACCCACAGCCGGCTTCAAGGACTACGTGCGTTACCGCCGCACCAGCAGTTCAACTGCATCGCCATGATCGCCGCGTTTCCGAACTGGGCCAACGACGGTAAGCCCGCCCGATGGAAAACGCAAGACGGAATGATCCTGCGGTCGGCCTGGCCCCAGGCCGGGACGGAAAGCGCCAAAGAGATGACCGACGAAGCAGGGCCGACGGGCGTTTCGCTTCCCCGGCACCGTGCCCGGCTACGAAAAGTACTTCCCCGACCTCAATCGCATCAATCCCGAGTACTTCCAGTCGCTGGACAAGAAGAGTCGACTACCTGAACGCCCAGGGAATGATCCCCTTCATCGAAGTGGCTCGCCGCGACATCGGGCAAGGCTGGAAACGGTACTACCCTTGGCCCGACTCGTACACGCGGTACATCCAATATGTCTGGAGCCGCTACCAGGCGAACATCTGTCTGTTCAGTCCGATCCATTTCGACACGCCGGCAGCAGAGCATCGCCACGGAGGACTGGAACGCGGCGGCCAACCTGGTGATCGAGAAATTCGGCCATCCTCCGTTCGGCACGCCTGGCCGGGACCAACTCGAATCCTTCGTCGCTGCGGAACTGGGGCCACACCGATCGCGCCCGCTGGCTCGGTTTCCACCAGATCGGCAATCGCCGCACCCACGACGTGTACGAGTACTTGACCGAGATCTTCCGGGCGACAGCCGCCGGTGCCCGGCATCAACGGCGAACCCTACTACGACGGCATGGAAGACGCCGAGCCCGGATCGGACAAGGCCGCCCGCTATTGCCGCTCGGCCATGTACGGCAGCGTGCTGTCCGGCGGGCTGGGAGGCCACATCTACGGCGCGGGCGGTTGGAAGGGCGGTCTGTGGAGCGGCGAAGTCGAAGCCGCCTCCGAGTATCCGATCTGGGAAGTGCTCCAGTGGCCGTCGGCCGACCAGATGCGGCACCTGAAGACGTTCGTACTCTCCGAAGGTCGGCGGTACCAGGACCTGGTTCCGGCCGTCGAACTGGTCTCCCCCAGCCGATCGGGCGAAGCCAAGTCGCTGGACGGCTGGGCCTACTGCGCGGCGACGGCGAGCCGCGACCTGGTGCTGCTTGTACTTCGAGCAAGACTGTCCGCAGGCCACGCTGTCCGGCCTGCCCTTTGGGCGAGACTACCAGGCTCAATGGTTCGATCCGCGTACCGGCCGCTGGCTGGGACGCGGCAACGACTTCCGCAATCACCGCTCGTGCGGACGGCACGCTACCCTTGCCGCCGTTTCCTGGCGGAAAGACAAAGTCGGACACCGATTGGGCGTTGAAGCTGCGGTGTCATCCCAAATAGAACAAGACCACGTTTAGTTTCCATCTTCCGAAGAATTGGGAGTGAGCCATGAAAAACGCGATTTGGGTGATGTCGAGGGCGTTGTCGCTGTTGTTGTTTGTGGGATTCGCCCTGCCGCCCACCGCAAAGTGCATGGCCGGTGACCGGTCGCCGGATTCCGATGGGGCCGCCCATGCCCCACAATTCGTGGAATTGTTCAATGGCCGCGATTTGACGGGTTGGGTGAACGTCAACACGGAGCCGGATACGTGGGCGGTCAAGGACGGCCTGCTGGTGTGCAGCGGCAAGCCCATCGGCGTGATGCGATCGCAAAAGCAATACGAGAATTTCGTATTGCACATCGAGTGGCGTCATATGCAGCCCGGCGGCAATTCGGGGGTATTCGTTTGGAGCGAGGGATTTGTATCGCCGGAAAAGAGGCTGCCCAAGGGCATGGAAGTGCAGATGCTGGAACTCCAATGGATCAATCTGCATCCGACCAAGGATGGCAAGCCTCAGCACATCGGCTATATTTCCGGTGAACTGTTTGGTGCCGGTGGCCTGACCGCCACGCCGGATAATCCGCGCGGCAACCGCAGCATGTCGCGGGAGTTGCGCTGCAAGGGAAAGGGCGAGTGGAACGCCTATGACGTCGTCTGCGTCGACGGCACGGTGAAACTGGCGATCAACGGGAAGTTTGTGAATTCCATTCGGGATTCCTCAGTACACAAAGGTTACCTCTGCCTGGAATCCGAAGGCTCGGAGATTCACTTCCGCAACATCCGCATCCTCGAATTGCCCCCAGGCATCACCACGCCCGAACAGACGGCGAAGGCAGTGCAGTAGAGGGTACGTCGTCGCGTTGCGCTGAGCTCGTGACGCATGGCCACGTCGTTGGTGAGCTTGACGGAACGCCCAAACGCAGGCTCGAAGTCAAAGCCGGCCCGGCGCGAGGTTGTGCGGCTCCGCCACCGGCTTGTCTCGGAGAAGCGGGCGCGGGTAGCCCATCGACACCACCTCGCAGTTCCAGCCCTCGGCAGCTTTCAGGACCCCGGCAACCGTCTTTTCCGCCGCCAAGGATGACCCGGATACAAACGTGCGGGGGAGCTCTTGGCGGGAGCGAAGGGGACAGGTCCATGTTTTCGGTCACGCGCCTATTGTGATGACGACGTCTTGGGGGCCGACAAATGGACCAGTCCCCTACTGGCCTGTGAACGGTTACCACCCACGTCAACAACCAGGATTTGCGTCTTTCATCCTTCGCTTCTTCGGGATTAACCCGCCTTCTTGAGCGTCTCGCTTTTGGACGCGATGCACTCCATCAGGTCGTTCCAGGACTTGACGAACGATCTGGCCCCTTCGTCCTGGAGTTGGGCGGCCAGGGCAGCGACGTCAATCCCGGCCTTGGTGAACCTGGCCAATACCTCATCGCAGTAGCGGGCATGCGTGGGCAAGGTCGGGCCGATTTCGCCGTGATCGGCGAATGCCTTCAATGTTGCCTCCGGCATCGTGTTTACGGTGAACGGTGCGGCCAGCGCCTGGATATACAGCACGTCAGAAGCCTTCGGGTCCTTGGTCCCGGTGCTGGCCCACAGCAGGCGCTGGCGGCGGGCGCCGGCGTTGAAGATGCGCTGCCAGTGCGGCGAGTTGAGCAAGGACGCGATACGCCTCGTAAGTCTGCTCGGCAATGGCGATGCCGAGCTGATCGCGCAGCTCCTCAGGTGCCTTGTCCTTCACCGCGACGTCCCAGCGGCTGATGAACAACGACGCCACGGAGCCGACATCGGGGTTCAGGCCGGCGGCGATGCGCCGCTCGATGCCGCGCAGGTACGCCTCGGCCGCCGCGACGTACTGCTCGCGGGAGAACAGGAGCGTCACGTTGATCGGCACGCCCGCAAAGATCGACTCCTCGATGGCGGGCAGGCCCTCCTTGGTGCCCGGGATCTTGATGAAAAGGTTCGGGCGTTCCGCCCGGGCATGGAGTTCCTTGGCCGCGGCGATGGTGCCGGCCGTGTCGTGGGCCAGCAGGGGCGACACCTCCAGCGACACCCAACCATCCACGCCGTTCGTCTGGTCGTGGATCGGCCGGAACAAATCGGCGGCCTGCCTGAGGTCTTCCATCGCCAGTTCGAAGAACAGTGCCTCGCCCGATTTGCCTTCCCTCACTTTCTGGCGGATGGCGTCGTCGTAGTCGTGACTGTTCTTGATGGCGTGGTCAAAGATCGTGGGGTTCGAGGTGAGCCCGGTGACCGAGAACTCCTGGATGTAGCGGCGGAGCGTGCCGCTGGTGAGCAGACCGCGGGTGATGTTATCGAGCCAGAGGCTCTGGCCCATTTCGTGAAGTTTTTGGGTGGCTTTCATGATTCCTCTCCTCCAGTAGGTTCCGATGCGGTTCTGGTACTTCCGTCCTGACGGACCCGCAACAGCGCAGGCAGGTCGTAGCGGAGCAGATCGCCGATGTGCTCGATCGTGATGTCCGCGGGCGGGTAGGCAGCGACTGCCTTCGGATCGTGGGCGTAATGCCCCTGCCGCGGGAAAACGGTCGTCAGCGCGTGCCCCCCAGACCTTCTTCACTGCGGTCAGGATGCGCAGCTTGTCGTCCACCAGGACGTAATGCCTGGCCGGGATAGCGCTTTTCGACGTCGTCCAGTTGCTGCTCCTTGTGGATGTAGATCAGCACGCGGCCTTCGACCGCCTCGTACAGCCCGGAACGCTCGACCTTGCGCGGCTGAAAGATGACATCGCCGTCGGACAGGATGACCGTCGGCCCCCAAGCTGCCGAGATGCTTGATCACGTCCAGCGAGCCGGGATACAGGCGATTGGCGAACGGGATAGTCCAGCAGGTAGAAGGAGGTCGGCAGGAAATGCGGATCGCGCGGATTCTCGGCCCGGTAGTGCTGCAAGGCGCCGAGATAATCCGCATAGCCGAGCTCCTCGCGCTGTTCCTCGAAGATCGTCCAGTAGCGCTGCTGGCGCTCGGACCCCGAACGCTTGCGTCAGATGGTGTTTGAGATCGGCGATGACCCGATCGTTGTCGAGCAGGGTGTTGTCGACGTCGAGCAGAAACACGACCGGAGCAAGTTGCGTCATCCGGATGCCTCCTCGGGCTTGGGGTTGTGCCAGCAGCCGTCTGCTGCGATGAGCGCGTCAGCCTCTTTCGGCCCCCAACTGCCGTGCTTGTAGGGGCGGGCCGGTGGTGGGTCCTCAGGACTGGCTCGACCACCGCCCAGGCGGCCTCAACCGCGTCCTCACGGGTGAAGAGCGCACCGTCGCCGGCCATGGCGTCGCCCAAGAGCCGCTCGTAGGGCGATTCCTCTCCCGGCTGTTCTTCGACCAGGTAGAGTTCTCGCTGGTCGCCGACGAACTCCTTCCCTGCGCGCTTGACGCGAGCGGCCAGCGCGACGGCGGAACTGGGGGAGATCCGGAATCGCAGATAGTTGGCCCGGCCGGTCGCCGGCGCTGAGTCGGCGAAAAGCTCCTGCGGCGGCGGCTTCAACTCCACCAGGACCTCGTGCGCCGTTTCGGCCAGGCATTTGCCGGAGCGCAGATACCAGGGCACGCCCTCCCAACGCCACGAGTCGATGAAAAGCCGCAGGGCGCAGAAAGTCTCGACGTCGGAATTCTTCGCCACGTTCGGCTCTTTCCGGTAGCCGGCGTACTGGCCGCGCACCAGGTCGTCGGGCTTCAGAGGGCGCATGGCCTGGAAGACCTTGGCTTTCTCGCTATGCACGGCGCCAAAGCCCCGATAGGCCGGCGGCTCCATGGCCAGCAGCGCGACGACCTGGAAGAGATGGTTCTGGATCACGTCGCGCAGACAGCCGGCGGTTTCGTAAAACGCGCCGCGGTTCTCCACGCCGAAATCCTCGGACAGGGTGATCTGGACGCTGGCCACGTAGTTGCGGTTCCAGATCGGCTCCAGGAACGAATTGGCGAAGCGGAAATAGAGGATATTCATGATCGCCTCCTTCCCGAGGAAGTGATCGATGCGGAAGATCGAGTCTTCCGGGAACACCGACCTCGCGACGCGGTTGAGCTCCCGCGCGGAGGCCAAGTCGCGGCCGAACGGCTTTTCGACGATGACGCGTGCATGATCGGCCAAGTCCGCGGCGCCGAGCCCTGTGATCACCGTCGGGAAGAGCGAGGGCGGGATGGCGAGGTAGTGCGCCGGGCGCCGAGCGCGACCCAGCGCCTCTTTGATCGTCGTGAACGTGCCCCGGTCGTTATAGTCCCCGCTCACGTAACTGAGCAGGGACAGAAGATGGTGGAGGGCGCGTTGGTTGTCGATCCCGCCCGATCGCTTGATGCTGTCCTTCACGCGATTGCGCAGATGCGCCAGACTCCACTTCGGGGAGGCGACGCCGATGACCGGGACCTTCAGGGCGCCTCGTTTCGCCATCGCATAGAGCGCCGGGAAGATCATCTTGTGGGCGAGATCGCCCGTCACACCGAAGAGCACCAGCGCGTCCGAATGAGAGGCGGTCATCAGGCACCTCCTTGGGGGCGGCAGCCTTTTCCACGTGACCGCCGAACGCGTAACGCATCGCCGAGAGCACCTTGTCGGCGAAATCGGCCTCGCCGCGCGAGCTGAAACGATCGTAGAGCGCGGCACTGATCACCGGGGCCGGGGCTGACTCGTCGATGGCCGCCATGACCGTCCAGCGGCCCTCGCCTGAATCCGAAACCCGGCCTTTGAAGTTCGCCAGATCCGGGCTGCCGAGGAGCGCCAGCGCGGTCAAGTCCAGCAGCCACGAGGCGATCACGCTGCCGCGGCGCCAGACCTCGGCGATGTCGGCCAGATTCAGGTCGTATTGATAGTGCTCGGGGTGGCGCAGCGGGGTGGTCTCGGCATCGGCAGTCCGCTGCTGTTTGCCGGCGTTGGCGTGATGGAGGATGTTCAGCCCCTCCGCGTAGGCGGCCATGATGCCGTACTCGATCCCATTGTGGACCATCTTGACGAAGTGGCCGGCGCCGGCCGGCCCGCAGTGCAGGTAGCCGTGCTCGGCGGTGCCGCTCACCTTCTCCCGCCCCGGCGTGCGAGGCGCGGTCTCGATGCCAGGGGCGAGGGCCGCGAAGATCGGGTCGAGACGCCGGACGGCCGCTTCGTCACCGCCGATCATCAGGCAGTATCCACGCTCCATCCCCCAGACTCCGCCGCTGGTCCCGACGTCCACATAGTGAATGCCTTTCGGTTTCAGCTCGGCGGCGCGGCGGATGTCATCGTGGTAGTAAGAGTTGCCGCCGTCGATGACCACGTCGTCGTGTTCGAGCAGCGGGACGAGGGCCTTCAGCGTTGGATCGACCGCGGCCGCCGGCACCATCATCCAGAGGGCGCGGGGCTTGCTCAGCTTATGCACGAAGTCCTCGAGCGACGTTGCCCCGACCGCCCCCTCTTTGACGAGTGCCTGGACGGCTTCCGGATGGATGTCGTAAACGACGCACCGGTGCCCGGCGCGCAGAAGACGCCGCACCATGTTGGTCCCCATCCGACCCAATCCGATCATGCCCAGTTCCATGTCGTGTTCCTCCTTTCGAGCAGGCATCATCACGCGTGACCTTCGAGGATCCTTTTCAGAACCAGCGCCTCGTTGTGCTCCTCATCCCGCGCGCCGTACACGCAGGGTGACGGTGTGTTCTTTGCTCTTCTGCTTCAGCAGATCAAGGGCATCTTTCTTCTCCCCCAATTCCTTCTGGTAACGCGTCTGAAACTGCTTCCATTTGGCCGGGTCGTGAGCGAACCACTTGCGCAACTCGGTGCTCGGGGCCACCTCCTTCAGCCACAACTTCACCGCCGCGCGATCCTTGGTCGAACCACGCGGCCACAGCCGATCGACCAAGATTCGCAGGCCGTCCTTTCGCGAAGGCTTTTCGTAAACTCGCTTCAGTTGGATCATTCGCGATGCTCCTTGGGCTCATACGTATCGAACCGACGCACCGGCGATCGAGGTGCGGTGGGGTACACCCTGCTTTCGTCAGGTCCAGCGGGAACCTCCGCCTCGTCCGACATCGATGCCGACCTGAAAATCCCGTCCTTCCCAGTGCCCCGCGGTCGTCCAGAAAAACGTAAAGCGGATCGGAGCCCGCTGTTCCGGCGACACTCGAATGTCCACATACTCATGGCCGGTTTCGATGGGCGGGGAGTCCGTGTCATGGGCTTGGTTCCACTCGTCGCAGGTCCAGTGCAACCGGAACGGGGAGTTCGCCTGGATCCGCAGGGTTCCGCCGGCGGGTACCGAGCGCACCTGTCGGTTGAATTTCCAAATCTCCAGGGGCGGTGCCTTGCGGCGGTTGCGGTAGCGGTCGGCGACCTCCGGGATCATGTCGAAGACCTGGCCGTCCGTCGCGGAACGCACGAGCTTGATGTATTCGGCATGCGCCCACACAAGCGGCATGGCGCCCCCGGTGGGACGGCCGAGAAGCATGTGGGCGTTGGGCAGGTCCGGCAAGGCCCAGACTTGCTCGGGCAGCAGTTTGGTCGATGAGGCAAAACGCTCCATCGCCCGGAGATAAGGCTGCACATCGCGCCCGGCAGCCAGTTCGTAATGCCCGCGCTCCCCGGTAAGCAAGGGCCAGGCGTGGCCGTACCCCCAGCCCTGGAACGGCCCGCCATCTTCCCGCTGCCCGTAGCCGTCGTGGTTGTACCGCCGCCAACAGGGGCCGAAGGGAGTGTCCACCTTGAGAATCGCGTCCACCACGCGCAGCGAATCCTCGATCAGGGGATCGCCCGGTTTGCGGATGCCGTAGCGGACCAGTTCGAGGAAACCCGCGTCGACGATATCCTTGGCCGGATACGCGATAGGCGCGCCGGGCGGTTGGTTCTCGCAACTCCAACATGCCGTGATTGGCGTCTTCGTCGGGTTGGGGATCATCGGCATCGGCGGGATGAATGCGGATGAAGTGGCGGCGAATGCCGGGGACCAGCGAACCTTCGGTGGTCACCGTCCAGGACTCGATGTGCGACTCCAGGAAGTCGGCGTACTCTTCGAAATACTGCGCCGTGGCCTGCTGGCCTCGCTCGCGGGCGAAGGCCGCGGCGCAGATCAGTGCGGTGATATGCACCGCCAACGTCGAGGGCGAGTAGCCGCTGTTCTCCTCCCAGCGTTCCTGCGGAGTGACCGGTCCATGGCAGATCAGATAGCCGGCCGCTTTCAGCACCATCGGATAAGGATCGAAATCCTGGAGCGCCTGGGCTTGATGCAGACGCCAGGCGAGAATAATGGGAAACGCAGTCTCATCCAACTGGATGCGGCGCCAGTGCGGTTCGCCGTTGATCCAGAAATTCTGGTCGAAACCGCCGTCCTCCTTCTGAGTCCAGGCCAGATAGATCAGGGCGCGAAGCGGGACCTCGGTGCTGCCGGCAGCCAGCAGGCCGCTGGCGCTGTGGCACATGTCGCGCGTCCAGACCAAATAGTAGCCTTCCAGGTCGTCGCTCGTGTACTCGCCCCAGGGGATGCTCAGCGAGGCGATCAAGGCACCGTCGTAGGTCTTGTCTTCGTGTGCCAAGAGCATGTTCTGGCTGACGTGATAGAGCGAGCCGCCGTCGCCGGTCACCGCCGCCATCTTCGGTTGCATGTGATGGCAAACACGCTGCCACTGCTCGATGAAGCGCCTGCGGTGAGCGGTGAAGGAAGTGCCCAGCGCCTGCGCAGCCGTGACCAGGGTGTGATGGAGGCTCTCGCCGAAGGCAAGCGCCAGCACGAATTCCTGGCTCTGCCGGATATCGAGTTCCCCGGTCAGCGCGATGTTGCCGTCCGGCGCACAGTCGAACTCCCAGTCCATGCGGAAGTTGCGCAGCCAGGTCTTGCCAGCCGTCGGTCGTTCCCGCATAACCGCAGGAGCATCGCAAGAACGGGATCGAGGCTGCCAGCACGAGCCAAGTAGCGCCTTTGTGGGCCGTGAGCACTTTTCCCCAATTGGTCTGCACCACGTTCCCGAAGTTGCCCCGGCCGCCCGATTCCAGGTGCGGCGCGAGCAAGGCGAAGAGCCGCAGCTTGGCGAGCAGTTCGGCTTCCGCCTCCAGGCGCGTGTGCATCAGCAAGCAGTCCTGATGCGGATCGGTGATGATCTCCTTGGTGATGCGGTAAGCGCCCTCCGGGATCGACATTGGTGATGCGAAAACCCAGCGCGTCGGGGAGCAGGCACTCGTGGGTGTTCACCAAACGGCGTTCGTCGCTGAAGAAGGTTTCCCCGTCGGTGATGAGGTATTGCAGGTCGCGGATTTGCGGCCGATCGATGGTCGGGTAGTAGATCTCGTTGAGGATGCCCTTGGAGACGGTAAACCAGACCCGGCTCAAAGCCGAGTAGGCGGTGCCCACGCCGTCTTTGTCGCTGCGTGTCCAGCGGGGTTCGATCCCAGGACCGCCGGTAGCCGGATTGGTTTCCAGCAAGATCGCCATGATGACTCCTTACCACTCTCGCGCACCGGTTGGTCACCGGGGATAAGCCTACGCGGGGCATGTGTGGATGATTGCCTGCGCGCCCTGCATGACTGGGGCGAAGTCCGCCGAATTCTCATTTTGCCCGGAGAAGAAGAACGGGCACGTTGACGCTGTGCTGCACCGGGCTGGCCGTGCTTCCCAGAAACAGGTCGGCCACCCCCCGGTGCCCATGCGTTCCCATCGCTACCAGGTCACAGTCTCTCTGCTGGCTCCGTTTGACGATCTCCCGCACCGGGTCTCCGTAAGCGAGTTCCGCTTCGGCCGAGATGCCGGCGGCTTCCAGTTCGGCCTTGATCTGGTCGAGATACGCCTGACTCGCTTCCACCGCTTCACCGCCCGCGTCCGGACCGTGCCATTGGGCAGCGACAGCTGGTCGCCACGTGGAACACCACGACGCGGCTGTGGAGAATCGTCGCGAGCTGTTTGATATGCTCGATAATACCGCGGTCTGTCGCGGTGCCGTCCAACGGCATGAGAATGGTCTTGTACATGATTCTCCCGTTCCATTCCGCGGACCTTTATCCGCCGGTGATGACTCTCCACGCCTCGGTGAGCGAATCGGGTAGACCGTAGAGGTCCATTGCGGTAATCAACAGTGCGCTGCCCCAACCGCCCATCATCAAGAACCAACCGTTCTTCCATGCTCCCATTCGTTTTCGCGAGGACGTGAAATGCAGGAGCGGGAACATGGCAAACGGAAGTTGAAGCGCCAACACGACCTGGCTCAGAATCAGAAGATCGTTCACGCTGCTGTCGCCTCGCAAGCCGATGATGACAATCGCCGGGAGGATGGCGAGCGTGCGGGTGATGAGCCGCCGGATCCATGGTGCAATCCTCCAATGCATGAAGCCTTCCATGACCACCTGCCCAGCGAGCGTACCCGTGATGGTGCTGCTCTGACCGCTTGCAAGCAGCGCCACGGCGAAGAGCGTGCTCGCGGCGGTGGTTCCCAAAAGCGGAGCAAGGGTCAGGTACGCAACGCGAATCCAGTCGCTCTCGGGTCCAAAAACAACGACGTCGCCGCCCGCCACGGCCACGCTTTCCCGACCGAAGAACACCGTCGCGGCAAGTACCATGATCGCCGCGTTAATGAAGAACGCGATGCTCAGCGCCACGGTGGAGTCGATGGTGTTGAATCGCAGCGCACGCCGAATCGATTCCTCATCCTTTTCCAGCTTGCGGGTTTGAACCAGGGCCGAGTGCAGGTACAAGTTGTGGGGCATGACGGTCGCCCCGATGATCCCTATGGCCACGACAATCATCCCCGCTTCTCGAAGGTTTGGGGAGAACAGGGCCAGTCCCATCTCGGCGAAGCTGGGTTGGGTCTCGGGGAGAATAAAGAGTTCGACGAAGAAGCATACGGCGATGGTCGCCACGAACACCGCGATCACGGCCTCAATAGTCCTCATTCCGAAGCGCTGCAAGCCCAACAGCACCAACACATCCAGGGCGGTGATGATGATGGCCCATAACAGCGGGATATGAAACAACAGGTTGAGGGCCACGGCGCTGCCGAGCACCTCGGCCAGATCACAGGCGCCAATGGCGACCTCGCCCATCAGCCAGTTGGGCCAGCGCGTCCAACGCGGGTACCACTCGCGGCAGCATTGGGCAAGGTCCTTCCCCGTCACCACGCCCAAACGCGCCGAGACTACCTGCAAGGTCATGGCCATCAGGCTGGCCAAACCGACCACCCACAACAGCCCGAATCGGAACTGGGCGCCGCCTTGCAGATCTGTACCCCAGTTGCCAGGGTCCATGTAGCCGACGCTCACCAGCAGGGCCGGTCCGATAAATGCTCGAATCTGTCGCCAGAAGCCGGCCTGATGGCCAGGCAACTGCACGCTGCCGTGCACCTCTTCCAGCGACACATGCTCGAGGGGATAGACCTCAGTCCCACCGCCGGCTGATTTGCTGGAATCGCCATCCGCCACGGGATTCGTCCCCTTCCATCCTGCGTTGGCCGATCGGATCATGCCCCGGTCGTCTGGAGATGTCTGGCGACAACAACCGGCCCAAACGATTGTAGGGTGCAGGACAACCCTTATTGAGCCCCGCAGGGCCCGCGCGCCGGGCCGACGATCGGGAGGCCGGAAAGCAAGGCTTTGCGGCCCGGCCGTAGCCAACTATTGACCATGTGGACAGTTGTGATGGATCGGTCTTCACTACGCCCGCTATAGGCGCCGACCGGCGGTCTCAGCGATAATGGCCCTCATAGCGTCCGTCCGTTTCCCGCGGAAGCAGGTCCCGCGTCAGTCCAAGGAGTCCTTTATGGATCGCCTGCCGGAATTGTCTCCACGATGCCTGCGTATGCTGATGGTCTTGTCGCTCTTCGCGGGATTGCGAGAGGCCCGTGCGGATGACGCCGCCGCGCCGCCGAGCCGCGGGCAGATCGAGGCCGATTGGCTCCGCCAGGACGTGGTTCGCGGCTCCGCGGAAGCGACGCCGGCGGAAGACGCGGCTGGCGGTTGCGATGGCGTCAAGAACGGCAAGTGGGGATTTCACACGGCGCTCGAGGACGCTCCGTGGTGGCAGGTCGACCTGGGCGCGGCGATGGCCGTGGACCGCGTCGTGATCTACAACCGCTGTGACAGCGTGGCCGGGCGGGCCGCACCGCTGGCGGTACTCGTTTCCCAGGACGACCAGAATTTCCTGCGCGTGTATCAGCACGACGGCACCAAGTTTCTCGGCCAGACCGACGGCAAGCCGCTGGTGGTCAAGCTTGGCGGGGCAGTTGCCCGATACGTTCGGCTTCAAGTGCCGGGCAGCAACTGCCTGCACCTGGACGAGGTCGAGATCTACGGGCAGGGCGACGGCCGGAACGTCGCCCTCGGCCGCCCGGCCACGCAGAGCAGCGTCTGCGAATGGTCTACGCGCAAAGGCCCGGCGACGGTCGGCTATCCGGTTGGGAGGGTTATCGAGCAGGGGCTTCGCCTGGCGGCGGACCTGTGGCGCTTGGGGGCCAGGGTCGACGAGGACGTCAAGACGCTCGAACAGCTCCGCACGGCGGCCAGGGTGCTTCCGCCGGACGCCACGGAGCAAACTCGGCGGGAACTGTATTTGCAGGCCCGCTGGACCGTCCGCCGCATGGCCCTGGCCAACCCGCTCCTTGGACTTCGACGACCTGGTGCTGGTGCGCGGCGCCCCGGGCACGTGGTCGCACATGTCGGACCAGTACCTCGGCTGGTGGTCGCAGCCGGGCGGCGGGCTGTACGTCCTGCACGATTTCAAGACCGACCATCCCGCAGCTGCAGTGCCTGACCGAGAGCTTTCCGCCCGGGCAACGTCCTGCGTCCCGATGTGTCGTACGACGGCACGAAGGTGCTGTTCGCCTGGTGCAAGCACTATCCGGGGCTGAGCGACTGGCCCGACAAGCTCGACAAGTCGCGGCTGCCCGAGGATTCGTTCTATCACCTGTTCGAAGTGAACGTGGACGGCACGGGCCTGCGGCAATTGACGTTCGGCAAGTACAACGATTTCGACGGCCGCTACCTGCCCACGGGCGAGATCGTGTTCTGTTCGACGCGGCGCGGCCAGGCGACGCAAGTGCAGCCGCGACGACGGCGGCCGGCCACGTCTGGCCGATCCGGCGCTTGCCGGAATGCTACGTCCGCTGCGGCGGCGGGCCGGAGCGGCCCTGTGCGGTGTACACGCTGCACGTCATGGACGCCGACGGGCAAGCACCTGCGGCCGATCTCGGCCTTCGAGATGTTCGAGTGGACGCCGAGCGTGGACGACCAGGGACGCATCCTCTATTCCCGCTGGGACTACGTCGATCGCTACGGCCAGAACAACATGGGCCTGTGGGCGACGCTGCCCGACGGTACCGGCGTGCAGGCGGTCTTCGGCAACTACACGCGGAACCCGGAGTGTTTTTTCGAGGCCCGCTCGATCCCCGGTTCGCGGCGGCTGATCTTCACTGCCTCGGGCCACCACTCGATCACGGCCGGGAGCCTGGTGCTGCTGGATCCGCGGCTACGGCCCGGACGTGCCGGCCGCGCTGACGCGGCTGACGCCCGAGGTGCCCTTTCCCGGAGAGCGAAGGACAGCCGGAAACCTACTACGCCAATCCCTTCCCGCTGTCCGAGGAGCACTACCTGGTGGCCTGGAGCGACCGGCCGCTGCGGTTCCAGGGCGAGACGAACGACACGGCGGCGCTGGGCGTGTACCTGTACGACGCCTTCGGCAACCTGACCTTGCTCTACCGCGACCCGGCGATGGGCAGTCAGTACCCGCTGCCGGTCCGGCCACGGCCGCGGCCGCCGATTGTCGGCAGCCAGGCGCGCGACCGAAGCTCGCCGGAGGGGCGGATGCTCTTGGTGAACGTCTACCAGGGCTCCGCGGCGTGCCCGCCGGGTACGATCAAGCGACTGCGGATCGTGGGCATGCCGGTCAAGACGCATCCCACGATGGACTCGCCGTCGATCGGCGTGACGACGCACGACACCGGCCGCTTCGTGCTGGGCACGGTGCCGGTCGAGGCGGACGGATCGGCGTGGTTCCGTGTTCCCGCGGGCGTGACGTTCTTCATGCAGGCACTGGACGAGGACGGGATGGCCGTGCAGACGATGCGGAGCGGAGCTACCTGCAGCCGGGCCAGACGCAGACCTGCATCGGCTGCCACGAGCGCGGACCACGGCCCCGCCAACGCCATGCTCCGCTGGCCGCTCGCCGCGAGCCGTCGCAGCTCACGCCCGGACCGGAAGGCTCCTGGCCGCTGGACTATGCGACGCTCGTCCAGCCGGTGCTCGACCGGCAGTGCGTGGCATGCCACCAGCCGGGCACCGAAGGAGCAGAAGTTCGACCTCACCGCGGCCCACTCGTACGACGCGATGGTCGGCTACGGTTCGCCCAGCCTCAAGGATCTCGTCATCCAGCGGTACCGCGAACAGCGGTCGGTGGCCGGCCAGTGCGAGGCCCGCATGAATCCCGTGCTCAAGCTGCTCAAGCAAGGACACTACGACGTGAAGTTGCAGTCGGACGACTGGTCGCGGCTGATCACCTGGATGGACACGCTCGGCCAGCGGTCCGGGTCGTTCAGCCCCGAGCAGGAAGCCCAACTCCGCAAATTGCGGCAGGACATGGCGGGCATCCTGGAACCGTATCCGTCCGGACCGCATCCGTCTGCCGATAAGGCAGATCATGGAGGAGGCCGTTTCCAGGCCGCCAGCGACGCTCTCGAAAAGACGTCTTATTGAGTTTTTCGCCGGGGAAGCGAAGGGGACGGGTCTTGAGTTTTCGGTCCGGTGGCTGGCGTGATGACGGAGCCTTGCGGCCGAACAGATGGACCAGTCCGTTCTCGACTCTACCCGGCGGCCTGGGAACGGTTACAGGCTGCACTGCGGGCGGTCCTGACGGGTCAGGTACGTGGAGTGAGAACGGGCCATGACGTCTACTGAAACCGCCGGGATTGTCGTCCGTGGTTGCTGCCACGTGTACTACGCGCTGGATATCGGCTTTTCGGTGGATCTCAAGCGCTGCGCGGGTCTGATCCAGGAGACGCGCGAAGGAGGGCGGCTTTCAACATCACGCGAGGACGCCGGCCTACCTGAATCTCCGGCCCGCGCCGGTTCACATCAGCCAGACCATCGGAGCCGATTCGAGGCCGGACCTTTCTGACGGAGGACACGGTCACGATCACGATCTACGACTTCGGAGCCGTGTCGGTGGAATACCGCGTTCCTTTCGAGGGGACCTTCGATCAGCTTGCCGCGCTCAGCAGCGAGTTGTACGACAACCCGCAGTTTGCGGCCGATGCCCGCGCGCGGGCCGAGTCGCTGCTGGCAGCCATCGGCCCGGCGGTCCGAAGAGCGAAGGTCCGCGAGGAGGCGGAGGACTACCTGGTCTTCGCGATCCCTTCGCTGGGAGAAGGCGGTCGCGACCTGGAGACGTTTCTCAGAGACAACGGACAAGTCCTGGCCCAGGTGCTCAGCAGCAACACCAAGGCGCTTTCCCGCCAGCAACGGCGGGAAGAGCTGTCGCGGCGCATTGCCTACTACGACGACGACCTGACGATCATCACCTGGAACGCGGCGCTGGTCTTCGGCACGAACATGGAGGACGTGCTGACGGTGCTCGAACTGGCCAACGTCCAGTTGCGCGAGCTGCACTACCTCGACGATCGGCTCGACGACAGCCTGCAGGAGTCCTACGACATCCGTGCGCAGGCGAAGAGCGTCAAGGCGTCGATGCGGCGCATCCGGGAGTTGATGCTCGACGGTCAGGCCTTCAGCGAAGCGGTGACCAACGCGTTCAAGCCGTTTCCCGATGCATTCCTGGCCCGCGTCTATGCCCTTGCTTCCCGGGCACTCGGGCTCAACCACTGTCAACCGGAGCATCAAGGACAAGCTGAGCCTGCTCAACACGCTCTACACGACCCTGTCCGACGAGGCCGACCACGAACGGTCCGTGCGTCTGGAGTGGATCGTGATCATCCTCATCCTGATCGAGGTCGTCATGGGGTTCTCGGAGAAGCTTTGGGCGATGTTTCGGGGGTAGTCTTGCCGTTCGGGGCGGGCTTGTTCCCTCGCCGCTTTACCGATGCAGGCAAAGCAGACAGAACGAGTGCCTCGAATCGATTTCTCAAGGATCAGGATTTCGGGGACGGGGCACTAGGACCTGAAGCAACGCGTTCGCGAACGCCCGCGACGAAGGCAACCAGTGTCAGCAGGAATCCAAGAGGCGTCCAAACGGCGAAGTTCGGAAGGATCGGAATCAACCAGATCGGCCGGCCGGCCAGGGGCGACAGAGCCAGGGCCAGCACCAGCATGAGTGCAAACAGGTTCCTCACCACGCGGAGCTCGCGCGGGTCTACTACGACGGCGTCCGCCGGCAGCGGCTCGCGGCGGAGGTAGCAAACCAGCCCGACGATCGCGATCGCATAGAAGACCAGCGTGTAGGCCTGCACCGCAACGGACGGAAGCCCCTCGGGCAGCAGCACCACGTAGCCCGCGCCATACAACACCGCGAGGTACAGGCAAAGCCCGGTAAAGCCCCTACGGCCGAACGTGACGATCGAGCGCTCGTCGGCCGCGGCAGACCCTGGACGCGCCAACCGGATCAGGACCCACAGGACCGCGAGCACAAACGCCGCATTGATCGCGAAATTCATCGGACCGCGCGAGTTCATCGCCATAATCGGCACGAAGGACAACACGACGTAGCCTTGCAGCAGCCGGGCCCCCCGACTTCTCCCGGTAAGCCAGGCCAGTTGGGGAAACACCTGTCGCAGCGAAGGGAAGAGCAGACAGGCAACCGCCAGGGGCAGGATCAACGAGACCACGGGATGGAAGAAGAACACCATGCTGATTTCGGAGAACCCGTAGGGCCCGATGCTCCCCATGACAAACTTGCCGTCATTGCTGTAGCCGTACCAGATGACCTTCGTAATCCACGACTCGTAGAGGCCGAAAAGAACGCCCCAAAGGTACGGCGCTCCCAGCGACGTCCTGCCCGTCCGTACGGCAAGTGTGGTCAGGAAGAAGAAGTGCGCGAAGTAAAGCCAGTACGTGACGATCAACGTGAATGGATGCCATAGCCCCTTTCCCAGCGAGGCGCCGGAGAACACTTCGGCGCAGGTCAGCACGACCGCGCCGATCAGGAGGCGCACACCCACGCCACGCGCGGCCTTGCCCCACCGGCCGCGCCGCCGGCCGCGCCGCCGGCTGTCGCCCCGTATTCCCCAGGAGCGACCCGTTCGCTCTCATGACTTCTCACACGGTTCTCCGCCATCCTCTTGCTACGTTCCCCTCATCGCTCGGGACTTCCGATGATTCATTCCCCGCGCCGACACTTATCACGATTGGATGCCACGCAGGACCCCAGCAGGGGCAAAGTGGCCCCCAATCTCAGTCTCCTTCATCAGCGCCGCCCCGCTATCCGTTAGCTGGCACCTTCGCGCCCAATGGGCGTGAAGCGACAGCCGGTCATCCCTTGGCTCTGGAAACGATCCACCACCGCCTGCGTTACCATCCAGTCGCCGTGCTTGGCCAGGAACAGGTCCGCCGCCGGTACTTGCTCAGGCTGCAAGACGTACTTACGCACCTCACGGATTCCCAAGGTTTCCTTGTTGTCGTAATCGATCTCCGATCGGTCGTAGTCCAGAACGTCAAACTTGCCGCAGTTGCGTGGAAGAAATAGTAGTCGGCGAGTTTGTTTCCGCGCGCGTCGACGATCGTTGCGGGAAGTATGCGGACAGACCCGGTCAAGCGGAGTCCCTCCAAAGCGGCGTGGGCGCGGGGACTCAGAAAGAGTTGATTCGGGCCCAGCGAGGGAAGCTGGTCTGCGAGCTTCCCCTTTCGAATTCGCTTCGCCCAAACACGATCCACAGCATAGACATCCACCCAGCCAAATCTGTCGGCCCGCGGGTGGTTGAGGACGTCAATTCCCCTACGATCTTCGGTTGCTGCGTCTCCACCCCGCAGATTCCCGCGTCCAAGATCGTGTTGAAGAGGTAAATCGGAGATGCGTCCATGGTAATTGTCTGTTCTCTTTCCAAAGCGGGTTCCGCGGACCTCGCAGTGTCTGCGGGTTTCCATGATGACTTGCAGGTACTTAGAGCCGATCCCAGAACCTTTGGGCGCTACCGGATTCCCCGGCCGCGGACCATTTTCCTGGCAGTTCTGGGATAGGTTCTTAGAGCCGCAGCGGCAGTCCCGGGATAGGTTCTTAGCCACTGCCGGGTCATCTTCGACCTTAATCTGCATGTATAGCCCTTGAAGAGCCCGGGCACACAAACGAAACGGCAAGGCGACTGTCCGCTCTATTCTATATTCTCCCGGGAACGGACTACCAGACGCAACTACGTAAGTAATCGTTCAGGGCGAGTGGAAGCGATGGGGGCAGGTCCCGAGTTTTCGGTCAGGCGACTGTTGTAATGATGGAGCCTTGCGGCCGAAGAATGGCTCCGTCCGTTCTCGACTCTACCCGGCCGGCCTGTGAACGGTTACATCTTTGCCTATGTAGGGGTCAATATAGGGTTGTGGATCGCGCCAACGGCTCCCCGTTCCGCTGGGCAAGGCTCGATCGGCAGGATCTGCATTTTGAGCAGGAGCGCGACGCGGCGGAAGCCGCGGAGGTCGTAGCCGCGCGGGGTGAAGCCGTGGGCGCGCAACTGGGCGTCGCACTCGGCTTTCCGGCGACGCAGGGCGGTGCGGAGTTCGCGGCGGGTAACGCAGTAGGCTCGGTGACGGCGTATGACGGCTTGGAGATCGGCCAGGAGTGCGCGGACTCTTGCGACCAGCTTCGTGCAGGCGCCGAGATAGATCGATTGCTGGCGACCGTCGGCGCGAAAGGCGAGGCGGAAGTACGGTCCGAGCTTGCGCGCGCGCGCATGCGCCACGTGGTTACGATCGCGCCTTGGCGGCGGAAGAGGTCGCCGGCGGCGGAGATGCGGGCGGCGATCTGGTCGTAACGTGCGTTGGAGCGTTGGTCAACGGAAGTGGATTTCTGCCACATTTTTTTTGCGCTCGGGGGGGAGGGGGGGCAGGAGTTAGGAGTTAGGAGGCAGGGGACACGCGGAGGCGCGAGGGTCTTGCCATAAAGTACTGACAAGGGAACAGAAGTTTCACCGCGAAGCCGCAAAGGGCGCGAAGGAAGACAGGGTGGGGTGAGTTGACGGCGGTACGGTGCTGGAGTTGTCGGGCGCAAGGGACTTCGACGGACGCCGCGACGGCCTCGGCCGGCAGGAAAACGCTGGTATCACGCGTACCGTTATACTGTACGGACGAACAGATATCCAGGTTGGTTTGTGGGTCAGGGGAGGGAAGCCTCAGGCCTGCGAGGGCTCAAGCCGGGGCCCTATTGACGGGTCGTGCGGCGCGGATAGGCTGACGGGTGGCGGGAGGGAAGAGGCTCGGTCGGGTGCGTGCGGCGGAGCGAGAACATAGAACATGGAATGCCATCAATGCGGCGGTCCTTCGGTCGGTGCCTGCACAACGTGCGGCAGATTCTTCTGCGAAGATCATCGCAAGGATTCGTGGGGCCAGGCATTGTGCGCCGCTTGTGAAGCGAAGGCGCAGAAGCTGCGCACGATCAGCATGGTGGTGTTGGCCGTCCTCACGCTGGTGATGCTTGCCTTCATGACAGGCAGATGAGGCGACTCATGCGCAAGTACAGTTCAAATCCGAAGCACGAGCTACCCGGGACTCGGGGACGAAAGGGCACTCGGCTGGACCTCTTGCCGGTCGAGGCATCGGAGTTGCTCAACGATCCGATCCATTGTCTGGAAGTTCCCGGGAAGCGGCAGCTTGTGGGGGTGAGAAACGGAAAGGTGTACGTGTTTCAGGATGACGGGGCCGGCGCGTACCATGCGTATCCGTCGACCGGGAACGAGGTGTATACGAAGTATTCGGCGATCGCCCGTCCCATTGCCGACCTGCTGGGAGTTGACGTTCAACGTCTGAGCCGGATGAACGAGTAGCCAGGCTAGGGCGAAGCGCGACGCGGCTTTGAAGGGCGCTGGGGGATGGGTGGCAACGGGTAGGGAGGGACGTATCCCTCCCGCAGCCACGGTTGCGGCGGAAGTGGAAGCACGCCCGGCAGGATTCGAACCTGCAACCAGCGGATTAGAAATCCGCTGCTCTATCCCTTGAGCTACGGGCGCAAAGTCTTATGAAATAACCCTTTGCGTGTATTCCCTGTCGCGTCAATCCGGGTGGTTGACTGGTTTTGACACCGGATGGGCTTTGGGCAGGGAAACGACACGCGCGTGAGCGGGTGTCAGTGACGCCACCAAACCTTGGAGCGAGAGGTAGCGTCCACACCCAAGTCTACCAAGCGGGGGCGAGTCGGCAAACCCGCCAGACCCCACCCGGACTTCCTCCTCTTCGCTCTCTTCGCTCTCTTCGCTCATGCCATCGGCCGTTGGACAAGGGAGGTTCGGGGCGAGTTCTGCTACTTCGGCAAGGTTGCCGATGATTCCGACGTCCAGAAGGCTCTACTGACGTCTGCATTGGGAATGCTCGGTACTGCCTGGCTGCAAGGAGTTGTTTTCCGGCTTGGCGTGGTTCGGGCTGGTGCATTGGCCATTCGGGCTCAATAACGGGCAACCGATGGCCGATCCGCCGAAGGCGGCCGAGCGCGCGACCTTGCAGGCAACACTCGCCAGCGGCAATTGTCTATCCACTTGCTTGCCGGCCCTCGGGACGTGGGGGCAATGCACGAAGCTCATTGCGGACCTGCTCAAGTGTCAGGCCGGATGTCGATAGGACCCTGGCGGCGACACCTTCGTGCTCGCATAACAGCCCGAGCAGAATGTGCTCTGTGCCGACACGGTTGTGGCGCAGAGCGACAGCGTCTTGCATCGAGTATTCGATTACTTTCTTGGCCTCGGGGCTCCACGCCAGGCCTCCCGTTGAGGGCAGGTACGGGTCGGTCTCAAGGAGGTTTTCGACCTCGTGCCGCAGGTTCTCGGGATCGAGACCGAAGTGCTTCAGTATTTCGACTGCCCGTGCGGTTTCATCGCAGAGCAACGCCAGGAAGATGTGCTCACTGCCGATGTACAACTGGTTGAAGCGGGCGCACTGCCGCTCAGCTTGTCGCATAGCGGCACGGGCACGGTCTGTAAATCGCTCGTACATGAATCGATCGCCAGGTCGGCTAACGGGCGGCACTTCGGGGAGGGAACGTTGATCCAGACTGCATCGGCAAACGTCATTGCATCAACACTTCACGGAGACACGGCCCCAACCACTTGCGAAACGGCTATGGTTGGCCGACAAAGCTGTGGCCGCACGCGATGTCGGAAAGTGCGGTCAGGCGGAGAGGCTGGGGCGAACCGGCCCGTCCCCCATCCTCTTGTGGCCAAGAATATACTTGTTCGTGGGGGCCGGCAAGGGCGGCCCGGAGCATGGTGGCATTCGCAAACGGGGTTTGGCTCGGATAGAATCCGGCGTATGAGTGCGTGAGCACTGCGCTGCCCGATCCTCGTTCCTCCATCCTCGACTGCGACGTGAGTTTGCCATGTCTTCCGCCGATCCCTCCGACCCCGCCAAGCCTTCTGCCAACTCCACCGACGCCACCCAGTCACGCTGCGAACCCGGCCAGCCGTCAGCCGACGTTGGCCAACCATCAGCGGAGGCGGCGGAGTCCTCCCCGCCGACTCCCCAGGATCTGAAATCGGCGCTCAAGGCGTTTCGGAAACGGTGGAAAGTGACCTTGCTCGACGACCAGTCGCGGCTGGGCGTGGGACCGATGTCGAGCGGGCGGCGTTCGGGAATCGTGGGGATCATGCCGCCGGAGCAATTCCCACGCGCGGTCGGGAGGAGTTGCGCGCGGCAGGGGAAACTGAAGAAAGTCGGCAGCGGGCAGTACGGGTTGGTGGAGCCATGACGCAGCGGCACGGGAGGGAACCGGCCGCCGGTTTCGGGGCCCGGGAAGCAAAGTGAGGAGCGAACGATGATCCGAAGCATGGTTTGGGGCACACTTCTCGGGTCGCTGTGGTTGGGCGCGGGGTTCCTCGCGCGGAGCCGGAGAGGCAAAGCGGCTGGGCTCGTGGGACATGGAACAGGGAGTCGCGCCGTTTCGACTGGAGGCGAAAGGGGCGGGGTGCAGGCGCAACTGGACGCGACGGTCGCCCACCGCGGCCGCCAGTCGGTCAAGCTGGTGGGGGCCGGAGGCGACGACACCGATGCGGGCTGGATGGAAGCGTGGGAGCAGTGGGAGAAGGGGTCGCAGCGGGCGTCGCTGGGGTGGTGCGCGCCATTGGGATCCCAAGCAACCGATCGCCATGCGCAAGGGATACGCCTACGAAGTCCGGGCGTACGTGAAGACGGAAGGAGTGCGGGGAGCGGGGATTCGGCTGACGGTGTGGGGCAAGACCGGATCGCCGGTCCGCGGTCACACGAGCGCTACAGCCCGATCGTGCAGCGGCACGCGCGACTGGGGCTGGATTTCGGCCCGAGTGGCCTGCACCTCCGGCGACGGCGAGCTGGCCTCGATCACGATCGCCCCGCTGGGCAAGGGAACGGTTTGGGTCGACGACGTGCAAGTGATCGAATCGGAGCAGCACGATGCGGAGTCGATCAACGCGGGACGCTATCCGCCCTTGCGGTTGGATGGGGCTTGGGTGGAGACCGCGTCCTGCCTGGCGCTGGAGTTCATCGGCGATCTGCCCTACCTCAAGTCGAGAAGCCCGAGAACTGGCGAATCGCGAGCGACGACGACCCCCGGTTTGCCAACGGGCTTGCGCCGGCGAAGATCGGACGGACGCAGCAGCTGGACAACCCCGACGGCACGCTTTTCTGGGCCGACACCTACCGTCACACGGTCTTTCTGCTGCTGCCGCAACCGCTGGAGTCGGGGAAGCGATACCGGGTCGTGATGCGTACGTCGGGGATCGAGCGAGAAGTGATTCCGATCGCCTTCGACGAGCAGTCCAACGTCAGCCGGGCGATCAAGGCGAACCAATACGGCTACGTACCCAGCGGAGCGAAGTATGCCTATCTGGGCGACTGGCTGGGCAGCGCGGGCCATTTGCCGTTGGAGGTGCGGCGAGTTTCGGGTGGTCGACGGGCGAGCGGGCCGACGGCGTTTCGCGGCGAGGCCCGATTGCGGGCGCGGCACGACACGAAGGAGTCGTCGAGCACGAGCGACGCGGGGTAACCTGACGGGCGAGGACGTCTACGAGCTGGACTTCTCGGGTTTCACGACGCCGGGCGAGTATCGCATCGTCGTACCGGGCGTGGGCCGTTCGTATGACTTTCGCCTGGCCGACGACGTGTTTACGCGAGCCCTTTTATCACTGCGCCCGGGCGATTTTCCACCAGCGGTGCGGCATCGAGATCCAGGAGCCCTATTCCGAGTTCGCGCAAGCCCTGCCATCGTTCGAGCCCGGATGGAGATCAGCGCCACGATCGTCGAGCACGGCTGCGAGGACGCAGGACGAACTGGTCAAGAAGGACCCGACGATCAAGACCGGCAAGACGCTCGAGATGTGGGGCGGCTACCACGATGCCGCGGACTTCGACCGGCTGATCGGCCACGTCCGCATTCCGGCGGTGCTGCTCACGCTCTACGAGATGTTTCCCAAGGCGTTTACGGACCGCCAGCTGAACATCCCGGAGAGCGGCAACGGGCTGCCGGACCTCGTGGACGAGGCTCGATGGGGCGTCGATTTCTGGGTGCGGATGCAGGACGTCGAGGACGGCGGGAGTGCGCGGCGGGGCGGGTCCGAATGCCGCGGTGACAGCCACACCCGACCGCGACAAGAATCCGATCTACGTCTACTCGAAGGACCCGATCAGCAGCCTTTCGCTGGCGGCGATTGCCGCCCAGTTGTCGCGGCGTGCTGAAGATCTGGGCAAGACGGCAGGAAGCGGCGTTCTATCTCGATCGGGCCGAGAAGGCGTGGAAATACGGGCTGGCGCACGGCGGCGAGAAGTTTCGCATCGCATACGGACTGGCGGCGATCGAGCTTTACCGGACGACGGGCAAGGCGGAGTATCACGAGGCGCTTGTGAAAGCAGAAGCCGGAGCGAATGGACCGCGGTGGATCAGGAGCGGCATCAAGGCCACTTTGCCTGGAGCGTGTGGCTGTGCTACGGCATGTGCGACGGCGGGGGCGTGGACGGCAAGCTGCGCGAGGCATGCGTGGCGGCGGATTGTCGCTGCCGCCGATCGGGAGCTGGCCAGCATGGGGAATTCGCCTACCGGATGCAGTATACGGGCGTAGGCGGTCGGCCGGTCCGTTACGGATGGAGCTGCGGGACGAACTTCTTCAGCGGCGGGGATTTCTGCGTGATGGCCTGGCGGCTGACGGGCCAGAAGCGGTACCGCGACGGGGCATTGCTGGCCGCAGATTTCGCACTGGGCTGCCAACCGAGTGGAACGCTTTTCATCACCGGGTTGGGGCAGCGGCACATTCGCTGGGCGTTGCACCCTTACAGCAATCCGTTGGCGGCGAAGATCGGTTATCCGCAGCCCGAGCCGGTGCCGGGGATTCCGATTTTCGGCATCCACGGTTACCCGACGGGGTTCGGCGGCTGGCAGAGTCAGTTGCTCTACGTGTATGCCAATCCCTCGGCGGGCAAGGACAATTTCTTCCCACCGGCCAAGGACTGGCCCGATCTGAGGCTTTTCGCCGACGTTGGCTGGGTACCGATCCTTTCGGAGTTCAGCGTGTCGAGCACGATGCTGCACAGTGTAATGCTGTATGGTGCGCTGCTGTCGGCGGAAGAGCGACGTTGAGGGAGTCGCGGGGCCGGGAATCCTTGTTTTTCGGCCTTCCGATGGCCGGCCTGGCGGATTGGCCATGCGGGGCTCAATCGGGGTCGGAACGGGTACCGGTACGCGGCAGACGCATTCACGAAGGGATGTGTTGGGGTGCAGCCTGCGCCGTGGCACACGCGCGGGAGTTGAGTGGAGCCAGGCAGGAATGCCTGGCCTACTGGTAATGTCTGGCCTCCTGGTAAGGACGAAGGCTTCGGGGTCGGGAAGCACTGCTTGTCCGCCGCGGCGAAGCGCCTTGGCTCCCAAGCAGTGGCACACCGAGCATCGCAGTGTGGCACGAGAGCGGATTGCGCAGGGTAAAGACACTACGGCGCACTGCTTGTCCGCCGCGGCGAAGCACAAGGGGTTATGGTAATGCGGAGAGGCCGTGGCTCCCAAGCAGTGGCACACGCGCTGACGCTGCGGGTAGCCACAACGGGTCGCGCGAGTCGGCTGTGGCACGCGAGTGGTGCCGCGGAAGGTGAGGGCCGGGATCAGAAGCGTACGGATTTTAGTCGTGCCACTACGTGGCACACCCAGGGTATATGATTCTGGGTCCATGGGTTGCACTGCGCTCCACCCACGGCTATTCAAATGTGACCGCTACGCGGTCAAAATCGCGCGTGGCGAAGCAGTGTATGAGCGTATGTCAGAGCCGGCCGAAGCGTGTCGGGCAGAGGGCTGCCTGACCTACTGGCTGGTGAGTCGCCTTGGGGGCGGAACGAGTATCTTTCGGCCATTCGCACTGCTTGTCCGCCGCGGCGGAGGCCGTGGCTCCCAAGCAGTGGCACACCGAGCATCGCAGTGTGGCACGAGAGCGGATTGTGCAGGGTAAAGACACTACGGCGCACTGCTTGTCTGCCGCGGCGAAACGCCGCGACTTCCAAGTGGCACACGCGCGGAGCAGAATCAGTGATGGTGAGCCGGAGAAGCGCCGGCAACCCGGCGGCACGCGACACACAGCCGCACGGGCTGACGAGAAGCTGGCCGGTTGTCTGACGAGCATCCAGCCGGTCGTCAGGCACGGAGTGCCTGACCTACCAAGCAACCAAACTGTCAGGCACGGGGTGCCTGACCTACTACCGCGTCTACCGATCTGAGTCAGGTATAGGATAGAGGGATCGGAGCTTGATTCTCGCGTCGGCGGTAGTGAAGCGCCAGTTGGTTCCGCAGCGTTGGTCATTGCGGTCTTGCTGCCAGGCCGCGATGGCGGAGTCCATGGCGTTGGTTGTGGCAAATCGCCGGTTCCCCAGACATTGACGCGAGAGCAAGCTCAATTCCATCTCCGCCATGTTGAGCCAACTGCCGTTCTTGGGTGTGTAGACCAAGCGTAACCGACGAGCGAGCCGGTGGGCCGTTTCGGCATCGAAGGCGAAGTACAGGCTCGCCAGGTCGTGCGTATTGAGGTTGTCGCAGACCAACGTCACCAAATCGGCCTGGGGGTAATCTACCTCCAGCAACTGCCGCACCTCCTCCGCCCAATCCAACCGCGTGCGGCTGGCACGGCAGCCCACCCGCCTCCCGCCTGCGATGGGATTGTAAAACAACAATAGCGAGCGGACTTCGTGCCGCTCGTACTTGTCGTCGACTCGCCGGGGCGTGCCGGGCCGCATGGGCAAGGGAGGCGTCACATCTTCGAGCACTTGCCGCGAGGCCTCATCCATGCAGATCAGGGGGTGTTTGTCGTCGAACGCTTCCTGGTAGACGTCGAGGACTTCTTCCATCCGCGCAACGAAACGCGGTCGATCCGCTTCCGCGATGCAGAAGCGTTCGGTCTTCCAAGGTTGCAGCCTGTTTTTTTGAGCGTCTGCCGTACGGTCTCGCAACAGACCGATTTGACGATATGCAGGCGCTTCAGTTCGTCGCAGAGCATTTGCAGCGTCCAGTGGTCGCGGCCCTCAGGGGGCGCGTGCAGGCAATGGTGACCAGATGGGCTTCCGCCTTGCCGTCGAGAACGCGGTGGGTTCCCGCGTCGCAACGCGTCGCCCGCGCGAGGGTCGGCTGCACGCCCGATTTCACAAACTTCTGACGAATACGTACCACCTGCCGCTCGCAGAGCCCGACTTCTTCGGCAATCTGCCAGTCGGGATAACCCCCATCGGGATGGGCCTCATCGGCCATCAGAAGAATCTTCGCCCGTCGCACCTGCGCCACGCCCAGAGAAGTCTTCCGCGCGATCGCCTCTAACTCCGCTCGAATCTCCGGAGAAAGAGCGACCTTGTATTTCTTTGACAAATTTGGCATCCTTGCCTTCTCCCGCTGGTGAAAACTGAAACCGCGACAACCTCCAAGGGCCATTCTACCCAAACCTGACATTGAGCGGTAGATCAACTACTACGAAGCAGTGGCACACCCAGCGGCGCGGGGTCAGGCGTGGCGGCAGGGCAAGGCGCGGAAGGCCGTACCGCAGGCGCGATAGTTCTCTTCGGACATGCCCATGACGCTGTACTCTTCGACGTAGCCGATGAAGCCACCCTCGGGCACGGCCAAGAGGTCGTAGAGGCGCCGGGCCTCGGCGTGGATGTCCTCGGGGGTGCCTTGGATGGAGACGGTCTGGTAGCTGATCGGCACCATGAAGCACTGACGTCCGCGGAGGCGGTTGCCGACCTGGGCGAGATCATTGACATTGGGCTGCGAGATATTGAGCACGTCGACGCCGATCTCGTGGAAATCCTCCATGATGGGCAGGAACTCGCCGCAGCAGTGATACCAGGTGTCCAGACCCAACTCGTGGGCCAAGGCGAATTGGCGGGCGTAGCGGGGCTTGAAGAGCCGCCGCCACAACCCGGGCGAGATCATCATGCCCGACTGCGTGCCCCAGTCGTCGGCGAAGTGGATGCCGTGGAATCCATGCCGCGCCGCCATGCGCATCAGGTCGCACTCGAAATCGACGATCCGGTCCATGAGGACCGCGAAGCCGTCGGGCTCGAGGAGGAAGTCCTGCATGGCGTTTTCGAAACCGCGGAGCAGGGTGTAGACGGTGAAGCCGCTGAGATCGAAGCTGGCCAGGCGGTAGCGGTCTTCGCAAGTCTCGAAGAAGGCCGGGACGGCCGACATGCGTTCCGCTTCGCGCAGGGCGGGGATGCGGATCTGTTCGGGCCGAGGGGAGCCAGTGATAGAACGGCTCGACGGGGTGCCCCATGGTTCCGTCGTTCAACCGTTCGAGCCGGTAGCCCCATTCGTTGGTGGACCAGTCCCAGGCGTTGACCGAGCCGTCGCCGGGGGCACCGAGGGCGAGATGGTAGACCATCACGTCGCCTTGGGCCTGGTCGCAGTTCCAAAAGACCACAGGGACACGGTCGGGGGAGCCGAAGCGGATGGCGCGGCGGACTCGCTCGGCGCGGGAGGGAGGCTCGGTTTGAAGGCTGGGGTTGAGCCATGGATGGATGCCAGGAGAAGCAAAGGAAATCGCAACTGGATTCGTACAGTATGAATGTAGAGTGTCGTTCACGCCAGTGTGGGGCGCGGTGGGGGGTGAGTGTGGAAGGGGGCGAGGCGTGCGGCTATAACAAGGGCCATGCGGGAAGGGCCCGCGGGGATTCGGCAAGCGAGGAGCAACTGCGATGGGGATGCACGAGGATAAACTGACGCGGCGAGCATGGCTTTGCGCGGGTGCGGCTTCGGCGGCAATCGCTCCGGCGGCATTTGGGGCCCAGCCCAAGGAAGCGCAGACCAACGAAGCGCGGGGGACGGTTTCGTCGCTGGAAAAGGTCGAGCCGCAGAAGTATCCCTGGGGGCAAATTCGCTGGCTGATGAGTGCCGAGCTGGATGCGGACGCGCAGATGACGCTGGGGATCGTGGAGATCCGGGCCAACCAGACCAACCCGGTACACGTTCACCCGAACTGCGAAGAGGTGCTGCACGTGCTCTCGGGGTCGTGCGAGCATCGGGTGGGGAGCCAGTGGTTGAAGCTGAAGGCGGGGGACACGCTGCGCGTGCCCAAGGGGGCGGTACACGGAGTGCGCACGAAGCAAGAGGCTTGCCGCGTGTTGGTGGCATACAACACGGGGACGCGGCAGATGGTCACGGTTAGCGAGTAAGGGGAGGGGAGGGCGCGAAGTCTTCCGTTCTCAGTGGGACGTGTGCGCGGCGCTGGGAGTAGGGACGCGGCTGCCAAGACATCTTGGGCCTGATGCATGGCGTTTTAGAGCCGGTCCCAGAACCGTCTGCTGCCCTGAAATCCTCCGGCCGCAGAGGGCCACTGCGATCGTTTTCGGATAGGCTCTTATGCACTGCTTGTCCGCCGCTGGGAACGCGACGGGTTGATTGTGGGACGGAGGAGGGGCGACTGCCAAGCGGTGGCACACGCGCGGAGTTGAGTGGAGCCAGGCAGGAATGCCTGGCCTACTGGTAATGTCTGGCCTCCTGGTAAGGACGAAGGCTTCGGGGTCGGGAAGCACTGCTTGTCCGCCGCGGCGAAGCGCCTTGGCTCCCAAGCAGTGGCACACCGAGCATCGCAGTGTGGCACGAGAGCGGATTGCGCAGGGTAAAGACACTACGGCGCACTGCTTGTCCGCCGCCGAGAACGCGAGGGGTTATGGCAATGCGGAGAGGCCGTGGCTCCCAAGCAGTGGCACACGCGCTGACGCTGCGGGTTGCCACAACGGGTCGCGCGAGTCGGCTGTGGCACGCGAGTGGCGCCGCGGAAGGTGAGGGCCGGGATCAGAAGCGTACGGATTTTAGTCGTGCCACTACGTGGCACACCCAGGGTATATGAATCCGGGTCCGTGGGTTGCGCTGCGCTTCACCCACGGCTATTCAAATGTGACCGCTACGCGGTCAAAATCACGTATGCGGTCAACATTTGCGTACGCGGTCAAAATCACGCCGGGCGGAGCAGTGGCAGACCGGCGATAGGGGTAGGAACGGACCATTGGTTTGGTCCGCTCCTCCCTCCGAACCGGACTGGCGGTTTTCTCGCATCCGGCTCTCCGGTTGATGGTTTTACCTTCGTGAGGATTGGCAGACCGAGGCATGGGCGGCTTGAAGACTGAACAGCCCGGTCTCGGTGAAGAAGCAATTGGGCCAGGTGAAGCTGGCTCGTTGGTTGCGGGCCACACCGTGTCCGCCTTGTCGGCGGCGAAGCAGGCTGCGCAGACGCATTCTGAGCCAGCCATCGAGGTCTTTGTAGAGCGACTTGCGCGTGCCATGTTGGAAATACGCGAACCAGCCGCGAAGCGTCCGATTCACGTTTGCCACGATCGCTGGGAGCGAATCCCCCGAGGATCGGCGGGTCTTCGCGCGGAGGCTGTCTTTGAGCTTCCGAAGGCTCTTTTCCCGTGGCCAATGTTGTGCGCCATGGAAGTGATATCCCAGGAAGTCGAAGCCTTCCGCCCGCGAGTCCACCAGCCGCGTCTTGGTAGGGTGCAGGGTGAGACCGTTGTCGGTCACCCAAACCCGAACTCGCTCCAACGCGAGCACAGCCTCATCGGCCGTCCGGCACAGAATCACAAAATCATCCGCATAACGCACCATCTGATATCCCGCTTGGGCCATGTGGTGGTCGAGCGGGTCAAGATAGATGTTGCTGAGGAGCGGACTGAGCACGGCTCCTTGCGGCGCGCCCGCTTCGGGAGTCCACTCCGACGCTCCTTCCTGGATTCCCGCTTCCAGAAACGATTCGATTAGCGACAGCACACGACCGTCGGCGACCTTTTCCTGGAGGCGAGACAGAAGACGCTCATGCGGAATCGAGTCGAAATATCCTTTCAGGTCGGCATCCACAACATACACGTAGCCGGCCTTGAGGAGTTGGGCGACTCGCCGCAACGCGTCTTTGCAACTGCGTCCCGGGCGAAACCCGTAGCTCTGTTCTGCGAAGTCACGCTCGAAGATCGGTTCGATGACGTTCACAATCGCTGCCTGCACTACCCGGTCGCGAACCGTGGGAATGCCCAAAGGTCGCTTCTCCGAGGAGCCCGGCTTGGGGATGTAGACGCGTCGAATGGCTTGAGGGCGATACGTGCCGTCGTGGAGCGCGTCCGACAGTTGCCAGAGTATTTCCGGAACCTGTCCCGCAAATGCTTCCACTGTCACGTGATCCACGCCCGCAGCCCCCCGCTTCGCCGCAACCTGTTGCAGAGATGCCAATAGGTTTCGTTCGGCAAAAACCTTGTCAAACAGCCTGAACCATTTTCCTCCTTCTACTCCCGTGATGAGAGTCGTCAACATGCGCAGGGTCCAGGCGTGCGGTTTCGCGCAACGCCAAAGACGCTGCGCGATTCCTGCTTGTTGAGCCAGCGGCACTGTCGCAGGTGGTTCTTCCGTACGCTTGGTCATGCGCCTTCCATCTTCCTGGAGCCCTTCGCTCCCTCGGCGTTACCCGACTTCAACGCTACTATGGCCCCTCTGACTCCTGCCCGACTCAGTCTGCCAGACAGGTCTCTTTGCTTCATGGAACAGGACTTCCGACCATTCCGCCTCCAAACACCTGGTTGCTCCGCCGATCGCTTTTGCACGTTACCCCTCAGCGTCGACGGCTTCCGGATCGCTCCGGTCTGGGCTTCGCCACAAGAGGGCAGGCTCGCCAGACAACCCGGCCGAATCGAGTTCACTTTCGTTGCGGACTGGCCATTCGCCTTCCGATGCTCCCCACCCCGCCTCACGGCGACGCAGTTTCGGTCGACTACAGGCCGGAGAACGTCTACCCGAAGGGGACTTGCACCCCTCAATCCTATCCCACTTGCAAACGCACCCTCTTGTGCCTTGCGGCACCTCGATAGCGAAGCTATCGAGGCCACCCACGTACGCGGTCACCATCGCGCCGGGCGGAACAGCGTATGAGCGTATGTCAGAGCCGGCCGAAGGGTGTCAGGCAGAGGACTGCCTGACCTACTACCGCGTCTACCGATCTGAGTCAGGTATAGGATAGAGGGATCGGAGCTTGATTCTCGCGTCGGCGGTAGTGAAGCGCCAGTTGGTTCCGCAGCGTTGGTCATTGCGGTCTTGCTGCCAGGCCGCGATGGCGGAGTCCATGGCGTTGGTTGTGGCAAATCGCCGGTTCCCCAGACATTGACGCGAGAGCAAGCTCAATTCCATCTCCGCCATGTTGAGCCAACTGCCGTTCTTGGGTGTGTAGACCAAGCGTAACCGACGAGCGAGCCGGTGGGCCGTTTCGGCATCGAAGGCGAAGTACAGGCTCGCCAGGTCGTGCGTATTGAGGTTGTCGCAGACCAACGTCACCAAATCGGCCTGGGGGTAATCTACCTCCAGCAACTGCCGCACCTCCTCCGCCCAATCCAACCGCGTGCGGCTGGCACGGCAGCCCACCCGCCTCCCGCCTGCGATGGGATTGTAAAACAACAATAGCGAGCGGACTTCGTGCCGCTCGTACTTGTCGTCGACTCGCCGGGGCGTGCCGGGCCGCATGGGCAAGGGAGGCGTCACATCTTCGAGCACTTGCCGCGAGGCCTCATCCATGCAGATCAGGGGGTGTTTGTCGTCGAACGCTTCCTGGTAGACGTCAAGGACTTCTTCCATCCGCGCAACGAAACGCGGTCGATCCGCTTCCGCGATGCAGAAGCGTTCGGTCTTCCAAGGTTGCAGCCTGTTTTTTTGAGCGTCTGCCGTACGGTCTCGCAACAGACCGATTTGACGATATGCAGGCGCTTCAGTTCGTCGCAGAGCATTTGCAGCGTCCAGTGGTCGCGGCCCTCAGGGGCGCGCTGCAGGCAATGGTGACCAGATGGGCTTCCGCCTTGCCGTCGAGAACGCGGTGGGTTCCCGCGTCGCAACGCGTCGCCCGCGCGAGGGTCGGCTGCACGCCCGATTTCACAAACTTCTGACGAATACGTACCACCTGCCGCTCGCAGAGCCCGACTTCTTCGGCAATCTGCCAGTCGGGATAACCCCCATCGGGATGGGCCTCATCGGCCATCAGAAGAATCTTCGCCCGTCGCACCTGCGCCACGCCCAGAGAAGTCTTCCGCGCGATCGCCTCTAACTCCGCTCGAATCTCCGGAGAAAGAGCGACCTTGTATTTTCTTTGACAAATTTGGCATCCTTGCCTTCTCCCGCTGGTGAAAACTGAAACCGCGACAACCTCCAAGGGCCATTCTACCCAAACCTGACATTGAGCGGTAGATCAACTACTACGGGTTGCGCTGCGATTCACCCGCGGCTATTCAAGTGTGACCGCTACGCGGTCCAAATCACGTATGCGGTCAACATTTGCGTACGCGGTCACCATCGCGCGTGGCGGCGAGCATGCCGCAGGCGGCGTGGATATCTTGGCCGCCGCTGTAGCGCCGGGCGACGGGCATGCCGAGGTGGGCACGGCAGGGCGTCGCGGAAAGCGATCGAGTTCGGCACGCGAGGGCGGCGCGGAAGCGGCCCGTGGGATCGTTGACGTCGATCAGGTCGAGCATGATCGGCAGGCCGCGCGTCGAGTGCGGCGAGTTGCCGCGCATCGTCGTCGCGGGTGTTGACGCCGGCGATCATGGTCCAGCCGAGGATCACGCGACGGCCGGTGGCGGCATGGTACTCGCGGAGGACGGCCAAGAGTTCTGCGGTGGAGTGGGTCTTTTCCACAGGCATCCAGAGGGCGCGGCAAGCGGGGTCGGCGAAATTGAGCGACACGACGAGCCGGAACGATGCCGCTCGGCCGTGAAGCGGCGGATGGCGGGCACGATGCCCGACGGTCGAGATGGTGATCGCCTTGCCGTCGATGGCCAGGCCGCAGGGTTCGGAGAGGATGCGGGCGGCCTGGATGACGGCGTCGTAGTTGAGCAGCGGCTCGCCCATGCCCATGAAGACCACGCCGCGCACGGGGTGCGGCGAATCGGCCTGGACCTTGACGACCTGGTCGACGATTTCCCAAGGCGGCCAGGTTGCGGCAGAAGCCCATGCGGCCGGTGGCGCAGAAGCGACAGCCCATGGCGCAGCCCACTTGGGAACTCACGCAAACGACGAACTTGGGGTCGTTGGGGCGATGGAGCAGAGGAATGCGGACGGTCTCGAAGGGTTCGGGACCCTCGCCGCGGAAGAGATACTTGGTGAAGCCGTCTTGGGGCGAGACACGCCGGTCGAGCAACGCGAGGTGAGGGATGGCGGCGAGGCGTTGGACCTCGGCGAGCACGCGAGGCGACACGCCGGGGGTGGGCGCGGGAAACTCGCCGCGGCGAAGCGCGGCGGCCTGCACGATGCGGGCCAGACGGGGCTTGACGCCCACGTGAGCGAGTTGGGCGTGGAGCTGGTCGGCGGTGAGATTCTTCAGGAGAACGGGCATCGGGCGGAAGGGCATCAGCAGGAGGCAGCGAGAGGAAACGGCGGCCTGGCGGCGGTTACCAAGCGGGGACGGCGAGCCCCTGGGGGTCGAGACAATGGGGGATTCCAGACGGCAACAACGCTCTGGACCAGAATCTCGGATTTCTTCGGCTGCAGTGATACTTCTTCGACGGGCAACTGGGCGGGATTGAGCTCAGTTTCCAGGCGTTGGGACTCGGTCTGGAACTCGGCTTCGAGGTCGGCGAGGCGTTGTTGGACGACGGTCAGGCTGTCTTCGACGCGGTCGACGTCCTGACGCTGCTGGGCGGCGCGGCTGGCCGAGCGCATGGCCGAGGCGGCACTGGAAACCGTGCCTTTGCTGACGACCTTGCGGCCGAGGAACTGCGCCGAGGATCGAAGTGCCGGCCGTGATGACCGTCTGGAGGGTTTGCTGCTGGGATTGGGACTTCTCGCGCGCGACGCGGTCTTGGGCGCGGCAGAATCTGGTCTTCGAGGGTCTTGAACTTGGGCGCGTAGCGTTTGCGGAGGTTTTCGACGGCCTCGTCGCGGGCCTCGCGGGCACGGGTTTGGAGGCGGAGGCGGAATTCGGACTGCGTCTCGCCGGGCCGCGAGCACTCTCGCAGTGCCGGGCAGGCGAACAGCGGCAGGGACTGCGCGATAGAGGTGGCTTTGGAGGTCTTTCTGCCAGCGGGCATAAAGGTTGGCGCGGCCAAGCGAAGCGGGAGCGGGAGCGAACTGGGCCGCATCCTCGGGTTCGCGGGCGAGATCGAGGGAAGACTCGTCGATCGGTTGAGCGTCGGCCCATGCGTCGGCGGGCACGTCGTCGGCCAAGGGGACGAGCAGGGCATAGTCTTGCCAATGGTCCACGCCGCGTTTGGCATCGAGGTAGTGGGCCTTGGCACGGCCGAGCAGCGCGGGGCGGTAGAGCAAGCGGGAGTTGGGGCCGAGCGGAGCGGAAAGCGCGAGGAAGCACTCACCGGCTTCGGGAGGAAGCATGGGGCGCTGGGCGGGCCGAGCCGCGCCGAGTGAAGTGGGGGACTGACCTTCGGAGGGCGCGATCGCCGGCAGAGACGCGGGCGGGCCGCTTGCCGCCGAAGAGGCCGGCGCGGCTTGCCGGCGCGAAGCCATGAGGCTTTGGATCTGCGGGCGCGCCAGGGGACCGCGGAGGTAGCTCAAGCACCAACGGGACTGGAAGACGACGGGCTGGGCTTCGTGGACGTTGTTCATCAGGAAGACGCGGTTGCCTAGAGCGGCGAGGGTGGACTCCATGGCCTGGCGATCGAAGGAAGCAGAGGCCGCGACCGAAGCCCCTTCGAGCCCTTCGAGGACGCGGGCCTTATCGCGCTCGGTTTGGAGGCGGCCCAGCAGCCAGGTGCCGGCATTGGAGAGGCCCTTGTAGTCGAGATCCACGGGGTTTTGCGTGGCCAGCACGATGCCAAGGCCGAAGGCGCGGGCCTGCTTGAGCAGCGTGAGCATCGGCTTCTTGCTGGGAGGATTGGCCGAGGGGGGAAAGTAGCCGAAGACCTCGTCCATGTAGAACAGCGCGCGAAGGCTGGAAGTGCCCGGCTGGCTGCGCACCCAGGCCAGAAGCTCGCCGAGCAGCAGGGTGACGAAGAACATGCGTTCGGCGTCGGAGAGGTGGGCGATGGAGAGGATGGAAAGTCGGGGCTTGGACTGCGGAGTATAGAGGAGACGCTGAATATCGAGGGGTTCTCCTTCCAGCCAGCCGGCGAAGCTGGGCGAGGCGAGGAGATTATTGATGAGCATGGCCAACGCAAAGCGATCTTTGGCAGGAAAGAAGGTTTCGAGATCTACGAGGCCGACCTTGTCGAAGGGGGGCGATTGGATGGCGCGGATGAGGGCCGGCAGATCGAGGTCCTGGCGTTGCCCCCAGGCGGCGGCGAAGAGCTGCGCCAGGAGGATATGCTCGCGGCTCTGGATGGGGTCGGCTTCCACACCCACCAGCGCCAGCAGACCGGAGACGGCCGAGGCGATTCGCTCGCGCAAGGCATCGGGATCGTCGAGAACGGCTGGGGGCGGAGCCGCGAAGGAGCGGAGGACCGAGAGGGGCAACCCGGCGCTGCTCCCGGGGGTGTAGATGGCCATGTCGACCGCGTCGCGGAGGCGGGCAATGCGCTCGGGATTCTGACCGGAGGCGGCAAGCCCGTCGCGCCATGCCTGGGCGGTTTGGGCGGCGAGTTCGTCGGGTGTGACTGTTCTGGCGCAGGGCCTCGGCTTCGTCGATCCAGGGGCGGAAGTCTTCGCGGCGGAGTTCGGGGAAGGTAAGGAGAAGATTGCCGAGGTCGCCCTTAGGGTCGACGAGGATGGCGGGGATGCCATCCAGGGCGGCTTCCTCGAGCAAGGCGAGGCAGAGGCCGGTCTTGCCGCTGCCCGTCATGCCGACACAGACGGCATGGGTGGTGAGATCCTTGGCGTCGTAGAGGACGAGGTCGGGCCGGAGGTGCGCGCGGAGAGGTCGTATTGTTGACCGAGGTAGAAGACGCCGAGTTTCTCGAAGTTTTGCATGATCGAGTCCCTTGCTCCGGGAGCAGTCGTCTTGGGCGAGTTGGCGTGGCCCATGTGATCTGGTTGAGAATCGCCGACACCCAGGGACCTTTACCCGGCGGGGTGACGATTGGCAATTGCGCCGGCCAGGCGGCCAAAGACGAGGCTCCCTATTTCGTTCACGTTTGGCGGAGTGTTAACGCGCCATGTTGTAAGCGTTCACGCGGAAAGCGAAGGGGACAGGTCCATGTTTTCGGTCAGGCGGTTGTTGTGATGACAGAGCCTTGCGGCCGAAAAATGGACCAGTCCTCGGCTGGCCCGTGAACGGTTACCGCCATGTTTGACGATCAGGTTCAGGCCGCTGTTTGCGCTGCGCGTGGCGACGTCGCGCGCGACGCACGTTCTTACGGGTTGAGCTGGGAGTTTTGCGGTTTGGGCTTGCCGCCTTTGAAATCGGGATTTGGTCGTAACCGTTCACAGGACGGACTGGCTCAGGAGGCGGGCCGCTGCCTCTGAGCGCTCGCGCATCACCCAACGAAAGCGTGAGAGACACAGCGAGCCGCCGCGTCTACGGGGGGACAGTCCCCCGCGAACGGTCAGATCGGCTGCCTCGCGGCGTCCCTCATTGTAGCGGTTTCCAACGCCGTGTCAGGATACCTTCGAGATTCTCAGTCGCCCATGGTCGGGAACTGGCACCTGGCCTGCCGCGAGCGGAGGTGGGATCCTGTGAATCAGCTCGAGTCGGAAGCGGAATTGAAGGAACCTGGGAGGGCTCGGGCTTTATGCTGAGACGCGGTGGGGATTTCCGTCGCGTTCACTTCGAGAGAGAATGGACCTCCGTGAGAGCGGCCAGCGTTTTCAGAGGAGTATTCTTCATGATCGCACTGTTGCTGAGCCTGGCACTGACCGGAAAAGCCGGGGAGAACTTGCCCCTGGTCGACCTTTCTGCGGAAACCAGTCGGCAGGTCGTCATTGCGGCCGGCACCGATCGCGTCTACCAGGGGCATCCCACGACGGTGTTGATGCCCGACGGAAAGACCATTTATTGCGTTTGGTCGATCGGGCACGGCGGGCCGTGCGGGCCGATGGCCAAGAGTGTCGACGGCGGCCTGACGTGGAAACCCGTTGAGACTCCCAAGGACTGGCAGACGACGTGGAACTGTCCGAGCATCTATCGGCTGGAGGGCCCGGACAAGATCCAGCGGCTGATGATCTTCGCTGCCAGGCCGAACATGTCGCAGACCATCAGCGAGGACGGCGGCAAGACCTGGTCGAAAGTCCGGAGCCTGGGCATGCCGTGCGTCATGGCCTTTTCCAGCATCACGAGGCTCTCGAACGGCGATTATCTTGGGCTGTATCACCGCGGCAAGAATGACCGCGATGCCGCGCCCCTTACGATATGGCAGTCGTTTTCGAAAGACGGGGGATTGACCTGGGGCAAGCCGAATCTTGTCGGCGAGCTTGAAGGGCGATCCCCATGCGAGCCCGAGTTGATTCGATCTCCCGATGGAAGGCAACTGCTTTGCCTGATGCGAGAGAACCAAAGAATGGGGCACTCGCTCTTGATGGTCTCCAGCGACGAGGGAAACTCGTGGTCCAAGCCCTCCGAAACGCCGTGGGGATTGACGGGAGATCGTCACAAGGCGCGCTACGCGCCGGACGGCAGGCTGGTCGTGTGTTTCCGGGACATGGCCCCCGGAAGCCCGTGTCGGGGCAGTTTCGTCGCCTGGGTCGGGACCTATCAGGACATTCTGGAGGGCAAGCCGGGGCAGTACCGCATCAAGCTGCTGCACCAGCACAGCGATGGCGGCGGGAGCCGATACGACTGCGGATATCCCGGGTTGGAACTGCTGCCCGATGGAACGCTGGTTGCGACGACATACGTGAAGTACCGACCGGGGCCGGAAAAGAATTCCGTGGTGAGCGTCCGCTTCCGGCTCAACGAGATCGATGCCGCTCGTCGGTCTTCCGCCAAGCCGCGGGAGGTTTCCCGTGTACAGTCGCTCGATGGCCCATGGCGAGTGGCCTTGGATCCCCAGGACGCCGGAAAGCTTCAGGGCTGGTTCAAGCCCGACGCACTGCCCATCAGCGCATCGGGTGCCATCCTGGTTCCCGGTAACATCTGGGAGGTGGAACCCGGTTACGGCGGCGTGTTCTGGTACACTCACGACTTTACGTCGTTGGTGCCCAGTTCTGCCGACTTGCGCCACTATCTTCGATTCGGCGCCGTCGGATATGCCTGCGAAGTCTGGCTCAACGGCGTGCTGCTCGGCTCACACGAAGGCGGCCAATCCCCCTTCGAGTTCGACGTTACCGGCCGCCTTCTGGCCCAGAAGCCCAACCGGGTCGCAGTACGCGTCTCAGGTCCGTACGTCGCCATCACGGGGGGCATCAGTCAGCACGTCAGCCTGGTCGCCCAGCCCAGCGTCCGCATCAAGGATGTTTTCGCACGGCCCGATCTCCAGACCGGACGAATTCAACTGCAAGTCGCCCTGGCAAACAACAGTTCAGCGCCGGCCGCCGTCGTGCTTCGCACGACTTACGGGCAGTTCCGACCCCGCAAGGACCTCGGCACCGTGAACGCAAGCACGACCGCCCCCCGCGGGTCTTCCCTCGCAACCCTTGCCATTGACATCGCGGAACCCCATCTGTGGAACCTGGACGATCCGTTCCTATACACGATCGAGGTCGCGACCGATTGGCCGGCCGCGGGCTCCCCCGCAGCCCGCCACGATTCTTACGCCCTTCGCACGGGTTTTCGCGATTTCCGCATCGTCGACGGCTACTTCCAACTCAACGGCAAACGCATCTACGTTAAATCGGCCCACGCCAATTGGTACGACCCGATCTCCATCTATGGCACCCCGCGGACCATGAAGTATTTGGGGCAGGACTTCGCCTTGCTCAAGCGGGCCGGCTTCAATATGTTCCGCTTCATCGTCTCGGCGGCGATGCCCGAGCAACTCGATCTGGCCGACGAACTTGGAATGCTCGTCTACTCGGAGCACGAGACGTCCTGGCTCCACAAGGAGACTACCAAGTTCGGGATATCGCTCAACGAGGTGGTCCGCCGCGATCGCAACCATCCCAGCCTGGTGATCTGGGGCCTGCTGAACGAAACGCCGCCCGGTTCGATCTACCAATCCGCCCGAGCCTGGCTTCCCTCGCTCCGCGCGATCGACGAGACGCGCCTCGTGCTGCTCAACTCCGGGCGGTGGGATACCGACTTCAAGACCGGCTCCGCGTCGAACCCCGGTTCCCCGGTCTGGAATGTGTACTTGGGCGGGGAAGACCCGCAGCAGCCGCGTCCGACCGGCGACCTGCCGACCGAAATCGGCGGCTACCGGAACGGCGCCGGGGATGCCCACGTCTACCAGTTCTACCCCACGACCTGGGACTTTCTCAGGGCATTCGACAAACTTGCAGGCAATACCAAGCCCGTTTTCCTCTCCGAGGCCGGACTGGGAAGTTCGTACAACGCGTACCGAGACCGGCGCAAGATGGAGGAGGCCGGGGCTCCCAAGAACGCCTACGCCTGGCGCTGGATCACGCCCGCCGTCGAGGGCCTGGAAAAGGCATGGTCCAAGTACCACCTGGAAACCCTCTATCCCTCGATCGAATCGATGCTCGTGGACAGCGAACTCAACGCCGCGCGTCAACGAGAGCTCATGTTCAGCATGGTCCGCAGCAACCCCAAGATCAACAGCTACAGCCTCACGAGCGTCGTGGATTGCTGGGGCGCGGCCGAAGGCGTGATGGATGCATTTCGGGAGTTCAAGCCGGGGCACCTGGCCGTGCTCCAGGCTGGTTGGGCCAAGGTCCGGTGGTGTCTGTTCGTCAATCCCATGCACGTCTACACCGGCCAGCCCCTTCACCTCAGGGTTGCCATTGCCAGCGAAGATGCGTTGACGGCCGGCACGTACCCGGCCGTGCTGAGAATTACTGCACAGGACCGCGTCGTGTGGCAGAAAACCGTGACGATTTCCGTTCCCGCGGGCTCCAATCCGCCGTTGGCCTACACGGTTTTCGATGAAGACGTCATGGTCCCCGGACTGGAGGAGGGGACCTGCTGCCTATCCGCCGTCGCTCGACCAACGCGACAACGGTACCGCACATCAACTGGCCTTCTTCGCGTCCGGCAAATCGAAACACCCCCGTCTTGCTTTCCCCATCAGCGTGCTGGGGGTGAGCCCCTCGGTGCGCGAGTTTCTTTCCGCCTCCGGGGCGACGGTGCGCGACTACGTTCCCGACAAATACTTCGACCGCGAAGTGATCCTCGTCGGCGACGTCGTGGGACCGGGCGCTGGGGCCTGGCGGTCGCTGTACGCACACATCGCCCGCGGGGCCCACGCCGTCTTTCTATCCCCCGCGGTATTTTCTGCCGAGAAAGCCCCGAACAAGTGGCTTGCGGTCGGCACCAAGGGCGATCAGACCGGCGACGCCGACTGGCTTTACCACAAGGACGTCCTTGCGAAGCCTCACCCGTTCACGGCCGGCTTGCAGACCAAGATCATGACGCCGGACTATTACGCCGAGATTCTCGCCAGGACCAAGTTCTTCCGGAACGCGACTCCTCCTGACGATTCGATCGCCGTCGCGATCCACTGCACCTTCACCGGCAGCACGTTCGACTACTCCGACGGAGTCATGCTCGGCACGTACAATCACGATGGCGGCAGGTTTACGCTCAACACCTTCCGCCTGGCGGGACAACTTGGTCATCCGGCCGCCGATCGCCTGCTGCTCAATCTTCTTGTGCACGCCAACGCAACTGCAGCTCCGCTCCAACCACTTCCCCCCACCCACGATGCAGAACTGACGTCCCTTGGAATTGTCGATTAGGCAAGCGTTCACACCCCGGGATAGCCACGCTGAGCGGCTGCGTTTCCCACGCGCTTGTGGGTCATGGGCAAGCATTTTGAAGCGGCGAGACGCGGCTTCTACGGATTTGCGCTATGAACGGTTACCACGCCCGCCACATCGCAGGACAACGGTTGGCCCGTTGGGCCGAAAGACAGAATGGCCAAACAATGGTGAGGCGGTGGGCATCGTTCGCAACCACCAACCAGGGCTGCGCCCTTCGCTGGGAGATCGGACGGGCCTTTGGCCCTCGCATGCCTCGCGCGGGTTCCGCTGCTGGCTTGTCCGGCAGGGGCACGCGACGACTGGGCCTGCAATCCACCTTACGTCGCCGTGGTCGGCCGTGGGCCAGACCGCCAAAATAGAGACTCCCGCCTCTTGACACCTCCTTGACACCTGGCAGAATTGCTTGCCTCCGGTGGTTCCTATAAGACGCGTTCTCCGAATTATTCGGACTTCTTTGAATTGCTCCAATACGGGGACGGGGACGGTGTCCCGGGCAACGCAGAACATTTCCCAAGGAGCCTATACCACGTGTTCAATAAAGAATTGCGCTCGGGAGATCTTGGCACACCATTGGGGTATGGGACCGAACAGTGGCAACGCAACAGTCATCGGTACTGCTTGCGGGCGCGTCCCCAATTGGGCCGTCCAGGGACCGATGTGAATCATGTCCCGCGTCACCGATACGTTGGGGGAATCTTCTCGGCGGCCGTCTGTGCAATCCTATTTGCTGCCGGATGCAGACCCGATCCTGTTCAACGTGCCGAATATCGCGGTGACAAAGCCGTCGTGGTCTGGGTCCGTTCCGGTTGCTCCGAAGCCGACTTCCTACGCTTGACTCGCAGTGTGGATTTGAGCGCACTGGAGGAGTTAGCCTTCTGGGAGAGCCCCATCACAGATGACACGCTTCGACGCGTGAGCCAGTTAAGCCGTCTCAAGGTCTTACGACTCTGTGAGGCACGGATTACGGATGAGGGGCTTAAGCACTTGACGTCACTTTCGGACCTGGAGCTACTCGATCTGAGAGCAACAGGAATCTCCGATCGGGGGCTTCAGCACTTGCAGAAGCTCCCTCGCCTGGAGCACCTGGTTCTTGAGAACACGCGTGTTTCGGATGATGGGCTTCGATTTCTGGAGCCACTGCAGGACCTCAAGGATCTCTGGCTTCATGACACGCGCGTCGGGGATCGTGGCATGGCCTCGCTAGGGCGACTTCGGAAGCTCGAAGTACTGACCTTGGATCGCACGGCTGTGACCGACGAGGGGATGGTTCACTTGGCAGGACTTCACAACCTGAAGGAACTGACGATGAAGCGAACTGCCATCAGCGACGCCGGATTGGCCAGTCTCCAAGGACTGTCGCGTTTGGAGGAGCTAGACGTTATGGAAACGCAGGTTACCGAGGCGGGCGCGGATCGGCTTCGCCGCACGTTGCCGAACACAAAGGTCGTTCACGGCCCCCACCCGTGGTCGCTCCGAGAGCGAGAAGCAGGTCTCGAAACGCTGAGCGATAACGGGGTCGACCAAGATAACGACTTCCGACGCCTTAATACCCGCCCCTTAATACCCCCAGCGCGCTGTGGACTGGCAATGGTCGTCCGCAAGATACTACCTCGATGAGCCACCAAGACAGCAGCATCCGAACTTGCCGATGATCCACGGTTTGCCCGAGGGAGCGGTCCACTGAATGATGTCAGCAGGAGCACTGGCGAAGCCAGTGGCACGCGTTTATATACCACTTGGTCAGTGCCACCCAGCCGGGAGATTCGCCGCTGGACCCGTGTGGTGGGGGCGTTTCCGGACGGGCGTTCGGCGCTGATGCTGGTCGCGGCACGGCTGCGTCACATCGCCGGCACGCGCTGGGGCACGAAGCGTCACTTGGACATGGATCGTCTTAGAAGACAGGAGCAAATGGAGTCAATCGTACGGAGCGAAGGCGTTGCGTAAGCCTTGCCGTTGCTCCCCTAGCAGCCCGTTGAAAAACCCGAGTTTCTTTGGTGCGGCTGCCGGTCAGGCCGCCGTCGCGTAGGCGACGTCGAACGAGTCGGAGTGTGACCGATCGGGCCGCCGCCGCCGCAGGAAGCCCTTGATGTGAATCCACACAAGCCACACAAGAAAAACAAGGCCGTACCCGGCCTGCAACCCGCGAGGAGTCCCGATGCCGAACAACTTGCGCAGCACCAGTCCCAGGTTGCGGGCCACACCTGCAATCAGGTAACGCTTCTGCACCTTCTCGATCCCGCACAGCCAACTGCGACGCGCACCGCCCGTGTCGCAGATGTGGGCAAAGCTCCGCTCGACCCGTTCGCTTCGCAGTCGTTGCAGGCGTTTGCTCCGCGCTCGGCGGGCCCGTCGGCGGTTGTTGAAGAAGGCTCGTCGCGCGGCCGCCGACACGTTCTTCCATTTGCGCTTCCCCTTCTGCTGCCGCTCGGGGACGTACGTACGGATGTTCAGAGAGTCGGCCAGTTCCAGAGTCTCGGTGGCGTGGTAGCCTTTGTCCGCGACCGCTTCTTCGATCTCCGTATCCATGCCAGCTTCCGACAGGTTCGTCCGGGCTTCGACCACGCTATCGACCAGCGTGTCGGCGTCCCCTTCGTTGGCGTGGCGAATCGAGGCCGCCAGTACCAGTTCCGTCTCCAAGTCCACGACGTGCTCCGCCTTGTAAGCCAGATGCGTGCGCCCGTCCTTCATCTTCGCAATCCGGCTGTCCGGATCGGTCGGCGACATCCACTCATCGTTCGACACCCGTTTGTTCTTCCGCTTCCGATCGAAGCGGCGGAGGTCTTCATCCGTAGGGTTTTCGACACCTTCCTGTTCTTGCATCAAACGCCGAAGATAGTCGTTCCAATCCTCGCCCGTATCGCGGCGGACGATCGTCTTCATCGCCGCGTTGGCCTCCAGCGTGGTGGCGTCCACCGCGACCGTCTTGCCTCGCAACAGTCCTTTCTTCGCGGCCAACTTCAGCACCCATTGAAATACCGAGGCGTGGATCTCAAGGGGCAACCGGTCCCGGACTCGCGTCAGGCTGGAATGGTCGGCTGTTTCCTCGGTCAGCGGGATGCCCAAAAAAGCCCGCAGCGAAAGACTGTCGCCACAACGCCAAGCAATCCCCCGCTGCGATCCGATTCCCTCGAAGTATCCCACCAGCAGCATCCGGAAGTAGATACCCGGTGGAATCGAGGGGCGGCCCAGGTGATTATGATAATACGGACGGCACTTCTGTTCGACCCAACGATCAAAACCCGCCTCGGCGAGAATCTCGTTGAGCTTTCGATAAAAGACGTGCCCTTCGGACTTCGGCAGCTCGGTGGTCGCTACCCACAGCTCCTGCTGCTGGCTTCGCCGCTTTCCCAACGCCATCGCCCTTACCTCCTGCGTCGCACGATGGCCATAATATATCTTTGCTCTAGGACTTTTTCAACGGGCTGCTAGGGGAGCAGGAGGAGAAGAGCTACCAGCTCCAAGGACTACCCTGAAATCCCATGTGCGCACCTTGACGGACAGGACCCCGGGGCGGCGATTATACCTCGTCCGGAATGACATACGGCGCGCGATACTCGCGGCGCAGGAAGCGGTCGGCCTCGGGGTCGTTGACGAAGCGCTCGGTCTTGGGATCGAAATGGACGCTGCGGCCGAGCTTGCAGGAGATCTTGGCCAGGTGGCAGACCGTGGTCGAGAGGTGGCCCTGCTCGACGTCGGCGTTGAGATCCTCGTGCTTGCGGCTGCGGATCGCGTCGATCCAGTTCTGGAAGTGCGGGGCGCTCTCGGCACGCCAGTCGATCAGTTGGCTGGCGGCAAGCGGCGTCGCGGGCCTGGCCGGCGGTCTTGAACGGGCCGGGCTCGTTGTTCGGACCGAGGAACGTGTAGTAGCTGGAGTAGTCGGGGAAGATCATGTAGCCTTTGCGTGCCGAAGAAGATCTCGCCGACGCACTGGTTCTCGGCCACGAACGGGTACTTGTCGCGCATGCTCGGCCTCCGAGTTCGTGTACCAGTGGCGGAACTCGAACGTGACCAGCACCTTGTGGCCGGCCCACTTGCACAGGAACGCCTGCGTGTTGGGCGTGTCGGCGTCGTCGTCCTCGCCGGGCGCGAAGCGGTCGCCCATGCGACATGACCGTGATCGGGTGATCGTCCAGGCCCAGGCCCCAGCGGATCTTGTCGATGTCGTGGACCGTCTGGTTGGCGACGTCGCCGCTGGCGAAGTTCGCAGATCCAGTACCAGCGGCGATGCTGGAAGTTGCTGTACTCGACCATCTTCGCCGGACCGACCCAGGCGTCCCAGTTCAGCCCCGCGGGCACCGGCTGCGGTTTGTGCTTGCCGAGGTTGCCGCGCATCTTGTAGGTCATGCCGCGGGCCATGTACAGCTCGCCGATCAACCCGTCCTTGAGCTTCTGCATTCCCTCGCGGACGTTCGGGCTGGAGCGGTTCTGCGTGCCGATCTGCACCATGCGGCCGTACTTGCGGGCGGCCTTGACCATCTGCCGGCCTTCCCAGATGCACCAGGTCGGCGGCTTCTCGACGTACACGTCCTTGCCCGCCTGGCAGGCCCAGATCGTCTGCAGGGCGTGCCAGTGGTCCTGGGTGGAGAAGCTGACCGCGTCGATCGATCTGGATCGTCGAACAGCTTCCGCTGGTCGGTGTAGGTCTTGAGCTTCAGGCCGTCCAGATCGGGATAGGTCTTCGCCGCCCCGTCGAGCTTGCTCTGATCGCAATCGCAGATCGCGGCGATCTCGACGTTGTCCGACTGGCTTGAGGACCGTCAGGCTGCCGATGTGCGACCGCATCCGGCCGCCCAGGCCGACCATGCCCACGCGGATCCGGTCGTTCGCGCCGCGGACGTTCAGGGCTACGGCGGGCGCCGCGAAAGTGGCGATTCCCGCCGCCGTTGCCGACGATTTCAGAAAACTGCGTCGTGTGGTCATCGTAGAACTCTCCTGAAGTTGAGATTCTGGGCCGCACGATTATACTCCCTCGACTCTTCGCCATGGTAGACGCGGGGAGGTCCCCGGCGGAATCGGGGTTCAAGCCTCGCGACTTGACGGCCTGATCGATCCTCGATTAGTGCTGGGGCGCCGCTTGATGTTCCATGGTGCTGTAGGTAGAAAGGGACTTTGTCAGCGCGCTGTGGACTGGCAATGGTCGACGGCCAGATACTACCTCGATGAGCCACTTCGACAGCAGCATGCGAACTTGCCGATGATCCACGGTTTGCCCGACGGAGTGGTCCACTGAATGATTTCAGCAGGTGCACCGGCGAAGCCCGGGGCAAGCACCGCGAACCTCGCCCGCCCTCAGCCCCGGCCGATCATGCACGATGCCTCAGCAATGAGGCCTTACGCACGATGCCTTAGCAGCGTCCCCTCACCCCCGGCCCCTCTTCCGCGAGCGGGCGAGGGGAGTTGTGTCGGGGCATGCTCGATTGCTTGGTCAAAGCCGGCCGGGTGCCAGCACGGGTCGTTCCCGATGCAATGTGCCGCCGCTAGCGCGGCTGTGATGGCGTGAACGCATCGTAACCGGGGGTTCCGCCTGCGCTCCACCTCCGGCTACTCACGTCGTGCCGCTCCGCGGCACCGGTTGTCGTCGATGCAATCGAAGAGATTGCCGCGGTGCGCGGGTCACGGACCGAGCCTCGCGCGGGTGCCGTGCGCCTGCCAAATCGCGGAAGAACGATTGGCTTGTTGGGCCGAAAGACGGAACGGTGGAGAAACGGGGGAGTGGTGGGGCCTTCGTGACCAGGGCGGTGCCCTTCGCTGGGGGATCTGACGGGCCTTTGGCCCTCGCATGCCTCGCGCGGGTTCCGCTGCTGGCTTGTCCAGCAGTGGCACGCGACGACTGGGCCTGCAATCCCGATCCCTTGACACGCGCCTTTCCACCCATGGACGCCACCCTCGAACCGATAGGGGAAATATGTCGCACAATCGCAAGCTCGTTATCGGCGGCGCGGCCCTTACTGAGGCTCGCAACAACCGGCACTGCATCAGTGTGGCGGCTGAGATCATGGACGAGTTGGGGCCAGTGATGGTTTCCACGGGCTACCTAAACAACGCGCCCTTCAAGTGGCTTGGAATCATTCTGCGATTTGGCCTTAAGAATGAAGACGAGCCACATTATCGACGCATTAACAAGAAGCACGGCGACCTGCCGGTGGCCATAGAGTTGGACACGCACGAGCTACAGCACGCTAGTCGGGATGAGTTGAAGGAGGTTTTCACTATCGCAACCCTGAAGGTTTCTTGTTCACGTCGCACAGAGGTATGAGCTCCCATGCGACACATTCGCGGATATGCTCAAGGACCGGCGTGGGGCGCGAAGATAAAGGGGTCGCCCTAACTGCCGCTAGGGGATCGATCACGGGGTCGGGAGTCGTTATCTTGACGGAAACGCAGGGAAAGGGTAGTTTCGGGCCATGCCACGACGATTGCGAATCTCGACCGGAGGAGATGCCTAGGGCGTGCTGAACCGCGGCGTGGGGCGGAAACGCATTTTCGGCAAACCACGGGACTTCGAACGCGTCGTAAAGTGGACGACGGGCCCCTGGAACTGCCGCGTCGTTGGTTAGCGCACGTTCAGGCGTCGCAGACCGAAGCCGAGTTGGAGGCGTTGCGGCGATCGGTGGTGCGCGGCTGTCCGCTTGGCGAGGCCTCGTGGCAGGAGCAGACGGCGAAGCGCCTGGGCCTGCAATCCACCTTACGTCGCCGTAATCGGCCCTGGCCCAAACCACCAAAATAAAGACTCCTTTACACCTCGGTTGCGGTGCCACTACGTGGCACACCCAGGGTATATGATTCTGGGTCCGTGGGTTGCGCTGCGCTTCACCCACGGCTATTCAAAGGTGACCGCTACGCGGTCAAAATCGCCTACGCAGTCACCATCGCGTATGCGGTCACCATCGCGTATGCGGTCAACAATTGCGTACGCGGTCACCATCGCGCCGGGCGGAACAGCGTATGAGCGTATGTCAGAGCCACCGGTGATTGTGAGGCCGAAGGGCGTCAGGCAGAGGGCTGCCTGACCTACGGGCTGGAACTGCCGCGTCGTTGGTTCCAGCACGTTCAGGCGCCGCAGACCGAAGCCGAGTTGGAGGCGTTGCGGCGATCGGTAATGCGCGGCTGTCCGTTTGGCGAGGCCTCGTGGCAGGAGCAGACGGCGAAGTGCCTGGGCCTGCAATCCACCTTACGTCGCCGTGGTCGGCCGTGGCCCAACCAACCAAAATAAAGGCTCCTTTACACCTCGGTTGCGGTGCCACTACGTGGCACACCCAGGGTATATGATTCTGGGTCCGTGGGTTGCGCTGCGCTTCACCCACGGCTATTCAAAGGTGACCGCTACGCGGTCAAAATCGCCTACGCAGTCACCATCGCGTATGCAGTCACCATCGCGTATGCAGTCACCATCGCGTATGCGGTCACCATCGCGTATGCGGTCACCATCGCGCCGGGCGGAGCAGCGTATGAGCGTATGTCAGAGCCACCGGTGATTGTGAGGCCGAAGGGCGTCAGGCAGAGGGCTGCCTGACCTACTAGTTGATCTACCGCTCAATGTCAGGTTTGGGTAGAATGGCCCTTGGAGGTTGTCGCGGTTTCAGTTTTCACCAGCGGGAGAAGGCAAGGATGCCAAATTTGTCAAAGAAATACAAGGTCGCTCTTTCTCCGGAGATTCGAGCGGAGTTAGAGGCGATCGCGCGGAAGACTTCTCTGGGCGTGGCGCAGGTGCGACGGGCGAAGATTCTTCTGATGGCCGATGAGGCCCATCCCGATGGGGGTTATCCCGACTGGCAGATTGCCGAAGAAGTCGGGCTCTGCGAGCGGCAGGTGGTACGTATTCGTCAGAAGTTTGTGAAATCGGGCGTGCAGCCGACCCTCGCGCGGGCGACGCGTTGCGACGCGGGAACCCACCGCGTTCTCGACGGCAAGGCGGAAGCCCATCTGGTCACCATTGCCTGCAGCGCCCCCTGAGGGCCGCGACCACTGGACGCTGCAAATGCTCTGCGACGAACTGAAGCGCCTGCATATCGTCAAATCGGTCTGTTGCGAGACCGTACGGCAGACGCTCAAAAAAACAGGCTGCAACCTTGGAAGACCGAACGCTTCTGCATCGCGGAAGCGGATCGACCGCGTTTCGTTGCGCGGATGGAAGAAGTCCTTGACGTCTACCAGGAAGCGTTCGACGACAAACACCCCCTGATCTGCATGGATGAGGCCTCGCGGCAAGTGCTCGAAGATGTGACGCCTCCCTTGCCCATGCGGCCCGGCACGCCCCGGCGAGTCGACGACAAGTACGAGCGGCACGAAGTCCGCTCGCTATTGTTGTTTTACAATCCCATCGCAGGCGGGAGGCGGGTGGGCTGCCGTGCCAGCCGCACGCGGTTGGATTGGGCGGAGGAGGTGCGGCAGTTGCTGGAGGTAGATTACCCCCAGGCCGATTTGGTGACGTTGGTCTGCGACAACCTCAATACGCACGACCTGGCGAGCCTGTACTTCGCCTTCGATGCCGAAACGGCCCACCGGCTCGCTCGTCGGTTACGCTTGGTCTACACACCCAAGAACGGCAGTTGGCTCAACATGGCGGAGATGGAATTGAGCTTGCTCTCGCGTCAATGTCTGGGGAACCGGCGATTTGCCACAACCAACGCCATGGACTCCGCCATCGCGGCCTGGCAGCAAGACCGCAATGACCAACGCTGCGGAACCAACTGGCGCTTCACTACCGCCGACGCGAGAATCAAGCTCCGATCCCTCTATCCTATACCTGACTCAGATCGGTAGACGCGGTACTACGGGCTACGGGCTGCGCTCCACCCACGGCTATTCAAAGGTGACCGCTACGCGGTCGCAATCGCGCTACGCGGTCACCATCGCGCCGGGCGGAGCAGTGACCGACCGGCCCCTCTTGTGACTTGCGGCACCTCGATAGCGGAGCCATCGAGGCCACCCACGGGCGCGGATCGGCTTCGCCGAGGGTTGCCGAACACAAAGGTCGTTCACGGCCCCCATCCAGGGTCGCTGCGAGAGCGCGAAGCGGCGTCTCGAAAAGCTGAGCGATAACGGGGTCGACCAAGATAAAGACCCCTTTAATCACAGCGGCCCGCCGACACGTTGCCGGCGGGCCGCTGCTTTTGGGGAGGGGCATGCTTCGGATACGGTGGACCGCCCGGGGCGGGCTTCTTCTCGGCTCCTAGGCTGTGCACCTCCTGGTTTTCGGGCTCCGGGCCTACTCCTTAGTGGCCGGTTCGGCGCGGAGGACGTAGAACTGCGAGCCCTCGGCGGTGCGGACCAGGAGCAGGACGCTCTTGTCGGCATTCGGGGCCTCCAGGGCTTTGCGAAATTCGTCGACCGACTTCACCGGCTTGCGGTTTGCCTGGGTGATCACCATGCCGGTAGTCAGGCCGGCCTGGTCGGCCAGGCCGTTGGGTTCGACGGAAGTGATTACGACTCCCTGACCTCCGGCCTTGATGCCGAGTTGTTCGGCCACTTCCGGGGTGAGGGGAGAGACTTCGAGGCCGAGCTTGTCGAAGCTGGAGCTCTCGGGCGAACGACCGCGGCGGCTGCCGCGTTCCATCGAGGCCATGCCGTAGTTGGACGGTTGTTCCTCGATGGGGACCTGAAGCTCTAAGGTTTTGCCGTCGCGGAGAATCTGGACGGGCACCTTGGAGCCGATCTTGGACTGCTCGACGAGGCTGGTGAGCTCCTGCGGGGAGGCGACCCGGCGGCCGTTGAAGCTGACGATCACGTCGCCCGGCTTGATGCCCGCCTTCGCCGCCGGCGTGGGAGGATTCTCGAACACGCTGCGCACGCCCACTCCCTCGCGAACCTTGGCGCCGAAGGTTTCGGCGAACTCCTGGTTGACGGGTTGGATTTGGATGCCGAGATAGGCGCGTTGGACCTTACCGGTCTTGGCGAGCTGATCGGCGACCCAACGGGCCATGTTGCTGGGCACGGCGAAGCCGACGCCCATGTTGCCGCCGGTGCGCGTGGAGATGGCGGTGTTGATGCCGACGACTTCTCCGTCGAGATTCACCAGGGGGCCGCCGCTATTGCCGGGGTTGATGGCAGCGTCGGTCTGGATGAAGTTGTCGCGCTGGGTGATTCCCACGGAACGGCCCTTGGCGCTGATGATGCCGGCGGTCACGGTGCCTTCGAGTCCGAAGGGTCCGCCCAAGGCAAGCACCCAATCGCCCACGGCGGCTTCGTCGCTATCGGCGAGGCGTGCGGCCTTGAGGTTGTCGGCTCCCTTGATGTGGATTACCGCGATATCGGTGCGGGGATCGGTCTTGACCTCGGCACTGTCGAACTCGCGGCCATCGGCGAGGCGGACACGGACTTTGCCGGCGCCGTCGACGACGTGGTTGGCAGTGAGGATCACGCCGGAGGCGTCGATGATGACACCGGAACCAACGCCGCTTTCGCGCCGCGGGACTTGGGGAATCTGGAGGCTGCCACGGGGTACCTGGCCGAAGAAGCGGCGAAGCTCAGGATTGTTGCCGAAGAACTCGCCCAAGGGGTCGTTGTCCATGCCTTCGTCGCCATTGGGACGGCGGGCGCGGGGCCGATCCTCGTTGCCCACCGTGGTCTGAATCGTGACCACCGCGGGGAGCACCTTTTCCGATGCTTCGCGGAAGGCCTTGGAGAGGCTCTTCGCGTAATCTCTGGGTTGTTTGGCGGCTGCGGTGGCCTGAGGGGTTTGCGAGCGTTCCTGGGCGATCGAGCCGACCGCCAGAATGCCGACTAAGCCGAACAGGGCGAGGGCCAAGAGCCAAATGCGGAGGGGCCTGCCTAGGATCACTCGTTTCATATGCGTAGCACTCCTCTTCGAGCCGCTGTCTAAATTGGTCCGGTAACGACACGAGACCTGGCACCCTGGCGGCTTCAGATAGCCGGGTCGTCTAAGTGGTTCGGGAGTCTCCGCCCGTCTCGTGGGGAAGAACTGTCTACAGTTTGTTGGTTGCCGCAGCGGGCGAGATGTTGCAGCCGGAGTGGGACTCTCTCCCGAAAGGGGGTGTGGCCGGCAGGTTCCGAAGGGGTGATCGCGCGTCAAGAAACGCGAAAGGCGCTCCCGAAGGGGAAGCGCCTGGGCGGTTCTCGAGTTGAAGGCGTGCGCGATCACTCAGGTGAGGGAGGGCGACACGCGGCAGGGGGTCGCGGTGTCAAGGACCGATGGGCGATGGGGTGCGTTGGAGGAAATCACGCGGTCCGTGGACAGTATAGTAAGGATAGGTAATCTGTCCGACCGGCGGACCCGGTTGGTATGGGGCGCTTGCGCAACGGCAGCCGTCGAGCAGTCCACAACCGGGGCAAGCCGGTTTACCGGGGGCTCTACGGAAGAGCCCACAGGGGATCAGACCTCCGCCGGTAGGGCAGGCGGCCTGCTGGTCGCAAGGGCCATTGCTATTGACGGCCATTTGGTTCTGCGAACATCCGGCCAACGATACTAGCGCAGCGGCGGCCAGGACGGCATAGAGGCGCGCGTGTCATATCCCCCCATCCTTGTCGAAACTGGGTCTGATGGGAATCTCCTTGGAATGACATCGGCCCGGCGATTGCTAGAGTCCAGAAAATCGGCAGAAGTAGATTGTGCGGAAGGGTGTACGGGGCTGCGGAGTGGGGCGGCTGGAGCGTTGTGGCGGAAGGAGATCGGGGTTTCCCCGGGGTAGAAGGAGGGCGGGTCAAGCGACGGTCGGCGACCGCCGCGGCGGTCTTCTGGACGTGCCAAGTGCTAGCTGCTAGGTTGATACCACTATGGTTGCATCGATCGAATACATTGAGCAGGTCGTGGCGACCTACGAAGAGGCTGCCGAGGCGAATTGGCAGACGCCAAGCCGGCAGGGCAACTTGATCGTGTTCTCGGCCGAGAATGCCGAGGAGGTGATGATTACCGGCGATTTGCACGGCCATCGCAGGAACTTCAATCAGATTCGGCGGCGGCGCCGAGCTGGAGCAATATCCGAAGCGGCACCTGGTGCTCCAAGAGGTTTGCCACGGCGGGCCGACCTATCCGACCAACGGAGGGTGCATGTCGCACACGATGTTGGAGGACGTGGCCAAGCTGAAGACCCAATATCCCGAGCGGGTGCACTTTCTTCTGGGCAACCACGAGCTTTCGGAGCTCACGGAGTATCCGATCCAGAAGAACAAGCAGATGCTCAATATGCTCGTTCCGGCTGGGGATGCAGGAGATGTACGGGGTCGGCGACCGAGCGCGTGCGGGAGGCGATGAACGGATTCATTCGCAGTTGTCCGCTGGCGGCACGATTGCCGGGTGGGATATTCGTCAGTCACAGCGTGCCGGAGCGGTGCGACGCACGGCGGTTCGACAGGACGATCTTCGATCGCCGCATCGATGCCGTGGAGTACTACGAGCGGAGCCGCGGTGTTTGACCTGGTGTGGGGACGGGACTACCGCCAGGAGAACGCCGATGCCTTTGCCGCAACTCGTGGGGGCGGAAGTGCTGATCAACGGCCACGAGCCGTGTCTGGACGGTTTCTCGACACCCAATCGTACGCAACTCATCCTCGACTGCTGCGGGGAGGGTGGAGCGTATGTGATCTTGCCCACGGATCGCGCCTGGGACCAGGCCGAGATCGTGGCACGGATCCGCCGGCTTTCTTGAAATGCCGGCTCTTCGCGGGGCGGCGCGGCAAGAAGAAGTGTGCGGTGCTGCGTACCCCAATTTCGGCCGGTCCACTCCATGCGACTTATTCGACGCTCGAAAGTGGCAGGCGAGCAATTCGCCTCTATTTCGACCGGGAGCGCCAGGCATTGCGGAGGGGCGTAAAGGTGGGTTCATGCCGAAGTGTCGGATCGCAGCGTGCAGCGCAGTGCTGTACGAAGTTCGCCAATCCTCCTTTTTGAAAAGGCTGAATGGCTTGATCTATGTTTGCAGTGTTGAGGGATCGGAGAGGGGGCACAGGACTGACTGGCGGGGAGTCACAATCCTGCCAGGCCGTCGTTCTCCGGAAACTTCGGATTGACCATCCCAGCAATGAACCGCTCGGTGGTTCTCGCTCCGGCAGAGTCGGGTCCGCGCTGCGGGCCCTCGGAGCGGGGTACAACGAGCTTCAAGTCGAGGGTACGGCGATGAAGAACTGGCCTGTGGGTGTGAAACTGGCGTTCGGATTCGGAGTGCTCGTGTTGATCTCGGCGTTGGTCGGCTACGCAGGCTGGTCGGGGCTGAGGAACGTAGCTCGCAAGACGCAGATCGCCGACGCGGCGAGCCGGCTGATCCAGGACTCGCTGGAGGCGGGAGCGGCTGCGCGGGACTACATGATCAACAAGGAGGCAAAGAGCCTCGAGCGGGCGCTGGGGCTGGTCCAGCATGCACAGCCGAACTGCGCAGCGCTGGCCGCGGCGCTGGACCGCGCCGAGGACGTTTCCCAGGCGGAAGTGGTGACCCGGCAGTTCGATGCCTGGCAGGTGCAACTGCGGCGGTATGCCGAGCTGGAGGAGGAGAAGAAGCAAGCGGATCTGACGATGATCGCGACGGGAACGCGCTGCGCAGGCGCAGATCGACGCCATGCAGGCCGATCAAAAATCGAAGCGAACGGAGGCGGTGAAAGCGGGCAAGGCCGAGGCGGAGCAACTGATCGCCAACGCCGACGACGCGGGGAAGCTGGCAGCGCGTACTGTGGGAGGCGCGCCGCCAGGAGAAGAACTACATCATGCGCAGCGAAGCGCAGTACCTGAAGAAGCAGAAAGACGCCTTTGACGGGCTCATGGCGCTGGCCACGACGCTGGCGAAACGTTTCCAGGACAAGGAGAACCTGGACCGCGTGGGCGTGGTATCGACGAAGCGTGCGCGACTACCAGAAGGCCTTTGAGAAGACGGTGGAGGCACTTGCCGGACAGGTCGCGGCAGGGGAAAAGATGGTCCAGTCCGCGACCGAGTTGGAGAGCAGCGCGCGCGCCCTGTGGCAGTCGCAGCAGGAGGCGATGGCGGCGCTGTCGGCACGGGCAAGCGCGCTGATGATCGGATTTGCCTTGGCGGGCGTGGTCCTGGGAATCGTGCTCGCGACGACGGTAACGCGTTCGCTCACCGGCCCGATCTCGCGATGCATGGAGAGCATTGTCGCGCTGGCAAACCAGGACTTCGGCAAGCGGTGCGATTTGGAGCGGAAGGATGAGATCGGGCGGATGGCGGCGGCGGTCAACCGGTCGATCGACGCGACGCGCAAGGCGTTCGAAGACGTTCAGGAGGGGGCGCGTCGCGAGAAACAGGCCGAGGCGGAACGCGCGGAAGCCGAGCGGCAACGCGTCGAGGCGGAGCGGCAGCACGAGGCGGCCGAGGCCGAACGGGAACGGGCCCAGAGGGAAGCGGAGCAGAAGCGCCGCGAAGAGGATGCCGAAGTCGAGCGAAAACGCCGGAAGCCGACCGGCAGGCGGCCGAGGAACTGCGGCGGAAAGTCGATACGCTGTTGGCCGTGGTCGGGGCGGCGGCCGAGGGGAACCTCACGCAGCAGGTCCAGGTAGAAGGGGATCAGCCGGTCGACGAGTTGGCGGGCGGGATTGGGCGGATGCTCGGCGACCTGTCGGCGCTGATCGGGCAAGTGATCGAAATCGCGGCCCAATTCACCGAGGGGTCGCGGGTGATCGCCGAGAGTTCGCAGAGTCTGGCCCAGGGGCGCAGACTCAGATGGAGACCGTGGATCGCATGCGCTCGGCGATCGAGGACCTGAGCCGATCGATCCAGTCCGTGCAGGGGTGCGCGACGGAAGCGGACGCCAGGGCCCGGCAGACCAATGCGCTGGCCGAGCGGGGCGGCCAGGCGATGCAGAAGTCGATCGAGGCCATGGAGCGGATTCCGCACCAGTTCGGGGCAAATCAGCGAGATCATCCAGATGATTTCGGAGATTGCCAGCCAGACGAACTTGCTGGCGTTGAATGCCGCCATCGAGGCGGCGCGGGCCGGCGAGCACGGCATGGGCTTCGCGGTGGTCGCAGACGAGGTGCGGAAGCTTGCCGATGCTCCAACCAGGCGACGCGCGAGATTTCGACGCTGATCAAGGAGTCGTCGCAGCACGTCGAGGAGGGAGCGAAGCTGAGTGTCGAGACCGATGCGTCGCTGCGCAACATCATCCAGGGAGCGGAAGTGACGGCGAAAGAGATTTCCGAGATCGCCGGGGCCATGGTGGAACAAGCGGCCAGCGCCGCGGAGGCGTCCGGGGCGATTGGAGGCATCCGCGAGGTCACCGAACGAGTGGCAGCCGGCAGCGAAGAGATGGCCTCGAGTAGCGAGGAAGTGGGAGCCCAGGCACAAATGCTCCGCCAGGTCGTGAGTCGATTCCAGACGGCCTGAGCTGGCCGTCGAGCGGCGAGGGCGGCGATTCCGCGCCGGGGTTTCGGGGGGCGCGGCGAACCGTGGCGCTTTTTCCAGTCGCGCGGTTGAAACTGTAACGCGTTTGGCGACGGGACGGCTTGCTTACAGCACGTGCCCTGTGCGCTTCGCGCCGACGGGCGCGGATTGGCGCGGCTCGATCGGCGGCAAACCACGGCCGCGCGGCAGGTTTGGCGAAACCGCGTCTTCGCCGCAGACGATGCTTTGACTAGAGCAAGGATAGGTCGTTGCCGAATGGAGTCGGGAACATGAGCTGGCTGCGGATGGTTGCCGCGTTGCTGGTCGCCGCCGGAATGGGGTCGACGGCATGGGCTCAATCGGGGTTTTACGGTTCGCCGGAGCCGATTTCGGTGCCCTCGGGCTATCGCGATCCGGCATCTCCTCTGCCTGCAGGGTCTAGCGGGAGGGAGGTCTACGGGTGGCAGGGTGGGGCGGCGGTGCCCCTGGGGGCCCTGCCGCTGGGGCAACCGATCCAGACGAGCGTGAGCCAGCCGGCCCCGAGTCTGCGGATGCCGTCGCCCGCTTCTCCGCAGCCGGCGCGAAGTGTATTGCCGGCGCCCCCGCGGCCGCCAGCGCTCAGTGCACCGAGCAGGAATGACACGGTTGTGTTTGCGCCGACGAACGCGGCGCCACAGGTTGGCGCGGATCCTCGGCGCTTGTGCCGATCCCGGCCGAGCCGCTGCCGAGCGCAAACTTGATGAGCCAGATGCTCGACGAAAGCGGGAACGAGCGCTTGCACGGCTCGCCCAGCGACCGCCAGGGGGCCGCGATTGCCGATGCACCCGGCGTGGATCCGTGCGGGGCGTTGGCGTGCGGCGAGCCGCTGTGGTTCTTCCGCGGCAACGGTCTGATCCTGGCGCCGATCGAGGCAATCGCGTGCTGACGACGGTCGACGGCACGAATCGAACCCGCCACTTGCTGAGCACCGAAGACGCCGATCTGGATTGGGGCGGCGGGTATGAAGTGCGCTTCGGACGGCGATTCCTCGACGTGTGGGCGGTCGAAGCAACTTACTGGTCGATGGACTCGTGGGACGGTTCGGCGCGGGCGAGTACGCCGCGCTCGGCGGCGATCCTGGGCACGCCGCTGGCGGTCGACAACCTGGACTTCAACGGCATTGCGGGAGACCGAGATCTTCGACAATGCCACCGCCCATTACCTGGCGCGGCGCAACGAGATCGACAACGTCGAGATCAACCTGATACGAAGGCAATTGGGGCTGCCAACGGGCTCGCTGGAGTTGGGCTACTCTCTGGGTGCGCGGTGGTTCCGTTTTCACGAAGACTTGACCTTCGGCGCTCGAAACGCGTCGGGAACCGGCTTCGGCGGCGAAGGGGACGACGAGGCGTATCTGCGCGACAAGGTCACCAACAACCTGGTCGGATTCCAGTTCGGCATGGAAGCCCGGCAGTACCTGGGCTACAATCTCTGGCTCGCCGCAACGCCGAAAATGGGGCTGTTTGGAAACCACATCGACAACCGGTTCCTGGCCTACAACGGCGACGGCGTGAATGCGACCTCGACGGCATCGGGGCAGCGTTTTCCCGCGGCTTCGCAGGACGACGTGTTTTCGTTCCTGGGCGAGATCAACGTGCAATTGGACTGGCAGTTCCATGCCAACTGCACCGCCTTCCTCGGGTATCGCTTCCTGGCGATGACGGGCATGGCGCTGGCCGACAGCCAGTTTGCCGCCGGGGAGATGGCCGACCTGGCCGAACTGGCGACGATCGACCACAACGGCGACCTGATCTTGCACGGGGCCTTCGCCGGCCTGGAATTCCAGTACTGATCGCGAAGGCGGAGTGGTGGAAGAATGTTGGGGCAGGGGCGCCTTTCGTAACCAGGGCTGCGCCCTTCGCTGGGTGAACTGACGGGCCCTTGGCCCTCATAGGCCTCACCTGCAGATTCGCTGGCCGCGCGCACCGCGGGCGAACCTCGCCCGCCCTCAGCCCCGGCCGATCATGCACGACGCCTTAGCAATGACGCCTTACGCACGATGCCTTAACAACGTCCCCTCACCCCCGGCCCCTCTCCCGCGAGCGGGCGAGGGGAGTTGTAGTGGGCCGCGCCCCAGAGCCTCTTCCGCCCTGGTAATCGGGTCACCGCCCTGAGACAATCTATCCACGAACCTGACGCGTGAAGGAGCGTGGAGATGCCGTGGAACAGAATCGCTTGGGCGTGGATCTTGGCGGCGGGATCGATGATCGAGGCCCCAGAGTCCGCCGCGTCCGGGGCCTCACAGCACCGCGCGCACGGCACGGCCTGGCCGCGGCACACGATCGACGCCTCGTCGCGCGGGGCTGACGGCGTGAAGCTGGCCGACGTGAACGGAGACGGGAGGCTGGACGTCACGACGGGTTGGGAAGAGGGGGGCCTGACGCGCGTGTGTCTCCAGCCCGAAGGCGCCGCGGTGCGGCAGCCCTGGCCGAGCGTGACCGTGGGGCGATCGCCCAACGTCGAAGACGCCGTGCTGGTGGATCTGGACGGCGACGGCCGACAGGACGTGGTCAGTTGCTGCGAGGGGAAGACACGCACCGTGCTGGTGCACTGGGCGCCGCCGGAGCCGGCGCGCTATCTCGATCCGGCCGCCTGGCGGACCGAGCCCTTGGAGGCATCGCGGGATCGCATGGCGTGGATGTATGCCGTTGCGCTCCAGATCGATGGGCGTAACGGGGTAGACCTGGCCGTGGGCGGAAAGAATCCCGGAGCGGAAGTGGGGTGGTTCGAAGCTCCGCGCGAGCCGCGACGGCTGGACGCGTGGAAGTGGCACACGATCTCGCGCGCGGGCTGGATCATGTCGCTCGTGGCGCGGGACCTGGACGGCGACGGCGACGCGGACCTGCTGGTCTCGGACCGCAAGGGAGCACTGCGCGGGTGTCGTTGGCTGGAGAATCCTGGGCCGGGACCGTCGCAGCAGCAGCCGTGGAAGAATCACTGGATCGGCGCGGGACGAGGAAGCGATGTTTCTCGACGTGCGTACCGAGAGGTCAAGGCTGGAAATTGTCTGCGCCACCGTCGAGCGAATCGTTTGCTTTCGCCGCGGGGCCAAGGGCGAGCCTTGGGAGTCTTCGGTGGTGGCACTGCCCTCAGGCGTGGGCAGCGGCAAAGCGGCGGCCTTGGGCGACATGGACGGGGACGGGCGGCAGGACATCGTACTCACCTGCGAGCGCGCCGAGGGAGAACGATCGGGCGTGGTCTGGCTCGAGCGTCCGGAGAAGCTGGGGAACGAGACCTGGGCGGCGCACGAGATCAGCGGGCCGGAGGGAATCAAGTTCGACCGGCCGGAGGTGGTGGACTTGGACGGCGACGGCGACCTGGACGTGATGGCCTGCGAGGAAAGCGAGCCGGTCGGCGGAAAGCGGCGGGGGCTGGGCGTATTCTGGTACGAGAACCCTGGGGCGCACTCTGGGCCTTGAGCGAAGGACTTAGAGCCGATCCCAGAACCTCTGAAGGTGTTGCGATTTTCCGGCCGCGGAGGGCGGCCGTGGCAGTTCCGGGATAGGTTCTCAGGGCTCCAGGACAATCTTACCCATCAGAGAACCGGATTTCTTGAGCGTGCTTTCCTCCTGGAGGCGGTGGGCCTGGGCGGTTTCGGCGAGTTTCATGACGCGGGCGATGCGCGCGTGGAGTTTGCCCTCGGCCATCCAGCGATTGATCTCCTCGACGGCGCGGCGCTGCTCGTCGGCAGGGGCGTTGAACATGGCAAAGCCGAAGGCGGAGCAATCCTTCACGTAGAAAGGGCCGAGGGGAAAGGCGGGACGGGCCTCGCGTCCGGCCATGAGCACGAGGCGGCCGCGCAGGGCGAGATGGCGAACGGCGCGGTCGAGATCGGGCTCGCGGAGGGTTTCCCACCAGACGTTGACACCGCGCGGGGCGAAGTTCGACAGGGCGTCGTCGACGTTTTCGGACTTGTAGCGAATTGCCAAGGCGGCGCCGAGCTGGCGGCAGACCTCGGCTTTCTCGTCGCTACCCGCGGTGGTGACGACCTTGGCGCCGACGATCTTGGCCATCTGGACGACGGCGGAGCCGACGCCGCCGCTGCCGCCGTGGACGAAGAGGATTTCGTCGCGGCGGAGGCGGGCGCGGCCGAACAGTCCGAGGTGGGCGGTGATGCCCACCAGGGCCATGGCGGCGGCATCGCGCTCGGAGACGCCGGCGGGGATAGGATAGAGCCATTGCTCGTCGGCCGCGACATATTCGGCGAAAGTACCCTGACGGCCGAGGAGCCCTTGATTGCTGCCCCAGACGCGATCGCCGGGCTTGAAGAGCGTGACGCGGGGGCCCACGGCTTCGACCGTGCCGGCGAGGTCGCAGCCGACGACGAACGGCTTGGGCAGGTCGAGCGCCACGGCGCCGGAACGGACATAGGTATCGACCGGATTGACCGCCACGGCGGCGACTTTGACCAGGACCTGACTGCCTTCCGCCACGGGTTTGGGCAGATCGCCGTAGACGATGCTTTCGGCGGGGCCGGGCTGATGGATGAACGCCGCTTTCATGGCTGGCTCCCCTTACGTCGATGGGCCGGCTGGGCTAAGCTTTTCCATACCCATAACGGTATGGCGGGAGGGGAAGAAAGGCAAGAATCGCCGAGCACACCATGGAAGTTCTTGCGGCCCACATCTACGATTACCCGAAGTACTATGACGTGCTGTTCGGCTCGGACTGGCGTGCGGAGTACCATTTTCTGCGCATGTTTCGAGAAGTACGCGGGTCGGCGGGTGCGGCGGCTGTTCGAGCCGGCCTGCGGGACAGGGCGGCTGTTGTTCCAGTTCGCCAAGGCGGGCTACGCGGTGGCGGGCAACGATCTGAACGCCAAGGCGGTGCAGTACTGCAACCAGCGATTCGTCCGCCACGGGATGCGCCCGGCCGCGGTCGTGGGCGACATGGCCGACTTCCGCCTGAAACGGCCAGTCGACGCGGCCTTCAACACGATCAACAGCTTCCGCCACCTGGCCACGGAGGCGGAGGCCGAGGGACACCTGCGGTGCGTGTTCGAGGGACTGGCGCGGGGCGGGCTGTATGTGCTCGGATTGCACCTGACGCCCACGCAGATGACGGTAGGCGACCAAGAGTGCTGGTCGGCGCGAAAGGACACCTCCAGATCAACTCGCGGATGTGGACGATTGCGGTCGACCGGCGGCGGCGTCAGGAACACGTGGGTTTTCAGTTCGACGTCTACACGCCAACGCGGCAGTTCCGACTGGCCGACGAGCTCACGTTCCGCACCTACACGCTCGGGCAGATGCGGGCGTTGTTTCGCCGCATTCCGGGGCTGGAAGTCATCGAGACGTACGACTTCGGCTACAAGATCCGCGAACCGATCCACGTCGACGCGCGGACGGAAGACGCGGTCTTCGTGTTGCGGAAGAGATCGTAGCGCTGCCGGACGGTTCGGGATAACCGCGTGTGTTGGGCCAGGGGGGGCGATTGCTCGCAAGTATTGGCGCAACGGTGAGGCGGGAGGACAAGGAGGATGCGGGGGAATGCCAGGAACTTCTGGCAATAATTCCATGGGGTTGACGGCCCCCCAACGCTCGACAACAACTGTTATTGATGCCGGCGCAGCTACCGTTCGCGACTGGCTCCGGACACCCGCCGAAACGTCTGAATCCGAAGTTCCCACGGCCGCCCGGCGGCCAGGAGATTAAGGAGACGAAGAAGGCCGCCCGCATGGCCCCGAATCTGCCCGAGAAGCTGGAACTGCAGCGAAAACTGCGGGGGCTGGAGACGAAGCGAGACGAGGCATGGCGGGCCTACGACTCCGCCAGTCGGGACAAGACGCCCTGCTGGACGAAATTAGCCGCCGGCTGGAGCAGAAGACCGAGTGCAAGACGCTCTTCGTCCTTCGCTGGACCGTGAAATAGGAAACGAGCCCATGAACGAAATGACGACCTTCACCAGCGACAAGGAATCGCTCCAAGATATTCTGAAGGCCATCAAAGCCGGCAAGTACCAATTGCCGGAGTTCCAGCGGGGCTGGGTCTGGGATGACATCCACATCATCAGCCTCCTGGCAAGCGTTTCGCTTTCCTACCCTATCGGTGCGGTGATGATGCTGGAGAACGGCAATCCCGAGGTACGCTTCAAACCGCGGCCCGTGGAAGGTGTGGACCTTCCGGCCGCCATCGAGCCGGAGCGTTTCATCCTGGATGGCCAGCAACGATTGACCTCCTTGTTTCAGGCCCTGTCGATGACGACAGTGGTCAAGACCCGCGACATTCGGAAGCGAGAGATCACGCGTTGGTACTACATCGACATGCAGATGGCCCTCTCGTCGAATGGCGACCGCGAGGACGCCATCCGGAGTCTGCCGGCGGATAGGGTAGTCAGGAACTTCCGAAACGAAGTCCTGAACGACTACTCGACACCGCAAGCGGAATACAAGCACTGTCTGTTCCCGGTCCATCACTTGCTCGACCCTGCCGCGTGGAGAAGGGAATTCAACAAGTCGTGGCAACACAGCGAAGAGAAGAGCAAGCTCTTCGATGACTTCGAGAAAGCCGTCATCGACCGATTCAAACAGTACCTAGTCCCGGTGATATTGCTCTTGAAGCAGACACCCAAGATCGCCGTCTGCCAAGTCTTTGAGAAAGTCAACACGGGCGGCGTATCACTTACTGTGTTCGAGCTAGTGACGGCCGGGTTCGCAGCCGACGGCTACAACCTCCGGGAAGATTGGGAAGGCACGCACGACGAACGTGGCCGCAAGACTGGCCCCGGCCGGAAAGACAGACTGCACAAGCAGAAGATCCTTCAGTCTGTGGGGGCCGATGAATTGCTGCAAACGATCACCCTTCTAATCACGTATCAGCGGAAGCAGAAGGACAAGGAAGCAGCGGTAAGCTGCAAGCGGGCAGACATTCTCAAGCTCAAGCTCGATGAGTACAAAGACTCGGTCGAGCAGGCGACTGGTGGCTTTGAGCAGGCCGGCAAGTTCCTCTTCCAGCAGAAGATCTTCTCGAATCGCGACCTGCCCTATACCACGCAGCTTGTTCCCCTGGCTGCGGTTCTCGCCATTCTCGGAGAGAAGGCAGACAACGACGCCGTAAGGAACAAGCTGGTACGGTGGTTTTGGTGCGGTGTGTTCGGCGAGTTATACGGCAGTGCAATCGAGACCCGTTTTGCGAAGGACGTGGTAGAGATTCTGGCATGGGTTGACGGTGGTCCGGAGCCTACAACAGTCACCGAGTCCACGTTTGCATCCAATCGCCTGGAGACGTTGCGAACTCGCAACAGTGCCGCCTACAAGGGGCTTTACGCCCTGTTGATGCGTGACGGCTGCCTGGACTTCCGCACCGGCGTTCCCATTGAAGTCCAGTCCTATTTCTCCGATGCAATCGACATTCACCACATCTTTCCGCGTTCCTGGTGCCAGAAGAAGAAGATTGAAGCCCGCTTCTACGATTCCATTATCAACAAAACCGCCTTGTCCGACCGCACCAATCGCATGATCGGCGGCAGTGCCCCGGCCACGTACTTGCAGACCATCCGCGAGAAGGAAAGCATCGACGAGCCACGGCAGGCCGAGATTCTCGCATCACACGTAATCGACGTGGCCGCTTTGAACGCCAACGATTTCAAGGCGTTTTACGATGCACGCAAGGAAGCCCTACTCAGTCGCATCGAGAAAGCGACTGGCAAGAGCATTACCCGAACAGCCGACACGGTGCTCGACTCGGAATCGACAGAAGACGACGAGCCGGACAACGGCGAGGAGACGACATGACCGAGCAACCCGAGAAGCTTGACCTCCGCTCCCAGGACATCGCCGAAGACAAGCGGCAGGAGCTTCTGCGGCTGTTCCCGGAGATTCGCACCGAGGGCGGCAAGATCGACTTCGAGCGGCTGAAGCTGGCCTTGGGTGAGACGGTGGACGTGGGCAAGGAACGCTACGGCATGAACTGGCCGGGCAAGGCCGAGTGCTTCAAGACCATCCAGGCGCCGAGCCTGGGCACGCTGCGCCCGTGCCCCGAAGAGAGCGTCAACTTCGACACGACCGAGAATCTGATCATCGAGGGCGACAACCTGGAAGTGCTGAAGCTCCTGCAGAAGTCGTACCTGGGCAAGGTCAAGATGATCTACATCGACCCGCCCTACAACACCGGCAACGACTTCATCTACCCGGACAACTACACCGAGTCGTTGCACTGTGCGAATTGAAAAACTGAGATCGCCGGCAACGTCGGGCAGCCCTCACCCTACCCCTCTCCCAGAGGGCGAGGGGAAGCTCGTGTACAACGTCGCCGAAGGACTGTTCATCATCTGCCTGGAACGAAAACTGACGCTCGACCTGATCCGGGCGATTGCCGAACGGAAGCCGGAACGGGCGGTCCTCTTGGACAAGGGGTTTGCCGGCAACGACCAACTCAAGGCCAACGCCGTGCAAATCTTCAAAACCAAGGGCGTCACGAGTTTTAAGACTGTGTAGGAGGCCAGTATGAGCGAAGCCGAGAAACCCAACGAAGGAGAACTCATCCTCTACCAGACCCAGGAGGGGACGGTCAGGATCGAGGTGCTCTATGAATCCGAGACCTTTTGGCTCAATCAGAAGAAGATCGCCGAGCTTTTCGGGGTGGATGTCCGCACGATTAGCGAACATCTTCGCAACATCTTTGCCAGCGGTGAGTTAGACGAACCGTCAGTTCTCCGGAAAATCCGGACAACTGCCGCGGACGGAAAGAACTACTTGGTCAACTTCTACAACCTGGACGCCATTATTTCGGTGGGTTACCGGGTCAACAGTACCCAGGCCACGCAGTTCCGCATTTGGGCGACCCAAACGCTGCGGGAGTTCGTCATCAAGGGCTTCGTGCTCGACGACGAACGGCTGAAGCTGAACAAGCGGTTCGGCAAGGACTACTTCGACGAGCTTCTGGAGCGTATCCGCGAGATCCGGGCCAGCGAGCGACGGTTCTACCTCAAAATCACCGACATCTACGAGCAGTGCAGCATCGACTACGACGCGAAGGCCGAAATCACCAAGACGTTCTTCAAGACCGTCCAGAACAAGCTTCACTGGGCCGTGACCGGCCAGACCGCCGCCGAGATCATCGCCGAGCGGGCCGACGCCACGAAGCCCACCATGGGATTGACGACCTGGAAGAACGCCCCCCACGGCAAGATCCTGAAGGGCGACGTGTCGATTGCCAAGAACTACCTGATTGAGCACGAGATCAAGGAGTTGGAGCGAATCGTCACCATGTATCTGGACTACGCCGAGAACCAGGCGGCCCGGCAGATCCCGATGCGAATGGCCGACTGGGTGGCGAAGCTGGATGCCTTCCTGAAGTTCAACGAATACGAAGTGCTGACCAACGCCGGGTCCGTTTCCGCCGAGGTTGCCAAGCAACTTGCCGAAGAGCAATACGCGACCTTTCGCGTCCAGCAGGACCGCAGCTTTGAGAGCGACTTCGAGAAGGAGGTCAAACGCATCGAGGAGAAGAAGGACAAGGGGGAAGTGTGAAGTTTTCAGTGTGAAGTTTTCAGTTCTCAGTGTTCAGTTTTCAGTAAGACGAACACTGAAGACTACCCGGAGGGGTCAAGTACAGATCGTTTGAGGACTTGGAGGTTTGGAAGCGGGCGTGCCAACTGGCGGTGCAGGTCTACGAAGCACTTCGCCCGAGCCGAGATTTTGCGTTGCGCGATCAAATGCAACGGGCAGCCGTCTGGATTGCCTCGAATACTGCCGAGGGGGCAGAACGCGGCGGTAAAGACTTCGCCCGGTTCCTGCGGGTTACGCGCGGTTCGGCTGCCGAGTTGCGGACCCAGTGTTACATCGCCGCCAAAGTCGGCGTGCTCACCGCGGACCCGATGAGCCAGTTCGTTTCGGAACTGAAGGAAGTCTCCAAAATGCTCACCGGCCTTGCCCGTTCACTGAAAACGGAAGATTGAAAACTGCGATGAAGTTACAGTTCGACGCCGGCTTGACGAACGCGAGGACATCAAGCTCTTCGTCAAGCTGCCGGCCTGGTTCGAGATTGACACGCCCGTCGGCAAGCACAACCCCGACTGGGCCGTGCTGAAGCACGACAACCAGACGCTCTACCTGGTCCGGGAGACGAAGCCCATGACACCTCGCACTCGACGGACGGTCAACAGACTATAGGAACTGACCACCGCGAAGACGCGAAGAACGCGAAGGGGCTTGCTGGCGCCTTTGCGGTAAAGGGCAAAGGAGACCGTGTCGAGGGGGAGGCGTGCTCTGAGTCGATCCGGCGACAGAAGGCCGATTCTATCGATGCAGCAACGGGGGCGCGGATTATGGCTCGGCGGGGCCTTTCCAGGCGCTGCCGCCGAAGGTGGTGACGTAGATCGTGGCCGGGTCCGCGGGATCGAAGCTGACGCGCTGGATATTGGAGAAGGGGAGGGCGTCGAAGGGCTTCCAGGTGGCGCCGCGGTCCTTGCTCAGCCAGAGGCCGGCCCCCGGCGCGCCTTCGCATAGGGTCATGTAGATCCAATCCTTGTGCTTGGGATGGAGCGCGGCGCCGAAGTGCTGCGAGCCCTGGCGCGGAATGCGCGTCCAGGAGACGCCGCCATCGGAGGTTCGCCACAGGCCGCCCTGCTGGGCGTCGCGCGCGTCGGCGGCGCCGAGGTAGATCGTGCCGCTGTCGGCCGGATCGAGGGCGAAGTCCTTGGGCCAGAGAAACACCGGGCTCTGGCTGATTCGCCGCCAGCTCTGGCCGCCATCGGCGGAACGGTACAATCCGACGCCGTCGGGAGAGAACTGGCGGTTCTCACAGAGCGCGGTGATGAGGGCAAACAGGGTGCCGTCGGGGTGGAGTTCCACGCGGCAGACGCGGCGGTTGCGCTCGGAACCCAACCCACGACTGGCGTCGGTCCAACTGCGGCCGTCGTCGAGCGACTTGAACACGCCGCGCGCGTAGATGGCCGCATAGAGCGTGCGTTTGCCGCGGGGGCTCTTGGGGTCGAGGATCACGGAGCAGGCGGGAGCGTCGGGGAGTCCCTGAGTGGTGGGTTTCCAGGTGGCGGCGAAATCCTCGCTGAGGGCAATGCCTCCCTTGCCGCCTCCGGCGATGCGCGCGTAGTGCGAGCCGGTGATCACGTTGCCGTTGGGGATATCGTGGACTTGGGAGAACGCGCCCCAGATTTTGCCGGGCACGTCGGGGTCGAAGGCAAGCTGATAGGTGGTATTGCGCCAGGCGGGCGGCACGGTGGTGCGCCACCAGCGCCAGGAGCGGCCGGCATCGAGCGAGCGGGCGAAGCCGATGTCGGTATAGCAGAGGTAATGGCGCTGGGGCTGGAAGGGATCGATGTCGTAGTGCCAGGTGGAGGTGACGACCAGGCCGGTGTTGATAAAATCGGTCGGCTTGCCCTCGGTCTGCGCGGGCGCGAATGGCCGGTGGTCCAGGTTTTTCCGCCGTCGTGGGTGAGGTAGGAGTTGCCCATGTCGACAGTGAGCACGACGTTGGGGTCGGTTCCGGCGATGGCCACGCCCAGGGGGACGCTGGGGAACGACTGGTTCAAGGTGGCGGTGGTATAGTCGTACGCAACGTTGTAGCCGGGGAATCGAGGATCGGGGTAGAAGGTGGCGCGCCAGTGCAGGCCGGCATCGTCGCTGCGGTAGGCGGTGGCATGGTGGGGCGGGGGAAAGCCGGTGCTGGTGTTGAAGGCCCAAACGGTGCGGGGTTCGGCATCGGCGGCCAGCAGGTGGCGGTATTGGGCCAGCGGTCCGTCGGCATACTCGCCGGTGGGTTGCGTGTCCTTATTGATACCGTCGCCCATGGCCGAGGCCCAGGTTCGGCCGCGGTCGGCGGAGCGATAGACGCCGCCGCGGAATCCCTGGCGGTCGCGGCTCTCGATGGCGCAATAGAGGATCGCAGAGTTTTTCTCGCGATTGGAGGCAGCGGAAAAGGCGAGCACCTCGCGCCAGGGGAGGCCCTCGGATGCGTCGGCCCAGGCGCGTCCGCCGTCGTCGCTGCGCCAGATGCCGCTTGGGGTGGCCGCGAAGCAGACGCGTTTTTTCGCCGGACTGGTACGGTCGAAATGGAAACCGAGCACCGTGCCTTTGGGCCCTTCGACGCGCGTCCAGGTATTGCCTTCGTCGTCGCTGCGCCAGACGCGGCCGCCGGCAGCGGCGAGCATGCGCGCGGGCTGGTCGGGGTCCAGAGCAATCTGTCCTTCGAGGCTGCCTTCAAGGTTGCCGATGGGGGTGAAGGTGCGGCCCTGGTCGCGGCTCACCTTGAGGCGGCCCGACCCGCCGTCGGCGGCGAAGATCACGCGCGGATCGGTGGGATGGAACCCCGGGCGGCAGCGCGTGTTGGCGCAACTGGGCGTGATGGATCATCTGCCAAGCACGGCCGCCGTCGCGCGAGACGAACGCGCAGCTCATGTCGCAATTGATCATCATCAGGTTCGGATCGGCGGGGCTGATCGCCGGCGCGAACATGGCGCCGCCGCCGGAGAGCCCGAGCGGTTGCCAGCCGCCGCGCGGGCCGGCGTTTTGCCTCGGGGCACGGTCTGCGGCAAATGCCAGGCCGGCAAGCAGGGAAGCGGCAATGAGCACGGTGATCGCGCGGCCGCAAGGGGCATTTCGCAGCAAGGACATTATTTGGCTCCAATGCGAAGGAGTTGAGATTCGGTGCGGAGGATCAAACTTCCGTGGGCCAGCGCGGGCGTGGCCATGCACAACTCGCCGACGGAATTGGTTCGGAGCAGCTTGAACTCCTTGCCCGCCTGGACCACGAAGGTATCGCCGTCTTCGCTGAGACAGAAAATCTTGCCGTCGCAAGCCCAAGGCGACGCGGTGAAGGCTTGCGTCTGGGGAGCAAGGCGGGTCTTGCCGTACACCTCGTTGCCGGTGCGCGCGTCGTAGCAGGCCAACAGGCCGCGGTCGTAGAGCACGTAAAGGTAGTCGCCATAGAGGACCGGCGAGGGATTGTACGGGCCAGCCGAACGTTGGCACCAGGCGACCTTGGGGCTGGACTTCTGGTCGTCGGCCAGGGAGATATCGCCGCTGGCGCCGGGCCGGAGGGCGAAGATGGGTTTCTTGGGGTCGCCCACATAGCCGGAGCTGACGTAGAGCAGGCCATGGCCGGCGACGGGCGTGGGAACGTGGATCGAAGACAATCCTCCCAGTTCCCAGAGAAGCTTGCCGTCGAGACCGTAGGACCGCACGCGTTTGCTGCCGGAAGTGACGATCTCCGTCCGCTGGCCGCTCTGCCAGACGAAGGGGGTAGACCAGTTCGATTTTTCATCGCGGTCGATGCGCCACAACTGCTCTCCGGTCTTGGCGTCGACGGCGGCGAGGAAGGACTGTTCATCGTTGTCGTTGACGACGTAAATGCGGCCGTCGTGGAACACGGGGGAGGCGGCGGAGCCCCAGTTGTTGCGCGTGGGAAAGTCGCCCCAGGCGCGAGACCAGAGCGGATTGCCGGCAAAGTCGTAGCAGAACAGCCCCAGGGGGCCGAAGTAGGCATAAACGCGCTGGCCATCGGTGACGGGGGTTTCGGAGGCAAAACTGTTCTTGAGGTGGAGGCCGTGCTTGGGCTCACCCTGGCCGGCAGTCTTTTCCCAAAGGATGCGGCCCGTCGCGAATTCGAGGCAGTAGACCTTCCATTGCTGGCGCTTGCCGCGTTCGGGGCGATTGCCGCCGATATAGAGCCCCTTCTTGGGCGTTTCGAGTTCGCCCTCTTCCTGGATCGCCGAGGTGACGAAGACGCGATCGGCCGAGACGATGGGCGAGGACCAGGCGCGGCCGGGGATGGCCGTTTTCCAGAGGACGTTTTCGGTCTGCGCTCCAGCGGTCGGGCAACCCGGCGGCGCGGCTCACCCCGGAGCCTTCGGGGCCACGGAATTGGGGCCAGTCGTCGGCTCGGTCGACGGGGGGCGGGGGCGCGGCAGCGGCCGTCGTCGGGCAGTGCACGGCGGCGAAGAGGAACACAAGCAGCAAGATCAATTGCGGACGATGCCCCACGAGGATCTCCTTGGGCGGCAGGCTGTGATCGACAAATGACACTTGTAAGCGTTCACGGCGGGAGGAAGCGAAGGGGACAGGTCCCGAGTTTTCGGTCAGGCGGCAGTTGTGGAGACAGAGCCTTGCGGCCGAAAAATGGACCAGCCCCCGGCCGGCCCGTGAACGGTTACCGACGCCTTACCGTCATACCCCCCACTCATCGCACTGTCAATGTGGCGCGTTGCACGGCTGCGGGGTATCGGGTATTGATGGTGATGCGAAGGCGGCGCAGGGCGGTCGAGCGGCACCAAGATCATTCTCTCTTCAGGTGAATCTTCAGGCGGAGGACGAAGCGATGCGAGCAAGCCGAACGATACGAGCGAGTTTCTGGGTTGGGGTGGCAGCCGGATTGTTGTGGGGTACGGGAGCAATGAGAGCCGCCGCGGCGGACGAGGCCGCGTTGGGGCCGGTCGGGGTGGCGAAGATCGACATTACACCCCAGACGCCGGTGCGGATGTACGGGTATGCGTCGCGCAAGACCGAATCGGAAGGGATTGCGGGCCGGCTGAAGGCATCGGCCCTGGTCCTGGGAGGCGATGCGGGCGAAGGGCCGGCGGTGCTTTTGACGGTGGATTGCGGCGCGGTACCGGCCGACCTCCGCGCCGAGGTTTTGCGGCGCGTGCAGGCCAAGGCGGGCGTGAAGCCCGAGCGGTTCATGCTGGCCAATGCGCATATCCATTCCGGACCGGATCTCAAGGGGATGGGGTCGATGTCGGGGACCGACCGGGAACACCTAGAGAGCTACAAGAAGCAGTTGACCGACGCGTTGGAAAAGGTGGTGCTCGAGGCGTTGGCAGCGCGGCAGCCGGGCCGGCTGGCCTGGACGGTGGGCAAGGTGGAGTTTGCGGCCAACCGACGCCTGCTCAAGGATGGGAAATGGTCGGGCTTCGGAGTGGTGCCCGGGGCGGCGGTCGACCACAGCCTTCCGGTTTTGCGCGTCACCGATGCGGCGGGGAAGGTGCTGGCGGTGGTCGTGAACTATGCCTGTCACAATACGACGCTTCGTGGCGAGTTCATGCAAATCCACGGCGACTGGGCGGGTCCGGCGCAAGCGGCCATCGAAGCGGACCAACCCGGGGCGATCGCCCTGGTGACGATCGGCTGCGGGGCGGATTCGAACCCAGCCCCGCACGGCACGGTGGAACTGTGCGAGAAGCACGGCCGCGAGCTGGCCGCGGAGGTAAAGCGGCTGTTGGCGCTGCCGATGCGGCCGATTGCGCCTCGATTACGGCGCGGCACGTGGAGTTGGAGATTCCCTTTGCTCCGGTGCCTCCGGTGGCCGAGTTGAAGAAGTCCGCGGAGAAATCCTATGGGACGCAACGGCTGCTGAAGAAGATCGAGCGAGGCGAGAAGCCGCCGAAATCGAGGACCTACGCGATTGCGGCGTGGACTTTCGGCAACGACCTGGCGATGGTGTTCTTGTCGGACGAAGTGGTGGTGGACTATGCCTTGCGGCTGAAGCGCGAGCTGGACTCGAGCCGGCTGTGGATCAACGCCTACTCCAACGACGTTTCGAGTTACATCGTGTCGAAGCGTTTGATCCAGGAAGGCGGTTACGAAGTGAACAACTCGCTCTCCAACGAAGTGACCTACGGGCACCCGGAGACGCTGCAGCCGGCGATGGAAGACCGGATCGTGGAGGCGGTGCGTTCGGTGGTGCCGGAGCAGTTCCGCGCGAAAGCGCAATGAGAGGAGGCGGTGGAGCTCGATTGCGGCGCGTTGGATCATGCAGCGCGCCCGGGGCGCGGGCTGCCGATTCGGCCGGGTGATTCGAGGCAGAGCTTGGGTTGTTCGAGGCAGGCCGTTCGATTGGCTTGCGCGACCGCCGGTGGAAGAGTTCAAGCGGCCGAGCCAGGGGACATTCCGCGGTAAACGACGAGCGAAGGAGTAAACGATGCCGATCCAGACATTCTTCAGGAAACAGCGATTTCCCGGCCACATCAGGGCCAAGCGGCGGCTCTTCGGTACGCTGTTGGTGTTGGCGTTTGGTGTCTTGGTGGGAGCGGCAGCGGGGGCCGAGGTCGGCCTGAGCGTCTGGCCGGTCAACGCCCACGTGAAGGTTTTTCGCGACACGCCGGCGGGTGCGGCGGGGGCGATCGGGCTGCGCGCGGCGCGGAACGAGTATGAGCCGGGCCAATTGGCCGTGCGCGCACGCGCCCCCTCAAGGGCCTGCGCGTGGAGTTTTCGCCGCTTCGGCAGACGGAGGGAAAGGGGACGATCGGGTCCGAGCATTTGTCGTGGAACTTCGAGGGGTTCATTCCCTTGAAGAAGAACACGCGAGCGAGCGAGGCGATTCGGGTGCGCACGGCGCCGTGCGAAGTTCCCGACCCGCTGCTGGAAACCAAGAGCATGGATCTTCTCCGCGGGCACGACGCAGCCGATATGGCTGACGGTCTACGTGCCGAAGGATGCCGCGGCGGGGGCTTACCGGGGCGAGGTCGCCGTGGTGGCCGGGGAGGTGCGCGTGGCGGTGCCGATCGAGCTCGCGGTCGATCCGTTCGTCCTGCCGGACGAGCGGCACGTGCTGGTGACCAACTGGTTCAATCCGGGCAATATCGCCAAGGCGCACAACGTGCAGGTCTGGTCGGAGGAGTTCTGGCCGGTGCTCGATCGCTACGCGCGGAACATGGCGGCGCACCGGCAGAACGTGGTGCTGGTGCCGTGGTCGCTGGTGAAGGTGACGCGCGAGAGCGACGGGCGGCTATCGATGGACTACGGACGTTTCGACCGGTTCGTCGAGCTGTTCGAGCGCGCGGGGGTGGCGGATCGAATCGAAATCAGCCACGTTGGCGGGGGAAAGACGGGGTGGGGCAGCGAATTCGCGTTTTCCAAGGTGGAAGCGACCGAGCAGAAGACGGGCAAGACGGTATCGCTGGAAGCGGAAGCGGGGATCTTGCCGCTGTTGGCCGACCTGGAGAAGCATCTCGCAAAGCGGGGATGGCTGGAGAAGTCGATGATCCACGTGGCCGACGAGCCGATCGCGACGAACCTGGCGTCGTGGCGCGTGCTGTCGGAGGCGATTCACCGAGCGGCGCCGCGTTTGCGGCGGATCGAGTCGATCGAAGCGATCGACTGCACGGGAGCGCTGGAGGTCTGGGTACCGCAATTGATTCACCTCGATCGCTGGCGGGAGGCCTACGACGCGCGGCGCCGCGACGGCGAGTTCTGGTACTACATCTGCTGCAATCCCTACGGCAGCCACTACCCCAATCGGTTCCTCGACTATCCGCTGAGCCGGGTGCGCGTGTTGCACTGGCTCAACTTCTCGGAGAGCCTGGTGGGCTACTTGCACTGGGGCTTGAACTTCTGGGGGAGCGAGCCGTTCGGCACGCCCAGCGACAAGCTGCCGCCGGGCGACACGCACGCGATCTATCCAGGCGCGGAGGGCCCGCTCAATTCGCTTCGCTGGGAGATTCAGCGGGAGAGCCTGGAGGACTACGAGTACATGCATCTGCTCACGCGCGAAACGGCAACCCTGGCCAAGCGGCTGGGACCGGGGGCGGCGTGGGTACGGCCGTCGCGGCGCGCGATGGAACTCTGCCGGCAGGTCGTGCCCCAGATCGCCGACCCGGAGCAGGACCCGGCCAAGATTCTCGCCGTGCGGGGGAAGCTGGCCGACGAGATCGTGGCATTGGGGCAAGAGCCGGCGGTGCTCGTGGAGACGGAACCGATGGACGGGAGCACGGTGTTGGACGGGCCGATCGCGATCGAGGTGCGCGGGGTAGTCGAGCCGGGCACGACGGTGAAGCTGGACGGCAAGAGCATCGAGGTACGGCCCGACGGCTCGTTTGTCGGCCGCACGTATAGCCAGCTTCGCATCGAGGTGGAGCGCGGCGGCGAGAAGAAGACGCTGCAAAGGAGCTTCGTGGTGCGGAAGTAGCGGCGGGCGCGGGGAGGTTTCTTCGGAGTGTTCGGAACGGGTTGTGGAGTGGTTCTTGCTTCTGGGAGCCAGTGATGCGGCACTTTCTTGTCGGGCTCGTCGTGTTTGCGTGGGGGGCGGTCGGGGCGCGCGGGGCGGAACCGCCGACGATCCCCGTCGGGTTGGACGCCTATCGGATGTGGGACCGCTGGGCCTACCAGCGGATCGGAGCGCGGGCGTACATGCGGAGCACCTACGACCGCACGGGCGGGAACGAGGGCGCCGACGCGAGCCATTTTCTCTACCAGAAAGCGGACGATTTCAACGTGACGCTGGACGTCGAGGGGCCGGGAGTGCTTTACTTCGCGCGCTACAACCACTGGCACGGCAGCCCCTGGCACTACGAAGTGGACGGCGTGGATCACGTGGTTGCGGAAAGCTCGACCGCCGATCCGACGCGGCCCAAGCCCGACTCGGTGTTTCTGCCGCAAGCAGCCCTTCCCCAGCCGCTCACCTGGACGTGGTCGGTGACCAAGGGGGCCGATTTGATGTGGGTGCCGATCGGCTTCGAGCGGTCGTTTCGCATGGCCTACTCGCGGACGCGCTACGGCACGGGTTACTACATCTTCCACCAGTACCTGCCCGATGCGCGGCTCTCGCGGCCGATCGCGCGGTGGGACGGCAAGGCGCCGCCCGACAAGGACGTGCTCGATTTGCTCGGGCGCGCGGGAACCGACATTGCCCCGGCCGGGCTGCCGCGGCGCGCAGGGGCAGGTGGCACTCGATCGCGGGGGCGTGGTGCCGGTGTGCCGGCTGGAGGAAGGTGCGTCGACCCTTCGGGCGGTGAAGTTTTCGCTGCCGCGGGCGCATGCGGAAGCGCTGGGGCGGGCGCGATTGCGGATCACCTGGGACGGGCGCAAGGAGGCGTCAGTCGATGCGCCGCTGTCTCTTTTCTTCGGCGCAGGCACGCTCTACAACCGCGACGGCCGCGAGTATCTCGTCCGGGCATTGCCGGCCAACATTCGCTTTAGCGGGGATCGCGTGGAACTGGGCTGCTATTTTCCCATGCCCTTTTTCCGATCGTGCGCGATCGAATTGGCGGACGTGCCGCCGACGCCCGGGGCGCGGATCGATTACGAGCTGCGCTGGCAGCCCTACCGCGACCCGGCAAACCACGCAGCCTACTTCCATGCCACCTATCGCGATCATCCGACGCCGGAGTTGGGGCGAGACCTGGTGCTGCTGGACACGCGGAAGGCGGAAGGGGGCGGGGATTGGTCGGGTTCGTTTGTGGGCACCGCGTTCATCTTTTCCCATCGTGCCGTGCTGACGACGCTGGAAGGCGACCCGCGGTTCTTCTTCGACGACAGCCGATCGCCGCAAGCCTACGGCACGGGCACGGAGGAGTGGGGAGGCGGAGGGGACTACTGGGGCGGCCGGAACATGACGCTTCCCTTGGCCGGTCATCCGGTAGGGGCGAAGTCGGCGAAGGAAGCTGCCAACGCGCCGGATCAGATTCAATCGGCCTACCGCTTTCTGTTGGCCGACCTGATGCCGTTTGGGCGCAACGCCGTGATTCGGCTGGAGCACGGAGGCACGAACCAGTCGACGGAGCACTACGAGACGGTGACCTACTGGTACGGCTTACCGGGGGCTTCATTGGTGGCGAGCGACGAGCTGGACGTGGGCAACGCGGCGAGCGAGCGGGCGCACGACTATCAATCGCCCGGCGCCTCGGAAGTAGAAAAGATCACGTCGCGCTACGAGTGGGGCGTGGACACAATGGGCAGCGGCCCCAAGCGTCAGGAGGTCTTCCCGGCCGAGACGGAGGACGGGCGCCACACCGCGGGGGTCTCGGAGTTCACGCTCAAGCTGCGGCCGGAAAACCTGGGGGTGTTGTTGCGGCGGACGCTCGACTACCAGTATCCGAACCAGCGCGCCGAGGTGTTCGTGGCCGACGCCAGCGAGGGCAAGTTGGGGGCGGCGCTTCAGTTCCAGCGCGCGGGGGTATGGTACCTTGCGGGGTCGAACACCTGCGTGTACTCGAATCCGCCGGATGAGTTGGGGGCGACGCGGCACGTGGCGCAGACCTCCAACCGCCGCTTCCGCGAGGATGAATTCCTGGTCGCGCGGCGGCTGACCGAAGGGCGATCGGCGATCCGCGTGCGCGTGCGGTTCACGCCGGTCGAGCGTCCGTTGTATCCGGGCGCGGCAGTGCCGGAACTGGCGTGGAGCGAGCTCGGTTACCGCGCGTACTGCTACGTCATGCCGCCCCAACCCGAGTTGAAGTGAAGGATGAGGCCGTGTATCGCACACTCAATCGCGAGCGGATCATTACGACGCTGGTGACGCTGGGCAACCGGATTCGGGAGCGGTTTCCCGAGGCGAGCCTGGCGAAAGTGAGCGCGGAACTGTTGGAGATCGCGCGCGAGAGTGGCCCGCGGCTGCGGCGTCTCAAGCGGCCGCGGTGGGTGCTGCGCCTGGCGATGTTGCTGGTGATCGCGGGCATGGCGGCCCTGGCGGTGGTGGTGGGGATGGCGATCTCGGCCGCGGTGCGGCTGAAGATCGAGGAGGCGATGGCGCCGACGGATTTCATCCAGGGGATCGACGCGGCGGTAAACGAGATCATTCTTCTGGGGCTGGCGCTAGTGTTTCTTCTGTCGGTGGAAGGGCGGCTGAAACGCCGCGAGGCGCTGGGGCATTGCACGAGCTGCGGAGCATTGCCCACGTGATCGACATGCACCAACTTACGAAAGATCCGGAGGCACTGGTTTCCAAGGCGCAACCCACGCCGTCGTCGCCGACACGGTCGATGACGCGATTCGAGCTTTCGCGCTACCTCGACTACTCGGTGGAACTGCTCTCGCTCACGAGCAAGCTTGCCGCACTGTATGCGCAGCATCTGCCCGACGCGGTGGTCTTGGGGGCGGTGAACGACGTGGAGGAGCTGGCGGGCGGGCTTTCGCAGAAGATCTGGCAGAAAATCATGCTCTTGGACACGGGAATGGTGAGTGAGCGCCACGGGGCCGCTGAGTCGAGGTTGGCACGCGAGGCGGCAGGCGCGACTATTGTGGAGGAGCCGTTGTCCGAGTAGTGGCCGACGACGTAGTACTTGAGGAGAAATGGAATGCGCGCGTATAGGCAATCTCGTTGGATTATGGGGCTCGCAGCCGGGATGGTCACGGGACTGGCGACGCTAGTAGCCGGGGAGGCCGACCCGTCCGGTGTGGCGGCCGGTGCGCCGCGGGGCCAAGGATGGATACTGCCTGCCGCGCGCGAGGTCGAGCTGGGTGGTGCGCTGGGCGCGGCGTGGCGCCGGGGCGTGGCGCGGCTCGGCGAAGACCCCTACCGATCGGTCGTGTATCTGCGTTCCGACTTGACGTTTGAGATGAAGCGCCCGTTCACCAATTACAGCGGCGACATTTCGGGCCGTTTTCTGGAGATCGGGAGCCTGACCTCGCCCCTCGGCAAGATCGAGCCCAACACGCTGGCCGAGCTGCTGGCGACGGTGGCGAGCTATCAGCAGGCCGACGGGCATTTCGGCCGGCCGATCGACTGGACGACGCCAGTCGATCCGCCGGAGGATTCGACGGCGGCGCGGGCGACGAAGACGCCGATCCTGTGGGGCAATTCGCGGCTCTTGGTGGGGCTCTTGGAAGCGCATGCCGCGGTGGGGCGCGCGGAACTGCTCAAGGCGGCCCGAGGCATCGGCGATTTCTACGTCAGCACCGCCGATCGGCTGATGGACCCAGCGCGCAAAGCGCAGTACAAGGCGACCGGGACCTATGCCGAAGGCTACGTGACCGACTATTTTCCGGCGATCGAGGGGCTCGTGCGGCTCTATGAGGTGACGCACGACGCGCGTTATCTCGGCCATGCCGAGCGCATGGCCGAGTTTTTCAAGCGTTTCGACAAGCTGCCGATCGATCACAGCCACGGAAACCTGATCGCCTACCACGGGCTGGTGTTGCTCTACGAGACGACCGGCAAGCGGGAGTATCTCGACCGCGCGCTGGCACGGTGGAAAGAGGCCGTCGAGGGGGGCTACGTGTGGCCGACGGGCGGCGTGGGAGAGAAGTTCCACGTGAACAGCGTCACGGATGAAGGGTGTTCGGAGGCGGATTGGCTGCGGCTGAACCTCGATTTGTGGCGAATCACGGGCGAGACTCGATTTCTCGATACCGCCGAGCGGCTGCTCACGAACCACTACCCGATGAACCGCACGGCCAACGGCGGCTACGGGCATCACAACTTTGTCTGCGACGCCGAGGGTCCGCTCGTCATGCAGCCTCAGTTTACCGAGGCGGTGTGGTGCTGCACGTTCCACGGCCTTCTGGGCCTGCACACGCTGAAGCGCTACGTGGTGGCGGGATCGGATCGGGGGGTGGTGGTGAACTTTCCCCTGGACGTCGTGGCGCCGGTTCGCGTGGGCACGGACGTCTGGAAGGTGGCCGTTCGCCGCCTGAGAGACTCAGACCAGGCCGTGGGATGCCGCGTGGCGATCGAGCCGCTGGCGTCGGGGGCGAAGCCGCCGCCGGTGCTTTTCCGCCGTCCGGACTGGGCCGAAGAGGTGCGCGTGAGCGATGCTGCGGGACGCATGGTCGAAGCGCCGTGCGAGCGGGGCTATCTGCGGCTGGGCGTGAAACCCGGTGCGCAGGGCGAGCTGACCGTGACGTTCGCATTCGCTCCGCGCGTGGAGGACCGGCGCATGCGGCCGGTGAAGATCGATGCGCGTGCAGTAGGGCGTTATTCCGGAGTGGTGTTGTGCAACGGGCCGCGCGTGCTTCTGGTCAATGCCGATCGACCACGGCCGATCGTGGTGCTGACGGCGGACGAAAAGGGGCGCGTGCGTTTGCCGAAGTCGGAGGGGGCCAAGTACACGGTTGCGACGGTGGCGAGCATCGAGGCGCCGGAAGCCGAACTGCGCGAGGCGATGGGGAAACCCGGCGCGCTGGAGTTGGCACCGTGGGAGGCCATCGACCCGAAGCGCGCCGCGGCATTCGTGCTGGATCTGATCGTGGTGGGCGACGGCCCGGGGAAGTAAGGGACGTCGGATTGAAGCGTCCCTTGCTGATGCTTTTCTCCTGAAGTCTCGCGGCCGGCCGCTTGCCGAACGGTGGGTTCGGGGCGACGGCCCGCTATCCGCACGTTGCGCCCTCGGGTACGCCCTTGGGTACGGTGGGTTCAAGGGCCTCGGAGATCAAACGGCAGGGCGTTTCCGGGTCGCTCACGTAGATCCGAATGCGTGCCGTTGCGGATCGCCACCGGTGCTGCGCGGATTTGGACGTGATGAGTTCCAGGTACGGTCCGAGGAAACGGGTTCGTCCCACCGAGGCCGTTTGGATGCAATCTTGATCGGCGGCCGCGTCGGCCCGCGCGAACCACGCCATCCATTCGAAACGGACCAGCCGGAACATCCAGCAGGGAAGAAGGACGCGCCGGTTCGTGACGTACAAAGCCATTTCCTGGATCGGCGGAAGCACGATCGACACGCGATAGCTGGGAAAAGACTTCCCCGACACGGCCCAGACGAAGGACTTGGAATAGAGCACCGCCTCCCCGGCCAAGAACCGAGGTGACAAGCTTAGACCTGCCGGCGAGTGAGTTTCCATCGTTCAGCCTCCTCACGCACCCGGCGAACCCGAGGTGCGGGCAACGGTTCTGGCGCTGCATAGCCACCAAATCAGTGCGGCCGCCAAAGCCATGGTTAGCATCGAGATGAAAATGGCGAGCAGGGTTGGCATACCGGCCAGCGGCCCCCAGTCCATGGAGTCCAAAAATGGACCGCGAGGAGGATGGGCCGAGGCCATAAATGCCAGCGCGGTCGCATCGGAGACCAAACCGATTGCGCCGGCTACGAGGAGGCCGACACGTGCAGTGCAGCGCGCTACGGTCTGGCACGGGCTCCGTGCGCCAAACCACACAGCCGCTGCGAATATCGGGAAGGAGAAGAGGAAAAACAGCGGGGAGAGAAGGACCAGAACGCTGGTGAGCGTGTACAGTAAGTACATAGGGCACTCCTTTCCGATCCTAGGAGCCTATCCGAAAACCCCTCACCCCCGGCCCCTTTCCCGCAAGCGGGCGAGGGGAGAAGGTTTTCGGATAGGCTCTGGGCCCGACGGGCGACGGGCAAGTGAATGCTGCCGGCTTCGAGAAGCCGGAAATCACGATCGAGTACGATGCCCCTCTACAAAGCAAGCTCTTACCGGTCGCGTACTGCAAAGCGCAGTTGCGTCCGTAGCTCCATCCCTGAGGCGACGTAGCGCCTCAAGCGCATTCTCGCGGCCGAACGTGGCCTGGACAATACGGATCGTCATGTTCTGGGGTCTCCCGTAGGGGGTACCGATGGGTCACACCCCCATTCAGACAGGAGGTCCGCTATTCTGGTTACTCGCACAACGGCGGCGCTAGGGCACGGTTATCGTCCGAACACGGCAGCTTTTCCCAATTCGGTCTCGATCTCCAGCAGCCGGTTGTACTTGGCGATCCGCTCGCTGCGGCAGGCCGAACCGGTCTTGATCTGGCCGCCGCCCATCGCCACGGCGAAGTCAGCCAGGAAGGCGTCTTCGGTTTCACCCGAGCGGTGCGACACTACGTAGCCCCAGCCGGCCTTCTGGCACATCTGGATTGCTTCGATCGTCTCCGTGACGGAGCCGATCTGATTGAGCTTGATGAGCACGGCGTTGGTGCTTTTCTCTTGGATACCCCGGGCGATGAACTTCGTATTGGTGACGTAGAGATCGTCGCCGACGATCTGGATTTTGTCGCCCAAGGCCGCCGTGTGCGCACGGAACCCTTCCCAGTCGTTCTCCGCCAGTCCGTCCTCGATGGACACGATATGGTACTTGCCCACCCAAGACTTGTAGAGGTCGGTCATCTGGGCGCTGGTCTTCTTGCCCTGGCCCGACTTGGCCAGGTTGTAGGCCCCATCCTCGTAGAAGGAACTGGCCGCCGGGTCCAGGGCGATAGCGATATCCTTGCCGGGCACGTAACCCGCCGCGGTGATCGCCTCGATGAATGACTTCGCAGGCTTCGTCGTTGCTCTTGAGATTGGGCGCGAACCCGCCCTCGTCGCCAACGCTGGTGGCATACTTGCGGTCGTGCAGAATCTTCTTCAGGGCGTGGAAGGTCTCGGCCCCGTAGCGAAGCGCCTCGGCGAAGCTCGGCGCGCCGATCGGCATGACCATGAACTCCTGGAAGTCCACGCTGTTGTCGGCGTGCTTGCCGCCGTTGAGGATGTTCATCATCGGCACCGGGAGCCGCACCGCTCCGGTCCCGCCCAAGTAGGCATAGAGCGGAAGTTCGGCGGCCCTCGCCGCCGCCCTGGCGACCGCCATAGACACGCCCAGGATCGCATTGGCCCCGAGCTTGCTCTTTGCGGGCGTGCCGTCCAGGTCGATCATCAAGCGGTCGATTTCGGCCTGACGTGCCGAGTCCAGCCCGAGCAGCTTGGGCGCAATCGTCTCATTGACGTTGGCGACCGCCTTGAGCACTCCCTTGCCGCCGTACCGCTTCTTGTCGCCGTCGCGGAGTTCCAGGGCTTCGTTTTCACCGGTAGAAGCCCCGGACGGCACGGAGGCCGACGCGGTGATGCCGTTGTCCAAAGTGACATGCACGCGGACCGTCGGATTCCCGCGCGAATCGAGGATTTCCAGGGCACGCAGCGACGCGATTTTCCTACCCATGTATTTCTCCTTCATGTATGTGAGGGGGTCCGTTTGCCAGTCGCAGTTTCTGTCAGCGGCACTCTGAACACGTCCGCTTGCGGAGAGCGCAACAAAAAAGCTCCCGTTACGTCGTTCGCGTGGGAGCTTTTCAAGGCGTCAGCCAAGAACAACTCCCACCGGACCGGGCGGCCCTGGTAGGAGTCATCAGCCGTTTCCGGCGGTTTTGAAGAAGGGGGACTCCATCCCCATCATTTCTACTAGCCGTTAGTCTACGGCAGAGCAATACTGCACGGTGTTTTAGCGTCGCGAACAACGGGTTGCAAGCCGAGCTGGCCATGCTGAAATTACAAGTCGAGTGTACCAGAGAGTTTAGATAATTGACGAAGAATGATTTCCGATCGTAGTATAATCTGGTCATAATGGGAATGGAGTCTCCCGAACAACCGCTCGACGTTTAGGTTAAGTCGCGGCTAATGACTCGTACCTTGCGATCGCCGCTTCGGTAAGGGTCTGCGACGGCATCGTCAAGCCCTGCTCTCAAGCGGGCTTCTTTCAGACCTCGGCCTTTCCCGCCGCCCATGACCCACGAAACTCCTGCCTCGACCGATCACCGTTCGGTCTCTGCCGAGTCCTTCGTCCTTCGTCATCGGAAGGCAATTCTCTTCCTCACGGCGGCCTTGTGTCTGGCCGGCGGCTATGCCGCCTACGTAATGCCGGCGTCGGTCTTTCCGCAGACCGATTTTCCTCGCGTCGTGATCCTCATCGACAACGGCGTGATGCCGGCCGACGAGATGATGGCCACGATCACTCGGCCCGTCGAAGAGGCGATGAAGAACATCCCCGGCACGGCCAACATCCGCTCGACGACCGGCCGAGGCTCGGCGGCCGTCAACGTCTTCTTCGACTGGTCCACCGACATGGTCCAGGCCGAACTCTACGTCCTGGGCCGGCTTGCCCAAATCCGCAGCACGCTGCCGCCCACGGCCGAGTTCGCCGTCCACCGGCTCACCTTCTCCGCCTTCCCGATCATCGGCATCAGCCTGACGAGCAAGACGCGGAACATCACCGAACTCTGGGAGAAGGCCCGCTACGACCTCAATCCGCGGTTCCTGCGGATCAAGGGCGTGGCCCGGGTGAACATCGTGGGCGGCCGGGTGCCCGAGTACCACGTCGTGGTCGATCCGCTGAAGCTGGAATCGTATCGCCTCACGCTGGAGCAGGTCAGCAAGGCGCTGGCGGAGACGCAACAAGTTCACGTCGGCCGGGATGCACGAGGAGAACCGGCAACTCTACCTGGCCGTGGTCGACAATCGCTTGCGCAATCCGGCCGAGATCGAAAACGTGGTCGTGGCCTGGTCGGGCAAGTCGCCGGTCCACGTGCGCGACATCGCCACGGTGCGGCGCGGCTACGCCCCGCAGTTCAACATCGTCACCGCCGAAGGCTCCGAAGCCGTGCTGATGAACATCTACGGCCAGCCCGACAGCAACACCGTGGCCATCGCCGGCGCGCTCCAAGAGGAACTCAAGCGGATCCGCCAGGAACTGCCGCCGGACATGAAGCTGGCCTTCTTCTACGATCAATCGCTGTTCGTGCGCGAAGGCGTGCGGAGCGTCTGGGAGTGCATCATGATCGGGCTGGTCCTCTCGGTCATCATCCACTACTTGTTCCTGCGGAGCCTGTCGGGCGCGTTTGTCGTCGGCGTGGGCATCCCGGTCACGGTGCTGGTGACGCTCGTGGTGATGCGCGTCTTCCACATGAGCTTCAACCTGATGACGCTTGGGCGGCATTGCCGCTGCCATCGGCATGGTGATCGACGACGCGATCGTGGTCGTGGAGGCGATCCATGCCAAGCTGCTGGCCGGGCACTCGCCATCGCAGGCCGTCCGGTCGGTGACGCGCGAAGTCGGCCCGGCCCTGGTGGGCAGCACGCTCACGCCGGTGGTGGTTTTCATCCCCCTGGCCTTCCTCGACGGCGTCCCGGGGGTCTTCTTCCGCGCCCTGGCCCTGACGATGGTTTCTTCGCTGCTGATCTCCCTGTTGGTGGCGGTGACGTTCACTCCGGCTCTGGCCCAACTCCTGATGCGCCACCGCGGCAGGCAGACGCAGGACGAGTTGGCGCAGGGCGGGCGGGTCCTGCGGCTGGTCATCGCCGCATACGAGTGGGTAGTGCGGCGAGCGTTGCGTCATCCGCTGGCTGGCGCTGGGCTGCATGGCGCTGGTCGTCGCTGGCGGCGTCGTGCTCTACGATCGGCTGGAAACCGACTTCCTGCCCAAGCTGGAAGAAGGGGCCTTCGTGCTGGACTACTATTCCCGGCCGGGGACCAGCCTCTCCGAAACGGATCGGATGCTGCGGCACGTCGAGGAGATTCTGCTCGACACGCCCGAGGTGGAGAGCTTCTCGCGGCGGACCGGTGCCCGCCTGGCGCTGGCCATCGCCGAGCCGAACACCGGCGACTTCCTGGTGAAACTGCGGCCGAATCGCGAGCGTCCGACCGAGGAAGTGATCGACGAACTGCGGGAGAAGATCCACGGCAGCCGAGCCGGCCCTGCACACCGAGTTCCCCGGCGTGCTCAGCGACCTGATCGGCGATCTGACCTGGTCGCCCAAGCCTTGCGAGATCAAGATCTTCTCGAACGACACCGAGGTGCTCAAGAAGAAGGCCGCCGAGATTGCCGAAACCATCGAGAAGATGCCCGGCGTCGTCGACGTCGAGCCGGGCTTGGTGGTCGCCGGCCCGTCGATGCGATTTGCCGTTCGTCCCGAGGCGGCTGCCCGCGTGGGGCTGACGGCCGCCGACATCGGCAACACCCTGCAAACGAGCCTGCTGGGCAACGCCTCGTCGTATCTGCTCCAGGGCGACCGCACGGTGGGCATCCGGGTTCTCTCGGCCGCGGAAACGCGCGACCGGGAACTGCGCATCCGCGAAACGCCGATCCGCTCGCCGTCGGGCAGCGTGGTCACGCTCAACGACGTGGCCGACGTCCAATACCAGCCGGGCATCCTGGAGATGCACCGCGAGGACTTGCGCCAGCTTGTGGCCGTCTCGGCGCGGTTCGCGGGCATGGACCTGGGCACCGGCATCCGACAACATCCAGGCGCAACTCGGCAAGACGCTTCAGCTCCCGCCCGGGGCAACCCTGGAATTCGGCGGGCTCTACCAGCAGCAGCAGGAATCGTTCAAGAATCTGACCTTCGTGCTCCTGATGGCCATCTTCCTGGTGTTTGCCGTGCTGCTGGTCGAGTTCCGCTCGATCATCCAGCCCTTGGCGATCGTCCTGGGAGCGGTGCTGGCCCTGTTCGGCGTGGTCGCCGCGCTGGGGATCACGGGAACCTCGCTGAACATCGTGTCGTTCCTGGGGGCCATCATCGGCGTGGGCATCGTCGCCAAGAACGGCATCCTCATGCTGGATTTCGTCGAGCACCTTCAAGCCCGGGGCTACAGCCTGTTCGAGGCCCTGGTGCAATCGGGGCGACGGCGCCTGCGGCCGGTGCTGATGACCTCGCTGGCAACCTTCATCGGACTGTTGCCGCTGGCCTACGGCGTGGGCGCGGGTGCAGACATGCTCCGTCCGTTGGCGATCGCCATCATCGGAGCGCTGTTTGTATCGCTTCTTCTCTCGTTGGTAGTCACGCCGGTGTTCTACTACGTCATGGCCCGACTGCTGCGGCTCGATCGAGCCGCGGGCCGTGATCTCGACGGCGGTGTCCCCATCCGAAGGACCGCGGGACGGAAACTCGGAGGGACAAGCCGAGGGAGTCACTCATGCTCGTGCTTGACAGGAAGGTATGGGCCGCGGTGGCCCTGGCCGGCTTCATGGCCTTTGCCCTGACGGGCTGCAAGAGGGCCGCGTCCGAAGAAGCCGCCGAAGAAGACAATCTCCCCAAGGAGCCGGTACCGGTGCGCACGGTCAAGGTCGAGCAGACCGTGCTGAAGCCGTCGATCGACGTGGTGGGGACGTTGATCGCAGTCCCCGAACGCACGACCTCCGTTTCGCCGCAAATTGCCGGCTGGATTCAAGAGGTCATGGTTGTCGAGGGAGGCCAGGTACGCGCCGGAGATGAATTGCTGCACCTGGACCACCGGTTCGCCGAGGCAGAACTTGCCAAAGCGACCGCATCGGTCGCCGAGAAGGCAGCCCTGCTGGAGCGGCTCAAACGCGGGCCACGTCCCGAGGAAATTGAAGTAGCGCGCCACGACGCCCACAAGGCGCAAGTTACCGCCGGTGCGCTGCGTAGCGAGGTTGAAGCTCTCAAGACTCTTCAGGCTCGCAACGAGGTCTCGCCGGTCCAGTTTCAGAAGGCCCAGTCCTTGTTTCAAGCGGCCGAGGCTGAGTCGGCTTCCGCCGCCGCCAAGCTGAAACTCATCGAGGCGGGAACGCGCCCGGAAGAAATTGCCGAGGCTGACGCCCGGCTGGCAGGCGCCAAGGCTGAACTGGCCACCGCGAATCTCAATCTGCAATTCTGCAAGATCACCAGTCCGATCGACGGCACGATCACGCAGCTTTCGGCACGTCGGGGAATGTATGTCGAGCGCACGGCGAACCTGGCAACGGTCGTCGATCTTTCCAAAGTCTTCATGCAGGTCCGCATCCCCAGCGCGTATCTGGCGCAAGTGAAACCCGGCGCAGCGGTCGACGTTCGGATCGCGTCGTTGCCGGACATGGTCTTCCAGGACAGAATTGCTGCGCATCAGCGGACAGGCGGACCCGACGACGGGCGACGTGGACGCGCTGGCCGAAGTCACCAACAGAAACGGCTTGCTCCGGCCCGGGTTGGCGTGCCGCGGTCGTGTCTGGCTCCCGGAGGTCGCTGATGCGCTGGTGGTGCCAGCCGCAGCGATTGCCGATCGCTCGGGTACACCGGTGGTAACCGTCGTCCGCGATGGCAAAGGCTTTGAGATCGCGGTGAAACTGGGCGTTCAGACGCAAGAGAAGACTCAAGTGATCGAAGGTCTGGCAGCGGGAGACACCGTCGTCACTGAGGGGGGGTATGGGCTCCCGGACGGATGTCCTGTCAGTCTCGTTGAGGCTGACGAGAAAGCAAGCGCGAGCGATCCGAAGCGTTAAAGTCTTCCGCCTCTACCCGTCTCGCCTTTCTCGCCGGGCCGCGCTGGCGGCATGTCGGCAGTTCTTCGCACGCCGGGAAAAACCGTAAGGACCGAGTGCCGGGCTATGTCGATACTTTGCCAGTAGGGGCGGTTCTACCGCCTTTGCCGATTGTCCGGCCGTTCCCTCCGCGGGTGTCACACGCATGGACGCGACTTGTTTACGCCGAGCCACACTCGGATTGGCTCTCGCTCTCTGTCTCGTTCGACCCGCCGTCGCCCAGGTGCCGGCTTCGGTGCCTGGCGATCGACCCAGGGGCCAAGCCGTCGAGTCTGCACCTCTGCCCGGCGACCTTCTCGCGCCGGCCACCGCCGAGACCGCCGCAGGCACTCCGGTCGATCTCCGCGCCGCGCTGGAACTGACCTTATTGCGCAACCCGGACCTCGTGTCGATCCGTCAGAATCTTCCGGTATCGTCCGCGGCGCTTGCAGTGGCCCACCGGTTTCCGACCAGCCTCAATCCCACGGTTTCCGTTGATGTCCGTCCGTGGGTATTCGAGAGGAATCGAGGGCCCGTCGAGAGTGACGTTACGGTATCGTGGAACCAGCCGATTGAACTGGGACACCGCCGTGCCTACCGCGAGGCCATTGCCCGGGCCGCCTACAACCAGACCCAATGGAACGTTCTGCAAGCCGAACTCTCGGCGTTGGTCCAGACCTACCGCCTCCATCAGACCGCTACTTATCGCCGCGAAAAACTGCGAGTCGCCCAGCACCTGGCGGAATTCAACCAGGCATTGATCGCGACCGTGCAACGCCAAATGCAGGCAAACCAGGCGTCTGTCGCCGACGTCTCGATGGCCGAAGTCGAAAACCAGGCAACGATCCAACAACTGGCGACCTCGCAACAAGACTTCATCGCTGCGCTCACCGACTTGCGCGAGCAGATGGGGATACCCGAATATGCCGGCAGCATTGAGCCGACCGGTCGACTTCAGGTACCCGAACCGATCGCGGCAGAGGACCGCGAGAACCTGATTCGCACCGCCCTGTCCAGTCGGCCGGAGATTCAGGCAGCCGCCGCTCAAGTCGCCAGTTCGCGCGCGGCAGTATGCCTGGCCCGTGCCGATCGGATTCCAATCCCGTCGGTTGGCCCGGTCTACGAACGCGATGAATCAGGGACGAGCTTCTACGGTCTGGTCGCGAGCAGCCCCATTCCGGTTCTCAACTCCGGTGGCCCGCTCGTTCGTCAACGAGAGGCTGAATACCGTCGCGACGCGGTGGCCTTGGAACAGACGCAACAGCGGGTCCGGTCGCAAGTGAAAGCAACCCTGATCAAGTGGAACCAGGCGCGGCAGTTGGTCGCGCGCACGCAAGCGACGATCCAACCGATCCAAGCCGAAACGGCTCGCATGGAGCGGCTCTACAAAGCGGGCCAGACCGATCTGGTCCGGTTGCTTCAGGTCCGCGAACGGTTGATCCAGGCCGAGAACGCGCAACTCGACGCGCTCTGGCAGGCCACGCAAGTCCACGCCGACCTGCTCACGGCGGTGGGCTGCACGCCGCTGGTCGGTTCGCTGGAGGCCGAATCCGCACCGCTCGCGAATCCCGCGAGGCAGTAGCGCGCCGCGGGTTGGTTTGCTTCCGGGCGGCGCCAGAACTGACGGGTGCGACGCCGGGCCGGCCGCAACAGAAGCCTCGGTGAGAAGGAAGCGGGGCGTCGCCGCCGAGCCTTCCTCGCCCGAAGAACCTACCCGAAAACCCCTCACCCCCGGCTCCTCGCCCCGCAAGCGGGCGAGGGGAGAAGGTTCTCGGATAGGCTCTAATTCTTTTTGCCCGCTTTGGTAATCCGCTTCTCGAGTTGCGAAGGCGCGGGCGTGAAGCTTGCGCGGTGCTTGGCGGCGATTTCGACCAAGCGCGCGACCACCTCGGGGTGCTTGGCGGCAAGGTCGAATTTCTCCGAAGGATCTTCACCCAAGTGGAACAGCAGAGGCGGATCGTGCTTCTGGGGAGCGTCCTTGCCGTAGCCCGACTGCGTGGTGAAGTGGGCTTTCCAGAGGCCTTGGCGGACGGCGTAGAGCGTGGTATCGCGGTAGAAGAACATCGTGTCGCGCGCCGAGGCGCGGCGTTTACGAGGGCAGGGGAGAGGTCGACGCCGTCGAGCACGCGATCGGCAGGAAGCTTGGCGCCGGCCAATCGCGCAGCAGGTCGGCAACAAGTCGAGCGTGCTGCCCAAATCGGCAACCACGGCCGGGCGAATTCGGCCGGGCCACCAGAACAGACCGGGCTCGCGCATGCCGCCTTCCCAAGTGCATCCCTTTCCCTCGCGGAGCGGGCCGGCCGAGCCTCCGTGCTGATCGAAGAGCAGCCAGGGGCCGTTGTCAGAGGTGAAGACGACCAGCGTGCGGCGGTCCAACTCCAGTTGGCGGAGGGTATCGAGGATGCGACCCACGCCATGATCGATCTCCTCGACCACGTCGCCGTAGAGCCCGCGGGGGCTGCGGCCGAGGAATTCACTGGAGGCAAACAGCGGGACGTGGGGGAGGTTGTGGGCAAGGTAGAGGAAGAACGGCCGGTCGCGATTGTCGCGGATCACGCGAATGGCCTCGTCGGTGTAGCGGCGCGTGATCGTGCGCTGATCGGCGGGCGCTCCAGGACCGTTTCGTTGCGCATCAAGGGAACGTTGAAGTACTCGATCTTGGCGCGGAGAATGGCTTCGCGGCCCGCGGGGGCGGTGGGCACGCGGTCCATGTCGTTCGAGTAGGGGATGCCGAAGTAGGAATCGAAGCCCTGCGCCGTGGGCAGATACTGGGGCAGGTGCCCGAGGTGCCACTTGCCAACGCAGGCCGTGGCATAGCCCGCACCCTTGAGCACCTCGGCCAGGGTGACTTCGTCGGGCGGGAGCCCACCGGCGGAATCGGGGAAGAGCACGCGGCGCGTGTCGTGGCACATGCCGGTGCGGATCGGGGAGGCGGCCGGTGAGCAGTGCCGCGCGGCTGGGGGTGCAGACCGGGGCCGCGGCATAGAAGCTGGTCCAGCGCTGCCCTTCCGCGGCCATGCGGTCGAGATGCGGAGTGCGAATCGTGGGATGACCGTAGCAGCCGAGGTCGCCATAGCCCAGGTCATCGGCCAAGATGATGATGACGTTGGGTCGCACGGACGGCTCGTCCGCGCCGCGTGCAGAAGCCAGGGCGAGCAGAACCGTAGGCAGGATGGCAGAAGCCAGGATTCGCCGATCGAACATGGCAGGGTCTCCGTTGGGGGAAACGCGGCAGCAGAAGAGTGCAAGGTTCCCGGGTTCACTTCCGCGGTTTGAGCACGGGCACGCAATCCTGTGCTCCCGAGGTGTTTCACTGTTTCGCCACAATTAACGTCTACCACCGATTCTCACTGCTTGTTCCAGACAGTGGCACACGCGCCGCCCGCGACCGAAACTGCATGGCGCCGCAATCGGTTGCCAGATCGGTTCCCAGTATCGACCACGGCACGGTGGGCGTCAACGCGGCGAGATGGAAGCCGCGGCGCCGGGTTGCTTGCGTGACGCGCTCCTGATATCTTCGCGGCATGGCCGATTCACCGGGCCGACTTTGGGGAAGCCAGGGACCGGGGCGTATGACACAGGCCCTGCCAACCCTTCACGAACGAGACGTCAACGAATGATAGCGGAGGAACACATGCACCGATTCTCTGTCGTTTCCGCGTGCACAACGATCTTGTTGCTGGCCGCCACGGTGCGCGGCCAGCAGACGGCTCCGCCGGACCTGAAGGTTCTCACCGACGCGCACGGCAACATTTGCGGCGTCCAGGTAAGCGGCGAAGACCTGCCGCTGCGCATGGACCTTCGGCTTCCGGCGAAGGGCTGGACGCGCAATGGCCGGCTCAACCCCGGCAAGCCCGCGGCTGCATCGGCCAAGGGCGATGTGAAATCCTGGCAAGGAACGATCGAGCTGGGGAAGGGCAAGCTCTGCCAGTACGAGATGAGCCTATCGCCGAAGGGCGCTTCGGTCGAGATCGATTTGAAAGTCGTGGCCGAGGCCGATCTGGACGTCGAGGGCGTATACCTCTGGGCCCAGTTGCCGGTGAACCAGTTCCTCGGCGGCCAGGCCTTTCTGACGACGGAGAACGGGAAGGAGACATCAGCCGCTTGCCCGCGGATCCTGCCGCAGCAATACATCTTCCTCGGCGGTCCGGCGAAGCGGGCCCGCATCGCCGACGCCGCCAGTCGCACGGCCGTCGAGTTCCAGTTTGATCGCACGATCAACGCCATGCTTCAGGACGACCGGAAGTTCAGCGGCTCGGACTACTCGTTCATGTTTCAGCTTTCTCGCGGCTCGCTGAAGGCCGGCCAGGAGACGGCGGTGCGGCTGACGCTTACGCCGGTGGCGACGCCGGACAAGGCGGCGGCGAAGCTCGCGATCGACGCGACCCAGGTGCGGTATACGCTCGACGGTTTCGGCGGCAACTACTGCTTCGCCATCGATTCCCCACCCGCGCAATACACGCTGGAGAATCTTCGATCGGCATGGGCCCGAATCGAGATGACCACGGCCGCTTGGGCCCCGGACGCGGCGGACTTTGGCGGAGCGGAGCCGGATTGGAAGAAGCTGGAGTCGCGAGACAAGCCCGGCAGCCCCTTGCGGCGGCGCTTCGAATTTGACCGGCAACTCCACGATCGCTCGCTTCCGCTGGTGGCTTCGATCTGGTGGCTGCCCGAGTGGCTGTATGGCGACGGCGGCCGCAAGAGCGCCGAGGGGCAGCGGCGGATCGTCCCGCGCGACAAATGGCCCAAGCTGGCCGAGGTGATCGGCTCCTACCTGCTCCACGAGAAGCGCCGCTACGGTGTCGAGCCGAAGCTCTTCAGCTTCAATGAGTCGAACATCGGCGTGATGGTGCTGATGACGCCGGAGGAGCACCGCGACATCATCAAGTTCCTAGGTGCCCACTTCGCCCGATTGGGTCTGAAAACCAAGATGCTCCTGGGCGACAGCACCGGTGCCGGCAGCATCCGCTTCACGGCCGCGGCCGTAGCCGATCCCGAGGCACTCTCCTACGTCGGCGCGGTTGCTTTCCATTCCTGGGGCGGGGCCGAAGCCGATGTATACGCCGGCTGGGCGGAGTTGGCCGACCGGCTCAAGCTGCCGCTGTTGGTTACCGAACTGGGGGTCGACGCAGGCTACGCCGGCCGGCCCCACCAACAGCCCGGCTACGGGCTGCGCGAGGTGCGGATGTACCAGGAACTACTTCTGCACGCGCGCCCGGCGGGCACGATGTACTGGGAGTTCACGAGCGACTATTCACTCGTAGATTGGAAGAAGAAGCCGGACGGCCGAATCGAGGTTCTGCCGACCGATCGCTACTTCTTCGCCCAACACTTCTGCAACTTGACGCCGCCGCACAGCGACGCGCTGGCGAGCCGGTCGGATCACGCCAAGGTGCTCGTTACCGCCTTCGCGGCCGGTTCGGGGCCGCAGCGCGTGTACACGATCCACATTGCCAACCTCGGCCTGGGGCGCGACGCGCAACTGACCGGGCTGCCGGCGGGCGTGCGCGAGTTCCGCGCCATTTGCACCAGCGAGTCGGACTCGTTCCGCGAGCTTGCGCGCGTGCGGAACACGGCGGGCGCGACCGCTTTGACTTTGCCCAGCCGGAGTCTGTTGACTTTGACCAATTTGCCCAAGCGGTAACCGCCCATTCGAGAACGGTGCGCGGTCTTCGAAGCCTGCACGGCCGGGGTGCATTCCCGTTTCTACGTATCCATGAGCGGGCGGGGTGGTGCGAATCGTCCGTCAAACCGCCGCGAAGCGGCGTAAATCGGATAGCCGCGGGTGGAGCGCAGCGCAACCCGCGGACTCGGATTCATGTGCCTTGAGGGTGCCACGTAGTGGCGCGACAGGGTTCACGCCAGGTATCGTTCGTCGTACGGAACGCCGTTTTCGCGGAGCAATCGCCGAGATTCATCGAACGACGTTTCCCCGCCCTGGTGTTCGGCATGGCGAACCTTGATGCAAAATGTGTCGCCGCTAACGCGGCTCCAAAGCGCATCGGCGTATCATAGCCGGGGGTTCCGCTTCGCTCCACCCCCGGCTATTCACGTCGTGCCGCTTCGCGGCAACTGTGGCGAGGGTGCTCGATGCAATGACGGGAATACACCGAATTGCTCGCAGCGTCTTGCCGCGGATGGATGCGCGGCGAGCGGCGGGCTAGAATGGGCTTGCGGGATGCGCGGCGAACGATCCAGGTAACGAAGCGAGGCGATGAAGGAGGACGAGCAACGATGGCGAAAGTGTTGATGCCGATCGGCGATGCTTCGGAAGTGCTCGACACGATGTACCCCTTCTTCCGGCTGCCGGAGGACGGCTTCGAGGTGGAGGTGGCGGGCCCGGAGGCGCGGCTCTATCACATGGTGCTGCACGAGATTCCCCCCGGGGCCGATCCGCCCTGGGACATTACGCAGGAACGGCCGGGCTATCACCTGCGAGCGACGATCGCTTTTCGCGACGTCGACCCGACGAAGTACGCGGGGATGTTCGTCAGCGGGGGACGTGCGCCCGAGTACCTCCGCTATGACCGGGACCTGCTGCGGATCACGCGGCACTTTTTCGAGGCGGGCAAGCCGGTGGCGGTGGTGTGTCACGGGATCGAGATCCTGACGGCGGCCGACTGCATCCAGGGGCGGACGGTGACCACGGTCGCCAAGTGCGCGATGGATGCTCAACAGGGCGGGGCCACTTACGTGGACCGGTCGGTGGTGGTGGACGGCAACCTGGTGAGCGCGCGCACCTGGAACGACAACACGCCGCTTATGAAGCATTTTCTCGCGATGCTGAAGGGCGCCGATGGAAGCCGCTGAGAACCTGGCCAAGAGCCGCCTTGGGCGCATTTCACGGCGCGACTGGGGACGGATCGCAGCCGCCGCCGCGGCGGGGTTTGCCGTCGGTTCGGTACGCGCCGCCGGCACGAAGCGGCCGCTGGTGCTGCGGTACATCCTGGCCTCAAGTCTTTACGGACGGATGCGACTGGAGGAGATCGTGCCCGAGGTCCGCAAGACGGGCACGCAGTTGCTCGACGTGTGGCCGGAGGTGCATGCGAACCAGCGCGAACAGATGGAGGCCCTGGGGCACGAGCGGTTCGGCGAAATGCTCGCGCGGCATGGAGTGCGTCTGGGGATGACGACGCGCTACGACCTGGGTCCGCTCCGTCTGGCGGACGAGTTGGCCGTGGTGGCGAAGCTCGGCGGCTCGTTGGTCGTAACCGGCAGCGAGGGACCGAAGAACCTTTCGGGGGCGAAGTGCAAGGAGGCGGTACGGGAATTCGTCGCGCGCATGGCGCCGCAGGTGGCGGCGGCGGAGCGGCACGGGGTGACGATCGGGATCGAGAACCACCTCAATGCCCTGGTGTATACGCCCGACTCGCTGCGCCATCTGGCCGAGTTGGCGCGCTCGCCGCGACTGGGGATCGCCCTGGCCCCGTATCACCTGCCGCAGGACCCGGAGCTCGTGGCGAAGCTGATCGAAGACTTGGGGCCGAAGCTGGTTCATTTCTACGCCTGGCAAGAAGGTCAGGGGTGCTTCCGGAAGCTACCCAAAGAGCAGGAACTGGAGCAAATGCCGGGGCGCGGGCGGTTGGACTTCAAGCCGATCGTGGCGGCGCTAGCGAAGATCGGGTACTCGGGTTGGACCGAGGTCTTCATGCATCCGGTGCCGCGGGGGATTCCGATCCTCGACACCGCGGCCGCAGTGACCGACGAGGTGAACCGAGCGCGACGGTACCTGGACCGGATCGTAGAACAAGTCTGAAGGAAACCGTTCACGGAGAGAAGAGTCCTTGCCGGCGCAAGGCAACGGCGGTTGAGTCGGAGCATTCCGTGAACCGTGCGGGAGAACTGGAGGAACGAGCGATGCAGAGTCAGGGGTGCGATCGGCGGCAGAATCGGCGAAGGTTCCTGGGCGCGGCGGCGGCCTGGGCTGGGGCGGCGGCAAGCGTGCCTTACGTGTTCACGGCCGACGCCGAAGCGCCGGCGCAGCCGCGGTCGGCCAACGACCGGCTGCGGATCGGGTCCGTGGGGATGCGCTACCAGGGTTCGGTGATTGCCGAGAAGGCGCGCGAGCACGGCGACATCGTGGCGATCTGCGACGTCGATCAGCAGATCGCGATGAAGGCGAAGGAGCAGTTCGGCGGCAAGGCGGAGTTATATGAGGACTACCGCAAGATGCTCGAGCGCGACGACCTCGACGTGGTGACGATCGGCACGCCCGACCACTGGCACGCGGCGATCGTGACTGCGGCTTGCCGGGCCGGCAAGGACGTGTATTGCGAGAAGCCGCTGACGCTCACCATTGATGAAGGCAAGCAACTGTCGAAGGTCGTTGCCGAGACGGGGCGGATCGTGCAGCTCGGTTCGTGGCAGCGGAGCGACCATCGTTTCCGTCTCGCCTGCGAGATGGTCCGCGCGGGGCGGATCGGCAGACTGCGGCGCGTCGACGTGGTCTTGGGCAAGAACGTGCAGGGTGGGCCTTTTGCCGAGGGCGAGGCGCCGAAGCACCTCAACTGGGACCTTTGGCTAGGGCAAACGCCCAAGGTTCCGTATATCGCGGAGCGATGCCACTACACGTTCCGCTGGTGGTACGAGTATTCGGGCGGACAGATGACCGATTGGGGGGCGCACCACCTGGACATCGCCCAGTGGGGCATGGGCGTGGACCGCTCCGGTCCGGTGGAGATCGAGGGAAAAGCCACGTTTCCCAGCATTCCCAACGGGTACAACGTGGCGAAGAGTTTTTCGGCGCGGTATCGCTACGCGAACGGGCTGGAAATGACGGTTTCCGACGAGGGGCGCAACGGGGTGATGTTCGAGGGCGAGACCGGGCACATCTTCGTCAACCGAGGGACGATCTCGGGCAATCCGGTCGACGCGCTAAAGGACCAGCCGCTGCCGCGGGAAAAGTTCGCCCTGTACGCGCACGACAACCTGACCCGGCCGCCGCGCATGGGCAAGCTGGACGCGATTGTCAACCACATGGGCAATTTCTTCGATTGCGTGCGCTCGCGGCAAACGCCGATTTCGGACGTGGTCAGCCAGCACCGCTCGGCGAGCGTCTGCCATTTGGGAAACATTTCGATGCGTTTGGGCCGGACGCTGCGCTGGGACCCCCAGCGCGAGCAGTTTGTGGGGGACGCAGAGGCCGACGGCTGGTTGCGCCGCGCCCTGCGCGGGTTACGAAATCCGCGGCTGAGGGACACGCTATTGTTGGTTCCGCGGACGAAGGCGCAAACTCGCGCGAGGGCTTTCGGCTCCGAGCTGGTCCACGGCGGAGACCACGATCTCCTGCGCACCGGTCAAGAGCGGATCGCCTGCGTTGAGGATGCGTTGACGGGCGGGAAGGACGTGAAAGGTCCAGCCGGCGTCGGCTCGCGTCCAAACGGCCCAAAGGAAGCTGGCCGGGCCGCCGCCCTCGATCTTAACGCCACCGCCGGTCGGCGAGAGCTTGGGTGAGTTGGGGGCTGGGCCGGCAATCCAAGGGGTGAGGGGCAGGAGTGCCGCTTGCGCATAGGGTCCGGCGGACAGGCGGTCCGAGAGTCCGCGGCGGTTGGCGGTCAGGGCCTTGGCGCTGAACAGCACGTTGCCCGAGGCGCCGGCGACGCGGCGCGTGACGGCGATCTGTTCGAGGATTTCTTCGGGGTCATATCCCTTGGGAGCATCGCCTACTCGGCTTACGGAGAGGCCCGGCCACATATGGCGGCCCTTGACGTTCTGCTGGACCCAATGGCTTAGGAGCGGCTCAAAGGGCTGTCCGGGGGCGTGGACTTTCCAGTAGAGCTGCGGGGACCAGTAGTCGCACCAGCCGCTGCGGAGCCAGAGGACGGTGTCGGCATAGAGCTTGGCATATTGGTCGAAGCCGACGACCCCCTTGGGTTCGCCGGGGCGCGGGATGCCGAAGGGGCTGACGCCGAAGAGCACGCGAGGCTTCTCGCGGTGTATGGTGCGGTACATTTCTTCGACCAGGCGGCTGACGTTGTCACGCCGCCAGTCGCCGCGCTGGAGTGTGCCGCCATCGCGACGATAGGCTTGCCAGGCAGGCTCGTCGGGAAAGTCGATTTCCTTTCCGGTGGCCGAATCAGCAATCGGATAAGGATAGAAGTAATCGTCGATGTGGATCCCGTCGACGTCGTAGCGGCGCACGACGTCGGCGACGACGCGGAGGGTATGGCGGCGGGCTTCGGGCTGGGCCGGATCGAGCCAGAGCGACGTGCCGTAGGTTTTGACCCAATCGGGTTGGGCGCGGCCCACGTGGCTGGGATGCAAATCGTACTTGGCGCCCCCAAGGCGTGCGCGGAAAGGATTGAACCAGGCGTGCAACACGAGCCCACGGCGGTGGGCCTCCTCGACCCAGAACTCCAGCGGGTCGTACTCAGGCTGCGGCTTGCCTTGCTCGCCGGTGAGATAGTAGGACCACGGTTCCAGCGAAGACCGATAAAGGGCATCACAGGCAGTGCGGACCTGCAGAACGACCGCATTCAGGCGCAAAGCGGCGGCACAATCGAGGATTGCGAGTGCCTCGGCGCTTTTGCTCGTCGGCGGACAATCCCGGCTTGGAGGGCCAGTCGATATTGGCCACCGTAGCCACCCAAACGGCGCGGAACTCGCGCGGCGCCGGGGGCGGCGGCGCGTCGCTGGCGCCGCGTGCCGTTGTGGGACTAATGAGAAGGATACCGACGAGCAGGGATCGCAGGCTTAGCTTGGGCATGGTGTATGGCCGAATTGAGAGAAGGGATTGAGAGAACCGTGTGTGGGAGTATTCTTCCGCCGGCAGGTGATCGAGGGCGGTTTCACTTTTTGCAGCCGATATCTGAGTCGTATGGGGGCTCACAATCACTGGGCCGCACTGGCCCGCTGTGGTAGCCATTCTCGGTTTGGTTTTTGGAGCCGATCTTAGCGCCATCTGCCGTTGGTGAATTCGCGGGCGCGGAGCGGCCGGGGTCCAGGAACCGAGGAGGCGAAGGCCGCTGGCGCCGGTGGCATCGGGGACGTTGGCGGGCACCTGGTGGGCGAAGGCCCAGGCAAGGGCGGCGAAGGCGAGGGCTTCCTTGGCGTCGGGATCGACGCCGAGGGCCTCGCCGGTGCACACAACCGTGGGCGCCAGGGCATCGCGAAGCATGGCCAGCAACGTGGGATTGTGCGCGCCGCCGCCGGAGACGACGACCTCGTCGACGCCGCGATGGAGCACCCAGCGGCGGATAGCATCGGCGATGGTGCGGGCGGTAAGGGCGGTGGCGGTTGCCACGAGGTTGTCGAAGCCCGCTTCGTCGGCAATCGGATGCACGCGGAGGATGGATTGGAGATAGGGAAGGCCGAACTGTTCGCGACCGGTGGATTTGGGCGGCGGTTGTTGGAAGAAGGGGTGATCGAGAAATGCGGCCAGCAGCGAAGGATCGACGCGGCCGCGTGCAGCGCGGAGGCCGTCGCGGTCGAAGGTTTCGCGGCCGGCGGTGGCGAGTTCTACGGCGGCGTCGATGAGCACATTGCCCGGCCCGGTGTCGAAGGCGACCAGCGGCGCTGAGACGCCCTTGGGAGGCAGCCAGGTGAGGTTGGCGATGCCCCCAATGTTCTGGAGGACGCGGCGGCGGCCGGCGAGCGAGAACAACGCGCGGTCTTGCCAGGGAACCAGAGGTGCGCCGTGGCCGCCGGCGGCCATGTCGCGGGAGCGAAAGTCGGAGACGACCGGGATCCCCGTGCGTTCGACAAGGGTGCTGGGATCGCCGAGTTGCAGCGTGGCCCCGCGGAGGCCGGGCTCGGGCGGAATATGCCACACGGTCTGGCCGTGGGAGCCGATCAGGTCGACGTCGGCCGGCTGCACGTGCCGCAGAGCGGCACACGGCCAAGGCCGCGGCCGCGAACCACTCGCCCAGATCCGCGTGGAGGCGGCAGAGATCGGCGGGAGTGCCGCGTACGATCGCGCGATGGATGCGGTTTCGCTGGTCGAGCGTGTAGGGAAGCGAGACGAACGCGCGGAGCGTCCATTGCACCTCGGCTTCCGTGCTTCCGGAAAAGTCGACAAGCACGGCGTCGATGCCATCCAAGGAGGTTCCGGACATGAGGCCGATGACGTTCATGGGCAGCGCGCGGGGGCTCAGCTTCCGGGTTGGGTTGTGCCGCCGCTCTCGACGGCCTGCCAGGCAAGCGCGTCGGGACGAGGGATCAGCAACGAAGAAACCACGCCCACGAGCACGGTGATCGTGGTGCCGATGAGGACGTACCAGGGCCAGGCCACGTCGGCGAGCGGCCCCAAGGTGCGCGCCAGGGGCGGATAGGCCTCGGAGATCTGGCGCGCGAACACGACGAAGGCCATGGCAAAGATGCCTATGGACATACCGAGAATCGCGTCGCGCTGGCGAGCCCGCGCCCAGAAGATGCCGAGGAAGAACGCGCCGAAAAGCGCGCCGTAGGTGAACGAGGCGATGCTCAGGGCGACGACGACCACCGGAGTGCCCTGGTCGGTGAACAACAGCGCGCCGAGCGTGAGCACGACACCCCAGGCCAAGGCGAAGAACTTACCCGCGCGAAGCGCGTGGGGATCGTCGGCCTTGCGGCCGGAGAGGGGGAGATAGATGTCGTGGGTGGTGGCGGCCGCGAGCGAGTTGATTGCGCCGGAGTGGGTGCTCATGGTGGCGGCAACGATGGCGGCCACGATCAGACCCACGAGTCCCCGGGGCATCTGTTCGAGGATGAAGGTGGGGAAGACCTGGTCGCTGCGGGGGAAGGAGCGGTCCTGGTAGAAGGCGAACAGTCCGACGCCAATAAGGAGGAAGAGGGTGAACTGGAAGAAGACGGCGATGCCGCTGCCGATGACTCGCCTTGCGCGCGTCGCTCAGGCTGCGCGAGGAGAGCAGCCGTTGGACGATGAGTTGGTCCGCTCCGTGGGAAGCCATCGAGAGGAAGGCGCCGCCGAGCAGGCCGGCCCAGAGGTTGTGGTCCTGGCTGAGCGTGAGCGTGGGATCGATGAGGCGGAACTTGCCTGCGGCGGCGCCGAGGTCGAGGATGGCGCCCCATCCGCCGGGCACAAGGTGTCCGAGGAGGACGGCGGCCGCGATTCCTCCACTGATATAGATGGTGGCCTGAAGAATCTCCGTCCAGACCACGGCCTTCATGCCGCCGCGGTAGGTATATATGACGGTGAGCAGCCCGAGGATCAGGATGGCCGCGGGCATGACGAGGTCCTGGCGCACGCTGGAGCCGAGGATGAGGGCGACGGGGATGGCGGTGGCGAAAACGCGAACGGAGTCGGCCATGGCGCGGGTGATCATGAAAACGATCGAGGTGAAGCGGCGCGTCGCGGGTCCGAAGCGGCGGTCGAGCAGGGCGTAGGCGGTGACCAGTTCGCCTTGATAGTAACGGGGGAGGAGTGTGAACGCGATCACGATACGGCCGAGGATGTATCCTGCCGCGATCTGGAGGAAGCCGAGATCGCGGGAGAAGGCGAGACCGGGGATGCTGATGAACGTGAGTGCGCTGGTTTCGGTGGCGACGACGGAGAAGAGGACGGCCCACCAGGGGATGGCGCGATCGGCGACGAAGTAGTCTTTGGCGTCCTTCTGGCGGCGGCCCACCCAGATGCCCAGGGCCGTGGTTCCGAGGAGATAGACGACGACGACGGCGAGATCGAGGAAGGAGAAGGAGGGAGTCATGGTGGAGGCAGGTCACCGGCGGCGAGGGGGCGCGGAGTCAGGTTGAACGAGCCCCAATTGTGGTCTCCGGGATGCCGAGATGGCAAGGGCGAAACCCACGGGGAGACGCGAATTGCGCGATAGCCGCGACGCGCGTAGGGTAGAGGGAGGAGCGAGGCTCAGATTTCCGTGATGGTGACCAGCTCGCGGCGGTTGAGGACGGCGGTTGAGGCCACGAGCAAGGCGGCGGTAAGCGTGAGCAGCGCGGCCACGTGTTGCCAGGAAGGTCCGGCGCCGAGGACGGCGCGGATTTCAAGGGTCTCTCTGGAGGGACCGAGCCAGTTGAGCAGCAACGAGCGAAGGTGGTGCTGGACGGTCAACTGGTTGATCATGGCCGGGATGAAACCGACGAGGAACTCGAAGACGAAGGTATAGGCCACGGCGACGGCCATGGCGCGGCGGACGAAAATCACGCCCAAGAGCACGTAGAGGGCGGCATAGGCAAGGCAGGAAAGGCGCGACCAGTCCGGCGAAGAAGGCCCAGGTGGGACCGAAGCGAAGGTCTTGGACCGGCCCGACGGCGAGCATGGCCAGCGACAAGGCGACGATGCCGGTGACCAGGGAGAACGCGAAGGCGGCGGCATACTTGCCCAACAAGACCGGAGCGCGTCCGCCGGGACGCACGGCCAGATAGGTCCAGGTCTTACGTTCGACTTCGGTCTGGACGACGGGCGTGGCCCAGAGCAGGAGGCTGAGCAGGCACACGACTTCGGGTACGAGGACGAACAGGCCGACGTATACCGGTTCCGCATGTTCGTGAATCGGGGCGCCCTGGAAGCGGAGGATCGCGATCAGCACGGTGGGAAAGAGGGCCAGGCCCGCCATCAGCGCCAGCCGCGTGAAACGGAGGGCGGCGCGGCATTCGAAGCGAAAGACGACCCAAGCGGCGCGGGCAAACATCAGCGTCCTCCCCGGTGCAAGTGCAGGAGCGAGGCAAACAAGGCCTGAAGCGAGTCGTCGTTGGACTGCAACTGGTGGATGCGGATCGAGGTGCCGCAGATCCAATCGGGCAGCCGGGAGTAGAGGGCGGTGGGGCTGCGCGTGCCGACGACGAGGGCATCGGCGCCTTCGAAGCGGACGGACTCGATGGCCGCTTCGGCCACGAGGCGTTCGGCAAGTTCCGCGCGGCCGTCGCACTGGATGCGGATTTCGTTGGGCACGTCGGCCAGGAGGCTGTGGACCTCCTCGGCGGAGCCGGAGGCGAGCAGTCGGCCGCCACAGATGAGCAAGAACGACTGGGTGACGGCCTCGACCTCGTGAAGGATGTGGCTGGCCAGGAGGAGGCGGTGGCCGGTGCGGATCCATTCTTTGAGGAGTTCGGTGATTTCGTGGCGGCCGATGGGGTCCAGCCCGTTGAGAGGTTCGTCGAGGATGAGCAGGTCGGGTTCGTGGGCGATGGCCTGGGCAAGCTTGACGCGTTGGCGCATGCCGCGGGAATATCCGCCGATGCGGCGGTGCATTGCCTGGGCCATGCCGACGCGGTGGAGCGACTCGTCGGCGCGTTGCGCGGCTTCGCGGGGAGAGAAGCCGTGGAGTTCGAGCAAGAAGACGACCCAGTCGAACCCGGCAACGTCGCTCGACAGGATATCCTGCTCGGGGCAGTATCCGATGCGGCGGAGGACGCGAGGATGGCGCGCCGGATCGTGGTCGAGGACGCGGACCGAGCCGAGCGTGGGGCGGAGCTGGCCGGTAAGGAGGTTCAGGAGCGTGGTTTTGCCGGAGCCGTTGGGCCCCAGAAGGCCGTAGGCGGGCTCGTGGAGCGTGAGACTGACGTCGTTGACGCCGATCACGGATCCGTAGAGCTTGGTGACGTGGTCGAGTTGGATCATGGGGCCGAGGGGGCAAGGGATGGTTGCCGGGGCGCCGTGGTGGCGCGCCCGCGGAGCAATGCCGGGACAGCGTCATAGGCGCATCGGCGAGGAGACGCGCCGCACGAGGACCACCAGAGACATGATCGTAAGTCCGGTCAAGGCCAACGCGGCAGGGACGACGGCGCGCGCGGCGCCGGGGAAACGGATTCCAAAGATCCAGTTTTGCACGACGCCGAGGGTATGGTACAGGGAAACCAAGGTCCAGCCGTCGTGGGGCCGCTCTAGGAGGCGCGGCCGTGGAGACGGCATAGGTGACCCAGCCGACGGCCCAGACGGCGAACCAGGCGAAGGTGGCATAGCGCGTGTCGGAGGTGAGGGAAGAGAAGGCCAGGGCAATCGACGTGGTGGGGATGATGAGAACCGCCGAGGCGGCAATGACGCGCAGCGGCAAATCCCAGGTGGAACGGACCACCGAGATGTCGGGCGAGAGGAAGATCGCGATCAGGTACAGGAGCAATGCCGGAAGAGTGGTGATGAGAATGAGGTAGGTCCAGAGCACAAGGACCTTGCCCGCAAGGTATTCCAGCCGGGTGATCGGTCGGGAGAAATAGAGGAGAAAGGCGCGCGTGCGGACGTCCTGCGCGATCAAAGGTGGAGCAATCATGCCGACCATAAGGACCACGATCAGGGTCTGGGCATTGCGAAAGAAGAGCCAGAGAAGGAAGGACCAGACGACGTGGCGATCGGTCGTGGCGGGGAGGCCGCCGAGAAAATTCTGGACGGCGTGAATCGAACCGGCCCGCGTGAGCCACTGCTCGTAGATGAAGAATCCGGCGGAGAAGTAGAGCGCCGGCAACCAGGCGGTCAGCAGCAGGCGGCGAAGCCAGCGGTTGTTCCAGGCGAGGCGCACGCCGGTGGCGGTGATGGCCCAAAAACGGAGGACCTCGGGGACGACGGCGCCTTGCCAGGCGCGATAGCCCAGGTCATGGATCGGCATGGTTCTCCTCGCGCACGGCTTCAAGGAAGATCTGTTCCAGAGAGTTGCGCGCGGGCACCAGGCGCGGATGCCGACGCCTAGTTCACGAGCCCATTGCCAAATGCGGTCGACGGCGCCGTTTTGGGCCGAGAGGGCGAGCGTTCCGCCGGGCTCCAATCGGACCTCGAAGCCCTGGCTGCGGATACGATCGGCCAGGGGACCGGGAGCGCCGAGGACGCGGAGCTGGTAGACCGGGGAAGAGGGCCGGCAGAGGGCCTCCAGTGGTTCAACGATGCGCATGCGCCCCTTAGCCAGGATGACGACGGTGTCGCAGATGGCTTGCACGTCGGGAAGGATGTGGGTAGAGATGAGGACCGATTTCCCTTTCTGCGTCGCAAGGACGCGCACGCGGCTCAGCATGGCTTCGCGCTGCTCGGGATCGAGGCCGGCGGTCGGCTCATCGAGGATGAGCAGGGGGGGGTCGTGGACGATGGCCTGAGCAAACTTGAGCTTCTGCGCGCATGCCGGTGGAGTAGCTTTCGACGGGGCGATAGCGTTCTTCCTCCAGGCGCAGAAATCGAGCATCTCGTGGGCTCGGCGGAGCGCTCGACCGAAGGCATTCCGGAGAGTCGCGCGGCGAAGCGGACCATTTCCACACCACTGAGTCCGGCGATGTAGCAGTCGTCCTCGGGCATGTAGCCGACGCGCGCGCGGACGGCGCGGACCTGGCGTTGGAGCGAATAACCGAGGACCTCTCCGCTGCCTCGCGTGGTGCGCACCAGCCCCATCAAGACTTTGATGAGCGTGCTCTTGCCCGCGCCGTTGGGCCCCAGCAGGCCAATGATGCCGGGTCCGAGGGCGAGGGAGACGTCGTCCAGGGCACGGAGCTTAGCATAGTCCTTGGTGATACGGTCGAGGCGAATGAGTAGCGTCATAGGCAGTCGTTCGTCGCGCGGACGGGAATCTTGAGCAGATCGCTGGAGTAGTCGAGAATAACGAAGCCAGGGTTGGCACGCGCGGAGCGGCGATCGGAAACCCGGCCGCGACCAAGGGCTTGGCCTAAACTGTTGGCCCGCGTGTGCTTGGGTCTATTGCTGCCGCTTCGGATTGTGGAACCGTTCGAGGCTTTCTGCGGGCGGGAAACCGAGTGGTGCGTCGCTCGCCCTTGCTCTACGAGCCGTGCCGTGTGGAAGCTGCATCAGTGCTTATTGTGGCGTCACCGCGGCTCGGTGCCAATGGGCAGGCACGAACGCAGGGGGGGATGAGCGGCAGGGGCAGCGGCGAGGCGGCTCCGCGCCGCAGGCGGCGCGCCGGAGTTTGTCGGGCAATCATCCCCGGAGAACTGTCGCCGTTTTTTTGATGACGAAATCTTTGCCGGTGGCGTCGTCGCCAAGGGCAACGTTCTGGTGCTGCCAGTGCTATCGAGATCGATCTGCGGCATGGCGTTTGGCAGGCTTCGTGTTTCGCGAGCGTCCAGGCTGGTCCGGGGATGCGCAGGGGTCGGCGAGAATCGTGCCCCGTCGACATGGCCCCCTGTGGTCGCGGCGCGATGCATGGAGGCGACGGCATGCGCGCACGTAACGCAAATCGGCAAAGGGCGTGTGGTTGAAGGAAACCGCTGCACGCGGCGGGCGGTCGACGGCGCTTTGGCAAGGGAATTGCAGACTCCTGACAGATCGCTTCCTGCTCGATCGAGCAGGGTCTGGAGACACTCAGGAAAGCATGTAGGGATTGGCAAGTGTTTTACCTGAAGAACCGGCCTTTCGATGGTCGGTCTGGGTGCGCAGTTTTCTAAGAGCCGATCCCAGAACCTTGGGAGGTGCCTCGCTTCTCCGGCCGCACAGGGCTCCGGCGGCAGTTCTGGGATGGGTTATAAGACTCAATCCATGGGGTTGAGGCCTTACTTAGGTAAGGAAGGTTTTGCAGAGAGGGAGGCACATTGGGCGCCTCCCGGTTTTTCACTGAACTACTGGTTAAGGAGAAGTGTGTTATGCAGAGGAAGACCCTTTTAGCGGCAACGGCGATCGCGGCCGTCGTGGGCTGGTCGACGTTGGGCCTGGCCCAGCAGTCGAGCCGATCGAACGATTCGCAACCCGCGAGCGAGCATTCCGGAAGTTCCCAAGTGGGAAGTCATGAGGACGCGTCGAGCGCGGCAAACCGCGCGGCCGAATCGTCTTCGACGCGTACGGAGACCTCCGGGGTGGTCGGAGAGCACATGAGTGGTGCGGTGATTGCCGAACACGGTTTCCAACTCGGAACGCAAGTGGCTGCGTTGGTCCGGGCGCGTAACTTGCTGGATATGCAGGTTTGGGATACGCAAAACCAGCGTCTGGGAAAGGTGCATGACATTGTGATCGATCCCAAGAGTGGATTGGTCCGCTATGTGGTGCTTTCCTACGGGGGAACGCTGGGAATCGGCGACAAGCTGGCGGCAATTCCGGTGCAAGTTTTGACGATGAAGTGGGACGCTGAGCGGAAGAACCACTATTTTGTGGTGAGTTACACGCTGGATCAGTTCCGCACTGCCCCTTCGTTTACGGACAGCCAATGGCCCGATTTCATGAATCCGGCCTTCGTGACCCAGTTGAACGAGTTCTACCGAATCGATGCAACGCGGACGGCGGCGAGACCGCATCCGGACAGCGTCATTCGCGGGCAGTCGAGCGGAACGATGGAGACGCCACGTCCGAGTACGAGCGATCCCTCGCGTGATTTGCCGCGTAAGAATCTGCCGCGCACCGATCAGCCGCGCAAGGATCTGCCGCGTAGCGATAGCATGGACAAGGCGCCCGGTAGTACGACGCCGCCCGATGCCGGTGCAGCCACACCGCGATCGGAGGGCGATTCCTCCCCGGCGCTGCCACACGCAGTAGCTCGACGGAGTCAAGTTCCAGTTCCAGCAGTTCGAGCTCGCCCAATCCCAACTCGAACGCTCCCAATTCCAGTTCGAGCTCGCCCAATTCGAGTTCGAGTAACCGTTAGCCACCGAGAGGGCTTGGTGCCGCATCCAGGAAGTTCTTCCCTGATTTCCTGGATGCGGCACGACAAGCCCGGACCTATCGGTCCGGGCCACGAGGCGAAGCTAGCGGGCCATTCCTGATCTTCTCAGGAGAAGCGGGACGGGGAAGAGGCCAACACAACAGGCTTGGATCGCGAGGCCGGAGGCGGAACGTTTGGGATCCGCCGCGGCCTCGCGGCCGTTCTTGGAGCCGATCCCAGAACCTTAGGAGGTGCCACGCTTCTCCGGCCACATAAGGGTCCAGGGGCAGTTCTGGGATAGGTCTTGGCGCGGCCGCCAAGTTACCAAAGGGGGATGCGTTTGGCGGGCTTGGAAAGGCCGGCGGCTGCGGCGCGAGCGCGGAGCGCTTCGCCGGCGGGGATGGGAGACTCGAAGTAGATCGCCTGGACGACCTTCGGATAGCCTTCCAGGGCCGCCAGGGCGCCGGCCCACTGACGGGGATAACGATTGCGGATCGCCTCGGCCAGATCGAGTGCAATCGCCTCGTAGGCGGCGCGGGCAAGTTGCTGGCGCGTTTGGCCGTGGAGGATTGCCCGGGTGATTTCCGATTTTCCTTCCTTCTGCATCTGAGCCCGCTGCTTGGCGAAGTCGACGAGCGGTTCGACGTTGGCCGGCACCTCGATGCGGATACGAAACGCCGGCTTGCCAAGGGCCTCGACCTTCTGACCGCCGCGTTCGAGGATAACACGCTCGGCCAGCGTAACGAGGCGGTCTCCGAAACGCGTGATGGTTTCCTGGGCGGGTAGTTCGTCGCGGGAAGTATTGCGGTAGAGGTCTTTAAGGTCCCAGCCCTGCCGGTCCATCCAGGCGCGTCCCTTGAGCACACCGACGACGGTCCCGGCGGTGGCGGCATTGTTGTCGGCATCCCAGCCGAAATTGAAGGCGGTGCGCACGGTTTCCACGAAGTCGCCGCGGCCGTAGAGCAGGGCAGCGATTGCCGAAGCGGAGTTGAGCTCGTAGCCATTGCGGTCGCGCATGGCCCCGCCCGCCTGGGAATACTTGTCGTGGACGAGCTTCCGGGTGGCGCGCCAGTCGGCAGGATGCTGGCGGTGCCAGGCGCGGACGTCGTCGGCGACGCGGCGGATCACGGAGTGGGGATCCACGGCCGCCGCGCCGGAGTTGACGATCGCGTCGAGATCGGCCGTGGTGAAGGCGGTGGCGATCATCGCCGTGAACAGTTGGGTTGCCTGAGCGGGCTCGCCCTCAATGGCCACGCGCGTGTAGTTGAGGCCCAGACGCGCCGCGGTCTGGGGCATGGCGGGAGCAATGAGCCCGAACGACTCGCAGACGAACTGCCCGGAAAGGTTGAAATCGGACCAGGGATTGAACGGGATCTGGCCGGTGCGCGGCGGCTCAATCCCCAGGTCCATGAGTTGGCGCGCGTACTGGTCCGCGCACCAGAGCTTGCGGTTGATGTGGCGCTGCCAGAGCGCGGGGATTTCGGAAGGTGAAAGGAAGAGTTTGCCGGAGCGCTCCATGGCGACGAGATAGACCCACTCGAAATCGGTGTCGTCGTCGGTCCAGGCGCCCTGGGGAAGGGCGGGTCGGTACGTCCGGACGTCGCCCGGCTGGTCGATGTACTTCATTTCGTGGACGAGGCCATTGAGGTCGCCAAGAAGGTGCCCCAAGAGGCCGCCGCGAATTTTGTCGTCGATCACCTCGGCAGGGAGGGTCACGGAGGGGGGATCGGCAGCCCGAAGGCCGGCAGCGAGGCCGACGTGAAGGAGAAGCAAGGCGGCGGCGGCTGGGGCGAGGGTTCTGGTGGTATTCATGGAGGCAGGGGGATCGGGTGGGGTGGGTGACGGTCTGTGGGCCATTGTTTTCTAGGAAGCGCCGTGGAGCAAGCCGGTGGGCCAATGGGAGGGGGCCTGCTATACTGAGGGGTAACTCGACACTTCTTCGATGGCAGGAACTCCACCGTGACCGCTTCCGCCAATCGGATTCAGTTCGCCTGCAACAATTGCATGACGCCGATGGAAGTGCGGCAACGGTTCGCAGGGCGGCAGGTGCGGTGTCCCTACTGCCAGATTCTCTTGAAAGTTCCCCTCTCCAGCCGGCGTCGCAAGCCGGGGGACGAGTATGGAGTGGCGGAGAAGACCTCGGGCTGGGAGGCGGAGCAGCAGGGCGCCGGCGAGTACATCGCAGTGCGATGTTCGCTGTGCGGCACGCGCATGTACGCCACGGCGGACCAGGTGGGCCAGAAGCTGGTCTGTCCGGACTGCGAAACGACGACCGTGGTGCCGGCGGCAACGGCAGGATCGCGGCAAAGACGCGACCCGCGCGACGGAGGCTCGGCCGACGAAGGCTACGAGGTATCGAGGCAGGGGGAATCGCCGGCCACGGTCGGCGCGGCGGACCTGGTGTATGTGCCAGTGGTTTGCAAGCTCTGCCACACGCGGATGCTGGCGACCGAAGACCAGGTGGGGCAAACGATGATCTGCCCGGACTGTCTGACGGAGAACGAAGTCAGACTTCCGGTACAACGACCCAAGGCGGAGTTGCCCACGACGGCCGAGGTGGGCGAGTACGCGGTACGCCCGAGCGAGGTGCTCGCCGAGGCGCCCCCCGAGGAGCCGAAGCCGCCCGTGCGGCAGTTCGCCTTCAAGTGTCCGCAGTGCCTGTCGCGGATGGAGGCGGGGACGGACGAGGTGGGAAGGAAGGTTACTTGTCCGGACTGCAAACGAACGTTTGCCGTACCCAAGGCGCCGCGGAAGACGGCGCCGCTCGCGCCGGAAGCGGTGGAAGCGTACGACGTGGGGGCGGCGGCCGAGCGGGGCGCGGTCTATCCCGAAGAAGTCAAGCTGCCGCGGCAGGCGCTCGAAGACGAGCGCCACGATCGCGACCCGCTGGACCGCATGCTGCCGTTGAGCGAGCGGCGCCCCTGCCGCCCTGGCCGCTGGTAAATGGAGTATTCGATTTCCCTTTCCGTAAGGGGGTGCGGACGTCGTGGCTGATGTTCGCCTCCAGCGCGGTGTTGCTGTACGTTGCGGCACGAATGAACATGTTGCTGTTCGGGGTTGGCGGCATGATGTTCATATTAACGATCGTGCTCGGGGGATGCCTGTTCGTCGTGGGGGCATTCTGGTGGGCGTGGGCTGCGCTGTGTTGCCTGTCGATCACGCGCGACGCGGCCGTCGGTTCCGATGCGTGCGATACCTGGCCGGGCGGAGACTGGGTCGACACGGTGGTCGACGTGTTCTACATCTTCAACGCCGCGGCCGGCGCGGCTGGCTTAGGACTGGGATTGGATCAACTTCTGGAAGCGTTCGCTTTTCCAGCCGGGGCGGGGATGATACTGGGAGCCTCGTTCTTCCTTCCGATTCTCCTTCTTGCGGAGCTGGAAACAGGCTACAGCTTCAATCCGTTTTCGCTTCCGGTGTGGACGAGCCTGGGATGGTGCTGCCCGCATGGTTGAGCTACTACGCGCTGACTGCGGCGGTGTGGTTCGTCACGGCGGCGCTGACCGAGGTCGCTTTGGCACTGCCCGATTTCATGGGAACGATCGTGGGCCTGTTCCTCTGGTCAACGACAATCTTCATTCAGTTCCGCCTGATCGGCCGCTTGGGCTGGTATCTGACCGAGCATGCGCGCCAGCCGCGCGGCCGTGCGCGGAAGCGGCGCAGCAAGCAGCAACCGATCGCGGCCGGCTAGTGCTGCAGGGACGGGGTATCGGCCCGGATTGCGCGGCCGACCTCGATCGCACGTTCCATGGGCGGCAGAATCTGCGGGTTCGCGCTGCCAATCCCGCTCGGGGCGACTACAATGGCGCGTCCTGTGCGGGGGCCGGGCCCCGCGCCGCAGGCGGCGCGCGGAGTCCGCGGCAAGGCATTTTCCAAGGCGAGGTCGATGAGCGTTCAGGCGTGGTTCACCCTGGGGGTGGTGGGGCTGGCGCTGGCGGCCCTGACGGTCACTCAACTGGCCCCCGATCTGGTCCTGATCGGCGGGGTGCTGCTGTTGTTGGTGAGCGGCATTCTCACGGCGCCGGAGGCACTTGCCGGGCTGGCCAACGAGGGCATGGTGACCGTGGGGCTGTTGTTTGTGGTGGGCTCGGGGGTGGTGGAAACCGGAGGCGTGACGTGGATCGCGGACCGCTTGTTCGGGCGGCCAAGGAACGCGGTCAGCGCGATCGCGCGAATGATGCTGCCGACGGCGGCCGTCGAGCGCGTTTCTCAACAACACGCCCGTGGTGGCCATGCTGATCCCCGCGGTAAACGATTGGGCCAAGCACCACCGCATCTCGCCGTCGAAGCTGATGATTCCCCTGAGCTACGCGGCCATCCTCGGGGGCACGTGCACGCTGATCGGCACGAGCACGAACCTGGTGGTCAACGGGATGTTGATCCGGGCGGCCGAACTGGGGCAGGTGTCGGTGGCCGACCCGCGCCATCCGGGACTGGGCATGTTCGACATCACGTGGGTCGGAGTGCCGGCGGCGCTAGTGGGAGTGGCGTTCATCGTCGCTACCAGCCGTTTCTTGCTTCCCGAGCGCGTGGCGCCGATGAGCACGATCGCCGACCCGCGGCAGTACACGATCGAAATGCTCGTCGAGCCGGGAAGCCCGTTGGTCGGCAAGTCGATCGAACAGGCCGGGCTGCGGCACCTGCCGGGGCTGTACCTGGCGGAAATCGACCGCGAAGGGGTGGTGCTGCCGGCAGTGCCGCCCGAGGAAAAGCTCTTGGCGGACGACCGGCTGGTGTTCGTGGGGATCGTCGACTCGGTGGTCGATTTGCAGAAGATCCGCGGGCTGATGCCGGCGACCGATCAGGTGTTCAAGCTCGAATCGGCCCGTTCGCAGCGATGCCTGATCGAGGCGGTGGCAAGCCACAGTTGTCCGATCGTCGGCAAGACGATCCGCGACGGGCGGTTTCGCTCGCTTTACAACGCGGTGGTGATCGCGGTCGCGCGGCAAGGAGAGCGGATCCGGGGGAAGATCGGCGACATCGTTCTCCGCGCCGGGGACACGCTGCTTCTGGAGGCACACCCTTCGTTTATTCGCGAGCAGCGCAACAGCCGGGATTTCTTCCTCGTCAGCGGGCTGGAGAACTCGGCGCCACCGCGGTACGACCGGGCGGCGATGGCGATGCTGATTCTGCTGGCGATGGTGGTGACCGTGGGGGTGAGCGAGTCGGCGGGATCGCTGGTGGTGCCGCTGGGGGCGTGGTCGTTTTCACTGGGGAGCTTGACCATGTTCAAGGCGGCGCTTGCGGCGTCGGCCCTGATGCTGGCGACTCGGTGCTGCACGATCGAACAGGCGCGGCGAAGCATCGATTGGCAGGTGCTGCTGGCGATCGCGGCGTCGTTCGCCATCGGGCGCGCCTTGGAGAAGACCGGGGCCGCGCAGGCGATTGCCGGCAGCGTGTTCGAGATGCTGGGCGGGGATCCGTGGTATGCGCTGGCGGCGGTCTACGGCGTGACACTCTTCGTCACGGAACTTGTGACGAACAACGCCGCGGCGGCGCTGATGTTTCCCTTTGCCCTGGCCACGGCGGGACAGTTCGCGGCCAATCCGATCCCCTTCGTGATCGCCGTGATGATGGCGGCATCGGCCGGTTTCGCGACGCCGATCGGCTACCAGACGAACCTGATGGTCTATGGACCGGGGGGCTACCGGTTCTCGGACTATTTGAAGATCGGCATTCCTCTGGATCTGCTGATCTGGGCGGTCACGGTGCTGGTCGTGCCGATGGTGTGGCCGCTGCAATAAGCGCGGTGGGAGGAGGGGCGGCCCACCGGAGACTGTGACCGGCTGCCAATATCGCGCCCCCACATTCCCCGGCCGCACAAGGGCGTAGCGGCGGTTCCAAGACAGGTCTTAGAGCCGATCCCAGAACCGTGTGCCGCTCCTGCATTCTGGGGCCGCGGAGGAATGCCGTGGCGGTTCCGGGATAGGTTCCTTAATGCGGGGTGCTGGTTCTCTTCACTTCGACCGGAACGAAGGGTCCGAGCTGTGGTGCCGCATCCAACAAAGCGCTTCCGGGAAGCGGCGCTAGGGGGTCTTCGCCGTCGGGGAACAAGTGCTCGGCGGGGATGACGCGCATCAGTTCTTCCATGCTCGTGGCGCCTTCGGCGACCTTGAGGAGGGCGGCGCGGCGGACGTCGAGCATGCCTTCGCGGAGCGCCTGTTCCTGGAGTTCGCGCGTGGTCGAGCGATCGGCGATGAGGCGGCGCAGCTCGCGCGAGACGCGGATCACCTCGAACACTCCGGTGCGGCCGACGTAGCCTTCGTTGCGGCACTCGGGGCAGCCGCGCGCGACGTAGATCGCTCGGCCCTGATCGGGTTCCATCCAGCGGCGCACGTCGTCGAAAGTCTGGGGAGATTCGCTGATGTCGACGGCCAGCTTGCACTTGGGGCAGAGCGTGCGTACGAGTCGCTGGGCAACAATTCCTTGGAGACCGGAGGCGAGGAAATAGGGATGCGCGCCCAGCGCGAGCATGCTGTCGATGGCGGAGGGAGCGGTCGAGGCATGGAGCGTGGCGAGGACCAACAGGCCGCTGGTGGCGGCGCGGACGGCAGTTTCCGCGGTCAAGGGATCGCGAATCTCGCCCACCATGATCACGTCGGACGCCTGGCGGAGCACGCTCCGCAGGAGCTCGGGAAAATCGAGCCCGATGCGGAGGTTGACCTGGGACTGGCGCACCCCGGCCAAGGCATACTCGACGGGGTCCTCGATCGTGCTGATTCGGTGCTTGCCGTCGTTGAGGCTGTGGACGCCGGCGTAGAGGGTTGTCGTCTTGCCGGCGCCGGTGGGGCCGGTGACGAGGATCAGTCCGCCCGGGCTGTGAATCATGCTCTGGGTGCGGCCCAGGTCGTGGCGGCCCAACCCAAGGGATTCGAGGGCCATGAGCCGCAAGTCGCGGTCGAGCATGCGGATGGCCATATCCTCACCGTAGAGGGTGGGGATGGTGCTGAAACGAAGGTCGACCTTGCGGCCGTTTTTGCGATCGAACACCCAGCGGCCGTCTTCGGGGCGCATGCGCTGGCCGAGGTCCATGCCGGCGACGGCTTTGAAGTGATTGACCAGCCGCCGGCCATCTTCGCGGTCGATGTCGGCAATTCGGCGAAGGATGCCGAGATAGCGGACGTCGATGCGGTAGCTCTCCTCGTTGGCATTGATAAACAGGTCGCTGGCGGGCAGGGCAGCGGCATATTCGATGAGGCGTTCGGCAACGCGAACCGAATCGGGATCGCGGAAATCGACGGGGGCCACTTCGCGGAAGTCGATCGGCTGGGGTTCGCCCGGTTTCATCGCATCGTTCACGGATTGGGTCCTCCGGCAAGAGCGACGGCAGCCTTCTCATCGTCGGCAATTTTCAGCACTCGGTCCAAGCGCATAACCCGAATCACGTCCTGGACGATGGGCGGCACCGAGTGGATCACCAGAGCGCCGCCCGACTCGCGAAAGCGCTTGTTGCATCCGAGCAGCCAACCGAGTCCGCTCGAATCGATGAAGGTGGTATCGGCCAGGCTCAGCGCGACGCGGCGCTGGAAGCCGGTGGTGCCCAGCACGCTGGACATCGGCTCGGGGTTGTTGGCCAAGACGCTCTGCACGATCTGGCCCTTGGCGAGCAATCGCATGACTTCGGGGTCTTCGGAGAGAACGGTGATGTCCACGGGAAAGCCTCCGGGGGGCCGACACACCGAATGCGGGGGGCGGCAAAACGTTCGGCTGATCCTACGCGCCGCGGATTGAGTATACTGGCAGCAGTTGCCGGCAACAATCGCCCGAGGAACCCCCAGAGGCTAACGATGACTTGCCCCGTTCGCGTTCTCCAGGCGCTGATCCTGACGGTGAGTTGGGCTGCGAGTGCGGCCGGGCACGGCGCAGAGGCGGAGGTCTTGAGTCCGGCCCGCGTGGGGCTCGTGGTGGCCGCGGGGCCCGAAGGACCGTTGGAGCCGGAGGTCCAAGCGGTATTCGACTTTGCCCGTACGTGCACCTCGGCGGTACTGATTCGAGCCGGGGGCAAGGAGCCGTCGCCGGCTGCGCTGCCGGCGAAGTCCTCGCTGGACGGCTTTGCCCTGCTGTGGTTGCACGGAGCCGGCAATACCCCACCGGGTTTCTCGGCGGCGACCCTCCAGGCCGTGGAACGCCGCGTTTCCGGCGGGCAGGGACTGCTGCTTACGGGCGCGGCGGTGCGTCTCGTGGAGTCGTGGAAGTTGGATCGCGTGCAGGGAACGTCGTTCAGCCTGGGCGAAGACCGGGCGCAGTCGGGGATGATCCCGAGCGTGAAGGAGCATCCGGTCTTTCGCGAGCTGGATCTGGACGGCGGGGTGGCATGGACAAACAACGTGCTCTACCCGGCGTTCGACTCATTCCGCTTGGAGCTCGGCCGGGGAGGGCAGGTATTGGCGCGGGCCGCGGGCGGGCTGGACCATGCGATCCTGGAGTACCCGTTGGGACAAGGGCGCGTGATCGCGGTTTGCTCGCAGGTATCGCCGCTGTACCAAGAGGCGGCGCCGGGGTTCCGCATGAACGCCCAGCGGCTGGTGCGGAATCTCTGCGCGTACCTTGCGGACCGGGGAGCCTGGCGGCCGACGGGCGCAACGGCGCCGCCGAGCGAGTCGAGTTCCGCGATTGCGCCGGACGGTGGGAGAGGGCGGAAGGAGCGATCCGCGACCTGGCGGAGACGTTTGGGAGCCGATATCCCAACGGCCCGGCGCTCTTGGAACGGCTGGCGGCATTGCAGCGGGAGTACGAGTCGGCGGCAAAGCGGGGCGATGCGGAGGGCGCGTCGCGGTGCGTGCAGATCGCGGCCGACCTGGACCGGCTGCTGCGCGAGGCGATTCTGTCCAATCCGCTTCTGGATTTCTCGCGTCTGGTCGTGGTGCGCACGGGGGGCGGGGAAGCTGGGGCTGCCCACGAATTACCAGAGCAATTCGAGTCTGGAGAAGACGGGCTACGACAACGAGATTGCGATCGTCGACTGGCGGTCGGGAACGCGGAGCACGCTCTATCGCCCCGACGAGGGCCGGTTCGTCGGCGACGTGGATCTGCACTTCGACGCCGAGCGGCTGCTGTTCTCGATGCCGGGCGCCGGGGGACGTTGGCAGGTGTTCGAGATCGACGCCGACGGCTCGGGGCTGCGCGAGCTGCCGCTGATCCAGCGAGCCGGACGTGGACAACTACGACGCCTGCTACCTGCCCGACGGGCGGATCGTCTTCACTTCGACCGCCTGTTTTACCGGGCGTGCCGTGCGTCAACGGCTCGGGGCACGTGGCCAATCTGTATCTGCGGGAGCAGGACGGCACGATCCGGCAGCTCACCGTCGAGCAGGACCACGACTGGTGCCCGACCGTGCTGAACAACGGCCGCGTGCTCTATCTCCGCTGGGAGTACACCGATCTGCCGCACGCCTTCTCGCGGATCCTGTTCCACATGAATCCCGACGGCACGGAGCAGATGGAGTACTACGGGAGCAATTCCTATTGGCCGGCCTCGATGTTCTTCGCCCGACCGATTCCCGGCCATCCGACGAAGGTCGTGGCCGTGGTGGGCGGGCACCACGAGCTGCCGCGCATGGGCGACCTGGTGATCTTCGATCCGGCCCGGGGACGCCTCGAGGCCGAGGGGGCGGTGCAGCGGATCCCGGGCCATGGGCGCACAGGTCGAGCCGGTGCTTCTGGACCTGCCGATCGCCGAAAGCTGGCCGAAGTTTCTCCATCCCTATCCGTTGAGCGAGAAGTACTTCCTCGTCGTCGTGCAAGCCCTCGGCCGAGTCGCCCTGGGGAATCTACCTGGTGGACACGTTCGACAACCTGGTCCTGCTGTATGACGAGCCGGGCTACGCGATGCTGGAGCCGATTCCGCTGCGGAAGACGCCGCGGCCGCGCGTGATCCCCGACAAGGTCGATCCGGCGCGGCGCGATGCGGACGTGCTTGTTGCCGACATCTACCGCGGCGAAGGCTTGCGGGGCGTCCCGCGGGGAACGATCAAGCGATGCGCGTGATCAGCTACCAGTTCGCCTACCAAGGCATGGGAGCGGAGCCCTACAGCGTCGGGCTCGACGGTCCCTGGGACCCGAAACTCGTCCTGGGCACCGTGCCCGTCGCGGACGACGGCTCGGCCCGATTTCGCGTGCCGGCCTACACCCCGATTGCGCTGCAGCCGCTGGACGCCGAGGGAAAGGCGGTGCAGCTCATGCGGAGCTGGTTCACGGCCATGCCGGGCGAAGTGGTCTCGTGCGTCGGCTGCCACGAGAAGCAGAACACGTCGCCGCCGGTTCACCTTGCCCAGGCGATCGGGCGGCGGGCGAGCAGGAAGTACGGCCGTGGTACGGACCGCGCACGAGGCTTCGCGTTCCGCCGCGAAGTGCAGCCGGTGCTCGACAAGCACTGCGCCGGCTGCCACGACGGCAGCGCGGAGGCGGAAGGGCGGCCGGCGCCAGCTTGCGCGACGGACCGACTGTGCCGTGCCAAGACAACACGTCGGGGATCAACCACGCGTCCCGGTTCAGCGCTTCGTACTACCACCTGCGGCGGTTCGTGCGCACGCCGACGAAAGAAGCCGACATGCACCTGTTGCCGCCGTGGGAATTCCACGCCGACACGACGCGGCTGGTGCAGTTGCTCGCCAAGGGACACTACGAGGTCCAACTCGACCGGGAAGCATGGGACCGGCTGATCACGTGGATCGACCTGAACGCGCCGTTCCACGGATCGTGGGCGGAAATCCGCGGAGACGAGATCGCCGAGACCGTGGCGCATCAGGTCGAGCGGCGCCGGGCGCTGCGGCTGCTGACGACGGGAATTGACGACGACTCGCTGCCGAGCCTGCTCGCGGCGGCGCGGGAGGCGACGCCGGCAGCGCGGATCGGCCGTGCCGCGGGGGCTCTGGTGACGGCCGGCGCCGTAGCGGCCGGAAAGGCGCGCCCGCGCCGGCTCTCGCCGCGGCGGAGCTACGGCGGCCCTCTCCTGGGCCGGTTGCGGAAATCATGCTGGAGCCGGGAGTGTCGCTCTCGATGGTGCAGATTCCCGCGGGCGAGTTCGTGATGGGCGAGGGAAACGGGTACCCAGACGAGGGACCCTGCGCGCGCGTGGCCGTTGCCGAGCCGTTCTGGATGGGACGATTCGAAGTGACGAATCGTCAGTACGCGGCCTTCGATCCCCGGCACGACAGCCGCCTGGAACACGGCGACTTCATCCAATTCAGCCCGCTGGAACGGGGCTGGCCGCTCAACCTTCCCGAGCAGCCTGTGGTTCGCGTGCCTTGGCAACGGGCGATGGAGTTCTGCCGCTGGCTCTCGGCGAAGACCGGCCGCACGGTTCGCCCTGCCCACGGAAGCGCAATGGGAATATGCCTGCCGGGCGGGGACGACGACACCGCTTGCCTACGGCAACCTGGAAACCGACTTTGCGCCTTGGGCCAATTTGTCGGACGCCACCCACCAGGCCATCGATCCGGCCGGATGGGTCGACCGGCCGAAAGCAATTCCCCCGTGGCGGCCGGCCGATGTGCGATTCAACGACGGGGCGCGCGTGTCGGCGCCGGTAGGGAGCTACCGGGCGAATGCCTGGGGATTGTGCGACATGCACGGAAACGCCGCGGAATGGACGCGCAGCGTCTATCGGCCATATCCCTACGACGAGGATGACGGCCGCAATGCCGCGACGGCCGACGGGAAGAAGGTGGTTCGCGGCGGCTCGTGGTACGACATGCCGAGGCGTGCGCAGAGCGCCTGCCGGCAAGCGTATGCGGCGGATCGCGGCGTGTATGACGTGGGTTTTCGCGTGATCGCCACGGGTCTTGCCCACGGAACCGAAGCTGGGACGGGGCCTCGGCGGACCGACTTCTCGGGCATTTCCAGCGACCGGGGGGTGATATCTACCACGCGGCAGAATCGCTATGATGGTCTCGACGCCCCGCCGCCGAGGTGAAGAAGGGGCCTCGGCGAGTCATTCCGGGGGCGTCGGCAGGGCCAGTGCAGGAGGTATGCCATGCGCATGCGGTCGTTCGGTAAAGGGGGCGTGGCGGTTTCCGAAATCGGATTGGGGACCTGGCAGCTTGGAGGCACGGAGTGGGGCGATGTCTCGGACCGGCAGGCCCTGGACACGCTTCAGGCCGCCGCCGATGCGGGCATCACGTTTATCGACACCGCTGATATTTATGGATTGGGGCGGAGCGAGACGCTGATCGGGCAGTTCCTCCGCAGCCGTGCCGACCGCGAGCGATTCTTCGTCGCCACCAAGCTGGGGCGCCACCCCGAGCCGGGTTGGCCGGAGAACTTCACGAAGAAGACGATTTTCGAGCACACGGAAAACTCGCTCAAGCGACTGGGCGTCGACGTCCTCGATCTCACCCAGACCCACAGCCTTTCTCATGAAGTCATGCAGCACGGCGAGGTGTTCGAGCACCTGGCGGAGCTGAAGCGTCAGGGCAAGATCAAGGCGTTCGGGGCGAGCGTGGAGTCGATGGACGAGGCGCTGACCTGCGTGGACGTTCCGGGGATGGGCGCGTTGCAGATCATCTTCAACATCTTTCGGCAGAAACCGATCGACGTGCTCTTCGAGCACGCCAAGGCGAAAGGCATTGCGATCATCGTGCGTCTGCCGCTGGCCAGCGGCTTGCTGTCCGGTCGTTTGACCGCGGATAGCACGTTTGCTCCCACCGACCACCGCACCTTCAATCGCGACGGACAAAAGTTCAACGTGGGCGAGACGTTCGCCGGGCTGCCGTTCGAGAAGGGAGTTGAGCTGGCGAACATGCTCAAGCCGCTCGTGCCCGATGGCCTCACCATGGCGCAGTTTGCCTTGCGGTGGTGCCTGGATTTCGACGCCGTGACCACGGTGATTCCCGGGGCCAAGCGGCCGGATCAGGCGCGGATGAACGCCAAGGCGTCGGACGCGCCGTCGCTGGGCACGGCTTTGCACGCTCGTTTGCGCCGCTACTACGAGGACGAAGTCGTCGAGCACGTGCGGGGAAAGTATTAACGCCGATCCAAAAACCTTTGGAGGTGCTGCGATTCTCCGGCCGCACAGGGTTCCAGCGGCGGTTTCGGGATAGGTTTCAAGAGCCGATCCCAGAACCGTGTGCCGCTCCTGCATTCTCCGGCCGCGGAGGGGCGCTCGGGCAGGTCTCGGATCGCTTGCAGCGACCCCTCCCGTAGTGGGTGCGATAACCAATCTTTTGCAGGGGCGAAATGGGCCCTGGGCGGGCCCCCGGAGGGCCCGTCAAAAACCCCCTTTGCTAGGATGGCCGCCAGCGGTATCCTATCGGGCCGGTGTTGCAGATCCCCGGAGAGGACGCGCGGCTTTCGCCGCCGCCACGGGATGGGGAATCGGGTGGAGACGGGTCGTCCCCGGGGGGCGACCACTCGCCGGAAGACGATCAACCAGGGCGGATCGAAGGAGAGATAGCCGATGACGATGAATCGTGAAGAGATTCTGGCGAAGGTAGCCAGCGGGGAGCTTCCGGTCGAGGAAGCCTCGAAGATGCTGGAACAGAGCGAACCGCCCAAGCGAGGATCACTCTACTGCAAGGTGAGCCCGAAGGGGGCCGTGAGCCTCTACGGCTTGCAGCGCATGCCGGTCACGCTCTACTTGGAGCAGTGGGAGCGGCTCTTGGGCTTCTCGGACGAGAATCCAGAAGTTCATCCGCGAACACGACAGCGAACTGAAGCGCAAACAGCGCTAACCCACCGGCGATCGAGCGGCCGTCCGGGGACAGGCTGTGAACGCTTACGGGGCGCAGCGCAGTCAGGCGCAGGGGGAGGATGGCGATCGCCTCGGTTTCGCAGAGCCACTCGGGACGGCAGACGTCGGCCTCGACGATCGTATGGGGAAGGTCGAGCAGCCCGCGCAGGGCGCACAGTTCGCGAAAGACGTCGAACGAACGGGCCGACTTCAGATAGGTCACGGCGTGGACGAGGTCGCGGAACGAGGCCCCGTGCGGGAGCAGCAGCTCTTCGATGTTGAGGAGCATGCGTTCGATCTGGCGGCGATCGTCGCCGACGTGAACCACCTGGCCTTGGGGATCAATGCTGGCCGTCCCCGAGATAAAGAGGTAGATCTGCTCGCCGATCACCATTTTGACGCCGCGTGAGAAGGCCGAACCGTACTCGGGGGCCTCGTTGAGCGTGGGGGCGTGCATCAGGGAAATGTCGGCGATTTCGGGGTTGCCCAGGGCATAGAGGTCCAGCGTACAGCCGGTGGGACGGGGGTGCAGCCGAGCGCCGATGCCGGTGCTTGCCGGGAGCCGGACCACGTTTTCACGCTCGAAGAAGGCGTTGCGCGAGGCGTTGAGCTGGTCGTAATCGCGATCGATATCGTCGAGGTAGAGCCAGGTGCGAAGCACGTTGCAGTAGGGGATCGAGTGCTCGCGAAGGATCTCTAGCGCGCGCTCGAACATGGCGTCGCTCTGCGTGCGGAAGTCGGCCGACGACCGGCCCTCGCAGCCCAATCCGGTGACGCTGCCGATATAAAGGTCGCGCGCGGGGCCGATCTCAACGCCCTTGACGACGGCCTGCTGCCGATCGCCGCTGAGATGGAGCACGCGAGCGCTCTGGGCGTGGGTGGGAACCACGGCGTAGGCTTGGAGTTCGACGTGTTGGCCGGGCCGGCACGGGGACTGGCCGAGGTACGTGGTGGCCGGGAGCCGCTCGCCCGAAATGCCGCGATTGCGGTAGGCCCGGGCGCGGATGTCCTGAAGATCGGCCACGGCCGAGTCCATGTCGTGGAAATAGAGCTTTTCGACGACGACGTGTTCCATGCCGGCGCCGAGGCGCTCGAGAAGCTGCGCAAGGCCGTCGTACATGGCGCGGGCCTGAAGGGCCAATCCGGCGCCATTGGTGCCGTGGGTGCGTGGGGCAGAGCGCGAAGATCTCGGTGGCCGCGGCAGTGGCGACCACCGTGGCCTCGGTGTCGCACAGATCCTGGTGTCGAGTTCCGCTTCCGTGCCGCGCGGTCGTCAGCCTGGACATCAAACACCTCGATCCCGGGGTTGTTGTTGGTTCCAGTAAAATGCGGCCGGTAGGGGAAAGGGCCGCGCGTGGCCTAACGCCAAGGTAGGACGGACCGTGGCCACCTTTTCAGTGTAATCGCCCAGCGGCGGAAAAGGAAATCCTTCCACCCGCAGTCGAGGGGACCACGGATCGGGCGAAGCCGCAGAATCAGCAGATCCGCGGCATCTGTTCGCCCGACAGCAAATCCACGATGCGGCCGACCCCAAGCTTAGAGCGGAGTTGGACGGTGCCGGGGTGGGCGGCAACCACCGAGCCGATTGCGACGGCCTGGGGCGCCGCGGCGTGGGCGCGGAGCACGGAGAGGGCTTTCGAAGCAAGCGACTCGGGGAGGATGACCACCAGCCGGCCCTCGTTGGCGACATAGAGGGGATCGAGGCCCAAAAGTTCGCAAGCTCCGGCGACGGGCGCCGAGACGGGGATTTCGGCCTCATCGAGTTGGATGCCCACGCGCGCGTCGGCGGCGATTTCGTTCAGCGCAGCGGCCAGACCGCCGCGCGTGAGGTCGCGAAGGCAGTGGAGATCGGGGCCGAGGGCGGCGACGAGATCCTGCACGACTCCGGCCAGCAGGGCGCAGTCGCTTTCGATCGCCGCCTCGAAGCCGAGCCCTTCGCGGACGGACATGATGGCAATGCCATGCCGGCCCAGGTCGCCGCTCACGAGGATCCGATCGCCGGGGACGACGCGCGCCGGCGAGATGTTGACTCCCGGCGGGACGATGCCGATGCCGGCGGTGTTGATGAACAGGCCGTCTCCCTTGCCGCGGTCGACGACCTTGGTGTCGCCGGTGACGATGCGCACCTCGGCTTCGTCGGCCGTGCGGCGCATCGACTGGACGACCTGCCGCAGGGTTTCCAAGGGAAAACCTTCCTCCAACAGCAGGGCACAACTGAGCCAGGCGGGGCGTGCGCCGGCCATGGCAAGGTCGTTCACGGTGCCGCAGACGGCCAACTTGCCAATATCGCCGCCGGGAAAGAAGAGGGGGCTAACGACGAACGTATCGGTGGTGAAAGCGATGCGCGAGCCGGCGATCTCGACCACCGCGCTATCGTGGGCCGGGGGGCGGGGGCCCTGCGGGGCAAAGGCCGGCAGGAGGAGGCCTTCGATCAACGCGCGCATCGTGCGCCCGCCGCCGCCGTGGGCCATTTGGACCGTGGTATGCGCATCGAGCGGCAACGGACATTGAAGGGAAAACTCTGGCGGGTGCGGAGTGGACATGACGGCGTTCTGCGGCAGAGGATCCTTGGGGAAAGAAAGCGAAGATCCTACGAGACGAGCGTGAGGTACGGCGTCGGACGACGCAGGTCAGAAGCGATACACCGCGGTGCCTTCGCGGGGCGGGGAGTCTTCCTCGCCCCAGGGAACGATGGCGGCCGGCTGGACAAAGATCTTGCCGTCGCCCATGCGGCCGGTGCGCACGGCATCGACGATTGCACGAAGGACTTCCTCGACGCGGAGTTCGTCGACCCAGACCGTGATCTCGACTTTGGGCAAGTAGGCCAGGGAGTATTCGCTGCCGGCGTATTCGTCGAGATAGTTTTTCTGTCGGCCGTACCCTTTGACCTCGGTGACCGAGCAGGCCTCCAACGGCGCGTACTCCAGGGCCGCGAGGACCTTCTCGGCAAGGTACGGTTTGACGATCGCGATGACCTGCTTCATGGCATTCACTGTACTCGAATCGCGCGAGGCGGGAAAGGACTTCGGGGGTGGAGCAGGTCGCCGGCAGGGGGTATGATGGGTTCTCCTGTGGCGGAAACGGGCTGCGAGCAAGGCATGAGGGTGCGATCGGTGACGGCCGGCGGTAGGGAATTCCCCGAGGACGTACGGATGCGCGGGTTCGCCCGACGCACCACGGTAGCCGACGCGGTAGCCTGGCTCGACCGGCAATTGCGCGCGCTGGACGAGGAGCACGTAACGCTGGAGGCCGCGGCGGGGCGCGTGCTGGCATGCGACGTGCATAGCGCGATCGACGTGCCGGGGTTCGCGCGTGCGATGATGGACGGATTCGCGGTCCGCGCGGAAGACACGCTTGGGGCCTCGCCGTACAACCGTTTTGTCTTGCGCGTGGTGGGCCAGTCGATGCCCGGCCGCCCGTTTTCCGGGGCGATGGGTACCGGAGAAGCGGTGAAGATCATGACCGGGGCGCCGATCCCGGCGGGGGCCGACGCCGTGCTGCCGGTCGAACTCGTCGAGAGCGATCAGGCCGGCGTGCTTGCCCTGTCGGAGGTGCCACCCGGAAAGCACGTGGGAAGAATCGGAGAAGATATTGCCGCGGGCGCGGAGGTGTTTCAGACGGGGCGGCGGCTGCGTCCGCAGGACGTGGGCGTTTTGTCGTCGATCGGCGTGGGCACGGTGACGGTGGTGCGGTCGCCGCGCGTGCAGATCGTGGTGACGGGCAACGAAGTCGTGGCGGCGGGGACGATGCCCGCGGGAGTCCGGGTGGCAGACGCCAACGGCCCCATGCTCGGGGCGCTCGTGGTGCGCGACGGCGGAGTGCCCCAGCAGCCGGGAATTGTGGCGGACGATCCGGAGGCGATCCTGGCGGCGATGCGCGCCGGCCGATCTCGTGTTGGTTTCCGGTGGATCGAGCGTGGGGCAGGAAGACCATGCACCGGCGATTCTGCTGCAGCATGGAGAGCTGCCGATCCACGGGATCGCGATGCGGCCGAGCAGTCCGACCGGGATGGGATTGCTCGACGGGCGGCTGGTGTTTCTGCTGCCGGGCAATCCGGTTTCCTGCCTGGCGGCCTACGATTTCTTCGCGGGGCGCGCGATTCGAGTGCTCGGGGGGCGGAATGCCGAGTGGCCCTACCGGAGCATACGGCTGCCGCTGGCGAGGAAGATCAGTTCGGCGGTGGGCCGGCTGGATTACGTGCGCGTGCGCGTGGTCGAGGATCGCGTGGAGCCGCTGGCGATCGGCGGGGCGTCGCTGCTTTCGTCGACGACGCGCGCCGATGGGTTCGTGACCGTGCCGCCGGACAGCGAGGGTTCGCCCGCCGGCGCCGAAGTCGAGGTGTTTCTCTACGATTGACCGGAGGCATGGGCGGCGAGCCCCTTCAACGCGGATGTCACAAGACCAGTTCCTCGAAGTGATCGACCGGGATGAAGCCGAGCGAAGATTCCGCGCGGCGGTCGACTGCCGTGCGCTGGCGGCGGAGGAGGTGGGGCTCGACGAAGCGCTGGGGCGCGTGACCGCGGCCGACGTGGTGGCGGGAGTGGACGTGCCCTCGTTCGATCGCTCGAACTACGACGGCTACGCGGTGCGTGCGGCCGACACCTATGGCGCAGGGGAGGAACACGCTCGGCGGCTGCGGCTGCTGGACGAAGCGATCGCCACGGGCACGGCGCCGGCCATGGAGGTCGTCGCCGGCTCGGCAACGACCATCGCGACCGGGGGCATGCTGCCGCGCGGGGCGGACAGCGTGGTCATGGTCGAGCACACGGACGTGGAAGGGCCATGGCTGGTGGTGCGGCGGGCGACGACTCCGGGGCACGGCGTGTCGTTCGCCGGAACCGACATTGCCGCCGGGGAAACCGTATTGCGGCGCGGAGAGTCGATCACCAGCCGGGAGACCGGGGTGCTGGCCGCGATCGGAACAACACGCGTGTCGGTGTGGCGCCGGCCGCGCGTGGCGATCGTTTCGACGGGCGACGAGCTCGTCGAACCGGGCCAGCCGATGCGCCCGGGTTGGTGTACGATTCGAACGGCCAGATTCTGGCCGACGCGGTGCGCGAACTGGGGGGATTGCCGCTCCGCCTGGGGATCGTGCGCGACGACCTCCCGTCGCTCCGCGCCCTGCTGCAACGCGCCTTGGAAGCGTCGGACCTGGTGCTGCTTTCGGGCGGAACGAGCAAAGGTGCGGGCGATCTTTCCTATCGCGCGGTACGCGAGCTCACCGAGCCGGGAATCGTCGCCCACGGCGTGGCGTTGAAGCCGGGCAAGCCGATCTGCCTGGCAGCCCAGCGGGGCAAGGGAGTGGTGGTGCTCCCGGGTTTCCCGACCTCGGCGATCTTCACGTTTCACGAGTTTGTGGCCCCGCTGGTGCGGAGCCTCGGCGGCGCGGCGCGCAGGTCGGCGCCACGCTGGCGGCGCGGACCGCGGTGAAGATCAACTCGGAGATCGGCCGGACCGAGTACGTGCTGGTGGGATTGGTTGAGGGCGAGGGGCCGGGAGGCCCGGGCGAGAGCGGCCCCGGCGGCGGAGCGGCGGAACGGCCGAGCCTGTGCGGCCTATCCGATGGGCAAAGGGCTCCGGCTCGGTCACCGACGTTCAGCCGGGCCGACGGCTTCGTGACCATCGGCCGGCACGAGGAGATCGTCGAGGCGGGCACGTCTGCTGCGCGTGCAGCTGTTGGGCGACGGATTGCGGCGGGCCGACCTGGTGGTGATCGGCAGCCACTGCGTGGGTCTGGACTATCTGCTCGGTCTGCTGCAGGACCAGGGGTTTCACACCAAGTTCATGGCGGTGGGCTCGACCGGCGGGCCTGGAGGCGGCGCGGCGCGGCGAGTGCGACCTGGCGGGAATTCACCTTTTCGATCCCCAAAGCGGGCAATACAACGAACCGTTTCTGAGCGCCGGGGCTGCGCCTGGTGCGCGGTTACGGGCGGCTTCAGGGGATCGTGTTCCGCGCCGGCGACGCGCGGTTCGCGAGGCTTTCGGCCGAAAAAGCGGTCCGCGCGCGCGGCTGGCCGACCCCCAGTGCGTCATGGTCAATCGCAATGCCGGCAGCGGCACGCGGATCCTTATTGACCGGCTGCTGGCCGGCGCGCCGGCCGCCGGGCTACCCGGTGCAGGCCAAGAGCCACAATGCGGTGACGGCGGCCGTGGCCCAGGGCCGCGCCGACTGGGGCGTGGCGATTCGCGGCGTCGGCCCAGCGCAGCCACCTCGGCTTCCTCGAGCTGGAGGTGGAGCAGTACGACTTCGTCGTGCCCCAGTCGCGGTGGAAGCGACCGGCCGTACAGGCGTTTTGCGATCTCTTGGCCGACCCCGCGGTGCGCCGCAGTTTACAGTCGCTGGGGTTTGTGCGGGATGGAAGGCGAAACCAAAGCGAGGAACCGGATGAACGCGCCCGAGAGCGAATTGCCGGACCGGATCGAGGACGTGGAGCAATTGGAGGAGCTGCTGAGCCGGCCCACGGCCGAAGTGGTGGAGTCGATGCGGCGCATGCAGGGAGACATCATCTTCCTGGGCGTGGGCGGAAAGATCGGACCGACGCTGGCGCGGATGGCGCGGCGGGCGAGCGAGGCGGCCGAGGTGCAGCGGCGGATCTCGGCGTGGCGCGGTTCTGCTCGGCGGAGTTGCCCGCTCGGCTCGAGTCGCCGGGGATCGAGCCGCTGCGCTGCGATCTTCTGGACCGCGGGGAGTTGGAGCGTTTGCCCGAGGTGCCCAACGTGCTCTACCTGGCGGCGATGAAGTTCGGCTCGACGGGCCAGGAGGCGACGACCTGGGCGATGAACACCTACCTGCCCGGGACGGTCTGCGAGAAGTACCGCGCGAGCCGGATCGTGGCCTATTCGACCGGCAACGTCTACGCGCTGGCGCCGTGGGACGGGGAGGGGCGAGCGGAATGCGACGTGCCCGCGCCGCTCGGCGACTACGCGATGAGCTGCCTGGGCCGCGAGCGGATCTTCGCCTATTTCAGCCAGCGATTGCACACGCCCGTGGCCCTGTTGCGGCTCAACTACGCCCACGAGATGCGTTACGGCGTCATGGTCGACCTGGCCCAGCAGGTGCTTGCCGGAGCGGCCGGTCGACCTGGCGATGGGCTACTTCAACGCGATCTGGCAGGGCGACTCCAACGCGATGACGCTCTGCGCGCTGGAGCACGCCGCCGTACCCTCGCGGCCGATCAACCTGGCCGGGCCGCGAGGAACTGAGCGTGCGGCGCGTGGCCGAGCAGTTCGGCCGGCTGCTGGATCGCGAGGTCCGCTTCGTGGGGCACGAGGCAGAGGACGCCCTTCTGAGCAACGGGCATCTGGGCCACGAACTGCTCGGCCGCCGCTGCGTGAGCATCGAGCAGATGATCCGCTGGATCGCCGACTGGCAGCGACGGGGCGGTCCCACCCTGGGCAAACCGACAAAGTTCCAGATGCGCGACGGCAAGTTCTGAGCCATCGGCGGCGGCGACACCGACCGTGTGTTTGCCAAGATCGTCACGAGGCAACCCTGATGGATGCGAACATGTCTTCGGGCGTACGAGCCGCGCTCGCGCGCGGCGGAGTCATTCCGGCCAGCCCCTTGGCGCTTGACCGCCAGCGGCGGTTCGACGAGCGGCGGCAGCGGGCGATCTGGCGCTACTATGCGGCGGCCGGCGCAGGCGGGATTGCCGTGGGCGTGCACACCACGCAATTCGCGATTCGCGACCCCAAGATCGGCTTGTACGAGCCGCTTCTGGCCCTGGCGGCCGAGGAGTTCGACCGCTCGATCGCACGCGAACCGAGCCGATGCTGCGAATCGCGGGGATTTGCGGGCGGACGGAGCAAGCGGTGGCCGAAGCTTCGCGGTCGCGCGCGAGCTGGGTTTCCACTGCGGACTGCTGAGCCTGGGAGCCCTGCGCGAGGCGGATGAGGACCGCATGCTGGCGCACTGCCGTGCGGTGGCCGAGGTCATGCCGCTGGTCGGATTCTACCTGCAGCCGGCCGTCGGCGGGCGCGTGCTGCCTTACCGTTTCTGGCGGCGCTTCGCGGAGATCGAAACGGTCGTGGCGATCAAGATGGCTCCGTTCAACCGCTACCAGACGCTCGACGTGGTCCGCGCGGTCGCCGAATCGGGCCGCGACGACATCGCGCTCTATACCGGCAACGACGACAACATCGTACTGGACCTGCTCACTCCCTACCGTTTGTCGAGGGGGGAAAATCGCGCGTGCTTCGCTTCGTGGGCGGACTGCTGGGACACTGGGCGGTATGGACGCGGCGGGCGGTGGAGCTTCAGGAGGAGTGCCGCGCACTGGCAGAGTCCAGCGGTCCGATCCCGAAGGAGATGCTCCGCCGCGCGGTGGCGGTGACCGACATGAACGCGGCGCTGTTCGATGCAGCCCATGCCTTTGCCGGCTGCATTGCCGGGGTCCACGAGGTGCTTCGCCGCCAGGGTCTGCTCGAAGGAACCTGGTGCCTGGACCCGAATGAGACGATGAGCCCGGGACAGTCGGAGGAGCTCGACCGAGTGTGCGAGGCCTATGCGCCGCTGACCGACGACGCGTTCGTGGCGGAGCACCGCGACGCGTGGATGGCTTGAGTGGGCCACGATGCCGCAGCGTTTGGCTTGAGGGAGGGATCAGGGTAGAGTCCGAGGGCGTCGGGGGCCCGGCTTTCAGTCGTCTCCCGAGCGCGTGCGTTGGGCACCGGATTGGATCGCTTTCTCCAGGGCATCGGCGACGGTGCGGAGGGCTTTGACGTGCGCGTAAAGCTTGCAATTGGCTTCGAGGATGGTCCACGGGGCATAGTGGGTGCTGGTTCTTTCGAGCATGTCGATCACGCTTCGCTCGTAGCGTTTCCACTTTTCGCGGTTGCGCCAATCGTCGTCGGTGATTTTCCACAGTTTGTCGGAGTTCTGCTGGCGCTCGTGGAAGCGGCGAAGTTGCTCTTCGGGGTCGATGTGTAGCCAGAACTTGACGATCACGGTGCCGAAATCGGCCAGTTGGCGTTCGAACTCGTTGATTTCCTGGTAGGCGCGTTTCCACTGCGGCTCGGAGCAGAAGCCCTCCACGCGTTCGACGAGCACGCGGCCGTACCAAGAGCGGTCGAAGATGGCGATGTGGCCGGCCTTGGGAATGCTCTTCCAGAAGCGCCAAAGGTAGGGATAGGTTTTCTCTTCGTCGGTGGGGGCAGCGACGGGGATGACTTCGTAGCCGCGGGGGTCCAGCGCGCGTGCCAGACGCTTGATGTTGCCCCCTTTACCGGCTGCATCCCAGCCTTCGTAGGCGATCACCGCGGGGATACGGGCGAGATAGAGACGGTTCTCGAGCTCGAAGAGACGCTCCTGGAGCTGGTCGAGGATCTCTTCGTACTGCTCGCGGGAAAGGGAGAGGCTGAGGTCGACGCGATCGAGAATCGTTCGTTCGTGCGTGGGGACGGGCATCGGCTCGGGCATGGGTTCGTACGTGGGCGGCCCGGCCAATTGGCGCCGCGCCAACTCGGCCTCGATGGCTTGGATCGCGGCTTCGAAGACCTTCACGCGAACGTAACGCTCGTCGGTGGCCTCGATCACGCTCCAAGGTCCGAAGACGGTGTTGGTCTGCTGGAGCGTCTCCTCGACGGCGGGCAGCCACTGTTTGTAGCGGCGGTTCTGACGCCTGGCGTCCTTGTCGACGCGCCACGCGGTGGCAGAATCCTTCTCGAGCTTCTCGAAGCGCTGCGTCTGTTCGTTTTTGCTGATGTGCAGCCAGAACTTGACGACTACCGTGCCCGAATCGGCGAGTTGCCGCTCGAACTGGCGGATTTCCTCGTAGGCCTGTCGCCACGCGCGCTCGGGCGATCGCTGGAGCACGCGGTCGTCGAGTACGCGCGTGTACCAGGAATGGTCAAACAGGGCGATGCCGCCGGCCGCGGGCAGAAGGTTCCAGAATCGCCACATCCAGGGGCGAAGCTGCTCGGCTTCGGTGGGCTGGGCAATCGTGTGGACCTTGAAGCCGCGGGGATCGAGCGCGGTGGCAAGGCGATTGATCGCGCGTTCTTTGCCCGAGGCTTCCCAGCCCTCGAAAACGATCATGACCGGCACGGCAGCCGCACGCGCGGCGCGCTGGCACTCGGCAAGTCGAGCTTCCAGCGGAGGGAAGACTTCTTCGTAAACCTCTTTGGGGAGCGATTTTGCCAGATCGAGCAGTTCGAGCATTTCGCGGATCCTTGGAAAAGGCGGACGCGGGAAGAAGTTTCCGCGGCTGTATTGTAACTCCTTGGCCGGCGAGGCAAGAGGATGCTACACTGAGCGGGCCAGCGGCGGAAGAGAGCCGGGAGGACCGGTGCGCCGGGCACGAACGGACTTCCGGAGGCTCCCTTGCCGTTTCGCGTGCGGGCCGCCCGGGGCAAAGTCCGCGCATCCGGCTCGAATTGCCTGGGCCGCGGCGGCGGGGCCAGGCACGAATCGAGCGCTGTGCGCGGTGCGCAAGCGGCAACAACCACCGGCAGCAAGAACCTGGGAAACGTACTGGTTAGAACTTTCCAAGACGGATGCGATTCGATGATCCCGACCCTCTTTTCCGTGAGTTATGGCGGTCTGTGGGGCCAAGAGCAACTTGACCTGCCGGCGTTTGTCCGCAAGGCCAGCGCCCTGGGCTATTCGGCCGTCGAGCTCGCCGGCAAACGCCCCCACCTGTCGGTCCTCGACGCAAGCGACGCAAAGCTCGCCGAGCTTCGCCAGACGGCCGAGAGCGTGGGCGTGGAGATCGCCACGGTCGCCGGCTACACGAACTTTACCCTGGGGCGAGGCAGCGAAGTGCCGGGAGCCGAGATTCAGATCGCCTACGTGCGTGCCCTGGCCCAGATGGCTCGCAAGCTGGGGGCGAAAATCGTGCGCGTGTTCACGGGCTACACTACGGAGGCGGAGGCCGCCGCCGGCGACTGGGAAATCTCGGTGCGGGCGCGTGCGCGAGTGTGCCCGCGTGGCCGGAGACGAGGGAGTGGTGCTGGGCGTGCAGAACCACCACGACGTGGGCGTGGGAGTGGACGCGTTCGCCGAGTTCCTGGACGACGTCGGGCACGCGAACTGCCGCGCGATGTTCGATCCCTGGGCGCCGGCGCTTCAGGGAGAAGACCTGCGCGCCGCGCGCGGCGGCTCGCTCCTCGCATGGTGCAGACGACGCTCGCCGACTACGTGCGGCTTGGGCGGTACGAGTATCTGCCGGGGCTGGTGAACTACCGGCGGCTGACCGACATGGTGCGCGCCGTGCCGTTGGGCGAAGGATTCCTGGATCTGGACGGTTTCTTCGCCGGGCTGCGCGAGGGAGGGTTCTCGGGCTACGTGGCCTACGAGATGTGCTCGCCGCTGCGGGGCGGGGGGAGCATGGAGAACCTGGACCGCGCGGCGTCGAAGAGCCTCGGGCGGATTCGCGGCTGGATTGCCGGCTGAGACCGAGCGGCCGCACCGCGGGGGCGGCGCCACGGCGATTGGCCGCCTTCGGCACCGCGCGGGTTGCGCGGAGCGACTCGACGGCAATGCAGTAAGCGCTAGCGGTAGAATTCGACCACGCGGCTGATTTCGACCGGGAGGCTGACGTCGGCCTCCGTGGGCAGCGAGAGCACGGTGGCGCGGAGCTGCGGGAGGTCGACGTCGAGCCAACTCAAGCCGGTCGAGCGATCTACCTCGGTTCCATAGAGGGCTTTGAGGTTGTCGCGGGGGCGAACCTCGACCACGTCGCCGGCGAGGGCCAGGTAGCCGGGCCTGTCGAGCCTGCGGCCGTTGACGAGGAAGTGGCCGTGGACGATTCCCTGGCGTGCTTGGGGGCGGGTGTGCGTGAAGCCCGCCCGGCGGACGATATTGTCCAGCCGGCGCTCGCAGAGCAAGAGCAGCAAGACCCCGGTGTTGCCCGGTTGCCGACTGGCAATGTCCAGGAGCCGGCGAAGCTGTCTGTCTCCTAGGCCGTAGTAGTGCTTGAGTTTCTGCTTTTCGGCCAGGCCCAAAGCGAAGGTGGTGGTTGCGCGGCGTCGTGCGCGGTTCATGCCCGGCGGGGAGTTGTGGCGTTCCAACGCCTTGACTGCCCCGCTTTCCTCGTAGATCAGAGTGCCGTAGGCGCGATTCACGCGCGCCTTGGGACCGGTGTAGTGTGCCACAAATCGAATCCTTACTACGCGAGAAGCCTTTTTTTAACGCAACTGGAGTCCGTGGCGGCGCGGCGGGGAAAAGGAAACCGCGCAAAGCGGGACTTTACCGAGCGCGGAGGCCGTCTAGGATTTCTAACAGCCGGGTTGAACAAGGCAAGAGCCGAAGGAGATTTCCCCCGTGGCGGTGAACTTCCCAACGGCAAGAAAGCTGATCGGAGTGGGGCTGTTGGCCGGGTGGATGGCACTGCCGGCCCTGGGCCCCGCTCGCGAACCGAGCGCGCCGCGGTCGACGCCGGCCGTGCGCGAGCCGCGCGCAGGTCAGCCAAGGAGCAGAAAGCCATGACACGAGAAATCGCCGACCCGTCGACTTCCGAGTCCGTCGAGAAGAAGGTCGAGAAGACCGAGGCCGAGTGGCGCGAGAGCCTTTCGCCGCAGCGTTACCGCGTGCTGCGAATGAAGGGGACGGAGCGGGCGTTTACGGGCAAGTATTGGCAGACGAAGACGCCGGGCATTTACCGCTGCGCGGGATGCGGGGCGGCGTTGTTTTCCTCACAGACAAAGTTTGATTCGGGAACGGGCTGGCCCAGCTTCTGGCAGCCGATCGACGAGCAGCGCGTGGGCCGCGAAGAAGACAATAGCCAATTCATGCGGCGCGTGGAGGTCCACTGCCATCGCTGCGGATCGCACCTGGGACACGTGTTCAACGACGGGCCGCCGCCGACCGGGCTGCGCTATTGCGTCAACTCGATATGCCTGGAGCTGGAGCCCGCCAACAGGCCGTCGGCGGAGGCCAAGGACGGGCCCGAATAAGGGTGCGACGCGCGGGAAGGTGGAAGCGGCGCGTTTACGCGGCGCCCTGACAGGGGGCAAGCGTCCGCGTCGGGGGCTGACGGAGCAGGTATCCCCAAAGCACAACGGCAATCATCAGAATTGCCAGGCTGACGATCTGTCCGATGGACAGGCCGGTGCCCCAGATGCCCGGTTCGTCGATGCGAATGGCCTCCATGATGAAGCGGTTGATCGGGTAGAGCAGGAGCGCCATGGCCAGCAATTCACCGTCGCGGCGGCGGAAGGGGTCGTACGCCAGCAGGAACAGCAGGAGCACGAAGGCGTCGATCGACTGGTAGATCTGGGTCGGATGGACCGGCGCGCTTCGGGGCGAGGCGGAGGGTAGAGCCCACTGGCGGCGAATTCCGCCTTCGGTCTGGACCACGATTTCGTGGTCCATGCGATGCACTTCGAGCAGCGCCAGTTGAGCCTGGGCGACGTTGGCCACGACCAGATCATTGATGGTGCGAACGCGTTGGCCGGGCTTCAGCCCTTGGCGCGCAGCGGGGGAGCCGGGCTCGACGTCGGTAAGAACCGGCGGTGCGTCGGGCGAGCCGACGATCTTGATGCCGTAGACGAAGATCTCGCCCTGTTCAACCTGGTGCAAGTAGGGCGGGCTGCCGAGAGGAAACTGGACCGCCCAGGGCAGTTCGCATGCGCCGCCGAAGCAGCATCCGTTGAGGAAGCAGCCGAGTCGGCCGAGGGCAAGCCCCAGCAACATGCCCGGCACCAGCACGTCGAAGACGGACAAAAGCGGCAACTTCTCCTTGATGCAGAAGACGGCGAAGCCGGGCAGGGCGCCGATCAATGCCCCATAGACCACCAGCCCGCCCTTGGTGAAATTGATGACTTCGATCAGCGTGGCGCCGAAGGTGGGCTGCCGGAAGGCTTCCCAGTACTCGATGACATAGAACAATCGAGCGCCGATCAGACCGGGCAGGATGCCCCAGAAGGCCAGGGAGAAGATGAGGTCAGGATGAATGCCGACGCGGCGGGCGCGATAGACGGTCAGCGTAGTGGCAGCCAGGATCCCGACCAGCAGCATGGAACCGTAGCCGCGGATGGCAAGCCCTCGCCCCGGCTCGGCGATGTGCGGCAAGACGATCCAGATTACGACCGCGATGAGGGCCAGCAGCGGGACGTGTCCCCAGGTGTCGGCGTTGAAACCTTGCCGGCGCACGAGCCAGGCGAGGAGGAGGACGCTGAAGACGATCCAAAGTGCCAGAGGACGCCCGCGCCGAACAAGGGGTATCCTGCGATCCGCTCGGGAATGTAGAAGACGGTGGGAAACATCGGATGGGCTCAGGTTTGCGAGGCGGAAGGCGGTTGGAGGATGCAATTGTCGATCAACCGCGTGCCGCCGATCACGACGGCCAGCAGCGCGGCAGTGGGGGCGAGGATCTCGGTCGACGGGTTCCAGGCTTTCGGCGTCGACCAGGGCGACATAGTCGATGCGCGTCGGAGCGACGGAGGCGATCTGGTCGCGCATCTGTTCGATCAGCACGGCCACACTGCGCTCGCCGCGGGCAACGAGCGATTCGGCGCGATTGAGGCTTTGCGAAAGGACGACCGCACGTTGGCGTTCGTCGGGGGTGAGGTAGGCGTTGCGGGAACTCATCGCCAGTCCGTCGGGCTCGCGGACGATCGGGCAGACGCGGACGGCGGTCGGAACGTTCAAGATCGGCCGCCATGCGCCGCACGGCCAGGGCCTGCTGGTAGTCCTTCTGGCCGAAATAGGCGACGTCGGCGCCGACCATGTTGAAGAGCTTGAGCACGATCGTGGCCACGCCGCGGAAATGGGTGGGCCGGCACTCGCCCTCCAACGGGCTGCGCAACGCCGCCGACCTCAACCCAGGTCGAGTAGGCCGGAGGATACACCTCCTCGTTGGCGGGGGCGAAGACCACGTCGGCGCCGACACGAGCCAAGCATCCAGATCGGCAGGAGAGCGTGCGGGGATAGCGGCGATAATCCTCGGCCGGACCGAACTGGCTCGGATTCACGTAGATCGTGACCACCGTGAACTCGCACTCGGCCTGGGCGGCGCGGACGAGGCTGAGGTGGCCTTCGTGGAGCGCGCCCATCGTCGGCACCAGGCCGATGCGATGGCCATCGCGCCGCACGGCGGCAAGAATCTGGCGCAATTCGGACAGATTGTCGACCAATCGAGGGCGTGGGGAAGTGGTCATTGGGAGAAGGGCAAGTGCTTGAGGCTGTGAGGCGAAAGATCGGTGATCGTCAACGGACCGGTGCGAATGCGGATCAGGAGTGCATGGCTTGGATCGCCGCCGCCGATTCTTCCACGGCACGTTCGAGGCGATCCGTGGACAAGATCAAGAGAGGACCTCGGTCGGGCTGGCGGGCCTCGGCAAGGACCGCTGCATACAGGCGTCCGCCGGCTCGGGCCGCGGGAGACGGGGCCGCCGCCGACCGCGGATTTTCCGGGGGGGCAAGCACGACGATCAACTTCGGAGGCACAACGCGCGAAGTCCAGTGCTCCCACCGCTGGAGAAACGCCGTCTGCTCGGGACCGGCAAGCCGAAGGCGAGCGCGGGCCAGCGACTCGCCGATCCAGAAAGCGCTGACGGCGGGGTCGCGCCGCGGAGTCCAAACGAGGCAGTCCCGGGCGATGCGCAATGCGCGTGCCTCCAGGCATTCTAGCTCTGCGGCAGCCGTGTCACCAGGGATGTCCGCGTCCTCCATGGGATCGGCGATGAAGTGCGCGGAGGCCGCGGCGGCAAGGCGGCGGGCGAAATCGGCAGGGCGTGCAGCGATCGGCCCGACAACAGCAAAGTAGGGATAGGCCGTTTCGAGGTGCGTCAGAAGCCGAGCGACCGTCCAACCCGTGTGGGGATGGATCATCCAACCGGCGATTTCCGCTGCCGGTTCGAGTACGAACCGTCGCCATGCCATGCGCGGGTGGGGGAGCGTGAGCGAAGGGGTTTCGAGGATCACGCGATCATAGAGGAGAAGATCGAGATCGAGGGTGCGGGGCCCCCAACGCTCGTGTCGCTGACGGCCGAGTGCGGATTCTATGGAACGAAGCGCGTTCGTACACGGCTTGCGGGGCAAGCGACGTGTCCAACAATGCGGCGCCGTTGAGAAATCGATCCTGGCCCGGCGGCCCACCGATCGGCGCGGTTTCATGCCAGCGGCTGCGAGCTTGAAGCGAAATCCCTCGGCAGCCCTCGAGAAGGTCCAGCGCGCGATCCAAGGTCTGCCGCCGGTTACCGACATTGGCCCCGAGACCGAGCAGACAAAGCGGCATGGTTGCGATCGACGTGGGAAACGAAGGGGGAGGCCGTCCTGGCCCCGATGATCACGCGCGACGAAGACGTTTCCAAACGACGTGATCCGAATCGCCGACGTCTGCTTCCTGCTCGCCGTCCCCCCAAGTCGTCTCCATCGCAAAGCATCAGTAGCCGTATTGTCTAAATGCTCCTTGAATTGTCAAGAACGACTTGATCGCGATGGAGAGAATCGAGTGAGGAGGCTTGCGCGTGCATCGAAGGTGCTTCCGTCGGCAAATTCGATGCAACCGGTGCACAGGGCAGGAGATTCCGTATGTAGGGCGTGGGGACGCGCGCTTGAGAATCTGGGGAGGCTGATTAGACTGGGGATTGTATAGCGTTTTTGGTTGCGCCCGAGCGGTTTGAGTTCCAGGCCGCGGACCTATCCGACGCGTGCAGCATGCGTACGGATCGAGCGCCTTGGGCTCTTGGCCGCGAGGCGCGGGTAGGCCGCAGGATTCGGAACCCCCGCGCACCGTCGCGCTTGAGCTTCTCATCACGTTATCTCCTCAAATACCGGCGGGGAGCACCTGGTACTTCGCCGGGGCAAGAGACACCATGGCAAACGGTCTGTTGGTGCTCAGTGGTGATCGGGGGTTATTGGAGGACCTGCACACGCGTCTGGCAGGTCGCTTCGATCTGATTGCCGCGGAGAGTCTGGAGGCGGCGGACGCCATGCCGCCGCGAGCGCCGGTGGCGGCAATGTTGGCTCATCTCAGCCGAGACACGCTCAACGGCCACTCGCCGCGAGTCTTTCTGGAACGCGTGGGCAAACTCGTGCCCGGCGCTGCGCTGTTCGGCCTCATCGACGAGCAGTGCCCGCGCGACTTGCGCGAGCTGGCGGAGGCGACAACGCTGCGATGCCTGCCGGTGCCGCTGGATTTGGAGCGGTTTTGTGAGATGCTCGAGGAGCCGACGCCCGAGGGGATCGATCCGGAGGCTTACGGTCGGGACCTTCCGAAGCGGGCCATGGTGGGTCGGTCTCTGCGCGCGGTGACGTTCACGCCGGCGATGTTTTCCCTATTCGACGAGTTGGAGGTGGCCGCGGCGCACGACGTAACCGTGCTCTTGGTCGGCGAGAGCGGGACGGGTAAATCGTATCTGGCCCGCTTGATCCACGAGCTCTCTCCCCGCCGGGACCAGCCCTTCCAGGCCGTGGCTTGCGGAGCACTCTCGCCCGACGCCCTGCAACGGGAGCTGTTCGGCGAGATCGTCTCGGGGCCGAAGTCGGAGGCGGTGGAAACGCCGGGGAGACTGGCGAGCCGGGGGACGTTGCTGTTGGGCGAGATCGACTGCCTGACCGGGGAACAGCAGGCCAAGCTTTTGCGAACCATCGAAAGCGGCGAGTATGAGCCCGTCGGGGGAAGATCGCCGCAGCGCGTGCAGGTGCGGCTGATTGTCACCGCCCAGAGCGCATTGGAGGAGCGGGTGCGCTCGGGTGGATTTCGTGGCGATCTCTACTACCGGCTCGCCACCTTGAGTTTCACGGTGCCGCCGTTGCGCGAGCGGCCCCTGGACCTGGAATACTTGCTGCGCCGCTTCGCGTCGGCATATCGCCGGGCTTACGGGATCCCGCTGGAGCGTATCGACAGCGAGACGATGGCCGTGCTTGCCCAGCATACATGGCCGGGCAATGTCCGCGAACTCGAAGGGATCGTGCAACGCGCGGTGTTGTACTGCACCGGAAACGTGCTCACTCCGGCCAGCCTTCCGCGGGGGATGCGGGGGGGTGATAACGACCAGCACATGAACGGGGAGGCATCCAAGGAGCATGAAGGCTTGAAAGAATGGGGAAGCCTGGAAGAACGGGTTATGGCAGCCGAGAGGCAGTTCATCGTGGAGTGCCTGGGGCGGCACAACTACCACCGGATACGCACCGCCCGAGAGCTGGGGATCAGCCGCGTGACCCTCTACAACAAGATGAAGAAGTTCGGTATGCTCAAGCACGAAACCCTGGCCCACTTTCGGAGGAGGACCGGCGGATGAAGCGACCGATCAAGCGCGGATTATTGTCGAGCGGGTTCGTGGCAGCAGCCCTGGCCGCACTCTTGGGAGTGCCGCGGCAGCCGGTTCGCGATTTGGTGCGTGCTGATCTGCAGATGAGCCAGGATGAACGGGAAGAATATGCGCGACGGCTTGCCGAGGATAGCCTGCGACTTGGTGGGACCGATCTGGAAGAGCCGCTTCTGACCGGTCGGCAATGCGAGGATTTTGGGAAGGGCTTAGAGCCGCTCCCAGAACCGAGTGCCACTTCCCAATTCTCCGGTCGCGGAAGGCCGTCGCGGCAGTCTTCGGAAAAGTCCACAAAAGACGGATGGCCTTTGGAGCCGGTTGCCGATCCGAGCGGCGCATGGGAGGCAGCCAGACTGGGAAGCCTTCCGTCCGATACCCCCATGATGGTCGACGAGCAATGTCGACCGCTTCAGGTGCCATCTTTGCGTTGGCTCAACCAGCGCAAAGGAAGCGGCAGTGGCCAAATGGCAAGTAGCGACGCGCCGACCTTGGCGCCCCCCGAGCCCGTAGAAGTCCATCAGACTCCCCAGGTTCTCGTGATCCAGATTGAGGCCGAGCAATCGGTCGGCAACGGGGATGGAGCCGAGCGCTAAGACGGCGCGTTTGTGCAGGCGACACGGGGAGATCGCGAGGGCGAGGGAAGTTGGAAGGGGACTGCTCGCCAGATAGTTCGGGCACATGGCTTGCGCAAAGCGTGCGGCGTTCGAGCCGTGCGGTTCTGGCTGCGCAAATCGCGTCGCAGTTGCTCTCGCTCGCGGTGCTGGCGATCTTGTATCGGCAGTTGGGCGTGCCGCCGTATGGGCTGATCGGAATGGTCATGCCCCTGCTGGTCCTGGCGAGAATCGTGATCGCGTCGGGATTGGACGTGGTCACGGTTCAGCAGGCAGAACTGAGCGCCGAGCAAGTATCGGCGCTGTTTTGGGTCAACCAGATCTTGGGGCTGGGGATGACGCTGGCGACGGCGGCGCTGGCACCGGTGGTGGCCTGGTTTTTTGACGAGCCGGAATTGATCGGGCTGACGCTGGCGCTTTCGGGTACCTCCATGGCCTTTGTGTTGGGCACCCAGCACCAGGCACTCTTGCAGCGGCGAATGCGTTTGGGAACGCTGGCGGCAATCCGACTGGGATCGCTCGGGGCGAGCGGACTTGCGGCGATTGTCCTGGCGTTGTCAGGCGTGGGAGTCTGGGCGCTCGTGGCGCAACAGTATGTGGAACTGCTCGTGCTGGCAGGGCTTGCGTGGTGGGCGGAGCCGTGGCGACCGCAGCGTGCGCTGCGCGGCGTGGGCGGTCGGCGCTTGCTGGGATCGGGAGGGCATTACCTGACCAGCAACCTCATGTCGTACCTGGTGGGTAACGTGGACAAGATCCTCGTCGGCCGGTTCCTCGGGCGCGACGCCTTGGCGCTTTACAGCCAGGCCTTCAATCTGGCGATGAAGCCGGTGCACGTGTTGAACACCCCGCTGTCGAGCATCATGCTGCCCGTGCTGTCGCGCACCGCGAATGGGCCGCATTACGTGGGACTGGCACTGGGGTTCTTCCGTTTCCTGCTGCTGGTGACGCTGCCGGCGGGCGTGGGTCTGGCCCTGGTGGCACCCGAGGCGATGCGAGTCTTGGGGGGGCCGGAGTGGGTCGCGGCAGGACCGATTCTGGGAGTGCTGGCCTTGGTGGTCCCGGCGCAGAGCTGCTACTTCGCGCTGGCGGGGTTGATGGCCTCGAAGGGGCAGACGCGGCGATTATCGCTCGCCTGGACCGGGGGCGCGGTGGTTCTTTGCGGCGCTTTCTCGCTCGGGCTTGTGGTGGGCAGCCGCGGGAACTGGCCGGTGCTCGGAACGGCGTTGGGCTACACGCTGGGAATGCTCCTACTGGTGTTTCCCCCGACGCTCCTGTTCGCCCTTCGGAGTGTGGGCGTGCCGTGGAGAGACTGGATCGCCCAACTCCGGCCGGCGGTTCCCGCCACGGCGGCGATGGCGATGGTGGTTCTGGCGACGAAGTGGCTGCTGGAGACCGTACTGGCGTGGCCGGCGTCTGCACTTCTTTTGGGCGAGGTGCTCGCCGGGGTGGCGACCTACGTGCTGTGGGCGCGGGACGCGTTGCGGTGGTATCTGCGGCAAGGTCTCCAAGGACTTTTAGGTCCGACCCCAGAACCGTATACTGCCCCAGAATCACTCGGCCGCACAGGCCCGCTGACGTAGTTTTCGGACAGGTTTTTGGAGCCGACCCCAGAACTTTTGGAGGCGCTGCAATCTTCCGGCCGCAGCGTGCCGCAACGGCGGTTCTGGGATGAATTCCTGGACGGAGCATTCACGGATGCGGCGATCGAGCGCCGTCGATCAAGCACCGTTGGGCAAGCCCCGTCGAGCGGCGGGCCTCAATGATCTCCGCTGATCTCCGCTCATCTCCGCTGATCTCCGCTCATCTCCACTGATCTCCGCTCATCTCCACTGATCTCCGCTCATCTCCTCCTGGCGTGGATGGGGTGGTTTTGCTAGCCTATTGGGGTTGGGCAAACTAGTGCAAGAGTCGGCCCATGCGTTTCCTGGAACGCCGGCCTGTCGTGGGGCGAGCCCGTGGCATGCAATTCTGAGACGCAATCGAGGGCCTCGTCGAGAGATGACTCGCTTGACGTGCGGGGCCCGGGTGTAATGGACAGGGAGTGGATGCCTGTGCTGATAGGAATTGAGCAGTTTGGTGAGAGGCCTGCGGACGTGGGAGACGTCAACGGCAATGCGGAGGTGCGCCGGAAGCCGCGGCGCGAAGAGGTTCCGCCCGACGTGTGCCTGTGTACTCACTGCACGGCCAAGTGTTGCCGTTATTTCGCCTTGCCGATTGATACGCCCACGGAGCGGAAGGACTTCGAATACATACGCTGGTTCCTGTTTCACGAGCGCGCGGCGGTGTTTATCGAGGAGGGAAGCTGGTACATCCTGGTGTACACGAAATGCAAGCACCTCCGGGCAGACAACCTGTGCGGCGTTTACGAGACCCGGCCCCAGGTGTGCCGCGACTACAGCACGCGGAACTGCGAGTACGAGGAGGACTGGGTCTACGACCACTACTTCGAGACGTCGGAGCAGGTCGAGGAGTACGCGGAGGCGGTACTGAAACCGCGCCGCGGCCGCGGAATCCGCAGCCGCAAGCCCGATCTGCCGGCGATTCTGAGTTGAACCGCAACGCCCACCACCGATTCGGATAACCTATCGTGTCTGATTCTCACGAACCGACTGCCGACGCCAGTACCCGCATCGTCCCCCGCACGTTGAAGGGATTTCGCGATTACCTGCCGGAGACGATGATTCCGCGCGAGCGGCTCATGGAGACGGCCCGGCGCGTCTATCGTTCCTATGGTTTCAGCCCGATCGACACGCCGGCGCTTGGAGTATCTGGAAATCCTCTCCGGCAAGGGGGGCGACGAGACCGACAAGCAGCTCTACAAGTTCTGCGACCGGGACAAGCGGTGGGTGGGTTTGCGGTTCGATCTTACCGTGCCGCTGGCGCGTTTCGCCGCGCAGCACGTCGACGAGCTGGGCGTGCCCTTCAAACGTTACCACATCGCCACCGTCTGGCGGGGCGAGAACACGCAGCGCGGCCGGTACCGCGAGTTCATGCAGTGCGATTTCGACACGATCGGCACGCGCCACGCGGCCTCGGACATCGAGACCGCGCTGGTGATCCACGACCTGTTGCGGGCCATCGGCTTCGAGCGAATTCACGATTCACATCAACAACCGCAAGGTGCTTACCGGCCTGCTCGAGCGGCTGGGGCTGGCCGAGCAAGCCGTGCCGGTGCTCCGCGCGCTGGACAAGCTGGCCAAGGTCGGGCCGCAGCGCGTGGCGGAAGAGATGAAAGCGACGGCGGGCGCCAACGACGCACAGGCGGCGGACGTGCTGCGTCTGGCCGGCATCGTCGGGCTCGGCGGACGAGGTGCTCCGGCAGATCGAGCCGCTGGTGGCCGGCAGCGCGACGGGGCAAGAAGGGCTAACACGGCTGAGCGAGGTGATGGCCGGACTGCGCGCCGCGCGGCGTGCCCGAGGCTTGCGTGAAGCTCGACGTGGCGATCGCCCGGGGGCTGGATTACTACACGGGCACGATCTACGAAACCTTTCTCGACGCCCTGCCGGCGATCGGCAGCGTCTGCTCCGGCGGACGCTACGACAACCTGGCCGAGCTATTCACCGAGCAGGAGCTGCCGGGCGTGGGGGCGTCGCTGGGTCTGGATCGGCTGCTGGCGGCGATGGAAGAAGCTGGGCATGATCGAGAAGGTCGCCACGCCGGCCCCGGTGTTCATCGCCTATCTTCGACGCGCGAGCGACTGCACGACTACCTGAAGATCGCCGCGGCGATCCGCGCAGCGGGGATCGGCGTGGAGGTCTTTCCGCGAGCCCGAAGAAGCTGGGCCAGCAACTGAAGTATGCCGATCGCCGCGGGTTCCGCGTGGCCCTGATCGCCGGCTCCAACGAGTTCAACGCCGGCATCTGCCAGGTCAAGGACCTTGCCAGCGGCGGACAGCAGAACGTGCTCCTGGAGCCGGACGCGAAGAGCCTGATCGGCGCGATTCGCGAGATTCTCGGCGGAACTTGAGCCGCCAGCCGCCTTTCGGACCACCAGGTACCGACATGGCCAACCGCGACAATCCCTACGAGGCGGCCTTTGAGGAGTACCTCCGCGCGCGGGGTGCCCTACGTGGCGGTGGACGAGGCGCGGCGAAGCGTGTTGGCCGACGGAAGCTCGCTCAAGAGTCTCGACTTCATCGTCGCTTCCGCCGCGGGCCGTTTACCTGGCTGGTGGACGTCAAGGGGCGGCGATTCCCCTCCGGCGACGAGCAGTCGCGGCACTACTGGAAGAACTGGTCGACGCAAGACGACTTGCGGAGCCTGGCCCAGTGGGAGTGGCTCTTCGGCGACAGTTTTCGCGGGCTGTTCGTATTTGCCTATAGCATTCTGGGCGACCGGGCCCCGCTTGCCGGCAGACGCCTTGTTCGAGCACCGCGGCGCGCTGTACGGTTTCGTGGCCGTGCGGCGGGAGGACTACGCCGCGCGATGCCACCCGATCTCGCCTCGCTGGGACACTGTGGCCATGCCCACCGACGAGTTTCGCCGCCTGGCTCGGCCGGTGGAGGACTATCTGGAGCTGAACGCTCCGGCGGCGTTTGGCGGGCGCGAGGAATAGGTGGAGGACGGCTGCCGGCTCGTCAACCGGGGATCATCCAGGTCAACCAGTAGGCCTGGGCGAGGGTCAACAGGCCGATCATCGCCGCCAGCACGAGGCTGTGGAGGAAGACAAAGCGGAGGATCCGCCCCTCGCTGGCCGGATTGTTCGGTGGCCACGGCGGCCACCACGATGCTCTGAGCGTCGATCATCTTTCCCATCACCCCGCCGGTGCTGTTGGAGGCCACGATCAACAGGGGATTCAATCCAAGCTGCTCGGCGGTGATTCGCTGCAGGCTGCCGAACAGAGCGTTGGCCGAGGTATCGGAGCCGGTCAGGGCGACGCCGAGCCAGCCGAGCAGGGGCGCGAAGAAGGGATAGAGCCAGCCGGAGTGCGTAAAGGCGAGGCCCAGGGTGGCATCGGCACCGCTGTATTTAGTCGTGAACGCCAACGCGAGCATGCAGGCGATCGTGAACACGGCCCAGCGGACGCGGCATGCGGTGTCGGCAAGCTGCTGAAAGAATGCGGCCAGGGGAATGCGGAGCCAGAAGGCCGAGAGAATCGAGGCAAGGAAGATCGCACGTGCCGGTGGCCGAGAGCCAATTCAAGTCGTACTTGGCCTCCTCCGGCTTGGGCGGCGCGGTCGGAGCCTTCCGGAACCGGGGCAACGGGGTGCGTGCGGTAAACCTGGTCGTGCAGTCCATGAACCTCGAACGATCGCCTGCTGACTCCCGCCAGCACGTTGGGATGATCGGCCGGACCGCCGTTGAGCATTGTCTTCCACGAAGGCCAGCCCCAAAGGAAGATCATCACCGACAGCATGACCCAGGGCATCCAGGCGTAGGCAACCTGGCCTTCCGTCAAGCGGCGGATTCGACGACCGCAGGATCGTGCTCCGGTTCCTCGGGGAACCGCCACACGTCGCGGGGCTGCCAGAACGGAGAAACAGGGTGAGGGCGATCATCGAACCGACGCCGCCAGTGACGTCGACCAGGCTGGGGCCGTGGAAGTTGGAAGTGAGGAATTGAATCGCGGCGAAGCTGCCACCGCAGACGAACACGCCGGCCAGCAGCCCACCAGCCCTTCCAGCCCGACATCACCAGACCAGCCACGCCGGAATCATCAGTGAGAACAAAGGCAAGCTGTCGGCCAGCCATCTGCGAGAGGGCCATCTCGTCCAAACCCGAAACCTTGGCCAGGGTGATGATCGGCGTGCCCAAGCGCGCCGAAGGCCACGGGCGAGGTGTTGGCGATCAGGGCCAAGCCCGCGGCGTAGAGGGGCGAGAAGCCCAAGCCGATCAGTAGCGCGGCGGAAATGGCCACGGGCGTGCCGAAACCTGCTGCTCCCTCGAGAAACGTGCCGAAGGAGAAGGCGATCAAGAGGGCTTGCATCCGGCGGTCGGGCGAGATCGCGGCCACGGACCGTTTGACAACGTCGAACTGGCCGGAGCGGACGGTGAGGTGGTAGAGGAAGACTGCGGAGAAGACGATCCATCCGATGGGCATCAGGCCGAAGCAGGCGCCATAGCCCGCGGCAGACAAGGTCGTTTCCACCGGCATCTGGTAGGCGGCGATGGCCACGGCGACGGCCGACCCGAGCCCGGCCAAAGCCGCCCAGGGTGCGGAGACGCCGACGACCAACAATCCGAGCAAGAGCAGGATTGGGACCCCGGCCACCAGCGGCGAAAGCCAGGCGGAATCCATCGGATCGTAGACCTGCACCCAGCCGAACAAGGGCGTTGCGAGCGTTTGCGGCGAGGGCCAAGAGGAACCGATCGAATCCAGCAGTGGCACCCAGGACGAGTCCATATCGTTCTCCCAGAGATTTCCGCGCCTTGCGGAACCCAATATAAGGATCTGCCGGCCGCGGCTCAAGCAAACGGGTGGGAAGCACTCGCTTTGCCGGCTGAAGACTCGCGTCGACCCATTCCCACCTCCCCGCGGTGGGAACCGTCGTTTACCATAGAGGCAGAGGGGTAACCGTTCACACCTCACCGCAGACGCGAAGACCAGCCGCGTTTCCCAGGGTTTTCTCGCGTGAGAATAGGTACTTGGAAGCGGCGAGACGCCGCTTCTACGAGTCTGGCCCGTGAACAGTTACGGCAGAGGGTTGGTCTAGCCTGAGGAGTGATCTTCGGATGTACCATGCGCTGCGCGTCGTATTGCCTGGCCCTGGCCTTTCTTGGCCTGGGCGGCCCTACCGTCGCCGACGATGCGGCAGTCGCCAAGGCGTCGCCTCCGGCGTGCGCGTCGCTGTTGGGAACGCGGTGGGATTTCTCCGACGGATCGTTGGCCGGCTGGCGTCACAAGGACAACGCCACGCTTTCCCTTGCCGAGGAGGAGGGGAAAAAGGTCCTTTGTCTTCGCAGTGCCTTCGCCCGACAGAGCTTCACCTGGGCGATGCGGTCGTTCGAGCCGCGGTCGCTCGACGGAGTGGCGCACGTGCGATTCCGCGTGCGGGGAGACGGCAGCGGCCACGCGCTGGAGGTTCACCTGGGCGCCGAGGGCGGAAGCGGCGGACGGTCGTTGTACTACATCAACCATCGTCAGCGCGTGATCCTTGATTTCACGGGATGGCGCACCGTGGAGCTCGACCTGGAACGGTTCCAGACTCCGGCGGGAGGCCGTCGCGAGCGAGACTTCGCGCGGATCCACTTCATCGAGTTCACGGTGCAGGCATCGAAGGCCGATCCACCGGTCGAAGTGCGGCTGGACGCGATCGAGTTGGTGGGCCGGTCCGCCGAGGAACTGGCCCAGATCGAGCGGAACCGGCACGAGCGGGATCGATGGGCGGCGGAGCTTTCTAGAGCGCTGGGGCCGATTCACTCCGCACTGGCGGGCCAGCGCAAGGCGCTTGCACGGGCCGCGGCCGAAGGAAAGTACGTGCGCGAGGCGGAGGCGTATTGGGCCGCCCTCGATTGGTGTGCGCGAGACCTGAAGAGACGGCTTGAGGCCGAAGAAGTAGAGATCGTGCGCGGGACCGAGCCGCTTCTCGCCGCCCTTGCGCAACACATCCAACAGCCGGGCGCCGTACTTGGCGCGTGCGGGACCGGGCCCCGGTGGAAGAGGATCGTTTGCAGGTCGGTCGAAACCCTTTCTTCGATCTGCTGGCGCAGGTCGCCAATCGGCACGCACGCGCGGAGCGATGGTGGCCCAAGGGCAGGGCAGGGTATCGCGCGGTGGAAAATCCTTGGGCGTTCCGGCAGTTCGGCGACGACGCGGTCGACGATCGTGTGGGCGCTGGTCCGGCCGCGGAGCCCCATGCGGCACAACCCGATGCTGATGGCAAACGCCTTGAATCTCTTCGACGTCGTCTCCGCGCAGCACACCGACGGGGATTTCAACGTCGATCGAACGGCGGTCCACGGCCACGATCCGAACATCAACCGCTTCTGTCTGGCGCCGACGCTGGACGCATGGCACGAGCTTCACCAGGCATATCCAAACCTGCTGCCTGAGGCGTGGCGAGCCGATTTCGAGGCACGGTTTCGGGTCGCCTGGTGGAGCACCAGGTTTCGGAGTACGGACTGGCGCGGCTGGCCGTTCGTCCGGACCGCGCAGCGCCGGCCTATCCCAACATGGACGTCCACTATCTGCTCACGATGGAATTGGCCTACCGACTGTGGAAGGATCCGCGATACCTGCGGGAGCGCGACGGTTTCCTGCCGATCGTTTCCTCGGCCGTGTATCCCATGGGAGCCTTTGCCTACGTGAACGCACAGAACGAGTGTTTCGTATACCACCAGCTCGACGTGGTGTACTTAGCGCGGCTGTGGCAGCTCAACGGCGATCCCGGGATCCTCGAGATCCTGCGGAAGACGATTCCCTATTACCCGTATAACGTGGAGCCGGCGGGGATGCCGGAGTACTACACAGACCCGGCATGGAAGCATTACTGGGGCCGGGGAGACATGGCAGGGCCGGCGGTGATCGCGGCGTTGTTCGACGAGGGGCGGAACCAGCGCGTCTACGAGATTGGCAGCGGGGTGTGGGGGCACGAACGAGGGCACGTGGGCGCGATTGCCGGCGATCTGTTCCAACGCGTGCCGTCGCAGCCGCTTCCCGATGCGTATGTGATCCACGACGCGAACATCGAGGGTCCGCGCGGCCGCTACGGCCGTTGGAGCTTCGCGGCGAACGGGCGCAACTATGGAGTGGGGTTTCAAGGAAAGGACACGTTCGTGGGCTGCATGTTGACCGATCCGGCGCGGCGCCCGATGCCGCTGGACGCGGCGCTGCAAGTCGTCACGACCGAGGTGCGACTGAACCACCGCGACAACCACTGGCTGGGCGGGCGGTGCCACAGCGCCGAGGAGAAGCTCACCACCGCGTTGGGGCCGGATTTCGGATCGCTGGCCGTGCGCTACACGGTCAGCCGGCCGCACTGGGAATTTCAGCGCGACGAGTTGCTGCCCTGGCGGGGGACGCAGCAGTGGTATCTCTCCCGCACGCGCCTGGTGGGACTGGTAAGCTTGGAGGCATTGGCCGACGAGTCGCGCGCGGCGGTTCACGGAAGGATCCGGCTGGGACTGAAGCGGGAGCTGGTGCGCCAGCCGGACGGCATTTGGCACTACGGCGGGCTGCGAATCAAGATTCACACCCACAACTACGCGCGGATCGAAGGGCGGCCGAGCGAGACGTCGTTTCTCGAACAACCGTCGGAATATCGAAGCAGCGAGATCACGCTCGTGGATCCGCTGAGCGCGGCGGCGGGGGAACAGGGGGAGGTGCGGTTTGCCAAGGGGTCGCGGTGGTGGTTCCTGGTCGAGGTGTTCCGCGACGATCCCGCGGTAGCTGCCGCGGAGCGGGTCGAGCGGATCGAGGCCGAGGGATTGATGGGGTTCCGCATGCGTGAGGCGGGAAACGAAGTGGTCGTGCTGCACAATCCGAGTGAGGGCGTGGTCGAGGCCGATCTCGATCGGCTGGAGTTGGGAGCGGGAACGCTGGTGTACCGAGGTGGTAGCGGCCGCGGTATGGCGGCGGGTCGGAGCGTTCGCCTAGGCCCCCAGGAGCACGCGACGCTCGTGGCAGGGCGGACACTTCTACAACCGCGCAGGTAAGTTGACGTGAACCGCCGGGAGACAGGCCGAACCACACGCGCCAACAGCCGGTGGCCGCGATGGGCGTTTGTGAGAAGTGATCGTCGCTCGGTGCGGCTGCTGCGATTGAACGTCCGTTCTGTCGCTACATGAATGATTGCCCGAGTCGGATGTTCGCGCGGTTGATGATCGATGCAATTGTCCTCCCCCCGTTATCCTGGTCGTCGGACACGGAACATGAATGGCAACGAGAGCTTCCCTGACTTCGTCGAACACATCTGCCGACGACGGCAGATGTATGTCTGTGGTGGCTCGTTCTACGAAGTGTGCGCCTACGTGTCCGGGTACGCTCACGCCTCACCCGACTGTCCCCTCAACGACGAAGGTTGGACTGCCTTCAATGAATTTGTATGTGCGGCGTTCAGGTTCCCGAGGAAGTACGCTTGGCCCTACGTGATACACGAGTGCTGCCCAGACGACGACGAGGCAACTGAGCGACTTCAGGTGCTCTTGCTGGAGTTCGCCCAGAGGAGCCAGAAGGAGTCCCACGAGGATATCGTGCAGGACATGGTCTCACGGATGAGCTGCGAAGAGGAAGGTGAGCCCGAGAAGGCATGGCGCAGGTTCTCGCGTGCGATTCTCCGAGGCAAGCGGGATGAGATCGAGCCGTTGATTCTGGAGCACCCGGATGCAGAGGTCCTCTGGTCGTCGGCCTATCCGGAAGAGGTTCAACCGCTACTGGGCGAGATCGCAGACTCCTACACCATCAGCCAAGTCTCGGGCTCTGAGGAGTCAGGCAAAGTAATGGTCATTACGCCAGACTTCGGTCCTGTTCGGATGGAGCTTGTGTCCGGGAGTTGGCGAATCGACGCAACGAAGGTAATCGAGCGCTGGAAGGCCAGTCGGCAGTAAGATGTCTAACCATGGCATCCAGTGGCACGTTTTTGGCCGAGGCGTCCCAAAACGTCCACGGATGCCCGGTCGTTCGGCGGGCGGAGGGTGAACCCGCTGCGGCGTTACTGCGTCCGTTTATGATGGGCAATTCTCCAACGCTTGGCCGCCTTTTCGGCGGCGAACCGGGCAAATCAAAGTACAAAACCGCGGAGAAATATGGCGACTTGAGGAAGCAGATCCTGGAACTCAGAGCTGAGCAGTTGGGAGCTCCGGCCCATTAGGCCGTGTTGGCGGTAGTCATCGAATCAGGCTATCCAGAGGCGGTAGCAACCCTTGTGGCGGTGATGGACGGATCAGCGAGCCCATGAACTACGACGACAGAATCGCCTCTGGAATCCGGGACTTGGACGACGCGCGCCGATTCCATGAACTCTTCCCGGGTGCCGAGCATGTCATCGTTCAGGCCAAGCGTGACTTCGAGCCGGACGGATGGAGAGTGGTGTACGAGTGGATTTCCAGAGCCAACTTGTATTGTCGTTACGCGTTATGGCTTGTCATGCCGATTGAGTTCACAACGGGTGGCGCTGCTTCTCCCCTGGAGCAACCCACCCTCTACATCATCGAGGTCGAGAAAGTCGAGAAAGGCAGAGACGAGGAAGGGGGACCGAAATGGGAGTGCAACTTTGGCCAATTCGAAGAAGGCGACTGGAAAGAAATCGTTGAAGTCGGCGGTGATTTCGCGGCGCTAGGGGTTGATCTGATCACGGATGCTCCCGTCGAGCGTTTCGCCACATTCTGGCGCGACACATGTCCACCGCCCGACGATCGAGCGCCGGACGGACTCGCCTTGCGTGCCCCTCTCCGGTTCATGTCATAATCGCGCCTGCCGTTGGTGGAACGCGACAAATACACACCGTAGCCTACGCGAGTGGCGCAGGTTCTCGCATGCGATTCTCCGATGCAAGCGGGATGAGTTCGAGCCGTTGGTACTGGAGCGCCCGGCTGCCGAGGCCCTCTGGTCGTCGGCCTATCCGCAGCTCCTGGGCGAGATCGCCTCATGCACACCCTTTCTTCCGTCCGGGGGCCGCGGCTGCAGAACAATCATCCGTCCCGGCGCGTGGAGAATCGTCTGGCGATTGCAGGGCGGGACCTCGATCCAGCGGTGCTGTAGCGGAGCGCGCCGACCTACGGACGGGGGGACAGAGATTCCTTTCCGAGTTCTGACACCGCTCTCCTCTTTGGACCATTTCCTTACGGCGCTGGCACCGGCGTGCCAGGCCCAACAGCCGAAACATGCCCGGTCCGCCCGCCGGCAACACGTGCTTGACAGGCTCCGCCATGGGGGCGGATAATACTGGCAGAGGCGCATTAGCACGGGCAGAGAGGCTTTCGAGGCGTCGCACATGTCAGCGCCGGAATCGTTCATGCCGTCGGTCGGTGCGACAGCACCGCCCTCGGTGCTCGACCAGTTTCTTGGTTGGGTGCAGATGGAAGGGGCGTGGTACGCGGCAAGTTTCGTGTTCCACATGTTCCTCATGTGTGCCCTGATGCTCGTGGGCACAGCCGTCGTCCCTACGACCAACGAAGCGCCCTCCTTCGAGGAGGCCATGGTCGACACGGCACCGCCGGGTCCGGAACTCCAGCACTTCGAGTTGGAGGAGGAAGATCCGGGGCTGGATCCGAGCCACCTGAATCTGGACGAGCAGGTGGGGACTTCTTCGGGCCCGCCGATCGAGGAGACCGAGGACATCTACTACGACGACAGCGCGGTTTTCACCGAGGCGGGAGGCGGCCGAGCGTTGGCCAACGCCGGGGCGTCGCTGGGTGGTTTGGGAGGATTCGACATTTTCGGATCGGCGGCCGGGGTCGCGGTGAAGGGACCGGGGGGCGTGGGCATAGGGGTTGGCACGAGCACCAACCCCGGCAGCGGCGGAGCCGGGGTAGGTTTCGGTGGCCGCGGGAGCGGATCGAAGAAGTCGGGCGTGGGGGGCTACGGCGGCGTGAAGCGGGGCGAGCGCTCGGTGGCCGCCTCCCTGGATTGGCTTGCGCGGCATCAATTTCCCGACGGCCATTGGAGCACGAAGCACTACCCGATGTGCAAGGACCACGCGAGCTGCGAGGGCGAGGGAAACGTGAACACCGACATGGCGGCCACGGCGATGGGGCTGCTGCCCTTCTGGCCGCCGGACAAACGCACGAGAAGACCTCGCGGTTTCATCTCGTGGTGGAACGCGGGTTGACGTTTCTGATGCGCAACCAGGCCTCGAACGGCGATCTATCGGCGTCGGCCGGCGACCGCAATGTGGTGGGCCTCGTCAGTTCGCGGATGTATTCGCACGGGCTGGCAACGATTGCCCTGTGCGAAGCCTATGGCATGACCAAGGACGGCCAACTCCGCGACCGGGCTCAGCGCGCCATCCAGTTCACCGAGGCTGCGCAGAACAAGTCGACGGGGGGTTGGCGCTACAACCCGGGCGACACGGGCGACACATCGGTGACCGGTTGGCAAGTGATGGCGTTGAAAAGTGCGCAGATGTCGGGCCTGGCCGTCGATGGCGGGGTGCTGGAGAAGGCGCGAGGGTTTCTCAATTCGACCTCCTTGGGCAGTTACGGGGGGCTGTTCTCCTACCTACCCGGGGAGAAGCAAACCCTGTCGATGACCTCGGTGGGATTGTTGTGCCGGCAGTACATGGGGGCGAAGCGGGGCGACTCGCTGATTGCGGAGGGGGCGGCCTACCTGATGGACAACCTGCCCGATCCCAAGAAGCGCGACTTGTACTACTGGTACTATGCCACGCAAGTGCTGCACAACGTTCCCGGCCCGGAATGGGACCAATGGAATCGGGTGATGCGGCGGCAGCTCATCGAGTCGCAGGCGCGTAACGGCTGCGGACTGGGAAGCTGGAACCCCATCGCGCCGGGCGACCAGTGGACGCGGTCCGGCGGACGGCTGATGGCCACGAGCCTCTCTTGCTTGACGCTCGAGGTCTACTACCGGTACCTGCCGCTGTTCAAGCTCGATACGGAGATCAATGCCGAAAACGTGCATGTTCTGAAGCCCGACATCAAACCTCCGGCGAAGGAGAAGGAGGCCGGGGGGCCGTGGGGCGCGGGGCCCTGAATTTGCCGGGGAGGTAACGGCCTCTCGCCCGGATTCTCTCGGCAGGGCCATCGAAGGGAAGCTGCAGTCGCCGGCGTTCGCCCGGCAGCCTTCGGTTCATGCCCAGAGCGCCGCTCGTCGCTGGGGGAGGTTTCGTCGACGGCCTCCACCCCTTCCGGCGGGATCAAACGAGGCGAGGGTCTCTGCCAAGCAGTCCCCGCAGCCTGAGGCAGCCTGACGCAACGTGAGGGCCCTGAGCGATCGCTACGCGCTTTGCCGAAGGTTGAGTAGCTGTTGGAGCGATGGTGGGAGAGCGGAGGGGGTGAGAGCCGGCTCGCCTCGCAACGCGGCAAGGACTAGCTCGAGTTGGTCGTCGGGAGCCAGAGCGAGGTCGAGGAACAGCCACTTGTGGCCGCGGATTTCGCAGGCGCCTCCGCCGGCTCCCCCCAGCCATTCCTGACGCACGCGGTAGCCAAGGCGCTGGGCAACGCGGAGCGCCTCGTCAAGCAGTTCGACGGTATGCATCCCTGCTTCTCCAATTTGCCGGCATCCTTAACCGGTCCGAGATACCCGTAATTCGCGCGATCATGCTCAATGGCAACGGCCTTGCCTGCTGCGGATCCCGAGGGCGCCGGCGCGCGTGCGGTTCGGAGCAGATCATCCAGCGCGGGACAATATAGCGGCTTGGCCTACAGTTGCCCAGCGATCTTCGACGATACGTTGTTGGACGATTAAATGGTTTCACGCCTTGAAGTTAAGACGCGATCTCCCGAGAACGTAGCGAGAACACCGGGGATCGGGTAACGCGGTCGGTTGGGAAGTTTCGTGGGTTCTGCATCGCCCGCGGCTTCTGGGAAAGGACCAAGGGGGAGAATCCGTGGCAATCAGTGGCGCAGCCGACCAACGGGATCTGCAAGAACAGGTGGAAACGCTGAAGCGCCAATTGGTGCAGGCCCAGAAACTGACGGCGCTTGGGGAGTTGGTGAGCACGACGACGCACGAGTTCAACAACGTGCTGATGACGATCATCAATTACGCCAAGCTGGGGATGCGGCACAAGGACAACGCCAACCGCGAGAAGTGCTTCGAAAAGATTCTCGCGGCCGGAAATCGCGCGGCGAAGATCACCAACGGGATCTTGGGAATGGCGCCGCAATCGCTCCAGTGCCCAGGAGCCGATCGACTTGACGCAGTTGATCGAAGACACGTTGCTTCTGCTGGAACGCGAGATGAACAAGTATCGAATCGCGGTGGAGAAGCATTTTCAGCCGATTCCGCAAGCCCACGTGGCGGGAAACCAGATCCAGCAGGTGCTGCTCAACATTCTCATCAACGCGCGTCAAGCCATGCCGGGCGGGGGCAGGATTGTCATCAAGCTCCTGCACGACGTAGAGAATGACATGGTCGACCTGGTAATACGCGACTATGGCTGCGGGATTCCGGCCGACAAGCTTCCGCACATCTTCGAGCCGTTCTACACGACGAAGTCGGGACCCGACGCAAGCGGCAAGGGGGGGACGGGCTTGGGCTTGTCGTCGTGCAAAGACATCATCGAGGCGCACCAGGGGCGGATTCGCGTCGATAGCACGATCGGTAAAGGGACGGCGTTTACGCTGAAGCTGCCGACCGCATCGGCGCGGCACGGCTACGATCGGCCGCAACTACACCCCTGGCGATCGGTCCGGCGGTGAGTGCTCCTTCGGCGTCGGCCACCGCGAATTAGCGACCCCTGCCCGGCAAGTGCTCGGCATCGCCGCATTCTGTTTCGCAGCGCGAGAACTTTGCCGCGTTCCCGCCGTGGAGGCATTTGCCGGGGGCGTTGCCCGTTGCAGGCAAAGCCGCGCGCAAGGTGTGTCAGTAGGTCGACGGCGTCTGCACGACCGGAGGAGCACAGGGAAGGACCGGAGGAGCGCAAGGGCCAATCTGTGGGGCAGCCTGTGGGAGGACGCCGAGCGAGCCCGGCGCGACTACCTGGGCGCCGGGGGGAGGAGGAAGCTGAAGGCCGGAGGGCGCGGTAGTCGTCGGCAAGGGCGTTCGGTTGACAACGCCGAAACGCGATTGCAGTTCTCCGAGGAGACGTTGCTCCAGGGCACGGTCGCGTCCCAGGGCAATCCAGTTCTCATGGATTTCCTGTTCGTAGATCGGATTGACCACGCGCGTGAGAGAGGTATCGTTGCGGAATGTGGCGGCACCGGCGGATGAGTGGGCGGGCCGGGTCACATCCTCAAGTTCCTTGAAGACGGTCACATCGAGCAGATGGCCGCCTTGCGCGGGAATCACGCGAACCTGGGCATAGCGGCGGATCGATTGCAGCGTGCTCTCGAGCTTTTCGTAGGTGTCGGCCGAGTCGCTCCGCCAGGGCTCGAGGATCGTAGAGCCGACTTCGGGGAAGGTATCGAGGCGGCCTTCGGTGAGGATGCCGGCACGGACCGGTTCTTCACTGCGGATGCGGAAGTGGTCGTCGACCACATCCACCACGTTCTCCCAGACCTGGTGGGGGTCCTGCACCGGAATGAACATCGGATTGTCGAAGAGCACGGCAACCGGTGGGGCGATGGGCTCGTTCCACGGCCGCGCGGAGATGCAACCCGCGGTGCTGACGAGCAGCAGGCCGATGAAACTCAGGCGATCCATCGCGGACCTAAGGGGCGGAACTCGCGTATCAGGCCGGCAGCGCCGACGCGGGCAATCCGCGGGCCGACACGCATGAGGTCGACAAGAACACCGGGCGCGCGAAACCGCGCGGGGCGGTAGTGTGCCAGGAAAGTCGGAGTGCCGCAAGGGCAACTAGCCGGGCCAACCCCACCCGGAGAGTGGAGCGTCCGCAGCGAGTGGGCACGCTTTTCAGCGGACGTGCATGGGCCGTCGGACCGGCAATTTCTTGCGCGTCGTGGAGGAGCCGTTTTCGGTAAGGACTTTCTGGGCCTTGGCGAGGTTGTTGACCTTGACCACCGCCAGTCCTCCCCCTTTGGCGCCCCGCTCGGCGAAGGACGAGTAGGCGTAGTCGATGTTGAGGTGCTCGGCAGCCAGCCGCTCGCAGATCTTGCGGAAAGAACCGGGTTGATTGGGGACTTCGACGAGGAGGATGTTGGCCGCTTCAGAGCGGATGCTCATGGCGTCGAGAACCCGTTTGGCCACGACGGCATCGTCGGGAACGAAGCGGACGGTACCGCGGTCGCCGGAATCCATGACCGCCAGGGCTCGCAAGCCGACTTTCCCCTTGTTGAGCCCCGTGAGCACGGCGGCCAATCGGCCCGGCCTGTTCACCAAGGACACCGACAATTGCTTGGCCGTTTGCATCCCGTTCCTCCTTTTGCTGATATCGTGCAGGGAACGCGGCAAGGTAACCACAAGAAGTATACGCGCTTCGATCCGCCATGGTATGCGGGCGAAGGCAAGGGCCGGGGAAAAGGCAAAGTATCGGGGTGGACATTTCGCCGAATCCGCACCCATGGGCCGGGCTTTCGGCGGAGCAAGGGGGAACTTCCCTCGGCGGCAATTCGTCTCAATGGAGTCAAGGCGAGCGCTTCGGCACGACGCATCGCGAGGAGCGCACGCCCGGCGGCAGTCGAAACGGTCGGCGGCTTGGGACGTCAATAGGGAAGAGAGCCGAGCGGCCGCCCCTGCCCAGCGCGGTGGGCTAATCGCTCGCATGCGCCGGCCTAGCAGTCACGATTGGCTCAGGAGGTCTACCCAATGTCCCGTTCATCGCGTCTGTTGGCGATTCTTTCGGCCATTGCCCTGTTCCTCGTTCCTGCGACGGTCGGCGCCCAGGGCGTGCTGGTCGTCGTGGATCCGAACGTCGCCGTGCGATTGCCGCGGCCGATCGTGATTCATCCGCCGCACGTACGGCCCGAGCCGATCCCGCCGGCGAGCTACCAGATTCAGGAGTTGGACGTGCAGGCACGGATCGTGGACCAGGTGGCCCAGGTCCAGGTTTCGCAGTCGTTTGTGAACACGGGGAGCCGGGTGTTGGAGGTTTCCTTCCTGTTTCCGCTGCCGTATGACGGAGCGGTCGAGCAGATGACGCTCTTGGTGGACGGCAAGGAGCATCCGGCGCGGCTGTTGAAGGCGGACGAGGCGCGGCGGCTCTACGAGGAGATCGTACGGAAGAACCGCGATCCCGCGCTGCTGGAATGGATGGGGACGGGGCTGTTCCGCACGAGCGTGTTTCCGGTGCCGCCCGGCCAGAAACGGACGGTATCGCTTCGTTACTCGCAACTTTGCCGGAAGCAGGAGGGGCTGACGGATTTTCTCTTCCCGCTGAGCACGGCGAAGTATACCGCCAAGCCGGTGGAAAAGGTGCAACTGCGCGTGACGATCGAGAGCCAGACGGCGATCAAGAACGTGTATAGTCCCTCGCATGCCGTGGAAATCCAGCGGCCGTCCGACCGCCACGCCACCGTGACCTACACCCTGAAGAACGAGGTGCCGACGTCGGATTTCCGCTTGCTGTACGACGTGGGCCAAGGGAAGGTGAGTGCGCGCGTCCTGAGTTATCGACCCAGCCGATCCGGCGACGCGGAGGGCTACTTCCTCCTTCTTGCCAGCCCGGAGATCAAGAAGGGTGACGGAGAGCTGCGGAAAAAGACGGTGGTATTCGTGATCGACCGCTCGGGAAGCATGAGCGGCAAGAAGATTGAGCAGGTGCGGGGTGCGCTCAAGTTCGTATTGGAGAATCTCCGCAAAGGCGACTTGTTCAACATCGTGGCCTACGACAGCCAGGTGGAGTCGTTCCGGCCGGAGTTGCAGCGATTCGACAAGCAGACGCGGCAAGCGGCGCTCGGATTCGTCGAGGGGCTCTATGCCGGGGGAAGCACGAACATCGAGGGAGCGCTGCGAACCGCTTTGGATCAGCTTCAGGACTCGGGTCAGCCGAATTTCGTCGTGTTTCTCACCGACGGACTGCCCACGACGGGCGTGACCCAGGAAGGGGCGATCGCCCAGTCGGCGACGCGCACGAATCGGGTACGGGCGCGGCTTTTCACCTTTGGAGTGGGGTACGACGTGAATAGCCGCCTCTTGGACAAGTTGGCGCGGGAGAACCACGGTTCGACCGAGTACGTGCGGCCCAACGAGGACATCGAGGATCGGGTGAGCCGGCTCTACCGCCGCATCGGGGCGCCCGTGATGACCGACGTGAAGCTCGAATTCTCGCTGGATGAGCATCGCCAAGGGGCGGGAAGCCCGACCAGCCGCGTGTATCCCAAAGGAGCGATCGACCTGTTCGCCGGCGATCAATTGGCCGTGGTCGGCCGTTACCGCACGGGAGGCGAGGCGAAGGTCGTGGTGAGCGGCTCGGTGAGCGGCCGGACCGAGAAGTTCGATTTCCCGGCGCGGCTGGTCGCCGAGAGCGGCGACGAGACGAACGCCTTCATCGAGAAGCTTTGGGCGGCGCGGCGCGTGGGAGAGATCCTCGAGGAGATCGACGCGCAGGGGCAAGAACGACGAGTTGATCCGCGAGCTGGTCGAGCTTTCGACGCGCCATGGAATCCTCACTCCCTACACCTCGTTTCTGGCGGACGAGAACACGCGATTGGGAGACCTGGCGGGCAACGCCACGCGCACCCGGGATCGACTGGAAGCGTTGTCAGAGACCTCAGGCGCCTTGGGCGTCGGACAGCGTGCCTACCGCATCCAGTTGCAGAAGGCCAACGTGGCGGCCTCGGCGCAGACCGATGCGGCCTACCGTTTCCAGAGCGAACCCTCGGGGACAGGAGGGGCGGCCGGGCCCAGCAGTTACGCGATGAAGTCCGCGGGCCGGCCTTCGGCCGCGATGACGCCAGGAGCGAGCGGGATGCCCGGAAGCGTCACCACGACGCCCCTATCGGCATCACTGGCGACTGCCGAAGGCGAAATGGCCGACGCCCCGCAGAACGTGCAGCAGGTGGGCAACAAGACCTTCTATCGCCGCAACAACCAGTGGGTCGATGCCGCGGTGACCGAGGAGCAGCAGAAACGCGCCGTGCGCGTGCAGCAGTTCAGCGACCGCTATTTCGAGCTGGCCCGCCGCCACGGGCGCACGCTGTCGCAGTATCTGGCCTTCGACGAGCCGGTCGTGGTGAACCTGGAAGACCAGGCCTATCTGATCGAGCCGTAGAAGAACCACTTTCGGTGACCGCGGCGGGTCGAGCCAGCAGCGGAGCGGCGGAAACAGGCCCCGGCAACGACGCGCGGGGCGGGCCGCAAATCGCTTCCGGCTCAGTCGCGGAATCCGCAATCCATGCCCAGGCGCGTCTGCAGTTCCTCGAACTGCCGTGCGAACGTGTCGCTCGACGAGTGGACGTGCTCGGCCTCGGTGATGAACTTCATCTGGTCGTCGCAGCGGATCGCCGCGATCGCGGAGCACTGCTTCGAAGTCGTCCAGCGTCGTCGCCGTAGACGATCAGCAGCTTGTGCTCGTCGAACTGCACTTCCTGCGGAATGCCGGGATTGAGCACGGCGATGCCCGTGCAGCCGTCGTTGAGCAGCAGGTCTTCGTAGTCCCAGAGGATGCTCTTGAGCACCGGCATGTCGATGTGTTCGCGGTACAGGTCGACGTGGCCCTTGCTGTCGCGGTTGTGGCTGGTTTCGAGCACCACGTCGACCACGGTGCCCAGCGGGTCGAGCAGGTCCATGAACGACTCGAACAGCCGTCTCGCGGGTGACGGCGGCCATCAGCACCGGCACGCTGAGACGTGGTTCTCCTCGTCGCGGTAGGCGTCGTGGCGATAGCCCTGGCGAGGCACGACCTGCAGGTCGTACGAGGGACGAACGGCGTCGGTCAGCATGAAATCGCCGTAGCGCGACACGCCCAGGTGCGCTTCGAGCTCCTCCTCGCTGAGCTGCTCGAAGCTGCTGCGTCGCCGGCGGGGACGGCTCCGTCGCGGAACACGTTGCGGAAGAATTTCTTCAGGAAGCCCATCGGCGAACTCTCTGGAGGCAATACGGCAAACAACAGTTCCCTTGCACTCGCACTGAGCCTCTATGCAAGCGTAGGTTACGGTTCCGGCCCGTCACCGGCGTTTCTCTGGGCCCGGACCCTGCCGGAAAGGAACCCCGTGATAAAGCCGGAACAAGCCGCACCCGCGACCTCGCAACGGCATCAGTCGCCGGCTTGGTCTTGGGGCCGGGCGGCGGTGGACCGCCAGCCCGACCCGGTCGGGTCTACGCTACTCTAGCACCAAAAAGGCGCACGGCAGGTTGATCTTCCGCAGCGGGACAAGGAATCACGAACGAGAGTGGGAAAGCGGCGTGAGCGGGGCAGAATCTGCGCTCGAAACAGCTTGCCTGTTCGGTAGTTGCCGTTGTTCTTCCCGCTGGCCCCGCAGCCGGCACAACCGCTATACTGCGACTTTCCGGACGCAGCCGCACGGCTGGCAGGGGGTTGGCTGAGGATTGGCAGGGAACTCAAGCATGTTTTTGCTCCGAGGGACAGGCGGGCCGATGGCCCACAGTGCTTGCCGGTGTTTCGCGGCGAGGATGCGCGCGGCGGGCGGGGCGACGATGGCGGTGGCCCTCGCGCTAGTGGCGAGCGGCGGTTGCGGGAAGGCCCCGCAGGATCATCCCGCGTCGACCGCGGCCGGGACCAAGGCCGACGAGGAGCAGGAAATCTGGGAGATCACCGAGATCCAGGGAGTGGCGCGGGCTATTCGCGCACCACGATTCGCCGACTCTTACGCGAAGGTCAAAGCCTGGTTGCCGTGGACTGCGTCACTCGGCTGTCGGTCAAACGATTCGACACTCCGACCGAGACGGAACTCCGCTTTAGTACGCTCGAGACGCCCGAGGGCAAGCTGTTGGAGTGCCGCAGTGCGGTGGGGCTGGGTCCGTCGGCGGCGGCGACCGAAGGACGCGTGGTCGGCGAGCAGATGGAACTCACGATGACGACCACGGGCAAGTCGACGACGGATCGCATCGCGTGGTCGGCGGAGTACGGTGGGTTCTACGCGGTGCCGCTCTCGCTGTTGCGGTCGCCCCTCAAGCCGGGTGAGAAGCGGCCACTCAAGGCGCTCGACGCGGCCGACAATCAGGTGGCAACGATCGAGATGTCGGCGGGGGAATACGAGCGGGTTTCGATTCTTGGCCACCCGCGCGAGCTGTTGCGCATCGACTCGACGAGCTCGCGGGGCGAGCAGTCGCTTCGCGAGACGCTGTGGGCCGATGCCCACGGCGCGATCTGGAAGACGCGAAGCGAGGTATTGGGGATCGAGACGATTCGAGCCACGCGCGAGGCGGCTCTCGGCGATACGCAGGCCGTGGAACTGGACCTTGCGACGAAACTGTCGATTCCGTTGGCGAAGCCGATTGCCGACGCGCCGCGGACGCGACGCGTGCGATATCGCGTGCAGTTGGAGGGCGACGACCCCGCCAAGTACTTTCCCCAGGGAAGCTCCCAGGAGGTTCGCTCGATCGGCCCTCACACGGCCGAGATCACGGTCTACGCAGTGCGCCCGAAAAGCGAACTTCGAGGAAGGGGCGCGGCGGACCTGCCGGGCGACGGCGACCGACAGCCGAACCACTGGATCCAGAGCGACGACCCGCGGATCGTCGCCGCCGCCAAGCAGGCGTCGCTCGCCTCCACGACTTCCTGGGAAATCGCGGTGGCGCTGGAGGGCGCGGTGCGGCGCATCATTCATGATTCGGGTTACAGCCAGGCGTTCGATACGGCAGCCGACGTGATTGCCTCCGGACGGGGCGACTGCACGGAGCACGCCGTGCTCTTGGCCGCAATGGCCCGGGCGCAGAATCTGCCCGCGCGCGTCGCGATCGGGCTAGTGGCGAAGCCGGACGCCTTGGTCTATCACATGTGGACGGAGGTCTATTTGCAGGAGCGGTGGATCGGGCTGGACGCAACGCTGGCCCAGGGCGGCATCGGAGCAGGGCACCTCAAGCTGGCCCACAGCGACCTGAGGGCGCATCCGCCCTGGCAAGCATGCTGCCGGTGGCGCAGCGTCGCGGGGCGACTGAAGATCGAGGTGCTCGAAGTCGAGTAGCACCAAGCCGCCCGTTGGATCGCGGACGCGTACAGGCCACCCATCCTGGCCGGGGTAGCGGGCGCTGCTCGCGGGGCCCTCATGCGCGGGCGAGAAGCAGCAAAGGAGCAAGAGATGAAGATCTACACTCGAACCGGCGACCTAGGTGAAACCGGCTTGTTTGCCGGTCCGCGCGTGGGGAAAGACATTGCCCGCATCGAGGCATTGGGGACGATCGACGAGTTGAATGCCGTGCTCGGATTGGCTCGAAGCCAGGCAATTTCCGCCGCGCTCGACGGAATTCTGGAGCGGATTCAGAACGAGCTTTTCGAGATCGGGGCGGAATTGGCCACGCTCGACCCCTCGGCCAAGGGAACGCGGACGATCGGCAATGCCGAAGTGAAGGTCCTGGAAGCCGAGATCGACGGAGTGGAAGGCGAGCTTGCTCCGCTCGCTCAGTTCATTCTGCCGGGCGGGAGTCGGGTGGCGGCCGAGCTGCATCTGGCGCGGACGGTCTGCCGGCGTGCCGAGCGCCGCCTGGTGAGTCTGGTTCGGGAAGAGGGCACGGCCGTCTCGCCCTTGCTGTTGGCCTACCTGAACCGTCTGGGTGATTTGCTGTTCGTGCTGGCGCGAGCCGCGAACGCCGCGGCGGGGATTCCGGACCTGCCGCGGCGCAAACCACCGAGCCAGGCGGGTTCCGCATAGCAACCCGGGGTGGGCCGGCGCGTTACATCGGCAATGGACGCACTTGCGCGTTTCTCGCGCTAACGCTCGACTTGCTGCGCACTTGTTCGCCACGGACTGCAAGCACTTTGTGCAAGTCGCCGCAGATGCGCGCGCCGCACAGAACACGGCCAGACCTATTTGTTGCTCCGTAATCCCTTTTGAATCAAGCAGCTAGCGAGAAAGATGGGCGAGGTACGGCAAGAAATGGCACAGTGCTTGCTTTGCCCCAGGGGCGACCCGTGAATCGTGGTCGGCTGGCCGTGCTGCGCGGCTAGGACCTCAGTGGGAACCGGCGCTCTAGAGCGGACGGCCGACTTGCTCTTTTCCCGCCTTAGAGAAAGTAGTGCGGAGCATGAAGATGGAAGCCCGATCGCTTGGGTTGGTGGCCGCATGCGCGCTGGCGCTCGGTGCGTGGGGGATGGTCCCCTGCGCGGTTCAGGCTGCGGAGGAAGTCCAGGCGGCGGCGGCTGCGCCTGCGCTGGATACCGGCGACAACGCCTGGCTGCTCACCAGTTCGGCCCTGGTGCTGATGATGACCGGGCCGGGACTGGCACTGTTCTATTGCGGATTGGTCCGCAAGAAGAACGTGCTCAGCGTGATGATGCAGTGCGTATTCCTGATGTGCCTGATGAGCGTCGTGTGGGCCTTGTATGGATACACGCTTTCGTTCGGCGGGCGCAGGGACGGAAAGCCCGCCGGCATGGATCGGCGACCTGCGTTATTTGTTCCTGCACGGGGCGGAACCGAGCTTCAGCGAGGGCAAGGTCGACTATCCCTTGTTTCCGGGGCTTACGATCCCGGTGCTGACGCACATGCTCTTCCAGGGCATGTTTGTCGTGATCACGCCGGCGCTGATCTGCGGAGCGTTTGCCGAGCGGATGAAGTTCAGCGCGATGGTCGCATTCATGCTGCTGTGGGCGACATTCATCTACTGCCCGTTGGCCCATTGGGTCTGGGGCGGCGGGGTGCTGATGTACGGCAGTCCGAATGCGACCGGCATTTTCGCCCCCGGAGCGCTGGATTTTGCCGGCGGAACGGTGGTACACATCAGCTCGGGAGTGTCGGCGCTGGTTTGCGCGCTGGTGCTGGGCAAGCGGATCGGGTTCGGCAAGGAGCCGATGCCTCCGCACAATTTGACCTACACGGCGATCGGAGCGGCGATGTTGTGGGTGGGGTGGTTCGGATTCAACGCCGGAAGCGCTTTGGCGGCGAACGGTCTGGCCGCCAGCGCGTTTGCGGCAACGCACTTCGCCGCGGCGGCCGGGGGCTTGAGCTGGTCGGCCATGGAATGGATCTTCCGCGGCAAGCCGACGTTGCTGGGAACCTGCTCGGGCGTGGTGGCCGGGTTGGTGTGCATCACGCCCGCCGCCGGATTCGTAACGCCGATGCCTGCGCTGGCGATGGGGGTAATGGTAGGAATGGTCTGTTACGGGTCGTGCACGGCGCTGAAAGCCCGTTTCGGATACGACGACTCGTTGGACGCCTTCGGGGTGCACGGGGTCGGGGGCACGCTGGGGGCGATCTTGACCGGGGTGTTTGCCACGCGCGTCACGGGAGCGTTTCCCGAGGGCAAGTTGCTAGGATTCTGGAGGATGGCCCGGTGCTTTCGGCCCAGATCGCCGCGGTGCTGCTGACGTGGACGCTGGCGGCGGTGGGAACCTACGTGATGCTCAAGGTCCTCGACGCGGCGATGGGGATTCGAGTATCGCAGACCGAAGAGATCCAAGGCCTGGACCTTAGCCAACACGGCGAGGAGGGCTACATCTTCCTGTAGGCGCGGAGGCGGCGTGCGCCGCGGTGCGGCAAGGGGTCCGGCCACGCGGAGGTCGAGCGCCGGGCCTTTCGCCGAAGCCCGCGGGACAAGTCGCCCTCCGCGTTCCGACTGGACATGGTCGGCGTTGTTCGCTACGTTGATTGAATCCCGCGTTGTGCCGGGTAAGGGCCGCCCGAGGGCCCGCTCGACGCGCGCCGCGAAGGCAGTGCAGGACTCAATCGGATCCAACCCATGAGACCGGCCCGGCCCATCGCGGTGCGGGCGCATTGCACGCAAGGAGTCGTTCCGGATGAAGAAAGTCGAAGCCATCATCCGCCATTTCAAGCTCGAGGAAGTCAAGACCGCTTTGACCGAGCAGCGGATCCAGGGGATGACGGTGACCGAGGTCCGCGGGTTCGGACGCCAGAAGGGGCACACCGAGATGTACCGCGGCACGGAGTACACCGTCGATTTCGTGCCCAAGATCAAGATCGAGATCGTGGTCAAGGAAGAGAACCTGCAGTTTGTGCTCGATGCGATCGTGCGCTCGGCGCGGACGGGCCAGGTAGGCGACGGAAAGATCTTCGTCAGCGATCTGGCTCAGGTGGTGCGGATTCGCACCGGCGAGCTGAACCAGGACGCCATCTAGTGCCCCGTCCAGGAAGTTCTTTCCCGGAAGGCACGAGCGGTCCTGCGGCCAGGGGCAGCCGGCGGTAACACTATGGAAGACGAACCGGGGGCCTCCGCGGTGTCGCGGCTCCGTCCCAGCGTACAGGCTGCCAAGCGGCGGTTGGCGGAAGGGCACCGCGCACTTGCCCAGCGGCACGCGCAGGGAGACTCCGGCCGGGTAATCTGCGCGGCGATCGCCGAACTTGCGCGACGAAGTGCTGCTGGGACTGCTTGCCTCGTCGCTTGCGAGATCTGCCGCGCCGAGGATGCGGGCGCGGCCGAGATGCCCTTGCGCTGGTGGCCCACGGCGGGTACGGACGGCGCAACATGGCGCCCTTTTCCGACGTGGACCTGATGATCCTCCACACCGGGCCAGACGCCGATCGCGTGGGGCGGTTGTCGGAGCGCATGCTCTGCGACGTGTTCGACGCCGGGCTGGAACTGGGGCACAGCGTGCGCACGCCCGAAGAGGCATGCCGGCTGGCGGCCGAAGAGGCGACGATCCAGAGTTCGCTGATCGAATCGCGTCTGCTGGCGGGCGACGCCAAGTTGTATGCGCGATTCGCGGAGCAGTTTCACGGTCGACTGCGGCGACGGCGGAAAGGCGTGATCGCTGCGCTGGAGGCTGCCCGGCGGGAGGAGCGGCTGAAGTACGGCGAGACGGTGTATCTGCTGGAGCCCAACGTGAAGCGGTCGCGGGGGGGATTGCGCGATCTGCAACTGCTGCGGTGGATCGGGATGGCTCGTTACGGTTCGCGCGAGCCGGCCGAGCTCAGCGCGGGAGGTTTTCTGTCGGCGGGGGACTTGGAGGTCGTCGAGCAGGCCACCGAGTTCCTCTTGGGGCTCCGCAATGAGATGCACTTTCACGCCGGCCATTCGGCCGACGTGCTCGACCGCACCGAGCAGTGGCGAATCGCCGACCTCCGCGGCTACCCGGCACAGACGGGGATGCTCCCGGTGGAGCAATTCATGCGCGACTATTTCCGCCACACGGATCAGGTGAGCCACGTGGTGGGGCGTTTTTTGGAGAAGGCGCGATCCTCGGGTCGGCGGCGGCTCGGGACGGCGCTCTGGGGCCATCGCATCGCGGGGGGCTTTGTCGTCGGGCCGCAGGAAATCACGGCCCGTCGACACGCCTTAACGCGGCTGCGGGGCAATCTGGCCGCGATCGTCCGCCTGGTGGAGCTGGCAAACCTCTACGACAAGCAGATCGCGCCGGAAACCTGGGAAGTGGTGCGCCGGGAGGCAAGCCGAATCCCCAAGGATGCGGCGGTCGCGGCCGAGGTTTTCGACTCGTTCGTCGCGATCCTGGACCATCCCCATCGCCTGGGCGAACTATTGCGCGCGTTGCACGAGGTCGGAGTATTGGAGCGGATCCTGCCGGCCTTTGCCCATGCGCGGGGGTTGCTGCAATTCAACCAGTACCACAAGTACACCGTCGACGAGCACAGCTTTCGCGCCGTGGAGCGGGTGACGGAGAACGTGAACGATCCAGGCCCCTTGGGGCGAATCTACCGCGGCATGCGGGGCAAGCGGCTGTTGCACCTGGCGCTTCTGATCCACGATCTGGGCAAGGGATATTCCCGCGATCATTCCGAGGTCGGGCGGGAAATCGCCCACCAGTGCGCCGAGCGTCTGCGCCTGGATAGCGACGAAGCCGGGCTGCTGGAGTTCCTGGTGCACAAGCATTTGCTGATGAACCACCTCGCGTTCCGCCGGGATACGAGCGACGAACAGCTCGTCGTCCGCTTTGCCGTCGAGGTCGGCTCGCCCGAAGTGCTGCAGATGCTCTACCTGTTGACCGCGGCGGACCTGGGCGCGGTCGGCCCCGATGCGTGGAACAGTTGGAAGGACGAGGTCTTGGCAGACCTCTACCACCGGACGATGCAGCATCTGGCCGGGGAAAGTCCTTCGAGCAGCCGAGAAGAATATCTCGAAGGCCGGCGGGAACAGGTCCGCACGAGCCTGGCACCCGAAGAGGACCGGGCGTGGTTCGCGCCGTGGATCGAGACGCTGCCCGTGGCCTACCTCACGTCCACCGATCCGCAGCAGATCGCCGCCGACCTGCGGTTGCTGGCCGGGCTGGGCGCGCGCGAGGTGAAGTGCCAGGCGCGATACCTGCCGGAAACTCAAACGGTGCAGATGACGGTGGGCACGCGGGAAGACGTCGTCCCCGGGATCTTCCATCGGCTTACCGGAGCGCTGGCGAGCCAGGGGTTGGAAATCCTTTCGGCCGAGATCAACACGCTGTCCGACGGCCTGGTGCTGGATCGGTTCTGGGTATACGACCCGGACTATGCGGGCGAGCCGCCGGCAGAGCGGTTGGAGCGGATCGAAGGCGCCCTGGCGGAATCGCTGCTTTCGGAAGGCGGTCCGCCCACGTTTCGCCGCGTGTGGTCACTGGGGGGAACCAGGCGACCGGCCGCGGCCGTCGCCGCAGACTCGCGTGCAGATCGACAATACGACTTCGGACCGCTATACGATCATCGACGTGTTCACGCTCGACCGGCGAGGACTTCTCTACGCGGTCACGCGGGGCCTGTTCGAGCTGGGCTGTTCGGTGTGGCGTGCGAAGATCGGAACCTACCTGGACCAGGTGGTCGACGTCTTCTACGTCACCGATCCGCAGGGGAGAAAGATCGAGGATGCGGCGCGGCTGCACCACACACGGCAACGGCTGCTCGAGGTGATCGAGGCGATGGAGCAGGAGCCGGGGCCAGGGGCATAAAGCCGCTCGGCATCCGTCCGGCCAGCCCCCATCGGCTGGCGGCGTGCAATCTGCAATGCCTCTTGACGCGTCTTCGGCGTGCGGCCACACTCATGGCGGGGCCGCGCCATGCGGCCCGAAAGATCCCAAAATCCTTCGAGCCGAGGGTAATTCGATGCGAAGCGCTTCCGTGCGGCGAGCGGGTGAGGTGTTTCTGTGGACCGCGGCCGTTCTGGCGATCGGGGTTGTCGCCGTCCGCGGGGATCAGCCGATTGTCGACTTCGGGCAGGGGTTTGACGTGGCCAAGGTGGAAGCGAGGGACGCGAAGGCCACGCGAGCGGCCGATCCCTCGGGTCCGGCGCTTCGCATCCGAACGGGCCATGCCACGTCGTGGCCGGGGATCACGCTCAAGGTTCCCAACGATCGGCGCGATCTATCGGCCTACGATCACCTGGCCATGGAAGTGATGAACTTAGGAACGTCGCCCGTCGAGGTGCGCTGCCGCGTCGATAATCCCGAGGTGGACGGCAAGCGGCAATCGACCGACGAGAGCGTGCGCGTGGGGCCCGGCGAGCAAAAGACGTTGGTCGTGCCGCTTCGCCGTCGGCTGCCGGCCTCGCTGGCGAAGAAGCTCTTCGGAATGCGCGGCTATCCGGGCGGGTTCGAGGAGGATCGCGGCATCGATACTCGCCAGGTCGAGCAATTGCTGATCTTCGTGGCCAAACCGTCGGGCGATCACGAATTCCAGGTGCGCAGCGTGCGCGCGGCCGGTTCGAGCGCGAACTACGCCCTGCCCGTGAGCGAGGACAAGCTGTTTCCGCTCATCGATCGGTTCGGCCAATACGTCCACAAGGACTGGCCGGGCAAGACGCACTCGGAAGAGGATTTGAAGCGGCGCCTGCGGGAAGACGAGGCCGATGCGGCAGCACACCGCGGCCCGGCGGACTGGGATCAGTACGGCGGGTGGAAGGGCGGCGGTCCCCAGTTGGAAGCGACGGGCTTTTTCCGTGCGGAAAAGTACCAGGGGAAATGGTGGCTGGTGGATCCGGAGGGTCGGCTCTTCTGGTCGCACGGGGTGGACTGCGTGCGCGCGGCGAGCGAAACGACCCCGATCAGCGACCGCAAGCACTGGTTCGAGGGGCTGCCGGAGCCCTCCTCTCCCTTGGCGCGATTCTACGGTCGCGGCAACCGCGCCGCACACGGCTACTATCAGGACAAGTCGTACGAAACCTACAGTTTCAGCGGGGCGAACCTGTTGCGCAAATACGGCGAGGACTTCGAACGGCAGTTTGGTGAGAGCGTGCATCGCCGGCTGCGGAGCTGGGGGATGAATACGATCGGCAACTGGTCGGGGCGGGAAGTCTACCTGCTGCGGCGGACTCCGTACGTGGCCACGGTGAATTCGGGGCGAAAGCCGATCGAAGGAAGCACCGGCTACTGGGGCAAATTCCCCGACGCCTTCGATCCGGATTTCGCCGCCAGCCTGAAGCGAAACCTCCAAGCGGAGAAAGAAACCACGGGCAGCGATCCGTGGTGCCTGGGCTACTTTGTCGACAACGAGTTGGGGTGGGGCGACGAGTATTCGCTGGCCGAAGCCGCGCTGGCGTCGCCCGCCGGACAGGCGGCCAAGAACGCCTTTCTTGCCGATCTGAAGGCCAAGTACGGAACGATCGAGAAGCTCAACCAGGCCTGGAGCACGGAGCATGCCTCGTGGGAAGCGCTGCGCGAGAGCCGCGCCGCGCCGAGCGCGCAGAAGGCCGCCGAGGACCTGAGAGCTTTCTACTCGCGACTGGCGGAGCAGTATTTTCGTCTCTGCCGCGAGGCGGTCAAGGCAGTCGCACCGAAGCGGCTCTACCTGGGATGCCGTTTCGCCTGGGTGAACGACCGGGCGATTCGCGCGGCAGCCAAGCACTGCGACGCGATCAGTTTCAACGTCTATCAACGGAGCCTGGTGGCCCTGAAACTGCCGCAGGGAGTCGACCTGCCGGTGATCATCGGCGAGTTCCATTTCGGCGCGTTAGATCGGGGGATGTTCCACACGGGCCTGGTGAAAACGGCAGACCAGCGCGAGCGTGCGGCGACGTACCGCAAGTACTTGCAGAGCGGCTTGGCGCACCCCAACGTGGTCGGCACCCACTGGTTCCAGTTCCGCGACCAGGCCACGACCGGGCGTTCGGACGGCGAGAACTACCAGATCGGGCTGGTCGACATCTGCGACACGCCCTATCCCGAGACGATCACCGCCGTGCGCGAGGTGGGGGCGTCGATGTACGCCGAGCGACTCGGGGCAAAGTAGCCGCAAGGCGATTCGAGCAGTCCGCCGCTGAAGTGCAGCGGCGCAGCGCGCGCCAACCCTGCGCTGCGTGGAGGATTCATGGGAGCGGTTTCATGCGCCGAGCGACGCCGTCGGCGCTGACTTGGCCGCTTGGGCGACCATCTTGTCGAACAGCGCCTTCTGGTCCTTGAGCCCTTGGACGCGGTCTTTGGGGGCGGGATCACCCGCTTCCAAGAGCAGCCATCCCCGGTAATCCGCGGCGACGAACAGCCCAATGAGCTGGGCGAAGGGATAGTCGCTGCTATCGAGCCTGCGCACGTGGGCGGTCGCGCCGAGACGGTTCTTCACAAGAGCGAAGTTGGCGGCGAGCCCTTCGCCTTCAAGATCCTGGCGGTTGGAATTCCAGCACACCGTTACATTGGGGTGGTCGGCGACGTCCATGATCTGCTTGATCACCGGCACTCGGGCGCAGCCGCCGTGCACTTCCAGACGGATCTGCTGGCCATAGTCGGCGGCGAACGCGCCCAGGTGCTTCAGGGCGAGGCCGATCTGCTCGATGGTCTTCTCTGGGGCGACTGTCTTGGGCAAGTCATTGGGACGGACCTTGACGCCACTTCCGCCCACGTCGTGGCTGAGCTTGACGAAGGCCTTGGTCGACTCGATCGCTTTCTTGAGCTTCGCCGGATCAGGGTTGTGGAATTCTTCGGCGCTGCCGAGTCCGGCAAGCGTCACGGGGCTATCGGCGAAGCGGGCTTTGACCTCGGCGCGCTGGGAGGGGGTGAGCGACGGCTCGACCTTGTGGGCCTGGCCGGTCCGCAATTCGACGGCGCGAAGGCCGGCGGCCTGGCAATTACTCAGGAGCGTGGGGACGTCCCAGTCCTTGCCCCACTGGTAAGTGACCATGCCGAAGGCGATATTCTGTCCGCGCGGCTCGGCGGCCAGGGAAACCTCGCGAAGGCGGGGGGCGGCGAGAACGGCGGCACAAGCGATCGAATGCTTCAGGAATTCACGGCGCACAAGGTCAGACATGGTAGGCTCCTCATCAAGGGCGTGGATTGGCACCATTCTGGCTCGTGCCAGGGGGAATTGCAAGCCGGGAAGTCGGTGCGCAGTTCCACTTACGGAGGCACCGGAAACGCCCTGGGTAGAAGCGGGCGAAGAAGAAGAGAAGCAGGAAGAGATGGGAAAACGACAGGCAACTCAGACGACGTCGATGCGGTTGGTCAACTGCCGGGGACCGGAGATGCCCATGGCCGCATGTTGGGCCTTCTGCTTGGTGTAGTACGTGGTGCAGCGACCGCTGAGGATCACCCCGCCACGACTCACTTCGATGCGGAGATCGCGCACCGCACCGCTGGTTTCGCGCCACACGGCACGTTCGATCGACGCCACCAGTTTCTCGGCTTCGGTCTGGGTTTCCACCAAGACCGCTCGCCGAAACCCGGGAATCGGGAGAACGGATAAGGCCCGATCGGATACTCGCTCCATGGTTCCCTCCTCGCGCAAAGCCGAACACTCAATCCTGAGCTCGGCGAACGCAATAAACGTGAAGGAACCTCCGTGTTCCCCGCCCGGCAAAACCACTCCCTGAAAAGTGTCTTCGAACTGAACGGCAACCGAGGGGCCTTGGCTGGCGTCGCCGAACCAAGGGTCCATCCCGTCAACGGATGGCTATCGCACCTGGACGACGTTCACCAGTTCGACTTCGCTATCCCTGCAAACCGCCCAGACGACTTCCTGCGCCAATTGCTTGTGATAAAAGCTCGACACGGTGCCCGAGAGGGTGAGGGCGTCACCGCGCTGCTCGACGAGAAGATCGCGCAATTCGGAGACGGGACTGCTGCGGAGCGCACACCGCGCCCGCGGCTCAAGTTCGGCCTGCGAGGTGCTGGCCATCAGCATCGCTTTCCCTTCCCTGGACGGAACTCACACGATGAGGACCGATCTTGCGGAACGGCGACGCGCTCCGAAGGGGCGAAGCGAAAGCGGTCGGAGCCCACCTTGCTTGGTGGTGCAGCCCCTGAGGTCTGCCGAATCCGCGGCGCAGCCGCCCCAAATCAGTCGCGCGTGGCTACTCGGCCAATTTCCAACACGGGGAAGTGTAACGCTTTGGGCGCCCTTCCGTCAACCCCTTTCCGCGTCGCGACGGGTGAGGGAAATCCCCACCCTGGATCGTATAGTTCCCGAGCCGAGGAAGCGAAGATGCAGGGGCGAGCCGCGGTTTCGAGCGAGTTCGTCGAACGCTGCCGGGGGAGGCCGGCCCAAGGCGAGCCCCCCCTGGTTCAACCCAGGAATTCAGCGAGATCCGGCAATCTTACCGACGGAGCGAAGATAGCCGATGACCTGGTCGGCCAACTCTTCGGCGGAATGTTTGGCGGAATCGAGCACCAGCTCGGGAGTCAACGGGGGCTCGTAGGGGTCGTCGATTCCGGTAAATCCCTTCAGTTCACCGGCGCGAGCTTTCTTGTACAGGCCCTTCGGGTCGCGAGCTTCGCAGACGGCCAAGGGCGCATCGACAAGAACCTCGATGAAGTCGCCGTTTCCCACCATGGCGCGGACGCGGTCGCGGTCCACCCGATAGGGGCTGATGAATGCAGTGATAGCAACCGCCCCTGAATCGCAGAAAAGCTTGGCCACGGCACCGATTCGACGGATGTTCTCTTCCCGATCCTGAGCCGAGAATCCAAGACCGAAGCGGCGTGCGAATTCCTCGCCGTGGCGATCCCGCAACATGGCGGGAGCGGCATTCAGGCCGTGGCGGATGTTATCGCCATCGAGAACGAAACTGCGTATCCGCATCGAGTGAAGCCGATGATCAACGAGATTGGCAATCGTACTCTTGCCGCAAGCGCTTAAACCGGTAAACCAAACCACACATCCCCGGTGACCATTCAACTGTTCTCGCTCCTCACGGGAAACAGCGTGCTCGTGCCAATGGACCTGAACGTGCGGGTCGCTGCTGGTCATCAAACTCACTCCACTTGGTCGCGGTCATTCGTCGAGAAACAAGATATACATGCTACGCTGACGAGTGGGTTGATCGCAATGGGGGCCGCGGGCGCCAATCTGGGCGAGTACCCGCGAGTTGCATGGGATCGTCGGCAAGGCAAATCGTGTTATAATGCGGTGCATTAGTTGGTTCCGGACTTGGACTTTCGGTCAACAGGCGAATCCACCTTCACAGGCCGGACATCCTCTCGGCGGACCCTTCCAGGCACCGGAAATCAAAACGCATGGTCCCTCAGGACAGCAAGATCATGAGCCAGACTGAAATGGCTGCCCCTTCCAGAAATCGCCCATTCGTTCCCAGTCCCTCCGCAGAGACGATGTACGACAAGTGCATGGCCTTGGCGAGGAACCTGTGGTGGAGTTGGCAACCGGAGGTGATTAACCTCTTCCGGGACCTTGACCCCATCCGTTGGCGGCAGTTGGATCACAATCCGATCGCGCTGTTGAGCGAGTTTACCCCTGAACGGCTGGAGATGCGTGCGGCCGAGTTGGTGCTTTACAGCCGCATCAACCATGCCTTCCGCCGTTTGAAGGAGTACCTGTCTGAGACCACCGTTTGGGGTAGAACGAATGCCGGCGTGCTGGGCTCCAAGCCGGTAGCCTATTTTTCGCTGGAATTTGGGCTGCACGAATCGGTGCCGATCTATTCGGGTGGTCTGGGCGTGCTGTCGGGGGATCACATCAAGAGTGCCAGCGGCTTGGGAGTACCGTTAGTTGCCATCGGGCTTTTCTACGACCAAGGGTATTTCAAGCAGCACCTGGACACGCAGGGGTGGCAGCACGAAGAGTACCTGGACACCAAGGTGGAAAACTTGCCGCTGGAGCCCGCAAGGTCTCCGGACGGGAAACCGATCACGATCGAGTTGCACACGCGTACGGGAAGGCTCCTGGTCAAAGTCCGCAAGATGAGCGTGGGGCGCGTCAATCTGTATCTGCTCGACTGCGACGTCGAGGGAAACAGCCCGGAAGACCGGGAGCTGACTTCCCGGCTCTACGGGGGCGACAACCGCACGCGAGTCCGCCAGGAGCTGGTTGCGGGGGTCGGAGGCGTGCGAGCGTTGCGCGCTTTGGGCATCAGCCCGGGTGTATATCACCTCAACGAAGGACACAGCTCGTTTGCCACGCTGGAAGCGATTCGGGAGCGCATGAAAGAGGACGGAGTAACCTTCGATGAAGGGCTTCGCGACGTGGCGGAACACACGGCCTTCACCACGCATACTCCGGTTCCCGCGGGGCACGACCGCTTCAACGGGGGCCTGATTGAAGAGCACCTCGGCCCGCTGCGCGATGAGTTGGGAATTACCTTCGAGCAGTTGATGGGGCTGGGACGCGTGGAGCCGCACAACGAGCGCGAGGACTTCTGCATGACGGTGCTGGGGTTGAAGCTCTCGCGGCGCGCCAATGCGGTGAGCAATCTGCACGGGCGCGTGACGCGGCGCATGTGGGCGCACCTGTGGCCGTGGCGCGTGGAAGAAGAGATTCCCATCGGCCACATCACCAACGGCGTGCACATTCCGAGTTGGCTTGCCTATCAGATGCAGCAGCTCTACGACCGCCATTTCCCCGCGGACTGGCAGTCGCGCATGGGAGAACCCGAGGTCTGGCAAGAGATCCACAACGTCGATCCCGGCGAATTGTGGGAAACGCATTACGCCTTGAAAAACCTGCTTCTGGCGTTTGTGCGGCGGCGCGTTAGCCGCCAATGCCGACGGCGGGGAGAGAGCGATGAGGCGGTCGAGGCGGCGCGTAATATGCTCGACCCCAACGTGCTCACGATCGGTTTTGCGCGGCGATTCGCCACCTACAAGCGTGCCGACCTGATCCTGGGCGACTTTGATCGGATGATCCGGCTGGTGAACGATCCGGAGCGTCCGATTCAGGTCGTGTTCGCCGGCAAAGCGCATCCGGCCGACGAGCCGGGGAAACGTCTGATCCAAAAGATCGCCAATCTTCGCTCCGACGCGAAGATCGCGGGTAAGGTGGCCTTCGTCGAAGACTACGACATCAACGTCGGGCGCCACATGGTGCAGGGGGTCGACGTATGGCTCAATAACCCCCGCCGCCCCTTGGAGGCCTCGGGCACCAGCGGACAGAAGGCGGTGCTCAACGGCGCATTGAACCTTTCGGTTCTCGACGGGTGGTGGGCGGAGGCCTACGACGGCTCCAACGGCTTCGCCATCGGCAAGGGGACCAGCCACGTACGCGACGACATCACCGACACGCGGGACGGGGCGGATCTCTACAAGGTGCTCGAGCAGCAGGTCATTCCCTTGTTCTACGACCGCGACGTCGATGGCTTGCCGCGGCACTGGATCAAGCGAATGATGAACTCGATCAGTTCGCTGGCGTGGCGATTCAGTGCCGATCGCATGGTGGCGGACTACGTACGCCACGCGTACTTGCCGGCCTCGGGCGGGCTGAGCTGCGATATGGACCATCACTAAGTGGTCCGTCCACGAACGTCCGACCGTTGAGCGAACGATTGGGGGGCGCCCGTTTCGTCGTTCCTTGCGCGGCCCGTTCGGTTCTGCGCGGCCCCTTCGGTTTCTCCCGTACCCCTCGGTGTTGCGCGGTGCTTCGGTCGGGGCCGTGTCGTGCCGCATCTGTCCACGCTCTTACGGAGGGATATCAACCCACCATTTCTGTGATAACGGAGGTGAGATCGGCATCTTGGGAGGTTTTTTGATGATTCTGTGGTTAGGCGATGTCAGGATACACCGTTCGGCGGCCTATAGCTTACGGAGATGCACTAGCCCGTGCAGACGTTGCCGTGGGAGATTAATACCATGCGATCACTTGCTTTTATTGCGACCCTGGCCGCTGTTTTTGCGGCGGGTGCGTCCGTGCCGGCCGCCGTGACGGTCATCGAAGGGTTCGAGTCCGGCAACCTGCTGCAATATACGACTGCGTCCCCGCCAGTAAACGCCACGGTCAGCGGCACTTACGCTCACGATGGGGCCTTTGGACTGGGCGTTGGAGGGCAAAGCATGGGGTGGATCTATCGCAATGACGTCGCAGCCCAGGTAGCCCAGGGCGACACGCTTTCGGCGTGGGTAATGTTCTCCGAGGTCGCCGACGCAAGGGCCTACTTTGGCTTTGGCGCCGGCCCAGCAGGCACCCTGAGTTTCGTATTGGCGCCCAATTCGGGGGATATCCGCTTCCAGGAGAATCCGGGGTTTAGCTTCACCGAGCTGAATAGTTCGCCGCAGACCTTTGCGGCGGACAAGTGGTACCGGGCCGAGGTCGTGTGGGGAATTGGCGGCTCGTTGACGGGTAATCTCTACGACAGTGATGGCGCGACTTTGCTGAACTCGGTCGCCAGTTTCTCGAACCTGTTTACGTCGGGGGGAATCGCCTTCCGGGGTTTCGACGGCATCAAGGCGTTTGACACGATTACGGTAGACCGCGAGACCGCGATCCCGGAGCCGGCGAGCATCGTGGTCTGGTCGCTGCTGGTGGGAATGGGGCTGGTGGGCTGGTCCAAACGCCGCCGCCAAGGTTAGCTTCGAGTTGGATCTTCTTGTTTTGCGTCAGGGCCATCCCGCAGGGTGGCCCTTTTTGTTGCCCCTTGCTCGGATCCAGCTCGCGGCGGGGATACGGCCGCATTCGGTCCAAGATCCCACGGCCCCCCGCCCCTCGCTCGCTCGTGCCCGCTCGGCTACACTGACGCGTTTGTAGGGCCCGTCGCCGCGCGCGGACACAGACCGCAGCGGGTTGGGGACATGCACAGGCCGTTTGAATACCGCCACCGGGTCCAACCGGAGGAGATTGACTCGCTGGGCCACGCCAACAACGTGGCCTATGTGGAATGGATGCAGCAGGCGGCCATCGCCCACAGCGCCACCCTTGGCTGGCCCAGCCAGCGCTACCGCGAGTTGGGATGCGGATGGGTGGTCCGATCGCACGCGATCACCTACCTTCAACCCGCCTGGGCAGAAGACGAGCTTGTGGTGCAGACGTGGGTGGAAACGATGCGGCGGGCGACCTCGGTTCGCCGCTACGAGATCGTGCGTATCGAGGACAACGTCCGCGTGGCAACCGCCCAGACCCTTTGGGCCTTCATCGACTACGCGACCGGAGAGTTGCGACGGATTCCCGAACCGATTCGAGAGGCTTTTCCGCTTTGGGATGGTCCGCCCGGTGCAGGTGAAACCGGATCGGGCCGGTTCGAGGAGCAGGCATGATCCTCGAGCCGCACGGGGCATGAACGGAACCAGGAAGAGATTAAAGACATCTTGAGGAATGCAAGAGCCATGAAGATCCTTGTGATTCTCGGCCATCAACAGCCCGGAAGCTTCAATCACGCCATCGCGGCCGCGGCCGTTGAACAGCTCCAGGCGGACGGCCACGAGGTGATCTTTCACGATCTCTACCTTGAGAAGTTCGATCCGATTTTGCCGCATGCGGAGGTTCCGAAGACGGCGACGCCCGAGCCGGTGGTCGAACAGCATTGCCGAGAGCTCCTGGCAGCCGACGGATATGTGGTCGTGCATCCGAACTGGTGGGCGCAGCCGCCGGCGATTCTCAAGGGTTGGCTCGATCGCGTGCTGCGACAAGGCGTTGCCTATTCCATCGGAGCCGGGGGCGTGGTGGGACATCTGGCGGGCAAGGCGGCACTGGTGCTCACGACCTCGAACACGCCGCGCGAGATGGAGCTGGAGTTGTACGGGGATCCGCTGGAGAACCTTTGGAAGAACTGCATTTTCGGGTTCTGTGGTCTGAAGAAGTTTCAGCGGCGGAATTTCGAGTCGATCGTGATGAGCTCGCCCGACCAGCGCACAGTGGCTCGCCGAGGCGCGGCGATTGGTGCACACGTGGTTTGCCCCGTCGCCGTAACGGCAGTGCACGGCGCGCGAGCTACTTGGTTTGGGCGGGGACCGCCGGGGAGACCGCCGGCAGGATCGACACTTCGGCCATGCCGCCCTCCCTGCGCGGCGGCAGCCGATAAACGTCGCGCACCGTCGGATCTTCGACTGCGACCGCTTCCAAGGCGAAACGCGGGAATCGCTCGAACTGCTCGTCCGAGAGGAACACCTGGACCTGATCGACCACCATGCGGCGCGCGTGGGCGACGAGCAGGTATGCGGGCCGCCGGACATAGAGGGTATCGCGCGAGTCGCTGGTGGTCCGCCGGCCGCCAATGTGTTTGCGCCGTGCGGCATAGTCGACGGGCTTGGTAACGCGAACGGTGACGTTGCGCAAGGTAAGATTCTCGATCGGACTCTCCGGCATGCCCTGAATCACCGATCCGGCCCCGCTGGCGATCTGCACATCGGTGAACGTCAGGTCGCGGATGCGGCCGATCTTGGAGTCCTTGTGGCGCCGCTCGATGTCGACGAAGATGGGGAACATCGATTTTTCGACGTTCGTGGCTCCCGCGGGCGTGTAGTTCTCGATGTCGATCGCCGAGAACGTGATCCGCTCCATGGTCGCGCCGTCCTTCAAGAACAATCCAATGCCGACGGTCGAATTGCGGATCGAGCAGTTCGAAAAGTGCAGATTGCGGAAATCGCCCGACGACTCGGTGCCAAGCTTGATGGCGGTGGCAATCGTCTCCAGGGTGCAGTTGGTCACGACGACGTTTTCGCACGGCTTGCCGTCGGCGGTTTTGACCACGATGCAGTCGTCGCCGGCCACGATGTGGCAATTGGCAATGCGGACATTGCGGCAAGAGACGGGATCGATTCCGTCGGAATTGGTGTGGAAGTAGTTGTTGCGGATGGTCACGCCGTCGACGAGCACGTTCTCGCAACCGCGGAAGTGAAGCGTCCAGGTGTCGCTGTAGAGGATCGTGAGGTCGCGGACGCTGACGTCCCTGCAATCGTTCATGCGCAGCATGCCCGCACGGAACGCCGGCATTTGCGAGTCTTTCTTGTCGGCGCGACGGCCGAGGTCGGCCTCGCCGATGCCTCGAACCGTGCCGGGGCCGACCAGCGAGACGCCCTCCACCTTTTCGGCGATGAGGAGCGACCGATTGCCCGAGTCGTAGTCTTGGGGATTTCGGCTGGCCAAAAGGGTGGCGCCCATTTCGAGTTGGAGCCGGACCTTGCTCCGCAAGCGGATCGATCCGGAGAGGTAATCGCCGCGGGGGAATTGAACCGTGCCGCCGCCACGGCCGCAGGCGTCAACCGCAGCCTGGATGGCAGCCGTGTCGTTCGTCTTGCCATCGCCTCGGTGCCGCACGTTCGAACGTCGACCACTTCGGCGCGCAGCGGAACTGAGCACGACAAACAAAAGGGCAAGAGGTATCCAGATCCGAAGTGCACCCATGACGCATCTCCTTGGTCGAGAGGCCGACACAGTGTGCTTTATGGTACGCCGGCACCGCAACGCCAACAACGACCCGTTGAAGCACGGGGAACCCACGAGGGGGGCGGGGGCGCCCGGAGATTGCGGCGGTGGGCGCGCGCGCTAGACTGCCTTCACGTGCCACTGCGAAACGTCGAACCCACCCAGGCCGTCGGTTCCGGCGACGCGCTTTCTCCGAGGTCAATCCATGGAACGATCGAAGCTTCTTTGCGAAGCGCATCGGGAACTCACGCGGCGGTACTTTCTTGGCCTGGGTGCGGCGGGTGCCGCCGCCCTGAGCGCGTCGCCCTGGTGGGCCGAGGGGGCGGAAGCACCATCGGCCTTGGCCGAGGCCGTCGGCAAGCTGGAGTATTTGACCTCCTTGGACCGATTCAAGATGTTGGGCCGGGGCAATCCGCCGCCGCACACACTTCCCGCCGAGAAGCTTCGCGAGGTCGGGCTGGATCGGGAAACGTGGAAGCTCGAAGTGGTCGCGGATCCCGCGAGCAATTGCGAGGTCCAGCGGCCGCTGACGAAGGAGTCGGGCACGGCCTTGGACTGGCAAGGGCTGATGCGTTTGGCGGAAAAGCACGCGGTGCGAGTGCTCAAGGTGATGACCTGCACAAACGCCGCCGACCCGTTCGGCATGGGGCTGTGGGAAGGGGTTCCGCTGGGCGAGGTGGTGTGGCTGGCAAAGCCGACGACGAACTTTCGCCGCGTGTTCTACTACGGCTACCACAACGACGATCCGAAGCAGCGGTTCCAAAGTTCGCTGCCGGCGAGCCGTGTATTGGAAGACCCGCCCGGCGAGTCGCCGGTGATCCTCTGCTACAAGTTGAACAACCAGTGGCTCTCGCCCAAGGCCGGGGGGCCGGTGCGTATGGTGGTGCCGGAGGCCTATGGAAATCGCTCGGTAAAGTGGCTCCAGCGCATCGTGCTCACCAATAGCTACCAGATCAACGACACGTATGCGGAGTGGAACAACGACGTGGAGAGCCCGCTGAAAACCTACGCCCGCTTCCTTCACGCGCCGGAAAGGCTCGCGGCGGGGCGCGCGGCGGCGGTGACCGGACTGGCGCAGGTGGGTGCGGCGGGGCTTCAGAAAGTTCAGCTTTGGATCGCGGCGCACGACGCCCCGCTTCCGGCCGACGATCCGTACTTCACGCGGGGCGACTGGAAAGACGCGACGATCCTGCCGCCGCCGGAGCATTGGGGCGGCGGGCTGGCCGAGGGCAAGTTGCCGCCGATCGCGGGGCAGATCGACGCGGCCGGCAAACCGCTCACCTGGCCGCTGCGCAACTGCGTGGCACATTGGGCCAGCCTGCTGCCCGCCCTGCCGGCGGGACGTTATCATCTGCGCTGCCGCACGATCGACGCCAGCGGTCGCGCCCAGCCCATGCCGCGGCCGTTTCCCAAGGGTGGGAACAACGCAATCCAGCAGGTGGCAGTCGTCGTGGCATGATCCACGCCGCGCCCCTGAGGTACTTGCCCCAGCGCAGCTTTGCCGCGTGAACGGTTGCAGCGGGAGGTCATTCCGCCCAATCGTCGGTGCGGAACGGCGAGGCGGGCAGGCCGGCCTTGTTCGTCAAGTTGCAGTCGGGGTTGTTGGCCCAGGCGTAGCGGACGGCGAGCGGCGACTTGACCTCGGGGCTGGAGACGACGACCGTGTCGCCCTCGATCTTGGCATCGGCCCAGACGAACTTCTTGTCCGCGCCGGCGATGGCGAAGCCCTTGAGCTTGCCGCCGTCGCGCGCCGCCAGGCCGCCGGCGGCATAGTCGAACTCCAGCGCGATCTTGGCATCCTGCCGGAGCATCGACTTGTAGAGCGGGCCGCAGGCCACCACGTCCTTGCCGTAGGTCTTGGCCAAGCGCCCACTGGGCCAGCCGCTTGCCCACGTCCTGCTTGTTCTTGGGGTGGATGTCGTCGGCCTCGCCGATGTCGATCGTCACGGCCATGCCCGTGTTCGGCACTGTGGAGAGCGTCTTGACGAACTGCTCGCGGATCAGCGGCCAGCCGCCGGTTTCCGAGGGCGTTCTCTGCGGGGCCATGAAGTTGGGCAATTGCACGGAGAGGAAGGGGAAATCGCCTTGCTCCCAATCGTTCCGCCAGTCGGCGATCATGGTCTTGCAGTTGCAGGCCGTAGAGCGAGGCCTGGCGACGCTTCCGGCGTTCGCCTCGCCCTGGTACCAGATTGCGCCGCGGATGGCGTAGGGGCCAGGGGGCGATCATGCCGTTGTAGAGCGTGCCGGGGCTGTTGGGCGCCAGACGCGGGTTGCCTGCGGACCTGCGGCTTGCGCGGTGAGGCTTCGCTCCGGTTCGGCCTTGGCCTTGGCCGACGGCCTTCTTCCACGCGGCCAGTTGCTTCTCGTACCGCTGCTTGGGCCGTCTCCGGCGTGTACTGGGCGACCGCCTTCTCATAGCTCGCCGACCAGCGGCGCCAACTCGGGCAATCGACTGCTGGGGCTTGCACGCTGGTCCAGGCCTGGATCGGCGTGCCGCCCCACGACGAGTGCGATCAGCCCGACCGGCACGTCCAAGTTGCTTGTGCAGCTCGCGGCCGAAGAAGTAGCCCGCGGCCGAGAAGCCGCCGACCGTCTTGGGGCTGCACACCTTCCACTCGGCCTTGCAGTCGTCCTGCGGCTCCTCGGCCGGCTTGCGGGTCGACCGTGAGCATGCGGATCTGCGGGAAGTTGGGCGGCAGCGATTTCGGCTTCCTGGTTGCGGCAACTGCCGACGGTCATCGCCATGTTCGACTGGCCGGAGCAGAGCCAGACTTCGCCCACCAGCACGTCGCTGCGCTCGAGGGTGTTCTTGCCCTGGACCTTGAGCACGTGCGGCCCGCCCGCCGGCAGCGGATCGAGCTTGATCTTCCAGCGGCCATCCTGACCGGCGGTGGCCGTCTTGGACTGCTCGCCAAGCGTGACCGTGACCTTCTCGCCCGGATCGGCCCAACCCCAGACGGCCAGCGGCACATCGCGTTGCAGGACCATGTGGTCGCCGAACACCGCCGGCAGTTTCACGTCGGCACGAGCGACGCACGACAGCACCAAGACCAACACCCAGGCCGAATACGCCACCCGTCGTTTACCCATGGGAGTACTCCTTCGGAACGAATGAGGAAATCGCACGTCAAGGTAATCACTTCACGCGCGCACTACAACCGGGAGCTATCGAGGGAAGCGAAGGGGACAGACAAAGTTGTGGTCTGGCAGATGACTACACTGTTCAGCACATGCCGAGGCAGAACACCACGCCCGAACATGCCGGTTCCTACTCGGGGCGGCTTGCGGAACGCCTAGCAGGGGTCGAAACGCGGCGGACCGGACAGCTAATTGGGACAGCGCAAGAATTGATTCAAGCAACTATGCGTTCTATGACGATCAGCCCTTCCGGATGCCCTGCTTCCGGCGACTGTCATCACCATGCCCCTGGAGGGGATTGCGATGCCGCGAGGCAATGCCGGGCAAGGGACGGAAGGGCGCGGACTGGACCAGTCTCGCGGCAGGGTGGCGGGGGAGGTAAGCGTTCACACCCCGGGATAGCCACGCTGAGCGGCTGCGTTTCCCACGCGCTCGCGGGTAATGGGCAAGCATTTGGAAACGGCGAAACGCCGGTTCTACGAGTTTGCCCTGTGAACGGTTACCTGCGCAGAAAGAGCCGGACGCAGGTTCAAAAAGGGGAAAACTGGGATGGGATCGCGGCAAGGACTGCTGTGCGTGTTGCTGGCGGGTGTGATCGTGGGTCTTGCGGCTGCAGGGGCCGAGGCTCAGTTGTTCCGCCGTTGCCCACCCTCGGGTCCGATCTGCCCGCCGGGCTACGTGCCGATGGCACCTGGAGCCCCCGGCGAGGCGGCCGCCGCAGCGCCTGCAGAAGCGACTCCGGTTCCGGGTAAGGCCGCCCCAGCGCCCGGGGCGCCGCAGGGTTTGGCCGAGCCAGACCTTGCCCCTACTCCATCGCCAGGCGCGCTGGCCAGTGCATACGGCGCGGTCGGCGGCACGCGCTCGACGGTTCCCAACATCATCGGCGACGCGCTGATTCCCTACTATCGATACGAGGGTTACGAATTCAGAACGGTCACCGCGCCCCCCTTCGGCCTGCAAAACCTGAAGCTTTCCGAAAACAACAACGTGTTTCCGCACGACCGGATCTTCCTGAACTACAGCTACTTCAACAACGTGGCGGTTGGCGACATCGGCATTCTCGACGTGAACCGTTACGTGTTCGGCGCTGAGAAGACGTTTCACGAGGGTTTGACGTCGCTCGAGATCCGGTTCCCCTTCGCCAACACGATCGCCAGCGACGCCTACTACAACGCCTTCCCGCAAATGGACACGGAATTCGGGAACATCAGTCTGATCTACAAGCGGATTCTGCGTCAGAACGAGTATGCGGCGCTGAGCGCCGGCATGGGCTTGGGCTTGCCGACGGCCGATGACGCGCGCGTGTTCCTCAACCCACGGACACAAACGTTGCACGTCGACAACGAGGCGGTGCACCTGGTGCCGTTTGTGGCCGTGGCCAACCGGCCAGCCAATCGCCTCTTCTGGCAAAGCTTCGTGATGTTGGACGTGCCCGCCAACGGGAATCCGATCTACGGCGATCCCTACTTGCGGCGTGCGGGAAATGCCCTGCCGCGGCTCGGGACGCTCACCGACCAGCCCGTGCTGTTTGCCGATACCGCGGTCGGCTACTGGATCTACCAGTCGGAAAACGCGACTATGCTGCGGGGAGTGGTGCCGACGTTGGAACTGCACTACAGCTCGAGCACGACCGACTCGGACACGATCACCGACCCGGCCAGCGGGGCCACGATCTCCAGCACGAACAACCGCTTTGACTATCTCAACATGACGCTTGGCATGCACTTCATGTTTGCCCGCGGGGGCAACATCACTCCGGCTTTCGTCTTGCCGTTGCGCGAGGGAAGCGATCGGGCCTTCGACTACGAAGTGCAGACGCAGGTGAATTTCGCCTTCTAAAGCGGCACGCTCAACGCCGAGTACCGCCACTGTGTGTTGAAAACGGCAAGGGGCGACCGGGGACAGACTGCCAGTTCACGACTTCACCGTTGCCTGGCACACGCGACAGACGGTCGATCGGCGTTTCGCCACTCCAAGCGGGCGGTCCGACCTTCTCGACAACCGGTACCAGGAACGTCCTTCTTGATCCACACGGGCAATTGCAGGGACGCCATTGCGCGCGGCATTCCATGCAGTCCGACCATCCGGCTTGAAGCGGTTGACAGGCGCACTCCCCGCGACCGGCCTGCAAGCCCTGCGTGCCCTATGACACAAAAAGAAAGGAAACCATCGATGCGTGGCCTGTGGGGTCTTCTGGCGACACTGACGCTAGTCTGGGTATGCGAGGCCGGCGGCGCAGAAACGGTCACTCCAGGCCCGCCACCCCTGCCGATGGGCGACTACGGAATCGCGTCCAAGTATCCAGGTGGCGCGGGGATTGAAAGCGACCCGGCCGTTGTCTTTTACGACGGTTTCGAAGACTACGCCAAGTCGTCAGACCTTGGAAAGAAATGGGACGTACTGCACGACGTGCGCCATATGCGAATCGCTGAAGAACCGGCAAACGTCTACCACGGGAAGCGAGCCGTCGAATTTGTCCTGCCACAACAGCAGGCGGGCCGTGCCGTAGCCATGAACAAGATACTCAAGGAGGAACGCGACGTGCTTTTCCTCCGCTTCTACTCGAAATACGAGAAGGGCTACGACCACCGCGGCGGCTCCTCACACGACGGGGGGACGATTGCCGCCCACTACTTCCCCAACCGCCAGGCAACCCCGGGAATTCCCGCCGATGGCCACAACAAGTTCCTGGCCAGTTTCGAGACCTGCCGCGGAGGAAACCCGTCGCCGGGCCCGCTCGATGTCTATTGTTATCACGCGGAGCAGGGGGGTGACTTTGGCGACCATATTTTCCCGACGGGCAAGGTCGTGGCATCTCGTCGCCCTGGCAACCCGCTGAAGAAGACGGTCTCCTTCGGCCCGGAGTTCGTCTCCCGGCCGGACTTCATACCCGAACTTGATCGTTGGTACTGCTACGAATTCATGGTCAAGGCCAACACACCGGGCCGCCGTGACGGCCGTATCGCTTGCTGGGTGGATGGAAAACTCATCGCCGATTTTCCCAACATGCGGCTGCGGGACGTGGAGACTCTGAAGATCGATTGGTTCGCGCTCGGCGTATACCTCGATCCCAATACTACCCGCACGAACAAGAAATGGTTCGACGACGTGGTCGCGGCTACCTCGTACATTGGGCCGATTGCCGAGGTGAAGAAAGATGCACCGCGGCCGAATCCGTAACTGAAACCCACGCGTCCTTAGGTTTCCGCCCAGCCTTAGGTTTCCGCCCGCCGGGTAACACGCTTCACGAAACGGCACCTTTGGATCACACGAACGCCGTTGACTACTGTCCTCCCTCGGGGATGATCGGGGCTTCGATGATCGGCAGACGGGGCAGCGATATCTCCGGGTCGCCCACGAGATATCGATACATCAGATAGTCGACGAGCTCGTGGTAAGCGTACCCGACCTGCTTCAAACAATGCGTCGAGTATTCGGTGACGAGCTTCTCGGCGCCGGGGCGCCCTGTATGCGAAATACATCGGAAGCCATCTTCTCGAGCCGGGGTTGGGCCGTGAGGAATCGATCTTCGGCGGGCCGGATGACCTGCTCGATGTCGCGGATCGCATTCTGATAGGCCAAGTTGTTTGCCAAGCTGTAGACGAGACGGAAATTCCATTGTGCCTGGGATCGATCGATCCGGGCGAAGTTGGCCGGCTGGCGCCAGGCGTCTGGCAAGTCGGTCACCCCTGCGTAGACCGGTGTGAAGCAGCTTGTGTAGGCCGGTCCGTAGGCGAACCACAGACAGTTGCCGATCGGCGGTGGCAGCCGCTCGCGCAGTTGAGCAATGAAGACGTATCCGCTGGTGGGCGTGGAAATGGCCCGTTCCGGCCGGATTCCGAGCAACGCGAAGAGTTCCGGAGGCCCCCAGGGGCGGGCCAACGGGCTCCTTTTCCCCCGCGGATTGAAGGCCGGATTCCGGATCACATCGAACTCGGTTTCCTCGTACCCGTCGCGCATGATCTCCATCAGCCGTTTCACGGTCATGGGTTGGTCTGGTTTGACCGAGAACGGATAACGATCGAGCTGGGGGTCACCGGTGGCCTTGAGGCCCAAGGACGGGGCCGCCAGGCTCAAGACCCTCCACTCGCGCAGGCAGTTCTCACGGCCGCCGGGCGCGCCGTAGACCTCATGCCAGATCAGGGGCTCCCCTGCTTTGCAGAGTCCGAGCTCTTGGGCCAGCGTGAAGACGTTCCGCGATGCCAGGAAGTGCTCCGTATCACCAAGGTCAATCCTGCCGATGCGGCTGCGGTTGGCGCTTAAGCCCACATGGCCGTCGGGAATCCGTTGGGCCGCCCAGACGCCGCCGGGCTTCCCGCTCTGGGGGGTCCAGTCCGCGCCCGGTCCGAAAATCTCCATCAGCCACGTCTCGCGGGGATCGGCGATGGGCAGCGCGACCCCCGCCGCGGCGCGCGGTAGTACAGGAATCCGTATTGTTCCACCATCGCGCCGATGAGCCGAACTGCTTCACGGGCGGTTCTTGCTCGCATCAAACCGTTGGCGATCAACGAGGTCGTCCAGTGGTTGCTGTTGGGGCCGACGACGCCCCGGCTGCAGGCCAGTTCTGCCTTCATCGGTATGAACTCGATTGCGATGCTCAGCCCGTGCTCGTTCAAGCCGCCGGTCGTCATGCTCTCGACGTTGCCGCCGAGGACGATCGTACGATAGGTTTTGGTCACCGCCAGGTCGCCGACGTGCTGGTATCCCTTCCTCAAGTTCGCGGCGTACTCGCCGACGTTGTTCGGCCTAGGCAAATTCCAATACATGGGCAACTTCGTGGGCCGCCCATAATCGTGAGCCGGCATGACATAGATCACGCCCATGATATCGCCGTCGCAAGAGCTACCCATCAGGACGGAGTGGTCCCCGGCAGCTTCTCGACCCACCATGACGGTTGTACAAGCCCATGTCTCCCGTGCAGGCAAGGCACAGGCGGACAGGAGGCTCGCAACAAGCATGCGTCTCCACAAAGTCTTCATGGAAAACCTCGCAGCAATTCTCGAAACGTGCACAAGCAGAACCGCTTTCCGACCCTCGGCGTTTCATTATCTCGTAGTTTCTCATCGGCCTACAAGATTGAACAGACCTTTGTGGATCCCGTCGCAACCAGTGTTCGCAAGGCGCTCCCGGTACCGGGCGAAAGGGCCGTAATCCGGAGTTCCCACGGCCGCCCCGCCTTCATTGAACCCCACAAAGCACCGTTTCTTGGCGGCCTGCTAGGCGGCAATCCCTCGGCGCAGTATAAGGGATTCACGGCGGCGCTCGCCGTCATGATGGGGCAGACCAGTTCGACCGGGCGATTGTTCGAGGCCGGGGAGGGAACGACCATGCCGTTTTGTCGCTCGTTCACGTCTCCTGGGCGCCGGAATCTCAACGCGCAACTTGGCCACGGCTTCACGCTGATCGAGGTCCTCGTGGTGATCGCCGTGATCGGCATTCTGCTGGCATTGCTGCTTGCGGGGGTACAGAGCGCGCGAGAATCGGCGCGGCGCGTGCAGTGCGCGAACCATCTCAAGCAATTGGGGCTGGCCACGTTGGAGCACGAATCGGGGCAACGCCATTTTCCCACGAATGGCTGGGGGTGGGACTGGGTGGGCGATCCCGACCGTGGCTTCGGCCCGCGCAACCCGGAGGCTGGCTCTACAACACGTTGCCCTACCTGGAGCAGACGGGCTTGCACCGGCTGGGTGCCGGGAAACCGGAGACGGAAAAGCGGTTGGCGGCGCGGACCGCGGCGCGCACGGCACTGGCGGTGCTCAACTGTCCTTCGCGTCGACCCGCCCAGCGCTGGCCGATGGTCAAGTTCGGCCTTTTCGTGGCCTACAACGCCGCCGACAATGAGCCGGGCGATCCGAGCGTTGCCCGGGGCGACTACGCGATCAACGCCGGAAGCCAGCTCATCGACGAGTACTTCCCCGGCCCCGAGAGCCTGGCAGAAGGAGACTCGCCGGGGTTCGCCTGGCACAATCCGCGCGACTGCAACGGAATTTCCTTCGAACGCAGCCAGGTGAAGATGGCGCAGGTCCACGACGGCGCCAGTTGCACGATCCTGGTGGGCGAACGGTACCTGAACCGAGACCACTACGAGACCGGCACCGACGGCGCCGACAACGAAAATGCCTACGCGGGGTTCGACAACGACAACACGCGATGTACCTACTACGTGCCGCTCAGGGACGAGTCGGGCTACACCGATACGTTCCGCTTCGGCGGCGTGCATCCGGCCGTATGTCAGTTCGTGATTTGCGATGGGTCGGTGCGCGGGATGAGCTTTTCCGTGGACGGCAAAGCGTTTCGCGCGCTGGGGAGCCGCAACGGAAGCGAGCCGGTCGATATCGCGGCGTGGTGAGGCTTGGCGCCTCATCCATGGAGAAACTCGCGTAGCCAGAGCTCTCGCCCGGCAGTTTTTCCGCTGAGGGATAGGGCGGGATGCGCACGCCCTGACGGCCCGTGCAGACCAAGTGCCCGACCGCGTGCTGCCCCAAGATTACTCGGCCGCATCGGGCCGTGGCGGCAGTTTTCGGATCGGTACCACGTCTCTTCCTCCCGCCCGTGGCTTGTGGATCGGCATCGCACCGGACTGGCGAAATGCAGCGCGGGGAGGTGCCTCCCTGTGGTGGTGGACCTTCCCGCCCGACCCACTACGATTCGGATGCTGCAAGGCTCTGCACGCTTCCGCGGTGGGGAAGTGCCAAGAGACCTCCCGTTCAGACGGCAGTCGGCGGAAAACCGAAGGGAAACCGATGATCTACCGAGTCGAGCTGTCCCAGGAGTCGAGATTCAAGGGGCTGATCGAGTTCTACAGACTGCCGGTTCAGTCGGAAGAAGACTATCGCTGCGACCCGCGAGACCTTCTCGTGTTCGAGGACGTACAACGGCTTTCGCAGAGTCTGCGACAACTGCCCACGGTCTACTGGGGAACCATTGGCAAGTACCAATGGGAAGAGCAGCAGCAGCCCGATTAGGGCAAACGCGCGAGACACCTGGCGCGGCACGGCAGACGTTTCGCTGCGAACGATTTCGCCTGCGGGCAGTTTCAGCCCAACTCGACGGGACGGGAGCCGCCGAAAACGCCACGGTCCTGCGTATCAGGTCCTATTTATTGCATACCGGCTGAAGCGCAGCGACGAGATCCTGTTCCTTCAGGCTGCGCGAGCTCTCCAAGTCGTCCGACTGGAGGCAGATGCAATTTGCGCCGTGTTGCTTGAACTCATCGGCCTTGCGATGTCGGTCGAAGGGCCGGGAGAAATCCTCCGTGTGGCCCACAAACAGGGCGATGTGCCGGTAGCTGCCGTCCTTCCTGTGACAGCGGCTCGTAATGACGTACACGCCGCTGAGCTTGCGGAACTTCGTACCCAGGGGGAAAACCCGGAAGCGATACGCTTTGCCCGACTTGCCTTTGAAGGCGGCTTTGCCAAGAGATGCCATGGATCGCTCCTTTATGGTTCGAGGTCGAGTTGCATTAAGAAACTATCCCGGAACCGCCACGGCCGCCCTCCGCGGCCGGAGAATTCAACAGCGGCACACGGTTCTGGGATCGGCCCTAAGACTACCGCCCTATGCCGAGTCCAGTAAGACATTCACCTCGGCAATCGAAGCCAACAGCCTTTCGAAGGCGCGGCGAGGAACCTGCGAACTGTACGCTACGCGGAACGTGCAGCACGACGACTCCCGGTCTTCGTGCAGTTCCTCGCTGGTCTTGAAAACGAACGACTGGCTGAGTCGGCCGAGAAGCCATTGTGCATTGCCCAGACCGTCGACTCGCACGTGGCAATTGCTCTCAGCCGGACGCAGCCAAACTCGAAAGGAACTCATGGCAAATCTCCGGAACGACTCGTTTTTCCGTCGCCCACCGTCATCGGCAAAACAACGCTTCTGGGATCCTGCTCCTCGACCTTGTCGGTCGGCTGCCGATTGCCGAGAGGGAGAAGATGCGCGGAGCTTCGGGCACGTTTGCGGACCGAAGGATACGCCACTCGGTCGGTGCACTGGTAACGTTCGGCTCGAAGGAACCAGAAAGCCAGCCCTCCCGTGTTGTGGTAGGCTCCTGGCGTCGCGGTCCTTGGGGCGACCGGAGCGCGTACGCCCAAGGAACCTTTCTTGCCGGTTTTCTTCCATCCCCGACGCTCCATGATGATCCTCACGACGACGCCCACGGCCTGCCGCAATCGCTTCGTCCGACGCGGATGCTGGGAGGAGAGGAATTCATCGATGGCGGGTTGCGTCTCCAACTCGCGCACCACTCCGGCCAGCGGGGGCCGGTCATGATGGATTTCCGATTCCTCCATGCGGCGTTGGCGGCCTTCGTCGCTGAAAAACTCCAGCACGCGGTCAAAGGGCTGCTCGGGATCATTCAACACGTCGGAGAAAGTTCTCCCTTGGCGGTCGCGGAGAAGGTCGTCGCGCGTGATCGTGATATGCGACATTTCAGCTCGGTCTTGAGAGGGGCAAGTACTTCCGTGATCCACAGTTGCATTTACTGCAATTACAAATATTGTATCTCCAAAGCCACCGCATAGCAAGTCCTTTTGGCGAGTGGCTTTACTGATCGGCCCTGAACGGGGCCCTGAAGCCACACGCCCACGCTGGACAATTTACGCGTACAATGGCACCCTCCTTAGGAGTGGAATGCGGCATGATCGCGCCGGCGGCGATCCACACGAATTGGGGGGTGCGCAATGAAAGCCGCCCGAGGTCATTGCCGTTAGGCGGGGCCCAGCAATTCCGCTGGTAATTCCGCCGGCAATTCCATGGACCCGAGGACGGGGGCTGCCGAGCGCGTGCCCCTTGCGCTTGGATCGAAGGGGGCGGAATTAGACGTCGCAGATCCGCACGGCATGGCGCAACGCGGCCAGCTTGTCGGGCCAGGTGGGGATGAATTCCTGGGAGACGAATCCCGCGTAGCCGGTATCGAGGATCGCGCGCAGCACCGCCGGATAGTTGATCTCCTGCGTGTCGTCGGGCTCGTCGCGGCCCGGCGCACCGGCGACGTGGTAGTGTCCGATGTGGTCCTTGTACTGGCGAATGCGGCGGATCACGTCGCCGTTCATCACCTGCACGTGGTAGATGTCGAACAGCAGCTTCATCCGCGGCGAGTCGACCCGCCGGATCAGGTCGATGCACCGTTCAACGTCGTCGCCGAAGTAGCCGGGATGCCCTTTCATGGGGTGCGAGGCGTCGCGCGTGTTGAGGATTTCCAGGCAAAGGCTGACGCCCTTGGCCTCGGCATGGGCGATCACCTGCTTCCAGCAATCCACGCAGTTGCGGGCCCCCTGCTCGTCGGTGACTCCCTTTTCCCGCACGCCGGTAAAGGTGATCACGTTGGACGAGCCGCAGGCGGCGGCCCGATCGATAGCCGACCGAAGCTTCTCGATGCAACCGGCGTGGTTCTTACGGCTGAACGGCCCGGAAGTGAATCCATGGCTGCCGACCATCGTGACCTTCATGCCAAGCTGGGCGAGCAGCTCGTAGTGCTCGGCCCCCACGTCCATTGCCGGAATTCCCATGCGGTGGCAGGCGCGAATGAGCTGCTCCGTCGGCAAGGGCGCAAAGCACCAGTCATACACCGACTGCTTGATCCGTCCGCGCTGGATGCGGTAGTCCTCGGGCGGAGCTTGGGGGTGAGTGGGCAGAGCGTCCGCGGCTCGTGCAGCCGCAGCAAGCGACCACGCGCCGCCAGCAAGAGCGGAACCGCAGAGCAGCGCGCGACGCGAGAGGGTCGTGGCGGAGGATGTTCGCTTCATGGTCGCCTTCCTTTGGGTTCGGTCGTAACCGTTCACGGGCCAGCCCGGGACTAGTCCATTTTTCGGCCGCAAGGCTCTGTCATCACAGCAGCCGCCTGACCGAAAACTCGGGACCTGTCCCCTTCGCTTCTCGGGCCGTGAACGCTTACGTTCGGTCTCACGTTTCCACTACTTTCGCGCATCCGCCGGCGGAGGTCAAGCGTGCGCGAGAGTCAGTATGTTCGGGCACGGCATGGCGACACGCACGCGGGAGCGCAGGCAGCGGGCGCCGCGTGCGGCCGGCGACCGGCCTCGACGCCTGTGCTTGGAGCCTCTCGGACCGAAGCTGACGCCTTGACCGACCGCCCGGTGTGCGGGAAAGCAAGCCATGATCCCAACCATCTTGAGCGATGTTCTGAGGGCGGCAATCCGCGAAGACCAGATCGGGGCTCACGGTTTGTGGAAGATGCGACCCTACTGCATATCCTCCGATCCGCCCCCTTGCTCGTATGCCTCGCGCTCGAACGGATTATCATGATACGCCCTGCGGCCCATGAGCCAGAGCACCAGGCTGCAACCCAGGTAGGCAGGCCCCATCAGCGGCCCCCACCTCTCGTATTGGCGGACGTGTACCAGTTCATGATCGCGCGAAATATCCAGGGCGGCGTCGGTCTGTCCCAGAATGGTGTGCCCCAAGGTGATCGCCAGGGGGAACTGCCCGCCGGGAAACCGCTGCAGCAGCCATTTCACGCCGCCACCGTAGAACTCGACGACATTGCTCCGCATGCGCACTCGCCCGCGAGTGCAGAGGCCAATCGTGCCGACGAGCAGGCCCAAGAGCGTGTAGGGCGAGGCCCAAACCATGGCAACGACGATGGCCATCGCGCGAAGGGACCGGTTGAGGAGGGATCGCATATCGTCGCCAACGTCGTCAATCGAAGAGAGAAGGGCTCTCGAATCGTTATCGACTACCCCTCACTCCTCGAAGTAGTGTTTCTGATTCCAGGCATAGATGCTTGTGGCGATCATGGCAGCGCCCAGCAAGTGCTGCGCCCATGAAGGCGTCCAGCCAAACACGAAAAAGCCCACGGCACTGCCGAGCAGTATTCCGAAGGCCAGGAGAATGAAGAAGTACACGCCGTTCTGCCGCACCCAGAAAGTCAGAATCGGGCTGAAGATGAGGAAGGCGAGGATCACGCCCGGATGCGAGGGTGGCCGCGAGACACGTCGGACGGGAAGAAACAAAAACAGTTCACTTCCGCTCGCCGAGGCAATGCCGACAATTGCCAAACACGACCCGAAAAGGGCGAGCAGGATAACCAGTTGGCGAACGGGCATTGCTTGATCTCGGTCGAGCTTCGATGGGGAGATCTTCAGGATGACGGTCGGTCCGTTTCGCTGCCCCCCAGCAAATCTTCTCCCGCAACGCGGGCGAAACCCTAACCTTTCCCGGAACCGCCACGGCGGCTCGGTGCGGCCGGAGAATCGCAGCACCTCCTGCAACCGCTCCTCAGGAACTCCGCCCCGGATGATCGACCGGACGGCGGCCACGACGGCTGGAGATCGGCTCCTCACCCGCGCATCATTTCGCAAGGGACGGCGGGGATAGGGGGCGGTTTATCGAGCTGTTTTGCCCTCCTTTGGCTGCCCGTGAGCGGCCTTCCAACGGGCCCCCGCCTCGGCAACCTCCTTGCCCCACTCGCCATACCAGGCGTAACCGTTGCGGCGTTCCGGCTCGATCTGGGCGATGTCGTAGCGGATCACGCCGTCACGCCCACTGAAGATCGGCCGATTCGTGCCGATTTCGTAGAAGCGGGCCCAAAGGGGAGGGGCGGCGGGATCGGCAACAATCCGCTTGTCGCCGTCGACGCGAATCTGCCGAATGCCGACCAGCTTGACCTCGTCGTACCACGCACAGGCGGCTTGGATTGCGCGGACGACTTCCGGGTTCGGTTTGTCGAGGCTCATGAGCAGGCCGACAATGCCGGCGCTCTCCGCACCGCTGAGCGAAGGATGCTCGTAACTGCGGGCCTTGCGCGGCTCGAAGGTTCGCTCATCGTGCTGCGCCACCAGACGGTGAGCTTGCCCTGCACTCGGATCTGGCAGCGGAGGATGCACTGGATGCCGCGGTCGAACGCCTCGCGCGCCCGCTGGCGGCGCAGAGCGTCGAGCATGTCGAATTCCTTCGACGCCCCCAGGTCGCGGACGAAGACCATGAGGTTCACCATGCAGCCATCGTTGAAGGTAATGTGGCGGTGGTAGGCGTTGGCGGGCGGGGGAGCGTGCTGAGGCCAGCCGCCGTTGGAATACTGCGCGGCCAGCACGTGGTCGACGGCTTTGAGCATGGCCGCCTGATAGCGGCCGTCGCCCGTGATGCGGTAGAGCCGGGCAAGAAACCGGATCTCCCCCAAGGTGGCGCTATTGTCGAAGGTTCCCTTCAACGCCGCGGGGTCGCCTTGATAGGGCGCGGCGCCCGTATCGAGGTTCTTCGGCCAATCGCCATGCGGGGTTTGATGGCTGAGCACATTCTGGGCGATCTGTTTCGCCTCGTCGGACTTGAACCATGTGTCGGTCTGGCGCTGATAGCGGCCCCAGGGAAAGCCATCGGCGGCAGCGAGCGCCGGCCGGGCGATCAGGCCGAGCGCGGCGATGCAAACAGTCCAGCGCGGAAGCATGGGTGTGTCCTCAAAACGAAAAAAAGGGCGGAACGCCCTCATCCAACGTTCCAGCCCTTGGGAAGCCGATCGCGGCCTGGGCCGCTCAGGAACCCTCCCGGCAGCACCGGGGCACAGCGGCAATTCAGGGACAGGTCCTCAGCGCAGACCCTTCAAGCGGAGGGCACGGGATTCGAACCCGCAACCGGTTTCCCGGCACCACATTTCCAGTGTGGCCGCTAGCCATTCGCTTACCCTCCGGAAACACTCGCGACGTTGAAGTTTGCACGTCGCAGGGCCATGCGTCAAGTGGCGCGATCCGCCGGTCGAGCAGGGCAACGCCGGCGGGATTCGCTCGGCATGCCCCCGATCGACGCGGGGACGGCCTAATCGACGAGGTGGGCGCCGCTGATCAAGTCGATGAAGTCCTGATTCGACTTGAACTTGGCCAAGCTTCGAGGTCAAGCTGCTCCATCGCGTCGACGTGGTGCATGCTCGAAAGCGTGCGGCGGAGCATCGTGACGGCGTGCAGCGTCTCGGGCGGAAGGAGCTTCTCCTCGCGGCGCGTGCCGGACTGGCTGATGTCGATCGCCGGCCAGACGCGGCGATCGGCCAGCTTGCGGTCGAGCACCAACTCCATGTTGCCGGTCCCCTTGAACTCCTGGAAGATCAGTTCGTCCATGCGGCTGCCGGTGTCGATCAGGGCGGTGCCGACGATGGTCAGCGAGCCGCCTTCCTCGAAGAGCCGTGCGGTGGCGAAGAGCTTCTTGGGGATGTCCATCGCCTTGATGTCCACGCCGCCGGACATCGTGCGGCCGGTGTTGCCGACCCACTTGTTGAAGCGCCCGGGCCAGCCGCGTGATCGAGTCGAGGCAGAGGAAGACGTCCTTGCCCATTTCGGCCAGCCGCCGGCAGCGTTCGACGATCAGCTGCGAGAGGCGGACGTGGCTCTCGATGTCGCGGTCGAGGCTGCTGGCGACGACCTCGCCGGGCACGTTCCGCTTCATGTCGGTGACTTCTTCGGGCCGCTCGTCGATCGAGCAGGATGAACTGCTTGATCTCCGGGTGAATTCTTGCCGATGGCCTGGCTGATGTGCTGCAGCAGGATCGTCTTGCCGGTGCGCGGCGGAGCGACGATCAGCGCCCGTTGCCCTTTGCCCAGCGGCGTCAGCAGGTCCATGACGCGCGTGGTCAGCGGCGCGGGCCCGGTTTCGAGCTTGAGCCAATACTCGGGATTGATCGGCGTCAGCTGCGTCGAAGGTCTTGACGTTGCGGTACTCTCCGGCGGCATGCCGTCGACGTCGAGGATTTCCTTGAGCCGCGGGCCCTGCTGCTTGCGGCCGGGCTGGACCATGCCCTGCAGCAAGCACTCCTTCGCGGAGCCCGAACTTCTCGATCATGCTGCCGGGCACGAACGGGTCGGTCAGCTGCCGGACGTAGTTGGCGGCCGGATCGCGGAGGAAGCCGTAGCCGTTGGGGTGCATTTCGAGCACGCCGCCGCCGGGCTGGACGGGTCCGGCTTCGCCGTTGTCGGCGACGGGCTCATACTCGCGACCGTTCCCCGGTCCAGGCCGATCGGAGTTCGAGCGATCCGGTTTCGATACATGTTGTTCCTTGGGGGCCGCCGCGTCCGCGGGGCCGACCCTTCTTCTTCTTTCCCATATTCCACCAGAAAGAGTCTCTTGCACGACCGCGCACCTCAAGCGCGACGCTCGGGAACCATCCCAAGAGATCGCAGAGCAGGCGCACGGCATAGGCCGGCGCACCTCAACCAAGAAGTCAATTCCCGTCCTGCGACGAAAATCGTTTCGCACACCAGCAGGTCGCGATCAGAGCATCTGCCCGAGCGACCTCGTAGGAAAATCCCTTGCCTTGCTTGGCAACAGGCAACCGACCCTCGTCGACCAGATCAAGCCATCGGCAGCAGCAGACTTCATCGCCGCCCCAGGGGCTTCCCCAGCGACGACGCACCGAAATGCCACGGCCACAGGTCGAGAAGCCTCTTCTGTCCCCCGCTACAAGCACTTCCTTCCGGCGAGGAGAGGCCCACAGATGCAAGATCATGGGCCGACAGCGCCTACCTGCTAGGCAGAACTCAAACTACGGCTATCTTAACCACCCCGCACTTGATGTCAAGCGTCCCGCGGACCTTTCCGCATGGCACCGGTGAAACCGGTCTAAACCGCGGTCGCGCATCGTTCCACGGAAGCCAATCCTGAACTTTTGTTCAGAAGTCGAATCCCGGCCCTGCTTCCATCCGAAGGAGCCTGGGCGAACGAAGCGCCACTCTACGCGCGGGGGTCGATCCACGGGAAACCAGACCCCAAGCCAGATGCAGCTACCCGAAGGGTACCGCTCTGCATCTTCGTATACCCTATTCTACGATCCTTTGCAAGTCGGAAAAGCACCACCCCCTGCTTTCTACAAGGAAAAATCGACAAATCTGTTACAACCCCTTAGTTTTCCTGCCGTTTCCCGGGAGCAGCGATCCGATAAAGAGAAAGCGCCGGCGCCCGATGCCGGCCGCTTGAGCTTCGACATCTTCTCCACATGCTTCTCATGTTCGGGGACCCACGACGATGCGGGCATTTCATTGGGTAACGTGCCTGGCAGTGTACGGCCTGGGGCTAGTGGCCCAAGCTCCTGCTCAGCAGGCCATTTCCTGGCAAACCAACCTCGAGGCTGCTAAATCCGTGGCAGCTCAGACCAACCGGCCCGTGCTGTTGCACTTCTGGTCCGAAACCTGCATGCCCTGCATGATGATGGAAAGGGACGTGTTTTCGCGACCGGAAGTTGCCGCTGCCGTCGAGGATCAGTGCGTTCCGGTCAAAGTCAACGTCGAACAGTTTCCGGCCCTCGCGCGGCAATATCGAGTCACAGCCTATCCGACCGATCTTCTGATTACGCCCCAAGGAGGGGAAATCGGACGCAGCGTGGGGTTTGTCGGGGCATCGCAGTATGCCGGCAAGCTCCGGCAGATTGCCGGCGGCGGACGTGGCGCGGGACTGGGGCATGCCCTATGCCCAGATCCCCGGCGGCGCAGGCGAAAATGCAGCCCAGCGCGGCGCGGGGCGGACCGGGTACGAGGGTTATGATCCCGGGGCCGGAGGTGCCTACGCCGCCGCGCGACCCGCAGGGCCGATCGCCGATCCTGGTGTAGCCGATCCGTTTACGCCCAACGTGCAGATGCCGCAAATCGCGGGAGCAGGGCGAAGTCCGGCGGGAACATTCCAGCGGCCGCCCGAGGTGGCCAACCAGCCCAGCCCACGCGCCGGGACGCCGCAGGGCTACTCGGCTCCGCCGTGGCAGCAGGATGCAGAAGCGGCTGCACGAACGAGCGGAGTCGCATCGCGAGCGCGCTCGGATCGTGCCCCGGCGATGCGCTCGTCGCCCCCGCCGGCCGCACCGCCCGCCGAGGCGCTGCCGGCCGGCAGTCCACCGCTGGGCCTCGAAGGCTTCTGCGCGGTGCAATTGCTGGAGAAAAACCAGTGGGTACGTGGAAACAGCCGCTACGGGGTGATTCACCGCGGCCGCACCTATCTGTTCTCGGGGCCGGAAGAGGCGAAGCGATTCTATTCCGCCCCCGACCGCTATGCCCCGGCACTGGCGGGCAACGACGTGGTCTTGGCCGTCGATCAGGCAGTCAGCGCGATGGGTACGCGTGAGATCGGAGCCCGCTACGAAGACCGCATCTACCTGTTCACGAGCGAGGAATCGTATCAGAGGTTCTATCAGGATCCCGAGCGGTACGCCGGTGCCGTCGAGGCGCATGACGAGCACCGCGCGGCGAAGCGACCCGCCGACGGGTGGCTCGCTGGAGCCGAGTTCGAGCCGCTGGCAGGGCGGCCGGTATTAGAGCCGACCCCAGAACCGTGTGCCGCTGCTGAATCCTCCGGCCGCACGGAGTTCCGGCAGCAGTTCTGGGTAGGTTCTTTGATCCGATCCCAGAACCTTGGGAGCTGCTGCGATCTTCCGGCCACACAAGGCCGCAGCGGCGGCTCGGAGACAGGTTCTTCGTGAGTCCTGCACGGGCAGGCCCACAGGCGGCAAACCACCGTTCACGGGCCGCGGGAAGACCGATCCGCCGTTCGGCCCAAGACGGGCGCTATTTATCCTCGATCATCCGCGTAAGACGCGTGATCTGGGCGCGGACCGATTCCAGGTCGGGATTGAGCCGCAGCGCTCGGCGAAAGCTCTCCAGGGCCGAAACCGTGTTGCCCAGTTGGAGATAGGCCTGGCCCATGCCGGCGGCAGCCGCGAAGTGATAGGGATTGATCTCGAGGGCCTGGTGGCAGTCGCGGATCGAATCGCCGAAATGACCAAGCGAGAAGTGTCCGATGGCGCGCTGGTTCCACACTTCGGCGAACCACGGGGCGCGTTTGAGCAGTTCGTCGCAACGGCGGACCGCGTCGTGGTAGTGCTGGGCTGCGTTCAAGCGCATGATCGCGCTGAGCATGCGCCGCTCTTCCTCGGTTCCGGCGCGGGTCCAAAGGTTGCGAATGCCGTTCTGGGCAATCGTCCGAACGTTGCGGTCCTCATCTTGCAGGGCGCGGCCCAAGCTGGCGTTGGCCTCGTAGTCGCCCACGAAGCCCAAGGCCAGGACGGCCGCACGGCGGATTGAGGGAGAATCCTGCTCGGTGAGGCGCTGAAGCGTTCCCTGCGAGTACTTCTCCGACGCCTTGCGGATAAAGGCCGCGGTGTCCTGGTCGTTCAGGTACTGGCGGTAGAATTCGACGAGATAGGGACTGCGCACCGGCTCTTGGCTCACCGCATGGACTCCGACGAGAGTGGGCCCGGATCGCCGGCAGGAAATCCTCTCCTGGAAACCGGCGACCCTACTGTCGATTCTAATCACCGCTGCCGATCGCACCAGCGGAAATCGGAACTGCGTGCGGCGAATAGGTCTTCGCGCCGCGGGAAACTTGGCCGAAAATAGCAGCAGGCAATGACTTTGCGCACCGCGCCCCTCATGCGGGGAGGAAGCGATGGATTGGGCAGCGATCGGCCGGCTGTTGCTGGTGAGTTTGTGGCTCGCTCCGCAGGTGGGGCAGGGGGCTCAGGCTCCACCACCCGTGGCGTGGCTCACCGGTTCGGCCCTGCAAAGGCAGTTTGGCCTGGTGGTGCCCAGCGCGTCCTGGACCGAGACCCCGTTGCGCGACGCTCTGGAGGAGCTTTCGCGACATCACCGCGTGGCCGTGCTGCGCGATCGCCGCGTGGATCCGGACCGGAAGCTGGACCTGACCCTGCGAGAGCAGACGCTGCTGGCGATTTTCCAACGAATTGCCGAGGAGGAGGGGCAGAGTCTGAGCCTGTTCGGGCCGGTGATCTACCTGGGCCCGGCCGAGGCGGCCTCACGTTTGCGCACGCTAGCGTATCTGCGGCGGGAGGAACTCCGCACGCTCCCACCCGCGGCGGCGCGACGGTGGATGGCGTCCGAACGGTTGCATTGGGAGGATCTGGCCTCGCCGCGGCAGCTTCTCAGCGAGTTGGCCGCCGGTGGCGGCGTGGAACTGCGCGGGCTGGAGTTGATTCCCCACGATCTGTGGGCCCGGTGCGACCTGCCACCACTCACGCTCGTGGATCGCGTGAGCCTGATCGCGATCCAGTTCGATCTGACGCTGGCATTCGACGACGGCGGCGGCGCGGCGCTGGTGCCGATCGATGCGGAAACGGCAATTGAGCGAGAGTATTCGGGCGGTCGAGATCCCCAGCAGCGAGCCCGTGAACTCAAAGCGCTCGCGCCCCAAAGCCGGATACGGCGCGCGGGAGATCGGATCGTGGTCCGCGGTTCGATCGAAGATCACGAGCGGATCGCCAACGGGCAGGAGGGCGGTCCCCGGGAACCGGCGGCACGTCCCGGCCCGAAGAGCCAGGAGACTCGGTTCAGCGGCGAAGTGCAGGGGATGCTGGGACAATTGCTCCGACAACTGGCGGGGCAACTGAATCTGGAGTTGCAGATCGACGAGGAAGCGATGCGTCGGGCGGGCGTCGTGCTGACCCAACCGGTTTCGATTCGCGTCCAGAACGCCTCGATCGACGAGTTGTTGGAAAAGATCCTGGCGCCGGCCGGGTGCGATTTCCGCCGGACGGGGAGCCGCGTGGAGGTTTTTCCGCGCGGCTAATGGTCCGCGGCGCAGAGCGCTTGCCGGCACCGGCGGGGTTCCCACGAATCCCCGCGGGATTCATGCTCGCCGGACGAAGTGCAAAGGGCAATCACCCTAAGAACGCATCCCACAACCGTCGGAATAATGCTCGGCGGCCGGAGAGTCCGGCAGCGATTGCCGGCTCTGGGATCGATTCCACTAGCGCGCTCGACCGCGCAGCCGTGCTTTTCCAGCTTCTGGCGGAGCGTGTCGGCCGTGAAGGGCTTGACGAGGTAGTCGGAGACCCCGGCCTCGATGGCCTGCATGACGCGGCCCTTTTCGGCCTCGGTGGTGACCATAATGATCGGCACCTTGGCGTCTTGAGCGCGGATTTCCTTGACCACTTCCAGACCGGTCTTGCCGGGCATGTTCCAATCGGTGAGTACGAGATTGAACTCGCCGGGTTTGAACATCGACACGGCTTCGTTGCCGTCGGCAGCTTCCGTGGCCTCGGGAATGCCGACGGCTTGGAGCGAGCGGATGATGATTTTGCGCATCGTGCTCGAGTCGTCGGCGACAAGGACCTTGGCCGGCATAGCAGTCTCTCCAGATCGCGAGGGGCGTGAGTTAGCGAGGGAACGAGCGTTGCCCGGTCAGAGGAGCCACGAAGGACCTCCGGCAGGGCGGCAAATCAAGTAAACCCTAGGTCAGCGAAACGCCGAGTCAAGCGGGAACCGCCCGCCAGGATTGGGAGGCGGCGCCGCAGACCGACAACATGTCCAAGCCCATCGAACGAGGGCGGCTCGTGCCGCGAGAACCTGGGGGCGGCCGAGGCGGCGGCGCGGGGGGAAAACCGATCACCGGCCTGAAGGAACAGCTACCGGCCCGGTGACTTTCGGCGGGGCGGGGCGGTACGGGTCGTTCCGGTTCTGCGGTGCGCCCCCTCTGGGTGGCGGCGCCGTGCGCGGCTTGTGGGGTGGCCGTGCACCTGGGACCAGTCGCGTCGCAACTTCCACGGAGAGGATTTCCGAAAAGGTTCTCGAAATCGGCTCCATGCTCCAATGTGACCTATAGTTGCTGCGAACAGGAGCAAACCGGGCGGGCGATCGGCCCGAGCGGTGCGTTCCGGATCGCTTAGTTTCTTCGGCGATACCAAGATAAGGAGCCAACTCGTGTCGACTGCCATGCAAGAATCCACCCTCCAGGAAAAGCGTTTGGGCGAAGGGACCGGGACGATGCAGTTGGTCAGCTTTCGCCTTGCTCAGGAAGAGTACGGGATCGAGATCACCAAGGTCCAAGAGATCATCTTGATGGGCGAGATCACGCGCGTTCCGCAAACGCCGCCCTACATCAAGGGGCTGATCAATCTGCGGAGCACGGTGATTCCGATCGTCGACCTGCGGTTGCGCTTCGGCCTTGTCGCAGGAAGACCCGACCGACGAAACGCGGATCATGGTCGTCAACGTGGCGGGCAAGACCATCGGAATCATCGTGGACGCGGTGAGCGAGGTGCTGCGGATCTCGCACGAGCAGATTGCTCCGCCGCCGCCGACGGTCGCGGGCCTGGGTCGAGAGTATCTGACCGGCCTGGTGAAGCTGGAACACCGGCTCCTGATCCTGCTGGACATCGACAGGATCCTCGGCCAGGAAGACGCGAGCATCGTGGAATCGGTGACCGGACGCAACTAAAGGCCAATCGCCTGGCGCGGGAAGGCATCCACGGAGTGGAGGCCTTTCCCGTGCGGCGCGGTTCTCGCCCCGGCCGAAAGCGCGAAGGAAGAGGCAAGAGGACCCGTGGACCACGAAGGTTTTTCCCCCCTACGACTGGCGGACGCGATCAAGCCCGTGCCCCCCATCACCGTGGCGGAGCAGGTGACCGACGTGCAATTGGCGCGTTACGCCGACCTGATCTACCAGCGGACGGGGATCCGCGTTTCGCCGCAGAAGAAGACGCTGCTGTCGAACCGGCTGCGCCGTCGGCTGCGCGAGACGGGGATCAAGGACTTCGAGGACTACTACAAGCATCTCGAGAACCTGCGGCCGGCGGACCCCGAATGGGACGCCTTCCTCCAGGAAATCACCACGCACGAAACGTACCTGTTCCGCGACGAGGCGCAATGGGACTGGTTCTCGCAGCAGCTATCTGTCCCAGTGCACCGAAGGGGCGCGGCAGGCTCTGGGCAAGCGGTCGCTGCGGATCTGGTCGGCGGCGTGCAGCACCGGCGACGAGCCGGTGACGATCGCCTGTTGCATTGCCGCTTGCCTGCCGAACCTGGCGCAGTGGAACGTGCAGATCCTCGGCACCGACATCGGCGTCGGAGCGCTCGAGCAGGCGCGGAGCGCGGTGTTCGGCGAGCGGGCGATGCGGCTGGTGCCCGAAGATCTACCGGCGCCGTTTCTTCATCAAGGCCAAGGGAGCCGAACCTGTGGCAGGCCAAGCCGGTGCTGACCGAGCATGATCACCTATCGGCAGCACAACCTGCTGGACGCCGCTCCGGAACCTCCCGTTCGACCTGGTGTTTCTCAAGAACGTGCTGATCTACTTCGACAACGCGTCGAAGCGGACGGTGCTGGCCAACGTCCGCGCGGCGATTGCGGCCCGGACGGCCTGCTCGTGGCCGGCGCGGCCGAGGGAGTCGCCGACTTGGTCAAGGACTTTGCGCGCATCCAACCGTGGCTTGTACCGGCGGCCGCAGCGACAGGGATGAGCGAAGGGTAACGGACGATGAGCGATCCTCAAGCCAGCCCGCGACGACTTCTTCGACAGCCTGCTGGGCGATTTCCTCGACGAGTCGGCGCAGTTGCTCGACCGGCTCAACGAGAACCTGCTCCAGCTGGACGAGTGGGTCCGGTCGCTCGGCGAGGACCACCACGAGCGCTGCGACGAGGATCTGCTCAACGAGATGTTCCGCTCGGCCCACAGCCTCAAGGGGCTGTCGGCGATGCTGGGGCTGAAGGACATCAACCATCTGACGCACAAGGTCGAGAACGTCTTCGACGCGGCGCGCAAGGACCAGTTGATCGTCAGCGGCGACGTGGTCGAACTGATGTTCCAGGCCGTCGACCGGCTGGTCGCCCTGGTCGAGGCCCTCAAGGACCAGCGACGCGGAACCCGTCGAGTGCGAATCCGTGCTCGAGGAATCCAGCAGGTGCTCCAGGCGGCCGGGGCCGAACGCGAGCAATCGAGCCAGGCGGACGCCGAACGGGCCTTGGGACCGAGCGCGACAGAGCCGAGCGCGACAGAGCCGGTCGAGACTGCGCCGGCCGCGACGGATCCTGCTCAGCTCGAGTGCGTTGCTCCGCCGGCTGCCGCGGAAGACGAACCGTTGCCGAAGACCGACGATTGCCGAAGACCGAGCCGGCCGCAACGGCCGCTCCCGAAGCAGCCGCGGAGATTCCCCTGGCGGCAGTGCGCGCCGGGACGAAGGCGTCGGACGCATGACCATGGCGACGGCAGACGTCGCGAGCGTGCCGATGTCTTCGCCGGAATCAGCGACGAGGCCGAAATCTCCAACAAGTACCTGTCGATCTTCATCGACGAGACCGAGCTCTCGCTGGACGAGCTGACCGAGACGCTGCTGGCCCTGGAAGGCGGCGGCAGCCGCGAGGCATCTGGAGAAGCTGCTGGTCACCTCGCACCGGATCAAGGGCTCGGCGGCCTCGGTGGGCTTGAACCGGGCGGCCAAGCTGCGCCCACCTGATGGAAGACCTGCTGCAGAACCTGGTGACCACCGGGGGCACGCTGTCGCCGGAACTGACCGACGCGCTTGCTGAAATGCACCGACGGGCTGCGGCAGTATCGTCGGATGCCCTGAAGAAGGGGGCGACGCGTCCTCGGACCATTTCGGCGATCTGGCGCGGCGAACTGATCGCGGCGCAGCGCAGCAGCGTCGGTCGGGTCGCAGGAATCCTCGCCCGCGGTCCTGCGAACCTCACTGCCGATCCCGTGCCGGTGCCCGCCGCCGCGCCCGCGGGTCCTGGAAGACTCGCCGAAGCGCCTGCGGCGCGAGGCTGCGCGTCAAGCGCCCGAAGCGAGCACCGTTCTGATCGGCGAGGTCGTCTTCCGGCCGAACCTTCCCCTGGTCGGACTGAAGGCGCAGTTGGTCTACGAGAAGCTCTCCAACCTCGGCGAGGTCTGCTACTTCGATCCCCCGCCCGAAAAGCTCGAAGAGTTCGAGGACTCTCGACAAGGTTTCCTTTGGCCTGGTGACGACGGACCGGCTTCCGGAGATGGTGCACCGACACCTCCGCGTGGCCGGAGTGGAGCAGGTGATCGTCGAGCCGCTTCAGGGGACCGCCCCGGCCGCGGAACGGCGGAAACGCGTCTGCGAACCGGCACGTGCCGAGCGCGAGGCGGCCCGCAATCGCTGCCAGCAGCAGTCGCCGAAGGCGGGCGGCCGCACGAGCGTCCCGACGTCCGGCGGCGCCGACTCGCGCCGTTGCGGCAGCTTCGCCAAGCCAGAGTGCAGCGCCGACCGGCCGCACGGCCGGCCGCAAAGGCCGAGGGCGACGATTCGCCGCGGGTAAGGCCGGCGGCCGACGGTTCGGCAAGCCGACCGAGACCCTCCGCGTCGACATCGACCGGCTCGACCAACTGATGAACCTCGCCGGCCAATTGGTGATCAGCAAGGCCCGCTTCGCGCAGATCGCCGATCGACTCAAGGCCGTCCGTCGGGCAGCCGTCAGTCGACGCAACGCGCTCGGCAACGTCTTCGGCATGCTGGACCGGATGGCGGGCGGAGAGACGCACGAGGCCAGCGGCCACATGCAGGCGGAACTCGCATCCCTGCGTAGCCAGGCCCGGCGGATCCAGAACGACCTGGAGGCGGTTCGCCGCGAGATGGCGGCGATCACCGACGTGCGCGGCTCGCTCAACGATCTGTTCGAAGCCGTCCACCAGCTCGACCGCGTCACCGACGGCATCCAGCAGAGCGTGATGGACACGCGCATGGTGCCGATCGGGCCGCTGTTCTCCCGGTTCAAACGCGTCGTGCGCGACATCACGCGGGCCAACGGCAAGCAGATCCGCCTGGTGATCAACGGCGAGAAGACCGAGCTGGACAAGCGGATGATCGACGAGCTGGGCGATCCGCTGATCCACATGGTCCGCAACTCCGCCGACCACGGCATCGAACTCGCCCGAGGTCCGCGAGGCGGCCGGCAAGCCCGCGCGAGGGAACGATCACGCTCGACGCCTTCCACCGCGGCAACAGCATCGTCATCCAGGTGACCGACGACGGCAAGGGACTGGACGCCGAGCGGATCCTGAAGAAGGCCCTGGAGAAGGGGCTCGTCAGCGCCGGCCGACGCCGAGCAAGCTCACGCCGCAGCAGATCTATCAACCTGATCTGGGAGCCGGGGCTGAGCACCGCGGAGAAGGTCACCGAGGTCTCCGGGCCGCGGGCATGGGAATGGACATCGTCAAGTCGAAGATCGAAGACCTCAACGGCTCGATCGAGCTGGACAGCACGCCGGGCGAGGGAACGACGATCACGATCAAGCTGCCCCTGACGCTGGCGATCCTGCCCAGCCTGATGGTCGAGATCGACGGCGACGTGTTCGCCATGCCGATCGAATCGGTGGTCGAGATCGTCAGCGTGTCGTGCAGAGCGATCATGACGCACCGATCCACGGGCTATGGACGGCCCGCGTCCGCGGCCGCGTGATCTCCGTGGTCCGGCTGGACGAGGTCTTCGCCTGGCATCGGCGCGAGCCGCGCAGCGGCAGACCGCGAAGCCGGACGAGACGACGTTGGTGATCGTCGGCGAACGCGGGCACGAGATCGGCCTGGCCGTCGACCGCGTCCTTGGCGAAGAAGACGTGGTGATCAAGTCGATGGCCGAGAACTACCGGAACGTGGCCGGAATCGCCGGGGCCAGCATCCTCGGCGACGGCCGCGTGTCGCTGATTCTCGACGTTGCCGCCCTGATCGACATGGCTTCGCACACAAACCTCGCCGCTACCACTGCCTAGGAGACTGAATGATGACCACGGCACTGCCCGCCCACGCCGAGAGACTCGACGTCTTGCACCAGCTGTTCGCCTCGGCGACGCACGACGCCTCCGCGGCCATGTGCCGCTGGACCGACGGCCTGATCACGCTCACGCTGGACGAAGTGCGGGAGATCCCGCTGGAGGACGTCTGCAGCGAGCTGAACCTCGGCGACGACCTGCTGACGATGGTCGTGCTCAGCTCGCAAGGGGAAGTCGGCGGGGAGATGATCCTCACCTTCGACGAAGCGAACGGCCGGCAGCTCGTGGCGTCGCTGCTCGGACGCCGCCGTGCGAGCGAAAGCCCGAATGGAGCGAACTGGAGAAATCGGCGCTGACCGAAACCGGCAACATCCTCGGCTGCGCCTACATGAACGCGCTGACCCGGCTGATCCACGCGGACCTGGTTCCGTCGGCGCCCTATTTCATCCAGGACTACGGCGCCAGCGTGCTCGAGCAGGCGCTTGTGGCCCAGGCGGCAAGCGGCGACCAGGTGCTGATCTGCCGGACCGGCTTCCACCGGGAAGGCGAAGAACTCAACTGGCGTGTGATCTTCGTCCCCACGGAAGGAATGCGCAAGGCGATGGAGAACAGCGCTGCACTATCAACGCGTGACCGACGGAAACCACCTCAGACTCGACGGATACGACTCATGGTTGCCTGCGCGGTACTCGAGACGCACGAAAACAAGATGGTCGGGATGGGCCAAGCGACGTGGCTCGACCGCCCGCAACCCTCAGTGCCGTCCTCGGCTCGTGCGTGGGGGTGGCGCTGTACCATCCGCGCCTGCACGTGGGAGCATTGGCCCACGTCGTATTGCCGGACTCGACGGGCCGACCCGCCAGCGGGGCAAAGTTCGCCGACACGGCGATTCCCTTGATGCTGCGGGAACTGGAGCCATTGCGGCGCCGTGCGGAGCGGCTTGGTGGCAAAGATCACCGGAGGGGCATGCATGTTCGGCACGTACGGTCCCTTGCAGGTCGGCCAGTCGAACGTCGAGGCGGTGACGCGAGCCTTGGCCGCCGTCGCGATCCGAATCGTGGCCCAGGACGTGCGGCGGCACCAAGGGACGCCGCGCCGGGTTCGATCCCGCGACCGGACAAGTCGTGGTCGAAATCGTCGGTCATCCCGCCCGGATCCTCTAAAACACGCCTCACGGAACCATTCTCGACGAGGGTACTCCCATGTCCCGAACCTTGCTCGTCACCGACGATGCGATCATCATCCGTGCGATGATCAAGGACACCGCGGAACACGCGGGTTGGACGATCGTCGGCGAGGCCATCAACGGCCAGGAAGCGATCGACCGCTACCGCCAGTTGCAGCCGGATGCCGTCACGCTGGACCTCGTCATGCCCGACTACGACGGCCTGCACGGCCTCCGCGGAATCATGCAGTTCGATCCCAACGCACGCGTACTCGTCGTCAGCGCGCTGGATCAAAAAGCCGTGCTCCGCGAGGCCTTCAAGGCCGGGGCGTCGGACTTCGTCATCAAGCCGTTCGACCGCAACGGGCTGGCGCAATCGCTCGACCAACTCGTTCCAGCCTAAGAACCATCCCAGAACTGTCGCTGGAGCCCTGTGCGGCCGGAGAAGCGTGGCACCTCCCAAGGTTCTGGGATCGGCTCCAAAAAACCTATCCGAAAACTACCGCAGCGGCCCTATGCGGCCGGAGGATTTCAGGGCGGCAGACGGTTCTGGGATCGGCTCTAAGAAGGCCGAAGGTTGCCGAAGCGACGGCAGCAGGGCCCCCAGTCAAGGTTTCAGGCGAGGATCAGTCCCAGTTCATCGCGGACGCGCTTCTCGATCATCCCTTTGAACATCATCGCCGCCAAAGGCAACTCGGCATCAATCCGCACGGCCTGCGCATCCGCCGTGACCGTGCCGGCAACGTGCATGCCCAGGGCCCGAAAACGGCACTGAAGGGTATTGCCGTTCCAGTGTTCCTCGAGGTCCTTGAGATCCGCCGCGTGCCGGTCCTTCATGGCATGGTAACGGGCTTTCAGGCGGCGTACCGCCTCGTCAGCCCCGAGACAATGGGAAACGGTCATCGAGAGCTTGGGCATTCATAGCACCTTTTGCCGGAGTTCGCTGAGCAAGCGGACGGCCTGGCCGATTTCGGCTTTCTGACGCTCGGGCTCCTGGGGAATCTCACGCTCGATCGTGAGGGCCCCGTCGTAGTTGAACTCCTTCAGCGTGCGAAGGAACACCTCCGCGCCCACGTCGCCTTGGCCGAAGGGAACCTCGGTGCCCCACTCTTGGCCGGGGTTGGCCGCCCAGCGCCGTCTTTGCAGTGGCAGCTACGGACGAACTTGCCCACCTTGCGCAGGGCCTCGATCGGATTCCCAGTCCCGTAGAGGATCATGTTGGCCGGATCGAAGTTGATGAACAGGTTGTCGCGCCCCACGTCCTGGAGGAAACTGCAACAGGCCGTCGGCGGTCTCCTGGCCCGTTTCCAGATGCAGGTTCTGCCCGTTGGCCTTGACGTAGTCGCACAGATTCCGAGCCATCGCCACGATCTCCCCATAGTCGGGGTCGCTCGTGTCGTGCGGGACGAAGCCAATGTGAAGTGCGACGACGTTGGAGCCCAGCAGACGCGCGAAGTCGGAGAATCTCCTTCATTTCGCGAACACGGGCCACGCGCGACGCCTTGGGCACGAGCCCCACGGTGCGAACGACCGTGGGAATATCGGCATAACTCTCGCCGTCGAAGCCGCCGAATACGGCCGTGATCGTGATGCCGAGGTCCTTCAGCCGCTCAACAAACCGCTGAGCGTTGTCACGCGTACGCGTTTGCCGATGAGGAGCGTGGAGATGAACCGTGGGGATGCCCAATTCGTGCACCACCTCCAGTCTCACCCCCAAACCCGCATCGATGCTCGCAAACACGCCGATGGGCCACTTATCCACGGGTCGATCCTCCTGAGTTGGCGAGGGAATGGGCAAAGGACGTACGCCATCCGAAATCACAGGCAGCCGGGCCGTTGGCACGCCGCTAAGAACCGATCCAAAAACAACCGCAACGGCCTTGCGCGGCCGGGAACTCGGGAGGCCCCACAAGGTTCTGGAATCGGCTCTAAAACCGATCCACCAATAACCACATCGGCATTGCGCGGCCGGGAAATCGGGAGGCCGCACAAGGTTCTGGGATCGGCTCTAAGATACCTGAGTTGGGGGCCCTATTCAAGAAGGGAACCGGCTTCGGCATACTGAACGGTCGGAACACGCGACGGTTGGGGCGATAAGTTGTTTTGAAGTCGATTTCAGAACCGTCTGCCGCGGTCGAACTCTCCGGCCGCACAAAGCCGCGGTGGCGGTTGGGCAGTAGGTTCCTGTTGAGGAGAGCCTGATGTTTACCAATTGGGTAGCGACCGCGATTGCCGCCTGCATCGCCGGGCTCGGACCGGCTGACCTCTCTGATTCATCGGCGAAAATGGAACAACGCGAGAAAGAACCGACGACCGTCGTGACCGCCAAGGGCACCGAGGGCCGAGTGAAGATCGCGGCCGGATCGCTACTGGCCGTGCGGCTTCCCGTCCAGGGCGGGACGGGATACAGCTATCGCCTGGCAAAGCAGAACGAGAAGATTCTTCAGAGCCAAGGTGAGCCGAAAGTCGAACACGAGGGCCAATCGCGACCGGGCGGTCCAGAGTTCCATGTCTTCCGCTTTCGAGCGCAAACCAAGGGAAGTCGCAGACCTGCGGTTTCATTACGAGCGGTCGTGGGAAAAAAAGCCGCCGGCAAAAACGTATCGCTTGAAGGTGGAAGTGAGCGACGGCGTGCGCGGGCCCGGCGAAGCAGCGAAGGCTCTGCCCCGGCAATCGGAGGCGCCCCGGGGCGGTGGACCGGGCGCAAGCCATCTGCTGCCTCTTCCCCTAAACCCACCCCTGACGCTCCCGGCACGCCGTAGCGGCCTGTCCCGGGGCTTTCAGCGGTTTCCTGCCGCGTTTCGCTCGGAGTTGGCGTCCGCGTGGCCGTCCGCGTGCGCCGCACGAGGGTTGCCACCCCCACTGAAGGCTGAAAGGCTATCCACTGAAGGGAGCCTCCCTGCACCCGCGAGTGGCACACCGCGCTTTGGCATTTCTCCAAGCGGCCTTGACGCTTAGAGCGCCTGCCGGTATTGAACTTGCCCAATATCCCGTCGGGCCCTCGGCTTCCATCGTGGCGGCGGCCGATCGGCGGGTATCTCTCCGGGGGTGAGGTGCATGCGGTTTCAGTATTCTTTGAAAGCTCTCCGTCCGGCGGCAACCCATCGAAGGTACGTCACGTGCGCCGCCGTGTTGCTGATCGCCGCCTACTGCACTTATGTGGTGAATCTTGATTTCGATCTCGGTCTCCGGCCCGAGCACACGGCTCTGCCGGTCGCGGTCGTGGTCGAAGGGCCGGCCGAAGACGAGTTGGCGACGATCGAAATCCGCGAAGGGCAGAGAACGCGGCCGAAGCGATGGTTTCAGCGATCCTCCGGTGCCTGCCGCTGGGAACAGCCCACCGCCGGCTTGATGGATCAGGTCGTGTTGTTCGTACCCGATGAGACCTTGGCAAAGGTCCGCACGGTGCGCGTCTGCGTGGGAGAAGCGGAGTTCGCGTTTGCCGGCAGCGAACTGCGAGAAACCTGGAAATGGCAAGAGGCCAAGGTTGGGCTGGGCGGCTGGATTCGGCGACCGGGGACGCTTTTCCGTTCCCATCGCGGCCTCTCGGCTACGCGCTCCCGGCTTTGGTGGCAGACTCGCCGCATGAACTGGCCAGGCGACGGGCTGTTCGTGGGCCGATTTCTGGGCCTGTTCGTCCCTATGGTCGTGTACTTGGTGGCGGGCTGGATCGCGGCCGCCTGGCTGCTGGCGAAGCCGGGGCGAAAGCAATGGCTTCGCCGTGGCCTGGGACTGGACGGCCAGGAGGGACAGGACGCTCCGGAGGCAGTCGGGCATGCGCGAGCATCCTTTGGATGGGCACTGGCGGCGCTGGGGGTATTTGCCACCGGCATGACCCTTCTTGAATTGCAGGAACCGTACTACTTCACTGAGGACGACACTTTCTCCCAGTTCTTCCCCACGATCCTCGACGGTTGTCGGAGCCTGGATGCGGGCATCTTTCCGGTCTGGAATCCCCAACAATTCCTCGGCAGCCCCACGAGCAGCCTGGGCTACTACGCGCTGACGTATCCGGGCACCTACGGTTCGTATCTAGTCGCTCGGCACGTGCTCGGCAACGAAATGCTTTCGATGGAGGTCTTCTCCATCCTCCATCTGGGCGCGGGTTTGTTGGCGATGTTCTGGGCCGCGCAGTGCGCGGGGATCTCTCCGCCGCTTGCCGCCGCGGCCGGCCTATCCTATGTCCTCTCCGGATTCGCGCTGGTCGCCGGACGCTCCTGGTACTACATGGCGCCGGTCCATCTCTGGACCCCCTTGCTGATCGTCGGCGTGATCGGCCTGCAATCGGGGCGCGTGGGAATCCGATGGGTGCTGGCAATGGGACTGGTGATCGGCGCGTTCTTCCATGCGGGGAACGTGCAGATGTGGGCCTACTCCGTGGGTTTCTTCCTGCTGGCCATTACGCTGCTCGTAGTGTTGTGCGCGGTTCCCCTGCCGAGGGCACTCTGGGTACTGCCGGCCTTGGCGCTGGGCTTAGGGTTGTCGGCACCGCTTCTGCTGGTGCAGGGCCAGGAGGCCAGCCACATCCAACGCGCAGCGAGCGGGAACGGCATCGACCGTGCCCTCGTCGCGGTGCTCTTGCCCTATCCCCTGGCCGACGCGCCGCACCCCAACGGGCACGGAGGCTCGATGGGACCGCTGTATTACTCGGGCACCGTGTTTGCCGCGGCCTGTCTTGCATGGGGAACCGTCGCCTTGGGGCTGGTGATGACTTGGCGCAACCGAAACTGGTTCGCGTGGATGCGTCGCGGACTCGTTCGGAACGTGTGGCTGGCCTGCGCAGCGGTGGCGGTAATCATGGCCCTGGGCGATACGGGCCTGGTGTGGACGATCACCAGCAAGCTGCCGGGTTTGAACAAGTTCACGAACCCCTTCAAGTTCCTGGCTTACACGAATCTATTCTTTGCCTTGGCGGGGGCGTTGGTCTTGGAGCGGACTTTGGCCGCACGATGCGCCGCCAGGACATTTGGAGAAGTGTGATCGGCGTGACCGTGGCGGGGCTGATGGTCTACCATTGCGGAGTCGCCAACCGAAGCTTTTACCAATTCCGCGATCACCCGTATCCGGCGATCCCAGAAGCGATTGCCGAACTGGGCTGCGGGCAATGCGACGGCAAGCCGCAGCGCGTGTTCAGCGTCGCCCCGTTGCGCAGTCCGTCCCAGGGCTATGCGACTTCGCTGATGCTGAACTTCCCCACGGTCTACGGAATCCTCGCCTGTCAAGGCTATGATCCGCTGGTGGAGAAGACGCCGGAAAACCTGGCGGTCACACAATGCTTTCGTGAGGATCCGGTGGCTGCCTGCCGCGCCTACGCCGTGCAGTGGATCGTCGTACACCGCCTGGTCGAGCGGCCGGAATTCGGAAGCAACCCCGACATGGCCGCCCTGGAGCGCGTGGGGCGGGATCACGAGCATTTCCTGACCAAGGTTTTGCCGCACACGACGCAGGTGTGGTCCGAGGGGGATCTCGAAGTGCGAGCACTGAAGGAAGCACGCGCGATGGCCTATGGGTCCGACGATCCGAATCGGGCCCTGGACGTGACAATGGACGCGCGCGGAGCGCGCATCCACTTGGACGGTGCCGAGCGGGCGCGCGAGGTAGTGGTTGCCGTACTGGCACGTCCGATGCTGCGCGCCGCATGCGACGGCCAGGAAGCGGAAATCGTGGCGGATCGTTGGGGACGAGCGACGGTTTCCGTGCCGCCCGGCACCCAGACTTTGGAGCTGTCCTACGCTCCGCCCTGGAAACGCGGATTCCTGGCCGGCAGCGTGCTGTTGGCCGTTGCGGCGGCGATGAGCATCGCGCTCCGCCGCAGGGAGCGGCGACGCTCGGCGGCCGAGGCGGAACCAGCGGCGGCGAGCGTTCTGCCCGCTCCGTTGGCCTCGCCGTCCCGGCAGCGGCGCGCGGCGTAGCAGCGCGTGGGACGGGGGTCTCAGGGAAGGTAACCGTTCACACCCCACAGCAGACGCAAAGACCAGCCGCGTTTCCCAGGGTTTTCTCGCGTGAGAATAGGTACTTGGAAGCGGCGAGACGCCGCTTCTACGAGTCTGTTCTGCGAACGGTTACCAGGGAAGACGAAAGCGCGTACGGCGCAAGCAACAAGCCCCGGCAACCGAAGCCGGGGCTTGGAGAACATCGCGGGCGTGCATCAGCCGCCGTGCCGCATCCGAGCAAAGAGCTTCCTGGAAGCGGCTCTACGACTTGTAGCGGCCGAGGTCGGGCTTGACGCCTTCGGGCGTCTCGTCGCGGTCGGGGTCGAACCACTCTTCCTTGAATTCGATCCGCTTGCCCTCGCGCGCGGCCATGTTGGCGGTCAAGGCGATCACCGCATCGCCCATCGCAACCTTCGGAGTGCAACGGGGCTGGTTCTCGGGGGCGGGGTTGCGAACGCACCACGCCCAATGCTCGATCTCCTCGGTGTAGCCGCGTTTGGCTTCGAGCATGGCCAGGTTTCCCACGGCGGCAGACGCGACCTCGCCCCCTTCGGTCACTTCGAGGGCAGCAGTCGACCGCTCCTTGCCATCGGGTCCCTTGGCCTTCTGAGCGACGACTCGCGTCTTGTCCGTGGTTGCGGCGATCTTGTAGAGCAAGGCCTCGACCTCGCGGTCGAGAATCATGGTGCCGCCGGTGCCATAGACCGTTTCGCCGTAACCGCCGAAGCCATTGCCGTTGATGGAGGCGTATTGGACGCCGATCTTCTTCCGGGCAGCCACGGGGTCCTTGGCATTGTAGCCGGGAGCGGGGAACTCGAAAACGCAGTAGACGTGGTCTTCGATGTCGCGATCCGCGGGGAAGATCGGCCGGTTGGCGGCTGCCGAGACGGTGAGCGGATGCTTCTTCTCTCCGCCGTGCATGGCGGCGATGAAGATGCTGGCCGCGTCGAGCTGGTGGCTGCCGAGCTCGGCCATCATGCCGCCGCCGGTGCGGTCCCAGAGACGCCAGCGGATCAGTTCCTCGATCGCGGGGCGGTCGTAGATCAGTTGTCCCTTCTCGTCCTTGTATTGCTTGTCGACGTAGCCAAACTCCTTGGCCTGGGCAATGATCTCCCGGTCCTTGATCTGGGCGAGCTTCTGGGCGATTTGGGCCTCGAAGATCTTGAGATCGGCCGGCTTGGTTTTCTTATCCTTCTGCGCGGCGGCGAGCTTGGCCTGGAGACTCTTGAGCTCCTTGTCGAGAACGGTATCCTCGGGGTCTCCCTTCTTCGAGCCCGGAGGCAGCGGCATGCGCCAGCTATCCTTGCCGGGAAGGTTCCCGCGGTGCCACTGCGCGGCGATATAGTGGAGGTCGCCGAGCACGCCGTTGCGAATCAGCTCGACGGCGTTCTCGTAAAGAATGTTGTAGTGGCGCTGGTGACCGACGGCGAGGATCTTCTTGGTTTCCGCGGCGACGCGAGCCATTTCCTTGCACTCGTGCACGCTGTGGCCCATAAGCTTCTCGGTGAGCACGTGGAGTCCGGCGCGCATCGCGGCGACGGCGACGGCGGCGTGCAGGTGCAGCGGCAGGCCGATGATCACGGCTTCCACACCGTCTTCCTTGGCCTTCGCCAGAAGCTCCTGCCAGGGACCGTAGACCTTGACGTGATTGCGCGCCTCGGCCTCGTCCTTCCACTTGTAGACGGCGGCCAGACCGGGCCGCACGGGTTGGCCCACCTCGCCCTGGAAGGCGCGGAAAATGTTGTACGGGCGAATGTCCGCAATCGAACGGACCTCGACGTACTCGGGGTTGAGCGCGCCGATGAGCACGCTTCCCTCGTCGCCGGTGCCAATCACGCCGACACGCAACGGCTCCTTGATCTTATCGTAGCCGAAGTAGTGGGCGCCGAGCCCCTTTTTCGAAGCCACGCCCTTCTGGATCCCCTTGAGGAGGAAATCGCGCGAGGGAGTCTTGTCGCGGCGGATCAGAGATCGGCTGGCCACGGCGGCGTGAAAGTTCTCCTTGCCGACGGCCCTTTCCTCGGGAGTCAAATTCATCGCATCGTCTCCTGCTGGTGTTCTCGTTCAGGCCTGGTAGCGGGCGAGGTCGGGCTTGACGCCCTCGGGCGTCTCGTCGCTATGGGGATCGAACCAGTCTTCCTGGAACACGATCCGCCTGCCTTCGCGGGCCGCCATGTTGGTGACCAAGGCGATGATGGCATCGCCCATGGCGACCTTGGGGGTGCAGCGGGGCTGGTTCTCGGGGGCGCGGTTACGCACGCACCAGGCCCAGTGTTCGAGCTCCTCGGCGTAGCCGCGGCTGACCGGAGCGCCGCCGGCGGAGGTCGAGAGGGCATGCGCGGGCCCGCTCGATTGTGTATCCATCGTCGGCCCGCCAGCGCCGGCCGAAACCTGGATCGCCGTTCCACTGGAAGGCTCGTGCAGCACCTGTTCGCGTTCGAGGATCAAGGTGCCCTCGGTGCCGAAGACGACCTCGCCGTACCCGCCGAAGCCGTTTCCGTTGATCGACGAGTACTGCACGCCGATCTTCTTGCGGGCCCGGTTGGGGTCCTTGGGATCGTAGTCCGGTCCGGGGAACTCGAGGATGCAGAAGACGTGGTCTTCAACGTCCCGATCGGGAGGGAAGATCGAACGCGCGGCCGAGGCCACCACATTGAGCGGATGGCTGCTTCACGCCGTTGTTGGCGGCGGCGATGAAGATGCTCGCAGCGTCGAGTTGATGGCTGCCCAGCTCGGCCATGAGACCCGCCGCGGTGCGGTCCCAAAGGCGCCAGCGGATCAATTCCTCAGCGGCCGGGCGGTCGTAGCCTACCGATCTTCGTGCTCAGGTAGCCCAGACGCTCGGCCTGGGTCTTGCCGCTGGAATCCTTCTCTTGGAGAACGCGGTCGGCGATCTGCGCCTTGGTTTGGGCGATCTGGATCGAGAGGTCCTCGATCTCCTTGCCGCGAGCCTTGACGAGCTTGCCTTCGAGGCTCTTGAGTTTCTTCACCAGGTCGTTGTCCGCATCGGCCTCCCCTTTGACGCCCGGGGGAAGCGGCTGCGACCAGCTATCCTTGCCGGGAAGATTGCTGCGGTGCCACTGGGCGCGGATGTAGTGGATGTCGCCCAACAGACCGCGGCGAATTTTCTCCGTGGCCTGGGCGTAGAGGATGTTGTAGTGACGCTGGTGGCCGGTGGCCAGGTGCAAGCCGGTCTGCTCGGCGACGCGGGCCATTTCCTTGCACTCGTGCACCGTGTGGCCCATTAGCTTCTCCGTCAGCACGTGCAGTCCCCGCTTCATCGCGGCAATCGCGCAGGGGGCGTGCAAAAACAGCGGCAGGGCGATGATCACGGCCTCGATGCCGTCCGCCTTGGCGTTGTCGAGCAGCTCGTGGTAGTCGCCGTAGACCTTGACGTGCTTGCGCGCCTCCGTCTCGTTCTTCCAGCCGTACACCGACATCAGGCCGGGCGGCGCGGGCTGATTGAACTCACCCTGGAAGGCGCGGTAGACGTTGTACGGGCGGACGTCGGAGATCGACTTGACCTCGAGGAAGGCCGGGTTCAACGCGCCGATCAGCACGCTGCCTTCGTCGCCGGTGCCGATCACGCCGACGCGCAACGGATTCCCCAGGGCCTTGCCGTAGCCGAAGTAGAAGCCGCCGATTCCAGCCGCCGGCGACCGCGCCCGCGGCCACCCCGCCCTTGAGGAAGTCGCGACGCGACACATCGCCCGTGGCGGTCGTTTCGTCCCAGTTTCTCATCGACGTATCCTTCCTACTTGCTTTGATTCTGGACTTTCTTGGACAGGAACGGGTTGACCACCAGGTAATAGACGAAGTAGTCCAGCCCGCCCCAACGTCCCACGGCGGTCGTGGCGATGGTGAACAGGGCGACCATTTCAACAAAGTCCTTGTTGATGAGCAGGGCATGGCCGACCACGGCGGGATCGGGCGGATAGAGGCCGGGCCAGGCGGGCTGCGTGAGGACCACCGAAGCCATAAAGGCCCCGCCGGCCAAGGCGGCCAGACGCGTGAACAGCCCGAGGACCAGGCAAAGGCCGATCGCCGTGAGGGCGAACGTGACGGCAAAGTTGATCTGATCGGTCCGCTGCCAGGCGAAGGGGTTCCAGCCCTTGGTGATCGGGCCCATGGCCTTCTGCTCGTCGGTGAGGAGATTCCAGAGGCCGTTTTGCAGGCCGTCGCCCATGGCTTCGATCTCGTTCAGCCAACCGCCGACTTCCTTGCGCAGTTCCCGTTCGCGTTTCCAGGTCCGCTCGCGCTGGTGCGCTGCGCCGTTGTTGCCGGCCGACTGGTCGGCCTGGAAGCGATCGAGGCTCTCGAAGTAGACCGCCACCGCATCGGCCTTCTCGGCCAGGTAGGCATTGAGCGAAGTCTTGTACTTCGCCAGCAGCGCGTCGGCTCCCGCCGTTTGCTGCTCGTCCAGCCCATAGCCCGACACCACGCGGTCTTTCAGCCGCTCCCAGGCGGCCACGTAGCGCTCGGTCGAGACCACGTTCTTGCCCTTGTCGTCCTTGGTGACCTGAAGGCGATCGCGGCCATGCAGATCGGGCAGCATCGCGTAGAAGAACCTGGCAGCCGGTCCCTTGGCCTCGCTCAGGAAAGGAGCAGCCGAGAACACGTCCGCATTCTCGATCTTCCACACTCCCTCATAGAGGAAGTGACAACCCAGGCTCAGGCGCAGGACGACAAGCATCACCACGCTGGCCAGACCGAGGTGAAATCGAGTATTCAGGGGAAATCTCCTTCCACGTGGGCTTGGGGCGTCTGCTCGAGTGCGGTGCGGTCCTGGGCGGCGAAAGCAAGCCGGTGCCACAGGCTGATGGCCACGGCTCCGCTCGGCCGTGACCTCGTCGTGAGGCCGGCCGGCGGCAGACCGCATGCCCGGTAGGAGGACCACCCGCGAGTCTGCAAGTCCACCTATTGTAATCCAATCTTCTCCCGCCCACCACCATCCCTTCTGAACCTTGCGCCCGGGGCGTCCTCCCCTTCCTCCCACCCTACCCGAGTGGAGTGTCGAGAGGGTAGCGCGGGGTTAGCTCGGTATCTTGGCGCCCGTCAAGAAGCACTTGGCTCCGGAAATCGGAACGACTCGTTCGTCGATCGCCCCTCGGCGCGGTCGCACGCCGCGCCGGGTCATTGAGCCCTTGTTCCCGCGGCAAAATCGATGACAATGAGGGGCTTGCCGTTCTGGGATTGCCGCGACGCATCGGGTGCCGCGTTGACTAGGGAATGCCTGGTTGCCGCCACCGGGGCTTGGTCGAGCCGGTCCTGGGACGGATCATCCTTGCCCCGATGGCTAGACCCTTGGCGGACGCTGCGATGTGCGCGATGAGAATCGTCCTCTGCTATCCGATCGAGCCCAAGCACTACGACGAGATCGCCGCCGCCGCTCCCGAGGCGGAAGTGGTCGACGCCGGCCAGGAGCGCATCGCCCAGGAACTGTTCGAGGCCGATGTGTTCTGCGGACACGCCAAGGTGCCGGTCGATTGGGACGGCGTGATGCGCAAAGGTCGCCTGCGCTGGATCCAGTCGTCGGCCGCAGGGATGGACCACTGCCTCGTGCCCTCGGTAATCGATTCACCGGTAGTGGTAACGAGTGCCTCCGGCGTATTGGCAGACCAGGTGGCCGAGCACACCATCGCGCTGGTCACCGGCTGGTGCCGAGGCCTGCCGGTGTTCTTCCGCGCCGAACAGAAGAAGGAATTCGTGCGCCGGCCGACCCGCGACCTGCACCGCGCGACCGTGGGGATCGTGGGCCTTGGGGGCGTGGGCCGGCGACTGGCGAGAATCCTCAGCGTGTTCAAGACGCGGATTCTTGCCACCGACTTGTTTCCGGTCGACAAACCCGACTACGTACACGAGCTCTGGCCCGCCGATCGCCTGGACGATCTGCTCTCTCGCTCCGACATCGTCGTGCTCTCGCTGCCGCTGAACGCCATGACCCAGGGAATTCTCGATGCGAAAGCCCTGGGGCGCATGAAGCCCGACGCGCTGTTGGTCAATGTGGCGCGCGGCCCGCTGGTGGTGACGCAGGACCTGGTGCAGGCGCTGCGCCAAGCGGCTGGCGGGGGCGGTCATGGATGTGACCGATCCCGAGCCCCTCCCCGGCGATAGCGAACTGTGGGACATGCCCAATGTGATCATCACACCCCACGTGGGCGGCCAGAGCGCCCTCTGCGCGAGCAACATGACGCGGATGTTCTGCGAAAACCTGCGGCGATGGCAGGCGGGGCAGCCCCTGGTGAACTATCTGCGCGACAAGCAATTGGGATTTCCCATTCGCGGGTCGGGCACCCCGCTTTGGGTGGACGTCTGCGGCTGACCCATCCACGGCTGCGGTTCGGCGCGGGCAGCAGATCGAGGCCCGCTGAGAACAAAAAGCGTTGCGATCGCCTTCACCCAGGACGGGCATCGGTAGGTTTTCATCCCCGTCTATGGGAGGGATGAAGATAGAATGTGTCCAAGTTGCCGAAACCCGGGCCACCTTCTGCATTTTGTTGCGGGCAAGCCTTGTGGAGCCCCGCATTTCCTCCACTTTCTCCAGATGCTGAGATTCGACTTCGCTCTAGACGGATAGTCGGGAGGAAGCCTAAGATATTGCGAGTTTACCCGGCAGGGATTGCCGGGCGTCGCCAGGTATCATCAGTATGTCAACGACTACGTTTCACGCGGGAAACCTTACCCGAACCGCAGGACACATCGGAGAGCAGCGGTGCTCCGAGGAGCTTCTGGCGCATTACCGCGAGGTCATTGACCAGGAGCGGCTGAGTTGGACGGAGCATCACAAGCTCATTCGGCAGCTTGGTTCGGGCGGCCAAGGAGTCGTCTATCTGAGCCAGCGGCGCGGCACCGATAGCTTCACGCTTCCGGTGGCGCTGAAGGTTTTTTCGCCCGAGCGCTACGAAGACGATCGATCGTATGACGACGCCATGGGGCGGATCGCCCACGTGGCGGCCCACATCGCCCAGATTCAGCAAGACAACCTTCTCGACGTACACAATTGGGTCGAGCACCACCGCATCCGCATCATGGAAATGGAGTGGATCGACGGATACGACTTGAGCCGGCTGCTGACGCGGGAGATGCTGGAGTACGTTTACCGGCGCGTGAGCGAGCGGCGGTGGACGTACATCAACCAGGTAATCGTGACGGCCGGTCCGGTGCAGCCGCGATTGAAGCCGGGCATTGCCATCGCCATCATTCGCGATTGCCTGGCGGCGCTGGCGGCGCTGCACCGCGAGAACATCGTGCACGGCGACCTGAAGCCGTCGAACATCATGCTCAAGCGCACGGGAAACGCCAAGATCGTCGACATGGGCTCGGCGTTTCGAGATCAGCAATCCGCCGCCGCTGCGCACGTGCACCCCGGTGTATGCCGCGCCCGAAGTGCTCGAGGGGGGCGAAAGCACGCCACGCTCCGACCTGGCCAGCCTGGGCTACGTGCTGATCGAGATGCTTTCCGGCGTTCCGCCGTTCGACGGTCGCACGACGCTCCGCGATCTGCTGGAGGCGAAGCGGTTCATGGCCCAGCGCCTGCCGCAAATTCTTCCCGAGGAAGTCGTCTGCAACGAGCTTCTGATGAACTTCTGCCGCGGGCTGATTGCTCCGGACCCGATGCGCCGCTTTCCCAGCGCGGAAGCCGCCGACCTGGTGAACGAAGGAGCAGCCAGCTTCCATCGTCAACTCATCAAGGGCGACCTGGCGAGCGAGTACGACAACGAGATCCGGCTCTGGCTGAAAGAGTTGGAAGAGATGGAGTAGCCGCATCGGCTACCGGCGGCCGGCGACGACTTGCTCCAGCAAGCTCTGCCAAGCCTCGATCACGCGGGGAAGATCGAATCGCCGCGCGGCCTCCGCGGCCTGCCGCCCCAGGTTCTCGCGCCGCGCGGGATCGCCCATCAGATCGCCCAGGGCGCACGCCAGCGCCTCGGGGTCTTCGGCGGGAACGAGGAGTCCGTCGACTCCGTCGCGAATAATCTGAGCAGGGCCCGCGGGAAGCCGCGTGGCCACCACCGGCAAGCCGCAGGCCATGGCCTCGACCATTGCCAGCCCGAAGCCTTCATAGCGTGACGGGAGCGCGAACAGATCGGCCTGCCGCAGCGCGGCGGCGGGGGCTTCGATCGTGCCGGGCAGTTTCACGCGTGCGGTGAGCTTCAGGGCGTCGATCTGAGCCTCCAGCGCCGCGCGGAGCGGGCCCTCGCCGAAGATCACCAGGCCCCAATCCGCAAAGCGCGGCGTCAAGGCGCGAAGGCGGAGAGCAGCACGTCGAAACCCTTCTCCGCGCTGAGCCTGCCCATCGAAACCAGGGTATGCGGCCAGGGAAACGGGGAGGACCGCGATCGAGAGTCCTCGAGGGCATCGATCTCGATGGGGTTGTCGATCACGGCGCGGCGCGAGGCGCTCAGCCAGGAAAACCAGGCGTCGACGCCGGCGCTGACGCTGACGAGTCGCGCCGCGAACCGGTAGGTCAGTCGCCGCAGGGTGCGCCACGGCCGCTCGACGGGCTCGCGGCGAGGGTCCGTGTGTTCGCTGACGATCACGGGGATGTGCAGCCCGTGCGCGGCCAGAATCGCCAGTACGTTGGTCTGCGTGAGGAAGGAAACGACGACGTCGGGCGCGACCTGGCGGAGTACCGCGCGCAGCGCCCGGATCCTGTGCCAATTGTCCTTCAGCTTGTCGCGCAGGCGCGAGGTATCGCGGCTGACGTCGAGCGCCATCCGCTCCACGCCTTGGGGAAGGCGATAGAAGTCGCGATCGCGGCCGTAAAGGGTGGCCACGGTAACCCGATGGCCGCGTTCGACGAAGCCCCGCGCCAAGCGGACCAGCACGCACTCCGCGCCGCCGCACGACAGGGCGGGGATCGCCAGCAGAATCTTGAGGCGTAAGGCGTCGTCCGTCACGGGGTGGGCGCCTCGTCGTGCGCAGTCGCTGCTTGGGCATGAAAAACCAGCACCCAGCCATCCCTGGGGCCGCGCATCAACGGCCGGAGCGGAAGGACCGCCAGGCTCAAGAGCAGCCGCTTCCAATTGTAGCCCCAGATGACCGGGAGCGACCCCGCGGCCTCGACGGCCAGGCACTCCAGGCCGTTTTCGGCGAGCAGAGCGCGTACGGTGGTCAAAGTCAACGGGCTGATGTGTCCGGGGTCGCGCCAGCTCTCAGGGCAGAAGCCCCACAGGTCGCCGGTGAGGAAGAACCAGATGCGTCCCCACCAGGAAGCCACGTTGGGAGTGCTCACCAACAGGTGCGTCGGCGCCGGGCAGAGCCGGCGACAGGCGGCGAGGAACTGCCACGGAGAGCGGAGGTGCTCGATGACCTCGAGGGCGAGGACCAGGTCGAAGCCCTCGGGGAAACGCTCGAGCAATCGATCGAAGGAAGCAGGATCGTCGAGGTCCAGAGGGATCAACCGTGGGCCGTGGGCCTTGAAATCGTCGGCGGCACGGTCTACGGCGACCACCTCGTAGCCCAGGTCGTGGAGGCGCTGGGCCATGGCGCCCTCACCGCATCCCAAGTCGAGCACGCGCGGCTTGCGGCCGCCGGCGTGCAGAGGCACGAGGCGCGCGATCCAGGCTTCGAGCTGCTCGTGCAGGTGAGTGTCGGTCTTGATGCGCAGCCCGCGGTAGGACTGCGGCGGCTTGCGGTCCGCACCGAACCAGGGTGCTGCGGGGGGCAAGAGCATAATGCTTCGCGGCTCCGGCGCGGCGGTTAGAGCTCGATCCGTTTTCCTTCGACGAAACTCTGCTGTGCTTTCTCGACAATCTCCAGAGCGCGGCAGACGTCGTCGAGATCGCTGGTCTTACAGAAGAGGCTGGTGACGGCGCGATAGAACTGCGTCAGGAGTTGCTCGCCCATGGGCCGTTCGCTCTCCAGCGATTCGAGGTGGCGTCCCGCCTCGTCGAACCAAACCAGCGTCGAGGGCAGATCGATGAACGCTAAGCCGTGCTCGCAACACACCTGAAGCGCGGCCAGCGGCCGATAGGTGATCGCCTCCTGCCAATGCGCGGGAAAGTAGCGGCCGCAACTGATCTGGGCCACCGCGCCGGAGCCGGGCGAATCGGTCTCGGAAAAATCGAGGCTCATCATCTGATAGTCGTCTTCCCCGGCCACGCGTGGCCGAGTGCATGATCCCGGTCACCGAGCGGGGCTCCTTGCCCACGACGTAGCGACACCAGTCCACTTGCTCGATCAACTCCTGGGCAACCGTCGGCGGATGGCGCCAGGTAGGCCCGCAGCGGTCCTCAATCGCCAGGCGATTATGGCAGAAAACCAGCCGCGGGGGCCCCAGACGCGTGGCAATCAATTCCTTCAGCCGCAACGTGGCCGGCGATTGCCGCCGGGGAAACTCGGCCATGAAAGCCACGCCCGCATCCTCGACGCGGCGACGGATCCTCCGCGCTTGCTCCGAATCCAAGGGGAGGCTGCTGCCAAAGTAGATCGCCTTACCGCCGGTACAGGCGGCCAGAATGGGCAGCGGGCCGTACCACTGCGGAGCAAGCATGAGGATGGCGTCGATATCCTCGCGCATCGTTACGGCGCGGAAGCCGTCGACCGTCGGAATGCCAAACTCGGCCGCGGCGAGCCGCGCGCGCCGGCCCACCTGCTCGCAGACGACGCGCACCTCGTAGCGATCGGCAAGGCTTCTCAGCGCGGGCCGATGCCGATGATCCCAAGCATCGCCCAAGCCCACCAGCCCTACGCGTAATCTCATCGGACGGCCGCCTCTTGACGCAGATGGGGGAACCTCGGGGATGTCATTGTTCATGACACAAGGCAACCTGTCGATGGGAGAACGCCCCCACGATGGGAGAAATGGGCGGTCTTGCCAACAGACATTATATCGGTCGAAGGTCTGACGGCCACGACGCAAATCGCACTCAAAGGACTCTCGCGCCACGACTTGTGGTCGAGGAAGCCGGAATGTGCCGAAGTCGAGGTGCGCAAGACAGGCACCGGAGAGAGTGTAGCGAGACGGCAGAGACGAAGAAAACTGCGCAACTTGCTTATTCGACAAACTTTTCCTAACTCCTTGTATCTTCTTCGCGGCCAAATACACTGGGAAGCTCAGATTGTCATCCGCGGGATGCCATTAGCGCGACGGGAAGGAGGAGCAGACGTCGCAACGATCCCGCGGGCGGTCCCGGTCAAACCGGCCCTGCGCAAGGAAGCACGCGAAGCAATCGCGGTTTCCAGTTTTTGCGCACGGTTCTCGGCTGCGTGCCCTACACGCCTTGGGGTTTGACTTTCCATCGGTTCCTAGTGCAAGTGAGACTCCAGACCAAGGAGGTGAATGATGACGACTTTGGGCCTGACTGCGGTAATGCAGATGGCATTGCTCGCCACGGGTACTGAGACGTATGCGGACGCCCACAAGGCAACGACGGAGACCGGCCGGCCCATGGTGGTCATGGTCGGGGCCGACTGGTGCGCCGCCTGCCAACACATGAAGCAGGACGTGCTTCCTCAAGTGCGCAGCCGTGGCGTGCTGCGGAAAGTGGCGTTTGCAATGGTCAATCTCGACCAGGAACGGGAATTGGGCTCGCAACTGACGCGCGGCGGACCGATCCCGCAGTTGCTGATGTACCGCCGCACCAAGGAGGGCTGGCGCCTGCGCCGATTGATTGGCGGGCAGAGTCCGGAGACCGTGTCGGAGTTCATCAACGAGGGACTTCAGTCGGACGAGGCCGGTCAGCAAGCGGACAACAAGACATCCGAGCCCAAAGCGGAGGCTGCGCCCCTGAGTCAGCCGGCGCCCGATGCTCAGGCAAGTCCCAGCCCCCAAGCCATGTCCGGATCGCATTCCTGATGGCGCGCGGGACAAACCACCAAGGGATAGGCAGGCCGAAGGGCCGCCTGTCCCTTTTCTTTTCGTACATGGATTCGGCGCGAAACCGGCGCGACTCAGAGGCGGATCAACGACACGGCGACCTGCATCAGGCGGTCCTCGAACATCACCGATTCGGCGTCTTCCTGCTCGAAGCTGACGGCGAGGTAGTTCAGTCCCTTGGCGTAGGCGATCTGGTAGTTGTGGCCGACAATCACCGAGGGGACGGTGACGTGGCGAAAGGCCCATGGAGTACCGGCCAGCCCGTTCTTAACGCCGCCCGAGATGATGTTGGTGATTTCGCCGACGCCATCGACGACCTGATGGCAGAGCTTGTCGAAGCGATCTTGGAGCAGTCCGCTGACGGCGGCGACGGCCACGCGTTCCGCCATGTTCAGGGTGATGAAGCCCGATACGTCGCCGTGCACACCGATCATTCCGGTAACCGTGCCCGGGTCGCGCCAGGGAATGCGCGTGATGCCGGCGCAGTGCACGCGCGTGTCGCACATGGTAAGGGCGCTTTCGACCGCTCCGACGATCGCCTTGAGAAGGACAGGATCCACAAACGAGGGGCCCGCCCACGTCGACTCAGTTGCCACTGCCATTAGGGTTCTCCGTGACCAGGGTCCGCGCACGATCCCACATTCACCGGTTCCAGCCGACATGCGCCGCAGTGCGCCGGCACCAGGCAGACCCTTGTTAGCATGGGATCCGGGAAGGGGCGATGCCGAGTCCGGAGGGGAAAAAGCGGGCCGGCCCACGGCGCAGCCGGGCAGCGAAGTCGAAAAACCCGGCACGATCGGGACCAACGGCGCCGACGTTACGACCCGTTCTCCGCACCCGAGGGGGCGTCGTCGTCCGCCAGGCTGTAGCGGCGGATCTTGCGGTCGAGGGTCGAGCGTTCGATCCCCAGGATCGTCGGACGTGCGGCTCTTGTTCCAGCCGGTGTAGTTGAGCGTGGCGAGAATGTGAGTGCCGCTCGATGTCGTCGAGCGAGCAGGGCCGGAATCCGCTGTTCCATGGGGTGGCTCTCGACGGTATCGCCCGCGGTGGAAAGCTTGGACAGCAGCAGGTCCTCCTGGTCGATGTACTCGCCGCGGCAGAGGACGACCGCCCGCTCGATCACGTTCTTCAACTCGCGGATGTTCCCCGGCCAGCGGTAGGCGATGAGCTGGTTGATGGCGCGCTGGGCGTGAAGCCGTGGATCTTGCGCCCGGTTTCCGCGCGGTACTTGTCGAGGAAGTGGTTGGCCAGGGGGACGATGTCGTCGGGCCGCTTGCGCAGCGCGGGCACGACGATCTCCAGCACGCGGAGCCGGAAGAACAGGTCGCGGCGGAATCGGCCCTCGGCGACCTCCTTCTCCAGGTCGCGGTTGGTGGCGGCGATCACGCGGACGTCGACCTTGACCGGCTTGTTTCCGCCCACGCGCTCGAACGGATGGCCTTCCAGGACGCGGAGGAACTTGGCCTGGATGCGCGGAGCTCATCTCGCCGATCTCGTCGAGCATGAGCGTGCCGCGTGTCGGCCGCCTCGAACTTGCCGATCTTCCGGTCGGTGGCCCCGGTGAACGCGCCGCGCTCGTGGCCGAACAACTCGCTGGCCAGAAGTTCCTCGGAAAGCGCGGCGCAGTTGAGGCAGACGAAGGGGCCCTTGCGTCGCGGGCTGGAAAAGTGGACGGCACGGGCCACCAGCTCCTTGCCCACCCCGCTTTCGCCGCGGATCAAGAGCGTGGCCTTGCTGGCCGCGGCCCGGGCGATCTCCTCGGTGATCCGCTTGATCGACGTCGCTCTGGCCGACGATCTCGCTCTGCACGCCGAGCCGCTCGCGAAGCTCGACGTTCTCGTTGCGGATCTGGGTGAGATGCTCGGCCAATTCCTGCTGCCGCGTGAGGTTGGTCAGGGCAACCGCCACCGTGTCGGCCACGGCCAGCGTGAACTCCAGGTCCTCGGGGTCGGGAACGTGTTCGGGGTCGGTCGAGTAGAGATGGATCAGACCGAGGACCACTCGGCCGCGGCGGATCGGAGCGCAGATCACGCTGGTGGCGGGAATCTCCCCCCGGCTGTCCCGACTGCCCACGGAACTGTCGCCCAGCACGTTGCGCGCCAGAACCGCTTCGCCTTCGCGCATCACCGTGGTGGCCAGGAAATTCGGCACGCGGTGGTAGCGGCGATCCGAGGCGGTGCGGCTGGCGACCATCTCCAGGTCGGTGGCGCGAGGCACTCCCTGGGTATCGCGGGGAATCAGTAAAAGCGCCCCGGCGTCGACGTGAGTCGCCTCGAACAACGCTTCCCAGCGCCAGTTCGCCCAGTCTTGGCGACGTCCGGGGCCTTGGCCAGCTCGAAGGCCAGCCGGCAGAGCTTGGCAGCCGCCACTCCCAAGCGAGAGCCGGCGCCGACTTCCTCCTCTGCCGGTTCCAGCAACCGAGTCTGTCCGCGGCGATGCATGATCGTCGTCGGCTCGTACACCGACAGCACGCTCGAATCATCGTCTACGCCCGGCGTCGCGTTCGGCGGGCTCCTCCCCTTCCGTCGGCTCCGGCCGCGATGCCAGCACCCCGACGTCGGAGAAAGCCTGCGTGAGGCTGTGGACGAACACCAATTGGCAGCGGCCGATGCGGATCACGTCACCCGCTTGAGCAAACGATCTCCCTTGAGCAATTCGTTGCCGATGAGCGTGCCGTTGCGGCTATCCAAGTCGCGGAACGTCCATTGCTCGTCGGTCACGAACAACTCGGCATGGTTGCGGCTGCACCGATCGTCCTTGATCACGATCTGATTGGTCGGCGCTCGTCCGATGGTCACCGACTGCCCCGGAATCAACCGAAACACATCGGTCCACTTGGCCCCTTCGCGGATGACCAGATAAGCAAGATCCGGCACCGGAATTATCCCAAGCCTGTGCTCAGTGGCTAAAGAAGCGGCTGCGGGGTCTTGCCGCGTCCTCCACCACCGTGGGGTGGAAGACGCGGGTGGCCATGCATCCGGGCGAACGAATCCGTGCGAGCGCATCCTCCGTCTGGGTGGTGGCAATCGTCGCGATTCCCCAGCCGGTAACGGCCCTTTTTCTAGCTTACCTGTGAGCGGGGGGCGACAAGAAGCAACCCAAGACAGCGACGGCACCTCAAGGCCGGATCCACGGCCGGCACGAGCCGGATTCTCCCGCGGGGGGTGGGTGGGAAGCGTGGAAGCGCTCGGCCACCCCGCGGTGCGCAGCGCACTGCCTAGCGCCCCCGGGGTATTCTCTTGCAGTGACAAAGTCTCCGGATTAGGCTGTAGATACCGCCGTGTTGATTCGGAGCGGCGGGGTCGCAGGACGCCTTTTCTTCGCCAATTCCGTTGCGCTCAGCCCTGCGCTTGGCCGTCGCCAGGACGGGCCCGCCATAGAGGGCTGGGGCGAGATAGGGACCATTCCAACTCCCAGAGGAGAATCGTGATGTCGAGTTGCAGCCGTTCTTGGGCCTGTTTGGCTCGCCGCGCTGGGGCGCGTTGATGGTCCTGGCAATCGCTTGGGCCGCGGTCCCGTTTGCCGCCGCTCAGAACCAGGGCAACGGAACCAATGTGGTGACCGCTCTGAGCACGCGATCGGTGGGCGGAATCGCCATCGACACGCGCGGCATGCTCAGCAACGTCACGCGCGACGACACGGGCAAGCTGCGCCGTGTCCTCGAAGACGCCCTGCAACCGATCCCCGACGGCATGAACGAGACCGCGGGACTGCGCAAGGTGTCGTTGGCGCGATTGGAAGCGGAGATCCGCCGCGCGACGGAGGCGGGCAAGCCCTTGAGCGACGCGATCTGTTGCCTCGCGGGCTTGCAGCAGATCCGCTACGTGCTCGCGTACCCCGACCAGAAGGATATCGTCCTGATCGGACCGGGTGAGGGCTGGAAGGCGGACGCGCGGGGCACGCTGGTCGGCGCGCAGCGGCCGGCCCGTCCTTCTGCTGGACGATCTCCTGGTCGCGCTGCGTGCGGCGGCCGCGCCGCAGAAGAGCGTGATGAGCTGCTCGATCGATCCGACGCCGGAAGGCATCAAGCGTATAGACGCGGTCGTCAGCCGCTTGCGCCGGCCCCCAGGCCGTGGCCACGTTCGAGCAACAACTGGGTCCGCAGCAGATCTCGGTGACGGGCGTACCGGAAACGAGCCATTTCGCCCGCGTGCTCGTGGCGGCCGACTACCGGATGAAGCGCGTCTCGATGGGGTTTGAACCGTCGCCGGTCAAGGGATTGCCCAGTTTTATGTCGATGATCAATGCATCCCACGGCACGCAGAACCTGCTGCCGCGATTCTGGCTCCAGCCCGAGTACCAAGACCTGCTCCGCGACTCCGACGGACTGGCCTGGGAGATTCCGGGCGGCACGGTCCGCGCCATGGCCGAGACGGACTTCTTCGACGCCAACGGAGTGCGCCACCCGACGGGCAAGGCCGACGCCACGAGCCAGCGTTGGGCAGAGAAGATGACCGCGGCCTACGACGAGTTGGCGATGGCGGATCCGGTGTTCGGACAGTTGCGCAATTGCATGGATCTGGCGGTGGTGGGCGCGTTGATCGTGCGCCAGAACCTGCCGGCGAAGGCGGGCTGCCCGATGCCGCTGCTCTTGGGGTCCGACGGCGTGCCCACGGCAACGCTGGAAGCGCCCAAACAGGTCGCACCGCAGGCAACCCTGGTGCGCATGGGACGCAAGACGGCCATCGCCGCGGGCGGAGTGCAGATCGATCCGTGGGCCGTGGTCGAGCGATCCCAGGTGAGCGAGGCGCCCAAGGCGGTACGTGCGAAGTCGACCAGCCAGGATCGTACGGCCTGGTGGTGGGACTAGCGCCCCGTCCACGATCTTCGGACCGCTGAGAGAACCCTTCGGGGCACTTGCTCGGTACAGTTTGCCCGGACCTTCCGGTCCGCGCGATCGTGCCGCACGGGCACAAAGACCTTCCCTGAAGCGGCACGCGCAAGACACCCGTTGAACGTCCAGCCAGGGAACGTTCATCGCGGTCCGGGCGACCAGACGACGCGAGCCCAGCGATCCCCCGCAAAGTTCGGGGGATCTTTTCTTTTGCGCGGCGGCGCGCACCGCGCACTCCCCAGCGAAGGGCTTGCTTGACAGAATCCCCGCCCCAGGGTACGGTCAGGAGAATCCTTAGCCCCCCCGCCGCGCGCAAGAGTCCACCATGTCGTTCCGCAAGCAGCTCTTCGCCAAGAAGTCGCTCGAAGTCCTGCTGGAGGAAATGGCCGGCGAGCACCGCCTGCGGCGGGTGCTGGGGCCGGTGGCCCTCTCGTCGCTGGGGATCGGGGCGATCATCGGCACGGGGATCTTCGTGCTCACCGGCGTGGCCGCCCGGCAGTACGCCGGGCCCGGGCCTGATCCTCTCCTTCGTCCTCGCCGGGCTGGCCTGCGCCTTCGCCGCGCTTGTGCTATGCCGAGTTCGCCTCGATGGCGCCCGATCGCCGGCAGCGCCTACACCTACGCCTACATTTCGCTGGGCGAGCTGGTGGCCTGGATCATCGGCTGGGACCTGGTGCTGGAATACGCCATGGCCTCGGCCACGGTGGCCAACGGCTGGGCCCACTACTTCCTGAGTTTTCTGGGGATGTTCAAGGACAAGGCCGGCAAGGCGCTGCTCACGATTCCGGTCTGGCTGGCGACCGATCCCTTCACGGCCGCCACGCAGCACATCGACTACCTGACGGCCGAAGAACTCGCGGTGGCGTCGGCCACGGCCTTGCCGTGGGGCGACGACGGAAACGCGGATCGCGCTGCCGGTGCCCGAGGGCGAGCGGAATTCACCGCGTGGCGAAGGTCGAGGTCACCTTCACGGCAGAGTCGCTGGCCGCGGTGCGTGGCAATGCACGGCAAGGAGGCCGCCGAGGCCTCGATCGAGCGCGTGCGCAAGTGCGATGGAAGACCAGCTCCAGTACGAGCCGAGCACCGCGCCGGCGAAGAAGCTTGCACAAGTGCGCGAGGGGAATCTACACGGCTACGAGGCCTACGAGCAGACGCCGCTGGTGCTCGGCGGACCTGCGCCTCACCTGCAACATCGTGGCCATCGCCATCGTGGCGATCATCACGCATGATCCTCGTGATCGGGCATCCGCGAGAGCGCCGGCTTCAACGCGGGGATGGTGATGGTCAAGATCGCCGCGGTGCTGTTCGTGATCGTGGCTGGGATCTGTCTACATCGACCCGACGAACTGGACGCCGTTCATGCCCTACGGCTGGACGGGGGTAGGGCAGGGGGCGGCGCTGATCTTCTTCGCCTACATCGGTTTCGATTCGGTGTCGACCCACGCCGAGGAGGCCCGCAATCCGGCCAAGCGACGTGCCGATCGGCATCATCAGCTCGCTGGCGGTCTGCACGGTGCTCTACATCGCGGTGGCGGCGGTGGTCACGGGGATGGTCCCGTATCCGCAGATTCCGCTCAACGCGCCGATCGCCGGGGTGTTCGAGGAGGTGATGCAGAGCAAGACCGCGCCCGTGGTCATCTCGATCGGGGCCCTGACGGGATCACCAGCGTGCTGTTGGTGATGCTCCTGAGCCAGCCGCGCGTGCTGCTGGCCATGGCCCGCGACGGGCTGCTGCCGCAGAGCTTCTTCGGCGCGGTGCATCCGCGCTTCCGCACGCCGCACAAGGCGACGATCCTCACGGGAATCGTGGTCGCGCTTGACGGCCTCGCTTTTCCCCTTGGAAGCCCTGGGCCACATGGTCAACATCGGCACGCTGTTCGCCTTCGTGGTGGTCTGCGCGTCGGTGTGGCTGATGCGGCGGATCAATCCGGAAGCCGAGCGGCCCTTCCGCACGCCGATGTTGAATTTCGTGGCCCCGGCCGGAATCGTCATCTGCCTGGGATTGATGTTCTACCTGGACTGGCAGAACTGGGTGCGGCTGGTCGCCTGGCTGGCCGTCGGCCTGCTCGATCTACCTCTTCTACGGCCGGCACCACAGCCACCTGGGCAAGGAGCTTCGCGGCGAGATCTCCCGCCACGGCGTCTCGCCGGCGGGAACGCCTCTGGACGGCGACGCGCTCTAGCGATCACTCGCGCCCCCAGCAGAGATCCCCTCGCTGCTCGGCCCGTTCCGCCGAGCGAAGGTCGACGCGCCAAACCGTGCAAAGCGAGGCCCCGGCGATGGGAAAATAGCGGTCGACGTACTCCGATTCCGCGGGCCTAACCGAGGGATCGGTCCTAAGAACCTGCCCCAGAACTACCGCTGCGGCTCTGCGCGGCCGGAAAATCGCCGCACCTCCAAAGGTTCTGGGATCGGCTCTAAAACATCCCCAACTCGTCGCGAGCCTCGTCGCTCATCCGATCGGGGCTCCAGGGCGGGCTGAGCACGACTTCCACCTCGACGTTGCCTACTCCCTCCAAGTCGGCCAGAACCTGCTTGACGTCGCGGATGATCTCCGGGCCGGCGGGACAGGCCGGGCTGGTCATGGTCATCTTCACGTAGAGGTCGGACCGGTCGAGTCGCTCGGTAACGCGGACCTCGTAGATCAAGCCGAGGTCGACGACGTTCACGAAGAGTTCCGGATCGTGCACCTGCCGCATCGCGGCATAGACGCTTTCTTCGGCAATCGCCATGGGAGCTCGCGCATCGAGGGTCGGGAAACTAAAGATGGGCTACTCGTGGATCCGAACGAGCACGACCCCTTCGGCCACCTGGACCTCGTGGGCCGCCGTGGCCCGCGTCGCGGGCATGCTCAGGGCCCGGCCGGTGCGAATGTCGAACCGCGCACCGTGACGCGGACAAATGATCGTGTGGTCGACCAGCTCTCCTTCGGCCAGCGGTCCGCCGTCGTGAGTGCAAAGATCGTCGATCGCCCAGAAAGTTCCGGAAACGTGGAACAAGGCGATCAATCGATCCCCCACCTCGACAACCATCCTGCCGGCCTCGGGCAGATCGGAGACTTTGCAGACGGGGACGAAGCCGGAGACGGTCGGATCGTTCATGGCGGAGGATTCGAGTTTCGCAAGGGGAATGTACGGACGTCGAAGGGCTGTTGCGCCGCGGCCTCCTACTGGTACTCGCGCACGCGGCGGCGGATCGCGTCGCCCAGCGCTTCGCGCACGCTGTCGATGGTGATCCGGTCGAAGACCTGCTGGAAGAATCCGGCGACGACCATGCGCGTGGCTTCGCGGCGCGATAGTCCGCGGCTCTGGGCGTAAAAGATCAGTTCATCGTCCACGCGGCCGGCGGTCGCGCCGTGCGTGCAGCGCACGTCGTCGGCCTCGATCTCCAGGCCCGGGATCGAGTCGGCCCGGGCGTTTTCGGAAAGAATGAGGTTATCGTTGCGCTGGTAGCCGTCGGTCTTCTGGGCGTCGCGGTCGACCTTGATCATGCCGCGCCAGACGAGATGCGACTTGTCCTGCAAAGCGCCCTTATACAAGAGGTCGCTGGAGCAGTCAGGGCTTTGGTGGTGCTGGAGCGTGTGGTAGGAGAGATGCTGGCTGCCTTCGGTGAACATCACGCCGTTGACCTGGGCGACGGCGCCGCGGCCGACCAGGGCCACGTGCTGATTCACCTTGGCCAGGTGCGCTCCCAGCGCGCCGATCGTCCATTGGAGGTGGCCTTGGCGATCGACCAGAGCCCGCTGGTGGGCGAAGTGCCAGACCCCCGTGCCCCAGTTCTGCAAATTGACGTAGCGGAGCCGTGCGCCGGGCCCCACGAGAATCTCGATCGCCCCGCAATGCAACGCGGCGGCCTGCGCGTCCAGGCTGGCGGTTTCCGCCAAGAGCGTCGCCTCGGCGCCTTCCTCGAGGACCACGAGCGTGCGGCTCAGATCGGTGGCACCCGCCCCCAGCGCCGTCAACACGTGCAGCGGCGTTTCGACGACCACGCCCCGCGGCACATAGAGCAGAGTCCCGCCCTGCCATGTGGCCGCCTGCAACGCGGCGAACTTGTCGATTCTGGGGTTGACGATCCGCGCCGAAAAGTGCGGCCGCAGCAACTCGCCGTCGTGCTCGACGAACTCGTCCAGGGTGCCGAACCGAACTCCCCGCTCGCGCCAACGGGAATCGAGACGCACAGCCACGGGTTGGCTGTCGAGCGTCGTCATCGATCCGGCCAGTTCCACCTTCTCCGCCAGCAAGGCTGAAGGCAGGGAGAACGCTTCGCCGGGCGGCACCGGCAGGCCAAAGCGTTCCAGCCGAAAGGTGCGAAGATCGGTCCGCCGCCACTCCTCCTGCTTCATGTTGGGCAGGGGTGTCTGCTGGAAAATCTCCCAAGCTTCACGCCGCAACGCCGTGAGCCACTCAGGCTCGCGCCGCGCGGCAAGGAAGTTCTCGAAGGCCTCCTGGCTGAAACCGGTCGTTAGCGTGGAAGTGCTCATGGAGTGTGTTGCGGGGTTCGTCGTGGTACCGTGCGAAAGCATCCGTACTCGAGGCCGATCGCCGCGAAATCGCCGATCGGAGGAGAAGAGCCGGCGAGGACCATTATCCCACCGTCCCCTCCATCTGCAGCTCGATCAAGCGGTTCATCTCCACGGCATATTCCATGGGAAGCTCCTTGACCAGGGGTTCGATGAAACCGTTGACGATCATCGTGCTTGCCTCGGCGTCGCTGAGGCCGCGGCTCATGAGGTAAAACAACTGCTCCTCGCCGATGCGCGAGACGCTCGCTTCGTGACCGACCATCACGTCGGACTCTTCGAGTTCGATATAGGGATAGGTGTCGCTTCGGCTTCGGGAATCGAGGATCAAGGCGTCGCAGACGACGTTGGATTTCGATTTCTTCGCGCCGTGCTCGACCTTCACCAGCCCCCGGTAGCTCGCCCGTCCCCCGTTCTTCGAGATCGACTTGGAGACGACGCGGCTGGACGTGTGGGGTGCGCAGTGGACGACCTTGGCCCCGGCGTCCTGGTGCTGGCCGTGGGAGGCGAAGGCGACGGAGAGGATTTCGCCGCGCGCGCCGGGCTCGAGCATGTACACGGAAGGATACTTCATCGTCAGCCGGCTTCCCAGGTTGCCGTCCACCCATTCCACCAGGGCGTCGCGATAGGCGACGGTGCGCTTGGTGACGAGGTTGTAGATGTTGTTGGCCCAGTTCTGGATCGTCGTATACCGCACGCGCGAACCGGGGCGAGCGATCACCTCGACGACCGCCGAGTGCAAGCTTTCGGTGCTGTACATCGGGGCGGTGCAGCCCTCCACGTAGTGGACATAGGCGCCTTCGTCGACGATGATCAGCGTGCGCTCGAACTGCCCCATGTTGGCCGCGTTGATGCGGAAGTACGCTTGCAGGGGAAACTCGACTTTCACCCCCGGCGGCACGTAGATGAAGGAACCGCCCGACCAGACCGCCGAGTTCAGGGCGGCGAACTTGTTGTCGGTGGGCGGGATGATCGTGGCAAAGTACTCCCCAACCAGTTCGGGGTATTCGCGAAGGGCGGAGTCCATGTCGGTGAAAATCACGCCCTGCTTCGAGAGCTCCTCGCGGAGCGATCCGTAGACGACCTCGCTCTCGTATTGCGCCTTGACGCCGGCGAGGAACTTCTTCTCGGCCTCCGGAATCCCCAGGCGGTCGAACGTGGCCTTGATGTCCGCAGGAACATCTTCCCAGGTCTTGCCCTGCCCCTCGGTGGGCTTGATGTAGTAGTAGACGTTCTGGAAGTCGATGTCGATGCTTCCGCCCCAGCCGGGCATCGGCTTGGACTCGAAGATCTCCAGGGCGCGGAGGCGGAACTCCCGCATCCACTGCGGCTCCCCCTTCATTTCCGAGATCTCTTCGACGATCCGCCGATCGAGCCCCTTGCGGCCTTGAACACGTAGCGCTCTTCGTTGCGGAAGTCGTACTTGTTGATCTCGCCCAGAAAATCCGGCTTGGAGACTTCGGGCTTGGTGCTGGTCAGGTCGGTAGCCATGGGAAATGTCTTTCCATCGAACTGGGGAGTCCAGGGAAGCTTAGCGCACCCCGGCGGCGACCGGTTCGGCGTTCATCGCCGCCTCATCGGCCGCGGCCTGCGGATACCGCGCGAATCCGATCGTAGCCTTCCTTGTGCAACTCGGCGGCAAGTTCCGCGCCGCCCGTCTCCACGATCCGGCCGCCCAGGATCACGTGGGTGAACTGGGGGCGATTGTGCTCCAGCAGTTGCTCGTGGTGGGTGATGATCAGAATTCCCATCTGGTCACCGCCGATCTCATGAATGCTCTGGCTGGCCAGACGCACGGCGTCGGTATCCAGCCCACTGTCGGTCTCATCAAGAATGGCAAACTTCGGACGGAGCATCCCCATTTGCAGGATCTCGGCGCGTTTCATCTCGCCGCCGGAGAAACCGTCGTTCACGTAGCGCCGGGCAAACTCGGGATCCATGCGAAGCTGGTCCATCTTGTCGCGGAGTTCCTTGCGGAACTGCCGCATGGGAATCAACTCTTCGCCCTCCTTGCGGCTGCGGATTGCGGATGTTGCTCGTCGCGTGGCGGAGGAAATCGGCCATCTTCACCCCTGGAATCACGATGGGGCGCTGGAAGGCCATGAACAGCCCGCGCCGTGCGCGCTCGTGCGGCTCCAGCTCCAGCAAGTTCTCGCCGGCCAGATCGACGCGGCCCTGGGTAACTTCGTAACCCGGGTGCCCCATGATGGCGAAGCCCAGTGTGCTCTTGCCCGAGCCGTTGGGACCCATCAGCGCGTGGATTTCGCCGCGGCGGATTTCCAGATCCACGCCGCGAAGAATCGGCTTGCCGGCAACGTGGACGTGAAGATTGCGAATCCCCAGCGTTTCGTTCATGTCGGTTTGACTTTCTGGTGGTGAAAAACCGGTTGGACTTCGCTGACGTGGACGAAGCCCGAATGGTGGGGCAGGGGCAGCTCGTCGTCGACCTTCTCGCCCAAACGCCCCGGCAGCGTGCTCGGCGCCGAGCCCGGCTTCTTGGCGATCCGATGCCCTGCAATCTTATCCTGAAGCCGCATCAGTCCTTCCAGAAGCGCCTCGGGACGCGGCGGGCATCCGGGCACGTAGACGTCGACCGGAACGACCAGGTCCACGCCCTTGACCACGTGATAGCCCCAGTTGAAATACGGCCCGCCGCCGAGCGTGCACGCGCCCATCGCAATCACGTACTTCGGCTCGGGCATCAGGTCGTAAAGCCGCCTCAGCCGGCTGGCCATCTTGTAGGTCACGGTGCCGGCAACGATCATCAGATCGGCCTGCCGTGGCGATCCGCGAAACGCGCCTGCTCCGAATCGATCGAGGTCGAAACGCGGCGCCCCGGTGGCCATCATCTCGATCGCGCAGCATGCCAACCCGAAGGTCATCGGCCACAAGCTGCCTTGGCGCGCCCAATTGATGGCCTGTTCGAGGGTGGTCGAAATAACCCCCTCTTCGAATCGCCCTTCGATCCAGGATGGTTGGATTTCCGTCGGTTCCATCGTCTCTCCGCTGTGGCGCTTCCGCCGTACTTAAGCGTGGGTTGGTGGTTCAGGCCACCGGGAATTCCTTGCCCGGCAGCCCCGCCGCGCGGCGGCAAACCCTTGAGTATACTGGTCCGCTAGGACGGCTGGAATTGACAGCACCCCCCGCCGTCGAGGCGACACTGCGCCAACTCGATGTCGCGCCGAAGCAACTCGGAGAACAAGACTCGCTCAAGGACGCAAATCGTGCGATCCTTGTCGGAGAGTTCTGGGTAGGGGCAGGCATGGGCGGTGAGCACAGGAAGCCCCCGATTCTGGTCGACGGTAAACGGAAGGCGTCGCTGTTCCAGCAGGCGCACCAGGGACTGCATGCGGTCCATCGTCGTCTGGCCGTCCATCTGCCGCCCGTAGGCATCCGCCATGGCCTTCACGACGCGGCGCAGCACGGTGCGTCGCACTTCGTAGTCCTCGATGGCCGTAACCTCCCGCCACAGAGCCAGCGCCAGGTCGGCGAAATTCGAGCCCGTCGTCCTCAGCCCCTTCTGACTGAGCCGGTAGCGATGCTTCGGGCGTCCGCGGCCGTTGCGAATCGCTTCGCGTTCCACCATCCCCTGGGCCAGCAAGCGAGCCAGACGCTGCCGAATGGCGGTCGGGGTCACGGACACCTCTTGCGCCATCTCACGCACGCCCATCGCCCCGGCCGTACGTAACAGCCCAAGCAGATCCGAATCGGACGTCTGTTGAACGGTGGTCATGGCGGGTATGCGCCGGTGGATTGCAGTTCAGGAACATTGGTATCGTATCGCTTTCTGCCATTTATGACAAGCGAAATTGTCAAAAAGACTCCGAGCGGGATTGCCCTGCGCAACGGGCAATGGGGAACACGCGACGCAAGGCACCCCACCCACTGTGAGGGCACAAGGTGGCAATGCCTATGGGAAATCGAGCTGCCGCGGAGAAGCGCGTCAGCAGCGTCCGCAGCGTCCGCAGCGTCAATCGTCGTCCAAGGACGGCCGAACCGACGCGTCCTCGTCGCGGGGGAAGTCGCGTTGGACGACGGCCTGGAAATCCTCGGGCGCGGCCACCCGGGAAACGGAGGCGCGAAACGCCGCGCCCGCGCCGGCCCTGGGCATAGCAGCAGGCGTAGCGACGCATGAGGATCGTTCCCCGCTCGGCTCCGAACCGCTCGACCATCAAGCCATAGTGCCGCAAGAGCATCTCGCGCTGCTCGTCAAGCGTCGGGTCTTCAGGAATGGGCAGCCCGGCCAACGCGGCGTGAGACTGGGCAAAGAGCCACGGATGGCCCAACGCCGCACGGCCGATCATCACTCCGTCGAGGTCGTAGCGCCGCAGCGCGTCGACCACGGCTTGGGGTGTGCGGAGATCGCCGTTGCCGATCAGTGGAATGCAATGGAGGTAAGGCTTGATCTGCGCGATCGCATGCCAATCGGCGGTTCCGCGGAACATATCCGCAGCGGTGCGGCCGTGAACCGTTAAAGCAGCCCCGCCTGCGCCTTCAACGGCCTGGGCGACGTCGACGGCATTGATGGTGTCGCGCGTGCAGCCCAAGCGGATCTTCGCAGTGACGGGCGTGGGCCGGCAGGCGTCGACCACGCGCCGAACGATCGCGCCGACGCGCTCGGGGCAACGGAGCAGGTAGGACCCGCTCCGCGCACCCTCCGCGACTTGCTTCACCGGGCAGCCGAAATTGATGTCGACCACGCTGACGCGGTACTCCAGCACCAGACAGCGGCCCACCTCGGCCAGGGTTTGGGGATCGTTGTCCCAAATCTGGACGGCCAGAGGGCGGGGTTCGTCTTTGACGCCCCACAGCCGATCGGGCAACTCCTCGTGGGCGCTGCGATGGAGGAATCCCCGCGCGCTGATCATCTCCGTCGCCGGTAGGCCGACGCCCCCCAACTGCCGGACGATCTGGCGGTAGGCGTAGTTGGTGAATCCGGCCATGGGGGCCTGAAGCAGCGGCGGATCGACGACCAGCGGACCGATGCAAAGCGGGCGAAGCGGCAGGGCGGGTCCCGAAAGTGCGGGCATGTCGGCGTTGGTCGGGTGCGACGGATTCACGGCGATTGGGGCAGGCGTGCCTCTCCATTATAGTAACCTGCAACTTTCCCGCCCGCGACGGCCAGAAGCTCCCCGCCCCGGGCAGGCACGTGCGCGCGGCACGACCGACCGCAATACGACCGACACGGAGCGGTCGTGCGATTGGCGAAGGAAACCGGCCACAAAGACGCCCCGCGTGCGCCCGGCCAATCGAGAATCCTACGGAACGCCCTGCGCGCAGGGAGCGCCCCGCGGCGCCAAGGCAAGCCTCAGGGCTGCTTCACGACGACGAGCGTCTGCACCAACTCGTCGGCCGCGATCGAGGGGGGCAGGACGAGCAGGGCGTATTCGCCAATCGAACGGTTGTAGGCGGCCAGGGTCTCGATCAACAATTGCGTTTCGAGCGCCTGGCAACGGATGAAAGGGAGAACCTGGTCGATCGAGGTCTTGTTACGCTGATAGGCGGCAGACGCCTCGGCGCGAAGGCGATCGGCCTCGACGACGGCGGTGGCCCGCTCCTGGAGGTTTGCGTGGAGGGCAGGAACAACCGCGGCAAGGCGGCGCATGGGAGTGGTATTGACGAGTTGCGCCGGCCGCGCTTCAAGCTTCAGTTCATAGCGCCGGCGTGCGGCGCTGTGGTGGGAACCAGCCAGGGCGAGTCCAAGGGCCGGCTCGTGCGCCGCGTGAGATCGAATTGGGCTTCCAGCAACCTCGCCTGGGCACCGGCCAGGTCGGCATCACCGGCCAGGCGCGCGCGCGCAAGAGCAGCATGCCCCCGGCAGCGCGCCCGCCCTGGTCGAGGGCAACCGGAGCGAGCTGGCCGAGCATTTCGTTCTGCTGCACGAGGACTTGGCAAACCGCCACGCGCTCGGCGGCGATCCAGTAGGCATCCAGCGCCGCACGGCGGTCGGCAGCGGCAACGCCGCGAAGGAATTCGCGCAGTTCGATCGGTTGCGCGTTGGAACCTCCCAGCGCCGGATTCCAGTGCAGGGCTTCGCTCAGTTGCTTGGCGCGCATCGGCGCCGTCGCGTTGGCCAAGGCGGGATACAGGCCGCCGATCGATCCCGTCGCATCGGCCTGCATCCGCTGCACGACTCGAGCGGCCGGCGACTGCGAACTCTGCGGTGAAGCCGGCGTGGGCTCGCTCGGCGCCGGCGCAGTCTGCGTGTCGTAGCGCGGCACCAGACGCGGCATGTCGGGGGCGGCGGGCGGAAGCTGGCGCGGCGGAGCCGGAGTGGGCTGACCGAGCACCTGCGGAGGCACGAATTCAAGATTCGCAGCGGGAGCGGACTGGAGAAAGGTCGCCGGAACCCCAGGCTGGCTCGCCGGCGCCATCGCTCCCGAGGCGCGGCCGGGCGCCGCCCTGGAATCCGCCGCGGTCTTGATCAACAGCGGAACCAGGCTCGGACCGCTCATCGGCGTGCTGACCACGGCAAGCGCGTACTCGGCGATGCGGTCGTTGTACTCGACCACGTCGGTCGCCAAGGCGAGTCGCTGCTCGGTCAGCTCGGTAAGGCTGGCCAGCACGGCCGACAGATCCGCCTGACCGCTCGCATACGCATCGAGCAAGGCCTGAAAGGCGTCGTCGGCCGTCACCACGGCTTGGGCGCGCGCATCGATCGCCTGATGGCCCAGCGGCAGCATGCGATGCAACAGGCGCGCTCGGGGCGACACATTCCGCATCGCATACACTTCGTCGAAGTTGGTGCGATATGGGCCGACGTGGGGCAGATCGGCGGGCAGCGGCAGCGGAAGGTTGGCGGAAAGAACCGCGACTTCGGCCAATTCTTGCTGGGAACCGGATGCAATCTTCCGAGATTCCTCGAGCGCTACCATCGCGGCGTTCTGCGCCGTGCGCAGCGGCGCGATCTCGGCCGGACGAGGCGTAAGGCGCCGCAATTCCTCGGCCGCTTGGTAGTGCGCTCGGTACACTCCCAAGGCGCCTGCCAATCGCCAATAGGCGCGGACCACCTGCAATTGCCGAGTACGGTCGTTAGCCGAAGCCAGCCCCTCGGCCAAGGTCAGGGGGCGGCCCAGGAGCGCGCCGGCCGGCGGCGTACTGAGCACGGCAGCGACCACCTCGGCGGTGGCAATCCGGCTGCCCGCGCCAGGAGAAGGGAGCGACGCATTTGCACCGGACGCGGACGAAGGGGCCGCAGCCGCGGGAGCAGCCGCACGGGGCGGAACCGTCGCAGCTTTGGGATTCAGGGATCCCGCATCGAAAAGATCGCTGGCAGAACGGCGGGGGTCGGGAATGGCGGCGCCACTTGCTCCCATGCGCTGGCCCGCCGCGTCGCCGGCTGCGGCGGCGGCCGCAGGGGAACTCCTGGGCAGACTCCCACCGGTTCCCAGCCCATCGAGTTGCTTGAGGATCGAGCCTTCCGTCGCACGGGACGGCGCCGCAAAACCCGGCAGACTTCCCGGCGCGCTGGCAGCGGGCGACCCAGCCTTGCCCTCCGAGGGCTGGACGATCGCGGGTCCTTTGGATGCGTCGGCTCCAATCTGACTGACGACCAGGCAGGCGAAGACTAAAGAAGGTAGATCCATGGAGCGCACCTCATGGCAATCCGGCCGGTATCCTCCCGATCGTCATAGGGTGACATTTTCTCCGGGCACCGTCAATTCCCCGCCCACCGCCAATCGACTCTTGGAGGGCCCGCGGCACCGCCGGACAGCCCAGTTCAGCCAGCCCAGTTCGAGCAGCCGAATCCCGACCGCCGGGAAGCAGACGGGGAAGAAGACAAAAACGAGGCAAACCAGAAGCGACGGACCGTGGGCGGCGCCCCGCGTCCGATACTTCTTCAAACCTCGAGCGGCTGCTAGAATCACAGGATAGGCAGACTCGGTGGGGCACCGCGGTCTGTACTTCCCTCTGCTTCGGGTTGGGGCCAATGAAGATATCTCGGAACATTCTGCCCTGTACCGTGGGCCTGGCGGCCGCGGTGGCGGTCGTGGCAGCAGGCATCTACTACCATTCCACGAGACTGCCCCACCCGGCCACGGCCGATCGCGACGGCCTGCTGCGTTGGATCGTTCTCCGAGATCTGAGCCAGGAAGTTCCGCCGACGCAGCGGATCTCGGCGCAGCGTTTCGAGCAGGAATTCGGGGGCGGGGGCGACCTGGCCAAGGCCAAGCAGCGGCTAAGCCTCGAACGCCAGGAGCGGGTCTGGAACAACGTGGTGCTGCTGCTCCAGGCATGGTTCGAGCAAAAGGTCGAACGCTACTCGGAACTCTCCGAGGGGGATCGTACGGCCTACGTCGACGCAACGCTGGCTACGATCCGCGCATGGAAGGGGTTGGGCTCCCTGCAAAGCAGCGGGCAGGGGGAAAACGCGGGGAAGACAGTCAACCCATTGACGACACTGCTGGACCGGCTCCCGCAGTGGAAGGACCAATGGGAACCTCAACGGCGCGAGCAGACCGATCGCTTCATCGCAGCCCTGAAGCTTCGGTGGCTGCAACAGACAGTTCTGGGGCTGGCATCACCCGCCGGCGCAGACCCGGCACGGTCAAGCACGCATTAAGAGCCTATCCCAGAACTGCCGCTGCGGCTCTGTGCGGCCGGAAAATCGCAGCACCTCCAAAGGTTCTGGGATCGGCTCTAAGACCTATCCCGGAACCGCCACGGCAGTCCTCCGCGGCCGGAGAATGCAGGAGCGGTACACGGTTCTGGGATCGGCTCTAGTGAGTTCGCACCCCACCGACGAACCTCCCACAGGCGGCCATTCACGGGCGTAACCGTTCACGGGCCAGCCGGGGACTGGTCCATTTTTCGGCCGCAAGGCTCTGTCATCACAACCGCCGCCTGACCGAAAACATGGACCTGTCCCCTTCGCTTCCCGGGCCGTGAACGCTTACTCACGGGCTGGCGACGCGCCGCATTGCGGCGGGCGCATCCGCCTCGCTTCGATCGCGCGGATGCCACAGCGGCAGGCCGGCCTGCACGCGCTCGGCGAGGATCTCCAGCTTTTCCGGGGTGCCAGGCATCGCATCCGTGCACGCGTAGCGAGAACACTCGACCTCGGGAGGTTCGTAATCCCAGAACCCCATCTTGATCGCTTCCAAAACGGACTGCGGCACGGCAAAGCTCCTCCCGTTGTGCGATGTGCCCGAGACGGATAACGCGCCGAAACTCGCCGAAAAGCATTTGCACCGCCGTGCGGCGCGGAGGCCTCCGTCTCGCGGGGCGGATTGACGCGACGGTGATCCCTCCCAGGGACCGCGCCGCGGGGAGACCCCAAGATGATTAAGCCGCTAATATTCAACTTTCAAGAGAAATTGTCAAGCAAATTACCAAAGCGCCCGCGGACCGCTGAGCCCGAAAAATCGGACGAAGTGACGGACTTTCTCAGGGTCCAGGGTTGCCTGGCGGTCGCCGGCACAGACCGCCCCCCGCACAGCGATGTCATCGGGATTTTTGACGTCCGCACTGTGAATGACGGGGTACTGCATGGCAAAAAGGCGTTGTTTTCCGGCCTCCCGCTGGTCGGCCCGGTGCATTGGCTATGCAGGGCTCATTAAAACACTCTGACAAAACGGAGGACAGACATCCTCGGTCAAGGCAAATTCAAGGAGACTCTCGCGAATCGCCGGGAGCCAGTCCCCGTTTTGTCAGAGCCTGTAAGGACCAAAGTGCGTCGAAGCACCTCAGCCGTGAGAAAACCAGCGAGTTGAGACGGGTTGATTTCCCCGCGGTTTTCGAGTCTCTTGGAGGCCTCCATCGATTCTGGTATCGGCTCTGAAGCGAACTCTGGCTGCGGACTGGCCCCATGTCACACCTGCCCAGCGCCTCGAACCGCGCTGTCTTGCTGGCAATTCTGGTAATTGTTGGGTCCTACGGGTTTGCCGCGTGGGCGGGTTGGCCGCAGGAAGTGGCCCGCCAGCACGCCGAGTATCTCCACGTGCAGGGGAATCACGGGGGGGCGGAGCGCGCCGAGGAGGGGGCACCGGGATATCGCCCTCATGCATTGGCGGTGCTGCCGTTCGTGGCCTTGCTGTTGGCAATTGCCGTGCTGCCGTTGGTCCCGAGCCTCAGCGCGTGGTGGGACAACAATCTGCACCGGCTCTACGTAGCCGTGGGATTGGGAGCAATCGCACTTGCGTATTATCTCCTCATCTACGAGCACCCGGTGCCATTCCACTGGCCGGTCCATCGCGCGCCGGGCGAAGGCGCGGGAGGCGTGCAGACCGCGGCGGCGGTGCTCGTAAACGCCGTTTTTGCCGAGTACATCCCCTTCACCCTGCTCCTGTTCACGCTCTATACCGTGAGCGGCGGGATCCGAATCGAGGGCGACTTGCAGGCGCGGCCGTCGACCAATGCGGCCTTCCTCATCGTGGGCTCCGTGCTGGCGAGTTTCATCGGGACCACCGGCGCGGCAATGTTGCTCGTGCGGCCGTTGCTGGAGACGAATCATCAGCGGCGTCACGTGGTCCACACGATGGTTTTCTTCATCTTCATCGTGTGCAACTGCGGAGGATGCCTTTTGCCGCTGGGCGACCCGCCGCTGTTTCTCGGCTACCTGCGAGGCGTTCCCTTCTTCTGGACGCTGAGGCTCGTGCTGGAGTGGCTTTTCGTCAATGCCATTCTGATCGCCGTCTACTATCTGTGGGATCGGTTCGTGGCCTACCCCCGAGAGAGCGTCGGAGAGAGGCAGCTCGACGCCAACCAGGTCCGGCGGCTGCGCATCGAGGGGCTATGGCCAAACGCCGCCTTGTTCGTGGGCGTGGTGGCTTCAATCTCGTTGCTGGACCCCAACAAGGCCTTCCCCGGGACGGACTGGTATCCTTGGGTCTATCTGCGCGAGGTCGCGGAACTGCTGTTTGTAGCCGTCTCGCTGGGCTTAGGAAACGCCGAGGCGCGGAGGAAGAACCAGTTCAATTACCACGCGATCCTGGAGGTTGCCGCGCTTTTCTTGGGAATCTTCCTCACCATGCAGCCGGCTCTCCAGATTCTCGACGTGGAAGGTCCGAACCTGGGCCTGAACACCCCGGCCAAGTTCTTCTGGGCCACGGGCAGCCTCTCGTCGGTGCTCGACAATGCGCCGACCTACGTCGTATTCTTCGAGACCGCGCGGTCGCTGGGGGGGCAGCCGGGAGATACTCTCGTGGCAGGCGTCCACGAGCCGCTTCTGATTGCCGTGAGCTTGGGAGCAGTCCTCATGGGCGCCATGACTTATATCGGCAACGGTCCCAATTTCATGGTCCGTGCGATTGCGGAGCAGTCGGGGGTGCGCATGCCAAGCTTTTTCGGGTATCTGCTGTACAGCATGGCGATCCTGATTCCGACCTATTCAGCCATGGTGTGGCTGTTTCTGCCGCGCTAAACGGAGCCGCAAGGGGCATCCCGGGGCCGTGAATGGGTACGTTGGCAGTGCGGGCCAATCGGCACCCGATCACGACGTACCGAGAGCATGCGTCTGGCCAAACGTAGGCCGAACTCTTATGATGGGCACCAGTCTGGCCTCGGAGGGCCGCCCAGCGCGCATGGCCACGGTCCTTCGCGGGAGACTCCGCCCTCCCCGGCGGAAACTCGCCGCCGCGGGAAGCCGCCGTGCCCGATTCCACTTCTCGACCCCCTTGCCCGATGGCCCACTGGCGTGTCGCATCTCACGATTACCACCGCCCCCCAGTTGCAGAGCTATTGCGAGCAACTGGCGCAAGCCAAGCAGATCGCATTCGATACAGAGTTCGTGTCGGAGAAAACGTACCGGCCGGTCCTGTGCCTGGTGCAGGTCATTGCCGACGGCGAAATGGCCCTGATTGATCCGCTTCCGATCAAGGACTTGGGGCCGTTCTGGGAAGTGATTGCCCACGGAGGGCACGAAACGGTAGTCCACGCGGGCCGTGGCGAAGTGGAGTTCTGCATTCGGGCCACGGGGTGCGCACCCGGCTTTGCTCGTGGACGTGCAGATCGCGGCCGGTCTGGCGGGTATCGAGTACCCGGCCGGCTATGGCACGCTCATTTCGCGACTCCTCGGCGCCGCGGCCAACAAGGAAGAAACCCGCACCGATTGGCGACGGCGGCCGCTCTCCCAGCGGCAAATCGAGTACGCACTGGACGATATTCGCTATCTGCCCCAGATCCGCGACACCCTGCACGCGCGCCTGGGGGAACTCGGGCGGTTGAGTTGGCTCCAAGAGGAAATGGCCAACTGGCTGGAGGAGGTCCAGTGGGCGCTGTCGCAAGAGCGATGGCGTCGCGTCTCGGGCAATTCGGGGCTGGGGCGCGGAGCCTCGCCATCGTCCGCGAACTCTGGCGGTGGCGCGAAGCCGAGGCCGAGCGCCGCGATTGCCCCGCCCGGCGCGTGCTCCGCGACGATCTGGTCATTGAAATGGCCAAACGCCAGACCGCCGACGTGAAGCGGATCCAGGCGGTGCGCGGGTTGAGAGCGCGGGGATTTGCAGCGGCAATTGCCGGCGATCAGCGAGGCGATTCAACGCGGATTGGACATCTCGGCCCAGGAATTGCCCCTGACCATGCGACACGATCATGCGCCGCAATTGTCGGTCTTGGGCCAGTTCTTCTTCTCCGCCTTGGGCAGCATGTGCCGCCAAACACAGCTCGCGCCGGCGCTGGTGGGAACGCCCAACGACATTCGCGACTTGATCGCCTATCGGACCGGCCTGACCAGCGGCGCACGGCCGCCGCGGCTGGCGGAAGGATGGCGTGCCCAAGTGATTGGGCAGGTCTTCGACGACCTCCTCGCCGGGAAGATCGCGATTCGGATCGCCGATCCCACGTCGGAATATCCGCTGGTCTTCGAGCGCCGTCGCGAGTCCGACGCTTGACACCCCAACGGCGTTTCCCCCGCCTCGTGCCCCGTCCTCGGTCTTCTGACCGTTGAGAAAACAACTCGCGGCACTCGTCTTCTCCACTTGGCCCGGACCGCTCGGGCCGGGCCGCCGTGCCGCATCCGGCAAAGAACTTCCTCGAGGCGGCACTAGCGACGCAGTCCGTCGCCGGGCCGTTCCGCCAAGTCGTACGGCACCTCGTCTTCTGCAGACACCGGCGGCAGGCGGAGCACCGGGCTGGAGGCGGAACGCTCGTTGGAGCGAATCGCGGGGAAACGGAACAATTCCTCAGTCGGGACAGCGGGCGCGAGCGGTGCGGCGCCGGACGGTGTGCTCGGTTTGGGGGAAGGCGCCGCAGCAGCCGCTGCGCTGGGCGCAGTCGTACTCTGGGGAGCCGAAGGCGTCGAAGAAGCCGGAGCCGAGGGCGCACCAGTGCCGTTGCCTTCCCCGCCGGTACTTGCGGCGGCAGGAGCGTTGTGCGTCGCAGGAACCACTGCCGCAGTAGCGCCGGCCGCAGTGCCGCCGGCTGCAGTGCCGCCCGTCGTCGCAGCCGGTGTGGCATTGGCGGCCGTCGGCTGCACCGCGTTTGTGCTCGCGGGAGCGGTCCCAGGGGCGGACTGGACGGTGTCCTTCTCGACTTCCTTCTCGACGAAGCGGGCCTCGTCGGCCACAGTGATCTTGCCCCGAGTTCCCGGGGCGTCCTCGTCGAAGTTGACAAGCGGAATGTTGAGCCGGTTACCCGCGAACTCGGTTCCCTTATAGATCGTGCCGCGTTGGAGCGGACCAGCGCCGAACACCCAGAGGGCCTTTGCCCGGCTTTCTTCGGCGATCACGCCCGATTGCCAGAGCGGCCGCCCCGTCTGCCGGTTGTAGACAAACAGCGATACCTTGGCCACGCCGCGCTGGTCGGTGCGCTTGACAAAGGGGATTTCCGGGATCTGCGAGGGAACTCCGACTGCCGCCACCCCCACGGGGATATTGACCGCGGGAACGCCGAAGAGGACATCATGGTGGTCGGTTCCCACCGCACCCGTGCGCAGTTCCACGATGTAGTCGGCCTCCTCACGTTTGTCCTTGAGAATTCCCCCGCTGGCCAGGATGTGTTGCTTCAGCGCGCTGCAGAGATAGGCCGAATCGGTGATGCCCTTCACGGGGGTATCGTCCAGGAAGACCTTCTTGCCCGCCAGCGAGCGAAGGTTAACTCGACTCACCACTCGATCGATCGAGTCGGAAATCAGGAGCTGCTCGGTGGCCGTGCGCAGTGTCGGTCCACTTCGTGGTGCCGCAACCGGCCACGAGCGCGAACCCAAGCACGACAAATAACAGGCGAGCGCGCATCAGACGGGCATGGTTCCGGGTTGTGGGTACTTGTTGATTCCTTGTTGGATTAGGGCGCCTTGCCGGCTGTCCCTCGCCCGCACCAGGCCGTGCCTTGACCCGATCGGGCGGGGCGGGATTATAGCGAAAACAACCTTGGGCGAGAACCCACGTTCTTGGCCGGGGACCGAGGCCGCAATTCAATCGCAAATAGTTATCCACACATAACTTGCAGCTCTACATCACAATCCCCAGTGGTGGTGGGTGGGAAGTAACAGACCCGGTGGGACGCCGGGAGTGCCGCAGCCCCCACCCATCCGCGCGGGGGGACACCTTCCTGCCTCACGACCGACGAGCGACGATTGCGAGACACCCCGCGACCTCCTACGATAGGGAACAATTGACCCTCGGCGATTTGAGAACACATTACGAGCGAAGGAGTACGACGATGCTTGGGCGGCCGGTGCGAGCGGGGCTTCTCCTGGCAATTCTGGCGGCATGGGCCGGCGCGAGCTTGGGCCAACAGCCGAAGCGCGTCGAACTGGTGGGCAAAGATCTTTCCGCGTGGCGCAAAGACACCGGCACGTGGCAGAACGTCGGCGCCGCCCAACTCGACCCCAACAACCCGAAAGCACTCGTCACCCAGCCGGGCAGCGGCGTGTTGGTCAACGGCCCCGCCGGCCGCACCAGCAATCTGCTGAGCCAGTACGAGCACGGCGATGTCGAGGCCCACGTGGAATTCATGGTGCCGCAGGGGTCGAATTCCGGAGTCTACTTCCAGGGTCGCTACGAGATTCAGATTCTCGATAGCTGGAAGGTCGAAAAGCCGACGTCGGGAGATTGCAGCGCGATCTACCAACGCTGGTCGGACAAGGGAGGCTACGAGGGGCATGCGCCGCGCGTCAACGCGAGCCTGCGCTCCGGGCGAGTGGCAAACCTTCGACGTCGTGTTCCGTGCCCCGCGTTTCGACGCCCAGGGGAAAAAGACCGCCAACGCCAAGTTCGTCAAGGTACTCCACAACGGCGTAGTGGTGCATGAGAATGTTGAGGTAACCGGTCCCACGCGCGCGGCCGCCTACGAGCGCGATGAGAAACCGCGGGGGCCGTTTATGCTCCAGGGAGATCATGGGCCCGTGGCCTACCGCAACCTGCGGCTGCGGCCGCTGCCGCCCACGCCGTAGGGCATCCGGCATTGCCTCTCTGAGGCTCAATAGGGGTACGGGGAAAATGGAAAACAAGGAGGCAATCATGGGCCGATCCGTTGCTTGGAGCACGTGGACGCTTCTGCTGCTCGCCGCGAGCGGGGGATTGCAGGCCGACGAACACCGGGATCTGCCGGCCTCGCAGGCGGTCCACCCGGAGCTCTACGCCACCGGCTTCGAGTTTGCCGAAGGGCCCACGCTCGACACTGCCGGGAACCTGTTCGCGGTCAACTACCGCTACAAGGGAACCATCGGACGGATTGGAGCCGATGGCACGGCCCGCGTCTTCTGCGACCTCCTCCGTCTAGCACCCATCGCAGGCAAGACGCCGCAAGCCAACGGCCTGAAGCTCGATCGCCAGGGCCGGCTGCTGGTCGCGGATGCGGGGGGGGCCCGCCTGCTCCGCGTATCGGCCGACGGCCAGAAGGTGGAAGTGCTCGCCGACAGCTTCGAGGGTAAGCGCTTCGATGCGATCAACGACGTGGCGCTGGACCGCGCGGGCAACGTGTACTTTTCCGATCCCGGCAGCTCGAACGCTCGGCAGCCCACCGGCTCCGTCTATCGCTACGACGCACGCACGGAGAAGGTTACGCGTCTCGACCGGGAAATGGCCTATCCCAACGGCCTCGCCGTGACGCCCGACCAGGAACACCTCTGCGTGGGCGAGAGCGGGCGCTACCTGGTGAACCTCTACGACCTTCAGCGCGACGGCACGGTGACCAACCGGCGGCTCTTGGTGAAATTCCCCGAGCAGTCGCAAGGGAGCTTGCGCGGCGGCAAGTTCGAGCCCGATGGCATGACGTTCGACGCGGCCGGCCGATTGTACGTGGCCATGTGGACCGGCGGCATCATCAACGTGGTCGAGGTGCCGTCAGGCCGTCTGGTGCGCCAGTACGACGCCGGGGGCAGCCAGGTCACGAACTGCCATTTCCATGGACCGTGGCTCTATGTGACCGTGGCCGCCAAAGAGGCGGTGTTCCGGCTGCAATTGGGCGTCGAAGGATTCGACTATCGCGGGGCTTCGCCCATCCGTTGAGGCCCGATTACTGCCGCGCAGCCTCGCCTCGGTCCGCGGTCCGCGATTCGGGCGTCGCCGACTTACTGTCGGGAGCAGCGGGGGTCGTCTGGGCCGGCAAGCTGCCGGAACCGTAGAACCGCGTGGTTCCTTCGCGCACCAAGCGCGTGCCCGCCGGATCGGAGCGGACTTCGACGCGGAAGACGTGGCTCCCCGGCGAGTCCGCCTTGGCCTTGATCTTGAGCATCATCTTCTGCCCGGCGGCGATCGTGGGAATACGTTCGAAGACGACCTGTCCCGGGGTAATGCGGTTGTGCGCCCCTTCGGCCGACATCGGCTCGAAATGCGTGGAGAAGTAGACCACGACTTCCACGTTCGAGGCCGCCGCGCTGCCGCGATTGTCCAGGTGTACCTGGTAGGCCGCCTCGCCATCGAGCAGCACTGGGCCGGTGGGATCCTCGACGGAGAGCTTCAGGTTCGCCAGCGCCTCGACCTGGGTCGAGGACGTGGCGGACGCGGTGAGGTCGCCGTCCCCCTTGCACTGCACTTCCAGCCGGCTGATGCCCGGCATCGAGGTGTCGCAGAGCATGTCCAGCGCGACTTCCCCACCCGCGGCAACCGTCGGAACCGTCCAGACGGCCTGGCTCTGCTCGGGCGAATAGCGAGCGCCTTGCGCGCTGGAGACGAACTTCGTGCCCGAAGGAAGTGTCGCCGTGACCGTGATGTTGCCTGCCGGGGCCGTTCCCGGATTGCCCACGCGAATGCGATAGTTGGCTTCGCTGCCGATGAAGTGGACCTTGGGAGCCTCGACTTCGACCTTGAGGGTCGGGCGGCGAACGACGATCCGCTCCGACAGTTCGGCGCGGAACCCGCCCTCGGCGCGGGCTTCAATCTGGATCGATAGATCGCCGGTCTGGCGCTGCCGTCAGTTCCACGTCGATGGTCTTCTTCTGCCCGGCCTTGAGCGATCCCAGGTTGTGGGCGGCCGGCTTCTGGCGATCGCCGGCGCCGGCGGGGGTCAGTGCAATGGAAACGTTCTCGGCGTCGCCATTGCCCGCGTTGGTAACCTCCAGACGATAGACCTCGCCCTTCCCGAAGAGCAGTTCGCGCGGGCCCTGGAGCGCGATGGCAAGTTTGGGTTCTTCGACCTCGATCAGCGTCTGCGAAGGGGCCGGAGCGTAGTCCCACTTGACGGCCAGGTCGAAGGGTCGGCTTTGCCGCGGCACCAGGTGAAGCACCAGGCGCTGGCGCCCTCGCGCCTCGAGCCGGCCGACTTTCCAGCGCAATTGGCCCGGCTGCTCCCGAGCCTTCAGTTCGGTGGTTCCCACACTCCCCTCGGCCTTCAGAATGTCGGTCCATTCTGGCAGATCGACGCTCACTACGACCTGATCGGCCGCCACCTGCCCGGAATTGTGCAGCACGACCTCGAAGGTCGCCTCTTTGCCCACCGCGATCCGCCGTGGGCCAATCGTCTCCGCGCTGAGGCTCGGACTCTGGCGAGTGAACAAGGCTTCCGGGCCCGTGCCCGTCGCGCGCGGAGCTTCCGCGGCCGAAGCGCTCGGAGAAACCGTCGTCAGCGTTTCCCGGTTTCCCTCAGCAAGCGGACCTGCGGGGCGGGGCGGACCCATCGGCAAACCAATGCTGCGACCGGAGGCATCGGGAGCGGCAATCGGGGCGGATTCGGTCCCCGCGGGGGCATCGGGAGTTCCCGCGTCCGGACGGCCCAGGGAACTGACGGCCGAAGGGACGAAGAGTTTCTCCTGTCCGACCTCGGGAAGATTCGACACGGCGGCGGGCGCCGAGGCCGGCCGCGCGGCGGCGGGAGTGGGCCGAGGAGCTTGCGCACTGGCGTCTTCCTCGGGTTCGACACGCATGCCCGTGTTGGAACCTGAAGTCACCCCAGCCGGCGCGTCTCGCCGGGCCACGCGCGGTTCGGATTCGCTGCCGAACATCGGTCGGCGGAAGCCACTGAGGCGCTCGTGAAGGGGCGCCGACGGCGACCGGACCGGCGCAGGACCTGGGGCCACCGCGATCGGCAACTGTTGCGGCTGCGCGGCCATGGCCGGATCGATGGGTTCGTTGCGAGGAACCGACGGTTGTTGCGCAGCGAGCGTCGGCTCACGCGCACCGCGCGGCTCGCGGAGCAAAGGTTCCTCTCGCGATACGGTCTGTTGTTGCGCAACGAAAATCGGTTCGCGCCCAGCAAGCGGCTCGCGGAGCACGGGCTCTTCTCGCGAAACTCGCGCCTGACGCGCCACGGGCGGTTCGCTCACCTCGGTGGCCGAGGAAGGGCCGGGCTCGGGAACGTCATCCCAAGCGGGCGGCGCGATCTTGGGCATGCTCGACGGACGGGCGACCGGCTCCATGCGATTCTGACGGCCGGGAATCGCCGTCGATGCGGATGGGTCGGCTTCAGGATTCGGTCGGTTGACCGTGGGACGAGCACCGAAGATCGATCGGCCAAAGTTGTCGAGCCGATCGATAAACGCCCCTCCTCCCCGCCGGGGAGTCATTTCGGGCGTTGATGCGACTTGTGCCGTGGCCTCGCGAGCAACGCAACCGAGGACCAATCCGAATACGGCCAAGATGAGCAATGGATACCGCATAGCGCTGTCCTACGCAAAGAGAACCGGGCCATCGAGTCTCACTCTGCGGTATCGGTTGAATCGATTTTGCGGGTTTAGGCGACTTCGGGGAATCTGTCGCGTGCCACGAATTGTTACCCTCTCTGGAGGGGCGAACACGGATGATTGGCACATGAATGGGAAACATGCCCACTCTGGAATAGACAGGCATGATAGACGCCTACATAGACTACGCGTATTGCGTAAACCACGGTGAGTAGCCGATCAGAGCTTCTGCCCGCAGTAAAGGCTCAGCGAGCGAACGCGATCCACGAGGTAGGCAACCGCTCCGGCCAAGGCGAGCATGGCAAGCACATAGACGACATAGCTGTCCGGCGGCATGTTCTCGAAGCCCTTTCGGAATGCCTCGGTGCGCGCAGTGGTAGAAGTCGTAGATCAAAATGGCGTAAGACACCAGCGACAAGGCCGTCATGTACCAGACGAAACGGACGCGGAACCAGAGCCCGGAGCCGGCGATCAGCAGGTAATAGCCGACGACCAGGGGACTGGCAATGCCGTTGGCCAGCAACAGCACGGTCAAAAGCACGCTGGAGTCGAGGGTGCCCCAGGCGAAGGCAGCGGGGAATTGCCACCGCCGGCTCTTGACGAACTGCTGCAGGATGATCGACCCGACGATCCAGATGGCGATCAGGGCCACCATCTTGCGGTTCAATTCGTCGTCGATGATGCCCTGGAAGTGGTTCACTTCGTCAACCACGTAGAATACGCCGAGGGTTGCCAGACGCGAGGCGAGCGCGGGCTCGCGACGGGCCCAGCCGACCAGGCGATGGGCCCAGCTCGGCGAGCGAGCTTCGAGCACTTCGCCTTGCAGGAATCGGTTCAGATCGTCCGCCAAGGCGGCAGCGGAGGAATAACGAGCCTCGGGCGAGGCTGCGAGGCACTTGAGGCACACCCACTCCAACTCCTTAGGAATTCGCGGATTGCGCTTCCGCGGCGGCATGGGCTCGCTGCCCAGAACCTGAAGCAGCGTATCCATCGCGTTGTCTTCGCGGTGCGGCGGCCGGCCCGTCAGCAATTCATAGAGGATTGCCCCGAGACTGTAGACGTCGGCTGCCGGACCGATGTCGGCGTTGTGTCCGGAAGCCTGTTCGGGGGCCATGTAGCTGGGGGTGCCGGCGATGACGCCCGTGGCGGTGCTGGATGAATCGGCGGCGAAGAACTTGGCCAGGCCGAAGTCGGTGACGTAGGGCTCCTCGTCTGCGTCGAGAAGGATATTGAGCGGTTTGAGATCGCGGTGGACGATGCCGTGTTGGTGCAAGTGATCCACCGCGCGGGCCACCTTTTCCATGATCGCAGCGGCACCGTGGGCTTCCAGCGGGCCTTGCACAACGCGGTGGGCAAGGCTTTTCCCCTCAATGTAATCCATGGTGAAATAGTGCTGGCCGCGGCACTGCCCCACTTCGTGGATGTGGACGATATTGGGGTGGCGAAGTTGAGCGGCAGCCCGCGCCTCGTCGAGAAAGCGACGAATGTGCTCGGCCGAGGCGAGATGGCTGGAAAGAATCATCTTGATGGCCACCAGCCGCTCCAAGCCGCGCTGGCGCGCCTTGAACACGACTCCCATCCCACCGCGCCCGATCTCTCCCAAGAGCTCGTAGGAGGCGAAATCGCGGGGCATGTCCGCGGTGTCGTCCTCCTCCGAGGAAGCCAAGGTGGGCTCGCCAAGCCCCGCCGCGCTGGAGAGCCCGTGCAGTGCTTCCACGCACTCGAGCAGCGGCGCCAACTGCGCGTGTTGTCGCAGCAGTGCCTCGCGGTCCGGCCGACCGCCAGCCTGGAGTTGCTGGAGGTAGCGATCCAGAAGCTCGGCAATCTCGGGTGTTTCGGGGATTTCGGCCATAGGGCCCTCGGCGCAGTTCCCGCCGTATGCGATCGCGGCTACGGCTCGTCTTCCGCCAGGATCTCGCGTAGCTTCTTCATCGCCCGCATCCACAGCATCTGCGCGGCGGGCCGCGAGCGGTTCAATCGCTCAGCCACTTCCTCGAAGGGCAGACGCTGCAGGTTGCGGAGCAGCACCACTTCCTGGTAATCGGGGCTCAATTGGGCGATGGCCGCGGCCACGCGAAGCTCCGTGTCCATGCGGAGCATTTCCTGACTGGGGGTGGCATCGGGGGCCGCCGGCTCCGGTGCGCTGCGGAAATCGCCCGTCTCGCCGGGGTCGCGAATGGGAATCTCGCGTGCTGCCCCGCGCTTGGCCGCATGGCGGTAGTGCCGCACGAAATCGGCGGCGTTGTGGGCAAGGATGCGGCGAAGCCAGGCCAGCCACTCCGGCTCGGAGACGCCCTGGAAGCGATGGAAATCGCGGTGCGCCTTGAAGAGCGTCTGTTGGACGAGATCCGAGGCGTCGACCTTCACGCGCAACCACGTCTCCACCGCGCGCGCGCCACCAGGCCCAGGTAGCTGCGGCACAGCTCGAAGAGCCGTTCTCGGCAGGCCTCGTCGCCCGAGCGCGCCCGGAGGATCAACTGACTGACCTTGGAGGTTGAGGATTCGTCCATGGCATGCCTTGCACGGGTCAGCGGTCGGCGCTTCGGGCTACGGCATCCAGCACCGGCTCGAAGCCCAGAGCCTCGAGCATACGGTAGTCCTCCTCGGGCGGTTGGCCCTTGGCCGTCAAATAGTCGCCCACGAAGATCGAATTGGCCGCGTAGAGTCCCAGCGGCTGAAGCGGCCCGAGGTGAAGTTCACGCCCCGCGGCAATCCGCAGTTCGCACGCCGGATTGGCAAGACGAAACAGGGCGAGAACCTTGAGGCAGAAACGCGGATTGAGCTTGGGCGAAGGCTTGATGCGCGTGCCGGGAATGGGAATAAGGAAGTTGACCGGGACGGCCTCGGCGCGAAGCTCGCCCACGCGCAGAGCAAGCTCGACCACGTCGCAGTCGTCTTCCCCCATGCCCACGATTCCGCCGCAGCATATCTCCAGCCCCGCCTCGCGAATTGCGCCGAGCGTGGCCAGGCGCTCGCCGTAGCTGTGACTCGTGCAGATCCGGGGGTAGAACCGTTCGCTGGTATTCAGGTTGTGGTTCACGCGGTCGACGCCGCCGGCTTTCAACGCTGCGGCCTGCGCGGCGGTCAGCAGCCCGAACGAGACGCAGATCCGCAGCTTGAAGCGGCTCTTGATTCGCTCCACCACCGCGGCGATTTCGGCAATGTCGCGGTCCGAGGGCCGGCGCCCGGAGCCCACGATGCAGTAGGTCCCGGCGCGCCGCTCGGCGGCCCGCCGCGCACCTTCCAGGACCTGCTTGGGATCGAGCAGGCCATAGTGCGGAATCTCCGCGCGCGAGGTTTGGGCTTGGGAACAGTAGGCACAGTCCTCGCCGCATGCGCCGCTTCGAGCATTCACGAGGAAGTTCAACTGCACGCGATTGCCGAAGTGATGAAAGCGGACGCGGTAGGCGGCGGCCAGCAGATCCAGAATCGCTTCATCGGCAGAGCGGAGAATCTCCATTCCCGACTGGGAATCGAGGGCCCGTCCCTCGAGGGCCGCATCGGCGAGGGAGGCGAAAAGGCCGGCGCGCGGCGCCGATGCGGGGGAAACCGCAGGGCCGTCGCCGCACGGAAACAGGGATCGAGCAGCGGGCGGACTGGCAGCGGAAGGGCGAGATTGGCTCATCACCGATGGGCTATTCGAGCGTTGGGAACCGTCTACGGCACCGCCATCCTACCATGAGGGCGCACGGCATGCCAACCGCCCCGCCGAAGGCGCGGATTACCCTGGCGCAACAGCAAACCGCCGGTGGGGCCGGCGGTTTGGTTACACCGCGCCGCGGCCAAGCGGAGAACGGGAGCACCCCGGAGGGTGGATCCCGTCGCCGCCCGGAAGATCGCGACGCCTAACGCAGGTACTTCAACAGATCCTCCAGTGCGAGGTCGGTCGCCTGCGCCTTGTTCGACTTGCTGCCCGTCTGGGCCTGGAAGGCCGACTGGGCCATCAACTCCACCAGCGCCGGGTCGATCGAGCTCACGGTGAGGGCCTCGATCGCCGCATAGCGATCGCGCCCGCCCATGTCGCGGAGACGCAGATTGAGCTGGCCGTCGGTGACCGGGATGGTGTAGGTCTTGTTCACCGTGCGGCGTGCGGACGTGGTGACGCGTTCACGCTCCACGCCTTCCAGAATCACCGCCATGTTGTCGCGGCTCGTCGTCCCCAGGTCGCCAAGGGTAACGACCACCTGGTAGATTCCGTTGGGAACATTGACGGCGAAGGTCCCGTCGCTCGTGTAGTTGAAATCGCGGAGCAGCGACGATCCGGTGCGCCGGTCGATGCTGCGGATCGTGCCTCCCTGCCAACCGTAGCCGGCGGAGGCGGTAAACTGCGAGGCTTCTCTGACGCGCGTGTAGCCCGTCTGCACCGGAGAAGAGCCGGTGCCAAAATCGTACTGGCCCGTGAACCGCTCGTTGTCGTATACCTGGAGTTCCGCGGCGCCGTCGAGGTAATCGGGCGACGTGGCCTCGATGGTCACCCACTGTACGCCGTCGAGGAGCGTGTCGTCGACCGCGCCCACCGGGAACGTGACCGACGACTGACCGGCCGGAATCTGGATCGTGGCCGGGACCGAGGCCTCGCCGACGTCGCTGCTGGTCAGCGTAACGGAGAGCGGCTCATCGGTGGGCCCGTTGCGAGTCACCGTGGCGGTGGCGGCGTCGCTGCCCGCCGTTTCCAGCACCAGGCCGCGCGACAGCGAAACGCTCAGGCGCCACGGCTCGATCGTGCCTTCGCCTTGGGCGTCGGCAAGCACGGCCCCGCTGGGGTTGGAAACGTTGAGGAAGAAGGTTTCATCGGTCTCGGCGACGCCGTCGGCGAGCACGGGAATGCTGATCTTCGCCGAAGTCTCGCCCAGCGGGATGCGTAGCGTGCCGCTGGCAGCCACGTAGTCCGAGCCCGCCAGGGCGGTACCGTTGGCCGTCGCATAGTCTACGGTCACCTCGTCGTCGGCCGGTTTGTCGAGGCTGATGACGAACTCGGCCATCCTCGCTCCCGAGACCAATTCGGTCACCGCCACGTCGCTCACCGAGAGCTTCGCGGGCGTGTGGACGTTGACAATCGACAGCCCACTGATCGAGGCATAGCGATCCGAGCCCCCGGTGTCTCGCAGCCGGACGGTCAATTGGCCATCCCGAACCTTGACGCGCCGCGTCCAGGTCGTGACCGAGTTGGTCGTGTTAATCGAACTGGAGTTGGTACCCTTGACGTTGATCACCATGCGATCGCGACGCGCCGCCATGTCGCCAAGGTACGCCGTGACGTCGTAGACGCCGTTGGGCACGTTGACCACGAAGGTGCCGTCGCGAGTGTAGTTGACGTCGCGCTTCATGGCGGTCGACTTCCGCGTGTCGCGGCTGCTGATCGTGCCCGACGACCAGCCGAAGCCGGCGGCGGCGCTGTAGCGCGAAGCATGGCTGACGCGGGTCCAACCCGATTCGACCGCCGAGGAAGACGTGCCAAAGTCGTACTGGCCGACCACGTGCTCGTAGATCACTCGGTTGTCGACGCTCGTGGAGGCATGGTTGCCGACGCCGGAAAGATCGGTCACGCGCGATTCGGGAATGCTGACAATCACGGTGCCGGTCCGCGTCATGCCGCTCACGGCAACATTGAAGGAGCGACCGTCGCCCAAGGGTTGCACCTCGGCCGTGGTGGCCCCGGCGGAACCCAGGATCTCCAAATCGGAGTTGTTGAAGTCGGCGACAGGGCGGCTGAAGACAACGGTGAAGTTCACCGTCGAACTGCGCGTCGGATCGGAGGTGTTCGCCGCCTGATTCAGCGTCACCGTGAGCGGGATGATGTTGCAGACGACGGTGTTGTCGGTGCTCGTCGAGGCGGCGTTGCCGTTGCCGGCCGCGTCGCGGACCAGGCCCTGCGGGATCGTGGCGGTAATCGAACCGCTTCCCGACGCCCTGACTTCCACGTCGTAGGTCGTGCCGCTGCCGGTCACTCGAGTGACCGTCATGCCGGTTGCCGTGCCGGCCAACGCGACGTCGGCCCCGTCGAAGTCGGCGACCGGTTCGCTGAAGGCCACGGTGAAGTGGATGGGCAGGCCGACGGTGGGGTCGTCCTGGCCGGCCGCTTGATTGATGGTCACGGTCGGGGCGGCCGTGTCGATCACGATCGCCGTGGCGGCGGTCTTGGGAGACTCCGACTTCCCGAGTTCCGCCTGCGAGGCGGTGATCAGGTGCTGAGTGTCGGTCAGATCGAACGCCCCGCTGGTAGTGACCACGGTGGTGTTGCTGGTGGCCATCGCATTGCCAATGAGCACGCCGTCGGCGTAGATCTGGACCACCGCACCCTTGAACGTCCCGGGGACCTCGAATTGCAGGCGCTTGGCAGCGCTGGAATTGTCGAAGTTCGTCCGGCCGTCGCCGGTGTTCGATCCACTGTCGGTGGCGGCAGCCAGCCGGGCGCGCCGGGAGCGGTGCTGGCGCTGCCGGTGCGACTGACCTCCACGCGGTAGTCTTCGACCTCGCCGTCCATGGCCATCCCCTTCGGGCCAAGCCCGCCGGAGGTGCTGAAGCGGAACCGCGCGGCAGTCGCGCCCAGGACCGCGGCCTCGGGCACCGCGAACTCGAGCGTGTTGTAGCCGGCGCCCACCGCCTTGCTGGCGAAGATGCGATCCTGGGGATCGTCCCAGTCGCCGTCGCCGTTGAAGTCGATCCAGGCGTCGAGGAAGCCTGCAACCGACGCGTTCACGGTAACCTTGGCCGCCGTGGCGCCCGGGATGAGCGAGGTGTTGAAGATCACGCCGTCGTCATCGTCGCCGTTGGCCTGAGCCTGGGGCTTCCCGTCGCTGTCGACGCTGATCACCGGGCCCAGGGAAACGCCATTGACGACCTGGTGGCGGGCGCCGTCCTGGCTGAGCAACGTGGGATACTTGGGTCCCGGAGCGTCGCCGTAGTCCAGACCGCCGTCGTCGTTGAGAATCCCGATCGAGGCGCGGTTGTCGTCGATCGTCGATAGGGTCGAGCTGAGCAAGTTGAGGAAGAACTCCTCGTCGCGCTCGACATTCGTGTCTCCGCGAATCGTGAGGGTTACTGTGACGACGGCCTCCGGCTCCTGGCGCACCCCGGTGAAGACCTGGAACGTGCCCGACACCGAACTCCGCCAGACGACCATCGAATCCGAAATCTGTGCTCCGCCGTCCAGCACGTCGTTGTTGCTGATGTTCTCCGGCGCGGTCGACTGGCCGATCTCGTAGTAGTAGATCTCCCAATCATTGTCGGAGAAGCCGGTCTGGCCGTCCCACACCACGCGGTTCCCGGAGATCCGCGGGTTCACGTTCACGTGCGTGTACCAGGGATAGGGATAGCTCGGCCCGGAAATCTCCTGCGGGGTGAACCTGCCCACAAGATCGTAATAGACGATCACCGACTGGGCGCCCTGCGCCTGCTGCCAGACGATGAAGTCGCCGGAAACCTGCGCACCGGTGTCGTCGTAGGCGTTATCGGTGATCTGGGTTTCCTGGCGCGTCGCGATGTCGTAGGCGTAGATCTCGTAGTCGTTGCCGTCGAATCGCTGATAAACCACGGTACGGCCGTCCAGATGCGGCTGCGAATCGTCGATGCCGTAGTTCGAAGTCAACTGCCGCGTACGCGTGCCGTCGTAGAGGAAGATCTCGTTGTCCGAGCCGTCGTTGGCCGTCCAAGCGACGAACGAACCGTAGACGCGCGGATCGACGTTCTGGTAGCCGTTGCTCGACACGTTGATCGGCGAGGCGCCCGTTTGCAGGTCGTACACGTAGATCTGCTTCAGCCCTCCAACGTCAGACCACCAGGTCACGTAGCGGTTGGAGATTTGCGGGCTGGCATCGGCCGCGGCGTTCGAGGTAAGCCGGGTCACGGTGCCGTCCGTGATGTGATACAGGAAGATCTCGTCGTCCGTGCCGTCGCTCGCCTTGCCTGCCCAGGTCACGTAATCGCCGTAGATCGACGCCAGGTGATTCTGACTCGTGCCGTGGCTGATCTGCTTGGTGATCCCCGTGGCGCCGTCGTTCAGATAGATCTGCCAGTCGCTGCCCGTATTCCCTTGCCACACGACGCGCGATCCCCAGATCGCGTAGTTGTAGTCGTTGGTAAGGTTGCGCGTGAGCTGGTCGATGGTCCACGAGCCCGACGGAGCGGAACGGGGCAGGAAGGTCAACGTGCCCGATGCTGGGTCGTAGTCCGCGTTACCCAACGTGGCACTGCCGTCGGAGGTGGCATAGCTCACCGTCATCGGCGCGCCGAAAGACTGCGTGAAGTGCAGTTGGGCCTGGACGGTCGTCGTGCCGCTGTTGCCTTCGGCCACGCTCACGTCGGACACGTGCACGTGCCCCAACTTGTAATTCCCGAAGTCCCAGCCACTGACGACGTGGCCGTCGGGCCGGAACAGCGAGACCTCTGTCATGTCTGAAAGCGCGGTTTGGCCGGGCCGGAACATGACCGAGCCCACGGTGCCGATCAGGCTGACCACCGTCGGTCGGTTGGGATTGGCCGTCGAGACGATCGCCTGCACGCCGAGTTGCCCTTGGCGCGCCGCCTCGTTCACCGCCGTGGCGATCGACGCCGCCACGGTGGCCGCCGAGTCACTGGGCTGGAAGGCCACTTCGAGCGGCTTGGCCGGGTCGAAGGCCGGCTTGCGCACCAACGTGAAGACAAAGGTCTTCACGCCGTCGCCCAGCGTAAACGTTTCTCCGTCGTTGAGCTGTGCGCCGACGACAGCTTGAATGCTCGCATGGCCCAATGCCGGGCTCAGGTTGGCGGGCACGTAGTAAGGCGCGGTCTGCATCCAGTCGGCGGGAACGATCTCGCGAACCACGTAGTCGCCGGGCCAGAGGTTCGCGAACTCGTAGTAGCCGACTTCGCTCTGCGGCGTATCGGGGTTCTCGCGCGACGTGGTCTCCGTGGGCTCGCCGATCTCATACCGGCCGTTGTTGTTCATGTCCAAGTAGACTGGAATGCCCGCCTTGCCTGGTTCGTTGAAGTCCCAGACGCCGTCGGCATCAAAGTCGTTGAACTTGTGGCCGTTGATCTCGGCATTGTTGGTGACCAGGGTAACGCGGTAATCCTCCACCTCGCCCTGGGGCAGCAATACGCCCTCGGCGCCCGCATAGCCCAGAGCGGCCAGGTTGCCGTAACGCAGCCGCATGGCCGTGTACTTCGGCGTCACGTCCGAGGGCACGGTGAGGTCCAACAGATTGGCGCCGTCTTGAAGGTTGACGTCGTCGAAAACCTTTTCGCCGGCATCGTCCCAATCGCCGTCGCCGTTGTAGTCGATCCAAGCGCTCAGGTAACCGGCCTTGCCGGGGGCGTTGTGCGCCGTGATCTCAAGGCGATTGACCTGCGCATTGCCCGGCTGCGTGATGCGGAGGAATCCGCCATGCGTGGTCACGCGTAGGCCATCCTCGTCGTCGCCGGCCGACAGCCCCGGCGCAGCGTAGAACACCGTCGCGACGTTGTCGTCGTCGCCGGTCGCCGCGGCGCTCGGTTGGCCGTTGCTCTCGGCATCCACGCGGCGGCCGAGGTAGAGGGACGAATCGAGCAGATGGCGCACCCCGCGGCCGATCGGTGAGTCGGGTGACGTGCCCATGGGAACGTCGACCGTGGCGTAGCCGGCGCCTTCGGCGTCGCCGAAATCGGCGTTCGGCTGCACGATCCGCACGGCGTAATCCTCGATTTCGCCCTTGCGCGGCTCTTGCCCGGCCGCCGGTCCCAAGTAGCCCTTGTCAGTGTCGGCAATGGGGTCCTCGGTCAAGCGGAAGCGCACGAACGTCGTCTTCGAGCTCATGTACCACGGTACAGTAAGCGTGAGCGATTCGCTGCTCCCGGCCGCGTACTCGCGGTTGCGGAACCACTCTTCCGTCACCACGCCCGAGGATGTGCCCAGGGTGTCGTCGAAGTCGCCGTCGCCGTTGTAGTCGACCCAGGCGCTCAGATAACCCTTCTTGCCCAGGGTGTTGACCACGGTCACCTGAATCTGATTCTCGACACCGGCGTAGATCACGTTGTCCACGCCCTGCTGCGGGAAGACCACGCCATCCTCGTCGTCGTAACCCGCCGCTGCCGGGCCCGATGCCGTCCCGCCCGCGTTCTGGTCGTCGCCCAGACCGGTGTTCACCTGCGCGTCGTAGTCCTCGTAGTCCAGATTGGCGCCCAGGTGGAAATTCGGGTCGTACAGGTTCCGCGGCCCGTTCTTGCCCTTCAGCGTCGGATACGTGTCCGGCGCGTCGCCAAAGTCCAACGGCGGCACGTCGACCGACAACTGGTGATCCTCCACCTCGCCCTTGGGCAACAGCACGCCGCCGCCCGCCCCGTCGAAGCTCACGCCCGCCTGGTCGCTCACGCGCAGCCGCATCACCGCGCTGAGCTTCGTGCTCACCACGTTCCACGTGGGAGTAAACCGCAGCAGGTTATCGCCCTCTTGCAGGTCGGTCTTGTCCAGCCACAGCACTTCACTCGTGCCGTTGACCGTGTCGTTCCAGTCGCCGTCGTTGTTCCAGTCGATCCAGGCACTGAAGTAACCGCTCTGGCCGGTCGCATTGTGCAGCCGGACCTTGATCGTGTTCTCCACGCCGGCGCGGAGCACGCCGCCGTAGCTCACAATCTCGAACCCGTCCTCGTCGTCTCCCTGGCTCCCCTGGAAAACGGCCGTGGCATTGGCGTCGTCGCCGGTCGCCGTGGCGTTGGGCTGGCCGTCCGTCTCGGCGTCCACCCCGTTGCCCAGGTAGAGCGCCGCATCCAGCAGGTTCCGCGCCCCGCGGCCCGTGGGACCGTTGGCCGTGCCCGTAGGCGCGTCCATCGTGTAATAAAGCGCCCCTGAGCGTCGCCAAAGTCCACCTCGTTGCACGCGACGATCTTGACCTGGTAGTCTTCGACCTCGCCCTTGCGCGGCTCCTGCCCGGCCGCCGGTCCCAGGTAGCCCTTGTCGCCCGTGGCGATCGCGTCCTCGGTCAAGCGGAATCGCACGTAGGTCGTCTTCGCGCCGACGTACCAAGGCACGTTCAGGGTGAGGGTCTCCGTGGCACCCGCATCGTACTCGCGATTGCGGAACCACTCTTCCGTCACCGCGCCCGAGGTCGTGCCCAGGGTGTCGTCGAAGTCACCGTCGCCGTTGTAGTCGATCCAGGCGCTCAAGTAGCCCTTCTTGCCCAGGGTGTTGACCACGGTCACCTGGACTTGATTGCTCTTGCCGGCCACCAGAACGCTATCCACGCCCTGCTGCGGGAAGACCACTCCATCCTCGTCGTCGGTCCCCGAGGCCGGAGGCGAAACGTCCCAACCGCGGTGCGACCCGGCGTTGTTGTCGTCGCCCAGCGCGTCGATGCCGACGATCTGCGGCGCGGCCTCATAATCGACCCACGCACCCAAGTGGAAGTTGGGATCGTAGAGGCTATTGGCCCCATTGGCTCCCGAGGTTTGGTAGCTGGCCGGGGCGTCGCCAAAGTCCAGTGGCGGCGCGAGCAGAGTGACCTTGTAGTCCTCCACTTCGCCCCAAGCCGGAGCCTCGCCGGTGGGCGGGCCGTCGAAAGTCACGTTGGCGTCGCTCGACAAGCGGACGCGCATGAAGGTGTCCTTCCGCGCGGCATCCCAAGGCACTTGCACCGGCACCTGGAACGTGCCCGGCGTGACCGCCTGGTTGTAGACCTGCTCGCCGGCGTCGGACCAGTCGCCGTCGGCGTTGTAGTCGATCCACACACCCAGGTAGCCGGAGACGTTCAGCCCGGCCATTGCCATGGTGTTGGCGTAGTTGACCTGAAGTACGTTCTCCACGCCCGTGCGCAGATTCCAGTTGCCGCCATAGGTGAGGATCGAAACCCCGTCGTCGTCGGCCAGACCGTCGGAGTTATCCCCGCCGGTGGCGTTCGAGTCGGTGGGCAGAGCGACCACGGCGTCGCGCTCGTAGTCGATGTTAGCGCCCAGGCGGAAGTAGTGCGAGTAGCGGTTCCGCGCGCCCGGTGCTGGCCGTGGCGCGTCGGATAATCGGTCGTCACCGCGGCATTGTCCGGCGCATCGCCGTAGTCGTCGGGCGACAGGTCGATCGTGACCTGGTAGTCCTCGATCTCGCCGTAAGGCGTCTTGTTGGTCGAGGGAACCACGCCGTCCGACTGCAAGCCCGGCTCGTCGGCCCGGCTGAGGCGGAACCGCGCAAACGTCTTGCCCTCCACGGCCTGGCCCAGCGCGGGAATGTCGAAACTCCAGTTGTTCACGCCGTTGGTCACTTCCAGATCGGTGAAGACCTGTTCGCCGACGCCGAAGTTGCCGTCGCGGTTGAAGTCGACCCAGCCGTTGAGCAGGGCTTTCCCCAGTCCCGTGGTTTCGTGCACCGTGATCTCGGCGATCGCCGTGCCGCCCGGCGCCAAGCCGGTGACGAAGCGGATGCCGTCTTCATCATCGCTTCCGTTCATGTCGTCGCCGTTGGCGGCAACGTCCGGTTGGCCGTCCATTTCCGCGTCCGCCGGGCCGCCGAGGTAAAGATCGGAGCTCAGGTAGTGGCGCGGACCGTGCCATATCGTCGTCGAACTATAGAGCGTGTGGTACGCGTTCGGAGCGTCGCCAAAGTCCTCGGGTGCGGCCACGATCCGCAGTCCGTAATCCTCCACCTCGCCGTCCGGGGCCTCCAGGGTGTAGCCGAGATTCTCTTGGCTGGAGAAGCGGAACCGCGCAAACACGAAGTTCTCGCCGATTCCCAAAGGTACGTGGAGCGTGAGCGTGTTGGGACCTTCCTTCAGGGCCACCGCCGCGCCGGTCTGGCCGACGAAGACGATGTGCTCGGACCATTGCCCGGCCGTGTCGGTGATCGTGTCGTCCCAACTGGCGTTGTTGTTGAAATCGACCCAGGCGTTCAGGAATCCGATCGGATCGCCCACCTGCGCGCCGTCCTTGTGCGCCGTGACCGTCAGCGTCACGTCGTTGCCCATCCACAACGCCGAGCTGAACTGCACGCCGTTGTCCTGGGCGTCGCCATCGGCCAGCGAACTCTGCCGCCCGTCGGGCTCGGTGGTCACTCCGTTGCCCAGCATCAGGCCGCCCCAAACCACGTGGCTGGCGCCGTCCGATTCCTTCAGCGTCGGAAACTCGGGGAATACGCCCTTCACGTCCGGCGCGTCGCCAAAGTCCAAACCGGCCAGCCGGATCTTGAAGTAGCAGTCGCCGTACGTCGCATCGGGATCGCGGTTGGCCCGCAACGGGTTGCTCGCCATGTCGCGGATCGCGCCCCGGTTGAGCACGATCACGTATTCGTGGCCGTTGTCCCAAATGCCCGTGTCCGGCGTGAGCCGGATCAGATCCTTGGTGGGATCGTAGATGAAGAAGTACTGCGAATCGACCGCCAGTTCCTGGCCGTCGCGGAACAATCGCAGGTTCTGCTTCAGCATCGTGGCGTCGTCGATCGGCGTGCCGCCGCCCGGATCGAGCCGCACCTTGAACTGCGTCAGCGTCGCCCCAACGATGAAGGCATCCAGGCGCGACGGATCGCGGTCGATCGCGTCGTCGTCGGTATCGGGCGTCACCAGCGCGGCGACCGGACCGTCGAAGTCCACGCGGTCGATCGCCCCGCGGTCCTTGAACACGCTCAAGCCCGGCGAGGGCGGCGGGTTGACGTCCGGATCGTCCTTGCGCAACTGCCCGAACAGGTCGTAATCCGGAGCGATGATCGGCGACACCGGAATGCCCATCGGCTGAAGCACGGTGTTGTAGAAGGCCCCGCGCTCCTCGACCGAGTCGATCGCGCTGTCGATCGCCTCGGAGTTCAACTGCAGGTAGAAGTTGCCCCGCGCCGCGTCGACAAACAGCGGATCGTTGTTCCCCAACTGCCGGTCGAAGCTCCCCTGGGCAATACCCGCCGTCGGCTGATTGGTGTTCTGATAGATCGAGCCGCCCAATACGGTGCCGCCAACGCTGCTGGCGTCCACCGAAATCCCGACGTTCAAATTCGCCACGATGTTGTTGAGCATCGTCGGGCTGGCCTCGTCGGCCACCAGGATGCCGGTCCCCTGGCGCGTTCCCGCCCCGTAGACCGTGTTGTTCACGATCCGCGCAAAGGGGATCGCCGAGTTCGGGTCGCCGGTGTCGCCCCGCAGGCGGATTCCACCCGTGCCGCTGTAGGCCACCAGGTTATTCGAGACCATGATCCCGGGCACGAGCTGGTTCACGTCGTTCAGCGTCCGTCCCGAGCCGGCATGCGGCCAATCGTCGCGCGGCGCCGGGCCGATGTCGATCCCCCAGCCCTGCGCGTAGGTGATGCTGTTGCCGTCCAGGATGATCTGGCCCTTCTGGCGCTCGTGGTTGCGGTCGCCGTCGTCGAAGGTATTCGTGTTGCCGTTGCCGGTGGTGGGATACGTGTCGACGGGTAAGCGATCCACGCGCGTTGCGCCAAACAGGTCCACGCGCCGGCTCGAGGCGATTGCCACCGCCTTCACCTTGAACCCGGCCACGCCGTTGATCGCCGCGGCGACCTTCTTACCCAGCGAGTCGAACGAATCGTTGGCAGTGAAGTAGATCGGCACTCCGGCAGCGCCGCCGCCGCCTTGCGTCGTCTGGTCGAGGAACACAAACTTCTGGTTCATCCGACCATCGTAGATCTCGAAGCTCTGGCCGTGGGAGATATTGGCCACGGCCGGCACGAGCAGCGTGAAATCCCGCGCCAACCGGTCGTTGGTGTCGAACCAGTTACTGATCGTTGTGCTCTGGGAGACCCCGTTGAGCGAGGCATATTCGGTCCCGTGGCGAATCTCGAGCTGGTAGCTCCCTTCGACCACCATGGTCGGTTCTAGCAGGTTCTTATCCGGCGCCCGTTCAAAGTCGAAGTCCGTGATCACGTTGTTCTGATTCGCCTCGGTCACCATCTCGCCGCGCTCGGCAAACCCAATGATGATGTCGTCGACAAAGAAACCTTCGTAGAAATTGTCCTGCGTGCGTTCCAGGCGGTGATAACGGTCCCGCGCGGGTCCGCCGCCGTCGCCGCCAAAGCCAGTCTTCGTCCACGGCCAGTCGCCCGGCAATGCCCCAGCCGACCTCTTTGGAGTAATTCCGGTATCGTTCGGAAGCACTTTATTGGGGTCGCTCCAGGGCAACGGCCCTGCGTTCGTCGGCACGTGGCCATATAAGTGCAACAGATCCCCCACCCCGCCGTCGCGAATGATCGAGTTGCCAAACACGAGCAAGCCGCCCGCGCTCGTATACGTGCTCACCACCTGCCGGATCGCCTCGGCCACCTGGGAGGAAGTCCAGCCCGGCAGGATCTTAATCACGTTGTTAGCCGGGGCATTAGGCGTCCCTCGCAGCGTCATCGACGGCGTGCCCGCCACGTCGAGCGTGTCGGCCGACGTCATCCCGTCGAAGAAAAGCCGCGTCGGGTACGTCTTGTCGCCGCGCAGCGGGTTGGCCGCATAGTCGGAGCTGTCGATGGCCACGCTCACGCCCGGCAGTCCGTTTGCCGGGTCTTGAACCGCCGCCCGGATCGCCGCCGCCACCTGGTCCGTGGTCATCGTGTCGTTGATCGCGATCGCCTTGTGGGCGGGATTGGTAAGCGCACGATTCTCGTCGAACTCGAAGGTCACGTTCTTGACCACCAGCGTGTTGCCGTCGGCGATCGTGCGCCCGGCCACGTTGGGCAGATCGACCTCGTAGCCCAGATCGAACACAAACTGGTACGCGTCCAACGTGAACGAATCGCCGTCGCGGAGTTGCGCCGCCGGCACTCCGGCAAGGTAGTAGTGTCGCGACTGCTGCGCTTTGTCCGTATCGGCAATCTCCATGTCGCTGGCGGTGCTGAAGTCGAACCGCAGGCGCAGATTGTCTTTGCCGGCATAGCGACTCAGGTCCACTCGAGCCTGGCGCCAGCTCCCACCAGCGTTATTCGGTCCCACCGCGCTATCCACGATCTCGTCGGTGATCTGCGTGGGCACGGCGGGCGTCTGCATGTGGCGACCGATGCCGTCTTGAAGTCGGCCACCATCATCGGTGTCGGTGTTCGTGGCCACGAGGTCCCAATTGGCGCCGTCGTTGGAGATGTATACGCGAGCCCCGTCGTAGTCGAGGCTGTTTTCGGTGTCGGCGTAGTAGCTGAAGTACACGACCGGTTTGTCTTGCGCCGCATAGCCCTTGAGGCTGAACGTGCTCGTGCTGAAGCTTCCGTGAGCCCCGCCGGGCATGTTGTAGCTGCCAAACTCGGTCTGGTCTGTGGACTGCTTGCCTTGGTAGAAGTTCGCCGCACCCGGCTGATTCCATACGTAGCCGGCGTTCCCCCGCGGATCCTCCAATCCGAAATACATGCTGGCCTGTCCACTGACGTCGCTATTGCGCGTCCGGTCATACGTTGTCCTGACTCCATGCCCCGCGTCGGCCGAACGGTTATCGGTCATGTGCCAAAGATTGTAGTCGATCGGCGAAAAGGCCAGCCCTGTCACCCGACCCGTGACATTCGTGTTCAGGAGGTCGTTCGTGTTTACGAAAATGGGCTGCACCGTGCCGTCGGTCTGAAGCGCATAGATGTTGCCTGAAGTGTCGGTGGCAAACAGGCTGTTGGCATACCTGCCGCCTTCCACGTTCTTGGGCCCGGCCGTAAGGCCCGAAAACACGATCGGCTGGCCGTTGTAAGTCACTTGCGTGATGTGGTTCAACTGCGGCCCACCGCCGGTAGGCAGGATGTAGCGGAAACCCTGCTGTGGATCGACCCACCGGAAGCCCCACGAGCCAGGGTTGCCCGGATCGCCTCCTTCACCGCTCACGCGATAGAGATGCCCCTTGTCGTCCACGGCGTACATCTGGTTGCCCAGATAAGTGAGGCCGGTGATGTTTCCGTCGCCCCAGACCGTGGTGTCGAGCTGGCCAAAGGGAATCACGTCGCTGGTGACCCGCGCCCCGCCCGTGCTCGTCGGGTGCGTGATGGCCGTGCCAGCGCCTGAGCCCTCGGTCCGGATCACGTACATCAAGTTCCGGCGGTACAGGTCGTCCACACCCGGCGATACATTCACGCTCCCCACCGCAAACACGTTGCGGCGGCTATTGTTGAGGCTGTCGGGGGTGTGCGCGATCGCCTGGAACTCCACGCCGCCGTTGGGGTCGACGCGAAGTGTAGTGCCGTTGCCGGCAGGATCGATCTCGTACGTCGTGATCCCCGTCGCTGTCGTGGAAACGAACTGCCGCGCGTCCCCCGTGTCGAATCGCCGGAAAGACGCCTGCCCGCCACTGCCCGCCCCGCCGCCGCCCAAACCGCCCGTGATCGTGTACAGCCGGCCGTCGTTGCGCATCGCCAGATCGCGATACAAAGTATTGCTGCCGCCTAGAAGTGCATCGGCCGGAGTCGTCATGTCGACTTCCACGTACCCGGTAAACGGGTTGACCATATAAAGGTCGCGCTCCGTGAGCACATAGAACACGACGTCGGCCAACGTGAAGTCGTTGACGATCGGCGCGAGACGCTGACCGAGGTAGGTCGCGTTATTGTAGTTCGTCCGGCTGTAAGGCGACGGGTTAGGATCCGAAAAGTGCTCGGTGGCGATCCGCTTGACCGAGTTGATCGGCTCTCGCCGCGTCAGCGGCGAGAGCGCGTCGTTCAATTCCTGCGACGTGGCCAGTGCGGAAGTAATGGCCACGTAGTAGGTATTAAAGTTCGGTGAGTTCGACTCTCTAAGGTAGGCGGTGCCGATGAACGGGTCGCCCGCCCCCAGCGAACCGCGCGAGAGGTCCTCCACCCGCGCATTCGGAAGCGGCGTGGCCCGGTCGTCGCCGACGTTGGAATCCCCGCCCACGAGAATCAACTGGCTGTTGGCATCGAAGACCCACATCTTCAAGTCCGGCCTTGCCATGCCGCTGGCATAGTCGACGTCGAAAATCGTCGACCAGATGCTCCCCAGATCGTCCACGTCCTGGATCGACTGGATGGCCTGATAGTCCACCGTGAGCCGGTACCAGTCGACGTCGCTACCCGGCGGCAGACCCGCCTTGTTATCGAGCCGTCCCGACACCGAGATCGTGTTCTGATCACTCTTCAGCAGATTGCCGATATTCTGAGCGCCGGCAAAGCTGTCGCTCGCATCGGGAATGACCTGGCCGACGGGGGTTTCCTCGGTCGTCTCACCCAGGAGCGGCGAGTGCTGAGGGAAACCTTCCAGCGAAATCCCCGTCTGCGCATAGCGCAGATCGGCATACTTCACGGTCGACCCGGGAACCTCCTGCGTCTCGTTGATCCGGACCTGAAGCTGATACTCGCCGCTGGTGTTGAACTGGTGCCCCAGCCCGGTCGTCTGGGGGTTGAACGTCGCGTGCACGCCGTCGAGCACCACACGCGTGCCGTCGGCCGACAACCGCGCGCTGCGCCCAGCATGCCGGGCACGTTGATCGAGTTGACCGCGTCGCGGATCTTCACCGCCACTTCCGCCGAAGTCATTGTGCCGGTGATCGCCACTTCGATCGCCCCGGCGTCGAGGCTCGCCGGCACGCCGTCCTTGCGGAACTGGAACTTGTAGGCGCCCGCGTCGTCGCCCACCAGGAACACGCTTCCCGCGGGAATCTGCGCCGCGGCGGGGATGTCGCTGATCGAAAGTGCGCTTCGCACGCGCAGATAATAAATCTTCTTCTCCGCGGTCGAAGTGCCGGGCAGCGTGAGCCGCAGCCCCGCGTCGCGATCATTCGTGGTGTAGAAATCGGCGGCGGCGTTCACACCGTAGCGGAAGGGGCGGTGCCACGGATCGCGGTTCATCGTCCGCACGTTGAGCGCGGCGTCGGGAACGACCCCCGGCTTCAGCTCCGCAAGCGGACTGATGCCCAACGCATCGGCGGCGAGTTGCTCGTCGACCGAGTTGTCGGACCGCGCCAGCACGTTGCCGTCGGCATCGATCAACTCCACAATCGAATCCAGCGATCCCGTGGTTCGGTCGATGTCGATCCAGACCTCGGTGCCGGGGTAGGCGTCGAAGCTGTAAACGTCCGCATCGCGAGGATCGTCGTAGCGGATACGGCCCCGGACCTCGAACCCCAACCGCAGATTGTCGTCGCCGGCCTTATCGGTGGGCGCAATCTGGCCCAGGCGTTGGCGCCAGTCACTGTCGAGTTCACATCCGTCGTGCCGCCGTAGGCCCCTTCAAACTCGTTGATCACCGCCACGTTGCGGTCATTGCTATAGCGCTTGAGCTCGATGCTCCGCCAGTCGCCGGCCCGGGCAGCGCCGGGGATGACTCCGTCGCCGTTGGTGTCGAACTGGGGCTGATCCAGAAGGTCCGTGCTCGCGCTGGCCGAATCGTCGCGCAGCGAGGTCATGATCACCGGCTTGCCGGGCATGCCCACGACCTGCAAGGAGCCACCGATCCGGTCATCGATCTCCAGCGGGCGGCCGGCCGCCGTAAATCCGGCATTCGCCCCAAACAGCTTGATCACCAGGCTCTCGGTCGCGCTACTCTGCAGGCGCAGCCCGCCGACGTGGTGGAAATTGGGCACCACCACTTCGTTGCGCAACACGTGAACGATGTCGGTGTCGTCCCACACGCCCTCGGTCGTGAGAGATCCACCCCGGACCTCCATGCCGCTCACTTGCGCATGGCACTGGTCTTGTAGTTCTCGATCTGCATCATCCGGTTCTTCCGCACCAGCGCACCGCGATTGTCGGAGTAACCGGTGAACGTGGCCGCGTAGCCGGTGCTGCGACCCCAATCGGTGCAGCGCTCCGTTGAGTGAGTTCACGTCGATGCTGATCACCGCGCCGTTGTTGTCGACGAAATCGTTGTCGACGATCACCGGCTGGGCGCCGCGCACAAAGATCGTCGCCGCGCTGTCGCGCGGGCCCCACCCGCGACGGTCACCACCGCTCGGGACGGCGGCGGCGTTGTACTCCAGCCGGCTGTTGGCAATCCGGACCTGTGCCTGGCGGATCTCGATCGGATCGAAGTAATGAAATTCTCCCTCGACCAGCGAACGGCCGCCGGCATAGGCGATCACCGCATGGTCCAGGCTTCCCTTGGATGCCGGGGCAAAGTAGATCCCGCTCCAGTCGCCCGCGGCCGGCTTCTGGCCGCTGGTGTTCTCGCTCGTGTTGAACGTGCCGCCCGCGCCGAAGCGGTTGTCCAGCACCGAGGTAAAGACCACCTTCGAGGCCGGCGCCGTCTGCTCGAAACCGGCCCGCCCCTCGGCGATCAACTGGGCCCCCATCTCCACGTCGATCCGCGTCCCCCCGAGCTTGACGATCATGCCCGGGTCGATGAGCAACCGCGCGCTTGGCCGCGCATCGAGCTCGGCGAAGCCCTCGGTCCTCAACTGCGACCCGTAGAGCTTCAATTTCACCACGGTCGGCTGACCAGCTTCAATCTCGGCGTCGATCTGCAACCGGCCGGCCAGGTACATGCTGTGGATCACCGCGGCCACCGAATTGGCCACGGTGGCAGCAGTGTCGGCCGGGTCGAACTCGATCCGCTCGCGTCCGGCAACCACGCCGTAGCCCGGAATCACGTCCGGTGCACGGTCGAACTCGAAAGTCACCTCGTTGCGGCCGTCCGAGAGACTGAAGTAGTCGCCGTCGCTGATCGAGCCGCCGGCCACCGCGCCCAGATGGAAGCCGTCGATCAGCGTCAACCAGTTCGTCCGCACCTTCTGCACGGGACCGCCCGGATTGCCGCTCAAGGTCAGGTTCTGGGCAACCACGTGGACGATGTCGAAATCGTCCCACCGTGCCGCCACTTCCTGCTCCATCGTCGGCTTGCCCGGAGGCGTGTCGATCCGCACGAACATCCCGTTGATCGAGTTGTTGGTCACCGTGTTGCCGCGGACCAGCGGTCCGATCCGCTCGTAGTCCGCCGTGTAGGGACTGGTGGCGTCCCAGTTCTCCATCCGCGTGTCGGCAAAGCTGTTGGCGTCGCCCGAAATCGCCGCGTCGGCGTTCCGCGTGAACGTGTTGAAGGTAACCGTGGGGCGGGCCTCGATCATGTGGACCGGGTTGTAGATGTTCCGCGCCCCCTCCACGTTCACCTCGCCGCCGCCGTACTGGAACGTGGCGTGGTTCACGTAGTTGACGAAGATGCCCTGGTCTTCCAAGACTACTCGCGGCGCCTTACCCGAGGCCGGATCATAGGACTCGATGAACTCGCGATCCAAGCGATTGCGGAACACGATCCCGCCCCAGTCCCCCTTGCGCGCCGTGGTCGCGTTGTTCGGCTCGGTGTCTACCCCCAGCGCTTCGTCGTGGTGCGAGGTGAAGTAGACGGTCTGTTCGGGCGTACCCAGGATCTGGAGCGAACGCCGCTGCGGTCGATTCCCTCGGCAATGCTGCCGATGTTGATGTTGGCCTGGTAGAGCTTGAACATCGCCCCGGCGTCGATGAGCACCGTCACCCCGCGGGGCACGTCCATCGTCGCCCCGTCGCTCAGTGCGGCCCCGTCGATCTGCCGCCTGCCGATCTCGTAGGGGATGTTATCGCGCAGGGTGGCCGCGCTCGCCGGATTGTCGTTCTCGAAGTTGTTGCCCACGATCCGCACCAGGTCGCCGGGCTGGGCCACGGCAAACGCCGCCGCGATCGTCTTGTAAGGCTTGTTGATCGTCCCGTCGGCCACCTCGCCCGCGGCCAGCGGTGAAAGTTTGTCGACGAAAATCGTCCGCGCCTGCCCCACCGCCCCCTGCTGCTGCACGTTGAACCAGGTGTTGAACACGCCGCCGGGCACGCCGTCGGCGTCGCCGTCGAAGAGCGTCTTCGAGGCGTCGATCAGGTGCCGAGGCGTCGGCGTCTTATCCTGGAAAGTGCTGGGGTCGTCGGGATTCACGCCGCCCGGTTGGAACGTCAGCCGCAAATTGTACTTGCCCTGCGTGGTCCCGCCGGAGCCCGTGTCCTCGTTGTTGGGGCTGAAGCCGGTATTGCCCGTCGAAGAGATGCCGACGAAGTAGGTTCCCGCCTTGTCCAGATAGACGTCGAGGAACGAGTCCTTGCCGTAATAGTCGTCGTTCCGCGAAACGAGCTCGAAACGCGTCACGCTCCGCCGCTCGACGACCGGCTGGCCGTTGACGATCACGGTCACGTCCTGGAACTCGGAGACCTGGCGGTAGAGCACCAGCGCCGCGTCGAGTCGGTTGCTCCCCAGGTCGGCGTTGGCCAGGCGCTCGGCTAGCACTTCGGCGCTCAAGCGGCCCGGGCCGTTGACGTCGAAGCGGTACAGGTCGATGTCCACACTGTCGGGCCGGTAGATGTGCCGGCCATGGAGAATGTCGTTGTCGCCCGGAAAGACAGATTCCGACGTGCCTGGCTGGTTGACTGGATCACCAGCGGAACCATCGGAGTCCCCCATAATCGTTACGCGGGGCAAGTCATAGGCGTGGGCCAGACCAAGGCCGTGGCCGATCTCGTGCATGGCAACGCTAAACCACTGTCCGCCAAACTCGTTCGACCCCCAGTCCTCGGCGTAGTCCATCAGCGCCATGCCTGCCCCGGTGACCCCGGACCACTTACCCGCGATGCCACCGGGCATCGAGTTTTCATACATCACCTTCAAGTCGCCGGTGGCGACGCTGAGGTCGGTCGCGGTCACGTTGGCATCGACCTTGACGAACGAAACGCCGAGGTAGCGCGAATAGAGCTCGAAGATCTCCCGCGTCCGCTGCATCTGCGCGGCGTTATCGAGGATCAGGTTGGGCACCGGCTCGCTCGTTTGCGGATCGTCCCCAATCGTGGAAGGAAAGCCGTACGTGAGGATCGGGATGCCGGTCGACGTATCGCCGGGGATGCCGCCGTTGGTAAAGTGGTCCTCGGTGCGCCACGTTCGCAGGCAGATCGCGGTGTCCAGGCTCGTCGTTCGCTCCCGGCCACTCCAGGTCGTACGGCTGGGCCTCGATCTCGCCGTCGAGGATCAGGCTTTGCGGGCCCGACCCGTCGCCAAACACCCAGCCGCCCTGCGACGCGGCCGAAAGGTCCTGCGGCGTGTAGAAGCTCGAGCCGGCGTTGGCTTCGGCCACGCTCGCGGTGAGGATCGGCTGATACCAGTTGCCGATCCGCAGCCGGAACGCGCCCAGGCCGTAGTCCGACAGGTCCTTGGCAAAGACCAGCTCGACCATGTTCCGCGCCGGATCGGGATTGACCACGACGGGTTGGACCACAAGGTCGTCGTCGGTCGAGGCCGTGTCGCGCGTATACATCAACTGGTAAAAGTTGGTGTTCCGCACCGCGGCCGGATCGAGCGCGTCGTTGTTGAAGAACACCTGGACCACGTTGCGCCGCTGCGACAACAGACCCGTCGTGGTAAACGGCAGCGCCCTGCGCGTTGAACTCGAACTTCACCTCGCGGTTGATCGTCGAGCGCAGCGTCACGTCGGCGCCGCTGCGCGTCACCGACAGGCTCATGTTCCGCGCAACGATCGCGTCGCGGATCTTGATCGCCAGGTCCACCGCGGAATCGAACGGCGTATAGGCCAGGGCGACGCTGTTCTGCTGCTGGAGCGTGGAATCGGAATCCAACTCGAAGAGCACCGCGGTCGTGCCGTCGGAAACGCGGATCGTCTTCCCCTCGAAACTCGTGTTGGCGGCCGACACGCGCACGAGCACGTCGGTGCGGCCCACCGGCTGCGGAACCACCGCGGTCACTTGGGCGCCCAGATCGAGTTCGAAGGGGAGCACCGCGTCCTGACCCGTGCGCGAAGTCCCCTCGTGCAGGATTCTTCCCGCCGAATTCTTCAGCGCCGTGGCCGGATTGCTGCCCACGATCACCAGGTGATAAAGATCGTCCGGCAGGGTGTCCGCGAAGCGGATGATCACTTCGTTCGAATTGTCGGCCAGATCGCGGAAGGCAATGGGCGTCGACTGGTCGTTGCCGTCGCCAAACGTGCCGTCGACGCTGCGGACCAGCGAGATCGCGCCCAGCGAATTGCGATCGATGGTCTGCCCGGTCGTGAAGCGCAGGAGAAGTTCCCGAGCGCGGTATAGACGATGTCGTCGTCGCGGAGGATCGAGCCCGCGTTGGGAATCACGGCCACCAGTGTGGGTCCGGTGCCGGGTCCTGCGCCAAGAGGAGTCTGCTCGTCGCCGCCCGTGGGACTGATGCTCAGGAGCACGCGGTCTTCGAACCGCTCCAACGTGAGCCCACGCGCTTTGGCATGCTTGCCTTTACGCGACCGCCCGTCGTGCGACTGCCGCCGCCGCGTGCCCCACTGCGTGTTCGCGAACCGACGCAACGAATGCCAAACGCCCATGGATTCCTCTCCTTCCAAGCTCAGCAGCCAAGATGGCGCGCGCCACGTTATAAACTCAGCCAGTCCCGTGCTTAACGTGATAAGGGAAAATGGAATATCCGTCAAACTAATTGCAGCCATACCAATCAGTTCGATTAAAATCTGGAACGGCGAAAAATGCAATCCTCATCCCCCCTAAATCGCATAGTTTTCTTCCCTCTCCCATACTCCCGCCGTTGACAGGGGGTGGTTGGAGTGGACCACGCGATTTCACGGGGGGTGATCCCGGGCTTCAAGTGCGGGCTCGATCGTTGATTGGCGAGCGATTGCGAGGCGAACGGCCCAAGCCATGCGCGACAGCGAGGAAGGAGAGATCGATGCCGCGCAATCGCACGAGCTTACTCGTGTAAACAAAGCCGGGGCAGGAGCTTACCACATGAATCTGCCCTTTGGCTTCAGTCTGGCTCTTGCGGTGCCTGCCGAAGGCCGTATGATCTCAGTGCCCTTAGAAGCGCAGGGGCGGAAAAGAGTTCCGCGTCGTCGCGGCCTTCGTCCCGATTGGCTTATTGGGTTTTTGTCAATCAGAGTAGACGAAAGTCAGACCGCGTTCCAGTTCAATCGGCCCGCCCTCGCGGCCAAATTCGAGCTCGAGCACGCAGCACACGCCCGACGCGCTTCCTAAAACGTGTCCCAGAAGCTCCTCAGCCACCGTCTGCGGCCCGGCAGTTCCCCGCGGCAAATGGTTCTGACATCGGCCCTTAGAAGCGATCCGAGGACTACCGTAGTGGCCCTGTGCGGCTGAAGGTCTCTCGAACCAGCACACGGTTTCGCGTCGGTCCCAGGAACCACACATGCAACTGGATTCAACGGCAATGCCTGAATGGATGTCCCTGGCCGACGCCGCCTTGGCAGTGCGACGCCGCCAACTCGATCCTCTGCGACTGGTGCAGCTCTGCCTGGAACGAATCGACCGCCACGAACACGCATTGCGTGCCTGGGTGGTCGTCGATCGCGAGCGCGCGTTGGGCGAAGCGCGGCGTAAGGCAGAGGCCCTCGGCCGCGGCGAGCCCCTCGGACCGCTCTACGGCGTGCCCCTGGGAATCAAGGACATCGTCGACGTCGAAGGTCTACCCACGCGATTTGGATCCACGGCCACGCCCGCCGAGCCGGCCGCAGCCGATGCGCCGCTGGTCGCGCGACTCCGCCGCGCAGGGGCGATCATCCTCGGAAAAACCGTGACCACCGAGTTCGCCTTCATCGATCCGCCGCCCACGCGTAATCCCTGGGACCCCGCCCTGGCTCATACTCCCGGCGGTTCCAGCAGCGGCTCCGCGGTCGCCGTGGCCGTGGGAATGTGCCTGGGCGCGGTGGGCACGCAAACCGCCGGGTCGCTGATCCGGCCGGCGGCATATTGCGGCGTGGCGGCCTGCAAACCGAGCTTCGGCCGGATCGCGCTGGACGGCGTGCATCCGCTGGCGTATCACTTGGACCACGCGGGCGTGATCGCCTCGGGCGCGCGAGATGCCGAGGTGCTGTTCCGCTGCCTCATGGAATTGCCCGCCGGCAGCTCGGAATCGGCGGAGGGAGGCCCGGCGCCGCGTCTAGGCCTCCTGGAAGATTTCTTCATCGCGGGCGCCGACGAAGCGGTCCGCCAGGCCACGCGCACGGCGCTCGCCCAACTGGCGGTGCGCGGAGCCCGGATCGAGCCCCTGCAGTCGCCGCCCGGCTTCGACATCGTGCACGCCATGCACCGCAGGATCATGAGCGTCGAGGCCGCGGCCGTCCACCATGCCGCGTATCGCGCGCGGTCCGAGACGTTCGGCCCCAAGTTGGCGGAACTGATCGAGGAAGGCCTGCACCTTAGCGCGGTGCAGTACGCCGAGGCATTGGCCCACCAGCGACAGTTCCGCCGGCAGATCGACGGCTGGTTCGGACCGTTGGACGCGGTGATCCTGCCGGCAACCGAGCGCACCGCTCCGGCTTCGGTCGATACGACCGGCAGCGCGGCGTTCCAGCTTCCCTGGAGCTACGCGGGCGTGCCGGAAGTCTGCTTCCCCTGCGCTCTGGCGGCCGACGGCATGCCGGTGGGGCTGCAATTGATCGCGCGGCACGACCAGGACCTGTCGCTGCTGGCGCGGCGCATTGGTGCGAACTGCGCGGTGGGTTTTCTCGAAAGACCGCCCCTTCTCGGTGGCGATTGAGCCGACCGGAAGTGCGCGATGATCGGACGCGTCAGCACGCGCAGCCGGGGCGCCAGCTATCGGTCCAACTGCAACCCGCCCACGACAGTCCGACGCCGAATCCGATCATCAGCGACTTGCTCCCCGGTTTGAGCCGGCCGCGAGCGCGGAGGTTGTGGATCAGGATCGGGATCGTGGAAGAGACGGTGTTGCCCGATTCTTCCATGTCGATGGGCATCTTGTCGCCGCCGACCTCGAGCTTGGCTTGGAGGTGCTCGATCATGAAGGCGGTGGCCTGATGGACCAGGTACAGGTCTACGTCGTCGCGCGTCCACCGCGCTTCGCCCAAAAGGCGGTCGATGGTCGGAGGAACGACCTCGAGCGTGAACTTCACCAACTCGGGTCCGTCCATGTAGAGGCTGCTGGGCCAACGTTTGCGTTTCCGCGGCTGCATCGCGTGGACGCCGGAGCGAGCGCCCCCCTCCGTAACCATCAGCATGTCTCCACCCCGGCCGTCGGTGCCGAAGACGAACGAGCCGATCGAAGGCCGATCGGCCGCATCGATCAACGTGGCTGCGGCCGCATCGCTGAAGATCGTCCGCAGCGACCGGTCGGTCGGATGGATGTAGCGCGTGTAGCTTTCCGAAGTGACGAGGAGCACGCGCCGAGCGGTGCCGGCGCGGATCAGACCATCGGCCAGGGAAAGACCGTACACAAAACCCGAGCAGCCCAGATTGAAGTCCAACGCGCCGATCGACGTCGGCAGCCCAAGCCGGTCCTGGACCAGGCAGGCGGTGGTGGGCAGCGGGTAGTCGGGGGTCTGCGTACAGAAGAGGAGAAAGTCGATCGAACGGCGGTCGATGCAGTGATTGGCGAAGAGCTTCTCGGCCGCAGCCACGCCCAGGTCCGAGACAAACTCGTCGGGCCCCACGACGTGTCGCTCGCGAATGCCAGTCTTCTTATGGATTAAATCCATATCCCAGTGGGGAAACGCTTTAGCTAGTGTTTCATTGTCCTCCACGTTCTGCGCGAAATGGATGGCAATCGGACCGACCGACGCATATTTCATTGCGAATTCCTCGCCCATGGCCAGGCCGAATGGGCAATAGGGGCCTTCTGGGAAAGGGAGAAGGCTATCACAGTCCTAGGCGAGAGGTCAAGGACAGTTGCCATAGCCCACCGCATCGGCCATAGGCCGAGCATGTCCTGTGGTCTTGGCCGAGCCATTACCGCCATCGGCCCTCGATCCTCAAAACAAAGATGTCTCCGCGCAGTCCGGGCGGCAGACTATTCAACTTAACGACGATTTCCCTGCTGTCCACCCCCAAAGCCCCCCCAGCGCACACGGAGGGCAGCAAAACACTAGAGTGAAACCACTCGGCGAGTCCGAAATCCGCCATTCCGACCCTACCTCTTTCACGGTGCATGCTCCCCATACGGACAATAAAAACCTAATCCCCAAACCGGCATCGCAGCTCTCCGCGGCCGGTGGTTTCAGGGCGCTACACGACTCGGAAGTCGGCTCTCAAACCGCGGATCAGAACCGCAAGCGCCGGCTTCCGCGGCCGGGGGATTTCAGGACGCCACACGACTCGGATGTCGGCGCTGAGGATCGTCAAAGGCGGCAGTTTCTTCTGAATTCCCCTGGTCCACCAGCCGAAAGGTTTATTGAGGGAATGAAACGCCGCTAGTCCGCGTCCGCCAGCTACTTTGCGTCCGCCAGGAGGAAGACGTTGTCCGTTACCGCTCACTTCCGCCTTTTCTATCTCCTTCATCTCTCCAAGCCTCTCTCGGACCGCCCAGTTTACCGGGCGATCGATCGGTGGCATTCGCGGAGAATCGTCGAGCTAGGAATTGGCAATGGCGAGCGAGGCCAACGCATGATCGAGGTAGCCAGCCACCACACCTCCGTGGGTGAAGTCTTCTATACGGGAATCGACCTGTTCGAGGCTCACCCTGTCGAACACGGGCCGCCCATCGCTTTGAAGGCCGCGCACCGCATGTTTCGCGCCACCGGGGCAAAGGTGCGTTTGCTTCCGGGTGACCCGTTGACGGTCTTGAGTCGAGCCGCCAATCAGTTGGGAATCGCCGATCTGGTTATTGTCTCCGCCGGCTTCGATGCGAAGGTCCTGGCCACGGCGTGGTTCTATCTGCCTCGCATCCTTCATCCCGACTCACAGGTATTCGTCGAGCTTACGCAAAAGGGAAGCGACGATCGCCAGATGCGCCGGCTCTCCTTTGCCCGCGTGCAGGCATTGGCCGACAAGGCCTCGCAGCGCCGCCGTGCCGCTTAAGGCAGTGCCAAGAACCTATTCCCGAAAACTCCCCCGGTCCCGCGCGGCCGGCAAATCTTGAGGCCACATGGGGCTCCTGAGAGCCTGCCCCGGGACCGCCAGGGCGGTTGCCAGGCAATGTGTCCCGCGGCCTTTCCAGCCTTCACAGTCTGCGCACTCCCCCCGTCGTGGGTCCATTGGCAGCGTGCGCCGTCGCATTGCGGCCGCCGGGCGGATATGATGATACAAGTGCCCGACTGGAACCCCGATGAGCGACTTTTCTGCCCGCCGGACCGCCTCGCTTTCGGATGAGGCAACGCTCGAATTGCGTGGGGCAAACCGGCTTGTCCGGAGTCCCTCGCTCGGCGCGGCGCCCTGCGCGTGTGTCGCACTCGTGGAAGGCTCTCGTCCGCCGGAACTCAGCGGCGAGGTCCATGTCTTGCTCCGCCGCCGGCTTCAACTGGCCGCTTTGATTCTGTTCGGTGGGTTTGTCGTCTTCCTCATCCGCCACGTTCTCACGGTCCAGATCGACAACCCGATCAGCGTCGCTCTGCTGGTATTCCACGTCCTGGTGGCGGGAATCCTTGGGCTCCTCGGGGCAATTTTGTGCCGGCGTTGCGCAATCTCGGCCCGAGTTCTCCGCGCGGCGGAAGTGGCGATCTTCGCACTGCCCGCGGCGTTTGTTCTGGCCATGCAATCCTACCTGGCCTTGCACCATGCCGGGCGGGGGCACTTCCTGCTGGACGGAGGGCCCTGGTTGGCGCTAATCTTTACCTATGCCTTGTTCATTCCCAATACCCTCCGCCGCGCGGCGCTGGTGATTGTGCTGCTGGCTTTAGCCCCCATCGTGCTTCTGATCTCGCTGGTGTGGGCTTCGCCCTCGGTGGCCGCGTTGGCGACCCTAGAACATCTGGTAACTCTGCCATTGATGGTCATCGTCGCCGCGGTGGGCAGCGTTTTCGGGGTCCACACGATCGGCACCCTCCGTCGCGAGGCATTCGAGGCGCGGCGACTGGGGCAGTACCTGCTGCGCAAACGGATCGGGGCCGGCGGGATGGGCGAGGTCTACCTGGCCGAACACCAACTGCTGAAGCGCCCCTGCGTGATCAAGCTGATCCGAGCCGAAAAGGCCGGCGATCCCCGCGTCTTGGCAAGATTCGAGCGCGAGGTCCGCGCTACGGCGCAGTTGACGCACTGGAACACCGTGGAGGTGTTCGACTACGGAAACACCGAGGACGGCACCTTCTACTACGTCATGGAATTCCTGCCCGGCATGAGCCTGGCCGACCTGGTCAAGCGTTTCGGACCCCTCCCGCCCGAACGCGTGATCTACCTGTTGCGTCAGGCGTGCGACGCCTTGCGCGAGGCCCACTCGATGGGGCTGGTGCACCGGGACATCAAGCCGGGCAACATCTTTGCCGCGGAGCGCGGCGGCGTCTACGACGTGGCGAAGCTCCTGGATTTCGGCCTCGTCAAGCCGCTGGTGAAAGACGAAACATCCGTCCAACTGACGACCGACGGCTCGATCACCGGCTCGCCGCTCTACATGTCGCCCGAGCAAGTCTCGGCGGACAGCGAACCTGACGCTGCGCAGCGACATCTATTCTCTTGGGGCCGTGGCCTACTACCTGCTCACCGGGCGTGCGCCGTTCGAGGCAGACAAGGCGATTAAGGTGATGATCGCCCACGTGCGCGAGCCGGTCGTGCCGCCGTCCCAATACCGTCTGGAGATCCCCGCCGACCTGGAGCAGGTAGTGCTGCGGTGCCTGGCAAAATCCCCCGCCGATCGCTATCCCGACGTGACCTTGCTCGAAGAAGCACTCGCGCAGTGCGAGGCCGCCGAGCGATGGAACCGGCAGCAGGCCGCCCAATGGTGGCAGGAGAACCAGCGGCTTGTGAGCGTTGCCGACTGACGGCCGCGCGGCGAGCGGTCGGCACTGCCGGCCCCAATAGCCTGCGTTTCGGTGCAAATCCGAAGTGGAAGTGCGCAGGGCCGTCCCGCCCTCGGGTCGCAATCCTCCGCCCATCGGCCTATAATGGTCGGTTTCGGCCGCGGATGCCCTGGCTCGGAGTAGGCGCCGCCTCGCGCCCCAGTGGGCAGCCGCCCTGCCGGTGTACGCGAAATCCGAAGAATCTGAATCGATCGTCGTCTACCTTCCCTTGACTTGCTGATGATGCCATGACTGCCAACCGCCCTCGAACCATGTTCGAGAAAATCTGGGATGAACACGTCGTCCTCGCCGAAGAGGGTAAGCAAAGCATTCTCTACATCGATCTGCAACTGGTCCACGAAGTCACCAGCGCCCAGGCGTTCGAGGGGCTGCGTCTGGCCGGCCGCAAGTTGCGGCGGCCCGAGCGCACCGTGGCCACGGCCGACCACAACGTGCCCACCACCGATCGCTCGCTGCCGATTGCCGATCCGATCTCCAAGCAGCAGATCGACACGCTCCGCGAGAACTGCCGCCAGTTCGGCATTCGCCTCTACGATCTGAACGACCAGAACCAGGGGATCGTACACGTCATCGGGCCGGAACTGGGCTTCACCCAGCCGGGAATGACGATCGTCTGCGGCGACAGCCACACCGCCACGCACGGGGCGTTTGGAGCCTTGGCCTTCGGCATCGGCACCAGCGAGGTCGAGCACGTCCTGGCCACGCAAACGCTGCTTGCAGTACAAGCCCAAGACGCTCGAGATCCGCGTTCGACGGCCGCCTCGGCCCGGGCGTCACCGCCAAGGACGTGATCCTCTACGTCATCGGCCGATCACCACCCAGGGCGGCACCGGTTACTGCATCGAATACACGGGCGACGCAATCCGCGCGATGAGCATGGAAGAGCGGATGACCGTCTGCAACATGTCGATCGAGGCCGGCGCGCGGGCGGGCTTGATCGCGCCCGACGAAAAGACCTTCCGACTACCTCCGCGGCCGGCCCTTCGCCCCGGCCGACTTCGATGCCGCCGTCGCAGCGTTGGCAAGAGCTGCCCAGCGATCCCGGGGCCGGCTACGACCGCGTCGAGGTCTTCCAAGCCGCGCGACATCGAACCGCAGGTCACCTGGGGCACCAGTCCCGGGCAGGTCGTCGACAGTCGGGGGCAGGGTGCCCGACCCGGCCTCGATCGCCGATCCCGACCGACCGCAAAGCGGCGGCCAGAAGTCGCTGGAATACATGGGTCTGACGCCGGGCACGCCGATCGCGCGAAGTCGCCGTCGACCGCGTGTTCATCGGCTCCTGCACCAACGGCCGGATCGAAGACCTCCGCGCAGCCGCGGCGGTCGTTCGCGGTCATCATGTGGCCTCGGGCGTGCATGCCATGGTGGTGCCCGGCAGCGGCAGGTCAAACGCCAGGCCGAGGACGAGGGGCTGGACCGCATCTTCACCGACGCCGGCTTCGAGTGGCGCGAGGCGGGTTGCAGCATGTGCCTGGCAATGAACCCCGACAAGCTCGAGCCCGGCGAGCGCTGCGCGTCCACCAGCAACCGCAATTTCGAAGGCCGGCAGGGCAAAGGCGGACGCACCCACCTCGTGTCGCCCGCGATGGCCGCCGCGGCCGCGATCGCCGGCCATTTCGTCGACATTCGCACACTGGGAGTATCAATAGTTCGCAGCCCCGCCGCTCCCACGTTCCTCCAAGAGAATCGACCCATGCGACCCTTCACGCAGCACACCGGTCTGGTCCTGCCCCTGGACCGTTCCAACGTCGACACCGACCAGATCATCCCCAAGCAATTCCTCAAGCGGATCGAGCGGAGCGGCTTCGGCCAGTTCCTCTTCTTCGACTGGCGTTATCTCGACGACGGCGCACCCAATCCCGAGTTCATCCTCAACCAGCCGCGATACGCCGGAGCAAGCGTGCTTCTGGCGCGGCGAAACTTCGGCTGCGGATCGAGCCGCGAACATGCCCCCTGGGCCCTGGAGGACTACGGATTCCGCGTGATCCTCGCCCCCAGTTTCGCCGACATCTTCTACAACAACTGCTTCAAGAACGGAATGCTGCCCATCCGGCTCGACGAGTCGGTAATCGACGACCTGTTCCGCCGCGCCAGGCACAGCCGGGCTACCGGCTCACGGTCGACCTCCACCAGCGCACGATCGCCGACCCGGGCGGCCTGCGGCTGTCGTTCGAAGTCGACGATTTCCGCCGCCACTGCCTGCTCCACGGGTTGGACGACATCGGACTGACGCTTCAACACGAGGACAAGATCCTGGCCTACGAACAGGCAAAAGGAATTGCTTCTTGAACCCCGCATGGCCGATGCGCCAGGCCGACCCTCGGGAGGCCGGAAAACAAGGCTTCCCGGCCCGGCCGTAGCCAACCCTTCACGTTGCGGACTCCCATGGGCTCGACGAAGGGCGGCCCAAACAAGACAATGGGGCGATCCAGTGCGCGCGGATCGCCCGTCTTCCCCAAGGAGCCCACGACCATGTCCGAATCCTCCTGGGCGCAGATACCGCAGCGGCGCGCGTGCTTCAATTCGTCGTCGGCGCGCTTTCGACCGGATGCGTCGTCTTCCTCGCCGTCGCTTTTCTTCTCGGCCGCCAGATCGGCCCGGTCGTCGGCGACCGCGCCTTTCCGATCCCCACTCTCGTGGCACTCATCGCCGCCACCTTCGTCCTCGTGCAGCGCGCGATCATTCCCTCGTTGATCGTTCAGCGCGTGCGCCGCGCACTGGTGCAAGGCGACTCGGCCGTCGAGAACCGCAACGCGATGCGCTTAGCCGGGGCGCTGGTGTCGAAGACCATCGTCGGGGCCGCGATGCTGGAAGCGGCGGTGTTCTTCCTCTTGGTCGCCCATCTCTTGGACCAGAGCCCCTGGAGCCTCGGCGCGGCGGCCGTGCTCATCGTCGGCCTGATCCTGCACCTGCCCACCACGTCGGGCATGACCCACTGGATCGAAGACGAGCTTCGACGAGTCAACCAGGAGCGGCAGTTCCGGCCACGCTAACGACTCGGAGGAGCTGTCGCGAAACGGCATCGCGCGGCAGACAGGCAACCTCTTTTGGGCCGTGTGTCTTTCTTCGTGCGTTCGGGCAAGTGCGCTCGGGGTTGCGCTGGTGTCTCATTGGTGGGGACGAGGTTTCTGCCGGAAATTGCCGAGGCCAGTGAAGTTTTTGGTCAACCGAGGGTCGTTTTTCCAGGGTATCCACCGCTCCTGAGGGAGGCGAGGCGGGCAGGAGAGAGGCGGTGCCGAGTGGCGGGCGGCCTTGGAGGGCCGGGGCAGTGCGTGGTGGCAGGGAGGAATACGGTGCATAGGTTTTACCGCGAAGGAGAGAGGGGGTAATCGCAAAGGCACGAAGGAAGAGCTTTCACCGCGAAGGCGCCGAGAGAAGACAGGGGTGACCGCAAAGGCGCAAAGGACGCGAAGGTACGGAAAGAGGTATGGGCACGCGGAGGGGCGGAGACGCGGAGGAGGAAAGCACGAAGGAAGACGGTTGGGGTGGAGGGGTGGTGGAGAGACGAGGGATTCGGGGGATGGGCGGGGGGAATACCCTATCCGAGGCCCCTCTCCCCCGGCCCCTATGAGCGCAAGCGGGCGAGGGGAGGAAGTTGTCGGATAGGCTCGAAGTTGCCGAACCCGACGTAAACGTCGGGCCGAAGAGCGCCTGCGGCGGAAAACGGCCGTGAACGGCCGTTCGAAGCGCGGTGCGGTGAAGGGTTCGGACAAGGGCTGCCTCTCTCGGGGCCAGGCGCACCCTCGCTGACGCGGCGGGTTGCCATGCGAAGGATTGCGGGGGGCAGGAGTCATGGCGAGGCAACGCGAGGGTTCCACCAGACGTCTTATGACAAACGGTGGCCCAATTTCAAGGTCGGTTGGTGGGCCAATTCGGAGCATCGAATGCGACGGTGCCGGTGGTCGTGAGGGGCGGCATGAGATGAAACATGGAGACAGAACTGGACCACGACGGCAGGAGAAGCCACCAGGCGGCTGTGTTGGTTGTCAAGCGGAGAGTTGGGTGGGGTGCGCCGTGGAGGGGCAGGCTGCAAACACGAGAGTTTTTCACCGCAAAAGCGCCAAGGGCGCGACGGGAAGGAAGGGGAGCAGTGGATGTGAGGCGGGGAGACGCCCGTGGCAGCGGTTGTAGGGAAGTGTTGCCGCGAACCACAATGGACTTACGACAAGTCACAAGGCACGCGGGTGAAGGCAGGAGGAATTCTCGCCGCGCGAGAAGGTCATCCAAGGAACCCGGGAGTGCTGGAAATGCAGGAGGATTCTCTAATTTCTCCTCGGTTGCGGCTCAGACGGGCGGTGTCGTCGGCCGGCATTATGCTGCGTCGAAGGCGGGCATCCTGGGCCTGACGCACTCTGACGCAAACTTGCTCGCCAAGGAGGGGATCACGAGCAGACCACCGAGACAGAGCGAGACCCCGGAGAGAATTGCCCCTGGGCCGTACAGGCGGGTGATGTCGCGAGTCCGAGTCGGCGTCGCGTAGAAATTGTATCGGGACTTGCCGGGCGAAGCCCAGCGGTGGGCCGTGGCATCGACGCCCATGAGGACAAAGCCCGCGCCGAATCCCAAGAACGGGAGTGACAAGAGCCCACCAATCACGAGAGTTCGACAATTCGTTGCCGCGGTTCCGCAGGATGCAGCCAGGCAACGGCTTTGGGATAAGTAGGGAATAGGATGATGCTCACCAGGAAGTACCAGAAGCGAGCCTTCGAGCTGGCGCCGTCAACGCTGCCCGGCCCTGACTGCACATGCGAAATCTTAGGGCCGATTCCTGAACGCTCTGGCGCCTCCGGACTGTCCGGCTGCGTAACGTTTGTCTGGCAGTTCCGGGATAGACTCTTATCCGGATCGGCGGACTCGTTCATCCTGTCGGCAGGGCGTTGGGGGGTCATTGCCAACCGGTCTTTCGGAATCATTGCTGTGAGGGACGTTTGAGGGCATACGGTCCCAGGAGCGTTTCCCTGTCGTGTTTCTTGGCTTCTGCAACTGTGAAGAACTTCTGCAGAGTCTCGAACGGTACGTCGTTCGAAATGAACCAGATTTGGAGGTCGCCAAAGATCACATGGAATCCGCCGGCATGCTGGCCGGAAATGCCCTTGCCGTCCGGTGCATTGATCGTCTGAGGCATCGTGCGGATATCGAAATCGCCGGGAGCCGGCCAAGGGATGCCGGATGCCCGAACCTCGACAACCAGGATTGCCCCGGGGGGGAGTTCGTTGAAACGCATCGGCGGATCGTTGCCGTCTCCAAATGCAGTTCCCGGGCCAGTAATGGCGAGTACGGTCGCGTCACGAATCGGTTCATCAGGGGTTGCTTTGCCCCCTGAACAGAAGAAAGAACCGTATTCGTTCACAACCGCTTGATTGCTGGGTGAATCCCAGGACTCGTCAAATTGGAGAAACTTGGCTACGCCGATCGTAAGCGGAAAAATGGTATAGCGCCAACTACAGGAATAAGACGATTCACCTTCGCGTTTCTGCACAGATGAGTCCCCCGGTTTCACGTTGCGCGATTCGACAGAAGGGGGCAATCGTCCTGTTTGCCAGGGAACGCGACCCTGCAGGAACTTTCCGCCATGGGATCGGCTATACTCCCGGCGTACCTCCCAACTAAAGTAGGCTTGGAGGCCTAAAGAGATATCCCAGAACTTGATTGTTGTCTTGCGACGATCAGACCTATCTTTCGCACGCATTATGTACGGAAGGACCATCACCCCCAGGAATGACAAAATGGCGAGCACACCGAGGAGGCTGAGAACCACGAGGATCCGTTTCGGTCCTCCTCGGAAAGGTGCCCAGGATTGCGGAGGATTGGGCACGATCCCCGATTCTGCGATGCTCTCTTTCATAAAGGCTCTGTTCTCTTCGTGCGGGAACTGTGTTTCCGAGGTACGCAGGGGAATTCGGGAGACGCGACGCGGGAATTGCTGGGAGGACCAGGTGGTCTCGGAATTCCGGTTCCAACTTGACAACGATTCGCGTCACGTGACTAGCATCAGGCACCAATTGTGTAAGGCGGAAAGGAACATATCAACGATCGCGAAGAGCAACATCATTGGGCTGCGACGTTTGATGGCGGACCATGCCATCCACAGGCTGACCAATGGGCCGATCATGGTCAGCACCACGGTCGGAAAGGCGACAATAGTGGCAACGATGAACCCGAGCAAACAATACTGCCGCGTCAAATCCATTATCGCAAACACACCAAAGCCTACGACGACTACGAGGTGGAACCAAAAATACCTCCTCCACCGCGCCATCGACGCGGAGAGCTTCTGGTCATTCGTCGTGATCTCGGGAGTAGAATGAACCGATTTGTTCATCTCCGTCTCACCTATGGTTTTCAGGCTCGGGGGTGGGGTGGACCTACGGGGACTGACGCGTCGACGATGGACGGATCGATTGCCCTCTACCCAGCCGAGCATCAAGCGGCGCCCCAGCACTGGCGAAGCCCATTAGTATCTACACAAATCCTGCTGAGAGGCAAAGGGCGGCGGCGCGGCGCAGGTCGGCAACGCTATAGTGGTCGAGTGCATCGAGCACTGCCAGCAATACCCAAAGGCCGGCCAGCAAGGCGGGCACGGTGAAAGGACATTTGTGCTTCATCTGACGGCCACTCAGCCGGACCAACAGGCGCGCGCCTCCGCCGCCTCCGGCGACGGGTCGTCGGCAAGATGCCACACCGTCACGCAAGCCATCGCGGTGATCAACAGCCGTCGGAGGATGCGTTCCGCCGTCGTCTGTTGCCAGTCTTCGAGTTGCAGGCCCGCCGATTTCATCAGTTTGAAGTAGCTCTCGATTTGCCATCGCCAGTAGTACCACAACGCCACGGTCGCGTCGTCCACCGACGCGGGCACATTGGTCAGCAAGTACCACTCGGCAAGCAGCTTGTGCTTCTTGTCGAACACGCGACTGACGACGAAACGGAGTTGCAGAGGTGCGCCTCGAAGCTTGACATGGGGCTTCCGCCCGTGCTTGGGACGCTGTTGGTAGGCGGGACGATCCAGGACGACCACAGTCTGGGCAACTTCCTGAGTCGCCGGACGCCCGTGATACCGCACCTCGCCTGTCGGGCGGAACGCCGCCCCGACGAGCCAGAAGTTGCGCCAACGATCGGAGGTTGCGTTCTTCGCCTTCGTGTCGCACCACGCGGTTATAGTCCGAGCGGATGAGAAACCATCGTTTCTGTTTGTTCCACTTCCGCAGGTAGAAGACGGCGTTGCCTTCGCGGTCGATCACATGCACGCAACGGATTCCCTCGGCCGCCTTTTCCGCGGCTCGCATCATGGGCCGCAGAGCGTCCAGATGGGACCGGGCCGGCTGGAGACGCTCAGAATAGGTGGCATGGACGCCATCGACCGCCTCCAAGGCCTGGGTCACCGGCGCGATGGGCTGCCCGTCCTGGGCAGAAACCAGCAGCGCGGTCAGCAGTTCATAACCGCGATTCCAGTCGGAGGGCAGACCGATGCGGTCGCGGTTGCTCTCGTGGTCGCGGAACTCCAACGGACTCCAGTCATGGACGACCAGGACGATCTCCGCCCCATCGGCCGCCAGGCGCTCCCGGGCGTAGCTCCAAAGGGGCTCGACGAGCCTCGACCGTGGCATGCGGTCGTTCCGGAGGAACCGCCACATGGCTTGGGTGGAGGCAAACGCCTTCCCGGAGGCCGGCAAGGCTCGCAAGCCCGCCGCCGACGATTTCAACGCGGTCGAATGCTCGGATACCAGTTTCCAATACCGCCTTTCCAAACGCGGATCCACTCGGCTCACGAAGCCGACCATTGACCTACCCATCCGTGAATTCTACAAATCGATCGCAGCCCTCCCTGTACTACGGAACACCTGTCCAGATAGTTGTGTAGATACTAATGGGCGAAGCCAGTGCCACCCAGCCGACGCGTGAGCGAGGTAATAAGACAGCATGCTCTACCGCACGCTACGCATGGTCGCCGCCGCTTGCGTTTCCGCGGGCGGGGAGTTGCCCGGGCCGCGAAGCTCTGCCAGGTGCTCCAGCAGGATCCGCCGCACCTCGAGCACGGCCAGCGGATGGCAGTGGACCGTGGTGTGGTCGGCCGGCACGATCAGTTCGCTCCGCGTCGTCTTCCATGTGGGCGCTCTCGTAGCCCACCACCCCGTCGCTGCCCGTCGCAACTTGCCGATCAGTCCCTTGTCGGGCAGCACGCCCGATGATGTTGTGGTACTTGACCCAGGGCGGGCGCGGGCTGGCGAGCATCACCGGGAAGATCGGCGAACTGGGCGAGAGCGAGTCGATGCTGTTCTCGATCTGCAGCAGCGAGTTCTCGGGGAACACGTCCTTGTTGTCGCGGATACAAGGCCTCCTGGCTTTGCAGGAGCATCGTGCGGCAGGTTGATCAGCTTGGCCGCCAGCCACTGCGTGGTCTGGTTCGAGAATGCTGCTGCCGCGGTGGGGAGTGCCGATGGTGATCACGCGGCGGATCGACGGGTTCGGCTGGAAGAAGAAGCACTGTTGCGAGCCGCTCGCGGACCTCCGGGTCGGCCTTGATCGCTGTCGAACGGCTTGTCGCTGACCGCCGCCCAGTAGTCGCTCGCCGCTGTCGAGCGTCTGCAGCCGCGAGACCAGCCCGCCCATGCTGTGGCCGATGAGCACCATCTGGTCCAGGGCCGGCTCGCGATGCTCGGGGTCGAGCACCTGCCGCGACCTCGGCCAGATCGTGGCGCAGCTGGGCGGCGCTGATCCAGAAGGGCTGGGCGGTGGGGTAGAGGTAGAACCAGAACTGGTAATGGTCGCGGATCTCCGGGAATGCTCCGCAGATCGTTGAACATCTCCATCCAGGTCATCGGGCTGGACCAGAGCCCGTGGACCATGACCACCGGGATCTTGCCCGGCTCGTACGGCTGGACCATGTACAGCCCCATGAGCGGGTCGTGCTCCCCCGGCTCGCCGGTCGAACAGCGTGTCGGGCCGCAGCAGGCCGTCGGTGGCCAGATTGCTCGATCGCGGGATTCGAGAGGAAGTAGGCCAGCGGCGTGGTCAGGTCGCTTTCCAGCGGCACGCGCACGTCGCCCACGGCGATGTCGGTCGCTGCTCAGCGGATCGTACAGTTCCAGGACGCCGCGGCGGCGCAGAGGCTGCGCCGTCTGGCCCGGTCCGCCGGCGAGTCTCGACCGCCGGGCGCAGGAAGGCGGTCACCGGGAAGCTCAGCCCGGCGGGTAGTACCTGCGCCGCGGCCGGCTCGCCCGCGATAGCGCTGCCGCACGGCGATCAGCGGCACGCCCAGCCCGTAGTTCTGGTAGTGGTTCTTCAGCCCCTTGATCTCGTAGTCGGAGACGAACTCGAAGTGGTCGAAATCCTCGTGCCGCCAGGCCCCGCTGCGGCACCTCGCAGGTGATGTCCCAGTTGCCGGCCGCCGTGTGGATCGTGTAGGTCTTGCCGGGCAGCAAGGCCTTGTCCTTGCGCACCAGGCGCAGGCACGCTTCCAGCGCCCCGTTGTACAGATCGCAGGCGCCGCGGAACTGGGGATCGTAGGGGTTGCGCGAGACTGCGGAACCGCTCGTCGAACAGGTACTGGTAGGCGTGGAGCACCGACGCCCCGTAGAAATTCAAGGCCAGCTGCGGGTCCGTGGCCTCCACTCGTCGTCGCCTGCAGATAGCTCAGCTCGGCGATGGCGTAGATCTTGTCGGCCGAGGGCTCGCGGTCGATGATCGTCTGGACCTTGTGCAGGAGCGTTTGAGGATCGCCCTCCAGGTCCCCCGTCAGATCGTAGACGCGCAGGAACTGGCCGGTCCGATCGCTCGGCTGCGGCCCGCCCCGCGCGGTCAGCTTGAGTTGCTCGACCAGCGGGCTGCGGGGCACGGAGCGGAGCGTGACCATCTTGCCCGACGAGCAACCCTCGATCGGCCCGAGCAAAGCGGCCACCAGCACCAGGGTCCAGCAGACCCGGTGTCGAGCCACCTCGAGCGCGGCAACTGACGCCAAGCGAGCCATGGGCTAGCGCGGCTTTCGTCTGAAGCTTGCCCGGCAATGGGTTTTAGGAGCGAAACACAAAGGCGTTTGGAGCTGCTCGGATATCGGCAGCCGGGGTATCCCGGTTCGGTTGTGTTCGCGTTCCTTGGAACCGAACACCCCCCGCGCAAACAAGACTTGGGGGGCGGTAGGATAAGAAGAAGCCAGCGAGCGGTCAACGGGGGTTTTGGAAACCCATGGCCCTACCCCCGAGGTAGATCAGCGACGGTGCTTTCGCGGTTGTCAGCCAGCGAAACCCTTTGGGCCGGAAGGGTTTGCACATACTCCTCTCAGCCGGCTCAACAACCGATCTTAAACCGCACTCGCCGGTAGTGTACATATATATCCTGCCCAAATGCCAGGGTCACCCATTCGACCAGTGCACTTTCCCAGTGCCGCCGCCGATCGACCCTCACGCTCGCCGGTGCTGGTTGGCAATGGCTGCTTGTCAGTCCCCGTATTGAACATGAACCTCCCGACGGCCCCCCGGCAGCGCTGGTTGAGTGCCGCCGTTCCATCGACTTTCCAGCCCTTCCCAATGCCCGCAAACCACCTCGGAACCGCCTCAACATGGGAATTGGCAAAAACCGCGATCCGTTGACCAACGCAAAACACCGCGTGGAACAAGTGAGCCTTCGCATCGCCCGGTCCTTAAGTACGTCCCGTGTGCCACTTGCTGCGTTGCTCGCACCACGGTCGGCCGAGCCCAACTTCTACAAGACTCGCCTCTGGTGTGCACTCAAAACCTGTCCGGGAGCCGCCGCAAAGGCCCTCCACGGCCGTTCCTGCGTTGAGCACGCGGTAGCAAATCCCAGCCACGCATGCCCCGGCAGACCCCCGCATTCCCTTGTGATCCCCCCAATTACCAGGTTCTGCCAGCCAAGCCGATGAATGTCCCCCATCCCCTCTCACTGGCCGGGAACTCATATACCCCACCGTGGATGGGAGATGAATGTCAATGTTTGGACTACACTATTCTGTATTGGATAACCAAACCGAGTAGGTAGTGAGCAGTACATGCCCCACTCTTGGCGACTGCCAAGAAGCTGACGCCTCGGTTTATAGGAAGCTACACGCCACAGACTACGGGCAACATCTGACTGGGAGGGTTCGTGGAATCTTCGCGACGATGGCGAATCGAGGTGGGGGTACTGTGGTTGGTCAGTCCCCTCGCCACCGCTGCTGCAATCCACCTGCTCAGTCCCATGTCCCTCCAGGAACTCGTCGCGAGGTACACCGATCGCGGCGTCGTCCAGTCGATGCTTCCCAACTCGACTTTGCGCGACTACTGGGAAGTGGCGGTCGCATGTGCCGAAGCGGCTGGGGTGGAGACGTTGGCTCGCGTGTACAACGTCTGGGCGCCCGCGTTGCTGTCTGCGGCGGTCTGGCCGTTAGTGCCCTCCTCGCAAGCGCCCTGGTGTGTCGGTTCCTCCGCGCAGGCAAACTCCACCGTCTGGGAAGCCCTGGCGTTTACTGCACTGAGCGCGGTGGTAGCTGTTTCGCTCAGCGTTCCCTCGCGGCTCGCCTGGGTGGAACTTGCGTCGCTGATTTTCCTCCTCAATTTCCCGCTCGCTCGCAACGTTCTCCTCGAGGGCGACTCGCGTTGGACCCAAGCCGCCCGATATGCAATCGCCGCTACGGCATTCACGGGACTTGTGCACTTCCTGGCCCCCGTATGGCTCTTGCGCTCGTGGCAACAAGCGGGATCTGGCCCCATTCCACCGGCGCAAGGCGAATCGCCATTGTGCTGGGGCGCGTCGTCGCGTGCGCAGTCTCCATGCCGCTGGTTTGCCTCTGGGCTTTCGCGGGCAAAGAGGTCCCGCTCTCGCCGCACGCGCGAATGCCTGCTCTCCGGGAAGGAATTCTACGACATCGTCTTGGACCCCCAGGCGAATCGCCTGATCGTGACCACGAAGAATTCCCCGATGGCCCAGGTGTTGTGCCTAGACACCCTCGAACGCCAAGCCAGTTTCCCGATCGATTCAGGCGAGGTGGAAGACATCGAGTTCGACGCGGAACGCCGGGAGCTGTACCACGTGGATCGTCGCACGGGTAAGGTGCTCGTGCTCGGCGCCGACGACTTTCGCGAACTCCGCAGGGGATACATTCCCCGGGAGTCGCGGGGGAGCGTCAAACTCGCGCTGGATCACGTGTCAAACCGACTGGTCGTGTCGTTTGAGAACGACAATCTCTTCGCCGTGGACCGGGATACGTTCGACTGCAAATACATCAGCCGCCCCGGCAATATGAACTTACTGGCGGACCGCCGCAATGAGCTTGTGTATCTGAACCTTGCGAATCTTCCCAACGTTTGGGCAGTTGATTTCCGCGCAATCCGCAAAGTTGTAGAGGCGACCGCTCCGGTGCGGAACGAACGCATGGTGCTGTCGGAGACGCGACAGGAGTTGTACCTGCCGGACCCGGCCGGGGGCAAAATCTGGGTCTATTCGACGCCCAAACTGGAGCTTCTCCGAACGATCGACGCCGATCTCGGCTCACGCACTTTGACCCTCGACGCCGATCGCGGGCTCCTCCTCGCCGCGAGCGTGGTGTCGGGTTACGTGCGCATGATCGACATCGAGAGCGGAGAAACACTCCAGCGGCACTACGTCGGCAAGTATGCGCGCATGATCCAACTCGATCCCTCGCGGCGGCGTGCATTTCTCACGCTCATGAAGGACGGCCTGTACGTGCTCGATTACTGAGCGGCGACCGCGGCTTACTTCTTGGGGAAGAACGGAAACAGACGGCGCAGCTCTTCGGCGTTGGGCCGGCGGCCGTATTCGCAGATCTCGAAGGCCTCGGCGTAGCGGACCTTCTTGCCCTGCTCCTCGCCGTAGAGCTCGATCAGCTTGTCGCGGTAGCTGGTCGGCCGTGTCGGCGAAGCGGCTGCGGAAGCCTTCGGCGACCTCGCTTGCGGCGGGCCTCGCGCTCGGCCTCGTCCTTGGGCGGCGAGCCGTTCGGCCCCGCCTTCGACGAACTGCGACTCCATGCTCATCAGGGCGTCGACCTTCTTGTCGATCACCTCGTCGATCGCCACGACGATGTCGGGCCGGAACGGGATTGGGCCGCTGGAAGCCGTCCTGGGAGTAGAGGAACACCGGGTTGCTTCTGCAGGTGCGGCGTGTCGGGGCAGAAGAAGGGCACGGTGACCATGTAGGCCGAGTCCTGCATCAGCACGCCCACGTAGCGGTGGTCGGGGTGGTAGTCGTTGGGCCGGTGGCCGATCACGATGTCGGCCTTCCACTCGCGGATCAGCGCGCGTGATGCGTGCGGCGGTTCTCCAGCGTCGGCTCCAGCTCGCCGTCGTGGATGTCGAGCATCGCGGTGGTCGTGCCGAGGATCTTGCGAGCCGCCTGGGCCTCGGCCGTGCGCGCGCGCGGCCAGCGTCCGCGCCGCGCATGCCGCCAGTGGCCGATGTCGCCGTTGGTGACCGAGACCAACTGCACGTGGTGCCCCTGCGCGGCCCAGAGCGCGCCGGTGCCGCCGGCGCGGATCTCGGCGTCGTCGGGATGGGCGCCGAAGACGACGATCCGCAGTTCGGCGGCGCCAACGCTGCCTGCCGCCGACAACGCCGCCACTCCGACGATCAATCCCAACCAGAAACCATGCCGCGCGCGCATTGCTGGAACTCCTTCGTGTTGGTACTTCAAGCGGTCGATGCCAGGGCCGATCGCGGCCGAGGAGCTCGAAGCCGAGCATCGCCGTGGGGCCGCGGTTCGGACGATAACCGCCGACCATTGTAGGGCGGGGACATGGCCGCTTGCCACGGGGCGCGGCGATTCTTTTGGGCCAATGCACAGGCAAGGCGGAAAAAGCCGAAAAACAGCTCGGGTGCCGGCGATCACGACGGACCGCCGGCACCCGCTGCCCCGTTCGTCACGCGCCGGCGTTCACTCTTCCCATTGCATGATCGCCAAGGGGTTGGTGAACCAGCCGGGGGAGCGTGCCGAGCTTGCCCGGTCGCCGCGGTCGTGCGGGAATCGATCGAGGGCCGGGCGCGCCAGCCCGGCGCAGCGCGGCTGGAAGGATGCGCCGCCCCCACGCGTCGGGAGAGGAAGACCTCGGGTGCAGATCGGACGCGTCGGGCGCGGCGCTGAGGGAGGTTCGACGAGCACGGCGGCGGCGCGATCGGCTCGCTTTGTTCTTCGGCATGCTTGAGGCGGGCCATGGCGCTGGCCGACGCATCCGTGCGGCGGGGGTGCTGGTCAGGCTCGTCGGAATCGTCGGCCGACGGAGCCTGGGCCGCACCGGGTGCGAGCAATTCGGAGCGGAGCACCGGCGTGCCGTGCGGGGCCTCGACGCCGATCTTCACCGCGCAGGCCCTTGATCCGCAGCACGGTAATCGTGATTTCGCGGCCAATCTGAATCTTTTCTTCCAACTTCCTGGTCAGGACGAGCATGGCGAATTCCTTTCTGCCGTGGTTCCTCCGTGCGCCGAGGTTGCTCCAGGAGGCCGCATGGGCCGGATCGAGCAGGCGCGCCGAGGGGGCTTCGATGGGGAGCCGAGATGAGTCGCTCTTGAGGAGACTGGCCCTTGTGTCGGCTGCGAAGAAAAGCAACGCGCGTGCCGAAGCCGGGCCAAGGTCGGCCAGATCGATCGAAGACTCGGCAAGACCAAGACTTGCGATCGTGCGGTTTGATCGGGAGGGCGGCGAGTCAGTGTACGGATTTACAAGGGCTTACAATTCCGCCCACCCCAATGCCGCGTCCGGGAAGTTCTTTCCTGGAGGCGGCCCAACGCCCAGACTGGGTCGCCGCTCACGAGTGCTGCGCAGTGCGAGTGCCGGGCAATCTCGTCGCGCAGCCAGGCCGCCAACTCGTACTGCTCACGCGCGACGGCTTCGTCCAATTGCTCTTGCAGCGTGCGGCCGACGCGGTAGTGAGTGCGCATCCACTGGCGAAGCTCCACCAGTTGCTGCACCATCTCGTCGTCGTCGAACTCTTCTTCGGCGTCGACCCCTTCGTAAACGCGCCGCATGCGCTCCAGTCCGATCTCGACTTGCTCAATGGCTGCCGCGGGGCTCGATTGCTCCAAGGCGGCCAGTGCGGCTGCCTGCGTGCGGTGGAAGAGCACGAAGGGTCGATGCTGCTCGTGCGAGAGGGTCCACTCGTGGTTGGGAGAATGTTCCGCCGCATAGTCCATCAAGGCCAGCGTATGATCGGCATCCTCGATGGCATGACCGTATTCGCGGAGGGCCAGCCAGCACACTCGTCTGTGGTAATACTGAACACACTCCCGATCGATTTCGCCGCACTGGACCTCGTCGAGCAGGGCGCCTTCCTCATCCCAAGCCTGGCGGCTTTGCAGATACTGAAGATAGGTAGGGAATCCGTGCGGCCGTTGCCCGTCGGGCCGGCCCGAGGCTTCCATTTGAAGCACCCCCAATTCCACGCGCATTTGCAGCACGGAACGGCCGTCGGCGGTTTGAACCAGCCGCGCACTCACCGCGCCCGCCTGAAAAGGCCAATCCTGAAGCAGCGACCTGAGATCGAGTTCTTTGCGCGTCACGGGAAGACCCGGAATTCCGGACAGCGAAGCTGCCCGTCCTTTCTATCAGTACTCTCTATACCAATCCTTGGGGTCACCCTGCCAACTGGCAAGCCCAAGCGAAGCAAACGATGCATTTCCGATGTTGCTTTCGCGGCCTCGCCCGGCGTGCCGGCGAGAAACTCCTCCTGCATCTTTGGTGCCGAAGCATGGAAAGCGGAGCAATGAGCCGTGCGGCGGAACACTCTTGCACCGGCCGAATTACGGCACGCAAGATGAACCAGCGGGGGGGGTGCGCTATTCGTCGCCCGCTCGGCGCATGCGTCCGCCCTTGCGGTCGGACTGCCGGCGTTTGGCCTCCAAGCGCCGGCGCACGGAAGAACGCGTAGGGCGCGTAGCCCGGCGCGCTTTGGGCGTCTGGAGGGCGCGAAGCAGCACCGCGCGGAGCTTCTCCAGACAATCGTCGGAGTTCCGACCTGCGTCGCGAAATCTCTGGCTGGTGATGAGCAGATCGCCGCCGCTGGTAATGCGGTGGCGCTGCTGAGCCATGAACCGAGCACGGACGTCGTCGGGAAGGCTAGGGCTGGAGGCAACGGGCCAACGCAGCGTGGCTTTGCTGTTGACCTTGTTGACGTTCTGTCCGCCGGGCCCGGAGCTGCGCGCGTAACGGAACTCCAGCTCGGCCAGAGGGATAGCGAGTTTCGGTCCGACGATGAGATGCTGGAGACGGGCCAAGGTAGTCGTGCTTCAGAGAGGGTGCGAGCGGTTTTAGGGATGCCGCTTCTGATTGTGGAACAGTTCCAGGCTTACTGCGGGCGGGAAACCGGGCTGTGCGTCGCGCGGCCTTGTTGCACTGCTTCTCCGAGGCTCAATCGGTTCGCCCTCCCACCAGCGAAGCGAAGGCTTGCTTGGCGTGCTCCAGCAGTTCGCCGTACTCGAGAGTTTCAACTTCCTCGCCGAGCAACTCAACGTCGTAATCGCCCTGATAGCCGCAGGCGGCTAGGGCGGCGACGATTTCCTTCAAGGGGATGACGCCCTCCCGGAGACGGCAGCGGTTCTGCTCGGCGACAGGCGGTTTGCGGCCGTCCCCGAGCTGCACCAGCGCGATGTGGTCGATCCATTGAGGGATACGCTCGACGACGCGACTGCCGAAACCGACGTGATACGTGTCGAAGACCATTTTCACCTGGGGGCTGCCGACGGCTTCGAGCAGGCTAACGACGTCGTCGATCCCCTTGAGGAACGTGAATTCCGCGCAGCAGTTGGGGTGGAGGGGTTCGACCGCCAGGGTGACGCCCAACTCGGCGGACTCGGGGGCGAGTTCGACCAGGGCGTCCTGGAACAGGCGGCGCGCATGGTTCACGGTGTGGCCCGCGCGAACCGCTATAGACGATGAGCACCCCGGCGCCCAGCGCGGCGGCGGTGCGCATCGCTTCCCGCGCGTCGTCGAGGCTGGCGTGAAACGAACGCCCGTCGCTGCCGGTAAAGCCGCCGGCCCAGAAAAGGTGGGAGACTTTCATGCCGTGTTCGGCGAGCAGTTCGATTCCCCGTGCCACGCCGCAATCGGAGAGCTTCTGGCGCCACACTCCGATCGCGGGAATCCCAGCCGCAGCGTAGCCGGCCACGTCTTCCTCGAACGACCAACGGAAGGTGGTCGTCTCGTTCATCGATAACCGTGCCATCCGTGTAGACTCCTTGCGTCTTCGGGCGGGACCGGAGACGTCGCCCCACGACCGTTTCAAGGCCCGCGGATGCGGCTGCTGCGCTTCCGGCTCGGATTTCAGACCGCCACGACGCGACTGCCTTCTTCTGAGTGTCCGACGGTCATCCAGACGTAGTATGGATGATTCCCTCACGACTGTAAAGCTGAGCTTGCTCCGGTCTTCTTGATGCCTGCGGGGCAAAACGATTGCCACGGGTGGCCCCAACGCGCTGGTGCTTCGGCCACCCGAGGCACAGCCGTGCGCAAGCGGACATGCAGGTCGCAAGGCCCTCACCAGGAGCCGCGAGCAACTGAGCTTGACCCAGGTCGCCCGTTCCTGCCAAACTACGAAACCTATGCGGACGATGACGAGGTATGTCTCCTTCGAGTTGATCATCCTGTTCGCGGGGGCCCTGATCGGTTTCACCGGCGCACTGCTGTTGGGCGGGGCGGCGAAAGAAGCGATCGACTACGGGCTTCCGCCGGCGGCCACTTTGCGTTTGATGCCCTATCTGCTCCTGGAGATGCTTCGCATCTCGGTGCCGGTCACGCTGCTGCTCGCCTCGACCAGCGTGTACTCGCGCATGTCGGGCTTCAACGAGATCGTGGCCATCAAGGCGCTGGGGATTTCACCGATGGCGGTGCTCTGGCCGGCATTCGCCCTGGGGTTCGTGGTGAGCTTGGCCGCGGTGTGGCTCAACGACGTGGCGGTTTCGTGGGGCCGCATCGGCGCGCAGCGCGTGATCATCGATGCCGTCGAGGAGATCGCCTACGGGATGCTGCGTACCGAGCACTGCTACAGCTCGGGCCAGTTCTCGATCAATGTGAAGGGAGTAAACGGCCGGACACTGCTGCGGCCGACGGTTTCCTTCATGCGGCGCGGCAGCATGCCCGCCCTCATGGTCGATGCCGACGCCGCGGAGCTCCGCTCCGATCACGAGGAAAACGTGCTGAAAATCTTCCTTCGCAACGCCCGGATCGAGGCGGAAGGCGGGATCCGCTTTTTCTCGCCCGAGTTCGACCACGAAATCCCGCTCTCCGACGCCAGCCGTGCCGACGAGCATTCCCGGCACCCCTCCTGCCTGCCCATGTCCGAAATCGACGAGGAGATCGCCCGTCAGCACCGCATCCTGGGACGCCGCAAGGAGCAGTTCGCCGCGCGCTCGGCCTACCAGCACCTCACCGGCGAATTCGACGATCTGGCCGGTCCGTCCTGGATCCAGCGCCGCGTGGAATTGGAGGATCTCGAGGGCCTGCTGGCCCGCTTGCGAAGCGAACCCTACCGAAGATGGTCGGCGGGATTCAGTTGCTTGTGCTTCGTGTGGATCGGCGCCCCGATGGCGATTTGGCTGCGCAATCGCGACTTCTTGCAGAGCTTCTTCCTCTGTTTCGCACCCATCCTGATCGTCTACTACCCCGTGTTCATGGTGACGATCAAGGCGGCCAAGAACGGCACGGCGCCGGCGATCGCGGTTTGGGCGGGAAACCTGATCCTCGCCATCTGGGGCGCGTGGGTGCTACGCAGGGTGCTGCGCTATTCGAGCGGCGCCCGAGGCGACTGCTTCCTCGTCGCGCACGGCCGTGGTCGTCCGGCGGGACTTCGCGGGCGAGCCTGGTTTCGATTCTCGCATATCCCAGGCCACCAGCCATCGGGTCTTCACGGGCACGAGCTGAAAGCCCTCGCGCAGCCGCCGCTCGAAGTCCGGCATGTGGGCGGCGCCGTAGAAGATCGCGATCTTCTTCTTGCCCTCCTTGATCGTGCGGCCCAACTCCTCCACCGCAGCGGCGTTGCGGTCCGCGATTAAGGTCGAGCCCTGCGGGCCTTCGATGGCCGCGATCGACCCTTCCATCCCCCGGAACTGCTCGGCCATCAGCCGCTTCAGGGCCAACGCACGATTGCGATTGAACAGCGCGGCCAACAGTTTGGCGTCGGAGATCGTCGAGTCCCCCTGTTGGGCCATGGCGTGTGCAAACAATCGCATCATGACCGTCCACGCGCTGTCGCCGCGTTTCTTCATCGAAGCCGCAAACGCTTCCGGCGAGAGATCGGCGTGGACCATGTTGGCCTGCGTGTAGTCGATTTCGTCGAGCTGGAAGCTGAGGTCGAGCATCTGAGTCAGGGTGACCTGGATCATGGAAACCGCGTTGTCTGCCGGCTTCCCCCCTTTAGGGACCCGGGTTCCCTTCGGTGCCACAAGTTCATAGAGAACCGCGTCGTACTCGGCGAAGAGCCGATTGAGGCGTTCGTAGTACTTCTTGTCTCCAATGTGGACGGCGGAGATCAGGTCCACACTCATTCCTGTCTGGCGACGGTCGTCGGCCGCGCAACTGACCACGGCCGCTTCCAGCGCAACCGGCGTCTTCTTGTCATCCAGGACCAGGCGGACGTATTCTCTTTTGCCTTCCTTCTTTGTGGCTTCCTGTGTGGCGGCCTCGGCGCAGCTTGACACGGTCAGAATCGCCCGATTTCTTGGGGGGCGGCTCCAGGGCAAGACCGGCGGTCAGGAGTCCCAATCCGGCAGCCATCAGCCCAGCGATCATCCCCGCGCGAGTCCATGCCACGATTACTTCCTCCCCTGGATGATGCGGCAGTACAGTCCAAGCGCTCCAGCGGCGCAAGTTCATAACCTGCTCCAAGTATAGGCCGATTCGCCGACGTGTACAGCCGCCGCGCAGGGCGAGGATCCGTTTTAGATCGGCAATCGATTCCTTTCGTCTGGAGCTTTTTTTGGGAACTTGTGCCGATTGCATCTCGTCGAAGGGAACGCATCGACAGCTTGCCCGGCGCGGACTTCAGACTTCGCCAGCCACAAGACCGCGTTCGGGACCTGTCGAGGCCAGCAAGGGCATCTCCACGCTAAAGGGACCATTGGGGCCTCACACAGGCTCACCCCCGCCACCCTCCCGTTGCCGGCCAACTCCCTCGGCCCCCCCCCATTTCCCGGCAGACCGGTCTCTACGCGGACCGCTTCGTAGACCAGGAAAGCGGCAGGCGCAGCGTCAAGGACGTGGCAATCGCTACTACCCCAGGGGACGGGGCCTTGGCGGGCGATGGGCGGACGGCCCGCGGGGGAGGAAAACGCTTGACGACTATCGGCGACCCAATCATGATGAACAACTAATCTGGCAAATACGGGAAACTCTTGCAGCAGAAGGGGATTGGACAAGCTGGGAAAGCTACTCAACCACTTGTCCCCCATGACCTTTGAATACGTGTGAATACGTGCCGTCAGCCGGCGTGCAGGGCGAGCGTCCCGCTTGAGATTTTGGATTACGCATCGAGAGACAGTCAAAACGTTTGACAGAACCGCGGGAATCGTCTTCCATGGAGTGTGCCATGCGCTATCACGGCGTATGCCTTTGGACTTTTCCCCCTAAGGTTCCCATCCTCGCGCCGCATGGCTGCGCGCGAGTGATTCCTTAGGCGCTAGAGCGCTGCGGTGTTCTTCGGAGATGGTATGAGCGAGCCCTTGGGGACCAACGAAGCGATTCGCGTAGCCTGCGAGGCGTCGGGCGATTTCGAGGCCTGGCTTGCCGAGTCGGGGGGATCGCTGGTTGTTTCCACGTATCAGGCGGGCAAGGTGGCGATGATCGGCTGGGACGGCCGACAGCCGACCCTCTTGATGCGGCAGTTCGACAAGCCTTTGGGGATCGCGGTTCAGGGGTCGCGTCTGGCCCTGGCCACGCGTCAAGCGATTACGGTGTTCGGCAACACGCCGCTGTTGGCGCACGATTATCTCGAGAACGAGCCGGGGCGTTACGACGCCCTGTATCTGCCGCGGATCACCTACCACACCGGCGATCTGCACACGCACGACATCGCGTTCCACGCCGGCGAGTTGCTGCTGGTGAACACGCGGTTTTCGTGTCTGGCACGTCCGGACGCCGAGTACAATTTCACTCCGCTGTGGAAGCCTTGGTTCGTCAGCGACCTGGTGCCGGAAGACCGCTGCCATTTGAACGGCGTGGCCTGGTCGAGGGTCAGCCGCGTTACGTGACGGCCCTGGGCACGACCGACGCCGCGGGAGCGTGGCGCGCGACGAAGGCGACGGGCGGCGTGGTGATCGACGTCGAGTCCGACGAGATCGTCTTGAGCGGGTTGGCGATGCCGCACTCGCCGCGCTGGCACGATGGCCGGCTGTGGGTGCTCAACTCGGGCACCGGCGAGCTTCTGACCGTCGACGCGTCGTCGCGCCGGGCCGAGGTGGTCTGCGCCCTGCCGGGCTACCTGCGCGGATTGTGCCTGGTCGGCCCCTATGCCCTGGTGGGACTGTCGAAGATTCGCGAGAGGCACATCTTCGGCGGTTTGCCGATCCAGGCACGTTGTCACGCAACTTCGCTGCGGGATCGCGGTGGTCGATCTGCGCAGCGGGAGCCAAGTGGGAATGTTCGAGTTTACCGCGGGATGCGAGGAACTGTACGACGTGCAGTTCCTGGCCGGGTTCTCGCGGCCGATGATTTTGAACCTCGACCGGCCCGCCGCGCTTCAAGCCGTCGCCCACCCGGAGTGCTCCTGGTGGCTGCGTCCCAGCGCGGAGATTCGGGAGGGGGAGGGGAACGCGTCGAGCGTTCCCATGAGTGCACCGCCGCTTTTGCCGGGCGGTGGTGCTCCGGCCGCGCCGGCGCGGTCGGTCCCACGGAACAGTAAACGATCAAGAGCAACTTGCTTCCGGTTTCCGGAACTTCGTTTGAGGGGAAGATCAACATGTCGCGTTTCCGCCTGCCCAAGCTGCGCCGTCTTGCTTCTCTGGCGAATCGCCTTCGCAACCCGTCGCGTCGCAGCCTTCGCTCGAAGCCCCGCAGCTTACAGATCGACCCGCTGGAAGAACGGGCGCTTCTGAGTGTTTCCCCTGCCGACTACCAGGACGTCCTGGTCAACGAACACCGCTACGAGGTCGCGGTCGGATCGCAGATGTACACCGATCCGATTTCGCTCCAGGCGTTTCCGCTGTTCGTGGCCGAGCAGGCGGAATCCGTTGACCTACAACACGACTCGGCCCTACCGCACCGGGCAGTCGACCGCCTCGGACCACGACGGCGACTTCGTGGTCACGTGGACCCAGTACGACTACATTCGCAAACTGGCGCTCAATCCGGACAACACGGTCCAGATCGTCGACGGCAATCCGGTCTACCAGCGGGTCTACGATCCGAAGACGGGCACCGATTGGCTCGATGGCAACATTTACGCCCGCTACTTCACCGACGAAGTGCAGCGGATCTCACTTCCCAACCAGGTGCTGACCGACGCCAACTCGAGCACCTTTGCCCGGGCCACGCTCCGCTATGGCGGCAACGAGGTGCAAAAGCTTTCGGTCACCGCGACTTTTGCCCCCACCTTCGGCACTTTCGGTTTCTTCGGACAGGAGAACATCGCGGGCACGATCGTGCTCGGCTACGACAAGGACAACAGCGGCACGATCGATCCGCTGCTCCAGGAAACGACCACCATCGTCTTCAACGAATCGGACTTCGCCTCGTTCAATCCCAAGCTGCGGCCCGAGTACCTGATTCAAGAGAAGCTTCGCCTCATCGGCGGCGATTTGACCGACGTGGTGGTCGAGGCCACCAACTCGCACGAGTACCTGATCAAGTTCGGCGCCGAGTCGGCCGGGGCCGACGTAAAAGAGATCGTCGTGGTCTCGGCGAACTTCTCGTCGGGGTTTTTCCCTGCCGCCGTGGTCGATACGGTCCGCAATCCCTTCAATCTGGGCAATATCGGCATCTCGCCTACCGATCCCGAAGCCACGGCCGAGGCGATCCGGCTGGCATTCTTCCAGACTTCGACCGACCAGTACATCGCTCCGATCAATTTCCAGTCGCCGGAAATGCTGTTGCCGCGGCGCGGGCCGGGACCTTATCAGTCGCCGCTGATCCTCCGCCAGCCGGTGCCTGAGGTCGTCGTACGGCCGGTGTATGGAGTGCCCGGACAGTTGGACGGCACGGTGTTCGATATCACTTTTTCAGCGCGCAGGGCAAACAGAACCATCCGGAATTGAAGGTCGAGGCCGTCCAGGACGAGGCGGGCAATGCCTTGACCGGCGCCCACGTCAAGACGCTGAAGGAATCGAGCCCGATGTTCCGGGTGAACCCGGACGAGGTATACAACCCGCTGACGGACATGCTCACCCTGACCGATCAGATTCGGCCCGCGGTGGCCATGGACGCGGACGGCGACTTCGTGGTCACGTGGCAGAGCGATGTGCCGGATACGGTGAGCGCGGGAAGCATGACCGACGTCTATGCCCGGCGTTTCTCGCCGGTGGCGCTGGTGGCGGAGCAAAACGGCCAGTTCTACCAACACCTGGACGACGACGGCACGCCCGACCTGGTGCAGGGAGTGAAGGCCCTGGGGGGCGAGTTCCTGGTGAACTCCACTCGCGTCAATATGCAACAGTCGCCCACGGTGGCCATGGATTTCGACGGCAACTTCATCATCGCCTGGTCGAACTTCTCGCAGAACCAGAGCTATTTCAACCGCATCTCGGGGCAGCTTTACGACCGCGACGGAAATCGCGTGGGCCAGGAATTCAGCACCATTCCCGAAGCAACCACGGTGCAGATCAACCCCAACGTCGCGCTGAGTAACGACGGCCACTTCGCCGTTGCCTGGGAAACGACGTCCGATCCCGGATTCTACATTCCGACGTCGGGGTACGTCTCCACAATCACGGCGCGGATTTACGAGCCAGGGGTCGATCCCGTAACGCAACTGCCGGTGGCGAGTTCCGGTTTGCTCGGCCAGGGACAGGGTTACGATCCGCACATGACGTTCGACTCCGGCGACCACCTCTATCTCACGTGGGACGCTCCCGCCGCCGGCGACAGCGTCGGCGGAATCTGGTCCAACTCGAATGGTGTCGAGTATGACGTTACGGGAGCCCTGCTTCGGTCTTTCCGCATCAACAGCGGAACGTCGGGCACAGCGGCCAATCCCCTCTGGTCGTTCGATCAATGGGCACCGCAGATCGCGGTCGACGCCGACGGCGACTTCTTGGCCACGTACATGGGATACGGGCCCGACGTTTCGGACGGCACTCCCAACTCGGGCGTCTACGTTTCTAACACGTTCTTCCAGCGCGAGCTGAGCAAGCCGAAGAATCAGGACTTGCTCCCGTTTTTCAGCCAGAGCGCCGGCCTGCCCCAGTATTACCAGAACCTCTTCTCGTTCGCCCTGGGAAACGTGGCGGACGTGGACGGAGTGATCGAGACGGTGCTGGTGAACGCGATCAATGCCGGGGCCACCGACCACCAGGTCGGCCGCATCCGCGCGATTCTGGACGGCGCTGCGGGGCTTTTGCGCGGCGAGTCCAACGGTGTCTTCTACACGGCCTGGGACGCCGACGCGCCCCCGGGAGTCTCCGGCGTACTCACGAGCGACAACATCGCCAACGCCACGCGCGACGGCCACAACACCCGCTTCTTCATCGCCTTGGATCGGCGGCTGCAAGGGGGCGATTTCAACATCAATCTTTCCGGGTTTGCCCCGGGAAACGCCAACATTCAGATCGGCCCGGTCTACACCAACAACATCATCAATCCGGGCGATACCCTGAACGCCATCCAAGCCGCGATCCGCGGGGCCGTTCAGGTGGGCACCAACTGGGTGAATACCGGCGGAGCCGGACAGTACCAACCGTACAACGGACCGGTGAGCGTGCGCATGTTGGACACTGCCGAAGCCGAGTACAACGTGCGCATCGGCACGCCGTGGGACCTCTCCTCGCTCGTCCCCAGCGATCCCTTACAGCGCTACTACATCTACGAAGTGACGCTCCAGGGCGAGGTACACGACCAGCCGTTGTTCACCTCGCTGCGGCGGAGCAACACGCAGATCGGCAACAACGTCTTCATTTCGCCGATCGTCTTCTCGGGATATATGGGAGAGCAGGGGCGCGAGCAAGCCGCCCCCGGCCTGGCCATGGAGCCCGACGGCAGCTTCGTGTCGACGTGGACGCAGCTCGAACAGAGCACCTCGGGAGGGTTCACCAACTCTAACATCTTCTATCGCCGGTTCATCGAGAGCACCGACACCGCGGGGCCAATGGTCACCGATTTCCTGCTGCCCAGCGGCGAGCGCCTGCGCAACAACGCGATGGTGAATACGGAGCTTTCCTACGTCGTGGTGACGATCGACGAGGAGATGATGCGCGCGGCCCGAACGCGGTCACCGACCCCGCCAATTGGTCGTTGATGCGGCAACGGGGTGGACGTGTTCGGCGGCGTGTACAAGGTCGAATTCGGGATGAATCGGGCCGCTGACCTGAGTGCGGGCTTGGGACTGAACCAGGTAGGCTCGAACAAGTGGGAAGCGATTCTCTATCTCGACGGCGACGGCGTCGGCGGGCAGGACCGCGCCCCGCTGGTCGACGGCCATTACTCGATTGCGGCCAAGAGTGCGCTCAAGGACCGGGCCGGCAACCCGCTCAACCGCACCGGTTATCTGCCCAACGGTTCCGATGTCGTGCGAACGTTCGACGTGCTGATCCCGAAGGGAGTGGAACAGAAGGTCAACAGCGGCACGGTGGATAACGGGGGCGCATCGGCGCCCGATCAGAGCCCGAAGACCGTGGCTTCGGACGGCGACGGCAACTACGTGTCGGTGTGGACGAGCGACAACCCCGCCCAGCGCGGCATTTGGGCCAAGCTCTACGGCATCGACTGGACGAACACCGACGGCGTGCGCAGACTCGAACCTCGGCGACCCGCTGAAGGTCTACGATCCGGTTTCGAACACCTATGCCACGGTCATGCAATTCCGCATCACGGATGATCCGACGGCCAGCTACGCATCGGTGGCCCGCGACGCGGACGGCGATTTCGTCGTCACCTGGTCGCAGCAGGACCTTCGCGACCCGAAGGCCCCCTTCGACCCGGTCAGCAATCCCAAGGACGACTGGAACGTATGGGCGCGGCGTTACAAGGCCAACGGCGAGCCTCTCGATCTGGCAGCGTCCCGCGTGAACACGTTCACGCGCGGCATCCAGCGTTACTCGACGGTGGCGATGGACACCGAGGGAGACTTCGTCGTCACCTGGCAGAGCTACGGTCAGGAAGGCTTCGGCTCGCAATTCGGCTACGGCATCTACGCGCAGCGCTACAGCCCGTCGGGCGACCCCATCGGCGGCGCCGATGAGGTGCAGATGGTCACCTTCCGCAACAACCCCCGCGGCGTGTTTGTCTTGATGTGGCAGACCACCGACGACCCGGCGTCGATGAAGACGACCGGCGCGATCACCTACTCGGGCAACACGGTCTCGACGGCGGCGAAAATCCAGCAAGAATTGCTGGCCAAGGGACTGCACGTGTCGGCCCAGGCCGTGAGCCGCACCGAGATCGCCATTCGCTTCATCGGCGTGGACGGCAGCAAGGACCAACGCCCCTTGGGCGTGGTGAAGGTCGGGCCGATCACGGGCGATTCCGGCGCCGACATCCAGGCCTCGACGCTCGTCGACGGCAGCAGCGGCGAGTTCCTGGTGAACGATACGACGCGCGGCAACCAGATGTATCCCGACATCGCCATGTCGTCTGACGGCACCTTCGTGATCACCTGGACCTCGTACGGCCAGGCCAATGATCGGGCCTGGGAAACGAACGTTTTCGCCAAGCGGTTCATCAGCAACCAGGTCTTGCAGCCCGCCGCCGGCTCGTTGACCAATCTCGCGGCGAGTCTGTCGCTGGCCGACGTGGCAAAGAAGCGGTTCTTTATTACCACGACGGATGATCCCGGCAGTCACGTCGTCGGTCCGGGCAGCGGTTATGACGGCGTGGTGCAGGTGAACGTCGGCGGCATCGGCAACGGTTCGGGGACGTTGCTGTCTACCGGCATGCACATCGTGACCGCGGCCCACGTGGTCACTCCGTTCATCGCTCCCTATCCGGCGGGGACCGTGTCGGTAACCTTCAATCTGCCCACCGGCGATCTCACAATCCCTGCGTCGCGCATCGACATCCATCCCAATTATCTGGGGATTATCGGGTTGGGGGCCGACATCGCCATCATCACCCTGGCCACTCCCGCCCCGGCCCAGGCCGAGCGGCACGACATCTACCGCCTCCAGGACGAAGTGGGACGCGTGGGCGAACGGTATGGTTATGGATACTACGGCACAGGGACCACAGGCTGGAACTTCCCCTACTTCGGCACCAAGCGGCAGGGAGAGAACCGCTACGACGTGCTCGGCACGCAATTCTTCGGCATGGCGCCGGACATCCTCATCTACGACTTCGACGACGGCACGCCCGAACACGACGCCTTGGGGCAACTCATCGGCGTCAACGATCTCGGCTTGGGGGAACGCGAGGCATCGGGTGCGCCGGGTGATTCCGGGGGACCGATCTTCGTTAATGGCAAGATCGCCGGCGTGACCTCGTTCGGCATGTCGTTCGGACCGCCGATCGACGTGACCAATGGCGCCATCGAGCCCAACTCGAGCTTCGGCGAGTTAGGGGGCGACACGCGCGTGTCGTTCTACGCCAACTGGATCGACACGATCACGGTAGGCGGCTCGGGCGAGTTCCTCGTGAACCAGTTCCAGACCGGAAATCAGCGGGGCTCGTCGATCGCCATGGATTCGGACGGCGACTTCACGGTCGCTTGGACGAGCTACGGTCAGGATGGCGGCAGTGCGGGTCCCGGTCCCGGCGCCAGCGGCGTGCGGGGCGTATTCGCCCGGCGTTACGGCAAGGACATGCTGCCGCTGCCCGTTCGGCCCAACGAGTTCCGCGTCAACACCTTCATCCAAGGCAACCAGCAGAACCCGCGCGTGGCCATGGATGCCGACGGCGATTTCATCGTCGCCTGGGAAAGCTACCAGGATCGGCCGGCAGCGAATTCGGGGTTGCCCGACGCGGCTAACAGCTACGGGATCTACGCGCAGCGCGACGTGCGCAACGCGGTGATAGGCACCAACCCCATGTTCGGCGCCAACGGCGAGCTGAGCGCCGAATTTGCGGTGAACGTGACCAAGACCGGCAACCAGCGGTATCCCGGCGTGGCGATGGATCACGCGGGTGATTTCTTCATCGCCTGGAGCGGTCCGGGCACCGGCGGGGAGCAGGGGGTCTACTTCCAGCGGTTCGACAACCTGGGAGATGATGCCGGCCCGACGGTGGCCGACGTGCTGTCGGCCGTGGACCTGGGCAACGGCCAGGTGAGCTGCGCCTGATCCGCGACGGCAGCGTGCTGACGCCGATGAAGACCGGCACCTCGAGGTTCGTGCTGGAGTTCGACGAGAACCTGGTCGACGACACGAGCGGTCCAAATTGGCAGCACAGCGTACTCAATCCGGCTAACTGGGATCTGACCCTCAATGGCCGAAGCATTCGCAACGGCATCACGTCGATCGAGTTCGGCCCGAGCGAGGTTCGTGCACGGTGGAACGGCACGACTCCTGCCTCGAAGTACCAGGCGATTGTGACGATCGACGCCGATCCGGCGAAGAGCGGCCTGCAGCCGCTGGGGCCGGGTACGTACGAGTTGACCTTGCGCGACAACGTGCAAGACAAGTTCGGCAATCCGCTGGACGGCGACTACGATGGCACTCCGGGACTGGAATTCCGCCGCCGGTTCACGGTGAGCGGCACCTTGGCCGTGGGGACGGCTGGACCAGGCACCCCCGCTCCCGGCGCCCAGGACACGCGCGTCAACAACGGACCCATCGATCCCCAGTGGATGCAGGAGAGCCCGGCGATCGCTTCGGACTCCGAGGGCAACTACGTGGTGGTGTGGGTCGACTACGCCCAATTTGACTCGGCGCTCGGCGGTTTCATTGCCAGCTACGACGGCAACATCATGATGCAGCGCTTCGACCGCTTCGGGCGGCGGCAAGGCGTGCAGACGGTGGTCCACACCTTTGACACGGGCAACCAGTTCGAGCCCGACGTGGCCATGGACCCGTTCGGCAACTTCATCGTCGTCTGGTCCGGCCAGGGTGCGGACGACTCCGACGGAATCTACGCGCGGCGGTTCGATCCGTTTGGCGTGCCGCTGGGGGCGGAATTCCGAGTGAACCAGAAGATGGTGAACCTCCAGAATCGGCCGGCAGTGGCCGCCGACGCGATGGGCAACTTCGTGATTACCTGGACGACCTACGGCCAGGATGGGGACGATGAGGCAGTCCACGCACGATTGTTCGATTCGGCGGTGCAGCGCTGGGCAACGAGTTCCGCGTGAATACCTACACGCGCGACGCCCAGGATCGCTCCGACGTGGCCATGGGCGCCGACGGTAGCTTCGTCGTCGTCTGGCAGAGCCAAGGGCAGGACGGCGCCGACTGGGGCGTCTACGGGCAGCAGTTCGACATCGGCGGCGGGAAGTCGGGGGACGAGTTCCGCGTGAATGCGACCACCAACGACCGCCAGATGACGCCGCAGGTGGCCATGGACGCCCTGGGCGACTTCGTCGTGGTATGGGCGGGCTTCAACGGCGACGGCAGCGGTTTCAACGTCTACGGCCGACGTTACGGCCAGAACGCCTCGGGCGAATTCCGCGTGAACAAGACCACGGCCGGCTGGCAGCAGGAACCGGCCGTAGCCATGGATCGCCAAGGCAACTTCATCGTCAGTTGGACGAGCTACGACCAGGAGCCGAACACTACCGACCAGGGCGTGTTCGCGCGGATGTTCCAGGCCGACGGCGGCGATACCGCCGATCCCGCCAATCCGAGCCGGTCGCTGGGCGAGTTCCGCGTCAACGCGATCGTCGTCGGCGACCAGGTGAATTCGGCGGTGGCCATGGATGCCGACGGCGACGTGGGCCTCGTCTGGGAAGGGCCCGACGACGATCCCCTCAGTCCTCTCTACCTCCCGTGGCCCGGCATGGCCGGCCGCAACAAGGGCGTTTTCCTCCGCACCATCGTGGTCAACGCCGAGTCGAGTTCTTCGGGCTCCGGAGCGTCGACGAGCATGGCCTCGTTGAACAGCACCGAGGGAATCGTGCTCAACGGGTTCCTCGGCTGGAGCGGCGGCTGGAGCTTCCCCACCAACGCCAGCAGTGTGCCCGGGCGGCCCGTCCTCATCAGCGACAACGGCGTCAGCACCACGGATCGCATCACCAGCTTCGACAATTCCAGCGCCGCCAAGGCCCTGGTCTTCGAAGTGCCCGGCACCAAGGCGGGCGGCTGGTGAAGATCTACGCCAATGGACTGGAGATCGGCAGCGCGATGGCCACGGGAACCGTCACCACGGTTACCACCGACGGCGTCGCTGCCCTGGCCAGCCAGACGTGGGCGATCACCGCCAGCCAAACCGAAGAGGGAAACACCGAATCGGCCGATTCGATCCCTCTGTCGGTCGTCGTGGATGCGGGCGGGGCCGCGGTCCTCGTCGAGCGTGCGGCGGGCCAGACGGCGCTGACCGACGTCATGCCCGCGCGGTTCCGCGTGAATTTCAGCGAACCGGTGAGCGGGTTCACCGCCTCCGACGTAGTTCTGGGCGGTACGGCAACCGGAATGCAGGTCCTCTCCGTGGCAGCCGTCCCGGGCAGCAACGGCGCAGCCTATGAAGTCCAGGTCACGGCCACCGGCGTGGGCACGATCAACGTGTCGGTGCCGGCGGGCGCAGCATTGGATCTGGCCGGGAATCCCAACTCGGACTCGACCGGCGATAACAACTCGGTCGAGTACGTGCTCATCGGTCCGCTCACGGCAACCTTGAACCAGGCCGCCGGGCAGGCGGACCTGACGCGGGTTTCTCCCATCCACTTCACCGTGGTCTTCAACCGGCCGGTCACCGGCTTCGAGCCCGACGACCTGCTCCTCAGCGGCACGGCCGGGCCAACGACCGCCGTGATCACTCCGGCCGGCGACGGACTCACCTTCGACGTCGCCGTCAGCGGCATGACGCGCACCGGTTCGGTCCGCGCCGTGGTCAAGGCCGACAGCGTCACCGACGTCAACCTGATGAATAACCTGGAGTCGATGAGCCTCGACAACCGGGTGACCTACGAGTTCGTCGTGGGCAGGTACGATTTTGGCAGAACTCGTCGCCGGTGGAGCCGGGCTGGACCCAGGTCACCGAGGCAACGCGTTATACTTCCGCCCTCGGCTACGGCTGGAATCGCGGCACGATCGGCAGCCGCGACGTGGCCAACAGCTCGAAGGTCCGCCGCGACGTCAACTACACCCGCGATGGCACCTTCGTGGTCGACGTGCCCAACGGCGTGTACGAGGTAACCGCCTACCTGGGCGATCCCTCCCTCCGCCGCGACCGCATGGTCATAAGCGCCGAGAACCAGACCTCTGGCCAGATCAGCACGAACCGCAGCACGGCCACCTGGACGCGCCGCGTCGAAGTGACCGACGGCCAGCTCACGCTTCGCCTGCGGGACCTTGGCGGCGCCGACCGCTATGCGTCGATCAGCGGCCTGACGGTAACCTCGGTCTTCGTTCCGCCGCAGATGACGATTGGCGACGTCACCCTCCCCGAGCCAGCTCCCGGCACGCAGCAAATCGCTGAGTTCGTCGTGAGCCTGAGCAAGCCCTTCGAGGACGACGTCACCGTCGAGTATTCCACCATCGACGCCCTGGCAAAGGCCGGCCTGGATTACGTGGCCGCCAGCGGCGTGCTGACCATCCCCGCCGGGCAAACCTCGGGCACGATCAGCGTAGCGGTGCTGGGCGACAGCAACACCGAGCTGCGCGAGTCTTTCTATGTCAACCTGAGAAACGCCTCCGGCGCAGATTATCACCGACGGTCAGGCGCAAGGCACGATCCTCCCCTGGAACCTTTCTCTGACCGTGGCTCCGGGATCGTTCTCGGAAACGGCTGGTCGCGCGGCCGCCCTGGCCACGCTAACGCGATTGGGAGGAATCGATTCCGCCCTCACCGTGACCTTGACCAGTAGCGACACTTCCGAGGCCACGGTGCCCGGCTCCGTCCAGTTCGCCGCCGGTCAGGCGTCGGTCATCTTCCCGGTCTCCGCCGTCGACGATCTGGGGGCCGACCGGACCCAGATCGTAAGCCTGGAGGCAAACGCCGCGGGCTACGACAAGGGAACGGCTCGGGTCGAAGTGACCGACGACGAGTTCTCACGACGCTTCGACTTCGGCACGAGCTCCTCGCCCGTGCAGTCGGATTACACCCGAGTTTCCAACGGCACGCGCTATAGCGACTCCCGCGGTTACGGGTGGCTCTCAGGTGCGATCGGCAGCGTGGACACGCGGAGCGGTTCGTACCTCACCCGCGATCTCAACTACACCGGCGACGGTACCTTCGCGGTCAACGTGCCCAACGGCACCTACGAGGTGACGGTAACGCTGGGCGACCGCAGGAGCGTCCGCCACGACTATATGGCGGTGATCCTCGAGGGGAGCGAGATTGAACGTGTGACCACCTCGGCGGGCCAGACGGTGACCAGGACCTATACGATTCCGGTCACCGACGGGCAGCTCAACATGCGATTGAAGGACATGGGCGGCCGAGACCGGTACGTGGCCATCGAGGCCATGACCCTTGCCCAGCTCGACCCGACCCTCTTGGGCCTCATGGCCGAGGCAGCCCACTCCTCGACGTCGACGTCGACCAAGGGATTGGCCGCGGACCAGGCCCTGTTGGACCTGCTGGGCCCCTAAGAGTCTGATAAAACGGGCCTAGAGGCCCGGAACCTGAAACGACCTGCAAACCGCCGGCATACGCCGGCGGTTTCTTTTCTTGCCTTGCCCCGTTGCCGGTCGCTCGTCGTAGCCGCCATCAGAGATCCTCGCTTCTTTGGGGCGGATGCCGAGCCGAGCCCCCGCGCAATCGTGGCGTGCCAAAGTGCTCCAAGGCCGATGGCTGATCGGCCAGGGGCAGGCTGCGGACACAAGGCTCTCCTTCCCCAAGCTACCCACATTTCCTGACCGGCTATGCGCCCCATGGAATTCACCGTCATTTTCCGGAGAGCTTATCTTTCTTACTCAACTGCCGAGAGCGGCACGGCCGATACTATCGTCGCAACCGGATTGTATGCCCGTCTACCAGAAGGATTGGGCCTGCCATGGCCGGCGGTCGCGGGGCGGCCGCAGGCAGTTCCGCCGTTCTGATAGCGGATAGAGGACTCTCCGCGTCGGCGGGTCTGGAAGCATGTCCACTCAGCGAACACCGAGGTGGGTTGGAGCCATGTCCCGATATCGCAGTGCATTGTGGCTGGCAGCCTGGGGGCTGGTCTTCCTGACGGCAGGAAGCGCCTTGGCCCAGGAAATCTCAAACTCTACGCTGAAGAACATGCAGTTCTTCGATCCCAGCGGACCGGCTGCGGTCAGCGACGGATTCGGCGGGGGAACCGCTCCCAACGAAGGCTACTTCTTCTCCGCAGAATACCTTTACTGGACGATCCAACGACCGGGGGTTACCCCAGTCGGCCATCCGGGTACGCGTGATGTCGTGCTCTATCCAACCTCGTTCGACCCGGCCACGGGCGACCCGTTCGGCGGTCCCCCGGTGACTGTCACGCAAGAAAACAACGTCGACACCGGCATGCTTACGAGCGATTGGGTGGGGGGAAACCGCTTCGAGCTCGGCGACATCACGGGCCACCACGGCTGGCTATTGGGCCACTACAACATGCGCGTGCAAAGCCAGATCCGCGAAGGCAACGACATGATCATGGTGATCAACGACCGGGAGTTCGGTCCACAAGACCGCCGGCACCTTGACGGCTTCATTCCGTCGGTAATCGTCGCCCCGGTCACCTATACCACGCCGATTATCTTCGGACCCTTGCCCCTGCAGTTCGATCAGTTCCGCATCGAGAGCTTCGTCGACACGTGGAGCGTGGAGTGGATGTACATGTACCGGACCCATCCGCTGGGCTTCGAGAAACGGTGGCTGGCGGAGATGTTCATGGGCGTCCGTTACATGGAGTTCGAGGACCGCTTCAACGTGTTCGGCGGAGGGAGCCGCTTCCGCTTCAATGATCCGACCGATCCCGCCACCGCCATAACCGGCGCCGGAGCGATTCTGGCCGAAAGCTGGTGGAACACCGAAGCCGACAACCGGATCGTCGGCCCGCAATTGGGAATGCGACTGTTCACCACTCGCGGCCGCTGGACGTTCTCGACCGAAGGCCGGTTCTTCGCCGGCTTCAACTTCCAGAATGTGCGCCAGCAGGGTACGCTGGGCAGCCGCTTGCGTGACGGATTCCCCCAGGATATCGGTCCGCTCGAGATTCCCGAGGGCACGGTCCCCTTCGTTCCCACCGTGGATCAACCCACAACCTTCGATCACGTCTTCAGCGCCAACGAGTTCAGCCCCGCCATCGAGTATCGCGTGGATGCCCGCTTGCACCTGACTCGCGGACTGTCGCTGAAGGCCGGCTATTCGCTATTGTTCATGGACGGGATCGCCCGCGCCTCGAACATGATCGATTACGTGTGGTCGGAGAACCAGGTGTTCGGAATCCGGCCGGAGAACAATCGGCAGTACGTGCTGATGAACGGCTTGAACGTGGGCTTCGAGATTAACCGCTGAGTGCTGAGTGCACCAGGTTCGCGTGAGCCACGGTTCCCGGGAATTGCCCCGCAGTTCCTGGGAACCGTGCTTTCTTGACCGCACCAATCCTCAGCCGGCTCTGCGCGACACGCCCTCGGCGCAGCGAAAAAGCCCATGGCCGAGGCCTGGGCTTGCGGTGAGGGCAAGTCATTAACCGCTGCCGCACGTTCCCAGCAACACGACAGGTTGCGGGATGCGCGAGAAACCGACTTGCCCACTGCCGGGAAGATCCCGAAGGCTAACTCAATCCTGCTTCTGAAAACGCAGGACAAGCTCGTCGAGCTCAGTACGGAGGCGATGCCGGAGCGGACTCTCAGGACGCAACTCCGCCAACAGCGCCTCAGCCTTCAAGAGCGTTTCGTCGTTCAACTCGTTCTTCGTGAACAGCCTTCGCCAGCTACGGGAAATCTGGTGTTCCGTAAGCAAACTGAACCCCTTGCCGAAAGACCCCGGGTGATGGCGGCTCTCTCGCGCAGCGCGGAAGAAACCGCTCGCAATGCGTTCCTTCTTTATTTCTAGCGTCGATTAGCCGAACATTCAACAGGAATTCCCCGGTCGAGCCGCGGCCACCGTTTCTGCCGGGATTTCCCCTTCGGCCGGGGACTGCGCCAGGAATCCCGGGAGAATTCGCTCCAATTCCTCCACGACCGCCTCGACCGTGGACCGGATCTGGGCTTCCGTATGCTCGGAAGTGATGAAGAACCGCAGCCGCGCGGCACTTTCCTCGACAGCGGGGTAGAGAATCGGCTGGACGTTGATGCCACGTGCGAACAGAGCACGCGACAAGGCCAGACAGTGCATCGAGTTCCCCAAAATGATGGGGACCACCGGCGAGTCCTTGCTCATGCCCGTGTTCAGCTTCCGCGCCTGAGCCAAGCTGAGGAAGAGCTTTGCCCGCTGCTGCAGCCGTGCCACACGCTCGGGTTCGGCCTCGAGAAGGCGACAGGAGGCCAACGCGGCGGCCGTAGCGGGCGGAGAGAGCCCGACGCTGTAGACGAAGCCCGGCGCCGTGTACTTCAAGTACTCGACGAGTTCCTTGCCCCCGCCGATATAACCCCCACAGCTTCCGAAGGTCTTGCTTAGCGTGCCCATCCAGATGTCCACGTCCGCACGATCGACGTCGAAGTACTCGCCGATCCCACGGCCGCGGACTCCGATCGTGCCCATGGAATGGGCCTCGTCGATCATCAAGAGGGCCTGGTGGCGTTTTTTCACCTCGATGAACGAGGGCAGGTGCGGGATGTCGCCGTCCATGCTGTAGACCCCCTCGATCACGATCAACACGCGCCGATATTCGTGGCGGTACTCCTGGAGCAAACGATCCGCGGTCTTCCAGTCGTTATGGGGGAAGGGGCGCCGCCGGGCGCCGGAGAGGATACATCCCTGAAGAATGCTGTTGTGCGACAGGGCGTCGTGCAGAATCAGATCGCCGGGGCCCAACAGGTGGCCAATCACGGTTTCGTTCGTTGCATGCCCCCCCACCATGACCACGGCCTGCTCGACGCCGATGAACTCTGCCAGCGCACGTTCCAACTCACGGTGAATATCTTTCTCGCCCGACACTAAGCGACTCGCCGACACGCTGCTGCCGTACTTGGCCACGGCCCCCTGGACCGCCTTGGTGACGGTCGGGTCGCCCGACATGCCCACGTAGTTGTAGCTGGAGAAATTGATGATCTCACGACCGCCGATCGTCGTACGATCGTTCGTAAGTCCTTCATGAACTGTGAAATAGGGGTTTCCCGTCTCCACGTTCTCGAGGAAGTCGAGATTGTGTCGCAGCTTCACGTATTCCGGGAACCGGGCAATGAGGTAATTCTCTTCGGCAACTTGGTAGTCCGCGGGGCGTGCGGCGCGGGGGCGTGTGTCAACACCCATGTACTTTTCCACCGCGTCGACCACCTGCCGGCAGGTCTCCAATTGCGGCAGCACTTCCTCGGGAAACCGGCCTCCAAATCGCTCCTCGAGCGACGCGAGGATTTCCATGCGTTCCAAGGAATCCAGGCCGATCTCGGCAATCGGCGTGTCGAGCGTCAGTCCGCTGGCGCGGTCCCGGGCGATCAACCGAACCTGCTCCAGGACCAGTTCCGTCACTCGGCCGGGATCGGGCAGGGGAGGGGCAGGAGCCGCCGCTCCCTCGCCATTCTTGCTCGGCGCTCCGTTGCCCGCCGCGGCCTGGGCGGCAGACCTGGCCGGTTTGCTTCGCGGCCGTTCTTCGGCTTGCCTCGGCCGAGCCGCAACCGACTGCTCCTCCGCAGCCTGCCATACGGCAACACTGGAAAGAGTCCCCGCCAGGTAGGCCTGGTGGCAAGCTCGTCGCTGGATCTTGTTGCTCGACGTCTTCGGAATCGAGCCCGCTTGCACCAGCACGATCGCTTGAACAGGGATCTCGTGCTCGGCGGAAACCGCGCGACGGATCGCCTCGAACACTCGATCCATGCCGTCTCGCTTGCGACGCTCGACTTCCTGCACGATCACCAGTCGCTCTTCCCCATCCTGCTCGACCGTAAATGCAGCCCCACTATTGGGGATGAGATGGGAATGACTACGCTCGACCGTACGTTCGATATCCTGCGGGTAGACATTGACCCCGCGAAGGATGATGAGATCTTTGATGCGCCCCGTGACGAACAACTCACCCTCGCGAAGGAAACCCATGTCGCCGGTGCGCAAGAAGGGCCCTTCACCGGTATCCTTCAACACAGCGCCAAAAATACCCTTAGTGGCCTCGGGCTGCTGCCAGTAGCCCTGGGCGACGCTGGGGCCACTTACCCAAATCTCTCCGACTTCGTCCGCACTACAGAGCGTTAGCGAATCGGGATTCACGATCACGATCTTTTGATCGGGCATCGTCTGGCCACAGCCGACCAGGGTCCGAATCCCCTCTTCGCCCGTTTCGCACTCGATTACTTTGTTTCTGGCCAGCGAACCGGCATCAAAAGAACGAATGACGGGGGGTTTCTTCACGAAGCCGCCAGAGACAATGAGTGTCGCCTCCGCCATGCCGAAGCACGGATAGAAGACCTCGCGACGGAATCCGCAGGGCTCAAAAGCCTCGCAGAACCGCTCGATCGTGTCGGCGCGGACGGGTTCCGCCCCGTTGAATGCGATCTGCCAACTGCTCAGGTCCAGGGTGGCCTTCTGCTCTTCGGTGATCTTGCGGATGCAGAGATCGTAGGCAAAGTTGGGCCCCCCACAGGTCGTCCCCCCAAACCGCGTGATCGCCGAGAGCCACCGATACGGCTTCTGGAGGAATGCCATCGGTGACATAAGGATGTTGGGCCGTCCGGTGTAGAGGGGCTGAAATACCCCGCCAATCAAACCCATGTCGTGATAGCTAGGCAGCCAAAACACGCCCACATCCGAACGTGTATGCTCGAATGCGTAGGCGATCAGCGCCGAGTTGTGGAGCAGATTGTTATGGTTGAGCATCACCCCCTTGGGAGTGCCCGTTGAACCGGAGGTGTACTGCAGGAACGCCAGCGTGTCGCCGCGCAATCGGGGCGTTTCCCACTGTTCCTCAATACCTTTGGCTGCGCGGCAGGTCGCAAGCCAAGTCATCTCCTTCAAATGAGGGGTCGAGTCAATCAGCGGATCGACGCGTCGCAAAACAATGTCGGTCGTCAGTGCAATTCGCGCCTGCGCATCGTCGGCAATCGCCTGGATCCGCTCCAGGGAACGGTTGCGGCGTGGGGGGTAGGCGGGTACGGCGACGACCCCTGCATACAGACAGCCAAAGAACGCCGAGATGAACTCCAAGCCGGGAGGGTAGAGCAACAACGCGCGTTCGCCCTGCATTCCCAGCGACTGAAGCCATGCGGCAATCGCCCGAGCCTGGCGGTCCAACTCCCGATTGGTAAGTTGGATCTGCTCGTTCTCGCCATCCACAAGATAGATGAAGGCGATTTCGTCGGGCTGATACTTGGCGCGATGACGGACGAGGTCCACAAACGTGGCCGGACCAAAGAAAGTACCAGGTAGCTGATCCAGCTGCACCACGGTTCAACTCCAGTCAGATGGCGTCCATCCAATCGCTTCGGTCAGGGGTTCCCCGCAAGGCGAGTCGATCTACCCACTCCCGCAAAGGCTCTTGCCCCTGTCCAAGCTGCACATCTTACGCTGTTTTCAGGGGTTATGCAACCGGATCAACACCTCAGAACCATCCTTTGGCGGGGGGAATGGAGGCGATACGAAACAAACCAGACCACCGCGGCCTCGACTTGGTAGCCCAGCGAAGGCATCGCGCCGCGCCCGTGCAGCCATGGCGCGGCTTGACCCTCGACATCCCTTCTGATAGCCTCCGAAGTTGCGGATCCGACGTGATTTACCGATTGCTCCTCGTGCCGAGACCGACTCGTCGTCGCCTCTTGCCCGAAGGCCTGAGCACGGCGCTGCCCTTGGGTGTCTGTCATGGCCCTCGCGCTTCGGCTCGGCTCAACGGTCGGGTGCCACGGCCGATTCGTCGGTGCCCGCGCGCTGCGCCGGCGGTCCAACGGCGCGAGGCACTGAACTCCCCGTGGATGCCGCGTCGGGACCCCAGGAAACTTCCCGCTCCTTTGTCGCCGAGTTGCCGCATGATCCGGCTCATCTGCCCCGGCTGCCAGAGCAAGCTCAACGCCAAGGACGAATTGGTCGGTCAATCGCGTGCCTGCCCCAAGTGCGGCACAGTGGTCCATATCGTTGCCCCGCCGCTGGAGCCGGTGGCGGCACCTCCCGCCCCCTCTGCGAGCGAGACTCTCCTGGGCGGCCTGCCGAAAGTCGAAGTTCCCGAGCGACTCACCCGAAGCAATCGCTACCTGGTCTGCGACCGCACGCAGGTGGTGGCATCGTGGCAGAACGATGGGCAGGGATGGCTGATCCGCGGCGACCGCGGGTTCGTCAATGCCTTCCGCAACACGGACAAGATCCCCAACCAAGGCGATTTCAAGCTGGTCGAACTCCAGATGACAAGCGAGGGGGAGCGACTGCAACTGCGCGGCTTGCGCATCTACCAGCTCGCACCGCGGTGGGCCCTCGTCCAGATTGCGCGCGGCGACGACGCCATCCTCAAGGTCGTTGTCGGTCCAGGCTCCCTATTCCGCGATCAGAAAAACGCCGTGCGTCAGCAAATCCGGGAACTCTTCAACTTCGAAGTCTGGGAAGACGTGCATGCGCTGCGCGAGTTCCTCTCCAACAACGATTTTCACTCGTCCGTCGTCGTCGAGCGCGCCGGCCAGTCGTAAAGTCCTCCGCAGAGCCGCCGACCGGGGGACGATTCGACGCCAGTCCGCGCCCCAGCGGCGGTTGGGCAATCGGCTTTTTCGGCACTCTTTGAGCCGATCCCAGAACCTTTGGACGTGCTGCGATTCTCGGGCCGCACCGGGCCGCAGCGGCAGTTCTGGGTAGCTTCTTGGGATCGGACGTCGCTGCAAGCCCGGTTGGCGTGCGACGAGAGCCGCGGCACGGGGTCACTCGCGATCGTTTCCCCCCTTCGTGGCGGACGGCTCGTGTCTGCCCATCACACCCGGTTGCCGCCGTGCGCAGCGTGGATTATCCTGTATTTTCTCACCCTCATCAGCCTGCTCGAGGAAGGTTCGCGGATGCTCCACGGATCCCATCGTTACCATCATCTCAGCCAAGTCGATCCGGAAGCGTATACGTTACTCCAGAAGCAGACTCGGCTTGAGGCCTCAACTCTGAAGATGATCCCTTCAGAGAACTTTGCCCAATTCGCCGTGCTGGAGGCCACCGGCTCGATCCTCACCAACAAGTACTGCGAGGGTTATCCTGGGGCACGATACTACGAAGGAAACGAATTCGTCGACGAAGTCGAGAACCTGGCGATCGAGCGGGCCAAAACGCTCTTCGGCGCCGAACACGCCAACGTGCAGCCCTATTCCGGCTCGCCGGCCAACCAGGCGGCCTACCGGGCCTTGGTGGCGCCGGGCAGCAAGATCATGGGCATGCCGGTACCGCAGGGCGGTCACCTGACGCACGGTTGGCGTGTCAATTTCTCCGGTACGGATTACGTCCAGGTTCCTTACGGCGTGTCCCCCAAGACGGGCCTGCTCGACTTCGATCAAATCCGCGATCTGGCGCGGCGGGAACGGCCGCGGATGATCTGGGTGGGCGGCAACTTCCTATCCCCGCGCCTTCCAATACGACACGTTCGCCGAGATCGCAGCCGAAGTCGACGCCTACCTGGTGGCCGACATCGCCCACATCAACGGTCTGATCGTGGCCGGCGTCCATCCCGACCCGGTGCCCTACTGCGACGTGGTGACCAGCACCACCCACAAGATGCTCCGCGGTCCGCGGGCCGGCTTCATCCTCTGTCGGATCGAGGATCGCTATCAGCAGAAGTACCACGCACAAAGCAAGCTTGAATCTGGCCAAGCGAGTCGATCGGGCGGTCTTTCCCACGCTTCAGGGCGGGCCGCACATGAACGTGATCGCCGCCATGGCCGTGGCCTTCAAGGAGGCCGGCACCGAGGAGTTCCGGGAGTACGGCCGCCAGATCGTCCGCAATGCCAAGCGCCTGGCCGAAGGGCTCCTCAGCCGAGGCTACCAACTGGTCAGCGGCGGCACCGACAATCACCTGCTGGTGATGGATTTCCGCGACAGCCGATTACAGCGGCAAGCAGGTGGCCAAGGCCCTGGCCCAGGCGGGCATCATCGGCAACTTCAACATGGTGCCCGGCGACCCCCGCAAGCCGTTCGTCACCAGCGGCGTGCGTCTGGGCACTCCGGCCCTGACCTCGATGGGCATGAAAGAGCCGGAGATGGACCTGATCGCCGGCTGGATCGACCAGGTCTGTCGGCACCTCGACGACCTGGACGAGACGGCAGGCCGCATCCGCGCGGAAGTCGCCGACCTGTGCGCGCGGTTCCCGATTCCGGGGATTACCGAGCGAGAGTAAAAACGGATCCCAGAGCTACCGCCGTGGCCCTGTGCGGCCGAACGCTTCCGGGGCAGGACCCGGTTCTGCATCGGGTCCAAGAGAACTTGTCCCAGCCCTTCCGCTACGGCCCTGTGCGGCCCAATGCCCCGGCGGCAGCACATAGTTTCTGCATCGGGTCCAAAAATCTATCCCAGAACCGCCAGGAATTGCCTCCGCAGCCGGAAAATCGCAGCACGTCCAAAGGTTCTGGGATCGGCTCCAGAACGTCCGGGCGCAAGTGTCCGGGAACTCTTCAGGGAGTTCTTCAAGGCGGCCGTAGCTCCAGTGCGGCCCGGCCGCGTGGGAGCTAAAGGGTGGCGCCGCTCGCCCCGCGAACGGATGTCGCGCTCGCATCGCAAAAGAGTGCGCCCGAAGCACTTTCGCTCCACAAACTGCTCTTGGCCCTGCTGCACCCCTTAAAGCGAAGCGGCTCGGCCTCGCGATCGCTCTGACCCCGACCGCCAGATATTGACCCGCTGATCCCCAGCGGAAGAATTCCTCCGAGCGTTGGCCCGGCAGCCACGGCATGAACGGGCGGAGAGACAGGTTTTGTGCTGGGAACTCTCGAGCCCGATCGAACTGACCTGCAACCTACACGAGGAGAGACGAATGAGACTGGCCTGGGGACTTGCGTTCGGCTTGGCAGCGCCTCGTGGCCTTGCCCGCGGCTTGGGCCGGGGACGGTGGAGCCGCGTGCTCGGACAAGGCCGGTTGCCCGGCGGGCCAGTCGGGCTGCTGTGCGCTCACGGGGCGGCTTCGACAGTCGCCGATCGAGACGCGTGCTGCGCCAAGGAAGGCCGAGAGGGCAGTACCGTTTCGCTGGTTTCCGAGGAATCGGCGCCAAGTGGCACGTCCGAGAAGGCTAAGAAAGCCAAGGCCAAGTGCCCGGTGTCCGGCGACGAAATATCGAAGGACGTCTCCGTGCCGTACCGGGGCGGCAAGGTCTACTTCTGCTGCGAGGACTGCATCAAGCCGTTCAAGAAGGATCAGGCCAAGTACGAGGCCAAGGCGAACCTTCAGTTGGTAGCCACCGGTCAGGCCGTGCAAAAAGCCTGCCCGATAACCGGCAACAAAGTCAACGAAGAGGTCAAGGTCGAAATCGAGGGCGTTCCCGTGGCATTCTGCTGCACGGGTTGCCAGGGCAAGGTGAAGAAGGCCGAGGCCGCCGAGAGAACGGAAATGGTTTTCGGCAAGAACTTCGAGAAGGGATTCGCGATGAAGGAGAAGCATCAAGAGAAGAAGAGCGATCAATAGCGTCTTGCCGCACGCGTCGCAAAGCGTGCGCGGCAGGACCTTCTGGTTCCTCCCGGTAGTGGCCGCGCCGAAAGGATTGACGGGCGCGGCCTTGAATTTTTCTCTGCTCGGCGCGTGTGCGCACGGCCTTGCACGCCAGGAGCGTTTGGGCAAGAATCGCGCAAGTCTGTTTAGCGAGAAACCGGGCGATCGGATCACACGATGGGCAATTCCGCAGGGAGGCGTTTTGGGGCTCGCTCGCGCGCGACCGAAGTCACTCCTCGCGTGCGTCGCCCGGACACAGCCGGCAGTGATTACCCGCGCCGACTGGTCCGCGATTTTGGCCCGGCCAGCGAGAATGTGCAAGTTGGCGTTCGGGCGTACTACGACGTGTTGGCTTTCGGCCCCCGTGCGCGTCGAGAGCCCTGGGTCGAGCGGTGGCGGCAGGCCGTGGCCCCCTGTTACGGATCTCACCTACGACCGGACGCGGCGGCCATCCAGGGACTGGCCGAGACGTACGGCGTGGCGACTGAGTTTGCGCCCCGCGGAGCTGCTGTTCGCCGTCCAGTCGTACTACGCTTCCGTGCTCGCATTACTGGTACGCTCAGTGCGGGCAGAATGGAACGGCGAAGGGACCGCCGGCGACAAAGCCGGGTCGCTGCTCCGCGCGCTAACCGGCCCGGAGCCGAACTGGCCCGAGCCCGGTGTGCCGGACGCAGCCGACGGCGATCCTGAGTCGCTCTTTCGCCCTGGTGTGCCGGCGGCGAGGACGACTGGCTCCGACCGACTGTCGTGCGCCTAGCCGTTTCCGCGGCGAGCTACGAAGGCGGATCGCTTTGCGAAGTGGTGCGCCACGGTTGCGACCCGTTCCAGGGGCTTTACCAAGCGCTGTTTCCGCGCCGCGTGCGGCACGCGCTGGGCGAATACTACACGCCGGAGTGGCTCGCCGCCCAGATGCTCGAGGAAGCCGGTTTTCCCCGCCCTGGGCCGGCACGGCTCCTCGACCCCGCCTGCGGCTCGGGCACGTTTCTGATCCTGGCGATCCAACGACTGCGACGGAGATTCCCCGGCGAGGATGTCGACCAATTCTCCGCGCGCGTCTGCTCGTCGGTGGTGGGCCTTGATCTGAACCCCTTGGCGGTGCTCACGGCCCGGGCCAACTATCGGCTCGCGCTGGGCGAACTACCGAAAGACGCCGAACCGATCACCGTGCCGGTCCACTGGGGCGACGCACTGGACGGCGGGGAAGGGAGCCGGCTTGCGCCTCTGGGGCAATTCGAGTTCGTGGTCGGCAATCCGCCCTGGGTGGCATGGGAGACGATGGATGACGCCGCGCGCGAAGCGACCAAGCCGCTATGGCAACGATACGGCTTGTTTTCGCTCTCCGGCGCCGCGGCTCGGCATGGAGGCGGCAAGAAGGACTTGTCGATGCTCCTGACGTACGCCGTCGCCGATCGCTTCCTTTGTCCCGCGGGGCGTCTGGCCCTGGTGATCACGCAGACGGCCTTTCAGACCTCGGGCGCGGGGGACGGCTTTCGACGATTCCTCCTCGGCAAGGGCGGCGAGCCGCTGTGCGTGCTGCGCGTCAACGACCTGGTCGACGCCCGGCCGTTTGCCGCGGCCTCGAATTGGACGGCTACGATTCTCTTGGAGAAAGGGTGCGCGACCGAGTATCCCATTCCCTACGTACGATGGCGGCGAGGCGTACGCACGGAGGAGCAAGGTCCCGCCGGCGAACCTATTGAGCCCTGCATAGCCAATGCGCCATGCCGACCCGCGGGAGGCCGGAAAACGAGGCCATACGGCCAGGCAGTACCGATCGCTCAGAATGCAGACATCAATAGGCAATACACGCGACGCGTTTACGACGCACGCCCCATCGATAGTGCGCGTCCCGGATCGCCCTGGTTCCTCTGGCCCGAACATTGGGAAGGGCCGACCGATAGCCTGTTCGGCCCTTCGGCCTACCAGGCACACCTGGGGGCAAACACCGCGGGAGCGAACGGCGTGTACTGGGTCCAATTGCTCGACGGGGCGGATGCGGCGAGGGAATCCCACCTCGTGCGCGATGCGCAACATCCCCGAGAAGGGCAAGCGGCTTGTTCCCGTGGTGGAGAGTCAGATCGAGTCGCAGTTCATCTATCCCCTGTTGCGATGGTCCGATGTGCGGCCGTTTCATGCGGTCCCCACCGCGCATCTGATTCTCGCCCAAGACGCCGAGGCCCGGCGCGGGATTCCCGAAGAGCGTTTGAAGCGCGAAGCTCCCCGGACGTTCGCCTATCTGGAGCAGTTCCGCTCCGTGCTGGCCGACCGTGCCGCTTATCGGCGCTATCAATTGCGCGGGGCGTTCTACTCGATGTACGACGTAGGTCCGTACACGCTTGCCCCCGTCAAAGTCGTCTGGCGGCGCATGGACCGGCGGATCACCGCCGCCGTGGTGGAAAGCCGCGACGATCCGAGACTGGGCCTGCGTCCGATCGTTCCCCAGGAGACCTGCGTGCTCGTCGCCGTCGAGTCGACTGCCGAGGCGTACTACCTCTGCGCTCTGCTCAACAGCGCGGTCGCCGGGTTTCTCGTGCGGTCGCAGAGCGTGCGCGGGGGCAAGAGCTTCGGTACGCCCAGCATCCTGCGTTGTCTGAGCGTCGGCCGATTCGACGCCGAGATCGCGTTGCACCGCTGCTTGTCAGCCGCGGGTCGGGCCGCTTCGGGGGCCGAATCTGCGTCTGACGAAATTCGACGCGAGATCGACGAGTTGGCGCGGCAATTCTGGGGGCTCTCGACCTACGACCTCGGCCGCGTGGTGGAAGAAATGACGCTGGGTTAGGCTGACCGCGATCGGGCAGGGCGCATTCCCGGAAATTCACTCCCGGATGCGGCACTAGACGCGGACGAATATCCCTTTGCGATACATGTATGCCAGCAGGATCCAGAGGAAGCCGAAGGTGGCCAGTGGTATGATCGCTTGCCCCAAAGCCACGTTGTAGGATCCCGCAGTCTCGCCCAGTTTCGTCACGTACCGCGCCAGTCCGCCAAACCAGGTTTCGGCCATCGGTTTGAAGGGAATCAACCGCACGGCCATATAGGCGAAAATCGCGTTGGCGCCGATCACGGTGAAGAGAATGAAAGGGGCGCGCAGTCCGATCAGGTCGATCACCAGGTAAAATACCGCCAAGAGCAGGAAGCTCCATCCGGCGGCATAAAGAATCATCGAAGCCGACCAGATGTGTTTAATCATCAGGCTCTGCCAGAACGGCTGCTCGCCCGCCGTCGCCAGGTCGATGCGCATCCCGGGAAGGCTGAAATGGCCGTGCCAAACCAGTCCCAGTGCAATGCCGGCCAGTCCCAGCCCCAAAAGCGAGAGGAATTTGATGAAGCCCGGCCGAGTCGTGCGGAGCAGATGCCCGGCCATCGCCCCCAAGAGGGTCGTGGCGGCGAATCCTATTCCGCCCAGGATCCACGTATAGGTGGTGCCGTCACGGAAGGCCCCGAGTACGGTCTGGTCGATGAATAAGGCAATGTTCCGCTCGGGTTCGATCACGCCCGCGTCAATTCCCCCCAGGGACACGAATTGCATAATCGCCCAGTAACCGACGACGAGGAGTCCGGCCAACACCGCCTGTCCGACCACGGGTAGATGGATGATCGCGATCGCGGCCACCAGGTAGCCGACGGCGATCGCCTGGAGGGTGTTGGAGAACAGGTGCAACTCATACTGCTGAACGTTGGGATCGGCAAGTTGCGGAATCCAGACGTCGAACTTGAGCAAGTTGCCCTGGGCGATCATACCCAGGACCCACAGAATCAGTACGCGGCGGATCACCTTGCCATAGAGCGACGCCGAGCTCTTGCCTTGCTCCCGCCGCTTGGCAAAGGAAAACGGCATGGCCGCGCCCACGATGAACACGAACAGCGGCATGATCAGATCCCAACCGCTGAAACCGTCCCACTCCATATGATCCATCTGTCCACGGAGGAAGGTCCAATTGATGTTCGTTTGAAGCCATTGGACCCACGCGGCGGGCAAGGTGGCGGCGAAAACGCTCACCAGCGCGAAGACCACCTCCCGGCCGCCCACGATCCAGAACATGTCGAACCCGCGTAGGGCGTCGATCGACACCACGCGCACGGGAGCGGCCGCGGAAGGTTTCGGCGTCGAGACGGGCGTTTGGGGAGGCGTGGTATAGCGCAAGGGAGAGTTCATGACGTGGTCTCCGGCGAGGCAGGGAAGCTCCGGCGAGGCAGGAAAGGCTTGCGCTTTATTGTCGTTCGGCTGGAGAATCGACGCAAGAGCGCATGGGCCGGATCGCCCCTGGCACGAACGCGAAGCGGAAACGGACGAGGGCATGAACCTCGCCTTGCGGCCAGGCCATGCCCTCGCCTGCCGGCCCGAGAAGGGCTTGCCGTTCCTCCTCCGGCAAACTCCCCGAGCCTACTCGGGGGTCGGTCTTCGAAGCGGTTGCCGCCTCGCGGCCTTCCGATCGCATCTCAGGCGGTGCGATTCTGCAGCCGACGCGCTTCCAGGCGGTTGGCGACCAGTTCGTCCAGGTCCGGCAGTTCGACAGCGTCGAGTTGCAGCGACGGGACCTGGCGGCGCGCGCCGAGGTCGCAAGCCGGCAATCCACCGTCGCCGTTGTCGGCCGCCAAGACCTGCATCAAGCCATCGACGCGGGTCGCACGGTCGACCGCGGCCGGCTCCATCGCCGTGCGGAGTTCGAGATCAGGCAGCGCGGCGGTCGAGCGCGGGGCTTCGGCCAACGCGGCCATCGAGCCGCTATCGGCTTGCGAGCAAGGACCCGCCGTGGGCGCGACCCAATCGGCCATCGCGAGTTCCACGGTGGTGGCGGGCAAGCGGTACGAATCCGCGGCAGCCAGGTTCACGCGGTAGCCGATATCGGCCAGCGAGGCGAGGGTGACACGGCTGAGGGGGTTCCGCGTACCCGAATTGTGCCAACCGGTCATCGCCTCGGTGCCGAACGTGCTCTCGCGCCAGTGGGCCAGGCGCGTGCCCGTTCCGCCGGTGCCTTCCACGGGAACGGCGGTAGCCGAAGAGTTTCCCAGCGCGCGATACTCGGCCAGCGCTTGGGGCCCGGTGAAACCGGGGTTGCTCCCCTCGGCGCCGACGACGAATCGGCTCCAGAAACGCGAGATGCCCAGGCCGAAGACATGGGCCATCTCGTGTTCGATCACCTCCTGTACGTCGGTGGGATTCATGCGCGCGGCATCGGCCACGTCGATCGTTACTTCTCCCAGGAGGGGCAGGCCCGTGGCATCGGACCGGAATGCGCGGGGGCCAGCCCATCCGAGGATTCCGCTCGTGCCATCGATGTCCTGGAAGCGGACGTTGATGAGTACGTCGTCGACGGCGGTCCCGCCGTAGGAGACGTCGGGGAGGTCGCCGGTGATCATCCGCTCCCAGCGATCGGCTGCCTGCCGGACCAGCGCCCGCAGGGCCTCAGTGCCGCCGCTCACGTCGAGCGTGATATCGAATTCACCCGGATTGGGATCGGGATCGGGATCGGGCGTCGAGTTGTCCTCGGTTGCGATCTGGAGGACGTAATCTCCCACGGAACTGCCGTATCCCGCCGCGGCGATGAAATAGGTCTGGCCCGCGGTCACGTCGATCTGGATCTCGCTATTGTAGTTTCCCCCCGCCAGATCGATGTCGTCGTTGATCGCCAGGAGGTTGCGCGCCCCGTCAAACGCCGACACAATCGTGTCCAGGCGTCCGCCGCCGGCAGCCGACATGCCCACGGTCATCGTTCCGCTTACCGGGGCTACGAAACGGAAGAAGTCGAGATCGCGCGCAGGATCGATCGCCCCACGACGCGAATCGGATCCGTCGGCGGTTAGCGTGATCGGCGTGGCGGCGTTGAAGTTGTCGCCGTCGTCGGTCGACGAGTTCCACTCCAGCGAGTAGGCGCGAAGCGACCTGCCGTATGCCGCCGCTTTGACATAGTACGTCTGGCCGGCGGTCACGTTGATCGTGACGCGGCTGTTCAGGCTTCCGGCGGAGTCGTCGTTGCGGGCCAGCTCGCGGCGGGCGCTGTTGTAGACGTAGAGGTAGGGGTCCAACCGGCTCCCGTCGGAGGCGTTCTGCGCGATCGTGATCCGGCCGGTGATCGGGGCCACGAAGCGGAACATGTCGACGTCGCCCGTCCGCCCGATCACTCCGCTCTGCCGGCCCTCGCCGCCGGGACCGAGGGTGACGCGCATGGCGCGCTCGAACGTGTTGGCGTGATCATCCGGAAGCTCGCGCTCGGTGGCCCATTGCAGCGTGTAATCTCCGCTGCTGCGACCATACGCAGCGGCCTTCACGTAGTAGGTCTGACCCGCCCGGACGTCGATCGCAACGCACGAATCGAGGGTACCGCAACCACAGTCGTCGTTGCGCGCAGCAGCCGCTGCGAGCGGTCGTACACGTAGAGGTATGAGTCCAACCGGCTGTTGTGAGCCGACTGGGTGATGGTCATGCGGCCCGTTACCGGAGCCACGAAGCGGAACATGTCGACGTCGCCCGACCGCTCGATACTCCCTTCGCGCGAGCCATTGCCCTGGGCGTCGAGATTGATCCTGCGCGCGCGGGAGAAGGTGTTGCCCACGTCGGCCGCCGTGCGGGGCTCGACCGAGGCCACGTATCCCGACGGCCCGATCGCGGTGCCCAGCGTCTCGCCAAGCCCCCCGACGCCCACGCTAAACAGCTCCCGCCCTTCCAGCGACTCTAATTGGAGCCGCGAGCCCCGCGTGCCGCGGCGCTTCCGGTCTCGGCGTTTCTGGGCCTCCCGCCCCAGCCCCCCCCAATCCCATGGGCGCAAACCGCGAATGGCGGCACGATGCGAACATGACTGACCCTCCCGTTGTGACTAGTTTTTCGCCGCTCGTTTCGGCCCTTGAAGGGGAACTCGCCGACGGGGTCGAAACCCCGACACGCTTTTCCCGCTCACCCCACGCGATGGGGTCGCGAGGCATTCGGGCCGGCTCGGGGAGGATGGGGACCAGCTTTTTCGCAATCCCATATGAAAAAACGTTCGGTTCGTAGTTGACAGGAACGCCTGGGCCAGGAATATTATTTTTTTGGGCACACCTCCATTGGCACTCCTTTTCTCCCGTCCGTGTTGAGGGTCGGCGCGGTTTCGAAGCGCGACGACCAGGAGCCACCCAAGCTAAGGAAACCACGTGGGATCGGGCCGCGCCATATCAATCGCCTGCTTCTTTCCCCTGCTTCTCGCAACGGCTCTTCTCGCAATGGCCCGCGCCGAAAGCCCCGTTGTCTTCCGCGATGCCACGGCAGGGACGAGCATTGACTTTCGTCACACCACGGGCGGGAGCGGAAAGAAATACATTGTCGAGACCGTGGGGTCGGGGCTCGCGACGTTCGATTTCGATGGGGACGGCCAAATCGACATCTATTTTCTCAATGGCCGCCCCTTGCTTGGCACCGACTGGCAAGGTCCGCCGCCGCGCAACCGCCTCTACCGCAACCTGGGCCACTTCCGTTTCGAGGATGTGACCGACCGAGCCGGTGTGGCCGGGAAGGGTTACGGAATGGGGGTCACGGTGGGCGACTACGACGAGGACGGCCGGCCCGACCTCTACGTGAACAACTTCGGCCTCAACGAACTCTATCGCAATCAAGGCGACGGAACCTTCGTCGAGCTTGCCGCGAAGGCGGGCGTCACGCGCGGTGACACCTTTGGAGCGGGCACCAACTTTCTCGATGCCGACGGCGACGGCGATCTGGACCTTTTCGTCTCCAACTACGTCCTGTTCAGGTACAATGAACACAAGCCCCTCTACGTCATGGGGCTTCATCGCTTCCCCGGCCCCTTGGTGCACCCTCACCAGCCGAACAACTTCTACCGCAACAACGGCGATGGCACGTTTTCCGACGCAACCGCGGCTTCCGGAATCGGGGCCCACCCCGGGCCGGGCATGGGAACGGTTTGCTTCGACTTCGACCACGACGGCGACACCGATATCTTCGTCTGCAACGACGCCACGGCGGATTTCCTCTTCCGCAACGACGGCCAGGGACGGTTTGAGGAGGTGGCGCCTTCCGTCGGCCTGGGTTTCGACGCCTACGGCAACGCCCTGAGCAGCATGGGGGCCGACGTGGGCGACTACGACGGCGATGGCTGGCTCGACCTGTTCGTTACCGACTATCAGGACGAATTTGCCACCCTGTTCCGCAATCTCGGCAACGAAACCTTCGAGGACGTGACCGCCAGGACGCGCGTGGCCGGAGGATCGAGCTGTTACGTGAAGTGGGGCTGCGTGTTCGCCGACTTCGACAACGACGGCTTCAAAGACCTCTTTTTCGGCTGCGGCCACACCGAAGACAACGTCGAGCTGACCGACAAACGCACGGCCTACGCCTGCCACCCGTTCCTCTTGCACAACGACGGGCGCGGCCGGTTTGTCGACATTTCCGGCCAGAGCGGCGATGGCCTGCAACTGAAGACCGTCGCCCGGGGCGTCGCTTGCGACGACCTCGACAACGACGGCCGCCTCGATATCGTGATCCTCGGCTCCAACCGCCTTGCCACCGTCCTCCGCAACGAGTCCCCCCAGGGCAATCACTGGGTGCAACTGCAATTGCGCGGCGTAAAGACCAATCGGGACGGCGTCGGGGCGCGCGTCCGGCTCGTCGCCGGAGAGCTGGCGATCGTGGACGAAGTGCACAGCGGCCGAAGTTACCAAAGCCACTTCGGGTCGCGTCTCCACTTCGGGCTGGGGAAGCACGACAAAGTCGACCGCGTGGAAGTGCATTGGATCGGCGGAGGGGTGGACGTGTTCGAGACCCTGCCCGTCGACCGTCTGATCACGCTCCAGGAAGGATTCAGCCCCCTGGCCGGCGGGGGCCCACTCGGTTTCCGATTCCCTCGGATCCTCTCGCCATGAAAGTTCCTCGGGGAGGTGAAGCATGGTATCGCGAAGGCGCAGCCACAATCTGAAGCATGCGCAGCCCGACGGCGAACCGCAGCAGGACCGCAGCCGTTGGCCGCTCGTGCTCTTCACCCTCGGGTGCGCGGTGATCGGCATCGTCGTGCTGGAGCGGTTGTCGCGGCCGCCGGAACTCCCCCAGGCCAAGGCGCGACCCACAACGCCGCTTGCCGCCGAAGCCGTCTCCGCGGCGCCAGCCGCCGCGGCAATTCCGTCCGCGGCTCGCAAGCCCGCGACGCCGGTGCCGCCGGTGGATCTCAAGCCCGTGCCAACCACGGTCCAGGAAGCAGTCGACGAGGCTTTCACGTATGCCGACGATCTTGCGCATGCCTTTCCTAAGAGCACGACCGCCTGGAATGTGGCTGGTTCCGTCTACCAGGAGTTCCATGAACCCCAGCGCGCCTTGAATTGCGCCGATGAAGCGCTGAAGATCGACCCGAATTGCGTGCAGGCATGGTACAACAAGGGGATCATCGCTTGGGGACTGGGGGATTTGCCGCAAGCGATCGAGCAATTTCAAAAGGTCTACCAGAACAGTCCCGATCTACCCGGCACGCGGTTCTACCTCGGCGACGCGCTGGTGAACACGGGCCAATTCCGCGATGCGGTGAAGGTGATGGAGAAGGCGACCAATCTGGGCAACTGCGGTGCCGTGGGCCCCTTTGCTTTGGGACGGGCCTACTTCGAGATCGGCGAGTTGGAAAACGCCAGGAAACAGTTCGAGGCCTGCTTGGTGCTCGATCCCAATTTCCCTCCCGCCCACTTCAGTCTCTTCAAGGTTTTCACCCAGCTCGGCGACCGCGAGAAAGCCAAGCAGCATCGCGAAACCTTCGCCAAGCTGCATGCCCAGGGCTTGGACAAGGCTGCGCGGCTTGCCCATGGGGCGTGAGACCGACCTGGCCAACGTGCGTTACCGCTTCGGCCGCAGCCTGCAGACAATTGCCGAAGTGTACGAAGAGCAGGGGCAGGTCCACGAAGCGATGCGCGTTCTCCGCCGGGCCATCAAAGTCTCTCCGGAAGACCGAGAGCTCGGCCGCGCGCTGGTGGCGATGAGCTCGCCACGACCGGTTGCGTCGCCCCGCTTGCCGCAAGTGCCGGATTCCGCCATGAGCGGTCGAGCACGGTAGGCCGGCCGATCGCGGCGCGAAAAGAAGGCACTACGAAGCCTTCGTGCGACCCGCCTGTGCGCCGACCGCCGCAGACAGGCCTCGAAGATCGCGGCCTCGTTGAGACCGAGAGCTTCCAACAATTCGCCCCGTTCTCCATGCTCGATGTACCGATCGGGCACGCCGAGGCGACGAACGCGGCTGGTATCCAGGCCGGCATCGCAGGCGGCCTCGAGGACCGCGCTGCAGAATCCGCCCGCCAGCGCCCCCTCCTCCACCGTGACGACCATCGGACATTCGGCGATCGCGCGGAGAATCGTGCTCGTGTCGAGCGGCTTGACGAAGCGGGCGTTGATCACGCCGACGTCGAGCCCTTCGGCTGGCGCAGTTGCTCGGCGGCCGGCAGGCAAGATTGCCAGCGAGCGTGCCGCAGGCCACGATCATGCCGTCGCGGCCCCAATGGAGCACTTCGGCCGTGCCCGAGCTCGATCGGGCGCCGGCTCGCGCTCGATCGTCACGGCCGCGGCCTTGGGATAGCGGATCGCCGCCGGACCGTCGTGGGCCAGGGCGAACTCGAGCATCGCGGCCAGGTCCGCGGCGTCGCCCGGGGCCATCACGACCAGGTTGGGAAGGTGGCGCAGGTAGGCCAGGTCGAACATGCCGTGGTGCGTCGGGCCGTCGGGCCCACGTCAGCCCGGCGCGGTCGAGCATCAAGCGTCACCGGCAGGTTCTGCAGCGAGACTTCCTGGAAGATCTGGTCGTAGCTCCGCTGGAGGAACGTGCTGTAGATGTCGACGATCGGCCGCAGCCCGACCTTCGCCATGCCGGCGGCGAAGGCCACCGCGTGCGACTCGCAGATCCCCACGTCGAAGAAGCGGTCGGGAAACTGCTCGCGCACCGGTTCGAGCATGTTCCCCTGGCACATCGCCGCGGTGATCACCGTCACCGCGGGGATTCTTCCGCATCTGATCGAGAATCGCATCGCGGGCGACCTCCGTATAGGCCTTCGACGAGGCTCGTTCTTGAACCGCACCTTGGAGCCGTTCTCGTGGACGAACGGGGCCGGCGTGTGGAAGACCACGGGGTCTTCCGCGGCCGGCTGGAAGCCGTGCCCCTTTTCCGTGACCACGTGCAGGAGCACCGGGCCCTGGAAACCGCGCGACCATCGCCAGGTACTTCTGCAGCTGGCGGATGTTGTGGCCGTCGACCGGCCCGATGTAGCGGAACCCCAGCTCCTCGAAGAGCATCCCGCCCAGCATGCCGGCCTTGATCGCGTCGCTGCACTGGCGTCAGCAACCGCTCCATGGGGTCGCCGATCACGGGCATGCTGCCCAAGACCTTCTGGATCTCGGTCTTCAACCCGGTGTAGAAGGAAGTCATGCGCAGGCGGTCGAGGTATTCCGCCAGGCCGCCCACGCGCGGGCAGATCGACATCTTGTTGTCGTTGAGGACGACGATCAGCTTCTTCTTCAGCCCGCCGGCGTTGTTCATCGCCTCGAAGACGATGCCCGAGGAGAAGGCGCCGTCGCCGATCACGGCCACCACGTGGCGATTCTCCTCGGGACGCAGCAGATCGTCGCCGCACTTCAGCCCCAGGGCCGTGGAAACGCTGCACCCGGCGTGGCCGGTCATGAACAGATCGTAGGGGCTCTCCTGCGGATTGGGATAACCCATCAGGCCGCCCCGGGTGCGGATCGTGTCGAACTGCGTCGTAGCGCCCGGTGACCATCTTGTGCGGGTAGATCTGGTGGCCGGTGTCCCAGATCAAACGGTCGCGGCTGAAGTCGAAGGTCGTGTGCAGGGCCAGGGTCAATTCGACCACGCCCAGATTCGAGGCGAAATGTGCGGTCCGCGTGCCCAGCAAACGGCAGAGCGCCTCGCGCATCTCGCCGGCCAACTGCTCGAGCTGCTTGCCGCGAGAGGCCCTTGAGATCTTGCGGAGAGCGGATCGTCGCGAGAAGCTTGTCCATTAGCGATTCCTTTCCACGACGTAGCGCGCCAAGGCATCCAAGCCTGCCGGCACGTACGCCCAAGGGGGCCAACGCCCCGACATGCTTCGACGATCAACTCCTCCGCTCGGCTGCGGCTCGCGTTCCACCCCCAGAAGACTGGGAAAGGTGAGCTTCCCCTGGTCTGAGTCCTTGCGCAGTCGTTTGCCCACCGCGGCCTCGTCCCCGCGAATATCCAGTAGATCATCGGTGATCTGGAAGGCCAACCCAAGCGCATGTCCATACCGGGCCAAGGCCTCCAGGCACTCGGCGTCAGCACGAGCGATCAGGCCCCCGAGGCGAAGTGAGACGAGGATCATGGCGCCGGTCTTGCGATGGTGAATCGCCTCCAGGGTTTCCAGGTCGCCCTGGGCCGGGGCAGCCATGTCGTCGACCTGCCCGCCCACAAGGTGACACGCTCCGGCCGCCGCGGCCAGCGCCGCGCAGCAAGCGACCGCGACCTCTGCCGGGGCCAGTCCCGCGGCCATGACCTCGAACGCCAAGGCCAGCAGGGCATCGCCCGCCAGGATCGCCATTGCCTCCCCGAATTTCCGGTGACAAGTCGGCTGACCGCGGCGAAGATCGTCGTTGTCCATCGCCGGCAAGTCGTCGTGGATCAAGGAGTACGTGTGTACCATCTCCACGGCGCAAGCCGCGGGCATGGCGGCATCGACCGACCCTCCGCATCGCCTCGGCCGCCAACAAGACCAGCATGGGCCGCAAGCGCTTGCCCGGCGCCAAGAGGCTATAACGCATGGCCGCGCGCAGGGTCTCAGGACACCCCGTGGGCAGCTCCGTGTAGTGCCGCAAAGCAGCATCGATGCGCGGGCCAAGGCGATGGGAGAGAGGGCTCAGGCGAGAGGGTGAGATATCCACGCAAGACTCGAAAAAGGCCGGCGGTTCCCGTGAGCGGGCAAACTCCAATCTCCATCATCTGGCCCAGTCTATCAAGGTCCCCCCCAATCTAGCACCCCTTTGGGAATCCGATGCCAAGCGGCTTAGTCACAGAAATACCGGCCCCAAAGGGTTCCATGCGCATCACGCCGAAGGGGCATAGGCCGCCTCTTCCCTCGGGTGGTGCTCACTCAAGGACCGCGCTGGTCCGTATCGGGATCGGCCGGAGGGGCATCGTCGGGGTTGGCGAACAGTTGTCGCGGCGCCGACCGACGTTTGCCCCGCTGCTTCGCCTTCTCCTCCAATCCGAGCGCCGCGTCGTCCAGCGGAGTACAGAGCGGATTTCCCTCGGCATCCACGCCGCTGAGCAACTCGATCCGCCGCTCGGCGCCGAAAGCAGCTCGTGGCACTGACGCAACAGTCGCACGCCCTGCTCGTAGCGAGCCAGTGACTCGTCGAGCCCGAGCTCGCCTTCCTCCAACTGGTGCACAATCGCCTCGAGTTGCTCCAGTGCTTTCTCAAAGCTCACTTCGGCGGCTTCGGACTTCGGTTGCTTGGGCATGGCGACAGTCGGCACAAAAGTGTTCGGCCTTGGGGATTCGCGATTACGCACGTGGGGCGGTGCGCGGCGGAAGCGCGCTGCCAGGACAATGCGTCTTTCCGCACGCGCCGGCGACAGCCGGTCTTCACTCCCACTCGATCGTTGCCGGCGGCTTGGAACTGATGTCGTAGACCACGCGGTTCACGCCCTGCACTTCGTTGATGATCCGCGTCGAGATCCGGGCCAGCAGCTCGTAGGGCAGGTGGCTCCAGTCGGCGGTCATGAAGTCCTCGGTGTCGATCGAGCGGACGGCGACCACGTCGTCATAGGTGCGGGCGTCGCCCATCACGCCCACGCTCTGCACGGGCAGCAGCACGGCGAAGACCTGCGAGGTCTGGCGGTAGAGGCCGGCGGCCTTGATCTCCTCGACCACGATCGCATCGGCCTCGCGCAGCGTGTCCAGCCGCGGCTTGGTGACCTCGCCCAGGCAGCGCACGGCCAGGCCCGGGCCGGGGAACGGGATGCCGCCAGACGATGTCCTCGGGCAGGCCCAGTTGCAGGCCCAGCTTGCGGACCTCGTCCTTGAACAGGTCGCGCAGCGGCTCGATCAGCTCGAACTCGAGGTCCTCGGGCAGGCCGCCGACGTTGTGGTGCAGCTTGATCGTGGCGGCCGGGCCGTCGCGGCAGTCCGCCGCTTTCGATCACGTCGGGATAGAGCGTGCCCTGGGCGAGGAACTGGGCGCCCTGGATCCGCGCGGCCTCGTCGGCGAAGCAGTCGATGAAGGCGTGGCCGATGCGGCGGCGTTTCTCCTGCGGATCGGTCACGCCGGCCAGCGCCGTCGAGGAACTTGTCCTCGGCCTGGACCACGTGCAGATCGGTCTTGAAGTGGCTCGGTGAACTCCTCGATCACGCGCCTCGGCTTCGCCCTTGCGCAGCAGGCCGTTGTCGACGAGGATGCAGGAGAGCTGCGGGCCGATGGCCTGCGACAAGCAGGGCGGCGACGACCGACGAATCGACGCCGCCCGACAGCCCGCAGATCACCCGGTGCGTTGCCGACGCGGCTGGCGGATCGCCTCGATCGTCTGCTCGGCGAAATCGCCCAGCTGCCAGGTGCCCGTGCAGCCGCAGACGCGCGGTCAGGAAGTTGCCCAGGATCGCGACGCCGAGCGGCGTGTGCGTCACCTCGGGATGGAACTGGAGGCCGTAGATCGGCAGCGTGCGGTGCTTGCACGGCGGCGATCGGGCAGGTGTCGGTCTCGGCCAGCGGCACGAAGTCGCTCGGAGACGCGCGTCACCTGGTCGCCGTGGCTCATCCAGACCTCGGTCTGCGCGGGCACGCCGGCGAACAGGTCGCTCGGGCCGAGCGACGCGGCAGCTGGCGCGGCCGTACTCCCGCGCCGGGGCGCTGTCGACCTTGCCGCCCAGGGCCTCGCAGGCCAGCTGCATCCCGTAGCAGATGCCCAGCACGGGGATGCCCAGGTGGAAGATCTCCGGATCGCACTTGGGGGCGCCCGGCTTCGTAGACGCTCGACGGCCCGCCGGAGAGGATCAGTCCCGCGCGGGCGCAAGCTCCCGAATCGCGCTCGGCCGTGATGTCGTGCCGGACGATCTCGCAGTAGACCTGCTGCTCGCGGACGCGCCGGGCGATGAGCTGGGCGTACTGCGAGCCGAAATCCAGGACCAGCACTTTTTCGTCGGCAACCTTGGCCATCTTCCAGCCCCAGGGGAAAACCGAACATTATAGGGCGCGGCGAGTTGGGTCGCCAGCCTTCGCGCAAACCGCGGGGTGCTCGGGACCGGTGTCGACGAGTACTCGCGGGACTGGGCTTCACCGGCCTTCAATCCCGCCGGTCCTCGGCAAGGCCCGGAACAATTGAGGACCGACCCGCCACTCCTTCCCGTTCAGCCCCCGATCGGCAACTCGTTGGCTGCACATTGGTTGCGGCGACGGCAATTGATGCAAGGCCCCTGCCCGATTATAGTAAAGGCTGCGGTGCCAGGACGGTCGCACTTTTCACCACCAGCAGGAAGAAGTCTTTTCGGGTGCAGATCTTACTTACAAACGACGACGGGATTTACGCCCCGGGCTTGGCCGCAATCGAACGCGAGTTGCGGCGCCTGGGGGAAGTGTGCGTGGTCGCTCCGGCGACCGAGCAGAGCGGGGTAGGGCACTCCATCACCTACCTGACTCCGCTGATCGTCAAAGAGGTCTATAGCGGCGAAAGGCGGTGGGGCTGGGCCGTCGAAGGAAGTCCGGCCGACTGTGTTCGGATCGCACTGGGCGAATTGTGCCCCACGACCCGATTTGGTCGTCAGCGGGATCAATGGCGGACTGAACGTAGGGATCAACGTGCTCTATTCGGGCACCGTGGCCGCGGCCATCGAAGGAGCCTTTTTCGGCATTACCAGCGTGGCGGTTTCGCTGGAGTTCGACGAGCACGCGCAGCTCGACAAGGCGCGGCCCGGCTCGCGGTGCAAGTGATCGAGCAATTGCTCCACCAGAAGCGGCCCGAGCCGCAACTCTATAACCTGAACATCCCCACCGCGGCCCTTTCCGGCACGCCCCGTCTGCGGATCGTGCCGATGGACGTAACCCACTACGGCGAGCGATTCGAGAAACGGATCGATCCGTGGGGTCGAGCGTACTACTGGGCGACCGGCGAGCCGCCGCCCCCATTGGGCGAGCGCGAAACCGACCTGGCGGCCATCGCCCAAGGATTCGTCACGCTCACGCCGCTGGACTATAACATGACGCGGCAAATGGCCCTGGCTGAGATGCGCGCCTGGCAGTTCTCGCTCGACAGTGCCGCGGGCGAAGGCCAGGAGCAACGCCAATGGAGCCGGCCGATCGTAATGACCGCGCGCAAGAAGGGGCGCGCGGCCGACGACGGCCGCAATGCAGTCGCCGATCCGTCCGCGGGTTCGTCCGCAACGACCGAAAGTTTGGGGTGAGACAAGGTATCCGGTATCGCGCATGGGGAGGTGGATCATGCGATGGACTTGGGTGTCGATGCTGCCGGCGGCGTTGATGCTGGCAGGATGCGGAGACTATCAGCCGGCGGCTCCGCCGCCGAACATGCCCAAGCCGGCCGCGCAGGCCCAGCCCGCGCCGACTGCCACGGCGGCCCAGCCGACTCCGCCCCAGCAATCGGGCATGTCCGCCGGCATGACGGCCATCGGCGGCGCCGTGGGGATGGCTCCCTTAGAGACCGCGGTGCAGGGTCCGATGGGTGTTGCACCCGCCGGCCGGCAGCCGCCGGCGCAGGCCCAAACGCCCCCCTCCACGACCCTCCAGAAGGCCGACGTGGGCGTGGGAGCCAAGGGGCGCGGCTACAGCCAAGGTCTGATCACCACGCCCGTACAGGTCTTCTTCCAAGCGCGGGAGCGGATCGTATTCCAGAACGTGACCCACGCCCTGAACCTCTACAAGGCGATGAACGGCCCGCCCAAATCGCACCAGGAATTCATGGACAAGGTCATCAAGGAAAACAACATTCGGCTGCCGGAACTGCCCGAGGGAGATCGCTACCTTTACGATCCCAAGACCGAGCAGTTGATGGTCGAGCAGCAGGCCCGCTAGACAGCACGATTCCAGGAACCCCGACGGTGCTCGGCATGGCCGAGCACGTGCCGGGCGAGGCGAAGGACGAAACGGACTGACCAGGGAGGCAAGCCACGGAGGCCGGCGCGACTGCGCCGGGCGCAAGCGAGGAGGGAATTCCACCGCACCCGCACCGTACAGGCTTGACTTCCCATGACGCGGCATCCATTTCACTCGATCGCACGGGCGGTCGCGCTGGGCGTTGTCCTCTCGATTTCGCTATCGATCTCGCCATCGATCGTCCCATCGACCGCCGCTTGGGCCTCCGGCCCAAGCTGGATCTTCCGTCCTTCGCAGTACACGCACGACCCGGCCACAGGGGAGCGCGTGGCCCAATTCGCCGCTCCCCCGCTGAGTTTGAAGCCCGACGATCCGTCGTTCGAGCGCAGCGCGTATCGGCACAGCCGGTCGGGCTTCAGCGTGGGCGGTACCTTCGATTATCTGCACACGGTCGAAACCTGGGGACGCGGCGAGTCGATTCGTCCCTACGGCGAATGGCTCTATCCCTTCCGCGCAGGCGCAACACCCTACGGACCTTGGGGAAATCCGCAAGGTCCCTGGACCACTCCGTTCGGGTCGTGGGTCAACCCCTATGGCCTGGGCCGGCTGCCGGGCATGCCTTGGGTTCCCTGGATTCCCGGGGGCCTGGGGCAGAACGTTCTGCCGCAGCCCATGCCCTTGCCGCAGCCCGTCGCTCCGGTGGCGCCTTCGGCCCCATCCGGCGCTGTCGATTTCTGAGTCTCGCTCCGTTCGCGGCAGGCGATGAGAAACCATCTCTTGCGCTGCGAGCGGAGATGACGGGGTAAACCTCGCGCGTGCCGCCCGCCGTGCCATCGTCGGAGAACCTTCGCCGAGCCGAGGGAACTCCAAGGGGGTCTATTGACCGCGCGCGCTGGCTGCGGTAGACAGGCCCTCAGCATCGAGCGTTGTGCGCTGGTGCCCCACTCCGCGGACATGGAGTCTTTCGCCACAATCTCCGCCGATCGGGGTCCGCAGCGCTGAAGCGGAACGTCGAACTGTGGTTCGCTTGCGGCCCGCGGCCGCGTGAGGAGAAACATCCATGGCATCTGACGAATCGAGCCTGTCTCGTCGACGGTTTCTGGAATGCGGTTCCGCGATCGCCGCGGCCAGCGGACTCGGCGGCGGACCGTCGCCGGCGGCCGACGGCCCGAGGAAAGTCGACATGAAGTACCGCCGATTCGGCCGCACCAACCTGATGGTCTCCGAAATCGGCCTGGGCTGCGCCAGCGGCCTGAAGTCGGAGACGCTCGGCCCGTTTCTCTTCAACCGCTACCGCGAACAGCTTCCCGCAGATCGTCGATCGGCTGCTCAGCCTGGGCGGCAACTTCGTCGCCACGTCGCAAGGCTATCACGACACCGAGGAGATCCTCGGCCGGGCGCTGCAAGGGCGTCGCAAGCAGGTGTTCATCTTCACCGCCACCACGCCCGGGAAGAAAGACGTCGCGGCGGTGATCGCCAGTTGCGAAAAGAGCCTGAAGAACTTCCAGACCGACTACATCGACTGCTATTTCGGCCACGGCGGCTGGAGCGAGCCCTTCGGCGAAGCCGCGCAGAAGCTCAAGCAGCAGGGCAAGATCCGCTTCATCGGCATGAGCAACCACGTGCCGGCCAAGCACCTGGAGCGATTGAAGGCCGACGAGGTGGACTTCGTCTTCCAGCCCTACAACTACATGAATCTGGCCAAGTGGACGGAGAAGGTCGACCGCGCGGGCGCCGAGGATCTCTTCGCGCTGTGCAAGCAGAAGGACGTGGGCGTGCTGGCGATCAAGCCCATGACCGGGCATTTCATCCCCAACTGGGCCAAGGAAGCCTCGGAGCCGATGGTGGCTCGACTGCTCGCCGAGCTCAAGCAGTTCGGCACGGAGAACCTGTACCAGGCGCTTTTGATGTGGGTGCTGAAGAACCCCAACGTCTGCTGCACGGCCGTGGGCATGAGCTCGCCTCATGAAGTGGTCGAGGACTGCGCCGCGATCGGCAAGAAGTTCACCGCCCAGCATCAGCACCTGCTCGATCTCTACGCCGCGGCCGCCACCGGCGACTACTGCCGCATGTGCGAGACGTGCGTCCCTTCCTGCCCGCTGGGGGTGGCCATTCCCGACATCCTCCGTTTCCGCATGTACTACAAGAATTACGGCCACCGCGACGACGCGCGGGAGATGTATGCCGGCCTGCCGGCCGAAAAACGCTTCGACGCCTGCTCGGCATGCCGCCGCTGCGAACAGGCCTGCCCCAACCGCCTGAAGATCGTCGAAAAGTTGCGCGAGGCGCACACCTTGCTGACCTGAGAGGCAGCAACGCAACCGTTCACGGGGGACGGTTGCGGCAGCAACCGCCCGAGTTTTCCAGGTGCCTTCTTTGAGTCGATCCCCTCGACCATCTGCCGCTCTCGAATTCCTTTCGCGAACGCTTACCGGAAAAACCATGAGAATTGCAAGTACGGTCGCGCTGATTCTGGCGTGTGTTGGGCGGATGGGAACGCTGTCGCCGGCCGGCGCCGGCGAGTCCACGCCGCCGGCGTTCGGCGTCGGAACCCTCGCGGTGGAGACGCCGCTCGAAGAGGCCTTCCGCCGCCCGCCGGATTCCGCGCGGCCGTGGGTCTACTGGTTCTTCATGGACGGCAACCTCACCCGCGAGGGAATCACCGCCGACCTGGAGGCGATGAAGCAGGCCGGGATCGGCGGCGCGATCTTCCTGGAGGTCGGCATCGGCATCCCGCGCGGGCCGGTGGAGTTCATGAGCGAGCCGTGGCGGGAACTGCTCAAGCACGCCGTCGCCGGAGGCCGACCGGCTGGGGCTGGAGATCGCCCTGGGCGCCGGGCCCGGGTTGGTGCGGCACCGGCGGGCCGTGGGTCAAGCCCGAGCAATCGATGCAGCACCTGGTGGCCAGCGAGACGACGGTGAGCGGGCCCGTGACGATTCGACGCCGTGCTGCCGCGCCCGCAGCCGCGCACGCCGTTCTTCGGCGAGGGAACGCTGACGCCGGAACTGGCCAAGGCAGTGGCGGGAGTTCTACCGCGACGTGGCGGTGCTGGCCTTTCCGACGCCCGCGGGCAATGACCGGATCGCCGACGTCGACGAGAAGGCCCTCTACTACCGCGCGCCCTATTCGTCGCAGCCCGGCGTGAAGCCGTTCCTGCCCGCGCCGGCCGACGATCCGCGGCTGCCGGCCGAGCAGTGCATCGCCTCGCAAGGCGGATCGTCGATCTCACCGGCAAGCTCGGCCCCGACGGCCGGCTCGTCTGGGACGTGCCGGCGGGCAACTGGACGATCATGCGGTTCGGCCGCACCATCACCGGGCAGACGACGCGGCCGGCCCCGGCGCCGGGCCTGGGCTTCGAGTCCGACAAGTTCGACAAGGCCGCGCTCGACGCGCACTTCGACGGCGTTCGTCGGAGACGCTGCTCGAAGACGAGTCGGGCGAGCCGCAAGCACGTGCCGGGCCGCGGCCTGACCACGCTGCACTTCGACAGTTGGGAGATGAGTTCGCAGAACTGGTCGGCAGAGCTTCCGCGAGGAGTTCACGCAGCGCCGCGGCTACGATCCGCTCCGCTACCTGCCGGTGATGACCGGCCGCGTGGTGGACAGCGTCGAGATCTCGGAGCGGTTCCTCTGGGACCTGCGCCAGACGGCGCAGGAACTGGTCGTCGAGAACCACGCCCTGCGCCTCAAGGAGCTGGGCCGCCGGCACGGCCTGGGGTTGTCGATCGAGCCCTACGACCTGAACCCCTGCGCCGACCTGAAGCTGGGCGGCGTGGCCGACGTGCCGATGTGCGAGTTCTGGTCGAAGGGCTACGGGTTCTCCACCGAGTTCAGTTGCTTCGAGGCCGTGTCGATCGCGCACACGATCGGCCGCCCGATCGTCGCCGCCGAGGCGTTCACCGCCGCTGCCGGACGAGGCAGTGGCGGCAGTATCCCGGCTCGATGAAGGCCCAGGGCGACTGGGCGCTGTGCGCCGGCATCAACCGCTTCGTCTTCCATCGCTACCAGCACCAGCCGTGGCTCGACCGCTGGCCCGGGCATGACGATGGGCCCCTACGGCGTCCACTGGGAGCGCACGCAGACCTGGTGGGACATGGTCGCCGGCGTATCACCTCTACCTCGCCCGCTGCCAGCAGATGCTGCGCCGCGGGCTGCCGGTGGCCGACATCCTCTACCTCGCCGCCCGAAGGCGCGCCGCACGTGTTCCGTCCGCCCGGCTCGGCGATCGCGCGGCGACCTGCCCGACCGGCGCGGCTACAACTTCGACGGCTGCGCTCCCGACACGCTGATCGCGCGGGCGTCGGTGAGCGACGGCCGCATCGTGCTTCCCCGACGGCATGAGCTACCGCCTGCTGGTGCTGCCGCGATTTCGACACGATGACGCCGCGGCTGTTGGGCGAAAGTCGAGAGCTGGTCGAGGCCGGCGCCACGGTGATCGGCTCGCCGCCGCACAAGTCGCCGAGCCTCGTCGGGTATCCCGACTGCGATCGACAGGTGCAGCGAGCTTGCCGCGCAGATCTGGGGCGCGGGCGCAGCGTCCGCCTCGCGGCGCGTGGGCAAGGGGCGAGTGATCCACGATCCGGTTGCCGCGGACACGCCGCCTCCCAATCCGCTGGCCGAGGCGAAATGGATTTGGTATCCCGAGGACAACCCAACCGCCGCCGCGCCGGTGGGCAAGCGGCTCTTCCAGCGCACGATCGAGATCGACGGCGCTCGTGCGATTCAATCGGCCGAGGTCACGATGACCGCCGACAACCGTTTCGAGTTGTTCGTGAACGGCCGCTCGGTCGCGTCGGGCGACAACTTCCACGTCGCTCGGACGATCGACGTGGCTGCCTCGTTGAAACCCGGAGCCAACGTGATCGCCGTGACGGCCGAGAACGACGGGGATCGGCCCAACCCCGCGGCGCTGATCGGGTCGCTGACGGTTCGCTATCGCAACGGCAGCGCGCTGGCCGTGCCCACCGATCGACGATGGACGAGTTCGCGGTCGGCCGACGACGCCCCGAAGCCCGCAATGGAACTGGGACCGGTCGGCATGGCGCCGTGGAATCTGAGCGGCCCGGCGGCGGAGATGCGCGATATCTACCCCGACTACGCCTCCACGGTGCGCGTGCTGTCGGAGATGGGCGTGCCGGCGGACTTCAACGCCGACGGCGAGGTGCGGTACATCCACCGCAGCGACAAGGACGCGGAGCTGTATTTCGTCGCCAGTCGCGAAGACCGGGCGAGGAACATCACCTGCCGATTCCGCGTGCGCGGCCTTCAGCCCGAGTGGTGGGATCCGCTGACGGGCGATTGCCGCCCGTTGCCGGAGTTCGAGGAAAAAGACGGGATCACCACCGTGCCTCTGCGGCTGGAGGCGCTGGAAAGCGGACTGGTCGTCTTCCGCCATCCGGCCGCAAAGCCGCGCCGCGCGGGTAAGAACTTCCCCGAGCTTCGGTCGACCGCGACGCTCGCGGGCCCCTGGGAAGTGTCGTTCGATCCCAAGTGGGGCGGGCCGGAAACGATTGCCTTTGCCAAACTCGAAGACTGGAGCAACCATTCGGAAGCGGGCATTCGGTCGTATTCGGGCAAGGCCGTCTATCGCACGACGTTTGCTCTCGGCAAAGCCGCCACGGATCAACGGGGCAAACGGTTCTATTTGTCGCTGGGGAGCGTGAAGAACCTTGCCTCGGTTCGGATCAACGGCAAGGACCTTGGAGTCGTGTGGTGTGCTCCGTGGCGCGTGGAAATTCCGGCCGACGCGATCAAAGCGGAGGGCAACGCCCTGGAGATCACGGTGGCCAATCTTTGGATCAACCGCCTGATCGCCGATAGCGCGCTGCCGGAGGGAAAACGCCTCACCTGGACCACGTGGAACCCTTTCAAGGCCGATTCGCCGCGTGAGCCCTCGGGGCTGCTCGGCCCCGTGGAGATCCTCACGTCCGCACCGTGAAGACCCGAGGGAAGCCGTCGGCACGGTAACCCGAAGTGTTAGCGAGGGAAGCCGTCGCCGCGGCGCGTGTGTCCGCATGCCTTCTCCCTCGCGCTGGGCAAGCGATCCGCGTCCATTCGAGTCCCCTCCGGCGAACCCACTCGCCCAGGGGAAATGAGTTGTGCGCGCCAGGGCGAATCCCACCGTTGAACGGGCCGCCTCCCTTCTTGTATACTATCCGCTAGCGTGAAAGTCCTCACCAGCTCCGCTCGGTTGGTAGCAGAATCATGCGCGATTCGCCCGAAAGATCTCCCGCGCCACGGTCGGCCGGGTCGGTCTCTACGAGCTTGATTCAGGGGCTCAAGGCCTGCGACGAAGCGGCGTGGCAAAGGCTCCTGGATCTCTACGCCCCCCTGCTGTTCTCCTGGTGCCGTCAATCCGAGTTGCAGGCCCAGGACGCAGCCGACGTGGTCCAGGAGGTTTTCCGGGCGGTGAGCCAGGCAATCGCGGGATTTCGCCGTTCTCGGCCCACCGATACCTTCCGCGGCTGGCTGCGTACGATCTGCCGGAATAAGATCCGCGACCACTTTCGGGCCCGAGCCGGCCAGCCAGTCGCCACCGGGGGAAGCGAGGCCCAATTGCGATTTCTCGAGGTCGCTGCCGATGAGTCCGTGGCCTCGGTCGAGTGCGATCCCTATGCTGGCCTGCTCCATCGTGGCCTGAGCATCATCCGTGACGAATTTGAGGAGCGGACCTGGCGTGCGTTCTGGGCATCAACGGTTGAGGAGCGCGATTCCCGCGAGGTTGCCCGACAGGTGGGGATGACCCCCGGCGCGGTCCGCCAGGCAAAGTACAAGGTGCTGCGGAGGCTTCGTCAGGAGTTGGGGGACGCGGAGTGAGGCTCGTGCCGCTTCCCGAGAGTTCTTTCCTCCCGTGCGGCACGACCGCCAGGACCCACCCGTCCGGGCAGGCAAATAAGACGGGAATGCCTCGAATTGGTTCCTCACCGGCAAGAACAATGTGCCCGGGCCGCCAGACCGATCTGCCGTTGAAGCTTCATTTTGCGCCGCAGACGCAAAGCGATGTGACGCGACACCGTTTTATTCTTTGGAGACTGAGTTGGGATTCGCGATTTTTCCTCGCAAGGAGAGCGTTGGGGGCGAGGGGTACGGGAGGACCATGCCATGATGACGGCCGAATGCCCGAGTGAGGAAATGCTGCGCGGCTACCTTGTCGGGAACGTTCCCGAGCACGAAGCCGAGTCGGTAGCACGCCATATCCAGGGCTGCCGCCGCTGCGAGGAAGCCGCTCAAGCCATGGAGGTCCGGGGCGATACGATGATCGCCGCGCTGCGACGGCCTGTACGGAGCGATGCTTTTCTGGGTGAGCCCGAGTTCGGGCAAGTGCTGGAGAAGCTTCGTCGCCAAAGCTCTGGAGCATTCCAGCCGCGTGAAGCGATCGCCCCGGCGGCCACGCTTCGCCGGCCAAAGCTTCTGGGCGACTACGAGCTGGCGAAGAAGCTCGGTCAGGGCGGCATGGGGACGGTGTACGAGGCTCGGCACGCCAAGCTCAAGCGTATCGTCGCCCTGAAAGTCCTTTCCAAGAGCCGCCTCGCAAACGCGGAGGCCGTTGCCCGGTTCGAGCGGGAAATGGAGGCCGTGGGCCGGCTGGACCACCCCAATATCGTCCGCGCCATGGACGCACGCGAGGTCGACGGGATCCACTTCCTGGTCATGGAATATGTCGATGGCCTGGACCTGGCGCAGATCGTGCGGCGGATGGGGGCTTTGAGCATCGCCGACGCCTGCGAGGTCGTGCGTCAGGCAGCGCAGGGGCTCCAGTGCTCGCACGAGAACGGACTGGTCCATCGCGACATCAAGCCCTCGAACCTGATGCTGGCCTCCTCAGGCGTAGTGAAGATCCTCGACTTGGGACTGGCCCAGGTCCAGCAGGCCGAGAGCACGGGCGGCCAGATCACGGGTGTGGATCAGGTGATGGGCACCCCCGACTACATCTCGCCCGAACAGGCCCTCCAAAGCCGCAGCGTCGACATCCGCACCGACATCTACTCGCTCGGGGCGACGCTTTACCATCTGCTGGCCGGCCGCCCACCGTTTTCCGGATCGAAGTACGACACGCCCATGAAGCGCGTCTGCGCACATCCACGAGGAGGTCCCGCCGATTCAACTGGTCCGCGCCGAAGTGCCCAAACCGGTGGCCGTGCTGGTCGAGCGGATGATGCAGAAGGACCTGGGCTTGCGTGCCGCCACGCCGAGCGTGGTTGTGGACTCGCTGGCCCCGTTTTGCGAGGAAAGCAAACTGATCGGCCTGTTGCGCGAGAGCCGGCGCAAGCCACCGGAGGTGGATGACGACGAGCAGTCGCCGATGGAAACCAACGGCTTGCTCGGGTCGGCCCAGGTCGAAACGAGCCGGGACGAACGCGCAATGAGGCGCCGGGCATGCCACTCGCCGCTGAGGGCCCGTTCGATCCCTACTACCGCTGGCTGAGCATCCCGCGAGAAGAGCAGCCGGCCGATCACTACCGCCTGCTGGGCATCGCGCCTTCGAGGCCAATACGGAAGTAATCCGCGACGCGGCCGCGCGCCAGATGGCCCACGTGCGCTCGTACCAACTCGGCCAGCACAGTGAATTGTCGCAGAAGATCCTTAACGAGCTCGCGGCAGCCAAGGCGTGCCTCTTGAATGCCGCGAAAAAGTCCGCCTACGACGAGGAGTTGCGGGGGAAGCTTCACGAACCACCACCCACCCCCACGACGTTACCCGATCCACAGGCCGACCTATTCGACTGGCTTAGCGCAACCAAGCCGCCCGCTCTGCGTGTCGTGATCCCCCGCCACGGCTTCCGCATCCGGAAGCCGCCCTTCGCGCGTTGGATCGTCGTCGGTGCCGCAGGTTTTGTCCTGGCTCTCGTCGGTATCGTTTTCTACATCAGTACGGGCAAGGGGACCGTCAAGATCGAACTGAGCGACAATGTGATCAATCTCGTCGTCAAAGTCGACGGCAACGAGATCGACATCGCCGGCCTAAAGGAACCCCTACGCCTCTCCGTCGGGGAACACGCCTTAAAGGTCACCTCCGCCGATTTTAATGTCGAGGCCCCCGAGTGGTTCAACGTGCGCCGCGGCATACAAGAGATCGTCAACGTGACCCTCGTGCCGAAAGATCCACCGCCCCCTCCGCCGCCCATCGTCGATCCTTCGGTCGCCGCTCTCCCCGGCGCCGGAAAACGGATCGTCAACGACAAAGACGGAAGTCTCCTGGTGTATGTCGCTGCGGGGAAGTTCCTTGCCGGCGGGCACAACCCGAACACGGGCGATAACACGCCATTTGAGGTCACGCTACCGGCGTATTACCTCGGCCTGCATGAAGTGAACAACGCCCAGTACAAACGGTTTGTGGATGCGACTGGACACCGCCCACCTTTCCCGGCCATCGAAGGAGGAGATGCACCGATCTGGAAAGACAATTCGTTTCCGCCGGAACGGGCGGACCATCCTGTCGTCGGAGTCGATGGGGACGACATAAGAGCTTACTGTGACTGGGCCGGATTGCGACTGCCCACGGAGTTGGAGTGGGAAAAGGGCGCACGCGGGGTCGACGGGCGGGAGTATCCCTGGGGAAACACGTTTGATCCGAAGAAATGCCGTAATAGATGGAATATGCAGGAAGATGGCCAGGAGCGGATGGCCGGTGTCTTTCATTACCATGGAGACTGCAGTCCATGGGGAATTTACGGCATGGCCGGCAATGTGCGTGAGATCTGTGGCGACTCGTGGGAGCCAGACGCTTACACGCGGTACAAACGCGGCGATCTGGTGCCCCCGCCGGCAGGGCCATTGCGTGCAGTCCGTGGCGGCGCCGGTACGGCGCTGACACGGCGAACTTCCTGTGTGCGATTCGAAACGGCGCAGAGCCTGACCGACGCCACCATACCGGGTTTCGCGTGGCGAAGGACGCGCCGAGTGCCGTTCCCACCTCGCCTCGGTAGTCTCGGCAAGCCAATGACTGACGACTTTGTCGAGACGACTGGCGAGTGGATTGATCTGTTGAGCGAGGTCGACCTCAAGCGGTACCGGGTGACAGGCTCATGGAAGCAGGAGGCCGATGGGGTCGTAGTAACCACCGCTCCCCTTCCCCATGTCATGCTTTCGATCGTTGTGAAGGAAGCTACGACCCGGAAGTGGAGTTCACCAGACACGCCGGCACGGACGGCACATTCGTCCTTTTTCCGATTGGATTGACAACAGGGGTACCTTGTGCTCGGTTGCTCCGGAGGCAAATGCAGCACGTTCGGGATGATCGGCTGCTGGGCGCTGGACCGGAGGACCCGTTCGCGCGAGAGGGTATGGTCGCAGATCACCGACGTTACACGGTGAAGATCGCCGTTCGTCCGCTGGACGCGCGTAGCTCTGGAAGCGTTTTTGGACGGTCAGCCTTGTCTTCAATGGTAGGGCTTGCGTGGAACGATTGGCTTACACGTCAACATTGCCATTCCCGGCCTTCGGTGACCTGCCCTGCGCCGTGACATTCCACGCATGCAGGCTGGCGCGCATAAAGGCCCCTACCGCAGAAGCCAGCGCCTTTCGCCTGCTGGGTGTTGGCGAGAAGTGCGAAGAACCGTTTGTATCGGCGCGGCGCGATGGTAACGAAGACGTCCTTTTCGACGAGATTGGCCCCGCCGGTTCTCAGCACAGTTTCTCCACCTGCGCTGCACACGCAGGCGAAAAGGACTCCCGAGTACATTCGGCAAATCCCAGGTTCTTGACATCGCTGTCCCGGGCTCCAGATTGACGTACTCTAAATTGTGGGTTCTGGAACGGGTCTCCTGGCTTAGATCCCTCCAGAACCCCGCCCGACACGCCTGGCCGGTTCGGCGAGCCGCCCCGACCGTCGAGCCACTCCCTCCTGGTCCATCAACCACTCTTGAAACTGGGCCACCCACCGTCATAAGATCACCCGGCCAAACTCCGTGCACTCGAATCGTGCGATCTAACGACGCTATCGCGTTGGCTTCAAAGAACCCCTCCGGCCCCGTGGACCACCACCCGCCGTGAAAGACTCCACCGCCCATGAAAAACTCGATCGCCCAAGATACGCGACACCCCCCGCGACCCCTCTCGGGGCTGTCGTTCCGGCACCCCCCGGCGATTTGGCAAAAATCGCGATGCGTTGACCAACACGCGCCGCAACGTAACTCTTCTTTCACTCAAGCATTCCGGCCTATATCCTGATCCTCGAAGGTCGCCACTGCGCCTTGCCGAAACGGCCACGAAACCCTTCCGACACGCATCAATGGTTCTGATGTTTTCATGAAGACCACGCGACGCAAGTTCGTTCTTTCCGCCGCCGGGGGAAGCCTCGGCGCGTTGGCTGGTGCCCCGGGCACGACCGCGCCACCTGCCCCTGGGGATAGGTCCGACGCCCCAGCGGTCGTCACTGCCCCACGCAAAGTGCCGGTGCTGGCCGAGGCCGACGTGGTGGTCTGCGGCGGCGGCACGGCGGGCATCTCGGCGGCGTGTTGCGCGGCGCGGCACGGCGCGAAGGTGATCCTGCTGGAGCGCTGGCCCAGCGTCGGCGGCATGGCCACCAACGCGCTGGTCAACATCTGGCACACCAGCGACCGCACCGAGCAGGTGATCTCCGGCTTCGTGCAGGAGGCGATCGAGCGCGGCGGGCGATTCGTGCGTCGCATGGCCGATTATCCCAAGCGGCCCGAGACGCACGAGTTCGACTCGACCGGGCATGCGCGTGGTCTTCCACCGGATGCTCGAGGATGCCGGCGTGCGTACCTTCTGCAACCTCACGGCCGTCGAATCGATCGTCGAGGGCGATCGCCTCGCGCGCCGTGCTGGTGGACACCAAGACCGGGCGCAAGGCCGTGCGGGGACGGATCGTCATCGACGCCACCGGCGACGGCGACGTCGCGGCCAACGCCGGCCTGCCCTTCGACTTCGGCCGCGCCGGCGACGGCCGCGTGCAGGGCATGACGATGATGTTCCGCCTGCGCGGCGTCGACGCGGCTGCGTCGAGAGCCCACCCGGAGGATGCCGAGCGAGTCTTCGCCCAGATGAAGAAGCTGCGCGACGAAGGCAAGTTCCCCCAGTTCCTCGAGGCGGCGGCCCGCTCGTACCTGCGCAGCCCGCGGGATCCCGGGGTTTCCTACAACATGTGCCCGGTGGCCGGCAATCCGCTCGACGAGGAGGAACTGACGCGGCTGTCCGCGCAGGCGCGCGAGCAGGTCTATCAGTATGTCGATCTCTGGCGCAGCGAGATGCCCGGCTTCGAAGCGGCGGAGGTCGAGCAGATGGGCTTCAGCCTCGGCGTCCGCGAATCGCGGCGCATCCGCGGCCTGAAGACGCTCGACGCGCAGATGGTCGTCAAGCCGTCAAGCAGCCCGACGCCATCGGCCACGGCTTCTGGATGATCGACATCCACGATCCGAAGGGCACCGGCCACACGACCTGGGTCGACCAGAAGGCCGACATGATGCCGCCCGTCGGCGCACAGCTACCACATCCCGCTGGGCATGTGCCTGAACGACCGCATCGCCGAACCTGGCCGTCGTGGGCCGCTGCGCCTCCTCGACGCACGAAGGCCACGCCTCGGTGCGGCTCCAGTCGCACTGCATGGTCATGGGCCAGGGCGTGGGCACCTGCGCCGCGCTGGCGCTCGAAGGCGGCGTGGACATGGCGCAGGTCGACGTCGGCCAGCTCCAGCACGCCTTGCGCAACGACGGCGTCTATCTCGAAGACGTGCCGTAAATCGGAGGGTAACCCTTCACGGCGCGGGAAGCGATCTTGCACAGTTGAGGTGGTCGGGCACGGCGTGTGACCCACGGGCTCACCGGCAAGAACCACGTGGACGGGGCATTAGTTCGGCTTGAGCGGGTCCCCTTGGATGTCCTTCACCTTCCAGCCGTCGCGCTGGCGCACGAGTTCGGCGCGGAACGATGCGGCGTAGAAGCGGTAGGGGACGGCATCGCTCGTGAACCGGGCGTTGCCGTCGAAGCGGGCTTCGGCCGTGGGCGGGCTGGTGAGTTGATTCACCGTGACGCTCAGATTGCGCACGTTCACCTCGTCGAACTGGACCTCGCCCATGTAGTAGGAAACGCGGCGGAGCACGTCGCTCTGGGGCGATGGGGCAATGAAGGCTTCCACGGCCTTGATATCGTTCGACTGGACTGCCGCGGCCGCATCGTAGAGGGTCTGCTCGACGCGTTCCTTCTCCGTCACGATCCAGCGTTCGGCCAGCACGCCGAGCACGACCACCAGCAGCACGCCGCCCATCGGCCAAAGCAACACTCCGCGCCGCGTGCTGAACAGAAGGAATGCCAGCACCGCTTCGGCGAGAATGCCGAAGAGCAGGATCGGCATCGGGTTTTCCGCGAGCGTGATCATGGCACCCTCTGCCTTTCTTGATGCCACTTCTGATTGTGGGACGGTTCGGGAAGCGAAGGGGACAGGTCCATGTTTTCGGTCAGGCGGCTGTTGTGATGACAGAGCCCTGCGGCCGAAAAATGGACCAGTCCCCGGCTGGCCCGTGAACGGTTACGTGCAGGCTCAATCAAGCAGCGATCTTGAAGCGGTCGCAACGGGATCGGCGCTTCCGGGGCGGCGGCGGCGCGGGGCCGACGGCAATCGCCGCCTCAGGCCGCCAGCCGCCCAGAGTGCGACTGTCGGCTAGCCCTTCTTGGGGAACAGCGGGCCGCCGTACACGGCGCTGTCGCCGAGGATCTCTTCGATCCGCAGCAGCTGGTTGTACTTGGCCATGCGGTCGGTGCGCGAGGCCGAGCCGGTCTTGATCTGGCCGGTGCTCAGGGCCACGGCCAGGTCGGCGATCGTCGACGTCTTCGGTCTCGCCGCTGCGGTGGCTGGTGACGCTGGTGTAGCCGTTGCGGCGGGCCAGCTCGATGGCCTCGATCGTCTCGGTCAGCGTGCCGATCTGGTTCACCTTGATGAGGATGCTGTTGGCGATCGCCTGCGTCGATGCCGCGCTGCAGCCGCTTGGTGTTGGTCACGAACAGGTCGTCGCCGACCAGCTGGACCTTGCTTGCCGAGCCGCTCGGTGAGCAGCTTCCAGCCGTCCCAGTCGTCTTCGGAGCAGCCGTCTTCGATCGAGCAGATCGGGTACTTGTCGACCCAGGCGGCCAGAAGGTCGACCATTGCCGGCGGAGTCGATCTGCTTGCCGTCGATCGTGTAGCGTCTTCTTCTCGGCGTCGTAGAACTCGGTGGCGGCGCACGTCCAGGGCGATGAAGACCTGCTTGCCCGAGCTTGTAGCCGGCCTTGTCGACGGCCTCGACGATCAGGTCGAGGGCCTCGGCGTTGCTCTTCAGGTCGGGGGCGAAGCCGCCTTCGTCGCCGACGTTGGTGGTCAGCTTCTTGCGACTGCAGCACCTTCTTCAGGTTGTGGAAGATCTCGGCGCCGCAGCGGATGGCGTCGCTGAAGCGACTCGAAGCCCAGCGGCATGACCATGAACTCCTGGACGTCGACGGCGTTGTCGGCGTGCTTGCCGCCGTTGAGGATGTTCATCATCGGGGCGGGCAGGAGCCGGGCGCCGACGCCGCCGAGGTAGCGGAACAGCGGCAGGCCGGCAGTGGTCGGCCGCGGCGTGGGCCGCGGCCAGCGAGACGCCGAGGATCGCGTTGGCGCCCAGGTTCTTCTTGTTCGCGGTGCCGTCCAGCTCGATCATGCGCTGGTCGAGCGCCGGCCTGGTCGAGGGCGTCCATGCCGCACAGCTCGTCGGCCAGCTTCTCGTTGACGTTCTCGACGGCCTGAGTCACCCCTTGGCCGAGGTACTTCGCCTTGTCGCCGTCGCGCAGTTCCCAGGCCTCGTGGACGCCGGTGCTGGCCCCGCTGGGGACGGCCGCGCGGCCGAACGAGCCGTCGGCCAGGGTCGACGTCGACCTCGACGGTCGGATTGCCGCGGCTGTCGAGGATCTGCCGGGCGTGGATGTCAACAATCGTGGAACTCATGGTCCTGCTCGTCCTTCGCTAAAGGCTGCGGTGTCTCTCCCGCAGCAGAGGCCATTTTGCCCGATCCCACGACGATTGCCTAGGAGTCCTCGGCGGGGTAGGTGGCGGCGGCAGGCGTCGTTAATCGCGCCTAGGCAACCCCCAGCCCGGAAGGCTACGATGAGTGATTGGCATTCTCCCCGACGACCCCAGGCGGTATCCCTGCCGCCTATCCCCGCCAGTCAACCCGGTATGACAGAATCCATTCCGGCCATGACGTCCCTCAGGCAATTCCGATCACGTCGCGACCGACCCCTGAGCCGCTGCCGGAGAACATTCCGAGCGTCCAGCCGGGCGGGGGGGTGTGCTATCGGGTCGAACTGGCCTGGGGAGCGGTGCGGCGTGGTATCTGAAGCCGTTTCGGCCGGGCTACGTCCGGCGCATGGCCGAGCTGCGCAGAGGCGACTGCGCCGGCGCCCCGCACGAGATCCTCGATCCGCGCGACCTGAAGTACTGCCGCAACCGTGTGCACTGCGACTGGGACCCGGCCGACGATCCGTTCGCTTGGCGCGATCGGCTTGCCGTTTGCCCGCTGGGGGCTGGCCGAACTGCAATTGATGGGCTGGCCGCTGTTGGCTTCTGACGGCGTTTTCGCGCCTGGTATGCCTGGTACCTGGCTCCGGTTCCGGCGGTGCTCCTGGCGCTGGTGGTCTGGTTCTTCCGCGACCCGCCGCGGCGGGTCCCGAAGGGGCCGGGCCTGGTCGTCTCGCCGGCCGACGGCAAGGTCGCCGAGATCACGCGGCTGGAGCACGACGAGTTCATTCGGCGGTCCGGCCGTGCGGATCGGCATCTTCCTGTCGATCTTCAACGTGCACCTGAACCGTGCGCCGGCGACGTCGCGGGTGATCGCCCTGCGCTACCATCCGGGCGAGTTCCTCAACGCGCTCGACCCGCAGTGCCTGGTGCGGAACGAGAACATGTGGATCGGCCTGGAAGAAGACGAGCCGCCGCATCGCCGGATGGTGGTGCGGCAGATCGCCGGGGCCTATGCGCGGCGGATCGTCTGCGCGTTGCGGCCCGGCGAGGTCGTGGCGCGGGGCGGCAAGATCGGGATGATCAAGCTCGGCTCGCGCACGGAGTTGATCCTGCCCGACGAGCCGGGGCTCTGCGATCGACGGTGGAGGTGGGCGACCGCGTGAAGGCCGGCAGCAGCGTGCTGGCGCGGTACGACGATGCGCCGGCACAGGGAGGAGTCGTGGCGCATGAAGCCACTGCGCACGATCGCCGTCTTGCCGACGATGTTCACGCTGGGGAACCTGGTGTGCGGGTTCTTCGCGATCGTGGTGGCGTCGCGCGTCGGCGAGCCCGGAGGACGCTGCCCGATCGGACGCCGAGCGACCTGCGCAACGTGATGCTCAGCGGCTGGCTGATCTTCGTGGCGATGGTCTTCGACGCGCTGGACGGCCACGTGGCCCGGCTGCTCGCGCACCACCAGCGACTTCGGCGCGCAGTTGGACAGCCTGTGCGACGTGGTCTCGTTCGGCGTGGCGCCGGCGTTCCTGCTGGTGAAGATGTGCCCGCGGTTCGCCTATTTGCACCGCGAGGCGGTGTGGATCATTGCGGCGTCGTTTGCGGCCTGCGCGGCGTTGCGGCTGGCGCGGTTCAACGTGGAGACCGAGCGACGACGACGACCACCTGCACTTCAGCGGGCTGCCCAGCCCGGCGGCGGCCGGCGCGATCGCCGGCTTCGCGATCATGTTCTACACGCTGATGGGCAAGGACGAGCCGGAACTCGCCCTGGTGTACGCCGGACAGATCGACACCGTGCTGCAGACCGTGCTGCCGTTCTTCGCGGTCGCTGGTGGCCCTGCTGATGGTCTCGCGGATTCCCTATCCGCACGTGGTCAACCAGGTGTTCCGCGGGCAGCGGAGCTTCGGCCACGTCGTGAAGCTGCGTGTTCGCCCTGGTGGCGGTGATGGTCATCCGCGGCTACGCGGTGCCGATCATGTTCTGCGCGTTCGTCCTGGGCGGCCCGGTCCGCTTCGCCTGGGAGAAGGTCGTCCGGCGGCGGCACCAGGAAGAGCCGGTGTTCTGAACGCGATCCGAGACCGATGCCGCGGTGAGGCGGCCGCGGGAAGCGGTTCGCCTGACGTGGATGTTCGGCCTCCGGACCGTGCTCCGAGGACAAGCTGAGAAGTGCAAGCGAGGTCAACGATGTTTTCCGGAATCGTCGAAGCCCGGGGCACCGTGGCCGAGATCCGCTCCGAGCCGCCGGGCTGCCGGCTGATGATCCGCGAGCCGAAGATCGCCGCCGCAGACGAAGGTGGCCGACAGCATCTCGGTCAACGGCTGCTGCCTGACGGTCGTCGACGTCGACGGCGACACGATGGCCTTTCAGGCCGGCCCCGAGACGCTCGCCCGCACCAACCTCGGCGACCTGAAGCCCGGCAGCCCGGTGAACCTGGAGCGGGCGCTGGCCGTGGGCGACCGGCTGGGCGGCCATTTCGTCAGCGGCCACATCGACGGCGTGGGCACGCTCGACGTCGCGAGAGGACCACGGCGACTGGTCGTTCTTCCGGTTCCGGATCGCCCAGCAACTCGGCCGGCAGATGGCCTCCAAGGGCTCGATCGCCGTCGACGGCGTGAGCCTGACGATCGTCGACAGCGAGCCGGAGCGCTTCAGCGTGGCCCTGATCCCGTTCACGCTCGCCGTGACCACGCTCGGGCCGCTGCAAGTCGGGCGACAAGGTGAACCTCGAAACCGACATCCTGGCCAAGTACGTGGAGCGACTGGTCGAGGCGAGACAGTGGGCGTAGTGCGCCGGGCACCCAGCGTCTGCCTGCACCGCGCGGGAGCGGTTCGCACGAAGGGGAGTGGAAGTGAGGCTCTCCTGAGAGGGATCAACCGGCGACCATCGCGGAAAAACAGGTAGTCAATAGGCGCGGTCGGCCCAGCCCGGCTCTGCCGGGAACCAAGGGATTTCATGTCGACCGGTTCATCGCACAATCAGACGCTCTCGTTTCTCCGGCGACGGTTCTCGGAGGCGGGCATCCAGCCGCGGACCAAGCTCGGGCAGAACTTTCTCACCGACCTGAACCTGGTGCGGCTGCTGGTGAGCACCGCCGCCGTGGGGCCGCAGGACGTCGTGCTCGAAGTCGGCACGGGCACGGGCTCGCTGACCGCGCTTATGGCCGAGCAGGCGGCCGCCGTGATTACCGTGGAGCTCGACCGCATTCTCTTTCAGCTGGCCAGCGAGGAGCTGCACGACCTGGCCAACGTGCGGTTGCTGAACGTGGACGTGCTGAAGAACAAGAACCGGCTCAAGCCGGCGATCCTCGACGCCGTGGAGGAAGCGCTCGCAGCGGCGGCGCCGCGGCGATTCAAGCTGGTGGCCAACCTGCCCTACAACGTGGCCACGCCGCTGCTCACGAATCTGCTGGCGCTGGACCGTCCGCCGGAAACGATGACCGTCACCATCCAGAAGGAAGTGGCCGACCGGCTGATCGCTTCGCCCGGCTCGAAGGACTACGGCGCCTTGAGCATCTGGGTGCAGAGCCAGTGCCGGATCGAGATCGTGCGCGTGCTGCCCCCCTCGGTCTTCTGGCCGCGTCCCAAGGTCCACTCGGCGATCGTGCAACTGACGCTGGAGGAAGGGCTTCGGAGCCGGATTCCGGACCGGGCATTCTTTCACCAGTTTGTCCGCGCGATCTTCCTCCACCGCCGCAAGTTTCTCCGCTCGGAATTGGTCAGCGCCTTTAAGGGCGAACTCGAAAAGCCCGACGTGGACCGCATCCTCGCCCAAAGGCAACTGGGCGGCCAGGTGCGAGCCGAGGAGCTCGACGTGGACTCGATGCTGGCGCTGGCCGAGGCGGTTCGCGCGGAACTCGGCCGTTGACGGCGTCGCAGCTTCGGACCAGAATAGGCGTGGGGAGACCGCCGCATGCAATTCATCGAAATGTCGGGCAAAGTGCTGTACAAGCTCGCCGAGCACGACGGGCTGTCGCGCGAGGAACTGGCCGGTACCGGAGTTTCGCCGGAGAGCATCGTGCGCGTCAATCGCCAGGGCGATATCGAACTGCGCCGCGCCGCCCGCTGGGACGTGATCGGCGGACTCTTGGGCGATTTCGAGTCGCGCGTGCGCAAAGAAACTGGGCTGGACTGGGCCTGACTCATCCCCCACGGCGAGTCATTCGCTCCGCAGCTTTTCACCCCCAGTTACGTCCACTGCCCACACCTGACAGGGCATCCTAAGCCGCACAATCGCTACCTTTACGCGCCGCAACTGCGATTCGTCGCCGCGATCCAGTTTTTCGCCGCAATCACCTTGGGGAACCCAATTAACCTCGAAGGAACATAGAAGCGCGAAACGCCGACAGTCGGGCGGCTGACGCTTCGCGGTTTTGTTCTAGCAGGTTCCTCTTGAAGGTGCATCGCATGAGTCTCCGCAGCATTGGGCGTGTCATGGTGTCGGTCGGCGTGCTGGCCTTGGGCCTCGCGTGGGGAGTGGCTTCGGCCAGAGCGGACTATGTCTACAGTTTCCAGAACATCACATTCAACTCTCCCTCCAACGTCGACGTGGGTTCTCAACTGTCGATGAGCGTGTCATCGACAGGAAACCTGGTGAGTTTTCTGTTCCAGAACAACGTGGGGCTCACCTCGTCGCTGGCCTCGATCTTCGTGGACGACAAGCAGGGAAGCCCCTACTTCGCCGGATTCCAGGGTCTGGTCAACAATGGGACGGTCTTCCAACAGGACAGCCCGCCGCGGAGTTTCATGGCCTTCGACACGGTCGACTATTCCTTCGGCGCTCGATATCCAGAAGGGCGTGAACTCGGCCACGCGGAGCGTGGGGCTGACGTTCACGCTCAATAGCGGCAAGGACTTTGACAGCGTGTTGGCGGGCCTCCGCGGGGGCGATCTCCGCTTTGGCTTACACGTGCAGGGGATCGGCTCCGCGAACAAGTCCGACAAGTTCGTCAATCGCGTTCCCGAGCCATCGACCCTGGCGGCGTTGGCGGGCATGGCCGTCTTCGGTAGCGTCTGCTTCTGGCGCAAACGACGCCGCCGGGCCGAATAGTCTGTTTTCCCAGTCTCCGTCCACGAAGGGCCGTCTTTTCAGGCGGCCCTTTTCTTTTTGCCCGTCGCTCGTGGGCTTTGCCCGCTTGCGCCGCACGGCTTCGCGGGACGGTTGACCGCACTGGCCTGTCCCCCTCGCGGCCAGGGGGATTGACCGTCGCCGGCCCGATCTCTACGTTTGGACTGGAGCGCGCGATCGTTTTGCGTGACGACCGCCACGAGCACTGAGACACAGAAGCGGCAAACGTAGTTTCCTATCCGTGGGAATGTGATGCATCTGGTCGTCTTCCTCATAGGAGACTTCCGCGATGGCCACAACCGGGCGGCGGGACGGCGTGTTGCTGATGGCTCTGGGCCTGTTGGTCGCAGCGTGCACGTGGTGGTGCGACACGCGACAGCAGGCGGCCCGGATCGAATCGGGCGGGTCCGTCTTGGCCAGCTGGGGCTTTGCTCGGCCTGGATCGCCGACTGCGTCCCCACCGGGATCCATGACCAATCGACTGGGCATGTCTTTGGTGCTCGTGCCCGCGGGCCGTTTTACGATGGGCTCGCGCGACTCCGATCCTGCGCGGGAGGACGACGAGACTCCGCATCGCGTCCAACTCACGGACCCGTTCTACCTGGGTGTCCATGAAGTCACCGTCGGGCAGTTTCGCCGTTTTGTGGAATCGACCGGCTATCGCACGGAAGGGGAGGAAGACCCCAAAGGGAGCCTGGCGTGGTCGGTGGGCATTCGGCAATTCCAGCGGCATCCGCGCTATACGTGGCGCGACGCCGGATTCGCCCAAACCGACGACCATCCCGTGGTGCTGGTGAGTTGGAACGACGCCATGGCCTTCTGCCACTGGTTGCAAGCGGTCGAGGGGAGGCCCTATCGGTTGCCCACAGAGGCCGAGTGGGAATGGGCCTGCCGCGCGGGCACGGATACTCGCTTCTGGATTGGGGACTCTGCGACCGAGTTGTACCAAGTGGCAAGGGTGTCGGGCGAGGGACACGAGGACGGCCGAGGTGGACCGATCAATGGCACCGCGCCGGTCGGGCGTGGGGCGGCGAACGGCTTCGGCTTGTACGACATGCACGGCAACGTCTGGGAATGGTGCGCCGACTGGTATGGACGCGACTTCTACGCGCATTCGCCCGCGGTAAATCCTCGCGGACCGGCCCGGGGCAAGGAGCGCGTCCTGCGCGGGGGCGCGTTCGATCAACGGCCCCATCGCGCGCGTTCGGCGAACCGGGCACACAACGCACCCTTTTACCGCGACTATGCCACGGGGTTCCGTGTGGCCCTGGACGTTCGCTAAGAACCGGCCGTCGAGGCACGGCCAGCCGGCCCCGCTCTGGGCCGAGCGCGTCAGGCAGATCAGGCGACAACGGGGAACGCACGTTATACTGGGCCGGTTTTCTCGCCTCACGCGGAGGGGGGCTTTATCGATGTCTGCATTGTGAATGATCCCACCGCCACTTCCGGGGAGGGTAGAAATGAATTGCTCCACGTTCTGGTCAAGGTTGTGCGTGGCAGGGGCACTTTGCCTCCACGCATTTCTGACAGGTTCGGCCGCCGAGAAAGCAGATTCCCAGGCCAGCCGGCCCGAAAGCCTTGCCTGGCGCAGCACGGCCCCTTACCAGCCGCCAGATTTCGAACGTTTCTTTGCGAACGACCCTGAGGGGGGCAAGAAACTCGATGCGTTGTTCCGCGCGCCCGTTCTGCACCGTACGGCCGACGAAGAAGTCTTTCCGATCCTCCGCCAAGGGCTGCGGACCACGCAAGAGAACCGCGAGAGCATTCTCCGCTGGCTGGGCAATAAATACGTCTGGAACCGGAAGCCGCAACATCCTGAGGCAATCGAGATCTTCTACCACGCCATGGACTGGCCCGGCTCGGACGTGGTAGCTGCGCGGAATCCGCCATTTCGCCCTCCACTCGGGCCTGTCGCTGGTCGAGCCCAAGACCCCGGCCGTGCTCCGCGCGCTCGTGGACTGCGCCGTGCGATCCGATGACCCAAGCGACCTGGAGCGCATCGTCTGGGCCACTCAGGCACAGCGCGAAGAAGCGCTCGGTTCTCTGAAAACCTATCTGGCGTCGACCGAAGCGTCGACGCGCCAGAAGGCCGAGTCGGTCGAGAAAATGCTCAAGGGAGAACTCAAGCCCTTTGAATGGTCGAAAGAGCGAATCAAGAGGCAAGTTACCCACAAGTACTCCGGCGAACTGCCACGCCTTCGCGAGAGCCTCTTGAAGGGCTCCTCCCAAGTGCGCCTCGACACGCTCGCGCTCATGGAGAAGGAAAGCATCGGCTTGATCCTCGACGAGTCGTTTCTTGCCGCACTTGAGGCCGTCGCGGCCGATCCCGACGTCAAGGTCCGCCGCGAAGTCGCGCGATTTTTGGGGAGCTACTGGCCTCAAGACGCGTCCGCACAGCGGCTGTCCGATCGGACTGACCTGCTGCTGCGTCTTGCCGGCGACGCGGACCGCGAAGTCCGCTACCGCGCGATCTACTATGGCATTAGCGGATTGCCGACGCTGGAGGAGAGAGTTGTGCGGCATCTGCTCGAGATCGCACTGGTTGACCGGGAGAACAACACGTTTGACCGGATCGCGTGGAGGTTGCGGCGTCAGAGCGATCAGGCGGCACGGTTGCTCGACCAGTACATCCAGGGCGCCGACGAGAAGAAGGCCGTGGCGGCCATCGAGAATCTACCAGAGCGTCACCGGGCGCGAGCCCCCGGCGTTGCCCTTCAAGCCGGGGCATCGACTCGCCGGCGTCGTCGAGCAGGAGGGTGCCGGCATGGCAGAGGTCGTGGTCATGGTCTGCGATCAGCGAACGGGTATGCCCGTTTCGTCCCTCACTCGGCGGCCGGTAAGCGATTCGCTGGGGGCGCGGGGCAACGCCGGTCCGCCCCTGCTGGCGGTCACCGACCCGCAGGGTCGGTTCGCCCTGGAGAACTTGCCGGCTGGCGAGTATCGCCTGGTTGCCCAGCGTTGGGCGGGTCCCTTCAAGGGGTTCATGGAGTTGCAGGGCGAGGAAATCCGCCTGTTCGGTACGGCCGACCACGTTCGGCTTCCCTCGGCGGAGAGCGAGAAGGTGGTGCTGCGGCCGGCGGGCGACGGCGTGCTACGATTCGACCAGGAAGTGGGCAACAATGAAACATTCCTGCTCTTGAGCACTAAGCCGCCCGCCGCCGACCCGATCCTGGGCTTCGCCGCGTTGGGCGGGCAATTCCTCACCTGTGCCATAGGCTTCAACCGCATGCCGTACGGTCGCACGACGGTACGCGGCTTGCCGCGCGGCACCGTGTACGCCTTCTTCCTGGCTGCCGACAACTCACCCGGCTTCGCCCATGAAGGTTTTGAGGTCGGACCGATCGAGCGTGTGAAGCGCGTGCCGTTCGTTGCCGGCTGGTCCGACGGGCGGAAGGAGCCGCCCCCCGGGATTCGCCGGGTGATGGAATTGCTCGTAAAGCACGGGCTGATCGGCCCGAAAGCCTATGCGCTGGCCGGTTTCGATCGGGACTTCTCCAGACTCGAGAGCCTTTCGACAGTGGGCGATCGCCTCGACAAGAAGGTGGAACTGCCTGAGGGGCGGACCGCGACGGTCGGAGAAATCCTGGCTGCCGAGGGCTACCGGCAACTGCTGGAGTCCGACGCGCGGCGTCGCAAGCCGCGGTGAGCCTAGCCTAGTCTGCCTTGCCCCATTCTCCGCTCAACGCCTTCGATGCGACGGGCCCTGTCGATGCGACGGGATCGGGGCAGCCGCTGGAGCGGCGACCGCCAGCATGCTGGCGGCAACCCGCCCGCGGTAACTCGGCCGCGGCAAGACGGTCGACGGGGCAACTCGGGTCGAGCGTGCGGGCGAAACTGAGGTTTGCATGGGGGGTGAGAACGGATATCATCACCCTCAGAGAGCAGGGCGATTGGGAAAAGGAGAGAAGATTGAGGCGGCTGCGCGTCGTCCTTCTCGGCTTTGCCGGCCGAGCGGGAGTGCTTGAAGGGGCAGAACAGCTCCGGCCGATCATCGAGCGCCACGGGGAGATCGTGGTCAGCGATTTCACCGGCAAGCAGGATCTCAGCGACGTTGAGGCGGATCTGGCGATCGTGCTCGGCGGGGATGGATCGATCCTGCGCGCGGCCTACCAGATGGGACAGAACCAGATTCCGGTCGTGGCGGTGAACCTGGGACGGTTGGGGTTCCTGGCGGATCTTGCGCCCGGCGAGCTTGCCGAGGTCCTGGAGGACTTGGCAAAGCAGGGGCTTTCGGGTCGGGTAGTCGAGCACTTGATGCTTGAATGCCATGTGATGCGCAACGGGCAATCGCTGGTCGGCGCGCTACGCGCTCAATGAAGTCACGGTGCAGACCGGTCCCGCCTTCACGATGATCGACCTATTACTCTACATTGACTCAGAACTCGTCACTACTTATAGTTGCGACGGCTTGATTATCGCCACCCCAGTCGGTTCGACGGCCCATAGTCTCTCGGCCGGCGGCCCGATCCTCCGCAAGGAACTGCAGGCCGTGGTGATCTCGCCCATCAGCCCGCACACCCTGACCAACCGCCCCTTGGTCGATTCTGCCGACCGAATCTACGAGTTGGCCGTCGTCAAAGCGCAGGTGGAGACTGCGGCCGTAGTGGATGGCCGCGTACTGAGCGTGCTGGAGGAAGGCGACCGCGTGCGCGTGAAAAAGGCCAAGGTACAATTCCGCATGGTCTCGGTTCCACACCACAGCTATTATCGCACGCTGAGGGAAAAGCTGGGGTGGGGCGGACGAGTCTACCTCGGACATCGAACGTTGTGAGGGCGCCGGCACGTTCCGGTTCCCTTGCGATGCAGGAAGCACGAATAGGAAAGGAATCGCGTATGTTCCGAGTCATCAGCCGGCTTTCCCAGCCGATTCAGCGCTCATCCGGGAGAGCTCCGGGCCGTCGCCTGCTCCGAGAGTGGATCGCGCATGCGATGTGGGCCGTTGGATGGGTTCTGGTCGCCACCGCCCTGCTGGCCGGCGGCGAAAACAGCAAACCAGCCGCGGAGAAGTCGAGCGCTGAGAAGCACATGCTCCGCTACCGGTTCCAGCCGGGAGAGACGGTGCGCTGGCAGGTCGAACAGAAAGGAGAGACCAAGACCACGATCAACGGCAGCACACTGGTAGCCGAATGGGCGAGTCTCTCGGTAAAGCTTTGGAAAGTCAAAGAGGTGTCGGCCGACGGCACCGCCACGCTGGAAAACTACGTGGAAGACGTGGACATGCGTCAGAAGCTCTCCGGACGCATGGAGATCCGCTACAACAGCAAGACCGACAAGAAGCCGCCGCTGGGCTTCGAGGGCGTGGCCGAGTCCATCGGCGTTCCTCTCTCCCGCGTCAAGCTGGATGCCAAGGGAAAAGTGCTTCACCGCGAGCACCTGGCGGGGGCAAAGTCGGAAAGCCAAGTCACAATTCCCCTTCCTGAGGAACCGGTTGCGGTGGGTGCCCCCTGGACGCTCACCAACGATTTGGACATCCCGGTCAAGGGAAAGCTGGTCAAGAAGGTCAAGGTCCTCCAGACTTTCACCTTGCTGGAAGTTGCCGACGGAATTGCGAAGATTCGCGTGGCAACCACGGTGATTACGCCCGTTCGCGATCCGCTGGTCGAGATGGAGGTCGTGCGCCACGAGGCCAACGGGGCAGTGCAATTCGACATCGCTGCGGGGCGCGTCATCAGCCAGCGATTGGACAACGACAAAGATGTGTTTGGGTTCAGCGGGGCAGCCAGTAGCTGCCACTACAAGATTGAATTCAGTGAGAAACTGCTCGATGGTGTGGCCAAGACCACTGAGGTTGGCGCGACGGCGCCCGAGGCCGCTGGGCCGGCAGAGGCCGCGTCCCAACCTGTCGAGACGGCCAACGCACTTCCACTTACCAGTCCGGATCAAGCGTCGAGCGCCGAGACGAAGGCGGCCGCCGCTGCGACCGCGCCCGAGAAAAAGGTCGCCGAAGCTCCGAAGAAGGCTGCCGAGGGCCCCAAGGTTCTCTCCAAGGAAGCAAAGTCGGCCCAACGGCTGGAAGAGGGTGCACCGGAACTGAACCCAGCCGGAACGACGAAACGGTAACGCCGACCGGCTTGGCGTCGGCCACGTCTCACCGTCCGCTTTACTCTGCGCCGGGCGAGGATTGCCGTCACGCCCGAACCCCATCGCGTCAGGAAGAGCACTGCGCCGGCCTCGCCGCGGAGCGCGAGCCGTTTGCGTAGTTGCTCCAAATCGTCGCGGACGCCTCGCTTCTTGATTTCCAGCCGGCCGATGCTGCGTTGGGCAAGCAGCTTCTTCAGGCGCCTCATATCGTAGGGGAGCACCTCGGCCACTTCAAAACATGCCAAGGCCGGATCGGCCAGGGCGCGATCGCCGGTCAAGTAGGCCGTGGACGGCCCGAGAGCCGCCAATCCGTAGCGCGAGGCCAGTTCACCCGTCAGGCGTGCGGCGAGCACGGCAGCGTCGGGCTCGAACAGGTAGCGATCGATCCGCGCCGCCGTGGCCATCGGCTGGTCCGGAATGCCGGTCACCGTCGATGCGCCGGCCGGGTCATGCGTCGTGAGCACGGTGGCCCGACGCCTTCCCGGTGCGCGCGCCAGCGCGCCGAACCAGGCCACCAACTGCCGGCATTCCCGCGCACGGCTGATCCATTCGAGTTCCGCTTCCTGGGGCCAAGGGTCGGGAACGTCGCCGGCCGGGGCGAGCTTGATGGCAGCGTGTCCGTGCTCGGCCAGGAGCCGCTCGACGGTCGTCCATCCCGGTTCATGCAAGGCGACGCGAGTGGTTCGGCGGCCTGCGGGGCGTCGATCGGGGTCGAGATGCCAAGGAGCGGTCCATGCGTGGTTCTGTACGTCGGCGACGAGGACCTTGGCATCTCGGCGCCACGACACCTCGGGCGCCAAGGCATGGAGGTTCGCTTCGGCCACAAGGGCGGTGACCTCGTTCCGCTCGACGCCGACCACCGGCCCACTTCCGGTGAGTGCCAGCAGGTCGCCGCCGATCCCGCAGCACAAGTCGAAGATCGCCTGGCCCTGGGGAAACCGCCCGGCCTTGTAGGCGGCCACGCGCTCGTCGGTCGCCTGCTCCAAGCCGACCGCCGTAAAGAACATCTGATCGGCTCGGGTGAACTTGGCGAGCGCGCGGCGGCGAAGTTCCACCTGCTGGAGGACCAGTCGAGCCCGGTTTGCCCCAAGATCGCGGCGCAGGCGGGCCGCCAGGGTCACGAGCGAGGCGGTCTCAGCCGCGGCGCGATTGAGCCAAGGCCGCGCCTCTTCTCCGACCAGCCAGCGATAGTCGTCGATTTCGCCTGTCATGCCGATTCTGAGGCTTGCTCCACGGAAAGGTTTGGGGCAATTTGAGCGGTCGCGCAGGGGTGCGGGCAAGGGCTGCCGCACCGCGGGCCGATGCAAGAAACGAAGCGCCGCACTCTCGCGACCTTTGATTGTCGCGCAACGGGCGGCGCGAACAAGGGGGTTGGCCGTCGGGGTGGACCCGGGGAAGGCTGAGAAGGGAAAAGGCGTGCAGAAGAAGATTTGGTGGTACTTGCTGCCGGCGATCGCGTCGATCGGTCCGCTCGGGGCTTTCACGGCAGCCGACTGGTGGAAGACGATGCAGGACGCGGCATTGCCGACGGCTTCGCTCGAGGTGCCGGCCGGGGGCGCGACTGCATTGACCACCGCGTCCCCCTCGGCTCCGGTTCTTGCGCTGCGCAGCGACTGGTTTTCGGCGGCTGCGACGGCGTCCGGAGCCAACAGCCAGCAGCGTCTGCCTACGATCGCCACCGACTCGCTGGAGGACGTGCTCCGTTTCGACGTGACGCCGGGCTGGGTACTTTCTCGCTGGTCCTTCGTGTCGGCGGGTCTATCCCAACTGCCGCTGCAGGGCTACCGCATTGGGTTGGTAACCGGCGCGGCGGAAGACGATCTGGCCGGCGTGCTCACCTACTACTTCAACGTGCGCCAGCAGGTGGAGCGAATCACTTTCCAGGGAACCACCGGCGACGCGGGCAAGCTGATCCGTTTGCTCGCCAGCCGTTTCGGGTTCGGCCGTCGCCTGCTCAACGATCCGGGCCTGTTCCGCTACGAGGTGCCGGAGCCTTCGGGTCCGGCGCGGAGCGTGCTCGAGGTCCACATGGCGCGGCCCAACGACCGAACTCGCCGCTTCGAGGTGAAGCTGGCCCTCGAGCGGCCGCAGGCGAGTTGAGAGCCGCTTTCAGGAGCGTTCGCCCACAGCGATCTGCTGCGCGCTGGGGTTCCACGACCGCGGTTCCGGAGGCGCTAGGGCTGGGAGGGCAAGATTCGGTGCGCGGGGATCAGGCGTCGGGCTTGGTCTTGCCGCGACCTTCCGTGGCAGGAGGCTCGTATTCGAAGTCCTTCCAGACCATCGGCCGCCGGTGGAGCGGCTCGATCCGCAGCACCACCTCACCATTCTGAAACAGCCGCACCGTACCGTTGGACTGGCTGACGGTGACCGCCACGGCCTTGGTCGCGCGGCTGATCGAAGCGGCGGCCCAATGGCGCGACCCCAACCCCTTGGAGAGCGTCAGCGCGGTGGCGGGAGCATCGACATAGCGGCAAGCCGCTTCGACGGTTCCATCGGGCGAGACGATGATCGCCCCGTCCAACTGCGCGATTTCCTTGATCGCCTCACGCGCCTTGGGATCGTCGAGGTTCCGTTCCTTCCGGCTGTAGCCGCGCACGGGGTCGAAACCGACCGGGTGGCTGCACGACAGCACCTTACGCGTATCGCCCACTACGAACATCGTTCCCACCGGTTTCCCCTCGCGGCCCTCGCGGCCGATCTCGACCGCGAGATCGACGACGAGCTTGAGCGTATCGAGCGGCACGCGCGTCTCCAACTGCCGCAGATCACGTCCGGTGAGCCGGTCGAGGTGTTCGCCGAGGTTGATCACGCTTACGGAATCCATCACGTCGGCCTCGAAGCCGCTGTAGAGGGCAACGACCGACGACCCGGGGGCAAGGATGTCGTCGGCAACGGCTTCGAGAATGGCCTGGGTAAGGCGATCGTAGACCGCGCTTGCGGGCATGTTGAGGATGACGGTATCCAAACCCGCCTCCTTGGCACCGTCGAGTTCGCGGGCCGTGTCGGCGGCCACGATCACCTTCTCTTCGCCGGCGAGGTTCTTCAGCCGACCCCAGTCGGCGGGACCTTCGAGGAGGAGCAACACCGCATCGGCCTCGGCGGATTCAGAGAGCCGAATCGCCAGGCTGTAGAGGGTCTTGAAGCGGTCGGTGAAGCGAAGAGGTTTCATGCTGGGCTGCTGGCTCGCCTCGCCGTTCTGCGATGGGGTGCGGCGGCACTGCCACTGCCGCTGCCGTGCAGGTCGCGCCATCTTGGTACGCTGCCGTCCATGCGCTATCCACCCTTCCTGCTCGCGGTGGAAGCGGCGGGCATTCCGGCGATCCAAGCCCCGACCTGCTCGCCTGGATTCTCCGCGCTTCCTGCCCAGCCCGCCTCCATCGTACGGATTCTCCACTTGAGGGGCAACCGCAAAACAGTTTAGCGGACGGCCGGAGCGCGTTGCGCGTGTTCATCTGCCCGCTCACCCCTGGAAGTCTAGCATATTCGCGGGCGCACCCGGGGACGGCATCGTCGCACGATGGGGAACCCTCGGGATGAACCGCAGATCTGCGGCGGCCAGGCCGTGCCATCCCCCGCGGGCCGTCCGAAGACGGGCACGTTTTTCGCCCTTAGCGCCCCTGCAAGGGAGAGAACGAAATGGGCCGAAAAATGAGCCAGTCCCCGGTGGATCTGTGCACGGTTACGTCGCAGGAGCACCCGTGCGCGCCCTGGGGCGCGGACGACCCGAGACCGGCACGGGCCGGCATTCCGTGCCCGGGACACTATTGATGCCGACGCAGACCATGTTCGCGATTCATCCCGGATTCCCGCCGAAACGGCTGGAATCCGGCGTTTCCCTGGCCGTCCGGCGCTGATTCGCTGCGCGGGCCTCACTAGCGGAACATGCCGCGGATCTGCTCGGTGATCGAGACCGATTTGGGGGGCGGCGGGGTCTCGCCCTTCACATAGTGGCGCCATCGCTCCACGTCGTTGCCCATGTCTTGTGGGGCAACCTCGCGAAGCGAGGTAACGACGCGATACTGCATGGCAGCGTCGCGATCCTCGAGCGCCAGCCCAGCGCGGCGACGGCCGCTGGATCGGCGCGATCGCCCAGCGCACGCGCTGCCGTGAGCCGGACGTCGATGTCGATGTCGCTGCCCAGCACCTCGGCCAGAGCCGCCGTCGCCTCGGACCCCTTTTCCCGACCCAGACACTCGCAGGCCGCGATCCGGACGTCGGGATCCGTGTCCTTTGCGGCGGTGCGCAGAGCGCGGACGCCGTCGGTGCGGAGAACTTCGAGGACGCGCGCACCAACTCGGTACGAATCAGCGGATCGCTTTCTTTGGGGTACAGGGCGGCAAAACGCTGAGCCAATTGCTCCTGCGCCTCGGGACCACGACTGGCAGCCTCGGAAGCCATCGCCCGGATCGCGGTCACGCGCTTTTGCGGCGCCATGATCCCAGGCACTTCGTCGGAAGCCTTTCCGAAGAGCCGCTGCATGAACGTGCGACGCTCGCCCGTCGGGCTCGAACAGCCCGCCAATACCAGGCACAGAGCCAGCAGCAGCGGTTTATGGTAAGGGCCATCCATCGAGAGTGGTTCGCCTCGCACGGGCCGTGGGCCAGAAGCACCCCTGTGAGAAGAGGCGGGACTATATCACAGGCCCTTGAGCAACGCCAAGAGGAATAGTGCCCGAATCATCGGTAACCTGGGATGAATGGAGAATTGCCGCGTTGCGACGAGGGCTCGCTGCGCGGGTCACGAGGTCATGCCGGCGTCACAACGGGCGGTCATGGACGGTACCCATCCTCCCTGTCGAGGAGGATCTCGCTACAATGCCCCCAGTCAACGAGGGCTGTCCTTGGTATGGCACAGGAAGAAAGGGGGGGCTTATGGAACCGCAGGATGCTGCGGCCGACCGGAACCCGGTCGAAACGTTTCTCCGAAACCTGCCTGGCTTCCGCGGCTACCTGGACAAAGAGTACCGCCGCGAGAGCGACGCCATGATTCGTCAGTGGCTCGCCGAGCGGCTCCAGCGAGCCAAGCGAGCCCTCGACGACCGATCCCGGCTGTTGGTGCAGGCGGGCCAACTGGCGATTCTCCCCGAGATCGATCGCCTGCGCGGCCGAGTCGACAAGCTGATCGGCCGTATCCAGGGTGCCATGCAGGGCTACAGCGCGTTCTTCGGCATGGTCCGTGTCGATGAGCAGCGGCTCGACGAGCTATACGAGTACGACCGGGGGTTGACCACGGTGGTCGATGAATTGGCGGTAAGAATCGAGCGTCTGCCGAGCGTGGCAGACGAGATCGCCGCGGCGATTGCGGCGCTGTTCCCGGAGGTCGACGACGTGCAGGGCCGCTGGGACCGTCGCGACAACCTGCTGCGGGGCTGGAACTAGACGATGCGTTGGCGAAGTTGGGAGCAGGCGTGCTCGCCTTGTTCCCCGGGGAATCAAACAGGCGCCGGTTCCACAGGAGCCGCGATCCGACAAGGCCTACGATAGGGTGCAATGATGGCGATCCGGTTGGAAGTCATTGAGTTCTTCGATTCCGCCAACACCTCACTGGTCGAGCGAATGCCGCCGGAGGGCTCGGCCGACATCAAGCTGGGCGCTCAACTGATCGTCCAGGAGACCCAGGAAGCGATCTTCTTCCGCGACGGCAAGGCCATGGACTGCTTTGGGCCCGGGCCGGCACACGCTGACCACGGCCAACGTGCCGCTGCTCACGCGGATTCTCGACCATTCCGTGGGAAAAGTCGCCCTTCCAGGCCTCGGTGTATTTCGTCGGCAAGCAAACGTTCGTCGACCAGAAATGGGGCACGCGCCAACCGGTCGCCCTGCGCGACCGCGATTTCGGCATCGTCCGCCTGCGGAGCTTCGGCAAGTTTTCGTTCCGGGTAGCCGACGCGGCGCTGTTGGTGAACACCCTGGTCGGCACGCCAGGGCAAGTACACGACCGACGAGGTAACCTCGTACCTCAAGGACCTGATCGTCTCACGGCTCACCGACCTGCTCGGCACGCTCCAGGTCGAGCATCCTGGACTTGCCTTCCCAGTACGACGAGATCGGCTTCGGCCACGCGTGCCAAGGTGAGCGAGGAGTTCGACAAGTACGGGCTGGAACTGGTCGATTTCTTCATCAACGCCATCACTCCGCCCGACGAAGTCCAGAAGGCGATCGACGCCCGCAGCGCGATGGGAGCCGTCGGGGACCTCAACGCGTTCCTCCGCTATCAGGCGGCGAACAGTCTCACCGAAGATGGCAGAGACCGGGGGAGGCTACGGCGGGAGCGATGGGCATGGGCATGGGCGCGGGACTTGGGCATGATGCTTCCGGGAATGCTCCAGCAGGCGATGACGGCCGGACCGGGCGCCTCTTCGCCGGTTGTCCCTGTGCCGCAGGCCCCGCCTGCCCAGACTGCGTCCGGCCCGTTGGCCGCCGGGTGGTCGGGGCAAGACCTGAGCCAGTTGCATCCGGTTTCACTCGATCCGCGGCAAATCGTGCGTTCGGTGGCCACCTCGGCCGGCTACACCGTGCAGGAGTCGGGCGATACTTGGGAAGTGGTCGTTCCGCTGGGAACGCTGCGCAAGCAGAAGGTGATGGTCGAATTCGGTAAACCCGACGACTCGGGCCACGCCTTGGTCAGCTACTGGTCGGTCTGCGGTCCGGCCTCGGAGAAGAACGCCTCGATCCTGCTGCGTTTCAATGCCGACACCGTCCACGGCAGTTTCGCCGTCCGCAATCTTAGCGGCCAGCGAAATCGTCGTGCTCCAGGGAAAACAGCTCGCCGATACGCTCAATCCGCTCGAAGTCAGCCGCGTCCTGTCGGCGGTCGCATGGCAAGCCGACCAGGTCGAACAGAAGTTGATGGGTAGCGACGAGTTTTAAGAGCCGATCCCGGGACCTTTAGAGATGCTGCAGTCTTTCCGGCCGCACACGGCCGCAGCGGCAGTTCCGGAATACGTTTTAGGAGCCGATCCCAGAACCTTTGGGCGCTACCGGATTCCCCGGCCGCGGACCCTTTTCCTGGTAGTTCCGGGATAGGTTCCAAGTATTCCCCGCGCGAGAGAAACGGACCCGTTTTGCACGGCGAGGCCGGCCTCGCCGCGGCCGCCTTAGAGCCGGCCCGAGAACCGCGTGCTGCCCCAGAATCACTCGGCCGCGTAGGCCGTTGCAGTAGCTCTTGGATCGGTTCTTATTGAGCCCTGCATAGCCAATGTGCCAGGCCGACCGGCGGGAGGCCGGAAAACAAGGCCCTACGGCCAGGCAGTACCGATCATTCACCATGCAGACACCCATAGGACCGAATTGCATGGACCAGAACCGGCCGCGCACGACGCACGGAGAGGCGTCGCCCTCGCGGTATCGCGCCGCGCGCCACCTGCCGCTTGGCTTGGTCTTGCTGGCCGCCGCCCTCACGATCTTGGGTTTTGCCGCCGTCGATGCGCGGTCGCGGTCCTTGTTGTTCAATAGCTTGGGACTGAGCGCCGCAAGCTGCGCGTTGTGCCTGCCGTTAGCCGTTCTGCTGGCGTGTCTCCTGCGCGCGGACCGACCTTCCCGGCTCGCCGCGCCGGGCTGGCCGTATTGACCGTGCTGCTGTTCGTCCCCTTATACGTCCAGGCTGCGGCGTGGCAGAGCGCCCTGGGGATGCAAGGGTGGCTCCGCCTCGCTTGCGGTGGGCCGACACTGCTTCAGGGATGGACCGGCGCCGTCGGGGTCCACACGCTGGCCGCGCTGCCTTGGGCCACGCTGATCGTGAGCCTCGGGCTGCGCCGTGTGGATCCCGAGTTGGAGGATCAGGCCCTGCTGGACGGCTCGGCCTGGCGGACGCTCTGGAAAGTGACGTTACGCGTAAGCCTGGGGGCGATTAGCCTGGCTGCGCTGTGGGTGGCGATCCTCACCACGGGAGAAATGACGGTTACCGACCTGTTCTCCGTGCGGACCTTCGCCGAGGAAATCTACACGTCGTTCGCCACCGGCCCGGATCCTCAGGCCACATGGCGTGCGGTCGCACCGGGCATTGTGCTTTCGGGCTGGCTTGCCCTGGGAGCGGTCGCGCTGGTCGGGCGCCTGGTACCGGCGGATGCGAGGACCGGGATTCGGTCATGCCGCATCTTCCCTCTGGGAAACTACCGTGTCTGGGCCGGGGTTGTGACGTGGGGAGTCCTGCTGGGTCTGGCTGCAATCCCGCTGGCCAGTCTTGGCTATCAGGCCGGCTTGCACGTGACAACGACCGATGCGGGGCTGGAACGCATCTGGTCCGCGCAGAAATGCCTGGAGACGATCGCAGCCAGCCCGCTCGGCTTTCGCCGCGAAATGGGCTGGTCGCTGGCGATCGGAACGCTGGCTGCCACCGCAGCGACCGTCGCGGGGACAGCGCTGGGGTGGTTTGCGCGACGCGGGAGCGGCCGCGTCTTGCTCTTGCTGGCGATCGCGGCCATCGGGCTTTCGGTTCCCGGACCCGTGGTTGGGCTGGCGGTCATTCGCCTGCTCAACCACCGTCAGGTCGGGTGGATGGCCGCTCTGTACGATCAATCGATCCTTGCGCCTGGCTGGCCCTGACCGTCCGCGGCATCGCCCCGGCCGCGCTCATCGCCTGGCAGGCGCTGCGGACGGTCTCGCCGGAAATGCTGGACGCGGCGGCCGTCGACGGGGCAGGCCGGTGGGCGCGATTCTGGCGCGTCGGCTTGCCCAGTCGACTCTCGGCCGTGGCCCTGACATGGCTCGTCGTGCTGGTGCTGTCGTTGGGCGACCTGGCGGCCACCGTGCTCGTCGTCCCGCCCGGCATGACCACCCTCTCCCTGCGCATCTTCGACCTGCTGCACACGGGAGTCCAGGACCGGGTGGCGGGGATCTGCCTGACCCTGGTTGGGATCGCCGCCGTTGCGGCATGGGCGGCGGGGGCGCTGGCTCGCCGGTGGGGGCGGAGAGAGTAGAGGCGTCGGCACGGAGAGGAGTTTTCGCACGCCGCCAATTGGGGGCGTCCGCTATAATGGAGAGGTTGGAAGGATGGACATCGTCGGAAAGGCCGCAACGGCCTGAACGAGCCTCATGAGCCTACTGCGGCGGCCCCCGGATGAAGCCCTTGAGTACAAGCGCCTGGCGGACGATCCTCTGCGTAGCCCTGGGAGCGGCCGGTGCCGTGCCCGCGAAGGCGATCGATCACCTCAGCTTTCGCCAGAAGAACGTCGAACACCAGGTAGCGGGCCGTTTGCTGCTCCGCGCGGAAGACGGCGGGGTGATGCTGCTGGCGCGCGACGGCGACATCTGGGCCGTGCAGCCGGATGAGATGATCGAGCACACGCAGGATGCCACGCCGTTCAAGCCCTACTCGGCCAATGAGATGGCCGAGAAGATCCTGCCCGAGTTGCCGCGGGGATTCGACTTCTACCGCACCGCGCACTTCGTGATTCTCTACAATACGTCGCGTGAATACGCGCAGTGGTGCGGATCGCTCTTCGAGAAGCTCTACGGGGCGTTTACGAACTACTGGAGCCGCAAGGGCTTCAAGCTGCGCGAGCCCGAATTTCCGCTGGTTGCCATCGTGTTTCGCGACCGGCCGTCGTACATCGAGCATGCCGCGATTGGAGGTCGGCGATGCCGCGCCGGCGATCATCGGCTACTTCAACATGAAGACGAACCGGATGACGATGTACGATCTATCCGGTTCGGCGGGGCCGAGTCAACCGCGCAAGCGGAGCAGCAACACGCTGGCGCAGATCAACCAGATCCTCGCGCAACCCGAAGCCGGTTGGAACGTCGCCACGATCGTTCACGAGGTCACGCACCAGATCGCCTTCAACTGCGACCTGCACACGCGGTTCAGTGATTGCCCGCGCTGGTTCAGCGAGGGAGTGGCGATGTTCTTCGAGACGCCCGATCTTACGAGCACCAAGGGCTGGAGCAGCATCGGCAAGCTGAACCGGCCGCGGCTGACGCAGTTCAAGAGCTACCTGGCACAACGGCCGGCCGGTTCGCTGATCTCGCTTCTGGCCACCGACAAGCGACTCTTGGAGCCGTCGACGAGCGCGAACGCCTATGCCGAGGCATGGGCCCTCACCTACTTCCTCATTCACAAGTATCCTCGGCAGTATCTGGACTACGCGCGCACGCTTTCGGCCAAGAAGCCGATGCGGTGGGACGACGCCGAGACGCGGCTGAAGGATTTCCGCCAGGCCTTTGGCGAAGACCTGGAGGCTCTGGACCAGGAGCTGGTCCGCGCGGTGACCAGTGCGCGGTGATTGCCGGCAGAGCGGCGGATTTTTCGCCGAGCTTGCTCCCCTTTTCGGCCGCGACTATGATGAGGTTCCTGCCCCAACCCGGCACGGGGCTGACTCGTCAAGGGCTCGGCCCCGCCTGACCCTCCTGCCACTTTTGAAGGAGCGCATCATGTCTGACTCCCGTATGTCCCCTGGCACTTCTCGGCCCTCGCGGCGCGATTTCCTTAAGACCGGCGCGGCGGCCGGCGCCGTCCTCGGCGGGTTGACGCTCGCCCAGAGCGCCCATGCCGCCGGAAGCGACGTCCTCAAAGTCGGCCTGATCGGCTGCGGGGGACGGGGCAGGGGGGCCGCCGCCCAGGCGCTCAATGCCGACCCGAACGCCAAGCTGGTAGCCCTGGCCGACGCTTTCCCGGAACCGCTGCAACTGGCGCTGGGCGAATTCAAGAAGAGTTTCGGCGATCGCGTGGACGTGAAGCCCGAGAACTGTTTCGTCGGACTGGACGCCTACAAGAAGCTGATCGCCAGCGGCGTCGACGTCGTGCTCCTCTGCGAGCCGCCGCACTTCCGTCCGATCTCGCTCAAGGAGGCGATCGCCGCCGGCAAGCACGTCTTCTGCGAAAAGCCCGTGGCCGTCGACGCGCCCGGCGTGCGGAGCGTGCTGGCGAGCTGCCGAGCAGGCCAAGAAGAAGGGGCTGAACGTCGTCTCGGGCCTGTGCTGGCGCTATGACGCGCCGTGTCCGCGACACGATGCAGAAGATCCACGACGGGGCGATCGGCGACATCGTGAGCGTCCAGGTGACCTACAACACGGGCACGCTCTGGCACCGCGGCCGTCAGCCCGATTGGACCGAGATGGAGTTCCAGGTCCGCAACTGGTACTACTTCACGTTGGCTCTCGGGCGATCACAACGTCGAGCAGCACATCCACAGCCTGGACAAGGTGGGCTGGGCCATGCACGACGAGCCGCCGCCAAGCCGCCTGGGGGCTCGGCGGCCGCCAGGTCCGCACCGATTCTAAGTATGGCGACATCTTCGACCACCACGCCGTGGTCTACGAGTATGCCAACGGCATGCGCGCGTATTCGTTCTGCCGCCAGCAGGCCGGCTGCTGGAACGACACCACCGATACGTTCATGGGCACGAAGGGAATGGCCAATATGCTCGGCGGCAACGTGATCAAGGACCGCGCCGGCAAGACCATCTGGAAGTTCGACCCCAAGACGCCGCGCCCGGCATGTACGATGCCGAGCACCAGGCACTGTTCGCCGCGATCCGCTCCGGCAAGCCGATCAACAACGGCCTCTACATGGCGCGCAGCACGATGTTGGCGATCCTCGGCCGCATGGTCACCTACACGGGCCAGACGACTCACCTGGGAGGACGCAATCAACTCCAAGGAAGACCTGTCTCCCCAGGCCTACACCTGGGAGGCCGACCCGCCGGTCAAGCCCGACAAGGACGGCAAGTATCCTGTGGCCTTGCCCGGTATCACCAAGTTCGCCTGATTCAAACCGGCGGCAAGCTTTGCGCCCGTCGTTTCCCGGCCGTTCGCCACGGGGGACGGCCGAAGGGGTGCGGGCATGTGCATCGGCGAAACCAGTCCGCAAGCAAGATCGGGGATGTCGGCGGGAGCACACGCCGCATCCCCGATCGTTTATGAAGCGGTCCGAGAATCGCCGTTGGGGCCCTCTGCGGCCGAGAAATCGCCGCGCCGCAGGAGGTTCTGGGATTGACCCCAGGGACGTCAGCCGGCCAGCAGCTTCTGCTCGACCTTACGAATCGCTTCGTCGATTTTCCAGGTGCTGTCGGCCAGTTCCACCTCACTCCCTTCGGCCAACCAGCCTTCGACGCGTTTTTGCGCTGAGACCACGGTGCTGTGGCTGCGTCGTCCGAAGTAGCTGCCGATTTCGGTGAGCGCGGCACGCGTGTACTTGCGCCAACCACATGGCCAGCATGCGCGGCTGGCTGATGCACTTGGCCTTGCGCCCCGATTGGAGGCTCGCCGAAAGGAGGCCAAAGGTTTCGCACACGGCCTTCTCGATGTCGGCCAGACGGACCACGCGGCTGGCGGCCGGATCATGTCGGCCAGGACTTCTTCGGCCAAAGAACGATCGATGGGCCGACCCCAGGCGCGGCTGGCAGCCTCCAGGCGACACAGCGCCCCGGAGAGTTCGCGGGCGTGGTTGGTCAGGTTGGCCGCCATATACTGGCATACGTTTTCGGGTACGCCCAGGCCCATGCGCCGCGCCATCCCGGCCACGATGTCCAGCCGGGTGGCATACTCCGGCGGCTCGACGCGGCACACCATGCCTCCATGAAGGCGAGTACTCAACTCGGGACCCAATTCCACCAACTCCGACGGCGCTCGGTCGGCGGCGAATACCGCCTGCCGTCCCTCGCGCACAGCGTGTCGATCGTGTACAACAGCTCCATCTGCGTGTAGCGTTTGCCACAGAAGAAGTGCAGGTCGTCGATTACGAGCAGTTCCACGCCACGGTACTTCTGGCGGAAGCTGGGCAGGCCGCTGCCGCGGAGGGCTTGGAGAAAGCCGCTCGTGAATTGCTCGGCTGAAATATACAGGGCATTCACCCCAGGACGTGCCTTGCGCACCGCTCCGACGATTCCTTGGAGCAGGTGGGTCTTGCCCACGCCCGTCGGACCGTGGATCACCAGCGGCGAGAGCTCGCCCAGACGCTCGGCCACCATCTGGGCGGCGGCATAGGCAAGCCGGTTCGAGGCCCCGCAGGCGAACGACTCCAGTTCGCAAAAGCGGCGTCGCAGAGGCGCGACCGCGGGCTCCGATCCCGCATCGGTTTCGGGAATCGCGTGGCGCACCATGCCGAGTTCGCTCTTCGCGCACCGCTTGACCGCGGGATCCGATTCGGCCCGCGGTTTCATGGAGGATGACTCCGCCGGGGCCGAATCCACGCAGAAGCGAAGCGTGGGACACGCGCCCAGCGTGTCGAGGCACACCGTCTCGATCTCCTGACGGAAATTGGATCGCAACCAGTCCTGAAAGAACGGGCTGGGAGCGCGGACGGTCAACGTCCCCTCGTCCAATTCGAGCCGTGTGCTGGCGCCGAACCAGAGTTCGTAGCGTTCTTTGCCGACCTTGTCAGCTAGCGCGATGCGCAGCACCGACACGATTTCCATATCGTCCCTGGTCACTTCCTGGCCATCCTCAGGCGCGGTCTTCCCCCGGCGGCTTCACCTTTGCGGTGTGGAATTCACTCTCGCAGTGCGATCAAAACGACGTCGGAGGATGAGACACGTGGCTCCGACGACGCTGGCCGTCTAGGTTGCTGAATCTGTCACCCGAAGTGCTGATTGTAGCCCTGCTAGCTGTGCTGTCAAACCTCGGCTTGAGCGAGCGGGAGAAGAATCCACTGCTGAGGGTGCGCGGCGGCCCGAATTCAAGGAAAAAGCCGAAGACCTTCTCCCGAAGGCCAGCACCCGCCCCAGACGGCAATCTTGACCTCACGGGGAAAAACTGTTGAAGGTCGCCACGCGGACCTCCGCAAGGCATTCTTCCCCTGGGCACACTAACTCCTGATCCAAGCAAGGCTAACGCTGCACTCCTCCGTGCATCGATTACCGACTTCGGCAATCCCGCCGAAGCAACTCGAACCTAGGAGTCCTCGCGCCGATTTTTGGGAAAGGTCCGGACGTAGACATAGCGCCGGTCCCAGGCCTGAAATCCCGTGGACGCGTACATTTCCAAGGCCGGTCGGTTCGACGCATCGACGGCCGAAACCAGCCGCGGTCGACGTGCCTGACGCGTCAGCCATTGCGCATACCGCACGGCCTGTTTTCCCCATCCACTCCCACGCGCCGAAGCTACCAAGCCAATGTAGATCAACTCCCAATTCTCGTCGCGCGCGTGATCGGTCAGGATCAGGCAGCCGACATCGGTCCCAGCATGGCAGAGGATGAACCACCTCTGGGGCGAGAAGTCGCCGGTGGCTCGGTACCCCGCCAACACATCTTCGATCCCCCGCAAACCGTCCAAAGCCGGGCAATCGAGCGAGCTTTCGTAGGTTGCCTGGACCATCGCCGCCAGTCGATCGTGGTTATCCTCTCCGTACGGTTCGAACTCCAGCGGTCCCTGGGGAGGAGCGTGAGGAAACTCGATCTCCAGACTCACCAGGTAGAGGAGGGTGGCCAGCGCCTCGTACCCTCCCTTGCGAAGCACCGCTTCGTCCGCGGCCTCCACCCGATCCAAAAGCGCGTGGGCAACGTGCACGCCCTCACGCTCGAGCTTCTCCGTGGCGACGGTCAGCAACCGTTCCGCGGTACTCGTTGGCTCGCCGGCCACTAGCCGGGGCGGCCAGACGACGGCGGTATGGCCAGGTTGGACCTGAACGAGCGCGGTCCCGACAAGCTGCTTTCCGCGCCGGGCCTCCAGGAGCGAATCCCACGGCGTCTCCCCCGAGCGAAAGCCCTCGGCCAGAAGCTCGACGTAGCCGGCCGCCTTGTCCAGTTCCAGATGGCTGAACAGTAGTCGCAGGGCATCGCCAACGGTTTCTGCCGAAGTGCAACGCAGCGAGATCGTGGAGGGAGTGTGGAAAGGCATGGCCGCACCATACACGGATGGCACGCAGGGGGCAAGGCGGGCCGCTGTATACGCGGGAACCGCGCCGCCGCAGCACGCAAGGCCGCGAACCGAACGACCGGGAAAAGAAGGAGACCGCTCCCCGAAGAACGTCGCATTGCCTCGCGGCGACCGTGCCGCGAGCGACGGCGGGGTCGCGTCCGCGGCGGAAAAGCGGAGGCTGCTTCGGCCGAATTTCGTGCGGCCCTTAGGGCTTACTCTGCTGTTTCAGCGCTCGCTCCAGCGCGTCGACCCGCTGCTCCAATGATTGCACACGCTGTTGGAGCGCTTCGATGCGAGCCTGGGGATCTGGGGGCGCGTCCGGAACGAGAACCAGATCGGGCTGGGGCGGTCTCGGCTGGCGCGGAGGAGTGATCGCGGCCGGCGATCCTAGGGGCGCGGGGGCTGGACCCGACGAACCGGAGGGGGGACCGAAGACAACGTCGATCTTGCGCCGCGCCGTCGCGGAGCACTTCGACCGTGAGGGCCCCACCCGGCGGGACTTGCTTCAGGATCATCGCCGCATCGCGCAATTGGCGCACTCGCACTCCGCCTAATCCGGTAATCAGATCCTGGGCGCGCAGCCCCGCCTTTTCCGCGGGGCTGCCGGGCTGGACGCGGAGTATTCGCACTCCGCGGCCGCGGTCGTCGACGTCGTCGACGGTCACGCCGAGATGGCCCCGCGCGGCCGCCGGAACCGGAGCGGGGGGGGGAATCATCTCCGCTTTCCCTTCTCCGGCCGGCTCGGCTTTCCCTTCAGCCTTCTCGGTCGGGGCCGACGGTGTGGCCTTGGGCGCCGGTGGTGGCACTGAGCTATCCGCCCCGGGGGCATCGAGCTGGCTGCGAACGCGTTTCTCCAACTGCTCGAGGGCGGGCTGAGCCGCGGCGACCGGCGACATCCCCAAGGCAACGATCGCGGACAAGATGAGGCAACGCATTGGGATCGTCTCGAAAGGCTCGTGGGATCAAACCAACCGCATCCTTACCTTCATTATACCACGGGCAGCGACTGTCCGAGCTAGGACGCGAGAGTTCGGTGCAGGGCGAAAGAACTCCTCGGGAATCACTCGCCGCGAAGGACTTCATCGACCAGCTTCCTGGGTGCGCCGATATCGAGTACGTGGACTTCTCCGGTATATGCGGTCGCCCCCGGGGCGAGAAAACCCGGCTTGGGCGCGACGAACGTGCAGGTATGCTGGGCGCGGATTGTCGCCCGGGCAGCGATGCCGGTGTCGCAATCCAGTCCACTGGGCAGATCGACTGCCAATCGCGCGGCAGGCGCGGAGTTGACTTGCTCGATCACCGCGTCGAGAGGGGGCCTGGGCTCGCCGCGCGCTCCGGTGCCCAGCAGCGCGTCGACGATCCACGCGGCGCCGTCGAGGGCAAGTGTCACCCGATCGCGATTGTGACTGTTGCCGAGAACCTCCACCGGCACGCCGGCTTTCTGGAGGATGCGGAAATTCACCCCCGCATCGCCCGACAGTTCCTCCGTCTCGGCCCAGACCAACACGCGCACGCTATAGCGGCGGAGATCCAGGTGGCGGGCGATCACGAAGCCATCGCCGGCATTGTTCCCTTTGCCGCAGCAGATCGTCACAGGGCCGGAGATTCCCAGGCGCTGGAGCGTGTCGGCCACGCCACGGCCGGCATTCTCCATGAGAACCAGCCCTGAAATGCCGTACTCTTCGAGGGCCCGGCGGTCGAGTCGCCTCGATTGATCGCGCGTGATGGTCACTGGTGACACGGGTGTGCCTCCGATCGTCGCACCAATAGGGGGATGCGCCGCGTTATTGATGCCGGGGAAGCGGGGAACGGGGCTCGAGTTTTCGGTCAGGCGGCTGTTGTGATCACGGCGCATTGCAGCCGAAAAATGGACCCGTCCCGGCTGGCCTGGGAACGGTTACGGGAAAGCGTACCGCGGCCGGCGACATCGGCCGCTTCACCTTCTCTGCGACGTATCTTAGAATGAGACGTGTGGGCCGTCATCAGGCCGTTTCGATTCCCGGGGAGAATGCTGCGAATGCCAATCTACGAGTACCGTTGCCGAAACTGTGACCAGGAATTCGAACTGCTCGTGCGAGGCGTGGAGAAGCCATCCTGCGCTTCCTGCGGCAGCACCGACCTGATCCGGCAGTTGAGCATTCCCGCCGCGCACACGGCCGGGTCAGCCTCGCCTCCGTGCCCCGCCAAGGAAAGCGGGGCCTGCGACGTGCGAGGATGCGGCGGCGGCCAGTGCGGTATGAGCGGCTGGCCGGGGTAGCAGGCGGAGAAAAAAACAAGGACGGAGGGAAATCCCGCTCCGTCCTCTCCAATCGCTCCACTCAATCGGGCGAGCCGTCGGTCCGCCCCACGCTTCCTCGCGGGCCGATGACGCCGGCCATTGTCTCAGGGCACCAGGAAGACCATTCCCGTCCAGACTCCACCTTCCATGAGCGCAGCACGCACACTCAGAGGCAAGGGATCGATCATGTACGGGCGCAACTGCCCACGCGGTAATAGCCCAACGTGTAAACGCATTCGTTGGGTGGATAGAGACCCATGGCATAGGGCAGGGCAGGGACGATCAGGAAGAAGTGACCGGCGGACACAAAGGGCTGAACCCAAGGGCCCCAGGTGTGGCCGTAGCGTTCCACCTGCACCTCTTCAAAGTATGCTGGTTTGTGGCAGAGGGCCGAGGCGGTCCAATGGAACGTAATTCCCCAACCGCGATTCTGCGGCGGGATGAGCGTCATCGGGCAGGATTGCGGAAACTCACCCGCTTTGGGTTTGATTGTGTCCAAAATCTTTCGGTTGAGGGGCCCGGGCTTCTTCACTCGGGCACAGTAGTCTTCGCTCAAAGGAGCGACCGCCAGCAGGTCTTGGTCCGAAGGAGAAGTGGTGGCCGGCGGAGTGCTGGGCAACCCCAGGTCGAGTTTCGGTCCTGCGCCCGGTTTGGTTGTCGGGGCCACGGTTGCCTTCGGAGCCGCGGCGGCTTTCGACGCGGCACCCTCGAGGACGTTGTCGCTCAGCTTGGCCGGCGCCGGCGAGGCGGCCTTGGCTTTGGCGTCGCCGAAAGGATCCGAAAACGCATCCGACGTTGTGCGTGGGGCTTCCGTCGCCGCGGCGGGCGGAGCCACCGGAGAGATCGCCATCGCCGGTACGACCTCGGCAGTTGGTTGCGGACGTGCGGGAAGCCACTTCAGCTTGCTGCCCATCTGGCCGGTCGAATAGCTGGCTTGCTGAACAGCTGGGTCAACGCGCACCGCATTGTCCGCGGCGATCGCAGTTAGTGGCAGCACCGCCAGGGCCACCCCCACTCCCAGCCACCAAGCTGCGGAGAGAGCGCGCGGGTCAGTTTTCCTCTGCCGCATACTCCATGCTGTAGTTTGGCGCTTCCTGCGTAATAGCGATGTCATGAGGATGGCTCTCCCGCACGCTAGCTGGTGAGACCTGAATGAACTGCGTCTCCGTACGCAGCTCCTCGATGGTCCGTGTTCCACAATAACCCATACCAGCCCGGAGCCCCCCCACAAGCTGGTACACGAACGAGCCCAATGGGCCCTTGTACGGCACTCTTCCTTCGACCCCCTCAGGAACCAGTTTCTCGGGGCGACTGCTGCCGTCTTGGCGATACCGCTCGCTCGAGCCGTGAACCATGGCCCCCAGCGATCCCATGCCGCGATAGGTCTTGAAGACCCGGCCGTGATAGAGGATCCGCTGGCCGGGGCTCTCGTCGAGCCCGGCGAACAGCCCGCCGATCATCACGGCATGCGCCCCGGCGGCGATCGCCTTGGTGATGTCGCCCGAGTAACGAATTCCTCCATCGGCGATAATCGGAACTCCAGCTTCGCGGCCGCTTGGGCGGCGTAGTAAATCGCCGTGACCTGCGGCACGCCGACGCCGGAAATCACGCGCGTCGTGCAGATCGAGCCGGGCCCGATCCCCACCTTCACCGCGTCGGCCCCGGCGGCGATCAGGTCGCGGCAGCCTTCGGCCGTAGCCACGTTGCCCGCGATGACGTCGATATCCCACTGACTCTTGATCTTCTTGACCGTCTCGATCACGTTGGCCGAGTGACCGTGGGCACTGTCGACCACCAGGACATCCACCCCTCTTGTGGATCAGGCTTTCGATTCGCTGGTAATCGTGGACCCCGACCGCAGCCCCTACTCTCAGCCTCCCTTGCGCATCTTTACATGCATTCGGGAAGCTCCGCATCATGTCAATGTCTTTAATCGTGATCAGGCCGGTCAGTCTGAATTTTTCGTCAACCAGCAGAAGCTTCTCCACCTTTTTTTCCATTAAGATCTTCTCAGCCTCCTCCAAGCGTCACTGTTCCCGTGGCCGTTACAAGCCCGTCGCGCGTCATGACGTCGGATACCCGGAGGTCCCAGTCGGCCAAGAAACGGAGGTCGCGGCGAGTCACGATCCCCTCCAGGTGGCCATCGGCCCGGTGATCGGCACACCCGACACCTTGTACTGATCCATCAATTGCCGCGCCTGCTCGGCGGTGGCCTCGGGGGGGAGGGTGGCCGGGTTGACGATGATGCCGTTGGCGCTGCGTTTGACCTTTTCCACCTCCTCGGTTTGGCGTTTCACGGACAGGTTTTTGTGGATGACTCCCAGCCCCCCCTCCTGGGCCAGTGCGATCGCCATTGCGCTCTCGGTCACCGTGTCCATCGGCGAACTGATAATGGGAATGTTCAAGTGGATACGGCGGGTGAGGTGCGTGCTCACGTCCACGTCGGCGGGAAGCACGTCGCTATAGCGGGGTTCAAGCAGGACGTCGTCAAAGGTAATGGCCTGGTATTTCAGCTTGTTCTGCATGCGGCGGGTCCTCCTGCGCGAATGGGGAATCCTGCATTATGGAGGATTCGCGCGGAAATGCAATTGACGGCTGACCGCTAAGTGGGGGAGCCGGGGGGAGGGAAGCGAAGCACCCCTGCCAGGACTTTCCGGTTGGGGGGCAAACCAATGCGCTGGGCTACGCCAATCCTAGTGGCCCTGCGGGGCAGGCCGGGGTGCGGTGCTTCAGGGGGTGCTCGAACGCTGTGCCCGGTGTCGGCGGATCCGACCCAAGAACCCCGGCCGGTCTTTCTCCGGCTCGAAACCGTAATCTACCAACTCCATCGTGCTCTTGCGAATTACGCGATGGCCACCGTCGAACTCTTTGGCCACGTGGCATACCAGGCCGCCGGGCACATCGACCGACAGGAAGGCGTAGGTCTCGGTCGTGGTTCCCTTGGCATCCTTGGCGACCGCCTTAACGTGGATCGCCGGCCGGACCCGGGTGAGAATCTTGCACGGCATGTTGAGGGAAACGACTTCGTACGTCTCCTCGGCGATGCCCTTTCCCTCGGCATCGACCACCGAGCGTTCCCGCCGCAAGACGTAGGGCGCAAGAGTCGTCGAGTAGTTCAATCCGCGTTATGGTGCTGCCCGAGGCATCCCGAGCACGGACCTCCTCAATCTGGCAGGGATACCTGCGGCCGTCGATGATCACTTCGCCGGCACCTGCCTCGCGGACGGTGGCCGCGGCATCGGCGGACTCTCCATGGAACCCTTGCTTGACGGCTTTAGGTTCCGTGGTCAACTGCTTCCCGGCGATCTCCAGGATCGCCTCAACCAGCAGGACCACGCCATCCGGTTCGACGCGCGTGAGCGAGGTTCGCTTGGTTTGCGTAGTGCTCAGGTTGACGCGGCCCTGCTCGTCGTAGGTTTCCGTGACCTCCCGAGAGCGCTTCCAGGCTCCTTCAGAGAACCGGCCCCAGGGATGGAGTTCGCGAGAGAGCGCCGATGGCTGCGCCCGCACGCAGTGCTGCCACAAAGCAGCGCCCACGCGACGATCATCCCAAGGGCAGGCAGCAATCGCACGCAAGCTCTCCATGGAGGCGTAAAAAGGCAGAGGTTCCAGGTATCGGCCCGTCGTGTTTTCCCCGCCGCGTTTCCAGGATCCGGTTGTAGCAGCTCATGCGGCAGTGACGAGGTGGAATGGCATTATAGTTGGGGGGAGTCAGGTTTTCACGGTTCACCCCCCGAATGAATTGCATGCATGGGGAGATGCAGGAGATTTCGCTGGGAAACCACTTCGACAATACCCGCCCCCCGGATGACCTCAAGTAGTCCCAGATACCACGGAACGCCCAAGCAGGGTTGCGCACCCTAACCCTTGGCAGAGGCCAGGCGGGTGACGGCTTCGACCAGGTTCAAATCGTTGCGGGGACTGACGGTGCGAAGGTCAATGAGAACCCGGCCCTGCTGGATGCGCCCCACCACGGCCGGATTCCCCTGGCGCAGTGCGGCGGCCAATTGATCTACGCTCATTGCCTCGGGCTCCAAGGCAACACACCAGGTCTTGAGCTGCTGGCTCGGAATCGAGCCGCCGCTGAGGCTGGCAACGTCCTCGACTGCCGCCGCCGCGGCTACCGCGTGCGCCGCGGCCATTTGCGGCGCCATGCGCTCGGCTCGATTCTTCAGGTTCTCGACCGGCGTGGCGAGCAGATGGAGCAAGGGAATGGAGCGCGCCGCCTTGGCCGGGTCCTGATAGAGGCGCAGAGTCGCGCCGAGGGCCGCTAGAGTGAGCTTGCCCACGCGCAGAGCGCGGCTCAAGGGGTGGCGCTCGATGCGATCGATCAGTTCTCTACGACCGAGCAAGATGCCGCATTGCGGCCCGCCCAGCAACTTGTCGCCGCTGAACAGCACGACGTCGGCTCCGGCACGCAGGCTTTCTGCGGCCAGGGGCTCGCCCGACAGACCAAACGCCGCGAAGTCCACCAACGCGCCCGAGCCGACGTCGTGGATCAAAGCAACCTGGCGAGTATGGGCTCCGCCGGCGATCTCGCCCACGGAAACGTGCTTGCTGGCGCCCACGATCGCATAGTTGCTCGGATGGACCAGGAGGATTGCGGCGGTCTGCGCGGAGATTGCGTCGAGGTAGTCGGAGGGGCGAGTGTCGTTCGTGGCACCCACCTCGCAGAGCGAAGCGCCGCTGGCCGCAATCACGTCGGGCAGACGGTAGCTGCCGCCGATCTCGACGACCTCTCCGCGCGAGACGATCACCTGGCGGCCGGCCGCCAGGGCGGCCAGCGCGAGCATGGTCGCCCCGGCGTTATTATTGACCACCAGCGCGGCTTCCGCTCCGGTCAACTGCGTGAGCAGCCTTTCCACGCTCAACGCGCGGCGGGCGCTCTGGGCGCTGGCCAGATCGACGTCGAGGTTGGCGTAGTCGCCGGCGACGGCGGCGATTTCGTCAATCGCTTCCTGCGCCAAGGGCGGCCCGCCCAAGCCGGCATGCAGCAGGGTTCCCGTGGCATTGATTACAGGGCGCAGCGCTGCGATTCCGATTCCATCACGCGGCGCGCAATGCGCTCGGCAAGCTCCCCCAAGCTGGGCAGCGATATCTCCGCCGCAGCGCCTTGAAATTCGCTTCGCAGTTCCTCCAGCACGGTTCGGACGGTAGAAACAACGGCGCTGTGGCTGATCCGCTCGACCAGCCGGCCCAGGGGGCGCTTTCCAGGAGTTCGTTGACCGAGGGAATGCTGCGCAAGGGGTTGAGCGACATGGTGCATGCTCCAGGCAAATCGTGAGGCGCCCGGCAGCCCCGGCCCCCGCGCGCTTCGTGTTGCCGCCGATTATCGGCGGCACGGGCGCCCGGCGTCAATCCGTTACGACAACGGGCCCGATCAGCCTCAAGTGCTTCCGCCTGCACTTCGACGGCAGCCCGTAACCGTTCACGGCCCGGGACGAGTTGCCGAGCATTGATGGTGGCGGTGCGGAATCGCGGCTACGCGCGGCTCATCGTCCCATCCCTGGTGGAATGAAGGAAGTTTCTCTAGCGCAGCGGGTAGGCTCGGCCGCTTTCCCACACCTCCTCGGCCGAATGAGGAGCACGAAGGTCGATGGCCCTCGATGACGGGACTTGGATGCCGTAGCGCACGACAGGATCGCTCGCGCTGGGATTACGCAGCCCTACGTCGTAGCTCGCGGTCCAGACCAACGGCGTTCCGGGTTCGATGCGCACACCTTGGAGCCGAATGGAAACGCCTTCGGGGAAGTAACGTATGGTCTCGCCCGTGTACGGATCCTTGGGAATCCGCTTGAGGTACTTGCCCACGAGCACGTCGAGGCGATCGGGCAGCGAGCCGCGTTCACGTTTCCAAGCCTGAAGCGCCAAAAGGGTCAGCGTGGCACCGCGTCTTGCCCTTCGGTCCAGTTCGAAGTAGAACGTGTGTTCTACCGACGGGAAGGGAGATTGCCAGAGAATCGCCTGGGTAACACCGCCCCACTGGGACCGCATTGCAGCACAACGCGATGGCGATGTGTATTCGCGTCGAATCGCCTCCGCCGTGCGATCCAAAGCGTCCACATTGCGGGCCTGCGCGGTAATCTCGTCCGCGTATACATCGAGCGCACGGAGGGCGCGCGCTTGCTCCCAGGGGAACCACCGGGCGGCAACGCTGGCCGGGGTATACGCCTTGTCGGGCGCGTCGTTGGGTAGGTGTGCTTGAGGCTCCAGGAGAAACCGCCTTGCAAGCCAGTAATAACGGCTTACCTGCTGATACAGGGAGGAGGGACGCGCGTAGATGGGTTCCAGGTTGCGGATCAAGGCCCCGATGCGCGCCGGAGTCTGCCCCGGCCGATTGGCCCAGTCGAGCAGCGATTGCGTGTCAAGCTGGTCGAAAATGCGTCCGTTCGCCTGGATCCAATGGTTACCCATGCGCGCTAAAGCCAGATGACGCTCCGCGGCCTGATCGAGTTGTCCCTCCGATTGCAGCTTGACTGCACTGGCGTGGACCAGCGACATGAGTTCGAGTGCGGAAATGCCCAGTCTGTCTTCGAACCATACGTCCTCGGCGTTGAACTGCTCCTTCTGGCTCGCCTCCATGGCCAACCGGATCGCCTCGCCGTTGGCTTCCACCCAAGCGGCCTGGGACGGCGAGATGGTAGGGGGCGATTCGGCACGATCCTGGCGCTCTTCCGCAGGTTGCTCCGGCGGTTGCTCCGGAGCTTCCTTCGCCGGTTCCTTTAGCGGAACGTAGGGCTGAAGGGCGGCGATCGCCCTGCGGTACGTTGCCAGGGTTTCCGCGCCCGCCGGAGTTGAATTGGCTCCGATGGGGGAAACGCCCGGATCGACCTTGGGCACGCCGTAGATGCGAACCGGCGGTACGGCCGCCAGGATCGCAATCGTCGGAATCGCGATGGCCAGTGCCGGCCCGATCCACGCGCGAAGCGTATTGCGTTCCTCGAGCCAATCCGGGGCGCGCAGCCACGTGGCGAGCAGAAAGGCAAGGGGAAGCGGGGCGACCGACCACCACCAGCTCAGGTCCAAGACGTACGTCGTCGCCGCCGCCCAATAGAAGATCAGGCCGGTGAGGATTACGGAGAAAACTGCCGCGATGATCCCGCTACGGATGAACATCGAGAAAAGCTGCCCGCTGGCATAGGCCACGAGCACGAAGCCGAGGACGCGGAACTGGAGCAGGAAGGGGATATCGCCGCCGGCGTAGCCCAACAGATGCACCACTCCCATGACTAGCAGGATCAGAGCCGCGACTACCGCCGCCACTGCGGCGACCAGCGAGCCCCAAACCAAGTGCCGCGATCGCCAAACCTGGCGCCCGCGGATCCCGCGTTCGGCCAGGAAACGAAAGCGGCAGCCCGACTGGTCGGCCAGAAAGACCATGGCCCCGGCCAAGGGCTGCACAGAACACGGCCAGGGGAATGGCAACCGTGGCCAATATCGCCGCCAGCAAAGGAGGATTCCGGTCGCGTCCGACTGTCAATTCGTGCGTGGCCAGCCAACTGAAGGCTACGACGGCGGGCAGGAGCATGCCCATCAGGGCGGCGATGAATCCCGCCGAGGCGCGGGCATGTTGCCACACCAGGCGTCCGAACACGTGGCGACGAATGGTTGGCGGAGCAGTGCGAGTAACGTCGGCCTGCTTCTCCCTGCGGAGGCTCGCGGCCAGCCTTGCCAGTCCTACGCGTTCGTCGAGCCAGTGCGATCCGAGCCAAACGTCGATGAGAAGCAAGACCACCAACGCGACTGCGCGGCGCGGAACCGAGCCTACGTAGGACTCCAGCGTCCAACTCACGTATGCCGGACCGCTCGGCAGAAGGAAGTGGACCGTCAGGCTGGCGCAAGTGACCGCCAGAATGACGGCGATCAGCGGCTGACTCAAGATGAGCGAGAAGAAGATCCCCCAGGCCAAGAGCTCCAACGAGCCCAAGCCCCATGTGCTGAGCAGCAGCAGGTGCTCCCGACCGCCCGGCACCTGTCCGGCCGAAATCGCCAGCGCCATAAACCAGGCAGCGACCCCAAAGGCAACCACGCTTGCCAAGGAAGAGGTCGCCTTGGCCAGGAAGAGGAGCATCGCCCGACCGGGCAGGGCGCGCTGGAAATCGATCGTGCCGGTTTCCCGTTCGGTCGCGAACAGCGTCGCTCCCGAGCCCAAGGCGTAGAAGGCCATCAGGCACATGGATACCGCGAAGATCGCGTCGGACTGCGAATGCTTGGGAAGCATTCCGATCACAAACAGCCCCGCGCCAAGCACCAGCACCAGCATCGAAATCCAGAAGGGGCGCTGCGTGCGATATTCTTTCCACACCGTCCGCCAGAACATGGTACCGTTCATGGAAGGGGCGCCTCCTCGCGACGAGTTGCACTGGGGCCGCTTGTGCCGCGCTGGAGGTAGGCCACGAAGATTTCCTCCAGGCTCGGCACTCGCGACTGCAGGTCGTGCACGCCCGGATGCCCGCTCAGCGTGCCCAAGCGCTCTTCGCCCATGCCCCGCACGAGCACTTGCCATTGCCGGGCCTTGTGGCGCTCGAAGAGGATCTCGCCGGCCATTTCGGGCGGCTTCACCGCGCCGTTGGTCAAGGTGAAGGTCAGTTCGCGAACCTGGGCCTTCAATTCATCGAGCCGCTCGACCAGGATCAGCTCTCCCTTGCGAAGAATGGCGACGATGTCGGCCACGCGTTCCACTTCGCCGATCTGATGGCTGGAGAGGAACACGGTCTGGCCGGCCGCGGCACGGTCGACCATGCTCTCGAGGAATTCGCGTCGCACCAGGGCGTCGAGCCCTGAGGTCGGTTCGTCGAGGATCAGCAGCTCCGGCTGGTGGGCCATGGCCAAGGCCAGCGCCACCTTCGCCGCATGCCTTTGGAAAGGGCCTTGATCTTGCGTCCCGGCGGCAGGGAGAAATCGGTCGGCCAGTCGCCGGTATTCGGGCAGGAAGGTCTCGCCGTAGAAGCCGGCCGTGAACCAGCCGATCTCGTCGACCGTCATCCATTCGTAAAGCGTGGGACGCTCGGGCACGTAGCCCACGCGGCGCCGGATCTCCAGCCCGGCAACGGCGCTGGGCAGGCCGAGCACGTCGGCGCGTCCGCTGTCGGCATCCGTCAAGCCCAGCAGGATGCGGATCGCGGTCGTCTTGCCGGCTCCGTTTTCGCCCAGCAGGGCGAAGACCGTTCCGGAGGGCACTTCGAGCGAAACCCGATCCAGTGCGACTTCAGTCCCATAACGCTTGGAAAGCTGCTCCAATCGAATCACTGCGGCCATGGTCAATTCTCCTCGCGCTCCAGGGTATCGAGCTCGGCCTCGACGAGCGATCGCACGACGGCCGTGTCCAGACGACTCTGCTTCGCTTCCACGAGCACTTGGCGCAGCCGATCACGGATCAGGCGGGTGCCGCTGCTCCTGGCAATGCGACCTCGCGCCTTCGGCCACAGCCAGACCGGTGCCCCGCAGCGTCTGAAGCACTCCGTCGCCTTGGAGCTGGCGGTAGGCGCGAGCGACGGTGTTGGGGTTGATCGCCAACTCGCGAGCAAGTTCGCGGACCGAGGGGACCATCTCTCCGGCGCGAATGGCATCGCCGGCCACGGCGAACATCACCTGGCGGACCACCTGCTCGTAGATGGCCACCCCATTGGAAGGATCGATCGTGAAGAACATGGGCGTGCCCTCTGTAATAGTTACCTAGTACAGTAGACACGATTCCGGTTCTTTGTCAAGGGGTCCTGTCCAGATTCTTTCCGGGGATCATTCCGAGCGCGCAACCGACGCTGCAACAGAAGATTCGGACCTCGCGCCCGCGGCAGGAAAAACGATTGCCGATGCACGATTCCTGGACGCGTGCGCAATGCGAGAACGCCCGAATTGGGCTTTAAGACCATGCCTTCACAAACTGCCGCTTTGTCGGAGGTGGTGGCACGAAGCCGCAACTCCCCAGGGCATCATGCGTTGCCACGCGCAGGCTAGCGCGCGCGTGGGGGCAGGGGAGTCTGTTGCCATGGCAACGTCGAGGGAGGAACGATGGACCGGATCGCGTAACGCACGTCACGACTTGGGGGGACGATACGGATCTTGAAGTCCAGGTTGGGGTTGGGCGGTACGACCACGACCTTGTAGGGGATGCGCCACATACGGCTGCCTGGGGCGCCGGCACCGCCAGACTCCCCTCCGGCACTACGAAAAGCCGCGGTTGGGCTGGCGGCGAGAGGTTCGAGGAGCCTCCATGCGGGTCCGGAAGGCTCCCCGGGATCGCCGCGGCCAAGACGGTCAACACCAGCACCCAAAGCCCTTGATGGAGCGACATTGCATCGGGTCTCCTTCCTGTGCCAAGCGTCAGCGCGGGCAACTATCCGCCGAATTGCCTTTTCTTTGACGCTCGAGCGACCGACGAAGTTTCTCGCGGGAGTGCCGCACCGGAGGAGAGAACTTCCTGAAAGCGGGACTACGGCGGCGACGTACGGTACAGCGGCAGATGCCGGTAGTGGACCTCGAGCATCAGCAGGCTCAGGCAGGTCACGTAGTGGCGGCCCGCGGCCTGCGCCCGACGATCGGGCGCGGGCGATGCCGGATGCCAGCTTCCGGTCAGCGGTCCCTCACGGACTTGGGTCGATGGCAAGAGGGCGCGGAGACGGTCGTTCCACTGCGTCCATGCCTCGCCCTGCAACTGAAACATGACCTGTGTGGCGTAGTACCAGTAGTACACGTCGCGGAGCGGCTGGTCCGCCGTTCCGTTTTCCGGCGGATGAGCCGCCAGCAACCGCGCCCCTTCGGCCAGCGCCGGGTGGCTGCGGTCCCAGCCGAGCCACATGCGCATGAGCAGGCCCTCGGCCGTCATCGCCAGGTTGGGCACGCGTCCGTCGCGCTGCTGGGGAGTGTCGGCGGCGTAGGGGTTGTAGGCGTAGCGCGAGCCCCCGGCCGATTGAGCCAGATCGAGCCAGTGGGAAACTTTCTCCAGCGATTCCGGGGGAACCGGCAAACCCGCCATCTGCGCACTCTTCAGGGCCATCAGTTTCCAACCCGAAACCGACGTATCGGACTCGCGGCGAGGTTCGTAGCGCCAGCCACCGCGTTCGGGATGCTGGCTGGCGAGGATGAAAGCGACGGTGCGCTCGGCAGGGGCGCGAAGGGATGGGTCGCGGGTCATTCCATAGGCTTCACATAGTGAGATCGTGGCAATCGCATGGCCATACGACTGTGCATAGCGCGTGCGATCAGTCGCGGCGGAGAAGAGCCGGCCGTCGCGCTGCTGATTGGCCAGCAGCCAAGCCAGACCTCGGCGCACGGACTTCTGATGCTTGCCGCTCTCATGCGTGTAACCGGCGCCGAGAAACGAGAGAAGGGCCATTCCGGTGGCAGCCGTATCGGCGTTCATCTGGCCGGGAGAAGCGTCCTCGTATCCGGCCTCGCCCCCTTGTACATAGCGATCGAGGCACCAGCGGCCATCGGGGAACTGGTGGCGGACGAGGAAGTCGATCCCGCGTTCCACGGCTTGCTCGGTCTGCTGGGTCCCGCCAAAGGCTTCGGCCACCTTGCCGCGCCGTTCGGGCTTGCGCTGCTCGAAGAACTTTCGCGAATCGCTACCGGCGCCGCCCAGGGGCGGAAGGGTGCCGGCGCCGCGCACGACCGCCGGGGAGACCGGCGATTCCGCCTCCGATTGCGGCGGCTGTGCCCGCACCGACGTCGGGCAAGCCGGGGGTCGCGTCCACGCGAAGCGCCGGCCCGGCCATGCCCACGTTCGGTCCCGCCAACTCGGTGTTCTTCGCCGCATCCGGCGCGCGGAGCGTTGGGCCGCTTCCACTTCCCTCGCCGGTCGCGGGCGGGAGCGGGATTGGAGAGGCAACGGTTTCCGATGGCGAGGCTTCGGGGAGGAGCGTCGCGCGGGGAAGCGAGGCCGAACCGCCCGCGCCGCCCATCGTTTCGAGTTGGTCGCGGAGCCGCGGGATCGCATCGCGCGACGGCAGTGGGCTCGGGGATTGCCGGGGCGGTGGTTCCCTCGGCACTGCCGCCGTGCTGACGCAAGGCCAGCGCAGCAATTTCTGCGGCACTGAGCGACCGCCGGCCTACGGTCGTCGAAGGCTCGCGCAAGACGGCAACCGGCGGTCCAAGGTCCGATGGCGAATCCATGACCTCGGGCTCTTCAATGCGCGGCATCTCGATCTTCACGGCAAGCGGAGACTTGCGAGGCGGCCGCAAGTTCGATGCTTCGGCGGCGGGCAGCGCGGCTTGCGGCGCCATCGGCCCACGGCGATCGGCGATCGCGGCCGGTCCGACACCCAGTGGGGGCTCGTCGTTCGGCGCCGAGCCGCGGCCCACGCCGCGCGGCGTCTCCGGACGGCGCTCGACCGACGCGGCAGGTGAGACGATCTCTTCCGGCGCTGCAGGACGAGCGGGCCGGATTTCGGGCTCAGGAATCGGGATGGCAGCCTCGAGGGGCGCGTTGAGCGATTGCCGTGCCAGCCGCGACTGCGGCGACGGCTCGTCGATCGCCGGAGGTAATTCCGCGCGTTTCACGTCGACGGCATCCGGTGCCTCGTCGGCACGCGGCTCGGGGACGGGCTGGGCCGGAGCAATCTCCGGATCCACGTTCGCACGCTCGATCTTCGCCGCTTCGGCCGGTTTGGGCAGGGACAGCGGCACCGGCTGCTCGAACGATTCACTCGGCGGGGCATCCACCGGCTGGTCAATCCAGTCCCAGTGGTAATCGGGCATCGCCGCCAACTCCTGCGACAATTCAACGCGCTGGACTTTCTCGTCCAAAGACAAGTCGACCGGCAGCGCTGCGCGTAGAGGTAGACCGCCAGCCACAGGTGGCCGAGGATGCTCAACAGCACGCACATCTGCACGCGCCGCAGGACCGCGCCGCGGAGGAGAAGGCCGGAAACGAGAAGGACTACCAACAGCCCGACGTCGGCCGCCAGGTGCAGCCAGCCGCTTTGGACCAACACGCTCCAGCCCCCCTGCCAAACGGCGCGGGGATGGACCAGTTCCTTGGTCGCCAACACCAATCCAGCCACCGACCCCACCAGCAGGCAAATCACGACCGTGAGCGGCCAGTAATAGGCGTCGGGCACGTTGCACCGGCGAGGGCGTTTCATGCCGATCAGCAAGGGCGCGAGGTCTTGGGACATCGTGGGGATCGCAGAGTGAACGGAAAACGGCGACGCACGGCTTCGCCCGGCAACCTAACTTCCTTCGTCAACCTTGGGCTCTCAACTTTTCGTCGGCAGGGCGGTGACGCTGTAGTTACGAATCTTGGCCTTATTGCAGGCGTTCATTACCGCCACGACGTGCTCCCAATTCGCGCGTTTGTCGGCACGGATGATGACCGAGGCCCGTCCCGGATTGGCGGCCGACGTCGTTTGCAGCACTTGTTCGAGACGCCGCAGGGAAAGGTTCTCGTTGCTGATCCAATAGAGTCCCGCGGCGTCGACGTTGACCACCGTCTCCTGGGGTTTCATCGTCAGGGGCTTGGCCTCACTGGCGGCGGGCAGTTGCACGTCGAGCTGCCGCTCTTCCTCGGAAAGCGTGGTAGCGACGAGGAAGAAGATCAGGAGCAGGAAGACCACGTCGATGAGCGGAGTCATCGGAATCGATTCGAGCGCGGACCGCTCATGCAAGTTGACAACCATTGGATCACCTCACTTGCGCGGGCGCGACTTTGACGCGGGGGATCCTCCTCCGGCATCGCCAGCCCTGGACCCGGGGTAGGGCCCGAGCGCGCAGCGCGTTGGTGCCGGCGGAAGCGGCGAATCTGCGGCTCCAGGCCGAGAATCACTTCGTCGAGCTCGCGGAACAACCGCAGGACGCGGCCGTTGTAGAGGTGGGCGAGCACGGCCGCCGGGATGGCCACCGTCAGCCCGCCGAAAGTCGTCACCAATGCCACGTAAATGCTCGAGGCAAGGAACTGCGCCTTGTTGGACCCTACCGGGAGGTGCGCGGTGATGAAGAAGGCCTGGATCATTCCTTGCACCGTGCCCAGCAATCCCAGCATGGGGGCCACGGAGGCCGACAGGGTAAGCCAGCGCACGGGCGCCGTGAGCCGATCCGCCTCGCGCTGGCTCGCCTCCTGGACCGCCTCACGGATTTCCCCGTGGGGACGTCCGGCATGCGCGAGCAGGGCGCGGATCACGCGCGCGGCAGCGGAAGGATAGCGCTGGCAGAAATGGGCGGCTTGGCGGGGATCGAGGCCGGAATCGCGACGCACCTGCGAACGCAGGCCGTCGACCAGGCGGCGGGGAAGGATGTTGCTGCGCCGCAGGGCGATCAGACGCTCGAGGGCCAGCGCCACGACCAGGATGGAAAACAACCCAATGGGGATCATGATCGGTCCTCCCTGAACCGTCATTTCCCAGAGGTTCATCTCCGGTAATTGCGTGCGGAGCGAAGTCTGGTCGGCGACAGCGGGAGAGGAAGGCTCCTTGGTCGCCAGCGCGGCGTCGGCCTGCTTTTCGGCATCGGCGAGTTTGCCCGGGGGCCGGCCGCTCGGGGCCGGGGTTGCCTCGGCGGGACGCGACGAAGGGAGGGCTGCGGAAGCAGGACTGGGAATGCGATCGTTGGGACTGCGCGGCGGGCTGGGGGCTGCGGTCGCCACGGATCCGGTCGCCCAAGCGACCCCGAGGAAGACCGCCAGCATACCGACGCGCGCCGGCCAGGCTGCGTGCGCCGGCGACACAGCCCGAGCACACTGCGCACCGCGGGAAAGGCTCCGAGCGACGGGCACACCGCTACGGTATTGGATGGTGGTCATACGGTCTCCTGACAATACTTGCGTGCGCGACTTTCGTGGCGAGTTCCTCAGACTCGCCGATCCTAAACGAGGTTGCGTGATTCCAGAAGGTAAAATGTACCAAGGAGCCGCCTCCCCCAGGGTGGCGGCGGTTGTCTACCCCTCCTGGAATCGCGAAACTCGATTTAGAGCCTTCGGCGGCACGGTGATTTTTCCGCCGCGCGGAGCCGCAACGGGGATTCTGAGATGGGTCCTTCGAGCCGATGCCCAAACGGCCTGCTGCGGCGATTCGGCGCTCGTTTGTTAGCCTTTCAATTCGGCCACGCGCTGGCGGGCCAGACTGGCGCGGTCGCTCTGGGGAAACTTCTCCAGCAATTCCTGATACATCTTCACGGCCTGGGTTTTCTGTCCCAGGACCTCGAAGCAGCGGCCGGCTTCGTAGGTCGCATCGGCCTGCCACTTGGGATGATTATAGCCATAGGCGACCTTGAAGAAGCTCCGCACGGCCTCGTTGTGCTGTCCCTTGCCGAATTGGATTTCGCCGATCATGAACTGGCGCGGGCCGCCGCCTCGCGATCGGTTTTGGCCACGACCTGCTCGTAGCGCGCGACCGCCTCGTCCAGTTTTCCCAGGTTTTGCAGAGCCCAACCGAATTCGTAGAGCGCTTCGGGCGCCGAGGGGGAATCGGGGAACTTCTCCACGCCGTGCGCCAGCCACTGCGCCTTGATTCCACTGCTTAAGCTGGGCGGCCGCCTGGCCGCCATGGAGCAGGGCGAGCATCTCGAATTCCGGGCCGGAGAATTCCTTGAGCGCGGTGTAAGCCGCCAATGCCTCGGCATATTTCTCCTGCTTGAACAGGCACTCGGCCATCATCAAGCGGCCATCGGCCGCCAGAGGACCGTTGGGATAACGCTTAAGCTGATAGGCGAACGTTTTTTGGGCGTAGGGGTAGTTTTCCAGGTGGTAATAGGACCAACCCAGCTTGTGCGACGCCTTTTCGCCCAGTTCGGTGCCGTCGGTGGACTGGACTACCTCGTAATAGGCTTTCGCTGCGGCGGAATAATCCTTGGCCTGGTAGGCGATTTCCGCGACGTGGTGCTGCGCCTCGGCTGCCAGCGCAGCTTTGGCCGTGCTTGGCCGCCAACTCGGCAAATGCTTTGCCCGCCTCGTCGCCCCGGCCGGCCAGGCGCAAAGCCCAGGCCAACTGGTAGCGGGCCTTGTCGGCGTTGGCGTAGTTGGGGCTCTCGGCCAGCAGCGCGCGGAGCGTGGCAGCGGCTGGCTCGTACCGTTTCAATTCTATCTGGCTCAAGCCCAGCAGCAATCGCGCGTCGGAGCGATCCTTGGAGGTGGGGTCGGCGGCGAGCATGGCTTCAAGGTCTTCCGCCGCTTCGGCGTACTTCTTGAGCTGGTGCCGCGCCATGCCCCGCGCGTAGTGCGCATGGGGCGCCAGGGCATGCTGGGCATGGCGAGTCAGAAACTCGGTCAGCGACTGTTCGGCCGCGGCGGCGTCTTTCTGGTTCAGTTGGGCGCAGCCCAATTCGTGCAAGGCCTGGGGGGCCAGCGGGCTGTCGGGGCGCTGGGCCACCTGACGGTACTGCTCCGCCGCGGCGGAGAAATCGCCGCTTTGCCAGTGGTACTCTCCCAGGCGATAGCGAGCCCGGTCGGCCAGTGGGCTGGCTGGGAACTGGGCCAGCAACCGCTCGATGGCGACCTTGGCCTTGCCCAGGTCGCCCGCCTGGCGATGCGCTTCGGCCAAGGCCAGCAGCGTCTGGTCGGCCTGACGCCATTGAGGCTGTGCCTCCAGCGATGCCGAAAGGGCGGCGATTGCCGCTGCGGGCTGCTTCAACTCCAACTGGCTATTGCCGAGGAGAAACCGTGCTTCGGCAATGTTGTCGGCCGCGTGCAGCTTGGGAAGCAAGGCCTGGACGGCGGCGACCGTTTCAGGGTACTTCTGCTGCGCGTGGAGCGCAACCACGCGCCGCACGCGCCAGAGTCTCGGCGTCGGCATGATCTGCGTGGCCGGAGAGGAGCTGCTGGTAGCGGCGGTCGGCGTCGGCAAAGTCCCCCAGTTGCAAGCTGCTTTCCGCAGCCACGCGCAGCGCGTCGGCCTCCAGCGCGTGGCGTGGGTACTTGCTGAGGAAACTTGAGGCATGCTGCATGGCGGTCTTGGCGTCACGCAACCCGAGCGCCGAGAAGCCGGCCAGGTAGAGGGCGGTGGGGGCCGCCGGGTCTTGCGCGTACTTGGCCGCCGCTGCAGCGTAGAGCGCGGGCGCCGAAGCGCGGCGATCGGGAATCTCGTAGCTTGCGTCGGCCCGGTCGATTGCCAAAGCCGCCGCGGCCGCCCCCCCGCCGGCCTGTGCCTGCGCCGCTCGACCACGGCCAGGGCCTTCTCGGGCTGCTTGGCCGCAAGGAGCGTTTGCGCGAGCCAATGCGCAGGCTTCTCCGGCCAGCGGTCCGCCTGAGTCGACCAGGCCGCTGAGCAGGCGTTCGGCCTCGGGAGCTTTCCCGGCAAGGTGGTAGCTCTTGCCGGCCCAAAGCACCGCGCGGCCGGCGTGTTGCGACTGGGGAAACTTGCGCGGGATCGAGGCATAGACCTCGGCCGCCTGATCGTAACGCTTCTGCTGGGCCAGGGCATCGCCGTGGCGCAGCGTGGCGTAGTCGGCCAGGGGAGAGTTCTCGGCCGCGGCCGCGGCAAAACGTTTGGCCGCTTCCGCCGCGTCGCCCGAGGCCAGCAAGGTTTCGCCTCGCCGCATCTGCACTTCCCTGGCCAGCCTGTGCTGGGGAAAACGGCGAAGAAAATCGTCGTAGGTCTTGCCAGCCGTATCTACCTGTTGGGTTTCCTCGAGGGCCACCCCCATCGCGTACGTGGCCTCGGGAGTCAGCTTGTGGCCGGGAAAGCGGTTCAGGAATTGCGCATAGGTGCGGATCGCTTCCGCCTTTTGGCCGAGCGCGTATAAGGTTTCTCCCAGGTAATACAGCGCATCGGGCACATGCTCGCTCTTGGGATGCTGGGCAAGCAAGGTGCGCAGCGTGCGCACCGCCGCATCGTGCATCCCCGCCTTGCCGGCCTGTGCGAGCGAGTACTGCGAAACTCCCAGCAAAAGCATCGAGCCGGGCACCACATCGGACTTGGGATGCTCGGCCAGCACCTTCTGGAAGGCCGCCAAAGCCGGTTCAAACTGGCCCTGCTGGTAGTGGCAAACGCCGAGGTAGTGGTAGGCCTGGCCCGCGCGGGTCTTGCCCATATTTCTCCACAAAGGCCTGCCACTCCTGAGCCGCAAGGTTGTAGACCCCGCGGTTCTGCAACGCGGCCGCTGCCGCGTACTGGCGCGTGGCAGCATCGGTTTGCTGGGCCAAGGCAGCCGCTGGCCGCACTCCGCAGCCAAGCAGGAATACGCAGACAAGCGCGATTCCCCGGGAGGCCAGGGAGACGGGTTCCATCACGTTACCTCACTGCGCAGCTTTCGCGCACCGTCGAACGACCAGACCATCCCTCCCTTACTCCGCCTGCTCAACGCAGGCAGCGCCGGTCCGGCCGCGGGGAAAACACTCCCCTCAATCATAAGCGACACCTTCTTCTGCGGATAGCACTCCGCGGCGCTGATGGGCGTCGCGGCGATTGCACGGCCGATTGCAGGAGTTGGCGCGGCTGGCAGCGCGACCGGCGTTGCTCGCTAGTGCGGATTGGCCTATGATGGTTTTTTCCTGGTGGTCCCCCACAGCGAGGAATAACTTTGCTTCCGCTTCCTATTCCTATCCCCTTCGCTTCCATCGAGGTTGCCTCGGCCACGGCTCAATCCCTCCCGCCAGGGGGCCAGGTCATCGTTCTGTGGCATTGGCTGGCCTTTGGCGCGATGGTGTTTGTCCTCCTGATCTTGGATCTTTTTGTCTTCCATCGCGAGAGCCATGAGCCGAGCCTGCGTGAATCGGCGGGATGGACGATCTTCTGGTGCAGCCTGGCCCTGGCCTTCAATGGCTTGATCTGGTACTGGCTGGGAAGCAAGCCGGGCTTGCAGTTTCTGACGGGCTACCTGGTCGAGTGGTCGTTGTCGATGGACAACGTCTTCGTCTTCGCGGTGATCTTCCGCTTCTTTCGCGTGCCGCTGAAGTATCAGTATCGCGTGCTCTTCTGGGGCATCCTGGGCGCGATCGTCATGCGGCTGACGTTCATCCTCGCCGGAGCGGAGCTGATCCGACCGCTTCGCACTGGGTGCTGCCGATCTTCGGCGTCGTTCCTGATCTACACCGGCATCAAGCTGGCCGCAGCGCACGACGGCGAGGTGCATCCCGAGCAGAACATCATGCTCCGCACGGCCGCGGCGGTTGTTTCCGGATCAGCCAAGGGAGACTACACCGTACACGGCGATCACTTCTTCGTGCGCGAGAACGGCCGGTTGGCGATGACGCCGCTGTTTCTCGTGCTGCTGGTGGTCGAAAGCACCGACGTGCTGTTCGCCGTCGACAGCGTGCCGGCGATCTTCGGCGATCACGCGTGACCCGTTCATCGTCTTCACCTCGAACATCTTCGCGATCCTCGGGCTGCGCGCGCTGTATTTCCTGCTGGCCGGCGTGATCGACCTGTTCCGCTACCTGAGCTACGGCCTGTCGCGCGGTGCTGGGCTTCGTGGGCGTGAAGATGATCGCGGAGTACGCGGTGGAGTTCTTCCAGATCGAGCGTTTTCTGCACGGCGAGAACTATGAGGTCATCCCTCCTTGGGTATCGCTTCTGGTGATCGTCGGACTGCTGGGCATCTCGATCGTGGCGTCGGTCGTGGCCAAGCGTCGAGAAGATCGCCAGGCGGCATCTCAGACCGAAACCTCCCTGCCGCAGTCCAAGCCGTAGGCAGTCACCCCTCAAGCTTCAGGCGTCGACGAACGTGAAACACAGCCTGGTCACCGGCGGGGCCGGTTTCATCGGCAGCCATCTGGTCGAGGCGCTTCTGGCCCGAGGCGATCGCGTGTCGGTCGTCGACGACGAGTCGACCGGCTCGGTCGAGAACCTGGCCGCGTGGCCGACCACGCTCAACTTTGCTACATCAAGGGCAGTGTGGCCGATCGGCCCTTGGTCCGCAGGCTGGTGGCCGACGTCGACGAGGTCTATCACCTGGCCGCGGCGGTGGGCGTGGCCTTGATCGCCAAAGCCCCGATCCACACGATTGAAACCAACGTCTACCTTACCGAGCTCGTGCTCAGCGAGCTGGCCCCCACCGGCCGCGCGCCGCGGCCGGTGAAGCTTTTCCTGGCCAGTTCCAGCGAGGTCTACGGCAAGAACCCCAAGCCCCGCTGGACCGAGGACGAAGACCTGGTGTTCGGCCCCACGGTGCGACCGCGGTGGTCTTACGGAGTCTCCAAAGCGATCGACGAGTTCCTCGCCTTGGCGTACTGCCAGGAGCGGGGTCTTCCGGTGGTGGTCGGGCGGTTCTTCAACGTCGTCGGTCCGCGCAGACCGGGGCTTTCGGCATGGTCCTGCCCCGTTTCGTCGATGCAGCGTTGGCCGGTGGGCCCGTGGTCGTGCACGACGATGGACAGCAGGTTCGCTGTTTCGGCCACGTCGCCGACGTGGTCCACGCCGTGCTCACGCTGATGCAGACCCCTTCGGCCGTGGGCGCGGGTGTTCAACATCGGCAGCGACCAGCCGATTACGATTCTGGAACTCGCCCGCCGCGTGGTTGCGGCCGTCGACCCGGCCGCCGCGATCGAGTTCCAAAGCTATGCCCAGGCCTATTCCGAGGATTTCGAAGACGTGCGCGTGCGAGTGCCCGATCTCACGCGGCTCCGGCAGACGATCGGCTTCCAGCCTCGCCACGATCTGGACGACATCATCCGCGAAGTCGTGCGCTGGAAACGGGGCCAATAGCGGCCACCGTTGGCGGGCGCACGGCAAGTGCGCAACGCGAGCCGCCAAGGTTGAACTGCACTCCGGAACGCGCCCGTGCCTCTCCACCGCATCCGACTTCGTTCTGCCTGGCAGGCTCGATCCGCCCCGGACGGCATCGGCTGGCGCCGATTCTTTCATCGCCCCACCGGGCTAGGACCACACGACCGGGTGTGGATTGTGATCGAGGATTGCCGGGAGCCGGGCCGAATCGAACTCAACGGCCGCGTGCTCGGCGCGCTGGCAGCGGGCGCGCCGCAACGTTTTGACGCCACCGCGGCGTTGCTCCTGCGCAATGACCTCGCCCTCGTCCTTGCGGTGGAGGATCGAGGGAAACCGCAAGCCGCGGAACCGCCGGCTCGGGTGTGCCTGGAAATCGAGCCCGGGCCCGCCGGCTAACGCGGAACACGGTGCACGGCCTGCCTGCACGGCAACCTCGAGGATGGGTGGGTCTTGCATCGGGCGGGGTGCGGAGTACTCTAGAAGGCACTTTCCCCGGATGTGTCCGCTCTTGCCTCACGAGGTGCAAGCATGCTCGGCGATCGGTTGCGGTGCGTGATTTCCGTTCTTGTCCTGGTAGTTCCCTTGGTTGCCTCCGCGCACGCTGCCGAGAACACACTCTCGCCCGCCGAAGTGGCCGAGGGATGGATCCTTCTATTCGACGGCCAGACGCTCTTTGGCTGGCAGCCGGCCAGCCAGGTCGACTGGAAGGTGGCCGAGGGAGCGATCACAGCCACGCAAGGCGAGCAGGGGCTGCTGGCCACGACGAGCCAATTCGGGGATTACGTGCTCAAGGTCGATTTCCGCGCGGCAGCGGGTGCCAACAGCGGAATCTTCCTGCGCACGCCCCCAAGCTGGCCTCCCAGGACGACGTGGCCGACAAGTGCTACGAGCTAAACATCGCCCCGGCCAGCAATCCCTTTCCCACCGGCAGCTTCGTGCGTCGCCAGCGAGCCCAAGCCGAAGCGGAGCGGCCCGCATGGCGGACTTTCGAGGTGACGGCCGAAGGCGGACGTTTTCAAGTCCGGCTCGACGGCCAAGCCGTGCTCGACTACACCGATTCCAAACCCGTGCGCCGCGGTCACATCGGCTTGCAGTACAACTCCGGCAAGATCGAGTTCCGCAACGTCAAGCTCAAGCCGCTGGGCATGAAACCGATTTTCAACGGCAAGGATCTGTCCGGCTGGAAGATCCACGCCGACAACACGAGCCAATGGGTCGTCACCCCCGAGCGGGCGATCCACGTGATCGGTGGCAAAGGCCAGCTCGAATCGGTGGGGCAGTATGGCGATTTCACGCTCCAGCTCGAAGTGTTTGTCAACGGCCAGTACCTCAACTCGGGCGTTTTCTTCCGTTCGATTCCCGGCGACTGGTCGAACGGCTATGAAAGCCAGATCCACAACCGTTTCGAAAACGGCGACCGCAACAAGCCGGACAAAGAGCAGAGCGGCACGGGGGCGATCTTCCGCCGGCAGGCCGCGCGCCGCGTAGTGGCCAACGACAAGGAGTGGTTCACCAAGACGATCCATGCCGACGGCCCGCACATGGCGGTCTGGGTGAATGGCTATCAGGTGACCGACTGGACCGATCGGCGGAAGCCCGACGAGAACCCCCGGAAGGGGCTGCGGTTGAAGCCCGGCACGATCATACTTCAAGGTCATGACCCGACCACCGATCTATTCTTCCGCAACTTGCGTATCGCCGAGCTCCCCCCTAAATAGCGTACGGGGCAGGTCAGGTTTTTGCAGCCGCAATGGCCCAAGCCACGACATCTACGCGCAGGTAGCATCTGAGATCCGGCTGGTTTTCCGCGGTTTCTCGTTTGACTCCGCCGGGGACGAACGCCTATATTTTCTGACAGCTTCACCTGCCGGAATTATGGGTTGGCGAAGCGAGTGGCGATTGCGTCCTCAGGCGGGAAAGGAAGAAGCCTTGAGGGTCGACGTACGACGCGAGCAGGGCGCGAGGAGGAATCCATGACCCTATGCGACATCCTGAAGGCCAAGGGGAACACCGTTTTCACGATCATTCCGGAAGCGACCTTAGAGGAGGCCATCCGGGAATTGGTGAAACGCAACGTGGGAGCGCTGGTGGTCTGTCAGCGCGACATTGACTGTGGCGAGCGTCTCGCGGGAATCATCACCGAGCGGGATTTGATCCGTTTCTGCGCGACTGCGGAAGCTTCCCTCGTGGAGTTCAAGGTCCACGACGTGATGACGGCCCACGTGGTCACGGGCACGCTGCAGGACTCGGTCGAGAGCACCATGCAACTGATGACCACGCGACGGATCCGTCATCTGCCCATCCTCTCCGAAGGCCGCCTGGTCGGCATCGTCTCCATTGGCGACGTGGTCAAGAACCAACTCGACCAGTTGGCGATGGAGAATCACTTCATGAAGAACTACATCACCGGCTGAAGAGAGCCGCGGGGAACCGGGAGTGCAAAGGCGGTGTGATCGGCCCCGATGCCGCTCGTGCGCGCGTTAGTGACTCGAGCCGCGTAACTGCTATCCGCTGACCTGATAGCGCTCGATCTTGCGCGGTCCACCTCGATTCCCAGGCCCGGTCCCTGGGGAACGGCGATCATCCCATCGGCGATTTCGAGGGGCTCGACGAGCACGTCGTCCTGGAGTTGGTGGTGGGCGCACTCGTTGCAGCTTGAATAGGCTGGAGTTGCCGAGGCAAGCTGCAACATGGCGGCGACGCCGATGCCGAGCGACGATCCGTGGGCCAGCGAGGCACTGAGGCCGGCGGCCTGGGCAATCGCTGCGCACTTCGCGCTGGAACCAATCCGCCCACCAGGTGCAAGTCGACGATCACTCCCGGAGCCGCGCCGCAGCGGACGACGGCGAGCACGTCAGCCGGGCTGCGGAGGGCTTGGGAAACGGTTAGAGGGATGCTGGTCTGCCGCCGCAGCGCGGCGGTCCGGTCCAGGTCGCGTGCGGCCAACGGGTCGACGATGCAGTGCAATCCCAAGCCTTCGAGCGCGCTGCACAGGTCGCGCGCGTCCTCCATGGAGTAGCCGCCGGCGGCGTCGAACCACAGTTCTGCGCGCTGGGGCAGCACTTCGCTCACTTCAGCCACCAATTCCAGATCTCGCTCCAGGCTGCCGCAGGAACTGAGGATCTGGGCATGGAAGCCCTGTTCGTCGAGTTCCCTCGCCTGAGAGGCGCATTGGCTACGGGCAGTGCCGCTGAGCCGGATGGCCACGGGGACGCGTTGGCGGTAGCCTCCGCCCAGCAGGTGACAAAGTGGCTGCCGCGCGGCGCGGCCGATGAGGTCCCAGGATGCCATTTCCACGGCGCAGCGGAGGGGGGCCCATCGCAGCGCACTCAGCGCATGCAAGTCTTCGATTTCGAAGATGCTCCGCCCGGCCAGGATCGGCAGGAGGGCATTGCGGCGCGCCGAAAGCTCCGACGCGCGCCAATCGGTCTGCGTTTCCCCCCAACCTTCCAGCCCAGTGTTGCTCGCCAGCCGGACCAAGAGGGAACGAACCGGCGGCTCCTGGCCTACGCAGCCGATCTCCACCAGATAGAATTCCAGATCGGTGATCGTGATCGCCATACCTCGTGGATCCTTCATCGGCCGATTCCTTCGGAACGAAACCACCACTCGATTCTGCCGCCTCAAGCGGCGCTACGCCCGCCGGGCCGGGCATCACGACGTTGCCGCGCGCAGCTCCCGGGGCAGCGAGAAGTGGACATCCTCCGTGCGTACGGAAGTCGGTTCGACCGTGGCGCCGAACCGCGCGCGCAATAACTCCAGGCATTCCCCCACGACGTTTTCCGGAGCGCTGGCCCCGGCAGTCAGCAATACGGTCTCGGAACCGGAGAACCAGGCCGGGTCGATGTCCGCCGGGCCGTCGATCAGGTGCGAGCGGACCGGATTGGCACGGGCGATCTCCGCCAGACGCTGGCTGTTGGAGCTGTTTTGGCTCCCCACCACGAGCACGACGTCCGCCGTGCGCGAGAGTTCTCGCACCGCCTCCTGGCGGTTCTGCGTGGCATAGCAGATATCCTCGCGCGGCGGGCCGACCAGGCGAGGGAACCTCGCGCGCAGCCGGCGACACGATCTGCGTCGCGTCGTCCACGGAAAGCGTCGTTTGGGTCAGGTAGGCCACTTTGTCCGGATCGGAGACCTCCAGCCGATCCACGTCCTCGCAGCTCCCCACCAGCGCCATCGCCTGCGGCGCCTCGCCCATGGTTCCGGCCACCTCGTCGTGCCCCTGGTGACCGATCAGCACGATCGTGTAGCCTTGCTCCGCGAACCGAACCGCCTCGCGGTGCACTTTGGTCACAAGCGGGCAGGTGGCGTCGATCGCGCGAAGCCGCCGCTGGGCGGCCAGCCGGCGGATCTCGGGAGACACCCCGTGGGCGGAATAGAGCAGCGGGGCCCCCTCGGGCACTTGGATCAGGTGGTCAACGAAGACCACCCCTCGTCCCCGGAAGTGGTCCACCACCCAGCGGTTGTGCACGATTTCGTGATACACGTAGATCGGGGTGCCAAACGCGCGATCGCCAAATTCAGGCTTTCAATCGCCATATTCACGCCCGCGCAGAAGCCGCGCGGGCTGGCCAGGATCACGCGCATGGTTCCCTCACCGGTGGAAAGGCATCATAATGCGAGGAGTTGGATCGGGCCAGGGGCCGAGCGAAGGGGAGTGTGCAGCGGCAAATCATGCCCACGTTCGAACGGGACTTGGAATTGTACGGCCCCGGGGCTCGGCGGCCCAAACCGTTTTCTCCCCGCCAGGGCCGCCGCTATTGCCGTGCGCTGGCGCGCCGACACTACGAAAACTTCACCGTCGCCAGCCTCTTGCTCCCCCGCGCCCTGCGGCAGCATTTCTACAACCTCTATGCGTACTGCCGATGGGCCGACGATCTGGCCGACGAAACGGGTGACCCGGAGCAGAGCCTTCGCTTGCTCGACTGGTGGGAAAGTCAACTGCACGGCTGCTATCAGGGCCGCTCGGCACACCCCGTGTTCGTGGCTCTGGAGCACACGATTCGGGAGTTCGGCATCCCCCCGGATCCGTTCGTGGACCTGTTGGTTGCTTTCCGGCAGGATCAGCGTGTGACGCGTTACGAGAGCTTCGACCAACTGCTGGACTACTGCCGCTATTCGGCCAATCCGGTGGGGCGGCTTGTGCTGTACCTGGGCCGAAGTTTCGATCTCCGAGCGCGCCAGGCTGGCCGACTCGATCTGCACCGGCCTTCAACTGGCCAATTTCCTCCAGGACGTGGCTCTGGACTGGGACCGCGGCCGAGTTTACCTGCCCGAGAGTCATTGCGCCAGCACGGCTACGACGCATCGATGTTCGCGCGTCGGGAGTGTAACCCCGCCTTTCGGCGATTAATGGCCGCCGAGGTCTCCGAAGCGGAAGGATGGCTTCGCCGTGGTCTGCCGCTGGTGAATCAGGTGAGGCCGGAACTGCGGTTGGACGTCGCCCTGTTCATCCACGGCGGACTGGCGTTGCTGGAAGCCCTCCGCCGAGTCGAGTACGACGTCTGGTCGGCTCGGCCGGTGCTCAGCAAGTTGGAGAAGGCGAGAATCCTTGCTCGGTGCTGGTGGAGACTGAGTCGGGAATCGCGAGGCAAGGAACGCGCATGAGCGAGGTCGCAGCCACGATCGCAGCCAGCCGAGCCTACTGCCACCGCGCGGCGCGGCGGGCCGGGTCGAATTTCTATCCGTGCTTTCTGCTCTTGCCGCGTCCTCAACGCGAGGCCATGGAGGCTTTGTACGCCTTTATGCGCCATACCGACGATCTGGGCGACAACGCCTGGGCGATCTGTCGAGCGCCGCGCGGCCTTGGCGTGCTGGCGGGAGAACCTGTGCGCGGCGCTCGAGAACCGAGGCCCCGCCGCTGGTGCGCCCTTCGCGGGCAACCCTTTTGCCCAGCTTCTGCCGGCGCTGGCCGACGCAGTGCGGCGCTACGGCATTCCGGCGGAGCACTTGCTCGCGGTTCTCGACGGCGTGGAGATGGACCTGGCCGGCGGCCGGTACGAGTCGTTCGAGGAACTCGAGGTGTACTGTCATCGCGTGGCATCGGCGGTGGGCCTGGCCTGCATCCACATCTGGGGTTTCCACGGCTCCGAGGCGAGCGTGGCGGCGAGGCAATGCGGAGTTGCCTTTCAACTGACGAACATCCTCCGCGATCTGAAGGAGGATCTGGCTCAGGGGCGACTCTACCTGCCGCTGGCCGACCTGCGCGTGCGACTATACCGAAGAGGACCTCGCCCGCGGCATAACCGATGCCCGGTTCCATCGTCTGATGACGCTGGAAATCGGACGTGCGCGTTTGCTCTATCGCCAGGCTGCCGATCTGTTCGACGCCTTGGCCGCAGGGGGGCGGCGCGTGTTCGGCATGATGTGGGCCACGTACAGCCGCCTGCTCGATGAAATCGAACGGCGGCCGCAGCGCGTGTTCGAGCAACGCGTGCGGCTGGGCCGGTGGCGCAAGCTTTGGATTGCTTCGCGCTGGGCCTTCCTTCCCGCCCACAAACCGGCCCTGCCATGACCTCCGAGCTTGCCGGGCGCGATACTCCTTCCGTTGCCGTAGTGGGAGGCGGTTTGGCCGGCCTGGCAGCCACCGTTGCGCCGGCCGCGCGCGGCTTTCGGGTAGAGGTTTTCGAGGCGCGGCGGCGTCTGGGCGGACGCGCCGGCTCGTTCTGGGATGCGCAGGCTGGGGAGTGGATCGACCACTGCCAGCACGTCGCCTTGGGATGCTGCACCAATCTGGCCGATTTCTGCCAACGCAACGGCGTTGCCGACGCCTTCGTCCGCTGTAACCGACTCCACTTCATCGATCACGAAGGCACTCGGCACGATTTCGCCCCCGCGCCGGGGCTCCCCGCGCCGCTGCACTTGGGGCCAGCGATTCTGAGGCTCCGCTATCTCCGACCCGCGGATCGACTGGCCATCGCAAGGGCCGTGGTTGCGCTGGCACGGGGGGAAGGCAGTGAAGCGAGCGGGGCGACGGTCGGCGACTGGCTTCGGCGTCGCGGCCCGTCGCGCGAGGCGATCGAAGGGTTCTGGTCCGTCGTGCTCGTCAGCGCCTTGAGCGAGAGCCTGGATCGGGCTTCACTGGCCGCTGCGCGCCAGGTCTTCGTCGAAGGATTCCTGGCCTCCACGCGCGCTTGTGCCCTGGGGCTTCCCGCCGCATCGTTGGCCGAGATCTACGATTGCCGCATCGCCGCTTCTTGCGCCGCTCAGGGGGTGGAGATCCATCGCAGTGCGCGCGTGTGCTCGCTCGAAGGCGACGCCGAGCGCGCTACCACGCTCGTGCTGGCCGACGGCTCGCGCCGCCGTTTCGACAGCTTCGTGCTCGCCGTGCCCTGGCGCGTTGTCGGTGCGGTCCTGGGCGAACTGCTCCCCGCGCTTCCGGCGCTGGGCCACCTCGGTCATTTCGAGGGCGTGCCGATCACCGCGGTCCATCTCTGGTACGACCGGCCGATCACGCCGCTGCCTCATGCCGTGCTCGTGGGGCGTCTGGGACAGTGGGTCTTTCGCAAGTCCACACTAGATGCCTCGCCCGCGGCCTACTACCAGGTCGTAATCAGCGCCTCGCGAGAACTCAGGGGAGTGCCGCGGGAAGCGATCGCCAGCCAGGTTCGGGGCGAGCTGGAGGAAATGTGGCCCGAAGCGCGCCGCGCGCGGCTGCTTCGATGGAAGGTGATTACCGAGCCCGAAGCGGTCTTCTCGCCGGCGCCGGGTCTGGAACCGCTGCGACCCGCGCAACAGACACCGATCGCCAATCTGGCGTTGGCCGGCGATTGGACGGCCACGGGTTGGCCGGCCACGATGGAAGGGGCGGTGCGGAGCGGGTACCTGGCGGCCGAGGCCCTGCTGCGAAGCCGGGGAGACTCGACGCGCCTGCTCGTCGCCGATCTGCCTCGCTCCTGGTTGACGCGCCGGCTTATCGGCCGCCGCTAGGGCAGGGGCGCTCGGTGGCCCGGGTACCAGGCACTGGTCGCGTCCGCCGCGTTCTTCGGTTTCGCGCGGGGCCGCCTCCCAGGGATCATTGATGTCTGCACCGTAAATGATCGCTACTGCCTGGCCGCATGGCCTTGTTTTCCCGCCTCCTGCTGGTCGGCCTGGTGCACTGGCTACGCAGGGCTCACTAGGAATCCTCGATCGGATCGAGCAGGCTTTGACCCTTGGGCATCCACATGCACAGGAGGATACCGGCGAAGTACAGGAGCGTCAGCGGCGCGGCCAGAAGGGTCATGCTGTAGGGATCAGGGGGCGTGAGGATCGCGGCGATCACGAAGATCACCAGGACCGCCACGCGCCAGTACGACAGGTACGCGCGTACGGTGAACACGCCGATCCGCTGCAAGAAGAGCATCGCCAGCGGCAACTGGAAGGCAATGCCGAAGCCCACGGGCAGGAAGAGCACGAAGCTCAACCATTCGCTGATTCGCGGATCAATATCGATCCCCATCGAGTAGTTGAAGCTGAAGAGGAACTTCAGCACCAGCGGAAAGACCGCAAAGAAAGCCACCAGCACCCCCGTGAGGAAGAGCACGATGCTGAACGGCAGGTAGATGTTTACGTAGCGTTTTTCGTGCGGATACAGACCGGCGGCCACGAACGTCCAAAGCTGGTAGAAGAGCCACGGGCTGGAAAGCACCGCTCCCACGAGGAGCGACGCCTTGAGCCAGATCATAAACACCTCGTGGGCCACCAGGGCCGTCGGCCGGGTGCGGTCGTCGGTCTCGATATCGTGGAGGAGGATGAGCGGCAAGGGCTGCTCTGCGGCCTCGGCCGCGCTCTCCGGAGCGTCTTCGGCCGCAGGGCTCTCGGCGGCGGTCGTGGGAGCGGCGCTCTTGCCGTTGGCGGAATTGGCCGGGTCCGGTTTCCTCGGGCCGGGTTGCACCGTTTTCGCGGCGCCGGGCAGCAAAGCGGCCAGGTCACTGGGCCGCACATAAACCACTTCCGGCAGCAACTCGCGATCGTGGATCTCGCTTTCTGCCTGCGCCTTGGTCCACGGCAGCGCAAGTCCCGAATTCTTCAGCGACGCGACTTCCTGGTCGAATTTCTCCAGTTCGCGATTGGCCACGTAGTCCTTCAGTGCGATGCGCAACGGCCGCTGAATGAAATCGACGACGTGCTTGCCGAGGAAGAATCCGATGAGCATTCCGACCGCCAGTCCCAGAAGCGCGCGAATCAGGCACTTTCGCAGTTCGTGCAGGTGCTCCCCAAAGGTCATTGTGGAGTCGCGAAACAGATCTTCGGAGCGTGATCGCGGCATGGGAAAACCAGGGGTGCAGCAGAGAATCGGGTGGGCCAAGCGGCGGGCGGAACGGCCCGCTCCGCTCCCCCGACCCGCACTGGGGCCGGCACGGCTGACCGAGACGGACTCGGGCCGATTTCGTATAGTATACTCGGCTTTGCGGGCCGCGAACCCCCCCCAGCTTGGCCGTTGGCCGCACGGGAGACGATTTCTGAGGAAGGAATCCACGCTTTGACAACGCCGCTTTATCCCCTGCTGCTCCTGCCCATCTACAAACATGCCCTGTGGGGCGGACGCCGCTTCGAATCGCTGTTGGGCCGGCATCTGGAGGCGGGTAACGACTATGCCGAGTCGTGGGAGGTTTGCGACCACGGCGAAGATCAGAGCCGGGTGGGAAACGGCCCCTTGGCCGGGACGGAACTGGGCTGGCTCGTCACTCATCGCAACCGGGAACTGCTCGGCCGCAACCAGGGGGAATCCCGTTTTCCTCTGCTGTTGAAATACCTCGACGCACAGAAGCGGCTCTCGGTGCAAGTTCATCCCGACGATCCAATGGCTGCGCGCATGGGACTGAGCGACCCCGGGAAAACCGAGGCCTGGTATATCCTCCATGCCGAGCCCCAAAGCACAATCTGGGCCGGATTCCAGCGGCGTGTCGACCCGGAAATCCTGCGCCGTGCAATCCAGGAGGGTGCGCTGGACGACTATCTGCATCGCTTCACGCCCATGGCAGGCCAGTGCCTTCTGTTGCGCGCGGGTACGGTCCATGCACTCGGCGAGGGGCTTGTGGTGGCCGAGATCCAGCAGAACAGCGACACTACGTTCCGGCTGTTCGACTGGAACCGGCTCGACGCAGCCGGCAAGGCGCGCACACTCCATATCGATCAAGCTCTGGAGGTGATCGATTATCGGCAAGGACCGCTCTCTCCCTGCGAGCCGGTCCCCGATCGAACCGGCGCGGTTCAGCTTGCGGGCTGCGACAAGTTCGTGCTCAAACGACACGAAATCCGGGATGCCGCGACGGTTGGCGGCGAGGACCGTTGCCACATTCTGACCGTGCTGGCCGGTTCGATTGCGCTGGACGCTGCTGGGGAGTCGCTCTTGGCCGACCGCGGCCAGACTCTGCTCGTTCCGGCCGATGTGGGCCAGGTAACGCTGCAATGTCAGGGGGACGAGCCTGCCGTGCTGTTGGAAGCATTTCTTCCCTAAAGTGGGGAAGGGGAATGCCCAGGCATGTTTCCCGCGGTTCTATGGGGGTTATGGGGTATGCCCCACGTGGACTCGTCTTCCGGCGAGGGCACGCGCCCCGTATAATCCGCCCCGCGCCCGGTGGCGACTCCGCGCCGATTTCCCCAAGAGTGGGGACCACATCGAGGAGCCCGCAGTGAAACATCTCGCTTTCTGGGCTGCTGTGGCGGCCTTGGCGATGACTTCGGCAGGCTGCGCGGGACTCTCGCCACCCAGCTTCTGCCAACCTGGCCCGGAAGCGTACCAGCGGCGTGTGGCCGAGCGTTTCGACCCATTCCCTGAGCCCGACATCGCCCCGGAGGTCGTTGGGGCCCGGCCGCGTGAATTTCAGCGACCGCTGGCCGAACCGGCGCGTGCTCGCTGGCCCGTGCCCGGGGTACGGCCTTAAGACCTGTCCCAGAATCGCCACGGCAGTCCTCCGCGACCGGAGAATTCAAGAGCGGCACGCGCGGTTCTGAGATCGGCTCTTATTGACCCCGGCATAGCCAATGCACCAGGCCGACCGGCGGGAGGCCGGAAAACGACGCCTTTTGGCCAGGCAGTACCGATCATTCAGGATGCAGACGTCCATAAATCCTCGGATCAACCTGGGGGCGGTCAGAGTCGCGCCTCCTGGGACAGGCCGGTCGGGTGCAGTATCATGGACGGATACATGCTCCTCTGCCTCGGTCTCTGGTCTCCCCCCGTCATGAAGCCTCGCCCCCACCGCAGGAAACGCAAATCGTCGCCCCCAGTCCACGCGGTCGCGCCGGGCGCCGAGCGCTTGCAGAAGATTCTCGCTGCCGCCGGGTTGGGAAGCCGACGGCAGTGCGAAGAGTTGATTCGCACGGGGCGCGTGGAGGTGGATCGCCACGTGGTGACCGAGTTGGGGACGCGAGCCGACCCGGCGACCCAGGAAATCCGCGTCGATGGCACCGCACTTTCTCGGCCGCAACTCGTCTACTTCGCCGTGTACAAGCCGGCGGGTGTGGTGACGACGAACCGGGATCCCTCGGGTCGCCAACGGGTTGTCGATTTGTTGCCCCCCACCAACGAGCGGCTTTTCCCGGTTGGCCGGCTCGATCTGCACAGCGAGGGCTTGATCCTTCTCACCAACGACGGCGAGCTGGCCAACAAGCTCACGCATCCTCGCTACGGCATCCCCAAGACCTATCGCGTGCTGATCGCCGGACATCCGACGCGGGAAGTCCTGGACAAGTTGCTGGAAGGGGTTCACCTGGCCGAGGGCGTAGCGCGCGCGCGGCGCGTCACCGTGCGAAAGCAGTTCAAGCAGAGCGCGGTCCTGGAAATGGTGCTGGAGGAAGGGCGAAACCGCGAGATCCGCCGCGTCCTCGCCAAGGTGGGCCACAAAGTCCTGCGTCTGATGCGCATTTCCGTCGGCCCGATCCGGCTCGGCAAGCTCACGCCCGGGGCCCATCGGCGTCTGTCGCGGATCGAGATCGACGCGCTGCGTCAGGCGACAGGGAAGAAATCGCCATGACCGAACCCGCGCACTTCGCGTTCTTTGCCGACCGGGCGGCACACCTGGCGGTGACCATCGACGAGAACGTGCGTCTGGCGCGCGACACGTTTCGAATGCGCTTCCGCTGCCCGACGATCGCGCGGCGGATCGTGCCGGGGCAGTTCCTCATGTTCCGGCTTGCGGGAACCAACGATCCGTTGCTGGGTCGGCCGTTAGCTCTTTACGACACCGTGCCTGGCGCGGAGAAGGAGCCCGAGTCGCTGGACATCGTGTATCTGGCAGTCGGCAAGATGACGCGGCGGCTCTCGGGGCTGGAGCCCGGCAGCGCGCTGGAGGTCTGGGGGCCCTTGGGCAATGGATTCCCCGCCGAACCGTGCGAGCATTTGGTGATGGTGGCCGGGGGAATTGGGCAGACTCCGTTCATGGCGTTGGCGCGCGAGAGCCTCGGCTTGCGTGCGTACGGCGATCCGCCGCGGCGACCGGGGCACACCCGCAGAGTCACGCTTTGCTACGGCGCGCGCAGCGCTGAGTATCTGGCCGGAATCGAAGATTTTCGGCAACTGGGCGTTGAACTATGCGTGAGCACGGACGATGGTTCGGCAGGGCATCACGGGTTGGTCACCGAACTGGTGCGGCCGCTCGTGGAACGGGCCGGTTCAGGCTGCCGCGTGGTCTGCTGTGGGCCGGAGGCGATGATGGAAGCGGTAGCGGCCCTGGTGAAGCCGCTGGGCCTGCCTTGCCACGTGTCACTGGAGTCGCCGATGGCATGCGGATTGGGGATCTGCTTCAGTTGCGTCGTGCGCATGCGCGACGGCTCGGGAGGTTGGGACTATCGGCGCTCGTGCGTCGAGGGACCGGTGTTTCCGGCCGACCAAATCGAGTTTTGATGCCGACACAGCCCATGTTCGCGATGCACTTCGGATCGTGAACCGTAACGGCTGGAATCCGGAGTTCCCCAGGCCGGCCGGCGCTCGATTGGCAATGCAGGCCGCGGCAACGCCGCCCCCGAAATGAGAATCGATGCGCGGCACGGCGCGCGGTATCAGCGGGGCGCGAACCTCTTGAGACGGGAGGGAGGGCTAGGCCTTAGCGGCGGCCTTTTTGACCCGAGCCACAAGCCGCGACTTCAGGCGCGAGGCGGCATTGCGGTGGATGATCCCCTTGGCCGCGGCCTGGTCGAAGCGCTTGGCTGCTTCGCGGACCATTTGTGTGAGCTGCTCCGCGGGCGTGGTAGCCTCGAGAGCCTCGACCACCTTGCGGTAGCGCGTCTTGATCTCGCTCTTGACGGCGCGGTTGCGCGTGCGCCGAGCCTGGTTCTGACGGAGCCGCTTTTCTGCACTCTTGGTATTAGGCATAGTCTACCGCAATACTCGATCGTTCCTGGCAATCATCCGGGGGGGCGATTCTGCCCGCCGTAGCACGCACCCTAGGCCGACGGATTGTCACCACCAGCTCCGGGTCCACCATTGTGGCGAAGGTCGTTCAGCTTGTCCAGTAGGGCGGAGACATCCTTGTAGCTGAAATCCATCCCCGCCAGGGTGGTCAGGTAACGTTCACCCTTTTCCAGGTCGCGCATGGCGACCGCCAGCTTGCCGGCCTGGTACAAGGCGCGCTTCTTGTGCTCTATGTCGCGATCGGCGATCTGCTCGATCGCCTCTTCGAAGGCGGTCAAGGCAAGGCGGTACTTCTTGATCTTCTGGAAGCACTGCCCCAGCGAGAGCACACATTGGCCGCGGTACTTGGGGTCGTTGCGCACCACCTGGTACTCGGAAATCGCCTCGCTGTACATCCCCGTCTGCTGGAACCGCTGTCCGAGCTGGAAGCGATACTGGAGGTTGTTCGGATAGCGCTCCACACGGTTCTTGGCCATCTCGAGCTCTTTGACCATGTTGAGCCGTCGAATTTCCTCGAACTTCGCGCGGTCGGCCGGCGAGCCGGTTTCCTGCGCGGTCTTCTCGGCCTCCATCAACTGAGTGCGGAGTTCCCGCATCTCGACGTCTTCCATGCGTTCCACGATATCGACGTTGTTCTTGTCGACCTTCAGGGCGCGCTCGAAAACCTCCCTGGCCTTGTCGTACTGCTCCTCGCGGATGAAGAACTCGGCCAGCTCGATGTACTTGCCAAGGTCCTTGGGGTTGCGACGAATCTCCCGTTCCAGCCGTTGATCGGGGGTCAGCTCGGCGCCGTCGACCTGCTGGCCGAACTTGCTCGCCTTCTTGGCGTCGTCGCCCACGTAGCCGCCTTCGCGGAGAGTCCGCTCGACCGTCAGGCTGGCAATGGCGCGGCCCGCCTCGTCGTCGCCCGGCCGCGCCTTCTCGACGTTGTGCCAACAGGCGATGGCCTGGTCATACAGTCCGCGCATGCAACGCCTTGGCGCAGAGCTTGTTGATCTCCGGATCGCGGGGCGAGTGATCCTGGGCCATTTTCAGATAGTGCAACTGCGACTCGCCGTGCCCCATCTCCTCGCAGGCCGCGGCCATGGTTTTCAGCGTCCCCAGGTCCCAGGGATTCGACTTGAGCACCTCCAAGCCGCTCTTGACCACGTTGGCCCAGTCTTTCTGCACCTGGGCCTTCTTGACCATGCTCCGCAAGCCGGCAGTTCTCAGGAAGGCAAGTCCGCTGCCCTTCTTGTTGTTTTTGTACTTCTGCTTGAGATTGGCAAGGAAGCTTTGGATGTAGACGGCATTTCCCGGGTCGCAAGCCACGCATTGGGTGAACAGCTCGGTAGCGTAGTCGTGATTTTCCTGCCGCATCTGCAAATTGCCAGCCTCGAAGGCCTTCTGCAGGCGTTTGCGCGTTGCGGGCGACGGCTGCGTGTCGTCGCTGCGGCGACTGTCGCCATTCCCCGATGAGTTCTCTTCGGCTACCATATCTGGCCCGATCAATTTATGGTCCGACAAGCTGGCCTGCCGATCCTGGCTGACCGACCCTCCCGATAGGACCGGTGCTCCATGAAGCTCTCACTATTTTAACAGCTACACTTTTCAACACAACACATTACTCCCACAAGGAGCTACGCAGCCCCACTCGCTCCGCTCGCCGCCAGCCGCTACGATTGCAGGTTACACGGGGGCTGAGCCCCTTTGCCGGCCCTTATCCCTGTATTGCCAACCGATTTGCCCGCCTCGTCGCCGATGAGCCTCTCTTCGCCACCCGCTGCCGGCAAGGTGTATCTCGTGGGCGCGGGCCCGGGCGATGCGGGGCTGATTACCCTGAAGGGGGTGGAATGTCTCCGCCGGGCCGATCTGGTGCTTCACGATTACCTGGTGAATCCGAGCCTGCTGCGTCATGCGTCCCCCTCTGCCGAAATCGTGGCGCTCGGCCGGCATGGCCAGAAGAAGGGGATCTCCCAGGACGAGATCAACGCGCGCATGGTGCTGGCGGCGTGCCAAGGCAAGGTAGTGGTTCGGTTGAAGGGAGGCGATCCCGACGTTTTCGGCCGCAGCGCCGATGAAATCGCGGCCTTGGACGCTGTGCGCGTTCCTTACGAGACCGTACCCGGAGTGACCGCGGCGACCGCAGTTGCCGCCTTCGCCGGCATCCCCATTACCCACGCCGATTACTCCTCGGCTCTCGCCCTGGTCACCGGACAGGAGCGGCACTCGAAAGCCGCCGGCACGCTAGACTACGCGGCCTTGGCGAGTTTCCCCGGAACGCTTGTCTTCTACATGGGAGTGACGTCCGCGCGGACGTGGAGTGAGGCCCTGCTGAACCGAGGCAAGCCTGCCGACACTCCGGTGGCGATCGTGCGCCGCTGCTCCTGGCCGGATCAGCAGGTGATTCGCTGCACGCTGGCTCGCGTGGCCGAAGTGATCGAAGCACGCCAGTTGCGGCCGCCGGCGGTGATCGTCGTAGGGCAGGTCGTTGCCCTGGCCCCGGAGCGGTCTTGGTTCGCCGCGCGCACGCTGTTCGGCAGACGCGTGCTCGTGACACGCGCCCGGCACCAGATCGACGACCTGGCCGGGTTGCTCGGCGAGCAGGGCGCCGAGGTCCTGATCCAGCCGGCGATTGAGATCGCTCCGCCTACGGATTGGGAGCCGGTGGACCGTGCGTTGGAGGCTCTCGAGCGGTACGACTGGCTCGTGTTTTCCAGCGCCAACGGCGTCCGCTTTCTGCTCGACCGACTTTGCCAGACGCCCGGCGATCTGCGCGCTGGGCCAAATCAAGCTGGCGGCGATTGGTCCGGGCACGGCCGAGGAACTGGCAAAGTACCGGCTTCGGGCCGATCTCGTGCCCGAGGAGTTTCGCGCGGAATCGCTCGCCAAGGCCCTGATCCCGAGTGCTCCGGGGAAACGATTCCTCTTGGCTCGCGCCAGTCGTGGCCGCGAGGTCCTTGCCGACGATCTCGTGGCGGCCGGTGCCAAAGTCGATCAAATCGTGGTCTACCAGAGCACCGACGTGGTTCGGGCTGATCCGCACGTCCTGGCCGCTTTGTCGGCCGGACGCATCGATTGGATCACCGTGACGAGTTCGGCGATTGCCCAGGCGCTCGTCCGGCTTCTGGGCGGTCCGCTGCGGCAGGCTCGCCTGGCCAGCATCAGTCCGATCACCTCGGAAGTGCTGCGACGCGAGGGTTTCGAAGTGGCCGCGGAGGCAGACCCGTACACGATGGAAGGATTGGTCCGAGCCATTGTGGCCGCCGAGCAGGCGAAACCGTCCCATCCGGATCGTGATTGATAACGCGGATCGCGTTGGCGCTGCAGCCGGCGGCGTCAGGTCTGCTCGGCGTAGGTGGCCCAGCTCAAGTAGGCCAGAATCAGCGCAAATACGATGAACGCGATGTCGGCGAACATGCTCAGACCGCGAAACGGCATCTTGATCGCCAGGTCGAGACCAAAGAGCGCGACCAAGAGCACGGCAACCACCATTCCGGCGATGCACAGAGCTTTCGGCATGGAAGCAATCCTCAATGCAAGCGGTCAACAACGCCCGTTTCCGCGCCGCGTTCCCCTTCACGCCACAGCCGTCGGAGTGCCGGCGCTCGGCTTCCGCCAAGTTCGGGCGAGGGGTAGCGTGTTGTGGCGCAGGGGCGCAAAGGTGCGAATATGGTGAGAACCGATCGAATCCCGTACGCCGCCTGACGATGTTGCGACCCTATGGGGTCGCTAGCGCGGTTAGGCGATCGATTCTCTGCAAACCCGAGTATAGTTACCCGATCGAGAATTCTCTACTGGCTGCCGTGCGGTCCCGGGGGTGGGTGGGGTGGGAATGCTCAATCGCCTTGAAGGAGGCAAACCGGCCGTGAACGATGCTACTGCGTCCGCCGGGGACTCGACCGTGTGGTCCGAATTCCGACGACAGATGCCCATTGCCCAGCGCTGGACCTACCTTGACCATGCGGCCGTTTCGCCCCTTCCGCAGCCCACGCGCGACTGGATCGTCTCCTGGACGGAGGATGCGGCGATCAATGGAGATACGTCGTGGCCAACCTGGGCGGCTCGACTTGAGGACCTACGTGCTGCGGCCGGGCGGCTCCTGGGGGCATCGACCGAAGAGATCGCCCTGGTCAGGAACACCACGGAGGGGATCAATCTGGTTGCCGAAGGCTTTCCTTGGCGCGCGGGCGACAATGTCGTGACGCTGGCCGACGAGTTTCCCTCGAACCAGTATCCGTGGATGCATTTGGGCACCCGGGGGGTCGAGACGCGGCGTATTCCCACCCTCCAAGGGAGGGTAGATTTTGACGGTCTCGCCCAGGCCTGCGACCGCCGCACTCGCGTGTTGGCCGTCAGTTGGGTGAGCTATTCGAGCGGCTGGCGGAACGATCTGGACCGGTTGGCGGAATTGGCCCACGACCGCGGTGCGCTGGTGTTGGTCGACGCCATCCAAGCCCTGGGCGTGGTGCCGCTGGACGTGCATCGCACGCCGATCGACTTCCTTGCCGCTGACGGCCACAAATGGCTCCTCGGGCCAGAGGGGGCGGGCCTGTTCTACCTCCGCCGCGAGCATCTGGACCTGTTGCGGCCGGTGGGAGTGGGCTGGAACAGCGTCGCCCATGCCCATGACTTCGATCGCATCGAACTCGACTTCCGCCCGTCGGCCGCGCGTTACGAAGGGGGCTCGCAGAACATCCTTGGCTTGACCGCCCTCCTGGCAAGCCTGAACTTGCTCTTGGACTTGGGCACCGACGCCATCTGCCGCCGCATTTTCGAGATCACCGACCTGGCCTGCGAGCGGCTCCGGCAGGCCGGAGCGCACGTGCGCAGCGATCGCCGCCCGGAGCACAAGAGCGGGATCGTGGTGTTCGACTGGCCGGGCTTCGACCCCAAGGCCCTCCGCGCCGCGTGCCTGGCCCATCGCGTGGTGCTGAGTTGCCGCGGCGGCGGACTGCGCTCGAGCGCGCACGCCTATAACGACGCGTCGGACGTCGATCGACTGATCGAGGCGCTCCGTGCGCAGTAGCGCGGCGCGGGAAGCGAAGGGGACCGGTCGATGTTTTCGGTCAGGCGGCTGTTGTGATGACGGCGCATCGCGGCCGAAAAATGGACCAGCCCCCGGCTGGGCTGTGAACGGTTACCCGCTTCCGCCGCAGGAAAGGCGATGGTATAACCGGTAGCGCTGTACACCGTGAGAGTCGGCCGGAAGGGCGAGACGCATGAGCCAGTTGAGTCCGCGAGTCGCAGTCTACCCTGGATCGTTCGACCCGATCACCCTGGGGCACCTCAACGTCCTGGAACGCGGTAGCCGACTGTTCGACCGGCTGATCGTGGGCGTCGGCGTGAACATCGAGAAGAAGCCCATGTTCTCGGCCGAGGAGCGGCAAGAGTTGATTCGCCAGTCGAGCGGGCACTTGGAGAACGTGGAGATCCGCACCTTTACCGGGCTGGCGGTGAATTTCGTGAGGCAGTGCGGGGCGAAGGTCATGATCCGCGGTGTGCGGCCGATCACCGACATTCCCGCGGAATTGACGATGATGATGGCCAATCGGCGTCTGGCTCCTGACGTGGAGACTTTGTTCATGCTCGCCGACGGCGATCTGGCGCACGTTTCCAGCTCACTCATCAAGCAGATCGCACCGCTGTGCGCCGACGAGGAGCTGGCGCGTTTCTGCCTCCGCCCGTGGTCCGCGCCCTGCGGCACAAGCTGGAGCCGGCGAACCGCTGAGCAGGGAAACGAAGGAAGGCGGTTCGCTACCGTTGCCGCGGCAGTCTTGTGGCCGCTGTGCGCCCGGACTCGCCCCAAGGGGCCTTTTCGAGAACGCTGCGCTTAGTTATTGGCCTGGCCGGAGCTGGGCTCTTTGTTCAGATGGCGGCGGAGGTACCGAGCGCGCTCGATATTGCGGTCGGCCGTGTCGAGCTCCGCGCCGGAGATTTTCTGGAGATGGGCCGGCTGGGTGTGGATGAAGAGCTCGTTGATCGTGGGGATTTCCAGGTCCTCGATCAGGCCCAGGTTGACCCCCATGCGCACGCTCGAGAGCAGGTGCATCGTCTCCTCGGAGCTGATCGTCTGCGCCGTGCGGAGGATGCCGTAGGCGCGGCTCACGCGGTCGTGGAGGTTTTCGTGGCTCTCGCGGATCAGGAAGTCGCGGGCCTGGCGCTCGTAGTCGATGATGCACCGGCACGATGTCGCCGACCTGCTTGATCAGGTCCTCTTCGCTGCGGCCGAGCGTGATCTGGTTGCTGATCTGGTAGAAATCGCCCATCGCCTGCGAGCCCTCGCCGTAGAGGCCGCGGACCGCGAGGCTGATCTTCTGCAGGCTGCGGAAGACCTTTTCGATCTGCCGGGTGATGACCAGGGCGGGCAGGTGGAGCATCACGCTCACGCGCATCCCGGTGCCGACGTTCGTCGGGCAGGCGGTCAGGTAGCCGAGGCGCGCGTGGTAGGCGTAGGTCACCTTCTGCTCGACCAGGTCGTCGATGCGGTTGATCTCGCTCCCAGGCCTCCGTCAGGTTCAGCCCGCTGTGCATCACCTGGATTCGCAGATGATCCTCCTCGTTGATCATCACGCTGAAGGTTTCGCCGGGGTCGATGGCGACGCGCACGGGCCCCTTGGCCCTCGGCGTGCTCGCGGCTGATGAGGTGACGTTCGACGAGGAACTGGCGGTCGATGCCGTTGAGTTGCTCGACGTCGACGTAGAGCATGGTCGGCGGCTTTGCCGTTGCGAGAACAGGCACTCGCGCAGCGATTTTTCGATCGCGTGCGCGGTCCTGTTCGGTCGCCCGGCTGATGAACGGATAGTCGGCGAGATTGCGTGCCAGGCGAATGCGGCTGGAAATGACGATGTCCGACTCCGGGCCGGAGCCGCGAAGCCACTCGCCGATGTTCCGCGTCAGATCGTCCAGTTCCACAGCAGTCCCCGGGGCTCTCCCTTGCGTCGCGGCCTTGCGGCGGCGATGTGCGCTCACAGGTTCTCTGACATCTCGATCCGGCGGATTTCGTCCCGCAACTGCGAGGCCCGTTCGTAGTTTTCCTCGCGAACCGCCTCGCTCATTTCCCGCCGCAGGCGGATGAGCTGCGTGCGATTCTCGCTCCCTTGGGGCGACGCTTGGGGACCTTGCCCACGTGCTGGCTCTCGCCGTGAATGTTGAGAATCAGCGGCTCCAACTGCGTCTCGAACGCAAGGTAGTCGTGCGGACAACCTAACCGACCCTGGTTGCGGAATTCGTGGAAGGTAATACCGCACACGGGGCACGACTGTTGATCCAGTTGCGCCAGCTCCTCGGCCGTCTGGCCCACCGCCATTTGCTGGGCCATTTGCTGCGCCAGCGCGGCCGCCATACTCGTCGCGCTCGCCGGCTCACCGGAGGAATGCGTCAAGTACTCGCGCGCGTGCTCCTCGCACAGGTGGAACTCCTGCGGCTTCCCGCCGGTGAGTTCCGTGATATGAAAAGTGGCTGGACGCTCACACTTCTGGCACTTCATGGATCGCGCCCCGCAGTACCGCCGTCGGGTTGTCGGGCCGGACTGCGCCGCAGCTGCCCCGCGCCGACCGCACCGCTACCCGTGAGACGCTCGAAATCAGATTTCGTTCCGACCGGACTGCCCCAGACCTCCAACAGGATTCTAACGGCCGCCCCCCAGGTGTCAAGCCGACTGCGCAGACCCCCATCGGTTGTCCTCGCGCGCGAAGGCTGTTAAGCTAACAGCTTGCGCAAGCGTCGATGACATGCCCAGCGCGACTCGGGAGTTGCCCCTGGCGATGGCCGCCTCTATTTCCCATTATCCCGATTTCCAGCGATTCTGCCAGATGGCCGAGGCGGGCGCCGATCTGGTACCCGTGTATCGCCGCCTGGTGAGCGATTCGCTGACCCCGGTCTCTGCCTTCCACAAGCTCGACGAGGGTCGATGCGCGTGCTTGTTCGAGAGCGTGGTCGGCGGCGAGAAGGTCGGCCGTTACAGCTTCCTCGCCACCCACCCCTTTCTGGAAATCGAAGCGTACGAGAATCGGGTCACGATCAGCTCGCCCTCGGGCGTTTCGGCATCCGGAGCCCCGATCCTGGTGACGCGTCAAATCCAGGTTGCCAATCCCGCTGGACGAGCTCCGCCGCCGCGTCGAGGCCGTGCCGCGCGGTCTCGCTTCCCGAACTGCCCCCGTTTTGCAGCGGCGCCGTGGGATATGCCGGCTACGACGTGGTCCGTTACGTCGAACATCTGCCCAACGCGCCCGAAGACGACCGGCAGGTGCCCGACCTGGCTTTCGCCTTCTACGACCAGATGGTCGTCTTCGACAATGTCGACGAAAACGATCGTGGTCGTCGCCATGGCGCGGCTCGATAAGCACGGCGCGGACCGGCGTGTGGCCTACGACGACGCCTGCCGCCGGGTCGATGCGCTGGTCGATCAACTCGGCCAGCGACCCCTGCGATCTGGCCCCTGTCGACATCGCCACTTCGAACGCGCTCCAGCCCTCCCTTCGAAGTCGAACTTCACCCAGGCCGATTTCGAGGCGGCGGTGCGGCAATGCGTGGAGTACATTCGTGCGGGCGACATCTTCCAGGTCGTTTTCAGCCAGCGGCTGGAAGTGCCGCTCCACGTCCATCCTTTTGCAGATCTATCGCGCGCTGCGCGTGGTGAATCCCAGCCCGTTCATGTTCTACGTGCGCACGCCCCAGCGTGACCCTGGTGGGCAGCTCGCCGGAGATCATGGTCCGGGTCGATCGACGGCGAGGTCACGACGCGCCCGCTGGCCGGCACGCGCCGCCGCGGCGCGACCGAGGAAGAGGACCACCGCCTGGCCGAAGAGCTGCTGGCCGATCCCAAGGAGCGCGCCGAGCACGTGATGCTCGTCGACCTGGGCCGCAACGACGTCGGCCGCGTGGCCCAGTACCGCTCGGTCCAACTCAGCGACGTGATGACCATCGAGCGCTACAGCCACGTGATGCACATCACCTCGAACGTCAGCGGCAGGCTGGCGCCGGGCAAGACCGCCTTCGACGCCCTGGCGGCCTGTCTGCCCGCCGGCACCGTCTCCGGCGCTCCCAAGGTCCGCGCGATGCAGATCATCGACGAGATCGAGCCGCACCGCCGCGGCCCCTACGCCGGCGCGGTGGGCTACTTCGATTTCAACGGCAACATGGATACCTGCATCGCCCTGCGCACGATCGTCGTCCAGGGAGACAGGGCCTACGTCCAGGCCGGCGCCGGAATCGTCGCCGACAGCGTGCCGACCAACGAATGGAACGAGACCCTCAACAAGGCGCGGGGGCTGCTCAAGGCGATCGAGATCGCCGAAGGATGGGGCCCCGCTTGAATCGCGCACGGCCAATCCGCCAAGGCCGACCCACGGGCGGCCGAGAATCGCAGGAAAACGGCGTGGACTGCCGCCCGGTTCGAGCCAGGATCGAGCGAAAGCCCGTGGCGCTGCGGCCGCGGTTGAATGCCCTTGGGGCACGCCGCCGGCTCGAATCCCGCAGCGCGTTCAGCCACTTCACCCCCTGAACCCCGGCCGAACCTGTCCCATGCACATCGACGCCATCGAGCTCTATCACGTCGCCCTGCCGCGCACTCGTCCGCAAACCACGCCGTGGGGAGTGCTCGCTTCCCTGGAGACGGTCGTAGCCCGGATCGACAGCGGGGGCGTGTCGGGGTGGGGGGAATCGAGTCCGGGCACCGCGCCGCTGGCCGCATCCGAGTGGGCCGCAAGTGTCTTTGCAGCGGCGCGCGACTGGCTCGCCCCGCGTCTGGTCGGCACCTTGGTCGACTCGGGACGCGAGTTGCAGGAGCGGCTCGCCCCGTTCCAGGGCAACACCTTTGCCAAGGCCGCGATGGACACCGCGTGGTGGGACCTCCATGCCCGGCTTCAAGGCCGACCGCTCCATGATCTGCTCGGCAAAGCGCGCGACGCGGTCGAACTGGGCACCTCCTTCGACCGCATGGAATCGATCGACGCCCTGCTGGAAGCGATCGGGCGGGCGCACGCGGCGGGGTATGGACGCGTCGAGCTCAAGTTCCGGCCTGGGTGGGACGTTCACATGCTCAACGCCGTGCGTTATACGTTCCCCACCGAGCGATTCCACATCGACATTGAAGGCACCATGCGATTGGAGCACATGGAGATGCTCTGCCGGCTGGACGATTTCAGTCTGGCGATGATCGAACAGCCGCTCGCCCCCGACGACCTGGTGGGCCACGCCATGGTTCAGGAAGCGGTCCGCACCCCGATTGGTCTGGACGAGAGCGTTACCGGTTTGCACCGCGTGGAGATGGCCTTGGATCTCCACAGTGCGCGATTCCTGAATGTGACGCCCGGAAGAGTCGGGGGCATCACGCCCGCGCTGGAGATCCACGACGCGTGCCACAACGAATGCGTGCCCTGCTGGGTTGGAACCCTGCCGCAGAGCGCGCTGGGTACGCGCATCGGCTTGGCACTGGCCGCGAAGGCGAACTTCTCCTATCCGGTCGAATTCGTCCCATCCGAAGAACTGCTGCAAACGGACCTCGCTCCGCCCTTGGAACCGGTCAAGGGGGAAGACGGAGTGCTTCGCGCCCCGCTCTGGTCCGAACCGGGCCTGGGCGTCGAACCGGACCGCGAGGCCCTCGAACGCCTCGCATTGGGCCGGGCCAAGCTCCCCTAGCGCAGGCGCAGTACGCAGCCGTGCCCTTCGGCCAGGCGTTCGTCGCGCCGGCTTTCGGTCGATTCCGTCACGAGATCCGGATCGAGTCGGCGCAATCCGCAAGTTGCGATGCGATGGGGCAGGCAGGACCTCCTCTGCGCCCTCACTGCTCCTTGCCGTAAGGTAGACTTGCGCTAGTCCGCTGCGGCGAACCCACTCGCCGAGGGTCGTTCCGGGCGTCTTCGGCGCCATGGGCGAAACGTCTGCGTAATTCTGGAGTTGCGACGCCCCATGCTGCGTGTGCCGGTACATAAGATCGAGTCGGGCATGGTTCTCGCCCGGGCGATCCCCTATCCCGACAACCCCTATCGCTACGTGCTCCAGCGCGATCGGGAGATTCCGCGCGACCTCATCCCGCGGTTGATCGAGCTGGGCATCCACGAGGTTTGGGTGCGGCACCGCGACCTGGAGTTCCTCGAATCCTTCTTCGACGAAGGCCTGGGCGAGCGCCAGCGCGATGTCTACTGCCGCGTACGCGACAACTTCGAGGCGATCATGCGCGATTCGACCGTCGCGCTCGATCTGTCGGGTTTCGAGCGTTCGATCGGCGAGCTGTTCGCGTTCCTCCGCGGCAGTTCCGGCAGCGGCATCCTGCTGCAAAAGCTCGACGCCTTCGACAACTATCTCACCGCCCATTCCACCAACGTCTGTTACCTGGCCTTGCTGCTGGGATTGAGGCTCGACCGCTATCTCATCGAACAGCGCCCGCTTCAAGCCGGCTGCGAGGCCAAGGACTTGCACCTGCTGGGCCTGGGATGCCTCCTGCACGATATCGGTAAGATGCTCGTTCCCCGGGAAATCCTCGACAAACCGGGCAAGCTCGATGTGCAGGAACTGGTCGAGATGCGACGCCACACGGTGTACGGATTCGACACGGTGAAGAACAGCGTCCCGGCGGGCGCCGCTCAGGTCGTGCTCAACCACCATCAGCGCTGGGACGGGACGGGGTACCCCGCGCGCAGGACCCGCGTACCCACGCTGAAATCCCGCCGCTGGCCGGCGAACAGATTCCGGTCTTTTCCCGCATGACGACGATCGCCGACGTTTACGACGCTGCGACGAGCCAGCGCTGTTACTCGGGGGCAAAACTGCCGGTACGCGTGCTGCACGAGATGCGGACCATTTTTCAAGGCGCCTTCGATCCGACGATCGAGGCAGCCTTCTACCGGATCGTCCCTCCTTTTCCCATCGGCCAGATTGTGAACCTCTCCAACGGGATGGAGGCGGTGGTCGTCGATTTCAACCCCGATTTCCCCGCTCGCCCCAAAGTCCAGTGCCTCCGCACGGCACGGGGCGAACGGATCGCGCATCCCTCCTTGGAAGAAGTCGACCTCAGCTTCTGCCTGGACCTGGAGATCGTATCGGTGGACGGCCAGGACGTGCGTCCGTACACGGCCACGCAACAAACCGCCGATCTGGAAGCGGATCTCACGGAATCGGCCTGTCTGTGACCTCGGTGCCGCCCGGAGCGCCTGAACGGTCCCCTTCGCGCTTTGCCCATCGCGCGGCTTTCCGGCCGCACGGTTTCCGCCTACACTCAAGGGCGGAGGAAGAGGCCCGACGATGTTGGCGCAGTTCCGGCAAAGGAAACCGAGTTCGGCCGATCGCGTGATTCGCGCTGCGCCCGCGCAGTGATGATCGCTCTTGTTGCGGCAATCCTCGTGGTGCTCGGCTGCCGCGGAGGGCGTTCCGGTGCGGCAACGGAGGAGGAAAAGAAGCGGGAGGAGGCCGAGCGTCTGGCCCGGCTTGAGGAGGAGAAACCGCCCCTGGAGGCATTCCGCATCTCCGCCATGCCTTACGAGAGCCGGGCCGAGATCTGCTGGTGCAAGCCCGGACATTGGACCGCGGTGAGCGTGCCGGCACGATCCAACCGCGAGGACTTCGCCGGACAACTCGCGATCCAAGTGGCCGACGAGAACGGCGGACCGCTGACCCTGGAGGAGATGCCTTACTCGCTCGAGTCGAGGCGATCCGCAGTGCTCCCCAAAGGCCAGGCGAGGACCCTCGAGGGGCAATTGTTCGTGCCCGCTACCTCGTCCGCTGCGCCCTGGCCAGCCGCATCGAACATCGCTCCACCGGCCGGATGGCACTGGAGTGGCAGTATCCGTTCGGGCGCATGCCGGCCTACCAGTACCATTTCGTGGTCCTCGCGCGCTTGCCCGGAAGCTACGGCTACCTCAAGGACTTGCTCAGTTTCCAGGACCCGCGCCAACTCGACCTGCGATCGGCGTCGCCCGGCTATTACCGGCTGGCCGTGCTTCCCGGAGATCAGCCCCCCGCACTCCCGGCCCATGCGCTTTATTGGACGAGCATCGCCTGCGTGCTCTGGGACGACGCCGATCCGGACCAACTCCGTCCCGAGCAGCAGGTGGCCCTGCTCGATTGGCTCCACTGGGGAGGGCAATTGATCATCAGCGGGCCGGACTCGTTGGATGACTTGCGCCACAGTTTTCTGGGTCCTTTCCTACCGGCCACCTCGGCCGGCGCCGGCAAGCTTTCGGCCGACGACCTCAAGCCACTGAGCCATTTCTGGTCGGCAAGCGAGAAAAAGGCCGAACCGCTGATTCCCGTGCAGCCCTGGCCGGCGGTGCGTCTGGAACGGCATCCCCTGGCGCGGGAGCTTCCCGGCACGAAGGGGCTGCTCTTGGAACGTCGGGTGGGCCGCGGCCGAATCGTGGTTTCGGCGTTTCGCCTCACTTCGCGAGACTTGATTGCCTGGAAAAGCTTCGACAACTTCTTCAACGCCTGCTTGCTCCGGCGGCCTCCGCGGCGGTTCTACGAGGGCGACTTGATGCCGCGCGTTACGTGGGACTATGCCACCGGCGCGCCGCGGGCACCGCCGAAGCCGAACTCCCTCTCGGCCGAGACGTCAACTTGGGAGCCGGGCCCCTTGGAGCTGGCAGCGACCGACGCGCGCCAGGTATCGAAAGTAAGGTTCTTTGCCCGCGACACCGGCCGCGCGCTCACGGCAAGTCCCTCGACCGACTCGTTCGGCGCGTCGGAGCAGCATCTGCCCGACGTGGCCGCCTGGAACGACTTCAACGCGGTTGCCGGCGCCGCGCGGACCGCGCTCAAGGACGCAGCGAGAATCGACGTGCCGCAGGCCCGCTTCGTGGTTTGGGTCCTGGCCGGCTATCTGGCGGTTCTGGTGCCGCTGAATTGGACGTTCTTCCGCCTCCTGGGACGCGTCGAGTGGGCCTGGGCGGCGGCGCCGGTGATCGCCATCGTCTGCACCGTGCTCGTGGTGCGTCTGGCGCGGCTGGACATCGGCTTCGCGCGGTCGTCCACTGAAATCGCGTTGCTGGAGACGCAATCGGACTATGCGCGGGCGCATGCCGCACGATACACGGCCCTGTATACTTCGCTCTTCACGCGTTATCGGCTCGCTTCCGACGACCTCGGCTTACAGACGGCACCCTTTCCCACAGTCGAGCGCCGCGGAGATTTCCGTCTGGCGGGGAGCCAATCCATCGCGCACCTCTCCCATCATCACCGCGCCGCCGAGGTCGCTCTGGAAGGCTTCTCGGTGGCCTCGAATTCGACCAGCTTCCTGCACAGCGAGCAGTTTGTCGACTTGGGCGGTCCGATCGCCCTGGTCGAAGCTGCCGACGGGTCGCTCTCGGTATCGAATCGCACGACCTACTGCCTGCGAGGCACGGGATTGGTGCGCCGCGCCCGCCAGCGGCCGGAGGGGGTCTCACCCTCGGCCTCGCCGGTCCAAGAAGTTGCCTGGCTCGGCACGCTCGAACCTGGTGGCACCGTCCCCGCGCGGTTTCAGCCGGATGCGAACGCCCTCGCCCAAGGCTGGGACGAGTCGCTCGAATCTGCCGCGAGCCTCCCGCAAGGCCAGCTCAACGCGCAAGCGCTATTGGATGTCGCCGCGGCCACCGATCTCGAGGAAGGCGAGCTGCGCCTGGTGGCGTGGTTCGATGAGCCGCTTCCCGGCTGGTCGGTCACGCCCGCCGCCCCACAAGTCCGGCAACTGACGGTGGTGGTGGCCCATCTCCGCCACGGTTCCGGAAGCGATCCCCGGCCCGACGTGAACTGTCTGGAAGATGTACAGAGTTCGACGTTCTCGCAACGTCTCCCCGCCGAGCCCACTGGGACGGCACCGAAGCCCGGCGACGCATTGCCGCCGCAATCCCCGTCACCCCCGACTCCCCCTGCGCGTACTCCATGATCGAACTGATCGACTTCACCAAGCATTACGGCGACCTGATCGCCGTTGACCAGTTGAACCTGAAGATTGAGCCGGGCGAGATGTTCGGTTTCATCGGGCCCAACGGAGCGGGGAAGAGCACTACGATTCGCTTCCTCGCCACGCTGTTGAAGGCGACCAGCGGCGAAGGAATCGTCCATGGCCACCGCGTCACCAAGGATCCTTTGGCCGTGCGGCGTTCGATCGGCTACATGCCCGACAGCTTCGGCGTCTACGACGGGATGAAGGTCTGGGAATTCCTCGACTTTTTCGCCGTGGCCTATCAGCTTCCCCGCGCGCGACGACGGCAGGTGATCACCGACGTGCTGGAACTGCTCGACCTCACGACCAAGCGTAACGCCTTCGTCAACGGGCTGTCGCGGGGGATGAAGCAGCGGCTCTGCCTGGCGAAGACTTTGGTCCACGACCCGCCCGTGCTGATCCTCGATGAACCGGCCAGCGGTCTCGACCCCCGAGCGCGCGTGGAGGTGAAGGCACTGCTCAAAGAACTCCGTCGCATGGGCAAGACGATCCTCATCTCCAGCCACATCCTCAGCGAATTGGCGGACTGTTGCACCTCGATCGGCATCATCGAGCGCGGCAAGCTGCTGTTGCACGGCCCGATCGACGACGTCTACCGGCGGATCCACCGCAACCGAGTCGTGGAGATCAAGTTTCTGGAGAAAGAAGACCTCGGCCTGTCGATCATCCGCAGCATGCCGGAGACTCGGGACGTTCGGGTCGAGAACCGCCACGTGACCGTGGAACTGGCCGCCGACGACGAACACATGGCTCAACTGTTGGAACGACTCGTTGCCGAGGGTGTGCGTCTGCACTCGTTCGCCGAGAAAGAGCCCACGCTCGAAGACGTTTTCATGCTGGTCACCAAGGGGGCAGTGGCGTAGATCGCCGCGATCCCATGCGTCGCTCAGTCGGAACGCAGTGAGGCGAGAAGCGGGGTTTTGAGGGCGGCGCGCGCCGCCAGAAGGCTGGCAGCCAACCCCGCGGCAAGGACCGTCAAGAGGACCAGGGTAAGCCACAACCAAGGGACGCGCGCCCCGCCGGCGACCAGATGCGGCAGGATCGCCACCAGGGCGCTGAGAACGCCGCAGGCCAAGCCGGCCAGGAGCAAGAGCGCGCTTTCGAGCGTCACAAGCAGCGCCAGGCTTCGCCGCCGGAAGCCTATGGCACGGAGCAGGGCCAGTTCGCGCTGGCGTTCCAGCACGCTACGCAGCTGCACGGCGGCCAGGCCAAAGGTCCCCAATAGAAGTCCCAGTCCGCCCAGGCTCTGGAAGGTCGAGAGGTAGGTATTCTGCACGGCCTGGAACGCGGCCCATCGCTCGGCCGCGGGCTCGCAGACGAGCCCATAGTCGGCCAGCGCGCTTTGGAGCGCGGCTTGCACGGGGATCGCATGTTCGGTCGGGACCTCCAGCAGAAAGAACCGATATCCGGTCTGCTGGGGGAAGTACTTGAGGAAGGCGGTCTCGTGGATCAGGAGGTCACCTTGAAGGATGCTTCCGCCCAGCAGCCCGACGATCTGGAGGCGGATTTTCCCGCCGCGGCCGTCGGCGATCTCGAGCGTTTCGCCCACGCCGCCGAGATGCAGCGAGTAGGTCGCGGTGTTCTTCTCCAACACGACGGGCACGCGCGGCACGCCGTCGTCGTCGACGCCGAGATCAAGCCTGAGCAGGCGCCAGGGATTGGGCGGTCCGTCGCCGGGCTCGGGCGCAGCGCGGTAGTCGGCCCAGGCAAAACCGCCGCGCTCGACCAGAGCGTCGGGCACCCCGAGCATGCGCGGCTGCTCGGGCCGATAGAGATTCAGGCAACTGGCGTCGTCGCCCGGCCGCACGCGCAACGCCCACGAGCGCGCCGTTTCCATGATCTGCGATTCTCGGGGAGTGAACCCCAGTTCGGCGCGACCCTCGGCCGAATTGAGGTCGTGAAATAGCGGCTGGTCGCTCTCGGCCACGAGCTCGAAGCCGCCCGCGCCGCCGTCGCGGTTCAGCGTTTCGATTCCCGGATCGAGTCGAAAGGCGCTCACGGCCACGATCAGGAACGTTGCGGCAGCCACCAGGCCGATGGTGAGCGTGCTGCGGCCCGGAAGCCGCGCGGCACTTCGGAGGGCCAGGCGCGCGAGGTTGCCGCGTCCGGCCGCCACGGCCGAGCCCGTGGCACCGCGTCCCAGACGCGACCCTACCCACACGAGCGTTGCGGCCAGCACGGCCGCGCCTGCGCCGAAGAAGACCCCGGCCTGGGCCTCCTGGCTCATTCCTCTGCCGACCCAACCCAGGACCACGGCCAAGGCGAGCAATCCCGCGGCAGTGCGCTGGGCCGTGCGACCCGGCCGGCGAGCCCCCACGGCGCCAGAGAATACTTGGCCGGCCAACAGCGCCCGCGGCGAACTTCCGGAACTTCGCCATGCCGTCCAGAGAATCGCTCCCAGCGCGACCGCGATGCCGCACGCGTAGCCAATGGCCAGGCTCGTGGGGGCGGCATAGAGCGAGAGGAACCGCGAGCCGACGGCACGAACCCACCAGGTTTGAAGACCGGCGAGCATCAATGCCGCGTAGGCGATGCCCGCGGCCACCCCGAGGGCGCTTCCCGCGGCGCTTACCACCAGTCCCTCGGCGACCAACCAGCCGGCCACCTGCCGCCGTCTCAGGCCCACGGCGGAAGCGATCCCCATTTCCGTGGCCCGACGCTCGATCCCCAAGCGGAAGAGGATGGCCACGAGCATCACGGCAGCGGCGATGAGAAAGAAACTGAAGCCGAGGAACAAGCCTTCGAACGAGGTGGTGCCGCTCGAGGCCGCCAATCCCTGCCGTTTCACCGGCTGAACGACGAACCCGAGTTCTGCCGGATCGAGCGAGAGTTGCTGAGTCAGTCCCTCGGCCGTCAGACCGTCGGAGGCCGCCAGGCGGAACGAAGTGGTCTCGCCAAACCGGCTGCCCCAAAGTCTCCGGCCCGTGGCCAAGGAAACGAAGGCTTTGGGTGTGCCGCGGCGCTGTGCCCAATACTGCTCGTCTTTTTTGCGCATGCGCCGCGCGTCGAAGGGAAAAGGGGGATTCCAATCGGCAATGCTCAACTGATCGGTCACGCCGGGTACCTCGGGCGTGAAGTCCCGGTCGTCGGCCGCCGCCGTCAGGGCGACGATTGCCGCCAGTCGGAACTCTTCGCTCCGCTCGCGCAGCTCGCCTTGCGCGTTGTGGGGCTCGAAGTAGCGCACGCGGATCGTCTCACCCAGGCGTACCCCGAGGTCGTCGGCCGCCCAGGCGTTCAGCGCGATCTCTCCCTCGCCCAAGGGCGCGATCGCCCTGCCGTCACCGTCCACCATCGGGCCCAGCGGCGGTTCGGCCGCGAAATCGACGGCGGTGATCGTCGAATAGGGAATCTCCCGTTCTCCGCGCGCGATCGAATTGGCGAGATAGGTGAGCGCCGGTTGCACGCGCTGTGCCCCCAGCCCAGCCAGAATAGCGTGCTGGGCGGCAGGGTCGAAGATCATTCGATCCGTGGTCAGGTTGAGGTAGCCGCGCGGAGTCCGTTGGATATGTAGGCCGTAGTCGGCAGGCGTCGGGGACAGCGCCCGGCGGAACGCCTCGTCGTCGGCCTCGCTCGGTGCGTCCTTCGCGGCGCTTGCGACGAAAACGGCATTGGCGCGTTGCGGCTGTCCCAGCCGCTCCTGAAGCCAGTCCAAGTCCACATAGGCGTTGCGAGGCAGGCGTTGATCCGGTCGCAGGGAGAACCGTCCCATGCCCTCGGCCGGCACGACCTCGCGCACCACGACGCGCTGGGTCTCGACCGTTTCCGTGCGCCGGCCGAGGGGGTTCTCCTCGGGAATCGTGCCCGGCCGCGGCATGCGGAGCAGCACGGGGTCGCCCGGCCCCACTCCGAGCTGTTCGGCCAGCGGCGCGTTGAGCACGATCTGCCGTGCTTCGGGCGGCTGTGCCGGGCCCCCATGGCCGAGTTCCCAGAAACGCCCGTCGCATCCCACCAGGTTCACGTGATTGGCGCGGCGCGGCGCATCGGGGCCCGTGCTCTGGAGGCTTGCGCGGAGGACGATCGCCGGCACGGTCTGCGCCGTGCGCTTGCGCAGCGCCGGCGCCGAGGCCCACTCGTCGGCCAATGCCACGCGGAAGAAGCGGTCGGTGACCAGTGCATCGTCGATCCGGCCGAGGCGCTGGAGCGTGAGGCGGCGAAGACTGGCCCGCATCGAATCGCCCACGACGAGGGCCCCGGTCAAGACCGCGGTCGCCACAGCCACGCCGCAGGCCACCGCGGCGTGCATGCGTGCGTGATACGTGAGCGAAGCCGCGATCAAACGGAGAAGCGTCATGGGAAAAACCGGGAAGCGAGGTCTGGGGATCAATTCATGGCTTGCGCGAGCCACGCGTCTGCTTACGCCACCTCAGCCTAGCGGCCACACGGGAAGCAACGCTTTCCTGGCCACCCCATCCCGAACGTCATCCCTCCGGTTCTCCCTCGCTCGTTTCCTTCGGACCCGAGGCAAGCAATCCATCGTTCAGCTCCATGCGCCGGCTCATCAGCGCGGCCAACGACGCACTGTGCGTGACCACGATCAGCATCATTCCCTCGCGCTGTTGAAGCTCGAGCAGCAAGCGGCCCACGGCCGCGGCGTTGGCCCGGTCGAGGTTGCCGGTGGGCTCGTCCGCCAGGAGCAGCGCGGGCTGGTTCACCAGCGCGCGGGCCAAAGCCGCGCGCTGCCGCTCGCCGCCGGAAAGCTCCGCGGGCCGGTGATCGAGCCGGTCCGCCAATCCCACGCGCGCCAACAGATCGCGCGCGCGCTGGACCGTCGCCAAGGAGGTACTTCCCGCGGCGATCGTCGGTACGAGCACGTTCTCCAGCACCGAGCATTGCGGCAGCAGATGGTGCTCCTGGAACACGAAGCCGATCTTCCGGCTCCGCAGCGCGGCGAGATTGGGTTCGTCCAGCGCGGCGCAATCCTGGCCATCCAGCAGCACGCGTCCCGAGGTGGGCGGTTCCAGCGTTCCGGCGATGTTTAACAGGGTGCTCTTGCCCGATCCGCTCGGACCGGTGATCGCCAGGTTCTCGCAACCCGACATCTCCAGCGAAACGCCTCCCAGCACGCGCAGCGGTGTGCCGCGCGTGGGGAACTCTTTCGTGACGTGTTCGAGCGTTAATCGCGCCATGGCCTCAGCCTATCGCTGGGGGCCGCAGGGATCAACCCTCACCGGCCTCGAGAATTGCCAGGGCTCCCAGTCCGTAGAACGTATATTCGGCGTCCGCGCGGCTGTCCCAGACGCCGCCACGAAAGCCTCCCCCGGCTTCGGCGAGCGACTCCACATAGCGGCGCACGGCGGGCCCGTCGATCGTCGCCAGCGCATCAAGGTCGACCAGCGCAACCAGGCCCGCAAAGGTGCTTAACAGGTCCGCCACGGGAATCCTGGTGTTCGCGCAAGCCCCCTTCAGGATTCTGCATCGCGGCCAGGAATTCTGCCGCGCGCGACTCGCCGCGCCGTCGAGGCCGCCGAGCAGACGCAGCAGACCGACGGCAGCGGCGGTCGGATTGGTGCCGCTGTGGCTGAGTACGTCGAAGTTCCACGAAGCCACCATCGGCGCGCTGACGCTGCTTTGCCAGCGTGGCCAGGCGCACCGGATCGTCGACGGCCACTCCCACCAACTCTCGACAGGCGGCCACCAGGAACGTCTGGTAGGTGCTGCTGTGCTGCCCTGCTTCGCTCTTGGCGTAGCCGCCGTCCCCGCGACGAAACGGTTCGGTAGACTCGACCACGCGAAGTCCCCGCTCGACGCCCGCTTGTCCAAACACGTCTATTCCCGCCACCGCCTCCAAGAGCACAGCACTAGAAACGAGCGAGAGGAAGTCTACGGGCGGGAGTGCTTGGCTCAGGTGGGCTTGCAGGAATTCCCCCGCGCGTCGGGCCGTCTGGTCCTCCAAGAAGCCGGCCAAAGCGAGTCCCCGCAGGGCGAAGCCGGTGTAGTAGAGATCGGCGCGCCCACTCCGGTTGGGGAACGCCCCGTCGTCGCGCTGCAAGGCGGCCAGCCAGGCCGCGTGGCGGCGGCGCACCTCGTCGGGCAACTGCAGTGCGCCAGCAGCCAGCCGGAGGGTTAAACGCGTCAGGTACGACATTCCCCTTCGACTCCTTTCTTCAGCGACGTACAGGCCTTCAACGATGCGCGAGCGCGCCCTCGCCTTCCAAGATACTTTGGTACAGTGCGAGCGTGTCCCGCGCCATGCGGTCGACGTGATAGCGCGTGCACACGGCCTCGTGTCCTCGCCGGCCGAGCTCGGCGGCGTGCGGGGGGTCGAGTATCAGTGTCTTGAGGCGCGCGGCCAGTTCATCCTGGTTGCCCGGCTCGTACGTTACGCCCGCGCCCGTGTCCGCGACGAGTTCTCCTAGCGCGCCGAGGGCGGGCACCACGACGGGCACGCCGCATTCCCAGGCCTCCAACACGGGGAGCCCCTTGCTCTCCGGCCAGAGCGACGGCGCGATCATCACGTCGAGCGATCGGAGAAAGGCCGCCTTCTCCGCGCGGTCCACCTCCCCGACGTAGCGAAAGCGGTCCCCCAGGCCCGCCGCGGCCAGACGCGCCTGGATTCGTTCGAGGTACGGTCGATCGGCGGCATCGAGGTATCCCGCAGCGCACAGCCGCAGCGGCGGCAGTTGCGCGTCGGCCGCCAGCCGCACGAAGACCTCGGCCAACGGCGCAAGCCCCTTGTCCTCGCACAGGCGTCCGAGGAAGCCCAGGGTGACCTCCTGGCCCGGCGCCGCCCGGCTGCTCGTCGAGCCGGCTTTTCGGCCGAAAGTTTCAGCCCCGGCGGGATCACCCGAATCCGCTCCCGCGGCACGGCAAGGTACGTGGAGCAAAAGTCGGCATAGAAGCGGCTCATCGCCACCAGCGCGTCGAGTTCGGCGGCGCGCTGGCGCAAAGTTGCCAGCGCGTCGGCACGGTACGGCTGGGGCAAGCGTTCGAGAAACGAGTCCTCCCCGCTGAGGCTCGCCACGACCGGCACGCCCAGCGAGCGGCGGATCTCCCTTGCCATACCGACCAGAAGCGCGGTCGATAGGTGGACGACCTGTGGCCGCACCTCGTCGAGCCACTCCACAAGCTTGGCAAGTTCCTTGACCTGCCGCCCCTTTTCGCCACGAAGCATCGAGACGGACAGCGCACCAGCCTCTCCGCATGCACGGTCGAACTGCGGGCGGCGAGCCAGCGGAGCAGGGTAGGGTGGTCCAGCAGCCGATCGAGAAACCGCGGCAGGTGGCGGAAAATGGCCCAGCGCCGCTGCAAGTAGACGTTGACCCCGCCGAACATCACCCGATCCCGACTGGGCGGTGCTTCATCGGTCCGCAGTGGCGTGTAGACCGGCGTCAAGAGCACGTCGTGTCCCGCCCGGTGCATGCCGCCGGCCAGCGTGTTGGCCTGTAAACAGGTGCCACAATACATGCCGCCCGCGCCGGCCGCGAGATAGACGATCTTCATGGTGGATTCCGGACTGGTGAACGTCTGCGCTGTCGGGCGCAAGGCGGGCGCCCAGGCAACAAGGCAACGCGCGCCGATCCTCCAGGCCCTGTTCGAAACGACTCATCCGGGCAGGATCGTGTCGGCCAGGTAGTTGAGCAGTTGCGCCAGGGCTTGGGGTTGGACGCGCTCGGCGATCTCGTGCGCGCGCTGGCGGTGCTTGGCCACCAGGGCGCGTGCCTGGACGAACACGCCGGCGCGCTGGTACACGGTGCGCACGCGGTCGAGGATCTCCGTGGCGGGATGGGCCGAAGTCGCCAGGTCCTCCAAGGCGCTTCGGTCGGACTCTCCGGCATTCTCCAGGGCCAGGGCCCAGAGGACCGTGGGCCGCCCGCCGAGCACGTCGCGCCCCGCGCCGCGCTTGTTCGGCTGCTGGTCGCTCCAATCGTCCAGGTCGTTGAGGATCTGGAAGGCGACGCCCAGGTGCCGGGCGAAGCGGGCCGCCGGCTCGCGCAACGCGTCGGCCGGTCCGGCCAGGCGCAGCCCGGCGTACAGGGCCGCCTCGAAGGCCGGGGCCGTCTTCAGGGCGTAGATCTTCAGCGCGTCCAACGGCGCAGAGTCGTTCTGCCGTGCGTCGCGCCAGGCCAGCTCGGCCCCTTGCCCTTCGCAGAGTCGCGTGTGGGCCTCGGCCAGGCGGCCGAGCATGTCGGCCACCGCCTCGGCCCGGCAAGCTCGCGCTGCTGGCCGCCACGAGCCGATAGCCCAGGCCGATCAGGTAGTCGCCCACGTTGATCGCCGTCGCCGTGCCGTAGCGGCGGTGCATGGCGGGCTGGCCGTAGCGGAAGGGGTCGTCGTCCTCGATGTCGTCGTGCACCAGCGAGGCCTTGTGGAAGACCTCGATCGCCAGGGCCACGCGTCGCACCGGCGTCGGGGAGCCGGCCGCCGTGCTCGGCACCGTCGGGCCGCGGCACGCGCCGCCGGTCATGGCGTCGTAGGCGGCCAGGGTGATGAACGGCCGGAAGTGCTTGCCGCCTGCGGCGAGGAAGTCGTAGGCGATGGCCTCGGTCGCGGCCAAGCGGATCGAGGCCGAGCAGTGCCGTCGCCGTTGAGTCTCGGCCAGCGAGGGGCCGCCGCGGCACCGCGGCACGAGCCGTTCCAGCTCGGCCGGCTCGAACATGCCGCCGCCGCGCGCAGCAGGTGCAGGTAGCTCTGCGTCGAGCGGGCCGCCCGGCCGATAGGGCGTGTCGATCATCTCGCGGACCCAGTCCATCGTCGGTCGACGTGTTCGCGGCAGCGAGTTGCCCAACAGCGGCACGGCCATGCAGGGAATGCCGGCCAGGAGGATCTTGTCGAACGCCTTCTCCAGCGAGTTCAGGCAGGCCACGCCCAGGATCGCGTCGACCTGGCCGCGCGAGGATCGATCTGCATCACGACCGGCGAGCCCTCGGCGATCAGCACCTGGTAGCCCAGTTGCTCGGCCGCCGGCGCGCAGCTCCGATCAGCCGGCAGGCCCCGCAGTCCTGGCACAGCAGCCCCAACTCGTCGTACGTCGGCCGGGCAGCGGCTCGGCGTCGCGCAGGCAGTGCGGCAGCAGCAGCAACCGGCGGTGGTGCGGAATCGCCTGCCACCTGGTCGCGCCAGAACGCCGAGGCCAGCGCGACCATGGTCCAGCCGAGGTAGGCCTCGGGCAGGCCCAGTTCGGCCAGCGATCGACCGAGCGGGCGCACTACCGTCTCGTGCCGGGCCACGGGCCGCGAATTCTCGCACACGCGGCCGCGCACTCGGCGGCCCTGCGGCGGATTCTGTTCGCCGGTCGGCGCGCGACGGCGGGCACGCGCTTCAGCGGCTGCGTGAGCCTCCGGCGGCTCGGCGTCGCCGCGGCTCGGGACTCCATGCGGGAGAATCTGCCGGTCGGTCGATTGGTGCCGTTGCCAAGGAAAGATGCGTCGCTCAGTCCGGCCGTCCACGCGCCGCCGGCCCGAGCGCAGCGCACCGCCTGGCCCAAGGCCGAGACCGGAAAACACAGCGGATACAACCTCTCATAATACCACAGCCGGGCGAAGTATAAACCGATCGGGCGACGGCTCGCGATGCCGGCCCGACTCCACGGCCGCGACCAGCCAGTGCAAGTCCTTTGTCCGCAACCGCTTGTGGTTCCAGCGCTCGGTCCGACCCGCCAGCAGGGCCTCCACGGCCACGGCCGTCTCTTCCACGCTGGACTCCCCTGGCTGGTGCCCGCGCGATTCCCGGCCGGGTCCCGCCCCACCCGCCGTCGCGGTCGCACTGGGCCGCCAGCCAGCCACGCCGCGCCGCGGCGCCGCGCGGAGCCCATTCGCCCCAGATCGCGATAGGCCAACAGCACCCGCGCCGTGCCGTAGACCGGGTTCTCCTCGTGCCGGATCGCTCTGGTTGCCGAACCAGAGCGGGACCCAACTGCCGTCGGCCCGCTGCTGGCCGCGCCGAGATAGGCGAAGCCTCGCGCGACCGCGCGATCGATGCACGCAGGCCGGCGCGCCCGGTTGGATCAGCGCAGTCCCTGCCAAGCGTGCAGGCGCCGGAGCGCGTGGGCCGTCAGATCGACGCCGCTGCGATCGAACGGCAGCGTGCCCCAGCCGCGGCAGAAGGTGGGCCAGCCGCCGTCGCGATTCTGCAGGCCCGAGCAGCCAACGCGACCCCGGCGCGCGGCCGCCTCGATCCGATCGCCGCGGCAGTCCGTCTCGCGCGTCGACCGGCTTGCCGCAGGGCGGCCAGCGCCAGCAGCGCCCCGGCCGTGTCGTCGGCGTCGGGCACCGCGCCGCTCAGATCGGTCCAGCCCCAGCCGCCCGGGCGCGGCGTGGTGAACGGATGCACCTCGCGGTGCTGGCAGCGACAAGCAAGCCAGTCCAGGCAGGCTGCGCCAGAGTCGCCGCACGCGATCGCTCCGCTTCCACCGGACCCGGCCAGGGCGTTGATGGCCAGCGTCGTGGCCCAGGTGGCCAGATTCGTGTCGATCGGCCAGGAGCCGTCGGCGCGGACCGAGGCGACGAGGAACTCGACGACCGCGGCGCACGACCGGGATGGTCCGCCTGGCCGATGCTCGCCAGGCTCATCACCACGAAGCTCGTCAGCGGCGTGGCCTCCAGGAATCCGCCGCTGGCCGGCTGCATCCGCTCGAGCATGCGCAAGGCTTCCGGCGACGCGCCAGGCGCCGCACGAGCCGCACGAGCGGATTGCGCGGCGGCCGATGGAAGATAGCGGGCCTGGCCGATGGCCACCAGGGCGGGAATCGCGTAGCTGACGACCGGCAGCCGCAGGATCCCCAGCAGCCGGTGCGGCAAGCAGCCAGCTCGAAGGGCAGCGGCGCGACCTCGCTGCCATGGCACCAGCCCCGCCAGGGCGGCATTGGTGAGGATCGGCACGGCGAAGGTCTTGTCCTTGCCGTAGCGCCGGCGCAGGCCGTCCAGCGCCGCCCTGGTGCTCGATGTACTCCGCGTGCGCGCCAGGCATGGCGTCGATGCCCGCTCGGCAGCGCCGGCCAGATGAAACGCCGCGCACGACGAGCATCGTCGTGGCGATGTTCGAGAGGCTCTTGTCCGTATCGCCCCAGCCGCCGTCCGCGCATTCTGCTGGCCGGCCAGCCACAGACGTTCCGCCGTGGATCAACCGGTCGATCGTTTCGCGAATCCCCGACGTCGCCGTGCCGCCGCACTAGGGCCAAGGCGCTGACGGCCGTAGCGGTCGACAGGGCCGAGGTGGACAACTCCCCGACCCAGTGGCCCGCCTCGATCCGCTCGGCCAAGAGATCGCTGGCACGCAGTTCTGATGGGCAGCTTCCAGTCGGGCAAGATCGAGCATGAACGGTTCGTGTCCGGGGACAGGAAAGAGAACGATTCGGCGCTGCCATCGCTGCCGGCGAGGCAAATCGAGTGTCCGTACGGCCGCCGCACGATTATAATCCACTTCGGCGGTCGTGCGACGCCCTCGCCGCATCGGCACCTTCCTCTCCTCCCGACCTGGACCACGTTGGATTTCATGCTCCGCGCGTTCGCGTACCGATTGGCCGACCGAGTTGTCTCCCCGGCTCGCCTGCAAAGCGGGGTATCTCTGGATCCTCCGGGGGATGCAGAGCGTGGCGGGCCTATCGTCGCCGCACGGCGCGCGGCGAGTTGTTCCCGCCGTTTTTCTTCCTCGCGCTCGACCAACGCCTGTAATCTTCGCTGCCGCGGCTGCTGGATCGAGAGCCACGGCAAACCCGAGAGTCTGTCCGAACTCGACGTCGACCGGATCATCGGCGCTGCCAAGAGGCAGCACTGCCGCTTCTTCACGCTCTTGGGCGGCGAGCCGCTCCTCTACCCGCGATGGTGGGAGATTCCCCAGCGCCACCGCGACTGCTATTTCCAGATCATCACCAACGGGTCATTTCTTGGCGACGAGAACGTCGGCGCGGATCGCCGAGTCGGGCAATATCACGCCACTGGTCAGCCTGGACGGGTTCGAGACTTTCAACGACCAGCGCCGCGGCCAAGGCGTTTTTCAGGCCGCGGTGGAAGGGCTTGGCCGCCTCCGCCGGCGCGAGATTCTTTCCGGCGTGGCCACCACGGTGACCGGTCGCAACTTCGAGGAAGTGACGACCGACGACTACGTCGCGCTGGTGCATCGACCAAGGGGCGTTCTATCTGTGGTACTACGTGTACCGGCCGGTGGGGGCCGATCCCTCGCCCGAGCTCGCTGTGACGCGCGAGCAATTGATCGAGCTCCGCCGGCGCCTGCTCCGGCTCCGCCGCAAACATCCGATCGTGCTCATCGATACCTACTGGGACGCCGAGGGACGCGCCGTCTGTCCGGCCGCGTTGGGACTGGGATTTCATATCGGGCCGCGGGGAAGCATCGAACCGTGCCCGCCCCTCTCATTCGCCGCCGAGACGATCCGCGACCGCGATGGCGACCTCTTCCAGACAATCAACGAAAGCCGGTTCCTCCGCGGATTCCAGGAGTTCGTAGGGCGGCACACGCGAGGCTGCGTGATTTTGGAGCGGCCCCAGGAATTGGCAAGTTACCTACGTGAGGCCTCGGCCACCGACTTCAGCGGGCGAGACGAACTCGCGGAACTCGACGCTTCCTCGGCCCGCTCGAGTCACCACCTGCCCGGCGAAGAGATCCCGGAGGACTTCTGGTTCTACCGCCTGCTCAAGCGGCAGTTGTTCTTCGGCATGGGGGCTTACGGCTAAGTACGTATCCCAGAACCGCCGCTGCGACTCTGTGCGGCCGGAAAATCGCAGCGCCTCCCAAGGTTCTGGGATCGGCTCTAAGACCGCGATCGGTTCCTAACGCTGCGCGGGAAGCGGCACGCGCGGCTGGCTGAGGAACCTGTTGACGGGATCGCGCGCTCCTTTTTTGGGAGGGGCGGTGTGCCCCCAGGAGCTACAGCCTGCCAGCACCAGGCACAACAACGCCGCACAAACCAGCCTGCCCAACCTCGTCGCGCGGCTTGTCGACGACCGTCCGTCCCACCGCGCACGATCCACCGTTGCACGAGAATGAGCGATCATCGATCGTTTCCTCCGCCGCGCTCGCGGCTGCCTCAATCCCTGCCGGCGGCGCGGGGAAGCCCCGGCGCCGGTCAAAATCCATCTTCAGACAGCCCTCTGGGAAACCGATCTTCCCGGTCCCAAAAGTTTGGTGCGGGAGTGTCCCAAAAACAGGCGCGCCTGTCGAGACAGGTTTTCCCCCGTTGATGGACCATCTGGGGGAGCCTCGTCGAGGCGCAAGGCTTATCCATTTCCCCTGAGTTTCCTGATCGGGCGACTAATCCCCGCTTCTTACAGGAGGACGGCGAGGGGCGGCGCAAGGGAAAAACGCCGCGTGGGACGGTGGCTATTCGGGCAGCCCTGTGTTAAGGTTGTCTGCGATTTATTCCTTTCCAGATCGCCACGAACGAAGAGGGATTCGCCTTGAACGCCGCCAAGATCGAAGCCGCCTACCGCCTGGCCGTCGAACGCTATGCCGCTCTGGATGTCGACATCGAGCAGGCCCTCGTGCGCATTGCGCAGGTCCCTATTTCCATGCACTGCTGGCAGGGAGACGACGTGGGCGGGTTTGAAAGCGAGGCGGGGTTGACCGGCGGCGGGATCATGGCCACCGGCAGCTATCCCGGGCAAGGCGCGTACGCCCGACCAGCTGCGCGCCGATCTGGAGAAGGCTTACCGCCTGATTCCCGGCAAGCATCGCCTCAATCTGCACGCCATGTACCAGGAGAGCGAGCGGAAAGCCTGTCGACCGCAACGCAATCGAGCCGAAGCATTTCCAGCGATGGATCGACTGGGCCAAGCGTCAGGGAATCGGTATGGATTTCAATCCGACCTTCTTCTCGCATCCCAAGGCCGCCGACGGCTTCACGCTAGCCCACCGCGACGAGGGCATCCGCAAGTTCTTGGGTCGAGCACGGCATCGCCTGCCGCAAGGTCGGCGAGGCGATGGGCCGCGCACTGGGCACGCCGTGCGTGACCAACGTCTGGATTCCCGACGGCTACAAGGACGTGACCGTCGACCGCAAGGGCCCGCGCGAGCGTCTGCCGCGAGTCGCTCGACGAGATGTTCGCCGAACCGATCGATCCGCGCTGCAACCTGGACGCGGTCGAGTCCAAGCTGTTCGGGATCGGCTCGGAGACCTACGTGGTGGGCTCGCACGAGTTCTACCTGGCCTATGCGATCCAGAAGCGGAAGCTGCTCTGCCTCGACGCCGGGCATTTCCATCCCACGGAAACGATCGCCGACAAGATCTCCTCGGTCCTGCTGTTCCTCGACGAGATCCTGCTGCACGTCAGCCGCGGGATCCGCTGGGACAGCGACCACGTGGTCATCCTCACCGACGACCTGCGGGCGATCGCCGAGGAAATCGTGCGCGGCGATTTCCTGAGTCGCGTGCACATCGGACTGGACTTCTTCGACGCCAGCATCAACCGCGTGGCGGCCTGGGTGATCGGCATGCGCGCGATGATCAAGGCCCTGCTGGTGGCGCTGGTGGAGCCGACGGCGCGGCTTGCGCCAGCTCGAGGCCGAGGGCAGATTTCACCGGGCGGCTGGCCCTGGTCGAGGAAGTCAAGACGCTCCCCTTCGGCGCCGTCTGGGACTACTACTGTCTCAAGCACGACGTGCCGGCGGGCCTGACGTGGTTGGACGAAGTCCGGGCCTACGAGAATCAAGTCACGCGCCGGCGGGAGGTTCCGCAATGAGCACCTCGGCCGCCGAGGCCCCGGAGAAGGCGGGTCTTTTGGAACGGCTCGACCAGCTCTACGAATTCGAACGGGAGCCGGTGACCGAAGACAACCTCCAGCCCGGCTCGTACTTCGCCGGCGTGTTCTCCGGCGAGCACATGGCCGGCACGGAATTCGTGATCGGCGCCCTGTTCGTCCAGTTCGGGGCGGCGAGTCTTCGACGTGCTCGTCGGCCTGCTGGTGGGGAACCTGCTGGCGGTGCTCTCCTGGACGTTCGTCTGTGCCCCGATCGCCGTGCAGACGCGACTCACGCTCTACTGGTACCTGCGGAAGATCGCCGGGCCCATCGCTGATGGTCATCTACAACGTGCTCAACGCGCTGCTCTACTGCGTGCTGGCGGGGGCGATGATCACCGTGTCGGCCTCGGCGATCCGCATTCCCTTCGGCATCGCGCCGCAGGTCGGATGGCTGCCGCAGGACCCCTGCGTTCGTGCTTGATCGTCCTCGTCGTTGGCGCGGTGGTGGTCACCTTGGCCATTCTCGGCTTCAAACGCCTGGCGCAGTTCTCCGCGGTCTGCTCGCCGTGGATGATGCTGATGTTCATCGCCGGGGCCCTGGCCCTGTTGCCCGTGCTAGGCCAGGTCACCAGCCTGGAGAAGTTCTGGAGGATCGCCGGGCAAAGCATCTGGACTGGCCCCGCCCCGGGCCAGACCGATGCGCTGGGCTTCTGGCACATCGTCGCCTTCGCCTGGATCTGCAACCTGGCCATGCACCTGGGCCTGTCCGACATGGCCCTGTTCCGCTTTGCCCGCCGGCCGGCGTACGGGTTGTATTCGGCCTTCGGCATGTACCTGGGACATTACCTGGCTTGGATCTGCGCCGGCATCATGGGAGCGGCCGCGGCCGCACTGCTCCGCACGCGTCTCGCCGAACTCGATCCGGGGGCTGTAGCCGTCACCGCCCTGGGCCCCATGGGCGCGCTGACCGTGGTGGTGGCCGGCTGGACCACGGCGAATCCCACGCTGTACCGCGCCGGTCTGGCGCTCCAGGTCGTCACACCCGGCTGGCCGCGCTGGCTGGTCACGCTGATCGCCGGCGCGATCACGACGATCGTCGCCTGCTTCCCCTGGGTCTTCGTCAAGCTGTTGGGCTTCGTGGCGATCTACGGCATTCTGCTCATCCCCGTGGGAGCGATTGTCGTCACCGAGCACTGGCTCTTCCCGCGCATCGGCTTCACGCAGTATTGGAGTACCCGGAAAGGGAACCGGCTCAATGTACCCGCGTTGGTGAGTTGGCTTCTGGCGATCGCCCTAACGGCCGGTGCCTGGGCGTCGAAGTATCTGTTCGACCGCGAGATCATCCACGAGTTCTTCCTGGCGATTCCGGTATGGATCGCAACGAGCGTGTCCTACGTGGTGCTGGCCGGCATGGCGGGGGCGCGGCGGCCGCAACCCGAGTTGCCCGCCGAACCGCCGCCCAAGGCTCGACCGGCGGTACTGCCACAGGCTTCCGCCGACTCGGTGGGCCTTTCGCTGGCGGAGCGGTTTCTTCTGGCCATTGCGGGGGTTGCAGCGCTTACGAGCCTTGCCCTTTGGGTCTGGGGCAACGTCTCGGACGTCTCAAACCTGGGACCTCACGCGGAGAACATGGCCTACATTCCCTCGGTGCTCGGGTACCTTCCCCTCACCTTCTATTTCAGCGCCGCCGTCTGGCTTCACCTTTGGGAGAAGTCCCTGCCGCGTCGACCGTTGTTGTACACGGCAAGTGGGGCAGTCGCATTGACCTGCCTGATCCTCTGCGTGGCCTTCCCCGCGGCGACGTTCCTGGGGTGGACGACGCGCGCGCAACTGCACAGCCATCTCGTGCTGTTGACGATCATTTACTTCCTGAGCGGCGTCGTCTGGATGCGACAGCGCGAAAAGCGCCCGGCGCCGGCTTGCTGATTTCGAGGAGATGACACCATGCGATGGGCGCTACCGATCGCCATCGGGCTGCTTATGACCTCCGCGGCGCAGGGCGCCGAGAGTCCGGCCGAGGCCACCTACCTCCGTTGCGAGTACCGCGTCGATCCGTTGGGGATCGACGTGCTCCAGCCGCGGCTTTCCTGGGAGATGCACGACGCCCGCCGCGGCGCCGCCCAGACGGCCTACCAGGTGCTCGTGGCCACTACGCCGGAGAAGCTGGCCGCCGACCAGGGCGATCTCTGGGACAGCGGCCGAGTGGCTTCCGACGCAGTCGGCGCAGATCGTCTATGCCGGCAAAGCCGCTGGCGTCGCGGACGCGATGCTACTGGAAGGTCCGCCTCTGGGACGCCGACGGCAAAGCCCACCGCGTTCAGCAAGCCGGCCTTCTGGTCGATGGGCCTCTTGCAGGTCCCGGCCGACGTCGAGGCCAAGTGGATCGGCGTCGACGGGCCGATGATCTATCCCGGCAAGGGGACCGGCGCTCACGCTTGGACGGGCTGCTCGTGGGTCTGGTTCCCGGAGGCCGGCGAGAGCGCGCAGAAAACGGCCCCCAAGGCGACGCGGTTCTTCCGCGGCTCACGTTGACGATTCCCGCCGGCCGCACGGTTCGCCAGGCGCGGTTGCTGCTCACGGCCGACGACGCGTTCGAGTTGTTCGTCAACGGCAAGCCGGCCGGGCCGGGCAACGGCTACAACCAGCCGCAGCTGGCCGAAATCACCAACCACCTCGTCGCCGGGCAAGAACGCGCTGGCCATCGCCGCCACCAACGCGCTCGGCGTCGCCGGCCGGCCTGGTCGGCAGGCTCGTCGATCGAACTCGACCAGGGCGAGCCGATCGTCGCGCGCGATCGACGGCTCGTGGAAGGCGCTGCGACAAGACCGTGCGCCGACTGGAACGGCGCCGGACTTCGACGACTCGGCCTGGCCCAAGCGCCGTGGTCGATCGCCACGATGGGCGACAAGCCGTGGGGCCGATCGAGGTCAAGCCGCGTCGACGTGCTCGGCTGCCCGCTGTTGCGCAAGGAGTTCACGCTCGACAAGCCCGTCCGCCGCGCGACGGTCTATGCCAGCGCGCTGGGCAACTTCGTCGCTCCACCTCAACGGCCGCCGCGTCGGCAACGACTACTTCAGCCCCGGCTGGACCGACTACAACAAGCGGGTCTACTACAACACCTACGACGTGACCGAGCTGGTCAAGTCAAGGGGCCCAACGCCATCGGCGGCGATCCTGGCCGCCGGCTGGTATGCCGGGCGCGATCGGCTGGAAGACCGACCGCTTCAACTACGGCACCGACCCGCGGCTCTTCGGTCCAATTGGAAATCGAAGCCGAGGACGGCACGATCCAGACCGATCGCCACCGACGGCTCGTGGAAGACCGCCTGGGGGCCGTACCTCGAAGGCGAGTTCCTCGCCGGCGAGACCTACGACGCCCGCAAGGAAATCCCCGGCTGGGATCGCGCCGGGCTTCGACGACTGCGGCCTGGAAGCCGGTGGCCGTGACCGACGAACGATCACAGGCCAAGCTCCAGGCCGCAGCCCAGCGTGCTCGTCGAGGCGACCGGCGAGCTCAAGCCGGTGAAGATCACCGAGCCGCGGCCCGGCGTCTACGTCTTCGACCTGGGCCAGAACTTCGCCGGGCTTCGCGCGGCTGAAGGTCCCAGGGCCCGGCCGGCACGAAGATCGTGCTGCGCTTCGCCGAGATGCTCAACCCCGACGGCACGATCTACACCACGAACCTCCGCGGCGCCCGGGCCACCGACACCTACATCCTCAAGGGCGAGCGGCGAGGAGATCTGGCAGCCGCGCTTCACCTTCCACGGCTTCCGCTACGTCGAGGTGACCGGCTATCCGCGGCAAGCCCGACCGCGGATGCGATCACCGGCGATCGTCCTCAACTCCGCCACGCCGCTGGTCGGCTCGTTCGAGTGCTCCAGCCCGATGGTCAACCAGCTCTACAGCAACATCGTCTGGACGCAGCGGGCCAACTTCATCTCGATCCCCACCGACTGCCCGCAGCGCGACGAGCGGCTGGGCTGGACCGGCGACGCCCAGGTCTTCGTCCGCGCCGCGACCTACAACGCCGACGTGGCCGCGTTCTTCACCAAGTGGCTGGTGGACCTGGAGGACGCCCAGCGCGCCCGACGGCGCAGTTCCCGGACGTCGCCCCCTACGTGCTCGGCCTGCGGCGACGGCACGGCGGCCTGGGCCGACGCGGGCATGATCTGCCCCTGGACGATCTACCAGGTCTACGGCGACAAGCGGCTGCTGGAGCAAGCACTACGGCGATGATGATGCCGCTTGGTCGAGTACTGCCGCGACGCACAGCAAGGACCTGCTGCGGCCCGGACGCAGGGCTACGGCGACTGGCTCTCGATCAACGCCGACACGCCCAAGGACGTGATCTGCACGGCCTACTTCGCCTACAGCACGGAGCTGACGGCCGAGGCCGCCGCGTGCTCGGCAAGGCAGGACGACGCCAGAAGTACGAGGCCCTCTTCCAGGACATCAAGGCGGCGTTCAACAAGGCCTACGTGGCGCGCCGACGGCCGCATCAAGGGCAACACGCAGACCTGCTACGTGCATGGCCCTGTACTTCGATCTGCTGCCGCGAGGAAAAGCGCAACTGGCCGCGCCAAGTACCTGGTCGAGACATCCAGGCGCGCGACGACGCACCTCTCGACCGGCTTCATCGGCACCGGCCTGCTGATGCCGATCCTGGCCGAGATCGGGCAGCCAGACGTGGCCTACCGCCTGCTGCTGAACGACACGTATCCCTCCTGGGGCTACTCGATCAAGCACGGGGCCACGAGCATCTGGGAACGCTGGGACGGCTGGACCGCCGAGAAGGGCTTCCAGGACCCGGGCATGAACTCCTTCGCCCACTACTCGTTCGGCGCCGTGGCCCGGTGGATGTTCCAGAGCGTGGCCGGCATCGACACCGACGGTCCGGGCTATCAGCGGCTTGATCCTCCGTCCGCAGCCCGGCCAGGGCTCTCCTGGGTCAAGGCGAGCTACCGCTCGCTCCACGGGCCTGATCGCCACGGAGTGGAAGACGCCGCGCCCGACGGGCTGGTTCTGGACCTGACCGTACCGGCCAACACGCACGGCCACGGTCTCGATCCCGGCCGGAAGCCCCAACCAGGTCACCGAGGGAGGGGCCGAGGCCTCACGGTGCCAGCGGGGTAAAGTTCCTCCGCGCCGAGCCGGGTTTCGTGGTCTACGAGATCCGGCGGGCGAGTACCACTTCATGGTCCGTTGACGAGTTAAGTCGCCGAAGTGGCTCATGTTCCGTCCATCCCCGTGGGCGTCATGAATCCCCGTCTGTAGAGTCCATCCCATTGTGATTTCTCTCGCTTTGGCTTAGCATGACAGAAGTAGGATTGAGGACACCCAATTGGACGACATGCTGACGCAACGAATCGGCTTTATCGGCGCGGGCCAGATGGCTACGGCTTTGGCCCAGGGCCTGATCCGCGCCGGTCTTACCTCCCCAGATCGCGTCCTGGCCAGCGATCCGCTACCGGAAGCGCGCGACCGGTTTGCGGCCGCCACGGGCGCACGGGCGACCGACGAAAATCTCGCTGTGGCCGCCTTTGCCGAGATCATCTTTCTCGCGGTCAAGCCGCAATCGATGGTTACGGTCCTCAAGGAATTGGCTCCCAAGGTCGGCTCCAGCAAACTGGTGGTATCGATCGCCGCAGGCGTCCGTCTGGCGCGCTCGCCGAACGGTTTGGCGCCAGCGTGCGATTGGTCCGAGTGATGCCCAACACGCCGTGCCTGGTCGGCCAGGGGGCGTGCGCGTATCTGCCTCGGCGCCGCCGGCCACGGCCGACGACGCCGCGGTGGTCCAGCGGATGCTCGCCGCGGTGGGCATGGCCTACCAGGTCGAAGAGAAGCTGCTGGACGCGGTGACCGGGCTTTCCGGCTCCGGTCCGGCCTTTGTCTACGTGATCATCGAAGCGCTCAGCGACGGCGGCGTCCGCATGGGCCTTCCCCGGCCGGTGGCCACCGCCCTGGCCGCCCAGACGCTTCGCGGGGCGGCGCAGATGGTGCTGGAGACCGGCGAGCATCCGGGCGTGCTGAAGGATCGCGTGACCAGCCCGGGCGGCACGACGATCGCCGGACTGCAGGCCTTGGAGGTCGGGGGCTCTGCGGGCCGCGTTGATGGCCGCCGTCGAAGCGGCCACGCGCCGCTCCGCCGGAACTTGTCGCCGGTTCGTGAGAGAGGTATGTCGATGTCCGCGTTCTGCATGATTGACGACAAGTACATCCCCCTGTACCGCATCCTCTGGGTATCGGCATTGCCCCATTTTTGCGGCGACGACGAATGCGAACGCGAAGGGGAGTACGAGATTCGCCTGGAAGACGGCGAATCGGTGTGGGCAGACCGCGAAGAGCGCGACGCCGCGCTCGTGGCCCTGGAAGCATGGGCGAACGACGATCCGCCCGACGAGGGCGAAGACCCCGAGCGCACAATCGCCCCGTGCCGGGCCGCGGAGATGACCGCCATGTCGATGTTCGAGAACGACCAATACCGATGGCGCGAGACCTACTTCGTTCTCTTCGAGTCGGCCAAGCGTCCCAAGCTCAAGGCACTTCTAGAAGGCTTCGGCACCCTGAACAATCGCTTCACGCTGGCCAACTCCCTCGCCGACGAGCAGGGTTACGTCGAGTCGCTCACCGTGCTCTCGCCCGACGATTTCGCCGCGCTGGACATGTGCTATATCTCGGGCGAAGAGGTCCTCGAACAGGTGCAGGAACTCGCTCTGGAGCTGAAGACCCCCGAATGCCGCGGCGAGGAGCTCGTCAAGCTCGAGCGGCTGCGACAGCTCGACGGGCGCTTCGACGTGCTCCACTTCGAGCAACTCGACCGATGCCTCGGACGACGAGACCGACGACATGTTCGACCCCAGCAGCCTGCTGGTCGTGCTGGATGCGCTGGTCGAGTTGACCGGCGGAATCGCCGTTGATCCCCAGTCGGGCGCAATGCTGTAGAGGAACCGCAGCACGTCGCCGGAATTCCACCGGCTTCCACGCCATTTCCAACGCCCTCGCCCGGCCTGCTTCCCGGAGGAGCTATGCTTGCCAAAGAAATCAAACCCGGTACGATCGTCAACCATAACGGCGCGCCGTGCCTGATCGAATCGGTCAACGTGCAGTCGCCCTCGGCCCGCGGCGCGGCCACGCTCTACAAGTACCGCGCGCGCAACCTGATCACGAAGCAGAAGGTCGACATCACTCTCAAAGGCCAGGAGTCGCTGGACCTGGCCGACTTTGCCCGCCGCGCGGTCAAGTACATGTACGCCGACCCGACGCACGTGCTACTTCCTCGACCAGGGGAACTACGAGACCTACGCGCTTTCCCGAGAGGACGTGGCCGAGGAATCGCAGTACCTGACCGAGGATCTGGAGGAGCTTCAGATCCTGATCTACAACGACCAGCCCGTCGGCATCCAATTGCCGGTGGCCGTCGAATTGACCGTCATCCAGTGCGACCCAGGCGTACGCGGCAACTCGGCCACCGGGCGCACCAAGCCCGCCACGCTCCAGACCGGGCTTGTGGTCCAAGTGCCCGAGTACCTCGAGCAGGGCGAGCGAATCAAGGTCGACACCCGCACCGGGCCGTTCCTGTCCCGGGCGTGAGGGCGGCTCGGCCGTTCACGGCTCGCTTTTCTCCACGCGGCTGACCGATTGCCCTTGGGCGTAGCGCGTGTGCAGCAGCGCTCCCCGGCTCCAGCAGGCTTGCGTCGCGCACGATCCGGCCATCGTCGGCGCGCCGGGTCAGGCTATAGCCGCGGCCGAGCACGGCCAGCGGGCTGAGGGATTCGAGCCGGGCGCGGGCGCCTCGATCCGTTCGCGCTCGCTCCGCCTGCGCCGCCTAGCGCCGCGCGCGCCGCGCTCCAAGCTCGTCGATTCGGCGCGCCAGTTCGTGGACCCGATCCAAGGGCCGGCGAAGCACGCGGTGCGCGGCCACCGTGGCCAACCGTTGACGCGCCGCGGCCATGCGCGACCGCTGGGCGGCCGCCATCCGCCGCTGGTATTGCCCCAGTCGCGCCCGCCACTTCCTCAGCCGCCGGTGCGACCCGCTCCGCCGCTTCGCTCGGCGTCAGCGCGCGCACGTCGGCGACGAGGTCGGCCAGCGTCACGTCGATCTCGTGCCCGACGCCCGAGACCACCGGGATGCCGCGAGGCCGCAGATCGCCCGAACCACGACCTCCTCGTTGAAGGCCCACAGGTCCTCCAGGCTGCCGCCGCCGCGCGTGACCACCAGGCAGTCGATCGGCGTCGCCAGGCGGTTGACGCGCTCGATCGCGGCGGCGATCTCCTCGGCCGCCCCCTCCCCTTGCACGCGGACCGGCACCACGAGCACCTCGACCCTGCGCCATCGCCGCCGCAGCACTTCGAGGAAATCGCGGATCGCCGCCCCGGTCGGGCTGGTGACCACGGCGACCCGCCGCACGAACCGCGGCAGGGGCCGCTTGCGGCCTGCCTCGAACAGCCCCTCCGCGGCCAGCTTCGCGTGCAGCTGCCGAAGTGCCAGTTCCAGGGCCCCGATCCCCCTCGGCTCGATCTGGTCGACGATCAGTTGATACTTGCCGCGCGGCGCATAGACGTCGAGCCGCCCTCGGCAGATCACCTCCAGACCGTCGTGCAGATCGAACCGCAGCCGGCTCGCTGTCGCCGCGCCAGAGGATGGCCGCGCAGTTGCGCCTGCGTCATCCTTGAGCGTCAGGTAGCAATGGCCCGACTGCGGCCGCGCCAGGTCGCAGATCTCGCCGCTGACCCAGACGGCGGGAAAAGCCGATCTCCAAGAGTCCCTTGATCGCGGCCGTCAACTCGGAAACCGTCAGCGCGCGTTCGGTTTGCGCGCGTCGGGCAAGGGATCGGGTAAGGCGTCGGAGAACAGATCGCGTACCATCTCGAAAGCTCCGCCGTGCCAACGGCCATGCAAGATCGGCTTGCCTATCCCGACGCGAACACCTCACCGCGGCGAACCGTTCGCACTTCCGCTCACGCGCTCGCCGGCGCTCGACCGGCGGATCGTCCACCGCCGCTTCAGCGACCACGGGCGCCCACGGCCCCGTGGCGCGCGCCGGTCCCACGGAAATCTCTCCGGCGCGCCGTGCCCCCGAAAGCGCCCAGCGCTCCGCATCCTCGGTCAACCCTTGCAGCAACCCTTCGACGCGCACGCGGAAGTGCTCCAACTCGTCGCGGCCCAATTCTGCCGGCACCCGGATCTCCGGACTCACTATGGCGCGTGGCGCGGGAGAACGGGCGGGGAATGGCAAATTGGTCCCAGGCACTGCGGACGCGCCACGGCCGATCAAAGCCGAAACCCATCGCGATCAGGGGAAGCCCCAGGCGCGATGCCAGGAAAACTGCCCCGGGGGCCATGGTCCGCCGCGGGCCGCGCGGACCGTCGGGCGTGATCGCCAGGTGGATGTCGCGCTGCGTACGCAACATCGCCGCAGCGCCGCGACTCCACCGCGCTGCGTCGAGCCGCGGACGAATTGAAACCCCATCTGCCGTGCCGCTCGCGAAAGCACTTCCGCGTCCCGGTGCCGACTGAGCAGCATGGCAATGTTGCAGTGCTGGCGGAGAAAAAGCGGGTAGAGGATATATTCGTGCCAGAAGATGTAGATTCGGGGCTGGCCCCGCGCGCACCGCCGGATCCGCTCGAGAATCGTAGAGGGCCGCCCGGCCCTCCAGCGTTCCCATCCAGGCACGCACGGCCGCAGAGGCCAGAAGCCCCCCCAACCCCATCACCCATGGACTCTCAATCTTCATCCCGCGGCCTCCCTGCCCCAAGCATCCCACATTTAAGAAACACGACTCTCTCCGCTTCCGTGCGACGCACCGAAGAAGAGAGCCCAGGCAACCACGATGTGCCGAGCATGTTAATCGGGCCATTCTCCCGAGAACACCTCGACGGCCGGACCGGTCAGGTACACGCGACCGTTGTCAGCCCAGTGGAGATCCAGATCCCCGCCGGGCAAGTGCGCCACGATCTTCCGCTGCGTGCGTCCCGCCAGCACGCCTGCCACGCACGCCGCGCTGGCGCCGGTACCGCACGCCAGCGTTTCGCCCGACCCGCGCTCCCATACGCGCATGCACACTTCTTCCGGCGAGAGCACCTCGACGAACTCCGCGTTGACGCGCCGGGGGAAGTGTGGATCGACTTCGACCAGCGGCCCCACGCGAAGCACCCAGTCGTCGCTCAGGCTATCGACGAAGGTAACGCAGTGCGGGTTGCCCATCGACACGCAGGTCACGCGCAACGACTTCCCCGCCAACTCCAAGGGAGCATTGACCACAGGGCAACCCGCGAGCGTCGTAGGAATCTTCTCGGGCGGGAGGATCGGCTCACCCATGTCGACGCGCACGCGCTGGACACGGCGGTCGGCCACTTCGAGTTCGAGCGACAGAATTCCCGCCCCGGTTTGAATCTTCAGCGTGGGCTTGCGCGCAGCCCGTGGTCGTGCACGTACTTCGCCACGCAGCGGACGCCGTTGCCGCACATCTCGGATTCGGAGCCATCGGCATTGAACATCTGCATGCGCGCGTCGGCAACCGGCGAGGGAAGGATCAAGATCAAGCCGTCGCTGCCGATGCCGAAGTGACGGTCGGAGACTCGTCGCGCGATCTCGGCGGGATTCGCCGGAGGGGCCTGGTGGAAGCAATCGACATAGACATAGTCGTTGCCCGCTCCGTGCATCTTGGTGAACTGCATCGAGGTGACTCCCGTCGCGCCGCAAGTTTCTTAGAACCGATCCCAGAACCTTCGGAAATGCTACGGTTTTTCGGCCGCAACGGCAGTTCTGGGGAAAGTTCTTTGCGCCGATCCCAGGACCTTTCGAGGTGCTGCGATTTTTCGGCCGCGGAGGAGTGCCGTGGCGATTCCAGGATAGGTTCTTATGGAATTGGCATTTTACGGCATCGCCCTAGATTGGACAACTCGCAATGAGGATGGTTCGCGGCAACGAGCACGCAGCGCCCTATCGATTGAGCTCTGCATGGCCCATGCGCTGGGCCGACCATCGGGAGGCCGGAAAACAAGCCCTCTCGGTCCGGCATGGCCAGCACCATGCAGATTCCAGTAGCAGCCGAGGGCGCTGACCGGCAAGGGCAGGGAGGCGCAGGGGTGGAAAAAAGCGGTCCTCGCACCGCGGTGCCCCGAGCCCCTACCCACTCAGATCGAGCAGCTTGCCGCATTGGCCGCTAGCGTCCTTGGCCTGGTGCTGGGCGGAGTTTTCCTCGTTCGCGGCGGGCTGTGCTGCGTTCGGCGTCGCTTCCCAGGGCCGACGGCCGTCCGCATCGCGCTCGGCCGCCTCGTGGTTCTCACCGTCGGTCTCGCCGATTCCTGCGGCAGAGTCCGCGCGCACGTCGTTCTGCACGCGGCGTTCCTGGTTGCTCGCCGCGTGTTGGGATCGTTCGACGTCCGAGCCCTTGGTTTGTGCCAAAGGCGCGCCGGCGGCACTAGCCGCGATTCCACCCATCGGACCTACGCTCATGAGCAACCTCCCTGGAGATCCTCACGTCGCGTTCGAATCGCGTTGCAGGCTCAAGGTGTCTATCGGCGACGCAAACCTCCACACAATTCTAGCTTACCGTCGCTTGGGCAGCTTGCGGCGGGAATCCGCTTCGGCCGATCGGTCGTCGGGCAGCAGTCCCAGCGGGCCCAGCCGCCGTTGCCCCTCGCGTTCCGCCTGGAGCTGCTGCAAAGCCTGGTTCACGCCCGGGAATGGCTTGCGACGCATTTCCGGGTTCTCCAGGGGACCGCTGACTTCGATTTCCATGATCTGCTGGCTGGCCTCGCCCAGCACGTCCCGCAAGAGCAGCACATTCCGATCCCCGCGCCCGACCAGGGAGTGGAAGACGAGGTTTACATTGCCCTGAAAATCCATTTCTCCGCTTCTGCCCACGAGGCTGATGGCGTCGCCGTTGAAATTGAGGCGGTCGAAGTAGACGCGGTTGTGCTCGAGGTGAAAATCGATGTCGCTGGAGCTGAAGGCCGTCTTGTCGGGGCGGCGAATGCTGAGGATCTTGAGCAGGGAGATCATCATCGGCAGCTCATAGATATCGGCGTCGCGCAGGCGGAGGTTCCCCCGGCCGGTGAGCGAGTTCAGGCTCTTGCCCGCTCCCTGGATTTCGAGTTTTCCATCCATCTTCGCCTTGAGTTCCTGGCGGCCGGGGATCATATCCTGGGCGCAGCGCGGCAAGTTCAGCATTGTGCAGCGTGGCATAGAACGAGTAGCGGGGCAAGGTGCCGAGTGCCACCCAACCGTCCCACAGCACCTTTCCGCCGAACAGTTCGGCGGAAACGGACTGCGGCGGTTCGCGCAGCTTCTCTGGATTGACCTCGCCGGGCAAGGGGCGATCGACCCACGCCCCGAACAGCACTTGCTCGTTGTCGATCCACATCGGCCCGCGCACGCGCGTGAACTGCACGTCGCGGTAGCTCATTGCGTCCAAGTCCAACTGCCCACGGCAACGGAAATTGCTGCCGTCGTGCTCACCCGCCAACCGCATCGCACCGTGCATGTTGTCGAGCTTGATGCCGAAATCCACGCTCGCTTGCTGGAAGTCCACGGCGAGATCCCATCGCGAGGTCAAGGGGTTTCCGGGATTGCCGCCGCGTTTCAGGGTGATACCCCCATAGCCACCGCGGAGGATGACCATGCCCACCGGATTCAATTGTCCGACCATCCGTTTCAGGAGGTCGGGAAGCGTCTGCACGAACTCGCGGTCGAAACGAAGCCGTTCGACGGTGAGATTGTCGAAACGAAACTGCCAACTTCCGTCGGGGGAGAATCCCCCCTCGCCGTCGGTCAGCACGCACACGTTGCCGTGCTCCCCCCGGAACTGGCTCAGTCGCACCTGGCCATCGCGGTAGGTAAGGGTTCCCTGGAGCTTCTCCAGACGATAGGGGAACTGGACGGATTGGATCGAAGCGTTTTCGCTCCGCGGCTGGGCCGACAGCGAGACGCTGAAACGGCGGTCCTGCGGCGTATAGGCGATCTCGGTGTCCCGCAGGTCCACCATTCCCTGGGGCTTGAAGTCGTTCCAGACCTGCTGCATGTGGCTCGGCAGCGCATCGCGCAATTCCTCCTCTAGGGGAATACTGATCCCTTCGAGCCACAAGTGCAACTCGTTTCCTTCGGCCGGCGAGTTCAAGTAGCCGTTGCAGGCGATCCGCCCCGTGTCGTTCGTCCCTTCCAGGCCGTGGAAGATCCAACTGTCATCGAGCATCTCCAGGGTGCCGCGGATGTTGCTGATCGGGTAGCGAAAGTTCTCGTAGCACATTCCGCACCGCTGCAACTCCGCTACCAACTGCCGATGGACCGGATCGTCGGGGCCATCGCGCCACACCTTGCCGTAAAAATCGATCGCGCCCCGCGGCTCGAGCGACCGCACGACCGCGCGTGCGCGCGGCGGGATGGCGTCGAGCAGCTTCTCGTCGATCTGCAGCTTCTCGCCTCGCGCCGTCACCCAACCGTACGGCTTGGCCATCGCGTCCTTCACCTCGGCGGCCACACGTACCGCCTGGCTTCCGCTGTAGCCGGTGAGTGACGCCGTGAGCACGTCGTCCTTGAGCTCCAACGTTCCCCGCGCATGCTCGAGTCGGTAAGGGAACTTGTGGTACGTGAACGACACGTTCAGGCACTGCAACACGATCTGGGGCTGCCATCGGGAACCGTCATAGAACAGTCCCACGTCGGCGGTCACCTGCCCGCTGGGCAGGTACTTGTACCATTGCCCCCGCAACGGTTCGGGCAAGACTTCCGCCAACGACTGGTCCAACTCCAGGTCGCGGACTTCGGCGTGCAGTTCCATCGGGCTGTGTTCGTCGTAGCCCTCGCGCCGGCACGAAAGTGAAATGCCCGCCTGGCTGCATCGCGCCGTAAGATCCTTCACCACGATGCCACCGGCGTCGAGCGTGAATGCCGCCGACAGGTCGCTCAGCGGGTGAGGCAGGCGTGCGTCCTCGAACCGTCCTTCGGACACGTGCCCGCAAACCGTAAAGTCGTAGGCCCGCTCCGCCTGAGGATCGTAGCTGACGTCGAACTCAATCGCCGCCTCGGCACGCAAGCCGCGGAGAATCTGCAGCCTTGAGGCCAGATCGTCGGGGAGAAGGGCGTTCAACTCCGACGACAGCTCCAACGAGGCAGCCGTGCCGCAGACCGTGAACCGTCCATCCAACGGGTCCCATTGCCCCTCGACCTTCACTCCGCGCACCAGGTCGCCCGTAAATTCGCCCTCGAACCTCCGCAGGCAAGACTCGATTTCCTCTTCGTCCGGCGCCGACAGCGTGAGGTTCAGGTCGCGGAGCGTCGACGTACTCGAACCCCCGCAGGCCAATTCGATCGTTCCCTTCTCGATCCGGATCTCCGGTGGGCGGTCCTGGGTATGGGGCAACGGAAGCAGCCGCGCGGTGCTCCAACTGCCGTCGGCAAGACGCAAGGGACGCAACGTCGCCCGGCGAATCACGACGCTGGAGATGCAGGGCTCTCCCTTGAGCAGTTCTTCCAGATTGGTCGGGCAGGTCAGATACACTTCTTCGAGGTGCACGAGCTCGGAGAAAGGCTCCTCCAGATTCGGATCGACAATGCTCACGCCGCGGACCACGATTCCCCGTCCTTCGACCAGTTCGGCGGCGCGCACGCGGACCTTCAGACCCGGGTAATGCTCGGCCAATCGCGCCTGAAAACGTTTCCGCGCCAGTTCGTCCACTCGGTGAAGCAGTTGCGGAATGGCAAGAGCACCCCCACCAGCCCCGCCAGCAGGCTGCATTTGATGAGGAACCAGCAGAATCTCACTGCCGCCTTACCGATGGCGCCAACCCTCCCTGGTTGATCGCTTGAATCCGTTCATCACGCTCGCTCGGCTTGCTCCTTGCCGGCAATCGACTCCGTGCAGCGCGGGTCGGCCGGCGAAATCGATTCCTTCGGTCGAGTTCCGGGGAACCGGTGGGCAACCACGCCCGACGCCAAGACGATCCACAACAGCATGGCCGGCTGCCGGTAGCGAATGGAACTGACAAATACGACGTGCAACAGCGTCAGATACACGGCCGGAAGCCAACACAGTACGTAGGGCCAGCCCCGCCGCGTGGTGCCCACGGCGCCGACAAGACCCAGGATCAGGATCGGAATGTACGTCGCCGCGACCGCGATTCGCACCGGCCACGTCGACATCGAACGTTCGTTGGGCCACACGTTCCACAACCGCACGAACTTGATCGCCGCCAACTGTGCGACCCGCCAGGGATGCTCCCGCGCCAGGCCAGCGCCTCGTCGCGCAGACGGCGATCGATCCGGTATTCGAACTCGCCGCGCGGCACTCCGGCGTCTGCCAGGCGCTGGCCCTCCTCGCCGGCAATTCGATCGCCATAGGACATTTCGCTGCCGCCATCGGCCCATGGGTTCCAGCCATCGTAGAGCGTGGCGCCGAATTGAAGCGTCGTGGGGACGAAGCGGTTCGTGACCCGGGCATTTCGGATCCACCATGGCGCCATCGCCAGCACCAACCCGGCCATCAACGCGCCGCCCAAGGCCAGATGGCGCGCGCGGGGTTTACCCAACACGACGCCCAAGCCGATGGCGAAGGGGACAAACAAGAGCCAACCCGGCCGCATCAACGTCGCCAACCCGGCTGCCATCCCCGAAAGCAAGGCGAGTCCTCCGGCGCGCGCCCCGCGCGGAGTCTCCCAGGCTGCAATCCACAGGCCCAAGTTAAGAAGCATACACGAACAGAACGGAGCCTCGCTCAATACAGTGGCTCCGACGGCGATGGACCCCGGATACACGGCCGCGATCGCGGCCGCCAGCAGCCCCGCCGCGGTGCCGAAGAGTCTCGATCCCATCCACGCGACACCGGCCACCGAGAGCGTATCCAGCCCGGCGCTCAACGCGCAACCCCAAAGCGGCGACGCATCGTCTCCCGCAAAGCAGAAGATCGGCGCCAGCAGCAAGGGGTAGCCGGGCATGCGAAATACGCCGCGCCTCGGCCCGGCCGTATTCATACGGCGCGCCCTGCGCGACACTGCGGCCCAGTTCCCAATAGGCTTCGCTGTCGCCAAACACGAAACGCCCCGCGGTACGCGACTGCCACCATAACCCGGCTAATAGGCGCAGCCCCAGCGCCACCAACAGCACGACAATCAGCAGCCTTCCGGGGGAAGACTTCATGGGATGGTACCGGCCGGCGCCACGGACCCCCGACGCCGCCCCAGTCCTCAAAGGCCAGGAATACCCGACAATATGGGCGAGGTATGGTAATTCCTCGCCGCGGATCGGGTCAAGGCAGGTTGGGTTGCTTTCCCTCCCTCGACGGGTACCCTTCTCTTGGCCTGGACTGAGCCGCCCTGGTGCGCCGCCTAGTTGGAGGCACTCCGCTATGCAGGATTTGCAGCCCAAACTGGTGCAGGGACCCGCATTGTTTCCGTCAGATACCTATCCCGGAACCGACACGGCGGTCCTCCGCGGCCGGAGAATTCAGGAGCGGCACACGGTTCTGGGATCGGCGTTAAATGCCTTCCAGATTGCCCGGCTTGCGGCCTGGGAGGACTCGGCGCCTGGAGAGCAGAAGGAACTCGCTCGGCACACCCCACCGCTTTGCGGCTCGATACGGCCAGGCCACGATGGACTTCCCCCATCGAGCCATTATACTGCACTTTCAACTTTCTGCTGGCAGTGCATGCACCGCGCCGAGATGGCGCGAGGGCAGGGGGTAAGACGCCTGGCGAGGCAGTTCGAGTTCTTTCCGCCAGACCGGCTGTACCTCCACGCGGTGCCGCGGAAGCAGACAAGGGGCGCACAAGGGCGCAGTTCGGGCGTGCCAAACCAACTCCATTCGTGACAGGAGGAATTCCTTATGGCTTCCAATGTGAGAAGCGTGGATCCGGCCGTGCCGGACTACGTCGCCTCGGCGCAGCCGGTGCCCAAGGCCAATCGTATTCCTTGGTACAAGAGCACCGCGCAGACTTATGCGGGAATCATGCTGTGGTTCGTGTTCTGGACGTCGGTTACCGTGGGCGGAGGCACACCGGGAGGGACGCTCGTGCAGGGCCTCGGCCCCGCCTTCGTCGGCCTGATCGCCGCCGCTCTGTTCTGCTACGCCTTCTATTATCTCGCCCCAGGAATGCTCGGACTGAAGACCGGACTGCCACTGTACATTGTCGGCACTTCGACGTACGGCGTCACCGGCGGTTTCATCATGCCGGGTTTCCTGATGGGGATCCTGCAATTCGGCTGGCTCGGGGTGAACGCCTACTTCTCAGCGCTCCTGACTGTGCGCTCCATTCGGGGCCGCAGAGGGTTCGATACCCCACGTCGTAGTCGGGGCCATTTGGGCAATCGTTGCAGCCTTCGTGGGGCTGAAGGGAATTCAGTATGTGGCTCGCGTGGCCACGTATTTCCCGCTCATTCCGTTGACAATCCTGATCGTGCTCACGGTCGCTTCGTTCGGCGGCATCAAAAGTTTTAACGAAGAAACCCGGACCGGCATGGTCGACGCCGCGGTAAAGTCCGCTACGGCCGAAGCGGTTAAGGCGATTCCCGCCGAAACCAAGGCGCAGGCACAAGCCGTTAAAGCCGTGCCGGCACCTCTGACTTCGGATTGGGCGGTGATTGCCACGCTTCTGACGGGCATCATCGGCTTCTTTGCCACGGCCGGAGCAGCCGGCACCGACTTCGGCATGAACAACCGCGACGCCAACGACGTGCAGTGGGGCGGGCTGGTGGGCATCACCGGGGCAACGATCTTTGCCGGCGGCCTGGCGATTCTGATCGTCGCGGGCGCGAATGGGATGGGCAAGGGCGTCGGCATTTCCAGTCCCACCACGCTCATGCCGGAACTTGTGGGTAACACGACGGGCAAGGTGTTCATGTACTTGTTGGCGATCGCCGCCTTCCCGCCGGCCTGTTTCTCGAGCCTCATTGCTGCCAATAGCTTCAAGACGACACTGCCGAAGGTCAATCCGTTCGTCTCGGTGGGGATTGGCACGGCCTTCAGCATTCTGCTGGTTGCACTTGGCTGGGCTGGCCAGGCTCAAGACGTGTTCACCGTGATCGGCGCCTCGTTCGGCCCGATCTGCGGGGCCATGGCCGCCGATTACCTGTTGGCCGGCAGGAAATGGGCCGGACCGCGTGCGGGGTTCAATCCGGCTGGGTGGATCTCCTGGGCCGTGGGCTTCGTCGTTGGAGCCTTCAACCTCGTGGCCGGTCTCATTCCCGCAGTGGCGTCCTATGCCGGCATCGTTCCGGTCCCGCCGCTGTTGGCCATGGTCGTAGGCTTTGTGCTTTACTATGCCCTGGCCCAGGCCGGCATGGTCACGCGAACTCTACCGCTGCCTCAGGTCCAGCAAGTCGCCTGATCCGCGGCGATCCGTCATTCCAATGCAATCGGCTCTGCCACGGCCTGCACAAGCAGGCCGTGGTTTTTTTCCGAAGTTCACCGACGAACGCGTGAAGCGAAGCTGCCGTCGGAATCGATCCGCCGACGCATTCTCCTCAACCCATTACGTTACCTCGGTTTCCCGCGCCGCGGTTCTGCGGAGCACGAGTTCCGCTTCCCGCCGCTCGATCGCGATTCCGCCCGGAAGCATGCGTTTTCCTGCTCTCGCATTTGACGGGCCCGCCAGCACCGCTTCCGCCAAGACGTCCCACTCCGCCAGCCCCATGCCCCGCAGGGGCCATTGCTGACGCCGCCAGCAGGCCATGAGGAGCTCGCGCACCACATAGGGCGATTGTCCGCCCAGCGGTTCCAGCGCGATTCGGGTCATTCCCTCCGACGACTCGACCATGCATCGGGAAGCGAGATCTTCCACGAGTTCTCCCACCACGTCTTGGGCTTCGGCGGCGAGTCGGCCGAGGCGCACGAGGGCCTCGACCACGCAGGGGTTGTACTTCCGCGTTAGTTCGGGCAGGAGCTCGTGGCGAATGCGATTGCGAGTGCGGCGAACGTCGGCATTGGTTGCGTCCACGCGGTACGACTGCCCGAGGTGCGTCAGGTAGCCGCGCAGCTCTGCCCGGCGCAGCCCCAACAAGGGCCGGACGAGCGTCGCGGCCGGCCCCAGGCGCCGCACGCGGGAGATGCCCGCCAAACCCGTCATGCCCGTTCCCCGGACAATCCGGTGAAGAATGGTTTCCGCCTGGTCATCGGCGGTGTGCGCGGTGGCGACATAGCGGGCGCCGCGTTGAGCAGCCACGGCTTCGAGAAATTCGTAGCGAGCCTGCCGAGCGGCCGCTTCCAGGCCCAGGCCGCGGCCCTGCTGGATTCCGTTCCGGAGCGATCTGCCGACTTCGCAGGGAATTGCAAGCTCGCTGGCCAGGGCGGCCACGAAACGTTCGTCCTCGTCGGATTCCCGACCGCGCAAGCCGTGGTTGAAATGGGCGATTGCGAGCCTTCCTTCGCCTCCCTGTTTCAGATGGTGCATGGCGCGGGCCAACGCCACACTGTCCGAGCCGCCCGAGACCGCCAGGACCACGGAGACGTCCTGCCACGCGGCCAACGGCCAGGCCTGGGCCAGTCCGGCTTCTACGTCGCGGATTCGGGGTGGGCTCGACACACAGGCTCCAGATAATTCCGGGCGATCCAAAAGGCCAACCTTCAGCGGCTTTCCTAGGCCCCTGTCAGGGTAAAACTTCTGGACAAAGCAGCCGGCTTGGGGACAATCGTCCTAAATTCCACGGCGGAGACGATTTATCGGCAGGCGCTTTGGTGAAATCTCAGTTGCGTTTCCTGCCGTCAATGGTCATAATAGTCGCGACTGCTGGTCCTCAGAAAGTCGTGCAGGATACTCGCCACCCGCTAGAGACCGGCTCCGGCGAAAGCCGCGATGCTCCTTTGGATTGGGTTGCGTCCCCCCTGCTCGGACAATCCGATGGTCCGGCGGCACATTGAATTGTACAAACGCACATTGTAACACTTTGGGAAAACGAGTGTCTTCGGTAGCGCTTTCAAGGCGCGGCCCGAGGAACGGTTGCATGTGGGGTTGTGAGCGAATCTGTCAAGGCAGTGAGTAATCTGGTAGCAAGAACCATCCGCCCCTGGGAAACCGAGCAGAAGATGTTTTGGCTTGTGATCCTCGTCCGGTGCTTGGGAGAAATGTGTGCCGATGTTGCCGCGGCAATCGTGCGGCCTCGGTGGATTCCCGTGCCCGTGCGAAGGGTCGGCATTCCTGCCGGTAGTTTGCGAAAGCGAAGAGGGGTTCCCGGCGGCGGCTGGATGACGTTTCACCCAGAGCTGGAATGGTCGAGCGGTCCACCCGGCCGGTATGATCTTCGCCGTTCGGCGGGCCAAAGTGGCAGTCTGGCAGGCATTTTTGCCGTCTCGCCTGGTTGCCGCGTTCGTGCGCTTCGGCACTCGCCTGGAAGGTTCGCGTTGCACGCCCCGCCGCAGGGGGCCTTCGACGACTGCTAGCAAATTGCCGGCCCAGCCGGGAAGAGCCGCCATGACGCGTGCTCGCCGGCAGCCGTGCACCCGTGCAGTTCGCCTGAGACCGACTTCGGTTTTCGCCGACCGCTTCGCCGGCGCGCTTGGGGATCTCTCCGAGCACTCGCGATAGATAGCGCGAGGGCCCTTCCGTGGACACAGGACAAGTCATCATCCTGTTGGTCGTGTTTTGCGTGTTCGCCTCCGGCGCCACGCTCTTCTGGATCAAACTATTGGATCGTCTCCGCCGGCGCGACGCCGAGTCCGAGGCGCGCCAGATCGTCGAGCGCGCCAAGGATGAGAATGATCGCCGTCGCCGAGAGGTCGAGCTGGAGCTCAAGGAGTTTGCCCTACAGCAGAAGGCCGAAGGAGAGAAGGAACTTCGTGCGATCCGCGAGGAACTGCACGAGCGCGAACGCTCGCTCGACAAGCGCCAGGACGCCCTGGAGCAAGAGGGGGAGCAGTTGCGCAAGCAGGAAAAAATGGTCGAGGCCACGCAGCGCAAGCTCACCGAGCGGATTCAGGACGCGAACCGCCGCAAGGAGGAATTGGCCAAGCTCCTCGATCTCCAGCGCCAGACCCTGCACGAATTGAGCGGTCTGAATCGCGACGAGGCCACGAAGCGACTCCTCGAGATGCTCGAGCGGCAGATGCAGCAGGAGGTGGGGGCCCTGATCGTCAAGCACGAGAAGCGGATCGCCGAAACCTGCGAGCAACGCACGCGCGAACTGCTCCTGACCAGCCTGCACCGCTACGCTGCCCCGCACACGGCCGAGACCACCACCAGCACCGTCGACATTCCCAACGACGAGATGAAGGGCCGCATCATCGGCCGCGAGGGACGAAATATTCGAGCCTTCGAGAAGGCCACCGGGGTCGACGTAATCATCGACGATACGCCTGGGGTCGTGATCGTCAGCGCCTTCGATACGATCCGCCGCGAAGTCGCCCGTCTCTCGCTGAACAAGCTCATCGCCGACGGCCGCATCCATCCTTCGCGCATCGAGGAGATCGTCGCCGACACTCAGAAGGAGCTCGAACGTCACATCCAGAAGCTCGGCGAGCAGGCCTGCCAGGAGGTCGATGTTCACGGCTTGCACGAGCGCATCGTCAACCTGCTCGGACGGCTCCACTTCCGCACCAGTTACAGCCAGAACGTACTCCGCCACTGCGTCGAGGTTGCCTTCCTGGCGGGGATGATTGCCGACGAGCTCGGCTTCAACGGCGCACTGGCCCGCCGTTGCGGCCTGCTGCACGACATCGGCAAGGCCGCCGACCACGAGGCGGAGGGCGGACATCCCAAGATCGGCGCCGATCTGCTCAAGCGCTATGGAGAAGCGCGGGAAATCCTCCACGCCGCCGCCGGACACCACGACGACATCCGCGTCGAGAATCCCTATACCGTGATTGTAGCCGCCGCCGACGCGTGCAGCGCCTCCCGGCCCGGGGCCCGCCGCGAAACCCTCGAACGTTACATCAAGCGCATGGAAGAGCTCGAATCCATCGCCACCGAATTCGCCGGCGTCGAGCAGGCTTTCGCCATCCAAGCCGGTCGCGAGTTGCGCGTTCTGGTCAGCGCCAAGGACACCACGGACGAGACCGCCGCCAAAGTCTGCCGCGACATCGTCCGCGCGTTTGAAGAGCGGCTCACCTATCCAGGCGAGATCAAGGTCACCGTCCTCCGCGAGACGCGGTATACGGAGGTGGCGAGGTAGGCGGCGGCGCCTCGCACCATTCGCGTTCACGAGTCTTCGCGTCCCTTGCGTAGAAAGAAAGATCGCGTGCGACTGCTCCTCATCGGCGATATCGTCGGCAAACCCGGGCGGCAGATCGTCGTCCGCGCCGTTCCCGGCCTGCGTCTCACCCTGGAGCTCGACGTGGTGGTCGCCAATGCAGAAAACGCCGCAGGCGGCTCGGGCCTGACTCCGGCCATCTATCACGAACTGATCTCAGCGGGCGTCGACTGCATCACGATGGGAGACCACGTCTTCCGCCGTCGGGAGATCTGCTCCGTGCTCGACGGCGAGACGCGCATCGTCCGCCCGGCGAACTATCCGCCCGAAGCCCCGGGCCGGGGATTCACCGTGCTGCGGGCGCGCAACGGCGCGATGGTGGCCGTATTCAACCTCCTCGGCCGCGTCTTCATGCCGCCGATCGACTGCTTCCTTCGCGCCGCCGACCGCGTGCTTGCCGACATCCCTCCCGAAGTCCGGATCATCCTCCTCGACTTCCACGCCGAGGCCACCAGCGACAAGCAGGTGATGGGCCGCTACCTCGACGGCCGCGTGTCGGCAGTTCTCGGCACGCATACGCACGTACCCACGGCCGACGAAACCATTCTCCCCGGGGGCACGGCCTTTCAGTGCGACGTAGGCATGGCGGGCCCCCACGAAAGCATTCTCGGCCGGCGCATCGATCGGGTGCTGGAGACTGCGCACACCTTCTGGCCCACGCACTTCGAAGTGGCCAGCGGCGATTGCCGTCTCCGCGGAACCGTGGTCGACGTCGATCGCGAGACCGGCCGCGCCACGGCCATTCGCCGGATCGACATCGACCAGGCGGAGGCCGAACGGCTCGGAGCCCTGGCACTGCGGCCCCCCGCATCGCTGGAACCGCGCCGCTAATGAATCGGCCTTGCGTCCCCTGGCGCTTGCCGCTATCCTCCACCCTCCTTGGAATCGATCAGCGTGACTGGGACGAGTTCCTCTCCTCGGCCAACGCTCGCCGGACCCGTCCGGTTCGCACTGGCCGTGTTGGGGCTGGCGATGCTTGTCCCGCTCGTCGTGGCACGCGCGCTGGAGCCGACTCCGCAAGGCTACGGCACCCACGAACAGCTCGGCTTGCCGCCGTGCAACCTGCTGGCCCTCACCGGCCGGCCGTGTCCGACCTGCGGGATGACCACGTCCTGGGCAAACCTGGTCCGCGCGCGCTGGAGCGAGGCGGTACGCGCCAGTCCCGGCGGCGTGCTATTGGGCGTTCTCGATCTGTTGATCGCCCCGTGGCTCGTCCTGGCGGCGGTGCGCGGCCGATGGATTGGACCGACGGTACCAGGCTTGGCCTGGGCCTGGCTGGCGATCCTCGTGGCTTCGGTCACGATGGTCGGTTGGCTTTGGCGGCTCTGGTCCGGCTGACGGTCAAGGAAACTCGTTGGGTCAAGGAAGACATCCGGCGGCCGCGCGGCCGCCGGCCAAAAAGAACCGAGGGAATCCGGTTGCGAGGAGCCATCATGGGCCACCGTTCGCCGCGTGGGAACCGCCTGATCGTGTTGGCCGTGGCCAGCGCGGTCCTTCTGACCTCCGGGGGTTGCGTGCAGGCCCTCTTCACCGCCATGTATCTCATTAAGGGCAACAATACGCCCGCCGAGTGCAAGCTGCTCAAAGACAAACGCGTCGTCGTCGTCTGCCGACCCGTCATCTCGCTCCAGTACCGCAACGCCCGAGTCGATCACGACCTTGCCCGGCAGGTGGGCGAGCTGCTGCGTCAGAATGTGCCCAAGATCAAAGTAGTCGACCACCGCAAGGTCGCGGAATGGATGGACGAGCACAATTGGGACGACTACACCGAAGTCGGCAAAGCCCTGGAAGCCGATTACGTGGTGGGCGTCGATCTGGAACAGTTCCAACTGCTTCAGGGGCAAACCCTCTTCCAGGGCCGCGCATCGACGCGACTTCGCCTCTTCGACTGCAAGACCGGCCAGTCCGTTTTCCAGAAGAACCTGCCCCAAACCGTTTATCCGCCCAATCGCATGGTCCAGACGTCGGAGAAGCAGGAGAGCGAGTTCCGCGACGAGTTCCTCCGCGTGCTCGCCGACCGCCTGGCACGCCACTTCTACGATCACGACCCGTACCCTGACTTCGCGCTGGATTCCCGATCCATGGATTAGAGGTAACCGTTCACGGCCCGGGAGCGAACAGGGCAGGTCGGTATTCTCGGTCAGGCGTCGATTGTGATGACGACGCCTTCTGGCCGAAGAATGGACCAGTCCCCGGCCAGCCCGCGAAGGGTTGCGATTCGAGCCGCGTTCAGGAAGTTCTTTGCTGGAGGGGATGCCCCCGTCCTTTGCCCCTAAGGGGGTCTGTTCGACGGGAATTGCGGCCGCGACGCTTGGCAGTGTCGAAGCCCGGCCCTCGCACCCGTCGGGACCCGTGCCACCGATCGGCGAGTCTGCCCGGCGGCCAGGGCCCACCGGTTTGCCCGCGCCGGCCGCAAATCCGTCGCAGGATCGGCAGGGTACTGCGCAGTTCGCCCCCGGCCAGATTGGCATCCGGCGGTGCGTTGACGACCACGCCGCGCAGGTTTAGCATGGAGACAGACGTCGGGCCGGTGTTTGCCTCCATCCTTTCCGCAGCTCCACGATCGACCCATGGCACGCACACGCAGAATCCACGTTACGTTCCTTCCGCGCCGAGCTCTGCTCGCCAGCGTCATGATCCTCGGCGGCCTCTTCTTCCTCGGGACCGCGGTGCGAGACATCTCGGGCCAAGCCCCCGCGAAGAAGCCCGCAGGGCCGGTTTCCGATGCCGAAGACAAGCCGAGCGTGCCCGAACCGGGGGCTCCGGCGAAGACGCCGCTCCCGAAGACTCGTCCGCCGGCCTCGGCGCCCAAGCCGGCGGCACCCGACGCCGAGAAGCAACCCGCGCCAGCGCCCCCCGTCAAGCCCGCGACACCGGCCAAGAAGCCGGCGACGAGTTCGGCCTTAGGCGGCGAGAAGCTCCCTGAGCCCAAGACGCTCAGCGGTAGCGATCTGAGGACTTCCGACGGCGTGAGCCTGTATGCGGATTTCTATCCGAGCAAGTCGGGTAAGAATGCGGTGCCGGTGATCCTCCTCCACGGATATCAGGAGGATCGAAGCGTCTACGCCGAATTCGCTGTGGGACTGCAGAGCCAGGGCCATGCGGTGCTCGTGCCCGATCTGCGCGGCCACGGCGAGAGCACCGAACAGCGCCTGGGCAACACCACGCGCAAGCTCGAAGCCGCGAAGATGGAGAACATCCAGTTTCTCCGCATGGTCGATCACGACATGGAGACGTTCAAACGTTTCCTGCGGCAGAAGAACAATGCCGGTGAGCTCAATATCGACAAGCTCTGCATCGTGGGCTCCGGCATGAGTGCGCTGGTGGCTTTGAACTGGACGGCCTTCGACTGGAGTTGGCCCTCGTATCCCGGGATGAAGCAGGGGCAATACGTGAAGGCCCTCGTGCTGCTCTCTCCGCAATGGTCCTTCCGCGGCCTGAGCGCCAAGCCGGCGCCGGCGCGGCCCGACGTGTTCAAACGCATCTCGCTCTACCTCATGGTGGGCCGCAACAGCTCCAAGGCTCGCGCTGAAGCCGACAAGCTCTACACCGCCCTGGAGCGTCTTCATCCCGAGCCCGCCAAAGAGGAACAGGAGAGCCTCAAGACCCTGTTCTTCAAGGGTTTCGACGTCGAGGGACAGGGCAGCGCACTTCTCGGTCAGGAAGGGCACCCCGCCGAACGTTTCATCGCCCGGTTCATCGAGCTGCGGTTGGTGAACCAGGACTACCCCTGGCAGTTGAGCGGAAAGAAGTCTGCCTCATCGCGCGAGTAGTGCCCCGTCCCCGGGAATCGGACGGTTGAGGAAACTACTCGGGGCACAAGTCCTGTGCGCGTTGCCCGGCCCGGGAAGCGAAGGGGAGATGTCCATGTTTTCGGTCCGGCGTCGATTGTGATGACGGCGCCTTCCGGCCGAAAGATGAGCCAGTTCCTGGTTGGCCTGCGAACGGTTACGAGCCGGCGGGCCGCTTCGGTGGGATCCGCACCACTTCGCCGATCGGCAACGAATCGGGGCTGGGCGAAACAGCGCGGTTGGCTTCGTAGATTTCAACCGCTCGGGCTGGATCACCCAGGTAACGCTCCGCCAGTCGCGCCAGCGTATCGCCGTCGGAAATGCGATGGGCGCGAAGCATCGCTGAGGACCCCACCGATCGCCGCCGTCACACCCGGCCGCGCAAGGTCCGGCGTATCGGACCAAGGGTAACTGCGAGGCAGCGCGGGCGGTGAATCGGCAGGCAATGTCGCGGCCCCTCGGCCGGCAGCGCCGGACGGCCCTTCCAGGCGCACGGGCGCCGTCATCAACACGTCAACGCGGGTCGCCGGAACGGCCGAAACCCTCGGATCCCGCGCCGGTAGTGCGCTGGGCTGCTGATACATCGCTTGATCCGTACGCTCGTCGGCGGGAACCGGAGACGCGGGCGTCGGCCGGCGAAACAGCGATCCGGCCGCGATCCCACCCAGCAGGATGCCTCCCGCCAACAACAGCCTCACTCCCCGATGGACCTGCTCGGCGTCGTCCACGTGGTCTCCCCCGGTCGGCCCGGTACCTTCATGCCCTCGATGTGAGTCTCCTAGGAGCCGATCCCAGAACCATGTGCCCCTCCTGAATTCTCAGGCCGCAGAGGACTACCGTGGCGGTTCTCGGATAGGTTCTTGAGCCGATCCCAGAACCTTGGGACGTGCCACGCTTCTCCGGCCGCACAGGGCTCCAGCGGCGGTTCTCGGATAGGTTCTTAGCCTAGCTCGTGTATCGGCCCGCCCCAGCAAGCCGGTTTGGCTGACGCCTTCTTTTGCCGGCCGTGCGGTTGAAGACGGTTGGGCGATCCGGCAATGGGTCGGCGCATTCGGCTCGGCCTATCGAGTTTGCCGAGGAGGAGTTCCGCGTCGAATACATCGAAGTCTGCGGCCCCCGCACTATGGGCCGGAACGTGTGTCCACTCGACCCGTCCGCGTTCTCTTCCGAGTTCTTTTGCGAATGCTCTTCCGCCAGCGCGACTGCCGCTCGTATATGTCGGACGGGCCGCTCCCGGAGGCCTCAACCGGGCTTGCGCGCCGGTGCTCCAGGAGCAGCTCGAGGTAGCTTCGACGCTCGTTGCCCGACAGCGCCAGCGCCGCGGCCAAGGTCGCCAGGCACTCGCGGGCCGCCGGCACCTGCTCGGCATCGGTGACCAGTTCCAGTTCCACGAAGGTCCCGACGTCCTCCACCTGGTCGAGCGACACCTCTACACGCCGCCCCTTCCAGTCGACAAATGCCTTGCGGCGGCGTTTGACCACCTCAGCGACAGACGAAAACCCCAGGGCTTCCAGCAGACTGTCCCACCCCTCGCTCCCCGGCGGCAGATCGGCGAGCGGCAGGTCAATCTCGCGGCGAGTCTTGGTCGTCGCGTCGATCTTCGGACCTTTGTACGTGATGAAGTGCGAGTGCCCGACGCGGCGCAGCCGCAGCGCCTCGTCGGTGGCAGAGAAGTCCCGGCTGGGGTGACGGTAGTAACAGTCCACCTCGATCCGTTCTTCGGCCAACTCAGCGCCCCACGAATCCAGCTTTGCTCGAATCCTCTCCAGATCGGGCGTTGTGAATTTCTGCTCGACCTCCATCCTCATCGGGAACCCTCCTGATCACTCCCCGGTTGACCTGCCTTCGCGCCACCCGCGACCATGAGGCGGATGTCCGCCCCCGCCGACCCATTCTTTCTCCATGCGCAATTCCCTACCGCGCAACTGCCGGATTCCACGGTTCCGGAAGCGGGTTCTTGTTTCCGCTCGGCGCCCTGGCATGCCGCGTACAATCATGGTAAACATCCCAGCAACCTGTGCCAGCCAAGGCGACGTTCGCGGCGGCCCCCGCCCTCGTCCGGGCGATCGCTTTACCAACTCGCAGGAAGGAAGAACCATGAGTCAGCCGAGCACCTCTTCACCACCCTCCCGAGGTAGCGGTTGCCTGGTTGCCCTTGTGGTCACGTTGGTGATTGTCGCCATCCTCTTCGTGGTCGCAGCGCTCGCCATGTTCGCCATTTTTCCTTCGGCCGCGAAAACGCAGCTCCGGGAGGCAGAGCAGCACCCCGCCGTCGGCCGCCAGCTCCCCTCCGTCGTGTTCGAGCCGCTGACCGGAGTGGATCGGCGGCTTACCTTGGAAGATCTTGCGGGCAAGGTAGTGCTGGTGAATTTCTGGGGCACGTGGTGCCCGCCGTGCCGAGTGGAGTTGCCATACATTGGCGCCCTCGCCGAGCGGTTCCGGGGCCACCCCGCTATCCAAGTGATTGCCGTCTCCGTGCCTCCTGCAGGACAGCCCGAGGACCTCGATACCTTACGTCAAGAAACCATCGACTATCTCAAGTCAGAGGAACTCGATCTGCCCACGTACGCGGATCCGGGACGGCAGGCAGCGCGGGCCTTTGCCAGAATCAGCGGTCCCACGGGCTTCCAGGCAGTCCCGACGACCTTCGTACTCGACGCGAGGGGCGTGGTCCGCGCGGTTTGGGTCGGCTTCGACAGCAAAACCCCCCAGCAGATGCTCGAGGTCATTCGCGAACTGCAGGCCGAGCAGCCGCCTCCGCCCGCAGAGAATCCAGTAGTCTCCGCACCTCCCGGGCCGGATCGCTCGCGAGGGTAATCGTGCTGCCGACCGCCAAGCGGGCGACGCCCGTGGCCAGCACCTGGGCGACGTTTTCCGCGGCGATCCCACCGATTGCGAACGTTGGCAGCCGGATTTCCCCAGCCACCGCGCAGGTATTCCAGCCCCGCGAACCGATCGAATTGCTTCGTGCGTGAGGGAAATGTCGGACCAGCTCCGAGATAATCCGCTCCATCGAGCACGGCCTGACGGGCTTGTTCAAGGTTGTGCGTCGACACCCCGACCAGGGCGCGCACGCCGACGATCGTTCGGGCATCCTTGACTGCCAGCTCTTCTTGCCCAATGTGTACTCCGTCGGCCTCCGCCAACGCAGCCAAATCCGGCCGGTCGTTCATGATGAAAAGCGGCCGCGGGAGGCTCGATCCCCACGCCTCGGGATTGGCCCGCCGGGCTTGCCCGACGATCTCCTTGAGGGCACGGGCGCGCTGGAGCAACGGCCGGTCGTCTAGCCGTTTGTCGCGCAGTTGGATCACGTCGGCCCCGGCCTCGGCCACGGCACGAGCCTTCGCCGTGAATTCCTCGAGCGACGCCCCCCCGTCCAGCAACACGTAGAGCCTCGCCCCGGCCAGCCGATCCAGACTCGCCCCGGTGATTTCCACTGCACGCTGGAGTGTGTAGGTCCGGTACCGAAGCTGCTCGAATCGCGCGGCTGCGTCGACATCCAGCAGCTTGGAGTACTCTTCAAGGCTCCGCAACGACTCCTGAAGTCGCGCAAAGTTGGCCGTCAAGACGCCAGATGGGCCTTCCCGCCGCCACTCGGCCGTCGTGGAAAGCACCGTTCCCACATCGGCCTGTGTTTCGCGAGCCGACAGCCGCCACGCCATGGGTATGCGTGCCAGTGCAGCAGTCAGGTCGTGCCGCAGCCGTTTGACTTGCTCCGTCAGGTGACGGTCGTCGAGCAGGAAGCGCAAGTAATCCTCAACCACTCGAAGCCCTTCGCGCGCACGGTTGCCCGAAGCATCGATGACGCGAAGGACGCCCACTTCCGCCTTCAATCCGAGCCTGCCCTCCTCGCCACGGCCGGCCGGAGGCTCACTCGCCGGCCTACCCGGGGCCATAGCGCCCAGGGCTTCCGCAGGCTCCGCATCTTCTTTTGGGAGGGGCTCTTCGGGCAGGTCGATCATTTCCACCGAGTCGGCCGGCCCGGCAAGGTCGGCCAGACCATACAGCGTCCGGATCTCCCGCTCGATCTCGTCGGGGTCCACACCGCGTTGGCGAAGCCAGACTGCCACCTCATGGTCGGCCGCTGCCAGCCCCAGCAAGATGTGCTCCGTCGCCAACACCAAGGGCTGGATGGAAAGCTCCAATCGCCGGCGCACTGCGGCAACCGAGGATCGGACTTCAGGGGCAAAACGCCGGGGGCTGCCTTGTGGGGACACGGCCTCCGGACGCGCACCGGCTGGGCCGGAAGGCGGATTTGCACTGCTACCCAGCGCGCTCCAGCGGGCTCGGACGGCGGCCTCGTCGACCCCCCTCTGTTGCAGGATGGAGGCCGCCCGGCATTCCGACTCGGCCAACAGCCCCAGAAGCAGGGCCGGCGCTTGGAGATCGTCCCGGCCAAGCGGGTCGGTCCAGGACTGCGCGAGGGTAAACGCCCGCTCCACAGCATCGGTAAACAACCATTCCATACCGCTAGTCTTACATGCCCGGATGCAGTCCGCAAGCTACCGATGGGGAAGCACTTATCGCCTAAACCCTAGCGCCTCTTTCGTTTGCCTTGATTCCCCATACCCCGAGAGCTACAATTCCTTGGCCGGTAAGACCCTTCACCGCCGCCAACCCTCGGGAAGGAGACGCCATGGGCAGGATGCCGCTGGCGACGTATCTGTGGCCTGGACTGCCCCAACTATGGAAACGGGGCACCTGGTCGGCAGTTGCGTGGGCCGTAGCGTTTGCCTGCCTGCTCAACGCCACTTTGTTGGTCAGCTTTCTGTGGACGGAACTTCTTCCCCCCGCAATTCGGAATTTGGCTTGGCTCGGGACTGGGGTCGCTTGGCTCGGTTCGCTGGTTTGGGCCAGCTTCTGGCTTCGCCGGGAGGAAGCCCTCAAGCGTCCGGGGACGGGATCATCTGATGCCTTTCGAGAGGCATTGGACCACTACTTGAAAGCAAACTGGTTCGAAGCGGAATGCATCCTGGCGGAATTGCTCCGCCGCAACCCGCGAGACCTGGAGGCAGAACTGCTGCTGGTCAGTCTCTTGCGGCATACGGGGAGGTTCGACGAAGCGGAAACGGGACTTCAGCGGCTGGAGCGTCTGGACGATAGCGCCGCGTGGGAATTGGAGATCGCCGGGAACGCGCCAGCTTGCACTCGCACGGGAATCGCAGAACCATCAGCCGGTGGGAATCACTTAACGGAGACTAGGAATGTACGAACGATTCACCGACCGCGCCCGCAAGGTCATGCAGCTGGCCAACCAGGAAGCGCAGCGGTTCAACCACGAATACATCGGCACGGAACACATCCTGCTCGGCCTGATCAAGGAAGGCAGCGGCGTGGCGGCCAACGTGCTGAAGAACCTCGACGTCGACCTGCGCAAGATCCGCCTGGAGGTCGAGAAGCTCGTCCAGAGCGGCCCCGACATGGTCACGATGGGCAAGCTGCCGCAGACGCCGCGGGCCAAGAAGGTCATCGAGTACGCGATCGAAGAGGCCCGCAACCTCGAACCACAACTACGTCGGCACCGAGCACCTCCTGCTCGGCCTGCTGCGCGAGCAGGAAGGCGTGGCCGCCCAGGTGCTGATGAACCTGGGCCTGAAGCTGGAAGAGGTCCGCGAGGAAGTCCTCAACCTGCTGGGGCACGGCATGGAAGGTGGCGAAGGCGCGGAACGCGGCGGCGGCGGCGGAGCCGGCGGCGCCGGCGGCGAGCAGCCGCAGCGGCGAGCAAGTCCAAGACCCCGGCCCTGGACAGCTTCGGCCGCGACCTGACCGAACTGGCCCGCCAGGGCAAGCTCGACCCGGTCATCGGCCGCGAGAAGGAAATCGAGCGGCGTCATCCAGATCCTCTGCCGCCGCACGAAGAACAACCCCGTGCTCCTGGGCGAGGCCGGCGTCGGCAAGACGGCCATCGTCGAGGGCCTCGCCCAGAGGATCGTCGACGGCAACGTGCCCGAGCTGCTGCGCGACCGCCGCATCGTCGTGCTCGACCTGGCGATGATGGTCGCCGGCACCAAGTACCGCGGCCAGTTCGAGGAGCGCATCAAGGCCGTGATGAACGAGGTCCGCCGCGCCAAGAACGCGATCCTCTTCATCGACGAGCTGCACACCCTCGTCGGCGCCGGCGGCGCGGAAGGGCGCCATCGACGCCTCCAACGTGCTCAAGCCGGCCCTGGCCCGCGGCGAGATCCAGTGCATCGGCGCCACCACGCTCGACGAGTACCGCAAGTACATCGAGAAGGACGGCGCCCTGGAGCGCCGCTTCCAGACGATCATCGTCGAGCCGCCCAGCAAGGAGGAGACGGTCGAGATCCTCAAGGGCCTGCGCGACCGCTACGAGGCGCACCACCGCGTGCAGATCACCGACGAGGCCCTCGAGGCCGCCGTCGAGCTGTCCGAGCCGCTACATCACCGGCCGCTGCCTGCCGGACAAGGCCATCGACGTCATCGACGAGGCCGGCGCCCGCGTCCGCCTCAAGAGCGATGACCCGGCCGCCGGACCTCAAGGAGATCGACGAGGAGATCGAGCGGCTCAACCAGCGAGAAGGAAGAGGCGGTCGCCAACCAGGACTTCGAGAAGGCCGCCGGCGCTGCGCGACCAGGCCGACAAGCTCAAGAAGAAGAAGGAGAAGATCACCCGCGAGTGGCGCGAGCAAGCCACGCGAGGCCGACGGCGTGGTCGACGAGGAGGTCATCGCCGAGGTCGTCTCGCAAGATGACCGGCATCCCGCTCACGCGGCTCGACGACCGAAGACGCGAGCGCCTGCTGAAGATGGAGGACGAGCTGCACAAGACGCGTCATCAGCCAGGACGAGGCGATCAAGGCGATCGCCAAGGCCGTCCGCCGCAGCCGCGGCGGCCTGAAGGACCCGAAGCGGCCGATCGGCTCGCTTCATCTTCGCCGGCCCCACCGGCGTCGGCAAGACGCTCCTGGCCAAGGCCCTCGCCGAGTTCATGTTCGGCGACGAGGACGCGCTTGATCCAGATCGACATGTCCGAGTACATGGAGAAGCACAACGTCAGCCGGCTGATCGGCGCGCCTCCGGGCTACGTCGGCTACGAGGAGGGCGGCCAGCTCACCGAGAAGATCCGCCGCCGGCCGTACGCGGTCGTGCTGCTCGACGAGATCGAGAAGGCCCACCCCGACGTCTTCAACATGCTCCTCCAGATCATGGAAGAAGGCCGGCTGACCGACAGCTTCGGCCGCAACGTCGACTTCCGGAACACGATCCTCATCATGACCACGAACATCGGCGCCGAGGCGATCAAGAACGAGGCCGAGCTTCGGCTTCCAGCCGCCCGACGACGGACGCCAACTACGAAAGCATGAAGGAGCCGCTGCAGGAGCAGATCGAAAAGCACTTCCGGCCCGAGTTCCTCAACCGCCTCGACGACGTCATCGTCTTCCGTCACCTCACCGAGAACGACCTGGGCGACATCGTCGACCTCGAGCTGAAGAAGGTCCGCGAACGGCTCGGCGAGCACGGCCTGCAAGCTCGTGCTCACCGACGAGGCCAAGAAGTGGATCGTCAAGAAGGGCACGAACCTCGACTTCGGCGCCCGGCCGCTGCGTCGGGCCGATCGAGAACCTGATCGAGGACCCGCTCTCCGAGGAACTGCTCAAGGGCGAGTTCCAAGGCAAGGACACGATCACCATCGACCTCAAGGAAGTCGCCGGCAAGAAGCAACTCACCTTCGAGGGGTCGATGGCCGCTGCCGCGCCCGAGCAGGCTCCCGTGGCCGCCGCCGCCGACGGTTCCCCGGCCGATCCGACCAGCCCGCCTGCGAACTGAGCTTCCAGTCTGGCCCCGCTGCACGTTGCCAAGGCCCCGGGCTTCCCCTGCCCCGGGGCCTTGTTTCTTTCCTTGCGGCAACGGCAGGATTTGCTGCCCGGCGCGAAGCAAGGGGGAACGATTCCCCCTTGCCGAATCCAAGAAATCCGAGGAGGCGAGCGGGGGGACGCGGGTCTTCTGTCGGTAAGACCCGGTCGCCGGCCTCGCGGCCGTGGGCGGGACCCCGCTCGCCACTCAACAGCAGAGCAAAGCATACTCTCCGGCGGTGGGCCGGCAGGTTATTTCACCAGCCACACCGGAGAATAAACGTAGTTGCTGCTCACGTCGCTCCAGGTCGCCGGAATCGCGCCCGGCGAAACAACGCGCGACGGCTGGATCACCACCTTCTTCGAGGTGTTGCTGCTGCCCGTCAACTTCACTTTCATCACGCGGATTCCCGCGAACCCCACGATCGTGTACTGGGCGTTGTTGCCCGGCCCCGCCACCGTGGTGAAAATCGGGATGACGCGCGGCTTGCCCACGATCGAAGTCAGATCGTCCTTGATGCCCGCGCTGATCCCCGTGTCTCCGTTGAGCGAGAGCGACTTGCTGACCGGGTCAAGTTCCAGCTTTCCGCCGTGGTATGAGAGGTCGTCCGCGCTCACTCCTTCGCGAATCTGGCGGCCGACGTCGGCAGTACTGTTGTTCGAGTTGCCGATGTCCACGGTGCCGCGGTTTCCGGGTGAACCGGTCCCCTCGGGATAGAGATTGACCTCGGGGATGCCGTCGGGACCGCAGGTGACCGTGTTGGTCTGGGGATCAAACGAATACTCGTCCCGCGACGTGGCGCCGTTCATCAACCCGTCCCATGTGGGTTTGTCAATCGTGAAGGGGAGAAGGTCGAGGTTGCCACCATCGGCCGGCGCGCGGAATCCTGCAAAATTGTTGAGGAAGGCAGCGGTCGCCTCCGCACTCAGCGACGAAGTGTCGCGCCCATCACCTTGGAGAAGAAGAGCCCGATCTGCCCGTTCTGCTGGGCATCGCGGCGCACGCGCACGTTGACCGCGTTGTACGCCAGGGGATTGTTGAAGGTGAGCGGAGCCGTCTTATTGAAAGGAGTTCCGAGCTCCCCGATCCGGCAATCCCCGTAGCCCAGCGCGGGCGCGGCCTTGGTCACGGTGTTCAAACCCGCATACTGGCCAGCGGCGGACTGAATTGCGGCCATCGAAGATGGCGTCATGCCGGCCTGGGGCCCCTGAGCGTTGAGAAGCTCCCACGTGGCGGCGATCGCAGCCGCGTCGGCCGAGCGCTGCAGTTCAGAGCTGGCCACTTGCAGGTATCCGATGTCCACCGCCAGCGCCACGATGCTGAGCATGATGACCATCAGGAACAAGGCGAGCACGACGATCGATCCCGATCGGTCGCGGCGTCGTAGTGTGCGTGACATAAACAGACCTCCTAGGCGCTCGGCCAGGTTCGTTCATTCTCCGTCAAGATCAGTCGCCGACCTGGACGCTGCGCGGGGTGTCGTCCTCGATGACGGTCCCGCTCTGCGTAATCGTGCGCACGCGTTTCAGCACCAGCGATTGGACCCGGTTACCGGCAAACCCGGCCCCCGAGAACTGTACCGATACATTGGGGTTATAAGCCCCAAGATTCGTCAGTCCGCTGGGCACCTGGACCTTCAGAGTTCCCAAGCCACCGAAACTACCCCACGTGGCGGATGTGCCGTTGAGGACCTCCCAGGACAACACGCCACCGCTGATCTGCATGACCTGCGTCCAGCGCACGGTCTCGTTTGCGGTGCTCATCACGCTGGCCTGCGGCGGCTGGCTGATATTGACCAGCGTATCGCCGTTCCAGACCTGCAACTGCAAGCCACCGGACGCAAAATTCGGCTGGGGCCGGTGATTCAGACTGAAGGCGGCATGGAGTCCGCTGATATTGCCTGCCGGCGAGGTGATGCAAGTGACCTGCGGGCCCGTCGTGTTGGCGTCGGGCGTCGCCACCGTCATCTCCCAATCCTCCTCGATACGGACGACCGCGCCCACATCCTGGCCGAGCACGGCCTGGGCTGAGCCGATCCAGCCGATCGCGAACAAGAGGACAGCGAAAATTCGGAACCACCACCGGCGCGTAGCATGGACAGAGTTGTATCTCACGGCAGCCTCCTTCGGCCATCAAAGTGAATCACATCAGCCCGGAACGGGGTGATGTTGGCGTTTGCGGGTCCACCGACAAGAGGCGGCGACTGCGCCCTGGGACCCAGCAAGAACAATTCGCCTTTGCCTATTAATAACCGTAGGTCGCGTTTTGGGGCGCGTCAAATGAAAATGCGTCGCGTGCGGAGGATCAGTACTGCCGGGAAGAATCGGCCCCGCCCGCGCGCAATCCCCCGGCCGCAAAGAGGGAAAAGAACCGACAATCGTCCGAGAACCTTGGGAGGTGCTGCGATTCGCCGGCCGCACCGGGCCGCAGCGGCAGTTCTGGGATAGGTTCTAGGGGTTCTCCAGCAGGCTCGCCGAGTCGTCATTCCCGGCGCACCGTCGCTGCGCCTGGCGGCGCAACTCGGCCATCATCGACATCATCGCCTGACAGTACGCGTGCACCGATTCAACGTACGCGCCTCGCTCGGCCGCCGCTACCGCACGCGTCTCATGGCTGCGGAAAGGCTCCCACTCGATCTGCCAATCCGCGCCCGCCGCTGCATCGCGCAATTGCCCAACCACTTGGGCAAGGCGCCCGACGAATTCCGCGTCCGCCGGACCTTCTATGGCCATGTACGGCCCTTTGCCCAGCCGCCCCAATCCAGGCCCCTCTCCGCCGCTACCCACTAATTGCACCAATGCAATCACCGCCGCTCCCAAAGCTGCCAGCAGGCTGACCACCGCCGCCAGCTTCATGCCCATCAATCCCAGCGCCACTGCCGCGACAACCAACAATCCCAACGCCGTCCACACGGCCGGATGAACCTCGGGCGGCGCGGGAGAAGGGGCCGGAATGCCGGGCTCCGCCGATGGCTCGGGGAAACCCAGCGGCCCCGTCACGCGGGCCACCACCACCGTGATGTTGTCCGGCCCGCCGCGCAGGTTCGCCAGATCCACCAGCGCGCGTGCGGCCTCTTGGGCACCTAGCGCCTGAAGGATCTGGCTTATCTCGTTATCTTCGACTTGCCCGGAGAGTCCGTCGCTGCACAACAGGAACGTGTCGCCCGGTTGAAGCGGATAGGGGCCTTCGAGATCGACCTGGACCTCGGCGTTGGGCCCCAAGGACCGCGTGATGATGTTCTTGGGAATGTAGTCGGGATATTCCTCGGTCGACACGTGGCCCGCTGCCCGCAGTTCCCACACCAGACTGTGGTCGAACGTAAGTTGTTCCAGCCGCTGGCCGCGCAAACGGTAGACGCGGCTGTCGCCGACGTGGGCCACCAGCGCACCCTCCGGAAGCAACACCAGCACGCTCACCGTGGTCCCCATGCCACGAAAGTCGTCACTGGCCATCCCCCGATTGTGGATCTGGGCGTTGGCCCCTTGCACCGCAGCCAGAAGAGCATGTGCCGGTGCATCCTCGACGCGTTTGAAGTACGTCAGCGGCACGCTATCGGTGGCCAGCTTGCTGGCCAGTTCGCCGGCCGCATGGGCTCCCATGCCGTCGGCCACCATGAACAAATGGCCCCGCTGCTCGAATCTTTCCTCGCTGCCCGCCAGCACCACCGCCAGCGCATCCTGGTTGTTTCCGCGCCGCAGTCCAATATCACTCAGGGCCGCGGTATCCAGGCAGTGTGCCCAAATGGCGGTGTTCGGGTCCATACTACGGGAAGAGGGGGACGAAGGAGGGGGGTGCAATGGAGATTGTACCCCGGATAGCGAAAAACTAGTCGTTATATTCTACCTCTCTCCGAGATAGGCAACTAGTCTGATCGTCTTGCCTTCTGCGAAATCGGCCGTTTGTCGTACTGCGTCCGCACTTCTGACCTGCGGCCAGTTCCAACCGGCCGAATTCGCTCTGGATGTTTTCCTCCCACACCACTATACTCCCGGCCCGAAAAAAAGGGACCCAGATCGCTTTGCCAGGGGAGTCCGAATGCCGCACCGCGACAGGAGCATCTCGACCCGCCCCACCTCGTTCCGCCGCGCCCCCCCGGCCCAATACCGCAGCCCACGCCCGGTGCTCGACACTCGTGGTACCGCGATCCGCAAGCCACTGATTCGCCTGGCCCAGCTAGCCCCGTTGGCTCTTGTGCTGGCCCTGACGGGCTGCGTGGAGCGGCGCCTGCTGGTCCGCACCAATCCTCCCGGCGCCATGGTCGAGGTCGATGGCTATCCCATCGGCCAGTCTCCGGTTTCGACCAACTTCACCTACTACGGCACGCGTCGTATCCGGCTCGTCAAAGAACGGCTACGAGACCGAAGCTCGCCTGGAGCCTTTACCACCTCCCTGGTACGAAATCCCGCCGCTGGACTTTATTGCCGAAAACCTGGTGCCCGGTCAAATCCACGACCAACGCGTGCTCGACTATCAGCTCAAGCCGCAGATTTTGCTGCCGACCGACCAAGTTTTGGATCGCGCCGAACAACTCCGTAGCCAGACCCAGGCAACGGCAGCCCAAGTCAGTTCCGCGGGTCCACCGGGAATCACCCCCTCCCCGATGCTCCAGCCCCCGCCTAGCCAACTGCTGCCTGCCCAGTCGGAAGCATCTCCGTCCAACCTTCCTCCAGCATCGACAGCACCGCCAGCCGGGCTGCCCTATCCCACGGAACCCCCGGGGGGTTGGCAGGCACGGCCAGCACCGTGAAGACCTTGAACGCAGGGCGCCCGGCGACCTCACGCCAGCGCGAATGCAGCCCGAGCCCCCTATTGCCGGGCGTTCCATTTCGTCCCGTCGCTCCGCTCCAGCGCCCCGCGCACGCCAATCTTTTCCGGGTGTCGGGCAAGCTGGTCGGTGAACACGCGTACGTCGTTGACGATCGGCCGCAACTGTCGGCTCAACTCCTCGACGTTGGTCACGGTACGGTTGAGGTTCTCATAGAGCGTGGGGTCATTCATCAGCATCCCCAAGGTTCCCTGGCCGCTGTTGAGCACCGGCTGAACTTCAGCAGTTCTCCCATCAGCCCGTCGAGTCTCTCTGCCGACGTATTGAGGTGCTCCAGCAGGCCTTTGCCCTGGTTGCCCAGCGTGCCGGTGAACTGGTCCAGGTTCTGAAGGTTGCGGTCTACCAGACCGATGGTGCCGTTCAGTTGACGTACGGTATCGCGAGTTTCCTGCATCAACTCGGGAACCTGGGCCAAGGTGTCCTGGATCTTGGCCTTGGTTTCCGGATTGCCGAATACCTCGTTGGCGTTACGCACCGTCTGCTGGAACAACGCGGAAGTCTCGTCGGCCTGGGCCATGATGCGGTTGATCCGCTCCTGGTTGACCTTGAGCAGATCGCCCACCTGGTGGGCGACCTGGCCCAACTCGTTGCTCGTGTTGGTCACGGAGCCGATGGCCCCGGACATTCGATCTTCGAGCTTGGCCACGACCTGGATCGGGTCGTCGTAGGCCATGCCTTCCAGCGTCGCCCCCTCCTCCACGCGCGTCGCGCGGCAGGTCACGCTTGCCCGAATCGACAAACGTGATCACCGAGTCGCCCAGCAGCGACGTCGAGATCCGAGCGACTTCGCTGTGCGCGGACGGCCTTGTCGCCGTCGATCCGTGCGGTCACGAGCACCCCTCCCTCGTCCAGCAATTCCACGTTGGAGACGCGGCCGATCAGCACCCCGCTTTTCTTCACCGGCGTGTCGGAGCGCACGCCGGGCGCATCGGTGAAACGGATATGGATCGTGTAGCTTCGCTTGAACAGTTCCCCCGGCCCCTCTCCGAACAAGAGTCACGAGGATGACCGTGATGATCAGGGTCGCCAGAACCATCACCCCGACGCGGAATTGCACGACGCGTTCGTCCATGGTTGCCTAGCTCCCATTGGCCTGCCGCATCTCCATCAGCCGTTCGCCCGCCTCCCCTTCGACGAACTGCCGCACCCGCCGGTCCGCGGCGGTCGAGCCAGTTGCGCGGGTGGACCGTCGTAGAGAATCTGCGGACTCGTCCGGCCGCAGCCGGGCCAGAGGATACAGCATGATCACGCGGTCGGCCACCTTCGCCGTGGTCCGCATGTCGTGGGTCACGACGATGCTCGTCACCGGGTGCTGCCGCCGCGTGCTGAGGATCAACTCGTTGATGACGTCGCTCATGATCGGATCCAGCCCCGTCGTCGGCTCGTCGTAGAGCATCAGTTCCGGCTCCATGGCCAGGGCCCGGGCCAGTCCCACGCGTTTCCGCATGCCGCCGGACAGCTCCGCCGGCTTCTTGCCCAATACGCTCTCCGGCAAGCCCACCTCCGCCAGCCGCGCCAGCACGATCTGCTGGATCTCGCGCCTCCGGCCGCGCGGTGTGCTGGCGAAGCGGGAAAGCCACGTTCTGGGCGATCGTCATGCTGTCGAACAGCGCCGCCTGCTGGAACACGAACCCGAAGCGGACGCGTTGCCGCGTCAGTTCCCTCTCGCTCAGTTGCGACAGGTTCCGGCCGTCGAAAGAGACCGTGCCCTCGGTGGGCCGCAGCAACCCGATCATCGTCTTCAAGAGAACCGTCTTGCCGCAACCGCTCTCGCCGATGATCGCCACGGTCTGCCCCCGCGGCACCTGACCAAATCGATCGCCGCGTAGCACCCAGGTGCCGGCCAAAACAGACTCCCAAGCCGCTCGATGCGCACCAGCGGCTCGGTCGAGGCTCAGTGGGCAATCGTCAGCCGAGTATCGCCGATGGCGTCGGATCCATGTGACTTAGAACAGGGCAGGTCCCTTGGGCCAGAGCATCATGTAAATCGAATCGAGCATGATTCCCAGAAGCAGATCCAGAAGGAGGATCACCACAAACGACTGCACGAAAGCCGCCGTCGCCGCGCGGCCCACGCCCTCGGCCCCGGGATCGCAGTGGAAACCCTTGTGGCAGCCGATCAGGGCGATGGCCGCACCGAACCAGAGGCTCTTGAATACGCCCGAGAACAGATCGAACATCCCCACGTATTGCCGCGAATTGTCGATGTAATGGTACCAGTCGATCTTGAGGACGTAGACGCTGTAGTACGCCCCCGCCGACCACTCCCATGAAGTCGGCCATGATCGTCAGCGTCGGGATCAGCACCAGGCAGCCGAGGAATCGGGGCACGACCAGGTAGTGGATCGGGTTGGCGCCCATGCTCGCCAGGGCGTCGATCTGCTCGGTCACCCGCATCGTGCCCAATTCCGCCGCCATGGCGCTGCCCACGCGGCCGGCGAGCATCGTCGCCGCCAGCACCGGCCCCAACTCCCGCACCAGCGACATATTGATCACCGCCCCCAGTCGCGTCTCCAGGCCGAGCATCCGGAACTGCGCATAGCTCTGCACCGCCAACACCATGCCGATGAACGTCCCGGTCAGTGCCACGACGGGAAGGCTGAGCACCCCAATCTGGTAGAAGCTGGGCAGTAGCGTTTCCCTCCGAGGAATGTGAGTGAACAGCCAATGGAAAGTGCGAAAAATGAACAGCGCGATGTTTCCCAGCCCAGCAGACCCACTCAATCACCACCTGTCCCAGGTCGGCGACCCAATCGGCGAGCGATTGGGAGAGTCGGGATAGGCCTCCGCTCGTGCGGATCGGGCTCATCGATGAATCGGGACGAGTCGCCATAGTCGAAGGTCACGCTAACGCATTTTCCCAAGCCGCGCGGAATGCGCAGCTTGCCACAGCACGCTCACACGAAGAAGACCTCGGAAATCGTCGTGATTGCGAGAATCCGTGCCAGAGATCGGGCAAAGTTTCCTCGTGGCGGGTCTGCTGGACCTCTCGGAATTGCCATTCGCTCCGCCTGGCCCACCGCGCACGGTCCGGTCCCTGATACGGCTCTTCCCGTTTCTTCGTTCGCGTAGACCGTGCGGCTTGAGCCGACCTTGCCGACTCTGGAAACATGGGTAAATAAGAAGGATTTGGCGAGCGTGCACTTCGCCCTATTCCCCATTGCCCTCGCGCCCCACGCTCGGCCTCGTCTTGCCTCCGAAGCGCATCCCATGATACACTCGCCCGCCGTAGGTGTCGCCAGGAGGGCTCCGGGCCAGGGATGTCCCGCACCTCACGATCCTGCCCGGGACGCGACAAGGAGGTCGCCGTGCTCTGGAAGTGGCCGATCCGCGTGAAGTTTCTTGTCGGGCTGGGATTGTTACTGTTGTTGGTGGTCATTCTCTCCTACGGCAGCCTCCACAGCACCTACACTTACCGGAGTCTGGCAGCGGACCTGAGTTCGCGCGCCGAGGAGGTTCCCAAGAGCGGGGAACTCAGCCGCCGAGTCAGCGCCCTTCGCATTACGCTCAGTGAGCTTCGCGGCTTACAGGAAGTGAATTTTCCCAACGCCGACGTGCTGCCACTGCGTGTGCAGGTGATCCGCGACCGGTTCCGCTCCGGTCTGCAAGACGTCGAAGACGCGCTGGACCTGTATCGCTGTCAACTCGAGCATGAGGTCAAAGCCGGCTCGCCGATCTCCGACAACCAGTGCGAATGGGCCACCGTACGTCGGATCGAGCAGTGCCTTGCCCGTCTGCCGGCCAAGTACCGCTTTGCCGATTGGGAATTCGACCACGCTCAGGTCATGCGGTTGGAGGAGGAACTTCAGAGTCTCCAGGATCTCACTGCGGAACTACCCAACCATCTCTATGCCAAAATGCGCAGGCTTCCGCGATGAAGTTCGCGCTCAGTATCGCACCTTGATCTTCGGCACCTGGGTCACCGCGATTTGCGCCGGATTGGTATTGGCACTTTTGATTCGACTCTTCTATCGCTGGATCTTCCAGCCTCTGGGGGTACTGATCGCTGGATCGCGCATGGTCGCGGCCGGTCAGTTCAGCCACCGCATTCAGCTCGACACCCACGACGAAATGGCCGAACTGGCCGACGGCCATGAACGACATGACCGCGCGGTTCCAGGCGATCCGCGACGACCTCGATCGCCAGGTCCAGGAGCGGACCAAGCAGGTGGTGCGCAGCGAGCAACTGGCCAGCGTCGGTTTCCTGGCGGCCGGCGTGGCCCACGAGATCAACAATCCGCTGGCCTCGATCGCCATGTGCGCCGAGTCGCTCGAAGGCCGCGTCTGGCGAGCCTGGCTCGACCCGGCCAATGCCGACCACGAAGTGATCGCCCACTACCTGCGGATGATCCAGAGCGAGGCCTTCCGCTGCAAAGGAATCACCGAGAAGCTGCTGGACTTCTCGCGCATCGGCGACGGCAAGCGGCAGAACGCCGACCTGCGGCGAGCTGGTCCGAGGGCGTGATCGAGATGGTCGGCCACCTGGGCAAGTACCGCGCAGAAGCACGATCCGACTCGACGTCGACGGCCCGGTGGTCGGCTCCGGTCAATCCCCAGGAAATCAAGCAGGTCGTGCTCAACCTGCTCACCAACGCCCTGGACAGCCTCGACGCCGACGGCGCCGTTCGCGTCGAGGTCGGCCGCCGCGACGGCTTGGCCGAGATCGACGTCGTCGACAACGGCTGCGGCATGACCCCCGAGGTGCTCGAGCACGTCTTCGAGCCGTTCTTCACGCGCCGCCGGGACGGGCAAGGGACCGGGCTTGGGACTGTCGATCACCTACCGCATCGTCGCCGACCACGGCGGACAGCATCGAAGCCCACAGCGACGGGCCGGGCCAGGGCGCCACGTTCCGCGTGCGGCTGCCGCTGGTCGCGCAAGCCAGAAGGAGACCAGCCATCAACACCACGCCGCGTAACCGACTGAAGCTGCTGTTTGCCGACGACGAAAAGTCGCTCCAGGAGCTGATGCGCCTGGAACTGCCGCGCATGGGGCACGAGGTGACCGTCTGCCCCGACGGCCTGACCGCCGTCGCCGCGCTGGAGCGCAACACCTACGACTGCATCCTCGTCGATCTCGACATGCCGGGCCTGAACGGCATCGAGGTGATCGCCCGGGCCAAGGAGCTCTCGCCCGACACCGAGGCCGATCGTGCTGACCGGCAAGTCGTCGCTGGAGACGGCCGTCGCCGCCCTGCGCCACGGCGCGTTCGACTACCTCACCAAGCCCTGCAAGCTGGTCGAGCTGCGAGACCGTGCTCAAGCGCGTGGCCGAGAAGCGCGAGCTGACGAACAAGTACCGCGCCGTCAAGCAGCGGCTCGAACGGATCGAAGGCCGCGCCGATCTGATCGGCGACTCGCCCGGCCATGGAGCAGGTCGCGCAGCTCATCGCCAAGGTCGCGCCGACCAATTCCACCGTGCTGATCCTCGGCGAAACCGGCACCGGCAAGGAACTGGTCGCCCGGGCCGTGCACGACCAGAGCCTGCGCGCCGAGATGCCGTTCGTGGCCATCAACTGCGGGGCGCTGCCGGAGAACCTGATCGAGAGCGAACTGTTCGGCCACCGCAAAGGGGCGCTTCACCGGGGCCGACGAGCACCGCGTGGGCCTGTTCGAGGTGGCCAACGGCGGCACGCTCTTCCTCGACGAGATCGGCGAACTGCCCAAGGCCATGCAGGCCAAGCTGCTGCGGTTCCTGGAAAGCGGCGAAATCCGCCGCGTGGGCGAGAACGAGTCGTTCACCTGCGACGTCCGCGTGGTCTGCGCCACGCACCGCAACCTGGACGAGATGGTGCGCCGAGGACGAGTTCCGCGAGGACCTCTGGTTCCGCATCAACACCTTCGAGATCCACCTGCCGCCGCTGCGCGAGCGGGCCGACGACATTCCCGCGCTGGCCCGGCACCTGGCCCTGCGATTCCGCGCCGGCGTCGCGGCCGGACGACGAAGTCTTCACGCCCGAGGCCGCTCGCCGCGCTTGCGTGACCACGCCTGGCCGGGCAATGTGCGCGAGCTGGCCAACGTCGATCGAGCACGCCATGATCCTCTGCGACGAACTGCCCGATCGCGCCGCGAGCACCTGCCGCGCGCGCTTCAGCGTCGCGCGACCGTGCCTCTGCCGCGGTCCGCGCCAAGGCCCAGCCGCACCGCAGACGTCTGCGCGAGCTGCGAGATGCAGGCGATCCACGAGGCGCTCGACCGCCACGACGGCAACAAGCCCAAGGCCGCCGAAGAACTGGGCATCAGCCTGAAGACGCTCTACAACAAGCTGAACCAGGCCGCCGCCATGGAGCAAGATCGGCCTGAGCAGCGGGCAGTCGCGGTAACCTCGGCAAGAGGCCGCCGTGCTCGGGCGATTGGCGGCATCGAGAACGCCCGATCGGCAACCGTGGCGAACGCGACCCGCGGCTGGCGCTAGTTCGACCTTGCCGCACCACGCCCACCACCACGCCCAGCACCTGGGCGTTCTTCACGTAGATCGGCTTCATCGTCGAGTTGGCCGGCTCCAGGCGGATGCGGTTCTTCTCGGGAAACCAGCGCTTCAGCGTGGCTTCGCCTTCGTCGGTCAGGGCCACGACGATCTGGCCCTTGCGGGCGGTCTGCTGCTGCGGTCGACGACCACGTAGTCGCCGTCGGCGATCTGGTCCTCGATCATCGAGTCGCCGTTGACCTCCAGCACGAACAGGTCCTTCGTTCGTCCGGATCGAACATCGCGCCGAAGTCGATCCGCTCGTCCTGCTCGATCGCCTCGTGCAGCACGCCGGCGGCGATCCGCCCGGCCAGCGGCAGGCCGCGCTCGTCGACCGGCTCGGCGGCCAGTTGAATCGCCCGCGACATGTTCGGCTCGCGGTGATCAGCCCCTTCTTCTCCAGGGCCTTCAGGTGGCACATCACGCCGTTGGGCGAGCTGATGTCGAACTGCTCGCCGATCTCGCGGACCGTCGGCCCGTAGCCGCGGTTGCGGATCTTGTCGCGAATGAACTCGTAGACGGCCTGCTGCCGCTCGGTCAGATTCCCGGAGACTCCATGGCCGGCTCCCCTTGTTGCAAGGACGTCGCGATACGAAATGCTCAATCCTGGACAATCGTACAATATACGGGTGTACACAGTCAAGGACGTTTTGCCGAAAGCGCGCCGGAAAGCGGATCCCGGGGCAGAGCGATGGGGTGAATGGGCAGGACGACCCGTGCGCCGTTCTGGGAATGCCCCCGGACCCGCGCCGAGGCGGATCCTCAGGTCGTCACCATCAGGTTGTTCCTGTGAACCACCTCATCGTGGGGGCAATGGCCCAGCGCGTCGGCAATCTCCCGCGTCTTTAGTCCGCGAATGCGCAGCATATCTTCCGAAGCGTAGTTGGTCAACCCCCGGGCAAATTCCCTTCCCGAGGTGTCGCACAACGCCACGACGTCTCCCTTGCTGAACCGGCCGACCGCCTTGACGATTCCCGCGGCAAGCAGGCTGCGGCCCCGGTGCTCCACAGCCTCCCGGCGCCCATCGTCCAGCACCAGGTGCCCGCGGGGCTGTGCCGTGAATCCGATCCAGCGCTTGCGCGCCGTCACGAACTGCCCCTGAGCCAGCACGAGGGTCCCGACCGGTTCCCCGGCCACGATGCTGAGCGAGCGTGCCCGGCGTGCGCCCGCTCGTAATGATGACGTTCTCCCCTGCCGCGGTGGCCTGCTTGGCCGCGCGAAGCTTGCTCGCCATTCCCCCTTTGCTCAGCCCCGTTGCAGAATCTCGAACTAGGTTGAACACCGATTCGTCGAGCCGGTCGACCGTCCGCACGAGCAAGGCGTTTGCGTCCCGCGGGTCGCCATCGTAGAGTCCCTCGACGTCGGAAAGCAATACCAGAAGGGGGGCTTGGATCAGATTCGTCACGATCGCTGCCAACCGGTCGTTGTCGCCGAACGTGGTTTGCAGCTCCTCCACGCTGATCGTATCGTTCTCGTTGATGATCGGTACTGCCCCGTATTCGTTCATCAGCATCAGCAGGGTGTTGCGCGCGTTGAGATAGCTAATGCGGTTGTCCAGATCGTCCGCGGTCAGAAGCACTTGTGCCGCATGGCGGCCGAAGGCGCGCAGCGACCGCTCGTAGGCTTCCACCAGCAGGCTCTGGCCAACCGCCGCCACGGCCTGCAAATGGCAGACGTCCGTGGGCCGCTTGCTCAATCCAAGCCGGCCCATACCCGCTCCCACGGCCCCCGAACTCACCAGGGCGACCTTTCGCCCGGTTTGCATGACCTGATGAATCTCCTCGGCCAGTTGCGAGATTCGCTCTTCATTGAGGATCCCATTCTCGCGAGTCAGTACCCGGGTACCCACTTTGACCACGATCGAGGTCGCAGCGGTGGCGATTTCCTGACGCAATAGGTCGGCCATCATTAAAATTCTTCTTGCCGCGAGGGGCTTCCCGCCGTGGGTCGCTTCTGGGCGCAGACCGGGATCGCGGTCCACTCCGCAAATCCCTTCCGCAACCCAACTTCTTACCAGAATATCGTCGTGCCGAGGAATTCAAAAGGCTTGTTTTGGCCGCATTGCCGCGCGGCAGGCGGTCGGTCAGTGCCCAAATGCGTGGGAAGGCGTTCCCCTCCGAATGGCAGGTTGTGCATTCAGTCCTGGCACTCTAGAATAAAGGGCTCGTGAGCGGCGCCTTTGGGCAGAATCTTCGGTGAGCAGCGGTGGGCCGCTTCGCTGCTTCGTGAGGACCCGGGTCTCCCCCTTTACGCCAGGCATGCGACGCCGGCGCCAGGCAACGATGAGCGAACTGCGCGACGAGTGCGGAGTAGCTGCGATCTATCACCTTCCCGGCCGCGGCGTCAGCCCGCTCTGCCCCGAGGGAAACCCCGGACAGATCTGCCGCCTGCTGCCCCGCATGCTTCTGGACATCCAGAACCGCGGCCAGCTTGCCGCCGGGATCACGACCTTCAACCCTGACCGTAAGCAACTGATCGACACCTACAAGGACGTCGGCACGGTCACCGAAGTCTTCCGCCTCAACCATCGGGGCAAGTTCGAGAACCTCATCCGGCGCTACGGGGGCGTGGCCGGAATCGGTCACGTCCGTTATGCGACCTGCGGATTGGACGACCGGAGTTACGCTCAGCCTTTCGAGCGGCATCACATCAAGCGCCATAAGTGGTTCAGCTTCGCCTTCAACGGCCAGTTGACCAACTACCTGCAACTGCGCGCGGAACTGCTGGCCAACCCCGACAACCACCTGGCCCGCGAGACGGACACCGAAATCATCATGCACGCGATCAGCACGGCGTTGTCGCATGAGGTTCGGCCGCCGCTGGTCGAGATGTGCCGTCAGGTCGCGGGCAAGTTCGACGGCGCCTATAGCATGGTCTTTCTCGACGCCCTGGGCAACATGCTTGTGGCTCGCGACCCCATGGGCATCAAACCCCTGAGCTATGCCATCGAAGGTCCGCTGTTTGCAGCGGCCAGCGAGAGCGTCGCCTTGCTGAACCTGGGTTTCGCCACCGAGAGCATCAAGTCGCTTCTACCGGGCCAGGCGGTGACGATTACCGAGGGACGTGTGGAGATCCAGCGCTTCGCCCCCAGCGCGCTGCTGCGCATTGCTTCTTCGAGTGGGTGTACTTCTCCAACGTCGCCAGCACGCTGGACGGTCGCAGCGTCTATATGGCGCGCAAGGCGTTGGGCGAGGAGTTGGCCCGGCTGGAAACCGTGCCCATCGACGAAGACACGGTGGTGGTCCCCGTGCCCGATACGAGCAAGGCCTCGGCCGCGGCCATGGCCTACAAGCTCGGCGTTCCCTGCCTGGAAGGGCTGATCCGCAACCGTTATAGCGGCCGCACCTTCATCGAGGGAAGCGACACCGCGCCAAGAAGGCCCAGGCCAAGTACACCCCGCTCCGCGAGGTCCTCGAAGGTAAGCGCGTGCTCCTCGTCGAAGACTCGATCGTCCGCTCCACCACGATGAAGGTCCTGTTGGAGCGCATTGCGCATCGTCGGCCTCCCCAAGGAAGTCCACGTGCGCGTCGCCTGCCCGCCCATCGTCTCGCCATGCTTCTACGGTATCGATATGTCCACGGTGAGCGAGCTGTTCGCCCCGCGATTTCTCAACGGCCAGGCGATCAATCCGGAGGTCGAGGCCCGCATGGCCGCCCAGCTTGGCGCCGATTCGCTCCGCTACCTTCCGATCGACTCGGTCGCGCGCGCCATCGGGCTCGATGCCGATCAGCTCTGCCAGGCCTGCATCACGGGCATCTATCCAACCCCCTGCGGCACGCGTCTGGCCGCCGAGGCGCTCGAAAACCACCGCAATGGCGTCTGCGGTCGCACCTACGATGCCCAGACTCCCCCGCCCGCTCACATGCCCGAAAGCCAGGCGACCGCGGCCCTGCGCAAGCGGTAGAGACTTCTGCCGGAAGCGCCGCAGCGGCCTTCTGCGGGTAGAGAATCGCTGCGCCGCAGAAGGTTCCCGGCTTGGCGCTGCAATCCGGCCGCACTTCCTGGAGCCACGGGGCGAATCCGCGGCTCGGAATCGGCGCAGTGCTCACGCACGGCTTAAAGGCTCTGACAAAACGCCTCTTTGCGGATCAACGGTCCGCCGCGCCGTCGGGCGGTAAGGGGGCCAGCGTTTGGATCACCGCGGCCAGGTACCGCGCCAAGCGGTCCGAAGCCGCCAGCGCGTTTTCCTGGAGCTTGTAGAGGTCCTTGACGCTGCCAGGACGGTTCAGGATCGCCCCCAGGGCCGCGCCCCACTGGCCGGTCCGCGTCTTCTGGCGAACGAGGTTCTCGACCTCCGGTGGCAACTTCTCGTCCACCGCATCGGTCACCGCGCGAATCGCCAGAAACCGCACCGAGCGCTCGCGACACTTCTCGGCCACGGCCACGCTCTCCAGGTCGGCGCCCAAAGCCTGATGCCGCTCACCCAGCGCATGCTTCTCGCGCGGCAAACGCAGGATGCGCGGAACCTCCACAAGCGTTCCTACGTGCACGCCCGGCCGGTCGAGAATCGCCGCGCCGAGCCGTCCCACGTCGATCTCCCAACGTTGCCCCTCGGTGTTCATCACCGCGTCGGCAACGACAACGTCGTGTCGCTTCACCTCCGGGCTCAGTCCGCCGCAGAAGCCGGCGGAGATGACCCAGGGAGGGCGATGGCCAGCGATCAGGGCCTCCGTGGCCCGTTGGGCGCGCAATCGCCCCGCGCCCGAGACCGCCACGACGACGCCGCGCCGCTTCAGGTCCCCGTGACGCACGGTGAAGCCCTCGGCTTTGGTCGCGACGAGTTCATCGAGCAGGTCCTCCAGACCACCCGACTCGCTGGAAAGCGCGAAGACCACGGCAACGTCGACCGGCCACGGGGGCCGGATCGGCTCCCCGGTTCCCGAGAACTGTTGCCGCGCCGCCTCAACCACCGTTTCCTGAAGCTTTCGCCGCGCCAGCGCGGCGATCCATTGCTGTACGAACGCGCGATACCACATTCCCGCATCTTGCAGGCTCGCACCCCCGCCGTCAAGTCGCATCTCGAGGCACGCGAGCGACCTGGCGATCCCCCTGGTACCTATCCCGGAACCGCCACGGCCACCCTCCGCGGCCGGAGAATTCAGCAGCGGCACACGGTTCTCGGATCGGCCCAAATAACCCATCCCAGAACTGCCGCTGCGGCTCTGTGCGGCCGGAAAATCGCAGTACCTCCAAAGGTCCTGGGATCGGCTCTAAGAAGCCGCTGGGCTTCACCCCAACTGCCAGACCGCCATGGCAAACGCGTCGCGGAGGCTCGCATTGGCCGCCAGCGCCGCCGCCGGCTCGAAACCACAATGGACCAGGCAGTCTCGGCAGCGCAAGTCCCCCCCCGGCCCCAGCCGGTCCCAATCGGTCGTGCGCAACAATTCCTCGTAGCTGGCGTAGTGCGCGTCGGTCGTCAGGTAACAGGGCCCTTTCCAGCCCCGCACGTTCCGCGTCGGGCTCGCCCAGGCCGCGCAGGCCAGCTCGCGATCTCCGCAGAGGAAATCGAGGTAGATCGGCGAGGTAACGAGCCGGAACTGCCGGGCCACGTTGCGCAGAGGGCGGAACTTCGCATGCACGTCCGCGCGCGTGAGAAACAATCCCCGCGCCTCCTCCGGATTCGCCGCGCGCACTGCCTCGTAGCCGTAGGCCGGCGAGACCATGCAGCCGTCCACACCGAGCTGCGAAAGGTATTCCAGAAGCACCACGATCTCGTTCATGTCGGTCTGCTGGTAGACCGTCGTATTGGTGCAGACCTGGAAGCCGGCGCGCTTCGCGGCCTGCAATCCCCCGATCGCTTCGCGAAACACCCCCTGGCGCTGCACGATCCGGTCGTGCGTCACCTCCATGCCGTCGAGGTGTACATTGATGAACAAGTGGCTCGAGGGCCGGAACTCTTCCACCATTTCCGCCAACCGCAGCCCGTTCGTACACAGGTAAACGTGCTTGCCGCGAGCAACGATCCGATCCACCAGCGAGCCGATCTCGGGATAGATCAGCGGTTCGCCTCCGCAGACGCTCACGACCGGAGCCCCACACTCGTCCACGGCACCCAGGCATTCCTCCAACGAAAGCCGCTCTCGCAGCGTCGATGCGTACTCGCGAATGCGGCCGCAACCCGAACAGCTCAGGTTGCAGGCGTGCAGCGGTTCGAGCATCAGCACCAGGGGAAACCGCGTCTGACCGCTCCACCGCTTCTTCAACAGGTAGGCAGCCAGGTTGCGCGTGAGGGAAAGCGGAAACCGCATCGGAATGTCCATGAGGAAAAGGAAGGTGCCTATTATTGACTCCTGCATTGACTATGGAACGAGGGCGACCAACGGAAGCCCGGTCTCCCGGCAAAGAAGGCTTTGAACTGTTCCACAATCAACAACGGCATCAATAAGCCTCAGAAAAGTAGTGCAACGAGGCCGACCCACGGGAGGCCGGCCTTCCAGGCAAAACGATGGACGACCCTTACATGGTTTTCCTGAACACTAAGAACTTATCCGACAACTGCCACTGGGGCCCTGTGCGGCCGGAGAATCGCAACACTTCCAAAGGTTCTGGGATCGGCTCAAAGAGGCCTGGCCGCGTTTCAAGGCGCTTCGTGCGTGGCAACCCCGCATCGCGGCAAAGACGTCTTCCGCGGGCCATCGAGGATCCGCAGTGCCGGCCGAGCCGCGACGGGCGGGGCCCGTTTCGGCCCGCTGATCCACTTCGAGAGCGCCAACAGCGGGAAGTAGATCGGATAGTAGTGATAACGGAGATAAAACACGCGAGGGAAGCCCGTCCCCGTGAACTCCGCCTCCGCCCAAGTGCCGTCGTCCCGTTGACTCTCGACGAGAAATCGAATCCCCCGCGCCACGGCCGAATGCCCGCTCCGCCCCGCCGCCATCAGCCCCAACAGCGCCCACGCGGTTTGCGAGGCCGTGGGGTTCCCCTGGCCGCGCAAACGCACGTCGGCATAGCTCTGCACCGTCTCTCCCCATCCGCCGCACGGCTGCTGGCAGGTCGAAAGCCAGTTCGCCCCGGCGGCAATCGCCGGGTCGTCTGCCGGCACGCCCACGCTCGTCATCCCGACGATCGTCTGCCAGGTGCCGTACACGTAGTTCACTCCCCAACGTCCGAACCAACTCCCATCCGCTTCCTGCACTTGGCGCAGGTAGGCCACCGCCCGATCCACCACCGGATCGCCCACCCTCCGGCCAAGTCTTCCCAAGGCTTCCAGCACGCGGCCGGTGAGATCCGGCGTGCTCGGGTCGATCATCGCGTTGTGATCGGCAAAAGGCACGTGGCAAAGAAACTGCCGGTTGTTGTTCCGGTCGAAGGCCCCCCAGCCCCCGTCGACGTTCTGCATCGCCAGCATCCAGCTCAACCCACGGTCGATCGCCGCCGCAGAGCGCTGCGTGCGTACGACCCTCTCCTCCGTCCCGCAGGCCGGTTCCTCGCTCGATCGTGCAACCAGGCACAATTCGGGGGGCCGTGCATCGCGGCCCCGCGCCGCGGGCCCGTCCTCAAAGTGATCGGCCAGCGCCATGAGCACCATCGCCGTGTCGTCGGAGTCGGGGTAGAAATCGTTGTTGAACTCGAAGCACCATCCGCCCGGCTGGACCGGAACCGTTTCCGCCCAGTCACCCGGGGCGCGGATTTGTCGCGCCACGAGCCAGTCGACGCCATGCCGCATTGCGGACTCCTCCGCCCCCACTCCGCTGGCCGCCAGGGCGCGGAGCGTGATCGCCGTGTCCCACACGGGCGACTTGCAGGGCTGAATCCGGATCGAGCCCGTCTCCTCGTCTTCCAGCACCAGATCCTCGAGCTGCCGGCGGCACGCGACCGCCTCGGGACTGTCATCGGCATATCCCAAGGCCCGAAGTGCCACCAGGCTGAACACGATCGGTGGGAAGATCGCCCCTAAGCCGTCGCTCCGCTCGAATCGCTCGAGCATCCACCGCTGGGCCTTGCGGATCGCGCGACGCCGCAGCGGCAGCAGGCGTGCGCGCTGGCAGCCCTTGAGCAAACGGTCGACCGTGCGGAAGAAGCGATCCCAGCTCAACGGGCCCTTGTTCCCTGTCCGTCCCGGAGAACCCAGCGCCGGCCAGTCCTCCGGGGCGCGGAGAAACAGCTCGCGAATGCCGCGCGATGCATCCAACGCTTGCACCGGCTCCAACGCCGACACAATCGACAGCGGCACGATCATCGTCCGCGACCAGGAACTCACCGCGTACAAGTTCACCGGAAACCACCGCGGCAGCAGAACCGCCTCGGGCGGAACGGCGGGACAGAGCGCGTAAGGAATCTGCCCCAACATCGCCAGGAAAAACCGCGTGTAGCTGTTGACCGCGTCGGCTCCCCCGTGCGCAAGGATCGCACGCCGGGCGCGCTGCATCGGCTCCGACGAAACGTCCTGACCGGTCAGCTTCAAGGCAAAGTAGGCCTTCACGCTGCCGCTGATCTCGACGCCGCCGCCCGGATACATCGCCCAGCCGCCGCCGGGCAACTGCTTCTCGAGCAAGTACTGAGCCGCGCCCTGCGCCAGCTCCGAATCCTCTCGGCCCAGGAAGGTCAAGAGCAGGATCGTCTCGCTTTCCAGGATCGTGTCGCCTTCCAACTCCCCAACCCAATATCCTTCCGAATGCTGCTGCCCCAGCAGCCAACCGCGCGTGCGCAAGATTGCCCGCCGCACGATACCACTTGAGGAATCGCCTGGACCGTCGAATTCCCCGTAGGAATCGGTCTTCCGACCTTCCGTTCCATCCCTGGATTCCACAAAGCCGCTGCAAGAAGAGCTCATAGGCTTGCTCGTCGTGGTTCCATCCATCTTCCTGCGGTGCCCGATGGCACTCCCGCGCCAACAGCTTACGCTAACAGGCTTTCCGACACAAGATCAGGTGCCGATGGAAGGGTGCATGCCGTGCGTGCCACGGCTGCCTGCCGTCTTCCCATCGCGCCGCCGAATCGAGCGACTCGATAGGCCGCATGCGCCAGCCTACCAGGGCCGATCAGCGGTTACGGCCATCCTCCCTACCTTCTTATCTCTCTTGCGCCGTCGCACAGAACGCTCGGCCAAATTCCGTCCTTTATGGTAACCTCGTCGAACGGACCACGCGGTAGCCCACGCTCGAATGCGAATCGATCGGCGGCAACGGCTCCAGCACATGCGCCGCAACAAGCCGATCGAACAACTCTGGCTGGATGAATTCGGAAAACCCGTAGGTGTCCCGGTACCGCTTGATCTCTCCCCAATGGACATAGACGTGCGTGACGCCCAGTTCGCCCAGCGATCGAGCAATCGCCTCCGGAGACTGCCCTTGGGCGATCCGCTCCAGCAGCGAGTCGTTGAAGCAGGTGGAATAGAGCACGGGAACTTCGAGATCGAATGGCCGCGCATCGCCCACCAGGAGCACGCGTCCCTCCGCGGCGTGCTCGTTGAACCAGCGATGCCAAGGATTGACGCGCCCAGGATCGTTGCGCAACCGATCGAGACTCACGAAGTACTCGTTGTATCCCCCACCCACGGTCGCTGCGACCGGAAAGTTCAGCAGCGCGAGCACCAGGACGGCGCAGCACCGGCATCTTCCATGAGCCGGAATCGCGAGCGATTCGTTCCGTTCCCAGTCCCGCCAGGATCGTGAGAAAGGGAAACATCGGGATCCAGAAACGATCGATCCGATGCGTCAACAACCACCATGCCGCCAGCACGCACGCGAAATAGACCGCTAGTACCACTGCCCCGCGCTGCGGCCGTCGCACGACCAGCGCCAGTGCCGCCAGGGGCACCACCAACGGGCTGAGCCACTCGCTCGTCAGACTCACTTCGCCTAACGACCGCGCCAGCGCGGCGGCCGTGAACACGTTCGCCCGGTGTACGCGATTCCATTGGCGGTCCTTGGCATTGTCCCAGCCCGAGCCATCGAAAACCGAGTAGAGCAGGGGATAGGTCGGATTACCCGTAAACGCCCAGTTCTTCAGCAGCCACGGCCCGCAGGCAACGACTGCGGAAAGGAGAAACACCGCGGTCGGTTTCCACGACCGCCGGGCGGCGCTGCGCAGCGTGCTCCAAGCGACGGCTGCCGTCAGCGGGAGCACGACGAAGAGCAGGGCAGGGTACTTCGTCGCCGCCGCGGCGCCGGCGAAATACCCCGATAGCGCGAGCCACGCTAGATGCGGTACAAGTCGTGCGGGCGCCGTCTCCGGTGCTTGGGGCCGAAATGCCAGGCCCAGTGCGTATACGGCCAGCAGCCAGTAGCAGGCATACACGCCTTCGACCAGTCCGAGCGACGAGATCGAAACCATCCAGGGAATCGACAAGTACAGGATCGCGGCGGCGATTCCCACCCCCGGCGAGAAGAACCGCCGGCCCGCCGCCACCAGGCCCAACGCGGTTAGGGGCGTGAAAAGGGCGATTACGGTCTTGCCTGCCAGCGCGCCCAGCCACCAGTCGCCCGCGAGGATCATCGCCAGAAGGCTGAGCATCTCCGCTCCCAGTGGCATATTGGCGTAGACATTGTAGGGCACGAAGCCAATGAACCCCTGCTGGTAAAATTCCTTCGGTGCCTGCAAGTGGTACTCGCGCACGTCGAAATCGATCGGCGGCAGCATGCCCCCGAGCACGATCATGGCGACAAACGGGCTGGCCAACCAAAGCCAATGCGCGCTGGGGGCGAACGAAGGCACTGCATCGCCAATGCGCCCTACCGCACGGGGAAGGCTTGCAACCGTCTTCCTGCCCCGCTTGGCTGGTCCGCGGCCCGGCGCGTCGGGCTGCGTCGGCCGCCTGGTATTATCCGGGGACAAGACGGTGCCTCGACGTCGCCACCACACGGCGGCGGCCGCCAGGGCCGTGGCTGCCGCCGTGGCCGCCACCGCCAGGCGCGCGTGCAACCCACCGAGCAAGCCGAGCACCAACACGCCGCTGGAGAGCGTGGCCAGGCCTGCGGCCGTGCCGAAGACCGCCACTTCCAACCGCGTCAGCGCGCGATCCACGCCGAGCGCAGCCAGCAGCAGTCGGCCCAGTGCCGCCGCCCAAACGAGGATTCCGCCGGCAATCGCCACGACGGGCAACCGGTCGATCAGGGTGAACTGGAGCGGCCGACCGCACCAGAATTCCAACAACCCCTCGGGATAGAGCAGAACTCCCAGAAGCGCGCCCCGCCGCACTCCACCCATCGCCGCCAGGCTCGGCATCGGCGTGGAGTAGAACAGAATCAGGTAGACGGCCAGCACCACGGCGATGAGCGCCAAGGCGGGCCACCTCGGACGATCTCCTGGAGCCTGCGACGCGCTCATCGTCCCGCCGCGAAGAAAAAGGAAGCCCCGCTGCTGGACATTCCAGAAGCCGGGGCTACACGTGCGTCATCAATACGACTTCCCCATCACGGTTGCCGGCGACCCCGTGGCCGGCCAGAACCTCGTGAACGGGATACTAGCCGACCGCGGAGAGCAGGTCCTTCACCCGGTCGGTCTTCTCCCAAGTGAATTCCGCCTCGCAACGGCCGAAATGCCCGCCAGACGCCGTCTTCCGATAGATCGGCCGCCGCAGGTCGAGGTACTTGATGATTCCGCCCGGCGTCAAGCGGAAACACCTTGCGCACCACTTCGCAGAGGCGCTCGTCGTCGACCTTGCCCGTTCCCTCGGTCTCCACCAACACGCTGACCGGCTCGGACACGCCGATCGCATACGCCAGTTGCAATTCGCACCGTTCGGCCAGACCGGCGGCCACGATGTTCTTCGCCACGTGGCGGGCCATGTACGCCGCGCTGCGGTCGACCTTGGTCGGGTCCTTGCCGCTGAAGGCCCCGCCCCCGTGCCGGCCCCAGCCGCCGTAGGTATCGACGATGATCTTGCGACCGGTCAGCCCGCGTGTCGCCGTGCGGCCCACCCGTCACGAAGCGGCCGGTCGGATTGATGTGGTAGGTGATGTCTCCCTTGACCAGTTCCTTGGGGAGCACGGGCTTCACGACGTTCTCGATCACGTAGTCGCGAATTTCCTTCTGACTCACCGCCGGGCTGTGCTGCGTGGAGACGACCACCGTGTCGATCCGCACCGGCCGGTCGCCGTCGAACTCGACCGTCACCTGGCTCTTGCTATCCGGGCGGAGCCAGTCCACTCGCTTCTGCTGCCGCACCGCGGTCAGCCGGTGCAGGATGCGGTGGGCCAGCGCGATCGGCATCGGCATCAGTTCCGGCGTGTCGTTGGATCGCGTAGCCGAACATCATTCCCTGGTCGCCCGCGCCGATCTCCTTGCCCGACGACTCGTTTTCGTCGACCCCCATGGCGATGTCCGGGCTTTGGCTGTGCAGCGAGACGAGCACCGAGCAGGTTCGCGCGGCAGATGCCCCACTCATCGTCGGTGTAGCCCACCTGCTCGATTACGTCGCGCACGACCTCGGCATAGTCGACGGTGGCCTTCGAGGTGATCTCACCCGGCGACGATGGCGATTCCCGTCGTGATCAGGGTCTCGCAGGCGACGCGGCTATAAGGGTCTTTGGCCAGGAGGGCGTCGAGAATGCCATCCGATATCTGGTCGGCCAGCTTATCCGGATGGCCCATGCTAACCGATTCACTCGTGAATAAACGCTTGCCCTTGGCCACAGGTGCATCCCTCCTCTACAGCGAGTCGTGCGGAAACGGCTTGAGTCTCGTATTATAGAGTGCCCTATCAGCCGTCACAAGTTGCGCTCGCCCCGTGCGCCCCCCCTTTGGGCCGGTTCGGCAAAGTTCACGCCGCCGCGCAGCAGAACCGTCGGCCGACGCGCCGCTGGCGACCAGCGGCTCCAGAAGCCGCAGCGTCCGCTCCGTCGCCCCAAGTTGCTCGGCCACCAGGTCCCGGGCACGCTGGCCCATCGCCGCGGCAAACGACGGTTCCGCCAGGCAGCGGCGCACGAAGCCGCTCCAGCTCCGGCCGCATCGCGAACGACCACGGCCGCCTGGCGGGCAAGCATCGCCGCCACGATGTCGCGGAAGTTCCAGGTGTTGGGGCCGAACGAGACGGCCGCCCCGTAGGCCGCCGGCTCGATCATGTTCTGGCCGCCGCGATTGCCCAGGCTGCCGCCGACGAAGGCGATCTGTGCCGTGCCCCACCAGGCGCCCAATTCGCCGACGGCGTCGACCAGCAGCACGCGAGCGTTGGGGTCGCGCTCCCTCGGCGTCCGAGCGACGTGCGCCGCTGCCATGGCAAGCCCCGAGGCGATCCAGCAGCCGCGCCACGGCGTCGAACCGATCGGGATGCCGCGGCACGAGCACCAGCCGCAGCCGCGGCCATTGCCGGCGCAGTGCCTGGAACGCGGCCAGAGCCAGCGCTTCCTCCGGCTCCTGCGTGCTGCCGGCCAGAAAGACGACGTCGTCGGCAGCGAAGCCGGCCAGCTGCCGCAAGCCGCTCGGTCGCCGGATTGTTGCGATCGGTCTGGGCGCCGTCGTACTTCAGCGAGCCGGTCACGTGGACCGTCTCCGGCCGGGCGCCCAGCGCGCGGAAGCGCTCGGCGTACGTCTCGTCTTGCGCGGCGATCAGATCGATCTGCGCGCAGCAAGCCGGGCGACCAGCGGCCGGATGCGGCGGTAGCCGCGGAAGCTCTGCTCGCTCAGCCGGCCGTTGATGACCGCCACGCGTGCCCCGATCTCGCCGGCCGCGCGGATCAGGTTCGGCCACAGCTCCAGTTCGGCCAGCACCAGCAGCGTCGGGCCGCATCCGCCGCATCGCCGCGCGCACGGCCCAACTGAAATCCAGCGGGCAGTAGAAGACGGTCAGCTGCGGATATTTCTTCCGGGCCAGGGCCATGCCGGTCATGGTCGTCGTGGAGATGACGCACTCCCAGTCGGGCTGCTGCCGCGCGATCTCGCGGAGCAGCGGGCGCGAGCAGGTTCACCTCGCCCACGCTGACCGCGTGCAGCCAGAGGCAGGGCTGCCCGTCGTCCGCCGCGCGGCGCGGGACGCAGCCCCAGGAACTTCTCGGCGAAGCCTTCGCGGTACTTGCCCTTGCGGATCGCCTGCCAGGCGAGCCAGGGCAGCGCGAACAGCGAGTCAGCACCAGATAGACGAGCGTTCGAGCAGATAGGGCACGTGGGGAATCCTTTCCCGGCGTTCGCAACGAAGCGTCGCGCTACATCGCGCGTCAGCTTTCGCCTGCCATGCAGCAGACCTTGTACTTCTTGCCGCTGCCGCAGGGGCAGGGGTCGTTGCGCCCGACCTGCTGCTGCCGGTTGCGGATCGGCTCCGGCTTGTGGTCGACCTGGGTTCCGTCGATCGCGGCCTGCTGCTGCTGCGACGATCTCGGTGGCGGCCGGCGCTTCCTGGTGGATCGCCTCCGGCTCGGTCCAGGTGGAGCCGACGAAGCCCTCGTCGAGCTGCTCCATGCGGAAGATCAGGTCGGTGACGCGTTCGCCGACCGAGTCCCACATCGTCTCGAAGGTCCGCATGCCTTCGCGCTTGTACTCGACCTTGGGATCGACCTGGGCGTAGCCGCGCAGGCCGACGCTGCTGCGCAGGTGGTCCATCACCAGCAGGTGGTCCTTCCAGGCGGCGTCGAGGATTTGCAGCACCAGGGCCCGCTCCATGCGGCGCATCTCCGGCCGGTAGCGCTCCTCGATCGCGTCCCGAAGCAGCCGGCGTCAGCTCCTCGCGCGAAAGCTCGGAGATCTGCTCCGGCGCCAGCTCGGAGTGCAGATTCTGCTTGCAGCCAATCGGAGAGCGACGCGAGCTGGCCGTTGGCGGTCGCCGGTCGGGCCGACCGAGTCGTTCTCGGCCCTCGAAGATCCGCTGCGACCTGCTGCTCGGCCTCCTCGTACCAGCGTTGCATTTCGCCGTGCGAGTGACGGCTGTGCTCGATCAGCAGCGCCGCGAATTTCGTCGCGCTGCTTGTTCTTCAGATCGTCCGATCGACAGCTCGACGCCGAAGCGTTCCTTGGCCCAGGCGACCAGCCCCTCGCGGTCGTACGCGTTTGTGGCCCGCCGGGTCGCGCATCGTGAAGTGCGACAGCCCGGCCATCACCGGGTACTCGACTTCCTTCGTCGTAGGCCGGCGCGGGCTCGCTCGCGGACCAGGTGCCTTGATCGCCGGCAGCTCCAGGCCGCGAATCTCGTCCGGACTCGAGCTCGATGCCGAACTTGTGCTGCACCCAGCGCACACGCGGTTTGCAGGCCGAAGTCCGGGTGGAGGAACCTGCGCACCCGCCGAGATTCGACCTTGCGGATCGCCTCGCGGGCCTTCTCGATCAGCAGCTCGGCCAGCTCCGTCGCGGCCGATCCTTTCGAGGTCGCGGTCGCGCAGGCTCAGCCTCCAGCGCGTGTTGGCCATCTTGGCCAGGGCTTCCCAGTTCCATTCCTCCTGCGTCTCCGTCCTCGGGCAGGTTCTCGTCGATGGCGTCGAAGACCTGGCGTCTCGGCCATGCGTTCGGCTTCGTCCTTGGCGAAGGTCTCGGCGGTGGCGAAGTCCATGCCGCGGAAATCCCTGGCATCGAGCTCGCACGGCCAATTGCCTGCCGGCCCACTGCGGCGAACGACTCCGCGCCGTAGTCCTTGGTCGAGGAACTGGTCCAGGTAATGGTCGATCTGCTGGTCGATCATTTCCAGGATCAACTCGCTTGCAGTTGGCGCCGTCGAGGATCCTCTGGCGGTAGCCGTAGACGCGCTTCCGCTGCTCGTCCATCACCTCGTCGTATTCGAGCAGGTTCTTGCGGATCTCGAAGTTGCGCTCTTCGACCTTCTTCTGGGCCCCCTCGATCCGCCGCGAGACCATGCGGCTCTCGATCGCCTCGCCTTCCTGCATGCCCAGCCGGGTGAGCATGTTCTTCACCCACTCGCCGGCGAAGATCCGCATCAGGTCGTCTTCCAGCGAGAGGAAGAAGCGGCTGCTGCCCGGGTCGCCCTGGCGGCCGCAGCGGCCGCGCAGCTGCAGGTCGATGCGCCGGGCCTCGTGCCGCTCGGTGCCGATCACGTGCAGGCCGCCCATGGCCGCCACCTCGCGCCCTTCGGCCTTCATCTGCTCGCGTTCTTCGATCTCGTGCACCAGCGCGTCCCACTCCGCCTGGGGCACGTCCAGCCGCGTGGGGTATTTGTCCTGGAGCAGGGCCCAGGCCATGCGTCTCGGGGTTGCCGCCCAGGATGATGTCGGTGCCGCGGCCGGCCATGTTCGTGGCGATCGTCACCGCGCCCTTGCGGCCGGCCTGGGCGATGATCTCCGCCTCGCGCTGGTGGTGCTTGGCGTTCAGCACCTGGTGCTTGATGCCGCGCTTGCTCGAGCATGCTCCGAGATCAGCTCGCTCTTCTCGATCGACACCGTGCCGACCAGGATCGGCCGCCCGCGCCGATCGAGCTGCCGCGACTCGCGACCGGGCGATCCGCTCCTTGTGCCTCTCGCCCCGTGGCTGGAACTCGATCTGCGTCGTCGGCTTCCTTGAGGATCGTGCCGACCAACTGCTCCCCCTTCTCCACGTGGAGCACGTCCCACTTGTGCATCCGCTCGATCTCGTCGACGATCGCGTCGAACTTTCTCCCGCTCGGTGCGGTAGATCACGTCGGGATGGTTGATGCGGCTGCAGCGGCCGGTTCGTGGGGATGGCGATCACGTCGAGCTTGTAGATCTTCCAGAACTCGTTGGCCTCGGTCATCGCCGTGCCGGTCATGCCGCAGATCTTCTTGTAGAGCTTGAAGAAGTTCTGCAGCGTGATCGTGGCCAGCGTCTGGTTCTCCTCCTTGATCGTGACGCCTTCCTTGGCCTCGACCGCCTGGTGCAACCCGTCGCTCCACTTGCCGGCCGGGCATCAAGCGGCCGGTGAACTCGTCGACGATGATGATCTCGCCGTCCTGGACGACGTAGTTCACGTCGCGCTTGTAGAGGTGGTGGGCCTTCAGCGAGTTGTCGATCAGGTGCGGCCACTCCATGTTGCCGGCGGTGTAGAAGCTCTCGACGCCGGCCAGCTCCTCGGCCTTGCGCACCCCCTCGTCGGTCAGGTTGCAGGTGTGCTCCTTCTCGTTGACCTCGAAGTGGACGTCCTTCTTCAGCATGCCGCGCGATCCGGTCGGCCTTGCGGTAGCGGTTCACGTCGTCGTGGGCCGGGCCGGAGATGATCAGCGGCGTCCGCGCCTCGTCGATCAGGATGTTGTCCACCTCGTCGATGATCGCGTAGTTCAGCGGCCCCTGGACCTGCTGGTGCTCTCGCGGATAGCGGGCGTCGCCCTTGCGCGCCGGGCGCATGTTGTCGCGCAGGTAGTCGAAGCCGAACTCGTTGTTCGTGCCGTAGGTGATGTCGCAGGCGTAGGCGTGCTGCCGCTCCGCCGTGTCCATGCTGTGCTGGATCGTCGCCGACGGTGAGGCCCAGCGACATGTAGAGCGGGCCCATCCATTCCATGTCGCGGCGGGCCAGGTAGTCGTTCACCGTGACCACGTGGACGCCCTTGCCTTCCAGGGCGTTCAGGTAGGCCGGCAGCGTGGCCACCAGCGTCTTGCCTTCGCCGGTGACCATCTCCGCGATCGCGCCGCTGTGCAGCACCATGCCGCCCATCAGTTGCACGTCGAAGTGCCGCATTCCGAGCACGCGGCGGCCCGCCTCGCGGCAGACCGCAAAGGCCTCGATCAGCAGGTCGTCGAGCGTTCTCGCCGGCCGCCAGCCGTTTGCGGAACTTGTCGGTCTGCTCCCGCAACTCCGCGTCGGTCATCTGCTGGTAGGTCGGCTCCCGGGCGTTGATCGCCTCGACCTGCGGCTGCAAGCCGCTTGAGAAACCGAGCGTTGGACGAGCCGAACATGCTCGTCAGACCGCGCTCCAGTGCCCGCGACGATCCCCCCGAAAAACTCGCTGACCAGTTCCCAGATACGCTCCAAGACTTCCATACGAACGAACCGATTGGTTGGGGGGGAAATGAACCAAGCCCTCGCCGGCACAGCGGGGGGCGATTGGCAGTCCGTCGACGTGCGCGCAACAGATTTCAACTGCACAGTTTATACATTGCGCCACACGCCGGTCAAGAACGGTTGATCGCGGCACAAACCCCCAAGAAGACGGGGTAGAGATTGGTACGAACCATCCATCCCCACCGTCCGTTCTCTATTCGAGTTCGCCCCGCGTGTCTTGCCAAAACGCCGTCAGTCCTCACAATACCTGCCTTTGCACCCTCGGGCTCTCCGCCGGGCCCACAGCCGCCAACCGCCAGAATCGCCCCGGAGAGCTCCTTGGCGAAACGACCTGCCACTACCGACATCTCCCAACGCCTCGTCTTCCTCGGAACAGGCACTTCCCATGGCGTGCCGCTGATTGGCTGCGACTGCCCCACCTGTTCCAGCTCGAACCCCAAGAACAATCGTACGCGCTGCTCGGTGATTCTAGGCCTTCCCCTGGGGAATCTGCTCATCGACACCCCCCCAGAAATGAGGGTCCAACTGATCCGCGAGCGGATCGGGGTGGTCCACGCCGTCGCTTATACCCACGCCCACGCCGACCACCTGTTTGGGCTAGACGATCTGCGCATCTTTCCCCGCTACCTGGGCGGCGATCTTCCCGTCTTCTGTGAGGAAACCGTCGAGCAGTCCATTCGCCGTTCGTTTCCTTACGCCTTCGACCCCATCCTGCAAAACTACCCGGCGGGAGGAGTGCCAAGGCTTATCTTCCGCAGGATAGGCACCGAGCCCTTTGAGGTTCTGGGAGCGACGGTGACTCCGTTGCGTCTCGTCCACGGCAGCCTGACGGTGCTGGGTTTCCGCGTCGGCAAGGTTGCCTACTGCACCGACACCAAGGAAATCCCGCTCCAGAGCTTTGGAACTGCTGCAGGGCCTCGACGTGCTCATTCTCGATGGCCTTCGTCCCGAGCCCCACGTAACTCATTTGAGCCTCGACGAGGCCGTGGAGATCGCCCGGCAACTCCGACCTCGACGAGCCCTTTTCACCCACATTTCCCATCGACTCGAACACGAGGCGACCAACCGCAGGCTCCCGGCGGGCATGGAGCTGGCATACGATGGCCTGAGAATTCCCCTGTGAGCTTGGAGTAGCGGTGTGAACCGACCCGATCGTGCCTCGACGAACCTGGAACAGAGAACTCCGACAGCGGCTCGAACCGTACGGCCAGGAGCACCTGCTGGCCTTCTGGGCTGAGTTGGCTCCGCACGACCGCGAACGTCTGGCCACCGATGTGCGGCAGATCGATTTCGCGCTGGTCGCAAAGCTCTATGCCGGAAGCGCGAGGGTACAGGCGACGAGGCTCGCCGCCTGGCCGAGCGCGGCGGTTCTCCGCCTTCGTTCGTGCTGGGGCAGGGGGACCAGAAGAGAATCTCCCCGGCCACCGCGCGTGAGTGCGGAGCGCAGGCCCTGCGCACGGCCAGATCGGCGTCTTGCTTGTGGCCGGAGGGCAAGGCACGCGTCTGGGCTTCGACCATCCCAAGGGGATGTTCCCCATCGGCCCGATCTCGGGGAAGACACTGTTCCAGATCCACGCGGAAAAGAGTGCTCGCAGCCTCCCGCCGCTACGGGGTGCGCATCCCGCTCTATCTCATGACCAGCCCCGCCACACACGAAGAAAGCGTGCGATTCTTCGAGGAACACGAGCGATTCGGGTTGGCAGAAGACGAGTTGCTCGTCTTCTGCCAGGGAACGATGCCCGCCGTGGATGCTTCCTCGGGCAAGATCCTGCTGGCCGAGCCGAGCCGAGTGGCCCTCAGCTCCCGACGGCCACGGCGGAATGCTGGCCGCGTTCCAGCGCAGCGGTGGGATGGGCCATGCGCAAGCCCGCGGCCTTCAACACCTCTTCTACTTCCAGGTCGATAATCCGCTGGTCGACGTCTGCAGTCCGGAGTTCCTCGGCTATCACTTGCTGGCCGGTGCGGAGATGACGACCCAGGTGGTCCGCAAGCACGACCCGCTGGAAAAGGTCGGCAATGTGATCCAGGTCGACGGCCGCTTGCGCGTGATCGAGTACAGCGATCTGCCCGACGAAGTCGCGCAGCGCCGCAATCCGGACGGCTCGCTGCAAATCTGGGCGGGCAGCATTGCGAGCCATGCCCTTTCCCTGGACTTCCTCGACCGCATGGCGCGCTCGGCCGAAGGGCTACCGTTTCACATCGCGCGGAAGAAGGTGCCCTTCGTCGATCCCGTCACGCGCCAGCGCGTGCGACCGACGACCCCTAACGCGATCAAGTTCGAGCGTTTTATCTTCGACCTCATGCCCTCGGCCCAGCGCGCCATCGTCGTCGAAGTCGATTCCCAGCGCCACTTCGGTCCGCTTAAGAATGGTCCCGACGAAAAGACCGATACGCCCCAGACAGTCCGTGCCCAAATGATCGCCGTGCATCGCCAGTGGCTCCGCCAGGCCGGTGCCGAACTGGCCGACGATTGTCCCGTCGAGATCAGCCCCTTGTTCGCCCTCGATGCCCAGGAGCTGTCCGCCAGGATTCAACCCGGACTGCGGTTGACCGAGCCCAAGTACTTCGCTTAACTATGGAGTCCTGAGCCGACCTCGCCGCCCGAACGTAGAGAGTCCTGCCGCTCGCCGCGAGACGCGGGCGTGGGCTCCGGCGCGGCAGCCGGGGTAGGGCAAGGGCCTCCGGCGTGATTCCCGCCGGTTCATCAACGCGCACGACCTCAGGGGCGATTCCCATGCTTCACGCGGTAATCATGGCGGGCGGATCCGGCACCCGACTCTGGCCCGAAAGCCGCGTCCGCCGGCCCAAACAGTTGCTCCGCATCCAAGGCGACCGCACGATGATCCAGGCCACGGTGGACCGCCTCGGTCAGCTGGTCCCTCTGGATCGCGTGCTGATCGCCACCACGGCGGACCTGGCCGGACCGATCCAGGAACACCTCTCCCACTTGCCCCGCGGGGCGATCCTGGCCGAACCCTGCCGCGCAACACCGCCCCGTGTATCGGTCTGGCCGCGCTCCGCGTGCTCCGCGACGACCCCGACGCCGTCATGGCGATTATGCCCGCGGACCAGGTCATTGCCCCCGACGAGGTTTTCCAGCAGAGCCTCCGCCTGGCTGCCTCGCTGGTCGAAGAGAAGGCCGACCGCCTGGTCACTTTCGGCATTCGACCCACCTATCCCTCGACCGGGTTCGGATACATCGAGCGCGGAGCAGCCCTCGAGCCCTCGGCCAACTCGGCCGCGCGCCCCGGCGTGTTCCAGGTGGCCCAGTTCCACGAAAAGCCGAACCTGGAGGTTGCCTCCCGTTACCTGGCGGCGGGAACCTACTACTGGAACTCCGGCATCTTCCTCTGGCGCGCAGACGATCCTCGACGCGCTGGCCCGATTCCAGCCCCAGCTCTATTCTCACCTGGAGCGGATCGGCGAGGCCGCCGCCGCCCCTAATTGCGCCGAGGTCCTCCACCGCGAGTTCGCTGCCATGCCCAAGATCTCCATCGACTACGCCGTCATGGAGAAGGCCGACCAGGTGGTGGTCGTCGAAGCGCCCTACGCCTGGGATGACGTGGGGAGTTGGCTCGCCCTGGAACGGCACCGTGCGCGTGATGCTTCGGGCAACCTGCTCGAGGCGCCCCGCGTGCTCGCCGTGAATACTCGCAACACCACGGTCCGCGCGGCCGATGCCTCCCAAGCCGTCGTTGTGGCCGGGCTCGACCACGTAGTGGTCGTGGTCACGCCCGACGCCATCCTGGTGGCGGACAAACGCGACGAAGCGTCGATCGCCGCAGTCAACGCGCAGCTCCGCGAGCGCGGCTGGAACGACCTGCTCTGAGCGAAGGGACCGATCCAGGCCAAGCCTTCGCGCGAGGCGCACTACGGCCCCGGCGCGATGAGCTTGCCCTCGTATCCGGCCGCGGCGATCGCCGCCTCGATCTTTTCCGCCGGCACTTGGACCGGATCGCCAACGACCACGGCCTTCTTCTCTTGAAGAAAGACCTTGGCCGACTGCACTCCCTTGATCTTCTCAATCGCCGCGGTCACCGTGCCGGCACACCCTTCGCACGTCATTCCTTCGACGGCAAACTCTCGCGCCGGCGCGGTGGAGCTTGCCGACGCTGCCCCGCCCTCGAGGCTCCCGGGAGCCCGATTCGAGCAGCCGCCCGCGACCCACGCCGCCAGGACCGCTACCCCCAACAGTGCGCCCATTCCTCTCTGCCGCCCTCTCATCGCCGATCCCTTTCTTGTCTCGCGCTGCCGTGGTGGGTGCCAGAACCAATCCCGAACCACTCAGGGCACTACGAGGTCCGGGCCGCGCAGACCGGCCTCTCTGTGGCGGCGCTGTACCAGGTTCCCCAGCAATCTTAGAGCCGATCCCAGAACCTTGGAAGGTGCTGTGATTTCCCGGCCGCACAGGGTTCCAGCGGCAGTTCTGGGATAGTTCTTAGGCCGACGGGCAAGCCACGCCTCAAACAATCTCGACCTGTAATGCCTGCCCCGCGCGGATTTCCACGTCCCTCGCGAGCCGCACCGTAATTCGCCCGCCCTCGACGGAACGCTCGGCGCCCACGAATTGACCGTCGAGCAGCACCCGAACTTGCTTCGCCTCGATCCCCGGGAGCAAAACGAAGGCCAGCGAACGGACGCGCAGCCGCCCCCACCGCACCCGGATCGACGCCGCTTGCTTGCCCTCCTGGCGATTCTGCGCGATCGTGCCCCATCCTTCCGCGGCCGTGAAGGCGGCGCGGAAATTGTCGGGCGACCACCGAGGTGCGAATCCCACGTGTCCCTTGGGTCCGTGGTATTCCCAGCCGCACGCGGCCAGGAACACGCCGTAGCTGGCCATTGCGCGTGCGTAATGATCGCCGCATTCCACTTCGTTCCAAGGATTCCGCCGCGCGGGGTGGTAGCGATCGTGGATCATCCGCTCGATCGCCAGCCCCTGTTCGATCATTCCCTCCCAGAGCATGTGCGCGGCCACCTGGTGCTCGAATCCGCTCATGCACTCGTTGAAGTACATCGCCGACCATGCACTGGGGTGGTTCTTGAACTCCGGCGAGATTCCCTTGGGGAAGGTGACCATCAACATGCCCCCCTCGCCCGGCATCGCATACCATCGACCCGCAGTATGTTTCTCGCGGTAGGGTCCCACGTCGGGCGTGAAGTTATACCTCCACAGCGATTCCAGGGCACTGCGGACCGGCGCGGCCGGAAGGATCGCTCCCAGTCCCACCTGGTGCGCCCAGCTCTGGCCCAACACCTGGTCGATCGAGCAGCCGTCGTACGATCCGACGACGTCGAGGTGTTTCGGATCCCCTTTCTGGAAGAAGTATTCTCCGTTGAACAATCGCTCGACCAGGCTTTTGGCCGCCGCCGCCGCGCACGTGTTTGCGCGACGTGCAAACTCCTCGTCGCCGACCTCGCGGGCCATGGCCTCGCCCGCACGCAGCGCGGCCAGGTACATCCCGCTCAGCCAGGCCACCTGTCCGAACCAGTCGGCATCGAGGGTGTTGTGCTGATTGCCATCCAGGAGACCGTCGCCGTCGGCATCCTTGGCGATCAGGCATTCGAGCGAACGGCGATGCGCGGCCAGAGCCGGCGTAGCAGGGCGTCGTCGCTCGACATCTGGTGTTCGCGCCACACGCGGAGGATGGTGCCCGCCTGGCCGTCGATCGCCAACCCATGCAGGAATTCGCCGCGAAACTGGATCACCCCGCTGGCAGGGTCGAACGACAGCCCATAATCGACGCGTTCCCGCGTATCGCGCTCCAGTGAGGGAAAGAGCCGGCTGACGGCTTGAGCGTATTGCCATACGTGCGTGCACGTGCCCGGACAGCAACCCACCCCTTCCCATCCGTAGAACCGGCCGCCCGCCAGTCGATAGCAGGTCGACGTGGCCAGCGTCGACGTGTTGGCGAACGTGCGGTCGAGGAACCAATAAGGCAAGGTCGAGTCGTACCAAGTGTCGCGCCAGGCGCGCGTGGCACGGGCCAGACGCTCGAAGTGCTTCGCCACGTAACCCGCCACGTCGGTCGCCGAGCTGAACCGCGTGGCATAGTGCCTTCCCCGATCCTGGAGCTTGTCCAGCTTCAGGTTGGGCATATGCCAAGCGACCAGGAACGTGACCGTCTGTTTCGCCCCCGCGGCCAGATGCATCGCGCGGACCAGTCCCCCACGAAGCTGCCCGGCTTCGGCTGGCCGCCGAACCGCGTCCGCACCAGGGGCGCCGCGTTCCGCCGCCGCCAATCGCTTCTCGGCTTGCGCGTTGCGCGTCGGCGCTGCGAAGACCGCCTCCTCTCCCGCCCCTGCCGCAAGGTCCGCAGTCGCGCAGCAGTCGTCGCCCGGCTCCAGAATCGCAAGCGCCAGCGTGCCGAAGTCCGGTTCCTCGGCCAGCGCGGTCGGCGATTGCTGCGGCGCGTCGCTCAGCACGATCTGGTCGACGCCAATGTTGCCCCACGCCCCTTTTTCCTGGTCGACAATCTCGATTCGTGCCTCCTTGCCCGCCAAAGCGCGCACGTCCATCGACGCGCTCGACATCCGATTGTCGTTGCGGCCGGTCACGCTTCGCACCACCTTGCCGTCCACGCGGAGGTTCACGCAAGTCCGGCCTTCGTGGGCCCCGCCACCGACCAGGAGGTGAAGGTAGTCGCGCTCGATCGTGAAAGGCTTGCTGACGAGCCTGCCCACGTGCGCGTCTCCCTGCTGCACGTTCTCGCCGTCCCGCGTGTAGTGGCTGTTGACCAGCCGCTGCCCCACGGCGCCCACGTCTCCCTGGTAGGCCGGCATCTTGGCTTTCTCGACGGGGCCGGCCCCAAAGGCCGTCCCTTCCACCGTCCACCCCTCGTAGGTCGGCTTCTCAAAATCCTCCAGCACGATCTCCGGCCGTGCCGCGCGTTTCGGCTCCTCGGCCGGCGCGCTGCGCCGAGCATTCCACGGCCAAGAACGTCCCCTCGCGCACCACTCGGTTCTGGCGGTCCACCGTGCGCAGCTTCGCCGCGTTCAGGCACGCCGCGTTCTCCAGCCAGCCGCCGACTTCAACCCGGACCGGATCGCGTCCCTCGTTGGCCACCGTGAAGCAGAGCACGGTCGCCGGCAACGACGAGTCGTCCGCGTCCAGCGGAACGAACGGCGAAAAGGCCTCCAACGTCACGCGGATCGGACCATCCGCGTCGCGGTAGGTCACCGTGCCGATCGGATACTCGCCGCGAAAGGTCACGTCGCGAAACCCTCGCCGGTCGAGCGACCGCACGACGCTCCCACGGGCGGAGTGAATGCGAATCGCAAAACCCTGATCCAGCGGCGACCGCGGTTCCAAAGGCTTCGCGTAGTGCGAGTCGCCGGTGCGCACCGCCAGGTTGAAAAGGTCCCAATGCCAGAGCTTGCCGTCGCCGCCCAGGTAGAGTTGGCCGGCGCCGATGCCGCCGATCGGCATGCCGATCTTCTCCAACTCGGCGCCGCGAAACACCTCCGCCTCGCCCCGCACGGCGAGCGACCGCAACCACTCCGGCCGCAACTTCTTCTCGCGCGGCACGAGCTTCTCGAAATCCGCCTGCACAAACGGGCCGGCCACCGCGACACGGCCGGCCAGATAGGCCGAGGCCGCCGCACCGGCCAACTCAAGGAACTCCCGCCGCGTGGCACGGCACGTTCCGCCCTGACAACCGCACTCGGTTTGCTTCACGTCGTCTGCCATCGCCCGTCTCCCCCGCCCAGAGTGGTTGGCATCGCGCGCGGTTCCGCCGCGGAGTGCCACCACGACGGACACGATCTTATCCGCCCGCCGGGACGGTTTCCAGCCAGGTCCGCCCGGCACGCGCGTTCTCCGGGCGTTTGCGGAAGACGCAACACCGTGCGCTGGAAAATGAAAAAGGGCGGCGCTAAGCACCGCCCCGAAACTTGTCCGCCGCGCGTTAAATCTCTACTTCTTCGCATCCGCCGGTTTAGCGGGCGACGGCTCCTTGGGCACTCGGGCGCCTTCGGCGCAGGCCCAGGATCCGGCTTCGCCGCGTCGCTCTTGACTTCGGGTTTCACCGCCTCGGGTTTCCCAGCTTCCGGCTTCACCGCCGCGGGCTTCGATCCCTCGCCCTTCGACGCCTCTTCCTTGCTCGGCGCGTCGGCCTTGGCGGGCGACGGCTCCTTCACCGGCGCTTCCATCTTCGGAGCCGGCTCGGTCTTGGGAGCTTCCTCCTTCGACGCCGGCAAGGAAGCCCCCAGTTCCTTCAACTCGGCCGGGCTGTCGACCGCGGGCTTGGAAAGGTCCTTCTTCTCTTCCTTCTTGCGGATCACGTCCGACTGCGCCAGGTGGATCTTCTGATAGACGCTGTCGGAGATGACGAAGTACCAGTCGGCGAACCGCGCGTTGAGCTCTTTGACGCGGTCCTTCCCCTTCTTGACCTTCTCGTCATACTCGTCCTGCTTCTTCTTGTTTTCCTTCTCGATCCGCTCTCGCTCCGCCTTGGGATCCGTCTTGGCCGTGGCGTCCGGCTTCTCCGCCGGCTTCTCGTCCTTCTTCGCTTCTTCCTTCTTCGCTTCTTCCTTTTTGGCAGCGGCGTCGGGCTTCGTGGCTTCCTTGGCGTCGGCCGGCAGCGTCTCCAATTGCGGCTTCGGAATCACGTCCGCGCCGAACTCGACCATTACGAACAGGTAGCGATTCAAGCCCGAGTTTTCCGGCTTTTCCTTGCCGGCCTCATCCTTGCCCGGTGCCTTTTTCGCCGGGGCGGCCGCCGAATCGCCGGTGGTCCGGCCGAAACGCAGCGTGTAGACCACGCCGTCGTTCATCACCACTCGGGCCTCTCCCTCGGTCGAGAGCAGGTCATACACCTTCGGTTTTACGGGGACGAAGTAGAATCCGCGTTGTCCCAGCGAAGTCCGCGTGCCGGCGTCGAGTTTCAACTCGCCTTCCGTGCGGAGGTCGTCGCTCACGGCCTGGGGCTTGCGTTCCACGTCCACGATCTTCAAATCGCCCAAGGCGTTGCGCAGGTCGTTGAGCTTCTCCGTGTTGAGTTCTTCGTCCTTAGCCAACTCCTTTTTCACCCACTTTTCATCCTTGAATATCTGGTTCTCGACCAGCTTCCACGCCGGTTCCCCGGACTGCTGGTGCTCCAGGGTGATGTTGTTCTGCGGATCCATGGTCTGGGCGACGATGTCGATCGAGTAGTCGCGCATCTCCACGCGTTTCACGTCCCAGGTGCTCAGCTTCAACAGGTCCTTCTCGATCCAGTCGCCGAAGTTTGTCGAGAACTTCTCCGTCGAGATTTCGACCTCGAACACCGCGTCTTGCAGATTGCCATCGGGCCCCTGCGGCACGTAGCGCAACCCCTTGCGGTCCGGCACCTCCTTGCCAATCACGACGTCGGCCAATCGTTTCCGCGTGTCGTTGTCTTCCATCAGCACGCGCATTCCCACGCCCGTCGACCCCGCGCTCGATATCCTTCGCCGTTGGGTCGACCACCCCGTACAGGGCATGATCGCTGGCGATGTCGCTCACCACGCCCAGGATCTTGCGATTGGTCAGGCTCGTGGCCGCGTCGACCAGTTGATCCTTCGCATCCGCCGGATACGAATTGTGCGACGGGATCGACCAGCGACCGTTCTTCTGCTCCACCTTGAACGTCTGGGCCTTTCCGATTGCCGGGTCGTACTGCGTCACCGTCAGGCTATCGGCGTCCACCGGGTTGAAGGACTCGAAAAGGAGCTGTCCGACCACCTCGGGCGGAGGCGCTGAAATCGGGAGTGCTCGGCCGGGCCAGCCAGGCGATGCCGGCCACCGCCAGTGCCGCCACGACAAAAACCAAGGTTCTGTTGTTCTCGTTCATGCGTGATCTCCTCGCTTGGCTTCCCCCAAGGGAAGCAAGGCGTCGTGCTCAGACCGTGCCAATTCCGCTCCCTATCACCGCAGGCGACTCCGCGCCACGCCTTCTCGCTCCTTCGCGCGGCGCAACACGAAAAACACCGCCGCGACCACCAAGGGCGGAATCGGCGGCAACGCCACCGCCCAGAACTTGTACCAGTCTTGCACGCGCCGCACTTCCAGCGCCTGCTCCGTCTCGATGCGATTGACGTTCTTGTCCAATTCCTGCTTGAGCTGCTGGCGCGTCGCCTCGACTCGCTGCTGCCCCTCGCGCCGCACCATCTCCACGCGCTGCAACACGTCCAGCGTGTTCATCGACGCGTTCTTCTCGAGCTGCTTGTTCAGGTCGGCGACCTTGTCGCTGAGGTTCTTCTGCTCCTCCTTCATCTGCTCGTCGAACTTCTTCTCCGCTTCGTGCATCTCATTGGCACGCTGTTTCCGCGCGCCCTCGGTCACCTGGTCGATCGTCGTCAACGTGCGGTGCTGCGGACGGCGCTTGCGAATCTCGATGAATCGCTCGTCGCCGGCCAGATAGTCGACCACGTTCAAGGCAAAGGTCACGTTGTCGAAATCGAAGTGGATCCCCGCCTCGGGAATATCGCCCTGCTCGCGAATGCGGAAGAACTTCTGGGTGGAGGAAGTCGATGTCGGACACCAACACCACGTTGATCGTCCGCCGACTTCGCGGCTTGGCCGCCGACCCTTCAGGAGCGCCTCTGGCTTTCCTTCCCCGGCCATCGGCTGGCGGCCGAGGCAACCTTGCCGTGGATCTGCGCCGCCAGGACGTAGGAGAAGCCCTGCGGCGACTCCTGCGCGGTTGGGGTTCAGACCGTCCGGGCCGAAGAGGCTCACTGCGACATTCCTGGAGCGCGGACCGTGCCCGTCTTCTCGCCCGTCCGCACCAGCGGGGTGAACTCCAGCGCCGAGGAGTTCAGCTTCGCGACGAAGCCCGGGAAGGGGAGCAGCACGTGCTGCAAGCCCGAAGCTGATCGGGTCCTGATCGTTGAACGGCTCGCTTGGCCCCGCAGGCGTGGTCCACGAAGACGAACTCGTTGGGCAGCCGTGCTCAGCTTCGGATACGGGTTGTACTGCTGATAGACGATCTCGTCGCGCGGTGAAATCCACGCCCAGCATGCTCCACAGCGGGCCGGATGTCGCCCTTCTGGGCAGCCCCGCTGGTTCATCATCATCATCGGGTTCATGCCCCCGGGCGGACGCTTGGGCGACTCGTGCCCGGCACGTTCGGCGGCAAACGCGGGAACGGGTCCTCGAAGATCGCCGTCGGCTGGCCGCTCTTCACCGCGGCGATGAAGTTCTTCATCTGCTCCGGGCCAAGCGACGAGGGCTGCACGGCCAGGAGCACGTCGTACTTCTCGGTGATCGGGCTGGTGGCGTCGACCTGGCACCACGTCGTACTGCTTCTGCAGCTCGTCGATGATCGGCCAGTTGCTGCGTCGAGCGACATGCGTCTGCATGTTGAAGCGGCCGAAGAGCTGGGCGTCGGTCTGCAGCACGCCGATCTTCTTCCGCTTCTGCTGGGTGACGGTGCAGGATCGAGCGGACCAACTCGTACTCGACCGGGATGCCGCGGTCGATGAACGGCAGCGTCACCTTCTGCAGGCCGCAGGTGAAGGCCACGCCCAGGAAGATGTTCTCCTCGGTCAGCGTGCCGCGGTGTCGTGGTGGACACGCGCCGCGGCGTGATGCCGTAGCGCTTCTCGGCCCGGGTCGCCTCCTCGCTGAACCGCTCCGTGTGGTTGATCCGCACCGCGACCTTGCCGCCGCCGCGGGCCTGCGAGCTCCTCGGAGCATCGAGAGCAGGTTGAGCCGCGTCTGCACGTAGGCTTCGGGCACGGTCGGGCTGACGAAGGCCTCGATCTGCACCGGCCGGGCCGGTTCCAGCTCGTTCGAGCAGCTTCGACGGTCTCGGGCGAGAGCGAGCTGAGCTTCTCGCTGGTCACGTCCGACGCACGTCGTGGTGGTGGAAGAACGACGGTCGACGCCGACGGCGATCACCACCAGCGCCAGGACGCGGACGAGCGTAGTGCCCGGCCATGCACGGTCCAGTCCTTGCCCGCGCACCCAGTGGCGCCGGCCGATGAGCACCATGCTCAGGTAGAGCATCACCGCCGCGATCATGCAGGAAGTAGGCCAGCCCGGAGAAGCTGATCATGCCGCGGCCGAAATCGCGGAACTGCTCGCTGAGGCTCCACTGCTTGATCGCCAGGGCCGTGTCTGCGGGCCGGAGACGACGTCGGCGCATAGACGGCGAACACCAGCGGGGCGTTGAACAGCGCGCCGAGGATGAAGGCCACCGTCAGGTTGCCGGTGAGGAACGAGGCCACCATGCCGATCGCGAGCATCGCCAGCCCGACGAGCCAGTAGCCGAAGTACGTGCCCAGGAACAGCCCGAGGTCGGGCTGCCCAGCGGTCCGCAGCACGAAGTAGTGTGCAGACCAGCGAGAACAAGCAGCGAGACGCGTGTAGATCGCCACGGCGGCCAGGTACTTGCCGAGCACGATGTCGAAGTCGCCGGCCGGGATCGTCAGCAGCAGCTCGTCGGTCCCCTGCCGCCGCTCGTCGGCCCAGATGCTCATCGTGATCGCCGGGATGAAGACCAGCATGATGAACGGGAACCAGCTGGTTGAGCTGGTCGAGGTTCGCCAGGTTCGTGTTGAAGAACTCGTTCGGCCAGAAGGCGGCGAGCGCGCTCAGCAGCACGAACACGCAGATGAACACGTAGCCCGTCGGGCTGGCGAAGTAGCTGACGAAGTTCCGTTTGAAGACGGCAAGCAGAACGTTGCGTATTCATGGTTTCTGACACCAGGACTTGTCGAAGTTCGATGGAGTGAGAGCCGGCCAGCCGCGATCGGCTCAGGCGGAGCCGCGCGGCTGGTCAGTTCGCGGAATCGCTCGTCGAGGGGCTTGCCGCCGCGCGGTCAGGTCGCTGACCGGGCCGTCGAAGACCAGCCGGCCTTCGTCGATGAACAGCACGCGGCTGGCCATCGCCTCGACTTCCTGCAGGATGTGCGTCGAAAGCAGAATCGTCTTGTTCTCGCCCAGCTTGCGGATCGTCTCGCGGACGTCGTGGATCTGGTTCGGATCGAGGCCGGCGGTCGGCTCGTCGAGAATCAGCACGTCCGGCTCGTGCAGCAGCACCTGGGCCATGCCCACGCGCTGCCGATAGCCGCGCGAAAGCTTGCCGATCGGCTTGCCGATCACGCTCCCCAGCGCGCACAGCTCGATGACCGCGTCGATCCGCTCCCGCTTCCGCGGGCCGGACAGGCCGCGGGCGTCGGCGAAGAACTCCAGCAGCGCGCGGGGGGTCATGTCGGGATAGAGCGGGCCGTTCTCCGGCAGATAGCCCAGCCGGGCCGAGCCGGCCAGCCGATCGGTCGACATGTCGTGCCCGGCGATCCGCGCCACGCCCGCCGACGGGCGCCAGGTAGCCGGTCAGCAGCTTCATCGTCGTGCTCTTGCCGGCGCCGTTGGGCCCGAGAAAGGCCACCACCTCGCCCTGGATGCACCTTGAACGACACGTCCTCGATGGCAGCAAAATCGCCATAGTACTTCGACAGCCCCTGCGGCCTCGATCATGGCGGGACCTTGCTGTGGACTCATGGGACTTGCTCCGACACGGGATGATTTCTGGAAACGCTTCCGCAGGATCGCCGCAACGGCGGCAAGTTGAAAAACGCCATTATAGCTTCCTCGCCCCCGTCCCGTACAGGGCCAAGCGCGACGGCCGCAAGAGCGCCGGGGCCAACACTCCCCCGCGCGGGGATCCGGAGCGTGGTTCGTCGCCTCGCGCATGCAAAAGGTCCTTACCTTCTACGCGGCAAGGACCTCTGGCGGTTCAGAAGTTTTCCACACCGGGGGCCGCGGGGCGGCCTACGCGTCCGTCTCAACCCCAATCCCAAACAGCGACTGCCGAAGCGCCGCCAACTCGGCACTCCGCAGACGCAGCGCCGGGCTGAGGCCCGCCGGATCGAGCCAGCGGGGGTCGACGAAGATCCGCGCGGGCTGGGCCAGGCGGTGATGCTGGCCGATCTGTCGGAGCAATCGACGGGAAATCCGGCTCAACCCCTGCGCCTCGCAAAGTCCGCGGAACAGCGCCGCGTGGCTGGTCTGGCCCCGGCAAAGCTGTCGCCGCACCAGGTAGATCCCTACGCCGACCACCACGGCGGCCGCGGCTGCCGCCAGCAGCCACTCCATCGGCCATTCGCTCTCTGCGGAGTCGTGTACCCGCCGGCTCGCCACGTCCGCTGCCGCAAGTAGGTTCCCAATCATAGCGACGGCCTCCACCAATTCCGTTTGCTTGACTTCGTTCGAAAGCAGCGAGCTGAGCCGCTCCAGGCTGTGTTCCGCCGCTTCTTGCACGATCACGCTACGGTCCAACAAGGCATCGCGCAGGGCCTCCCAACTCGGCTGGGTCCCACAGTCGGCCAGGGCCTTCGCGGCCGCCTGCCGCACCACGTGATCATCGTCGTTGAGCAACTCGATCACCTGCGGCTCCACCGCCGACACCATGTTCATCGCGTCCGCTGCTTGCGTCGCGCGTCGTCGCCGCACCGGCGATAGATGCTTCATCTCCTGAATCAATTGCGACACCGGGTCGCGATCGATCCACCGCACGACCTGTCCCACCGTCTGCGCACTGCGCTCGTCGAGCGAATCCAGACTCGCGAGGAACTGGCGGAAGCTGAACTCAGGCAGCGCTTCGCGCAACGCCTCGCGGATCGGCTCCTCGGTCGAGCCCACCATCCGGATCAACAGCGACAATGCCCCCGGAATCTTTCGCGCCCGCAGTTGCCGGATCGCCTGGGCACGCACCTCCCCATCTTCGTCCGTCAAGGCACGCACCACCAGGGCATTCGCCTCCGGACTTTCTATGTCCGCTAGGGCTTGTGCCGCCGCGCGCCGTCCCGCGGGCTTCCCTTCCAGCAACAGCGCCCCCAACGCCTCCTGTCTCGCCGGGGCCTTCATTCCCGAACCGGTCAGGACGTTCACCGCATAGGCTTGGGCCTGTTCGCTCAATTGGACGAGAACCCCCGCATCTGCCGTCGCCCAGGCGAAACCGTCGAACTGCGGAAGCGTTTCCACCACTGCCTTCGAAGGCTTCGACCCCACAAACAGCGATAGGTGCTCCACAAACTTCACGTCGCTGCGACCGACGAGGACCTTTCTGACGGCCTGAGGCATGAGCGGGTCTTCGAGGAAAGCCAGAAGCATTCGGATCACGCCGCCTCGAGTACTCTGCGTCAAGACCTCGACCACCGCGTCGTGCGTCTCACTCCCCGGCTGCTGCAGAAGATAGCGGAGGCTGACGTTCTGCGGTTTCGCCACCAGCACCAGCGACTCCACCACCTCCATGGACCGATGTTGCGGGAACTTCTTTACTGCCTCTTCCAGCGAAGCGGTCAACCGCTGCCGCAGCGAGTCCGCGTCCTTGCGCCGCCCCTGCTTCTCCGGTATCGAAAGCTCCGCGTAGAACGACTCCACCAGTCTCAGCACCGTCTTCGCCAGCCGGTCTTTCTCGGTATGCGTCCCTGCGTTGATCAAACTGCAGTAGCGCGGGTAGCACCTCGTACAGCCGATAATTGAGGATCGCCTCGCAGGCCATCGCGCAGACCTCGCTCCGAGCGTCCTTGACTGCCTGCCCGGCTGCCCCCACCAGCCGCTCCGGTCGCTCCCCCACAATCGCCCGCTCGCTGGAGTCCAGCCTCGACAACCTCCCAAAGACCTCCAAGTGGCCCGCCGGATCCGGTCGCTCCAACAGTGCGCGAATCGCCCCCTCTCGGGTCTCGGCATAAGGGCAATCGAGCGCCCCCATCAAGATCTCGACCGCCACCACGTTCTGCGTGCGTGCCAGATACTGAAAGCTCGTTTTCAGACCTGCGTTCATGGTTCCTGCGAATCCTTCCCCCTGGACTACTCTGCTTCCCTCATCGCTCCGCCCGTGGGCAGACGGCGAGATACTCATGAACCATAGGTCATGGATGAGGGATACGTGAAACCGGAAAGATTTCCGGAACCAATTACGGCTCTTCAGGATCCGGATGGAAGGATGGATCTACCCCTCCCCCCCATTTCTACGGAACACAATCCGCCGATTCCACTTTGAATCGTCACGTTCCGGACAATCGGTCCGCACGTGACATCCGCGGCTTTCCGCGCGCTCCAACGCCGCCGCGATCATCAGCCGCGCCACGCAGAGCATATTCTGCAGTTCCCAACCCGAGGGACGCGAGAACTGCTGTGCGAGCACATAGCGGCACCAGTGATCCAGACTCTCCCGGGCCTCGCTAAGCCCCTCGGCATCCCGCCATACACTCGCGTTCCGCCACATAAGGGCTTTCAGGGCGTTGCGGATGTCCGCCACGTCGAGCAGTTGACGGCACGGGGCGGCGCGGGATTCTCCAACGGAAGCCCCACGAACGTGTCGCTAGTCCGCGAAGCCTCGCGCGACGCGCCCTCGCCCGCGTGCGCCCATACACGAGCGCCTCCAGCAGGCTGTTCGATGCCAGGCGGTTGGCCCCGTGCAACCCCGTCGAAGTCACCTCTCCCGCCGCCCAGAGGCCGGCCACCGTCGTCCGACCCTCCAAGTCGACGGTGACTCCCCCCATCATGTAGTGCGCGCCGGGGCGAACCGGAATTCGGTCGCGCGTAATGTCCAGATCGAACTTGGCGCAGATCGCCGCGATTCCCGGGAACCGCTCGCGAACGCGCTGGGGGTCGAGATGTGTCAGGGTCAGGTAAACGTTCGGATGCCGCGTCTTCTCCATTTGGCTGACGATCGCCCGGCTCACGATGTCGCGGGGCGCCAGCTCGCCGCGCGGATCGTACTCGGGCATGAAGCGATGGCCGAACCGATCGACCAGATGTGCTCCCTCGCCTCGCATTGCCTCGGTGATCAAGTTGCGGCTGCTGCCGGCGATGTAGAGCACCGTGGGATGGAACTGCATGAACTCCATATCGCGGAGCTCCGCCCCCGCCCGATAGGCCAGCGCCATGCCGTCGCCCGTGGCCACGTCCGGATTCGTCGTCTCCCGGTATACCTGGCCCGCGCCGCCGGTGCAGAGAATCGTCTGCTTGGCCCAGACCAAGCGTCTTGCCGTGCTGCCGGTTCCAGACCAATGCCCCGCGACAGATGCCTTCGTGAGTCATCAGGTCGATGCGTGAACGTGTTCTCCCAGATACCCAGGTTCTCGGCCCCTTGCACGCGATCGATCACCGCCCGCATGACTTCCTTGCCGGTCGCATCGCCCAGCGCGTGGGCAATCCGGTTGTGACTGTGCCCTCCCTCGCGTGCCAGCGCCAGGCCGTTTTCCCGCGTGTCGAACCGCGTGCCCAACTCGATCAGTTCGCGAATCCGCCGGGCGCTTCGCGGACCACGTGCTCGACCACCTCGCGAACGCAGAGCGGCCCACCCGCCTCGATCGTATCGGCCACATGGTTCTCAAAGCAGTCCTGGGGATCGAGAACCGCGGCGATCCCGCCCTGCGCATACGCGCTGTTCGACTGATCGATCCCGTCCTTGGTGACCACCAGCACCGACAGCTTGGGATCCACAGCCAACGCTGCGCGAAGCCCGGCCAGGCCGCCCCCGACGATCAACACGTCGGTGAAAAAGTGCGGCACTTGCTTGGGGTGAAACGGGGAGAGATACCGGGGAGTGGGTACGGACATGGCAGGCCAGGGATGAGAGGGGGGAGTGCGGGAAAGCTGCGCGTTCGACCGATCGTCCCCGCAAGCAAGGCATCCGCCAGGGCATGCGATCTCTGTCCCGGTCCGCACAAGAGGGACGGCGAAGGAGGGCAGGGGAGCGATCCAGGGGCGCTTGCCCGTATTCTAGTCCTCCCCCACCTCGGCCGACAGTCCCAAACCTCACGCCGACATCGAACCAGGCGGCATCGTTGCGGCCAAACACGCAACCGGAACCCCAAGATACGTGCTGCGGCCCCCGCTTATTACTGTCCCTCGCGTGCCGCACCCTTGGTATACGCCCGGTACTGCTCGACCCATCCCGGCGGTGGCGCAAACCGCCCTGCATCCTGCTGTTGAAGCAGGTCGCTTGCGCTCGTCTTGCTCCGCAGCCGCATTGCCTTCGGTCGCAGGCCCAGGCTTCGCAAAGCCTTGTCCAGCTCCTTGCGCACCGCATCACCGCGCACTCCCTGCTCGTTGGCCGACTTCATCATCTCCTGCCACTGACGGAGGAACTTCTCCGCGTCCGACGCCTTCCATCCCAGTCGCTTGAGCAACTCGGGCTTTTGCTCCGCCAGCTCCTCTTCCAGCGTTCTCAAGGCCAGCACGGTCTGCTCCCGCGCGTATTCCAGGTTTGCTGCATCGGGAGGAAGAGCCGCTTCGGGTGGAACCGGCTGCTGGGGCGGCTGCGACGCGTCCGGCGAACCCATTCCGCCGCCGGGCGCACGCGATTCGCCACCCGGATCGCTTCCGGGAGCCGAAGGCTTCGCGCCGCCAGCGCCGGGGCTCCCCTCCGCGTGCTCGGCGTTATCGGTCGGCTGCGACGGTTGCGCCGGCTCTCCTTCGGGTTTCGAGGGTGCACCTTGCTGACCGGCCTGCGTTCGCGGAGTGCCCGGTTTCGCTCCCCGAGGGACCTCCGACGACTTCGCGTCCGTGCCTTGCCCTTCGCCCGGTTTTCCAGCGTCCTCGGTCCGCTTCCCGCCTCCCGTACCGTCCTTGGACTTCTGCCCGCTCCCTGTCGGTCGCTGCGACTTCGCCTGGCTGCCGGCCTTGCTGCCGGTCTCGCCCTGGCCCGGCTGAGTCGACTTGCCGAGCCCTTGCTCCGAATCACTATGCTGGCCCGCATCGCCCACGCCGGGTCGGTTCGCCTGCTGACCGCCCCCCTCACGGCCGCCGCCCTTGCGATCGCCCCCCGCATCGCCCTGCGAGTCAGAAGGCTTCGGACTTCGCGCAGTGCTCGAGGGTTCCTCGGTCTCGGGACGCGGCTGGTCCCCGGCGGCGTCGGAAGGCCTGCGATGTCCCTGGGGCTGATTCTGCGGCGAAGCGGTCGGCTTGGGGTTCGCCGAGGAATCGCCCGCTCCGGGACTGTCAGCGCTGGGCTGCGTATTGCCCCCTTCCGTCCCCTCCTGCTCCTTTCCGCCCTTGCCGCCCGGCGACGAAGAACTCTTTTCTTCGGCTTTGGCCTGGTCGTCCTTGCGCACCCCCGTCGCCTGGCGACCCTGGCCTCCGGGGGACTTCGAAGCGTCGCCCTCTTCCCCGCGATCGGGGTTGCGCTGCGCATCCTTGGGTTTTCCCGTCGCTCCGCGTGAACCCTTCGGGCCCTTCTCGTCCGATCCGGCTTGATCCGACCCGCCTTGCTCGTCCTTGCCTTGCGCCCCCTGTTGCCTGCTCGACTTGCCCGCAGGCTTTTCGAGTTTTGCCTCCTCGCTGCCTTGTGCGTCCTCGCCCTCGGCGCCACCCTTGGCCCCCGCCTGGCCGCCCGGCGGTTCGCTTCCTTCCTCGCGTTTCGCCGACTTTCCCGCAGCCTGATCTTGGGCCTGTTTGGTCTGATCTTGGCCTTGTTTGGTCTGCGCGTCTGCCTGCTCCCCCGGTTTCGATCGCTCGTCCGGTTGACGATCGTTATCGCCTAGCGCCGCGTCGGACTGCTTTTGGCCCGTCTGGGCCTTACTCGACGGACCCTTTTCTTTGCCCGACGGATCCTCGCCCGACGGATCCTTGCCCGGCTCGCGCGGTCCCGTTTTCTCCGCTCCCGCCTCATCGGCAGGCTTCGGCTCACCAACCCCCGCAGGTTCGCTCGGTTGTGCACGGCAGCCGCCGAGTCCCGAGCAGCGGAATCCTGGGCACCCGGTTTGCCTGGCTTAGGGGAGGGCTCGTCCCCGGACTTACGTTGCTCGGCCGTACCAGACTCTTGACCGGACTGTGCATCGGGCTTCGTCGTGGCCGTTTGCTGATCCGCGCCGGCCTGAGGGCCACTTCTTTGACTCGCGTTTGCCGGCTGTTTCTCGCTGTCGCCCTGCTGCTGATTGCGATGCTCGAGAATCCGGCGCACCGCTTCTGCCGGATCGGTATCGGCATTGACCGGTTGGTTCTCCTCGGTAGCTTCGTTGGGCGACGACTCCGATCGTTTGCCTGCGGCGCCGGACTCACCCGGCCCTGCCCCCGAATCCTGGTTCCGCGGTTCCCGTGCCCCCTCGGATCCCTTCTCAGCGCCTTGGCCTGTCTTGTCGGCGGGCTCTTTCTCGTCCCGCTTCGACTCGCCTTGCTGGTCCTGCGCGGGATCCTTGGCATCGGCCTGTCCCTTGCCCGGCGAACCGGGTTTGCCCTTTCCCTGGGAGCGGTCTCGCTCCGCAGTCTGCGGCTGCCGGCCTTCGTTTGCCTGGTTCTCGGCGCCGGCCTGCCCCGGATCGCCCGCCTGCTGACGCGGATCGGGCTTCTGGCGGGCGTCGGGCTTGGCCTCCTGGCGGGGCGGTTTGGCCTGGTCCTTCGGCGGTTGCGCGTCGTTGGGCACGATGACCAGCGACCGTTTCTCGGTCTCGGCGTGGTTCGGCGTCGGCCCCTTCGCGTCCGCCTTGTTGTCGAACGCTTCGGCCCAATAGAGCACGGTATCGCCCACCTTCAGGCCTAGTTTGGCCGGCTCGAAGGGATACCCCCGCTCCAACACTCCCCGGTGGGCCTTTTCTCCGGAAGCCGTATTCAAGAGATCCGCGATCGCCAGCCCGCGACCTTCCTTCTCCGCGCAGAGTCACGCGCCGAAGCCCAAAGTCCAGATCCTCCGCACGGACTTTCAGTTCCAGCGAACCTTTCTCGGCGACCGCCGCCAGGTCGGCCGGCCGGTCGACGAACCGCACGTCCGGCTTCAGATCGGGAATCACCTCGATCCGATGCCGGATCGGGCGGCGGTTTTCCCGCCGCTGGGCATCGAAGAACCGCAACTGGTAGGACGAGTAGAGAGAACGCGTGGGATCATCGCGGTTCATGCGGAGCGTGAACCGCACGCTTGCCGCGGTCTCGTGCCACTCCATTGGGATGGAGTTCCGCGCATCGCCGTCGAACTCGACCATTGCTTGGGAGATCGGGCGGTTTGCCGTGGCATGAATCGTCACTTCGGTGCCTTCTACTGCGCGAAGGTCCCCCGCGCGCTCCACCGTCCTTTCCGCGAGCCCCGTATACGCCGGGTATTTGTATTCCACCCGGTCCACCATCATCGTCAACGGCACCTGCATTTCGACCGCAAACCGCCGCGTCGTGCAATCGCCTGCCGAAAGGAAGTACTCGATGTTCTGCTGGAGGCCCAAGTTGCCGGGCGGCACTTCGCAGCGGTAGCGATACGCCCCTTCGGGTAACGTCATGGGAATGGCTTCGTCCACCGTCTGCCCGTCCGCGGTCGAGTAGTACAAGAGCACCGGCTCCCCTTCGCGAAGGCCATAAACCTCCGCCGATACGACCACGTTCTCCCCCTGATACGCCACCCCGTCTCCCGGCTCAATCACGTCGAACGAGACGCGCGTGGGCGCCGCAATCGCCGCCCAGGGCCAGACCACGCGGCCGAACGAGACCAGGGGGTTCTTCGGCGAAATCAACAGGTACGCGCAGCACAGCGTGACCAGCACGGCCAGCGCGTACGAAAGGCGCACAGCACCGTGCGATCCACCGCCGCCTCCACCGACACGTGCGACAACTCGGCGGCCGTTCGGTACTGAAGCCCCTCGTAGACTCGCTTCGCCAGATCGTCCTTCTCGATCTCTTCCTTTTGCCGCCGAAGGAGGAGGAAATTGATCAGGCTATTCTTGAAGCCCGGCCGGTTCTGCTCGATGGTATGGGCGGCGAAGACGGGGTTGATGCGAAAGACGAGAAGGGGCAGCAGATAGCGCACGAAGTACGCTCCCCCGCCCCCTACCATCCCCAGCCAGAACGCCAACCGGCCGGGGAATCCCAGCCCGCCCTCCAGCAGCCAATGGTCGACGATGGCCGCTGAGAGCAAGTAGGCCAGCACGCCGACCACCAGCGCCGCCAGGCGCGTCACGATGTCCACGCTCTTGACGGTTCGCCGCGCCCTTTCCAGGCGATCTTCGATGAACTGCTCGTAGGAGGCAACGTGCTTGGCCGGCTTCCTTGGGGATGCAGTCCCGCTCGACATGATCCTCTCCCCGCCGGGGAGCCTCGCGAGTTCAACGGTGGAGGCTTCAAGAATAAGACGTTCCCGGCTTTGCGCCGGTTCCCCACCCGCTCCTGCTATTATATCCCAGGTGCCGCATTGCGGCACCTTTCCCCCGCGCAACTGCCATCCCCCGAGGCACTCCGCCCACCCCGCGTTCACTCGGGTGCACAATCCGGCCGCTGGCCCCACGATACGCGGCGGCACAGGCAACAAGTACCGCGGGTGCAAACACATACGTAACCACCGTGCGTGTTGACCTCCGCTCCTCCATCTGTTACGGTGGGAGACTTCCGCACGACCGATGCAACCCGAGGATGTAACCGAGATTGAGGAGACTATGGCGCACGACGTGACGTTGATTACCGGCGATGGTGTGGGGCCGGAGTTGGCCCAGGCCGCGCGCCGCTGCGTGGATGCCACCGGAGTGACCATCCATTGGGACGTGCAGGAGGCCGGAATCGACGTCATGGAGCGGACCGGCAACCCTCTGCCCGGGGCGGTTCTGGAGAGCGTTCGTCGCACGCGATGTGCGCTGAAGGCCCCCATCACCACGCCCGTCGGCACCGGTTTCCGCAGCATCAATGTCCATCTCCGCCAGGAACTCGGCCTCTATGCCTGCGTGCGCCCCTGCAAGTACTATCCCGGCGTGCGCACCTTTTTCAGTCAGGTGCCCGTCGACCTGGTGATCGTTCGCGAGAACACGGAAGACTTATACGCCGGCATCGAGTTCGAGGCCGGTCAGCCGCAATCACGCGAGCTCGTCGAGTTCATCAATAGCATTTCCCCCCAGCGCCCATCAAGACCGGCAGCGCCGAAACGGGGATTTCGATCAAGCCGATTAGCGTCTCGGGCACCGAGCGCATCGTGCGTTACGCCTTCCAGTACGCCCGGGATAACGGCCGCAAGAAGGTCACCGCGGTGCACAAAGCGAACATCATGAAGCACACCGACGGCCTCTACCTGGCCACGGCGCGGCGTGTGGCCGAGGAATGGTCCCAAAGCGGGATCGCCTTCGAGGACCGCATCGTCGACAATATGTGCATGCAACTCGTGCAAAAGCCCGAGCTCTACGATGTCGTCGTCCTGCCCAATCTCTACGGCGACATCCTCAGCGATCTGGCCGCGGGACTGGTGGGCGGCCTGGGGGTCGCCCCAGGCGCGAATATCGGCCCCGAGGGGGCCGTCTTCGAGGCCACGCACGGCAGCGCCCCCAAGTACAAGGGCCTGAACAAGGTCAACCCCACTGCCTTGATCCTCTCCGGCATGCTCATGCTCCGCCATCTCCGGGAGCTCGAGGCCGCGGACCGTCTGGAGCAGCGCCGTCGCCGCCGTGATCGCCGAAGGCAAGGACGTGACCTACGACATGAAGCCCTCGCGAGACGACCCCACCGCCGTCGGCACGCAGGAAATGGCCCAAGCGATCTGCCGCAAGATGGCAGGCGGTTAACCTCCACGCGGGAGTCTCCTTCCTCCGGCAATCGGCGGAGAGGCCGCTCCCCGACTCCTGCGCAGTTCTGCGTTCCCGCCGTTCCTGCTGCCCCGCCTTCCCGCCCCTGCTACAATGCTTGGGTGGCAGCCTGCCCGGCCGCCGCGCATGATCGCACCATCGCACTCGGGGAGGAAGGAGGTCCGCATGCCTCGCGAAGAGGAACTCCGCCAGCAGCTCTACGACGCCTTCAAGAATCGCGCAGTCCTCTACTATCTCATCTTCGACGAACTCCGCAAGGAACTGGGAGCCGACCGCGCCGAAGAGATCCTCCAGCGCGCCATCTATCGTCGGGGCGCGCAGAAGGGCGCGAAGTATGCCCGCTTCGCTCCCGACGACCTCCTCGGCCTCGAGCAGGCCTTCCTCGCCGCGCTGCCCGACGACGGAGAGATGTTCAAGCCGCTGGTGTTGCGCGACAACGCCGAAGGCCTGGACATCAAGTTCCAGGACTGTCCACTCCGTAACGCCTGGCAGGAACTCGGCCTGCCCCCGGAGGAAATTGCCACCCTCTGCCGCATCGCCGCGCGGATCGACAACGGCACCTTCGAGTCCGCGGGCTTCGAGTTCTTCGCCGACACCTGGGAGGCGGGCGACTCGAACTGCTGCCATCTGCACATCCGCCCCGGTAAGACCAAGAGTGGGGCCGATCCCTCCCGTCGTTCGGCCTCGACCGCCGGCGATTAGTACGTCATCCTGTTCCACGAGGTCAACCACGCATGGCATCCAAGCGCGTTCTGATCGTGGGTGGCGTGGCGGGAGGCGCGGCCTGCGCCGCGCGACTCCGCCGCGTCGACGAACATGCCGAGATCTTCGTCTACGAACGAGGAGCCGACATTTCCTTCGCCAATTGCGGCTTGCCCTACTATCTCGGCGGCGTGATCCCCGAACGCCAGCGATTGCTCGTGGCCACGGCCGAACGCTTTCGCGACTGGCTCAAGGTTGAAGTCCGCGCGCGGCACGACGTCGTACGCATCGACCGCGCCGCAAAAGCCGTCGAGGTACGTAACCTCGCGACCGGAGCCACGTCCTCCGAGCACTACGACGCCCTGGTCCTCTCCCCGGGGGCGATTCCCCTCCGTCCGAGCCTCCCCGGAATCGACCTGCCCGGCATCTTCACCCTCCGCAATCTCGAGGACACCGACCGCATCGACGCCTGGATCAACGAGCATCGCCCGGGCCGGGCCGTCGTCGTCGGAGCGGGCTACATCGGCCTGGAAATGGCGGAAAACCTCGCGCGCCGCGGCCTCGAAGTCATCCTCCTCGAGGCAGCCCGCCAGATCATGAGCACCATGGACCCGGAAATGGTCTCGCCGATGCAGGACGAACTCCGCCGCAACGGCGTCGATCTGCGCCTCGGCGACGGCCTGGCCGGTTTCGAGCGCGGGCCCGAGGACCGCCTCACCATCCTCACCGCGCTGGGCGACCGCCACGTCGCCGGCGTGGTGGTCCTGGCGATGGGCGTCTGCCCCAATGTCGCCGTAGCCCGCGAGGCAGGGCTGGACATCGGGGCCACGGGCGGAATCCGCGTCGACGACGCCATGCGAACTTCCGACGCGTCGATCTGGGCCGTCGGCGACGCCGTCGAGGTCCGCGATTGGATCACCGGCCAGCCGACCCTGATCCCCTTGGCCGGGCCCGCCGTGCGCCAGGGACGCGTAGCCGCCGACGCCATCGCCGGCCGGCCGGCCAAGTTCCGCGGCTCCCAGGGAACCGCCGTCGTCGGTGCCTTCGACCTTACGCTCGCCGCCACCGGCGCCAGCGAGAAGAAGCTCCGCGCCGCGGCCATCCCCTTCCTCAAAAACTACACCCACTCGCTCCACCACGCCGGATACTACCCCGGCGCCGAGATGATCACGCTCAAGCTCCTCTTCGCTCCCGACACCGGCCGGCTGCTCGGCGCCCAGGCCGCGGGCAAGAAGGGCGTGGAGAAACGCATCGACGTGATCGCCATGGCGATGCAGAGCAACGGCACGGTCTTCGACTTGGAGGACGCCGAACTCGCCTATGCCCCGCAATACGGCAGTTCCAAGGACCCGGTCAACATCGCCGGCGCCGCGGCCGCAAATATCGTTCGCGGCGACGTCGAGCCCATCCATTGGGAAGACCTCGAGGAGCGACTCCGCGCCCCAGGCCAGTCGCCTCTGATCGTCGACGTCCGCACCGCCGGTGAGAATGCCGCCGCCGCGGTCCCCGGGGCGATCAACATCCCCCTGGGCGAGCTGCGCAACCGCCTGGCCGAGATCCCGCGCGACCGGGAGATCTGGGTTCACTGCGGCGTCGGTCAGCGATCCTACTACGCCAGCCGTATCCTCCGCCAACTCGGCTTCAACGTGCGCAATCTCTCCGGCGGCATGCGGTCCTACAAGGCCCAGCCTCAAGCAGGGCAGGGCAGGGGACCTGGTGGATAAGCGGCGGCGTTTTCGCCCTCACGGTCCGCCGTATCGTCAACGCGCTCGGTGACGCGAAACCTGCCGGGGCTGCGCTTGGCTGACGGGAATCAGGCCGAACCGGGCCCTCCGAACAGCCACCATGCCAGCCCAGAAGGTGCGATCTGCAAGACGGCGTTGTCCCAGCCGTGCGGAGAAACCGCCTCCAACCCGGCTGCGGCCAGACCGATGAGCGCAATCAGGACCAGCGAACCCGCCTCGAACTGCCACTGCGGCGAGAGCGCCACGGCCGCCGCTACGGCCGCCACCGAACCCACGAACACCGCAGCCGAGCCCTCCCAAGTCCGGGTTGCGCGCGTCGCCAGGGACGGGACGCGATAGGGATGCCATCCGAATCGCGTTCCCACCGGCTCGCCCACTGCGTCTCCCACTCCCGTGACGAGAAATCCCACGATCGCCGCGGATCCGAAAAGGATGCTGCTGGCCAGTCCGCCTACGAGCGTGGCCACGTAAGGTGCCAGGATGTAGTAGGTCCGGTGCGGCGCATCTCTCTCGCGAGCCATGGCTTCATAGAGCAGGTCGCCGCTGCCGCGCCACAGCGCGTAAAAGATCGCCAGGCTGCACGCGGCTCCCAGCAGGCACAGGGCCGGCGTTCCTCCCGCCCATCGGGCCAACGCCGCGGAGAAGAAGATCAGGAAGTGGAACACCTTGCGCGTGTAACCCGTCGGCCAACCGCGCGATTGCTTCAAGTGACCCGCCAGAGCCAGGCATCCCAGCGACCAGAGAATTCCGGCGGGCACGCCGACGAGGGCCATCTCCCACGGCGGAAGGCTATCGAGCAAAAACGCCCAGGTCCTCTGGCCGATCCACTGCATCCCTTCGATCCTCGTACGCGTCGCGAGCCCAGTCCGCGACGGTCTCACGAAAGCGCGTTGGTCCGCAGATCTCCATCCGCCGTGGCCTGCCAGACGCGGCCGGTCGTCACATCCATCGCCGTCAGCCAGTGTCCGCAGTAGCAGCAGGTGTCAATGCATTTCAGGTGCCCCAGATCGAGGATGAGTCCGTCTTTCTGGGCCGTGTGCCCGACGACCGCGACCTTCCCCGACATGTGAGGCCCCGGCGACCGCACGCGGAGCGAGTGCCACCGCAACACGTCGCCGGGCTGGCGATCCAAGGGCACGTCTTCCAGGTAGCTGGCGTGGACGAAAAAATGGCTCTGGGTTTCGTAGTACGGCAGGCAGTTCGCCAGAAAGGTGATGTGGTCCGCCGGAATCTCCTCGGGCTTCGCGCAGCCGTAGCCCGCCAACGTCGTGCGCCCGCCGTACGACAGCCATTCCTCCAGCCCCGGCCCGCCGTGATAGAGGTCCAAGAGCATCTCGTCGTGATTGCCCAGGATGGGCAGGAGCTGGCATCGCGCGCCCAGCGCGATCATCGACTCCAAGACGCGCGGCGAGTCCGGTCCCCGGTCCACAAAATCCCCCAGCGGGATAATGCGGTCCGAAGGCTGCGGGTCGATCGCCTCAAGGATCGCCGAGAGCGCCGACCAATAACCGTGGATGTCGCCGATGGCGATGATGCGATCGGGCATGAACCAGTAGTGCCGCAGAGGATCGATGGACCGAAGCGCCCTTCACAAGTCTAGCATGCCCTTCCGGCCCGGCATCGCCAAGCGTTTACAGGCGAACTCCTATCGAGCCCCGTCGATTGTACTCACCCTCCTCCGCCAACCGCAACGGCGCACGCCGCATCCCCACTCACGACACGGTATACTCGATGCATGACTTCCCGCATCGATCCACGTGTCCCCGACTTGGACCCTGCCGCCCCCGGCGAACGCTCGGCGTGCATCGATCGCGATCAGGAAACCAGGAACCTTCTTGTCCTGGCCGTGCATCAGGTCCTCTGGCGAATCGGCTGGACCTTTAAGACCGAGAGCATCCTCGTGCCGGCAATCCTCGATTCCCTGCACGCCGCGGGATGGCTGCGCGGCTTTCTCCCCTTGCTCAGCCGGCTCGGACAAAGCGTTCCGCCGCTGTTCTGCGTCGGCCTGGTCCGCGATGCGCGGCACAAGAAGTCGGCCTTCGCCGTCGTTGCCGCCTTGGCAAGCCTGCCCTACCTCGTGCTGGCCGGAGTGTGGGCCCTCTCCACCGCGCCGCACCGCGCGGCGTTGGTGCTCACGTTCCTCGCAGTGCACTTCGCCTTTTTCGTGATCTACGGCCTCTACCAGGTGGCCTCCGGAACCCTCCAAGGCAAGCTAATCCGACCCACGCGCCGCGGACAGCTTCTCTGGGGCGCCACTTTCTGGGGACTCTTTCCCACGGTCCTACTCTGCCAATGGTTGCTGCCCGGCTGGCTCGCCGCGCCCTGGCCGGGTTTCGCTTACCTCTTCCTCTTCGTGGCCCTGGCCTTCGCGTTATCGGCCCTGGTGGTCTGCGCACTGGCCGAACCCGCGGACGAACCCGCGCGCGTCCCATCGCGACCGGGCAGCCTGGCCGAGAGCCTTCATATGCTCCGCCGCAATCGCAACCTCCGCCGCCTGATCCTCGTGGTCCCCTTGTTTGGCCTGGGGTTGGTCACCATTCCCCACTACCAGGCCTTCGCACGCGACCGCTTGGGCCTCGCCAATACCGACTTCGTGCTCATGGTCATCACCCATACCACCGCCGTGAGCGTCTACAGTCTCCTCGTCGGACCGCTCGCCGATCGCTGCGGATACCGGCTCACACTTCGCCTGTTGATCCTCGGCGCCGCCCTCGCCCCCGCCTACGTCCTCTGGCTGCCCGCGGCCAGCAGTCAACTGGGCAAGAGCTTCTTCTGGCTCGTGTTCGTTCCCTTGGCACTCGCCCCGCTCGTGCCCACGGTGATCGTCAACTACGCCCTGGAACTTGGTCCACCCGCCGAGCACGCACGCTACGTGAGCCTGGTGAACTTCGCCATGATGCCTCCCTACTTGCTCTCGCCGCTCGTGGGAAGGCTCGTCGACGTGGCGCGCTTCGAGACCGTCGCCGCGGCCACCATCGTGCTGATGCTGCTTTGCGGCGCGATGACGTTCTGGCTCGACGAACCCCGCAAGGGCAAGAACCGCCCCTGACCACGGATCCGCGGGCAACGCGCGTGTCGCCCCCACCCCGATCCCTACACGACCGCGTCCACCCCGAACGGGCTCGGACTGGAGTGGATTGCCGAGAACTTCTCCAGCCACTCGAGGCGCCGGCTCAGCGTGCCGGCGGTCGCCTCCCGGTCTGCTTGCGCCGCGTAGTCCTCGTCCAGATCCCGCGGCGCATCCTGGATACCCTTGAGTTTGCGGTTGAACAACTCGACCAGGTTCACGCGTTCGTTCGCTCCGATCCCCTCCCGATCCAGGTCCAGGCGGACCAGCGACAACTCCTGGTACTCCTTGTCGCCCAGCGCTCCAGCCCGGTGGAGTTTCTGCAGCATCTCGGAGAAGCCACGCGGTGAGATGTCGGTCACGTCGTACTCTTTCAGGATCTCCCGCATCGCGTCGGCGGCACCGGCCGGCCGCGCCGCCGTCGTCGCCGCGGTCGTCCCTACTGCCGAGTTCGCCGGTCGGTCCAACGGCTCAGCGCGCAGCCCGGTCTTGGCCGTGTCCGAGTAGCCGGAGAGAATGCTCGGGATGTGCATGGCTCGACTCCCTTCACAAAAGACGCAAGTCCTGGTGCGTGCCTTCGCGAACCGTTCGCGGGCCGTGGGCAAACCGGTCCATTTCTCGACCGGTAAGGTTCGACCCTCCCCGGACGCCACGGCAACCGCGCGGACCCGGCCCCCTTTCAGCCCAAGGGAACCGTGGCGTCGGCGCAGAGCCCGGAGGGCGGCCGGCGAGGAGCCTGCGGCACTTCCGCCGCACGCGCCGTCGCGTCGCACGAATGCAATTGCCGCGCCCAAATGGAACCGCGCACTCGTCGCCCGGCCAAGATCGACGTAATCGCCACGTGCCGCCCGCTTTCCGATGCGCACCGTCGCCTCACGTGCGGCGGTCGCTCGGGGTGCCTCGCGCGGCGTTCGGCAATTCACGCCGGTGCGACCGGCAGCAATGGCTGCGCTCCCGGCTTGCGGAACTCGCTGCGATACACGGGCCGCTTGGCCAACCGCGTGCGGCGCTCGAAGTGCGTGCGGTAATCCAGGTCCCCTTCGGCCGGCCGCTCGGGCACCGCCCACGGCCCCTCGAGATGCGTCTCGTGTTTCACCAGCGCCACGCCCGTCTGGAAATACTCCTCCACGTCCGTCCAGAAATGGAGCGTCCCGCCGGCTTCGAGCGTGCGCTCCACCTGCTGCACCAGCGACTCCCGCAACACGCGGCGTTTCTTGTGCCGCCGCTTCCACCAGGGATCAGGAAAATAGAGATGCACCGCGGCGAGCGATGCCTCGGGCAGAATCTCGTCGAACACGACGGCCGCATCGCCCGCCACCACGATCGCATTTCCCAGCGACCGTTGGGCCAACCCGGCCGCCGCGAACTCGGCGTACCGCGAGGCGATTTCAATTCCCAGGAAATCGCGATCCGGCCGTGCCGCCGCCGCGGTCCTGAGAAACAGCCCCTTGCCGGAGCCGATCTCGACCTCCAATGCCGCGCAGCGGCCGAACAGCGCCACCGCATCCCATGGCCGGGGCAGTTCCTCCACCCGCCTCAGATTCCGCGCGAGATCCAGATCGCGGTTGGTCTTTCGGAGAATCGGCCGTCCCATCACTGCCTCGATGATGCCGCGCACGTCAGCCCCTGGAGAACAAATCGACGTCGTCGCGGCCCGCGTCTTCCCGGCCTGACACGCCCGATGGCTCGGTGCACCCGTTCCCAACAGGTCGCTGGCAATCGGCATCAGCAGCGCTCCGGCCACGAATCCGCCAATGTGCGCCCACCAGGCAACTCCGCTCGTGTAGGTCAGGCTGTTGCCGGGCAAATTTAGGGCGTGCGTCGCCTCGAGCAACTGCCCCACGAACCAGATCCCAAGCACGCAACAAGCGCCGGCACTTCGATAATCGTGAAGAACACGAACAGGAACACGAAGGTATCCACCCGAGCCCACGGCCACGTGATCGCGTACGCCCCGAGCACCGCGGCGACGGCCCCGCTCGCGCCGATCACGGGCATCGTGCTGCTGGGCGCGATCAGCCAGTGCGTTCCCGTCGCCAGCATCCCGCCGCCCAGGTAGAAGAGCAAATACGTCACGTGCCCCAGCCGGTCCTCGACGTTGTTGCCGAAGATCCACAGAAACCACATGTTGCCGATCAAGTGCCACCAGCCGCCGTGCAGAAACATGCACGTTATCAGGCTGATCAGAATCTGCTGCCGCGAAGGCGGCAACTGCTACCGGTCCACACGCACCATCACGCCCATCGGCGTCTGCATCTGCTCCCGCGGCACCTCGATCTCCAGCAGCCGCGGCTGGACCAACTGGCCAATCCGCGCCGGCACGAAGCCCCGCACCATCACGACCCGTTGCTGCTCCCGGTCTGGCAGCAAGTTCAGCCAGAGAAACGCGAGCACGTTGACGGCCACCAGGCCGTAGGTCACCACCGGTGTGCGTCGGCTCGGGTTGTGATCGCGAAACGGAAAGAACATAGGCCGCTGGCTCGCGCGCCGATTCTCAGGCTCCCGGCCGCGAATCATCTCCTTCGACAAGGGAATGCCCATCAGCACCCCCTCGCAAACGAGTTTCCCGCACCAGGCACTGGAACTGACAGGTCAGGATCGACGCCGCGGCCTTGAGCAGCTTCGGGCCACGACCACGAAACGTTCGCCGGGCGGCACCACGCCGCGAAACCGCACCTCCTTCAGCCCGCCGAAGCCCACCACCTCCGACTGCCATCAGCCGGTACTTCAGCGTGTAGTAGCTGGCCAACTGCGCCGCCGCCTCGCACATGATCACGCCGGGCATCAACGGCATCCCCGGCATGTGGCCCCGCACCCAGAACTCGTTCGGACGCAAATCCTTGTAGCCCACGCAAATGCATCGCTCCGGATCCTCAAACACGACCGCCGTCAACTGCTCCATCTCGTGCCGCTGGCGGTTGTAACGGCGGATCTCCTCGATGTCGGCCATGACGTGGTTGAGATCGTATTCCGACGGATCGAGGATCAACTGCTTGGGCACTACTGGACTCCTTCACGGCGGGTCGAGTCGAACGCCGGGTCGACCGAGAGGGCCGCAAACCGCATCGGTCCCGACGTAACCTGCCGGCGACAAGGCCGCACCTTTTCGCCACGAAGCTCGCGCAGCAATTACGTGCGCACCACTTTCCGCTTCGCCTTACGCGCCTTACTGCTGGCGGGGCGACGACCGTGATTGGCTTTCTTCAACACGCGCTGCGGCTTGGCCATATTTTGCTCACCTACGGATTGCCTCAAACAACCGGAATCAGAGCCCTTTAATGTAACATCCCGTCGAGTCGTCGGAAAGGCAGGCCGCGCAGGCTGCGATCGCCTGTGCTCTGGGTGCACCGCGCTCGCCGGGCCGGTCACGCCGCTCAGCGGCCCACCCCCGGCAAGACCTCGCCCGCCCCCATTGCGGGGTGCGGTCATCCGGCCTTCCTCAAGATCGTCACGCCGGAACGCGGCTCCTCTTCCGGCTCGGGCTCTGCGCTTCCGTCGGCTCCTCCGACGCCACGATCTCCGGACGCAGCCCTTCGCGCCGATGCAGCCCCCTCGCAAAGGCCGCCAGCCGCGCCAACCGCTCGCCTTCCGACTGCTCGTCCTCCGCGTTCCCCTTCTTAGAAAGCAGGGTCAGAAGCGCGGGCAACATGACCAGTGACGTGAACAGGCAGCAGGCCAGGCCCAACGTCAGCACGCGCCCGAGGCTCTGCAGGCCTCGGTGGCTCGCGATCATCAGACTGCCGAATCCCGCCATGTTCGTCACCGTGTTGATGACCACGGCCGACGCCGTCGACGCGTTGATCCGGTATCGCCCGCGCTGCGAGCAGAAGTCGTGCACCACGTGGACGCCCGCGTCGATGCCGACCCCAAGAATCAGCGGCATAACGATCATGTTCGCCGGGTTCAACGGGATGTCGAGCAATCCCATCAACCCGAACATCTGCAGAATCCCCAACCCCAGCGGCAACAGGGCCAACAGTGTGTGCCGGATGCTCAGAAACTCGAGGAATACGACGGGAAGAATGATCGCCATCGCGTAACACGCCGCCTCTTCGTAACTCCGCTTCATCTGGAGCGATGCTTCGTAGACCTGAAGAGGATTGCCCGTGGCTTGCGGATCGACGTTCCGCACGTCCCGCACAAACTGCTCCATCTTGCTCATGTCCCAGATGTCCGACCGGCTGTACACCTTCATCAGATGCTTGCCGCCCGGACTGACGAAGCGCGCGCACCAGGCCCTCGGGCAGGTCGGCCAAGGTGCGGCGGTTCGGGATTGGCCACCGCGCAGGGCGTGCAGCCGCGCCAGCAGTTCCTCGGCCATGCGCTTGCTGAAGCGCCGCGAGCCGCGCATAGCACGCCCCGGCCGGCAAGGCGTTGAATTGTTCGATGATCTCCGCGATGGCGCGCTGCCATGCCGGCCCGCTTGGCCCCTGGGCCAGGAGCGATCCCGCCGCCGCCAGCAGACGGGCGATCTCCGCCGGATCCGAAGCAGGAATCTCGGGCACGCGCTGGGGCAGGACGGCAAGCCGCTCCCCAATCGACTCGACAATCGGCCGCTTCGCCTCGACCCCCTCGGGAAAACTCGAATCGATCTCCACGACGCGCTCGACGGAAGGCAGAGCCTTGAACCGCGAGCCTTGCGCCAACAACTCCTCGCGGTTGTCCGCAATCGAGATCGCGAAGGAGGCGTTGTGCTCTTTCTGTTGGAGCAGTTCCTGCTCCAAATCCACGCTTTCCAGCCCGCGGCCTGCAAGTGCAGCAGGTTGTGGTCGTACCACAATCCGCGCATCCCCAGCCCCAGGCATAGCGTCAACGCCGACGTCGCCACCAAAAGCATTCGGGGGCGAGCCAACAACGGCTCCAGCCAGCTTCGCACGTCGACCGGAACCGGCGAGTGCCGCGGAGGCCAGCGGCTGTCGACCAGATAGATCATCGCCGGTAGAAGCGTCAGGCCAGCGAGCCAGCAGAGCAGAATCCCGCCGCCGGCGATGATTCCCAGCTCGGCCACCCCCGTGAATTCCGTCAGCCCCGCCATAAAGAAGGCGACCGCCGTAGTGACCGCCCCGGTGGCCACGCTCGGCCCCACGTTGGCCACGGTCTGCAACAGCGCCTGCCGCGTGTCGGCCTCCCCTCGCCGCAACTGCAGGTACTGCGCCACGTAGTACATGCTGAAATCGATCCCCTGGCCGATGAGGATCACCCCGAACGCGCTGGAAAGGATGTTCAAATGTCCGATCACCAGCGTGATGTAGCCCATCGACCAGGCGGTACCCAGCGTCAGCGAAGTCACCGCCAACAGCGGATGGCGCCACCCGCCGAAGCCCGCCACGAACAATCAGCGAAACGCCCACCAGCGAGAACACGCTCACCTGCGCCATCGAGGTCTGGCTCGACCGCATCTCGTCGTGCTCGATCACCGGCAGACCCGTCAGCCCGATCTTTGTCGCCGGGTGCCGCCCTTGCACGCGCTCGATCAGTCTTCTCAGCACCTCGATGGGCTTGCTGCCGCGGACAAAATCCGCCGGATTCTCTTCATGCACCAGCTTCAACACGACGAACGCCGTCCGGCCACCGTTCGCCTCGAGCCGGTCGGCGTCTCCCCCGTCCCGCAGCGCCCCCGAAGCCTGAATCGGCGGCCACGGCGATCGATATCCTCCCTGCATCCCTTCGCGAATGCTCTCGAGGAACCGGCCCATCGCCGCCTGCGCCTCCGGATCGAGCGCTTCGCCCCGCATTGCCGCCTGCGTGAACGGACCGCTCAAGAGACGAGCCATCGACCCAAGGTTCAGCCACGCCCACTGGTTCCGCAGGATCGGCTCCATCTGCCCTACGAACGCTTCGATCTCCCGCAACTCTTCGACGGGCAGATGGTATAGCCCCTTGGCCGCCAGTCGGCTTGTGTCGATCTCCCCCAGAACCAGTTGGAAGCACTGCTTTTCCTGCGCGATCGTCGCCGCCATCTCGTTCCGCGCCGAACGCACTTCTTCCGGCGACTCCCCTCGCACGACAACCACCACGTCCTCTTGGTCGCCGAACTCCCGGATATAGCTCAACCACCGCTGGTTGAACTCGCTCTTCGGATTGAGCAGATCCAGACGGTTGGAGCGAATACCCAGCCGTGTGTTGCTCCATGCCGTGGCCCCGGCCGCTAGCAGCGCGCCGAGCAATAGAGTGGCCAACGGGAAACGCAGCACAAGCCGCGTCAGCGCGACCAGTGGCTTCTCAATGAAGGAAGCATTCTCCTGCGGCATCCCTTCCGCGGGCATATCGAAGTCCTAGCCGGACGAAAAGCTTGGGGTCGATCCGCCTCCCCTGCAAACCTCCCTGGCAAGGCAAGGCGGCACGAACGCACGCCCGCTCAAAGCGGGTAGTGGCGGCATTGTAGCCTCCCACCCCGCCCTCCACAAGACGAATCCCCCACCGCTCATGGAATCGCAAATCATTGTCACAGAACAACCTGCGACACGGTGATCCTCGCCAGCGCCTCGAGCCCGCCCACCAATTCGGTGCGGTTTCCCGCGTTGCTGCGGGGGGCCCCTGATTGCGGCACCGCCGCTGCCGCAGGATTGCCGGTCCGCCACGCGGAATCGGCAAGGGCAAACATTTCGCGTGCTACGCTAGCGCCGGCTGACTTCCACCAACCGGTTCAACAGCGCAAACGACTCTCCAGAGTCGAGCACGGCCGCACACTGCTGGGCACACTCGTGTACCGTCTCTCCGCGACCCGCCGCCCAAAGCGCCGCCGCCGCGTTGGCCACCACCACGTCGCGTGCCGGGCCCCTTTCTCCCCTAAGCACCTTCCGGATCATCGCCGCGCTCTCCTCCGGACCACTTACTCGCAGGCAATCCAGCGAACACGGCGCCAGGCCGAAATCCTCCGGGTTCCATACCCAGCGGTGCAAGACTCCCTCGCACGTCTCCGTAGCGCGAGTCGCTCCGCCCAACGTTACTTCGTCCAGTCCGTCCTCCCCATGAACAACCACGGCACGACGCACGCCCAGAAGCGCCAGCGCTTCGGCCATCAGTGTTTCGAGCCCCGCGTGCCCCACGCCCAACAATTGGAATTCGGCTTGGGCCGGGTTGACCAGCGGACCGAGAATATTGAAGATCGTCGGCACGCCCAGCTTGCGACGCACCGGCGCCACGTGCTTCATCGCCCGGTGGAGCAGGGGGGCAAAGCAGAAGCAAATCCCCAGTTCGTCCAGGCAGGCCTCGACCCGGGCCACGTCGGCCTCGATGTTTACGCCCAGGGCCGCCAAGGCGTCGGCCGAGCCGCTGCGGCTGGTGATCGCTCGGTTGCCGTGCTTGGCAACTGGCACCCCCGCCGCCGCCACGACCAACGCCGCCGTCGTACTGATGTTGAAGGTTCGCGACCCATCCCCGCCGGTGCCGCAGGTGTCGAGAATTCCGCGGCGCGGACTGCGGATCGGGGTGACCTGCCTGCGCAAGGCCGTGGCGGCCCCGGCGACCTCTTCGACGGTCTCCCCCTTTTCGTGCAACGCCAAGAGGAGGCGCGCCGTCTGCTCCTCGCTCCATCGGCCCTCCATGATCGACTCGATGGTTTGGACCATCTGTTCCATGGGCAGATCATTTCCCGCTTCAACGTGCCGGACCACCGCCTCAATCATCGATCGCTCCCGATTCCCAAGTTCCCCCGCGCCCTGACCGTCTATCTTAGAGCCGATCCCAGAGCCTTGTGCCGCTCCCGAATTCGCCGGCCGCGGAGAATTGGCATGCCGGTTCCAGGATAGGCTCTGAATCGCCGCCGTCGCAAGCCACATTCCCAGGCGGCACGCTCCGGCCCTCCACGAGCCCGCCGCGAAGTGCTCCCTCCTTCGGCTCCTCCCCAGGCGCGATCCTCCTATTGTCGGGTGGGTGGGAGGCTCCTAGAATCGTCTTGTTCCGGAATCGTGTTGTTCGCGGATTGTGGCCACGGCGCCGCCGTTCCCGGGGAACGGTCTCGGCCTTCGCGGCAAGAAGCTCGCCGCGCATCGTGCGGCAGCATCGGCGGCGAGAACCGACGGTTCCCCTTCGCCCAGACCGGCGGACCGTGAACGCATACGCTCCTACGAGAGGACGACAGCTTGATCGCCAAGAAAGTGATTCTCGATTGCGATCCCGGCATCGATGACGCGATCGCCATTTGCCTGGCCCTGTTCGATCCTCGCCTGGAGGTCGTGGCCGTCACCGCCGTGGGCGGCAACGTATCGCCCGAGTTGGCCACGCGCAACGTCCAGGCGATCATCGAGCAGCTCGATCCGCCGCGACTGCCCCGCGTCGGCGCCGCCTCGCCGCCCGACAACGGACTGCCGGTCGACAGCCGCCATCTCCATGGCGTCGATGGCTTGGGAGACGCCGGCCTTCAAGTCGCCGAGCTGCGCACCCCGCATCCTTCGGAAAAGATCATCTGCGATGAGGTCCGGGCCGCTCCCGAGGCGGTCACGATCCTCGCCCTCGGCCCGCTGACAAACATCGCCCGCGCCTTCAAACGCGACCCCGAGTTGCCGGGCCTTGTCGGCCGCGTGGTGATGATGGGAGGTACCGTGGCCGGTCCGGGCAATATCCATCCCGCCGCCGAGTTCAACATGTACTGCGATCCCGAATCCGCGCGCGCCGTCTTCCGCTCCCGCTGCACCAAGACCCTCATTCCCTTGGACGTCACCAACCGCGTGGTCATGTCGTTCGATTTCCTCAACCAGCTCCCGTCGGAACTCACGCCGCGTGGGCGATCTGCTCCGCAGGATCGTGCCCCCGGCTTTCCGTGCCTACCGCCAGGAATCCGGACTGGAAGGCATCCACATCCACGATACCGTGGCTTTGATGTCGATCCTGCATCCGGAACTGTTCACCATGCAGGAAATGGCCGGCGACGTCGAAACGCGCGGCGAACTTACCGTGGGCGCCACGGTCTTCGATCGCCGCCGCGTGCCCGCCTGGCGCTGCAATATGGAGGTCGCCGTCGATATGGAGGTGCCCCGGGTGATCGATCGCACCCTGGAGCAGCTTCGCGCGGGCGAAGCCACAGCTTCCTGAGCGATGCCCCGGATCGCGCCCGCTCACTCCTCTCCCACCTCGTACGGCACGAGCTTGGCTTCGATCTGCACCGTTTGCCGCTCGCGGAAAACGAGCATCTTCACGCGCTTGCCGATCGCCGTCAGCTTCACCAGGTTCGAGAGGTGGGCGTCATTCTCGACCGCGATCTGGTCGAATTGCAGGATCACGTCCCCTTCGCGAAGTCCCGCCGCGGCCGCTGGCGATTTCTCATAGACCTTGATCACGCGCGCCCCGATTGGCCGCGGCAATCCCACCTCGACCGCCATTGCCGTGCCAAACGTGCGGTCCATGGTCACGCCCAGAAAGGCCCGGGCAAATTTCCCCTGCTCGGTCAGTTGCTTCGCGACGAACATGAACATGTTGATCGGAATCGCAAACCCGATCCCCTCGTTGCCGCCCGAATTGCTGGCAATGCAGGTGTTGATTCCGATCACCTCGCCGCGCAGGTTGATCAGCGGCCCGCCGCTATTACCCGGATTGATCGCCGCGTCGGTCTGGAGGAAATCCTGAAGCCGGATCCCCGAGTCGCCCAACTCCAGATTCCGCCGCCCCTTGGCGCTGACAATGCCGAAGGTCACCGAGTGCGTCAGCCCGAAGGGATTGCCAATCGCCAGCACGAAGTCGCCGATCTCCACCGGATCGCTGTTGCCCAACCGCGCCGCCACCAGATTCGCCGCCGTCACCGGCAAGATCGCGACGTCGGTCTCCCGGTCTTCCAGAACTTTCTCCGGAAAGATGCGCCGCCCGTCGGCCAGATTGATCTTGATCGCCGCCGGCTGCGCTCCCGCGATCACGTGACGGCTGGTGAGCACGTAGTTCCGCCCCCGCAATTCGATCACCACGCCCGAGCCGTTCTCCTCCACTTGGCGCTCGGTGGGATTGGGAGCCATGCGCATCGCGGGTCGCCGCGTCAGGTCGGCATCGCGCCGCACCACGTCGGCCTCGATGTGCACCACCGTCGGAGCGACCAGCCGCGCCGCGGACTTCACGATCTCCGACTGACGCTCGAAGAACTCCGCCTGGCTCCCCAACTGGCGATACAGCTCGGTCCGCTTCTCCGGCAAGACCGGCCCGTGCCGCTCCAGGGCCGCTTCGATGGCAGGCTGGCCCAAGGCGATTGTCGCGCCCCACGGCACTCCCACGGCTGGACACACCACGGTCGATACCAGGAGGAGCAAGAGGCGTCCACCAAAGGGAGGCACAACGCGGCGCAGCATCGTCGCTCCTAACTCGTCGTAGTCTAGACTTCATTCCCTGAGAGCAGAGTGCATGGGAGCGGCATCGCGACCCGTCCCGGCCTCCGCCAGCGCGAAAAGCCCACGGATCGCGTTTGCCCATCCTGCCAGGGCATCGGCGCAGAACACCAGCGCCGACTATGTCTAGAATAAACACGACTGCGGCCGCCGAAAAGCTGGATACCACACCCCCCGGGCGATTACTTCCGGGGGGGGTGGTTCCATGAGACCGCTACGACACGTCCAACTCGATGTCGTTGATCGAGAGGTCCGTGTCCGCGCCGCCGCCGTCCAGCAGCCGGCTCCAATCGATGTCGGCCCGTCCGCCGCCCCCTTCGCGTTCCGCCTCGCGCTGGCACTTGATGCACAGCGTGGCGTAGGGCAGGGCATTCAGCCGCGCCATGGGGATGCTGGTGCCGCAGCCGTCGCAGATGCCGTACTGACCGTCGCGCATCCGCTCCAGGGCGACTTCGATGCTGCGCCAGTTCCCGGCTCTCCACCTCGGCCAACTGCGAGCTGATCTCGTCTTGGACCGAGTCCAGGGCGGCGTCGACCACGTCGCCCGAGGCCTGCGCCCGCAGTTCCTTCAGCAGGCTCAAGTCGCCGGCCAGGGCCTTGCGCAGTGCATCGCGCCGCTTGATGAGGACTTGGTGCATACTCAGGATCGCTTCTTTCCGCGTCATAGGATCCACACCTCGGTGTCCGATCCCGGCTTGGCTGAAGGATTATGCCCCCCTCAGATGAGCCTTATCGAACCCCCTCTTCTCAGTGTTGTCTCAGTCCTAAGCTGCCGGTTCGCCGCCCGTTGTTCCGGTTGCGGCCCATGAGAGCAGCAACCAAACTATAGTACGCAGCCGGTCAGAAAGGGGTTAAAAAATCCGAACTTTTCCTACACTCATCGCCCATCCGAAACCTCGGCTTCGCCCGCAACGTCCGCAAAGCCAATCGCCACTTCGGCCCCTGGGGAATTCGCTTCCCCGAAGGTCAATCTTGCCGTCAGACAGCAGACATTTCGGCGACCCCCGAGGTCCCTTGCCTCCCGTCTGTTGCCGCTTACGGATAATCGACAAAACCGGCAAGGATATCCAACCGTTTTTCCCTAGCACAAGCCCACCCCCCCGCAAGTACAAGGCAGCGAGCGAGTGCCTTTCTCGTTTACATCCTAGACTCCCCTGGGGACTGCAAACCGAGTGCCTTTCCGGGACCCCGCTCCATTTGCCCTTGGCCAAGTCCATGCCCAAACTCCTCACTGCATCCGAACACCATATAGATGCCGCACGAGCCGATTTGGTACTGAAAATCCGCGGCACATATCGCGACGGGCAGATCGTCCGCATACGCGCAACGAAGTGCTCCATTGGTTCCGCCCCCCATTGCACGCTTCGCATCGTCGCCCGAGGAGTACAACCACTCCACTGCATCGTTTTCCGCGGCCGCGCCGCTACGGTGGTCCGTCGTTTTTCCCTCGATACGCGGCTGAACGGGGCCGGCTTCACCGACGCCCCCTTGCCCCCCGGTAGCACGCTGGCGGTGGGTCCCATCGAACTCGAAGTGCTCGACCCGGAATGCTCCCCCGACGACGCTCCTTTCTCGCCCATTTCGGCTACCCAAAACGCTTCCGACGTGTGCCCCCCAACAGCCTCAAAGGCCGATCCCCGGGCATGGGTGGAGCGGTCTCAGCAGCGCCGCCGCCACGGACTTGGAAGCAACTCGGGCCAGCCCCAGAAACCTGGCGCAGCGCCGGAACCCAAGCAGGCCCCCTCCACCGCTTCCCAACCCCACCCAACGCCGGCGACGGGCAAGCACTCTCGCAAAATCCCTCCCTCGGCTTCCCGCCCAGCCTGCGACACTCCCGATCCCCGACAGGCAAATCTCCAGGCTCAGCAGGACGCTCTAAAACGCGACCAAGAGCAATGGGAAGGCCGGCGCAAGCAGATGGAAGCCGCGATCGAAAGCCGCGCCCATCAACTGGAGGCTCGCGTCCACGAGCTTCAACAGCAACAGAGCGATGTGCAGCGCCAAGCGGAGGCCACGCAGGCGCGCCGCCGCGAACTGGATGCCCGCATCGAAGAACTCAAGTCGCGTCAGGAAGCCCTCGACCAACGGGAACGGGAATTCCTCCGCCGGCAGGATCAGGCAAACCGGCCAACGTCCTCCGAACAGACCCCGGACGCTCGTCCACTCGACTGGGCGCCTCGCAACTCATCCCCGTCCGCCTCCGATGCTTCGCCTCTGCAAAGTGCCGAAGTATTCCGCCGCCTTGGGGTCAAGTTGCTGACGGACGACGACGCGGCGGATTCGAGTGTGCTCATCGCGTCTCCAGCCGAACAAGGTTCTACTGCCCGTGACGACGGCTCTGCTTCCCAGGAAGACGAGGAGAATCTCGGTCGACGCCTACATGGCTCGGCTTCTGAAGTCGTATCCTGGGGCCGCCGCGGCGACGACGGTCCCCGCGCCTTCCGAAAACTCTGCCTCGGCCCCAACGGCCTGCTCGCCAAACGATGGCGCCCTGCGCGAGCTCGTACCCCGCGCACCGGCTGCGGAGAAGAACGTCGATCTCGAGGCCCTCCGCGAGCTGGCAAACCTTTCCGCCCAGACGGCCATCGACCGCCACGCGCGCCGCGAACTGATCTCGCAAAGTACGCGCGAACTCACGTTGGCGCTCGTGTCCGCCACCGTCTGCGCGGTGCTGGCGACCATTTGGTGGTTCTTCAACGCTAGCGATCTGCTGCTCTACCCGACCGTTGCCTTCGTCGCGGCCGCGATGCTTTGGAGCTTCCAGTACGCGGTACTCACCGGACGCATGCTCGTCCGCCGCGTGGCCGGATCTTCCGGCCGTCGATTGCCCGCCTCCCGCGGCGTAAGCGCGTCCGCCGAGGGCAAAGCCGCCGAAAAGCCTCTGACCACGGCCAACTCCGAATAACGCGGCCAACACGCTCAGAGCCTAAGAACCTATCCCGGAATCGCCACGGCAGCCCTCCGCGGCCGGAGACCGCAGGAGCGGCACACGGTTCTGGGACCGGCTCTAAGAACCTTTCCTGGAACTGCCGCTGGAGCCCCGTGCGGCCGGAGAAGCGTGGCACCTCCCAAGGTTCTGGGATCGGCTCTAATACCCCGGCAGCGCCGCTGCCGCCCTTGCCGCCCGGCACGGCCAGGAGACTTGGAACGGCACACGGTTTCGAGTTGGATTCTCAGAACCCACGCGCGGCCTTGATGTCGTCGAAGTCGCGGAGGTGGTAGCCGATGCCGACGTAGTCGAGCACGCGGCACAGCCCGCGCAGGGCCACGCCCATGCCGTCGGGCCCGCTGAAGCCGCCGAACTGGCCGCCGCCCTTCACGTGCGGCTCGAGGTCGAGGAACACGCCCGGAATGCCGCGGCGGTGCAGCTTGGCCCGCAAGTTCGGGCAGCATCGGCGCAAGTTCGCGGAGCATGGCCTCGTGGGCCGCGATCGCCCTGGTCGGCGGGCACGAAGTTCTTGCAGGACGTCCTCGTCGACGTGCCCCCCCTTGGCCACCGGCTTGGGATTGTGATAGTCCTTGATGTGCATCCAGCCCAGGCCCGGCTTCATGAGCTCGGAACTGTTCGAGCACCTCGGCCGCCGAATAGCCCTGAACGATGAGGTTCGCGGCGTCGAAGACCAGCACCATGGCCGGATGGTTCACCTGGCGGTAGATCTCGGCCAGCAGATAGCCGTTGTCGCCGACCAGGTTCGCCTCCACCTCCAGGCCGAAGGTCAGGTCGGAGCGGTGGCAGGTCTCGGCGATCTGGCCGAGCTGGTCGACGGCCTGGGCCAGGTGCGATCGCGGATCGGTCGCCCGGGGGTGATAGAAGGAGAACCCGCGGATCAGCTTGGTCTCGAAGGCATGGGCCAGCTCGCAGACCTTCTTCACCTCGCTGCGCGAGGTACGTCTTGAACGGCACGTAGGCGTTCTTCGTGCCGTCGTCGACGTCCAGGAGCTTCACCTTGCCGATCGGCGAGCCGATCGACGAGACGTTCAGCCCGTATTCGTCCTGCAAGTGCCGGATCTTCTGGATCTCCGACTTCGTGAGCTTCATCACGTTCTTGATGCCGTCGCCGACGTCGATGAAGCGGATGCTGTAGTACTGCAGCCCCAGGGCGGCGAAGGCGGCGAACTGCTGCACGGCCGTCTTCTGGTTGGCGGCCTCGTCGGCAAAGCCGGACAGGATCACGCGGCGTGGTTCGGCCATGGTCGTCCTGGATGGGAGAAGCGAAAAGGGCATTCCAACGGAGCCCGTATTGTCCAGCCCCACGCCCATGCTGACAAGGGTCCGCCGCAACACGGAACCGCGCCCCGCCGCGGGTTCGTTCGTGCTTGCCACTCCCACCACCCGCCGCTATAATCCCCCTTCGACAATTTGATCGCTCGCTGGCATCCGTAGCGGCACTGTCGGCAAGACATGAGCACTCCGAGCGGACCGTTTCCCGAAATACCGGGACGGTCTCGATCGGAGTGTTTTTTTATTTCCTGCACGCTGTGGCCACCGGGGGTTTCACCAATGGCACACGTTCGAGCTTGTCCCGCGCCAGGTTCCCTGCATCTCCACCAAGTACCGCCGGATCGTCACGCCGATCCCCGTCCCCGAGTCGATCCCCATCCTCGAAGCGGCTCCGCGCAGTTCGAGCCGCTGTCGATGAGCGGCCAGCCGCCGGTCGTCTGGGATCGGGCCGAGGGCATCCAGGTCTACGACCGCTGGGGCAACATGTGGCTCGACTGGTCCTCCGGCGTGCTGGTGACCAATGCCGGCCACGCCCACCCCGCGCATCCGCCAGGCGATCCTCGACCAGGTCGAGCACGGCCTGCTGCACAACTACTGCTTCCCCTCGGAGGTCCGCGCGGCCGCGGTCGAGGCGCTGGCCGCCGTCGCCCCCGAGGGGCTCAAGAAGGTCTTCCTGCTGACCACCGGCGCCGAAGCCTGCGAGTGCGCGATCAAGCTCGCCCGCACCTGGGGCCGCAAGGTCGGCGGCAACGAGAAGATCACCATGGTCACCTTCCAGAACGCCTTCCACGGCCGGACGCTGGGCGCCCAGATGGCCGGCGGCATCCCGGCCCTCAAGGACTGGATCGTCAACCTCGACCCGGACATGGTCCAGGTGCCCTTCCCCGACGGCTTCCGCTGCCCCGACACCAGCTTCGAGTGTCTTCTGCAATGCCGCTCGCCGAGCAGGGCGTCAAGCCCGAACAGGTCGCCGGCGTGATGACCGAGACCTACCAGGGCGGCAACGCCAGCTTCGCCCCGCCCGAGTACATCCAGAAGCTCCGCGCCTGGTGCGACCAGCACCAGGCCCTGTTGATCTTCGACGAGGTCCAGGCCGGCTTCGGCCGCACGCGGCACCTACTGGGGCTTCGAGCACTACGGCGTCGTCGCCCGACCTGATCTGCTGCGGCAAGGGCATTTCCAGCGGCCTGCCGATCTCGGCCGTCATCGGCCGGCACGAGGTCATGGACCTCTACCCGCCGGGCTCCATGACCTCGACCCACACCGGCAACCCGATCTGCGCGGCCGCCGTGCTGGCCAACCTGCAGGTGATTCGCGACGAGAGATCTGGTCGAGAACGCCCGCCGGATGGGCGAAATCCTCCAGCCCGAACTGCGCCGCATCGGCCAGCAAGTTCCCCGGCACGTCGGGGCGGTGCACGGCAAGGGGCTGGTGGCCTCGCTGCACATGGTCAAGCCGGGCGGGATCGAGCCCAACGCCCCCCTGGCCGCCGACATCGTCCGCCGCTGCGTCGAGAAGGGGCTGCTGATGTTCGCTCCCGGTCGGCTTCGGCGGCGCCAGTCGGTCAAGATCGCCCCGCCGCTCGATCATCGGCGAGGAGCCGCTGCGCGAAGGCATCGCCGGTCCTGGAAGAAGCCATTCGAGGAGGCCATCGCAATGAACGCACCGGAAACCCAGCTCGAAGTGCTCATCGTCGGCGGAGGCATGATCACCCACGATCAGATCCTGCCGTCGCTCTACCACCTGCAGCGCCGCGGCGCGATCGGCGCCGATCGCGATCTGCCGCCCTCAACTCGGCGCCGCTCCGCGGCCTGGCCGAAGACAAGCGCTTCGACGAGGCCTTTCCCGGCCAGATCGTTCGACGCCCTGCCGACGCTCGACCGAGCCGCCGGAGCGGATGTTTCCCGACCTCTACCGCGAGGCGATCGCGGCGCTGCCGCCGCGACAACCTCGTGGTCGTGGCCGTGCCCGATCACTTCCACGACCCGGTCATCCGCGCGGCCCTCGAGCACGACCAGCACGTCCTGTCCGTCAAGCCGCTCGTGCTGCAAGTACGCCCAGGCGGTCGAGATCGAGCAGCTGGCCCGCGACCGCGGCCTGTTCGTCGGCGTCGAGTACCACAAGCGCTTCGACCGCCGCGCGCTCGAAGCCCGCGGCCAGTATCGCCGCGGCCGGTTCGGCGAGTTCCGCTGCGGCGAGGCCAAGCTGGTCGAGCCCTACTACTACCGCCACTCCAACTTCCAGAACTGGTTCACCCGGGAGAACAGCGACCCGTTCACCTACATCGGCTGCCACTACGTGGACCTGGTCTACTTCATCACCGGCCTGCGCCCGGTCGAGGTCTCGGTCCGCGGCGTCGAAGGCAAGTTCCCCAACGGCAACGTCGGCTACCTCTGGTCGATCGGCCAGGTCGTGTGGGAGAACGGCGCCGTGCTGAGCGTGCTCAACGGCCTGGGCTATCCCGACGAGGGCGCCGGCACCAACGACCAGGGCCTGTGCCTGTTCTGCGAAGGGCCGGACTGCGGCGGCATCGTCCGGCACGACGACCAGTTCCGCGGCGTCAGCCACGGCTACGTCGACACGCAGTCCGGGGCCGATGTTCCGCTTCGTCAGCCCCGACTACTTCCGCCTCGTCCCCTGGGAAGGCGAGGGCCTGCGGCCGGTCGGCTACGGCTACGACTCGATCGAGGCCCTCGTCCAGGCCGCGCAGCCGCGTCAACGCCGCCGGCCGAGGTCTGACCGCGACGCCGACGCTGCGACGAGCGCCGCCAGCGTCGCTCGACGAGATCGACCGCCGCGGCATCCTCGCCACGCCCGCCAACAGCTCCATCAACGAACTGGTCACCGAAGCCGCGCGCTCGGTCGATCCAACAACAACGGCCGGCAGGTCCGCATCGACTACCGCGGCACGCCTTCGGTCCGCATGGAATGATCTGAGACTGCACCGCCGAGCACTGAGGCGCACCCCAGGGCTCCGACGCCCGGCAGATCGCCTCGTTCTGGCCGTCCGAGGGCGTCTCGCCCCTGGCCCGGTTCGCCATCGGCTTATTGCGGACCGGCGTCGCTTCGGCTCTCGAACTGGGCCGTCACCGTTGTGGTGATACCACCCCGCGGAGTGAACGCAGCCACCAGCCGCATCCGTTTCGGCCGCACTGCGGCTACCAGATCATCCAGGACCCGGTTGGTCACGTGTTCGTAGAAGATCCCCTCGTTGCGATAGCGCTGCAAATAGAACTTCAGGCTTTTCAGTTCCACGCATCGCTCGTCGGGGACATACGTGATCGTCAGTGTTCCGAAGTCCGGCTGACCCGTCTTCGGACAGACGGAAGTAAACTCCGGACAGACAATCTGGATCTCGTAATCCCTGCCCGGATACTGGTTTTGGAACGTCTCAAGGACGTCGCGGAAGGCTTCGGCCAAGTCAGTACTCCTTTCCTCGTGCCCTCCATTGTGGCATCATGGAATCTGCGCGAAAAGCGGGGGATGGGGAATCTCGAAGGAGAGTTTCCGCTATCGCCCCCGGAACTTCGGCAAGCGGGACCGGCGACAGCTCCCTTACGCGTTCTTCCCCGCCGCCGCGAGCACCAAGCCAGCTCGATACGCTCCGTCATTTCGCTTCCATGTCCCCGGCTCCGGCCGGGCCGTACCGCCAATTGCTCCCAGATACCTCGGACCCTGCACGATGAAGCCTGCGGTGGTGTTGCTCTCCGGCGGACTCGATTCGGCCACGACCGCGGCCATCGCGCGCGCCGCGGGCTTCGACCTTTACGCCCTGTCGATCGACTACGGCCAGCGTCACTGCCGCGAGTTGGACTGCGCTCGCCGCGTGGCGGCAGCCTTCGAGGTTCGCCGCCACGTGGTCCTGGCCATCGATCTCCGCCAATTCGGCGCCAGCGCGCTGACCGCCCCCATCGAGGTACCCAAGGATCGCACGCTGGATCATATGCAGCAAGAGATCCCCATCACCTACGTCCCCGCGCGCAACACGGTCTTTCTCTCCCTGGCCCTGGGTTATGCCGAAGTGATTGCCGCGGCCGACATCTTCCTTGGAGTCAATGCCCTGGACTATAGCGGCTATCCCGACTGCCGGCCCCGGTTCGTCGCCGCCTTCGAGAATCTGGCGAATCTGGCCACCAAGGCCGGGGTGGAAGGTACCTTGCGATTTCGCATCCACGCCCCGCTCCTCCATATGACCAAAGCCGAGATCATCCGCCGCGGCACCGAGCTCGGCGTCGACTATGCCCTGACGCATAGCTGCTACGACCCCGATCCCGCCGGCCACGCGTGCGGTCGCTGCGATGCCTGCCTGCTTCGCCTGAAGGGCTTTGCCGACGCCGGACTCCAGGACCCGGTGCCTTACGTTGCCGACGACGCCCCACGTGTCCCTTAACCAGGTCTCTCGCCCTTTTCCTTCCACGTCCCTCCCCTTTCCACCTCGCCATGCGTATCGCCGAGATTTACGCTTCAATCCAGGGCGAGGGTTTCCTTACCGGCACCCCGAGCGTCTTCGTTCGCGCCAGCGGCTGCAATCTCCGCTGCTGGTTCTGCGATACGCCCTACGCCTCGTGGGAACCCGAAGGTGAATCGACTCTCGGTGGACGGCAGATCGTCGCAGCGCGTCGAGTGCCACGAGGCCCAACACGTGGTGATCACCGGCGGCGAACCGATGATCTTCGCCGACCTTGTTCCCCTCACCGCACGAGTTGCACCGGCGGGGACGCCATCTCACCATCGAAACCGCCGCACGCGCTATCGTCGCCGTGGCCTGCGACCTGATGTCGCTGAGCCCTAAGCTTTCCAGTTCCGCTCCCCCGCAATCCTCGGGCTGGGCCGAGCGACATGCCCAGCGCCGCGTTGCCGCCGAGGTCATCCGCCGCCTGGCAGCCGAGTATCCCTATCAGTGCAAATTCGTCGTCGACTCTCTCGAAGACTGCCAGGAGGTCGAACAGTACCTGGCCTCGATCGCCGAGATCGACCGCTCCCGCGTGATGCTCATGCCCGAGGGACGCGACGCCGCCACGCTTGCTGCGCGGGCCCAGTGGCTCGAACCCTACTGCGCCGAGCACGGACTCATCTACTGCCGCCGGCGCCAGATCGAATGGTTCGGTCCGCAGCGGGGCACCTGAACGCGCAGTTCGCGGCCCCCTCCTCTTGACCTAGGCGAGGCAATCCTCCAATCTGAAGGACGATCGGAACCTCTCCCTTCCAGCGCCACCCACACAACAGCCTTCGGCCGGGATTGCCGCCACGCACGCAGCCCCAGTCCCCGCGGCTTGATCGTTCAGAGATTTTCTCCGCCGAACCCTCACATGTACCTCCTCGACAACCCGGTATTGCAGCGCGAGCTTCTGGTGAACCTGCGCATGTCGCGCGCGTTCGTGCTCCTCTTCTGCTACCTGGCGTTGTTGGGGCTGGTGGTGTGGCTGGCGTGGCCGACCAGCCAAACGCTGGACCTCACTTCTACCCCCGCGGAGGCCCGACGCCTGGTCAACCTCTTCTTTCTCGGCCAGTACGTGCTCATGTCGCTCATGGTTCCCAGCTTTGCCGCGGGCACGATCACGGGCGAGAAAGAGCGCAAGACCTATGAGATGCTCCTTGCGAGCCCGATGCGCCCCGCGGCTATCGTCACCGGTAAGCTGCTCGCCTCGGTCGTCCACCTGGCGGTCCTCGTCTTCTGTTCGTTGCCCATCGTCATGCTTTGCCTCCCGCTGGGTGGAAGACACATCTACGAAGTGCTGGCCACCTACGCCGCCATGGGCGCGTCGGTGCTCGCCTTCAGCATGATCTGCCTGGCCGTCAGCAGCTATTTCAAACGCACGCTGGCCGCGGTCGTAGTGTCGTATCTGTTGATCCTGCCGCTGGTGCTCTTCGGGATCCTCTTCTACCTAGCCTTTCAGTCGTTCTCCGAGTTTCTCTTGATCGTGCTGGCCGGCGTAGTGCCCGCCGTCTCCGCCGTATTCTGCACACTGCTCATGGTCATAATCAGCCGGCGTCTCACCTATCCACCCGATGTGGGTGCGGAGGCCGAAGAGGTCGTCGACCTCGAGGAGGAGCAGCGCGAAGCCGTGGGCATGGTAATCCGCAGCGACCAATTCCCCGACAAGCTTTTCGCGCCGCCGAAGCGCGACGATCTCATGACCGACCGCCTCAATCCGGTCTACGACAAGGAGATGCGCAGCGAGTTGTTCGGCCACGGCACGCTCATGCTCCGGCTGGTAATCCAGATGAGCATGGGACTGGCCCTGCTCGTCATGGCCGCCTGCCTCTATATCTGGCCGGACCTGGCCCCGTGGTATGCCAGTTACGTGCTGCTGTTCAACATGCTCGTCGGCCCCGTCTTCTCCGCCGGTTCCGTGACCAACGAGCGCGAGCGACAAACCCTCGACCTCTTGCTCACCACCGCGCTGACCCCCTGGCAGATCCTCTCCGGCAAGATGATCTCCAGCCTCCGCGTTTCGGTCGTGCTCACCAGTTTCCTCGTCTGGCCCATCCTCCTGGCTTGGCTCTTGCCTCCCTGGACCTACTGGACCAACACCCTGACGATCGTCGGCTACCTTCTGGTGATCCTCGTCACCTGCCTGACCACGACCACGCTGGGTCTGTTCTGCTCGGTGCTTTTCCGAAAGACCTCGATCAGCATGATGACGGTCTACCTGATCCTCATCGCGCTGTTCGCCGTGCCCGTGGTCGGCAAGGTACTCTCCGATCTCCTCTTCCCGACCGTCGGGGCTTGGGTCCACTACGAGCCCGAGGGCGTGATTTCTGCACCCGCCGTGATCCGTCTGACCATGCCCTCCGGACTTTCCGCAGACCTCGCGGTCCACGCTGGGGACGACTTGGATCAAGTGGCTCGGCGGTTTGCCGAGTTGCGTACGACGTCGGGGGAAGGGATTGGGGTCCCGGCCACGGTTCGCGACAACGCACTGTGGATCGGTACCCAGCCCTATTCCTACGTGACCGCGCGGGTGATCGAAGGCACGTTCGCGTTGGCCACCCCGCCCGGCCCGCGTATTGCGCAATTCGGCTTCACCAGTCCTTTCGCGGCCGCTTTCAGTCTCCCCCTGCGGCTTGGCGGCGAGGTGCGGCCCCGCGTCCCACCGCAAGCCACGCTGCGCCGAGACTACGCAAGCGGTCGCCTGGCCCGGCTACACGGTCTTTGCCTTTCTCGCCTTCTACCTGGCCCTCGACTTGGCGCTGTGCGCGTCATCCTCGGCCTGTTCAACGCGCGCTGGCGCGTTGCGCAGTAACACACCGCTTGCACCCACGCCGTCGAGTGTTAGAATCTCCCTCCGGGGCCGGCGCCGTGGCCGTGCGCCGGCACCTCCCCATCTGCCCACATTCGCACTCCGGAATCGATTGCGATGACCACCGAACTGCCCGAACTGGGCGCCGCGCACTGCTGGAAACAGCGCCACCTGCTCGGCTTGGAGGAATTGTCCGCGGAAGAAATCGCGCTCGCCTTGGACACCGCCGAGATCTTTCGCCGTCGGCTCGATGCGGGCGAGCGCCGCTTCCCCATCCTCTCCGGCAAGACCTGCGTGAACCTGTTCTTCGAGAACTCGACACGCACGCGTACCAGCTTCTCCTTGGCGGTGCGCCGCCTCGGCGCCGATGCCGTCGACTTCTCCGCCGCCACCAGCAGCCTCTCCAAGGGTGAAACGGTCATCGATACCGCGAAGAATATCGAGGCCATGCAGGCCGACGTCATGATCGTTCGCCACCGCACGCCCGGCACCCCCCACCTCCTCGCCCAGAACCTCAATTGTTCAGTCATCAACGCCGGCGACGGTGCCCACGAGCATCCCACCCAGGGCCTCTTGGATATCCTCACCATCCGCCAGCGCCGCGGCCACCTCGACGGGCTCACCGTGGCCATGGTCGGCGACATCGCCCATAGCCGCACCGCGCGCTCCAACCTCTGGGGGCTGATGAAGCTCGGCGCCCACGTGATCCTCTGCGGCCCCTCGACCCTCGTCTCGCCCCGCTGGCGGGAACTCGGCGTCGAGGTCTCCTACAGCCTCGACGACATCCTCCCCCGCGTCGACGTGCTCAACCTCCTCCGCATTCAGTTCGAACGCCAATCCGCCCGGCCCTTCCCCTCGGTCCGCGAGTACGCCCTGCTCTATGCCATGGATCGAAAGCGCCTCGCCCGCGCCAAGCCCGACGTGCTCATCCTTGCCCCCGGCCCCATCAACCGTGGCGTGGAAGTCACCCCCGACGTCGCCGACGGCCCCCAGTCCGCCATCCTCGATCAGGTCACCAACGGCATGGCCGTGCGCATGGCCGTGCTCTGGTTGCTGGTAGGCAAAAAAACCTGCTGATCGTCCCCCGCTCCCGGAAACCCCGTCCCCCGCTCCCTTCCCATGTCCACGATCCTCATCCAGAACGGTCGCGTGATTGACCCCAGTCAGCAGATGGACCGGGTGACGAACCTCCTGGTCGACGCAGGCCGCATCGCCGCCTACGATGTCCCCGCCGGCGGGCGATCCACCATTCTCGACGCCGCGGGCAAGATCGTCGCCCCGGGGCTGATCGACATGCACGTCCACCTCCGCGAGCCCGGCCGCGAGGAAGACGAAACCATCGAAACCGGCACCGCCGCCGCTCTTGCCGGCGGCTTCACCTCGATCGCCTGCGTTCCCAATACCGATCCCCCCGTCGACAGCCAGGGCACGGTCGAATTCATCCGCCACCAGGCCGTGCGGCCGGCAACTGCAACGTCTTCGTACTGGGCTGCGTGAGCAAGAACCGCGAAGGCAAGGAACTGGCCGAGATCGGTCAGCTCGTCGCCGCCGGAGCCGTGGGCTTCACCGACGACGGCGCCCCAGTGTACAACCCCGAACTGATGCGCCGGGCGTTCGAATACTGCCTGATGTTCGACAAGCCGGTCCTCAACCACGCCGAGATTCCCGAACTGACCCAGCAGGGCGTGATGCACGAAGGCATCGTCTCCGCTGATCCTGGGACTGCCCGGCATTCCCGCCGCCGCCGAAGACGTCATGGTCAGCCGCGACATCGCCCTGGCCGAAGCCACCGGCGGCCGCTTGCACGTAATGCACGTTTCCACCTCGGCAGCGGTCGAGATCATCCGCCGTGCCAAGCGACGCGGCGTGCGCGTCACCGCCGAGGTCACCCCCCATCACTTCACGCTCACCGACGACTGCCTCCGCACCTTCGACTCCAACTGCAAGATGAATCCCCCGCTCCGCGGCCAGAGACCACGTCGACGCGATCATCGACGGACTCAAGGATGGCACCATCGACGTCATCGCCACCGACCATGCCCCGCACGCCAAAGAAAAGAAAATGCAGGAGCTCGACCGTGCGCCGTTCGGTATCGTCGGCCTGGAAACCGCTCTTGGCCTGCTCGTCTCACGTCTCGTCGACCCCGGCCACCTCGACTGGCCGACGGCGCTGGCCAAGCTGACCGTCAACCCTGCGCACATCCTCGGCATCCCCAAGGGCACCCTCCGCGTCGGCGCCGACGCCGACATCACCGTGATCGACCCCGAGCTTTCCTGGACCGTCGACCCCGCCGAGTTTCGCTCCAAGAGCACCAACACGCCCTTCGCCGGCTGGCGGCTCAAGGGCCGCGCCGTGGCCGTGCTCGTCGGCGGCGAACTGCGATTCCGCCGATAAGCATCGCTCGAAAAACCTATCCCAGAACTGCCGCAACGGCCTTCGGCGGCCGAGAAATCGCCGCCCCGCAGACGATTTCAAGATCGGCTCAAAAAACCTATCCGAAAACTGCCGCAACGGCCTGGGCAGCCGAGCGATTCTTGGGCAACACACGGTTCTCGGATCGGCTCTGAAATGCGAATCCTCATCGACGGCTATAACCTGCTCTACGTCGCCGGCATTCCCGGCCGGGGCTTCGGCAAGGCTCTAGAACGCTCCCGTCTGGGTCTGCTCCGCTTCCTCGTCGAGTCGCTCACGCCCGCGGAACTGCGGGAGACCACCGTCGTCTTCGATGCCCAGGACGCGCCCGCCGGTTTGCCTCGTGCCCTGGAGTACCACGGAGTCACCATCCGTTTCGCCCCCCGAAACCAGACCGCCGACGCGCTGATCGCCGAACTGATCGACGCCGACCGGGCCCCGCGCCAACTGATCGTGGTCTCGAGCGACCACGAAGTGCAGCGCTCTGCGCGCCGCCGTCGCGCGCGCGCCGTCGATAGCGATGCCTGGCACGACGAGATTCGCCGCCGCGCCGACGCCCCAGCCAGATCGCCCGAACTTCCCCTCAAACCCTCCGATCCCTTGGTGCCCGATGAGGTCGCCGCCTGGCTCGCTCAGTTCGGAGGCGAGAAACTCGTCGAGCAAGTCCTCGAAGAGGAACGCGCCCGTCGTCCCTCACGCCCACAGACTCCTCCGTCTCCACCTGCTCCATCTCCACCACCCGCGTCGCCCAAACCGCGATCGAAGCGACGTTCCCGCCCTCGCAAAGACGCCCAGCGCCTCCGACAAGCCCAACGACCTCGATCTCACCAACCCGTTCCCGCCCGGCTACCTGGAGGACATTGAACGGGAACTCGACGACGGCTAATGCCGATGCGCTTTTCGACCTCTCGCGTCTGCGTCCCGCGCAACCGCCTTATGGATGCCGTTGTGGATTGTGGAACAGTTCAAAGCCTTCTGTACCGGGAAACCGGGCTTCCGTGGGTCGCCCTCGCTTCATAAGCAGCGCAACACTCAATAGGCCGTCTTTTCCCGCCCTGGCCTGAGCTCCTCGACCGCACTGCTATCGCCCACGGGGCGATCGGTCATTAGCAAAACTAATTCTATGTATTAGCCAAATGTGCAATACATGATAGTGTGCCCCTGCTATAATCAGCCCCACGCCGACGTCCTCGCTCGCTCTGTCCGGCCGCGACGAGTCTTTGCCCCGCGTAGGTCGCCGTGGTTGCCGACGCTCGACGTTCCCGTGTTCAGGACCGTGCCCCGTTTCCCAGGATCCTGCCAAGGAGAACTCCCGTGAACCTCCAACGTCCCAACGCGAACGACGCCACGTCGACCGTCAACCGGTCGCGCTCCGTCGTCCCGCAATCCGGCCTCTGCTCCCGCTGCATGGACGGCTGCAAGGGCAACTGCGAAGTCTTCCAGGCCTCGTTCCGCGGCCGCGAGCTGATCTATCCCGGACCGTTCGGCGAAGTCACCGCGGGCGGCGACAAGGATTATCCCGTCGACTACTCGCACCTCAACATCCAGGGCTATGCCTTGGGAGGCGACGGGTTGCCCGCCGGAGTGCCGGCCAACTCCGACACCTGCACTTTTCCCTCGGTCGACGTCGGCACGCAGTACGGCTGGGACCTCAAGGTGAAAATGGCCGCCCCGGTGTTCACCGGCGCGCTCGGCTCCACCGAGATCGCCCGCAAGAACTGGGAGCACTTCGCCGTCGGTGCCGCGCTGGCCGGCGTGACTCTCGTCTGCGGCGAGAACGTCTGCGGCATCGACCCTCAGCTCGAACTCAACGCCCAAGGCAAGATCCGCTCGGCCCCCGACATGGACCGCCGCATCGAAATCTACAAGCGCTACCAGCGCTTCCTCGGCGAGATCCTCGTCCAGATGAACGTCGAGGATACTCGACTGGGCGTGGCGGAGTACGTCATCCAGAAGCACGGATTGGAGACGATCGAGCTCAAGTGGGGCCAGGGCGCCAAGTGCATCGGCGGCGAGATCAAGGTCGACAGCCTCCAGCGCGCCCTGGAGCTGCAAAAACGCGGTTACATCGTCACCCCCGACCCCTCGAATCCGATCATCCAAGCCGCCTACCGCGACGGCGCGATCAAGCAATTCGAGCGCCACAGCCGCCTGGGTTTCGTGGACGAAGAGGGCTTCCTCGCCGAGTGCGACCGACTGCGTAAGCTCGGCTTCCGCCGCATCACGCTCAAGACGGGCGCCTATGGCCTGCGCGAACTGGCCATGGCCCTCAAGTGGGGCAGCAAGGCCCGAATCGATCTGCTGACCATCGACGGCGCCCCGGGCGGCACCGGCATGAGCCCCTGGCGCATGATGGAAGAGTGGGGAGTGCCCAGCATTTACCTTCATTCGGCCGCCGCCGAATTCGCCGCGCCTCGCCGCGCGCGGCCAGCGCGTCCCCGACTTGGCCTTCGCCGGCGGGTTCAGCTCCGAAGACCACGTCTTCAAGGCCCTCGCCTTGGGCGCGCCCTTCGTCAAGGCCGTCTGCATGGGCCGCGCCCTGATGATCCCGGGCATGGTCGGCAAGAACATCGGCCTCTGGAAGAACAACGGCGGACTCCCCAAGTCCGTCAGCCAATACGGCGAAAACTTCGAAGAGATCTTCGTCTGCTGGGAACAGGTAGCCGATATCGTCGGCAGCGGAGAGATGGCAGAACATCCCCCTGGGGGCCATCGGCATCTTCTCCTATGCCCAGAAGCTCTCCGTCGGCCTGCAACAGCTCATGGCCGGCGCCCGGCGATTCAATATCGCCTCCATCAGCCGCGACGATCTGATGAGCCTCACCAAGGAATGCGCCGAAGTCACACGCATTCCCTACGTCATGAACGCCTACCGCGACCAGGCCCTCGAGATCCTCGATCGCTGACACCCCCGGCCTCTGCCGCTGCCGTACGGCAAAGCCCACCCAAAATCCCCGAGTGAGCCTCAGAGAACGCGTGCCGCGTCCAGGAAGTTTCTTTCCCGGATGCGGCACGTTCGCTAGGGGACGCGCCGACATCGTCGCAAGGTGCCGCTTCGCTGCCTTCGGCAGACCGTGGAAGGACCAGCGATCCTATCGAAATGCCCCCTATCGAAATGCCCCCTATCGAAATGCCCCCTATCGAAATGCCCCCTATCGAAATGCCCCCTATCGAAATGCCCCCTATCGAAATGCCCCCTATCGAAATGCCTTGTCGGAAATGTCCTTCCGGCACCAGGCCCCTTCCCAGCGGATCTCTTCGCACGGCCGTATAGGCCTGCAACTTGGCCTTGGCGATGCTGTCGCCCAGGGCCGTCACGCCCAGCACGCGTCCCCCGTTGGTAACCGCGGCCGGTTTACCAGCTTCGTGCCGGCGTGGAAGACCTTCACGTCGGGCACCTCCGCCGCCTCGTCCAGACCGCGAATCGGGCAGCCCTTTGCGGTAGTCGCCCGGATAGCCCTCGCGGCCATCACCACGCACACCGCCGGCCGCGGATCCCACTCCAGGGGACCGATCTGCTCCAGCCGGCCGCTGGCCGCGGCATCCAGCAACGTCGACCAGGTCGGTCTTCAGACGCATCAGCAGCGGCTGCGCCTCGGGATCGCCGAACCGCACGTTGTATTCCAGCACCTTGGGCCCCTGGTTGGTGATCATCACCCCGGCGTAGAGCACGCCGCGGAACGGCCGCCGCGAGCGCTTCATCGCGTGGACCGTGGGCACGAGAATGTGCTCTTCGACCCAGTGCAGCATCGCGTCGTCCACCAGCGGGGCAGGGCAGTAGGCCCCCATGCCGCCCGTGTTCGGTCCCGGGTCGCCGTCGTAGGCCGCGCTTGTGGTCCTGGGCCGGCTGGAGCGTGACGATCGTCTGGCCGTCGGTGATCGCCAGCACGCTCGCCTCCTGGCCGTGGAGCCGCTCCTCGATCACGATCCGATCGCCCGCCGCGCCGAAGACTCGCTGCATTCCGATCAGGTTCACCGCCTCCAGCGCCTGTTCGCGTCCGTCGCAAACGATCACGCCCTTGCCGGCCGCCAGGCCGTCGGCCTTGACCACGACCGGCATGTCCTCGCGTTCGGTGAGGAAGCGAATCGCGCGGCTCGGGTCGGTAAACGTCTGGTAGTCGGCCGAGGGCACGTCCGCCTGGCGCAGCAAGTCCTTGCAGAAGACCTTGCTCGCTTCCAGCTCGGCGGCCGCCTTGGTCGGACCGAAGATCCGCAGCCCTTCCTTCTCAAAGGCGTCGACGATACCCGCCGCCAAGGGTGCCTCCGGCCCGACGACCGTCAGATCGACGCGTGCGTCCTTGGCGAATCGCGATCAGAGCCGGGATGTCATTGGCCGCAATCTCCACGTTCTCGGCGTCCAAGGCCGTGCCTGCGTTGCCCGGGGCCACGAATACCTGGTCCGCGCGCGGGCTCTGCGCCATCTTCCAAGCCAAGGCGTGTTCGCGCCCCCCATTACCGACGATCAGAATGTTCACTGCGTGCCTCCGTTCGCTTCGCGCCAGCCCACGATTCTAGGTTCAACTGCCGCGCTGCGGTCAGGGCGCAGCAAGCTCGCGGCTTGCGCTGCGCGGGTCGCATGCTGCACGGGTCGCGGCGGACCGTTCCCTGGGCCGGGTGCTGGCTCGACTTGCTCGTCCCCCGATTTCCAAACGCCCGCACCCCGGCGAAAGAGTGGTTGACACCGCCGCGCGCGCGGGACATAAAAGAATTCGAGCCCTTCGGACCTTCCCACCCGGCCGTACCGCCGTTGCCGGCCCCGCGGCGCGCGGCGATTCCTTTCCTTTGCACCACGGCGATGAGCGACGACCTTGCCCCGAACTCGGCGGCGCAACCCCGGCGGTCAAGCCCCGACCCCAGGCGGCGCGGGTTCCTGCGAGCGATGTTCGGCTCCTGGTTCGGGTTGGGATTCACCGCCCTGGGAGCCGCCAGCGGGCTGTGGGCGGCAGCCACCGCGCGGTTCATGATGCCCAACGTGCTGACCGAGCCGCCCGAGCCGTTTCAAGGTCGGCCGTCCCGGCGACTATCCGCCCGGCTACGTGGAAACCCGGTTCAAAGAGCGCTTCGGCGTCTGGGTCGTCCACGGCGTGTATCGGGGCCGGCGGCAGATCTACGCCCTGCGGACCGTCTGCACGCACCTGGGCTGCATCACCCTCTGGCAGGCGAGCGAGCAGAAGTTCAAGTGCCCCTGCCACGGCAGCGGCTTCTACGTCGACGGGATCAACTTCGAAGGCCCCGCCCCGCGGCCGCTGGAACGCTACGCGATCCGCCTGGCCGACGACGGCCAGTTGGAGGTCGACAAGCCGCAAGACTTTCCAGGAAGAACTCGGCCAGTGGAACGACCCGGCCAGTTACGTGGCCACCTGACCCGCCCCGCAGTCATCTCTTCTCCGTATGGCTCTACGCGAACGAATCCGCAATTCGCAGACTCTGGAAGAGCATCTTCCGCCACCCGGCGCCGGTCGACCGGCGCAACCGCGTCGTGGTGATGCTGACCAACCTCTTCCTGCACCTGCACCCGGTCGCGATCCGCAAGCACGCCGTGCGGCTCGAGCTACACCTGGTGCATGGGCGGGATCACGTTCTTCCTGTTCCTGGTCGAGACGATCACCGGCGTGCTGCTGATGTTCTACTACCGGCCGACGCTCGAGTGGGCCTACAACGACATGCTCGCCCTGCGCGACGTGGTCTCGCTCGGCATCCTGCGCGAGACTCCACCGCTGGGGCGCCCACGCGATGGTGATCGCCGTCTGGCTGCACATGTTCCGCGTGTTCCTCACCGGCAGCTACAAGCCGCCGCGCGAGTTCAACTGGGTCGTCGGCGTCATCCTGCTGGTGCTCACGCTGCTGCTGTCGTTCACCGGCTACCTGCTGCCCTGGGACCAGCTTGTCGATCTGGGCCGTCACGGTCGGCTCGAACATGGCCCGGGCCGCGCCGCTGCTCGGCCACGAAGGGCCGGGGCAGCAGCTGCTCGCCGTCGGCGGCGTCGACCTGATCACCAGCGGCTCCGACGCGCGCTTCGCCCTGCTCGGCGCCCGGGCCGTCGGCGAAGAGACGCTCAACCGCTTCTACGTGCTGCACTGCGTCGCCATCCCGCTGGTCGCCGCGCTTCCTGATGGCGGTCCACTTCTGGCGCGTGCGCAAGGACGGCGGCATCAGCGGGCCGCTTGTGACCGGACCGCAGGAGTCTGCCGAACGCGACGCGCGGCACTTGTCACCGATCGCTCGACCCTGAACACTGCCCGATGCCACTCCGACGCCCACGAACTTCCTCGCAGAACGTCGCCTCGCCCGCTGGGCCGCGTTCTATCTGGCCGTCGCGCCGCGGCCAATGCGCTTGGCAGCGTGGCGCGCGCGGCGCGTGCGCGGACGTATCTGCCGAGCCGGTGCCTGGCTCGCGCTGGCCGGTGCTGTTCGCCGTCCTGGCGGACTGCCGCGCTTTGCGGGCCGCCCGCCGGAGATGCCCGAAGCGGTCAAGCTCGGCCATCGACGGCCTGCTCGGCCCGGTCACCTTCACCGTCGGCTCGCTGGCCGTCCTGACCGTGCTCTATCTCGGGCCGGCGGTTCTTCGTGCAGCCGGCGGTCGCCTGGACGGACTGCTCAACGCGTCGCTTGGCTGTTCCTGGGCCTGTCGCTGACCGATCCCGAGTTTCGCCGCCATCGTGCTCCGGCCCGACAACGTGCCGATCGTGGCCATGGTCTACCTGCTCGGGTTCTTCACCTGGCTGGGCGCCGCCCAGGCCGGTCGAGAACGACCGCCGCCTGCGCACGGCCGGCCGCCGGTCGAGGACGAATATCGCCAGACCACGTCTGGTCTGGCCCGACCTGGTCTACATCGAGCTGATCTCCATGGTCGTCCTCACGGTGGTGCTGGTCGTCTGGTCGCTCGTGCTCCGCGGCGCCGCTGGAGCAGCCGGCCAATCCGGTGGTCACGCCCAACCCGTCGAAGGCCCCCTGGTACTTCCTCGGCCTGCAGGAGATGCTCGTCTTCTTCGATCCGTCGATGGCCGGCGTGATCCTGCCGGCGCTGATCATCTTCGGCCTGGTGGCGATTCCGTATCTCGACTTCAACCCGCAGGGCAGCGGCTACTACACGATCGCCCAGCGGCAAGTTCGGCTACCTCGTTTTCCTGTTCGGCTTCCTGCAGCTGTGGATCCTGCTGATCCTCGTCGGCACGTTCCTGCGCGGGCCGAACTGGAACTTCTTCGGCCTCTACGAGCCCCGCGACCCGCACAAGCGTGCTCGCCATGAACAACGTGAAGCTCTCCGAGTACTTCTGGGCGATCGGCTTGGGCCGCGGCGCTGCCGCAACCGCCGCGCCGGAGGGCGGAACTCTGCTGCGGCTCGCCTGGATCGCTCTGGCGCGAAATCGCCGGCCTGGTTCTGCTGGGACTCTACTTCGTCGGCCTGCCGATCGCTCCTGGCCCGTACCGTCATCGCGCGACTTCCGCCGCGCGATGGGCCGCTCGCGCTACTGGATCGTCATGCTGCTGCTCCTGATGATGCTCGCCCTGCCGCTGAAGATGATCCTCCGCTGGACGGTCAATCTGAGTTACGTCGTCAGCATTCCGGAGTACTTTTTCAACTTCTGAACCCGATCTCCTGACCCACTCGTCGAATCGTCGCATGCCGTCGCCCGACGCCACTTTCTACAATCTCAAGCGTCTACACGTCGTCTTCGCGCTGGCGGCGCTGGCGATGCTGGCAGTGACGGTCTGGATGATCGCGGCCGATCATTTCCGCGATTGGAAGCAGTACCAGCGCACCTTCCGCGATCGCGTCGAGCCCTGGCTCGCCGAAGCGGCCCTCCGTCAGGAGCAAAGTACGCAGTTCCGCGCCGACGAGGAGCGGCTCGCACAAGCCCTCGACGAGGCCCGCCGCACCGTCCCCGAGAAAGCCCTCGTCGATCGTTTCCGCGAGGCGGCCGGAGGCGGCGATGCCTTGGCAACCGCTTACGAGCGGCTTGCCGCCGAACCGAGCCCCGCCGCGCGCGAAAGCTTCCTCGCGTGCCTGGCACCCTACCTTGCCGCGGCGCGCTTGGAGCAAGACAACGCCGATCGTCGCCTGCGATTCCGCCGCGCGGAGTTCGACGAAGCACGTACAAATTACGAGGCCGCGGTGGGCGAAGGCCCGGCACCTTCCCGCCTAAGCGCCCTCCGCGCCACCGCGGAAATCCTCCGAGAGCAAGTCGCCGCCCTGACCCTTTCCAGCGAGCAGGCCGGCGGTCACCACGCGCGCCTGCAATCCATCTACGCCGAGATCGAGCGCCCCGAGGTGCCGGCGCGCGAGGCGATGCGCCGCCACCGCGCCAACGTCGATCGCCTCCAGCGCACTGTGACCGAGCAGCAGCCGAGCTTCGCCCACCGCATGCTCGGCTGGCCATTCCTCGAAGCCTTCGCCCGCCCGTTGACGGTCGACCAGACCTGGCTGCCGGACTTGACCATCGACTACAATTTCCGCCGCGTGGCCCGCTTCGATCGTTGCCGCACCTGCCACCAGGGCATCGACCGCGCAGCCCCGGCTCGGCCGTCGAACCGCTCTGTGCCTCCGAGCGCGTGCTGAAGCTTTCGCTGCCCACGCCCACCACGTCTCCGGAAGCCGAGAAGTCGCCTCAGCCAGCCCAGCCATCGCTCGAGACCGTCTATGGCTTCACCGTGATGGAAGGGGGCGTTCTCGACCCCGCCGCCGCAGCCGTCGCCCTGGTCGAACCGAAGTCGGCCGCGGCCCGCGCCGGCCTCATGCCGGGCGATGTGCTTCTGGCGGTCGCCGGCCAACCCGTGGCGACGCCCGCCGACCTTGCGCCGCGACTGCTCGACGTTGCCGCCTGGGGCAAGCCGATCGGAATCGAAGTCCGCCGCGGCCTGCCCCACCCCTATCGTTCGCACCCGCGACTGGATCTCTATCTCGGCTCTCAGAGCCCGCACCCGCTCGGTGAGTTCGGCTGCACCGTCTGTCACGACGGCCAGGGCAGCGCCACGCAATTCAAGTTCGCCTCCCACACTCCCAACGATCCCGACCAGCAGGCCCGCTGGCGCCAGCAGCACAGTTGGTTCTGGAACCCCGACTGGGGCTTCCCCATGCGCCCGCGCGCCTGGCCCAGAGCAACTGTCTCAAGTGCCACCACCAGGTTTCCGAGCTGGAGCCAAGCCGCCGTTTCCCCGATCCTCCCGCGGCCAAGCTCGTGGCCGGCTACCATCAGGTGCGGCAGCTCGGCTGCTTCGGTTGCCACGAAATCAAGGGCGTCGGTCCGGCGGGCGAGCGCATCGGCCCCGACTTGCGGCTCGAACCGAACTACCACGAGGCCGCCTTGACCCTGCTGGCCGACCCTGGATTGCGCGAAGACCAGCAAACTTTGGCCCGCCAGGTGGTTGCCCATCCGGAGAATCGCGAGCTGCGCCGTCAACTCGTCGCGCTCTGCGCCCCGCTGAAGTGTCGCCGTCCGCCGCTACAATCCCCGGCCAAGCGAACAAGTCAGCGCCCGGCGATCCAATCGCTGCGAACTTCAAGAATGCGCATTCCCGGGTGATGCTGAACCTGCTGTCGTCGGAAAACACCGCCCCCGGCACGATGCGCAAGGTCGGACCGAGCCTCCGCGGCCTTTCGGCCAAGCTCGCCCCCCCGTTTCTCCGCGCCTGGATCGCGCGGCCCTCCGACTTCCGCCCGGCGACGCGCATGCCCCAGTTCTTCGGCATGCGCGAGCACCTCGACGGCAAGGGGCTCGACCAGGCGCAGCGCTACGAACCGGTCGAGATCCACGCCATCCAGCAGTACTTGCTCGCGGTGAGTCCGCCTCTTTCGCCGCCGCCCGGCGCAGACCGGGCCCTGCAAACTGCGTCGGTCGAGCGCGGCAAGCGTTTGTTCCAGACCCTGGGATGCCTGGCCTGCCATCAGCACGTCGACTTTCCCGCGGCCCAGTCGACCCAGGGTCCGGACTTGTCGCGACTGGGCAGCAAACTCACCACGCCGTCGGGCCACACGTGGCTCGTGAGTTGGCTCCGCGATCCTACGCGCTACGCGCCGCGAACTCTCATGCCCAACGCACTCCTCCCGCCAACCGCCGAAGCAGGGCAGGGGAGTGGGGCAGCTCCTGATCCCGCGGCCGACATCGCCGCGTATCTGGTTTCCTCCAGCGCCTGGCGTGCCCCGCCGCTGGCGGCTTGGGTCGAGTCGGATCTCGATGCCCTGGCGCGCATGTACCTTGAGGGCCTTTTCCCCCGCAGTACCGCGCAAGCGTATCTTCGCGACGGGATCCCCGACCGTCTGGCCGAACAAGTGCCCGCCGACGCGCGAGTTGCTCGGCCCGGCCGCCACGGAGAAGAAAACCCGCTTCGTGGGCCGCCGCACCATTCGCAAACGCGGCTGCTTCGGCTGCCACGACATCCCCGGTTTCGAAGACGCCGCGCTCGATCGGCCCGGCCCTCTCCGATTGGGGCCGCAAGCAAGAGTCGCTGCTGGCCTTCGAGCAAGTCCACCGTTTCGTCCTCAGCACGGGCAGCTCCGCACCGCCTGCCGCGCCGTCCGGAGCTACCGCCACGGCAGACGGACGCGGCACGCGCGGAATCGGCCGGCAACAGCGCCGACGAAGGCTTCTTCCTCGACGCGATTGTGGGCAAACGCCGCGAGGGCTTTCTCTGGCAGAAGCTCCGCGCCCCGCGGAGCTTCGACTACCAGAAGTCTGCCGGCAAGGCGTTCAACGAACAACTCCTGATGGGCCGCTTCACGCTCACGCCCGACCAGCGCGAGGCGATCATGACTTTCGTGCTCGGGCTGGTGGCCGAGCCGCCCAACAGTCAATACGTCTATCAACCCGATCGCCGCACGCGCAGGCCCTCGTCGAGGGCCGCAAGGTGCTCGACCACTACGGCTGCGCCCAGTGCCACACGCTGGAGATGGAGCGCTGGACGATCGAGTTTCCGCCCGACAAGGCGCCTCAGCCGATCGCCGCCGCGGACTATCCGTTCCTCAAGCCGCAGGTTGCTCAGGCCGAGATCGCCGCTTCGCTTCAAGAAGACCGACGGGGGCTGCTCCGCGCCGAACTCGTGGGCATGCCGCAGTGGAACGCCGAGGGCGAACTCGAGGAAACCGAGGACGAAGACGGCAACCCGCTCTACTCCTTCACGCTCTGGGAACCGGCCGCCATCGCCGGCCAGGTGTGGCCGGTGGGCGGGGCGGGCGTGCTCGCGGGTCCCGGGCAGATCGTCGCCAGGCGTCCCGCCCTCGGCGGCGCGCTTCGCCCGGCTCCTCTACCCCGTCGCCATCGAAGAAGGCAAGAAGTCCGGTTCCACCGCCACGGTGGTCGAGGCCTGGGGCTGGGTCCCGCCCGCACTGGTCCACGAGGGGCGAATCGTTCAGCCCGCCTGGCTCTACGACTACCTGCTCAACCCTTCCGTGATCCGGCCCGCGGCTTTGCTCCGCATGCCGAAGTTCAACTTCGCCCCCGACGAGGCCGCCCAGCTCGTCGACTACTTCGCCGCCGTCGCCGGGGTCGAATTTCCTTACACCGCCGACGCTCGGGTAGCATCTCAGCCCGCAGGAGGTGAACCGACCCCTGGTCCCCGCGCCGACGACGCCCTGCGCCTCCTGACCGATCGCACCACGTACTGCGCGAAGTGTCATCTCGTGGGCGACTTCGGACCCGACGGCGAGAATCGCACCGTCCTGGCCCCCAATCTGGACCGCGTCGGCAGCCGTATCCGTCCAGAGTATCTCCGCCGCTGGCTGGCCAACCCCAAATCGGTCCTGCCCTATACCGCCATGCCGGTCAACTTCCCCCACGACCAGACGCTCGGCCAGGACCTGCTCAAGGGAAGCAGCCTGGAGCAACTCGACGCCGTCATGGACCTCTTAGTACACTACGGAGAGCACCTGAAGCGCCGCGCATCGATCCGCAAGATGATCGAGTCGGGCGCAAGACGCTAGCGTGCCTCCCAAGGAATCCCCTGATGCCTCATTCGTTGAACCGTCGTCGATTCGTTGCAGGCGCGGCCGCTGCCGCCGGTGCCGTCACCTTCGCTTTCCCCGCTCCAACGATCCTCCTGGCCGCCGACGGCCAATGGGGCGACCTGGTCGGACGGTTCGTCTACGACGGCCAAGCGCCCGAGCGCAAGAAGCTCAAGGTCGACAAGGACGTCGAATGCTGCGGCAAGCACGACATCCGCGACGAATCGCTTGATGGTGGGAACCGACGGCGGTCTGGCCAACGTCTTCCTCTACGTGCGCACCCGCAAGATCGCCGTCGCCCCGGAAGTCGGCGAGGCCGCCCCCAAACAGGTCAAGCTCGACAACCGCGACTGCATCTTCAAGCCGCACTGCATGACCCTCTGGACAGGCAAACAAGACTTCTACATCCTCAATTCCGATCCCATCGCCCAGAATGTCGCCTTCTCTCCCTTGGGCGACCTGCCGGCCAATATCATCCTCGCTCCCGCTCCGGGCAAGAACGTCGACGCCACCTACAAATTCACGCGCTCCCAAATCCTCCCGGTCTCCATCGCCTGCAACTATCATCCCTGGGAGAGCGCCTATATCCTCCCCCGCGACAACCCCTACGCCACCGTCTCCGGGATGGACGGAACCTTCCGCATCGCTAAACTCCCCGTAGGCAAGATCGAACTCCAGGCTTGGCAGGAGCGCGTCAGCTACCTGGACGTGCCCGGTTGGACCAAGGGCCGCTTCGAAGTCACGATCAAGCCGGGAGTCAACGATCTCGGAACGATCAAGATCTCCCCGGCAAAGTTGGTGAAGAAGTAGCGTTGCCCCACACGCCTCCATCGTTGTCGCTCTGCCGCACCGCTCGGGCCGCCGTTGGGCTCTGCGCCGTGGTTCTTGCCCTGGGGCTTTCGGGATGCTCGAAACCCGCGCCCCCTCGGTTCGCGTTGAATACCGAAGGCCGCATCCCGCAAAGCGTCCGTCCCGACCAGGCAACCGCAATTACCAAAGCCCTGGAAACGCTCTACGGCACTCCCGACAACCCCAAAGTCCCGTTGGGCGTCGACCTCAATGCCGAGGCCCTGGCCGCGGCGGCCGGCCCCATCGGCGGCGATGCCCAGGGTAACCAACGCGGCCTCTTCCGCCGCCACTGCGTGATGTGCCACGGCGTCTCCGGCGACGGCGCCGGCCCGGCCGCGCAAACCTGTATGCCCTACTACCCCCGCGACTTCCGCAACGGCACTTTCAAGTACAGTTCCACGCGCGGCGGCGCTAAGCCGCTCGGCGACGATCTCCGTCGTACCCTTCTCCGCGGACTCAACGGCACGTCGATGCCCTCCTTCCTCCACCTCCGCACCGAGGAAATTGACGCCCTGATCGAGTACGTCAAGTATCTCGCCGTCCGCGGCCAGACCGAACTCTACCTGATGCAATTGGTTGTCGACGGCGATGCGCCGCTCCCCTTGAGCATCGATGAAATACTGGAAGACGCCGTCCTGCCCGCCGCGAATGCCTGGAAGCAGCCCGAAGCCGATCGCAAACAATGGGTCGTCGCTGCTCCGCCTCCGCCTTCTCTTGCCTCTGCGGGCGATCTGACCGATTCCATCGCCCAGGGCCGCGCCCTCTATACCACCAAGGAAGCGCAGTGCGTCAAGTGCCACGGCCCGCAAGGAGACGGTCAGGGCGAAGACACCGAGCTGTATGACGACTGGAACAAGCCCAAGAAGGGCGTCACCCCCGAGGAAACCGAGAAGCTCGCCGCTCGCTTCCGCCTCCCTCTCGTCAAGCTCCGCCCCCGCGACTTCCGCCAAGGTATCTTTCACGGCGGCGCCAGCCCCCAAGACATCTACCTCCGTATCGCCGTCGGCATCAAGGGAACTCCCATGCCCGGCACCGTTGAGGCCCCCGGCGTGAAGGCCGTGCTCCAACCCGACGAAATCTGGCTCATCGTCCGCTACGTCCTCTCCCTTTCTGATCCCGGTCTCCAAGCCCAGGCCCGCCTCACGGCCACCCCCTAGCCCATTCCCCACCACCCCGGCGCACCGCTCCGTGTCTTCCGTCCCTCCCGTCGATCACCAGCCCCCTTTCGACCGACTCGGCCACGCGCTGGCCTGGACGCTCGCCTGTTTCACCTTTCCGCTCATTTGGGTCGGAGGGCTGGTAACAACGTACGGTGCGGGCATGGCCGTCCCCGACTGGCCCAATACGTTCGGCTACAACCTCTTCCTCTACCCGCTGGAAAGCTGGTTGCACGTCTGGGACGTCTTCCTCGAACACAGCCACCGACTCATCGGAGCCGCCACCGGCCTGCTCACCGTCGCCTTGGTCGCAGTCCTCTGGTCCCGCGACGATCGGCGATGGACTGGCTGGCTGGGCGTCACAGCGCTGGTGGCGGTGAGCGCGCAAGGCGTGCTCGGCGGCTTCCGCGTCACGCAAAATGCCGTTTTCCTCGCCAAGGTCCACGGATGCACCGCCCCGGTTTTCTTCGCACTCACCGCCGCCATGGTCGGCTTCACCTCGCCTGCCTGGCGCAATCCGACTTTCGTCGCGCCCCTCTCCCGCGTCTTTCCCCCGCTGACGCTGGCCGTCACCGCCGCCGTCTATCTGCAAATCGTCCTCGGCGCGCAGCTCCGCCATCCCGACCCCGAACTCAGCCCGGTATGGTTCTACGTCTGGGTCTGGCTTCATGTGCTCGTCGCCGCCGTACTCACCGTGGCCGTGATCGCGCTGGCGCACCGCGCCAAGCGTCTGGCGCACCGCTCGCCCGAGCCGATCGCTGCGGAACTCGTTTCTCCGGCAGTCTTGTTCCTCGTTCGTCGCGTGCGATGGCTCTTCTGGCTCCTCGTGTTGCAGCTCGTTCTCGGCATCGCCGCCTGGGTGACGCACTATAACTGGCCCGCGTGGTTCGGCCTCTGGTTCAACCCCATCGACTACACCGTAAAGTCCGGCGGACGGCTCCAGGGGTTCCTGACCACGGCCCACGTCGCCGTGGGCTCGCTGACGCTCGTCACCGCGTTGTCTTCCGCACTGTGGTCGCTGCGACTTCGCCGCACCCCGCAGGAAGCCGCGCCATGAACCCCACCGAGCTCGCCCCGCCCCCGCCCGTTCTGCCACAAGCCAAACCGCGCCCCCGCTGCCCCCGCCTTTGGCTCGGCATCTGGCACCTGGTTCGCCCCCGCATTCTCGCCACCGTGTTGTTCACCATGCTCGTCGCCGCGCTGGTGGCCGCGCACAGGTTCCCTCCTGGTCCGTGCTCTTCCACGCGCACCTGGGCGCGAGCCTGGTCATCGCCGGCGCCCTGGCCCTCAACCAGCGCATCGAGCACCGTTCCGACGCGCCATGGCTCGGACCGCGCACCGCCCCCTTCCCGCCGGCCTGCTCAGCCCGCACGAGGCTACCGCGTTCGGCCTCCTCGCCACGTTGTCCGGCCTTCTCTATCTTGTTTGGGCCGTAAACATCTCCATCGCCCTTGTCAGCCTTGCCAGTTGGATCATCTACGTCTGGATGTACACGCCGATGAAGATGCTCTCGGCCTGGCAAACGCCCCTGGGAGCGATCGCCGGCGCCGCCCCAATTCTTATGGGCGCCGCGGCTGCCGGAGCCACCTGGAGTGTCCCCAGCCTCACGCTTTTCGGCATTCTTTACTTCTGGCAATTCCCTCACGCAATGGCCATTGCGTGGCTCTATCGCGACGACTTCGCCGCTGCGCATGTCCGCGTCGCCAGCGTCGTTGATCCGTCGGGCCGGACCGCCGCGGCGGTTTCGCTGCTCGGCGCTGGATTGCTGGTTCCGGTAAGCCTCCTTCCCGCCTGGGCCGGAACGGTCGGCTGGGGCTACACCGCAGCAGCAGCCGTGCTGGGGTTCGGCTACCTGGCCCCGGCCGTCGCCTTCGCCTTCCACCGCGATACCTCCTCCGCGCGGCACCTCCTCCGCGCATCGTTCCTCTATCTCCCCGCCGCCTGCCTGGCTCTGCTGACCGCATCGCTCCTCGGACTCTTCCGCTGATTCTTCCCCGTTTCCCGCCATTACGCCGCGCCGGTGCTGGTCGGATGGCGAGCAGCCCCCTTCGAAACGATTCATCGCTCCCGTTCCCCGGCGCCACGGTCTGCGCATGCGGGATGAGTTGTGCTATACTCGCGTCCGCTCGCATCGATCCTCACCCCCCCATACTCCAATGACCGACCCCCAGTGGAATCTCCTTCTGCGCATTGTCCGCGGCGACGCCGTCGACCCCTTGCCGCTCGGCCTGATTGTCGATAGCCCCTGGTTGCCCGGTTGGGCCGGCCGCTCGATCCTCGACTACGTCGCCAGCGACCAGGTCTGGTTTGACGTGAACCTCGCCGCCTGCCGCCGCTTTCCCGACGTGCTCTTCCTGCCCGGCTTTTGGGCCGAATATGGCATGTCTACCGAGCCCTCGGCGTTCGGCGGCCGGTGCGTCTGGCCCGAGCATGAGTTCCCCTACGTCGAGAAGATCTTCGACGACCTCGCGCAGGCCGACAAGCTCAAGAAGCCCAACTGCCGCACGGATGGACTGCTCCCCTTCGTGATCAAGCGTTTGCAGCACTGCCGCGCGGCGATCGAGGCCCGCGGTCACCGCATTCGCTTCGCCACGGCGCGCGGCCCCATGAACATCGCCTCCTATCTCGTGGGCCAGACCGAATTCCTCACCGGAATCAAGACCGAGCCCGAGCGCCGCCACCGCCTCTTGGCTCTGGTCACCGACTTCATCATCGAGTGGATCGCCGAACAACGGCGGTGCTTCGACACAATCGACGGCGTGCTCGTGCTCGACGACCTCATCGGTTTCGTCGGCCGCAATGACTTCCGCGAGTTCGCGCTGCCCTACGTCAAACGCATCTACGAATCGATCGACGTCTCCGTCAAGGCCCTCCACAACGACGCCCACGGCCTGGTGACCGCTCCCTGCCTGGAGGAGATGGGCGTCAACCTGTTCAACTTCTCCTTTCAGCACTCGCTGCCGCAGATGCGCCAATTGTGCGGGCCCTCAGTCGTGCTGTTGGGCAACTTGCCTCCTCGCACCGTGCTCGCCGAGGGCAGCCCCGACGACGTTCGCTGCGCCACGCGTCAAATGCTCGACTCGATCACCGACACGCGCCGCATCCTCTTCTCGGCGGGCGGAGGCACTCCGCCCGGCGTGCCCGCCGACAACATCGACGCTTTCTGCCAGGCCCTCGCGTCCGCCCCCCGATAGACGACTGACGCTGCATCTCGCCTGCCGGCCCCCCTCCGCGGTCCAGTACCCGGAAACCGGCCAAACCGTCCACCATTGCCTCCTGCGGTCGAAAAGCCGTCACGCGGCAAAGTGCTCTTGCACCGCCTCGCCGCCGCACTCCACGCGCCCGCCCACTGCCCGACGCCCCCTTTTCGACGTATACTACAGACCATGGCATGGCCAGTCCTGGACAGACGCAGCACGCGGCACGCGGATCACCGCCGGTCGTGCGCCTCGGTGATCCTCGCTTGGCTTGCGGTGTTCGCCACGCCCGCACTGCTGGACGCCCAGTTCGAGGCCCGCCCCGTGCCCGGCGCGGCTCCCGGCCCCACCCGTTACGAACTCTCCGGAACGATCGAGGTAGATCGCCTCGACGACAACGGCCTCAAGGCCCTCGAACAAGTCAAGGCCCTGCTAGCCGGCCGCCAGTGGTCCGAAGCCGTCGATACGCTGCTCCGCGTCATGGACACCTCGGGCGAGAAGCTGGTGGCGGTGACCGACCGCCGCTACGTGAGCGTGCGCGACTACGGCCAGCTTCAGCTTGCCTCGCTCCCGCCCGAAGCCCTCAAGCTCTACCGCAACCGCGTCGACGCCGAGGCCAAGACGCTTTTTGAGGAGGCCGTGCGCCAGCGCGACCCGCAGCGATTGCTCGAACTCACCGATCGCGCACTGGCCAGCAGTTGGGGAGACCAGGCGCTCGATGCCCTGGCCGAGATGGCCTTGGAATCCGGCGACTACGCCGCCGCGCGCGCCTTCTGGGAAAAAATCATCCCCTACGATCCGCCGCCGCAGACGCCGCGCACCTGGCTTTCGGTTCCCCGCACCGACATGGATTTGGCGGGCATCCGCGCCCGCCTCGTTTTGACCTCGATTCTCGAAGGCTCCATCGAGCGCGCCCGCGACGAGCTCGCCGCCTTGGCCCAGCTTCATCCCGACGCGCGGATGGTTCGGCGGCCTTCAGGTTCAGTACACAGCCGCGCTGGAGACGTTGCTCGCCCAAAGCGCCGCATGGCCCCCGCGCCCTCCGAGCGGCGACTGGCCGACGTTTGCCGGTTCGCCGCAGCGGAACAAGACCGCACCCGCCTTGGTCGACGTCGGCGAAGTCGCGTGGCGCGTTCCACTCGCGGCGGCGGCACCTCCAGAGGTCCTTCCGGCCTGGGGCACCGGCCCCGCCTCGCCCCGCGCCGCCGAGGATCCTCTCCATCCGCTGAGCTGCCATCCCGTCGTGATCGGCAACCTCGTCCTGGTCAACAATCTCGTCGAAATCTTCGCGTACGACTTGACCACCGGAAAGGCCGCGTGGGGCCACAACCGTGCGGCGATCTACCAAGACCCCCTCGACGAAGACGTCCGCCGCCACTACGTGCCGGCCGGCAGCCTCGGCCAGCCCCGGTTCACGCTCACCGTCTGCAGCGACCGGCTCTACGCACGCCTCGGCGCAGCCTGGACCAGCCGATCCCAGGAATTCCCCGCCGCCGGAGGATCGGGTTACTTGCTCGGCCTCGATCTGGCCGCCGAAGGCCGTCTGGCATGGAATCCGATCCGTCCCGAGCAAGGCTGGGCTTTCGAGGGCACGCCTGTCGCCGACGTGGAGAACTTCTACGTCGCCATGCGCCATAGCGATATCCGGCCGCATCTCCACGTCGCCTGCTACGACGCCCAAAGTGGCCAGCGCCGCTGGCGCCGCTGGGTCTGCGCCGCGGAGTCTCCCGCGCAGGCCGCGCACCGCGTCCCCGCCGAAATCACCCACAATCTTCTCACCCTCCAAGGCGACACGCTCTACTACAACACGAACCTCGGCGCCGTCGCCGCCCTCTCGGCCCGCGACGGCCGCGTACGCTGGGTCACCCTCTACCCGCGTATTCTCGAAGGCGACCTCGCCCATCCCCAACCCTACGAAGGGCGCGATCTCTCCCCCTGTCTGTTCGATCGCGGAATCCTCTACGTCGCCCCGGCCGATAGCCCCCGCATCTTCGCGCTGGATGCCGCGACCGGCCAGATCCTCTGGCAATCCGAGGCCGAGCTGGCCGACGCCGTCCATTTGCTAGGCGTGGCCGGCGATCGCCTGATCGTCGGGGGAAACAAAATCTACTGGATCGGCCTGCAAGGCGCAGAGCAAGGCAAGATCGTCTACCAGTGGCCCCACGGCAACGAGAAGCTCGGCCGCGGCCGGGGAATCCTCGCCGGCGACTGCGTGCTCTGGCCCACCGCCGAGAAGATCTTCGTCTTCGATCAGGCGACCGGCCGCATCCGCCGTGAGATTGCCCTCGTCCCGCGGCACGCCGGCGGCGGAAACCTCCTCGTGGCGCGCGGACGGCTGCTGATCGCCACGGACCGCGAATTGATCGCTTTCATCGACCGCGCGGCGCCGCCCGCCGCGCCCGACCACGCACTCGCCGAGCGCCCGGCCGCTGGCCGGCGCGATTCCTTCCTCCCCCACAACCGTTGATCCACCCATGCTCCCCGAAACCGACGTCCAGGCCGTCCAGAAGCTCACCGAAGCCTACCGCGCCATCACCGGCCAACTCGGCCGCGTGATCGTCGGCCAACAGCGCGTAATCGAAGAGCTCCTCATCGCCATGTTCGCCCGCGGGCACTGTCTGCTCGTCGGCGTTCCCGGCCTGGCCAAGACGCTTATGATCCGCACCCTGGCCGACTCCCTCTCCTTGGACTTCAGCCGCATCCAGTTCACTCCCGACCTCATGCCCTCCGACATCACCGGCACGGAAGTGATCCAGGAGGACAAGCTCTCGGGCACGCGTGAGCTGCGATTCCTCAAGGGCCCCATCTTCGCCAACATCATCCTCGCCGACGAGATCAACCGCACCCCCCCGAAAACGCAAGCCGCCCTGCTGGAAGCGATGCAGGAGCACCAGGTCACCGCGGCGGTCGCCGCCACGTGCTCGCCGAACCCTTCTTCGTGCTCGCCACGCAGAATCCCATCGAGCAGGAAGGAACCTATCCGCTCCCCGAGGCCCAGTTGGACCGCTTCATGTTCAACATCTTCGTCGACTACCCCGAGGAAGATGAAGAACTGGAAATCGTCCGGCGGACCACCGCCGACGTAACGGCCAGCGTCACCCCCATGCTCGGCGCCGACGAGATCCTGAATCTTCAGCAGCATCGTCCGCCGCGTCCCCGTGGCCGACCACGTCCTCCGCTATGCCACCCGGCTTGTCCGCCTCACGCGGCCGCAGCGTGGCTCCGTGCCTCCCTTCGTCCGCGACTACGTCAGTTGGGGTGCCGGGCCTCGCGCCAGCCAGTACCTGATCCTTGGCGCCAAGGCCCGCGCCGTCCTCCAGGGCCGCTACTACGCCGGGCTCGACGACGTCCGCGCCGTAGCCTACCCCGTGCTCCGCCACCGCATCGTCACCAACTTCAACGCCGAGGCCGAAGGGATCAAGCCCGACGACCTCATCCGCCGCCTCATCGAAACCCTCGGACTGGAAGACGACGAGATTGTAACCCGTGGAAACTTCCCCGAACTTTTTGGATCCGCAAGTCCTGGCGCGCCTTGAAGGCCTCCAGCTCCGCGCACGGCGGATCGTCGAGGGATACGTCATGGGGATGCACCACAGCCCCTACCACGGATTCTCCATCGAGTTCGCCGAACATCGCGAGTATTCCCCCGGCGACGACCTCCGCTATCTCGACTGGAAGGTCTTCGGCCGCACCGACAAGTTCTACCTCAAGCAGTTCGAGGAAGAGACCAACCTCGTCTGTTCGCTCGTGCTCGACGTCAGCCAGAGCATGCTCTATCGCGGCCCCACCGCGCCGATGCCCAAGCTCGAATACGCACAATGCGCCGCCGCCGCCCTGGCCCACCTCGTGCTCCAACAGCAGGATAGCGTGGGCCTGGTCACCTTCGATCGCGAGATTCGCTCGTGGGTGCGCCCAGCGGCAACCCCTCGCACCTCAAGGATATCCTCCAGGCCCTCCAGCGTGCCTCGGCCGAAGGCAAGACCTCGATCGGCCCCATCTTCCACGACCTCGCCGAACGCTTCAAAAAACGCGGCATCGTCGTCGTGTTGAGCGATCTGTTCGACGATGTCGATGCCATGCTCACCGGGTTGAAGCACTTCCGCCACCACCGCCACGAAGTGATCCTCTTCCACGTGCTCGACCCGGCCGAACTCGAATTCCCCTTCCAGCAAATCACCCTCTTCCAAGGGCTCGAACGCCCCGCCCGCGTCGTCGTCGAGCCCAAGGCCCTCCGCCGCGCCTATCTCCGCGAGTTCGACGCATACCTCCGACGCCTCCGCAGCGGCTGCCGCATGCACCAGATCGAGTACGTCCTGCTGCGGACCGACCAGTCCTTGGCCCTGGCACTGTCCACTTACCTTGCCTCGCGACTCAAACGGAGGGAATGACTCCCGTCCCCGTGGCTCCGTCCCTCGCACCGCCCAACTCCAGTCTCCTCGAACTCCTCCCATGTCCTCCGTCGCGCCCCTGCTCGCCTTCGAACTCGTCAGCCCTGCGATGCTCGGCTGGCTGGCAGCGGCCGCCGCGCCCTTCCTCATCCACCTCTGGAGCCGCCGGCGTTATCGCGAAATGCCCTGGGCGGCCATGGAGTACCTGCTGGCAGCCGTGCGCAACAGCCGCCGCTGGATCCACGTCGAGCAGTGGCTGCTGCTCGCTCTGCGAACCCTCCTCATCGTGCTCCTCGTGCTGGCCATGGCGGAACCCGTCATCAATCGGGGCGGATTGGCCGCCCCGCGCGGCCAACGGACCCACCGCGTCTTCGTGCTCGATGGCTCCTTCTCCATGGGGTACCGCCCCAGTGACAAGACACGCTTCCAGCGCCCCAAGGAAATGGCTGCTCGCATCGTCGAGGAGAGTCCCGAAGGCGATGGTTTCACGCTTCTCCTCCTCGCCGTACCGCCCCGCGTAGTGGTCGGACGGCCTGCCTTCGAGTCCCGCAGCTTCCTTCGTGAGATCGAGGCCCTTGAACTCCCTCACGGCACCGCGGACCTGCCCCGAACCCTCGCCGCCGTGGAAGAGGTCCTCACCGCCGCGCGCAGGAAGCCCCACGACTTACCCGCGAAGTCGTATATTTCCTCACCGACCTGGGCCGCGTCGGCTGGTCGCTCGACGGGCTCGACCCCGCCGCCAAGGCCGAATTCCACGAGCGCAGCCGCCGGTTGGCCGACCGCGCAGCCTTCCAGATCGTCGATCTCGGCCAGCCCGACGCCGAGAATACCGCCCTCGTCGGCCTGCACCCCCTCGATCCAGTCGCGCTGCTCGCCCGGGATTTCAACGTTCGCGCCGAGGTGAAGCACTTCGGCCGCCGCGCGGCAGAGGAAGTCGCGGTCGAATTGCTCGTCGATGGCAGGCCGCTCCATCGCAAGCAGGTCCGCCTCGACACCGACGGAAAAGGCTCCGTACCGTTCTCCTGCCGTTTTGAGAGTCCGGGCGATCATGCCGTCGAAGCCCGGATCGAAGGGGATCGGCTCGAGATCGACAACCACCGCTGGCTCTCCGTGCCTGTGCGCGACGCCCTTCGCGTGCTGATCATCGGCGGCGGCGCGGCCGGCGGTGCGACGTGGGGCGCCGCCGACTACCTCGCCGCGGCCCTGGCGCCGCGCAGCGACCAGGCCGGCCGCGCGACGGTCCGTGCGGAAATTCGCCCGGAAAGCGCCCTGGCCGAAACCAACCTCGGCCCCTTCGATGCGGTCTTTCTCGCCGGCATCCCCCAATTCACCGCCGCCGAAGCGCAGCATTCTCGATGCCTACCTGAAGCGCGGCGGCAACCTGGTCTTCTTCCTCGGTCCCCAGGTCCTCCCCGAGCGCTACAACCGCGAACTGGCCGGCAGCGCCCCCGACAAGCCGCGAATTCTCCCCGCCACCCTCGGTCCGCTGCTCGGTCCTCAAACCCGCGTCGACCCGCTCGGCTACCGCCATCCCGTCGTCCGCGCATTCCAGGGACAGGAGCGCGCCGGACTGCTCGACATTCCCGTGGGCAAGTACTTCCAGTTGATCCTTCCGCCGAATTCTCAAGCCCGCTCTATCCTGGCTCTGCCCGACGGCAATCCGCTCTTGGTCGAAGAGCCGATCCATCGCGGCCGCGTGTTTCTCGTCGCGACCTCGGCCGATCCCTCGTGGACCGCCCTGCCGGTCTGGACCAGCTTTCTGCCGCTCGTGCAGGAAATGCTCTCCTACGCCGTGGCGGGCGGAATTGAAAAACGCAACGTGCGCGTCGGCGAACCCTTGGGGGAAACACTTCCCCTGGCCGCAAGCGCGACGTCGTTCTCCCTCCGCCTCCCCAGCGGCCGAACCGAGGAAGGCCGCGTCCACGCCGAGGGCGACGCCAGCGTTTGGATCCATCCCGACACTCCTCAAAGCGGATTGTATTCCGTTCGCTTCGGCGCCCGTTGGCGCGCACCGACGTGTTTGCCGCCAATGTCGAGCCCGCCGAGAGCGACTTGACGCCTCTCGCCCCCGAGCGGCTCCGCGACGACGTCTGGCCCGGCGTCGAATTCCTCCACCAAACTCGCTGGCAGAGTCCGGAAACCTCGCTTCAGGCCTCGATCGCCGAGCCGAACGCGCTTTCCCGCCAGCTTCTGGCCTCGGTCCTCGTTCTGCTCCTGCTGGAAACCTTCCTCGCCCGGCGGTTCGGGCATTACGCCTCATGATCATGTCGTTGCCCCACTGGATTCAGCGTTTGTTCGGCATCGAGCCCCAGCCCGGCGAGGGCACGGCCTGGCGCATCGAGCACGCCTGGGATTGGCCCCCCTGGCTCACGCTGCTGGTCGCCGTGGTCGTCGTGATTTTCGTCGTCGCCGTCTATCTCCGGGAAAATTCCCAAGCACCCGCGCCCTGCGCCTCGTGCTGGCCTCCCTCCGGCTGGCAGTCCTGGCGCTAGTGCTCTTTATGCTCGCCCAGTTTGTGCTCTTGCTTCAGCGTACCGGCCTGCCCTATGTGGCGGTCATCCTCGACGACTCCCTCAGCATGACGATCGCGGACCGCTATCCCAACCCCCTCGCCGCGGCTTTGGAGGACCGGCTCCGCGAAACCGGTTTCTCCGGCCTTACGCGTTGGAATCTTGCCCGCGCCATTCTCGCCCATCGCAATGGCGAGCTTCCCCGCGCCATCCTCGACCGCTACAAGCTTCGTTTCTACAACCTTTCTTCGACCGCGCCTCGATTGCCGGATCTGCCCGAGGAAATCGTTTCCGCCTTGCGCGACAGGCAGCCTTCGGCCGAAACCACCGCCCTGGGTGCCGCCATCCGCGACGTGCTCGACGATCTTCGCGGCAGTCCGCCCGCCGCGATCGTGCTGTTGACCGACGGCATCAACACCGAGGGACCCTCGCTCGAAGAGGGCGCCGCCTTGGCCCGCCGCCGCGGTGTGCCCCTCGTCTTCGTCGCCCTCGGCGACGACCGGCCGGTGCGCGACCTCCAACTCAGCGACCTTGTCGTCGACGACGTCGTCTTCCTCGGCGACGTGGTCTACTTCGAGGCTCGGCTTTCCGCCTCCGGCTATAGCGGCCGCACGGCGCGCGTACTGCTCCGCGAACAGGGCAAGCCGCGCATGCTCGCCGAAGTCGCAATCCCGATCGGGCCCGAAGGCCGGTCGCAACAGATCCGCATCCCCTACCGCCCCACGCAGGAAGGCGAGTTCAATTTCGTCCTCGAAGTGGAACCTCAGGAAGGCGAACTGGCCACGGACAACAACCGCCTGGCCCGTACCGTTCGTGTGCGTAAGGAGAAGATCCGCGTGCTCCTCGTCCAGGCCGACCCCGGCTACGAGTTCCGCTACCTCCGCAATATGCTCGCGCAGCGACGCCACGATCGAGTTGAAGACCGTGCTCCAGAACGCCGACCTCGAACACTCGGCCCAGGATGCCCTCGCGCTGCGCTCCTTCCCGATCAACCGCGACGAGTTGTTCCGTTACGACGTCGTGATCCTCAGCGACGTCGACCCCGCCCTGCTCAGCCCCTCGATGCTCGACAACCTCGCCGCTTTCGTGGAGTTGCCGGGCCGAGGCGGCGCTGATTGTCGTCGCCGGCCCCCGCTACTTCCCCGCCTTCAGCAAGACCCCGTTGGCACGGCTCCTGCCCATCGACCTAGCCACCGCCGAGGACTCCTCGCGCGGCAAGCCGGTTTCCGACCCTGTCCGCATCGAGCCCACCGATCTTGGACTGGCGAACCCCGCAATGCAACTCGGCGACAGCGCAGCGCAAACCGCCGAAATATGGCGCAATCTCCCCCCGCTCTACTGGCTACTCCGGGTGCACGACCTCAAGCCCGGCGCCGTGCTCGCCATGGCGCATCCTCCGCAGGGAGAACCTTCGCCCGCCGTCGTCATGCACTACGTCGGCGCCGGAAAGGTCCTCTTTCATGCCACCGACGAAACCTGGCGCTGGCGATTCCGCGTCGGCGACCTCTATTTCGCCCGCTACTGGGTGCAGATGATCCGCTTCCTCACGCGATCGAAGCTTCAGGAGGGGGATGACTCGGCCACCCTCACCGTCGACCGCCGCGAGTATCGCCGCGGCGACTCCGTGCGCCTTCGCGTGCGATTCTCCGACGAACAGCGCAGCTCCGGCGGAGGACGACGGCGTAACCGTCGCCCTGGAGCACGAGGGACAGCCCACCCAACAGATTCGCCTCCAGCGCGGCGCGGCGGCGCGGGCTGTTCGAAACCACGCTCCCCAATCTCGCCATCGGCCAGTATCGCGCCCGAATTGCCATTCCAGCCGTCTCCGGCAGGGCCCCGGCGGTTTCCTTCTCCGTCCTTCCGCCTCCCGCCGAATTCGAGCACATCCCCGTGGAATCGGCCCTCATGCGCCGGCTGGCCGAACAAACCAAGGGCCGCTACTACACCCCCTTGGACGCGGAGCGGCTCGTCGCCGATCTGCCCGAGGGCCGCCAGGTCCCGGTCGAATCCCTTCCCCCCGTACCCCTTTGGAACAAGTGGCCGGTCCTGGGGCTCGCGCTGGTCCTGTTGGTTTCCGAATGGCTGCTGCGGAAATTCGCCGGCATGGTATAGAATGCCTGCGCCGCCCGACGACTCTGACTCCTCGCCACACCCATGCACCCCCTTCAAGCAAAAATCGCCCGTCTGCGGAGCCGCTTGCGGCACCTTGCAGCGTTGCACGGGACGAGTTGGGTGGTCGTGACGGCCCTCGTGGCCATCTTGGTGCTCGCGTCGGCCGACTACCTGATCCGCTTCCAGGATCGGGGATTGCGTGTCATGGCGTCCCTGGCCATTCTCGCCGTTCTGGCATGGGCAGCCTATCGTTTCCTCTATCGTCCGCTTGCCGCACCGCTGGGCGACGTCCCCTTGGCCCGCCGAGTCCAGCGGCATTTTCCCGCCCTCGCCGATGAACTGGCCAGCGCCGTCGAGTTTCTCCGCGAGTCCGAAGACGATCCGCTCGCCGGCTCCGTCGCCCTGCGCCGCGCGGTCATCACCTCTGCCACAGCCACCGCCCAGCACGTCGACTTCGAGCAAGCCGTCGAGCATCGCTTCGCACAGCGCGCAGGCTCTGATTGCCGGCACCATCGCGATACTGGGCTTGATCGTGGCAGCCCTCAATCCTCCCGCCGCGCACGTGGCCCTGGCACGTCTGGCCAATCCCTGGAACGACGTCGCCTGGCCGCTGGTCAACAATCTGATTCTCCGCGATCCCCCCACGCGCATCGCGCACGGTCAGTCCTTCGAGGTCGAAGTGGCCGATGCCTATGGGGCGGAACTGCCTGCCGAAGTCCTCATCCATTATCGTTTCGAGAATGCCGAGGGTCGGCCGGTCGTGGAAAGCGAAACCTTGCGCTACGTCGCCGGTTCGATCCGCGCACGCCGCGAGAATGTCTCCCGCTCGTTCTCCTTCCGCGTCGAGGGAGGCGACGACCACTCCATGCCCTGGTATCCAGTCGAAGTCGTGGACCCACCGGCCGTCGAGTCGCTCGCCGTGCGTTTGCTCCCACCCGCCTACAGCGGCTGGCCGCCGGAACAGACGGCGGGCAATAACCTCCGCGCCCTGGTCGGCACCCAACTCCAGATCGCCGGACGCGCCACGCGGCCGCTTGCCTCGGCCATGCTCGTGTTCGACGATGGCCGCCAGGTCCCCGCGCAAGTCGCACCGGACGGCCTCGGCTTTTCCATCCCCGCCTCCGCCAGCCTCGTTGTGGAGCACTCGGTCGCATACGGCTTCCGTCTCACCGATTCCCAAGGCATGACCGGCGAGTCGCCCTATTGGGAACTCCGCGCCCTGAACGACGCGCCGCCCCGCGCCGTCATCGAGTCGCCCGCTTCCCAGGTCTTTGTCACCCCCAGCGCAATCCTCCCCCTTCGCGTCGTCGCCGACGACGACCTGGCCGTTCAACGCGTCACCCTGGCGTACCGCGATTCGGGCGCGCAAGCCGCCCACCCGTCGGATCGCTCGCTGGAAGCCTCCCGCGACTCCGGCGCATGGCGCAAGAGCTCCGCGCCCGGCGCCCCGGCCCCCGAGGTCTCTCGCGCCGACAAACCGGTCTCACCCGCCCCCGCCCCGGAAGTGGCCGAGCTGACGATTTTCGCCGGTCCTTCGCAGCCTCCACCCCGCCCGGCCAACGATGCACCGACTGGGGCCGGCCACGTGGTCGTGAACTACGCCTGGCGTCTCGAGCGTCTCGACCTCAAGCCCGGTTCCCAGGGGACCTTTTGGGCTTCCGCCACCGACTACCGTCCCCAAACGGGCCAGAGCGAGCCTCGTCAGTTGATCGTCGTCACGCCTGAAGAGCTGGCCGACCGCATCGCCGCGAGGCAAGGTACAGTCGTCGAGGAACTTCGCCGCGCCCTGGCGACCCAGCGCGAGGCGCGCACCCAGGTCCGAGCCCTCCAACTCCATGCCGTCCCGAACGCTTCGCTCGGTCGGCCCGAGCTCGATCGCCTCCGCAGCGCCGAACTCGGCCAGCGTCGCGTGCTTCAGATCCTCACCAGCCCCAACGACGGCGTCCCCGCCCACGTTGCCGCCCTGTTGACCGATCTGGCCAACAACAAGATCGACAGCCCCGACATCCAGCGCCGCATGCGGTCCGTGCTCGACGAGCTCGATCGGCTGGGCCGTACGGACTTGCCCGCCATTGCCCGTGACCTCACCGACGCCGCCAAGTCCCTCGAGGTCCGCCTCGATGAACCCCCGAGCTCCCCTCGCCCGCTTCCGGAGGAAGGGGCGGCATCGCCCGCATCAAAATCTCCTCGCCCGCAAGCGGGAGAAGGGCAGGGGACCCGTGGGGACCGCTCCGCCCCCAACTCCTCCTTCGCCGACGTGCTCGCTCCCTTAAACGCCGCCGCCGCAGGCCAGGACCGAGCGATCGCCGCGCTCGAAGCCATGCTCGATCGCCTCGAGCGATGGGACCGCTTCCGCCAGTTCCACCGCCAGGTCGGCCAGTTGCTCCGCGATCAGGAGGAACTCTCCCGTCAGACCGACGCCTTGGCGCGCCGCACGCTCACGCGAGAACTCAAGGAGCTGCCCCCGCAAGACGCCGCCGACCTCCAGCTCCGTGCACAGACCCAAATCGATCTTGCGCTTCGCTTCGATCGAATTCAGGCCGCCATGGATCAGGCAGTCGGCCCCCTCGAGCAAACCGACCCGCTGGCCGCGCAAACCGTCGCCGACGCCGTGCTCCGCGCCCGCTCACTCAATCCTTCGGGCGCGATGCGCACCGCGGCGGCGGAGATCGACCGCAATCGCATGGGCCAGGCTCGATCCCGCCAGGACACGATCCAGCGTGCCCTCCGCGAGTTGCTCGACATCCTCTCTAATCGCCGCGAGGACGAGCTGGCGCGGCTCGCCGGCCGTTACCAGGACGCCGAGAATCGCCTCGCCGACCTCGCGCGCCGGCAGCAGACGCTGGCCCAACGTTTCGCCCAGGCCGATCCGACCGATCGCGACAAGGCCGCGGCCGACCTCGCCCCTTGGACCGAGGAGCAACAACGGCTGCAAGTCGAGGCTCAAGGCGTGGCGCGCCGGCTCGAACAATTGCTCGCCTCCCAACCCGCCCAGTCTGCTGCCGATGCCGCAAAGCGCATGGGCCTCGCCCAACAGTCCGCCGCTCAAGGCCAATCCCGCGCCGCGGCCGAAAGCGCCGAACAGGCGCGCAAGCAACTCGACGCCGCGCGCCGCCAGCTTGCAGCCACGCGTCAACAAGCCGAGGCCGAATTGGCTCAACAGCGAGCCGCAGAGCTCCGCGAAGCGCTGGAGTCGTTGGCGGCGCGCCAGCAGCAGGCGCTCGACCAGACGCGGCGTCTCGACGGTCTCCGCCCCGTGCAGCCTACGGCCGCGGCCACCCTTCCCTCCACCGTCGACGAGCTCGCCGGCCGGCAGCGGGCGCTCCATTCCGAGGTCGCTGCGCTGGAGAAGAAATGCCCCGCGGCAGAGATCTTCGCGTTCGCCCTTTTCGACGCGGGCCGCGCCATGGCAGTGGCCTCGGGCCTTCTCGATCGCCGCCAGACCGGGCCGCCCACCCAACAGGCCCAGCACGACGCACTGCTCCGCCTGGCCCGAATTCTCGAAGCCCTGAAGCCCGAGCCGTCCCAGCCGCCCGATGGCAACGCGCCGCCTCGGCCCGACTCCGGCAACGACGCCCAGCGCGACGATCCACAACGCCCGCGCGCCCCCGAACGCGACGTCCCCCGCGTCGCGCAACTCAAGCTGCTGAAGCTCCTCCAGGAAGACCTCAACCGTCGCACGTCCCAACTCGGAGAGGAGTTGCGCGGACCCCTTCGCAATCGGAACCGCTTCGCCAGCAACTCCGTCAACTCAGCGACGACCAGGGCCGACTGGCCGAATTGCTCCTGGCCATCGCCGCGCAGGACGAAGACAAACCGGCCCCTGATCCCCCTCCGGAATCCGCGCCCGAGGATCCCGCACCCTCGCGCCCCCAAGAAGCGAAACCCAAGGAGGCCGCCCCGTGAACCGTGCCCTGCAAAGCTTGCTTGCCGCGGCGATCTTACTCGCGGCGTCTTCCGCGGTGCGCTCGGTTGAGCCGGAACTCCCCTCGAGCCGCGCCCGCGCGACTCCAAGCCTTCCCAGAAGCTCGGCGAGCGTTCCTTCGATGACCTGGACCGCGCGCTGTTCGCGCCCGAAAAGCCGTCCACGCGCGTCCCTCCCACCCCGCAGCCTCCCACCCCGCAGCCTCCCGCGCCGGCCCCGCGCTCCGTCCCCCGCGAGCCCCAATCGCCTGCCCCCCTCAATTCCGACGTGTCGGAGATCGCCCGCCAAATGCATCAAGCCGAGAACCTCATCCGCAACGCCGACTGCAGATCCCCAACGCGCCAGTTGCAGCAAGCCATCGTCGCGCGCATCGAGGCGCTCCTCAAACAGGCCGCGCGAGGTTGCGGCCAGTGCGCCGGGTGCAAGTCGGGCGGTGCGTGTACGGCCAGCGCGCCTTCCCCTCAGGCCCAATCCCCGACGCAGCCCTCCCCCGGCTCCGCCGCCGCTTCCGCTTCCAAGGCAAACAATCCCGCAGACCATCCGGATCCTTCCGCCAAGTCGAGCGGTTCCCAAGAACCGGCCGCGCCCCAGCGCGTTTCCTCCCTTCAATCACGCGTCTGGGGCGATCTGCCCGAGCACCAGCGCCCCACCATGCAACAGAGCCCGGCCGACGAGTTCCTGCCGCAATACGAAGACCTCATCGAACAGTACTTCCGCCGCCTCCTCGAAGGCAAAGGTGCTCCGTCCCCATGAGCCCTCGCATGTATCTCTTCCGTCTCGCCCTCCTGCTCCCAATCCTCGGGACCATGGCAGTTCGTCCCGCCGCAGCGCACGCGGCCGAAGCGGCGTTCGCGGCCGAGAAGGAAGAGCCCGAACGCTCCGCCGCCAGGCTCATCACTCCGCCGACCGAGAACGCCATCGCGCGCGGTTTGGCGTTTCTCGTCTCGCGACAGCACCCGGCCGACGGCACCTTCGGCACCGGACCGTACCGCGGCAACGTCGCCATCGTTTCCCTGGCGGGCATGGCGATGATGGCCGGCGGGAGCACCCCGGGCCGCGGCCCTCACGGCCCGCGCGTTCAGCGATGCCTCGACTACGTGCTCGCCAATACCCAGGAAAGCGGCTACATCATCGCGCCGGCCTACGCTCAGCACGGCCCCATGTACGGTCACGGCTTCGCCACGCTGTTCCTTGCCGAGTGCTACGGCATGACCCCGCGCCCCGACGTGCGCGACAAACTCGCCAAGGCCGTCAAGTTGATCGTCAACACCCAGAACGATGCCGGCGGATGGCGCTACCATCCCGCGAAGGCCGACGCCGACATCTCCGTGACCGTCAGCCAGGTCATGGCCCTCCGCGCGGCACGCAATGCCGGCATCTTCGTCCCCAAAGAGACCATCCAGCGCGCCTCGGGTTACATCACGCGCAGCCAGAATCCCGACGGCGGCTTCATGTACATGCTCACCGACCAGGGGTCCAGCGCGTTCCCTCGCTCCGCCGCTGCGGTTGTGGGCCTCTATAGTCTCGGCACCTACGAGGGCCCCGTGCTCGCCAAGGGCCTCGACTACCTCGACCCGTTCATGCCCCAGCCCGGCGTCGTCCGCCGCGAAACCTCCTGGTACTACTACGGCCACTACTATGCCGCGCTGGCCATGTGGCAGGCCGGCGGACCGCGCTGGGCCAGGTGGTACCCGGCGATCCGCGACGAATTGCTCCTCAAACAACAGCCCGACGGATCCTGGGTCGACGACAACGTCACCACGGAGTTCGGCACCACCATGGCCTGCCTGATCCTCCAGATGCCCAATAACTACCTTCCCATTTTCCAGCGCTAAGAACCTATCCAGGAATCGCCGCTACGGCCCTGTGCGGCCGGAAAATCGCAGCACCTCCCGGGGTTCTGGGATCGGCTTGAATAACCTATCCCAGAACTGCCGCTGGAGCCCTGTGCGGCCGGAGAAGCGCGGCACCTCCCAAGGTTCCTGGATCGGCTTGAAAAACCTGTTCGGGAACCGCCACGGCAGTTCTCCGCGGCCGGGGCGCGGCTTTCCGTCTCCCCCCTCCCTCTCCGCGCTCCTTCGGCTACCATGAAGCCAGTGCCCATCCGTCCCTGGAGCTCCGCCGTGACCGCAGTCGCCCCGAACCCCGACGAACTCAACCGCCGCCTGGAACTCGCGCTCGCCGCCGCGCGCGAGGCAGGCCGCATCACTCTCGAGTACTTCCGCCGCGCCGATCTCCAGGTCGAGCGCAAGGGAGACGACTCTCCCGTCACCATCGCCGATCGCCGCGCCGAGGAGCACCTCCGCCAGCGCATCGCGGCCGGCTTTCCCCAAGACGGCATCCTCGGCGAGGAGTTGCCCGAGCGATCCGGCACCAGCGGCTTTCGCTGGATCCTCGATCCAATCGACGGCACCAAGTCCTTCATCCACGGCGTGCCGCTCTATGGCACTCTGCTGGGCGTCGAATATGCCGGCCGCAGCGTGCTCGGCGTGAATCTCATCCCCGCCCTCGATGAATGCGTCTACGCGGCCGTAGGGCAGGGGGCCTGGTACGTCTCCCAGGGTGCGTCGCCCCAGCCAGCGCGCGTCTCCTCCTGTGACCGCCTCGCGCAGGGGCTTTTCCTCACCAGCGAGATCGCCAACTTCGACACGGTGCACCGCCGCGACGTGTTCGATCGCCTCCACTCCGTCGCGCGTCTCAGCCGCACCTGGGGCGACTGCTACGGCTACCTCATGGTCGCCACCGGCCGCGCCGAAGTCATGGTCGATCCGCTCATGAACCTCTGGGATGCCGCCGCCATCCAACCCATCCTCGAAGAGGCCGGCGGCACGTTCACCGACTGGCAAGGCCACCCCACCATCTACTCCGGCGAGGGAATGGCCACCAACGGCCGAACCTTCGACGAAGTCCTCGCCGTCACGCGTGCCCCTTGAGTCCTACTGAGTCTTCTTGGCCTTCTCGGTCTTCTCGGTCTTCTCGACCGTCGCTGGTGGCTGCCCCATCCCCGGCCACGCCACCGTCTGCCACCACACAATGCGACCTTCGCGCAAGAACCAGACCCGCAATCGCCCCGGCTTCCTCAAGAAGTCCGACGTGGGAAGCTCCAATCGCAGCTTGTTTGCGTCGGTGCTCCAGGGCTCCAGCGGGTAGTAGGCCACGTGCCCAATCACTCCGCCCGCAACCTTCGGAGGAACGATCACCTGCACCGCTCCGCGCCCCAGGTGATTCTTCAGGCCCACGATCTCGAAGTCCATCCCCTTCTGCCGCGCGTCGAATCGCTTCGTCTGCGGGACCTCTGAGCCGGAGTCCAGGCAACGGAACAAGGCCATCTTCACTTCGCCCTCGAGCATGCGCGCTACGAAACCCAAGGGACGAATCTCGGCCGTGTCCGATTCGTCGTCGGCAAGCGTACGCACTTCCACCGACGCGCTGGTGTGCGTCTTCCAGGGATAGTGCACCAACAGCATCGGCCGTTCCCGGGGCCAGGCGGAAACTTCCACGTGCGACTTTCCGGGCTCGGAGGCGGCCAAAGTCTTGCCGTCCCAACGCTTCTCGGGCACGATCTCGTCGACTTTGGGCAATTCCTCCGTGGCTGCCGGGGCCGGCGACTCACCCTTCGCTTGCTTCTTCGCGGACGGTTTCGCCTTCTCTGCCTTTGTGGCCGTCTTCTCCGTCGCCTTCGTCGCCGTCTTCTCCTGGGCCAAAGCAACGGCCGAAAACACTCCCAGCACGATCAGGAAAACCCAAGCCCTTCGCATCGCTGTCTCCATCGTGTACCCCGGCAACCAATCGCCCTGTAACTATCCTATCTTGCCAAGCGCACCTCTGCTCCTGCAAGCAGCAGTACGCCAAGAACCTCTCGATCGCCGTCCCCCCACCCCTCGCCCCCCCTGCATGGCGGAATTACCCTCGCTGTGCTACCCTTGTGTTGCCCCCAAAGGCGCGTATACTGAGAGTTTTCCCGGGCCCAAGCGATCGCCAGTCAGGGAGTGTTGGAATGGGACAATCCTGTGAAGTCTGCGGTAAGAAGCCGATGGTCGGCAACCAGGTAACGACCCGCGGACGCGCTAAGTACCTCGGAGGGGTGGGTACCAAGGTCACCGGCATCAGCCGCCGGCAATTCAAGCCGAACCTCCGCACCGTGCGTGTGAGTACCCCAAGCGGCGCGCACAAGACCGTTCGTGTCTGTGCCCAGTGCCTCCGTAGCGGCGCAGTCACCAAGGTGGTCCGTGCAGCTCCCTTCAAGCTGCCGCCGCTGCCCGGCGAAAAGAAACCTGCGCGGGCCGCCACCGCGGAAGCCACAGCCAAAGCCGCAGAGGCCAAGGCCGCCTACGCTCCCCCGGAAGGCGCCAAGGTTCGCAAGCGCAAGCGGAAGAAAGAGGAGTAGCCCGCCGTCACGGGCGCGCCCGTTCATGCCGATCTCCCGCGAAGAGGTTGAGAAGGTTGCGGTCCTGGCCCGGCTTCTTCTCTCAGAGGAAGAACTCCAGAAGATGACGCGCGAGCTCGGCGCCATCCTGGAATACGTCGCCCAACTCGACCGGGTGGACACCGCCGGCGTGGAGCCGATGGCCCACGCACTGGACGCCCACGACGTCTTCCGCCCGGACGAACTCCGCCCCAGCCTGGCGCGCGATCAGGCCTTGGCCAATGCCCCGCATCGCGACCAGGAGTGCTATTTGGTCCCCGCCGTCCTCGGAGAATGACTCTTAGAGCCGAGATCCCAGAACGTTGGGAAGTGCTGTGATTCTCCGGCCGCGCAGGGCCGCAGCGGTGGTTCCAGGATCGTTACTTACTCTCGGACTGTGCGTGCGGGAAATCTGCGTGGGGCATGGCAAACCTGGCGACTAGACGCCCGGGAGGAATGATGGCCCTTGTCGACCTGACCGCGACTCAACTCCTCGCCGAACTCGCCGCCGGCAACGTCACCTCCGTCGAGGTCACCGAAGCTTTCCTCGGCCAAATCGATCGCTACGACGGAGCAATCCGCGCCTTCCTCCGCGTCGATCGTCCGGCCGCCCTGGCCCGCGCCCAAGACGTCGACCGCCGCCGCGCCGCCGGTCAATCGCTGGGCCGGCTCGCCGGGTTGCCCGTCGCCGTCAAGGATTTGCTCTGCACCGCCGGCGAGCCCACGACCTGCGCGTCGCGCATGCTCGAGAACTTCCGCCCGCCTTACGACGCCACCGTCGTCGCCCGCCTCAAACAGGCCGACGCCGTACTCCTCGGCAAGACGAACATGGACGAGTTCGCCATGGGCGGCTCGACCGAGAATTCAGCCTTCCAGGTCACGCGAAACCCCTGGGACCTCGATCGCATTCCCGGTGGGTCAAGCGGCGGCGCCGCCGCCTGCGTGGCCGCGGCATGGCCCCGCTTTCCGTCGGCAGCGATACCGGCGGATCGATCCGCGAACCTGCCGGGTTGTGCGGGGTCACCGGCATGAAGCCCACCTACGGTCGCGTCAGCCGCTATGGACTGGTCGCATTCGCCAGCAGCCTCGACCAGATTGGTCCGCTCGCCTCCACCGCCGAAGATGCCGCCCTGCTGTTGGAAGTGCTCGCCGGCCACGACCCCCTCGATTCCACCTCCATCGATCGCCCGGTCCCCGCTTATGCGCAGACCATCCGCCAACCACTCCGTGATCTCCGCGTCGGGCTGGTCCGCGAGCATTTCAGCGAGGGGCTCGACACCGAAATCGATGCCGCAGTCCGCCAGGCCGTCGAGGTCTACCGGTCGCTCGGTGCCAGCATCCACTGGATTTCTCTCCCCCACAGCAAATACGCCATCGCCACCTACTACATCATCGCCCCCTGCGAAGCCTCCAGTAACCTGGCGCGCTACGACGGCGTCCATTACGGCCATCGCACCGACCCGCGCACCATGCTCGACCAATTGGAGGCCGAGCGCGAGGCCCTCGAGCGCAACGGCGACGCGCGCCGCCTCGACGAACTCGACAATCCGCTGGTTCGCATGTACCGCCGCACGCGCGCCGAAGGCTTCGGACCCGAGGTCAAACGCCGCGTCATGCTCGGCACCTACGCCCTGAGCGCGGGTTACTACGACGCTTACTACCTCAAGGCCCTCAAGGTCCGCCGTCTGATCCGCGAAGACTTCGACCGCGCCTTCCAGGAGGTCGACCTGATCGCCGGCCCTGTCTCCCCCGCCACCGCCTTCAAGATCGGCGAGCGCGTCGACGACCCCTTGGCCATGTATCTGTTCGACCTCTATACCGTGAGCACCAACCTCGCCGGGATCGCCGCCATCTCGATCCCCTGCGCCCCAAGCCGCGAGGGACTGCCCATCGGTCTGCAACTCCAGGCGCCTCCTTTCGAGGAAGAACGCCTGCTCCGCGCCGCACATATGTTCCAGCAAGCCACCGACTGGCACACGCGCAAACCGCAACTCGACGGCCCACACTAGCCTTCCCCGCGGAGGATGCCCGAATACCTGAAGACGCTTCCGCCGCGGCCGACCCACGGCCATGGCAGTCTCCCGGCCCGGCGCCTTCTGCCGCGCCCAACGTTCCGTCGACTGACAACCGAGTCCCGTCCATGACGCAAGCCGACCTATCCTACGACGTTGTCATCGGTTTGGAAGTCCACGTGCAACTGCTGACCCAGAGCAAGCTCTTCTGCGCTTGCAGCACGAAGTTCGGGCTTCCTCCCAATACTGCCACCTGCCCAGTCTGCATCGGCATGCCCGGCGCGCTGCCCGTGATGAACCGCCGCGCATTCGAACTCGCCGTCAAGGCCGCCCTGGCCCTCCATTGCCAGATCGCCCGCCGTAGCAAGTGGGATCGCAAGAACTACTACTATCCCGACCTGCCCAAGGGATACCAGATCAGCCAGTACGATCTGCCCTTGAGCTACGACGGCCATCTCACCATCGCCGATTCCTCCCGCCCCGGCCAGTCAAGGCGTATCGGCATCATCCGCGCCCACCTCGAAGAGGACGCGGGCAAGAGCATGCACGACGAAAAGTCCGGACGGCTCGACAGCCGCATCGACCTGAACCGAGCCGGCACCCCGCTGCTGGAAATCGTCAGCCAGCCCGATCTCCGCTCTCCCGCCGAAGCCAAGACCTACCTCACCGAACTCAAACTCCTGCTCAACTACCTCGGCGTCTCCGACTGCAACATGCAGGAAGGAAGCCTCCGCGTCGACGCCAACGTCAACCTCCACGTCCACGCTCCCGACGGCAAGCTCCCCACGCCCATCGTCGAGATCAAGAACATGAACAGCTTCCGCGCGGTCGAACGCGCGCTGACCTACGAGGTCCAGCGCCAGTACCGCCGCTGGCAAGAGACCGGAAAACGCCTCGGCCAATCCCCCAAGGAAACCTGGGGGTGGGACGAGAATCGCGAGTGCACCTTCCTCCAGCGATCCAAAGAAGAATCGAGCGACTACCGCTACTTTCCCGATCCCGACCTCGAACCGGTCACGGTCGACCAGGCGTTCCTCGACGACGTGCTCCAGTCGCTCGGCGAACTGCCCGCCCAGATCCGCTCGCGCCTCGAAGCCGGCTACGGCATCACCCCCTACGATAGCGACGTGATCGTCAACCAGGGCCGCGCGCTGGTGGCTTACTACGAAGACCTCGCACGCCGCACCGGCGACGGCAAGCTCGCCAGCAACTGGATCCAGCAGGACGTCCTCCGCTATCTCAACGAGCGCCAGATCGCCGTCGAGGACTACCCCGTTTCCGCCGAGGCTCTGGCGATCCTCCTCCGCAAGTGCTCCGCGGGCGAGATGCAGACTTCGCGCGCCCGCGAGGTCCTCGCCACCATGATCGCCGCCGGCCAGTCCGCCGACGAGGCCATGCGCGCCCTCGGCATCCAGCAGGTCGACGAGTCGCAACTCGTTGCGCTGGCAAAGGAACTGCTGGCCTCCAACCCCAAAGTGGTCGCCGACCTCAAGCAAGGCAACGCCAAGGCCGCGGGCTCGCTCATCGGCCAGGCCAAGAAGAAGAATCCCAACGTCAACCCCAACCGCTTTCGCGAAATCTGCCTGGAACTTATCCAAGGCATGTGATCCTCGCGCCGCAACGCCCCGGCCTATTGAACTCCGCAGGGCCACCGCGCCAGGCCAACGATCGGGAGGCCGGAAAAAAACAAGGCTTCTCGGCCCAGCCGTAGCCAACCATTCACCACGCGGACTCCAACAAAGCTTTCTCACCGAGTCGCTCTCCGGACTCGCCAGCCCCCCCACCCAATGACCGTCATCACCCTTTCCACGGATTTCGGCGCCGGTAGCCCCTACGTGGCGGAAATGAAGGGCGTCATTCTCTCGCTCAATCCCGCCGTCACGATCGTCGACCTCACCCACAGTGTCCCCCCACAGGACGTTCGCTATGCCGCCGTGGTCCTGGAGGAGGTCTCCGACCGCTTCCCGCCCGGCTCGATCCACGTCGCCGTGGTCGATCCCGGCGTGGGCACCAATCGCGCGATCGTCTTTGCCCGGATCGGACGGCAGAGCTACTTCAGCCCCCGACAACGGGTTGTTGAGCCGCCTCGCCCGCCGCATTCCGCCCACCAAGCTCGTCCGCCTCAGCCAACCCGAGTATTGGCTCCATCCCGTCTCCGCCACCTTCCACGGTCGCGACATTCTTGCCCCCGTCGCCGCGCGACTGAGCCTGGGCCTCGATCCCGACCACCTCGGCGACGCGCACCCCTCGCTCGTCATGCTCGATTGGCTCGAAGTCCGCGTCGGCCCCGGGTGCATCGAAGGCTCGGTGCTCGCCGTCGATTCCTTCGGCAACGTAATCACCGACATCACCGCCGAATTGCTCGCGTGCGTGCCCGCGGCCGCCGCCGCGCGTATCCATTGCCGCGGCCACGAGGTCACCTCGATCGCGCACACCTACGGCCAACACGTCCCAGGTGCGCTCATCGCCCTGCTGGGCTCCAGCAATCACCTTGAACTGGCCATCGTCGGCGGAAGCGCCGCGCGCGCCCTCGACGCACGTCCCGGCGACGACGTAGTCGTCCGCTGGAACCCGATCCCTCCCCTCCGCTGAGAAGGCTCCTCATGCCCGAACCTTCGCTCGATGAGCTTCGCGACTGGGACCGCCGCCTGGTCTGGCACCCCTTCACCCAGATGGCCGAGTACGAGCCGGTGATCCTCGAGCGCGCCCAGGGATGCACGCTCTTCGACGTCCAGGGCAATGCCTATCTCGACGGCGTCAGCAGCCTCTGGTGCAACGTCCACGGCCACTGCCACCCGCGCATCGATGAGGCCCTCCGCCGCCAACTCGAGCGCGTCGCCCACGTCACCTTGCTGGGCGCCTCGAACCCCACCACGATCCGGCTCGCCAAGCGGCTCGTCGACCTGGCCCCTCCTTCCTTGGAGCATGTCTTCTTCTCCGACGACGGTGCGACCGCCGTTGAGGTCGCCCTGAAGATGGCCTTCCAGTATTGGCGCCAGTGCGATCGCCCCCAACCTCAGAAGACCTGCTACCTGGCCCTCGCCGATGCCTACCACGGCGATACCTTGGGCAGCGTGAGTGTCGGCGGCGTGGCGCGTTTCCACGCCATGTTTGAACCGCTCTTGTTCGAGGTCCTCCGCCTCCCCGCCCCCGATCCTTACCGCACGCCCGACGGCGTGCCGCCCGCACCGCTCCTCGACCACCACCTCGGCCTGCTCGACCGCATGCTCCGCGAGAACCACCACCGCATCGCGGCCATGGTCGTCGAGCCCCTGGTGCAGGCCGCCGCCGGCATGATCGTGCATCCCCCAGGCTATCTCCGCGGCATCCGCCAGCTCACGCACAAGTACGATGTGCTGCTCATCGCCGACGAAGTCGCCGTGGGCTTCGGCCGCACCGGACGCATGTTCGCCTGCGAGCACGAAGACGTCGCCCCCGATCTGCTCTGCCTGGCCAAGGGACTCACGGGCGGATATCTGCCCATGGCGGCCACGCTCGCCACCGATCGCATCTGGCGTGCCTTCCTCGGCGACTACGCCGAGTCGAAAGCCTTCTTCCACGGCCATACGTATGGTGGCAACCCCCTCGCCGCCGCCGCGGCCCTGGCCACGCTCGAAATATTCGACGAAGAGCAGACCCTCCCGCGCCTGACGCCCAAGATCGCCCGCCTCGCCGAACACCTCGCCCGCCTCGCCCAGCTTCCTCATGTCGGCAACGTTCGCCAATGCGGCCTGATCGGTGCGGTCGAACTCGTCCGCGATCCTGACGCCAAACAGGCCTATCCCTGGCATGAGAAGCGGGGAATCCGCGTCTGCGACCATGCGCGCCGCGACGGAGTTTTGCTGCGCCCCCTGGGAAACGTGATTGTGATCATGCCCCCCCTGGCCATCACCCTCGAGGAACTCGACCGCATCGCCGCCGCCGTCCACGGCGGGATCCTCGCCGCCACGGCCGACTGACTCTCGGCGGCTGCCAAGAAAAGGCATCGAGCCCGAAAGGAAAACAAAAAAGCCTCCCCACTCCCTCGCGAGGGAATGGGGAGGCAGTGAGTGTACGACCCCAGGTCATTGCATCGGCCCAGCCGATGCTAATAACCCATATCCCAGAACTGCCGCTGGAGTTCTGTGCGGCCGGAGAAGCGTGGCACCTCCAAAAGTTCTCGGATCGGCTCTAAGACCGGCTAGGCGCTTTTGTGCTTGGCTTCTTCCGGTGTGAACAGCTTCGCCCGGCCGCACACCACGTCGTCGGTCACCACGTAGGTCAGCCCGCGCGGTTGATCCGGCAGCTCGAACATGATGTCGAGCATGATCTCTTCCACGATCGACCGCAAGCCGCGCGCCCCGGTGTCTTTCTTGTGGGCCTTCTCTGCGATCGCGCGCACCGCCCCTTCGGTGAACTCGAGTTTCGCCCCTTCCATCGAGAACAGCTCTTCGTACTGCTTGCACATCGCGTTCTTCGGCTCGCGCAGCACGCGGCCAGCGAGTCGACGTCGAGCGGCCGGAGCGAAGAAATCACCGGCAGCCGGCCGACAAGCTCCGGAATCATGCCGAACTGCATGATGTCGTCGCTTGTGACCTGGGCGAGCAGATCCCCGATCTCCAGCTCTGAGTTCTCCTGCGCCTCCTGGGCGAAACCGATCGACCGCTTGCCCAGACGCCGGCCGATGATCCCATCCAACCCCACGAACGTCCCTCCGCAAATGAAGAGGATGTCGGTCGTGTCCATCTGGATGTACTGCTGCTCCGGGTGCTTGCGCCCGCCCTGCGGCGGCACGTTGGCCACCGTCCCCTCAAGCATCTTCAACAACGCCTGCTGCACCCCCTCACCCGACACGTCCCGCGTGATCGAGATGTTCTGGCTCGTCTTGCCGATCTTGTCGATCTCGTCGATGTAGATGATTCCCCGCTGCGCGGCCTCCAGGTCGAAGTCCGCTGCGTGCAGCAACTTCAACAGCAGATTCTCCACGTCCTCGCCCACGTACCCCGCTTCGGTCAGCGTCGTGGCGTCGCCGATCGCAAACGGTACGTCGAGAATCCGCGCCAGCGTCTGCGCCAGAAGCGTCTTGCCCGAACCCGTCGGCCCGAGCATGAGGATGTTCGACTTGTCGAGCACCACTTCCGACGACTCGCCCCGATGGATCAGCCGCTTGTAATGGCTGTGGACCGCCACCGCCAATACCTTCTTCGCGTGCTCCTGGCCGATCACGTAGTCGTCGAGCGAGCGTACGATCTCGCGCGGGCTGGGGATCTTCGTGAACGGAACCTTGCTCGTCCCCCGCCGCCGCCGCTCCTGGTCGAGGATCGACTGGCACAGATCGATGCACTCCCCGCAGATATAGACGTCGCCAGGCCCCTCGACCAGCGGCCCGACGTCCCGATAGCTCTTCCGACAAAACGAACAAAACGCGTTCTTCTTGGTAGTCCCGCTACCTCGACGTCCTGTATTGAAATCCCGTCCTGTTGGCATGTCCATTCCTTCTCGCAGTCGCGGCGTGCGGTGCGTGCTGCGTGGTGAGACTCCGATCCCTCAGGGACGGAAGCGTTCCGATGCGCTCCGGCCGCACCGACTCGTCCGCACCTGTTCCTCCTTTTGACTCCACCGACGCCGGACCACCGCGGAGATGTACCGCGGGGGACCTCAGATTTCCAGCGCCGGTTCCCATCCCGCTACAGCAGCGACACCGCTGCAATGTACTCCTTCGGGCTCAAGCATTCCTACGGCTGCCCCCGCCCCTGTGTTTTCCCTCCCGTCGCGCTGACAGGAAAGAACGCTTCACTCGGCACCTGCGGAGGAGTTTGCGCCGGGCGTGCGCCGATCGCCCTAACCCGTTTCGCCGTTCTCTTTTATCTCTTCCTGCAGCCGTGTCGAAAGCTTCGTCTTTATTGTTCGGTATTCCGCGTCGGTCAGCCCACCCTCGGAATGCAGATCCCGGAATTTTGTCAGCAGGTCATTGGCGATTCGTTCCTGTGGTTCCTCCTGTAACGCTTCCCCGCGGAACTTGCTCGCCAAGTAGATCGCCGCCACTGCGAACACCGCCAACAAGCTCCCCCATAAAATCCACTGAGCCACGGGCTCTCGAAACAGTTCCACCGTCGCCACCCTTCGACTCGTTGCCGATTGGCGTCATTAAACGCTTGCTGCTCGGTCAATTATGCGCATTCCGCAGGCTCGAGTCCAGCACCGATAACCGCTCCCACCCCACCACCCGTGCACGAAGGCCCACCCCCTGACGCGACCTTGCCAAAGCCATTCCGGCCACGCCGCATAGGCCTTTCCATAAGCCAATGCCCTTACCTACAGCATCCATTCTTCCCCTTCTCCCTTCCCCGTTTTCTCGCCTTAAGCCGCACGATCCTTCTGGCCGATACACGAAACAGCAGAGACTCTCTCCACGCCCAGCGCAAGCCCGTTGGCGACTCTCGGCGCCATCGCCAATAGGCACGGCCTGCTCGGCACCCCGGTGGGACCGCGTGCTCGACCAACCCGTTAGTCCAAGTCCGCAACCGGCTCTCCCTCCGGCACGGGAGCCGATTCGGCGCCGGCCCTTCCGAGTATAACTGAAGGCAACCGCATGGGTCTGGCATCGCGAGTCCGCGTCGGCCTGCTAGCAGCGATTGTGGCTGCGCCCGTTGCCGTCGTTGCCGGTACGCCGCCTCTACCCGACCCCATCGCCACGCGGCAAACCTCGTTCCTCGTTCCCTTCCGCATCGAACGCCACGACCCCCGCTCGCCAGACCCCCGAGCCATCCAGCTCTTCGTCTCCACCGATCGCGGTGCAAACTGGCAATACTACGCCACCGCGGAACCGGCCAAGGGAAGCTTCCTCTTCCGTGCCGATGCCGACGGCGAGTACTGGTTCGCCATTCGTACCATTGATGCCTCGGGCCAGGTGCGGCGCGACGGGAGCGACCGCCCCGGCCTCCGCGTTGCCGTGGATACGACTCCTCCTCAACTCCAACTTTCCGCCCAACGCGGAACGGCCGGCCAGATACTTGCCCGCTGGCAAATCACCGATCCCAACCTTCGACCCGAGAGTCTCAAGCTCGAATACCGCACCGATCCCAACTTGCCTTGGCAACCGATCGCCATCGATCCGCGCAATCAGCGGTTCTCGGCGCAAGCTGCTCCGGCGAAGTGAGTTGGCTGCCGCACGGCCCCGTCGAGCGAACCCAACTCCGCGCCGAAGTCGCCGACACTGCGGGCAATCGACTGGTCACCCAGGCGCTCGTCGGCTCTCCCGACGATCCCTTCCCCCCTAAGCCTATCCCCAACGAGAATCCGTTTCCGGCTGGCCCGGCGCTGCCCGACCCGAGATTATCTCCCGCCTCCGGCCCATCGTTGGGCATGCCCTCGGGCGGAATCATCGAACAGGACCGCGCCGCCGGCCAGACCGTGTTCCGCTCGCCCGAAGGCACGGTGGCCATCCAAATCCAACCCGCCTCGCCCAGTGGCTACACGCCAGCCGGCGCGGCGGGTCCCCGCGCAACAAGCTACAAAGGCGTTCCCGCGGGCACACGCGTGCGCATGGTTTCCGCCGAACGTTTCCAACTGGATTACGACGTCGAATCGCTCGGCCCTTCCGGAGTCGCGCGCGTGGAACTCTGGGGCACTCAAGACGGCGGTCGCTCCTGGACCAGCTACGGCATCGACGAGGACCGTCGCAGTCCGTTTCTGGTCACCGTCAAGGGCGAGGGACTCTATGGATTCCACGTCGCCGTGCGCAGCGGGGCCGGCCTCGGCGGCGAAGCCCCCCGACCCGGCACTCCTCCGGACGTCTGGATCGGCGTCGATCGGTCCAAACCAGTGGCGCGGATCCTTTCCGCCGAGCAAGTGGCAGGCGGCCCCATAAGTCAGCTCAAGATCCGCTGGGAAGCCAGCGACGCCATGCTCTCCGCGCGTCCGATCGCGCTGCTCTATAGCGAGTCCCGCGACGGACCCTGGACCACCCTGGCAGTGGGCATCGAGAACACCGGCTCGTATACCTGGTCGCTCGACCGCCGCGTGCCCGAACGCCTCTTCTTGCGACTGGAAGTTCGCGATGAGGCGGGCAACCTGGCGATCCAGGAGACCCCCGAGCCCCTCTTCCTCGACCAGCGCCGGCCCCAAGGCCGCATTCGAGAAGTCCGCCCCGTCCAGTAGTGCCGCATACGGCACTCGCCCACCCGGTTCGAAGTCGGCGCCCTTCGCCCCACCGCGCATCGGCGATTCGAGGCCGCTATAATCGATTCGAGTACGCATCCTTCGCCGTCGCTTGCCCGCCGTCGCTTGCCATGTCCAGCCCGTTGCACGCCATCGAATATCTCGATAATCCCCAGGCCTACGCGCCCGGTCCGATCTGCGCGCTATTCGGCGACGAGCCCTTTCTCAAGCGTCAAGTGCTCCTCGGCCTGCGCCAGGTGGTTCTCGGCGGGGGCGATGCCGACTTCTCTCTGACCACCCTCGAAGGCCCCGCCGTCGCACTCCGCGACGTCCTCGACGAGCTATCGACCATCGCGATGTTCGGCGGTGGAAAACGCCTCGTGGTGATCGACGATGCCGACGACTTCGTCACCCGCTTTCGCGCCGAGTTGGAGGACTACCTCGCCAAGCCGCGTTCCACCGGAGTCCTCGTGCTCGACGTCACAACCTGGCCGGCCAACACGCGCCTTGCGAAGGGGGTGGCCGCCTCGGGCCTGGCGGTGCAGTGCAAAGCCCCCCCCGACGCCCAGCTCGCTCGCTGGTTGACCTCCTGGGCCCAGCGCGCCACAATGCCCAGCTTTCCAGCGAAGCCGCCGAAATGCTCCTCGAAATGGTGGGCCCCGAGGTCGGACTGCTCGACCAGGAACTGGCCAAGCTTACGCTCAGTACGCGCGAGGGCGCCGAAATTACCCCCAAGCTGGTTCGCCAGATGGTCGGCTCGTGGCGCGCGAAGACCGCCTGGGACATGCTCGATGCCACCTTGGACGGCAACGCGCGCAACGCGCTGGTCGAACTGGACCGCCTGCTCCGCGCCGGCGAGCACCCCGTAGCCATCCTCGCCCAAGTCTCCGCCTCGCTCCGCCGCCTTGCCGCTGCCACGCGTCTCATCCTCGCCGCCGAAGCCGCCGGCCGTCGTCTGGCACTTCGCGATGCGCTGCAACAAGCCGGCGTAAAGCCCTTCGTGCTCGAGAAGTCCGCGCGGCAACTCCGCCGCCTCGGCCGCCACCGCGGCGAGCAACTCTTCCGCTGGCTTCTCGATGCCGATCTGCATCTCAAAGGCAGCAGCGAACTTCCCCCCCGCCTGATCCTCGAGCGGCTCCTCGTCCGTCTCGCCGCTTCCTCCTCCTGATTGCCGCGCGCGATCTTCCCAGATTGACTTGCTTCGTCGTCCCGTCTCCAGTATGATTCGCCCCCTCTTCCAGCGAATCGACTCCCGGGCAGCGTGGATGCCATGGACAGGCATATTCCCAACATCGGCCTGACCTGCCTAGGGCTGCTCCTGCTTGCCGGGTGCAGCACCTCGCCGTGGTCCGCGCGCAACGTGGCCGCCACCACCGCCACGGCTGCGACGGTCGCCACCCCCAGCGCCACGCCGGCGTCGCCTGCCACCGGACCGGTTGCCTCCACTCCCGATCCCAACGCCGTAGAAGCCCTGGTCAACGAAGTTGCGCAGAGCGAGCAGCTCGATCCGACTAGCCGTGAAAAACTGGCCCACGACCTCCGCCAGACCGACCCAACCCTCTGGCCGCTCATGGTCCAGACGTTCCGCGCCACGCTGGCCTACCGCCGCCAGGTCGCCCAACGCGACGCGCAGAAGTCCGCCGCCGAGCAAGCCTCCCCGCTCGTACACCGCTCGCCTCAAACCCCTGGCGACGGCCCTTCCTCGCAAGATTTGCCGCCCCCGCTGGCCCTTTCCGAGCAGCCCGCCCAACCGGCCCCGGCCGACCGAACCGTTGGCAATCCTGCTGCCCGCGTCGCGCCGGAATCTGCCGACCGGCCGTTCCCCGAAAAGACCGGCAGGCCGGTGCAAGCCGCGGCTTCCAACGATCTTCCGTCGCCCGGTCCAACGTCCGCCTCGGCCGGCCATGCCGTCGCGGCCGACGCCGGCCGCCCTGCCGCAGAGTCTCCGCTGCCGCGATCATCGACTCCTCGCCGCGACGATCAGGTCGAGCGTGCAAGCCACGAAGTCCCCCTCTCCGACGATTGGCGCCAGCGGCTGGCCGACACCATCGCCGGGCTCGAGCAAGAGCTGAAGCAAGCGCCCGAAACGCCCCGCGAGGCCGAATTGCAGGCCCGCCTCCGCGTGCTCTACCTCCTGGCGGGCAAACGCGAAGACGCCCTCCGCCCGATTTCCTCCGCCCCCTCGGCATTGCAGGAGTTCTGGTCGCAGGAACTCTACGGACTCTCGACCTGGCTCGACTCCGACCGCATTACCGATCCCGGCGCCGTGCCAGCGAGGCCCGGGTTCAACTCGCCGGAGCCGCCCACCGCCTCGGCGAACTGGCCCCGCTCGTTCTCCGCAACCTCAGCTTCATCACCGAAGTCGATGGCTACGGCGACATGAAGCCCGTCGACAAATGCGATTTCTCTCCCGAACAGATCGTGGGGCTCTACGTCGAAGTCGAGAACTTCAAGAGCGAGGAGACCCCCAAGGGATTCCATACCGCCTTCCACGGCCACTACCAGATCTTCGACACGCGCGGACAACGCGTCGCCCACCAGGACCTGGGCAAGACCGAGGAACACTGCCGCAACCCGCGCCGCGATTACTTCCTTAGCTACCAGTTCCCCATCCCCAAGCGCATCTATCCCGGCCGCTACTCGCTCCAACTCACCTTGGAAGACGTCGTCGGCCAGAAAGTCGGCCAGTCTTCCGTCGACTTCACCGTCAAGGATGCCGGCCCCTAATGCCGCGTCCAGGGAGTCTCTTCCTGGAGACGCCTCATCGTACGGCCTCATCCCACGGCCTCTTCCACGGCAGCTCCGAATTCCCCCGGTTCACGCCAGCCGCGAGCTCGGCTACATTGAGGCTAGCGCGCGCTAGTGCCCCGACCTGAATCCTCGCCGACAAACACAACGTGGATGGGGCACTCGTTCACCGCCGGGAGCCGTTCGACCATGCCTCGCCGAGCAACATTCCGACTGATCCTTCTCATCACCGCAGCCCTTGCCTCGGAAGCGTCGCGCGGCGCTGAGACGGAGGCGACGAATGCCCGGCCCGCTCGGCGCTCGGGCAAGTTCACCTTGATGGCCTTGGGCGACAATCGCCTGGCCGATCTCGCTCGGCTTCCCCAAGCCTACGACTTGATGATCGCCTCTGCGGACGTCAAGCCCGACGTGATCGACGGCTTCCGCCGCCGCAATCCGGGCGCGGCGGTGTTCTGCTACTTCAACACCTCCGACATGAACGCCGATCCGTCTCCCTATGCCTACTTCGCTCGCCTGCGTAGCGATACCGATCCCCACGAGGATTGGTTCCACCACAACGCCCAAGGTCGTCGCGTGAAAATCTACTATCCCAAGTACCGCAACCGCTCGGCGTTCAATACGGGAAACCCCGACCTCCAGAAATACCTGGCCGGGAGGGTCGTCGAACTCCTGCAAAGCGGACGCTACGACGGAATCCAACTCGACAACGTCTCCACCGAGTTTCCTTTTCTCCCCAAGCTCGTAGGAAACTGGATCTCGGCCGAGCCCGTCGGCCTCACGCCCGAGCAGTGGACCAGGGATGAAGTCGCCATGCTCCGCGTGATCGTCAAGGCGGCCCGCGATGCGGGCTTGGGCAGCCAGTCTCAGAACCCGCCGCTCCCCAATCCTCCGGCCGCGGCACGTCCCCGCGGCGCTTCCACGATAGACTCGCTCAACAAGACCATCATCTTCAATCACATGCGCTCCGGAGAACCGGTGGAGTCCAAGGCATACCTCGACGCGACCGACGGGGCGAATTGCGAATACTGGATGTCGCTTCGCACCGGTCTCGAAGGCCGCTGGGGCTGGAAAGCCAAGGTCGATCAGGTCCGCGAAGCGAACCGCGCGGGCAAGCTGACCAACCTCCTCTGCGTACCCTCCACGGTTTCCGAGGCCGAAGCCGCCTACTGTTTCGCCTCGTATCTCATGGCGATGGATGGTGATCGCGCCTACTTCTTCTACGGCCCCACCTACCGAATCGCCGCCCAGAAGGCCTGGTTCCCGTTCTATGACCTCGACCTCGGCACGCCCACCGGCGACTACCAGCCGCGCGAGGGCGGCTTCTGGCGCCCCTTTACCCAGGGCGGCGTCGCCGTAAATCCCACCTCGAAACCGATCACGCTGAAGCTGCCCGGCCGCTATCGCACCTCGACCGGCCAGGTGGTCGACACCATCTCCCTCGGCCCCAAGGGCGCCGCCTTCCTGCTCGCGTCGAACTAGCGCCCCATCCACGTTTCTTCTGCCGGTGAGGAATCAAGTCGGCGCACTACTTCGCTCCTCGCTCCTCTTGCCGCTTAGTTGCCCGCCGGCTACGATCCAGTACGATCCTCCCGGCATGATCCCGCCAGAATAATGCCTTCGCGTTCCCCAGCCTTTTCGAGGTCTCCTATGCCGCGACTCTGCCTGCTCGCCTTCTTCGTCGCCACCGTGGCCAGCGCAACCACCACTCTCGCCCGCCACCCCGTACCCAACCAGCACCCGCGCCTGCTGGGCTCGAAGGAAGAACTCCAGGCCCTCGCGCGAGAGCACCCCGAGGCCTATCGCCGCGTGGTCGAGGTCGCGCGCGGCGGCAATGCCGACGAGCACGCCAAGATGATTTCCCTCGGCCTGGTCTATGCGATCGACGGGGACGAGAAGGCCGGCCAACAGGCCAAGCAGATTGCGATGACGAGTACGTCGACGGCCCGATCCGCGAAGGGCACGAGACCTTCGGCCACGATCTGGCCCGCTGCGCGCTCGCCTACGACCTGTGCTATCCCTGCTGGACGGCCGACGAGCGGGCGAAGTTCCACAAGTACGTGAACGAAACCGTCGACGCCAACGTGCAGTCCGAAACCCACGTCTTCCACAACGCCTGGTACGGCTACAAGACACTGGGGCTACGGCCTGGCCTGCTACGCCACCTACTACGAAAACCCGCGCGCGCCCGGAAATCCTCAAGACGCTCGAAGAGGACTATCGCCGCCGCGCCGCTCCGGCCCTGGAGCTGGCCGGCAACGGCGGCGGGTTTGCCGAGGGCTACTACATCCACTACTGGCTCTACGAATGGCTCTTCTTCTGCGAAGTCGCCCGGCGCTGCGAAGGCGTCGATTACTACGCCGCCGCGCCGGCCTTCTATCGCCACCGGGCGGTGGCCAGCATGTTCGAGATGTACCCCGGCATCGAGCGAGTACGGCTCGCGCCGGCCGGTCCCGATGGGCGACGGCGGCGGCCGGCTCTACGGCGGCGACCGCGACAAGGCCCTCTTCGCCCGGCAAATCCTCGTCAACTACTTCCGCGACGATCCCGCCCACCAGGTCGTCGCACGCGTTCAACGAGACCACGCCCCGCGTCAGCGGCGGCGCCAATGCCTACAAGGATTTCCTCTGGCGCGATCCCACGGTGCCCGAAGGGCGACTCTGAAGGCAGCTTCACGAACGATCTTCGCACTGTACAGCCCCGGGCCGGGCTATGTCTATGCCCGCAGTTCGTGGGACGACGACGCCACCTACTTCTTCTTCAAGTGCGGCGACCGCTTCACCGCCCACCAGCACCTCGACGTCGGCCACTTCCTCATCTACAAGCACGAGGAACTGGCCGGCGACGGCGGGCACTACGACGAATTCGGCACGCCGCACGACGTCAACTACCACCTGCGAACCATCGCCCACAACACGATCCTGGTCCACGACCCGGCCGGAAACCTGGCCCGGCATCCGCGGCGGGCCAGGTCACCGGCAACGACGGCGGGCAGACGCACGCCTGGCGGCACCACAACGGCGCCTTCAGCGACGCCGAGGACTGGAAGAAGCAATACGAGTCGGCCCACATCGCCGAAATGCTCGCCTTCGAGGACCGCCAAAGCTACCTCTACGTGGCCGGCGACGCCACCCGGGCCTACTCGCCCAAGAAGCTCGACTACTTCACCCGCCAGATCGTCTTCCTGCGGCCCGGCACGTTCGTCGATCTTCGACCGGGTCCAGTCCAAGGACCCCTCGTATCGCCAAGACCTGGCTCTTGCAGGCGATGAAGACGCCCACCGGAGCGGCCCCGAACCTCGTGGTCACCAACGGCAAGGGGCGGCTCTTCGTCCAGACGCTGCTTGCCCGAGAATGCCAAGGTGCGACTGGCGGCGGGCGACGATCTCTATCGCTACGGCGGCGAGTCCTATCCGCCCAGCCGAAATACCGGCCCCGCGCCGGAGTGCCGCATCGAGGTCTCACCGTCGCGGCCTGCGACGACCGACTACTTCCTTCACGTCCTGACCGCCACCGACGCCGAGACCGCCGCAGTCCCGCAAGCCGCCGTGCAGGTCGCGGCCGACGAGGTGACTGCGACCGTGGGCAACACCACGCTGCGATTCACGAAGGCCCGCGTCGGCGGCTCGATCGAGCGCAACGGCCGCCGCATTCCCTTCGCAGAAAAGCTGCCCGCCTCGACCGGCCAGGACAACCCGCAAGCGGCATCCAAGTAGTCTGCGCAATCGAGTGGCACACCCCGAGGATCCACCGGCACGACGCCCTCCCAAAGAAGTGGCAGCACTGGCGGACGTAGCCTGAAGAGGTGCGGCCGAACCGCTTGCCTCTTTCCAGCCGAGTGGCTAATCCGGCGTGCGCGCCGATTTCCCCGAACTGCTTTGCTTCGCCTTCTCGGTGGGATCTCCGGCCGATTCCTTCTTGCGCAAGGTGATCGTGTCCTCCTGCGCGATTTCACCGCTGCGCACAACGCGTTTGTGCACGAGACTCTGCACCCACCCCGAATGAACCTCCACGGTGAATTCGGCCGAATCTTCGAGTGTGAACGCGGCGGCACCGCCGTCGACGGCCGGCTTGCCCAATAGCCGTCTCCACTCCCCCAGAGTCTTCTGCATCATCCCGGGCGAGAGCTTGCACTCGGCCGTCTGTGTCCACGTCACCCGTGCCAGGCCCGACTTCTTGTCATACTCTCGGAGTGCGAACCGCGCTCGGCTTGGAATCGGTTCGCCCCCCAACGGGTTCGGCAATTCGTCTTCATATTCCGTCGGCTTGCCGGGCTCATACTCCCTTCCCACGGCGAGAAAAAACAGTCCGGGCTCCCTCGTCCAATACTGCTCGATTTGCTGCTTTGTGGAGACCCGGGATGCGAGTTCACTACGTAGTTTGGCAACGAACGCTTCGTTGATCCCCTTGTCCTGCAATGGTCGGATCACGACTTCCAGCGATCGCTCCGAGACCTCTTTCAGCTCCTTCCAATTCCGAACGCCCACAACATTCGCATCGCAGTCAAGTCGAAGCTCGACGCGGCATCCGTCATATACGTTGGTCAGATTCTGAACAAGTGGATCCTCTTCTTGGCTCGGATCATCGAACTTGGTCTCTCCCAGCTTCCAGGACACGACAAAACCACCTTCGTCGGCACTCACGACGTTGATTTCCAAATCACTTCGCGCGGTCGACTTGAGCGTTACCTTGCCCGCCTTCGTTTTCTTCCGCGACTTGACCCTTTCGAAATGAAACACATCGCCCTGCCTCCAATGCGCCTCGAGCACCAGGGACTCCTCGGCCGCGCGCACCGCCTCCTTCGATGCCCACATCCAGACCGCCGCCAGGGCAACACACGCAAGGGACACAACCCGTCGCCGCGATTGACGATTCACTTGCCTTCTCTCCCACTCCTTGGCCGCGCTCCGTCTCACTGCCGTGGCTCGGCCTTCACGTAAAGCTCGGGCGGAGCCGCCCGGTAGTATCGAAACATCGCCGGGCAGATCCACCCTTCCATCGGCGGATCCTCAAGCCGATAGTAGTTTCCGCCCATGTCACCGCGGAGCCACGTCAGCTTCTTCTGATAGCCCGGAAACGGCTGCGCGGAGAACAGCAACCGGAACCCGCTGGCCGCATCGGGAATGTCCTTCACCAACACGTCGATCATCTCGGGCACGCCGGCCACAAACGGCTCGCGCACCAACCCTGCGCTGGGATCATCAAACACCCAAGTACCTGCGTGGCGGTAAGGAGCGACCACCATCAGGGCATTGGCACGCGGAGACGCTCGCCACGACGGCAAGACACCTGCCGCCCATGCAATTCCCAGAGCCGCCGCCAGAACGACGCCCCCAACCCTCAAGATTCGCTGATACTTGATCCGCTCAGCCATTCCTCGATCCTCCTCAGCCCGCATTCATTGCCGACTCGTCCTCTCCCCGGAAAACGCCCAAGCACGCGTTCCGCACAATCCTCCTAATCAATCTTGAGGGCCGGGTAGGCTCCGGCGCCTGGCCCGACGGACTCCCTGTCGCTCGCTCGCCGGCTTGCCACGAAAAAGGAGATTGAGAGACTCGATAGGCCAATAATAAACGTCCAATTGGACCAGCACCATGGCCGCCAGTTCCCCGCTATGTGATTGGCGCACCCCTGACCCCAGATCACTTATTGGATATTCCTCTTGCTCAATCGATCCGCAACCGGTACCATCCGCCCGAGCGGAATGGTCCCCCTATCGATGGGCGGGAAGTTCTTGGAGCCCGCTTCAAGAGCTTTCTTGCCCGCGGCGGATCTCTGGCCGCAACCGACCGCTACCTTCGCATCGGCACAGGGTCTTCCCATGAAAACCCGTCTCTGGCTCCTCACGCTGGCGTTGCTCTTCGCGCTTCCGCTTTCGAGCGGATGCACCATTGCAAACGTCATCGACTTCTTCTATCCCTGGGGAGGGCCCAACGAGCCGGGTATCAGCAAACGAGAGCGACGGGCTCGACTCGAAGAAGAGCAAATCCAGCAGATGACCGAGCCGTTCAATTCCGATCGCCAAGCTCTGCCGCCCTAGAGGCGTTCAAGAAAATGAGGACGCGCGGGCACGCACTGGGTGAAGGGCGTCGCACCCTCAGGGCGGCAGGCGAACACCAATCCGTCCCATCCGACCGGCCCGTTCAGCCTCATTCATAGAAACGCGTGCACGCAGACCTTTCCACCTTCCGCCGGCGCACGACTCACTCGCCGACCGTGAGTCCGCACAGCCCCATTGAATCGGGACCTGGCAGGTCAAAGAATCGATCCGCGCCGCGTTCAGCGCCGTAATCAGCGCCCCACCTCAGCCCTACGCGCACGACCGCCGCACCGCGATCGCGGCCACCGCGCACAGCAGAGACCAGATTACCAGAGCGCTCGGTTCTGGGATCGCCGTGGAGGCTACCGGCTCGAAGATCAGGCTATCGATCGTGTAGCTCTCGGATACGTTCGCTCCGTACTGTGGCTGCTCGGGATATCCCCCGGAACTGTCAAACAGAATCGATCCGATCAGGGCCTCGCTCCCGGTCACGCGATACCCCCAGAAATCGATATCCTGGTCGAGCACGAAGCGGTGCAGTAACGCCCCGTTGGTATCGAAGAAGAACCCCTGCCCGATGTACGGCTCCGCGTCGATGTAGAAAGCGCCGGCCGCGGAGGTAACACCCACCGGATCGCCCGTCGACGGGTCAACAAACCGCACGAGCAAGGGGGCATCTTGAGCGATCGAGGTATAGACCGACGGATTTGCAGGGCCGCCGTTCAGCCCCCGCCCGCCTCCGAGCTCGTTCGTGTCGACGCGTGGTAACCCGAGACCATTCACGGACGAGAACACCACGCCCAAGTTCTGGTACTGGTTTGTAACCGCGGTACCCAAGGGCAGACTGTCGAAGTTGAGGGTCACCGCTTGGCTCGAAAAGGCGCTCGGTCCACTCAATACCACGCCAGCACTTGCCGCCTGCGTCCACAAGAGCTGGCAAGCCAAAACAGCAAGTCCCCCCATGTACATTCTCATCGCGGCACCTCCTATTGAGCCCTGCATAGCCAATCCACGAAGCCGACCAGCGGGAGGCCGAAAACAACGCCTTTTGGCCAGGCAGTACCGATCATTTACAGTACAGACGTCTACAAGCCTTTTCGATAAGCCGAAACCCCGCCACTCTATCTAGGCCGCCGCTTGCAAAAACCTGACACTCACTCCAAATATTTTCCTGTAATTTATCGGAGCAGGAACTCGCCTCCCGGAAAGCCCCGACCGGCCTCCACCGACATCCTTCACCGATCACTCTCACGCTGAAAATTTTCCCGCCCTCTACTGGGGGATCACGAATCGCAATAATCGGTCAAAATCAAGATCAAGGCCACGCGAGACGAAGCAGCGAAAGCGGGACAGCCGACAGTTCTGGTGCGCCGACGCTCCTCGGCAAAGACGAACCGGGGCAGCAGGTTAAGGAGGATCACCTCGCCTTTTCAGGATCGTCAGCGATCGGGCGGGCAGCGGCCAACGCGTGCCGGCCACATTTGTAGGGCTCGTGATCGACTCGTAAGAATCGGTGGTCTCCACTTGCGCGGCCTGCGCCGTGTAGTTGGCCAACACCAGGTAGAGCTCGCGATTGGCGAAGGCGGAGGCCACCACGCCTTTGGGAAGCGGCTGGGCGAACAGGGTTGTCGCCGATCTCCAGCCAGGCCCAGGTGCCGTCTTCGACCAGCGGCAGGTACGGCTTCAGCCAGCGGGCGTGCGTGGGCCGCGTCTCGGCCGCCGGCGGAACCGCGTCCCAGCCGCCGTAGGTGTACGGGCCCTGGGGATGGCCTGATAGTACTTCCAGGCCTCGCGGCAGCGCCGCACCCAGAAATCCGTCCGATGCGTACGGCACGCCGGGGATCATCCCCCGCTCGCCGGTGAACGGCCGGCCGGCCTGGAGCACGGGAAACTGCAGGTAGGGAATGGCGTGCAGGTACGGCTCGTCGTCGTTCTCGATCTTGGCGAAGCTGTATGTCGATGCAGGGCACGACGTAGGGCGGATGGTTCTTGACCGCCTCGCGCAGCCCGTCGGCGTTGCCCACCCCTTCGCCGACCCAGAGATAATCGTAGACCTTCAGCCCGCCGGTCCGCGGCTGGTCGGCCCCGTCGACGTGCAGTTTCAGGATCCCGCCGCGGCGCTTGACCTCGGCGTAGATCAGGGCCAGCAGGTCGGTGAACGCCCCGTCGTAGCTCGGGCGTCTCCTCGAAGGCGGCCACTTCGTCCTTGGCCGGCGGCGGTGATCGCGTTTGCGGAAGTTCGGCACGTAGCCGCCGTCGATGTAGATGCCGTCCACGTCGTAGTCGTCCAGGATCCGGGCGATGCGCGGCAGCAGGAAGGCCCGCCAGCCGGGACTGGCCGGCGAGCAGCGGGCCATGTTCCAGTAGCCGACCACGCAGGTTGTCGCCCTTCGCGCGACCACTCCTGGCGGAAATCCGGATCGGTCCGCTGCAGGAAGCAGGTCGAGGCGTAGGTGAGCATCTTCATGCCGCGGCGGTGGACCATGTCGATGAAGCGGCGGAACCCGGCCGGGTTGAGCGCCGTGTACTTGTCGCCGCCGAACAGCCGCAGCGAGTCGTTCCAGTCGTCGAAGACCTGGATCAAGCTGGATGCCGTGGTCCTTGAGCCGGTCCAGTTCCGCTCGTCGTACTCGCCCGGGTCCCACGGCTTGCGGCAGGGATACTCGCCCAGGTTGTAGCAGCACTGGCCGGGCAGGTAGTTGGTGACCAGGTGCTTGCGCAGGCAGCGGCGAACCGTCTGCTCGCAGCGGGCGATGTTTTCCAGGCGCCGGCGGTGCTCGGCAGCCGAGTAGTGAAAAATCCCCGGCGCAGGCCCAAAGATTGGCTTGGGAACCGCCGCGGCAGCCCCCTGCGCCGCTTCGGTCGAGCACGTGGATGAGGCGGCCGCGCCGACCACACTCGCTTGCACGCCGGCCTTGAGAAAATCACGTCGGTCCATGATGGCCTCCTGTTCGTGTGACGGCCTCGCCCGTTCGCAGTGCGTCCCGCAGCCCTGTAGGTTGTGCCTCAGCATAACGAAATGGCTGCGGCAAGTCGCGGTAACCGCCATGAATTTCCCGTCAAGCGCATACGATTGAGTCCTGCCCTGCTCGTAGAACAAGGGCGACCCCCGCACGGCCCGGCTTCCCGGGGCGGCGAAAGCCTCGAACGTTTCCACAGGCGACGAGGGCGTCAGTAAAGCTCCCTCGCGATTGACGACCTCGAGAATTGACCGGCCGGGGCACCTTGCCGCAGGGCAGAGCATCCCGCCGCAGAGAATCGATCCAGCGCGTGCTCGACCGAGGCGCGAATCATGCCTGCATCGGTTGACGTGAACGTTTCGGCCGCTCAAGATTGTGGCAATTGCTTTCATCCCGACCTCGCCAGCGTCTTCCGGAGGTTCTATGTGCAGCGCCCAGATCAATCGATGGCAGTTTGCCATCCTCACAGCGGCTGGCGCGGCCGGCGGCATGCTGGCCCTGAGTCAGTCGCTCGCGGCGGAGGGCAACGGCGACTTGTGGGATCCTGACCGGGCGCCGGTCGTCACGGGCCGGAAGCTCACGGTGCAGCCGGTATTGATGTATACGACGTATCAGCGGCGCGAGGCTGCCAGTTGGCGGTCGTGGGGCAAGATCAACAACGCGCAGGCCGCCGCCGAAGAGGCCGAGCGAATCGGCAAGGAGCTCGTGGCCTTGCGGGCGGCCATCGATTTTCCCTTAGAGATCCTGCCGCTGCGGACGGTCACGTCGATCGAGGAAGCCCAGAAAATTCACCAGGCCGACTTCGACGTGGTGCTGATCTACCCGGCCACGGGCTCGGGGAACATGCTGCGGGCGCTGTTTCCGACGAAGCGGCCGCGCGATGCGGTGATCTTCGCCCGACACCAGTCGGGTCCGACCTATTACTGGTACGAGGCCCTGAGTACGCGCTATCTGAAGACGGGCACTGAGCCCGAGCTGGCTCAGAACAACGCCGCCGACCACGGCCCCCCCACGGTCGACGACGTGGTGATCGACGACTACCAGGAGCTTCGCTGGCGATTGCGTTCGCTGTATGCGATCAAGAATTTCGTTGGCCAGCGGATCGTGACCCTGGGCGGGGCGGCCGGCAAGTACGACCCCGACGCGCCGAGGGTCGCGCGGGAACGCTATAAGCTCGAGATCATCGACGTGAGCTACGACGAGCTGAAGGTCCGGCTCGAGAAAGCCCGCTCGGATGCGGCCCTGACGGCACTCACCGAGCGCTGGACCGAGCGCTATCTGGCCCTGCCCGGCACCACGCTCGACACCCAGAAGCCCTTCATCGCCCGCGCGTTCGTGCTCTATGCGATCATCAAGGACTGGATGCGCGAGCACCGCGCCCCGGCGTTCACGATCCAGAGCTGCATGGGCACGGTGATTCCCATGGCGAAGACCACCGCCTGCATGCCGCTTAGCTGGCTCAACGACGAGGGGGTGCTCGCCTTCTGCGAATCGGACTTTGTGATTATCCCGCCGGGGATCTTCCTTCACTACCTGGTCGGCAAGCCGGTGTTTCTGCACAATTCCACCTTCCCGCACCAGCGCGTGGTGACCTGCGCTCACTGCACGGCTCCGCGGCGCATGGACGGAAAACGCTACGAACCCGCGCGGATCATGACCCACTACGAGTCCGACTACGGCACCGCGCCGAAAGTGGAGATTCCGGTCGGGCAGGAGGTGACGTTTCTCGATCCGGAATTCAGCACGGCGCGCTGGCTGAGCTTCAAGGGAATCGTCAAGGCCAACCCGCGGCACGAGATCTGCCGCTCCCAGCAGGACGTCGAGATCCAGGGGGATTGGAAGAAGCTCCTGGCAGAGACCCGCGACTCGCACTGGCTGATGGTCTACGGCGACCACCTGAAGCAGATCGTCTACGCGGCCCGCAAGATCGGGGTGCGCGTGGTGAACCTCAGCGAGACCGTCTAGTGCAGCATCCGGGAAGGTCTTTCCTGGATACGGCACGACGCCCGGACCGAAGGGTCCGGGCAAGACAGGCACAATATAATGAGGCCCGCACGGCTAATAACCTATCCCAGGACTGTCGCCGGGACGCTGTGCGGCCGAACAGTCGCAGCATCTCCAGAGGTTCTGGGGGCGGCTCTTAGCTCGACTTTTGCCCTTTTTCGCACGACAGAAACTCGCGTTGTTCAGGCTTTTTGAAGGGTCCCCAAGGTTTTCGCACACCCAAGCGGTGCGACGGGGCGTTTCAAAACCCACGCGACGCGTTGAATTCCCCGCAATTTCGAGTATCGAGGCTCCAAAAAAAAGGCAAAAGTCGAGCTTAGAGCCTATCCCAGAACCGTGTGCCGCTGCTGAATTCTCCGGCCGCGGAGGGCGGCCGTGGCGGTTCTGGGATAGGTTCTTAATGCGGGCAACCGAATATTGTCCGTGAACACCGGAGGAGTATTCTCATGCGCAACTACCTAATGCTCGTCGCGGTTGGCCTCGCTGTTGCGTCTTGTGTGCGTCCCTCTTCGCCGCCTGCCGAGGCCACAGCAGCCAGGCCGACACTCGTGGTAGATTTCGCTCATTCGTTGATCGGCCAACCCGAAGGGCAAGAAGGAATCATCTACAAGCTTCCTCCTTTTCAGCAGCTCTCAGTCGATGCACGCAGTTTTGATTTCTCGGCGAGTCCCTTTCCGGACGTCCGACCAAACGCGATCCAGCTAATCATCGATGAAGAAAGGCAATATTCCGCGGATTGGCATTCGTCCGGCTTGTCGGAGCTTTCGGCCGCCACCCTTACGCCCTTGAAATCCAGTTCTGGGTTCGCGGGCTTGCGTTCCGGTGATCGCGCCATGATTGCCATTGGGAAGCAACAGTCCGATGCCGAGAAGAAGGAGATCAAACTCAAAGTACTGTGGGCAGGGGCAATTGAGGTTCAGTAGGGGGGCAGTAGGTGCCGGTATTATCTCGCAGACGGTTGGACCATACTGCCTGTCATCCATCTTTCTACGCACGCATATGCCGACCGCGTTCCCACCGGCAGGGCAGAACTGCGGTTCCCGGCCGTGCCGCCCCACGGTGAAGAACGGTTCGGCCGGACGGGGCGTTGATGCGGAGGTAGACCGCTCCGCGTGAGACTCGATATCGAGGCACTTGGCGAGCGAGCGACACGGCATGGACGTTGTCCGCGGAGGGATCGTCAGGCAGAGGACTGCCTGACCTACCTGCTCGCACTGGCTCATGGTCTACGGCGACCACCTGAAGCAGATCGTCTACGCGGCCCACAAGATCGGGGTGCGCGTGGTGAACCTCAGCGAGACCGTCTAGTGCAGCCGACATTGGCTATGCGGGCGTCAATAAGGCGTCGTCCTCCTCGAGCGTTCAAACGACCGGCTTCCAACCCGGTTCATATTCGCGCTGCCAGAAGGCCATGGCTGCCTGGTCGTCGAGAACGTGGCCGTCTTCCGGATTGCACTTGAGCATTCGTTGCGTCCGGTAGGCGATATTGCCGAGATGGCAAAGCAGTGTGCTGCGGTGCCCTTTCTCGATTTGGGCACTCAGGCCGAAGTGGTCGCCGGAACGAATCGCCGCGATGAAATGGGCGGTGTGAAACGTATCCACCGCCAGCCAGGGGTTTTGTCCGCCTGTGTCGTCCGGACGTTCCTCGATCAGTCGATCGTCCGCGTTATAGATTTTGTAGTCGCCGAACTGGCCCAGCGAGAGCGCTCCCTTGTCGCCGTAGAAGGAAACATGCCCCGTGGAATCCGGATGCTTGTTGCAACTGAGTCCTTGCCAGGTGATCTGCTTTCCGCCCGGAAACTCGTAAACGGCAACGTGGGTATCGGGCGTTTGCTGATCGTCGTGGAAGCGGTAGCGACCACCCGAGGAAACGACGGTGGTGGGAAACTCCACATTCAACCCCCACCGGCACAGGTCCAGAGAATGGACCCCGTTATTGCCGAGCTCTCCGTTCCCCCAGTGCCAGAACCAGTGCCAGTTGTAATGGACGCGGTTGTCGTAATAGGGGGTGCGCGGCGCCGGTCCCTGCCAGAGATCGTAGTCGAGCGTCGCCGGCGGGTTGGCCCGCTTGCCGATCCCGACCGACGGCCGGCTGTTGTTGTACCAGCCTCGCGCGCAGTACACGTTTCCAATCACTCCGCCGTGCAACTTGGCCATGGCTTCGATCACGCCGGGCGTGCTCCGCCGCTGCACGCCCATCTGCACCGCCCGCTTGTGCTTGCGCGCGGCCGCGATCATTTGCTCTCCTTCCCACGGGTTGTGACTGCAGGGCTTTTCAACATAAACGTTCTTGCCGGCAGCACACGCCAGGATCGTGGCAGGGGCATGCCAGTGATTGGGCGACTCGCAGAACAGCGCATCCACTTCCTTGTCGTCCAGGATCCTTCGGAAATCCCCGATCGCCTGCGGGCGCTGTTTGCCGCTGCGCTCCAAACGCGCCTTTGCCTCGTCGGCTCGTTTGGAGTCAACGTCGCACACATACTTGATGACCACGCCGGGTTGCTTTTCCAGTGCGTCGGCGACCTGGTTGCCCCGGTTCAATCCCATGATTCCAATGGTCACTTTTCGGCTGGGCAGCGCATCGGCCTCGGCGAACAAAGGTGCAGACGCCAAGGCAACAACCGATCCGGCGGTCGTTCCCAAAAACTCTCGACGTGAAGTAAGCCAGGTCATCGTCAATCTCCGGAGGTCAAGCACTATGGGTGATGTCGCGAACATGGGCCGCGCCGGCATCAATAACGACCAGAATAGCGTCACGTCGGCCGTTACGCCATCATTTCTACGAAGGAACCGCCCTATTGTACAAAGCACCCTTCCCTTATCTATGATGGGCGTACCAAGGTTCTCGGCCCCACGAGTCATGCGAGCCAGCCGCCATGCCGAACGAGAGTCAACTCCCCCGGGTGGACTTGAATCTGCGGCTGAAGGTCGGCGGCGACGAGCTGCTGGTAAAGGTCAGCCTGCCGGCGGAGCCGATCCGACCGATCGACCTGTTGCCGATCCTCCAACGGCTCGACGACACCTTGGTTGACGCGGCCATTGCGGCAGTCCAGCGCGAGGGAAAGACGGTTTCGTGCCGGGCCGGCTGCGGCGCCTGCTGCCGACAACTGGTTCCGATCAGTCGCACCGAAGCCCATTGTCTGACCGAGCTCATCGTCAACCTTCCCGAAGACCGTCGGAATCGAGTCGTCGATCGATTCCGCGAGGCCGCGGCGGCGCTGCGCCTGCGGGTTGCTCGATCGGGTCCGGGCCGCGCCAGGGCTCACCGACGCCGACGAACAGGGCCGGCTTGCGCGAGTACTTCAGGGCCCAAGTCGCCTGCCCGCTGCTCGAGGACGAGTCGTGCAGCATCTATCCCGATCGGCCTCTTTCCTGCCGGGAGTACCTGGTCACATCGCCCGCAGCCTGGTGCCGGGAACCCGACTCGAACGTCATCGAGAAGGTCCCTCTGGAGGCCAAGGGAACGAAAGTCCTCTTTCGTTTTGACGACGGCGAGGGCAAGAGCAGCGTGAGCTGGCTGCCGCTGGTCCTCACGTTGGAATGGGCTGCGGCCCACGGTCCCGAAGTGCAGTCCAGGCTGCCTGGCGATCGATTGTTTCTGAACTTCCTCGAACGACTGGCCGAACAGGGAACCGTGCCGCCCTGAGTGGTCAGTCGCACCCGTTTGCCCAGACACCCTGGGATGAACGGGATACGCGGCAGGCCCAAGGCCGACCGCAGAATGTCATGCGCCCCATGGAAATTCGGCAGGAGAAAAAACTGCGAAGATTTTTGCTCCGTGGCCATTGACGAGCCGGACCATTCCTCTACACTTACCCGACTCCTGCCACTGCTAGGTGAAGCGAAGCTTTGCCGGTCCGAGTGGCTACGCCGCCTGCCATGGCCTGTGGCGCTGGGGCAGCGCTTCTAAAGCGGCGTTTTTCAAGACGTGGAAGTCGACGACGACACTATCTACTCAATCTGGAGCCGATGATTACCAACCCAACGACCGAGCGTTCTTTCTCCCACGAACTCGCCCGAGCGGCCCACAAGCGGCTGAAGAGCACGTGCTATCCCGGCATTCGACAACTGATCTGCGAATGCGACGACCAGGGTGTGCTCTACTTGCGCGGCCGAGTGGCGAGCTACTACCAAAAGCAGCTTGCCCAGGAAGCGGTTTCGCGACTGCCGGGCGTCGTTGAGATTGTGAATCAAGCCGAAGTGATCGGCCACGCGCTGCATACGTCCGCTTCTGCCTGACCTACGGCGCGGCAATTGCATTCGAATCCCGGCAGCCCGGCTGCGCGCCAAAGCTGCTCGCACCCCGAGTCTCGGTCAGGCACGTGGGACACCCTGCTCATGTAGTTCTTGCCGGCGCGTGAGAAGAAGAGAAGCCGAGGAAGCGCCGTCAGTCAAGCGTCCGATCAACTCCCGGAAAGCCACCCCGGTGTAGCCCCCCATGGCTTCAGTCCATGATTAACGTTCGCCGCCGAACATTTTCACTCCAGAAACTCCGGGGCCCGCCATGGGGTGGCTTGGCCTGCTGAGTTCGCCGACATATCGACTGGAGCGGGCTATTGGGCGGCAGGGAGCGCGGCGGCGCGGCGGTTGAGGACAGCGGCTTCGTCGGGCTTGTTCAGGTGGCGGAGCACGGAGGCATACTCCGTGAGAAGCTCTCGATGGCGCTCCACAGCGGGCATGAACTGGAAGGCGTCAATGATGTCGAGTGCTCGCTGAAAGGCACGACCGGCCTCGTCGTAGGATTTCAACCCCGCGCAGGCCTTGCCCAGTTGCAGATAGGCGCAGGCACAGCCGACATATTCATCAGGCAGCATGTGATTGTAGAGCACAATTGCCTGTTGCGCCTTAGCCTCGGCTTCACTAGACCGGCCACGCGTGTTGTAGAGGATCGCCAGTAGCGAGTACAGGTAAGCCGCCATATCCGATTCGGTTCCTGTTGTCGTGCTGAAGATATCCATTGATTGCTGTAACAGTCCTTCGACTTCAGGATCGGTCCGGCTTCGGACGTTGCCGCAAGCAATCAAGAGAAGCACTGAGCCATAATTCAGTTGCTTTTCACCGTAGAAATCACGCAAGAGCGGAGCCATTTGGCGCCAGAGTCCCGTGGCCCCGATGGCGTCCCCTGCGTCTCTGCGCACATAAGCGCATCGATGGGGGATACGCAGAGCAGTGTCCAGTTCGCGATCTCCGCAAAGGCCGCGATGGATGCGGTACGCTTCTTCGAGCAGACGCAGCCCCACTTCCCTTTCTCCCCGCTCAAGGTAGTGCTTGCCATTGGCGTAGGAGAGCCGGGCCTGGCGCAGGGTGGCCCTTTGTTCGGCCGACAAGGCAAGGACACGCTCGGCGCAGGCAAGGCATACTTGCTCTTGCGACACCATCCAATGTGATTCTCCGTAAAGGCGAGTTAGAAGGGCAAGGTACTCCTTCTGGAGACCGCACTCCTTGGCGAACTCCGCCGTCTCAAAGGCCGACTCGATGCGCTCCCGGTAGGAAGCTAATCGCTTCTCGATGATCGCAGAGTCCTCTGACTCCAAGTCCAGGCCGAGGCACGCCAATTGTGTGTCTCCGCGCGAGTTCATCGAAGCGGCTTTGCCCCTGCATCGCAAAGCCGCATCCCCCCGGTTCAAAGCTTCGAGTGCGCGTGCATAGTCCTCCAGGTTCTCGGCATAGCGTGAGGCATCGTACAACTGGGATCCAAGCAGATCCTGCAAGTCCAAAGCGCGAGCCAGGGCCTTCTCGGCCTCGGTCCATTTGCCTTGCCCGATGCAACTCCTCCCGAGAGCAGCTTGGCCGCGAACCATCGCGACGAACCGGGAGAAAAGGCTCAGGGAGGCAAGGGTAATTGCCTTCTGGGCGTTGTCCTCGGCATGCGGGAAATCGCCCATCGCGTTGTACAACTCCGCGAGCACGGCACGGCAGTAGGCAGCTTCCTTGGATTCCCGCCCCGCCGCAACGGAGAGAATGGCGAGCGATTCCTGCAGATGGTTCTCCGCTTCCCCGTGCGAGCCAAGCTCGGTTTCCAGCATGCCGAGCAGCAACAGCGACCTGCCGGTGAAATAGTGCCTATCGCCGAGTGTCGCCCTGCGGAACGCTACTTCCTCCTGCTGAAGCCTTCTCATCTCCCCCGCGTTTCCGGCTCCGCCTTGGCAACGGATGAGATGCGCGATCACGAGATACTGAAGCCGACTCTTGGGACCTAGTAGCGCGCGGTAGGTGTCCGATGCCTCGCGATATGCACGAATGGCTGAGGCATAATCGCCTTGCAGGAAATGCTGCTGGGCTTGGTTCTCGGCAGCCAAGGCCTTGGCGATGCGTTCTTTGCCGACGGGATCGAGTTGGCAAATCCGCTCGACCTCGGCAGAGACGAGTTCCATGAGAGCCGCGTTGGAGTGCGTTTCCCCGTAGGCGCGGAGACACAAAGTTCGTTGTTCACGGATCAGTTCGCGTGCCTTGGCGTATCCACCGAGCGTCAGATGGACGAGGGCTCGATCGTCGAGGCTTTTGAGACGGTCCTTGAGACGCTGGATTGCTTCGGATTCGCTGGTGGGGGGCGATTGGTCGGCAGCGGAGTAAGAGGGGGACGAGCGGTCGGAATTCTGGTCTGGCGGATCAAAGGTTGTCGAGGAAGGCTTGGAAATTGGTAGACCAGCGGGATCATCGCTTCCGAGAGCCTGTGGAGACGAGGTTCCGGCCGAGGCAAACAACAGCAGCGACAGCAAGAACAGACGCGCGAGCGCTGGTTGAGACGCGTTGCGGGAGCCACGGTAAACCAGGGACGTCATCGGTAGAGCCCTTTCCTTAAGCGGAAGAGCGTTGAGGGCCACCACACGTGGGGAGTGTGTATCACAGGTTTTCGAGGGAAGTCAAGATCAAGGCTACGCGCGACGAAGCGGCGCAAGCGACACGAATGATACTTAGAGCCGATCCCAGAACCGTGTGCCGCTGCTGAATTCTCCGGCCGCGGAGGGCGGCCGTGGCGGTTCTGGGATAGGTTCTTAGGGTGCGCCGGCGCCCCTCGGCAAAGACGAACCGGGGCAGCAGGTTCAGGAGGATCAGATCGGGCTCTGCGTTGGTCAACACATCGGGCTTTTCGCCAAATCGTGGGGGGTTCGACTCGATCGCCCGCAGAGGGGTAGCGGGGGGTAGCGGGTGTCTTGGGGCCTGGGCTTTTCATGGACGGCGGAAGTTTCCACAACTGTCGTTGGTTGACGGGCTCGCGACGGCGGAGGCCGATGCGATTGCTGCCGAGCGCGCAGAGTCCGGCCGGGCGATCCTACGGGCCACGCTGGCCCATTTTCAAGGGCGGTTGGCGGCGCCATTTCGACGCGGTGAAGCCGCAGCCCCAAGTGGAACTCGCGCACGCAGTGCGCGGGCTACTTGGCGGCCGGCAGTGCGGCGGCGCGACGGTCGAGGGCAGCGGCTTCGTCGGGCTGGTTGAGGCGGCGGAGCACGGAGGCGTACTGGGCGAGGAGTTCTCGATGTCGTTCGACTTCTGGCATGAACTGGAAGGCGTCGATGATGTCCGGGGCGCGCTGGAAGGCGATCGCCTCCTCATTCTAGGACTGGAGGCCCTTATAAGCTCTGCCGAGTTGTCGGTAGTTGCAGGCGCAATCGACATATTTGCCCGTCAGTGCGCGTGCGAACATCGTCTCGGCCTAACGCATAGGCAATGAACGGCCGCTTTACACCGGTCGATCCGACCGACTCGACGGCGATCAAGCGGTCGGGCGTAGCCGAAGGTAGAGCAACTGGGCGACCAACTGGGTGCCGAGCCAAAAACCCTTGCCAGCGCTTCGAAGTCAGACTCCTTTCCGCTTTCCGCTTTCCGCATTCAGACTCTTCACGGTTTCCGATCGTGCCTCTCGTCAATCTCTAATCGCGATTCCCTTCTCAAGCTCCAACAAATGACGCTGCATTACTTCCTCATCCGCAGCCGATGCAAGTCGTATCGCATCTTTTTGTCGCCGAACCGCTTCCTGAAAGTCTCCACATTCCGCGTGGGCTGCCGCCAAAACTGCCAGGTACCGCCCGTCCCTCCAGTTGGTCAACTCACAGGAGACTTGGGCGTGCCTTAACGCTCGCTCCCCATTGCGCACCGAGCTGTCCGGGGCAGTACTGAGTAACCAAGCCAGCCGACGCTGCGGCGCCGGCTTGGTCGGGTCCACACGAACCGCTTGCTCATATTCACTCAGTGCAATTTCGTACGCCCCCATGGCCTTCTGCGCGTCACCGCGGAGAAAGAGTGTCGCTACGTCATTTGGCCGCAACGCGTTTGCGCGATCAAGGTAACCCAGCGCCTCTTCCGGCTTCCCAATCTTCAGCAGCGCTGCCCCGACGTTGAACAGTGCCCAGACGCAGTTTCTATCGACCTCAATTGCAGCCATGAAGTCGCGAATGGCATCCTCGACGCGCCCGAGTTCCTCATGGGCAACACCGCGTCCATTGAATGCTAGGGCAAGGCGAGGAGATAACTCGACCGCTCGATCATAGTCGCGAAATGCAGCGACGGCGTTTCCACTTCGGAAATACGCATTTCCTCGGTTGACATAGCAGTCGGGATCCTCGCTCTTCAGAGCGATTGCCGCGGTGAGGTCGAGGATTGCTTTCTCGAAATCGCCGCATTCATACCATTCTACGCCGCGCTGATTGTACAACTCGCTGACTGGGTGTCTGGCAAGTAAACGTGTGTATACTTCAATCGCCTCCTGGTGTTTGCCAAGGTTTCCCAACTCCGCAGCCTCATGAGCTAACGCGATATCTTCTTCCAGACTGTCCGCCATTTGGCTGTGCTCCTTGGATGTGCCGTTCCTAGTCGTGCAGACGTTCATGGCCTGAAAAAGCACTTGGCTCAGATGCATTGCACGGAAAATGCGAAGACTTGTCCACTTACGTCTCCCCGTAACAGGAGCAAGTGAAGGACACCGGCGGAATTCGCCACCGGTGGCAATAACGCATTTGCCTCCTTGCATCACTGAGAATCAGAGACGCGGGTGACACCAACCAGAGTCGTTCGGGGCGAATTCGCGTAGAACTCCTCTCCGTTACGGAAGTCCCGGTCCTGTTTACGTCTGCGTTCTTGGACCGTCCACCGCAGTGCTAATTGTCTCTTCGTTACGTGTGGCCGCGTCAATTGCGTCCTCGTCACCTCCCCTGATTGCGTCATCAACTCTGCTCTGGGTCTTCTTGATGCACTCGATATTCGGATCAATGTCCCTCGTGGGAGCATCAAGGATAGCACCATCGCCCGCACATCGCCCTTGGCATTATGGGCCCAGACGGAGAAGCCCCAGGCAGGGGTGCCGACGAAGTAGGTATGGTACACCGAATGTCACTGGATTTCCGTGTCAGGTAGCGGCAAGTCACAATCCTCGTTAGCTACGCGCACCTCGACTTTCGACCACGCTGCGCGAATCGACTCAGCGTAGCGAATGCGGTGCTCCGAATCTAAGCCATGGGAACAGCAAATGGTGGTCTCCATGGCCTCAACAATCATATGAGCATTGTCGATGACGTTGATGTCCTCCAGGTCAAAGAGAATCTTCCCTCGATTCCTTCGGCGGCTGCTGCGGACGCGAACCGACACCCAATTGCCTTCGACGAACTCGCAGATCACATAGTGGCCGGGAATTGGCGTGAAGTAAGCGGCAAACCACTCTTCTTCGTCGGGTTGTCCTGTTTCCCATGTCAACCTACCTTGGTGGCTTAGTGCTTTCCTTCTAGCCGCTAGCCGGCGGGAAACGTTATTCAAGAAGGGCGACTTGAATTCCGGAAGATCAGCCATGTGAATATGCCTTTCCAGGTCCATGGGGGCCCTTGGCGACGCGGCTATGCTCCTCATCAATCCCAATGTTCCGTTCGCGATTGGCTCCGCCGGGTCCCTTCTGGCGTTCGCCACGTTTGCCTTTGTTCGCTGACACCTTATCTCTGAATCCATCTCCGCTCTGGTTCTGGCCGTTGGCCTCGCGACTCTGACGTTCACGTCGAATGCGCCGGAGGTCCCGCTGGTGGTCAACACGAGACACGTCGTCCGTGGGCACGTAGCTCTTGGCATTATGGGCCCAGACGGAGAATCTCCAGGCGGGGCGGCCGACGAAGTAGGTATGGTACTCGTCGACACAGAAACTATGAACAGTCGGTTCGACGCCGGAGAGCGGCTCGGGGCCACCGAAATAAGGAGTTCAATCGCGGCTATGGCTGCGTCTGCTGAGCGTGACGGCACAGCACCTCGATAGCTCCTTTGTGTCGTTGAAATGCCGCCTTCTGGAGCCAATACTGAGCCCATCGCCAGCTGCGACGAACACCCTCTCCCCACTGGAAACAGAGTCCCAAATTGAATTGGGCTTTCGCGTCCCCTTGGCTCGCTGCGAGTCTGTACCAATGGACTGCACGTTTGAAATCCCTAGCTACGCCAAGACCTTCGTAGTAGCAATATCCTAAGTCACGCTGCGCATCGGCGTCTCCCTGAAGTGCTGACAGCCGATACCACTTCACTGCCTTGGCCGGCGACCTCCGCAGGCCCTGGCCGTGCAGGTAACTGAAGGCAATGTTGTACTGAGCCACTTCGTGACCTTGGTGGGCAGCTTTCAGATACCACTGGATGGCCCGCGACACGTTGCTCCGAACTCCATGACCATCCTCATAGCACGTCCCCAGGTAGAACTGTGCGCGGACATGACCAGACCGCGCTGCCCTTCTCCAGTACTGGGCCGCCTTCCGCCAATCCGGGCGATTACTACCTCGACCGAAGGCTAGTCGATAAGCCAAGCGGAATTGGGCGTCAGGGTCGCCCTGCGCGGCAATTCCGGCAAGCAACCTCGTCGTAATCATGGATCGGTCCTTCCGCTTCACGCGAGAAGATGATTCCTGTTCCTCATACCGATTGCCGTCTTGGTCCGAGTTCCTGGACGAGTCCATCTGTCCGAGACATTGAGTACGGCATCCTCTTGTCCTTCTTTTCCCCGCCGTGATCCTTCCGTCGACGCGACTCACCACCTTCGTGCCTATCTCGCTTGCTTCGGCTTTTTGTCCCTCGTTTCTCGTGCCCTTGATAGGCCTTGTCCATCGCCTTTCGTGCAGCATCGCCGTCGTCGGCGCGGGACGCATCCCCTGGCACATCGCTCTTGGCATTATGGGCCCAGACGGAGAGGCCCCAGGCCGCGCGGCCGACGAAGTAGGTATGGTACTCGTCGACATTGACATTGTAAACGGTTGCATCGTCCGCGGTGACTTCCAGCGACTCCACCGCGATCAGCCTGCCGTCACGGCTGCGCAACTGGTCGCCCGCCGCCACGAGCGCCGCGGCGGTCCAACCTTTGCCTTCGACGTAGAAGGGATGCTCGGCCGTGGTGCGGATGAGCTGACCACCAACCCGGAGATTGACCAAGGTTGCCGAGCGCTGGAACGCATCCCTGACCTGCTGGGCTTCGACAGATCAGTATGCCAATTCCAGCAACGAGGCTTCACCCAGCGTTTCAGTCGGCAACTTCAGGGAAGCCTTTGAATCGTCCTTCCTCGACCTTCTTGACCCAATCGTCGCTGTGCCAGCCCAGGGCGATCTTTTTACTGCGTAGCGGCTTCTTGGCTTTGTAGAGCTCCATGACAGCGGCAACCCGAACGGCGGCCATCTCTCGATACTCTTCCGGCGCAAACTCCTTAACGTACTCCATCGCCTTCTTCTGGGCCGCGATGGCCTTATCGAATTCGCCTAGCTCTGCATGGGCCGCAGCGATCGCTACCCAAACGGTGTAATACGCCCTCTTGTCCTCTGCAGCCGCGGTGAGCCACAAATGATCGGCATGCCGTGCGTACTGGAGGGCCTTCTTGCCGTCGCGATACTTGGCCTCCGGGCAAGTCGCATAGATCCAGGCAAGCACACCCAAGATATCAAAGGCAGAGGGAGCCCTTACAACGTATCGTTCCATGCCCGCAATAGCTTCTTTGTACTTTCCTTCCTTGGCATATTCCACAGCGCGTTCGCGCTGCTCATCGAGAGGCTCTGGTGCCACAGCAAGTGGAACTGGCGCTACGATACCCGCTGCGAAGCTGGCGTCTACGATTGGGACAGCAGTCAGAAAAGTGGCCAAGAACGGGAATACCTGGTGAACTGACATTCGCATGGGACCCTCCGAACGTTCGTCGCGTTCTTTGTGTGTAGGATACTCAGTTCGACCCTGCACCGTAAAGTATCCAGGACTGGCAAAGATGCTACCTCGCTATCGGTGTTGGGGGGGCTCGGGTGGACGAGACTTCGTCCGTTTCTGAGGCATCGGCGCATTCCGGATTAGTTCCATCGAACGGCTGAATGAACCCGGCGGCGGCCCTTTGCCGGGCTCGAATTGCAGCGACTGAAAAGCATCGGCGCCCCGCAGACCGAGGTCATTGGCTCGATCAAGTGTTTTCGATTGGGGGCAGAGTGCAGCGGCTGCCCCAGGTCTCTCGCCAAGTCCGCTTTCCGATATGCCGCCTGCATTTGTTCCTGCATCCCCCAGTCGGGCTCGCCCTTGACCACGCCTCCACTGCCGCCGGCCATCCGCGCAGGAGCAAATCCCTCGGATCACATGCATTCGTGCGCCAAGCAGTCGAGTGATGGCTCAGGGTCGGGAGAAGATATCGGCATTCTCATCGAGAGGGAGTGGAGGCAGCGGCGGCAGAGCGTCGTCGGGTACCTCTTGAGCCTCGGAACGTGTGTTGCCAGGGTCGGCGGCGTCTTCGTCGCAAGTCGTGGAAGGCCTGTTGGCGGCAACGGCCTTGCGCAGCGCGACGAGTGCCGCTTGCGAAAACTGCTTCTCATCACGGAGGAACACTGATTGGAGCGACTTGAGGCGATGAAGCGGGTCAAGGCCTCGGTCGGATAGCTGGGGGCAGAGAAGGTGCAGGTTGTCGAGGCGCGCCAGCGATTCCAAGTGACGGATCCCTTCATCCGTGACATGTCCGCCGGAGACTCGCAGGAACAGAAGACGCGTGAAACGGGGAATCTCGGCCATGCCGCGGTCGTCGAACGAGGCACTGTGGAGTACCAAGTTCATGAGAGTGTCCTGGCAAGTCAGGTGCGAGAGTCCTTCTCCACGGATCGGCGCGGTCAGGCCGAAGTACGTCAGAGAACTGAGTGGCCGCAAATGGACCAGCCCGGCGTCCGACAGTCGATCGCTGTGAAGACCAAGGTCCTGCAGGCCCGTAAGCCCTTTGAGATGGCGCAGGCCCCCGTCGGTCACGTTCGGACTGGACAATCGCAGGAATTCCAGGCGAGTGAAGCGCGAGATCTCGGCCATGCCGCGGTCATCCAATAAAGTATTGCGAAGACGGAGCTCCGTAAGTTCCTTGTCGCACGTCAGATGTGCCAGGCCCTCGCCTCGAATGGATGTCCGATCGAGACAGAGCCTTTGAAGCCTGGTCGCGCCGCGCAGGTGGCGGAGTCCCTCGTCGGTGATTTGTTTGCCTTCGAGATGAAGGCACCTCAGGTTCTGCAAGACGCGAAGCTCGCAAAGATCGTCATCGCTAAGCCACTTGCCTTCCGACCGAGGCTGACGGAACGCAAGTATCTCAATCTCAGGAAAAAGAGTTAGCCGCTCGAGTTGCATGCAGGCGTCGGCGTAAGACGGATTGTAGGATTCCAGACGAACCACATGCCTGAACGGCAGCCACCCGATCGCTGACAGTGGCTTGTACAGCCAGATTGGTCCTCGCCACTCAGACGTCACGGAGACGCCATTGGACTGAAGCTCGTCGATCGCTGCGGTCCGCTCCCGCTCTCTGCAGATGCCCCATACGAGCCAGCCAAGTACTGCCACTGTCACAAGAACCGCCAGCAGCATCGTTCGCAGGCTGAACTGCAGGCGACGCATCGTCTCATGGCCTCCTAGGATGATCGCGATTCAGCGCGAACCCGCCGGCTTCCCGTCGGTCCAAACCGCATAGAAGACCTCTGCGGTACATCACCGCCGATTCCATCGTGACACAAAAACAAACGCCCCATCATCAGCGGCTGTCTCTTGGCGTGGGAGAAGCGGCATCTTCGGCCGCAGGACCCACGGAGTCCGCCGGTGCGCGCTCTCCTTGATCTCCGGCCTTCGGGATAATCACGAACTCGCCGGAGGGAAGCTCCTTGAGATTAACCGTAATTACCTCCCAACCCGGGCCCACATACGCGTCGGGCATCAGCCGTCGTAAACGGCTCAAACTGGTCTCGGAGATTTGATCCGACGAGAAACGGACGTTTTTCAGTCGGGGCAGGACGGCAAGGCATGCCACCCCTGCCTCGGTTATCCGAGTACCGTGGAAAGACAGAGACTCCAAGTGTGTGAGCGAAGTGAGGGCAGCCAGGCCGCGGTCAGTGATCCGCGTGCTTGATAGTCTCAACTCCCTGAGGTTCCTGAACCTTGCCAGGTTCGCCACGCCTTCATCGTCCACCGGTGTGCTTTCAAGTTCGAGGTACCGGAGTGTGTCCGTGCAGCGGAGGACTGCAAAGGCATCGCCACGGATCGCCGTGCGGCTGAGAAACAGTCGCTCGAGCTTCGTCAGGTGCGCAAGTTCCTTCAACCCTGTGTCGGTGACCGGCGAGTTGTACAGGGATAGAACGCGAAGGTTGTGCAATCCCCGAAACCGCTTCATGCTGTCATCATCAATTGCCGTACTCCCGGACGACCGAGGCCGCAGCCACTGCAATTCCGGAAAGTAGGACAGGGGAGCGAGATCCGCGGAGGCAGGATCCTTCACTGCGCCGAGGAACTCGATGCCGATCACCTGGTCGAAGGGCGTGAAGCCGAGCCGCCGCAGCGGTGCCTCAAGCCACGTGGGCCCCCGCGATTCCGTCGTTATCCCGGCGTGCATCGCCTCCCATTCTGCTAGTGCGGCCTGCCTCATCCGATCCCGGTGGAGCCGAACCGCAAGCATTACGCAGAGTCCGGTAACAAGGAAGCCCGCCAGGAAAAGGACTCGCAACGTAAACTGAAAGCGTTTCCTACGTACTTTCGGTTGTTCTTCGGACATGAATGACGCCCTCGGGCTGTCACGGGTGGCACGCGTTCGTGATTCGGGTCGGCGTATTCCTTTCGGTGCTCTTCGTATTCATACCGATTGACATTTCCACCCCCAGCGGCAAACCCCAGGGGGTCTCCACTCATCCAGCGACCGACGGCCGGGGTCATGCCGGCGGTTCAGGTTGTTCTGCAACGCGGTGGCCTCGTCAAACATCCGCCCCGTGAAGCCAAACAAGTGATCCACGGCCGGGTTGGTTTCGCTGGTCATGCGGCCGTAGGCATCAAACACGCGGCGGTTGACCTCGGTGGTTGACCACGGTGGTCGTGTCGGTGCCGGAATCGTACGTGGCCAGGTCGCGGACCGTGCCAAGATTATCGGCCAGCGGCCGGAGGTACGCGCCCGGAACCGGCCCCGGCTACAGCTTTTCACTTTCCACGCGGACGAACGTAAATGGCAGTTCCGATGCGTTGAGGTCCGCGGCGAGTGTTGTGGCCCCGGATTCACTCGACACACAAACGGTGAGCTCCCGCGAGTTCGCGGGAGCACTCTTGAAAACGGCTGTGACGATCCCGTCAATGAGAACCGCTACGTAACGGGGATAGTCAGTCCGGTCTTGGGGCAGTTTCTGGCTGGTCAACCTCTTCAGCAGCTCGGTGCCGATGGCATCGAACCACATCGTCACCATCCAATCGCTGCCGTGCATAACAAGGGCACTTGTGATCGATTGGCCCGTGAGAAGCGGATGACCCTCAAGTACGAGCACTTCCTGCCCTCCCTGGGCCGTCCGGGCCGTCACACCTGCCGCGCCGCTCCCGCTTGCGAGCTCCGCGCGGACTCGTGCCCAACGAGCGAGCACGCGACCGGCGGCGTCGCGCAAGGCATCGGAACGGTCGACGTCTTCGCCAGTCCAATGAGGATGGTCGCGACGATCGGCAATGAGGCGGAATTCGACTCGGCGAGGCTCGGTCAAGAGGCGATCGATCCGCGCTGCCTCGCCCGGCCAAGCAGGATCGACTTGGACCTCGACGAGCGCACCGTGGAGGCAACGAACCACGTTGCGTCGATCGTCGGGACAATTCAGGCGATTGTCGATTCGCTCAACGAGCGATTGCATGTCAACCGGAGCCGACATCTCGGGGGACCGGGACCGCACTTCGTAGACAAGGACCGACTGATCGGGCTCTTGCCTTTGAAGCCTGTGGAGACAGAACGGAACCGCAAAAGAAAGGATCAGTGCCAAACCCAGCACAATGAGCGCTGCTGTCTGAAACGCGCGAATGTTCTCCAGTGGTTTTCGCAGCATTTTGCACCTCGAAGAACGGTTGACCGATGCAAAGGAATCTGAGGCGGCAGTGTTGGGATCACTGTGAGCGTCCCAGCTCCAACCAGGCGTAAAGGAAGTGCAAGAATACGTCGCATACTATTCTGTAGATAACCAGACATGCCGCGACCACCCAGAATTGAGTATGTGTACGGATCACGGCTTCACAACTCTGCACTCCGGTTTGGCGCACGAATCGTGCGACGGCACGCGAGTAACGCATGAGCAACCAGGCCAGCGCGAGATAGGCGACCACCGAGCCGAATGCATGAGGAAACCAGAAATGCAGATAGGTGAGGTAGTTAGGGGGGGGCGAGATAACATTCCGATAGTTCCTCAATTGCGTCCAGAACTCCGACATCGCCATCATCGAAGCGAGCACGAAATACACTACTACCGCCAGAAATGTCCAGTGCGTGCTGCGGAGGATGGCGACGTATTCATTGAACGGAACGACGGGAGGATCGGCGGGTTCGGGAATATCGCGGTCTACCGTTTCGTTCATGGCCGCACGTTTACCGGAAGAAAGGAGGGACGGAACGGGATGACGAAGGCTGAATAGTGTCTCATCATTGACCAGTCGGCGCAGACGCCTGTGGCGGCGCTATCGGTTTGCCTTGAACAAACAGACTTCCCAGGTCCAGCCTGTGTCCGACATTGAAACGGAACGCGGACTTTCATTCTACCGGTATATATGGCCGTGGAGGAAGATTGGGCGGAGGGCCAGGAATGACACGCTGGGTGGGGGGTGCAGGATCGGGATGGTATGGCTGGGTGGGACAGTACGGTCGATACCACGGATTCGAATTGCCACGTCACCGATTCTGCCTCCACCGGAGTAGCCGTATCGCGGATTAAGAATGTCGTCCAAGATGCGTATAATCCTCCTGATACGCGATTTCGTCTTCGTCTCTCGTGACGAGGTCACGGCCACCGCAAGTCAAGGGCGTCCTCGCCTGAACCAAGCCGAGATGCGCCGGCCTTCAAGCCTACACTCTCGCAGACACCCGCTAGTACTACAGCGCCCGTTCGGATGCGTGGGCCAGGGAAAATCGGCCGTTTTGTCAGAGCCTGTCAGATTCAGTCGGTAAGCCGCGACAAAGGTGTCGAAGGTTGAACGCCCGCGACACCGACGGCCGACTTGACGGGACCAACGCAAGTGTTGAAGATGCATGGACAACCGCGTCACCCGCAGAAGCACCCCCTTGTGGTGTCTCCTGCCATTCATTTGAGGAGGTTCTCATGAGAACAGCGGCGTACGTCGTCATGGTCGTAGGTGTGCTGCTTTCGGCTTCGTCCGCGATGAACGGTCCGGGTTTCGCCGCGGAGTCGCCGTCCAACGGGAAGGTGTTTGAGTGGCGGACCTACAAGTCGAACCCGGGAAAACTAGACGCACTCAATGCCCGATTCCGCGACCATACCTGCAGGCTGTTTAAGAAGCACGGCATTGAGGTCATTGGTTTCTGGATGCCCGCCGAAGGCGAGGACGCGAAGGACACTCTGTACTATCTCGTCGCGTTCCGCAGCGTTGAGGCGCAGACGCAAGCCTGGAAGGCCTTCTTCGATGATCCCGAATGGAAGAAGGTCAAGGCAGATTCGGAGAGGGACGGCGTGCTGGTCAAGGAAATGTCGGGCAAGAACCTGAAAGCCACCGATTACTCGCCGATTCGGTAGCTTCCGGCGGTTCCTGCCTACTGGTCGAATCGGGAGCGCGCGGCTCCGCTCAAACGGTGCCGATGCCGACACGGACCCTCGATTACAGGAGGCGATCTCGAAGCTAAACGAGGTTGCGTGATTCCAGGAAGGTAAAATGTACCAAGGAGCCGCCTGCCACAGGGTAGCGGCGGATGTGTACCTCTCCTGGAATCGCGAAACTCGATTTAGGACTTTGGAGGTGCTGCGATTATCCGGCCGCGCAGAGCCGCAGCGGTAGTTCTGGGATCGGTTCTTATTGAGTCCTGCACTGCTCGTAGAACGAGGACGACCAACGCACAGTCCGGTTTCCCGAGGCGGAAAGCCTCGAACGGTTCCCCGAGTACCAACGGCATCAATCACCAACAGCATCAATAAGCGGCTTCAGGAGGACGATACCGATGACAGGGCTGATGACAGGGCTCAAGTCCTTACCGTACCAGGTGTTTCTCGTCCCGTGTCTCTGTGTGTCGCCAATCATGGCGGCGGTTTCGTTGGCCCAGTCACTCCTGGCGATCGACGCCGACTTCCCTTCGGGCAATATCGTGGTGGATCGCATCGACGGCGACGAGGCCTTCATCCGCCAAGATCTCCGCGATACGGCAGGTCATTGGTTCTACTGGCATTTCCGCGTGCGCGGCGGCCAGGGCCGCACCGTCCAATTCCATTTCACCAACAAGTCGGTGCAGGGCCCGCAAGGGCCAGCCTATTCGCTCGATGCCGGCGCGACCTGGCACTGGCTGGGCGCCAAGCGTTCGAACACGGACGGTGCGCCGCCGCCGGATGGCTTCCGGTTCCGTTTTCCCGGGGATGCGGCCGAGGTGCGATTTTGCTTCGCCATCCCCTACGTCGAGTCGAACCTGCGGCAATTCCTCGACCGCCACAAAGGCTCGGCCGGGCTGCGCACCAGCATGCTCGCGAAGACGGCCAAGGGCCGCTCGGCCGAGGTCCTCTATCTCGGCCGGCTCGACGGGCCGAGCGACTATCGTCTGGCATTCACCTGCCGCCATCACGCCTGCGAAAGTACTGCCAACTTCGTGCTCGAAGGGCTGATGGATTCGATCCTTGCCGACAACCCAACGGGCCGCTGGTTCCGCGAGCACGTGGCCGTGGCAGCCATCCCGTTCGTCGACAAGGACGGCGTCGAGGCAGGCGACCAGGGCAAGAACCGCAAACCCCACGACCACAATCGCGACTACGCGGGCGACAGCATCTACCCCACCGTGGCCGCGATCAAGAAGCTCCTCCCGCAAGGATCGGCGGGCCGTCTGGACGTGGCCATCGACCTGCATTGCCCCAGCATCAACGACAGCCTGATCCAGTTCATCGGTGGCCCGAACAAAGACATCTGGCAACGGACACTTAAGCTTTCGCAGTGCCTGGAATCCTGCCAGACCGGTCCGTTGCGTCACGACGCGAAGCGCAATCTCGCCTTTGGCACGTCGTGGAATACGGGCACTGGGCTGAAGGGGGCGAGCTTTAGTGGCTGGGCCAGCGCGCTGCCCAACATCCATATCGCAACGTCGATCGAAATGCCGTACGCGCAGGTGGTGAAGACCCCGGTAACGGTCGACGGAGCCCGGACCGTGGGCCGCGATCTTGCCGAGGCGCTCAAGACGTACCTCCAGCGCGACCTGCCGCGCTAGGATTCGGTAGCGACTGGCGCACCGGGACGAATCGAGACCGATCGACTGCGGCCAGATGCCGTGCGCCCATGCTTCGGTCACGTCGACACCCGACCGTTTTCAATCAACGTGGAGAAGAGCAGCCGCGCCAAGGTGACTACCGGGGCATCACCGTTTCGAGGGCCAACGGCGGGACCTGTGTGACCGGGCCCATTTCGCAGCGGCCTTCTTTGGGGCCTTCTCAGTGGCCTTCGCGTGGCCTTCTCAGCGGCCTTCTCTGGGGCCTTCTCTGGCTGTTCGGCGTTACCACTCGAAGCGAGAAGCTGAACGAGCGCCCTCGGTCATGCATGCGACGCTCAGGGCCGGTCGTCATCTCCCACTCCGCCTGACTCCGCGAGCCCCAGTTGCCAGTCAGAAATGAGGCCCCCCCAAACTCCCCGCCCCGCCGCCCAAGAAACGCCAAGAGCCCTCGGAAATCCAAGGGCTCCTGCTCGAAGCACCCCCAGGGGGAGTCGAACCCCCGTTCTCGGACTGAGAAGACGATGACCCAAGGACGGGATGGGATGGGCGGGGGGGCAGTAGGCGCGGAATTGAGCCCATGACTCATGGGCTCATCGCTCGTGCTTCAGGCGGCGGAGGTTATCCGCCCTCAGATGCGCAACTCTCCGAAGAGTCTGGAGAGTTTGCGGGCCTCGCTGCCTACGCGTCGGATCGGTACGCGGGGATGGCCTGCTCGCAGCGTTTGTCGTGCACGGCCACCGTCGTTCGGCCCAGGCGCCGGGCGATCTTCGCGTCGGTGTCTGTCCCAAGTGCGGCGATCTCGCGGGCCGTCCACGCGCGGCGTTGGCCGCTCTGTCGGGCGTGCTCCCAGGCGGCGGCCTGGACACGTCTCGATTTTTCGCGGGAGGCTGGCGTCCGGCGCGTGGCTCTGCCGCGGGCCCGCTCGCGGTCGGTAAAGGTCTGCATCCGGTGAATCCGGGCCGTGCCGGGGTTCGACCGCCCGACCCCGAGAAGTCTGCGCCATTTCCAGGCCAGGGTGGTCGAGACCTCCCACCAAGCGCAGAGGGCGATGAGCGATTCGGTCCGGATCGCGCGGAGCAGCTCGTCAGTCAGAATGGGCGTGGCCTGCCCAAACCGGCGGGTGCACGGCCAGCGGAGCCGCTCGGTGAATCCCGTCACGACCACTTCGCCGAACCGCTCACAGTAAAGCACGTCGCCGAGGCGGACGCGGGGCCGGCGGTACGGCCCCGCAATCAAGAAGTCGTCGGCTGGTGGGCGTCTGCGTTTGCGACCCATGCTCGAAGGTCTCAGGATTTCGGCCGGCGGCGTTTGGTATAGCCGCTAGAGGTTGGAGGAGTGTTTTCCGGCAGTCCACGGCGCTGGTCAGCGCCGCGGAGAGCTTCGCGTGTGCGGCCTCACGTAGGTGCCATCCTTGCGGGAATAGCCACGGACGTGCACCGTTCCCCCGCTTGAACTGGTCGGAAGCCCTGGACGGTCGGAGACTTCCTCGGCTGGTTGGGGAGGCTTCGGTCGCAGGTACTTGGCGGCGCAGACGCTGCACGGGGAGTACCTCATCGCCGCTTCGTCGAGCGAAATCGGTATGCGGCTCTTGGAAAGGTACCGACAGCCCGCGGAGTGATACTTCTGTCCCGTGGCCGTGATGTAGACGGTCTGACTTGAAGGCTCTCCTCTGGGGAAACTCGCGGTTGGTTTGTCCTCGATCTGGCTCGCCCGCGGGGTCGATGGCGAGGGATGGCGATACTCCCAAGGTGGAACCGGTGCAAAGTCCCGCCAGAGTCCTCGCGGCTCTGCGCGGGCCACCTTCTCGGCCAGGTCAAGGTCCGCGTCGCTCGAGTACTGCTTGTAGTGCCACGCCATGCCCTCTTCGATCAGTTCCTTGTTGACCCAACGATCACCGAGGTAGACGTGCCCCAGAACCCGACTGTACTTGTCCTTCGTCTTCCACTTGACGGTCACTTGCTGACCGAACACCTTCTCCGAGAGCGCCTTTTTCGCCTGCGTCCCCCATGCCTGACCCGACTCGGGCGCGTCGATGCCCTCCAGCCGAATCCGGTGCAAGCGAAGATTCTCAATGATGCTGAGCGTGTCACCATCGGCGACGGCGATCACCTTTCCCTCAAGTGCCTTCTCGGTGAATTGTTCGAGGTACCGCTGGTCTGCGTCTGCGAGCTGGTCCACTGAGACGTCGAGCGTCCGACCGTCTTCCTTCGCCAAGGTGGCCTTCGAGTCGCGTACACGGACCAACGTAGCGCGCACGTTGAACCGTCCGGTCTTGTCGGTCCATACCCGCGGAGACGGCTGGGAGGGAGCAGGAACTTCCGTCCCAGGCGGTTCGACCTCGGCCGGGGCCGTGGGCGCAGGGACGGTGCTCGAAGAGACAGGCTCTTCAGCCTCCACCCGCTCTACCGGAGCGGGTTTGGAGTCTGCTTGGAGTGGACCCGAGGCCGTCCGTTCGTCGGAGGCCGGAGCCGAGACCAAAGGCTGGGTGGCAAAGCTGTAGGATGCACTCGGACTCACCGGCGCCGCACGGCGCGGGCCGATGAGGGACGATACAAGCATCACGATGGGAAACAGCACGAGGAGCAGGATCAGGCAGCCGACAAAGCCTGATTCTGAGCTTGCCTCGGCGCCTGGATTGCTTCGGCTGCTGAGTGTCCGCTGGAAGCGGAATGGGCCCCATCCGCCGTAGACTTTGGTCCCTCGCGATCCGGAGGAGATCCGCAGGCCGCGGATGCCGGTCGAGACGCCGAAGCCTCGCTTGCCGAGGTTCAGGCGGGTGCCCTTGCCAAGCCGAAAGCTCTTGCGGAAGGTCCAGCCCATGACGATATCCCCTTGGATTCGGTCACGCGGCGCTCGCCCCCCCTGCAACCCCGGGGCAACCCAGACTCGGACAGGGATTGATGATATCGCATGAAGAAGGTCGGCAACAGCCAGGGAGTGAGGGGAAATCGCACGAAAACGGGCGGCGGATCCCCTCCGTGAGCAGACCGCGGCGGTAGAGCCGCATGGCGTCGACCTGCGAATTGGCGGGCTCGGCGGCCATGTCCAGGGCAAACGATCAGAACTACCGCGGAGACTCAGACGGACGGTACGCGGACAGCTTACCCAATTTCTCTGGAATCCGAGTCTCTCCGCTGGTATTTTTGTGTCGGGTTTCGATGTCGGGTTTCGATCGCCGGCGATTGATTCCCGGCGGCCGAAAGCCAACAATAAGAAGCCCCCGGGACAGTGTGAACTGCGCCGGGGGCAGGCCGCGTACAGAGAGCCGGCCCGGATAGTGAGGCTACCCGGGCCGGCCGCCCAATCAGGCTAGGCGTACTGGATGAGCGCCCACGTCACTGCCGCCCCGTTGTAGGGAGGCATGACATTGCCCTCGGCGATCGGGGCGGTAGTGGATGGAAAACCCACGACCTTCCAGATTCCGCTTTCGGGGCAACGCTCACCCGTTCTAGCCGTAGTACCAATAGAATTTCTTGCCATAGTTCTAAACTCCAAAAAAAGTGTTTGCTGAAACATGTCCGAATTTGGGCTCATCAAGTCGTTCCAGATCGACCATGGCGAACTGGACGGACTGCGCCCCAAGGACTGTTTCGTACTCGGGTACGAACTAGCCCTGGTCGATCAGTTGCTCAAGGCAACATCCCGGATTCACCAACCTGTCCACGCGGAGAACCGGAAACGCATCGAGTCGGCGTGTGAAGACGCCGGCCGAGCGTACCGCCTTACCTGGCTTCCAGGAGACGTATCCGAGTCATGGCTGCTACTGGAAGTAGCGCCCGCCGAAAGAGATCTTGTTGATTAAGGTGATCGCGTCCTCTCAGAATGTGGTCCAAGCGGAGCCACTACGAATCACCGACCGCTCTGACTGCTTGGCCAAAGCGGCCCGGCTACCTCCTGAGGGCTCTACTTCAGGAGGCACCGCCCTGGCGGCTGACACCCGCCAGGGCGGTAATTCATTCGCGCTTGCCCACGACGCGAATGACGATGACGAAGGTGCGACCCTTCTTGATTCTCGGCCTTCTCGGGCCTCGAAAAATGAAAGGGTCTTTGGGATTTCGCGGTTCGCGAAAATCCCACCCAGAACGGGCGGGATGGTGCCCCGCATGTCAAGACGTTGACAGATCGGGACCCAATCGTTAAGGTGTGTCTCGGAAGGGACCAATAGACCCTCCATGCTTGGTCGACCGCCAGCTCCGGGGAAAAAGGAACGGCGGTGGCCGTCTTCAAACCACATGGCAAAGCCCGCCAGGTGACAACTGGCGGGTTTTGCCGTTTCTTGTCGTGGCCGATTATACCAAAGCAATTCGTTCTTACAAACAAGTTCTCTCCACCTCGCGGGCCGGCGGATCCTCTTGGTTTAAGGCCGGAACTCTGGGTTCTTGGCAACATAGCAAAGGTAGGAAAGCCGGCGGATCGTTCTGGGGTGAAATCATGAGGGACAAATGTTCCCTCAAGTCGGTTTCACCCACGGCCGGCAGACGCCCTCGCGGCCGCAGGAGAGCCAAATGTCCCAAACTTGCCCGTTGCCAACGATTTGCAGGGTCGATAGCATCTGGGCATCGAAGGAGTCTCTCGCGAAGCCGCCGGAACGCTACGATGACTCAAGGAACCCGCACACCCCGAACCTACGCGCGTGAGGACCTGATCGCGATCTGCGAGCGGGCGATTGTGCCGTTTGCACGGTGGTCCGGCCGCAACCGCGACACTGCCGACGCGCAGCGGCAGCTCGGAGAGTGTTGGGCCCTCCTGAAAGCCGGATGTCCCTTTCGGATCGAGGCCTACGCCCAGGCGGGAATGATCCTGGTCTACATCGACTTCCCCGAGGAGGTCGGCGCGAAGCCGCAGAAGGAACAATTGAAGTACCAACGGTATTACCTCCCGACGGTCGGTAGGTTGGAGACGATGGCAGGGCTGGACTGGTGTTAGGAGTGCATTGTGGCCACGGTTTTCCCGCAGAGTGAGCGTGTTGCGAGCCGGAAGTTAGTTGTGCAATTAGACTCATGATGGAATCGCGGAGGTGATCGTGAGCGAAGAGACGATCGTGAGCGAACGTGCGCACCGTGTTGAGGTCCGACCGGGATACGCCTGGAAGTGCCCGGTTTGCCGCGCAAACTGTCACATGTTATGTGGCGAGCCGCCAATCCCTCCGCCGAGCGCCGCGAGCGGTGCCAGCGGCAGCCGTTCTTCGATCCGCCCAAGCAGGTGCGGTGCCCGGGGTGTCACACGATTTTCGGCACCCAGGTTGTAGTCGGCTGAAGACGGCAGCGCGATTCAATCGCCTCTCGCCCACGGCCGGCAGATTCCCGTGCGGCCGTAGAGCAGCCGCCGGGCGTAGAGGATCGCGGCCACAGACTCGGGATTGACGGCCGCGGGGTCCAGGTCCAGCGCGATAGAACTGCACGACGTGCAGGCGGACCTCTGGGCACGCCCGGCAAACAGACTTGCGGCGCTCGATCTCCGCCGGAGAAATCGGCTCGGCGACGGCCCCTGCGGTCGAGTCGGCCGTCGATCCATCCGTTGCCGAGGGTGCGCCGATCGCCGTCCCGCCGTCCGGCTGCGCCGTGGCTGGGCCGTCGCCCCAATTGGCGTCCCACTGGTCCGGATCGAGCACCTTCCGGATCCACTGCTGCGCGACGTCGCCGCACCCACAGGGCCAAAGCCCGCGCTGCTCGCAGACGTCGAGGATCCGCTCGACGTCGTCCGGTGATCGCAGCGAGAGCGTCGCGGCCAGGCGTTGGCGCGCGGCGTCGATCCGGCGGGCCCATTCGTGGCGGATCGAGATTACCGGCCGCGCCGGGCGCGGGGGACGTCGCTCTGCTGGTGCGGTCCCCGACCCTCTTCCCACGCCCGCCAGTAGGCCACTTTGCGTTGGCAGAGATTCCAGAGCGTGGGCGTTTTTTCCACCTGGTGCCGCGCAAACGAACCGTTTCCCGCCAGGATCGGCGCAGACACAGCCAGTCGCACGGGCCGGGCGATCGCCCGGTGCGTCCGGCGTAGCGGGCGGGTCGGTCGAGGTGGTCATGGGCTCTCGCTGACCTCGTACCGGATCTCCCCGGCGTACACCTGCCAGCCGCTCCCGGAGCAGTAGCCGAGAATCCTTCGGCCCGAAATAAAAGAAGAGCGGCTCGCAGGTGCTGGATTTGGTCGACGTGTGCGTGGCGCGGAAACGGTTGATGTCGCAGTTCGGCGCAGGGTACCGGAACGTGCAGCAGACGGTGAGGCTGAAATCGTCGGCCAGGGTCGGGTCGGGGAGCTTCGACGGGCACTGCAAACAGAACGTCAGTTCCGACGTTTCACCGGGCGGGCAGTCCGGAATATCCAGCGGTGTGGGCAGCAGCTCGCCGACCCAGAATCCGTAGGTCGGATTGAACGCGAGCTGGACCGTCTTCGTGTCGAGCCAATCCGAGAGCCAGCCGGCCTTGGTCTTCACGATCGTGAGGGTCAAGAGCTTGGGTACGGCGTTGGTGTCGCAGTAGCACGAGCACTTCGGGCACCTCTGATTCGTGGCGAAGTGTTCCGAAACCTTGAAACGCTCGAAGCGGATCGGATACACGCAGCCGTTTTCGACGCCCGCCCAGTAGCCGCCTTCGACCTCGATCGGGTCGACGATCCAGGCCGGGTTGGTGACGTTCCCGACGTATGCGAAAAACTGTTGCGGCTCGAAGCACACGTAGAGGTCGATATCCGCGGTCAGGGGCGGATTGCAGTCGACCTCGTCAAGGAGCGTCCGCTCGCCGGCGAGGTTCTGCAGATCCGCAGTTTGCGGGCGGCCAGGTCCAGCTCCGCATAATGGTAGGCGGCGTTGGTGAACCAGTTCACGACCACGCGATAGACGCGGTTCGATGCGGGCGAATCGATCGTGGCCCAAACCCAGAAGGAGATTTTCTCGCCTTGCGGATTCTGCGTGCAAATACACTGCGCGCCGACGTGCCGAGCTCGCGCAGCGTGTCGTTGTAGATGTCCCACTCGGTTCCGGCGGGGTCGCTGCCTTCGGCCCAATTGGGGCCGACGTCGGTCGAGTTCGCGCGGTCGAACTCATCGAGAAAACTCGGGCAGCCCTTTTTGCAGCACGGCCACCACAATTTGCGGATGGTCACCGCAGCACCTCCTGACTACGGTGGGCACTCGCCCTGGATCATCTCGTAGCGGCAGTCGACGTCGTTCCACGTGCACGTGAAGTAGTCGCCTTCGTGACCCTCGAAGAGCCACCCCACGCTGGTGCGGTGATTGCGAACGGTCAAACCCTCGTTTTCGGGATCGGGGTTCTCGCCGTCCCACCACTGGTACAGGGTGGCCTTGACCCATTCGTCGGTCACTTCGAACTGCTCTGTGGCGCGAAACTGAATGAACCGAGCTCGCTGGCCGATCACGTCGCCGGCCTGATGCCACAAGGTCGAGACGCCGACCTCCGGCGGCAGCGACCAGACGCGGGTCTGGGCGGCGTAACCGCCGCCGGCCGGCTGCGCCGAACTGCCAGAGCACGCCGTCGTCCATCCCCGAGGGAATCCACACTTTGATACCGGCCGCACAGAGGTCGATCGGCTGGGCGAGGTGGCGGTAGTAGTCCTCGGCCACGCGGCGGGCGAGGCTGGTGAGTTCCGCCTTATTGAGCGGCTCCTCGGGGGGCGGAATCGCGTTGCCGCGCTCGGCCCAGCCCGTGTCCCGAAAAACCTTCGTCGTCGCCGGAATCGTGGGCAGCGTGTAACCGGCCTCCTCGGCGGAGACGTCGATCGGATAGGTGTCGGCGTTGGCCGCGCAAAGGTTGCGGTAATAGACGCGTACGCCGGCCGGCGCCACGCGCTCGTATTGCTGGGCGGCGGAGCCCGAGCCGGATGCCAGCGAGTCGCCGATCCCGCCGGCGACGATGGCGTAGGGACCTTCCTCGAGCGCCTCGCCGCCAAAACGACTCAGGCCGAGCTTGCCCGCGGCCTCGGGCGGCCAGCCGCCGTAGTTGGCCTCGTTGGCCTGGATCGAGTCGTAGGCGGTCCAGAGGAAGTGCTGCTGCGTCCAGGAGTAGACGTAACGCAGTCCCACCGACCACGCAAACGCGTCGAGCAGGGCCGCCGGATTGCCCTGCGCGGGACCACTCGATCGGATCGGGCCGGCCGTACTCGGTCGGGATCGCCCCGGCGGAGACCGTGATCTCCAGGGCAGCCTCCAACAGTCCCAGGAGCTGCGTCCACGTCGTGTCGTTCGTGACCTGGCCCTGGAGGCGGACGTGGCGGAGCTGCCAGAAATACCGCACGTCGACCAGCGGGAGCAGATAGAGCGGCGAGTCGCCGCAGGCCGTGATCCGCCGCGGCGAGAGAAGGTGCATCCAGGGATCGATCGAGCGCCGCTCCGGACCCTCGTCCAGCACCAGCGTCCCGCCTCCGTCGTCGCCCACCGCGCCAACGATCGCGTCGAGCCGCTCCTTATCCGCCAAGAACAGGCCGGCGGCCCAACGCGTGGCCCCTGTGGGCCACCAGAGCGTATTGAGTCGCATCGCGGGCGGGGCCGGCCAGTTGACCTGGGGCATCGGCACGCGGTAGCGGTCCACCGTGCGGGGCTCGGCCGAGAGGTCCTCGCGTACCAGCGGCCGTGCGCCCCAGAGCCGCAGGTCCCGTAAGCTCAAGTACTTCTCGATCCACTGCGACAATTCGCCTTGCGGGTCCGGCAGGAGGAGTGGCACGTCGGCAAAGGAGATCGGCACGAGCAGTCCTCAACTCAGGTCCCAGCAGAAATCCAGGCCGACTTCGATCGCCATCCAGGCGATCCCCGCGTCGCGGCGGTAGTTCGCCCGGTAGGCGTGGATCGCGTAGAGGTGCTGGCGGAGGAGGTCGCTGCCCGCCAGGTCGGCGAGCATCTTGCCGCAGACGGCTTTCAGGATCGCCCGTTTGATGGTCACCAGCCCCCGGTTCGCGCTCACGAGGAGCTGCTCGGCGTGGTCGGGCGTGTCGAGGTCCATCCGCACGTACCATGTGATGACCGCGGAGCCCTGCTCGTAGAGCTGGTCCTCGCCGCCGCCCACCTGGCCGTCGACGTCGAACTGGCCGTCGCCGGCGGCGACGCTCACGGCGTAATTGCCTCCGACCGGCAGGTCGGGCAGGTCGAGGGGATTGTCGGTCAGGTAGCAATAGCGGGAGTGCAGCGACAACTCCGTCCGCAGAAGGGCCACGAGGCGCTGGAGCACCAGGGCCTGTGTGGTGTCGATCGTCGGCTGGGTCATAACGCCGCACTCCCGCGGTCACCAGGGGTTTCGGGCAGTCGCGATCAGACGCACGAGACGTAGTCGACGTCCATCGTGCGGCCCGCGGCCGCCCGCGCCTCGGCAATGATGATCGGTACCAGGTCGACGCCCGGGCTGACGGCGTTTTCGACCGTGGCCTTGAGGACGCCGTCGAGGTAGAACCTCGCGGTTCCAGCCACGTCGACGGCGAGCTTGAAGACCTTATAGGTGTCGGCGACCGGCGCGACCGCCGTGTCGACGTGCGTGGCGTCGACGTCGTTCTTGACGCCCACGGCGCGGAGCGTGTCCGTCGTTGCCGCGGTGTCGAAGAGGAACCCTACGGCATCGGTCGCGATCGTCGTGTAGGTGGCCACGGCGAGCGTGGCCGGCATCTCCAGCGTGGACGCCGGCAGAGTGTCGGTCAGGCCGATGAAAAAGGCGACGTCCGTGATCGCGGAGATTTTCGCTCTCACCGTCAGCGTGATCTGCCCCTCCTCGGCCTCCCAGCACGCCGCCGGCCCACCCCAGACCGATCCGTCGGCCGCGGTCCCGGTCCCGGCGTTGCCCGTCGTCAGCCGCATCTCGCCGTGGTGCACGCCGGCCCGCAGGGCAGGCAGCGCGGCCACGTCGTCGTTGCCTTCATTCAAGCTGTAACGGGCATCGAGGTCGGCGCCCTTGAAGTCGTCGGAGAGCATCCGCGGCGAACTGGCCGAGTAGAGCGCCCGGCCCGATGCGGAAAACCAATTTTTGATGGTGGCATCCCAGACGATCAGCTCTCGCAAGGTGGTGTCGTAGTAGCTGAAGCCGTCGTAGGCATTCGTGGGCCGCTCGTTGGTCGGGCCCTGCTGGGTGATTCCGTAGTGGGTGGTTCGTTCTGCCATCTCGTGGGCTCCTGTGTGAGGATTCGAGGGTTGTTTCTGGGGGGACAAAAAAGAACAAACGTCAGCCGACCACGGAGTCGGGGATCTGCGTCGAGCCGCTGGTGGGCAAGAGCAGGGCTCGATCCGGCGTGTCGAAGACGCGAGCATACCACTCCTGGAGCGTCGCCCCGCGGTTGTTGGCCACGGCGAGCGACCAGGTATCGCCGACGGGGGCCCGCACGCGCGCCGGAAAACGCGGCCAGAAACGGCCCGCCGGCGTAGAGCTGGCGGCCGGTCGTGATGGCCACGTCGTCGAGAAACACCGAACACCCGCTGGTGATCGCCGTGGAGATTCGCACCCGGAGGTAGACGGGGAACGTGACCGACTTGGGGAGTCGGAAGGCGAACCACTTCGAATCGTGGGCCGAGGTGGAGATCGCGGTCGCGTCGATCACCAGTTGGTTGGCGTTGCCGGCGGAGTCGTTGATCACCGAGCCGCCGATCCCGTCGACCAGTTCGAAGCGGAGTTCGCCGGCCGAGGCCGCGCCCGTGCGGCGGACGCGGGCGTGCAGGAAATACACCGTATCCGCCAGGGGCGTCAGCGGGTGGTAGAGGGCCGAGACCTCGGCGCCGTCCGAGGCGAACTCCAGCGCCGGCCCCGGAACGCCCCGGCGTTGCCCGCGGTCGTGGTGGCGTGGGTAATCGTCGGCGTGCCGCCGGTCAAGTGGCTCACCGAGGCGAGCTGGGCCGGATCGCCGGCCGCGCCGTGGAAGGTGATCGTGTGGGTGAAGTCGGGGCTGGTGCCCGTGGTGACCACGGTCACCCGCTCCAGGCCCGGGATCTGCCGCAAAGCCGCCTCGACCGCGGCGCCGCTGGCGTTGTAGGCCAGCATCGCCGTGGAGCGGATCACGCCCTGCGGATTCGCCCACGTGAGCTGGTACCCGCCGCCGGTCGGCGTGCCAGCCAGTACCACGGTCTGGACCTCGGCCGCGGTCACCTTGACCGTCGTGCCCAGCGTCCCCACGTGGACGATCCAGTTATCGGGGCAGTTCGCGATCGCGGTGTCCTCGAAGTCGCCGTTGGTCAGGAGCGACTCGGCCGGGTCGACGCCCACCAGGGAGAGCCGAGTCCCCGAGCCCTTGGGCCAACTCTGCGCGAGGCGGTTGTGCTCGATCGGCGGCGCCAGGACCTGGAGCGTGGGATTGGTCTCCGAAGCGGCGGAGACCTCCAGCGCGATCGTCTCGGCCAGGGCGTTCTCCTCGATCCGGCCGTCGCCGCGTCGGTGCGTGTAGCAGACGGCCACGTCGCCGGCATTCGACCCGCCGGGAGTGAGCGTCAAAGAGATCGTATTCGCCTCGACGTAGTAGCCGCCGGAGATCATCTGCGCCACCAGGTAGTCCAGGGCGTCGGCGATCGTGCCCGGCAGGCGGGAGGCGTCGGCGGCCACGGCCTGGATCAGCATCGCCTGGAGGTTCGCCCGGATTTGGCGGGAGAGCGTGTCGCCGGCGCCCTGCCAGGTGTAGATCGAGTCGGGGAGCCCTTCGACGGTCACGGCCCAGTCGAGTTGCGCCGAGGTGGCCATGAGCTTCACCTGCGCCAGGAAGTCCTGGACCTCGGTGGGGATCGTCGTCAGGCGGGCCGTGTTCAGGGTTGCCAGGGCGTAAAACGCCTTGCCCTGGATGTCCAGCAGCCCGTCATGGTTCACTGAGTCGTAGAGTTCGATGGCCATGTCAGTCTCGGCAAATTACGGGGAGGCTCGCAGCTCAAACTCCAGCGGCTGGAAGCGGGTTTCGTCGGGAGTGAAGCGGGTGATCGGCAGCACCCCAACCAGCAGGCTCTCCCCCGTGGCGGGCGGGCGGGAGAGCTGGTATTCGTAGCGGCCCGAGACGCGGTAGATCGGCGTCGTGCCATCGGCGGCCAGGGTGGGCGGGTGCGGATTCTGCGTCGCGCGGAGCCGCCGGGCGCGGATTGCGCCGTCGGAATACGACTCCAGCGGCTGCGGGATCTCCGGCCACTGGCCGGCGCATTCGCAGTCGAATTCGATCACGCGCCGGCACTGCCCGCGGGCCAGCGGAATGACGATGTTGGTCGCGTCGCTGGCCTCGCCCTCCTCGCCCTCGGCGCCGCCGATTGCCGCAATCGGCAGCGAGACGATGCAGTCGTCGGCGTGGTAGTCGCTCCGCATGCGGGCGACCGTGTAGACCCGCTGCTGGGCGTCCTCGCTGAAGCGGTTGCCCGGGTCGGCCCGGAGCGTGTACTCGGTGGACTCGTAGATCGCGGTGTTGTCGGTGTTGAGGTCCGGGTCGGCGGCCCCCTCGGTCCCAAGCGTCCCGCGGGTGATTCCATGGGTGTTGACGCAGGGGTCCTGGAGGTAGCACTGGAGGAGCCAGAGGACCGCGGGGCGGCGTTCATCGGAGTGCGGGTTGTAGCCGTAGACGGCCGGCTGGTAGGAGCGGGTCACGTCGTAGCCCACGCCCTCCAGGGCCGGCAGCTCGAGCCGCTTGCCCAGGACGTCCTCGCGGAGCGATGCGAAATAGGCGCCGAAATTCTCCGGCGTCCGCTGCAACTGCGCCGGGCCTCGACCACGTTGCGATCGCCGATCGTCTCGGTGATAACCATTTGGCTCAGGATCCAGGATTTCACCCCGCCGGCCTGGGTGATCTGGAATCGCAGGCGGGCTTCGAGAATCTGGATCGCGCGGGTGATGAGCAGCCCTCGTGACGCGTCGGGAGAACCCTCCAGCCGCACGGTCACGTCCGAGTAGAACTTCGTCTCCTCGGCGACGCCCTCGGTGTGGGTGATGTCCATCTTCACCGCCGGCCAAGGCGCGGCGGTGTGGACCTGGCGGTCCAGGACGCGGTAGGTACACTCCAGGCCGGTCTTGTCGGTGGCAAACTCGATCGCCGCGCGGCGGAAGCCCCGCTCCAGCCCCGGCACGACCAGCCCGCGGAAATCGTTCCCCAGTTGCGCGACCGGCGCCGAGAGCCGCAGCGTCCCTTCGACGGTCCGCGAGAGGAACTGGGACTCGTCCATCTCCTCCCGCACGCTCCAGCGATTGTTGAGGATCCACGGCACGGCGGTGAGCTGGTTCGAGAGCACGCACTCCACCAGCGAGACCTCCACGGCCCACGAGAGCCGGAAACAGCGGCCGCCGGCGACGTGGATCACCTGGAGGTCGGTCACGTGCGGGCCATTGTTGACGTCGCGGTGGACGTGCGCGGGATAGCTCGCGGTCGGGTAGGCTTCGAGGACCGTCGTGTCGACGCCGCTCTCATTCGTCATTTTGATCTGGAACGACTGCCGGTCGCGGGAGAGCCACGAGCGGACCTCGGCGAAGTTGCCGATCGCGCTACCCAGTCCGGTCGATTTGGCCGTCCAGGCCGGCGCGCCGCCCTGGTAGCCGGCGGCGTGCACCAAGGACTCGAATCGCAGCTTGAATTTGTGGTAGAGGATGTCGGTGCCCGAGTCGTCGTGCACCACCTCCTGCTCCCACTGCCGCGTGAGCACGTTATGGAGGGTGACCGGGCCGTAGGTGATCGTCGTCGGCATCTACCGACCTCCCCGGAATCGGCGGACTTCCTCGGCGTCGTGGAAGACGATCGGCTGGCGGTTCTTCGCGCCTTCCCAGTTGCCGCCGGCGAGCTTTTCGAGGTGCTTGAGCAGTTCGCTCCGCGGGTCCTGTCCGGCGCCCCACACCCGCTCGATCTGCTTGAGTACCCACTCGATCCCGGTTCCCACGGTCACCAGCCGCACGGCCACGGTGGCCAGGCGGGCCAACTGCACGGCGCCGGTGGCCATCAGGTTTTTCGCGGTGGTTCCGGCCTCGCGCAAGGGCTGCAACTCGTCGCGCAATTTGCGGTAGGAGTCGCCCAGGACCGAGGTCGAGCCCGAGGTCGCCCCCGCGGTACGCATCGCCAGGACGCGGTCCTGATAGTCCAGCCGCGCGAACGTGTTGGCGATCACTGCGTTGAATTCGCGGAGATTCCTGCGGCTCTCCAGGAATTCCCGCGTCGATCGCTCCGTGGCCTGCGCAAGTTATTGAGCCAGACCACCGCCTTGTCCGCCATGTAACCCACGGCGGCCATGTTGCTGGCGGCCATCCCGAGCGATGCGCCGATGGGGGTTCGCGCCGCGGCACTGCCGCCGGCGGCGGCGAGCGTGGGCAAGGGCGGGAGATTCTGCCGCTCCTGCCAGTCGCGCTCCCGCTGTCGCTGCTGCTCGCGCTCGCTCTCGACCACCATCTGCCGCGGCGTGGGGTTGCGGCCGAAGACCCGCCCTTGGACGATCTCCTTGGGTAAGAGGGCGCCGGCAGCCTGGAGGCGCTCGAGCCGCTCGGCCCAGCTCAGCCCGCGGATATCCTGGCTCACCGGCTTGAAACTCGGATCCTCGGCGGGATTGCCCGGACGGCGGAGCCTTGCCGAATAGTCCCGCGCGTTCGAGCTGCCCACGCCCTCCAGAACGACTGCCGCCTTGCCCCCGCCGGCCAGCCGCTCGGCCGCGGCCCCGCCGCCGGTCATGCCGCCCGCCGCGATCGAGAGCTTGGTCAGGCCGTCGATCAGTTTCAGGAGTTCTCCGAACGCGGCCATGGATCAGGTTTCCGGGGTATCGGGTGCTTGGCCTCGTTGAAATGCCGTCCGCGAAACGTGCAGGGCGTGCAGCGTCTGGCCTTCTTCTTCGGTGTCGGCCATCGCGGCGAAGTAGCGCGCGGGGGTCTCCGCGCTCAGGGCGCCTTCGACGGCTCGGAGCATGGCGAATCCTCGGCGGTCGGCGATTCGCTGGGTGTTGAGCCACAGTCCGACGAAACACTCGTAACTGCGTCCAGGTCCGCCGGAGAAGTCGAGGCATCCAAGCCCCAGAGTTGCAACGGCATCCGCCCAGGGTTGGTAGTTTTTTTTAGCCGCGTGACATACTCCTCGAACTGGCGGACCAGCCCGACGAGTTCCCAGTCGGTGAGCCCCTGGCCGCTCCGCTCGTCCCAGGCCTGGACGGCGAAGATCTCGCAGAGCACGCCGCGGACCTTGGTCGCCTCGGGCTCCTGGCCGGCGTCGGCGGCCTCGACGTCGGCGGGAAAGTCCATCTGCGGATGATTGCAGAGCGCGCGCCAGATCGCGGCCGGGTCGCCCCAGCGGTCCCGCCGGCCGTCGAAGTAGCGAAATAGCGCCCGCTTGGCGAGCCGTCGCCGCGCGCCACTGGGCCAGAGCTGAGTAGAGCCAGCCAAACACTCGCGTCCTCCTTTCCAACTCGATCGGGGTCACGTCACGGTGGTGTCGAACAGGACTCCCGTCGCCGGCAGCCGAAGGCAGCGGAAGGTGAGCACCTTGCGCGGCGAACTTCGTGCCGACGGGCCCCAACTCGATCGGGGTGCCGATGAGCATCGCCAGGGGAAAGTTGTGGGGCATGTTGGCCGACGCGATCGCGAGGCGGTAGTATTTCTCGCCGCCGATCACCAGCGTCCCCGCGGCGGCCGGCTGGCCCGCGGTCCCGCCCTTCAAACGCTGGACCTTGGCCATCACCGTCGCATCCCATTTATTGAGTTCGAGCTGCACGTCGGCGCACTCGCCGAGCATGAGGACCTCGATCGGCGGTCCATCGTCGCCGCCGTTTTCGTCGCCCTTCTCCTCGACCGAGTAATCCTCGAAGCGGATCGTGACGCCGTTGCGGGTGTAGCCGAGGCCCTCGAGCGCGCCGGAGCCGCCGGTGCCGATCTTGATCTCTGCCGCGCCGGCGACGTGCACTGTGTATGCCATGGGTGGCTCCTATTGACGCCCCAGCGGCAGGCGGCTCCCGCGGGACGGGTAAAAGTGGCGTGTCCGGTCGGGCAGCAAATTCAGGCGGTCGTAGTCGACCGTCGTGGGCCCGTCGACGCTCGGCAGGCCGGCGTCGCGCTGCGCGGTGGCCTCGCCGAAGACCCGCTCGCCCTTGCGCAAGCGGTCGAGAAAATCCTCCGCGTCCTTCACCGTGGCGCGGTACCGCTCCTCGTAGCGGCTCCCCGGGCGGCGGGAGAGGAGCATCGCGATGGCGATCGTGGCCACGAGCCACTTGAGCAGGGCGGCGGCGTCGCCGGCGTCGGCGATCATCGTGGCCAGATTCTCCGGCCGGTAATGGTTCGCCACCGTGAGCGCAGAATCGACGCGCCCGCTGGCGGCAGAGAGGATCGCCAGGACCTTGGGGTCGGCGGTGATGTCGGCCACGGGCGCATCGCTATCGCTGGCCAGGTCGGCGATCACGCGGCCGTCGTAGTACTGGGCCAGGTCGGTGGGCGTTGCGTAGGCCATGGGAGCGTTTCAGCGAAGGAAAGAAAAAGCAGCGGAGGGGCCTAAGGGCCGGTATGGGGCAGCGCGAGAGGCGGCCCCTCCGCGGGAACGATTACGGTCGACGCCGCTTTAGGCGGCGTTGGTGAACAGCACGCCGGCGGCCGGCGCGGTGAGCTTGGCATCGAGCGTCTCGACGACGCGGCCGATGGTCCGCTCGTTGTCCTTGTCGTTTTTGACGTAGGTTTCCAACTCGCGGTAGGCGAACAGCGAGCACGTCGAGAAGCTCGGCGCGGCTTCCACGCCCACCAGGCCGCCGGGACGGCTGAGCAGGAGCGGCGTGGCCTTGGGCAAAACCTGGGTGCGGACCGTGGTCGCGCCCTTGCGGCTGGTGACCTTGCGGGTCTTTTCGACCACCAGCTCGATCCCGTACAGCTCGTCGGGCAGGCCGTAGACCGTGTTCCGGCCCTTCAGTTCGCCCTTGATCTGGGCCAGGGCGTGCGGCGAACCCTTGATATAGTCCACAATTTCTTGGCACACACTGATATCCGCGGCCAGCGCCGAGGAGATCACCAGGCGGAAATCCTCGGGCTCCACGCCGTCGAGCGTGTCGTCGAGGATTTTTTCCATCGCGGCATTGAGGCACCTCTTGATCGACTGCCTCGCGGTGGTCGATTCCGCCCAGGTGCCGATCGCGCCGGCGACCGCGGTAACGTCGAGCACGTGGCTGGCGTCGTAATTCGCCGTGTTCGTGAGGACGTTGATCGCCAACTGCGTGCGGGCCGTCATCGCCTGCTGCGCCTTGCTGCGCGCGTACCGCGCGACAATGTCCCAGCTCGCGTTCTCGACGGTCATGTTGCCGAGCTTGAAGGGAAACGCGCGGCGGACGCAGCGGTAGGGCAGGAACTCGTGGGCGTCGCCCGAGTCGTTGCCCTCGGGGGCCGGATCGCCGTCCGGCCACACAAAATCATCGAGATCCGTGTCCACGATCCGCCCGGCCTCCTCGACCGAGATATTGAGGTAGTAGCCGGTGAGCTGCGTCACGGGCACAACCTGGCAGTACCGGTTGATCGCGAACTTGTTGGGATTGCGGGCAAAATCGACGACCAAATTCTTGGTCGCGGCGTGCGACGGCACATAGACGTTGGTGGGGCTGGCATAAACAGCGGGCATCTCTCGTGGTCCTTTGATTCAGGGGGAAGAGGCGGGGGCGGGCGAGGGCTCCGGGATCAGGCCAGCGCCGGGCGTTCGCTGCGGCCGGCCATTACGGCCACGCGGATCTTGACGCCGGCGCCGGAGGCGGCCTGGAGGGCCTGCGCGCCGTAGCGCTGGAGCGTGGTCCCCGCGGTGGCGATCGGGATGCCCTTGCCGTCGGCGTCGGCCTTGAGATAGTCGCCGACCGCCACGGCGGCGCCAGCCTCGACGAGGCAGACGTCGCCGTCGCCGTAAATTTGCACGGGATCGCCGGCGATCGCGTGGTAGTTGGTCGTGACCATGTCCGACAGCGGCGGCAGCCTCGCGCCTTCCATCGAGATCCCGATGATCTTGTCGTTGGCGGCGGCCTGGAGGCAGCGATCGTCGGCCGTGGCGTCGAGCTTCAAAAAGCGGCAGGGGAGGATATTGCCATTGGCGACCAGGAGCGGAGGAGTGTTAGCCATGGGGGCACCTTCAACGAAAGGGGTGATTCGAAATCCCCGCCGAGGCGGGCGTCAGTTCGGGATTCCCCGAGGCTCAGGCCTCGGTCTTGGCCAGCTCCTCGAGCACGGTCGCGTACTCGACCTCGTCGCCGGCGTCGCGACGGCGGATGGTCTCATCCGCGGCTCGGTCGCAGAGGGCCTTCGAGTACTGCTGCTTCTGGGCCGGCTTGGGCCGCGGCAGGGCATCGCCGAATACGGCCAGGTCCACGCCGACCGGGACGCGCTGGTAGTGCTTCTCGATCCGCGCCACGTGCTCGTCGAACTGCGCGTCGGACATCTTCGAGTAGCGGCAGGTCTCGGCCTCCTCGCCGAGGTCGAAGAGCCGCTCGGACCGCAGCTCGGCGAGCTTCGCCTGGCGCTGGGCGTCGATCCGTCCGCCCCGCTCCTGCTCGAGTTGGCGCTCGAGCTGGTCGAGTCGCGCGAAGAGCTTCGAATACTTCAGAGCCGGCTCCTGCTTGTCGCGGGGGTCTTCGGGCGGCAGCGCCGGCGGCGCAGGCGCGGCGAGGTCGGGAGGCGGGCCCGCGGCGGCGCGCTCGGGGGCGGCGTCGGGGCTGATCTCGTCCAGCTCGTCGGAGCCGGGGGCCTGCTGCGTGGCCAACTGGCGTTTGACCGCCTGCACCCAGTCGAGCTGCTCCAGAGCGGCAACAATCTGCTGAAGGTCTTCGTCGGTGAGAGCCATGGGGGTTTTCCTCGGGGTAGAAGGAGTGGAAGCGGGATCGCCTTCCACGGCCGCGTAGCGGCGTTTGCCGGCGGACATGGAGGGGACGTAGACGTTGGTGGCCGAGGGGCAGGCGGCGCTATAGACCTCCACCTCACGGCCGTCGGGCCGGCGGCGGGCGGAGTAGCACAGGCCGAGGTCGAGGCGCGGGGATTCGGCGCCGAGCAGGGAAATCGGATCGAGAAACATCTCCCGATAGTCGTCGGCGATCCACAGCTCGGCCGAGCGGCGAGGGAACTTCTTCAGCTTGGCTGCGTCTTCGCGGAAGACGCGGAAGTCGGCCAAGATCGCGGCCTTGGTCGTGCCGCGGTCGTGGATCGAGCCCAGGCGGAACGGCCCGGCGAAGCCCACGAGCGGCCGACCGCTCGTGTCGCCCATCTCGGGGTCCTGCGTGTGGCCGACGGCCAGCGCCGCATAATCGCCAGTGTCGCGGATCCGCTGGTTGCAGCGGTCGACGATCGCGGCCAGCTCGCGGCGGCCGAACCGCAGCCGGCGACCCTTGCGAGTCGTCGTTTCGTGCTCGCTGAACACGGGCACGTCACGCACGGTCACGAATTCATCGGGCGGGAAGTCCCGCCGCGGGACGGTTGCTGCGTTCATCAGCCGGCTAGCTCCCGTTTGATCGTTTCCACGTGGCGTTCGACGCCCTCGGGATCGCCGTGGGCCAACGCGACCAGCGCGTCGCCGGCGGCTAGGCCGGCGTGCTTCAGGGGGCGGAGATTGCAGGGGCCCTCGGGATCCAGGTGCGCACGGCCGAGCTGCTGGAGCATCTCGCTCTGCCCCTTGGTCTGGGCGGCGATTTCCTTTTGCGTGGCGCGGGTCGAGATCAGTAGCTCGACGGCGTTATCCATGAGCGTCTTGACCATCGGCCCCATGAACCTCGCGAAGCGCAGCAGGCACCAGAACATCCCGGCCAGCGCGATCGTGGGCAGGCCGTAGCGGTCGAGGATTGCGGTCCAGTCCATGAACGAGGTTCCTTCGGGCTATCGGTCACTGACTCCGCCGCGGGCGACGCACACAGTTGCCACTCGAACAGTCCCAGCCGCTCCGGCCCTCGCCGGCTGGAGGGCTGGCCCGCGCGGTTGGCGACGCGGGGAGGAGACCGATCCCGCCCGCGCGGGCCAGGTCCCACGTCTGCCAGGTCGCGCCGTCGTAGAACTGCCACTGGCCCTCGGCGGGGTGAATCCACCAGCGGCCGTCGTTGCCGAGCTGGGGCGCGGTAAAGCGCGCGGGGCGGGGGCGACGCAGCGGGAGAGGCTGGGGAGGTCGCACTCAGCCTCGGGTCCGCAGGAGCGGTCTGCGGGCCCTCCGCCCCAGGCGCAGGCGCAACGACTGCGGTCACGGGAACGATTGCCCGAGCCCCGACGGGGCCAAGAAAGTCATTGGTCGATGCCGCGGCCGTGGCCAGCAGCAGCAGGAGGAGTACGCAGGGGAGTATGCGTGGCATGGGACTCACCAGAAGAGGTTCTTGATCGGGTCCTGCGGCCAGCCGACGACGTCCTTGAGCGCGATCACCTCGGAGCCCATGCGGCCGTAGCGGAGCATGGCCTGGAACTGCTCGGGGGTAATCCAGACCGTGGCGTCGGGCTGGTCGTAGCGCCGGCCGCCAGAGCCGGGCTGGGCCCAGGAGCGGTAATCGATGAGGAGTCCGGGCCGATCGCTCTTGAAGTCGGCGCCGATGATCGGCGTGGCGTGGCCCGAATGGAAATCGAGTCCGGTGGTGAATCCCTGCGCGTCGCGGTCGCGCAACCAGATCCACATCGAGCCGATCACCACCAGGCCGCGGTTATAGAGGACGTCGCAGACCTCCTCGAAGCCGCCGGAGACCTCGGAGATCGTCTGGACCGGGTGCTCGCGGGCGACCTCCTCCAGCTCGGGGGGCACGCCCTCGCGCGACGCGGCCCACTTCAACGCCAGCTCGTCGTTACAGCGCGAGAGGTCGTAGATCGCCTGCCCCAGCACGTACCGCTGGCGGCGAGCGAGTCCCCAGCGGCGAGCGAACTCCGCCGCCCACGAGACCGGGATCCCCGGCGAGCGCGAGGGCTGCTCGGCGTAATCGACCATCGCGCCGGCGTAGATCGTTTCCGAGCTGTTGTCGCCTCCGTACTGGCGCGTGAGGCAGGCCAGCGTATTGGCGGCCTGCTCGATCGAGCGGGCCGAGCAGGTGCCCTGGGTCTGCGCGGGGTACGTGAGATACTTCCCCGTGACCTCGCGCTCGTGTTGGTAAGGCAGAGCGAGTTGCCCCTTTGCCGATCCCAACACGCCCCGAGCAGCGGCCGCGTTAAACCGCGGGTGCGGTTGTCGGGCCAGCACTGCGGCCACTGCCTCCGGGTCGTAGACCCAGCCGGTATGGAGTCGCGCATCGCTCATGGGCCGGCCTCCTTGGGCAGGGGAAGCCCGACGGCGCCGCGCGGCACCTCGACGCGGGCCAGGCCTGCGGCGATTTCTCCGAAGATCCCCGCGTACGCCGCGGCATCTTTGCCGAGGGCGCCGGTCCGCTGCTGGGCGTCGACGTAGTCGGCGATCTTCGTGCGGACCGTGTCCCAGGCCGCGCGGTGCTCGCCCAGCGCCGGGGCGTTGGCGGCCTGCGCGGCGGTAACGATCGCGGCCTGGTCCTTACCGGCAAGGTCTCCGGAGCGGCAACGCTCGGCGAGCGATTTGAAGGACGCGCCCAGCGGGGCGGCAGCCCCACGGCTGGCCGCGGGGACGTGCTCCGTGGCCCACTGCTGGGCCAATAGCGCCAGGCCGGAGAGCGGCGGTTGCGGCGGAGGGACCGGCGGCGGTACCGGGGGCGTGGGGGGAGTGGGAGGAGGAGGGACGGGTGAGCCGATCGGCGAGAGCTGCCACGCCGAGAGGCCCTCGAAGACGACGGCATACGTGCCGGGGCTTGGCCCCGGCGTGAACAGCACGCGAAGCGTCGTCGGCTGAAACAGGGGCGCGGGCGGCGCGAGCGTCGGCTGCGGGTCTTCTCCCGCGGCCGTGGCCAGGCCGCCGATGGCGAGAATCGCCAGCAAGAGGTAGGAGTGAATCGGTTTCATGCGAGTGCTCCGGACTATGCGTGAAGGGAGGACGCTCCCGGCTCAGGCGTCGGGATTGCGGCGTTTGCGGAGCATCTCGATGAAGGCGATGATCATCTGCACCAGGGCCGCCCACTGTGCGGGATCGATGCCCGCGGCCGTGGCGTTGGCCCCGAAAAATCCCGGCGCGGCGCCGTAGAATCCCGTGGGGCCGCTCAAGACCCTGCCCAAGTGCTCGCAGGTCTGAACCACCAGCGGCTGCAGCTCGACCGGGCAGCCGGCCTCCTCGAGGGCGGCGTCGTAGTCCGCCGCGGCGCCAGTCGTCCACGCCTCCTGGCCGGCCATTTGCTGGGCCACCACGGCGACCAGGTCGCCACCGGGGTCGGACATTCCGTGGAGCCAGGCGCGGTCCTGGTCCGCAGCCGACCAGTCTTGCGGCAGCGAGGCGGCGGCCTTGGCCAACTCGACGACGGGTTTCACCAGCGGCAGAATGCGGATACTCATGGCAATTGACCTCCCGGGCTTCGGCGAGAAACGAAAAAAGCCCGCCCGCGCAAGCCGAAGCTGTTTGCGCGGGCGGGCTCGGGGGTGTACCGGATACCCGGCCAGAGACACCTGGACCGCCTCAGCGGTCCGTCCCTCGGCCTGCCTGTCACGCGGACAGGCGATTCAGTCGCTCAGTCTGGCAGTAAGTCAAAAAAAGTCAAACGCGTAGTGGGCCAGTCACGCTCCGCCGCCGTACCGCTCGACCTGCCAGCCGTCGCGGGCGAACAGTCGAGAGAATCGCTCGACGAGCTGCTCGCAATCGGGACCACGGTCCTCGAGAATCACAACCCCGCGGTGTTCGCGGAGGCGGTAGCGTTTCTTCTCGATCTCGCCGTGGAAGGCGGCAAATAGGGCGTCGAACGCCGGGGTCATGGCATCGACCTCGGAGTCCGTGGGCCACAGCCCGCCCCACCACTCGCCGCGCGGGAGTGAGGTTCCAGCCAGGTAGGTATTCGATCGGCCGGCGCGGTCGAGCTTCCGCTGCACGTAGCGCTCGAAACACCGTGCGAACGTCTCGTGGTTGCTCGTCCAGTAGTTCGCCTTGTGTTTGGACATCGTCCCCTCGCGCAACGCGGCCGAAAGCACAGCGCTCAAGCGGTTGCGGAAGCCCGATTGACCCCACGCCTTGCGAATGCCGTCCATGGCGCGCCACATCGGGTCCTCGCTGTTGTCGATGCGACGGTACTCCTCTTTGCCGTCCGGTCCTTGCTCGCGGACGACGTTCCGCGCACTGGTGCTGTTGGAGAGGTAGTCGCCTTGCGACCGCGCCCCTCCGGTCCGTTGCAGTCCTCCTCCCTTGACGACGTGGTCGAAGAAGTGGCCCCATTCGTGGGCGAGCGACCCGACGCCGCCGGTTCGCGTGAGGTTAATGACTTGGTGGTCGGGATGGTACGTGGCAAGGGAATTACTGGTGCCACGGGCTCCGATCGAGAGTCCCAGCTTGCCGCGGAGACTCACATACTCCTCGGGGATTCCTAGCGTCTCGGCCAGGTCGCTCAGAGCTTCCGCGCACTTGACCGCGTGGTGGGCCCGCTCCTCGTCGGTCACGTAGTTACCCCACTGCACCCCGCGGAGCTTGAGCTTCTGGAGCATGTACTCTGTGCCCTCATGGGGAGTGCGGAGTCCAAGGTCTTGCCCGCCATGGCGAGCGGCGTGGGTCACGTAGGCGTCGGCGGGGTCAAAGGTCTTGGCACGCTGCTGCCCCTTCTCGCCGGTCGTGCCGAACGTCTGATTGAGGCTCTTGCCCTCCATAAGGTCTTTGACGTGCTCGGCGGCTCTGTGGAGGGTCTCACGAGTCGGCTCGCCGTAGGAGTCCTTGAGCCGCTTGGCGAATTCCAGCACTTGGGCCATGACGTCGGTTTTCAGAGGTCGGCTGAATGCGCTGTGCTGGGCGGCTTTGTAGGTCGCCACGAGGGCGTTGGCCACAGGGTTATAACGGTCCTTCTTGCGGAGGTCCGTAATCAGCTCGCCGGCTTTCGCCCGAAATGCCCCGAGCGCTTCGTGGGGATCGGTGTGCCGTGTGGCGAGCTCTTCGGCCGTCGTCTTCAGGGTCCGGTAGGCATCGAGGTACTGCCGGCGGTACTCCTTTTTCTCGTCCGACTTTGCCCGCTGGTACTCCTTCCCTCCCGGGGCCGGCGGGAGCCGGCGGAGCGCGAGGTGCATTGCCAGGCTCGCCAGAGCGTTGCTCGGCGTCACGTGCGCCAGGAGGTTGGGCGGCTCGTTGCGGAGGAGCTGCTCGCGGGTCACCAGCTCCTCGGCCGTGCCGTTGGCCTCGGCGTCTTCCAGCGTCCGCCATGCGTTCGCGCAGTGGCGCACCGAGCCCAAGAGGTCCTCGCCGGCGTTGGGAACTTTCGACACGCGGGCCCAGAGGTACTGGTCTTCGACTGCCTCGACGAATTCCTGCTGGGCCACCTCGCGCGGCGTGGCGGTCTCCGGCGGCGGCAGCCGGTGATCGTCCAGCAGCGACTCCGGTTGCGGTTTCGGGGCCGGCGGCGTCTCAGCCGTCTCAGCAGCGGGCGGTTTTGTTTCACCGCTTGCCGGTTTTGTCTCACCGCGGGCCGGATCTGTTTCGTCGCGATCCGCTCCGGCCTTGTCGGTCGCAAAGAGCGTCTGTTGGCCGGCCAGGTCGGTCTTCAAATGAGTCCAGAACGCGTGCTGCTGGCCCTTGGGGGCGGGCGGCGCCGGTTGTGGCGGACGCACGGGCGCCAGCGGCGTCCTCGGCGTCACCTCTCCGGAGAACAGGTCGCGTTGGCCGGGGGCGCTGGGGATCTGCTCGACCGGCTCGCCCTGGGGTTTCCTCTCGATCGCGTTTGGAGTCCCTCCCCCTTCCGTCTCGGAGAATTTTCCCGAGTCGTCCCTTGGGTGTTCCTCTTCGCGGAATAGTCCCCCTTGGCCCTTGGCCGCTTTGTGGCGGGCGAACCGCTCCACCTCCCATCCCCGCGCGGCAAACAGCCGGGAGAACCGCTCGACGAGTTGCTGGCGGGCCTCCAGGCGATCGCGGCGGGCTCGCCAGCGGCGGTAGCGCTCGACCTCGACGCGGTGCGCCAGCCGACGGAATGGAATCGCGTCGTCTTCCTCCGCGTGCTCGACGAAGTCCGGCTCCCACGCGTCCCCCACGTCATGCTCCGGTGCTCCGCCTCCGCCGGCTCGATTGGCCAGCGCCAGGTTGGCGGCCTCGCGCAGCACGTCGTCGTCGTAGGGCTGCGGCACTCGACCGGCGCCCTCGCGGATCACTTGCCAGAGATTGGCCACGACGTCGTCGCCGCGGTCCGGATCGCCCAGCGCCAGCTCGGGATGCTCGCGGGCCAGCGCGGTGGCCATCGAGTCCAGTTGCGCGAGCTTGCGGCCGGTCGCGCCGCCGATCTTCGCCGCGGCCGTGGCGTAGTCGTAGCCCGCGTTCTCGACCCGGGCCAGGTCGCCGGCCGTCAAGCCGAGCCGCTTGCGGATGTTCTGCTTGCCCACTTCGCGGTCGCGGATCGCTGACTGTTTTTCCTCCAAGACGAACTGCAGGCGCATCGGCCAGGTCATCGGGGGCAACCCCGTAATCCTCGGCCGTGGCCAGGATCGCCTGCCCCAGGCGGGTCTTGGGGTTGATCTTGACCGGTTGCGACGGTGCTTCTGACGGTGCTTCTTTCTTCGGCGGCTCTTTTTTCGGCTCCACGGGTCTCGACTCCGGCGCCGGTTGCGGCGATTGGGCGGGTTCGACGCCCTTGGGCTCTCCCTTGGAGGCCTCCGGCTCTGGGTGGCCGATCTGCTCTTCGATCATCGCGGCGAATTCGGGACTCGCGATCGTCCAGCCCGCATCCACGGTCGCCCGAAAGAACCAAAAGCCGCCGTCTTTGGCCACTTCGAGGCGGCGGCCGCGGACCGTGATCTCGGCGGGCTGCTGCTTGGTCGCGCTCGGCGGAGCGACGCGCTCACCGTCGGCGGTCCGACCGGTTTCGGGATGGGGACGCTGTTCGAGGTTTTTCACGTCGCGCTGGCTCAGCTCGTGGCCCTCCAGGCCGTGGTGCTCGGCAACCTCCTGCCGGTGCTCGCGCCGTTGGCGGTGCTCCGGCTCCTCGTCTTCGCCCAAGTCGTCGAGGTCCTCATGCTTCAGTCCCGCGCAGCCGGCCCGGATCACGCCGCCGTCGTCGATGAATACCCGGGCGCCACCGCCCACGGTTTTCCAGCCGGGCGTGTGGCCGCTCGTCTGAGTGAGGCTCTCGCCCACTTGCCGGTAACGCTCGGGACCGGCCGCGTCGGGCTCTTCGTCGGCATCGCCTGGGACGTCTTCCTCCGCGTCGTCGGCCGGCAATTCCTGGTTGGCGATCGGCCGACTCGTGTCACCGTCGTAGACCCACTGCCGGAGCTGCGGGAGGGAAAGCTCGGTGATGTGCCCCAGACCGCGCCAGCCGGGCTGGTAGGCGGCGAGATAGCCCCGCTTGGCCTCCTCGACTCCCGCGAAGCCGAGCATGACCTTGTGTTCGTCAAACGTGTCCGTCCCCGGATCGCACTGGTCGATCACGTAGGCCCGCTCGGTGGCCAGGTCGGGCCCGAGGAAGACGTCGACGTGGTCGCCGTCCGCTTCGGAATTCGTCCGCAGGATATAGCCGTAGTGGTAGGGCATCTTCACTGACCACGGCTTGCCCCAGCGGTCCACGCCGCGGCGGACCGCGCCGGCCGGGGTCTCGATCGCGACCCGTAGCCCATGCAGCGAGCACTTTCCTTTGCGGTAGTTGCCCGACTCCTTCTGGGCGTCACTCGGATCGCGCTCCGTCTCGGCGGCCGCGCACCGCACCACCTCAGAGAGGTCCGGGGCGGATTCCCGGGAATACTTCTTGACCTCCCCCTCTTCCGGGCCGATAATGTCTTTGAAAGGCCCGTATTTAGCAGGTGTGCGGGCAGGTGTTACAGCCTGCTTCCCCTGGTTCGTTACGGGCCTTTCACTTTCTTTGATGTCGCCGAACTGGTAGAACCAGTCGCCGTTGTGGTCTTCGCCGACCACGAAGTCGACCTCGACCGGGGCTGCATCGATCGTGGCGTGGCCCATGAAGTAGTGGTAGCGGTCATAAGCCGCGGCTTCGTAACGCGGAGTTTCGGTCCCGCTGTACGCGGCTTGGGCAATGAGTTCCGGCAGCACGTAGAGAAGTTTGAGTCGCCGCGGCTCCGCAGAACGGCTCTTCACTTCGCGTAGGCCAGTTCGCGACACCTGGATCTCCCGACCGGTCTCTCGATTCACGAATCGCTTGCCGCGGAGGTGGTCCATTGCCCAGTGGAAGGCCGCCTCTTGCAGGTCCCGACCTTGCAGACCGGCGCCGAACGGCTCGGCGGGGACATTGATCGTCGGCAGGGGATGGTCGGGCTTTGTTCGCCTCCCAGCGGTGATTCGCGTTGAATCGGTAGGTCCGGCCTTCGACGGTCTTCTCGTCGCCGACCTGGTGCAAGGGTTGTTCGGCGCCGCTCGAATAGCGATGCCGCTCTCCCAAAAGACGCTCCAGCCGATCGAGCAATGATTCCATTCTCCGGTAACGCTTCCGCTCGCCGCTTCGGCGAAATTCCTCCCGGGCCGGCGCGGGCGGCGCAGACCGCCTTGAAGCGCTCGGTGGCGCACGGATCGGGCGAGGGAGTTTCCTGGTCGGACTCCGCCGCGCCATTCGCACCGGGCAAGGAGAGACCGCGGAAGAGCCCGCCGGGCTGCTGGCCCTCGGCGGCCATCGACGCCGACTGCCGGGCCTGGGCGTTTTGCAGCACGTCGTCGCCTTCCTCGGGCCGCGCGATGCCCAGCATCGCGGCCACGTCCTTGGCCGGAATCTTCAGGCCCATCTCGAACGCCTTCAGCATCGACGACAGGCGGCCTTCGACGTCCGGCGACTCGGTTTCGATCTTGAACCGCAGCGGGATGTCGGCGTGTTGGGGGAAATTGAACGTCAACAGCGGCTGGACCAGCTCGGTGGTGAGCGATTCCTCCAGGTTGCAGGCGTCGAAGCGGACGATCTGCAAATAGGTATCGAGATGGATCGACGCCAAATTGCTTCCCAGTCCGGTCCCCGCCGCCTCACTGGTGAGCGTCTGGCCGAGGATGTCGCGCTTGATCGCGTGCCCGAAATACTCACGTAACAAGCGGTCCAACGCCTCGACGCCGGCCATCCCAGGCTCGATCCGCTGCACGGTCTGCCGCAGGCCTTCCATATCGGGCCAGACGGGCACGAGCACGGTGTTGCGGCCGTTGCCGATCCGCTCCTGGGCTGCCTTCCGCGTCTTTTCATAGGCCTCGGGATTACCGGCGGGATAGGACCACAATTCGATCCCGAACGCCGAGCGCTCGAGGTATTCGACCAGCCAGGCCAATGCCTCCTGCTTCTGGTACCACGTCCAGTAGATGCGGTCGCGGATCCCGACGCCGTGAATGCGGCCGGCCCGCTCGGGCACCTCAAACTCGCCGTCTTCGATCAAGTGCTTGTGGATCGCGACCAGCGGCCGCTCCCAGTTTTCCAGAAAATACGCCAAACCGTAGTCGGTGGGCTGGATCTTGCCCACGCGTTCGACCTGCCAACGGCCGCGAATCGATTGGCCCTCGGTGTAGGAACCGCCCACGCGAATGCCGATCTGGTCGGCGCGGTGGGCCGCCGGGCCCCCGTCGTCGTAGCGGAACACCACCTTGTCGGCGTGGATCGGGAGCCAGTTGTCGATCGTCAGTCGCCGCTGGCCGCGCAGGTATTTCCACCGATAGCGCTGCTGCACGCGCGCCCTTGCCGTACCAAAGCGCCTCCAGCAGGGCGAGCCTGTACTTGAGGAAATTCGGGATCGCGCGGACGATCTGCGCGAGCTGGTCGCAGAGCAGCTTCTGCTCGCGCGAATTCTCGTCGTCGGGCTGGATGTGCCAGCCGAGCAGGGCGCAGCTCCGCTGCCGCTGCTCCAGGCACTCCATGATCAAGGAGTCGTTGCGCATGAACCGCGCATTGGACTGCGAGTCGGCCAAGGCCTCGTCGCTGGCGCGGTAGGTCTGGGCAATGGACCGCAGGAGCCCCGTGAAGCTGACAATATGGGGCAAGACGTGCTCGCCGTAGTTCGGCGGCATGCCGTCGATCGCCAGGGCAGGATCGCGGTCCTGGGGATCGCCCGAGGTGCGTTGGCGGCCGTTGGGATTGCGGCCGGCGTCCTGGTAGACGCGGGCCGGAGCGGCGGAACTGGTGGCCATGAAGCGCTCCCAAGAAGTGTCAAACAGGTCCTCGCCCGTAGCGCTCGACCGTGAACCGCGGCTCGGCCAGGCGGCCCGACGCGGCGTCGACGCGGACGTGCACCGACCCGCGAAACTCCAGGTCCAGGCACTCGGCCAGCAGGCGGTCCAGTTCGGTGAGGATCGCCAGTCGGATCGTGCGGCTGGCGTTCTGCGGTGGGCGGTGATTGCGTCGGCTCATTCGCGCCAGAGGAAATCCGTGGGGGTGTAGTCGATCGTGCCCGAGCCCGAAAGGGCCTGGTGGGTGAAGCCGGTGATCTTGGCCGAGCGGACGGCGATCGCCATCCCGGCCTGGAGGATCGCGTACTCGCCCTCGGCGTGGTGGCCGTCGACGTGGACGCGGACGTTGCCGGTCGCGTCGTCGCGTAGCAAGATCGAAAGCTCGGTGCAGGGCCGGGTCAGCGCGACCGTGGCCGGCGTGGTCGTAACAGAGGCGGTGAGGTCGGCCATGGGAGAATCCTGTTCAAGGGACGATGTCCGCGCGACGGACCTGAGTCAACGCCAGAGGAAATCCGTGGGCGTGTAATCGACGATGCCACTCCCCGATAACGCTTGGTGCAGGAAACCTGTGATGCCACGGCGCAAGGTGAGCGACTTGCCAGGATGCACCAGAGCGTACTCTCCGGGCGGATGATGCCCCTCGGCGTGGACCCGAGCGATCCCCGTGGCATCGGCGCAGTTGCACCAGCAACTCGGAACATGGCCGCGATAGGACCACCTCGCCAGCAATCGCGCTGACCGGGACCGACAGGTCGCCGCCGACCGGCCAGCCATCGACGCGACTGTGCACGTCGTTCCCCGCGACGCCGTAGCCAACCCACGCCGCTCGAAGCTCGGCCAGCGTGAGCACGTCGCCGTCGGCTTGCACGACGCCGTAGTCCCCACTGCCCCAGAGACAATAGACGTTGGAATCGACGGTACATCCGCCACCGTCGTTCGCCGCAGGCCAACCGAACACATTCGCGGCGTCGAGAACAACAACCTTGCACCCTGTTACCGTACAGTTCACGTTTTGCACGCCGCCATCGCCAAGATTCGATCGGATTGCATCGCCTGTCATCGCGACGATTTCCGAGTTGGTGACACTGGCATTCGTTGCACCCTTAAACAGCAACGCCGCCCATGTCGCCTTGCCGCTGCCGAGGAGCGAGCACCCGGTAACGGCCGTTCCGCTGTTGTGTTTAATCACCAGGCCGTAGTCGCCAGCCATGACCTGCGAATTGGTGAGCGTGTAGTTCGCCGCGCCGTAGCCGATGAGAATCGCATGGCTCTGCTCGCTCCGAATGTACGCGCCCGTGATCGAACCGGTGACCTCGGGCCCACCTGGCGAATCCGTGCCCACGCACATCCCGTAACTATTGACCGACAAGAATGAGCCTCCGGACACCACAAAACTTGTTCCGCGATTGAAAAACGCGGCGGCTGCAACGCCCCTCGCGGCAACACCGGTGAGCGTCAGCCCGGTAACACCGTTCACGAGGATGGACTGCGCCGTGGCGTGTGTGCTCGATATCGTTCCGCCACTGACCGCGATCGTGTTGTTCACGGCATTGTTGCCGGTCCCAATCCGCAAACCGTAGTAGGTCGAGGAGATCGTAACAGTCGTGAGCGTCACGCTCGTCACGCCGTTGAGGAACAGGCCATCGGAGACGTTCGCGCCGGCGAGTGTGATCGATGTACTCGTGATCGAGACGTTGGCGACACTATCGGCCTCGCCGTTGCCGAGATTCATTCCCGCCTGTGTCGCGGTGAGCACGCACCCCGACATCGTAATGCCATCCACCTTCCGGCCCGCCTGACCTCCCGCCTGAAACGCCGTCGCGAGGAGAGCGCCGGTGTAGTTCATCGTGCAGTTGGTGAACGTGATGTTTGTCTGCACCGTAGGGGCCGCAGGCACCGCGAACAGCACCGAATATTTGACGGTCGCATCGCTGGCGATCGTGAAGACGCAACCCGTGTACCTGTGGTTACTGCCTTCGATGTGGATGGCCGCCTGTTTGCCAGTCAGCCCCGAGAGCGTGAGATTCTTAAGATGGAAGTTGTTGCCCTGCGCGTAGACATTGAGCACACTGCCGGCCGCCGCGGAAATCACCACGTTGGCCGCAACGCCGCTTTCACTCTCGATGATCGTTTCGCTGGCATAGTTCGGGATCGCTAGGTAGCCCGAACCGCCGTTTTCTTCGTAGGGGGTCCCGCCATCGTCACCGATTTTGAGCGTATCCCCGGCCGCAACCTTGCCCGTGGCAACATTTAAGGCGTGGTGGATGGTACGCCACGGCGCGCCCGTCGAGCCGTCGCCCGTCGTGTCGTTGCCGCTCTTCCGAACGTATTTGGTTGACACGAGTTACTCCTCGGACCTGGCTGGAATTTGCAGGAACCGCATTGACAATGCCATACCCTCTAAATAGTCTGAGGAAAGGACTCTTAGAGAAGGGGTTATGCCATGACTCGCGTGCGTTTGATTCTGGTTGCGTGTGCGTTTTTACCGGCCGTAGCGACGGCCGAGCCGATCGCGCTCACGGTTGGGGATTCGCTCGTGCAGACGTATTCCGAAAACCTCGTGACGCGCGGCTGGGGGCAAACGCTCCCCGCAAGCTTCGCGGGCGTTACATGGGTGAATCGCGCGAGCAGCGGCTACTCGTCGAAGAGTTTTTACGATCAAGGCTGGTGGAGTGCGGCGCTCAATACGAAACCGCAATGGGTGCTTGTCGAATTTGGGCACAACGATGCTTATGCTGCCGATCCGGCGCGGTACACCGACCCCGCGACCACTTTCAAAGATTATCTGCGGGCCTACATCTCCGAGGCGAGGGCCGTCGGCGCGGAGCCTGTGCTCGTAACGCCCGTGGCGCATCGCGCGTTCTACAATGGATTGATCGTCCGCAATGGGTACCTGCTCCCTTACGCCGACGCGATGTTGGCGGTCGGCTTGGAGCAGGGCGTGGGCGTCGTCGACCTGTACCGCGCAAGCTTGGATTTTTACGACAGCCTGGGTCCCTCGCAATCGCAATCGCTCTGCGGATACAGTCTCGCGTCCGGGCAGCCCGACATTACGCACCTCAACCTGTACGGCGCGCAGCAGATGGCCCGATTGATCATCGAGGGCCTCCCTACCGCTTCGCCGAGCCTCTACGCCCACGCCGTCCCCGAGCCCAGCGTTTTCGTTCTCATTGGCACCGGGATCATTGCGGTCGTGAGTTTCTGCGGCCGTCCGGCCAGAAACCATGCATGGTCGCTTTTCTGCCACCACGCGAACCGCCGAACGTAATGCACGTCGAACGCCTTGCTTTCCGTCGCCAGCGTCCAGCCCAGTCGTTCGCGCAGAATCGCGCGGCAAATTTTCGCCGCCTGTCTTCGCTTCATCGTTCTCCCTGTTCGGAATCCGTTGGTTTCGATACGCGCGCTGATTTGCCCATCCCGAGTCTTCCCAGCGCAGATACTCCTGCGCACCATTGGTGAGCGTGCAGAGGTGGGTCTTCCGGTCGAGCCGGAACGGCGCGGGCACTTTGTCGGCGGTCTCGAACCAGCAGTCGTGGAAAGCAACCGCGGTGCAGCCGTCGCGCAAGTCCACGAACGTGGCACCATTCCCCCTGGCAAACTCCAGCACTGCATCGCGGACCGTCCATCCGCCGACATAGGAGAGATCGAGGTGGCAGACCGGCTTGCCGAGCGGCTGGCCCTGCGCCCAGGTGCCCACGGCCCAGCTACCGCCCTCCACGGTCATCGCGTTCGACCACGACGGCGCACCACGAAACGCCGCGCGCAGGCCAGTCTGGCAGTTCCGCACGCAGCGGACGCTGATCCGGCTATAGGCCACGGGCGCACCATCGGGAAACACGTCGATGCCGACCGCGCAGTCGTAGACGCTGATGTCGGCGGCACACCAGAAGAGGAGATTGGTAATCCTCACGCCCACGGTGGTATCGTCGCGCACGGCCCAGGCGGCGCCTCCACGATCGATCGTCAGCCCGTGGAGTGATCCGCCCTCGATGGCTTTGCCGGGCCGGCCGCCGATCGTTAAGAGCGTGCCCTGGTCCGGGCCGCGCAGAGAAGTGTCGCCCCATAGGCGCGGACATGGACCACTTTGCCCACCCACAGCAGTCCTCGCGTGATCCGATACTTCCCGCTGGCCAGGCAAAGCGTGTCCTGCTCTTGGCAGGCGTCGTAGGCGGCCTGTAGGGCGGCGGTGTCGTCGGCCTTGCCGTCGCCCTTGGCGCATAACGTGCTGCGGTCACCTCGGCGCCACGGGCTGCGTGCGACGGCGCGGTGGCCCAGGCCGTGGCCATGGCCATCACCCAAAGGACGATCCAGAACCAGAACTCCCACCACTCGCCGCGCTTCGGCCGGAGAATGCTCTTCATAACGCACTCGCTTTCCTCTTAAGGGGAACCTCGGTCCGGTGTGCCGCGGTCCGGCCCCTCGGGGCGGCCGCGGTCCGGGCTTCCACGATCGGGCCGGCCCCATTCCATCGGTCCGGCGCACTCTTCGGCCATCTGGCTTTCGAGCCACAAGCCGCGTTCGGTGCGAATCCGCCGCTTGAGGAACCACTCCTCGAGCTGGCCGGTTACCGCGTTGGGGAACACGGTCGCCTTCCGCGGCACGTACCCGTCTTCGATCCCGACCAGTTCATAGTCCTTGCGGTGGCCCGACCACGTGCCGCGGATCCGCAGGTTGTCCCAGACCCACTCGCCTTTGGACGAGGCCGCCATGAGCGTGAGGAACTCGTCGGGCGGGACCTGCGCGTACCGGTAGAGCGAGCCTGGCCCGCCGCGGGCCGCGTGGCCATCGACGCCGCGTTGGCCGCGGATGTAGCCCAGGAACCGGACGTAGAGGTAGGCGCCCTCGAAGTCGTAGCCGAAGCTATGGACGTTCGAGCTGTGCGGCGCGGGAAGCATGTCGCCAGTGACGATCGGATGATTGGGTGGAAAGCGCCGCCCCGCGCCGCCCATCATCGGCAGTTCGACGTAGGCCTGGCCGCCCTCGCTGCCGCGCCGGCCGCCGGCGGGCGTCTGGGGAGGCGTGCGTTTGGCGGGCTCCTCGCCGGGTCCGGCGACGGTGAACCCGAGCGCTTCGAGGTACTCGCGGGCGGCACGAATGCCACGCTGGCCGAGCGCCGTGCCACGGGCGCCGCCCGGTGGCAAGACCTCGAACCCGAACGCCTGCAGGAGCTTCACCAGCCGATCGGTTTCCGCGCTCGGCTTGCCCGCGGCAACAACGTCGCGGATCAGCTTCCCAGAGGGCCCGAGCTCGCCAAGCAGCTCCTTGGCCGCGTCGTCCATCTGACCGCCACCGCGGGCGTAGCGCTCCACGTCGCGGGCAAAATTCGCAAACGACATCCCCTTGAAACGCTCGATGCTCGACCGCAACCCGCCGCGGCGATAGTGGTCCAGCGCGTTGTGCATCGTCGCCGTGATCATCGGGCCAAGCTGGATCGCCTCGCGGACGTCGTCGAGCATCCGCCCCAGTCCCGAGGCGCGAAATTCCCGGCGCACGGCCTCGCGCAGTTCCTCACTCGCGGCACGAAAGAGCGGGCTCAGGTCCATGCCGCGGATTATAGCGGCCCGGCCTCGGAGTCCTTGGGCATAGTGGGCCAGGGCTCCGTCGGGCGTGATGGTCCAGCCCCGTCGGAGTCGCCGCTCTGGGCCAGGCGGGCGTGGTGCGCTCGCCCCGTGCAGATCACGCACGGCCGGTAGGCGACCAGGTAGCCGCAGTCGCATACGTACGGCGCCACGCGGCGGAAGGAGATCGCCCCCGGCTCGTCGTCTGGGTCCTCAGCACGCGTCCTCCCGGCGGCGATCGCGGCCACGGTGCGGCGGGCCGTTTTGGTCAGCCGGCTGATACCCCGGATCGTCAACACCCGGGTCAGTACCTGGCGCAGCTCCAGTAGCGCGAGAATCTGACGCTCCCGATCCGCGTCGATGTACCGCCCCAAGGCCACCTCCTTGCACCGCGCCCTCGGATATTACTCCATCGACCGGAGTCCGCCAAGCGGCTGATGGACACGGTCGGCCGGCCACCCGGTTGATTTTGTGGTGCAGATTATTCGATTCAGTATTCCAGGGCCTCTGTGACGCTACCCCCCGGCGATCCTCCGCGTCCGCTCCAGGAGCACGCTCCGCCGCTGCGGGGCGTATTTGCGGTAGTCGGTCGACGAGGGCGCCTCGGCCTGGCCGGCGCGGCCGTGGCTGTAGATGAGGTAGCGGAGGGTGTCGACCGTGTCGTCCTCGACCTTGTGGGGCTGGCCGGGGCGGGTCGGGCTCCAGCGGTACTGGCGCAGCTCGTCGCGGAGGTGCACGCACCGCTTGTGCAGCAAGAGCCGCGGCCGGCCCGTGAACGGACTGACCTTCAGCACGGTCCGTACCGCGTCGATCCCCTGGTGCACGTCTTTCGCGGCGCCGGTGGTCGGGATGCCCAGCCCGCAGAACTCGCGGATCTCGCCGGGCCTCGCCGAGTCGGCGTAGGTGTAGCCGTAGTGTTGCTGCTCGAGGTTTGGGCGGTAGTCGGCCGTCAGCTCCGCCAGCCGCGCCATGACGCGGTCGGCGAAGTATTTCGTCTGCGGCGTGGGCTCGAGCACCACCTTGGGCAGCGGCCAGCCCCAGGCCGCCGAGCGGGCCACGATCTCGACGGCGTGGTCCTGGGTCACCGCGGCCTGGTCGTTCGACCAGTACTCGTCGTAGATCACCCACGTATCGACGTGCCGCGCGCCCCAGAGGCAGACCGTGGCGTGGTCCTCGGAATCGCCCCAGTCCCCGGCGCGGGCGTGTTCGGTATGCCGCGGGAAAGCCGAGCCCTCGGCGAGCGGCTCTTCGACCCAAGGGAAAAGCTCGTCGCCGGGCAGCATGTGCGTGCCGAGCTGAAAGGAGGGATAGATCGCGCCTTCGAATACGGCCAGCGCGCCGGTCTGGCGCGTGGCCAGCATCTCCTCAGGGACCGAGCCAAAGAACTGGTCGTACCAGGTCTCCGCCAGGTTCTCCCGGTTGCAGGCCGTGTTCCCCCGATAGAACGCCCAGCCCGCCGGCGGGCTGTCCATCACTTTTTCCAGGTGGATGCACAAGGTCGGATCGATGGGGGTGAACTCGCAGAACTGGCCACCGCGGAACATATACTCCCGGCAGCCCCGCAGCACCTCCAGAAACAGATCCCAGGGAAACTGCTCGCTGAACCAGAAGCCGCCGATCGAGCGGGCCTGCATCCGCGTCCGCCCCTGTTCGTATGATTTGAACTCGATCATCCAATTCTTTTCGGGGTCTCCGCCCCGCTCGACGGGCCAGGGCCGCAGCGGCACGCGCTTGGGCTGGCCCAGCTTCGCCGAGAGCCACTGGATCGAGTCCCACTCGAACTCGGACTCGGGGATATAGCCGTGGCCCAGCAACTTCTCCGACCAGCAGACGTCGCAGACCTGCTCGTAGGTGTCGCTGATGACCCAGAACGGCGTGTTTTTGCGGGGCGGTGGTTGCTGTTGCAGCAGGTAGCAGGCCGTCTTGTAGGCCGCGGCCTCGGTCCCGCCGGCGGCGTTGCCTTTCACCAAAAACGCTACCTGATCGCGATTGAAGACGAACGAGCTTTGCTGGTCGAACTGCTCAGGCTGGTCGGGCCGCGGCTGAAAGCCGAATAGACCCAAGGGAACCGGCCCCTTGGGTGTCTCAACCACGTGGCCGACGGCCAGCTCGAGATACGCGCCCAGTTCCGGGTCGGCGCAGAGGCGCGCCAGTTCCGCCGCGCTCAGATCCTGGCCGCCGGTCAGTTCGCGGAGCAGGCCCGCGGTACGCTCCGCTCGCTTGGCCATCATCGCCGCTCAAGAATGTTTCCCTGGAAACATTGCCGGTCCCGTCAGTGCCACTTGCACGTTACGCCCCAACGGCTTGCGTCATCCGAGCTTGCCCCCCGATCGGAGTCACAAACGGGATGTACCCATGTACGCACATTCCGTTCATCCGCTCCGCCCGGGGAGTCCCGCAATACCGTTGACGCCTTGACGCCCGCGATCGCCTTCAATGCGGGTCGGGTACTCGCGGCGCGGCCAGCAGCCGGCGGACCAGAGCGGCCGCCCGTGCCTCAGCCGCCTCGCCCGTCAGTCCGGCAAAGCGCACCTCTCCCGACTGGGTGATCTCGGCGCGCTGTGCGGCGTACCAGCCGTGCACTTTGGCCCGGTAGTCGGCGCACCACTGGATGATCCCAATCCAGGCAGTCTCGCCCGTCCGCGTGGTCCTGGTCACTACCTCCTCGATCAGTTTGGCCGCTTCTTTCGGGTCGACGCCTTCGGCCGCCAGACCCGCGGCCAGCTCCCGTTTGAGCTGCCGGCGAGTCTGCGGCTTGGTAGACCGCTGGAACCGCTCCCAGGCCACTCGCTCCATGAGGTCCACTTTCGCCAATTGGTCGGCGCGCCGCTGCTCGTCGACACACCACTCGGCGCGGACCGCGTCGAGGTGGTGCTGCACGGTCGAATGATGCACACCCAGGCCGTCGGCGATCGCGCGCACGGGTCGCCCCTGGAGCCAGAGGTCGGCGATCTGCTGCCGATCCGCCGGCGTGATCGCGCGCTCCGTCGAGCGCGGTTTGCCCGGCTGGCGTTTTGCACGTTTGGCCATTGCCGAAAACCTCCATTTTGGCGGATTAGCTTGCGGATTAGCCGGCGGGGGGCCCCCTGCGCGATTTTGCCGTGTTTTCCCGAGCCAAAGCCCGTTTTCGCGCTAATCCGCCGACTCGGACCCGCGCAGCCACGGCAGGAGGCCTTGGACGGAGCCTCCACGACCCGTCACACCTGGTCCACTCGGCCAGGGCAAGCAATCAATCCACGCTCTGGAAGGCCTGGGGATTACGCTGGAAACGCTTCAGGATCGCCTCCACGCGTCGCACCGAGACCGGCCGGTCCTCGCTCGATAGCGCCGCGGCGATCACCTCCGGCTCCTGGCCGGCGCGGTGCCCGGCAATGATCTCGTGCTCCAGGGTCCGTGGCGGTCCACCGTCGGTAGCTCGCGCGCCTGTCTCTGCGGCTTCCGGCTCCTCGGCGGCCTCTTCCTGCAGTTCCTCTGCCGCCTCCTCCTCACCCTCGGCGTCGACCTCGGCCGCCTGCTCGCGACGTGCGGGGCGCGGCCGCGGGCGTCGCGTCTTGCGGTCCGCCGGTGCCGTCGCGGCCTTCCGCCGCGCCAGGCTCTCGCGCTTCACCCGCACATCGGCCTCGATCACCTCGAGCGCCTCGGGTTCCATGTCCGGCTCCTGCGGGGCCTGGACCGTGGTCAGCGGCACGTGCCCCGCAGGGTGCGGCAGTCCCGCCGCGTCGCACTCGGCGAGCACCTCCTCCGGCGTTTTGCGGAGCATCCGCGCGATCTGCTCCAGCGGGACCTGCTGCTGGACCAACTCCTCCAGCGACTCGGGGCAGGGCTTCGCCCGCTGCTCGATCCGCCGGCGGGCCCGCTCGCGCAGTCGCGTCAGCCCCGCGCGGGCCTCGTCCTCGCGCTGGCGGTCGCGACGCTCCAGCGGCGACACCCAACCGGTTTCCTCCCCGGTGTGCCTCCTCGGCTCGTCCAGCTCTTCCTGGACCTTCCAAGGCTCCGGCGCGCCCGCGGCGTCCAGGAAACCGTACATCCGCGCGATCTGCGCGTCGCTCACGTTCTGGGCCCGCAGGACCGCGATCGGTTCGAGCTGCCGCTTGGGCGGGGCCGTCGTTCGCTGGGCCGCCTCCTCGACGGCCTCCAGGGCTCGCCAGAACGCTTCGCCGGGCAAGATCGCCACCCGCGTGCTGCGTCGCAGCCGCGCGGCAAACGCCTCCCACTCCCGCCCCAGGTTCTCGACGTTGGCCACCAGCTCGCGGCAGTCGGCCGGGATCGCTCCCGCCGCACACGTGACCACCGTGTCCTCGATGGCGTCCTCCAGTTCCTCGGTGATCCATGGCTGGTCGCCCTCGACCCAGGCCTGGTGGGCATCCTCGAGCGTCTTGACCGCCTCCAGTAACTCTCCGCGCCTCGCCTGCAAATCCACGGCCGACCTCCTCGTATCGCTAGATTGACGTGGCAACCAATTCCGCCGGCCAGCCTACCGCCATGGGCGGAACCGTCAACCGCATGTTGGGCCAGGCCCGTCCTTCTTCTCTCGTTCCTGCGCGGCCCAAACCAAACGGAGGATCTCAGCGTACTCAGGGCTCGCGAGAAACTCCAACCGCGACTCTCGGGTCAGGAATACGCGGGAGACGATCCCGGTCCCCGGTGCGAACAGCCGATTCGAGAGCTCGATCCAGTTCCAGTGTTCGCTCGCCGCCTCGCGCACGGCCTCCATGAGCGCGTGCAGGTCCACCGCAGGAGCTGAGGCAGCGGCTTGCTGCCTTTCCAGCTCGTTCGCCCTTAAGAGCAGTACCTCGGCCAGCGTGCGCAGCTCCGCCGGCGAGGAACTCACACGGGCGATGATGTTGGCCGGGTCGTAGACTAACATCACGCTCGGCTCGGCGGGGGGTTGTTTGTTGGACTCTTGATGGTTCGGGGTGACCACGAATGGCTCCTGTTGCTGAAGGTTAGGGACGCAAGCGTAGATTTTGCGAATCGTGTCGGCGAGCGCGTTCAGCCCATCTTGGTTGTCGACGTGATACAGTCCGATGGGAACTTGGACGCCGCGGGCCCACTCCAGCGGCGACGGGCAGCCACAATGGCCCGCCACCCGGACGGTCTGCCCGTGCGTCTTGTGCAGCTCCATCGCCTCTGCGAACGGAATCGCAGGACCTTGGGCGATCCAGTAGTACCAGGCGCGCCGGAACGACCACCCGCACAACTGGCCCACGACGATCGACTGCGGTTCGCCGCCCCAGCGTAGGCGTAAGGACTCTGGCAGACGGTGGACCTCAATGCGCGCTCTCCGCAGTTCCGCCGCAAGCGTCATGTCCGCCAGCTCCGGATCCTCCTCCCCGACTCCCGCCATGTTGGGAAACAGCTTGTTTCTGCTCGGATCGGATTTCATAACGCTCACAGCCTCCAGGACGCCTTTAGGTTTCGCATCGCCGCGCCGACGATCCGTGGTCGGGCCCATCGGCGCTGGAAGGCAGCCCACGCCGGATCCGCCTTGCCCTCTGCATCGCGTAAGAGCATGCCGAAAGGCATGAAGCCCGCAGCGATCGCCTCGCGCATCCGCGTCTCCGCGACTGCGATCGTGTCTCCCGGGTAGCCCGCCAATACGTAGGCGAGCATCCGATGGCCCTCCCTCGTGTAGCCGATCTCCTTGAGACGTGCCCCCGCACGCATCAGCGGGGCGAGTGCCGCGGGGTGATCGTAGGCGAAGAAGACCTTCGGCCGCGGGCGGAGGTCGGCCAAGAGCCCGAGGTGGAAATCGTTCAGTCGCCCCGCGTCCAGCCCGCCCGCAAACACGGCCGGCCTCCCTTGGCGCGCGAGCATCTCGAAGACGGCCCGGAGGTGAGGCTCTGAGCAGGCCAGCAAATTATCGTCCTGCACAATCCACCCCTCGGTGATCGGCAGTTCGCCGAGCGGCCCCTCGCGCGACGGCACCACGCAATACCGGCAGCGGTTCGGGCAACCCCGCGAGGTAATCACGTAGCCCGTGCGGAGGTAGCGGCCCGGCACGAACTCGCCGCCCGGTCGGCCGAGCGCCGGCCCTCCCAGCACGACCGGCGCAATGTGGGCCCGCGTCCAGATGCCCGCGAGCTGCTCCGCCCGCGGCAGGTCCCAGGTAAACGTCACGCTCACGTGCACCTCGTCCGCCTCGGCGAACAGGTCGGGGCCGCCGCAGTAGACCAACTCGTCCCGCGGCGTCGCGTGGGTCCGGCGGGGAAAGACGCGAATCAGTCGCATGGCAGCTCTCCCAACTGGACCCAACGTCGGTGGGCGAAGCACGTGCTCGCCGCAGGCGGGTTTGGGACGCCTGCCCAACTGCGTGCCCACTGCTGCGCGAACTCGCGGGCTAGTTCCCGCAGAAACCGCTCCTCCAGCCGCCCCGCTGCTCGCTCGATCGCTGTCCGCACCTCGTCGCCATGGTCGGCCAACAACTCGTCCCACTCACACATGGGATGCTCCTCCATGGCGTCACGGTTCGTCCCCGGGAGTCACCCGTCGTCCGCGACGCCGCTTAGGCACTAGTCTGCGTGGCGGCTCCAAACCGTCGTCGCCGTCATCGCCGTAGTCCGACGCGGAAAGACACGGATCACTCGCACGCCTCGATCTCCTCTACCTCGACCACCACACAACCGGGCCGGTGGACCTCGCGGCGCAGGACGCGGAGGTCATCGATCTGGGAGTCGTCCTGGTAGACTCGGGAGTAAGCTAGCCCGTCCAGCACGGCCTTGAGCAGGTTGTCCAGGTCGTGCGTGCGCCGGTCGGGCGGGTGGACCGCGATCCGCACCGCCAGCCGTCCCACCATTGCCCGGCGCGGGCATCCTGCGGCCCAGACTGCGGCCACGCAGTCGTCGCGGTAGCGCCGGCCGGCCGCGCTTAAGAGCGTGCGGACCGCGCCGGCTTTCACCCACGCTGCGCCAGTAGCTATTGACCGAAGGGGGCCAGGGGAGCTCGTACGTTTGCATCGCTCAGCCGCTCCCCTTCGACTCTTCCGCCTCGGCGGCCTTTTTCACGAGCACCTCGGCCAGGTGCCGCGCCTGGGCGGCCGAGAAAATCAGGTGGCCCGTCCGGTCGCGATCGAGATTGACCACAACCTCGCCGCGGTCGTTGGCGCCCACCTCCAGGTATCCACTGACCTTGTCCGCCACACACACCATGGCTCTACTCCTCGTCGTAGTCGTCTCGGTCACAGGCCCCACTCGTCGTCTTCCTCGTCGTCTTCCTCGTCGTCTTCCTCGTCGTCTTCCTCGGCTCGGGCCGGCGCCGGCAGTTGCGGGGCCAACTCGCTGAGGCTGAGGATCGTCATCGGGCGGGATCGGCACCGCGCGGCAGTCCGCTCCGCTACCTCCCGCGAACAGGGCGTGACCCCGAACAGCGACCCGGGTGCCAAGAGCTTCGAGAACGCCGGCAGCCCATCGACCTCCGGCACGTCGACGCGAACCATAGCGACTCCCAATGTCGTGTCGGCCGACACCCGGCCGGCATACACGGAACGCCCCATCACCTCCACCACGGCAAACTGCTCATCGTTTGGTAGTTGGCCGACGTCGCGGGGGTTTTCGTTCACCAGTTTCTCCTTGGTTGGCTAAGTGAGATTCGTCCACGTACTCAAACGCTATCCTGTTCACCCAGGTTACCGGCTGGCAGCGCATTTTCTGCACGAAGAACGCCACAAACTGGGCTGGAGTCATCTGGGGGAAACCCTCACGGGCCACCTCGTCGCGGGCGTTTTTGCGGCGTATGAGATCGCACACCTGCTCGGGAGTGTTCGAGAGGCACCGGCACAATGGCCCACGCTCGACCTTTGCGCCACGGGGCAGGCCCATGCCCTGTTTGACCGCTCGGAACAATTCGCCAGGCTCCAGGTCGCCCCAGCCCGACCGCCTCGTGACGGTCTTGGTCCCGGCGAGGATTCGCGGCCAGGTCATCGAGAAGGACATATTCCGGGGCATCTCAGTCTCCGCGGGGTTATGGGCAACAGGTCGCAACTCGTATCGATCCGGACCGTGTGAGTCGCTCACTCGCTTGGCCTGCGCGAGGATGGGGCCGTAGCAGATTACATCAGTGAACCCGCCCCATCCGAAAAACTCAGCGAAGTGGCGCTCGTCGTCGAGTGCCCCCTCAGCCGCGGCCCGCGCTTCGGCCTCGGTGGCGTGCCGACGGAATTCGCACAATGGACGGTATGAGAACCACATGCTACGCGACCCTTCAGCTCACCAGTACTGAAACTCTCTCGTGGTCAGCTCATACCATGCATTGCTGAGGACATCCCAATACTGACCGGTTCCTCGCACCCGCTGCGCTTCCTCAAACTCCCGCGGCCGGAGCAGCTTGACGATAATTTCGTCGCACATCAGCCCATCCTTTGCCGTCAGATCGCGACTCCCGCCATGGTCGATGTCGGTGTTTCGGTACGGCTCCATCAGCACTCGCAGCAGTGCTTCATCGAGCTTCCCAAGGTCGTAGGCGCCGACGATGGTAGCCTCCAGAATCCGATACCCCTCGTTCCACCCCATGCGATCGCTCTCCTTTCCGTCTAGGTGCCTCGAAAATCTGCTCGGTGCTGAGTGAACACGACATCCACCGCGTGATACACAGCCTTCTTAATGCACCGATTCTCTTCCTCAAGACGCTGAATATCGGCCCGCAGCACCTTGACCTGCTCGCGCAGCTTGGCGAGGTCTTTTCCCGCACGCTTCCAGCCGGCCTCGCAGTTGCAGTAGGTGCGCCCGTGACACTCCTCGCAGATCGTCCCCGTCGGCAACCAGCCGCCGGCAACCCGCGTCTGGCCGTCGCCGGAGATTCCCCAGCCTTTGCAGGCGGGGCACTCGCCGGTGTCGTTGCAGTGCGGGCAGGTCATAGATAGCCCCTTCTGACGATCCGCTCAATCTCGCCCATGGCGTGGAAGGCTTCCTCCATCGCGTCGCGCTGCGCGTCCAGGTGCAGATCGTCCATAGTCGTCCGCAGGCCCCACGCTGCGAGCATCCCACGGTGACACCATTGGGGGACCATCCGCTTATCCCAATCCCCGATCTTCAGCTTCTTGCGCGGCATCACGTCCTCCGTGGTTTCCAGAGCACGGTCCAGATCGCCAGCAGCACGCAGAGTAAGAACAGGCGGTCATCCACTCTGCACCTCCATCGGCCGCGCGTGATAGCGACGCACCACCTCGCACACCACCGTAAATCGCTCGACACCGGCCGACGTCTCGACCTCGATGTACCGCTCAGCGCCGTCAAACGCCCTTGCGGCCTCACCGTTGTCCCACCGCTCGAATATCGCCTCGGCATCGTCGAAGCAGCCCGCCGCTTCCTGGGCGGCTTCCGATGCGGTCAATCGCCCCATTCCCATGGCTACGACAGAGCGGCCCCGCGGCCCCTCGCCGCTGTGCAACAACTCCCAGCACGTCCACTCGTCCCTCAGCTCGTCTGTCATCTACTCACCTTTCCGGAAACCGTTTGAACGTCCAGAGTCCATCCGGAATCCGCCCCTGCTCCCCCGGCCGCGGGCCTGAGTCTTGCTTGACGAACACCGCAACGCCGGCCTTTAGGCACTGCCCGACGATCGAAGCGATCCACGCCGGGTCACACTCCCGCGCGCCCGGGCCGCTTTCCCCGCCGACGATGACCCAGTGCAGGAAGTCCCTGAGTCGCGGCCAGGTCGCCGCGGCCGTGCCTTCGTGGGCGCTACACCAGCGATTAAAGACTGAGTGCAGATCGATCGGACCGAGGAGCGGTTCGCAGGACAAGAACCGCACCGCGGCGGGTATGTTCAGCAACCGCGGGATACGCTCGTCGGCGGCCGCTTGGTCCTCGACCGAGACCCCGAGCCAGATGTTCGGCGGCACGACATGCCCAGCGCCTCGAAACTCCCCGTGCAGCCACCCATTGACAAAGGTCGGCGTATGGTACTCCCAGTCGTGCCGATTCGGTAGCGACGGGAAGATGCACTTTCGGCCGCTGCGCTCCCGCATCCGGGCAATCGTCGCGAGCAAGACCTTGGCCCAGTTTTCCGGGCGCTTGGTCAGGATCAGCCAGTCGAGGTGCTGCGTCTGCCGAATCGTGTCAAGGGCTCGGATCCTGACGTCCAGGAGGTCCGGTCGATCCTCGAAAAAATCCATCAGCGAACCACAGAACACGCGCGGGCGAACGTAGGGACCGTACTCCGCATTGCACTCGGGATCGCCAGCGCAGTAGCGCTCCACACTCTCGGCCTTTGTGTCCCACACCAACGGAAGCCGCCAACCGCTTTCCGCAGCAACAATGCGATTGCCCGCGCCCCCCCACGTGCCGAACACGGCGGGATTGCGCTTCGACATCCGCTCGGCGTAGCAATTCGCACAGCCGGCGGAGACCTTGCTGCACCCCCGCCACGCATTGAAAGTGTGGTCGCACCACGCGATCGCTGTTTTCGCGCCCATGAGTACCTCGCTACTTCGTCGGTGGTGGTGGGGGTGGAGGCGGCGGGTTCAGAAAGTCCGGCTGCCGCGGAGACACGTAGTGCGCCCCCGTGAGTCGTTCGTACAGATAGCCCAGCACCCAGAACGGCGCGACGAGCACGATCAGCGGCGCGAGTAGCAGCGCGGCAAGGCCCATTCTCACTCGCCACCAGGTGCGTCCCACGCGCAGAGACGGTGGCGGCGTCCATTTGTTGTTAGATGACATTAGCAGCCCCCTCCCTTGTGCTCGCGAATCTGCGGACTAAATAGGCCAGGAATGACCACGTGGGCGGCGACGAATCGAACCACGGCGCGGGTACGACAGTCGCGACCTTGATGGGTAGTATTGCGTCGGGGTCCGGGCCGACTTCGATCAATCCCGCCCAGGGCGGCAGATCCTCGGCAGTGAGTATTCCCGACGGTGCAGCGAAGAAGAACTGGTTCGCCGCCAGGCGGGCCCTTCGTTGCTTGAGGGGCTGCCGCAGGTCGCGGAAGTAATCCGAGCGCGAAGTCTTTACTTCGATCGCCACGTGCAGGTACGGTCGCTTGCTCGTGATTCCCCACAGATCCATCGTCCGCTCGCCGTCCTGCCCGAGCCCGCAGCCGACGCGGCACTGCGGAATCCACCACATGCCCTGCCACGACTGCCGTATCGCGTGGGTGATGACCCCCGAGGTAAGTTTCGCGGTGTGTTTATCGTTGCTGGGCATCGTGTCTGCCTGTGATTCTCCAGACGTTTGCCGGATACCACCCGCCGTCCGCTCGCGGGTAGGTCGCGACGATCGCCGGAACCGTCTGGTCTTCCCACTCGCAGAATACTTGGATCCTGCCGTTTACGTCGAACACCAAGGGCACACCCCGCTCCGCCCACGTGGCAATCCAATGGGTCTGCCTCGCGGCCCACTTCGCGGTCTTGTTCCAGGCGGTCCAGGGGCCGGTCCACTGAATCCGTACGAGGCTCATCGAACCGGCAAGCATGGCATCAATGCCGCGTTGGCGATTTCGTCCGCCGGAAGGATTGCGGACGACGGTGTACTCCCGCCCTAGGAAATCCAGGGCGGCAGCCATCATCGTGGGCGACGTGTACCGTCGCTCGGCAAAGCCCGGAATAGCATGACGCACCGCCTCCAGATTGACCTGCAGCGCGAATGCCAGGGCCGTTGGGCCGCAGTTGCAGCCCCACTCGTCATAGGCCGCTCGCGCCTGCTCTTCGGTGAACGTGTACGTAGGCATCTTTCCGCTCAATCGCTACTCGGGTGAGCTAGGTACGCCGGTTCCTTCGGCTTCCGCCGGCTTTACCGCCTCGCGCCCTGCGCACTCCGGCTCGCCGTCGTAAATCGGTCGGCACCCGCCGCCCTTGCCACGCGAGCAGCAAAACCCGCGCTGCTTGACGTTGATCGCTAGGCCTGGCCCTCCGTTGCCTTTCAGGAGCGGCGAGCGGCAACTTAGCTGCACGGCATGCGTGCACCCTCGGCAACAGGGCATGGCGCCCGCCGCCGGCGACCCGTCGCCAATGCGGCGGTAAAGCCGCGGGTGCGGTTCGATCAATTTGTCACTACATGAGCGGCAAAGCCGCACGTAGACCAGTTCCGGCTGGTCCGCCTCATCGCACTCCTGCCACGTCGCGGTCGCGTTGCCGCCGCACGCTTGGCAGCGGTCTAGGTCGCGTGGGCCGTCCAGTGTCTTGGAGAGGCGCGGCCAGTCTTTCGCGCGAACATTCCCCATGGAATCCTCCTAAAACAGGGTCCGTTGGCTGAGGCAGTGCGGCGAGAACCAGATCCGCTCCTTGCCTCGATTGGCGAGCCCTTTCGCGGAGCGGTTCCCGTACCCGCCGTTGGCTCGCCACCTCGCGACACTCCAGCCATGCTCCTCAAGCTCCTCGTGCTCGCCCGCATAGCCGCACAGAGCGATCCGCAGCCGCGGATCGTTACCACGCTCCAGGCAGTAGGTGCGCACCGCGTGCGCCACCTGGCCGCAGTCCTCGGCGTAGAGGTCGGGATCGCGGCCGGTCGCGCTCGAGTACGGCGGGTCGAGGAAAATGCCGGTCAGCCCGATCCTCGTCGTGACGCTTTCCGAGCCGCAGACCCGCGTCCAGTCTCCACAGCAAACCCTCACCTGGCGGAGCCGATCCCGCAGCCGCGCAAACCATCCTAAAATCCACTCCAGACGCACCGCCTCCGGACAGGAGGCAGAGATACCGGCCGAGAAGCCGTCGCCGGACTGCTGCGGTCGCTTCTTTGTTGGCCCGGCTGACGCGTGGATTCCGCGGCCACTTGCCCCAGAGGCGCCGGACAAGTCGGGGAGTTGCTGCGATCGCTTCTTTCGTGGCCCGCCGCTTGCGAGGATCCCGCGGCCAGTCGCTCCGGCGTGGCCCGTCAGGTCCGGGAGTTTCTGCGTCGCCTGGCAGCCCGCGATCACGCCCAGCGACGACGTCGCATGACTCAATCGCGGCCGGCTGGCGTGGGTCGGGGCGGCGGCGGCCGGATTTCCGCTGCACCAGCCCGCGCCGATCCAACAGCAGAGCCCCCAACACCACCAGCCGGCGATCTTCGCGTCGTAATAGTCCGGGTCCGCTCGCATCCGGTCCCGAAACTCCGCCGACGCGGCGGAGAGTACCAGCCACTGATGCCGGGCGCGCAGGTCCGCTTCATTCACCGGCCAGTCGGCGTATCGGGCCACGGCCTCTGGATCGTGCTGCGTGGCCCGCCAGAAGTTACTCAGGTAGCAGTCGAGATCGTTGACGGTCTCGACCCGTGGCGCGTGCGGACGGGCCAGGAGCACGGCCAGGCTGCCGGCGAAGGGCTCGACGTAGTTCGCCACGTTGCCGAACCGAGCCCACACCAGCTCGGCAGCGAGGCGCTTGCCGCCGAACCACGGAAACGGCGCTTTGAGCGATGGACCCGCCATCCTCATCCCTTCCCCGAGAATCGATCGACCATGTTCGCCAGGCACGCGGTTTCCCCGCGGATCACGTCGGCCAGGAGTTCCCGGACGTCGCTCGTGATCGCGTCTAGGTATTTGTCAAGCACGACCTTCTCGCCGACCCGAAGCTGGATGCGATCTTGGACGGCCGCACTTCGGGGCGTGACCTCAAGCGTCAGATTGATGAGCACTTTCACTTGCGAGCATCTCCACAATAATCTCGAACTCGTCCAGGAATGCGCCCTTCGCGATCGCCGGCTCCCAATCCAATCCCAGGCGGTTCACGTTTGCGTAGGGCTCGATTCCGGCCAACCCGGGCCACGGCAGCTCGTCCCGAAAGAGCGCTAGGCGTTCCGTCGCCAACATCCGGCGGTCCGCCTCAATGACTTCCGCCGGCATGGGCCAGGGCAGCTCGAACCGCTCGGCTACCACGCGGAGAATCGACTCCTCGAGCGCGTCGAAGCTCACCTCGCGGCCGTCGGGCAGGTGAAAGAACAGATAGCGTTTGATCGGGGCGGGGACGTCGGGGAGCCACGCCTCGGCCGCGTCGTGCAGCAGGCCCCAGAGCGCGTGCTGCTGCTCCAGGTGCTGGCTCACGAGTACGCAGTGCTGGGCCACGGTGTAGCGGGCGCTCTGCCCAGCGAACCGAAACGTCCCGGCCAGGCCGTGGGCAATGTCCTCGATCCCGATCTGCTCGAGCGCCGCGGCAAACGGCCGGAATCGCAGGCCCCTGTAGGTCTGGAGCCAACAGTCTTTGAGCGGGTCCTTTTTCATTTGTCTGCCTCTCTACGATCGTCGTCGGCAAGGTCCGCCAGCTCGCTGCGACGCACCGGCACGTCGCGACGGCCATCGAAGCCGAGCTTGACTCCCCCGCGCGCACACTCCAGAACGGTCACCATCACTTCGCCCACCTGCACCTTTTGCCCCTTCTTGCGCTGCAGTACCAGCATTGGAAATCCTTTCCCGTTGGAATGCGTTCGAGCACGCCTTCTGCGGCACAACAGACGCCGCACCGCAGAAGGCTCATACACGGTTTACTCTGCCAAGCGGTCCAGCGGGCCTCACGGAGTGCCGTAGTAGATCGGGATCTCGGCGATCTCCCTCCAGCTCCGCCAGCCCCTCCTCCAACCGCTGCCGAAGACCGGCGAGGTGCGCGTTCACGGCCAGATCCACCTCGCCCGGCTTGGGGACCAACTGGATCGTGTTGTTGGCCGCGTTCAGTTCGATCAGGCAACCTACCGTATGCGGCTCCATCTCGCCGGGATTGCGGTACACCGGGACGGTGACCTGCAATTCCTCGGGCACGTCGTCGACTCCGCTCACCTGGCTGGCAATCTCCTTGCCGAGCCGATCGCGGCCGCGGTCGACCTCGCCCTTGGCGCGGATGATCGTTTCCCAGTCGAGTTTTCGGAATTTCTGGACGTGGAACTTGTCGACGCCCAATTGCACCCGGAGGAGGTGGAGGAACTGCTGTTGGGTCATCGACACCGGCTCCCGATCGAGCGTCTGCAGCGCCTTAAACGGGATCGAGAACTCCAACTCGAAGAGGACCACGTCGCGGCGATCGGCGTCGTCGAGGATCAGCCGCATGCCGTTCTGCGCGTACCAGAGCACTGGACTAGCGCCCGTGCGAGGCGCACCCTCCGGACTACCATCGGTGCGAGACGCGCCCTCGGCGCGGAGCGTGTAGGCGATCAGGTCCTCCAGCGAATAGACCACGTGCTTGCGGAGGGGAGGATTGATCGGCACCTCGAACCGCTCGCCCTGGAGGACGAAATGGGCGCGCCGTGGGTCGGGCACGTCAAGGCGCTGCGCCGCATGGGCCTGCTGGGCCGTCGCCTGAATGAGTTTGAGGGTTTCCGCGGGAAACATCATCGAGACCTCCTGGGAAAGTTAGGGATGGTAGCGGCGCCATGCCGCGGGATTGGATACGCCTAGCTCTTCTCACTCTCCTCGTCGCCACCAAAGAGCATCGACTGCCGATGGTTCTTCGGGCTTTCGTCGCTGAAATACATCATCCCGTTCTCTTTGACGCCGAAGTCGTAGACGTCGGTCTCGTAGTCGGGGACCTTCGCCTTGACCTGGAACGTGCCCTTGGCGCCCTCGCAGGAGATCACGTTGTCGACGATCTCCTTGACGGGCTTGATCGCGAACTTGAGATTCACCTCCCGGACGCGATCGTCGCTCGGGCGATCGAGGCAATCCTTCACCGCCCGCTCCAGGGCGCGCTTGAAGGCGATCGCCGCCTTTCCCAGGTCGAGGTGCTGGATCGAGTCGAGGGTCAATTCTCGTAACGCCATAAACGTCTCCTTTCGATGTTGTGGTTACGCTTTGCGGGCCAATCGCCGCAATTCCTTGGGCAGCGGCAGCCCCACCTCCTGGTCGTCCTCGCCCGGTTTGCGCGCGAGGAATTTCTCGATCATCTTCCGACGCGAGTCCTTCGGATCGATCTCTTTGACCCGCAGCTCGCGGGCCAGCTCCACGAGCTGCTCGCGGCAGTGCAGCTCCCAGTAGGCCGCCGAGAGCGGCCCGGCCTGTTCGCGGAGCCAGGCGTCGGAGAGGTCGACACTCAGCAGCTCCGCCACCCGGGCAACGTCCTTGGGCGGCACAACGTCCCGCGCGCCGTCCTGCGCCGAAAACAGTCGGGCGAGCAACTTCCCCGCAAACGCATCCAGCCGCGCCGGGTCGGCATGGATCACCGCGTCGGCCAACTGGCGCTGGTGCTTCGCGGGCACGTACTCCGCCACCACGTCCCACGTCCCGGCCTGGCCGCCCAGTGCCGCGGTGTGCACGTCCCACAGGATTACCGCGCAGAGGGCCACGCGGAGCACGTCGTCGGCGCCGGCGCGGGTGCAAAGTTCGTCGGCGACCAGATACCGCAGCCAGTTCTCCTGCCAACCACGCAGCCGTGCGGCAAACTGCACCGCGGTGTCGTCGACGCCCGCGCCGGCATCTTCCTCGGGTCCACTCCCTCGCCCGCCAGAAGCCGCCTCGCGGTCCTCGTCGGATTCGGGGTCCGACGCCTCCAGCTCGTCCGGATCATCGGGATCGCGGGCCTCGGCAACCTCGGGAACGATCGAATCGACCGCCTGGCCGGGGCGATCGCCGGAGTCGGCGGCCGCCTCGCTTGGCTTCTGATCGCCGAAGACCTCCCCGCCGGCCTTCGCAGCCCGCCGGCGGAGCACGCCGGCAATGATCTCGCGCTCGAACACGTCGAGCGTCGGCGCTTCCTCGACATTGGCCAGGTAGTCTTCGAGGGCCTCCTGGATTTCGCCCAGCAGGAGCGGCTTGTCGACGTAGGGGAGCACAAGCCGGGCTTGGCGCTCGCCGATCGTCCCCTGCGAGAGCCACTGCTGCCACCGCGCCGGCAGCTCCAAGAGACGAAGGCGATTGCTCACCCACGGCCGGCTCTTACCCAGGAGCGTTGCGATGACCTCATGCGTCTTGCCACGGTCTACGAGCTGCTGCATTCCGACCGCTTCCTCGATCGGGTTGAGCGGCTCGCGCTGGAGGTTTTCCGCAAGCGCGATCCGGTAGGCCAGCTCGTCGTCGACGTCGCGTACGATCGCGGGGATCGTCGGGAGTCCGGCGATCTGCGCGGCGCGCCACCGTCGCTCGCCGGCGATCAGCTCGTACGGCGCTCCGCCGTCCTCCGCCGCCGCGGGTCGCGATCGGACGATCACCGGTTGCAGGACGCCGGAGGTTCGCACGGAATCGGCCAGCTCCTGGAGGGCCTCGCCGGCTGGCGTCGCCCGAGACGTGAACGGCCCGGGGACGATCGACCGACTCTCAAGATCTCGGCCCACACCGCCCAGGCCGAATCCAGCCGGCTCGATCTCGCCGGCGGGAACGGTCATTGCGCCCGGCGGCGGAATGGCGGGCTTGGCTTTTTTCCGTGCCATTAACCGGCCCTCCTTGCGCTCTGCTCGACCTCGGCCGAATCACCGCCCTCGGCGTATCGGCAGAGATGCTCGCGATGGATGTAATACCGCTTCCGCTGCGGCCCGGGGACGATCAGCATCGCCCGCTTGTCGCCGCTAAACGGATCGGGCACCCAGCCGTTGAACACGCCTTGCCGCGCTGGGTCCCGGCGATCGCACACCGTCTCGCCCACCTTCAGCCGCGCGAGCTGGCCCGGCCCAAACTCGATCACTCTCCCCATGAGAATTCCCCTCGATTCCAGCGACTTGAGGAAACGACACTCGGCACGAGCTGCGCCTACGGGCTGCGCGCCTTGGGGCTGGGCGTTCGCACGGACGCCAGCAGGCGATTGAAATTCAGGCCCCGCTCCCGAGAGAGCAGCGCGAGACGCCAGTGAAAGTAGCCCATCGGCCGTCGGCCATGGCCTGCACCGTGGAGGGCAGTCTCGACGATCGACTCGGGCAGCCGTTTGCGATGGCAGAGGATTGCGACCTTGAAGACGAGGTCTGCGTCTCGCGGGGGAAGCGGCCGATCGCCGAGTGCGCGGCGGAGCGGTTCAGCCACTGCTTCGCACCGCTCGAGCACCGCGTGGCGCTCTTCCGCAGGCACCCCCTCCCAAGAAATTGGTTCATAGTTTGCGTCAGCGTCGGCGCCTTCGTCTGACGTCGACGACTGTATTACGTCTAAAACGTTTTTGGGTCTTTGGTTGTTCGTGCGCACCCCTTTCCCATTGGGGTGTTGAGCGGGGACGCGCTAAGTGCAAGCGGTTGCGTTTGCGCGGCCATAACCGCTTGCGTTTGTGGGGCCATAAGTGCAAGCGGTTGCGTTTGTCGGGCCATAACCGCTTGCGTTTGCGCCCCCTCGTCTGGAGAAAGCTCCTCGATGGAAACGACGCGAAGCTGCGCCGGCGGCTCGTCGGCGCTCTGGTCGAAGGGCAGTTGCCGCTGCGGGTCGCCGACGACGCCAAGCGTGACTTTTGCCGCGGTCCCCAGGGGTCGGCGATCGACCAGCACAGGGTCCACCAATTCGATCACGACCAGCCCGCCGGCAGCCCGCCCGACGCGAGCCAGGCCGATGGCATCCAGTCGCGCCAAGCGACGGGAGACCGTACTCTCGGTGAGCGGTCGGCCTGGCTCGCCCCAGATCTCGGCCAGGGCATGGCGCGTCGTGCATACCACCCGGCTGGCCGGCTCGCAGGCCAAGCAGAGCCGCTCCCAGGCCGCGGCAATCTCCGAACGCAGCCCCGGCCAGTGCTCCACCAGCGCGCGGCACCGCGGCAGGTCCTCGCGCGGGCAATACTGCGATGGGCTCCGTGCCTGGTCGGCCATCGTGCGATCCTCCCTCAGTGCGGTCCTTCCGTCGACTGCCCAAACCGATACTCGAACAGATACGCGTCCTCGTTGGTGTCGTTTTTGCCGTCGAAAAACCCCCGCACGATCGCCACCGCGCGGAACCTCTGGCGCGGAGGAAGAGTTGGCCGGCGAGGTTGGCCTCGCGGAGGTAGGCAGTGACCACGGTGCGTCTCTGGCTGGATAGCTTCGCCATGAGCCTCGTCAGCAGTCGCGAGCCGACGCCCTGGCGCCGCGATTCCGGATCGACGCCGAATCTGTGGAGGTGGATCCCGGTCTTCGTCAGCGAGTAGACCTGGAATCCGACCACCCGACCGTCCGGCTCGGCAACCTGTCCTATGCAGTGGGGCAGGGCGAGATGGCGGCGGAAGTCTCCCTCGTTCCACGGCCGGCGGTCGCTGGCAGCCTCGATCGCCAGCACCACCGGCATGTCGCGGCGTATCATCCAGCGGATCGGATCGCCGAGCCCGAGGATGCCCTGATTGAGATGATGCATAGGGGAATCCCTCACTGTTCGCGCAGTTTCGCCAGTCTCGCGGCATGTTTCCGGGCCTTGGACCGCCCGCCTTCAATGACCTGCCGGATCTCCTCCTGGTTCTCCCGCACGGCGGCAAGCAATTTCCGCGGGAACTCGTCGTCGCCGAATTCGTAGTCTCGGTGAGCGCGCAGCATGGCGATCAAGGAAGGCCAGCGGTCGGCGTGGAATCGCCGGCTTTCCGGATCGCGATGGCACTCGACCTCGGCCTCGGTCATTGGCCTACGAAGGATCCGCACTCCGGCCATGCACGATCGCGTAAGTCCCGCTCGCGGAGGCCACTGACCGTGAACGGCAACCCATGGGGCGCGTCGATTTGCTGTGGCGTAGTAGGTCACGATCTCCTCCATGTCCGGGGCTCTCCGATCGTCAAGTGAAGCGGGATGCAGGGGATCAGGCAGATCCAGGCGTGGAATGTCCCCGGCTCTCGGCGCCAGAACAGACCGACCCAAAGGTCGGCGGGTTTCCACTCCAGGCGAAGCTTCCAGGTTCGTCGCGTCATGATTTCACGCCGCCCCACCGATCGCCCGGCAGAGCGCCTCGGCCACGGGCGGGCAAACCGCGTTGCCGACTTGGCGGACCTGCTCGGCCTTCGTGCCGTGCAACAAGTAGCCCGCAGGGAATCCCTGCGCCCGGGCCAGCTCGTCGACGTCGAGCATCCTGAACCCGATATCGACAACCGACAGTTCGCGCATCGTGGCCAGCAGCGATGCCATGGCCAGTCCGAAACGATCCTTCGTGGTCACCGTGTCGAGAGGATCGGCGATCGATTGAACGCCTCCCGTGCCGTAGTATTTCGTGAGAAACGGCATCACGAGATTCCCGGGGCCGTGGTTCGCCGTCACGACTGGCAGGGGCTCATCCACGCCCTTCCCCGGTTTGTCGCGGTGGCAATCGTAGTACCCCTGCCGCGGCAAAAAGAACGGCATCGCCACCGCGCCTGCACCGTGCCCGGTCACGGTGGGCAGCGGATCGGATAGGCTGTGGGTGCGTGGGCCTTGCCCCAGTCGCTCGCCAAAATTGGGCACAAGAAACGCGCTCACGAGCGCATGGTTTTCACGCGCCGCCACGATCGTCGGCAGCGGATCCGTGATCGGCTTGGTCAGCCCGGCGCAGCGGCCCATCGCCTTCAGTTGGAACGGGACGGCTAGCGCGTCATGCGCCCCACTCGTTGTGACCGTGCTGAGCGGGTCGCCGATGCTCGAAGCGTTCTGGTGGTTCCGCAGCCGTACCAGGAACGGCTCGGCGGCATCCCCGACAAACTTCCGCAAACCGATCTCAATCCGTCTGAGCGTCTTGTCCGCGAGGGGTCGCCTCCTCGCGAAAATGCTTGGGCACGGCTTGGTCCAGTCGATGATCGTATGGGCCGCTACCCAATGGCCGAGGTGCGAGGGGGCCGGCCAGGGCATCTCGAGCTTGCAACTGCCGAGCCGGCAGAGCACGAATAAGCGAATCCGCTTCGTTGGCGCCCCGAAGTCGGCTGCATTGAGCAATTGCGAGTCAACACAGTACCCGAGGGATTCGATTGCCTTAATCCACGCGCGGTATGTCTCGCCCTTCCGTTTCGGGTCCGGCCGCCAGCGCGGCTTGGCTTCCGTGCCCTCGTTGCGGAGCGGGCCCCAGTCGCGGAACTCGCGGACGTTTTCCACGAGCACCCAGCGCGGCCGTTTCGCGTCGATCCAGTCCAGCAGCGCGAACGGCTGTTGCCGCGTCTGGTCGGAAACCGGGCGCCCGCCGCGGGCGATCGAGTGGTGCGTGCACTCGGGCGAGGCCATCAGTAGATCGAGACGCTCGGGCACGGCTGCATCGTGCCGCGGGTTAACGTGCTCGATGCGGGCACAAAGGTGCTTGACCCCGGGATGGTTGTCCTGGTGCGAATAGATCGCGGTCCGCCAGTGATTGATCGCCAGAGCCACGTCGACGTGACCGCTAGCGATCGCGCCGGTCGTAAATCCTCCAGCACCGCAGAACAGGTCTGCGGCCACGAGCTTCCTGCGCCTTTGGGCCATCGTGTCCCTTTCCATTTGGGGGCGCCTGCCCCTGCGCGCCGTGTCGATCCTGAACCGGGCCGGCCTGGGGCCGACGGCGGCCACCTTCCCCGTCAGTCCCCAGGCCGTACTCGCCCGCGCCCTGCCCCTGCGCGGGCGAACCCGGGTTGTCTTCGCGCCGGCCGCGGTCGCTCCTCCCCGCGGCCAGCCAATCCATCCCCGCGCGGCTCAGCCCCGCGGCCGTCCTTGATCTCGCTCACCTGCGTGAGCAGGGTCCGGCGATCTCCGCCGATCTCGGTGTGCGCGAGCACCGTCGCCCGCACGGCCACGCTCCGCCCCACCTGGCACCACGCCGGCGGCTTGCGGCCGTGGGCGATCCACGTGAGCCGGCTCGCCCCAGAGCGGAACTCGACGATCGTTTTGGCTCTCAGCCCGTGGTGTGCTCGGACCGGCGTCAGACGCAGAACATCCACCGCCAAGGAGAGCAGCTCTCCGACGCGGCCGAGAAACGGACCGCTCACCGCGGGCACGTGTTGCACGCGCCGAGGCGCTGGCGGCAGTCGTCGGGCCAAGCGGTGCATCACGCGTCATCTCCTCGTTCCGCTGCCGGCAGGTTGTCCCGGCGGTCCAGCTCGTCCTCGATCGCGTGCAGGGGCACGCCGCGGCGCACCAAGTCGAGCACATCGAGGTCCTCGCGCGGCGTGCGGATCACCTGCGCCGCGCGCCCGTCCGATACCCATAGTTCCGGCAGATCCATGGCCTCGGCCTCCGTGCGGTGTTTTCGTAGGCCCGCGGCGCAGCCCTTCGATTGCGCCGCGGGCGAGCTTGCCGCGGACCTGGCGGTCCGGAGGGACGGCAAGCAAGTCCCGGGGGCGGGAATCGGACCCGCGTGGTCCGGGTTATGGGCCCGGATACGCAACCAGCAGCGTTCCCCGGAAGTTGCTCCGCGTCTCACGGAGCTAACGCTTCTTCGATGCGTCTGAACGCCCGTCAGTTGTTGGCGCAGTACCTTGGCTGGCTCACGCTCTCGAGCAGACGAGCGTGCAGGAGTCGAACCTGCGACCGCTTGGCACCTGGTCTCGCGCCGTTCTGCCGTGCTATGCATGGGCGTCCCGCGCGCTCACAGGTTTTGGGCCATCGATCCCGCCGCGGCGCTCCGAAGCTGCGCCGGCGGCATTTCCCAAGCACCGGCGCGCGAGCCAACCAGTCGACCTCTCGACCTCAACACCTCCTTCCTGGGTTACGCGCCCCCTTCGTCAATAGCCCATGCGTCCACATTCAGTTCCTACGCGAGCGGGCCGGAATTGCACCGGCTAGCAGAGTCCTCCGGCTCTCCTGCGAGGCCCCCATCGTTGACGTTCGCCGGCCGCAGCCGACTCCCTCGCCCTGCGTGTCGCTGTCCACGCCGCCGCTCGCAAGTGCCCGTCTCTCCGGGCTGCCACGCCCTGTGATCGCCGACGTTCGCGCTTCGCACTTTCCCGCCGCAGATGGACCGCCTCGTCATCGCCTTCGCTGGCTCCCTCTCGGGGTTGTTCCGGCTCAAAGGCAGGACGCCCGTGACCGCCAGTCCTGGGCCCGGACTGACCGCGCTAGCGTAGCCGCGGCGACGGCTGTAGGGCTCGGCTACAGCACCCAGGCGACCATTGCGGTCACAAGCCCCACGGTCGCCGACAGGGCCGTCTCGCGTTGGAGGCGCTCGCTCCTTGGTTTGGGGTGATTGGCTAGCCCACACCCACCTGGCCAGCCGGGACGCTCGGAGGACCGGGCACCTGTTCGGCCACCGGCGGATCGACACGCACGAAGTCGATGTAGTACTCCTTGTGCAATTCGAAATAGGCCGCCGCCGCCGGGTTGATCGTGCCGAGCTTGATCTCTCCGCTCGGCGTGGCATTCCAGAACTGCGCGATTCTCCGCCGCCGGATCGGGCGAGTAGACCGGGCTCAACACGATGGTTTGCATCTCCACGTTTTCGAGCCGATCGACGCCATCCGGACCACGTACTTGTCTGGTGTATCCAGACCGCTCGATCCGATCGCACTTGAACTTCGCTCGCACACCCACTTGGAACCTCCTTTCGAGAAAACATCCTGCACTAACCTGCCTCGCGCTCCGACCACTCGGCCGGGGCCACGGGCAACCGATACGTCCGCGCCGGGGGCGGTGTGCCGCGGGGATCCAACACGCCCAGCACGCGTGGCCGTCTCTCGGCGTGGCGCAATTCCCAGACCGGATCAGCCCAGCCAGGGAACGTCGCTTCGCGTAATGCGTCGATGGCCCCGTCGAGCACACGCCCCGGCAGCTCGCCGCGGTCCACCAGGTCCTGGGCCTCGCTCACGGCGTCCAGCACGGCCCGCGAGCCGAACCGGCCCCCGCGAATCGCCTCCATCAATCGCCTCGGCGTATCCATGCCACAGCCTCCCTGGGACACTGCTTCACTTGGCCCACCATCGAAGACCACCGCGTTATTTTCGGTCCCGGTTTCTAGGTCTCAGGCTGCGTTCACGCCCGACCGGTCGCCGTGGAGAACGCTGTTGACCTCTCGCCGCCATTTCGGTGGTTAACAAGCGCTACGCTCATGGTGGGCCAAGTGAAGCAGCGTCCTTCCTAGTCAGACTCCGGCTTCATCCACTCGTCGATCATGTCGTCGGTCTCGTCGCGGTCGCTTTGCGCGCGCCCGCAAGGCGTTTCGTTCTCCGCCTCGGCCTCTGGTTCGGGCGGATCGATGCCGTACCGCCGCCGACACCGCTCGGCGTAGCCGGCGGCCATCTTGCGGGCGTGGGACCCCCAGCGGGCGCGATACGCCGCAACGAGCCGGCCGTAGTCCTCGGCGGTCAGCCGCTCCTCCACCTTGAAGAGTTGCTTGTCTCCGATCTCGTTGCGATCAGTCAGCCTGGCCCAGACCGGCCAGAGTTGGTTGTCGCGAGCGCCGAGCACCAGTTGACGGACGAAGGCCGTACGCGTGAATATCCCGTCGCCGGTTAGTTCGAGCGGCCACAATTGCCGATCTTCGCACCGCTGGACCAGCTCGCCCACGGTGAGCCACTCGTCGCTCGCCAGGCCGCCCAGCATCCGCTCGTAGAGCCCTTCGTCGTCGCGAAAATGCGTCATTGATGGCCTCGCTGGCAGCATGAGCCGTTTCTTGGAGCCCGCGTCGGCGATCAGCTCGCCCAGAAGCTGGATCGATTGCTGCAGCTCGCCAGCCGGCCCCTCAAGGTCGAGGGCCAGGTCCTTCAGTTTCAGCGAACAGCGCGTCTTCGAGCGTTTGGCCATGTGGCGTTCCCTCCTGGATCAAACCCGCCGTCTGCGAAACTCCGCGGGGCGGAGTCGAACCGCCTGATCGTCTCCGCACGCAGCCGAAGCTCCGGTCGCGTGAGGCCCGGTCCCACCATGCCGCAGTAGCGCGTACGATCCGTCGCCACGCCGCGCAGCCATGGCCGCCCGGCGAGCTAGTGCCTTCGCTGCTGGTCCTAGGCCCAGACAGCCCGGCCAACGCGGGCCGGAACCGACAAACCGCGTCACAACAATTTGTGCGCAGAACGCAGCCGGGAGGGCTGCGGAGAATTGCCTTCGACGATCGGCGTCGATCAGGGTTGCGGCAGATCGGCGATCGAGGGACCGATCACCGCGGCCATGCTGGGCCCGACCACGTCGGGATGGGCGTAGTGCTCTCGCGTCGTGGCTTGGTCCTGATGCCCCAGCGCGAGCCGCGCCGCCTCGGGATTGCGGCGGTAGAGCGCCGTTCCCAGGGCCTTGCGCAAGCCGTGGAAGCCGAATTGCCGCTCTTCGGGAATCCCCGCGGCCTCGAGAATCCGTACCCGCTGCCGATGCAGGGTCTTCAAGGTGTGCGGCCATCGCCAGAGGATGTCGCGCTCCGGCATCCCGAGCACGATATCCAGGGCCACAGGCGAGACGTACAGCAGATGCGACCGGCCGCCCTTGTAGCTGGAGCCTGGCACCTCGAACCACGCCGCGCCGTCGGCCTGGCGGAGCCACTGGCGACGCAGCGCCAGAATCGTGCCGATCCGCATGCCCGCGTTGTAGGCGAAGCGAATCAGCCGACGCCACCATTCGCTCGGCCGGATCTCCGGCAGCCGCGGGAGCGTCGCATGGTCGCACGCCACGATCAGACGACGGATCTCGTCGAGCGTAAACGAGTCGATCGGCGGCTTGTCTCGCGCCGTCGGGAGGTGAAACCACGGCGCCGATCGCACCCGGCCGAACTCGTCGGTCCCGTAGTAGCCGTACTCCGAGGCAGCCCATTTGCAGTCGCGCGTCCGCGGGCCCGCGGCACGGAGTACGTTTTCCAGGTGGATACAGTGCTTCCGCACCGTATTCGGAGAAAGCGTGCTCGTGCGGCCCGTCAGGCCCAGATCGGCCTCGACGAAGCCGGCCAGCGTCAACCCGTCGATCGTCGAGAGCGGCGGATCGCCCGTGAGCTGCGCCCACCGCTCGATCGCGGTCCGATACTCGGCGATCGTCGCCGGCTTGGCCCGCCCCGCCTGCAACCGCACGGGCCGGAAGTACCGCGCGAAGAACTGCGAGACGGACATCCCGCTCGATAGCTCGCGGTCGCCGTCGTCCGGCTCTTCTGGTCCACCTCGAAAAATGCGTAACGCCGGTACCGCCGGCAACCTCACTGAAGCTGAACCCTGCATGGCCTGGTACCTCTACTGACTCGCAGTGCCAAGCCTCCGTGTGAACTGCACAACACCCAGTCGGGACGGATTCTAAATAAAGTCTATTACGTAACTGCTCATTCGCAAACCTGCGGCGTCCAGCGGCGCGGAATTTGCGCTGCTGCTGCCTCTTCCGATCCTGGCGGAAATGTCGGTCGAGCATGGGCGCGTCCATACGCTGACGCAAACCAGACAACGATGCCTGGTGGGCGTCAAACGCATCTCGTCCTGGTCGGTAGTAAGCGGCCTACCGCTTCGGGCCAAGCATTAGCCCGAAAGAAGGCCGACGTTTCAGTCAACGTCGGCGATTATACGAACGCCCCTATGGCTCGTCAACTAGGAGGCGGCTGAATTCTCGGGCATTGGAACTAAGAGCGTCGTGGGTGGAACTTCGAAGGCTTGCGCGATCCGCTCCACCGTGTCGAGCCGTGGCGTGAACCGGCAGGAGAGGATTTCCGCGATCCGAGGCTGCGGCCAGCCGCAACGGTCGGCCAACTCCTGCTGAGTCCACCCGCGAACTCGCATTTCACGCCGTACGTTCGCCGCCAGCGTCGCGTTCAAGGTCATGGTGTCGATGCTCATGCTCGAATTATACGGAACTTCACGTAGTGATAAAGGCGGCCGACCGGTGTTGACTGAAACGTCGCCGAAGACATTTCCCGGTCGGCCACCACACTTAAGGCGCGCGTTTCACCTTGGCCACTTGGACCTTGGTCACTTCGAGTGGTGCGCCTGGCTGCCGCAATTCCTGGACAGCTTCCAGTTCCTCGCGAGTTCCGCGGTATACCCGCGCCTCGCCGGACTCCAGATGTATCGTGACGTCCAACACATCGGACTTGGCGTAAGTCCGGAGCATGTCACAGATCGCGTTGGCGACGACGGCCATAGCGTCCTCCTGCCCAGCGGACATCGGAGTAGCGTTCCGATGACCGTGCCCGAGTTCAGTGAACGCAAGTCCACTATCGACGGGCGACTTGCGTCGCCCCTCCAAATACCCCCAGGGGGAGTCGAACCCCCGTTCTCGGACTGAGAACCCGATGTCCTAGGCCACTAGACGATGGGGGCCTCTACAAACCGATCCCAGAACTTCTTCGGCCGCGCCGACCTTCCGCCCAGCACAGTCTACGCCGAAGTCCTGGGATATCGTTTGCGTCTCACCATTGTACACGCCCGGCAGCATCCCGCCAGGGGACTCGCTACGCGCGGAGGCGCGCGGTGCCAATCGGCCGCAACGTGCTATCCATCGGCCGTCGATCGGCCGCAAGTTGAGGCTATATTAGCCCTTCGGTGCCGGAGGGTCAAGCGGCCCCAGAAGCTCCCCGATCCGCGCATCAAGCTCCTCCGCCGAGCCCGCCCCAAGCTCCTCGCGGTTCCGCTTCAGCGAATAAATCGAGCCATTGCCGCATCGACGGCTCCAACTGCTTGGTCAATGCCGGCGTGAGCTGGTAAAAAACGTGTGCCGACTCGCGGTACTTCCCCTGCATCGAAAGCACCGTACAAGCACCCGCCAATCCAAACGCCTTCAGTTCTCCTTCGGCCTCGTCGAGCGAGCCCAACTCCTCAAAGACCGCCAATGCCCGGTCCAGGTCTCGCTCGCGCAGATAGATGCGCGCAAACTGCTGCTTGGCCCGATAGACCCAATACAGCCGGTCGGGGAAGTAGTCGATCACGCTCTGCCAGGCCTCGAGCGTACCCACCTGACTGGCAAACAGCCATTGCCGCAACACGTTCTCCTGCCGAGGCACCACCGGCTGCAAATCGGCCTCGGCCAGAAGCGGCGGATCCGGCGCGCGAGCAAGGCGATCGCCACCCCCGCCAGAAACGCAGCCGCGGCCCCCATCATCCACCGCCGAGTTCGCGTCCGCACCGGCGCAAAGGGGCCGTCTTCATCAGCACTTCCAAGCGCTGGGTCGCTTCGCTGTGGGTCGCCAGCGCAGTCGCCTCGGTTTCACAACCCGCCAGGTCGTCCGGCCACTCCTCGTCGCCAAACGCGGCCTGGATCTTGCGCAGCTCGCGCAGCAGGTCCCGCGCCGACTGAAACCGGCCCTCCGGACTCTTGGCTAGCATCCGGTGTACCAGGCGGCACAGGCCGGCGGGCAGGTCCCGCCTCACATTTTCCAGCGGCTCGGGTTGCTTCTTCAGATGCTGCAAAGCCACCGCCAAAGCCGTGTCGCCGGTGAAAGGAGCCTCGCCCGCGAGCATCTGGTAACAGGTCACCCCCAGCGAATAGATGTCGCTGCGGTGGTCCAGCGATCGGCCCTCGACCTGCTCCGGACTCATGTAGAGCGGAGTGCCCAGGGTAATTCCCACCTCGGTCAGCTCCAGGGCCTTCCCCTCGCCGATCAGGCGCGCCAGGCCGAAATCGGCCACTTTCACCTCGCCCGACCGAGTAACCATGATGTTTTCGGGCTTGATGTCGCGGTGGACGATCCCCTGTTCCGCGGCCTTGGCCAGCGCCGCCGCCGCCTGGCGCATGATGAGCAGTGCGGTTCGCAGGTCCGGGGGGCCGTTGCGCGCAGCCACTGCCGCAGGTTCAGGCCCTGAACGTATTCCTGCACGATGTAGTAATGGTGGCCGACCTGGCCCACCTCGTGGATTTGCACGATGTTGGCATGCACCAGCGAGGCTGCCGCCTGAGCCTCGCGCTCGAACCGCCGTACGTACGTTTCGTCGGCTGCCAAACGGCTCTTGAGCACCTTGACCGCCACCTGGCGCTTGAGCGAAAGCTGCTCGCCCAGGTAGACCTCGGCCATCGCCCCCTCGCCTAGCTTGCGGAGCAGACGCACGTCGCCAAGCTCCTTGCCGGTCAGGTCGGGGTCGGGCCTTTCGGCTTGGGCCTTCGCGGTATCCATTCGGGAGGGGCTCGTGCCAGAAAAGAGGGCAGGGGGGGTGTTGCGGCGCTCCCCTCCAGTATCGGTCTTCGTAGAAAGGAAAGCAATGTGCAACCGTGCGGTCCCCCAATCCGACGGAGCGGCGACAAAACGCCCTACCAGGGATGGGGCAAGGCGGGTAGAATTGCCCTCCAAATTGGCTCACCTGAAAATGGCGCCCTTGCGCCTGCGATGCCGGGTGCAGTCAGTTGCCCAGCTCGCGGCAGCTCGGAAGTCCCTCGGTTCATTCTATCGTCAGTCCGCCAAACGACATGTTGCGCTACTGGACCGCAGGCGAGTCGCACGGAAAGGCCCTGGTGGCCTTGGTCGATGGCTTTCCCGCCGGGGTCGACGTATCGGCCGATCCGATCGATGCCGAGCTTCGTCGCCGCCAGGGGGGATACGGCCGCGGCGGACGCCAGCGGATCGAGACCGATCGAGTCGAGATCCTCAGCGGCACTCTGGCGCGGCCGAAGCCTGGGCAGCCCGATCGCGCTTGATGATCGTCAACAAGGACTACAAGATCGAGCGCATGGAGGAGCTCGATCAGCCCCGTCCCGGCCACGGCGATCTGAGCGGCGCGATCAAGTACCTCGCCCCGATCCGCGCGATCCTCGAGCGGGCCAGCGCACGCGAAACGGCCGCGCGCGTGGCGGCCGGGGCCCTGGCCGGCCAACTGCTCGGCGCGTTCGGCATCACAGCCCTGGGCTACGTGGTCGAGCTCGGCGCCGATCCGCGTCCGGCCGCGCGCCGGGCACGCTCGACGAGCATCGCCTGCTGCGCGACGCCAGCGAGCTCTACACGCTCAATCCCCGACAAGACGACGAGATCAAGGCCCTGATCGACGCCTGCCAGAAGGAAGGCGACACGCTGGGCGGCGTCGTCGAAGTCCGCGTCGAGGGCGTCCCCTTCGGCCTCGGCTCGCACGCGCAATGGGATCAGAAGCTCGACGGCCGGATCGCCCAGGCCGTGATGTCGATCCAGGCGATCAAGGGCGTCGAGATCGGGCTGGGCTTCGAGGCCGCCCGCCGCCGCGGCTCTGAGGTCCACGATCCGATCCAGTACGATCCCCGCCAGGCCGAGGGACCCACCCTGGGTTTCGTCCGGCCGACGAACCACGCCGGCGGGATCGAGGCGGGAATGACCAACTGCCAGCCGATCGTGGTCCGCGCGGCGATGAAGCCCATCAGCACCCTGGCCCAGCCGCTGGAGTCGGTCAACCTCAAGACGAAGCAGCCCGAGAAGGCTTCCTACGAACGGAGCGACGTCTGCGCCGTGTCGGCGGCCAGCGTGATCGTCGAAAACGTCGTGGCCTTCGAAATCGCCGCGGCGCTGGTCGACAAATTCGGCGGCGACAGCCTGGCCGAGATGCAGGCCCGATGGAAGTTGTTTCACCGTTTGGCCAGAAAGCACTAAGGCTCGCTTCGCGGAAGTCGAGCAAGATTCGAGCGAAACCCGCAAACCGGAGCGGGGCAGGGCAGGGCAGAGAGCGACGCGAGCCGCCCGCGGGCCTCGCATCGAACGAAAACGGAATTGCGTAAGCGTCTTTCACGCGAGGGGAACAGGATGTTCCAGCTTCACGATCGAACGCGGCGGAACATCACGCGCGCACTGTTCCTCGTACTCTGTGTTGCCCCGACCGTGGCCGTCGTCGCCTGGTGCCTGGTCCTGCGCGCCCCGTCGCACGCGCGCTGCGTGGAGCAACAACTCGGCTGGCAATTGGGCCTTCGCGTCACCCTGAGCGCGGTCTGCTACCCGCGCCCCGGCGTGGCCCGCTATCAGGGGCTGGCGCTTTGGGATCCCGAAACCGGCCGCCGCCTCCTGGGTTGCGCTGCGATCGAAGTGGCCGGCGGTCCCTGGGCCGAGCGGCCCGCGCCATCCCCGTCCGACGCGGCGCAGACCGACTCGAAGCGCGCCCCCGTGCCTTCCCCGTCCGCAGACGTTTTGCGCATCTCCGCCAAGGGGTCCTTGGAACTCGAGGCCGGTGGGATCGAGGAGCTGCGGCGGTTGGCCGAACGCGTGCTGTGCCGCCGCGCAGGCGCGCTGCCCGCCCAGGTACAACTGAGCGCAGGCGAGGTGGTGATCCTCGCCGACGGCAAACGCACGACGCTCCGGGACCTGGTCGGCACGCTTGCCACCGTCCCGCTCGAAGATTCAGCCGCGCGCGGGGCCCAAGAGACTGCGCTCGAACTGGCGTTCCACCCCGAGGCCCGCTCCTCCGGTCTGCCGGCGACGATTCGTATCAACCGGCCGCATACTTCGTCCAGCGGAACCGAACCGCGCCCGGCCACTCAGATCGCACTCTGCACCGGCGATGCGCCCCTTCCTGCGTCCCTGCTCGCCAGATTCTCGGAACTTTTCACCCTCGCCGGACCCGACGCCCGCTTTCGCGGCACGATCCGCGGAGTCCAGCAGCCCGAAGGCACGTCCTACGAATTCGAGAATTGCCAACTCGTCGATTGCGACCTCAGCCGGCTGCTTGCCGACCGATTTCCGCCGCACCGGCTGACGGGCATGGCGCAGTTCGATCTGCACGCCTGCCAATGGACGGCCGGTCGCATCGAGCGGCTCCACGGCACTCTCCGCGCACCGCGCGGCGCCGTCAGTCCTTCCTTGGTCCAAGCCACCGCCCGATGCCTCGGGCTTCGCAGCGGACTCTGGCAGAAAGAAGCCGAACTCGTGGCATTCGACGAACTCGCGGTAGAGTTTCTCCTCAGTCCTCAGGGACTGCAACTGCGCGGGTTGGTCGGCGACGGCGAAATCATCCTCCGCGACCGCGTCGACGACCTCCTCACGGGCGCATGTTACGAGCCCCTCAGCCTGGCCTCGCTCTTAGCCGTACTCGCCCCCAATGAGCCCGTCGGCCCCAACGCCGCCCTGGGACGCCTGGCTCGCTGCCTGCCGGCTCCGCTGCTGGCGCCGGCGACCTTCTCCACCGACACGCGCCGAGGTGCGCCAGTCGAGCCATACCACTTCAGAGCCGCTGCGCTAGCGCACCCCCAGCGGCCTGGCCTCGCCGGCCGGTTTGGTCTCGGAACCCGACGAGAGCACCTCGCCTTCGAGCACCGGGTTGACCGGCGTGCGAGTTTCTTTTTCTCGCCTCAGCCACGCCGCCAGCACGAACAGCCAATTGATCGCCAGCGCCCCAAGCACCCACGGCAAGCCGCCGGCACCGCTCGCATAGGCGTGCATGCCCGTGCCCAGCACGAAGTTCACTCCGTACCAGGCCATGAGAATCGAGGTCGCCCCGAATACCGATCCGACCGCAAGGCCGAAGTTGCCGAACAGCCCTGCGTAGCGGCCGTGGAGCACGGCCAGGTAGACCAAAGCCGAGATCAACGCCCACACTTCCTTCGAGTCCCATCCCCAGAACCGCCCCCACGACACGTCGGCCCACAGCGCACCCAGGATCGTCCCCGCCACCAACAGCACCACCGCCACTTGCGTCGCCCGATACACGTAGCGGCACAACACGCTGCAAGCCTCCGGCGCGCGGCGCACGCGCGCCGCGCCTTCCCCGCATCGCGCGGAGGGGCGCGCGTCGCCGGGCAAGTGCGGCGCCGCGTGGTACTCCAATCCCACCGGCAATTGCCCGCGCGGATCGCGGTAGCGCCCGAACAAGTAGTACCCCAGCGCCAGGTTTCCCAGCCCCCAGGCCAGCGCCCGGCGCCGTAGCTGGCGGTGATCGTGAGCACGTGCGAGGTGAGCCAGAAGTTGTTGCGCAGCACCGGCATCAGCGGGTTGATGTTCTTGTCGAACACCGTGGCATTGCAGGCCACGTATGCGGCCAGGAAGGCCACCGCGGCTCCCGCCAACGCAAACGGTTTGCGCGATACCACCTGCGCCAGCGGGCGATGAATCCCCTCCTCGGCCCACGCCGCGGGAATCGTGGCCAGGGCAATCACCCCGGCCACCGCGGCGCAGGGGAATGAACCACACCGCCAGCCCGAGCATCGACAACCCCACCAGCCACACCACCAGGTCGTTTACCGTCGGCATCGAGGCGTCGACGGCCGTGCGCGGCAAGAGACTGATCGCCGTCTCGCTCGCACCGTGCCCGTAGGAAACCATGGCCAGTACGTAGAACACCCACGCAGCCAGCGCAGCGCGCGCGGCCAGCGCCCCCAACCTCACTCCGCGCCGCAGCGGGCCCGTCGGCTCCTCCGCCGCAGTGGCGTCCAAGCCGCGCCCCGGGGCGGGGATCGCCGTCAAACGCCACGCGCACCGCACCCCATGGGTCACCAGCGGCACGAGCGCAAAACACAGGCCCAACACCGCTACGACCAGCGCCACGAAGATGATCGTCTCGAACATCGACGTCACCGGAGCGCGCCCAGTGATCGCCACGCGCATCGCCAACCCGGCCACCGTCATCGCCTGCCCGGCAACCAAAAGCAGGATTCCCAGCCAGAACAGCGTCCGCCGCGCCGCAAACGTGCACGCCAGGCAAATCGCCGCCCCCAGGCTCAACACCCACGTCCAGAGGAACGGGTCGAGCTCGTTGTAGGTCACTTCCAGGTCGGTGGCTCCGAATACCGGGTAAGCCGTCGCCGCAATCAGATCCTCGTCGCGCTCGCGCAGCGGCAGCTTCACGCGCAGCGGCTCGACTGCCTCGCCTAAAGTGCGCACCGCCGCCGAAAAGCGGTCCATGGCCGCCGTAAACCGCGCGCCCCGATCCGCCGCCGCGCGATTGACGTAGGCACCGGCCGCCTCGCCAAAGGCCTCGCGCACCGCCGCCAGTTCCCGCGGCGGATACTCATTCAACAGCGCAGTGGAGCCGCGAAGAATCGTGTGCAGTCCCAGCCACGGCTGCGCGCCGTCGCGCGTCGCGGTTCCGCTCCAGGGCCGAGGCATCCAGCGCCGGCACGATCGCCAGGGGCTGCGTCCCCTCGTGAAGCCCCAGTTCCGCCTCGGCGCCAATCGCGCAATCTCGGCGGCCTTGCTGGCCAACGCGCGCAATTGGACCAGCATGTCGCTCTTCGACGAGGCGTCGGCCGGCGACTGCTGGAGCGTGCGGCTCAAGGAGCCGATCTGTTCGGCCAGTCGGCCGCTCGACTCGCGAACGGTTCTCAGCTCGCGCTCCGCAGCGGCCGAGTCCCACCGGTCCTCCCCCGTCGATCGCAGCCAAGCGTTGAGCGCGCCGAACGCGGCCTGGGCGTTCTCTCGCGGATCGGCCTCCCCGGCCGCCGGACTCCAGGGCAAATGCTTCAACGAAGGTTCGATCTCGCTCCAAACGTTGAAGGCCTCCATCCAGGGCCGCACGAAGCGACCCTGCCTCGCGTTGGACTCCGGCGATCCGAAGGTCAGCCCCTGGTACAGCGAGAACGCCTCATACAGTTCCTGCGCCTTCTTGTCGACTTCCCCCGGCTCGATCTTCCGCCCCTCCTGCCGCGCCTCGCGCTGTTGGCGATCCAGCTCTTCCAGCCGCGCGGAATCCCCGTGAATTCGCCACCTCGTGCGGCGAAACGTGCATCAAGCGATTCCCCTGGGCGTCGAGAAGCGGCACGTCCAGAACATCCCGCCGCAACTCCTCGTTCATGGCCAGAAGGAACGGCACGCGCTGCCACTTTTCCGGCTCCACCAGCCAACTGAAGAGAATCTCCGCCGCCGTAAACTTTCGCGACTCGCCGGAGGGGAAAAGCTTGCGCCTCGGCCCAAGCGGGGTCCGCCGCGCCGCGAGTGCCGGCCTCGACCGGCAAGGCCAATTTCGGGTTCTCCCGCCCGCAGATTCCCCGCACGGCCTTGCGCGCGAACGTGTCGATCGGCTGCACGCGTCCGTCGTCCAGCACCGGCAAGTGCTTCCACGCCGTCCAATCGAGATCCTCTCCGGCCGCACGAGACCCGTTAGCCCCCGCACTTGCCCACAGCACCGCGGCGATCGCCAGTGCGCCCAAAGGACGATTCATGCCAAACCTCGTCGCTTGAAGAAATACGCCTTCATGTAGAACATCGTAAGAATGCCGGCCACCACCAGCAGCGAACCCGCATATTTCAAGCCGCGGCCCGGATCGTGGTTCAACGTCAGCGTCGACATGAACAACTGCTCGCGCTGGGTCTCCGCACCCTCGGCAAGATCGAAGATCTCCATCGCCCGGCTTCCAAGGCCCCCCGAAACTCTCCTGGAAAAGCCGAAACGATCGTCCCGTCGCCGGATCGACCACTGTCTTCGGCTCGTTGAGCGTAATCAACACTTCTTGGGCCAGAACCGACCGCGCTTCGCCCGCCTCCGCGGGTCGCGCCGCGCCCGGCCGTGCATACAAATCCACCAGGCTCGAATAGTGCGACGGCATGCTCGTGCCGGGGTCCAGACGCCGCTCGAAGCGGTGCAGAAAAACCTCAAAACCGACGTCGAAGCCGTCCGAAGGCAACGTGATCTCCACGCGTCGCCGGTCCCCCACCACGCTCCGCGCTTCGTGGGCTCGCCGCGGCAGGTCGAGGGCCGACGGCTCGATCCCGTCCAGCCAGAACTCTTCGCTCCGCCCGTCCACCGTCAACCGCACCAGCGCGCGGCGCTGCCGCGGCAATCCCTGCTTCTCCTTGTTCTTCTGCACTTGGAAAGGGACCGGCCGGAGCATCGCGCCCGGAACGGCATGCGCGACGATGATGCGCCACGCCGCCACCCGCGCTTGCCGCTGGGGGCCGATCGGCACCGCAGTCTCCGTCCCTTCCTCGCTCAGTACCCCGGCGGCTTCCAAGCGCGGCGCCTTCCATGCCCGATAGTAAAGCCGGCCGTCGGCTCCTTCGAGCACGTCGATCCGCGCCGGCGAGCTCGGGGATCGGCTTCGCCGGGCTCGAGCGCCCGGCCGCCTGTTGAGCGGCCAGCAGATCGATCGCGCAGGGCGCCCAATAGGTCAGGTAGACCCCGCGGTCGTGATCCGCGCGGTTTACGTCCGGGGCATCGGCCACGGCCAGCAATTCCGACGGCTCCTCGCCCGGCACGTAGAGCGCGAGCTGGACGGCTTGGATCTCCGCCACCAGACGCACCAGCTCGATCTCCATTCCCGAGCTGCCCAGGCGCACGCGTTTCTGCGGCGCCAGTTCGCCCAGGTCCAGCACGATCTTCTCGCCGGCCGCGTGTACAACCAGTTGCCCCTTCGCACCCAGGGGGACTTCCGGCCGGCTATCGAGGAACGCATCGGTCTCGGCCTGACTCCGCGCGATCCAGGAAATCACGCGCGATCCGCCCGGCAGTTCGTGACGCCGGCCCGCCGCATCGCCGGTAAACTCCAGGGTCTGCCACGCGCCGGCCGCCGAGGCGCCCGCCGAATCCTCTTCCCCTTGTTTGAACTCCAGGCGCAGTGGCGGGGCTTCGATCAGGTCCGAGTCGCTCAGATAGTCCAGCACCTCCAGGCAAATTCCGTCCCGGTCGTAAAGCACGCCGCGGTCGCGATGTGCCAAGGCCCAAGGGAAAAAGAAGAGTCGCTCGTAATCGCGCCAACTGAACGGGCCCGCGGCAAACGGCACGTGGATCGTCTCCCGCGCGCTCGGATCGTCGACGCGGCGGACCGCGAGTTCAAAACGCTGCGTACTCTCGAAAGCGCGGTGCCCAAAGCGGCCTTCCAACACCGGCATCTGGACGTCGATCCCGCCCCACCGCGTGAGCAAACAACCCGCCAGCAGCACGAGGATTCCGAAATGGGTTACCACGAATCCGGTCTGGTAGCGCTTCCACGGAAAACGGATGAGCGCCGCCGAGAGGACGTTGATTCCCAGCAATGCCACGAGCGCGGCGAACCACGGCGTGCCATAGATCGCAAACTGCGCAGTCTTGAAGTCGTATTGTGCGTCGAGATAGGTCGCCCAGGCGAGCACCAAGGCCGACCCGCTGATCACCCATACGGCCAGCTTCAGCGAGGCTGTCGCCTCGTAGGTGCGCAAGAGCCAACGCTTGAGGAACGGCTGGTCCGGCGAACTCAGTCGGGGGCGCGCCATGGATTCCCAAATCGGGCCTTGGAGGATCGGTGGGCAAGACTACCCGGGCGCATGCGCGCAGCGTCCAGGGATGCGGCAGGACGTCCGCCCTGGATTATAGCGCTTCACGAGCGGGAAAGACAGGAAAACCGCGGGCGGCTCTCCTTCCGCTCGGTCCGTGCAACGCGCACCGCCAGACACTTCCCGCCGCGCCCCGACCACGCCCGCCTCCCCGTCAGTACAGACTCGGCGTGGTTTCCGTCCAGCCCACGATCGGGACTTCGGGCGCCATGACGAACAGTTCCACGCGGCGGTTTTTCTGACGATCCACCGCCGAGATGTTGGGGGCCACGGGCTGGTGCGCCCGAAGCCGGCCACCCCCACGCGCTGCTCCGCCAAACCCAGCCGGCGCAGCTCCGCCGATACGGCCAGCGCACGATCCGCGCTCAGGCCGAAGTTGTCGCCGTGTTCGTCCCGCACCGGCTTGCCGGCCAGCGAGCGGTCGTCGGTATGGCCCACCACCAGAACGCGCAGGTCGCGCCCCTCGGGTGCGCTGAGCCACGTAACCAGTTCCGAAAGCGCCTTCTCGGCCCCCGGCTTCAAAACCGATGCCCCGTCGTCGAAAAGGATGTCGGTGTCGAGCTTCGCAATCCCGGTCCGAGGATCGAAGCGCAGCGACGGATACCGCTGGGCCAGCGCCGCCAACCGCGCACTCTCGGCCGAAGGAATCATGCCAGGCGACTGCGCCGCGCTGCGAAACTGCGTCTGAAGGTCCCGCTCGCGCTGGTAGTTGGCCAACTGCGACCCTTGCAGCCCCGAACGCTCCGAGGCAAGCGCCAGCTCTTCCTCCGTGCGGCGGAGTTGCTCCTGGATGCTCCGGGTATGGATCGCCAATCCTTCGATCTGCGCCGCGCTCGCCTTGCTCTTTTCCACCAGCGCGCGGTTCTGCTCCCGCAGTCGATCGATTTCCGCGGTGGGCATGGACGAGCAGCCCGCCAGCACCGCCAACAAGAAGAGGCTCATCGCCGTTGCGCGATATGCCGCCATGATTCGACTCCTTTCGAATCGCTCGATTTCCAGGCGTCCCGCCTGCATCCCCGGCCCCGCGGCGCAACCGCCCGGCGCCTGTCGCCCGACCACGAATCTCCCCTCGCTTCCTGCGAACCAGGCCGGTCCGAAGATCGTCAGCGGGGCACTAACCGAACAGGCTGAGGATCATGTCCATCAGCCAGCTATTGAGTGAGTACGCGCCGTTCCAGCTCCACATGTTCCGCAACAAGTCAAAGGCGAACACGCCGCAGAGCAGGATCAAGAGCAGACACAGGACCAGCGACGTGATGTTGAGTCCCGTATACGGAGCCTCGGGGACCGCGATCGCGCCGGCTCCCGCCACCCCGGCCATTCCCATGGGGCCGCCTTCGGCGAACACCGGGTGCCCAGCCCCCAGCGGAGCCGCCCCCAGCCCGCCGGCCGCCGGCATGGCGCTGACCGCCGCCGCCAACCCAGGGCTCCCCGCGGCGGCAAAATCTTCGTCCAGCATTGCCGCCATTCCCGCCCCGCCGCCCACCGGGGTCATCGGCGCCACCATCGTTGCCGTCATGTCCGGGGCGGGTGAATCGAGCGCGATCACCTGCGAGCCGCTCTCCGAATCCTCCTCGTCGGCCGCCTCTTCCAACGGAGTCAACAGGAACTCCTCGTCCTTCTTCAACTCCGCCGGGACCTCCGTCGAACCCGTGTCCTCGGCGAAGGTCAGCATGTCGTCCTCGCCAAGTTCAAGCGAATCATCGTCGATCTTGTCCAGTTCCAGCGGTTCCTCCAGCGATAGCCCGCTATCGGTCGGATCCAGAAGCGAAATGCCGCTGTCGCCGCCGATGGTGATGTCGCTGCCGCTTCCGCTGCCGCTTCCCCCGAGCACGACGTCATCGTCGTCGAGCTTCTTGCCGCCGTTGGCCAGGTTGACCGCCGAGTCGCCCGCGCCGACCGGCGCAGCCGGGCTCGACTGCACTCCCGCCACGGTGCCGCTCGCATCGTCGTCCAACGATGCCTCGCGGCGTCCTCGTCCAGCGAGATCTCCAGGTCGCCCAGCGACACGCTGTCCTCGGCCTTCTTGTCCAGGTCGATTCCGCTGTCGACCAGCCGAATGTCGTTGTCGGCCGCTCCCGCGCGAACCGGGCCAATCACCGTGCCCGAAGCGCTCGATCCCGCGTCGTCCAGATCGAGGTCGCCCAAGAGGAGGTCCGGCGTCTCCTCCTCGCCTGCCGGCTTCGCCGCATGAAGCTCGCGCTTCATTGCCTCAACGTCTTCCACCTTGAACTTCCAGCTCGATCCATCCCGGAAGCCCCGCAGCGTATTCTGCTCCCGACGAAGGTTGACCTCGGCCGGAGTCAAGCCGAGTAGCTGAGCCGCTTCGTCGACGGTGTAGTACTTTTTCTGGTCCATACGACTCTGTCACCTCGGTGGTAAGAGCGACTTGATATCCTCGGGCAATGGGTCCTTGCCGTTGTATTGCATCAATTGCTGGTCGTATTGGAAGTTACGCACGCTCTTCAGCGTAATCGCGCCGCTGGCGTAATCAATGTGGTAGACGCTCATCACGCGCTGCTTCGGGTCGATCAGCGTCAACTGCTGGTGTTGCTCCCCCACGTCCGAAGGCACCGCGATCATGTCCGCGTTGGCCAGCGTCGACTGCAACTGCAACGGAGTCACTCGCTGCCCAATCGCCTCGAAGCGATCGACCCCCGCACCCGTCGCCACGATCACCACACCCAAAACAACCAACGACCCCAGCACTGCTGTTCTCATAACTCACCTTCACCCAAAGGGAATTAGAGAAACTGGGGCCCTTATATCTATTCTAAAAGCCCCAGTTTCCATTGCAAGACAAAAGCGACCCTAGAGGGGGGACATTCGCTCCGGTCCTCCGCCTCGCTCCGCAAGACTCGCACAGCCCCTCCACCCCGGCCCCCCCTGCTGGAACGTGGCGGTATTCTAAGTGACCGCTACGCCGACACTAACGCACGAAAACCCTTTCGCCCTCAAACGCCCTCCTCGCTGCCCAATTTCCAGGCGAGGACCAAAGCCGGGCGAGTGTAGCGATGCTCTCCCAGTGGAGCAAGCCCACCACCGTCGACGTCCTTCCCCGCCTGCCAGTGCTCCCTAGAATGACTCCCATGCCAGCCGTATTTCCCCCCCAGACAGGATGCCGGCAATGACTGCCCCGTCGGTTGCCGATCGAGTGCGCATCGCCCTGCTGGCCAGCGGCGGTCTTGGATAGCAGCATCCTCCTCGGATCTTCTGCTCCAGAGCGGCCACCAAGTCCAGCCCTTTTACATCCGGTCGCATCTGGTCTGGGAACGCGATGAACTCCGCGCCCTGAAGCGTTTCCTCCGCGCCATGCAGCTCTCCTACGCGCGGCAACTCGACCCGCTGGTGGTCCTCGAACTTCCCCTGCACGACATCTACCAGGGTCATTGGAGCGTGACGGGCTGCAAACCGCCCGACGCCGCCAGTGCCGACGAAGCCGTCTATCTGCCGGGCCGCAACGCCACCCTCCTCGTCAAAGTCGCGGTGTGGTGCCAAATGCACGGCATCCGCCAGATCGCAATCGGCACGCTCGGCTCCAGCCCCTTCGCCGACGCCAGTTGCCAGTTCGTCGAGCAATTTCAAATGGCCCTCAACACCGCGCTCGACGCTCAACTGGAGTTCCTTCGGCCGCTGGCCCACATGCACAAACGCCAGGTCATGGAACTGGGGCGCCAGTTGCCCCTCCAGTCGACGTTCTCCTGCATCGCGCCGATCGATGGCCTGCACTGCGGCCAATGCAACAAGTGCGCCGAGCGCCAGGCCGCCTTTCGCGATCTTCATCTCGCCGATCCCACGTCGTACGCGTCTGCCTTGAACGCCGATCGCTGAGTTACCTCCGCCGCGCGAACTCGCTTGTCCCTTCAGCCCGAAACAACGGCATCAACAAGTCCAGCACTGCTCGCAAAACGAGGGCGACCCACGCACGGCCCGGTTTCCCGGAACGGAAAGCCTCGAAGTGTTCCACAATCAACAACGGCGTCAAGAAACCCCAGGCAAATGAGGGGTCACCCCACGATGTTCCGCGTATCCCGAGAAATCGATTTCTGCTACGGCCACCGGTTGCTGCGCTACGAAGGCAAGTGCCGACACCTCCACGGTCACAACGGCCGCGCGCTCGATCGACGATCGAGGCCCCCGCCCTCGACCCGCGCGGCATGGTGCTGGATTTCTCCGACATCAAACGCACGCTGAGCACCTGGATCGACGAGTCGCTCGACCACCGCATGATCCTCCACCGCGACGATCCCGCCGTCCCGGCACTGGAGCAACTCGGCGAACCGCTGTTCCTCATGGACGTCAATCCGACCGCCGAGAACATCGCCCAAATGATCTTCGAGCAGGCCCAGCGCCAAGGCCTTCCCGTGATCGAGGTCACGCTGTGGGAAACCCCGCGCTGCTTCGCCACCTATGCGATCTCTGCGTCGCCCAGTCGCCCGACGTCCGAACCGCCTCCATGCGCACAGTACCGAATCGCAATAGCGCGGGCGTCTCGACGATCCCTGTGAAGCTGCGATCCTTGTGAGGCCCCGCATCGCCCATTCACCAGGCCGGCGACCGGCTGGCTGGAACAAAAAGCGGGGCACGTCATCCATCCCGTGCCGACCGCTCAGCATACGGCCGTATAGGAACGCTCCGCCAGGCAAAGGACGGGGCAGGGTGGGGCAGGGCAGGGGAAGGGCGGGAGGGACCGAGGGCAAGGCAAGAAAGAATTACAGTCCGGGTGGCCCCCGATGAGGACCACTCCGGACTGTTTCCCCCCCTGGGAACATGCGGTCAGGGTCTTCACGACCCTGGTGCTCTATCTGGCTGCGTTGCCCGCTCGGAACCGTTGCCGGCAACAGACTCTCGTATCGACCGGCAAGGACCTCTCTCTTTGGCAATATTTGCCGGTCGCTCCGATTGTTCGGGCGGAAAGCCCCCGAGATCCTCTCGATGAGCAACCTCGGTTTTCCCTGCCCGGCATCCGCCCTTGCCTGACCGGTCTTCCTTCCCCGCCAGCTCTGCTCTATCTGCTTGGCTCTATCTGCTTGGCTCTGTCCGCGCTGGTCTGTCCGTTCTACTCGGTCTGCTTTGTCCCCGCCGTCTCTGTCCCCGCCGTCTCTGTCCCCGCCATCTCTGCCGCGGCTGGTTCCGCGCCGGCCGGTTCTGCCCCAGCCCATTCCGCCCAGCCAGTTCTGCCCCGCACGCTCTCGACCATCCCTTTCCCCGCCATGCACCGTTTGTCCCTCCCATCGGGCGGTTTCACCTGTTTCTTCTCATCAACTTTGACGATCAGGCCGATTTTTAGGGGGACGATGCGTGGAGTCCTGGGCTCAACGCGCGCCCCGAAGGAGGCCAGCCGCGCGGCAACATGGCGCGGACACAGCTTCCTCTTCCCCTTGGGATACCGCAAGCCCACCCAGGTCATCGAGGGAGTCCTCCGTGCACAAACTGCGTGATCTTCCCGAAACACTGCTCCGCTCACCCATTCTTTGGGGAACGCTGGCAAGCGCCGGGTTCTTCGCCCTCGTCCACGCCGAACTGCTCGGCCCCCGCTTCTTCCAACGCTACTGCGCCGGACACCCGGTAGAGTACGTCGAGACCATCCTCTTCTTCGTGGGCTTGGCAGTGCTCCTCATCAAGGCCTCGGAAACGGCGATCGAGCACGGAAGACTGGGCCGTCCGCTGCTCGGGCCGATCCCGCCCGGCGGTCAGGGCCCCGCCGAAACCGACAACCTGCTCACGCGCCTCCATACCGCCAGCGCCGGGCGACGGAACGACCGCCTCGTGTGCCGGCTCCACGACGGGCTGGAGTACGTCGGCCGCCGTGGTTCCGCGGAGTCGCTCGATCAACACCTCAAGCACCTCGCCGATCTGGAGGCCGACCACGCCCACGCCAGCTATGCCTTGCACCGGCTGATCGTCTGGGCAATTCCCATTCTTGGCTTTCTCGGCACCGTCGTGGGAATCACCATGGCCATCGCCAGCCTTCGCGTCGACGCGTTGGAAGCGTCGATGATCGAAGTGACGGCCGGGCTGGGCGTGGCCTTCGACACCACGGCCCTCGCCTTGGCCCTGTCGATCATCCTCATGTTCACCCAACACTACGTCGATCGCGCGGAATCCTCGCTTCTGGCCGAGGTCGATCGCCGCGCCGACGCCGAGTTGCTCGGCCGCTTCCCCGCCATCTCGGCCAGCCCCGAGGGGCAAGTGGCGGCCTTCCGCCAGGTCACCGAGGCCATGGCCGGCTCGTTCGACCAACTGATGCGTCGGCAGGCCGAGCTCTGGAAGGCCTCGATGGAATCGGCCCGCGATCGCTGGGGTCAAACGGCCGAAGTCGCCGGCCACCAGCTCCAGGTCGCGCTCAGCGCCGCCCTGGTCGACACCCTGCGAACCCACGCGCAGCAAATGGCCGCGGCCGAAGAGTCGGCGGCCGAGAAGAATCGCCGCCATTGGAGCGACGTGCAGCGGTCGCTCGCCCACGCCGCCGAGGGGCTGGCCATGCCCGCCGCAGGTTCCTTTCACGCCGAGGGGCCAAGGCGCACAGGAAACGCCGCATGAGTCGCGGTTCCGCACGCAGCCAAGCTCGAAGGCAGTCGGGCACCACGGTGGCCCTCTTCCCGTTTCTCGCCGTGCTCGTCTGCACGATGGGTGCGCTGATCGTGGTCCTCGTGGTCCTCGCCCGGCAGTCGCGCATGCAGGCGGCCAACGCCGCGGCGGCCATGGTCGACGCGACGCAGAACGAGCTCGCCAGCGCCCGTGAAATCGCCCAGTGGCGCGTGAGCGAACTCGAGCAGATTCTCACCAAGACGCGATCCGAGGTGTCGGCCGAACGCCTCCGCCTCGGCCACATCGAAAACCACAGCCGCCAATTGCGCGAACGTCTGGACCTGCTCGAGGCCGCGCGCAAGGACCTCGCCGCCGCCCAAACCGCCGCCCTTCCCGCGCGCGCCGAGCGCGAGGACGAGTTGACGCGACTCCGCCGCGAACTGGCGCGCGCCGAAGCCGACCTCCAAGACGCCAAGCGCCGCGCGCACAGCCGCCCCGCCTCCTACGCCGTCGTTTCCTACCAGGGCCCCCACGGCGTCCGCCGCCGACCGATCTATCTTGAGTGCCAGGCCGACGCCATCGTCCTCCAGCCCGAGGGCATCCGCTTCCTCGAATCCGACTTCGAGCCGCCCCTGCGCGCGAACAACGCATTGGACCGGGCGGTCCGCGCCGTGCGCCAGGCCATGCTCGCCCAGGGCGAGATCCGCGGCGACGGCTCCGACGAACCCTATCCGCTCCTGCTCATCCGCCCCAGCGGGTCCGGCGCCTATTACGCCGCGCGCGCCGCGCTGGAATCGTGGAAAGGCGAGTTGGGTTACGAACTGATCGGCGACGACTGGAACCTCACCTTCCCCGCGCCCAACGCCTCGTTGGCGCAGGCCGTCCGCTCCGCCGTCGACCAGGCCCGCGCCGAACAGCGCGATTTGCGGATGCTCGTCAACGCCGGCGCCACGCCGCATGCGCAGCCGACCTACCGCGCGGCGCCCGGCGGAGGATTGATCCGCGAAGAGCCCGCCGAAACCGATCGCCACGGCGGATTCCAAGCCACCAAGCCGGCCTCGCGCTTCGCGGGAAACTATCGCCCCGACGACGAAGGTTCGCCCCCCCAACGTCCCGACGGCACAGTGCCTGCGCCGCGTTCCCAGCGCCGGCAAACGCCCGCCGATGCCAATGCTCCCTCCTCCGTCCGCCGGCCGGGCGAGTGGGTCGAGCAAGCCCCGCGGTCCTCGCAAACGTCGGCCGACGAGAAGTCCTCCCAGCAGAAGACCAAGAGCATGGCGGAGACTCGGGGCAAAAACTGGCGCTGCCCGACGCGGCGCGCGGCTCGGTGGCCGTCGCCCGCACGGTCCGCATCCACTGCTGCGTCGATCGGCTCGAGATCCTCGCCGACCGCAGCGACGCGGCCCAGCAAGTCATCCCCCTCGAACAACGCACCATCGACTTCGTCGACGCCTTCGTAGCCGCGATTTGGGATCACATGAAAACCTGGGGCATCGCCGGCCGCGGAATGTATTGGCAACCGGTGCTGGCCGTACGCGTCGATCCCCAGGCCGAGGGGCGATTCGCCGACCTCCAAGCCCTCCTGTCAGGCAGCGGCATCGAGTTGCAGCGCAAACCCTGATCCAATACGGTCCACACCCACTTCATCCCGCGTTGAACTCCTCCCATGTCCCGCTCGATCGCCCCCGAGATCGCCACGGCCGGCCACGATTCCTTCCTCGATATCGTGACCAACATGGTCGGCATCCTCATCGTCCTCGTGCTGGTCGTCGGACTGCGGATCAAGAACGCGCCGGCCAAAACGGCACTCACGCCGGACCTCGTGCGCGCGGCAACGGAACTCCAGCGGGGGCAGGGGGCCGAACTCGCCCTGCGCCAGTCGGTGGCCGAAGCAACGCTTCAAATCCAGACTCTCAAGCGAGAGGCCTTTCTTCGCGACCAGGAGCGTCAACTCCTCGCCAACGCCGCGGCCACCGTCGAACAGTCGCTCGGCGAGCGCCGCCAGCAACTCGACGACCGCACCAAGGTCCAGTTCGATCTCGGCCGCCAAATCGCCGAGGCCCAGGCCACGCTGGCCGGCGTGAAGCGCGAACTCACCGGCGTCCAAACCTCCGCCCCGCCCGCGGTCGTCATCGAGAACACCCCCACACCGATCGCCAAGACCGTCGTCGGCGAAGAGATCCACTTCCAGCTCCGCGGCGGCCGATTGGCCTGGATCCCCTTGGAGCCGCTCCTGCTGGCCGCGCGCGATTCCATGCGCGCCAAACTCGACAAACTCGTCGCCGATCAAGGATTGCCCGAAGTCACCGAGACCGTCGGCCCCCAGGGAGGCTTCCGTCTCCGCTACAGCATGGAGCGCTACGACAAGGTCGAAAAGACCCACTCCGGGCCGGTGCGTTACTCGGGTGCACGGCTCACGCGCTGGACCATCATTCCCCAGGATAGCCAACTCGGCGAACGCCTCGACGACGCCCTGGCCGAGCGCTCTCGAATTCCGCCGCGTATTGGCCACCCTCCGCCCTGACATGGCAATCACCGTTTGGGTCTATGAAGACAGCTTCGGCACCTTCGCTCCCCTGCGTAAGGAACTCCACGCGCGGGGATTCCAGGTCGCCGCCCGGCCGCTCCCCTACGGTCTGCCCATCGGCGGCTCCTTGGACGGCAGCAAGTCCGAGGCCGAGTGAGCCCGGCAACCCCCTGACCGGTTTGCCGCCGACGAGGTAGCCGCGCCGCCGCTGGCTTTTTGTGCGTGCTATTCGACTTACCTTCGACGCCTGATAGTATGTTAAGCGTTTACTTACATAACACACGCAGGCAATCCGATGCCCCGTCCCAGCCAGATCGACCAGCAACGCAAGCGGCTCCTGCCGGTTCTCTGCCAGGTATTCAGCGAACTGGGCTACCGCCGCACGACGACCGCCCAGTTGGCCCAACGGTGCGCCGTGCGCGAAAACATCCTCTATCGCCTCTGGAAAGACAAGAAAGCGATGTTCTTGGCGGCGATCGACGACCTCTTCCAGCGCCGAGCCGAGAAGTGGGAGGGCATCCTGGCCCAATACCCGACACCGCAGGACATTCCCCGCGCCCTGGTCGCCTACGAAGCCAAGCATCAGGGCGAATTCGGCTTCTATCGGATCGTCTTCACGGCCCTGGTCGAAGCCGACGATCCCGAGATTCGCAAGGCGATCACCCGCATGTATCGGCGGTTCCACGAGCGTCTGCGCAAGCTGGTTGACGCGGTGCGCCAGGTTCGCGCGGAGGAACCGGACATCTCGGCCGACGCCACCGCATGGGCCCTGATGGGGCTGGCAACCATCTCCAACATCATCCGAGAATTGAAGATCCAGTCGCCCCGCCAGCGCGAGCAGATGTTCGCTGCCGTCGCGCAGTGCCTGGTCGAAGGAACTCTATGCTAGTTTCCCTCTCTTTTTTCGCCGTTTTGTAAGTAGTTACTTAATTTTCAGAAAGGAGGGCTCTCATGGGCCGCAGCATCAATCGTCGGCAGCTTCTCGCCGGAACCCTCGGCGCGCCCTGGGCGGCAAGCATGCTGGGGGCAACCTCTCTCGTGGCGGCGCCGGCAAACGGCCGCACCTTGGACCTCCACGTCCATTTGTTCGGCGCCGGCGACGGCGGTTCCGGCTGCCGAGTCTCCAAGGCGATCTCCGAAGGCCCGCTCCTGAAGCACCTCGCCCAGAAGCTCCGGCTCCGCCAGCGCGCTCCGTCGATCGACGAGGGATACGTCATGGCCCTGGCCGAAGAGGTGGAACGATCGGGAATCGACAAGGCCGCCATCCTCGCCCAGGATGCCGTGTACGACGACCGCGGCCAACCCGACTGGCAGAAGACTTCGTTCTATGTCCCCAACGACTACTTGCTTCAGGTCGTGGCCCGCTATCCCCGCTCGATGATCCCCTGCGTCTCGATCAATCCGCAGCGGGCTGATGCCCTTGCGGAATTGGAGCGCCTTGCGCAGCGTGGCGCGAGACTTCTGAAGGTCCATCCTCCGACGCAGGGGGTGGATCTCGCCGACAAGAAGCACGCGCGGTTCTTTCGCCAATGCGCGAATCTCGGGATGATCGTGATGGTCCATACCGGGCACGAACACAGCGCCCCGGTCGTGGACGTCGGCCTTGCCGATCCGCGGAAACTCGAATTGGCCCTCGACGAGGGTTGCACGGTCGTCGCCTGCCACTGCGGGACGGGGTGGCCGCAGGATCGCCCAGACATGCTGCCCGCCTTCCTTGCCATGGTCCGCAAGCACAAGAATCTATGGGGCGATACTTCGGTGTTGGGAAGCGCCATGCGCGTCCGCGATTTCGGGCGGCTGCTCGCCGATCACGAGGCAAGCCAGCGCCTGCTCCACGGCAGCGACTTTCCCTTCCCAGCCGTTCCCATCGCGTTTGCCGCTACGATCGGGCTCAAGAAGGCACTGCTGCTGCAGATGATCGACAACGGGATGCGGCAGGACCTTGCCTTGAAGGAAGCGTTGGGAATCGGTCGGACGAGCGCCCAGCGCGCTTATCGGCTGATCTGCGGAGAGAACGATGGCTCGGGTTCTGGGAAGGCAATCTCGCCGTCGGATCGCCTCCGCGCCGGGTCGATCGAAACAAGCACGCTCCGCCGCCCTGATACAGGAAGCGGAACCGCGCTGCCGGCCGCGCCCGCCGGGCGCCCGAACGAAGCTCCAGCGGCAAGGAGATCCGGCCGTGACGGTCAAGCGCTTCGTGGTCCTTGTGAATCCGCACAGCGGACAGCGGTGCGCCGGGGCGATTCTCGAGCAGGTGAAACCCTTGCTCGCGGCACATGCCGAGCTCGACATCCGCATTACCCAGCAGCCAGGCCACGCCCGACAGATCGCCCAACAACTCGATCCGGCCGCTTACGACGCGATTTGCCTGATCGGCGGCGACGGCACGATGCACGAGGTCGTCAGCGGCATCATGGAGCGGGGCCAAGGGACGGCGATTCCCCTCGGACTCATCCCCGCCGGAACGGGGAACGACGTAGCGGAACATCTCGGACTCTCCCGCCCCCTCGATGCCGCGCAACGAATCGTCGCCGGGCGAACATGCCCCTTCGACGTTGCGGAAGTCAACGCCGCGGGGCAGATCCACTCCTGCGTAACCCTGGTCGGCTGGGCGGGCATTGCCGACATCAACGCCAAGGCCGAGCGACTGCGGCGGCTCGGCCCCCCGCGCTACGCACTGGCCGCGCTCTGGCAAGTTCTCGCTCCGAAACGGCGCAGGGCAAGGATCATCCTCGACGACTTGACGGTTGAAGATGATTTTCTACTCGTCGTCGCCTGCAACACCGTCTTCTCCGGCTCAGGAATGCGGCTTGCGCCTTGCGCGCGAGTCGACGACGGCAAGATCGACGTGGTCATCGTCCGAAACGCCTCGCGCCGGCAAATGCTCCGCCTTCTTTCCAAGGTGTTCGACGGTTCTCATCTCGACATGCATTGCCTCGAATATCACCAGGTCCGCTGGCTCAGCATCCTCGCCGAAGACGGCGGACCGCTGGATATCGACGGGGAGATCAAGGGCACCACGCCGCTTTCGATCCGGATGCTTCCCGCCGCGATCCGCGTGTTCTGTTGACGATTGGAGGGGATACGGCGTCATTTCGGCAAGGCGATCGCCTTGTCCGGATTGACCGACTCGCCGCCGCTGCGCGTAATCATCGCGCGGAGCGTTTTCTCGTCCAGCGACTTGGGAAGGAAGCGGACACTCACGTCGGCCAGGGCGACGTTGAAGATTCCCTCAAAGATGCCGCCTAGTTCGGGCAACGGTTGGTCCTTGTCGTAGGGAATGTCTTCCGGCTTCGTCCAGGGGATCGACCGCTTCGCCTCGACAACGAGCAGCGTACTGGATGTTCCGTCGGTGATGTCGGACATCCTGACCGACTTGTTGTCTTCGAAGATCGTCCCTGGACCTGTCAGCACGTAGTACGAGGAGAAACCTTGGCTCGGGCTGCTGCCGGCGTGGTACACCGGCACGGTCGTCTGGGCGAGCTTACGGTTATTCGGCCCATCCCAGGGCTCGTCGAAGCGGTACTGGTCGTAGAGCGCCTTCTGGCCGAGGAACGGCAAGATCGCCACGCGCCAACTATAGGGCGTCTTTCCGTCGGGACCGTAGCACACCGCGCGGGGAAACTCCTTATGCGCATCGTAGTAGTTGTGGATAGCAATCCCGATCTGTTTCAGGTTGTTGATCGACTGGGCGCGCTCGGCCGCGCAGCGCGCAGCAAAGAAGGAATCGAGAAGAAATCGGATCTGCTCCGGGCCCATTGCGGCCGAGCCTTCGACGCGGACGAGATTGCCGTCGCGGGACACGGTTGCCTTCTGCAAACCGTCCAACAAGGAGTCGGCGAGCAAGCGCGCCTGGGGCAAGAAGTCCGATCCCTCCCACTTCTTTGCCAATACCTGGGTCTGCTGCCGGAAGAGGTTCGCCAGCAACGTGCGTAACGCGCCGAGCGTCTGCTCGATCTGTTCGGCCCCTTCCTTGTCCTGGGTCGAAGCGAAACCGTGCACGCGGAGCCGGTCGTCCAACCGCGCCCCGAGCGCCAGCCACTCCGCACGATCCCACAGGAGCGCTACCGGGCTGAACCACATCGTGAACGCTTCCTGGGGCGCAAGCCTCCGTTTTCCCTCCGGTTGCACGGGCCGCATTGCCTCGCGCAATCAGCGCCCCATCCACTGCCACAAACACATGGTCTTTGCCAAACTGCTTCCATGCGTTCGCGGGTAGCAGCCGCGGTGGCCCCTTGGGTCCCGCCAGATACCGCTGCATTTGGTCCTCGGACAGTGTCTCCGCAAACGTCCGCTCGTCCGCTTGGTGTATCGCGCGTGGACCCGCCCCCACCATGGTCTTCGGAGTCCGCACGTAGTACGTCTTTCCGGCATACTCCTTCTTTACCGCTTCGCCCATCGTGGCGAGCACCTTCTTCACATCGTAAGGCTCAGCCATCTGGACAAGGATCACCAACTCCGCGTCGGCGTGACTTCCATCCCCCATCGGAAGGCCGGTGAAGGCCATCGTCAATTGGCGTTCGGCGGACAACCGCTGATAGGGCTGTGCCGAGGCATCGATCTGGGCCACAAGCGCGGCAAACTCGCGTCGACGGACTATCTCGCCGGGCCGCACGACGATGAGTGCACGGGCATCGGCGGGCACGTGCGTAAGGTCGATCGCCTCGGCGTCGTTGGCAGCGGTCGCAACGGTCTGGCGCGCCGCCGAGGCATCCTCGGCCGCCGCTTCGGCGCTGCGCGACCGCCCGCGCATTCCTGCCACCAGAAGACCAAATACGACGACCGCACCGACCGCAAAGGCCCGCCCGGCCGGCGAGAGTCCTTCCCCTGGCAGCTTACTGTCGCGCAACATGGCAATCCTCCTCACAAAGGCGTTCCGAGTCGGTAGAAAACTCCGCGCCGGCCATGCCAGCGGCCGGTCCTGCGCTCGCAAGGCCAATTCGGCAATCGTCGCCAGATACGCGCGCGATCCGCCCGACAGCCGTGCCGCTGCCGCGTCCGCCTCCAACTCCTGCTCCAGGCGGAGCCGCGCGACCAACCAATGAACCAGGGGATGGTAGAAGTGGAGCGCCAGCCCGACCTGCGCCCAGACGAGCGCCAGGAAATGGCCGCTGCGCACGCCTGCGCGATCTCGTGCGCCAGCACCGCGCGCCGCTGAGCCGCGGTCCAACTCCGCCAGTCTTCCGGCAGCAGAATCACCGGCCGCCGCCAGCCGATCGTCGCCGCCGTGCTCAAGCCGTTTCCCTGGTGAACCTCGATCGGCCGAACGCATCCCAATTCCGCGCACACGATATCGATCTCTTCCCTTAAGTCCGCGTCGGCGACCACCGCACTTCGCACACGTTCCTTTCGCACGGCGAACGCGCCCAGAATGAGCCAGACCAGGCCGCACCCCATTCCGCTGACCAGCACGACCGCAACGATCGCCGGCCACCGCCAGACAGCTTCATGCGGCGCCGCGTCCAATCGGCCCATTTCCGCCACCAGCGCCTGCACCAGCGCAACGGCGATCGAAAACCTGCCCGCGGCGGGCGCCGTATCTTGGCTCGCGGGAGCCGCCGCGTTTCCCGCCAAGGCGTCCCGCGCGGCAGACAGGTCCGATCCCGCCGCAACCGTCGTCTCCGCGGCTGCTCCCGCTTCCTCTCCTCGGTGCGAGGAAAACCGCCATTGCGGCCAGGGACTCAGCGCCAAGACGGAAAGGCCCACGACTACGACCAGCGCCGCCATGGCCACCGGCCCAGCTGCCGCGGGCCGCAATCGGTGGACCGCCCCGTAAAGGACCGCGGCAAACAGTCCGACCAGCGTCACCTGCAACACACACCACACCAGCGCCAGGCCCACGGCGTTCATTTCTGTCTCTCCCGCAAGATTTCCTCGAGCATCGCCCGCTCCCGCGCGCTGAGCTTCCGCTGGCCCAACAAACGCACGAGGAGCTGCTCGCGCGATCCCCCAAACACGCGCTGGACCAGGTCTCCCAGCAGGCTGCCCGATACCTCCTCGAACGACCGCACCGGCCGGTAGACGAACGGCCGCTCCGCATGGGTCTGCTCGAGAAACCCCTTTTCCATGAGAATCCGCACCAGCGTGGCCACCGTCGTATAGGCCAACTCGCGGCCCGACGCCGCCAAACGCTCGCGTGCTTCGGCCGCCGTCAATTGCCCGCCGCTCCAGAAGGCGTGCATCACTTCCAACTCGCGCTCGGTCAACTCCTTGGCAGGGGGTCGCGCCATGAAAAGCCTCCGCGAAAGGGAACGGATGTTTGGTTTCTTAGATTTGGTTTTATAGTAGCGTCTTTCCCGCCCCCGTCAAGAGCCCTTTTTTTCCCGCCGCTCATAACGCCTGCGTCCCATTGGCCCTCCAACCGGCGCTGAATCCCCCACCGGCAGTCCGCTACAATCGCTCGGTCTGCGCGCTCAAAACTTCGGGTCTTGCCAGTACCGCTTTCCAAGGGTCTTTTGCCTGGCTGCGACACGATCGCCCCGACCCACGGTCCGGGCAGAACAAGCGCGCTGGCTACCCCGCTGCAGGCTACCGGCGGACGAAAGGAAATAAAGTGGCAGAATTCAAGATGTGTTGACCAACACCGCGGCTTCGATCGGCGGCTCCGCCGTCGACCACAACTCATGTCGAGTAAACGTCTTGGCGATTGGCGTCGCCTGCGTCGATCGGCCGTTGTCGCTCAAGCGCGCATGCGGGATTGGCGTGCCTCGGGGCGCGGATTTGCCCCCATCCGCTCACCCCTGGACCAGGGGAATCGGCAGTCGTGCAGCAGAGTCGCTCAACCCTTGGCCAGCTTGCGCAGGGCCTCGATCCCGCGCTGGATCACCGAGTCGGCCGCCGCGTAGGAGATGCGGAAGTGCGTATCGCGGTGGCTGAACACATTGCCCGGAATGATGAGCAACTGGTAGGTTTCGATCGCCCGGGTGACCAGTTCGCTCGCCGTGCCCCAGGGCGCCTTAGGAAAGGCGTAGAACGCGCCCCCCGGGGTGACCAGCTCGTACAGGTCCCCCAGCCCCTCGACGATCAAGTCTCGCTTGCGGCGGTAGGCCCGAATGTGCTCGCTCACGTCGACGTCCATGGCCAACGCGCTGGCACACTGCAACGGATGCGGCGCGCACACGAAGCTGTATTGCTGCAGCTTGATCATCTGCTGGATGATCTCCCGCGGCCCATGAGCAAAACCGATCCGCCAGCCCGGCATCCCGTACGTCTTGCTGAAACCGTCGACGACCAGTGTCTGCTCGTTGTAGCGCGCGGGAGAGACGAAAGGCTCATCGTAGCAGAACTCGCGATAGATCTCGTCGCTGATCAGGCACACGTTGCGCTCGCGGGCCAACTGGGCCAGCTCGCGCACTTCTTCCTCGCGCGCCACCGTGCCCGTGGGATTCGCCGGGCTGTTGAACACGATCAACTTCGTCCGCGGCGTGATTGCGGCGGCCACACGATCCACGTCGATGCGGAAGTCCGGATAGGTATCCACGTAGACCGCGCGTCCCCCGACCATGGCCGCCATCGAATCGTACATCACGAAGTAGGGATCGAACACGATCACTTCGTCGCCCGGGTTCACCAGCGCGAGCATCGCCAGCATCAAGCCTCCGCTCGTGCCGCAGGTCACGAAGAGCTCCCGGTCCGCGTGGCCATACTGCCGATCGATCTGGGCCTGAAGCTTGTCGCGCAGTACCGGCGCGCCTTGCGTCAGCGCATAGCCGTTCTTGCGATCTCCAATTGCCGCGACGGCCGCGTCGCGCACCGCCTCGGGTACGTCGAAGTCCGGCTGGCCGATGGAGAGATTGATCGGGTCCTTGAGCTTCGCCCCCAGGTCGAAGACCTTGCGAATCCCGGAGCTATCGAAACACTGCGCACGCTGGGCAATCCACTGCCGAGACATGGTACAAAGCCTGGCCTTTCCAAAGCGAAAAAGAGTTGCCGCGCTCGGGGCTCTGCTCCCCGCGCCATCGACGAGGGCTCCCGCGCCTCGGGGCCCATCTTACTCCGCCGCTGCCTCCGCGTCGAGGACGGCTGAGAGCGGCCGGTCGCTGCGGCTGAGTTGCTCCAGCACCAGCGTGATCGTTCGCAATCCGTCCGGAGCGGCAATGCCCGCCGCGATGCGATGCCACAGGGCGCCATCCCCGCTGGCGCCGAACACCGCGCCGTGCGACCGCATCGCCTCTGCGATCGCAGCCGCCGACGGTTCCGCGGCGATCAACCGACCTCCCAGCGCCGTCACGCGCGGGCCCAGCCCCGCGGTCCACTCCGCCGGCGCCACCACGGTCCCCTCCCCGTATTCCTCGAGCCGGCTCCGGGCCGCCAGCAGGAAGAGACGCTCGGCAGCGACCGCCTCGCCGCGCTCGTCGAAGATCGCGCACCGCGCCGTCGTCGTCGGCATGCACTCCCAGGTGGGCCCCCTTCGCGCGAACCAACTCCGCAACCCCGCCGCGCCGGGCGCATACGAGTTCGCATGCCACGCGCCCAAATAACCTCTCCAAGTACGAGATCAACGGCGCACAGCTCGTCTCCACCACCACTCGAAGCGGACGCAAAGCGTGGTAGCTCGTCGCGAGGCTTTCGAGGTAGGCATTCTCCGCGCGCACGCGTTCCATCGCGGCAAAGCGGCGTGTGGGGCGGTCGACGCCGTCGCGTTCCAACTTGATCAGACGATCCCATTCCGCGCCCGACACGAGCGGCTCGCCTGCGGCCTTCCAGAAACGGAGCCCCGCGGTATGCGATTCTCCCAAGGGGTTACCGATCCGCACGGCGCCGGCGGCCGCGGTTTCGCCCGCTACCCACAGCGCGGCACGCGGCCGTCGCCGCTCCCACGTCGACCACGTGGCATCCCGACCAGCGCAATCCCTCGGCGGCTGCGGCCACCAGCCCGGCCGTCATCGACCGGCCGTCGTGGGCCAGCACCACCTTGATCGGCCCGGCGTCGTGGCCGCGATCTTCGCTCAACAAGACACCCAGCGCAGCGGCCGCGCGCCGCGCCTCGGGCGGCCCCAACTCGTTGCCGTACGCGCCGACGAAGCCTTCCTCCTCGAATCGCGCCGCCGTCGGTCCTCGCTGCCAACTCCGCTCCAACTGCCGCACCAGATGGGAAGGCAACAGCGCCAGATCGCCGCGATGCTGACAGTACCGACAGACCGGGTAGAAGGCGGCCACACGCGCCAGGTGGAGCGCGCGACGAATTGTCCCCCGTTGGCCCGGGCAACGATAGGTCCGAGTGGCGTCGATCATCCTTGCTTCCTGCTTCTCTCGCGGCCCACTGCCCGCGCCGAACCACCGACGCACAACACTCCGCCTCGACCCGACGATTCCCTGGCCGACGGGCGAGGGCAGGGGAGGGCAGGGTAGGGCAGGGGACCGCGGGACTGTAGCCCGCCCCGCGCGGGCCAGTCAAGAGGAAATCGAGAGTCCAAGGCGAGGGAAAAAGTGAGAGGAGGTACCGCATCGTGCCCGGAATCGGGCGCGCGCCGTCCGCGCTCAACGTACGCGGCAGGTGAATCGAACGATTCCCCCCTTGCCGGGTTCCAGGGCGTCGGTCACCTCCCAGCGAAGCACGAGCGAACCGCCTTCGTTCTCGCTGCTGGAGAACTGCGTGGGAACGCTCGATTGCGTCGTGCCCTGAACGTACTCCAACCGCGTCGTCAGGTTGTCCACGATCACCACGTGCCGAATCGTCTGGTTGCCGACGTTGTCGAAGCGGAGCGTGAAATCCACCGTGTCGCCCGGCTCGGCGAACTGCGTCGAGGCCACCTTGATGATCCGCAACTTGGGTCGCGCCGGAGGCAGGTCCACGGTGAAGATGGTCTCCACCTGTTGCGTGCGCGTCGCCGCCGCCGCGGACTGGCGGTCCAGGATCACTTTCACGCCCTGCGTGTGCGACCAGGCGATGGCGGCCGTGGTGCCTTCGATCAAGCGCACCATTTCCGTTGACGCCAGCGCACCGGCGCGAATGGCCTCCAAATCTTCGTAAGGGAGAAAAGCATCCTGGAAGCCACGCGCACTGATGGCCGTGGAAATCGCGCCATCGCCTTGGCGCATGCGGAAGGTGGTAAGCGACTTCTGCCCCACCTGGCCAACGCTCTGCTCGTTCTGTTTGTGGAGCCCCAACCCACGCCTGCTTTCCTCGGCTGCGGCGAGCACCGGCAGCGACACGCCCACCGTGCGGTCGAGCTGTTCGTTCTGCCGGATGCCTACCACTTGCCGCACGGCGCAGAACCGCGGACTATAGAGAAACACGCGATTGGCAGGCTCGACCAGCGTCCGTCCCTCGACGGTGTCGTAGGTCGCCACCGCGTCTTCCATCTCCAAACCCTTGATCTGCTTGTCGGCGGTCACGGCGACTTCGATGCCACGATCGCCGCCGTCGGCAAGGTATTCGTCCTGCGGCCAGGGCTGCGCAATTCCCGGCGGGGCCCAAGGACCCGCGGGCGCGTAGGGCAGGGGGACTCCCTGTTCCATACCGGGCGGCCCGAGCGGTCGCACTCCCGGCGCCGTCATGGCTGCCGGCGGGATGCCGGCAAAGGCCTCCGGCGGCAGCGTGCCGCCGCCCCCGCTGGGGTCGGTCGGAACCTGGTTCGAATAAGGCCCCCGGCACGAGCACAGGATCAGCGTGCAGATCGCCACCACGACAAACCGCCATAGCGGCGGCGTCAACGAGACCATGACCGGGACCACGCGAGTACTCATCGCAGCGTCCTCCCCGGTTCGGCCGCGGCACTCGCCGTCTCGGCCGAGGTCCGCTGGACGCCCGCGGGAGCCGCCGGCGCCGGGACCGCGTAACGCACCAGCGGCGGGCAGCCGAAAAGGAAAGCCGGATCCATGCCTTCGCGCAATTCCGGCATGCGGCCGCCAAGCCGCACGATCGCGATCGGCCGCCCGAGCACGTCGGCCACGGCCAGAGGATCTTTGCCCGGTCCGATGTCGAACCAGTTCGGATCCCGCCCCGCTTGCCGCGCGGGCAGCGCGCGGTCGGGGTCTTCGAGATAGACGACGCGCGTGACGAACTTCCCGTCCACCGCCAGTTGCAGATCTTCCTGGGTCAATTCAATGACCACCGGGAACCGTGTTTCCTGCCCCCGCGGCGTATAAAGTCGGTTCACCAGCTCGATCGTGGGAAATACCTGGTCGCCGGTGCGAAAGGGAACATTGACCACGGCCACGCGGTAAACCACCCCGACCAACATTCCAACGCGCACGGGCGCAGGTCGTGGTTCGGTGAACTGACCGCCTTCGGCCAGCGAAATCGAGACCCCTTGCGGAGCCCGAATCTCCACGGGTTGATAGTATCCGGGCAACGGCCCACCCCGCTGGAGCTGCTGGCTTCCAATCGCTCCCGGAGGCAATCCGCGCGGATACATGTAATGCACCGGCGGCTCCTGCGCCGAAGCACACTCGCCCCCAGGCTCAGCAATGCCACCATCGTGATGCTGCCGGCAACAACGCCCCAGCGGCTTGGCTGGTTTCGTCGCGCCAGGCGGAGGACGTGGACCATGGTCACCCAGCTGTCGGACTCGAGAAAGCGATGGTTTGGTGCAACGCAACAGGGGACTCGCACCTCGGTGTACCTGGATCGTTGGGCAGTCCAGCTTGCCTCGGCGCCAGCCCCCTGGTTTACGCTTCGGATCGCTCGCCGGCCGGCAAGCGCGCTACCGCTGCCGGCCGGAGGGGCTTTTGCTGCTTAGTTCGTCGGAGGCATGGGGGCATCGCCCGCCGGCGCTCCCGGCGGACAGGGCGCTCCCACCGCGGCTCCTCCCTCACCCCCACCGATCACCCGATGCGAACTGTCAAATGGCTGCCGGAACAAACCAGCGCCCGTCCGCGTGCTCTCCAGAATCACGGCGTGATTCGCGGGCGCGGATAGCTCATTGCCGGCTGCTGCGCCACGTCCAGACGCACGCGCTCCGTGGGGCCGGGATAGTGCTCTATCGTGTGGTTCACGATCGTGTGTCGCTGCATTCCCGCGGGAATCCCCAACGGTACGTGCGGCGGTCCAGGCAGACCGATCGGCGTGCCGGTCAGCGGCATACCGTACGGAGCGGTCGTCACACCCGCCACGTTTCCCGGGAAGGCCGCTCCCGCGGCTGCGCCACCCATCATCCCCGGGGCAGGGCAAGGACCGTTCATCGGCGAGCCGAAACCGGCCGGCATCACGTGGCCCGCCCCTTCAGCCCCAGAACCGGGAACCTGCAAGTCCTTGTTGCCCAAGCGGACCACGGCCATGATCGCGCCGCGGCGGTCGGCTTCGACGATCGGATCAACACCCGGATCCAGCCGCGTGCTGACCAGCGTGTCGACGCCGGCAACGGCGAGTTCTTGGAACTCGGGGTCGGGCAGATAGATCACCTTGGTCACGAAATTGCCGCTGAGCACCTGGTCGAAATCCTCGGCCGTAAACTGCACCGGGATCGCATTATGGGCCAGGAACGCCGCCGTACGCGGCATAGTCGGCCCGATCTCCAACGTGGGATACAACTCCACCCCGGGCCGGGTCGGAATATTGGTGAGCTTCAATCGGTAGATCGCCGCTTGCGGGAAGTTGTAGCGTGCCGGCGCCACCAACGGCTCGGAATCAAACATCCCCGGACCAGAGACATCCCAGTTGATCGCCGTTCCCTCGGGTCCCATGAACGCTACTTGCGAAGTGAGCGTAGGAACTGGCGCCGGCGCGGGATACATCATCACCCCCGGCCCCGGCCCCCCTACCCCTGGGCCTGGCTCCATGATCTGCTGCGCCGGGGGAAGGTTGTGCTGGACCCACGGAACCTTGCAGCCTGCGACTGCGGTCATAAGCATCAGCATGCACGTGCCGTATCTCATCAGGTATCCCCCCTACTTATCGCTCGGCGGGCCGGGCGGGACGCGCAACCGGCTCTACGCGAGCGCTCCAGTGACTTCTTGCTGCAACCGATTCCACGTAGCGGTGTTCCGGAAGGGCGGCTACCATACTCGTGGACCTCGTCGAGGAACGGATGCATCCTGGATCGACCGCACACTGCCTGCTCCATCGAGTTGCCTGAGCTGTTTTGGCGCAGGCAATCTCCAGACGAGTGCGCAATCCGGCAGCGGAAAACATCCCCTCTGAGGTCTATTCCTCGGTCCAACACAAGACGATTCTTTGGCAAATCCGGCAGATCCCCCAAAATGAAATCCGCTCGAAAGACCGGAACTCCGCTCCTAGCCGGGCTCTGCGCTCTGGTGATCGGGCAAACTACCTCGCTAGGAGCAGGTCAGCCCAACGAGGGCATACCTCCGCCGCCATCCACCATTGCCAACTCCGAGCCGCCCGCAGCCACCCCGGCCCCCGGGGGCGACGCCCAGGCAATTCTTCAACAGGCAATCGTCAGTCTCGAAGCACTCCGGTCGATCAGCGCCGAGACACGCCAGTATGTTGACATCTACGATAAACAACTGGTCGGCTCAGGAAGCTACTTCGAGCAACGCGGACCCAACGGCCTGGAGCTGCGCCTGGAATTGAGGCTCCAATTGGGGGATTACACCAGCTCGCTGCTTCAGGTCTGCAAGGGACAGTTCCTCTGGATCAGCCGCGACAAGGAAACGCCTATCCGGATTGACGTCAGTCGTGTCGCGAAAGTGTGGGACGAACGGGGAGACTTTCCTGGACCAGGAAGAATAGGAACTTGGCCAGGATTAGGCGGCTTGCCTAAACTGCTCCGCGGACTGAATAGCTCCTTCGACTTCACCCTGATCGAAGAGACCAGGCTGGGAGAACAATTGCCCGCCTACCGTCTCCAGGGTCAGTGGAAGCGAGAGAAGTTGGCGAAGATCCTCCCCCAGCACTCCGCAGCGATCCGCGAGGGCAAGCCAGTGGACCTCGGTGCGATGCCACTCTATTTGGCCCATCGCGTCGTATTGTATTTGGAAAAGGACGGTCTGTTTCCCCGCCGCATTGAGTTCCGTCGTCCCCCCCCGTCGCGTGCCGAGAACGAGCCGCCGCGCGAGGAAACTACGATCGTGAGCATGGACCTGTACAACGTAGTGCTCAACGCACCGATCAATGCCGATCGCTTCAACTTCCGCCCCGGCGAACGAGGCTACACCGATCAGACGGAGCGATTCCTGGACAGCCTCGGGCTAAAGAAGAAGTGAGCGGGGCGGGGCAGGAGGGCAAAGCGGCATAGGGGAAGCAGCGAAGCCGAAGCGGTGCGCGCAGTTACGACCTTCCTCGGCCCTCTGCGAGGCGCGCCGCGACGCGAAGGGCTTCGAGCATGCTTCCGATCTCCGCGCGCCCTGCCAGGCCAGATCGAAGGCGGTGCCGTGGGCCACGCTCGTGCGGACGATCGGCAGGCCGAGTGTCACGTTAACCGCGCGATGCATTCCCAGCAGTTTCAGGGCGATGTGCCCCTGGTCGTGAATCATCGCCACGACGCCGTCATACCGTCCCTGTTGGGCGTGGACCATGAGGGTGTCGGCGGGAAGCGGCCCTTCCAGATCCAGCCCTTCCGACCGCCCCCGGACCACCGCGGGCGAAATGATCCGCTGCTCCTCGTCGCCGAACAACCCTCCCTCGCCCCCGTGAGGATTGAGTGCGCAGACGGCAATCCGCGGCCGGCGTGTTTCAATCATCCGCATCATGAAGCGATCGATAAGCCGGGCCTTGGCGACTACGCCCTCCTCCGACAACTCGGCCAGGGCGTTGCGGAGCGACGTGTGCAGGGTGACGTGCACCACGGCGAGACCGGTGGGCGAGCACAGCGGCTCTCCCGGTCCCATATAGAGCATCATGGCGAAATCATCGACGCCGCACAGCTCGGCAAGCAGCTCCGTGTGGCCAGGATAATGGTGACCGGCGCGATGAAGCGCTTCCTTGTGGAGAGGAGCGGTGGTGATCGCATCGACCTCTCCGCCCAGGGCCAAGCGCGCCGCGGTAACGACCGACTCATAGGCGGCCTGTCCCCCACGCGCATCGATTTCTCCGCGTGCTGCTTCCGATGGGCCACAGGCCAGGCAGGGGATCACTTCAGGGGATGGCTCGATCTGCCCGGGAGACTCGACCGTCACGACCTTCAAACCGAGTTTGCCCATCGCGGCCGCGCGGCGAAGGAACTCAGGGTGGCCGACCGCCACGGGGCGGCACCAGGCGTGCACCTCGGGACGCGTCCACGCCCGAGCGACGATCTCCGGTCCGACACCGGCGGGGTCGCCCAGCGTCAAGGCAATTCTCGGTCGGTCCTTTCCCATCGCACCTCACCTCACGGTCTCGTACGGCAGCAGATTCCGCTCATTGTACGCCGCTCGGGCCGCGGCGCCACGGGCACGGGAAGAGGGGCTTGCCGCATGACCACCGATGGCCTATGGTGGCGGGGTCGCTCCTTCTCCTCGATTGAGCCCTGCGCGGCCAAAAAAACCGCGGTTTCCCATGCGTGCGGTGATTCAACGTGTCCGTCGTGCCCAGGTCACCGTGCGCGGCGAGGTGGTCGGCCAGATCGGTCCGGGTATGTTGGTGCTCCTAGGCGTGGCGGCTGGCGATACGCCCTCCGATGCCTGCCAAATGGCCGAGAAGATCGCCCGACTGAGAATCTTCGAGGACGCGCAGGGAAAGATGAATCTCGATCTCACGGAGGTGGGCGGGGGCATGCTCGTTGTCAGCCAGTTCACCCTGCTGGGCGACTGCCGCAAGGGCCGTCGACCGAGCTTCACCGACGCGGCTCCGCCCGAGCCGGCCCAAACGCTCTACGAGCGGTTCGTGCGTGAGGTCTCCGGGCACAACATCCCCGTAGCCACGGGCAGGTTCCGCGAGACCATGGACGTGGAACTGGTCAACGACGGACCGGTGACGCTTCTTGTGGATAGCCGCCAGTTCGGCGGCAAGCCGTAGCGGCCAGCGGCCTCTGCCGCCGGCGCGACGTGCAGCAATCCGCCCTGCTCTCCCCTGCTCAGCGCGTCCAGGCGTCGGGCGCGTAGCCAGTGCGCGGTGTGCTCGGAGGGCGCGGCGCGTCGGACGCTTGCCACGGCGGGGGCGAAACGGACGTGCCGGGCGCTTCTTCGGACATTCCAAGGACTTCGTCGCTCGACGCCGGCGTCGTCTCCGCCAACATGGGCTGCGAATACTCCAGCACCATCTCCAGCCAAGCATCGGCGGTCTGCTCGACGCGATCCTGATAGCCTTTCTGCATCCAGGCGGGCTCGTTGAGCACCAGGAACGTTAGCAGCCCGAGTTTCGCGTACGCCGAGACATTGGGGAGCAAATCGCGCCCGAACAATTTCAATGCGCTGCCGCAGGAACGTTTGAAGGCCATGCGCCCGCGGCGGTATTCCACGCTGTACATCTCGTCGAGGATCAGGTGCGACAGGTACCCCGCCACAACGGCGCCGGCCTTGTAGGCGCGGACCGGTACGTCGCCCGTCATGAGCAGGTACGCCAGTTCGCCGAAGATCGCGGCCGCGGGCAGGCTGTGAAACATGCCTCGATGCACCGTGTAGCGGCGGAGGAATTCCGCCACCCCAAAACGGACCGCAAGGTAGACCGCCGCGCTGGCGAGGATAATCATATCCATCGGCAGATTGAACTGCCGGAACCGATCGACGAGCATCGTCGACACGACGGCCGCGGCAAAGGAGAGGCTTTCCCGCAGCGGTCGTCCCGGGCCGCTGTCGATATCGGGGAGCATGCCCGACACGCTGCACAATCCGCCCGCCAGAATGCAGGCCGAGGCGGGCACGTCGTACACTCCGTAAGCAGCGGCACCGTATCCGATGCCCGTCAGCGCACTCACGGCAAGGTGGGTCTTGAAACCGGCCATGGCAGACTCGGGGGTTGGCGCTCTGGCGGACTCTCGTGACGTACCGTCTTCTTGTAGCCGAAGAGGCGAGGTTTCACCAAGAGCAATTGCGAAACGCACGGCGTCTTGCCCCCGCTTCCCGTTCGTCGCCTTCTCTCCATTCTCTCTTCGCATCGCCCGACGCTGTGGATATACTTCTCCCCGGGCAACGCGATCTTATGCGCCAGCCGGCGAGGAGGGACCCTTGAACGAACTAGGGATTCAGCCCTACGACATCCTGATGCTAGCAGTGCTGCTGGCGGCGACGATCTTCGGTGCTTGGAAGGGCATGGCCTGGCAGTTGGCCTCGTTGGCCTCGCTGGTCGTCAGCGCGGTCGTGGCCCTTCAGTTCGGCGGGGTCGTGGGGGCGGCGTTGACCGACGCTCCTTGGGGGCGTTATGCGGGCATGCTGATCCTTTACCTCGTCACGTCGCTGGGCGTCTGGTTGGCCTTCCGCCTGGTGGCCGAAGCGATCGACCGGGTGAAGTTGCAGGAGTTCGACCGCCAGGTCGGCGCGCTGTTCGGCCTGGCCAAGGGGATCATGCTTTGTCTGGTGATAACGTTTTTTGCGGTCACTCTGTCGGAAGCGGCCAGGCAGGTCGTGCTGAGAACGTACTCGGGGCGGTACATCGCAATGGCGATCCAGAAGGGGGCTCCGATGATGCCGGACGACGTGCGGCGCGTGCTGGGGCGATACGTCGAGCAACTGGATCGGAAGCTCGATCCGGCCACGCCGGCCGACGCGCCGGCGATGCCGGCGCCGCCGGGGCAGGGGGCCGAGGAGATTCTGGAGCGGATCGAGAACGAGTTGCCGCCGCTGCCGCCGTTGCCCGCGCCGCAGCCGCAGAAGAGCTCAGGAATCCGCTCGGCGCGAAGCGGGCAGGACTGGGAGTAGTCCGGGGAATCCCGGCTGTCCGACCGAACATAAGAAACATTATCGGACGTTGGGGAGAGACAGAAAGAGCCCCCAAAAGACCAAGAACGATCCCTCGCCTTCCACGAATTCCAGTTCCTCGACCACGCCCGCCGCTGAGCAATTCGGAGCAATTCATCGCCTTGTCCAGGGCGGCCGCCGAGGTTCAGACTGCCCACGCGGCAGCGCTCGGGCGTCCGATCGGTCCCGAGCAATCCGCGCTGCTGGAAACGTTGTCTGCCCTGCGCCGGCGCCGTTTCATGGCGAACGCCGAACTCCCTCAGCCGGCAGGGGGGCGCAGTACAGCAGGGGGCGCGTGTCGCTGCGGCGCTACCTCGTGGCATGGTACGGAGCAGGCCATTATCCCTGGGGAGTGGCCGGGGAATGGTCGTCGCAGGGATTCAGATCCGGCGCGCGCTCTTGAGTCTTGAGCCGCTCGAAGAAGACGCCCATGCGGCGGAACTTCTGGTAGCGCGCCTCGACGCAGTTGATCGATCGGCTGGCCGAGCAGTTCGCGGAGCGTGTTCCGCAGGAAGAGCTTCAGTCGCGCTGGCCATCTGGTGATGGTCGCGATGGGCGCCGCCCAGCGGCTCCTGGATCACGGCGTCGATCACGCCCAGACGCGTCAGGTCCTTGGAGGTCATCTTCAGCGCCTCGGCGGCCTGTTCCTTGAAGGTGTGGCTCTTCCAGAGAATGCCCGCGCAGCCCTCGGGGCTGATCACCGAGTAGTAGGCGTGCTCGAGCATCGCCACGCGGTCGCCGACGCCGATCGCCCAGCGCGCCGCCGGAGCCGCCTTCGCCGATCACCACGCAGATGATCGGCGTGCGGCAGCCGCGACATCTCGAACATCGACTTGGCGATCACCTGGGCCTGGCCGCGCTCCTCGGCGCCGATGCCCGGATAGGCGCCGGGCGTGTCGATGAAGCAGATCACCGGCAGGTCGGAACTTGGCGGCCAGCTTCATCTTGGCCATCGCCTTGCGATAGCCCTCGGGATGGCGCAGCCGAAGTAGCAGGCGTTCCGTTCCTTGACCGTCTTGCCTTTCTGGTGGCCGACGACCATCACCTTGTAGGCGTCGAGCTTGGCCCAGCCGGTGCGGATCGCGCGGTCGTCGCCGAAGAACTTGTCGCCGTGCAGTTCGACGAACTCGTCGAAGACCAACTCCAGGTAGTCGGTCGTCTGCGGCCGCTCGGGGTGGCGGGCGACCTCGACGGTCTCCCACGGCTTCAGACTGCTGTACACGCGACGGATCAGCTCGATCCTTTCCTTGCGCAGCCGCTGCAATTCGCCAAGCACTTCGGGATTATCTTTGGCGGTGCGGTCGAGCTTTTCGATGCGCGCGTCCAGCTCGTAAATCGGCCGTTCGAAGGAGATTCGGTGGTCGCCTGCTGTTGCCATCGTGACGATCGTGCCCAGAGTGTGAAGGGAAAAGTGCGGCCTGGAGCGGAGCTGGCAAGCAAGCATTGCTGGCACTGCTGCCTGCTTGAGCGGCGAAAGAGGACGCCTCGTTTACTACATTGTCGGCTGTTGTCTCTGCGAACCGAAATCCATCCCGCTCGCGGCGACCGTACCGTCGCCGCGCTGGCGTAAGCTCACCTCGGCGTGCCATTGACGGAACGCGGGCTGCGGTAGGTACGGCGGAACACGGGGGTCTCGACGAGTCGCTGGTAGAATTCCTCCGTCGAGTGGGGACGCTCCATAGGATACTTGGCCATGGCAGAGCGAACCAGTTGGGAGAACTCAGGATTGACATCCGGCCGCACCGTCTCCAGGAGCGGAGGGGTGGCGCGAAGGTGCTTGGTCAGCAACTCGTTGGTATTCACGCCGGTATAGGGAGGACGGCCGGCGATCAGCTCAAACAGCGTGCAAGCCAGGCTGTACAGGTCGGCGCGCTGGTCGAGAGCCTCGCCGCGAATCTGCTCGGGCGAAATGTAACTCCGTGTCCCTTGGACCTTGGACTTCGTCGAGAACAGCCGCCCCAACAAGCCTTTACGTCGCTGGGCCAGGGCGAAATCAATGAGCTTCACTTCTCCCTCGTCTGAGACGAGGAAGTTCTCAGGTTTGATGTCGCGGTGAATCCAGCCCTCGCCATTGAAGACCGCCACGGCCTCCGTGGCCTGGACGACGATCTGGGGTACCTGGGAGGCAATGGCCTCCGCCCCTTGGTAAATCCGAGTCTTCAGGTTGGCCCCGGGAAACCACTCCATGGAAATAAACGGAACCCCCCGATCGACCGCATACTCGTGGATGCGAATGATCCGCGGATGGACCAACCCCGACCCGACCGTGAATTCCCGTTTCAGCAGGGCTATGTATTGCCGGTCCTGGCGGAACTGCTCGACCAGCGTCTTGATTGCCACCGGCCGGTTTTCTGAGTCGCTATACGCCTTCCAGATCTGGCAATGCCGGCTGGTATTTACCAGCGACAGCAGCCGGTAGGATCCGAGTTGGTTGAGAGTTGCTTTGCTCACAGAATGACCAGTTCAGGGACAACCAGGACCACCCTGCCTGGGTAGTCCACTCGGAGGCGCTTGTACTAGTTTAGCGAGTCCCCCTATCCGGGACAATTCCACCCTGCGGAACTCGCCGCACAGTATAACTAGTCCTACTGTATGAAGCTTAGGGCGAAACGACGAACGACGCAAACCGATGGCGTCGCCCGGGGCCGTGCGTTTAACCCCTGCCCTCCCCTGCCCTTCAAGCTTGCCGCACAGGCAATTGCCTGAGGATTCGCTCGTACAGAGCACGAAGTTGCGACGTCATACGCTCGTGGCGAAAAACGTCGGCAAAGCGTCGCCGACCTTCCGCCCCCAGGCGGGTGCGGAGGGCTGGTTCGGCAACGAGTTGGCCGAGCGCTTCGGCAACGCCCTCGATGTTCCCGGGAGCGACGAGGTAGCCGGTCTGGCCGGGGATCACGACCTCACGCGCCCCGTCGACGTCGTAGCTCACCACCGGTTTCCCGGCGATCAGCGCCTGGGGCAACACGCGTGCCAAGCCTTCGCGGTAGACTGGTGTGGACAACCACGTCCATGGCCGCGAGAAACTCGGGGATTCGCTGCGGAGGCACCAGACCGGTGAATTGGAAGTGGGACTGCCAGGCCGCAGGCGGCAATTTGCCGCCGCAGGGTGTCAGCCAGGATCCCGTCACCGACAAGCAGGAAGCGTGCGCACGGATTCCGTTGGACGACGCCCGCGGCGGCGCGGATCACGATCCTCATGCCCCTTGAGGTGAAACAGGCGTGCGACCTTGCCGATCACCACATGCTCGGCCCGGTACCCCAACTCACCGCGAACGCGCTGGCGATGCTTCGTCCGATTCCAGGAACGCTCGACCTCCATGCCGCTGTACACAGTGACGAACTTCTCTCGCGGCGCGACTCCGGCGTCAACCATGAGATCGGTCATCGCATCGGCCACGCTGACGAAGGCATGGCACCGCGGCGCGGCCCACCGCTCGCACGCGCGGTATACGGTCCGCGCCAGCCAACTCTGGTAGGGATAGAACGGAGCCCCGTGGACGCCGTGAACGATCGCGGGAATGCCCAGTGCGCTGGCGGCCGCACGACCGAGGATGCCCGCTTTCGCGCTGTGCGTGTGCACGACATCGGGTTGGAAATGCTGAAGACGCGGCGGATCTGCCAGTAGCTGACCCAGTCGCGCCAGGGATGGATCGCGCGGCGCAGCTGCGGGGATGATCTCCAGCGGAACCCCCCCTGCTCTGGCCCGTTCCAGCAAGCTTCCCTCCGGACCTAAGGGAGGTCCGGTCACCAGCAGCACATCGTCGCCGTAGATGCGAATCAGGTCTTCGCAGGAAAGGAGCGTGTTCTCCTGCGCGCCTCCGAGGATCAATCTCGTGATGATGTGTGCGATGCGCATGGGGGGCCGATTGTGGAGAGTACCGGGTATGGTTGACGTCTGCATGGTGAATGATCGAACTGCCTGGCCGTACGACCTTGTTTTCCGGCCTCCCGCTGGTCGGCCTGGTGCATTGGCCAGGGTTCAATAAAGTCAGGGGTTTGCGACGGAGGAGCCGTCGGACCCGTAGTCGACGCACACGAGAAACAGCCCTTGGGGCGGCGCGGTCGGCCCTGCAACGCGACGGTCCATCGCAGCCAGCACTTCCGCCAGCCAGGATTCCGGCCGTGCGCCGCGACCGATGCGCACGAGGCTGCCGACGATCGTGCGCACCATGTTGTAAAGGAAACCGTTGGCTTCGATCTCGATGCGCACCAGACGGTGCTGGGCCCCCTCACCCCGTCGCGACTGCACTTCGAATACCGTGCGCACGCTCGTCTTGCGCTCGGAGCCGCTGGTCTGGAAACTGCGGAAATCGTGGGTTCCCACAAGACACTGGGCTGCACGATCCATCGCCTCAACGTCGAGCGGGACGGGATAGTGCCAGGTGTAATGCCGCTGGAAGGCGTCGCGCACCGGGTGATTGTCGATCACGTAGCGGTAGCGCTTGCGCTTCGCATGGATCGTCGCGTGGAAGCCCTCCGGAGCGTCGGCCGCGTCCAGAACGACCACATCCCGCGGCAAGTGGGCATTCAAGGCGCGGCAGAGCACCTCGGGCGCGAGCGCACAGTGGGTGCGAAAGCCGACGACCTGCCCCAACGCATGCACTCCGGCGTCCGTGCGCCCACTGGCCATCACGCGCGTCGATTGGCCGGTAACCTTGGCAATCGCCGTCTCGATTGTCTCCTGAAGCGACCGCTCGCCCGTCTGAAATTGCCACCCCGCGTAGGCAGATCCGTCGTAGGCAACGATGAGTCGGACCGTTCGCATGGCGGCCTCGTTCAAAACTCCCGCCGCAAGCGCGCCGTGCAAGGTCTTCACACTTTGGATCACGTGCCGCAGCGCGGCGGGGCGGACGATTCGGCGGGCGGCGGAATGCCCGCGGTGGGACTTCGCCGCCTACTTCCCGCGCCCCGCGACCAGGGCTTCGGCGATTTGCACGGCATTGGTCGCCGCGCCCTTGCGCAGGTTGTCGCTGACGCACCAGAACGTCAATCCGTTGGGTGAGGAAAGGTCTTCGCGAATGCGGCCGATAAACGTCTCGTCGCGGCCGTCGCAATTGACCGGCATCGGATAGACCTTGCTGGGAAGATCATCCATGACGATCAGCCCCGGCGTCGCCTGGAACAGCCGCCGCGCCTCGTCGACGGTGATCTTGCGCTCGGTCTCGACGAGGATGCTCTCGCTGTGACAGTTGCTCACCGGGACTCGCACGCAAGTGGCGCAGACCTGGATCGATTCGTCTTCGAGAATCTTCCGCGTCTCCACCACCATTTTCATCTCTTCCGAGGTATAGCCTTGATGCTTGGGCGACCCGATCTGCGGAATGCAGTTGAAGGCGATCGGATAGGGAAAGCACTCATAGCGGTAAGCTTTCTCGGCAAGCAGAGGCGCGCGTGCCGTTCTCGAGGTCGCGGCTTCCGACCAGGCCCGCGCCGCTGACCGCCTGGTACGTGCTGACGATCACGCGGCGGATCTTCCCCGCGTCGTGCAGCGGCTTCATGGCCTGAACCATCTGAGTCGTCGAACAATTGGGGCTGGCGATAATTCCCCGGTGCTTCCAGATGGCGTGCGCGTTCACCTCGGGAATCACCAGCGGCACCTTGGGATCCATGCGGAAGTACGCGCTCTCATCGACGACCACGCAGCCGCGCTCGACCGCGCCGGGGACAAAATCTCGCGCCGTCTCGTCCGGCGTGCTGGCGATCGCCAGTTCAACCCCGTCGAAGGACTCGGGCTTAAGCTCCTCCACCTGGTAGGTCTTGCCGGCGAAGCAGATCGGTTTCCCCGCAGATCGCTTGGAGGCAAGGAACTTGATCCGCTTGAAAGGAAAGCGGCGCGATTCCATCAAGCGGCACATGATGGTTCCAACGGCACCAGTAGCACCGACCAAAGCGATCGAGTCGAACACGGATTACTCTCCCAGACAAAGCGCACAATCTCACACTCGACGTCCCACCCGGAGGACTGGACCGCCGCGATTCCCATTGAGATGGGGTTCGTTCGGCACGGTTCACCTTCGCTCCAGAGCGGCCAATCCACGCGATTGACAAACGGACATTATAACTTCCAAGAGCGGAGATCCTCAACCGAGGTTCTGGCAAAGCCATGCCCACTCGGAAAAGCAACGCATTTTGGGTGGACAAGAAAATGAGACGCCCCCGGGCGGATCAACACGCACGGAGGCGCCACTTTGACGAAAGAGATTTGGAATTTGGGCCTCTACCGGCCCCGCGATGCTTCGGCCAGCCGCCGTTCCCAGGGAAGATTCTGCGAGAACGCGACCTGCCGTTCCTCGCCAGCCCGGACGTAGATCGTTCGCGTTACGCGGGAGTCTTCCCCGTTGGATGGGGACCGCACGACGACGCTCACCACGTACGGATAGACCTTTCCGGGCTCCAGGCCATAAGAAACGTATCGTCGCTCCGGGCCGAGGCTCCGCGTTGGCCGGCCGTTGATCGACACCTCGGCATCGGCGGGCACGTTGATCGTCAACTGCATTTGGCCCTTCCGCGGCACGGAGGTCCCACTCGGCGCCGGAGAGATGCCTGGCTTCGGGGGCGCAACCGGTCCGGGTCGCAATATGGAATCCGTGCCATCAGCCCCAGGCGAGGGGGGCGCTGGGGGTTGGGGCGCCAATTTCGGTTGCGCGTCGGCCGGCGAACTGGGTGGCATCGGTGGAGTAGGCGGTGGAGTGATGCCGGTAGCTCCAGCAGGCGCGCCGCAGCAACCTGAACTCAACGCGTCTCCCCCGTTCTGACCCCAGCTTCCCGAAAAGTCGCAGCAGTAGGCCGAACGGAGCCACACGCGCCGAGGAAACAGCCCTGCCCGATACACCGGACCCCACGAGCGATACCAGCCAAAATCGCAGCAGGGGTCATAGCTGATTCCCCACGCGGGCGTGCAGCAGCCACCCAACCAGAGACGTTGCCAGACGAAGGCATCGGCTTGGGAAAGACCCGACAGAAGTGCGATGGCAAGGATCGCGGGCAAGAGAAGGCGATGTCGGTTCAATTGGATCATTGGAATCCTCCTTTCCAATAGGCCCATGAAGTACACTCGCTACCGCGCTAGCATAGCAAGGAGAATCGATAAATCAAGTAGGATGGGGGAACTTCTCCGGCTAAGCAAACCTCGCAACCGGTTGTCACTTCAACGCTTACGCGATGGAACCTCGCCCTGCCCTTCCCCGCGGCAGTGCATGCAGTTGGAGGTCATCAAGGCTGGCTCCGGTTCCGCAGCAGAGGAAGCGCACGAGCGTCCGTCGCATTGCCCTGGCGGCTTGGGCGTGGGGATTTCTATAATCCGCCCTCTGTCGGTCCGCCTTGATCGTGGCCGCCTTGGTGACGGCACGTCCGATGAGTGCGTCTGGGTGCGTCCTCGTCGAGCATGCACCGGCCCGCGACTGGAACCTCATCAACCTTGGCCATGACGGTCTTCCCCACATCCTCTCGGCTTCCTCGGGCGCCCTTGGCGGCTGCAAGTTTGTTATTGGCCATTGGGTGGATTGCGATTGCCCGCACGGAGGATTGGGCTGACTTGCCCGCTCGCTTTGTGCGGTTGCAGGTTTTGTGGTCGTGTCTGGCGGTGCTGGCTGCGGTGACCCTCGCCCTGGTGCGTCCGAGCATGGTTACTCGCGCCGCGCCGTACGCGTATGCTCTGGTGGTGATCCTTTTGGCAGCCGTTCTGCTGAGTCCTTCGATTCACGGAGCGCGGCGGTGGCTTCGCATTGGCTGGCTGGGCATTCAGCCTTCGGAGTTTGCCAAGGTCGCCTTCGTACTGGCATGCTCGCGTTGGCTCGCGTATCGCGACGTTGCCGCCTCCCTGTGGCCTACCTTCGGTGTGCTCGTCCTGGCGGTAGTCCCCATGGGGCTGGTCCTTCTCGAGCCGGACCTGGGCACGGCGCTGGTATTCCCGCCCGTCGCCTTGGCAATGCTCTATGCCGCGGGAATGCCGAGAAGGTCGATAGCGCGGCTGGTTCTGCTGGCGGTGCTCGCGGGTCCGCTTCTCTGGACGCAGATGAGCCGCGAACAGAAAATCGCGCGTGGTCGCCCTGTTCGACCAGCCCGGACCGGGCGAGCCGGTCACGAGCGACAACTATCAGCTTCGGCAGGCCAAGCAAGTGGCTGCATTGGGCAACGTGTGGGGAAGTTGGCTCCTTGGCAGCGCCGTTGAAGATTCAGCCGTTTACCGCCTACCCGAGGCGCGGAGCGATTTCATCTTCTCCGTCGTGGCCGAACGATTAGGGCTGCCGGGGGCCGCGCTGGTCCTGGGGCTCTACGCGGTGATCGCCGTGCAAGCCCTGGCCATTGGTGCGGCAGTGCGCGATCCGGTCGCACGGCTCGTGGCGGTGGGATTTGCATGCCTCGTGGCGGTGCAGGTGTTGATCCACACCGGCGTGAATGTCGGCTTGTTGCCCGTCACCGGACTCTCGCTCCCGTGGGTCAGCTATGGCGGGAGCGGACTGGCGGCGAACGGCATTCTGATGGGGTTGCTGGTCCAGATTCACCTTAGCGGGGGCGATTCGAGAGCTCTCGGCGAACCGGCCAGACCGTCTATTTCTCGCGCGACGGCGCGCGCTCGACTTTGATCGCGTCCAGGGCGATCTTACCCGTGGCTCCCAACAATCCGATGTGGATAATCACCTCGCGCGCCTTGGGCGGAACGGGGACTTGGCCGGCGACCTTCCGCCAGGCAAAACTGCCTCGCCAGGGCCCCAGCGTCTCTTCTCCGATCGTTTCGCGTTTCTCGTCGTAGAAGGTGAACACCAGCGAAGGCCCGGCAGGAAGGCCCGGCCCCGGTCGAATCTCCTCGGCGCGCACCATAAGCGACACGTGAAGGGCCTTGGCTTTGCGCCCGTCCACGGCGAATCCTTGGATCGCGTGCGCGGAGCGCCCCGGTTCGGCATTCGTGAACTCGACGTACTTCTTGCCTGAGGGGATTTCACCATCACTCACCACCGCGAGCTGCCGCTGGTAGTGCCAGGCGAGCGGCTCCTCCGGATCGCCCGCCGTGTCCTCAAAATCACCGTTGACCAGCGAGGGATTCGCCGGATCCGGCTGGATCTTGCGCAGCCGCTCGGCCTCGCCGGTCATGGGCACGAAGAGCGTCGAGCGAAGGGCTTCTTTCTCCATCTTGCCCTCCACCTTCTTCAGGAGGTAGAAGGTTTGCTGGTAGCGCTCGACCGACCGGAATGATCATGCGTCCGCCCTCCCGGAGCTGATCGACCAGGGCCGGCGGCACGTTTTCGGGCGAGCAGGTGACGATGATTTTGTCGAAGGGGGCGTGTTCGGCCCAGCCTTGGAAGCCGTCGCCGATCTTCGCGTGCACGTTGGCGTATTTTAGACGCTTCAAGATCGTCGCGCAGCGCGCCGCCCCAGCGGCTCGACGATTTCGATTGTGTAGACCTCTTTCACTACGGCGCTGAGCACCGCGGCTTGGTATCCGCTGCCGGTACCGATTTCCAGTACTCTGTCATCGGGTTGCGGGTCGAGTTGCTCGGTCATGTAGGCGACGATGAACGGGGGAGAGATGGTTTGTCCCTCGCCAATCGGCAGCGCCATGTCGAGATATGCCGAGACACGGTGCGCCGGGGGGCACGAACTCGTGCCGCGGAGTCTTGCGCATGGCCTCGATCACGCGTGGATTGGTCACTCCCGCGGCGACGATTTCCTTGTCGACCATGCGCTCGGCGCCGCGGCGAAGTCCAATCGCGCCGGTGCAGCCCCCGCCCGTTCGCACGAAAGGATCGCGATCAAGGCCGCCGCGATAAACGAGCCGCTTGGGATCTTCCCTCGGAATTCCGTGGCACACATGAGCGTCGGCCCTCGCGACGATTGGGAACTGCCTCTACCGGTCTATTTCTCTACTATACTCCACGCCGCACCGGCTCGGCGCGGGGCGGCGCGGTGCGCCCCCTTTTTCCACCCCCTTCCACCTGCAATAATTACCTGTCTTTGCCGCCCCTCCGGTACTCCCAGCGGGAGACTCGCCTCGTGCTCAATCAGGACCTCAAGCAGGCCATCGTGGCTCGCGTCTTGTCCCGCGTGCAAACCCCCGGCCAATACGTGGGTGGGGAGCTGAACGCAACGGTCAAAGACCACCGGGCGGTTCGAGGGAAGCTGTGTCTCGCCTTCCCGGATACGTATGCCATTGGGATGAGCTGCCACGGGCTCCAGGTGCTCTACAGCGCCGTCAATGCGCCCGACGACTGGGCCTGCGAGCGCATCTTCGCCCCCTGGCCCGATTACGAGGAGCTATTGCGGAGCGAACGGCTCCCCCTTTGCAGCCTCGAAACCTTCACTCCGTTGCGTCAATTCGACGTTGTGGGGTTCACGCTCCAGTACGACCTCTGCGCTTCCAACGTGCTCACGATCCTCGACTTGGGCGGAATACCGCTTTCGGCCGCCGATCGCACGCTCGGCGATCCGTTGGTGATCGCCGGAGGCCCCTGCGCGCAGAACCCCGAGCCTCTCTCTCAGTTCATCGATCTGTTCGTGTTGGGCGATGGAGAGGCGCTCGCTGACTGAGGTGTGCGAAGCGTGGCTGCGCGTGCGCAGCCGCGGCAGCCGACCGCGGCGAGGCCCTCGCCATGCTGGCCCGGCAATTCTCGTTCGTCTACGTGCCGAGCTGCTACGAGCCGGAGTACGACGAGCATGGCCGGTTCCGCGCCCTCCGGCCGCTTCGCGCAGGCATTGCCGAACTGATCAAGCCCGCGATTCTGGACGACTTCGACGCCTTCCCCCTTCCCCGCTCGCCGATCGTGCCGCTGGTGGAGTGCGTGCAGGACCGGATCGCGATCGAGATCATGCGCGGCTGTCCCTGGCGATGTCGCTTCTGCCAGAGCACGACGATCAAACGCCCGCTGCGTTTCCGGCGCATTGAAACGATCATCGCGGCGGCAGAGGAGGCTTGCCGGACCACGGGCTACAACGAGATCTCGCTCTTGTCGCTCTCGACGAGCGACTACCCTCAGTTCGACGAGCTCATTCGGCGGATGAAGGAAACCTTCGATCCGCGAGGCGTCTCGATCTCGGTACCGAGTCTCCGCGTCAACGAGCAATTGCGGCACCCTCGGCGAGCTGCTCGATACGGCGCGTCATTCCGGTCTGACGTTCGCCCCGAAGTCGCTCTGGACGACATGCGCCAGCAGATCGGCAAACCGATCAAGAACGAGGATCTTTTCGAGGGATGCCGGAAGGCTTTTGAGAACGGCTTCCAGCGGATCAAGCTCTATTTCCTCTGCGGTCTGCCGGGCGAACGACCGGCCGACCTGGACGGAATCCTGGATATGGCCGAGACGATCGCGCGGATCGGCAAAGAGATCCGCGGCCGAGCCGCCACCGTGGTAGCCAATGTGTCGAACTTCGTGCCCAAGCCCCACACCCCGTACCAGTGGAACGGCATGCAGGGACGCGAGTACTTCATCGAAGCGCACCAGCGCCTCCGTCGCCGGCGCACCCTCCGCTCCGTGGAAATCAAGTGCCACGACGTCGATTCGAGCATGCTCGAAGGAGTCATGGCGCGGGGCGATCGCCGCCTCGGAGCCGCGATCGAACGGGCGTGGCGCACGGCGCGCGGTTCGATTCCTGGCGGGACCGGGCACAACCGGAAATCTGGTGGGCGGCGCTGGCCGAAAGCGGAATCGACGTGCAATCCGTGCTTCATCAACCCTGGCCGCTGGACGCGCGGCTGCCCTGGGATCACATCGCCATCCGTCAGGGCCGCTACTATCTGGAACGCGAGCAGACGCGATCCCAAAACCAACTGGCCGTCATGGCGGACGTGCAGTGACCATGCCCCCCTATCGATTGCTGGCCATCGACATCGACGGCACGCTGGTGAACAGCCGTGATGAGCTGACTTCGGCGACGCGCGAAGCAATCGCGCGCGCCGGTCGTGCCGGAATCCACGTCGTGCTCGCCACCGGACGCCGCTACAGCCGCACCCTGCACCTCGTCGAGCCGCTGGGGATTGATGTGCCCCTGGTGACCGCCAGCGGGGCGCTGGTCAAGGACCCCCGCGACCACCGCACGCTGTTTCGCGCCGAATTCCATCCCGCCGTTCTGTGCCAGGCACTCAAGATCATCGTGCGTGCCGGTTTTGATCCCGTACTCTGCGGCGACACGTTCGACGAAGGCTTCGACTTTTATCACGCTCGCGCGGAGGTCGAGAGCCCCGAACTCGGCGAGTACTTGCGGCTCAATCCCGACTGCGGGAGGATCTGCCCTGGCCTGCTCAGCGACCCGCCCCGCGACGTATTCGGCGGTTTCGCCATGGGCACGCGCCCGAAATGCTCGAGTTGGAGCGGGCCCTTGCCGCCGCGCTCGACGTGCAAATCTCCACCCACGTCCTCCGCAGCCCGAAGTACGTCGGGTTCCTCTGCGAATTCGCGCCCGGCGGAGTCACGAAGTGGTCTGCCATCCAGCAACTGGCGGCCACGTGGGGATTGAGCCCGGGCAAGTCTGCGCGGTCGGCGACGACGTCAATGATATTCCCATGATCCGCGCGGCCGGCCTTGGGGTTGCCATGGGCAATGCCCTGCCGGAGGTCAAGGCCGCGGCCGACCGCGTAGCCCCAACTCAGGACGATGATGGACTGGTCCGCGTGGTCGAGTGGCTTCTGGATTAGTGCCGTCGAGTCCGCTCCCCCTCCCCTGCAAGCGACCGTTACCCCCCTATTCAGACAAAGAGTTCCCCTCCAAAATACGGCAGATTCATCCCGAGACTGAACCACCCCTAGAGGATTGACGTATCACATGCGGCTATCCGCCGGATGGTTACCGATCGGACGGGCAACCGGTGGACCCCGGGCGACGTAGGACGGATCTGCCACCCCAGGCGAGGAGGTGGCGGTTGTTTTGCGAGATGCACGCGAGCCAAGGACCAGATTCGCTCCAAGTTTTCCCCCGAGCACCGAGTGTGCCGGGGACCTGAAACCAGTCCTCACTCGTTCGTCCGTAGCTTCTTCTGGAAAACTTTGAGGTGCGCGAAGTGACCCACGACGACGTCGTCCGGCCCGCGGAGGCTGGCTCCGGGCATGACCGCCAGATTACCCTGATGGAGTTCCAGCAACTCATCCGCGACATGTACATGCGCAAGGACGTGGCCCGCGGGGTCGAAGGCACGTTCATGTGGCTGATGGAGGAAATTGGGGAACTGGCGGCGGCGTTACGGAGCGGAACACTCGCCGAGCGCACGCACGAGTTCGCCGACGTGCTGGCATGGCTGACGACGATCGCCAATGTGGCGGGCGTAGACCTGAATCAGGCGGTGTTGGCCAAATACGGCGCGGGTTGTCCGGGATGCGGTCAGTTCGTGTGTGCCTGTCCAGATGCGGGGAAGCCATGAGGGGGCGTACGTTCGCCTTGATCCTGATCGGGCTTCTGGCGACTGGCCACGACGCATGCGCTCGCGCGGACCGCCTGCCGACCATTACGGGGGTCCGCGTGGGACTTTCCGGCCACTACAAGGCGGGGCTGTGGACGCCGGTCGAAGTCGTTTTGGCCGGCGGGACCGAACCGGCCGAAGGGCAGATCGTTCTCACCGTCCCCGACGGCGACGGAGTGCCAACGCAGTTCTCCACGGCGTTGGACGCGCCATGCCGCGTGGAGCCGGGAAGGGAATTTCGCAATGTGCTCTACGTGCGGTTCGGCCGGCGAGAGAGTTCGCTGGCGGTGGAATTCCGGGATCGGCAGGGGCTCCGCGTCCAGCGACTGTTTCAGGCTGGCGCGGTGCCGGAAGGAAGCGTGTTCCCACCGGCGGTTTCCTCCAAGGAAGTGTTGATCGCGGTTGTCGGTCGCGACGCCATGGGGGTCGAAGAGGCGGTCAAGGGCCTGCGCGCGCAGAGCGGCGAGCATGCCACGGTCGTGCGTCTTGACGACCTCAGCGCGCTGCCGACGCGATGGTACGGCTACGAGGGGATCGATCTGGTCGCGCTTTCCACGAGCCGGCCCGAGATCTTCGCCGCGCCCTTGGAGCCCGACGCGCAAATCGCCGCTCTCGAGCAGTGGGTGCGACTGGGCGGCAAGCTTCTGCTTTCGGTAGGCCGTTCGGGCAAGGCGGTGCTGGCAATCCGCGGCGCACTGGCCCGGCTGGCGCCCGGAGAGTTCCAGCAGACGGTTCCCTTGCGTCAGACCAATGCCCTGGAGAGCTACATTGAGAGCCGTGTGCCAATCCCCAGCGGCGCGGCCGGTGCGCTGCGCGTGAGCCAGATCGAACGTGCGCAAGGTGTGGTCGAGGCCCGCGAAGGCACGCTGCCGTTGATCGTCCGCCGCGCTTTGGGATTTGGACAGGTGATCTTCACGGCGTTCGACCTGGATGAAGGGCCGCTTCGCGATTGGCCCGACCGAGGAGTCCTGGTGGGCAAGCTGCTCGACCTCGGGGCCGCATCCCTGGAGAACGTCCGTGAAGGCAGAGGTATCATACGTCACGGCTACGACGACCTGGCAGGCCAATTACGCAGCGCCCTGGACCAGTTTCCCGAGGTCATCTTGGTTCCGTTTTGGAGCATCGTGGTGATCGTGGCGGGCTACCTGATCCTGATCGGCCCGGGAGACTACTTCCTGGTCCGCAAGGTATTCGGTCGCGCCGCGACCACCTGGATCACCTTTCCCTTGGCGGTTGTCGGCGTCAGCGCCGGCTTGTACGTGCTGGCCAATGCGATCAAAGGACACCAAGTGCGGCTCAACCAGGTGGACCTGATCGACGTGGACTTGCCGACGGGCGAGGTGCGAGGAACCTCCTGGGCGAATGTGTTCAGCCCGCGCGTCGATCAATACGACCTGACCTGGGCGCCGCGCGGCCTTGGGGGCCCGTCCGAAGCCGGCTCGTTGCTCTTGAGCTGGTTCGGATTGCCGGGAGAGGGATTGGGGGCCATGAACGCCCGGACGATTGCGCCCGCCACGTGGCGCCAGCCGTACGAGTTCGCTTCGTCGCTGGACGCACTGACGCGCGTGCCGATCCAAGTCTGGTCGACGAAGAGCCTCGCAGCGCGATGGAACGGCCGCCAATCCGTCGTGCCCATCCGAGCGGTCTTGAGCGACGAGGAACGGAACCTCACCGGCTCGGTCACCAGCGAGCTGGACTTCCCGCTCAAGGGAAGCCTGCTCTGTTACGGGCGCTGGGCCTATGAGTTGGGAAACCTCGAACGCGGGCGGCCCATTCAAATCGGTCTGTCCGTTCAACGTCGCGACTTGAAGACTCTGCTTACCGGCCGCAAGCTCGTACTCGGCGAGAATCGAGAGATCAACACCCCCTATGATCGCGCGAGCACCGATCTGGCTTACGTGCTCCGCGCGATGATGTTCTTCAAAGCGGCAGGCGGTTACCACTACACCGGCCTGGCGAACCGCTACCAGGCTTTCGTCGACTTGAGCGACGTATTGCAGGCCGGCCACGCGATCCTCGTCGCCGAGGCTCCCACGGCGGCGGAAGCATCCCAGGGCGTCCAGATCCTTCGCAACGGGGCGCCGCTCGATGCCGCCGAGGCGGAGCATCTGACCGTCTACCGCTTCGTATTGCCCGTAAAGAAACTGGAGGCTGGGCCCTAAGGCCCAGCAGGATCGTTCGGCCGGTCGCGGTGCTCCACGGCCTGCCCACCACCGACACAACCTGTTGCGATGCGCGGCGCCGGCACGGTGCCGCGTGCCCCCTGGGGACCTCCCAACGTGATCAAGACCCAAGATCTGACCAAAGTCTATGGCGACACCCGCGCCATCAACAATCTCACGCTCGAACTCCAGCAGGGAGACGTCTTCGGCTACATCGGTCCGAACGGTTCCGGCAAGACCACGACCATGCGCATCCTGGCCACGCTGCTGCAGCCGAGTTGGGGCGAGGCGTATGTGTGCGACTACTCGATCTATACGCATCCCAAGGAGATCCGCCGCCTGATCGGGTACATGCCGGACTTCTTCGGCGTGTACGACGACATGAAGGTGATCGAGTACCTGGAGTTCTTCGCCGCGGCCTATCGGATCAAGGGACCGAAGCGCCACAAAGTCTGCGAAGACATGCTGGCGCTGGTCGACCTGGGCTACAAGCGCGATGCCCTGGTCACCAGCCTCTCCCGCGGCATGACGCAGCGCCTGGGCCTGGCCCGCGTGCTCCTGCACGACCCGCAAGTGCTGCTGCTCGACGAACCCGCCAGCGGCCTCGATCCCCGCGCCCGGATCGAGATTCGAGGTCTGCTCAAGGAACTCCGCGCGCTGGGCAAGACGATCATGGTCTCCAGCCACATCCTGCCTGAGCTGGCCGACGTGTGCAACAAGATCGGCATCATCGAGCTTGGCGAGCTGCGTGTCTCGGCCGACGTGACCGACGTGACTGCGCCGCGTGCGCCGCCAGCCGGTCGTGCAGATCGGCCTGGTGGGATCGGCCGACGGCGCAGCCAAGCTCCTCGAACAGCACCCCGTGGTGGAGAAGGTGGAAATGCGCGAGGGGCGTCTGTTCGCCACGCTTTGCGAAGGGACCCAGGACTATAGCGACCTGCCCTCGTTGCTCATAGAATCCGGCTACCGGCTGACGGTCTTCAAGGAAGACGAGATCAATCTCGAGACGGCTTTCATGGCCCTGACCAAGGGGATCACGTCCTGACACGGGCGTCGGAGGGCCCGGGCGATGGGCTCTGCTCCCAGAAAGCGGAGATCCCGGATAGCGCAGGGAGCCGACTGACCGGCAGGCGATCGGCAGTCGATGTCTGACCCTTCCTTTAAGTAGATTGGCGAGCACAGCCATGGTGAGCATGGTTCGATGGATTCTTGCGCTGACCCTCCCCGCGCTGACCGGGCCTGCAATGGTCGGCCTTGTTCTTGCCGGCGAGCCGGCGAAGACGGAGGACGAGGTGCTGCCGGCGCTCGATGACTACGTCTCGCGGCCCGATGATTCCTTCGCCTGGCGCGTGCGCGATCGTCTGGAGCGTCCCCAAGGGCGCGTATACCGGATCGAACTTACGTCGCAGCAATGGAAGGGGAATCTGTGGAAGCACTCCCTCCATTTGCACGAACCGAAGACCGTGACCTGCTCCAACCACGTGCTGCTGTTCATTACCGGAGGCTCGACGGGACGAGAGCCGGGCGAAGACAGCTACCAACTCGGCCTTCAATTGGCGCAATCGACCGGGGTGCGCGTGGCAATTCTCCATCAAGTGCCCAATCAGCCCCTCTTGGGCAATCGCAAGGAAGACGACCTGATCAGCGAAACCTGGCTCCATTACCTCCGCACGGGCGACGCGGAGTGGCCGCTCTTATTTCCCATGGTCAAAAGCGCGGTTCGCGCCATGGACGCCCTCCAAGCCCTCGCGCGCCAGGAATGGAAGGTCGAATTGTCAGGCTTCGTCGTCACGGGTGCCTCGAAGCGCGGCTGGACGAGTTGGCTGACGGCTGCCGCCGACCGTCGCGTTGTCGCGGTGGCGCCGATCGTGATTGACGTGCTCAACTTCAAGCCGCAGATGCAGCGCCAACTCGATTCCTGGGGAGCCTTCAGCGAACAGATCGCCGACTACGCGCACAAGGGCTTGCTCAAGACCAAGGATGAATCCGAACGCGAGGCGCTTTTGCGGCGGATGATGGACCCCTATAGCTACCGCCAGCGTTTGACTCTTCCCAAGCTGATCATCAGCGGCACGAACGACCGCTACTGGGTCGTCGACGCCACGCAGCTCTACTGGGATGGATTGGTGGGGCCGAAATACGTGCTCAAGCTTCCCAACGCGGGACACGGGCTCGACGGCGGCCGCTTCTTGGCGCTTTCCACGCTCGCCGTCTTCTTCCGCCAGGCCGTCGTGCACACTCCCCTGCCCCAACTCCGCTGGTCGCAAGCCGACAGCGGCGCCGACATTCAACTGGCCATCGAGGCGTCGGTGGCCCCCAAGGCGGGACGGCTTTGGCTGGCCCATTCCGACTCGAAGGACTTTCGCCCTTCGACCTGGCGGAGCCAGCCCTTGGAGTTCGACGGCGGGAAGTACGTGGGCAAGGTAGCCAGACCCGAGCGAGGATACGTCGCCTGGTTCGGCGAACTGCAATACGAACTGGGCGGGCTCCCTTATTCGTTGACCACGCTCGTTTGGCGAAACTGACGAAGGTGGACGCGGCGCACCTTCGGCCGGAGGTTCAGTATTGCTGCGGCATCGAAGCGGCCGCGCCGGGCCGCAGCGCCTCGACCACCTGGCCGGCACGCTTCAGCAGCAAGCGCACTTCGCTGCCGATGGCGAGGAATTGCATCCCCTGCCGCACGCGCTCGAGAGCTTGCTCCGGCTCCAGACAGTGGATGCCCGTCGCAGTGCCCACGTTCTTGCCTGCCGCAATCACGCGCTGGACCATTGTTTCATGTTCTTCGGGCGTGGGGCGATGGCCGTCGGGAGTGCGAAGGTTGAAACCCAGGTCGAACGGCCCAATGAACACCGCATCGCAGCCCCTCAGTCGGTAGATCGCCTCGGCGTTTTCCACGCCTTGTGGGCTTTCCGTTTGTAGCACCACGAGGATCTCATCGTTGGCCCGCTCGTAGTACTCGTCGGCCGAACAGCCGAAGTTCAGGGCATGGCAACCTCCGCCCACGCTGCGGTTCCCCTCGGGAGGATACTTGGCTGCCGCAATCACCGCCCGAGCCTGCTCGACCGTGTTGACCATCGGCACGACGATGCCCCACGCCCCGGCGTCCAGGGCGCGCTTGATATAGTGGTGATTTCCTTCCGGAACGCGCGCCAGGGGAACACAACCCGCGTCCGAAATTGCGGCGAAGATCGCCGTGGCCTCGCGCCAATCGATCGCCCAGTGTTCCATGTCGAGCGTCAGCCAGTCGAAGCCAACGCGTGCCAATAGGCGGGCAATATGCAGGTTGTCGGTAGTCAGCCAAGTGCCGAAGGTCGGCTTGCCTTCGCGCAGCAGGCGTTTCACGCGGTTGGTCTTCATCGTAATTTCCCTGGGGTAGCAGTGAGTGGTTGCGGCCCGTCGCGCGGCTGCCATGGGCCATTGTTCGCGCCCGGCGAGCTTCCGCAAGCCCCCTGCCCTGGACACCTCGACACTTTGCACCGCGACACTTTGCACCTCGCACCTCGCACCGCGCCTCGGTTGTGTTTGACGCGCCGCCGCGTCATCGTTATCGTGAACCCGCGGAAATGGCCCCCTGCTGGCGATGGAGTTCTGCCCATGCGAGCCTGTTTGAAGCCGACGTTGCACGGAATGGCCGTGTGGGTTGCAGTCGCGTTCGTCGCCACGTACGCGCCGTGCGCCGAACCAATCCACGTTCGCGCCAGTCAGATCGGCTATCTACCCCGAGACTCGAAACTCGCCGTAGCCTTCGCGGCGCAGATCGTCCCCCAGGAATTCCAGGTACTCGACGCCGAAACCGGTCGGCCGGTGTGGGAAGGGCAGTCGCGGCCGATCCCTGGCGGCTCGTGGGCGAAATTCCAAGCCCATGCCGAATTGGACTTTTCCGCGTTGGATCAGCCGGGGCGTTACTTCCTGCGTATGGGGACGGCACAGTCGCATCCTTTTCGGATAGGCGACGACGTGTTTCGCGACTTGCCCGACGTACTCCTGGAATTCATGCGCCAGCAGCGATGCAACGACAACCCCTGGCTCAACGCTTCCTGCCACACGCTCGACGGCCGCACGGCCTTCGGCCCCACCCCGCCCGGTACCCCCCTCGACGCGCGCGGAGGCTGGCACGATGCCGCCGATCTGCTCAAGTATTTGATCACCTCGAGCAACGCCACCGCCCAAATGCTGCTCGCCTGGCAGTTGGAGCAGGACGCACGAGCAAAGGACATTCTCGGGTCGCCCTCGGTCTTCGCCGATCGAATGAACGATCGTGGCCGGCCCGGAGCCAATGGCCTGCCCGATCTGCTCGACGAGGCACACTGGGGATTGACGTGGATGCTCAAACTCCACCCCGCCCCGGACCAACTTTACCATCAAGTGGCCGACGACCGCGATCACGCGGGCTGGCGCCTGCCGCAGCACGAGAACGTCGACTACGGCTGGGGCAAGGGGCGCGAACGCGTGGTTTATTTCGCCGACGGCAAGCCGCAGGGACTCGGCCGATTCCAGAGCCAATCCAACGGGGTGGCCAACATCGCCGGCCGGTATGCGGCGGCCATGGCGCTGGCCTATCAGGTCTTTCGCGACCGCGATGCTTACCGCAACTTCGCCCAGCAGTGCCTGCAGGCCGGGATCGAGGTCTATCAGTTCGGCCGGCGCAGGAGGGCGTGCAGCAGGGCAACTCCTACAGCGCCCCGTATCGCTATGAAGAATCCACCTGGGCCGACGACATGGAGTGGGGCGCGGCCGAGCTGTATCGTGCGACGTGCGACCGCGCATACCTGGACGACGCCAAGCGCTACGCGCGGCTCGCCGCCTCCGAATCCTGGATGGGAAAAGAGCAGGCCCGGCACTACCAGTATTACCCGTTCGTCAACCTCGGCCACCATCGCCTCTACGATCTCGTGGATACCGAATTCAAGCAGGTCTTGGCGACGTATTACCGCGAGGGAATTGCGCGCTCGCGGGACATGGGCGAGAAGAATCCCTACCGCGTGGCGGTGCCTTTCTTGGTGCTCGAACAATCTGGTGACCGCTCTGGCGACTCAAGGCTTACTCTACGAGCGCATGACCGGCGATCGGGAGTATGCCGCCATGACGGCGCGGCAGCGAGACTGGCTTCTAGGGCGGAATCCGTGGGGAACGACCATGTTCACCGGGATCGGCCACGTTTCTCCGAGAAGCGTACACCTGATGACCACTCGGCTCACCGGACGTCCGATCCGCGGCGGTCTGGTCGACGGGCCGGTCCGCCAAAGCATCTTCCAGGGCCTCAAGGGCGTGTCGATCACCGAGCCGGACCCGCTTGCTCCTTTCCAGGACGAGCGCGCCGTCTACCATGACGACGTCATGGACTACTCGACCAATGAGCCCACGATGGACGGCACGGCTTCGGCCATCCTGCTTCTGGCAATCGCCAGCCGGCACTGAGTGCAATCGTTGCTCAGCGGACGAAACGCGCCACGAGCGGCGACCTGGGGAAGCAGTCCACTTTGCGGTACCCATCTCGCGGCCGCCGGGCTCCCCCCTGCTCCGCCGCCCCTCTACGAGTTTCCCCGATTCCCTCCGCAGGATCTCCTTTTTTTTGCGAGCACGATCCCACGATTCCGGCAATCCAATCACCACGCGCTGACGGATCATTTTCCGAGGCTCAGCTTCTGCCAGACTGGGCTTCTCTACGGAGCGCGCGGTGCGTAGGATGTGGTACGCTTGCCCCCTCGTGTTGCTATGAGGGATCGTCTCGTACGTGACTATTCGTGCGCAGGCCGCTTTTCCTGCTTGCATCCCGTTGATCTTGCGGTACTTTCGTGACGCAAGCCCTGACAGACCGAGAGAAGGTAGTGCTCCTGGCCGACGACGACCGGAGTCACGTCTTGGTCTTCCGTCGAGCCATGGCGCAAAGCTCGATCCCCTGCCGGCTCGAAGTGGTCCAAGATGGCGCCGAAGCCATCGACTATCTTTTCGCCACGGGCAGGTATGCCGACCGTGATCCGCAGCAATTGCCCGACCTGATCCTGCTCGATCTGAAGATGCCCAAGATGAATGGATTACAGGTGCTGAAGGTCTTGCGCCGCGTGCGGTGGGATGAACGCACGCGAGTCCCCCCGGTGGTCGTTCTGACGGGTTCCAACGACGATCACGACATTCTGGAAGCCTACCACTGGGGAGCGCAGAGCTACATCTGCAAGCCGCTGGACTTTCCTGAATTCGCGCGTACCGTCAAGGAGACGCTCGATTACTGGCTAGGGCTCAACCGGCCGGCTCCGCGCCACCGCTTGGGTGTCCACTACTACCACGAAGGTATTTGAAGCCGATCCCGGAACCGTCTGGTGTCACCGGGTTTTCCGGCCGCGGAGGCTCAGCTTGGCGGTTATGGAACGGGCTTGTCGTGCTCCCATGAGAGGCACCTCGACCGCAGCTTTGCTGCTGATCGCGATGGGGCTGACGGCGTCGATCGCGCGCGCTGCGGGGGACCGCGTCCCAGCGGAAGAGCCATCGATCACGCCGAATTTTCCCGCGGGAGGGCCGACTCTCGGCGGCAAGCAGTTCTGGGCCGATGAACTCCTCTTTCACGAATGGCGCATCCAACGCAACGCCGTGACCGGCCATTTCCGTTTGCTGGATGAAGACAATCGCCGCCATGTCTGGGGAACCTGGAGCCAGTGCCGTGCAGAACTAGACCGAATCCGCCAGGTGCAACACTTGCCGCCGATGCGAGGTCACGCGGTCCTGTTACTGCACGGGCTGGCCGATTCCCGCTCGGTGATGGAACCCTTGCGAAATTACCTCCGCAAGAACAGCAGTCTCCACGTCTTCAACGTGAGCTATCCCAGCACGCGCCAGACCATCGGCGACCACGCCCGATCGCTGGCTCGAATCATCGAGAATCTCGAGGGGATTGAGACGATCTCCTTCGTCGCCCACAGCATGGGCAACATCGTCGTCCGCCACTACCTGGCAGACGGGGCCGGGGGACAGCGCGGCCGTCCCGATCCCCGGATTCGCCGCATGGTCATGATCGGCCCGCCCAACCATGGCTCTGAATTGGCCACCGCATTGGCCGATTCCCGCGTGTTCCGGGGACTGATGGGTAAACCGGGGCAAGAACTGGGTTCGCAGTGGATCTGGCAGGAACGAGACCTCGCCGTGCCGCAGTTCGAGTTCGGCATCATTGGGGGCGGATTCGGCAATGACGGCGGGCTGAATCCCTTCGTGCCCGGCGACGACGACGGAATCGTGAGCGTGGCGAGCACGCGCCTGGCAGGGGCCGCCGACTTCGCAATTCTGCCTGTCCTGCACGCCGCATTGCCCCGGCACGCGAAGGTCCAAGAGTACACGCTCCGCTTTCTCACGCGCGGCTATTTCATCGCGGCGGACAAGCGGAATCCGATCGGGGAGGATCTTCAGGACGTGCCGCACCCGTGATACACTAGCGATGCTTCGGAAGGAGTCGAGCCGTTTTCGTGCAGTCGTAATCGCACGGGCCTGGCTGTAGCTTGCCCTCGTGCCTGACAGCGCGAGCCCACGGCAAAGTCTGCTGGCTGCCCCGCCGCAGTGCTCTTTCCCGTTCACGACGAAGTCCGAACCTGTCCGTCCTCACGATCCGCACTCCGGTGCCTCGACCCGATCTTTCTCGCCCGGTGCCAAAGATGTCCTCTCCAACGCCCTCCCCTGCCCTGCCCGGTCGGCTCGTCGGCATCGACTTCGGCACAGTCCGTGTGGGAATCGCGATCAGCGACGTAGAGCAGACTCTGGCAAGTCCGTATGAGAACTACACGCGGCGAGGCGTGGAGCACGACGCGAGCTTCTTTCGTCGCCTGGCGACCGAGGAACAAGTCGCGCGGTTCGTGGTCGGCCTCCCGGTCCATCTCGACGGACGTGAGAGCGAGAAATCGCGCGAAGCGCGTCGCTTCGGCCAATGGCTCGCCGAGACGACCGGCGTGCCGGTGGAATTCTTCGATGAACGTTTTACCAGCGTGGAGGCCGAAGGGCTGCTGTTGGAGGCCGGCATGACGCGCAAACGGCGCAAACAGCGCCTCGACATGATCGCTGCGCAGATTCTGCTGGGCGCCTATCTCGAGTCGCGCACCAAGACGCGTTTTGAGCCGGGGCCCTTGGACGACGAACCATGACGCATCTCGTCGTCGGTTGCGGATACCTCGGCCTGCGCGTGGCGTGCGCATGGCGCGACGAGGGCCACAACGTTTTCGTGACCACGCGATCCCACGAGTGCGCCGAGCAGCTTATGCGCGAGGGTTTTCCGACGCTGGTTCTCGACGTGACTCTCCGTACAACGCTCGATCCTCTACCACCGGTTCGCACCGTATGCTACGCCATCGGCTATGACCGCCGCAGCGGTTCTCCGCGCGCGGCGGTTTCCGTCGACGGTCTGCGTGCGGTCTTGGATCGTTTGCCTCGCAACCTCGATCGATTGATCTACGTCAGTTCAACCGGCGTGTATGGACATGGTGCGCTGGACTGGGTCGACGAACAGACTCCCTGTGAGCCGACGCGCGAAGCGGGCCGCCTGCAACTGGCCGCCGAGCGGCTCCTGGCTGAACACCCGCTCGGGGCGTGCGCCATCGTGCTGCGACTTGCGGGACTTTATGGACCGGGCCGCATCCCGCTGCTCGCCGATCTCCGCGCCGGCAGTCCGATCCCCACCGTCAAGGAGGGATGGGTCAATCTAATCCACGTCGACGATGCCGTGCGCGTCGTGCTCGCCACCCAGCGTGCTGAGCCACCGCGCACCTACCTCGTTTCCGATGGCCAGCCGGTACTCCGCCGGCAGTTCTACCGCGATCTCGCCCGGCTCCTCAACGCGCCGTCTCCTCGGTTTTTCGACATCGAACCCTCCGATCGGGTCGAATCGCGCGGGGGAGGGCGGAAACGGGTACGCAACGAACGCATCCGCGCGGAGCTTAAAATCGACCTGGCTTATCCATCCTACCGTGAGGGCCTGCGCACTATCCTCGCGGAAGGAGGCCAAAACGACTCTACCGATCCAGCCGCGACGACTTGAAGCGGCACTCGCGGGATCGGGAGCCGGCAACGGCATGCAAGCTCGTCACCCCAAGCAGTAGCCCTGCGAGGCGGCGAAGTTTCCTGCTGCGCTCGATTTTTGCCTAAGAACCTATCCCGGAACCGCCACGGCGTCCTCCGCGGCCGGAGAATGCAGGAGCGGCATACGGTTCCGGGACCGGCTCTAAATACCCCGCAAACCTTCCGCTTGTGACGTCCGCACGGGATATTCCCTCAACGCCACCCGCGGCCCCTGCCGATGCAATAGTAACGTGACCGAGCGCCGGGAAGATCTCGGCTGCCGCGGATTCGCAGCGGCAGAGGCTGCGCGAAGCCGTTCGATGCCTTCGACTGGAGGGGGAATACATGATCCGCCGGACCATGCTCGGGCTGTTGGCCGCAACCGCGCTGGTGACCCTGCTGACGGTCAGCGATGCCCGGGCCGAACAGGCTCTCGGGCGCCAGTGGGGCCGCACCTACACGACGCAGGACTGGAACCGGTTCTACCACTACCCGTACGTCTACTATCCCCAGAACTACTGGGGCACCGATTACTATCGCAGTGCTGAGGACCTCTATTTCCGCTATCCGCCCGAAATGCGGATCCCCGTGTACAACTACCGCTGGCAGAACTTCTATCCCGAGGCGCGACAGTACCACAGCGGTCACCACTTCATTCTCGACGTCTTCTGACCCGAAGCCGGCGCCGCAAATTACGAAGCATTCAAGGCCCAACGCACGACAAGCGTGGGCCTTGTCATTTCTTGACGGTTTCCGCCGACGACTTGGCGAAGCGGTAGTAGATCTCTGCTCCCTTCTCGAGCTGGTCCATGGAAATCCATTCCTCGGCGGTATGGGCCTGTTCGATGTAACCAGGCCCGAAAACGACCGTGGGGATACCCTCCGCGGCAAGAAAAAGCGCGTCGGTCGCGTACGCCACCCCAACATTCTTAGACTCGCCGGCCACTTCCCGGGCCAATCGCGAAACCATGTCGGCAAGCGGTCCGTTCGCATCTTCAGCAAGGGCAAGGCCTGTCATGAACGGCTCGTCATGCTCGAGGTCCGCGCCTATTGATACCGACGCAGACCGTGTTCGCGATTCATTCGGGATACCAGCCGAAACGGCTGGAATCGGGAGTTCTCCTGGCCGCCCAGCGCAGATTGACCACGGAGGCTGCAATCGTGGGACCTGGTTCGCCAGATAGTCGATCAAATGCTGCCTTGCGCAGAGCGGATCTTCGCCCGGTGAGAGCCGACGGTCAATTTCGATTGTGGCGCGATCCGGGACGGTATTCACGCTCACGCCCCCGGAAATCATTCCCACGCTCACCGTGCCCGAGCCGCAAAGCTCGTGCGTGGCCAGTGTACCTACGACTTCCTTTTGGTACTGTTCGATGGCAAGCACGACCCGACCCATCTTGTAGATCGCGCTATCGCCTTGGTCCGGCCGGGAACTGTGGGCAGCCCGACCGCGCGTATGGCACCGCCATCGCACCAAGCCCTTGTGGGCAACCACCACTTGCAGCCCCGTAGGCTCGGCGACAATCGCCACGTCCGGCGGACGCGGCAGGATCGCCTCGGGTGAGTTCCCCCAGATCGCCGGCAGGGCGCGCGCACCCGTAAACCCACACTCCTCGTTCACCGTACACGCCAAAACAAGCGTCGGCATCGGGGCCGGCCGCTCCTCGAACAACCGGGACATTGCCGAGAGCATCGCCGCCATCCCGCCTTTGACGTCGCACGCGCCGCGCCCGTACCACCGCCCCCCCTCGATCCGCGGGCTGAAGGGAGCAACCGTCATCCCGGTGACAGGTACGGTATCCTGGTGGACACTGAAGAGCACGATCGGCCCGCCTGACTCAGGTGGCGTGCTACCGCGGATCCAGATCACCAGATTCTCGCGCCCCGGCTCCACCGCCTGGCGGCGGTGTGGCCACTTCAAGTGACGGGCAAGATTCTCCAGGTAGTCCGTAAGTCTGGCTTCTCCCGGCTCATCTTCAGTCAGGGGTTTCCCCATCGGGTTGACACTTGGGATCGCGATCAATTGGCAGAGCGTATCGGCAAGATGGAGCATTGAAGACAACCAGAGAAGCCTGTAGAAAAAACAACCACTTCGATTCAAGAAAGCGCGAACGGTATTCTCGCTGGATTCTTCCCCGTAACTGCCCCTCGATGTCGAGGAGGGATTCCTCGATTTGACCGTACGAAAAAACCCCATCAAATGACCCGAAGGTGGGGTTGAGCTTCATCTATCTCGTGACGATAATCCACAATACGTGAGGGGGCAACCCCTCACCCTTTCGCCCTTCGTAGGTCCCTGCCCCGCCTACGAAGGGCTGTTTTTTGCGCTCTGGGGTAGACGATCCGAACTGCATTGACCACTTGCTCTTGCGCCCATACAATTCCCCCATCATTATCGCTGCTCTGGGATTTCCCAGCCCCTTGGGCAAATGCAGTAGGGGGTTGGTGTGCTTTGGAGCTAGTGCATGCAGACCGCCGTGCTTCCCATCCTGCTCTTTGTGGGTTGCGTGGTCGGCTTAGCAGTGGCCTTGTTGGCGCTCGGGTATCTGTTCAACCCGAAGCGACCCGGGCGGGTCAAACGGATGCCGTATGAGAGCGGCATGGACCCAATTCACGATACGCGGCGTCGCTTCGACGTGCGTTTCCACTTGCTCGCGATCGCCTTTCTGGTTTTCGACGTGGAGTTACTGTTTCTCTACCCATGGGCGGTGGCGCTTCACTCGGAGCAAGGTCCCGCGGCACTGACCGAGGTAACCCAGGCACAGGGGGGCGTCGGGGACACCCCGTCTGACGGCGCCCTGCCTACGCCGACGCGTCCCCTTGTGCGACCGGTGTTTGCGGGGGGCATGTTGTTCATTGCGTTGCTCGTCTTGGGTTTCGTCTACGACTGGCGCAAGGGAGTCTTTCGTTGGCGGTAAATCTGCCCGACAACATAGCCATTACCAAGCTCGACGAGATCGTGAGCTGGTGCCGCAAGAATAGTCTGTGGCCCATGCCCTTCGCCACGGCGTGCTGCGGCATTGAGTTGATGGCAACGGGGGCAAGCCGCCACGATCTGGCCCGTTTCGGGGCCGAAGTCTTCCGCTTCAGTCCGCGCCAGTGCGACCTGATGATCGTGGCCGGCCGCGTCGTGATGAAGATGCTCCCGGTGCTCCAGCGCATCTGGCAGCAGATGCACGAACCGAAGTGGTGCATTTCGATGGGGGCCTGTGCATCCTCGGGGGGCGTTTTCGACACCTACTCGGTGGTCCAGGGAATCGACCGCTTCTTGCCCGTCGACATGTACGTGCCCGGATGTCCACCGCGGCCCGAGCAACTGATCCAGGCGGTGATTGACCTCCAGGAAAAAATCCAGCGCGAGGGGACAATCTTCGGCCGGGAGTTCGAAACCCCCCAGCGCCAGCAGCTTCCGCGTGCTCTGCGTGACGTCGTTGGGCCAGGCCGCTTGCCCGGTGCGCAAGGATGATGGCATAAGATGAGCGACGAGACCGTATCGTTCCTGCGAAACCTCGTGCCCGACCTCGCGGCCAGCGAGTTCCGGGGACAGGTGCGCGTGGTCGTGTCGGTGGGGCAACTTTATGCCGTCCTGGCGGAATTGAAGCGTCTACGCGGTTTCGATCTGCTGGTGGACCTTACCTGCGTCGATTACCTCAATTACTCCGACGCGAAAGATCGTTTCGGACTGGTCTACCTGTTGGCGAACACCGCGACAGGCGAGCGTTTGACCGTGCGCACTTTCGTCAACGATCCGGAGCCGTCGGTTCCCTCGGTCGTGCCTTTGTGGGAGGGAGCGAACTGGTTGGAGCGCGAGGTGTGGGATCTTTTCGGCATCCGCTTCGCCGGCCATCCTGATCTCCGCCGGATCGTGCTGCCGGACCAGTTCACCGCGCATCCGCTCCGCAAGGACTATCCGCTGCAGGGCCTGGGCGAGCGGCACAATTTCCCCCTCATCACGCGTGCGGAGGGCTAGCATGCCATTGTCGCGGGCCACGCTCTCGGCCGAACTTCCCTCCCAGGTACCGCAAGAATACCTGTGGACGATGAATTTCGGGCCGCAGCATCCCGCCACGCACACTACCCTGCGCCTCGTGCTGACGCTCGAGGGGGAACGCGTGGTCGATGCGCTGCCGGACATCGGCTACCTCCACTCGGGCTTCGAGAAGCTCGGCGAACACCTCGACTTCAACCAGTACGTGACGGTCACGGACCGGATGAACTATATTTCGCCGATGGCCAACAACGTCGCCTGGCACATGGCCGTGGAGAAACTGCTGGGGATCGAAGTGCCGCCGCGTTGCCAGTATCTCCGCGTGATCGTGGCCGAACTGGCGCGGATCAGCGATCATCTGCTGTGCAACGGCGCGGTGGGCCTCGATACGGGCGCCTTCACTTACTTTCTCTACGCGTTCAACCCCCGCGAACCGATCTACGACATCTTCGAAGCCCTCTGCGGGGCGCGGTTCACCAACAGCTATACGCGCGTCGGCGGGTTGATGTACGACGCCTCACCCAAGGCGATCGCGATGATCCGCGATTTCGTCCGCGGCTTCCCGCAGGTGCTCGGCGACATGGAACGCATGCTCAACCGCAACCGCATTTTCGTCGACCGCACCAAGGGAATCGGGGTGCTCTCCAAGGAGGAAGCAACCAACCGAAGCGCGACCGGCCCCATCGCGCGCGCCAGCGGCGTCACGCGCGACCTCCGCAGGGATGAACCGTATCTGGCCTACCGCGACTTCGATTTCCAAATCTGCTGTGCGCAAGCGGGTGATTGCTACGCGCGCTACCTGGTGCGCATGGCCGAGATGCGCGAGAGCATGAAGATTGTCCAACAGGCGGTCGAGAATCTCCCCTCCGGGCCGGTGAACGTCGGCATCGACCGCCGCACCACGCTCCCCCTCAAAGGCCAGGTCTTCGCGACAATCGAAGGACTGATCTCCCACTTCGAATTGTCGATGAGCAATCGCGGTTTCACGGTGCCCCGCGACGAGGTTTATGCGGCCACCGAGTCCCCCAATGGAGAACTGGGCTTCTATCTCGTGGGCGACGGATCCGATACGGCGTACCGTGCGCGGTGCCGTCCCCCTTCCCTCCTCCACTTCGCCCTGTTTCCGCACTTGATCCGCGGCCACAGCCTCAGCGACGTGGTCGCCGTGCTCGGAAGCCTGAACATCATCGCAGCCGAACTGGACCGCTAGAGGAGGAATCGCGCTCGGATGAGGAATTGACAAACCGCTGCGTTGGCCCCAAATCTGCACCAAAGAAGATTTGGAGCCGATCCCAGAACCGTGTGCCGCTCCTGCATTCTCCGGCCGCGGAGGACTGCCGTGGCGGTTCCGGGATAAGTTCTTAGGCCGCCCGGTTCCTTTTGTAGAGTCACCTAAAACACGCCCGCCCCATGGCCACCGTCCCTCCCACGCTCGACTCCGAAACCCTCGACGCCATCCGCGCCTACTTTCCCCATTATCCCAATCGCCGCGCGGCCGTGCTGCCCGCGCTCCATGTGGTCCACCATCGGTTGGGCCGCGTGTCGCCGCAGGCCGTGGTCGAGATCGCCTCGCTTTTGGGTCTGGCGCCGGCCGAAGTGCAAGACACGCTCTCCTTCTACGGACTGTTCAAGCAAGCGCAGCCTGTCGGCCGAACTCGCGTGTGGGTTTGCCGCTCGCTGAGCTGTGCGGCCTGCGGCGGCGAGGAGCTTCTCGACTATCTGGCCGAAAAGCTGGGAATCCGACCCGGCGAAACCACCGCCGACGGCCGCGTGACTCTGGAGTATGCCGAATGCCTGGGAGCATGCGATTTCGCTCCCGCCACCCTTGCCGGCGACGTCGTCCTCAAGCATCTCACGCGCGAGAAGATTGACCGCCTCGTCGAGTCGTTGTACCGTGAGCCGGCCAGCCCGGCCGATCCCCAACTCTGAGCCCCAGGCTCTCCGCCGTGCCCCACGACCCACCCGTTCTTCTCGCCAACATTCACGAGCCCGACAGCCACACGCTCCGCGTGTATGAGGCGCGGGGCGGGTATCACACGCTCCGCCGCGTGCTCAAGGAAATGTCGTCCGCCGAGGTGGTGGCCCAAGTGCGTTCCAGCAATCTCCGCGGGCGGGGCGGCGCCGGTTTCCCCACTGCCCTGAAGTGGTCGTTTCTTCCCGCGGATCATCCGGGACCGATCTACTTCTGCGTCAACGCCGACGAAAGCGAGCCAGGCACTTTCTGCAACCGGGTCCTCATGGAGTTCGACCCGCATCAGGTTCTCGAAGGCACCATCCTCAGTTGCTACGCCACGCGCGCCCGCACCGCCTACGTCTATGTCCGTTACGAGTACCCGTTGGCTTACCAGCGACTCCAACAAGCTCTCGATGCGTGCTACGCCGCCGGTCTCTTGGGCAAGAACATCTTGGGGAGTCCCTTCTCGCTCGATATCCATCTCCACCGCGGCGCGGCGGCATATATCTGTGGCGAGGAAACTGGCTTGATCGAGAGCCTCGAAGGCAAGCGTGCCTGGCCACGGATCAAGCCCCCCTTCCCCGCGGTCGAAGGCCTGTTCCGCAAACCCACCGTGGTCAACAACGTGGAGACGGTCGCCTGCGTGCTCCACATCCTCCACCGCGGCGTCGAGTGGTTCAGGTCGATCGGCGTTCCGCCCGCTCCCAACGATCCCCGCGATCCCGGCAGCTTCGGCCCCAAGCTCTACTGCGTCAGCGGCCACGTCAATCGTCCGGGGTGCTACGAAGCCCCGCTGGGATTGCCCTGCCGAGAAGTCATCGATGAACTCGGCGGGGGCGTCTGGAAAAGCCGCAAGGCCAAGGCCGTGGTCCCCGGCGGCCTGAGCACCGGGCTGCTCAGCGCCGACGAACTCGACACGCCGATGGATTTCGCCGGTCCGGTACGCGCCGGGTGCCTTGGCCTGGGCACCGCCGGGGTGATCGTGCTCGACGAAACCTACTCGATGGTCGATTTCCTCTACAATAGCTGCCGCTTCTTCGCCCACGAGAGTTGCGGCCAGTGCACCCCCTGTCGCGAAGGCACGCGCTGGGCCCTCGAAATGCTCCAGCGGATCAAGGCCAGCCGAGGTCGGCTCAAGGACCTGGACCTGCTTCTGGAAATCGCGGATTCGATCGGAATCATTCCCGGAACCACGATCTGCGGCCTTGCCGACGGCGCTGCATGGCCGATCAAGAACGCCCTTCGCAAATTCCGCGGCGAGTTCGAGGACCACATCCAGCGCACCAATCCCTCCGGCTACGCGATCACCGCTCCGGTGCCGGCGATGGAAACCCCCAACGGCGCAGGGGAAGAGGAGAGGCAGGGGACCGCGCACCCGGCGAACCACGGAGATCGCAAGCTGATGCTCTTTGAGCCATGTTGGCCCAGGATCCCTGAGATTCCAGGACCTGAAACGATCACACGATGCCCACTGCAATCATCGACGGCAAGCAAGTCGAGTTCCGCCACGACGAGCGGCTCAACGGCATCCAGGCTGCGGCCCGCGCCGGAATCGAGATACCCCATTACTGCTGGCATCCCGGGCTGTCGGTCGTAGGCAGTTGCCGCATGTGCCTAGTGGAAACCGGCACGCGCGATGCCAAGACCGGCCAAATCGCCATGCTGCCGAAGCTGGCGCCGGCCTGCAACACCCTGGTGCGCGACGGCACCGTGCTGGTAACTCAGAGCGAGAAGGTCCAACAGGCGCGGGCCATGGTCGAAGAAAACTTGCTCCTCCGCCACCCCATCGACTGCCCGATCTGCGACAAAGCGGGCGAGTGCTCGCTGCAAGACTACCATTTCCGCTACGGCCAGGCGGAACGCCGGGCCGATCTTCGCCCTTTCACCAGCCGTCGAAGGGACGTTGGAGACAAGGTCACTTTGTTCGTCGACCGTTGCGTGATGTGCAGTTGCTGCGTGCGTTTCACACGCGAGATCAGCGGCACGTCCGAACTCTTGATCGTCAACCGCGGCGCGCACGAGGAAATCGAGGTCGTCGACGGATTCCCGCTCGACAACAAGCTCTCAGGCAACGTCGTAGACCTCTGCCCCGTCGGCGCCCTGTGCGATAAGGACTTCCTCTACCGGCAACGGGTCTGGTTTCTCCGCCGGCACGCTGCCGCGTGCACGGCTTGCGCCACCGGATGTTCGATCTGGATCGAGGAGAACCAGGACCGAATCTATCGAATCAAGCCGCGCAGAACCTTCAGGTAAACCAGTGGTGGATCTGCAACGACGGTCGCTACGATTATCCCCACGTGCATAGCGACCGACGGATCACCTTTCCGACTCGAGGAGGCGTCGCGACCGGCCAGGCCGGTCCCCTGCGTCCTTCGGATACGGCGCCGGTCGTGGGAGACTCGGCAAGTCCTCCGCCCAACGCCGTACCGGGCGCCATCCCGGGTCCCCCCGCCAGCGCAGAATTTCCCTCCCGTCAGCGCGCAGGAAAGTCGCTCCGGCAACAGCAAGTCCGCGCCGCTGGACTGGGCTTCCCTGCCGCGCAGCTCCATGGAGCACTGCGCCGAGCGGGCCGGCTGGCGGCGGTCCTCTCGCCCTTTCTTACCGTCGAGGAAGCCTTCCTGCTCGCCTTGTACGTGCGATCCCTCGATAGAAAGGCGACGATCGTGCTGGGACCGGTTCCGGCGCTGGGCGAGGACGAGCAATTCGCCAGCGGATTCACGATTGCGGCCGAGAAGTGCCCCAATCGCCGCGGCGTCGAGGAGGTGGTTGCCCACTTCATGCACCGCGCTGCCTCGCTGGCAGACCTTCTAGGCGAGGTAGACCGCGGCTCGGTCGGTGCGGTCTGGGTGTCGGGCGGATACCGCCGGCCGTGGATCGATGAACCCACCGCGCGGCGTCTGTCCTCGGTTGGCCTCGTCGTCGTTCAAGACCTGTTCCCTTCTCCGCTCACCGACGTGGCCTCCTTCGTACTCCCGGCCGCGGCCTACGCGGAACGCGATGGCTCTTACGTCAATCGCCACGATCACCTGCAATCGGTCCGTCGCGCGATTCGTCCGCCTGCAGGCATCCGCGCCGAGGGTAGCCTCTATTGGGAGTTGCTCGCCCGGCCCGGCCTGTACGACGCACTCGCCGCATTGCGCGAGGTTGCCGTGGAGATTCCCTACTTCCGCGTTGCGGCCGGTCCGATCCCGGAAACCGGGGTCAACCTGAAGATACACCTCCTAGCCGAACCCGGTGCCGTGCCCGGCACGCCCCTGGCCTGAAATCCCCAGAACCGTCAACCCCCTGGCAACTCGCGATCCGGACGCCAACGCATGACACGCATGGTCGTCGAAACCCTGATCAAAAGCGCGATCCTCATCGCCGGCCTCATGACAGCCGCCGCGTACTTGGTACTACTGGAGCGCAAGGTGGCGGCATGGATTCAAGATCGGGTGGGGCCTAACCGCGTGGGCATACCGCTCACGCGAATTCGGCTGTTTGGCTTGGGTCAACCGCTGGCCGACGGCGTGAAGTTCATCTTCAAGGAAGAGTTTACTCCCGGCCACGTCGACCGCTTTCTCTACTGGGTCGCCCCCCTGGTGATCTTCGTCGCCGCCTTGACGCTGTTCGCCGTCGTCCCCTTCGGCAGCGTTCTGCCGCCCGTCGGAGGTGGAGATCCGATCCCGCTGGTGGTCGCCCCGGGCGTCGACGTGGGCATGATCTACGTCTTCGCCTTGAGCAGCATCGCAGTCTATGGCGTGGTCCTGGGAAGTTGGGCCAGCAACAACAAGTACAGCTTCCTCGGTGGTCTGCGGAGCGGGGCCCAGCTCGTCTCCTACGAGTTGCCCCTGGGGCTTGGGCTGCTGGGCGTGATCCTGATGGCGGGTTCGCTGCGGCTGGATACCATCATCGCAGCCCAGGCGCGCACGGGATTGTGGTACGTGCTGGTCCAGCCGCTGGGATTCGTGGTCTTCGTAGTGGCGGCCTTCGCCGAAGCCGAACGCCTGCCGTTCGATCTGCCCGAATGCGAGCAGGAGCTCGTGGGCGGCTACCACACGGAATACTCCGGCATGAAGCTGATGATGTACCTGGTGGCAGAGTTCACCCACATGGTGACGGCCGCCTTCCTGATCGTCATTCTCTTCCTCGGAGGTTGGCACCTCTGGGGCATGCCCGCGGGTGACGACGTTTCCTGGCTCGTGGCGATCCTCCGTATCGGAATCCTCTTGGCCAAAGTGCTCGCGGTGATCCTCTTCTTCATGCTCGCGCGGTGGAGTTGGCCACGGTTCCGCTTCGACCAGTTGATGAACATCGCCTGGAAGGTGATGCTTCCCTGGGGCGTGGTCAACCTCGTGGTCGTGGCCTTCCTGGTGGAATACGGAGAGCGGATCGCGGCGGCCACGGGGCTGCCGACGAGCTTGTTCCTGGTCACGGTGGGATGGAGCACTCTGCTCTTGACCTGGCTGATGGGTACTTGGGCCGACCCAACCATGACCGACAATCGGCCTCTCCCCGCGGATGCGCCCGAGCCCGAACTGGCGGCCGACGGAGATCAGCACCCATGACATCCAAGCCCAAACCTTCGCCCCAAGACACGTCGCAGGCTCCGCCGAAGGCCGCAGGCAACGCCGGCCCGTCCCCCCATCAGACTCAGAACATCCAGTGGGTCGAAGAGCCCGCGCTGGGAATGGCCGGCAAGTCGTATCTGCTCTTGTTCGCCCAAGGACTGACGACCGCGCTGAAACACCTCTTCAGGCCGAAGATGACGGTCCAGACTCCGGAGGTGCGGTACGAGAGCCCGGATCCGATCATTTATCGCGGCGTGCATCGCCTGAATCGCGACGAGCAGGGACGCGTCAAGTGCGTGGCCTGTTTCCTCTGCGCCACGGCCTGCCCGGCCCACTGCATCGACATCATCGCCGCAGAGAGTCCTTGGCCCGACCGCGAGAAATATCCCCAGAGCTTCACCATCGACGAGCTACGGTGTATCTTCTGCGGAATGTGCGAAGAAGCGTGCCCCGTCGACGCAATCGAGCTCACGAGCCTCTACGACCTGACCGGCAAGAGCCGCGAGGAGATGATTTTCGACAAGGAGAAACTCCTCAGCGTCTACGACCAGACCAAGGACCGGGAGCCGATGTTCGCCCCCCGTCCCCTCGGCGTCGGCCGAGAGGACGGCACCATGGGCCGCGCCGCGCTGCGCAAGGCTCCCAAACCGGCGAAGAAGAGGAGTAGTCCATGCCGCGCGGCGATTGTTCCGGCTTCGGTGGTTCATGCACGGATCGGTTGCGATTCGACGCGACTCGAAACCACGTTTCCAAGCCTTCCACCCCACAGACGCGCACGTGACCGATCCGAAGATGATCGTCCCTTTGTCGATTGTGCTCCTGGCGGCGAGCCTGTGGCTCATGCTTCCACCGGCCCGGTTGCGCAGTCGCTTCGTGGGCGGCGCTTCGGCGCCGCGGGACTCGGACTCTTGGCCGCGCGTCTGCCCGGCCTCGGCAGTTGGGTCGACCAATCGATCTTCGCGATCCTCGCCACGATCACGGTGGGATCCGCGGTCATCACGATCACACTCCGTAGTCCGGTCTATTCCGCCATCTGGTTCGGCCAGTCGCTTCTGGGTACGGCCGGGCTGTTCTTCGTCCAGGGCGCGCAGTTCCTGGCAGTGGCCACAATCATCGTCTATGCCGGCGCAATCCTGGTGACGTTTCTCTTCGTGCTCATGCTTGCCGAACCCTCGGGGAGGGGCCGTTACGATCGGGTGAGCTGGGAGCCCCTGATGTCGGCGATCCTCGGAGCCCTGCTGATCGGCATCCTCGCGACGACCCTGGTGCGCGTGCTCGACGATCCGCGCGGCACCCTCACCGGTCGCGCACGGAGAACCGGACCACGCGGCGCGGGCGAGCGACCACACATGGCATCTGGGACAAGCCCTGTTCAACGACCACAACGTCATCGCCGTCGAAGTGGCCGGCGTGCTCTTACTGGCCGCGCTGGTCGGAGCGGCCGTCATTGTCGGACCGGCACGGGCCTCTGGCGCGCGTGAAATCCGCGACCGACCCCTCGCACGGGCAAGGAGGGCCGGGCCATGCCTGACGCCGAATCTGCCTTGCTCACCAACTACCTCGTCGTCGGCGCTATCCTCTTCGGATTGGGCGTGGTCGGACTACTCAGCCGCCGCAACCTGATCATCATGTTCCTGGCCGTGGAAATGATGCTGCAGGGCGTCTCGGTCAGCCTCGTGGCGTGGAGCCGCTATCACGAGAACCTCGGCGGCCAGATGCTGGTCGTCTTCATCATCGCCGTGGCCGCCTGCGAGGCAGCGATTGCACTGGCCTTGATCATGATGCTGTTCCATCGCAAGGGTACTCTGGACGTCGTTGCCTGGCACGACGTACGCGAGTCCAACCTGCCTCCCTACGTGGACCACGAATTGCCCGAAGCCCCGCACGACCATCCCACCGACTGGCCGCATTTGACCCCGGCCGGCGTTCGTCCCGAGATCCCCCGCGAGCAGATCGACTATCGACCCCATGTTTGACGTCGAGTTCCTCACCATCCTGATTCCCGCGCTGCCGCTGGGCGCCACCCTGCTCACTGCGGCGCTGGGCAAACGCATGCTCCGCGAGCAGAGTCACGTGCCCGTGGTCGCGTCGCTCGCCGTGGCCTTCCTGGCCAGCATAGCCCTCCTCGTCCAGGTGCATCGTGAAGCCAGCCAGGAGGCAAACACGGAGACGTCGATCGGTTACGAGCGCGTTGCCACGCTCTGGACCTGGGCGGTGATTGAGCGGGCCGGCGAGGCGAATCCCCCGCGCCAGGCGATGTTGCGGCATCCTCGCCCGACTTCCGCATCGAAGTAACGCTCCGCGCCGATCCGCTCACCGCCGTGATGCTTGCCGTAGTGACCTTCGTTTCGCTCTTGGTCACCGTCTACTCGATCGGCTACATGCGATCGGACCCCGGGTATGCGCGGTTCTTTACCTACATCGCCTTGTTCGTCTTCTCGATGACGATGCTCGTCTCCGTGAGCAACTTCCTCCTGCTCTATATCTTCTGGGAAGCGGTGGGGCTATGCAGTTACCTGTTGATCGGCTTCTGGTTCCACAAGCCCGAGGCGGCTGCCGCCGGTAAGAAGGCATTCTTGGTGAACCGGGTGGGCGACTTCGGCTTCGCCCTGGGAATCTTCCTTCTCTGGGTCACGTTTGGAACGCTCGATTTCCACGACACCCTGATCGGCTCGGCCCGGATCGCCCAGGGCATTCTCGGCCAGAGCCGATTGGCCGCGCCGGAGGGAATCGTCGTTACGGGCAGCGTCGCGACGGCAATCTGCTTGCTGCTCATGCTCGGAGCCTGTGGCAAGAGCGCCAGTTTCCCCTCCACGTATGGCTCCCTGACGCCATGGAAGGGCCCACGCCCGTCAGCGCCCTGATCCACGCCGCCACGATGGTCACCGCCGGCGTGTACATGGTAGCGCGGTGCGCGCCGTTGTACGCCGCCTCGGACAACGCGCTACAGGCCGTAGCCCTGATCGGCGGAGGCACCGCCCTGATGGCCGCGATCATCGCCATGACCCAGACCGATCTGAAACGAATTCTGGCCTACTCGACCATCAGCCAACTCGGCTACATGTTCCTCGCTATGGGAACGGGGACGCTTCTGGGCTTCGCCGCCGGGATGTTCCATCTAGTGACCCACGCCTTTTTCAAAGCATTACTTTTCCTGGGTGCGGGCAGCGTGATGCACGCCATGGGCAACGTCATCGATATTCGCCGCTTCGGCGGGCTGCGCCGCCTCCTGCCCGTCACTCACGCCACCTTCCTGATCGGAGCCTTGGGGCTGACCGGCGTAGTCCCCTTGGCCGGATTCTGGAGCAAGGATGCCGTGTTGGTTGCGGTCGGGCAGCGGGCCCATGAGGCCGGGGCAGCCGGCTTGTACCAAGCGCTGTACTTCCTGGGCCTGCTCACCGCTCTGTTCACCGCGTTGTACACCTTCCGCGCACTGTTCCAGACGTTCTACGGTCCGAAGCGCGTCCCACCCGAGGCCGGCCACCACGCCCACGAATCGCCCCGCTCGATGAGCCTACCGCTGGTCATCCTGGCCGCCGCAACGATCGTGGCAGGCGTGGCGTTGGAATGGGGACACGCGCTTGCGGAATTCCTCGCGCACTCCCTCGCTGGCGTACGTGGCGCGCTCGCCCCACGCGGCAGCCGCCTCGTCGGGCTTCCATTGGGATGTTGCCGCCTGGAGCACGTTGGCGGCCGGGGCGGGCATCGCCTTGGCCTGGCTCCTTTACTTGAGCCGACCCTCGCTTCTGCCCGGTCTGACACGGTCCATGCGCCGCATTGGACTCTACGACCTTTCGGCCGGCAAGTTCTTCTTCGATCCCGCCTATCGCCTGTTGATCGTCCGGCCCCTGGAGGCAATCGCCCGCGCCAGCGCCTGGTTCGACCGCAAGGGGATCGATGCACTCGTTGACCAGGCGGGCCGCGCACCCGCGGCACTCGGTGCGCCTCTGCGGGGGCTTCAGTCCGGGCTGGTCCCCTTCTATGCGATGGCCGTACTCTTCGGGCTGCTGGTGCTTTTGGGCGTGATGTTGATCTGAGGGCGTTTATGGGCGAATTGTTGTTGGCAACCGTCTTTCTGCCCACCGCCGGCGCGGTTCTGGCTTGGCTGGGACCGTCGCGCGCGCGGCACGTTGCGCTCCTCACGGCCCTGGCGGCCTTGAGCCTGGCGGCCGTGCTCATCGCGCGATTTCCGCCCGGCGCCGACGTCTTCGCCGAGACGCAGATCGCCTGGTTCGGAGGGGCGGGATCGCCTCTAGACATTCGCCTCAGCTTCGGACTGGACGGCCTCGGACTCTGGCTTTTCGGGCTGACAGCCCTGCTCGTGGTCGTAGCGGTGCTCGTCAGTTGGGAGGCGATCGACCGCCGCGCAAACGCTTTCTATGGGCTGTTGCTGCTGCTCGAAACCGGCATGCTCGGAGTTTTCGTAGCCCGCGACATCATCCTCTTCTACGTCTTCTTCGAGTTCACGCTGATTCCTCTGTTCTTCCTGATCGGAATCTGGGGGAGCGAAGAGCGCCGCCATGCGGCCGTGAAGTTCTTCCTCTTTACCCTGGCGGGAAGCCTGTTGACACTCCTGGGACTGTTGGTCATCGTCTTCTGGGAGGTGCATCATCGCCGTCGGGCCGGATGACGTTCTCGATCCCCGAACTCACCGCCGGCCTCGCCGAGCATCCCATGACGCGATCGCTTCAGACCGCGGTGTTCTTGCTCCTCTTCGCCGGGTTCGCGATCAAGGTGCCCCTGGTTCCGCTGCACACATGGCTTCCCTTGGCCCACGTCCAGGCGCCGACGGCCGGCAGCGTGATCCTGGCGGGCGTGCTGCTCAAAGTCGGCACCTATGGCTTCGCGCGGTTTGCGCTGCCGATGACGCCCGATGCCGTCGCCCTGTGCATGCCTTGGCTCTTGTGGCTTTGCGTGATCGGCATTCTCTACGGGGCTCTCGTCGCCTTGGCCCAGGAGGACATCAAACGCTTGATCGCCTATTCCAGCGTCAGCCATCTCGGTTTCGTGATGCTGGGAGTGTTCGCCTTGAATCCCCTCGGAATTCAAGGGGGCGTGCTGCAAATGGTCAACCACGGCCTGTCGACCGGCGGACTGTTCGCCATCGTTGGCATGCTGTACGAACGCTACCACACGCGGCGGATCCAAGACCTCGCCGGCCTCGCCGCGCAAATGCCCCGCCTGGCCGCCTTCATGCTCCTGCTTACCCTCGCCAGCATCGGTCTGCCCGGGTTGAACGGCTTTGTGGGCGAGTTTCTCGTGCTCGCCGGCATGTTCCAGCGCGCCTGGTCGGAACCGCTCTCGTGGATCGGATGGCAATTGCGCGTGATCGCCGTTCTGGCGGTCGCGGGAGTCGTGCTCGGGGCCTGGTACATGCTGAGCCTGGTCGAGCGAGTTTTTTTCGGGCCGCTGCGCGTGCCCCATTCGGAAACCGGCCACGCGTCGGCCTCGGTGCGCGACCTCACTCTGCGCGAGGTCTCGGCCCTGGCGCCCCTGGTGTTCTTCATAGTCTGGATCGGGGTTCAGCCGCAGTTTTTCCTCATACGCATGGCCCCCACGGTGGACCGGCTTGGAGTCTCGGCCATGGCGTCCGCCGAGGGTCGGCGTCGCGAGCTTGCGGCGGAGAAGTCCGCTGCGGCGGCATCCGGGCAGCGGCGAACCGGTCAGGAATCGCGCGACCGCGAAGCGCACGGCATGCCCTCGCAAGACCTGCCCTGGCCCGCGACCGATTGGGAGAAGTGATCGATGTTTTCGGAAACCGCGGCCCTGTTGGCACCCGAGATCGTGCTTGTCGCCATCGGCGTATCGATCTACCTCGGCGGTACCTTCGTCTCCTCGCAGAAGCCCTGGCGGTGGATTGCCCTGGCGGGAATCATCGCGTCGGCCGCCGTCCTGTTCACGGTTCCTCCGTGCGTTGCCCGCGAAATTCCGCTGGAGACGGATGCGCTGGCCGCGTTTGCGCGATGGCTCTCTCTCTTCGTAGGCGGCTTGCTCGTGCTGCTGGCCTGGAATCCGCTGGCCGAACCGGTGACGCCGGAGTACGTCGGCTCGCTCGTGCTGGTGACGGCGGGTTCGATGATCGTGTCGGCCGCGGGAGACCTGATCCTCTTGTTCGTCGGCCTGGAACTGGTTTCGATTCCCACCTATATTCTCCTCTACCTCGGTCGTCGCCATGCGCTCTCCCAGGAGGCCACGGCCAAGTATTTCTACCTGAGCATCCTCGCTTCGGCCATCCTGCTCTATGGATTCAGCTTTCTCTATGGGGCCAGCGGCTCCACAGACCTGGGCGAAATCCGCGCGCGATTGTCCATTGCCACTGCCGGGACGGCTACCCTGGGTAAAATAGCCATGGCGATGGTTCTCGTCGGCCTTGGCTTTCGCGTCGCGGCAGTTCCATTCCACTTCTATGCCCCGGACGTGTTCCAGGGCACCACCACCGCCAACGCCGGTCTGCTTTCCGTCGTGCCGAAGATCGCCGGACTGGTCGGTCTCGTGCGGTTGGTGGCGATCGCCATGCCGGGGCTCGAGTCCTACGCTTTCCCCGCCGTCATGCTGTTGGCCGCTTTCACCATGACCGTGGCCAACGTACTGGCGCTGTGGCAGGACAACCTGCGCCGCCTGCTGGCCTACTCGTCGATCGCCAATGCCGGCTACATGCTCATCGGCCTGGCCGCCTACCTGGCCACGACCGACGCCGGCGCGGTCCCCTGGGATGGAACCGGTGCGATGCTCTTCTACCTGCTGGTCTATGCAGTGGCCACGCTGGGCATGTTTTCCACCGTCGCGTGTCTCGGACAGGGGGACGAACAAATCGAGAACCTCGAAGAGCTTGCCGGATTGGCCTGGGCCGGAGGAAGACTTCGGTCGACGCTCGCCTGGATGATGGGTCTGTTCCTGTTCAGTCTTGCCGGCGTCCCGCCTCTGGCCGGGTTCTGGGGTAAGCTGGCCTTGATTGCCAGTGCGCTCAGCCTGCCCCAGATGCCGCCGGACGCGCGTCCATGGTTCGTCGCCCTGGCGATCCTTGGCGTTCTCAACTCGGCGGTCGCCGCCGCGTATTACTTGCGGATCGTGGCCCTGATGTTCTTTCGAATGCCGCTAGCCGCCCCCAGTATTAGGGGCGACGCATCCGGCACGTGCGCCGCCGTCGCGCTGTGCGCCGTCTTGGTGATCGTCATGGGATTGTACCCATGGCCCTGGCTTCGCGGCGGCATCATGGCAAGCCCCCGCTCATCGGTCTCCGCCAAAATGGCAGTTCAACCCGCGCTTTCAGCGAACACCACGTTCGCAAATGTTGCGCCTCGGGTTATCCTGGAGAGGATAGGTGAGCGCACCACGACTGCGCTGCCCCAGGGCTTTCCTCCGCTGAAGTCCATATCCAGTAACATGGCTCGTCCCCGCGCCGGCCTTCACCAATTCGCTCAAACCTTGAATGCCGTGGACCAGCCGGTCTACGCGCTCGATGACGAGGTGAAGATCGTTTTCTGCAATCGCGCGTGCCTGGACTGGCTGGGACGCGAAGCCGAGGAACTCCAGGGGGTGCACTGCGCGCAGCCGAGCGTCTCCGAGCCCACCGCCCTGGAAACGGTCGCCGCCGCGCTCTGTCCACCACCCGAGGCCCTCGCGGGAAGGCCCTGCCGGGCAGTCGTGGTCTGCCCGGTCGCCGAGGGGCGCGAGAGCCACCGCTTGGCCCAATTCCTGCCTTTGCGCGGGAAGGGGGCCAGCGCACTGCGCTCTTGGTGCTCGTCGATCGCGGAGAGGTCTCGCCCTCGGCGGCGTTGGAATCCATGGCCGGTGAAAGCGAGGTGGCGCGCCTGCACCATCTCGCCGATGCCTTTCGCCGGCAGATGGCCGGCCGCCACCGCGCAGATCGCCTTGCGGGCGACAGCCCTTCGATGCGTCAGGTCCGCGCGCAAGTGGAACTGGCGGGCTGCGGCCGTGCTAGCGTGCTGGTGATCGGGCCCCCGGGCAGTGGCCGCCAGCACACCGCCACCAACATCCATTATGCCAATGCCCCCGGCGCGGCCGGTCCCCTGGTCCCCTTGGCTTGTCCCATACTGGGAAGCGAGCTCATCCGGTCTACGCTCACCGCGTTGGCCGCGCGCTATCCTGCGGAATCTGTCGGGCGCGGGGCTTTGCTGTTGAACGACGTGGATCGGGCCCCTCCAGAAACTCAGATGGAGTTGGCGCGACTGTTGGTCGGACGTCCTTTTCCGCTTCGGCTCTTGGCCACCGCGCACGGCGGCTCGACGCCCTGGTGCGCCGAGGCGAGTATCGTGCGGATCTCGCGGCCCAACTAAGCACGTTGGTAATCGAATTACCACCCTTAAGTCAGCGCCGCGAGGACTTGCCCTTGATTGCGCAACTGTTCGTAGAGGAGAACAATTCCCAAGGCGGCAAACAGATCGCCGGCTTCACTGCCGAAGCGCTCGATAGCCTCGATGCTTACCCGTGGCCCGGCAACCTGGATGAACTGGTCGAGGTCGTGCGTGAGGCCCATGAGCAGGCCGAAGGCCCGGAAATCACCCCTCGTGAACTTCCAGCGCAGATCCACCTGGCCGCGCGGGCCGCAGCTCACCCTCGCCGCGCCGAAGCGACGATCGTGCTCGACGAGTTCCTTGGCCGCGTCGAGCGGGAGTTGCTCCAGCGCGCCCTGGCCCGCGCCAAAGGCAACAAGGCCAAGGCGGCGAGGCTTCTGGGCATGACCCGCCCCAGGCTCTACCGCCGCCTCGTGCAGCTTGGCCTGGAGGACGGGCACGAGGAGGCAGCGCCATGGGAAGAATGATCCGTCACCGTGCGCTCGCGCAAGGCCAACGGGAGGAGTGTCTCCTGTCGCCCTGCCCGTGTGCCTGGCAAGGATTCCACAGACATCCTCGCTCGGAAAAACCAACGAGGTGATCCGGCTTGCCTCCCCCACGAGGTGGTTCTACGATGTCAACAGGCATGAATTCCCCCGCTTCTACGCATTGGCTACCTCAGGGTACTAGACCAGCCCAGCTCGTGGTCTGCGAGCGCACCGGGCAGTGGACCCTCGCCCTGGAGCGTCATCTGCCCGAGTTGCGCATCCACCAGACGCGCAGTCTGGCCGACGTTTGGGACGTGCTGGGTAAAGCATGCGCGAGCTTCGTGGTCGTTGAGGTGACGTGGGCAAACCTGGAAGCACTGCTGGAATTCTTGCTGCGACTGCCTCGTCATCATCCGTTGGGGCGTGTGGCAGTGGTTTCTGATCGATCCCTGCGAGCGAGCGAGGATCTGTTGCGGGAAGCGGGTGCAGTAGACTTTGTCGTCTCGCCCCGGGCCCTGGCCCCGCTGGCCCAATGCGTCCAGAGACACTTGCACCACGCACCCGCGCCGGCTCGGAGCCTCACCGAGCGGATTTGGGCGGAGCTTCCCTGGGGGCGCCACGACCCGTGACCACCCTCGAAAGATCACCAAGACACCTGGGAGAATCAGCATGCCCGACGTCCCCTTGAACGAGCAGCGCGTGCTTGCCGCCTTGGACGACTTTACCGACCCCGAGACGGGCCGAAGCATCGTCCGGCTCGAGCAGATCCGCGGAGTGAAGGTCCACGATTCCAGCGTCGAGATCGCCCTGGGACTGACCACCTTTTCGGCGCCGCTTTGGAAGGAGATCCAGGCGGACCTGGTCGAACACCTGCGGAGCCGCCTGCCGGAGATCGCGCACGCCCAGGTTACGATCGAATTGCACGAGCGACCCGCGGAAAAGATGGGCGAGATCGGCCTGTCGGCCAAGAGCGTGATCGCGGTCGGCTCCGGCAAAGGAGGCGTCGGCAAGAGCACGATCGCCGCTATTCTCGCCTATGGATTGCGGCGTGCCGGCTGCTAAGGTCGGGCTGATGGACGCCGACGTCTACGGACCCAGCATTCCGCATCTGCTCGGCTCCCTGGAGAAGCCGACCGTCGTTCGAGGGCCGCATTCAGCCGGTGCAGGTAGACGGCCTGGCCGTGATGTCGATGGGCTTCCTGGTACCGCCGGGCGAGGCCGTGGTGTGGCGAGGTCCCATGCTCCACCAGGCGCTCACCCAGTTCCTCCGCGACACGCAGTGGGGCGACCTCGATTACCTGGTGATCGACATGCCGCCCGGCACCGGCGACGTTGCCCTCACGCTCTCGCAGCTCCTGCCGCTCACCGGAGCGGTCGTCGTCTGCACACCGCAAGACGTGGCCCTTCTGGACGCCGTGAAAGCCATTTCAATGTTCCGCAAGGTGAACATCGAAGTACTGGGCATGGTGGAGAACATGAGCCACTTCATCTGCTCGCAGTGCAATGCCCGGCACGACATCTTCGGATCCGGGGGAGCCGAGCGCAAGGCCGAGGAGTTGGGAGTGCCCTTCCTGGGCGAAGTGCCGCTCAACACGCACCTGCGTGTGCTAGGCGACGAAGGACGCGTCGGCGCCAGCTTTGAGGACCAAACTTCCGCGCCCTACCTCGAGACCATCGCCTATCGGCTGGTCAAGAACCTCGTGGCCCGACGCCGCAGCCATCCGCCCCTTCCGAGCCTCTCCGTACTCGGCTGACGCCTTCGGGACACCGGGGCTGCAAAGGGAGATCGCGCCACAAGTTGTTACTCCACAAAAATTTAGAGCCGCCGGAACATCTCCGGCGGCTCTTTCTCGTCGTGGTTCAATTGGGGTTGCGGCGAACAGGCCGCGAGAAAACCAGACGGACCCAACGGCCCCGTAGGTCGCCGGGCAATTCGGCTTGGCTACACCTAAGCCGCCCGCTTGGCCTTCTTCTTGCCCTTCTTCTTCTTGGCGCCTTCTTCGCGCCCTTCTTCTTGGCTACCTTCTTCGCAGCCTTCTTCTTCGCCGCTTTCTTCTTCGCCACTGCTAAACCTCCATCCAAGGGTTCATGACGAGATCGGAACCGGTTCTTCACGTGAAGGCCACCCGCCAATCTCGTCGCTACCAAGACAACCAATACCTTCCTAGCAAACTCCCTGGCCCGATACGGCCCAGGAGAGGTCAACTTGCACGCGGTAGCGAATACAAATCACTATTGTTGTAGCGAAATCGCGAGAGTTTGCAACACATTATCGGTCAATTCGCGATAAATTTGCAGGAATTCTTCTCTCTGCCGCATCTTCTTCCGCGCAGCGCATCACAAGTGAGTCGTTCTGAGAACCTATCACGGCACCGTCGCACCATGTTTCTGCGGCTGACGAATCGCCGCGCACCAAGCAATCCACGTGGTGAGATCGGACGAAGAACCATCATCGTTCGACGCAACTCGCGCCGTGATCCCCTGCACCTACCAGCGCCCTCGTCCGCTTTCGTGGGCGAGCATCTGGTAGCTGCTATAGGCAAGGTACGCGAAGAAGATCGCCATATAGGGCGATCGAAGCTGCAACATCGCGTACGCCGCTACCAGACCGGCGGTCACAAAGGAAACCATCAGCGACAACCGCACGCCGTCGCGTGCGTACTTCGTCATGACCTCACGCGCGATCTGGCCGCCGTCCAAGGGGTAGATGGGCAGGAGGTTGATGATGCCCCAGAACACACTGATGAACAGCAGGTCGTTGACGAACCAAAGCAGCAGAGGCGAGAAGTCGCCGGCTACGATGATGAACAGCCCCAAGGGCGGCTCGAAAACGATCTCCGCCGGCATGCGCGCTAAACGCCATAGGACCACAATCAAAAAGGCAAGGAAGAAACCGGCTCCGGGGCCGGCGGCCGAAATGCCAATCTGCCCGAGAAAACGCGGGGTGCGCGCCCCATAGGCGCGAGCCGGACCGTAGGTGGCCAATCCACCCATCCCGTAGAGGATGATCGACGGGTAAAACCCGTACCATCGCATCACCAGCGCATGGCCCAATTCGTGGATCAGGATGCCCACAAACAAGGCGGCAAGCCATGCTGCCAGCGTGAGCGCGTCCGGGGATCGAAGACCGAAAAGTAGGCCAACGATCCAGAACATCGGGTGGACGCGTACGGGGATGCCGAACAGCACGAAGCTCAGGTCCGCACCAGTCCGCTCCGGCTCCCCAAACATCACCACACGACTCCTTCCGGACCTCGATCGAGGCCCGCACAGCCCATAACCACCTGGCAACCGACGGGAGCCAGGATTCCGCGAAGCAGGGGTTGCCCTGCGCGCTTCGGGTACATGCGAACCTCCGCAAGACACCAGGACGAACGTGTCTATTGTATCAGGAAGCGGCGATCTGCCTACGGGCGCATCCGCGGGCCTTGCGACGTGCATGCGCAGCCCGACACGGAGGTTTCGCTCCCGGGGTTGGACTCCTGGTGCCGCAGCCTTCGCCACGTGCATGCCGGGCCGGCTGCCCGACGGGGCCAACGCACTTCAAGCGGCTTCACCCGGCTTGTTCACGGGTGCGTCTTGCGCTACCGGGCTCGCCGGCGCCTGCGAGGAAGTGCGGCCGCGGAATCGGATGTGCGCCGCCCCATAGCACGGCGAGGATGTAGTCTGCCGCGCGCGCCGACGCACCCTCCTGACCAACCTCGGCGCGGAGCTGCGCCAGGCGGTTTTCCAGCCCTTCGCGCTTTTTCGGCTGGGTCAGCCACTGGACCAGATGCGTGGCAATCTGCGGCGACTTGTCTTCCCACGTCAAGTATTCCGGATAGAGCACTCGATGGGCATCTTCCTGGCCGGGATCGTAGGGAGTGACGTCCTTGGGAAACAACTCGTCGGTCACCAGCAGGTTGACCAACGTAATGTATTTGACCTTCCGGAACAGGCTTTGAACGAAATATGCCGGCCGGCTGACCCAATAGAGGATCACCGCGGGCTTGGCCTGGTGGAGCAGTTCCAGCGATACGGATCCGGACACCGACATGCAGCAGTCCGCCGCGCGGATGATCTCGGCCGTCTTGCCCGTGTAAACCTCGATCGGCAGCCCGCTTCCCTCGATCTCGCAGCGCGCGATCTGGGCTTGTTGCGGCTTGAAGGCGGCGACGGCGAACCGCACCGAGGGCACCGCGGCATGGACCAGCGCTGCGGTCTTGAGGAACCACTGCAGGTTGTGCGTCACCTCCTGCGTTCGCGAGCCGGGCAGGATTCCGACCAGCGGACCCGCCCCCCCTCGCAGCCGCGAGAGCAACTGCTCGTCGACCGGTTGGCGACGGACCTCGTCAAAAAACGGATGCCCCACGAAGACCGCATTGCATCCCTTCTCTGCAAACCACTTCCCCTCGAACGGCAATGCGCAGAGCACGTGGTCCGTCAGTCGCCGCATCTTCCGCACGCGCCACTGCGCCCACGCCCACACCTGGGGCGGAACATAGTAGATCACCGGAATCCCGTGGGCCTTGGCGCGTTGCGCAATCCACCAGTTGAAACCGGGGAAGTCGATGAGCACGACGCCGTCCGGACGATGCTCGCGGAAGTACCGGTCGGCCTGCCACAGGAGAACCAGAAACTTGTGCAGGTTCAAAAGCGCCGCGCGATCCACATCACCGCCAGCGCCGTCAGATCGGCGTGCAGCCGGCATCCGGCCGCGGCCATGGCTGGCCCCCCGTAACCGACGGCTTCGAATCCGTCGCAGCGACGTTTCAACTCCCGGATCAGATTCGCTCCGTGGATGTCGCCGCTTGGTTCTCCCACGGAAAAGAAGATGCGCACGCGTTTCGCTCCGGCCATTGCGGTTCCTTCCTGAACTGGCCCGGGACAGGGACTGCGGAGTATCGCACAATCGCCGTGCGGAAAAAAGGGCAGTTTGCCTGGCAGTAAGCACTTATTTTGAAACCGGTTACGGTGAAGCGACCCCTCTGAACCCCGCGCTGCGACCTGGGTATTCCTGCCGGTCGCTTCGGAGTCATCAGGGTTCTCGGAGCACCACCGCCGGGTCCTGCACCAGGGCAGTGAGCGTGGGCAGGTAGCTGGCCAAGGCCGAAACCAATGGCGCACCCACCAGGGCATACAGCGCCAGATCGCTGCGGAACGGAATGTACTCGGAAGTGACCTCCAAGGTCTCGACCCCCAGCCACCGTCCCAGCACCAGCCCCAGCGCAACTCCCAGGGCCGCCCCCACCGCGCCGGTCAACACCGCCTTGCCCAGGAACAGGGCGGCGATGGTTCCCGAGCCTTTCCCCAGAGCGCGGAGAAGGCCGATCTCGGTCCGCCGCTGGCGCACGTTGGCCAAGGCCAACAGCCCAAGCCAGAAGGCCGACGCCGCCACCACCAGCGGAGTGATCACGTCGGCAAGGGCCTGGATCCTTCGCAGTACGCGAGTGCGCGAGGACTCCAGTTGCTCGAGGATCTGGCGCCGCTCCGCCAGAAGCTGCTCGCGCTGGCGGAGATTCTACCGTCATCTCCGACAGGATTTGCTTCTGCTTGGTCTCGACCAGCGCCGCTGCTCCGCACGCGCCACCGCGATCGAGCGGAACTCGGTAATCCGCGTTTCCGGCAGAATGCCCGCCAATTGCTCGCGAATATGCGCCAATTCCGAGCCCGCACACCGGCAACCCAACGCCATGATCTGATTGATCCGCTGGGGCTTGTCGAGAATCGCCTGGGCGTCGGAGAGATGCACGGCAAGGGTAATATCCTCCTTGCTTCCCTGCTCGGGGAGTATGCGGGCAACCTGGAAGTCCGACCCGACACCTGAACCGTTTCGCCCACCTTACGGTCCCGGCCCAGTTCGAATCCCAAATACGCCGTGCCGGGCTTGATCTGGTAGCCCATCGGCAACTTCTCACCCGTGTGCGACTGGGTCGCCTCCGGCAAGTAGCCGACCAAGAGCACCTTGCGCCGTCCAGTCGATTCTGGCTTGGAGCGTGGCCACCAGGTGCGTCACCAGCGTCAGGCGACGGTCGGACGCCAGCCGGTGGACATAGTCCTGCGGCATGTCGTGACTTGCGAAATCCGCCGCCCAGAAGTCGCTCATGTTCGTATCGCGGTGCACGATCATCAGGTTGAAGCCCATATCGCGCATCAACCGGCGAGTCTCTTTCTCCAGACGGCTCAGTTCCGCCTCTGCCTCCTTCTCCACTTTGCCCATGCCCATGCGCATGGTATCGACGAGTTGCTCCGATTCGACCACTCGGGCGTGCCACTCGGCCAGTTGTGCATGTGTCTGCCGCTGATATCCGTCGACCAGCATCGGACCGGCAACGAAAAGCAGCACGGCCACCACCACGGCCAGCAAGCTCAGCGCAAAGTTGAGCTTGCGATATCGGATCTCGGCAAGCAGCAAGGCGAACAGACTCATACCCAACCTCGGAAAGCGTGGCGGAGCCATCCATTATAGGCGACGCCGCGCGGTGGTACACCGCCCCACGCTTGGACCGGCAGCGTTTCAGATCGCCTCGCCGCCCCGCTCTCCGGTGCGAATGCGGATGCAGTCCTCCAGGGGGAGGACAAAGATCTTGCCGTCTCCCACCTCGCCCGCCGTACCCGTCCGGCCGCCCTTGATGATCGCGTCGATGGTCGGCTGCATGAACTCGTCGTTGACCGCGATCATCAACTGCACCTTACGCACCAGATTCACGCTCAGTTCGTGGCCCCGGTACACCTCGGTCTGACCCCGCTGACGGCCAAACCCCTGAACGTCCATCACCGTGAGCCGGAAGACCTCCACGTCGGCCAAAGCCGCTTTCACCGATTCGAGCCGGTTCGGTTGAATGACTGCAATGATGAGTTTCATTCGCGGGCCGTCCTTACGAGTTCAGCGTCTGATCCTATCGTTCGCTTCGGCGAAACTCAAGGGGAGGCCGAGCAACGGCCGTAGCCGCCCTCGCTTCCACGACTTGCGACTGGCCCTCGGGACGCTCCCAGCGCAGGGGGCCGGCAGATTCCTGCCCCATGCCTTCGCATCAGCCGTCGCGTAAGCAGGCGGGGGGCCTGTTCCCGCACGTGGTATTGGCCGCTGCCCACGCATCGGACTGGCAACAAAAAAAGTCTCGCCGGCGCAGCGCCTGCGCCGGCGAGACGAGGTGAATCAGGTGAACGCGTGCCGTTGGTTAGAACTTCAGGATCACGTCGCTCCCCACAGTGAACTGGCTCTTGTCCGACAGGTCGTCGAACGGGCCGTTACTGACCTCGCCCATCCCGTCGAACCAATCCCACCGCAACTCACCGCGGATGAGCAGGTTGGCGTTCGGCTTGTAGTTCATACCCAACGCCAACTCGTTCCAGTTGGCCGGGATTCCCGGCGGCGGCTGCACGGCGCTGGACAGAGGCACGAAACTCGGAAATCCATAGCCGGCTCCGACGACTCGGAATCCGTCTTCGTCACTGAACCACTCGTAGCGACGCCCACGGACCACCGGTCGTTCAATTCGTAGAACAGGTAGTTGACCAGGCCATACCATTGGGCGTCCTCGGCAAGCCCGTTGCCGAAGTCGAGCGCATTGTCCTCGAACCCGTAATCGAACTGGGCAACGTACTTCATCTTCTCGCTCAGTTTGCGGCTGAACACGCCGCTGAAGATCGTACGGACGTTATCTCCGACGGGCTGTTCGTTGCTGGTCGAGATACCCAACGACACGCCAGTTCTCTCGTCCAGGCTTGTCCACGACACGTTGCCGAGGAAGCCGAGCTTGTCGTTCAGGTCCTCCCACTGGTCCCAGCCCCGTTGGAAGCCGGCGCTGACCGAAAGCCGATCGTTCAACTTGCGCTTGGCCAGAAAGCCGGTATGGGTAAACGGCTCGCCGTATTGGTGAGTGTAGGTGTGCGAATAGAAGAAATTGTCCGGGGCAGTGACCACTTCATACCCCAGCATCGTGTAGAAATGGCCGAAGCGGAACACCCAGTCGCGCCACGCCAAGTCGGCATACAACTGCGGCATTGCCAGACCGTAGAAGCGGTGATCGTCGTTGATCTCCCAATTCTCTTCCAGGCCCCGCGACCGCGTGAAACGGTAGTCGGTGCCGTAGAGGAAGTCAACGCGACCGCCCCAGTCGAAATCGCGGCACTCGGTGTTTGTCCGTCGTTCGGTGATCAAATACAACTGATTGAGTTGATATTCGTTCGCGCGATCGTTGAACGTCATCGGGCCGTTGAAGCGGTTGGCGGGATTATCGGGATTCCAGGTATAGCCCTGGTCGAGCCACCCGCGCATCTCAATCCGCCGGCATTCCATTTGCGGAAGGCGGAACAGGCGGAATTCCTCCTCGGTCGCCTCGTAGGCATAGGCGGGTTCCGCGGCCGGCCCAGCGGCTGGAGCGACGGGCGGAGCATTCTGATCGCTGGGCGAAGCGCCCGGCTTGGTCGCCTCGTCCCCGATGACGACGTAATCGTTCGCGCTGTATTCGAATCCGGTCTGCCGTACCGGCGAGGGCCGCCGCGCATTCTGCGGCCAGCTCGATTGGGCCTGTGTCGTCGCCGAAAGCGACGCACACAGCAGCAGGCCCGCTGTCGTTAGTTGGATCATTTTCATGGGTCAGACACTCCATTGCTCAGAAACGGGGTGATGCGGGTGGGCGAAACTCCCAGTTCACAAACACGGCCTTCCGGACACGGGACGGACGATGACTCAAGTCCTCTAGGCCTGCGACGGCTCCCCGGCCAACGCCCAGTCTGCGCCGGGACAGAGGGCCCATCTTTAATCCACCTATCGGAATCACCTGCCGCCCAGTTGACTCGAATCGCAGTCGTGAGGAGCTTTCCGCCCGCGCGGGAACCGCTCGCTGGCAACGTTTGACGGCTGCGTAGACCTGGCGGGAGAATATGCCGCCGTCCGCGGCCCCAACGACTCGCTGCCTGGGGGGCTCTACTGCCATGCGATCGCCTCCAAGCACTCGATCAACAAGCCTAGACTATCCCCAGTCCTCTGCGGCCGGAGAATTCAGGAGCGGTACACGGTTCTGGGATCGGTACCTAGAACTTCACGATCGCGTCCGCCCCCAAGATGAATTGGCTGCGGTCGCTGAAATCGTCGAACGGCGCCAGCGGCAAGTTCGCGTCGAGCGCCTTGACCCAGTCCCAGCGTGCCTCGGTACGGAAGAGCAAGTTGGGGCATGGACGGTAGTTGACCCCCAAGGCAAATTCGTTCCACACGCCGGGAGCGGCCGGGGCAACGAGGGGATCGCCCCACGCCGAGCCCTTCGGATCGCCCAGTCCCACCACGCGTGCACCATCCTCGTCCACGAACCACTCGAAGCGCGTCCCCACGCTGAGGCGAGGATTCAGCTCGTAGAACAGGTAATTAACAAAACCATACCACGTGGCCCGGTCCGACCCGTTCGCCGCGTCGGGAGTGTCGGTCTCGTGCCCCAAATCGTGCGAGAATACGTACCGTAGTCGCTGCGAGAGTTGCTGGTTCACGACGAAGCTGTACATCGTGCGCATGCTCCCCGCGTAAGGTTGCTCATTGCCCAAAACGACTTCGAAAGACACGGCTGTCTTCGCGTCCGCACTCTTCCAGTTGACGCCCGTAAAGTAGTCCAACCGGTCGTTGTTGTCCTCCCATTGGTCCCAGCCGCGGCTAAAGCCGCCGTGAACCGCCAAGCGCTCGTTGACTGCGCACTGACCATCGCCCCAGTGAAGGTGAACGGCTCGCCGTACTGGTGGGAGTAGCTATGCGAATAGAAGAAGTTGTCCGGAGCCATCACCGTTTCGTATCCCAACGGAGCGTAGAAATGTCCCACGCGACCCAGCCACTTCCCCACGGCCAGATCACCGTATAACTGCGGCATCGCCAACCCGTAGAACCGCTGACCCTCGTTCCATCGGTCCTCCAGTCCCCGCGCGACGGCGAAGCGGTGGTCGGTGCCGTAGAGCAAGTCTACGCGACCACCGAAGTCCGCGTCGCGACACTCCGTATTCGTCACGCGCTCGCCGATCAAGTACAACTGGTTGAGCTGGTACTCGTCGGCCCGGTCGTTGAACGTTACGGGGCCATTGAAACGGTCCGCCGGCTCATCCGGATTCCAGGTGTAACCTTGCGACAGCCAACCGCGGAAATCAATCCGCCGGCTCTGGAGAGAGGGACTGGCAAACAGTCGGCCTTCCTCCTCGGGCTGACCGATCATGGTCTGGCTGGCCTTGCTCGGACCGGGTGAGGTCGCGCGAGGCTCCGGCGGCGCAGCCCGTATCTCCTCGTGCAATGGGCTTGCCGTCGCGGATCCGCGGGCAGTTGCACCGCTGGAATCCGAGGGAGAAGGCGATGCCGCCCCCGCCGCGGTTCCGCCCGATGCGCTCGGCGTCTGCATACGCGTCGCCACGCGCAGCGGCGCACCGGCTAGCGCGGATGCCTTCGGCGCACCGGCACTCGCTGTGGGCCGATCGCGAACCACGGCCGGCGTGGCAGGCACGATCGAGGATGGATTGCTCGTGGAACCGATCGATCGCGGGGCCGTCGTACGGGCAGGCGTCCCCTCCCGCGAAACGGTCGATCCGTTTTCTTCCTCCGAGGCCATGAGCCGCGAGAGATTCGTCAGCGGCTCGACGTGGACCGCTCCCGCGGGACGAACTTCACTGTCGGTCTGCCAGACGTACTCGCCGTCGTCGTCGCCCCCCTGTGCCGGAAGCGTCTGTAGCGCAGCCAGAGTCGCAAATAAGCAGAGCAGCCTGCCAGTCCCCATCTCCCGGTCCCCTCCTAAGGAAAATGCCGAATCCAGCGCGGTAGTGCCGTCACATCCGCTTCAATCGTTATCGGCGGCAGAACCGACAGGATCCGCAATATTTACGCTTCCGGTGCGCATGGCGCAGGCTCCGGAATTCCCGCAGTGCGAAACCTTGTCGATTAGGAAGACTTTGCGGCCACGCCACTCCCGCGGCAATGAGATATAGCGCGAGATCGAGGCAGTCCAAGCGGCTCACGACGTCGGCTAGAGGCACCCCGCCGACGCGGCACAATGGGGGTTAATCACCCCCAGGAAGAATATCTTCAAACATCGCATCGACGAATTCGGCCGGATCGAAACCCGCCAGGTCCTCTAGCTTCTCACCTACCCCCACGTACTTGACCGGGAGGCCTACGTGCTGGCGAATTGCGATCACGACGCCCCCCTTGGCCGTTCCATCGAGTTTGGCCAAGACAATGCCCGTACACTGGACCGCATCGGTGAAGTGTTTGGCCTGACTAATCCCGTTTTGCCCCGTGGTGGCATCGAGCACCAGCAGGACTTCGTGCGGCGCTTCAGGAACGACTTTCGCCATCACGCGATGGATCTTAGAAAGCTGCTGCATGAGGTTCTGTTGAGTCTGCAGCCGTCCGGCGGTATCGACAATGCACACGTCGGCCCCAACCTCCACCGCGCGGGAAACGGTGCGATGGGCCACGGAGGCCGGGTCGCTGCCCGACGGCCCCGTCACGATTTCCACCCCCAGCCGCTTTGCCCAGACCGTCAATTGCTCGACGGCGGCCGCGCGAAACGTATCCGCCGCCCCCAGCAGGACCGTCTTCCCCTCCGACTTCAACGAGCAGGCGAGCTTGGCGATCGACGTGGTCTTCCCCGATCCGTTGACGCCGCAGACCATGACCACCGTCGGCCCGCTCGCGGCAAAGTGGATCGGCTCCGGAGACTGGTGCATGAGATCCTTGAGCTTCTGCTTGAGCCGCTCGAGGAATTCGCGCTTCTGCACCACGCGGCTGGGAAAGACCTGCGCAGCTCATCGGTCACGGCCCGCGCCGCCTGTACCCCCATGTCGGTCTTGATCAGGGTCTCGAACAACTCCTCGAGATACGCGTCGTCGACCAGGCGACCTTCGGTCTTGAACAGGTCGCGCACGTCGGTGTTGAGCAGTTGCGTGGTCTTCTTCAGACCCTGCTTGAGTTTGTCGAACAGGCCCATGGTTCTCGCGCGGGAAGAGGGGGAGAGATTGCCGTGGCCGCGAATCGAAGGTTCTACGGCTTGCCGCGTCGCCTTGCGCGGCGGCGAGTAGCCCGGGGTGCGCGTCGTCCGGCGAAGCAAGCCCTTCGTCGTAGCAGGCTTGTCGGCGGGCGGCGGGGAAGGAAGTGGAGCCGTCGGCTCCGATTCCTCCGCAATGCCGGCTTTCAACCGCTGGTGCATCAGCCGATCGAGAATGCCATTGACGAACTGGGCGGACTGGCGCTCCCATACCGCTTCGCCAAGTCGACGGCTTCATTGATCGCTACGCGGTCCGGAGTCTCCGCATAGAGGATTTCGTACGCCCCGAGGCGAAGCAGATTCCGGTCCGTCGCCGCCATGCGCCCGAAGCTCCAATGGGCTGCGGTTCGCTCGATCACCTCGTCGATCTGTGCTCGGTGACGCCGCACCCCCGCCACCAGGTCGCGCGAGAACTGCACCAGTTCCTCCGAGCGAAGCCTCCGCTGGATGAACTGGTCGCCCACGGCGGGGCTGGTGCGCGAATTCAAATCGTCCTGGTAGAGGACCTGGAGGGCGACTTCGCGTGCTTTGCGGCGACGGCTCATACGACTCTATCGGCTGGCATAGGAACTCCTCGGTCAAGGTCGAGGAAGCTGTCTCATCAGATCCACCATCTCCAGGGCCGCCTCGGCCGCCTCCACGCCCTTGTTCCCAAGACGCGTGTCGTCCGACTCCTTGCCCTTGGCCCCGGTTTGCCCCCCCGAGCGCGCGATTGCCTGCTCAAGCGTCTCGCAAGTGAGCACACCGAAGATCACCGGCATCCGGTGCCGCACGCCCATCTCGGCGAGCGTTAGGCTTACTGCGCGGTTGATGTGCTGGTCGTGCGACGTCTGACCGCGGATCACCGCCCCCAGGCAAATCACTGCCACATACTGCGCACTAGCGCAGCGCTCCGCCACCGTGGGGAGTTCAAACGCGCCGGGAACCCAGACCACGTCGATCTGCTCGTCGGCAACTCCGTGTCCGGTAAGCGTCGCAACCGCCCCTTCGACCAATCGCGAGGTAATCGAGGGATTGAAACGGGCGACGATGATCGCGAACCGCCCGTCGGAAGCTACCGGCTTGCCTTGATACAAAAGGGTCATCACAGTCGAGCCAACACCTGGACCACGGCGGCGGGCGAGCACGGGCCCGCGGTGCCCCAACGTGGCACGCGGACGCCCGCGACGAAGAACCCATTCTACGCCACCACATGCGCGGGGGAGCGGGGGCGCCGGGGAGGGGGGGCCCGGCCCCTCTCACTTCATGTTCATGCTCATCAGAAACTCGGCGTTGGTCTTCGTTTTCGCCAAACGCGTGACCAGAAGTTCCATGGCATCGGGTGGGTTCATCTCGTTGAGCACGCGACGCAATACGCACACGCGGCGGTACTCCTCGGGATCCATCAGCATCTCTTCGCGGCGCGTTCCCGACCGGTTGATGTCGATCGCGGGCCAGACGCGCTTGTCGACCAGCCGCCGGTCCAAGGAGATTTCCAGGTTCCCCGTTCCCTTGAACTCCTCGAAGATCACCTCGTCCATCTTGCTTCCGGTGTCGATCAAGGCCGTGGCCACGATCGTCAACGAGCCCCCCTCCTCCACCTTGCGGGCCGCCAAAGAACCGCTTCGGCCGCTGCAGCGCGTTGGCGTCGACGCCGCCCGACAGCAGCTTGCCTGAGTGCGGGCACTCCGAGTTCCATGCCCGAGCCAGGCGTGTGATCGAGTCGAGGAAGATCAGCACGTCGGTGCCGTACTCGACCATGCGTTTGGCCTTCTCGAAGACCATCTCCGACACCTGGATGTGCCGGGCGGCCGGCTCATCGAAGGTCGAACTGATGACCTCGCAATTCTTCCCCTTGATCTGCCGCTCCATGTCGGTGACTTCTTCCGGACGCTCGTCGATCAGGAGCATGAAGACATACAGATCGGGATAGTTGTGCAGCGCGGCCTTGGCCATCTTCTGCATGAGGATCGTCTTGCCGGCGCGAGGCGGACTGACGATCAACCCGCGCTGCCCGAATCCCACCGGCACGATCATGTCGACGACGCGCGTTTCGATATCGGTCGGAGAGTACTCCATCACCACACGCTGATCGGGGTGCAGGGGCGTCAGGTCGTCGAAGAAGACCTTGCTCGACAGCAGGTTGGGATCCTGGTAGTTGATCGCCTCCACGCGCAGCAGGGCGAAGTAGCGCTCGTTCTCCTTGGGAGGCCGAATCTGACCCGATACCGTCGCCCCCGTGCGCAGCCCAAAACGCCGAATCTGGCTGGGCGACACGTAGATATCGTCGGGGCAGGACAAGTAGTGGTAGTCCGGACTGCGCAGGAAGCCGAAACCGTCGGGCAGGACCTCCAACGTTCCTTCCCCGTACATCAGCCCATTGAGCTTCACGCGTTCCTTGAGAATCTTGAAAATCAAGTCCTGCCGCTTCATGCCGGCATAGTCGATGAGGTTCTCCTTGCGCGCCTCCTCAATCAACTCGCCCATCGACAGCTTTTGCAGTTCGGCGATGTGCGTATCACCCGACTGCTTGATCGCCTCGTAGCGCTCGTCGGTATCGTCGTCCGACAGCCTGCCTTCTTCCACCAACTCCTCGGCCAACGAGAGCGGCTCGCGATCGAGGGAATCGTCCAGGTAGTCGTCCACGGCGCGGTCCCGAGAGTCCTGGGAGTCGGACGAACCGTCATTCTGCGGGCGAGGCGAAGGGCCCCGGTGGGATCGAGGTCCAGACCCTGGCGGCTTGGAAAAGGCCATGGATCACTACTCCTGAAAGGTTCCTGGGACCGGCACGCAGAAGGCGCCGGCGGCGGGTTGGTGGACACGGTCGCCGCGACGCCGGACTCGACGGCGCGGACAGGAAGGAGAAGATACTCGAATGCGAAAACCGAAGGACTTCGGGTCGTGGGTTAGCTCAGCAGACAGGCACCCGACGGGGAGTGAGGTGGGCGTTGTGTGCGGCGGAATCAGCCGACGAGCGAGCGCCAGAAACGCTCAAGCTGGGCTTGAGTGTACTCCGGAGAACCGGAATTGTCTACTACCAGATCGGCTCGGGCACGTTTGGAGTCCAGCGATTCCTGGGCGCCCTCACGGGCAGCAAACTCCTCGGGGCTCCAACCCCGCGTAAGCGCCCGGCTCAGCCGCTGGCTTCGCGGCACATCGACATACAGCAATCGGTCGCAGAACCGATCCCACCCTGCCTCCAAGAGCAATGCCGCATCGAGCACAGCCGCCGCAACTCCGTCCCCTTCCAGGCGGCGAGCCTCCTGCTCAAGCCGGCGGCCGATCTCGGGATGCGTAAAGGACTCGAGGATTCTCCGCTCTCGGGGACCATCCGGGGGGGGGCGAAGACGATTGTGGCGAGCTTCGAGCGATCGATCTGGCCATCGGGTGCGAATATCGCCCCACCCCAACGCTGCCGCGCCTGCGACTGGATCGCCGGAAGCTCGAGCACTGCATGTCCCACCTCGTCGGCATCCAATACGCCCGCACCCAGCCGCGCCAATTCCTTGGCAACAAAGCTCTTTCCGCTGGCTACCCCACCCAGAAGGCCGATGATGTGCATGATCGTCATGTCTCGTCCCGACGCTCTTGCCAGGGCCATTCCCCACGGCCCCCTGCACCCCGCCTACGGGGACCATCGCTTGGCGTCAGCCCAATTGGGTCCGACTTTCACGTCCACTTTGAGCGGAACTCGCAGACGCTGGGCTTGGGCCATCTCTTGGGTCACGACTTCCGCCAAGGCGTCTGCGCCCGCGGTGCAACCTCGAACACCAGTTCGTCGTGGATCTGCATGAGCATCCGCGCCGGCAGTGCTCACGCCGCAGCCGCCGATGAATCGCCACCATCGCCTGCTTGATCAGGTCGGCGGCCGAACCTTGGATCACGGTATTGATCGCCGTGCGCTCGGGGAGATTGCGCTGTCGGCCTGCCTCGGGCCGGACCCCATGGATCGCACGCCGCCGCCCCAGGATGGTGCTCACATAGCCGCGATTCGCGCAGTCCGCCAGCACCAAGCGGAGGAACCGCTCGATGCCGGGATAGCGTTGGAAGTAGGTTTCGATGAACCGCGCCGCTTCGTCCTTGGGAATCCCCAACTGCCGAGCCAACCCAAACGGACTCTGCCCGTAGATGACGCCAAAATTGACCGTCTTCGCCTGGCGCCGCATCGCCTCGCTCACCTGCTCCCGCGACACGCCGTAGATCCGGCTGGCCACCTCGGCATGGATGTCTTCGTCCCGCAGGAAAGCATCGCACAGCCGCTCGTCTTCCGAGTAATGGGCCAGCACTCGGAGTTCGATCTGCGAGTAATCCGCGGCCAACAGAAGCCAACCCTCCTCGCCAGGCACGAACGCCGAGCGGATGGCCCGCCCCGCCTCGCTGCGAATGGGAATGTTCTGAAGGTTAGGATCGCTGGAACTCAATCGGCCAGTGGCCGTCACCGCCTGGTGGAACGACGCGTGGACGCGCCCGGTCCTGCGCGTGCACCATGCGCGGCAGGGCGTCGACGTAGGTGCTCTTGAGCTTCGTATACTGGCGGTATTCGAGGATCTTGGCCGGCAGAGCGTGAGCCATCGCCAACTCCTCGAGCACGTCCGCGTCGGTGCTCGGCCCCGTCTTCGTTCGCGCCAGCACCGGCAATCCCTGCTCGGCGAACAGCACCTGCTGAAGCTGCTTCGGCGAAGCGATGTTGAAGGCGTGCCCCGCCAACTCGTGAATCTCCCGCTCCAGGGCGGCGATGCGCTCGCCGAACCGCCCGCTCAACTCGGCCAGCCGCTCCAGATCGATGCGCACGCCGTTATGCTCGAGCTCCACGAGCACTTCGATCAAAGGCATCTCGAGATCGATGAACAGTCGTTCCAGCCCATCCTCAACCAGCTTCTTCGCCAGCAGCGGACGCAAGCGGAGCGGCAGGACCGCGTCATCGCCGGCGTACGTGGTGACGCGTTCGATCGACACCTCGTCCATCCGCTTCTGGCTCTTGCCGCTGCCGATCAGATCGCGAATGTCGGTCTTGCCGCGTCCCAGGTACCGTTGCGCCAGGTCGTTGAGGTTGTGGTTTCGCTCTCCGGCCTCGATGAGGTAGCTGGCCACCATGGTGTCGAAGGCCACGCCGGCCAGTTCGATCCCCGCCCCGCGAAGCACGATCCAGTCGTACTTCAGGTTCTGGCCGACCTTCTCGATCGCAGGGTTCTCCAGCACATCGCGGAGCTTCTCCAGGGTCGGCTGGCGGGCCAGACACCGCTCGCCCGGCGGCCCGCACACCGGCAGATACCATGCCTCGTTCTCCCCCCAGGCCACCGAGATCCCGACGATCTCCGCCCACCGCGGCCATACGTGTGTGGTCTCCAGGTCGATGGAGATCCGCGACTGCCCCCGCAATTGCTGGACCAGCGCGTCGAGCGCTTCGGTGGTATCGACCGTGTGGTAAGTGCAACTGGGCTGGGGCTGCACGAGGGGGACGGCGGTGGTACCGGCGAGCGTTTCAACCTTGGCTTGAAGGCTGCGGAAACCGAAACGCTGCGCGAGCTGCTTGATCCGGGCGAGATCGAACCGCCCCGGCCTGGCACCGGCCCAGGGAATCGCACAGGGCACATGCCTGTCCAACCGCACAAGCTGCCGGCTCAAAAGCGCCTGCTCGCGCCCGGCAATCAGGTTCTGCTTGCGTTTCGTCCCCGCCACTTCCTCTACATGCGCAAAGACTCCCTCCAGCGTGCCGTAGCTCTCGAGCAACTGCTGCGCCAACTTCGGACCGATCAGCGGCACGCCCGGCACGTTGTCGGTCGAATCGCCCACCAAGGCTTGATAATCGACAACCTGCTCCGGCGAGATTCCCCACTCGGCCCGTAACACTTGCCGGTCCAGCACCTGGTCCTTGCGAATGTTATAGACCTTCACGCGATCGGTGATCAGTTGACGGCAGTCTTTGTCGCCGGTGACCAGGTAACATTCGCCCCCCCGCTGCTCGGTCGCCCAGCCGATCGTGGCCAGCAAGTCGTCGGCCTCGTAACCGGGACAGGCGAGGCTGGGAACTCCCAGCGCGTCGAGCAGTTCGCGAATCAAGGTGAATTGCGGCGCCAGGTCCACGTCGACCGCGGGCCGATTCCCCTTGTAGGGCTCGTAGAGGGCGTGACGGAAGGTCTTGTCCGGCAGATCGAATGCGCAGAAAAGGTAGTCCGGCTTCTTCGTCTCCAGCAGATAGAAGATGTCTCGCGCGAAGCCGAATACCGCGCCCACGGGTTCGCCGCTGGGGCTGGTCATCTCCGGCAGCGCGTGGAATACCTGGTGAATGAGCGAGTTCGCATCGACCGCGTAGACGGAACGGCCCTCCAGGCTCTCCGGGACCGGCTTGACGGTCGCGGACGGCAACAGAGGAGGGCCGGCAGCAGAGTTCTCGGCCGGCACGGGCGCAGAGCCGCTTGCACCCGGCTCCGGCGGGAACAGCAATGGTTGATGCGATCGCTTGGCCATGAATCCCTTCGCAGACGCAACCGGCCCCACGCAGGGGCACGCCGCGCCGTCAGTCTGCCACCCGGGCCTCCCCTTCGATCTCCAGAACGACGACCGAGGCAATGGCGTCCGGAGCTCGAGCGGGCACCTTGATCGACACACCGGAAGCGGCCGAGGTGGTCTTGAGCGGCGCCTTCGCGGCATCCGCCAGCAGGTAGGCCTTCTTCACCTCGTTTCGGAGGCCCGGGACCACAAGTTCCCCCTTGGGCCAGTCAAAAACGTGCAGGTAGAGCCGGTTGGGCTTCTTCGTGGCACGGCCCCAAGCGAGCTTCTTGAATGGGCTGGCCGTGGTGCCGTGGATCGATTCGCCGTTGACGGCCATCCACTTACCCATCTGCTCCAGCCGCTCGACGCTGGCCTGGGGAATCACTCCCTCGGCGGTCGGACCGACGTTGAGGAGGAAATTGCCTCCCTTCGAGGCAATATCGATCAGGTTGCGCAGCAACGTCTGCGTGGATTTCCAGTTATGGTCGAAATGTTTGTAGCCCCACGTGTCGTTCATGGTCATGCAGGTTTCCCAATCCACGCCCGGAAGGCCGGTGGGCGGAATCTCCTGCTCGGGCGTTCCGTAGTCGCCCGCGAAATCGCCCGCCTTGTTCAACCCAGCCATCCCCTTCCGCCCCTTGTCCACGCGGTTGTTGACGATGATGTCCGCGTCGAGGCTACGCACGTAGTTGTACAAGTCGAGGCCGTGCGCGTGGGTCCAAGTGTCTTCCCATTCTCCGTCGAACCAAAGGATGCCGATTTTCCCGTATTGGGTCACCAGTTCCCGCAGTTGCCCCTTGAGATACTGGACATAGCGAGTGAAGTCCGCACCCTGGGCAGGCCGCGGATCGAAGGGCCTTCGCGGAAGATAATCGGGATGGTGCCAGTCCATGATCGAGTGATACCAGCACATCGTCAGCCCCTCGGCCCGACAGGCCTCGGAAAGCTCCTTCATCACGTCCCGCTGGAAAGGCGTGCCCCCGATATCCCAATCGGTCAGCTTCGAGTCAAAAAGGCAGAAGCCGTCGTGGTGCTTAGTCGTAATCACCACGTACTTCATTCCGGCATTCTTGGCAATCCGCGCCCACTGGTCGGCGTCGAATTTGACCGGGTTGAACTGCTTCTGCAAGGGCTCGTATTCCGCCGGCGGGATCTTGGCGCTATTCTGGATCCATTCGCCGATCCCCTCGACTCGCTTACCCTGCCACTCCCCGGCCGGAATCGCATACAGTCCCCAGTGAATAAACATGCCGAATCGGGCGTCCCGCCACCAGGCCATGCGACGGTCCAGATCGGCCTTCGTTTCTTTGGGCGAAGTCCCCCCCTTCTCCGCCGCTGAGGCACAGGGCGGCGCAACCAGCAGTGCCAGCACAAGGAGCAACACGGTAGCGAATGGGCGGCGATCCATGGGCAATTCCTCATCGTAGCAAACGGTTTCTGAACCCCGGCATCCTACCCGCGCCCCGCCGGATCAACAAGGTTCCGCGCCGGCCGAGGATGCGGTCTGCAGGAGCCGGCCGGCGGCCAGGACTGCGGAGAAACGCCCGGTGCACTCGGCGATCGGCCGCGCGGCCGATCGCCTCCGACCGCCCCCTCCGGTTGGTGGACAGCAAAGGCTGGGCCGCGTAGGGTTTTTGTTTGACGGGCTCTGTGCTGGCAATTAGAATCGATTGTAGGTTCTTTGCCCCTAAGTGGCTGGCTCATCTGAAGATTAGTTCGTAACCTTCTTCGCACCCGTCGGGAAGGTTGTTCTTACCAAAGGTTCTCGGGATTCGAAGCGGAACCGAGTCGGGCCCGGGTATCCTTCGCACAAGGAGCAATTCGGTCATGGCGCGTGAAAGCCAAGGGCTGCAAATCGCCCTCATCGTGTTCGTCATGCTCACGATCATCTTCATGGTGATGTCCTTCGTCTTCTTCCGGTCGTACAACGACGCTCTGGCGAAAGCCGACGCCAGCGTGGCCGAGAAGAACAAGGCCGACCAGGAGCGCAACCAGGCCAACGAAAAAGCGACCAACCTCCTCCAGTTCATCGGCTGGGGCGCGACCGAACCGATGGAGAACGTGCAGCGAGAGTTCGCCAAGGACATGGAGTCGCATCTGCAGAGTATTCCCGCCGCCGAGCGGAGCTACCGCAAGGCCGCGGCCACACTCTCCAAATCGCTCCAGGATACCGGCGACAAGCTCGCTTTGGCCCAGAACCAGGTCAAGACCCTCGAGGGCACCCTCAAGGACCGCGAGAAGGCCGCCGACCAGAAGTTCCAGCAGGCGCTCGCCGCCCAACAGACCGCCGAGAAGGACGTGATGGGTGAGCGCGACAAGTTCAACCAGTCGAGTGAAACCCTCCGTAGCAAGAATACCCAACTCGTCGGCCAGGTAAGCGATACGAAGAAGAAGGCCGAGGAAGCCGTGGTCAGCGCCGAAGCCCAAAAGGATGCGGCGGCCAAGGAAGTCCAGAAATTGGGCGCCGTGCTCCGCGGCGAAAAAGACAAGCTCAACGCCATGACGCGCGAAGATTTCGAAACGCCCAGCGGCCGCATTGAATGGGTCAACCAGCGGGCCGCGCACCCTGTGGATCAACCTCGGCGAGAGCGACTACCTCGGCCGCCTGACCACCTTCAGCGTCTACGACAAGGACGCCGTAAACATCGGCGCGCCGAGAAAAAGGGGAGCATTGAGGTCGTTCAACTGCTTGGCCCCCACCTGGCCGAAGCGCGCATCACTGAGGAAAAGAGTTTGGGCAACCCCATCCTGCCCGGCGATCTTATCCATACCCCGATCTGGCAGCCCGGCCGTCCCAAGCACTTCGTCCTCGCCGGAAACATCGACATCGACAACAACGGGGTCAGCGATCTGAAAACCGTGCTCAGCTTGATTCAGATGAACGGAGGCGTGGTCGACTGGTACATGGACGAGAAGGGCAATCCCAGCGCCGCGCTCGACACCGCGCTGACTTCGAACACCAACTACATCGTCATGGGCAAGGAACCGCCCGAAACCGACGCCACGAAGTCGCTGGAACTCTACAACGACGTCATGCGGCTTGCCCAGCGTTACGCGATCAAACGCGTTGGGCTGCGTGAATTCCTCGCCCAAGTGGGCTACAAACCGGAAGAACGCGTGATTCGCTTCGGTACCGGAACGAGCCAGATGCCCCTTCAGGCCAAGGAAGGGGCCCAGAGGGTCTCCACCGGCAACGTCTCCCCGACCTACAAGGAGCGGAAGCCGCCGGCGAAAACCGGCGCCGCGCCGTAACCGCTCAATCCGCCGCGATCGAGCCACTCCGCAAGAGCCCGCCAGTCGCGGGCTCTTGCGCGCTGATCGCTGCCCCGCGAGTGCCCCGAATGGTTCTCTCACCGGTCAGAATCGCGTGGAGGGGGCATTCGTAACGCAGATCCGAGCGCACCGGTCGACGCAGTGAGTCCCGCACGCATGGGATGAACAATCCCTGGCGAATGCTCGAAGCACTTCCCGCCTGCCGGCTCCGCCTACTCGCTCTTCTCGTCGAGTCCCGAGAACAACCGGCGCGGAGCGTCACGATCTGGGACCGGCGACCCTCAAGCGGACCCGGCACGGTCGCCGCTTCGACCAGTTCGGGATCGAGGAACACGCGCGACGGATCCTCGAGTTGCAGCGCTCGGGCCAATCGCCACAGCAACCAGCTCTCGGAAAGCGTCAGGCCGTGTGCCCGGCAGAGGCTCCGGAACAACCGCCGCGGGCTGTTGTAGGGGATGCGACGACCCGAGGAAGCTGAGAATCGCGTCAATAGCCATCCGGCCAAAAGCACTACCAGGACCGCAATCAGGATCAGCACCGCGCCGCTGGAATCGACGCGCACTCCTTGCCCTCGGAAACCATCGCCGAAGCGACTCGCCAACTCGTCGGCGCGGCTCCGCTGCGCAATCAGGATACCCTGAGATAGTCCGGCCTCGATCACAGTGATTCTCCTTCCCCGGGTAGCGGAAAGGCCGGCCAGGCAGGCAAAGGCTCCCCGCGATCCTCCAGCGCGCAGCGCGCCGACTCCTGGACGATGAGGCTGCGATCCCCCAGGGCCTCCCAGAGCGCATCGCGACTGGAGTCGGAGCGACACGCCGCCAGCGTGGAAGCCGCGTCCGCGCGCACCATATGGTCCTCATCCGCCAGCAGGCGAAGAATCGAACCTTCCAGCTTCGGCGCCAATTCAAGCACGCGCACCATCGCCAGCGCACGCAGACGCCGCGACCGTACGCGCAACGCCATCTCGGCACGGAGTTGGGGCACGGTATTGGGGTCGACCTTCTTGACCAGTTCCCCGGTGCTGCGGCGCACCTCCTCGTCGAGCGTGTCGAAGGTCCGCAGATAGCGTTGGAAGCTGAATTCGCTCAGCCCCTTGCGCACCGCCTTACGCACTGCCGCGTGCTGGCTGTCGAGCATGCCGACCAGGCGGCCCAGGGCCCCCGGGATTCCCCGGCGACGCAATTGGGGCAGCAGCGTGGCCAGCACCTCGGGGTCGGAATCCTCCAGCGCCCGAAGCACCAGCATGTTCGCGTCCGCGCCCTGGAACTTGTCCAGCGCCTCGGCCGCCGCACGCCGTCCCCCCACTTTTCCGTGGCGCAGCACCCGGTTGACGATCGCAAACGACTGCTCCCGCGGAATACTGGAAAGCATCGCCAGACGCACCGCCGCGTGCTGGCACATGTCATCCAGATCGTCCAGCACCTTGCCCGGCTTCGAAGCCCAGGGAAGCGATATCACGCGTTTCAAGTTCTGCGCCAATGCCGTCGTCGGCTGGCGCCCGATCTTCCGCAGGAAGTATCCCACGAACTTCGCGTCGCTCCGCCGCGCCACGATCGAGATCACCGCCTGAGGCGTTGCCGGATCGTCCAGAAATCCCAACAACAGACGCACGAGCGTCATGTCGTCGCCCTGAGTGAGCAATTCCGTCAGCACGGGAAAGGCCGCGTGATGATTGTTGTCCAGAATCTCGCGCAGCACCGGATTGTCGCACGGCGCCAACTGCACCAGCGCCTCGACCACCTCCCGCCGACCGTGCTTCACGAAGCGGCCTAGCGACAATTCCAGCGATCCGATCGCCTGGTAGCGCGTAATCTGCGGATCCCGCCTTCGATCCCCATCGCGCAACTCCGCCGGATCTCCTGACAACAGATCCACGAGCTCCCGAAGCGTCTTGGCAACCAAACCGTCGTTGGGGTTCGACGGACCTTCCAGAGCGTTCAACAACGCCGGCAGCAAGTCGTATAGCTGCAGCCATACCGCCGCCGAACAGGCATTCAGGCAGCACTGCAAATCCGTGCCGATCAAGGCCTCGCGCAATGCAGGAGACATCCGCGTCGGATTCTTCGCGATCAGCGCGCGCGAAGCCTCGTCGAAGGTATGCAGCCGCGCCACGACCTCCCGATGCGCGATCAAGCTGCGCCGCGTGAGAATCGCCTGTAGCGCAGCGCGACGCATCGCAACGTGGGACGAGTCCAACGCTGCGATCAACGCCTGGCTGGCCGCCTCGTTCGACGTGCTGGCCAGCAACCGGAATGTCGTCTTCAATCCCTCGCTCATGGCGGCGCATACCTTCCCGACAGAACTATACTGCGCCCCGGCGCGCATCGACCCCTGCAACGGCGATTCCGGGGATGGCAACGCATCGCCCGCGGAGTGACCCCCAAAAAGGGATGGGACTGGATCGTCGGCCATGATTTGGATTAGGATGAACGTACCGACTGGACCGTCTTCGCGGATTGGCGCGAGGGATTTGGCCCAATGCGTTCCCGGCAGCCCCCGGTGCCCCGGGGGCGCTGACACGCACGGCGCGGGGTTTTCTCCTCCCGCCGCCGGCGCCCGCGGTTCCTCGCTCAGGAGCGTTTTCGATGGCAAATACGGCACGAGAGATCTTCGAGCGGGAGTATCTCCTTTTGAGAGGCAAGTTGATCGAAGTTGCCGCGGTGCTGGACCGCGTCGCCCGGGCCGAAGGAACGGTGGACAATGACCCGCGCATGCAGCAGATCCGCCAAGCCCTCCAGGCTCTCGCCGACAGCGACGGGGAGGATCGTCGCGCCGAGCGGTTGCTGATGCTCTTCTCCCTTCCCTATGATCCTCAATGGCGAGCCCACTAGGCCACGCATGATTGAGCCCCAGACAAGCAGTGTAACGAGGCCGACCCGCGGGAGGCCGGCTTTCTGCAAAATGATTGCCGGCCCGTCTTGCTTTCCCGAACACCCGTTGCCACCCTTGCGCCGCAGTGCCCCCGGCAGTTCTCCCACGTAAGGACTGGATCCATGGACTTCTTCGACCCCCATATTCACATGGCCACGCGCACCACGGACGACATGGAACGAATGGCCATGCTGGGGTGCGTGGGCGTTGCGGAGCCGGCTTTCTGGGCGGGCTACGACCGCAGCGGACCGAACAGCTTCTACGACTATCTCCGCCAACTCACCGAATGGGAGCCGCGCCGAGCCCTGCAATACGGCATCCAGCACTACTGCTGGGTCGGCTTCAACGCCAAGGAAGCCGAAAACGTGGCCATGGCGCGGGAAGCGATCGCCGTTCTCCCCGAATTCCTCCGTCGCCCCAACGTGCTTGGCATCGGCGAAATCGGCCTGAACAAGAACACTCCCAACGAGGTATCCACGTTGGAGATGCTCATCGACCTGGCCCTGTCGACCGACGAGCAGATGCTCTTTCACACGCCCCACCTCGCCGACAAGTACCCGGGAACGCGCATGATCCTCGACCTGCTCCGCGCCGGGCGCACGTCGATCGCCAGCGCGTCTGCATCGACCACTGCGAGGAGCACACGATCCGCCTGGCGCTGGAGGAGGGCTACTGGGCGGGAATCACCCTCTATCCGACCACCAAGGCCACTCCGGAACGAGCGGCGGACATGGTCGAGGTCTATGGACCTGACCGCATCCTCGTCAATTCCTCGGCCGATTGGGGCCCCTCGCGGCCGTCGGCGGTGGCGGATTTCATCCTCGTCATGCGTCGCCGCGACCATAGCGAGGCAACCATCCGCAAGGTCGTCTACGACAACCCCTTGGCCTTCCTCAGCCAGAGCCGCAATTTTCGCTTCACTCCCCGCACGTAAGGGGCGGCATGGATCATTTCGCCTTGGCCCCCGCCTCGCGCGCCGGCGCGATCACCATGCGGATCGTCGCGCGCTGGGCCGGCGCGTCCAAGGCAATGGCCAGACGTGTCGGGATCCGCTTGCCGGGCAGATCCTCCCGAATCGTTTCCGAGGTCGTCTTCAGACCGCCGCCCGAAGCGGTGATTTCCACGCAGACGGCTCCCCGCCCCTCGCCCACGATGATCCGATCGGGCCGCTCGATCTTGGCCGTCGACAGGGTAATCAGCGCAGTCTCGAAGTCCTGGGGGCGATCGAATTCAACCTCGTCGAGAACCTCCAGTCGGCCGGATCCTTCGCGACTGAATACGAAGGTGCGCTGCAAAATTTTCAGCCCTGGCACGGGGTAGGCCGAGCGGAGATCGAGAACCAGCTTGTCGGCGCGGTCGGTGAACTCGCTCTGCACGACCCGGGCCTGGGCTTCGCGGCCGGTCTGCTGCAACTTACCCGCCACGCGCGGGACCGGATGGCCATAGGAATTGAGCACCTTGCTCTCGTAGCGCTGGCCGCTGAAGGTCCGCCGTGTGTAGACCTCCGAGCCGGGATCGAGAATCGGTGTCTGTCCGGCCAAGGCGACGACGAAAGAGCCCACGTCGTTATGGTTGTGGTGCTCGGCGTTGTGGCCGCCCTTCAGGGCCGCACCCATCGTCTCCGCACTGCTCCCCACGGGCCGGCAAATGAGAATACCCGCCTGCTGGAACCAGTCGCGCAGCGGTCGCTCCGCCGTAGTCGCGGCGGCCGGCCTGCGCGAGGCCGAATTCTCAAATCCCAACAGTCCGAACTCAAACAGGCTCAGCGAAGGGCCGCTGGCCAACAGAAGTCCTTTCGACTCCGCATCCTTCCACCCCCACCCGAAACGGCGGCTCACGTACGCTTCGATCAGCGTATCGGGCCGCGATTCTACGTGGCAGTCGGCAAAGGCGGGATAGACCCCGGGCAGGATCTCCAACCGACGGCCAAAACGCGCGATCTCGGCCACCTTCGGCCGGGTCCACAGGTCGATTTTTCCACCCGTCGCCTGCAACAGGCTCTCGGCCAAGAGCATGAAATGGCCGAAACCGTAGTTCCAGTAGCCCAGTCCCTCCGAGCAGTACCCGTCTTCGGTAAACCCGTCGAGGAAGAATCGGATGTACTGTTCGGCGGCAGCCACGACGAACGCGCGGCGCTTGGGATCCTCGATCGCCGAAGTCCCGGCAATGGTCACGCCCGCAAGGCAGACCGCATTCCAGTTGTTGGTCACGGTCAACCAGGCCGCGGGGGTTTGCCCCGCGTCACCATGCCTTCGAAAGGAAGAAAGATCCGCCGCTGGAGCTCCTTGCCCAGCGACGTTCGCACCTCCGCCCCGAGCTTGTCGCCGAGCCAGTAGGCCGCCGTGGCCAGGTTGGCGCCGGTGGCGGCGGCGTTCAGGTCGATCTCCATTCCCGTGCCCTTGAAAACCGTCAGGGCGCGATCGTGGGCCGGCAGCGTCCAGCTCTTGTCGGCCAGGATCGCGCGAAGCGTCTCCTCGATCGCGGGCAAAAAGCGTCCGCGATTCTCCAGACACTCGGCCAGCACGAGCACCGAGAATCGTGAGTTGCGCCGTCCCAGCACATGCTGGTAGCGATCACGATTGCCCGTGCGCGAGAAGTCCAGGTACAATTCGTCGGGCAGTTGCTCCACGGGTTGCTTGAGCAGCTTGTCGGCCCGGCCAATCAAGGCACGGAACTCGGGCGAGCGGCCAACGGCCTCCCAAGCCTTGCGATCGGCGATCGGCCGACCCACCCCAACCGGCGACGGAGGGAGCATCGCGGCCACCTCCGCGACGCGCGCGGCATCCACCCTCGCCGCGCGCTCCGCGGCGGCGGCCCCGGCTGCCGCGGCCACCACCGCGGCGGCGCACCACGCTGCAAACAAATATCGGGCCAGGCTCATGGGATTTCTCCTCCAGGGGTTGGGGGCACTTCAAGCAGGGCGTCTGGAAACCGATTTGAAAATCATCCACCGCGCAACGTTCTCTCGACCTTGGAAGGCCGCGGCGGGCCGGAAGGTGCTTCTCAATGCATCTCGATCCCAAAATGGCGGAGCACGACTCCAAACACCTCGACGTCCCGCACAAGGACCCCGGGCAGCAGACCCGGGTGCGAGGCAAGCATCACCGTGTGCTGGCTCGCGTCTTCGGCCGGCGCACCGTGCGAGCCGCGCACCAGCGAGGCGTCCAAGGGGACCGTCTTGGTCGCAAAGTCGACAAACAACTCCACGGGATCATAACCCGGCTTGCGATGAATGTCGACGGTGCGTGCAAACCTCGGCGCTCGCTCGTCGGAGAGCCACCAGTAGTAGGCTTGCCAGCTCTCCGGGGTGGAGATGAGAATCGCTTCGCCGCTTCGCGCGTGATCCAGATGGTACCGCGCGCGCTGCTCGCCGACGAGCACCTCGGCGATCCCCGGCCGGTTGTGAAAAAGGTCGGCCACGCGCCGAATCGCGTCTTCGTCTCCCGGCTGCACAAGACGTGCGAGAACTGGTGATCGACCAGCGCCCATGCCCGGCTCCGTTCCAGATCGAGCTGTTCGCCATCGTCGCCGTCGCGCACCGCAAGCAGTCCGCCCTCGCGCAGCACGCGATTGGGATAGCTCACGTGGGTGACTGCATTGATCGCGTACTCTCCCGCCGCCAGCCACAGCGGTTCCTCATCGTATGCCTCGCGAAACGCCCGCGCCAAGCGCCCCACCAGGCGATCCAGGTCGACCACCGCGTAGTCGGCCTGCGTGCTGTCGGGTCCGTGGCGCTGCGGATCGTAGTCCAGATTGGGCAGATAGGCGTAGAAGAAGTCCGGCTGCCATGCCTTCGCCGCGAGGATCGCCGACTCCACGATCCAGGCGGTCGACTTCACGTTGGCCATCGGGCCCCAGAAGTGCTGCAAGGGGAAGTGCCCCAGCGCGTCGCGCAGCACCCCGTAGTGCTCCCTCGGACGGGTATAGCACCACAACGACTCCGTGCCATCCGGATTGTGGACCGGGGCAGGAGTGCAAACGTACTCGGCCTCGCAACCCCGTGCGTGCAGCGGAAACCACACGGCCGAGTGCAACCCCGACTCGTGATGGTACAGCAAGTCCCAAAGCTGCGGCCGGGCAATGCAGTCGTTGGGCGACGTCCACATCTCCACCTGGCGACGCTCGCGCCAGTAGAAACCGTTGGCCACCACGCCGTGCGCGTCGGGCAGATCGCCCGTGGTCATGTTCGCCTGAACCGGACAGGTCACGCAAGGAAAGCTGGGGACCAGATCGGCGATCTCGCCTCCGGCCATCAACTCGCGGAGATGCTTCATCCGCGCGACGTCCTTCTCGCGCAGGCCCGGAATCGAAAGCAAGACGACCGGCTTAACCATCGGAGAAGGTGACCTCGTCGAGAAGGGGCTTGAGAAAATCATATGCGCGCCGCGCGGCCGCCGGCCCCTCGTGGCTGTGCCGGCTCAGTTCCACGTGCACCCCACCAGGATACCCGGCTTCGGCCAGCGCGCGCACCACCGGGCCGAACTCGATCTCTCCCTCGCCGAACATCAGGTGCTCGTGCTTGCCGGCGCGCATGTCTTCCAGGTGCACGTTGACCAGGCGCGGAGCCCAGCGGCGAATCTGCTCCGCGATCGGCACCTCGCGCCGGCAGTGCAAATGGCCGACGTCGAGCGTGAGGCTCAACTCTGCCGCAGGGACCAAATGCAGAATCTCCTCGAAGCGGGACATCGAATCGATGAACATTCCGGGCTCCGGCTCGAACCCGATCGCCACTCCCCGCGCCGTCGCCTCGACGAGCACTGCCTCCAGCCCCGCAACCAATCGCTCCATGGCCTCACCGTCGCTCGCCCCGTCGCGGACCGTACCCGACCAAAGTGAAACGCAGTCGCTCTGGAGCTCCGCGGCGCAGTGGATCGCATGGCGGTAGAAGCCCACGCGCCGCTTGCGCGCCTCGGGGTCGGCGGAAACGAGCGTGGGCTCGTGCTTCTGCCGCGGATCGAGCAGGTACCGCGGCTCCCGTTTCGATCACCGAGCGCAGACCCAACTGCCGAAGCCGACGCCGAAGCCGCGCGAAATGCGCTGCCGAAATGCACTCGCGCGGCGACAGCGCGTTGTGGTCGATCGTGATCGCCACGCTCTGGTAGCCAATCTCCGCCACCAGCGCCAGCGCGTCGAACAGCTCGTGATGGGCCAGGCCGTTGGTATTGTAGCCGAGTCGCATGGGCAAGGTCCGAAGAGGGCGAAAGGCGGCGCGCGGCGGGTCGCCGCGGACTACGTTCCGCGAAAAAACCGCCCCAGGATCATCGTCGGCGGTAAAAAGAGAAGCACCATCAGCGCGCCCTCGAGATCCCGCACTACGTAGCAGATGATCGCGTCGAGCATCACGAGCGTGTGGATGCAGTGCACGACCGCGCGCTGCACCTGCTCCGGAAAAGGATCGACCACGGCGCGCAGACATCGCATTCCAACCACCGCGCCGAGGAAAATCAGCAACAGGTTCCAGCGCTGTGGTTCCTCCTGCAGGAGGGAGACGGGTGCGGGAACCCAATGGGGCAGCGGAGCCAAAAGCCCGATGCCCGCAAGGACCACGACCGTGGCCAAGGCGAGTTGCAGACGCCCGCCCTGCCGCGCCTCGCCCCGCGCAGCCAGGTCACCCCCGCAATGTACACGCCCACCGCAACAGCGGCCAACCCGTGCTCTGCTGACCAGGGAGCCGCCAACAGGCTCATGCCCAGAAGCACGTTGAGTGCGCGGCATAGCCCCATACCCAGCGGCGCCCAGGGCGTCGGCTTCAGCACGATGTCGTAGAGCACCACGCCGCCCGCCAGCAGGGCCCCCACGATGCCTGGCCGCGCCACGCCCGCCATGGCCGCCACGACCACCGCCAGCACAACTCCCAGGACCAGCAGACCCCACCCCGTCCACCGCGCTGCGGCGATCGACACGCGCCCCGACGGGATCGGCCGCTCGGGACGCTCCCGCGCGTCGATCGCGGCATCGAACACGTCGTTGAGCACGACGCCGGCGGCATAAAGCGACGTCGACGCGGCCAGCAACAGCCCGAGGAGCCTGCCGTCGCTTGGCGCAAAGCCGTGGTGCGTGAACAGGAACCCCATGGTCACGTCGGCCATGGCCGTGAACAGGTTCGGCAGACGCACCAGTTCCATCCAGGTGCGCAGCGACGCCCCTTCGGCTCGGTTTGTCGGCGCCATCATCGTTCGATCTCCAGCGAGTCCAAGAGCGTCTCCAAGTGCTGCCGCGCTTCGCGCCCTGCGTCGTCCGGATTCTCCACGTAGGGGTACAGTTCGACCGTGATCCAGCCGTCGTAGCCGGTGCGGGCAATTTCCCGCAGCGTGCTCGTCAGGTCGATCGCTCCGCGCCGGGGATCATGTGCTGGTGCACGCGTGTCGCCGCAATGTCCTCGATGTGATAGTGCTTCGTGTAGGGCGCCATGCGTGCGACCCAGTCTTGGGGATCCTCGCCCACGCAAAAGGCGTGGCCGATGTCGAAGTTCAACCCTAGCCACGGCGAGTCGACGCGCCCGGCGAATTCCAGGTACTGCTCGAATCGCTCCAACAAGAGGCCCGGCTCGGGCTCGATCAGCAGGAAGACCTCCAGTTCCTCGGCCAGCTCGACGCACGGCATGATCTCGTCGTAGAACACCCAGGCCGCTCCGTGCCAGCTTTGCCCCGCGGCAAGCGGCCCGCCCGGCTCGGTCTGAATGCTTCGAGCCCCCAACTCCTTGGCCAGGCGCAAGGCGCGCTTCGTGTGCTCCCGGCGAATCGCGCGATAGTTCGGATCGGGCTCGATCCAGGAAGGATGCCAGTAGGGCTGACGCGGGTCGGCCACGGCGTTCATCATGAAGCCGTTGATGTTCGAGATCGTCATCGCATGCCGCGCCAGGCACTCGCGGATCGCCTGCTTTCGCTCCTCCAGCAAGCCCGCCGGCCAGGCATGGGGCACGTCGGCCAACAGTTCCAGTCCGCGATAGCCCAGTTCCGCGATCCGCCGGATCGTCTCCTCCACGGAGTACCGCATGTACGCATTCGAACTGTAGGCCAATTGCATGGTGCGGATCACCGATCGATTTTTCTGGGACGGGAGACAACGCAGGACGCCGCCGGCAAGGCGCCCAGGCCCCCGCGGCGCAAGGCAAACGAGTCGCTGCACGCAATGCCGCTTCCCATCAAGGGCCACCGGCGCTGGACGCGTGCAACTCCTTTCTTCAACTGCTCGCACTACGATAGCTTATCAGCGCCCGGCTGAAAACCCATCGCGATCCCAGCAGGCTCGCCCCCGTGGCCACCAAGGCGAACAAAGGCAGAACCGCATCCTCCGCCGTCCGCGGCCGGACCGAGCGAACGAGCAGTTCCGCCGGCACGTTAATCACCACGAGCACCGGGATCACGAACGTGAAGAACCACCGCAGCGGCGTGCCGAAGGGCCAGCCCTGGTAGATCTCCCTCGGGTAGCGGGCGAAATTGGTGATGTAGAACCAGAAGTCGTACAGCGTCTGGTTCCGGCCCAGCCAGACGCTCGACGCCGCCAGGGCGATCATCAGCGAATAGAGAATCGCCACGCCGCACAGCACGTAGACCGGGTAGAGCAGCAGTTCCAGTCCGCCCGGGCGGTACTCGACCTGGAACAGAGCGTAGACCATCAGCACCAGTCCGAAGACCAGGTTCCCCAGCGACGACCACTCGATCCGCTGCAGCGAGACGAGAAACTGCGTGTCGATCGGCTTCAACAGGGCGAAATCCAGCGAGCCCGTGCGGATCAGTTCGCTGAACTCGTCGGCGTTGGTCATGAACAGGGCCTGCACGAGGCTGTTGACCAAGAGCGTCGTCGCCAGGAAGAGGAAGAACTCGTACTTGCCCCAACCCGTCCCCGCCCCGAGCATCGGCGTGTACTCGAAGATCAGGATGTAGAACCCCAGGTTCATCGCGATCCAGGAGATCGACGAGATCGTGTCGATCAGGAAATTGGCGCGGAAGGTCATGTCGCGCACCAGGCTGTTGCGCGCGAAGGTGAGGAACACGCGAAAGTACGACGGGTGGTCGCTCATCGCTCACCCTCCGAAGCCGCTGTAGCGGCGCACGCCCCGGTCGGAACGCCAGCGCGCGCCGTGAACGATGAAGAACACCACCCAAGCCAATTCGCACGCACCAGCCCCCGCAGCCAGCTCCGTGCCCGCTGACCTTGCCCAGGAATACCGCCGCCGGAAAGTAGGCCAGGTATTGCAGCGGCATCAGGCTGCACCAGATTGCCCCAGATAGCCCGGCAGCATGTCGATGGGAAACATGTGGCCGGAGAAGAAGAAGTTGAACAGCATGTAGACGAACAGCAGCGAACTCACCTCGAGGAACCAGAAGCCGATCATGCCCAACGTGGCTTCCAGGAAGAAGCCCAGAAGGAACGACATCACCAGCGACGCCACGAAAGCCGCCAGCGTCGCCGCGTCGGGCCAGCCCGGGAAGTAGCCCGCGGCAGAGATAGAACACCAGCGCGAACGGAACCGCGGCCACCGTGTAGTAGACCAGCTTGTGCGCGATGCGATACAGCAGCAGGAAGCCCAACATGTCGATCGGCTGGATCAGGTACTTCTTCACCGTGCCGTTGCGAATGTCGCGGGCGATGCCCGAGGCCAGTCCCGGCATGCTCGAAAACGCCCGGCTGATCATCGTCAGCAGGTAGTAGGCGATGAAGTCCCGATACGAATAGCCGGCGATCTGGCTGGCGCCGCCAGCGGTCGACTCCAGCGCCGAGAACACGGCGCGCCCAGAGGAAGATCTGGGTGACGATCGGCAGGAATCGCATCAAGCGTGCCCAGGGCGAAGTCGCCCCGATAGACCAGCCGCTCCTCGATGCTGATCCGCAGGATCGTCCACCAGAGGTGCGCGCGAGCCCGCAACGATTCCTGTCCAAGCCCCAGATCGCCCCTGCTCGATCCTCCCCCATGCCCGCTGCCAACTTTACCGCCCCCTCCTCGCGCACCGCTTCAACGACTTGATGCGGCGACACGTCGCACGACCTCGCCGAGGCGAACATCTCGGCAATCACTTCTTCCAACGGCGGATCTTCGACGCTCACGTCCTCGACCGTGTAGCTCGGCCAGGATGCGGCTGAGCACCTGCGGCACGACCGCACGGTCGCACGCGCAGCTTCACTTGCGGCGGCTCGATCGAGAGAATCTCGCCGAAACGCCCCAGACCCTCGGGAATCTGCCCGTCGCTCAGCTGCAGCGAAACGACCTTGTGGCCGCCGAAGCGATCGATGATTCCCGCCAGCGAGCCGTCGTAGACGATCCGCCCCATGGCGATCACCACCACGCGCCGGCACAAAGCCGCCACGTCCTTCATGTAGTGGCTCGTCAGCAGGATCGTGATCCGCCGCGCCTCCTGGTAATGGCGCAGGAATCGTCTGCACGTTGTACTGCGCCACCACGTCCAACCCGATCGTCGGCTCGTCGAGAAACAGCACCTCCGGCGAGTGCAAGCAGGGCGGCGATCAACTCCATCTTCATCCGCTCGCCCAGCGACAGCTCGCGGACCGGCTGCGAGAGCAGATGGCGCACTTCCAGAAGCGCAGTCAGCTCGTCCCGCGTCCGCTCGAACTGCTTGGCTTCGATGCGGTAGATCTGCTGGTGCAGGCGAAACGACTCGGCCGCCGGCAAGTCCCACCAGAGCTGATTCTTCTGCCCCATCACCAGGGCAAACCGCCGCCGATAGGCATTCTCGCGCTTCCAGGGCACATGGCCCAGCACGCGGGCCGTGCCGGCGCTGGGCGTGATGCACGCCCGAGAGCAGCTTCAGCGTCGTCGTCTTCCCTGCCCCGTTCGGGCCCGAGAAAGGCCACGAACTCTCCCTGCTTCGACCTCCAAGTCGATCGACCGCACTGCTTCGACGGTGCGATACTCGCCGGTGGAACAGGCCGGCCAAGCGAGGCCAGCAGCCCCTCCTTTTTCTGATATACGCGGTAGGACTTCGACAGCCCTTCGATCTCGATCACAGCCATGGTCCCTCGATTATAGATACCACTCGCATCGGGGGAAAGGAGACAAGGGCATACCCCCCACCGCGTACTCGAGGTCGACGAGAGTGCGCCGACGAGCCGGGCATATGCCGCTCGCGGCTGCATGGCGTTGGTTTCTCCTGGAAAAGCCGCGCACCGGAAAGAACCTTGGGCGACGCGCGCGTCGGCCGATGCGCCGACTCACGTTGTCGCGCGCAGCCCGCCTCGGTATAATCCGCGGCAAGTGAATCGCACCAAACACTACCCTGGTGAGGAGATACGGCTACGGAAGCAGTCCGGGTTGGAATCGGACACGACACGCACCGGCTTGAACCGGGTGGCCCGCTGAGGATTGGCGGGATCGATGTCCCCCACGAGAAGCGGTTGATCGGTCACAGCGATGCCGACGTACTCCTGCACGCCGTGACCGACGCCTTGCTCGGCGCGGCATCGTTGGGCGACATCGGCGAGATGTTTCCCGACACCGACCCGGCCAACCGCGGCCGCGACTCGGCCGGCATGCTCCGCGCCGCGCGCGATGCAGTGCTTGGATCCGGCTGGCGGATCGCCAACCTGGATTGCATCGTGTTCGCCCAGCGGCCGAAGCTGCTCCCCTTCCGGAATTCGATGCGTCAGCGGTTGGCGTCGATCCTGGAGATTGCCGTGGATCAGGTCGGCTTGAAGGCCAAGACCGGGGAGGGCGTCGACGCCGTCGGACGCGAAGAGGCAATCGCCGCCCAATGCGTGGTGCTTTTGCGCGAGGTCCGACGTGAGCGTGCGGTCCGCACCGAGCGCGTATTCAGCGCGTCATCCGATGTTTCCATGAAAGCAGGACGCCATGATCCGAGTCTATAACACGCTGTCCAGGAACAAGGAGCCCTTGGAGACGGTCGAACCGGGCAGCGTGAAGATATACCTCTGCGGCCCCACCGTCTACAAGCCGAGCCACGTCGGACACATGGTGGGCCCCATCATCTTCGACGCCATCAAGCGTTACCTGGTCTACTGCGGCTACCAAGTGACCTGGGTGGTCAACGTGACCGACGTCGACGACAAACTCATCGACGAGTCGAACAAACGTGGTGTGCCGATGGCGACGCTCGCCGAGGAAATGACCGCCGACTACATGCACAACCTCGACGCCCTTGGCATCGACACCATCGACCACTTTCCTCGCGCCACGGAAAACATGCCGCAAATCATCGAGTTCACCCAGGATCTCGTGCAGAAAGGCTTCGCCTACGAGTCCGACGGCGACGTCTACTTCGACGTGGGCAAGTTCCCCGACTATGGGAAGCTCAGCCACCGCACACTGGAGTCGATGCAGTTGGAGGGGGGGAGCACCGCCGATCGCAAGCGTTCGCCGGCCGATTTCGCGCTCTGGAAGGGCGCCAAGGCCGGTGAGCCTTCCTGGCCTAGCCCCTGGGGGCCCGGCCGCCCCGGCTGGCACATCGAATGCTCCGTGATGAGCCGACGACTGCTCGGCGAAACGTTCGACATCCACGGCGGCGGACTGGACCTGATCTTTCCGCACCACGAGAACGAAATCGCCCAGAGCGAGTCCCGCCACGGCAAACCGATGGCGCGCTATTGGCTCCACAACGGATTGATGCAGGCATCCAGCGAGGTGGGCAAGGTGGGCGGGCGGCATACGCGCCGCGGCCGGCGACCTCGATGCCCAGCAGGTGGGCAAGATCAGCAAGTCGCGAGGCGCCGCGCCCTTCCGCGAACTGCTCCAGCGGTTCGCCCCCGAGACGATTCGCTTCTTCATCCTTTCCACGCATTACCGCCGCCCGATCGACTTCAGCGAGGAGCGGATTGGCGAAGTGGAAAGCGGCATGGCCGCCTTCTACCGCTTCTTCAAGCGGTACGAGCGCGTCGCCGGCGAGGACTTCTACGGCATTGCCTTCCCCACGCGGCGCGCAGAAGGCCCCTCCGCCGCTCCTTCGGATCCGATGCTTCAGACAGTGGCCGAGTTCTGCGAGAAGTTCCTCGAACACATGGACGACGACTTCAACACCGGCGGCGCGATCGGCGTGCTCCATCAATTGCTCGGCCGCCTCAACCGCTACGTCGACGACGAAAAACTCGAGGATCCCAGCCGCCGTGACCCCGCCAAGGTCGCCAGTCTGCGCCGGGGTACCACGGCGCTGGCCGAACTGGCAGCCACCCTGGGACTTTTTCGCAGCCCACCCCAGGAGTCCGCGGCCGCCGGCCAGGGCGACCTCGCCGCCAAGCTCATGGAGTTGCTCATCGAAGTCCGCGCCGACGCGCGCAAGGCCAAGAACTTCGCCGCCGCCGACAAGATCCGCAACCGGCTCATCGCGATCGGCGTTACCCTGGAGGACCATCCCAGCGGAACCACCTGGACGGCCCAGTAGGCCGCGATTTTCCACACTCCCCACCGCGGAACTCCGGCGCATGCCCCACGTTGCCCGCATCCTTGGTATCGACCCCGGGCTACACATCACCGGTTACGGCGCGGTGGAAATCACCGGCCGCCGCGCGGTGCTGTGCGAAGCCGGCGTGATCCGCGGTCCCGCCCGAGGATCGCTCGCCGTGCGCCTCGCCGAGATCTACCGAGGGATGCGTGAAGTGATCGCCGCGTTGGAGCCGTCGGTCATGGCACTGGAGGAGCTCTATTCGCACTACGCGCGGCCGCGAACCGCGATCCTCATGGGACATGCGCGCGGGGTGATTTGCCTGGCAGGCGCCGAGGCCGGCATCCCGGTCATCCACTACTCGGCGACGCAAATCAAGCGGATCCTCACCGGCTCCGGCCGCGCCTCCAAGGGCCAGGTTCAACGCGCCATCCAGCGCGAACTCGGCCTGGCCGCGATTCCCGAGCCGCCCGACGTGGCCGATGCCCTGGCGATCGCGATCTGTCACCATTATCTTAAGGACAGGCCCGGCAAAACGCAGCACGAGAAAAAACCATCGCCGCGCGTCCCCGGATAACGGCCGCCCAAACGTTCCGGTTCAGGGACGTTTTCGGCAGTCGCCGCCGCCCTCGGCCGCCGTAGAAGCACGGCGGCTTATTGAGCCCTGCGTGACCCACCCGCCGGGCCGGCCGATCGGAGAGCCGGAGAAAGGGCGCGATTCGTCGCGGCAGTGCTCACCATCACACATCCTTCACGCTCAAAGGTCCCTGCCTTGATCACCAAGATTTCCGGTCAGCTCGCGGAACTCCACGACGATTCGCTCACGCTCCGCGTCGGACCCTACGAGTATCAGATCCTGATTCCCGACTTCACGCGCCGCCAACTCCAGGGCGCGATCGCCCAGGAGATCAGCCTGCACACGATCGAGTACTTGGAGGGCAACTCCATGCAAGGCCGGCTTACGCCGCGCCTGGTCGGCTTCCTCACCGAAGTGGAGCGGGAGTTCTTCGAATTGTTCTGCTCGGTCGACGGGGTGGGAGTCCGCAAAGCGCTCCGCGCGATGGTTCTCCCCGTGAAGGAAGTCGCCACGGCCATCGAGGAACAGGACGCCAAGACGCTCTCCAGCTTGCCCGGGGTGGGGCCGGCGACCGCCGAGCGCATCATCGCCAAGCTCCGTCGCAAGGTGCCTAAGTTCGCCCTGATGGTTATGCGCGAACAGCCGCGCGAAGCCGAGGTCCCCTCGGACGTCGTTGCGGAAACCTTCCAGGTCCTTTGCGGACTGGGCCACTCCGAGAGCGACGCCCGGCACCTGCTCGACGCCGCCCTTTCGGCGAAGAAGAAATACCCCGACGTCCAAACCCTGTTACAGGCCATCTATCAGCAGACCCAGCAGAAGTAGCCTCCCCCTGCCCTGCCGATTTTCCACCGCGCATTGGACTCGGCTCCCCACTCCGTGACTCTTCCCATGGCCGACATGCTTCACGATCAGCCCACGCTCGGCGATCCGATGCCCCCGGTGCGCACCGCCGCCTGTGAGCGGTGCGGGGAGCCGATCGAACCGCCCGACAGGTTCTGCAGCGCGTGCGGAGGCCGACAGCAGTCCCCGCTTCCACGTGCCAAGGCACTGGACGCCGGCGCGCAGAAGTATTTCCGCTGCACAAGCTGCGGGGCGGAAGTGGCCATCGATCCGAGCCAAAGGAGCTACACCTGCGCCTTTTGCGATTCGAACTACGTGCTCGAGTTCAATCCCGAACAGACCGGTCGCCAGTCGCCCGAGTTCGTGATCGGCTTTGCCGTACCGCCCGAAAAAGCCTTGGTCCGCTTCCGTGCCTGGCTGAAGAGCAACTCCTGGTTTCGGCCCGGCGACCTGGCGATGGCCCGCATCGAAGGCAAGCTCCGCGGCGTCTACATCCCCTTCTGGTCGTTCTCGATGCTCGCGCAAAGCCAATGGGCGGCCCAAATCGGCGAATACTGGTACCGCACGGAAACCTACACCGTCGTCGAGAACGGCAAGACCGTCACCAAGACCCGCCGCGTGCAGGAAACCGAATGGTGGGACCTCAGCGGCCAACATCACGAGTACTACAGCGCCTACCTGGTGTCGGGGAGCCGCGGGCTAAGCCAGCCCGACGCCGAGCGCATCAAACCCTTCCATCTCGCGGCTCTGAAGCGTTACGAGCCCCACTACCTGGCCGGTTGGCTGAGCGAGGAATATTCGATCGAGCGCGACGATGCCCTGACGCTGTGCCAGCAGGAGTTCCGCCGCATGGAGCAGGACGCGGTGGCGGGCTTCCTCCCTGGCGATACCCACGCCCATCTCGACGTGCAGACGCAATTCAGCCACGTCGGCTCGGACCTGATCCTGCTGCCGATCTACATCCTCAGCTATCGCTACCGCGATCGCGTCTATCGCTACCTGCTCAACGGCCAGACCGGCAAGGATTCGGGCGACAAGCCGGTCTCGTGGTGGAGGATCGGCCTGACGGCGGTCGTCGCGGTCGCCCTGGTCGCTGCGGTCGCGATCGCGCTGCGACTGCTTATGCATTAGAGGAGAGGAGGCGGTGATGGGCGACGTCCTGATTCGATGCTCGGTCTGCACTAGCTTGCTCGACGAAGAGGACCTGTTCTGCGCCAATTGCGGCACCGAATGCCCGCCGCGAGAACGGCCCAACGCGGCGCAGGATCGCGCCACTCGAACCTCCCGTGACAATTTCGAGTGCTCCGGGTGCGGAGCTTCGATGAGCTACGACGCCAGTGCCAAGTCGCTCCGCTGCCCCTTCTGCGGCTCGCTCGATATGGTGGCTCGACCCGACATCGCGGTCTTGAACCCAAGCACGGTCGTGCCCTTCCGCTTCGAGCAAAGCGAGGCGTTGGCGCGGCTGCGCGAGTGGCTGGGAAAGGGATTCTGGCGACCGGGTGCGCTGGCCCGACAAGCCGCCGTGGTGAAGATCACCGCGGTCTACGTTCCCTACTGGGTCTTCCAGGCCCAAACCCATACCTTTTGGACCGCCGATACCAATCAAACGCCTCCGGGGGCCCGGGGCGACTGGTATCCGCTTTCCGGTGAGCATCACGGCAGTTACGCGGGCGTATTGGTCGGAGCCAGCGGCGCGCTGACGGCGCAGGAAACTGCCGCGCTTCAACCCTTTGACCTGGACTCCGGCGTGCCCGCCGCGCAGGTGGACCTCGACAACGTGGTGGTCGAACAGCTCGCCCTTCCCCGGAAATACGCGCGCCCCTGGCGCAGCAAGGCCTCGAAGATCGCGAGACCCACGCCTGTTGCTCCCGCTACGTCCCTGGGTGGCCGCGGAACGTCCACGTCAACCTCCGCATCACCGACATGGCGAGCCAGGCGGTCCTCCTGCCCGTCTGGATCATGGCCTACCGCTTCCGCGACCACCTTTATCGGTTCCTCATCAACGGCCAGAGCGGCCAGGCGTCGGGCGAGGCCCCTGTCTCGTTCTGGAAGATCGCCGCGGCCGTGATGATCGTCCTCGTGATTCTGGCAATCCTGCTGCTGGCTTCGGGAGCACTGGGCGCGGAGTGCCAGTCGATGCTGTCCGATCGGGGCGCCGTTTACCGCTTCGGCTCACCATGGGCTTCAACTGCCCCGCCGGGGTCTGCTATACTGAGCGGAATACTCAACGTCCGTACACCGATGGTCTGACGCACCGAGCATGGCACGCGAGCCTATCCTGAGCCGCGCCGAACAGACGCCTGACGACGAAGATCGCGCGCTCAGGCCCCAGCGCATGGCGGAGATGATCGGCCAACGAGATGTATATGCGCGGCTTCAGATTGCCATCGACGCGGCTGTGAAGCGCGGCGAGCCGCTGGGCCACATCCTCCTGGACGGCCCCCCCGGCCTGGGAAAGACCACTTTTGCCACCTGCATCCCCCGGGAAGTTGGCGCCAGCCTCCAGATCGCCAGCGGGGCCGTCCTGAAAGCCCCCAAGGACCTTATCCCTTATCTCACAAACGCCGAGGAAGGATCGGTCCTCTTCATCGACGAAATACACCGCATGCAAAAAGCGGTTGAGGAATTCCTCTATCCCGCCATGGAGGATTTCCGTATCGACCTGACGCTCGGCGATGGGGTCAATGCACGTACACTCAACATGGCGCTGCGGCCCTTCACCTTGATCGGAGCCACCACGCGTACGGGCTTGATCTCTGCGCCGCTTCGCGATCGTTTCCTCATGCGCGAGCACCTGGATTTCTACTCGGTTGCAGAACTCTCGGAGATCGTCGAGCGCAGTGCACGCAAGCTTCGCGTCCCCATCCATGCCGACGCGGCCCTTGAGATCGCCAGCCGCAGCCGTGGGACGCCGCGTCTGGCCAATAACCGGCTCCGCTGGGTCCGCGATTATGCCACGAGCAAGGCCGATGGCATAATCACCCTGGGCATTGCCGCGATGCCCTGCACATGCAGGGCATCGACACGCGCGGATTGGACAGCCAGGACCGGAAATACCTCGTGACCATTGCCCGAGTTTTTGGCGGCGGACCGGTAGGGGCCGAAGCCGTCGCCCACACGCTCAATCTCGCCCCCGATACCCTTATCGACGAAGTGGAGCCCTATCTGCTCCGCTCCGAACTCATCATTCGTACGCCGCGCGGCCGAAAGCTCACTCCTCTCGGGTTCGACCATCTGGGTCTTCAATTGCCGCCCGACGCCTCCGGATTGCAGAAGCCGCTGTTCGATTAGCAGTTTTCGAAGAAGCACTGCCGCCCGCGCGCTCCGTTCCCGTCGCCCCGCGAGGATTGGAATTCCGCTTTAGTACGGTTCACGATGCGCAAATCCCGCCGCCCTTCCTATTCCGGGGGATTGCACGCACGGACGTGCCGGTTATGATGGTTTTTCGAGCGACACCTCTTTCGTGTGCGTGCTCGTCTGAAGAAGGAGTGAAGGAATGCTCGCCATCGCGCCGGGATGGGAACTCAAGGTAGAGCGCGGCCCAGGATGGCTCTGGGTGCAGGTCGGCCATCAAGACCCGGATTGTGCCGACGAACCGCCGTTGGCCGACAAAGTCTGGGCCCTCATGGAGCAGAACCTCGTCGACCGGCTGGTTCTGGAACTCGAGGGAATCGACCTGCTCAACAGCTATCTCTTGGGCCAGTTGATTGCGCTGGACAAGCGGATCCGCCAGCGTGGAGGCCTGATGCGGCTTACAGGGCTTTCACCCTATAACGAGGCCGTGTTGCAAACCCACGGTTTGGCGGGCCGTTTTGCCGTTTATACCGATTTGACCGCGGCCGTCATGGCCAATCCGCGGCGGCCCCGCTAGGGCTTGTACGACGGCCCAACGCCGGGCATGCCAAGGCCCTGTGCAGCGATGCTCCCTTGGATGGGGAAATCAGATTGCCACACCCACCACCCTGCGGTGGTGGCGGTCAGACATCAAGAGCTGCCATTTCCACAGATTCCGGCGCGGCAGCAACTTCCAGCTCGTTGAGGATCTCTTCGATCCCGTCTACGCGACGCAGAGCCTCCTGCGCCATCTGTTTCTGAAAGTACGAGCGGACGACGCCCCGCAGCGTGACGCGCCCCTGCTCCATCTCGAAACGAAGCATCCGGTGGGGGATATGCGGGCTGCGCTCGAGCGCACTAAGGACCTTGGCGTCCAGTGGAAGATCAATCATGGCGGTTGTATGGCTCTTGAGCACCCAGGATGCTGCCCGAATCGAGTTGTCTGCTTCCTGCTTCTTCCTGGCTCTTCCCTGCCACGATCCTATCCCAATCCCTGCCTTGCACTGCCGTTACTCCAGGCAATCGGAAAGCCAGGGAGAGTGGATAAAGACTAAGTGATGCGAGTGGTAAAGATTTCGGGAGACCGGGTCGGACCGTAACGGTCGTCCCAGGAAAAAGGGGAAACCAAGGAAGTCTGGGCAGCATGAGTCTCCGCAGCGGCATGCCGGAGCCGAAGGCTCACGGAGAATGCCCTTTCGCGCATGCATCCCTTCGTCCCGCGCTCAGCCGCCGAGGAGGAGTTGGAGGCCTAGGGGCGCGACGACCGCCCCTACGATCAGGCCGCTCAGCCAACGAACCCGGCGCTGGAAGTGATGTTCATAGTCGGGATCTTTGGCCACCCGCTTGAGGAATTCTACGCGACGGGCAATGCTGGCGTGCTGCCAGCTCGTCCGCTCGCGGTCGATCCCGCTGGCCACCGCCAGGTTTTCCAGGGCTTCGATGAAGGTTTCGACGGGCTCGGAGGCAGCCCCCCATGCCAGCGTCCTGCATCCAAAGAGAATCCGCTTGCCCCTCCAGCAAGCGGCAATAGGGGCCGAATACCAGCAGCATGTAACTTGCCAGTGCCAGGAGCCCCACCATCCCCCACTGCAACTGAAGGCCTAGCGCACCGTAGCTCAGGTGCATGCGCACCTGATCCTCAATTCCCGGCACGACCTGGCGAAGGAAGACCCAGAGGCTCACGGGCGCGGCCATCGCGGCCACGCGCAGCAGGAGATGCCGGTGCCGCATATGCCCGATTTCATGCCCAAACACCGCTTGAATCTCTTCCTCGCGGAGTTGAGCCAGCAGTTCGTCGGTGAGGAAAACGTAACGGAATCGCGGAAGCAGCCCCGCAACCGCCGCATTCACGATCATCCGGTCGGTATGCCACACCAGGATGTCCCGCGCGCGGAAACCCGCCCTCCGAGCCGCCCCCTCCAACCGCGTGCGTAAGGGACCGGGTGGCAACGGTTGCGTGTTCCACAGCCGTCGCAGCAAACACGGAAAGAAGAGAAAAATCAGCACCATCGCCCCCAGATAGACCAGGCCGGCCCCGCTCGTCTCTCGAAAACCGGGAATCAGCAACTCCGCCGCATCCTGGACCGCCAGCAGCCCTACCACCGGAATCAGCAGCAGCCCCAGGTAGTGACGCACATGCACGACAACGTATTGCCGCCGAGAAAAGTCCTCTTCCACCGGCCCGACGGCCCCAGGCGTCTGACGGAGTTCGTGGTCGACCTCGTAGAAAGCCGCCCAAGACAGAATTACCGGCAGCAGCACCGGGGTGAGGATCAATGCCTCGTCCAACAGGAACCAGCCTTGCAGGTGCCAATTGAATCGGACGATCCGCCCCCATCCCAGCCCGAACAGGACCGCAAAGGCCACCGCCAGCCAAAGCGCGGCATGAATGCTCCGCACCATCCGTAGGCCGCGCAACACGGCCTCTCGCTGCCTCCAGTCCGCCTTCAAGCGGCCCGCAAGCCATGCCGATGCGATTGCCGCCAGCAGGGGCGCCAAGCACGTCCCTGCCACCGCCACGAAGAAACGGACGGCAGCATCTCCCACCGGGCGCGCCGGCAGATTCTCAGAAACGATCAACCCCGAAAGGACTGCGAGGATCAGCAGGAAGTGCATAGGGGCGATCTGGCCAAGAGGTTAGGGAGAATGCCTATCTTCCTATCCTAATTGGCCCTTCCCGCCGTCTCAAGCGCATGACCCAGCCTTGGAGGCGCTCCGTCCCGCCTTCACCCCCCTCGCTTGCCTGAGAACTTGACTGAGAACTCGCCTGGGAATGGTCGGAGGGACACCGCCCCGGCTACAGGATTGCCAGGCGGAACAGTTCCGGCTCTCACTCCCCCAGCCATGGAGGCATCTTGCCTTCACCGGGTAGCTTTACGATCCAGGCGCGGGCAATCGTCGGCATGGCGAGGATCTCGGCCAACGCTTCGGCAGGCGGCTGCGCGTCCAATGCCAGCACGCCCACCGCCTCGCCACCCGGCTTGTTCGTTCCTCGGCCCACAGACATCTGCGCGATGTTCACGCGGTGCCTGCCAAACACGTTGCCGACCTGGCCGATGACCCCGGGGATGTCGCGGTGGAGGAAGATCATCAGGATCCCGTCGAGATAGCTCTCCAGCCGGCAGTCGCTCATCTGCACCAGGCGGGGCATCGTGTTGCCGAACAGCGCTCCCGAGGCAGACGACACGTGCTCCTTGCTCGTCACCTCGGCGGTGATCATCGAACTGAAATCGCCCACGTCGCTCGATCGCTCCTCGACCAGTTCGATCCCCCGTTCCTTCAAGAGCACTTCGGCATTGACAATGTTGGCCGAGGATTCCATGGCGTGTTCCAGAAGGCCCGCCGCGAAAGCCGACGAGAGCAATCGCGTATCCTTCTTCGCCACTTCGCCTCGGTAGCGGATCTTACACGAGGTGGGCGGAAAGTGGCTGACCTGGGCGATGAGCAGACCGAGCCGGTACGTCAGATTGAGGTGGCCGCGCAGGGCCTCGAGCGTCTTGGGATCCAAAGGCGACATGTTCACGGCCTGGCGGATCGCTCCCGTGGTGAAGAAATCCAACAAGAGCTCGGCGGCTTCCAGGGCCACGTTCGACTGCGCCTCTTCGGTGCTCGCGCCCAGGTGCGGCGTGCACACCACGTTGGGCATGCCAAACAGCGGGCTGTTCGTACACGGTTCCTCGGCGTATACGTCCAGCGCCACTCCGCCGAGATGTCCGCTCTTCAGCCCTTCGACCAGCGCCTCTTCGTTGTAGATTCCGCCCCGAGCGCAGTTGATCAGTCGCACGCCCTTGCGCATCAGGGCGATCTCCTCCTTGCCGACGAGATTGCGCGTCTGCTCATTGAGCGGCGTATGCACGGTGAGGAAATCAACCTGCGGAAACATTTCCTTGGGTGAAGCGACCAACTCCACTCCCAGCTCTTTGGCGCGAGAGGCCGCCAGGAAAGGATCGAGGCCGAGAATCCTCATTTCCATCGCGCAGGCGCGCACGGCAACCGCCTGGCCGATCCGCCCCAACCCGATAATCCCCAGCGTCTTGCCCGCCAACTGCGTACCGACGAACGATTTCTTGTCCCACTTGCCGGCCTTGAGGCTCTCGTAGGCGGGGCAAGTGTTTCTCGCCAGCGCGAACATCAGCGCCAGCGATTGTTCGGCGGTCGAGAGCGTGTTGCCGCCCGGCGTGTTCATCACCACGATCCCGCGCCGCGTCGCCGCCTTGGTATCGATGTTGTCCACGCCCACTCCGGCCCGAGCGATGGCCCGCAGGCGGTGATTGCCCTCCAGGGATTCGGCGGTAATCTTCACGCCGCTCCGGGCAATCGCGCCGTCGAATTCCAGCAGCGCGTCGTGCAATTCCTTTCCCTTCAGCCCCGTGCGAACTTCAACGTCGATCGCTCCGGACGACTGCAACAGATCGAGACCTTCCTTGGAAAGCGGATCCAAGACAATCACGCGTGGCATGGATGCAACCTCGTACTAAGGGAACACGACACCCGTCGGCGCCGGACCGGGATCGGCCGCCACCGTTGGTTTCATTTCCTCGACAATCGCCCGCCCCGCGGCCGCAACCGCGGTTCCCAGGCACACCGGCTGCCCGAATTCGAGCAGCACGATTTCGATCGCGGCCAGGGCGCCAAGAATGTCGACCTCGTCGACCAGCCCCATGTGCGCGATGCGGAAGATCTTTCCTTGGAGCGGCCCTTGCCCGCCCGCCAGCTTCACGCCAAACCGGCCCTCCAGGCGCTTCAGGAACGCCTTGCCGTCCACCCCCGGGGGAAGATAGGCCGCGGTCAACCCATCCGCCGGACGCTTGGCCACGAGCTTCATGCCCAACGCCTCAATCCCCACGCGCGTCGCACGGGCAAGCATCCGCGCGCGCGCCAGATCGCTTCCATTCCTTGCGCCCGAATCAATCGCAGGCTTTCCGCCAGCGCCAAGACTAACGGAATTGCGGGCGTATAGGGGGTATTCGGCTCACCCAAAGCCTTGCGATAGGCCAGCAGATCAAAATAGAACGCCCGTCGCGCAATCGACTCGACTCGCCCCCAAGCCGCCGCGCTGACGCTCAGAAATGCCAGCCCAGGCGGGCCCATCAAGGCCTTCTGCGAACCCACCGCCAGCACGTCGATGCCCCAGGCGTCGGTCCGACACTCCATCACGCCCGCCCCGGAGATGGCATCGACCACCAGAAGGGCCGACGACGGACCCACGACCTTGCCAATGGCCTCGATGTCGTGCCCCACGCCCGTGCTGCTCTCCGAGAGGGTCGTGAATACTGCGGCCGTGTCGCGATGCCGATCCAGCAGCCGAGCAACCTCCGCGGCCTCAAACGGCTCGCCCCACGGCAACTCGTATCGTACGACTTCGATACCAGAACGCTCGGCGATCAGTCGCCATCGCTCCGAGAATTTCCCCGACTCCAGCACGATCGCCTTGCCGCCCGGCGGCACCAGATTCACCACCGCCGCTTCCATCGCCCCCGTCCCCGAACTCGTCAGCACTACGACGTCGTTTCGGGTTTGAAACACGTACTTCAAGCCATCGAGCACTTCCGCCAGCACGCGGCGGAAATCTTCCGTACGATGGTGGCGAATCGGACGCGCCAACGCCAGCAACGCCGATTCCGGCACCTCCGTCGGCCCGGGGGTCAAGAGGCGGTACTTGGGCATTCCGTGGATTCCTCGACGAGCGACGCCCCGCGGCCGGAAGACCTCGACCCCGCACCGGAAGGTCGCTCAAAACGAGCCATTCTAACCGGCAAGACGCGAGATTGCGATGGGCTCGTGGACGAGCGATCGCGACTACCGAATAGGGGGTGCAACGCCGCTGGCAATCCGGGCGGTGCCCGTAGACGCTCCGACCGGGGATTGGGGGGAAGCCGATTGGAGCGCCGCGATCCGTGCGGAGAGTTCGGGCTGGAGACGGTTGGCCTGCATCGCTTGCTGGTAGTTCTGCAGCGCCATCCATGAATCCCCGCTCTGCTCCCGCAGCCGCCCCAGTGCCGCCAACGCACGCGAGTCGCCCGCGTTCAATTGCAGTGCCTCGGCCAATTGCTGCTTCGCCGCTTCGCGATCTCCAAACTCCTCGGCCAGCCTGGCCAACTCGATCCTCGGCTCGGCCGAGACCGGGTTGCGGTCCGCCCAAGCCTGGAGCAGTCGAAAGGCCTCGTCCTTGCGGTTCTGCTCGACCAACAGAACCGCCAGACCGCGGTGGCACTCAGGGTGGTCGGGATCTCGATTGAGGCAGAGATTGTAGTAGTTCTCGGCCTGCGTCAGGTCGGTCCCGCGCTGCTGGGTCGTCGCCAGGCGATGGTAGACCGAGGCAAGGTTGTAGTAGGCATCGGCGTTACGTGGATCGTTGTCAATCGCCTTCTGAAACTGCTGGACCGCCTCTTGATAGCGCGCCTGGTCAAACTGCCGCACGCCTTCCGCATTGTACCCCCGCGCGGCAAAGCTCGTGCAGCCGCTCACCGCTCCCAGCACCAAGACCACTCCAACCGTCCAACAGCCAAGCCGCGCAGGAGAAGCACTAAAGCGAGCCTCTCGCGGTCGCGGTAACGTGCGTGCGTGGGGCATCGGCTGCGTGCCAGCCAGTGCCGCACACATGGGCAGATAGGCTGCCCGTACCACTCGATAGATAAGGCCGGGCAAAGCACGAGCCATTTCTTGAATTGGGGACACGGTGCTCTCGCCTCGCTTGGCAACAGGTCGAATCGAGTCGGCCGCGCAGCCGTGGAATACGGCTGCCCTGGAGAAGCGCCGCAGAATACCGATCCCTCGGGGCCGGTGCAAGGCCGGATTCGCGTCAAGAAGGCGCCAAAACGCCTAGCCGACCCAGACTCTCGCTGCCAACCTCGCACGTGCCATTGCCACGGGAAGCTATCAGCGGCCGCGACCGCGAACGCCCCGCCCGCGATGGCGCAGCACTGCAATCGCCGCGTGGACTATGCCCTCTGCCGCACGCGAGGCCATCTCAGGCAGTCAGAACGGATTCGGGAGCCGTGAAAGCTTGCGGAACAAGAGGTTGCGACGGCGTCATGACCGCAGCCCTCACGTAGCCGAGCTTCCGCACCACTTCCAGGATCTCGCTGCACGTGGGGAACATGCGACCGCTCAAACGCTTATACTCGTCCAGCGCGTGCATGAACTCGATCTCTTCGTCGGTGTAGTCGCGCTCGCAGGTTGTGGGGTCGATCTGCCGACGACGACTGACCTTGGCTCGCCGCTCCAACTTGCGCCGTTCCACAGCCACGGGAATGTCTTCCTTGCGGCGGTCGACCCCTTCCCGTCGTTCCCGCCGTGCGCGGCGGTCTACGGTGATGCCGGCGTCTAACTCGGCTCGCGCACGCGATGAAGAGGAGGTCCCACCTTTTCCGACAACCGAGGCTCTTGCCGTGCGCTTGGCAACCTTCTTCTTCTCCGGCTTTTTGGTCTTCACCACAGTGTCCCTCGCTGAGATCTGGCTGTCGGCCTCCCGTGGGCCTTCCGATGCCAGAGGTGATCGGCTGGAAAACTGCGTTGAGTTGATAAAACGCGACGAGGTTGCGGTTTTGGTGATCTAGACGGACAGGGCGATTATTACCGATGCGGCAATAAATAGGGTTACCCGCTAAGGTGTCACGGCATATAGCCCCTACTACCCACAGAACAGGGTGCATCAGCACTCAACGACCCCGCTTCACACCGAAACCACCCGATCGTAGGGGGGTGACTACAAACGCGCACGTCACGCGCAAGAACCGACTACCCCAGAGCGCAAGACGCACCCAGAAATCTGGCAGGCGGATTGGGAAGAAACACGAGCCAGCAAATCCGACCATCAGGTCCGTTTGACGCCGATCGACTCGGTTACTTCCTGGCAGATGTCGCGCAGCTCCTGAACCGATGCATCCTCAAGTCGCTTGCCGCGCTGATCCAACCGCTCGTTCACTTTAACGGCAGTTTCCTGCATGAGTCCGTGGGTATCCTGACTTCCACCGACCAGGAGGAAATTCTTGCCACGTGTGAGACGAGTCTGCTCGTCGTCATTATCGAAGGCCACGCCCAGCAGGGCAGCCGACCTGCGCTGTTCGTCGGAGGGTCTTACCATGGTTGCTTCACAGCCAGGGCAGGAGATGGCTCGACGGCGGGGTGTCCCCAACCGCCGGCCGATTTTACAGCCAGTCACGATCGATGGGCCTAGAAGCGGCGGAAAAGGCTCTTCAGACTCTGCGAGGCAGCGTCTCGGCTATCGTCCTTCTTCCCCGCGGGTGCTGCCGTCCCCTTCTCTTCCATCGGCTCTTCCGCATCCTCTTCCGAAGCTGTTTGCGACTTAGCTCCTTGCGGAGGAGTCTTACCCACACCAATCGTCTGGGTGGGGTCCATCGTCGCGGTGTCGCCCGGGGCGGCCAATTCCGCGTCGTCGAGCCAAGTGCTCACGTCCATTTCGTCTCTGCCGGACTTCTGAGGTTGAGGCCGAGCCCCCTCAGCCGTTCGCACGGCTGCCTCTTGCACGCTATGGACCTTGGGAAGCTTCTTACCGCCGACGCCGATGTCCATGCGAATCTCGAACTCAAGTTGCCCCACCTTCAGGTGATCACCCGACTTGAGCTCGACCTCGGCACTCACACGCTGGCCGTTCACATAGGTGCCATTCTCGCTGCCGAAATCCCGGATCGCCACAAACCCATCCTCGACCAGGATCACGCAGTGATGGCGGCTGATCAGATCGCTATGGGGCCGAAGTTGGCAATCCTCGGCTCGGCCTATGAAGAACTTCCGACCCGGAACTGGAACCTCCTGCCCCGCTTGTTTGCCTCCGGTCACGATCAGTTTGACTTCCATTGCTTTCCACCGCTCCATAAGGGACGAGACGCGGGATAGGGGAATAGTCCGGGAGCCGAACCAAAAAGATGATTTCGCACTCGTCCTCTTATAGTATGCGCACCCATGCACCAGGGGTGCAAGCATCAATATACCCGGTAATCAAGCGGATGGTAATCCCCGAGGGGAGGCAAGTCAAAGGCTTTCTTGCAGAAAATGGACTTCCGCGGCACGCGATCGGGGATGCCATCCGCCCACCTTTGTGGGCCTCAGGTACACTCCGGAAATCATCGTCCTCGGCGAAGATTCCAGCCGGCGGTCCCGTACTTGCCTTCCATCAGTGCCCTCGCACGCCGTCGCTCGTCATCCTCCAACTTGCCCACTTCCCAGGTGAATCCCAGACGTCCGGCGACCTCGTCCAACCAGTCCCGAACGAGCCGGTTTTCGTCCCAATCTCCCGAGGCGAGGTCACCAATCCCCTCCAATTCCGGGGCGGCCGGAGACGCCCCACCAAGAGGCTGCCGTGCTGAAGCACCGCCTCACGCACGCGCCGCTGGGCGCTGCCAGCCACCTTGACTGTCCTCACGAGCACGTCGCCCGGGGCGCGGCGCTGGAAGCACAAAAACGGCTGCCGCGCGGCATCCACGGACTGCCCGCTCGACAGCGAGGCTTCGAGCCCGCGGTGCGCCAGCAACGCAACCACGGTGCTGTGGATCTCGTGGTAAAGTCTCTGGCGATGCTTGCCGAGCGCGTGCGTGCCCGGCAATGCCACCGAATAAGTGATCTCACGGTCGTGCACGATCGCGCCGCCGCCGCTGGGGCGGCGAACCAGCGTGCAACCGCGACTCGCCGCGTGCGCCTGGCGGTCGGCTACGTCCTGGAAATACCCCAGGGAGAGCGTCGGCTCTTCCCAACGGTAGATCCGCCAATAGCACGCCCCTGTCTCCGCAGCTTGCGCCAAGAGCACTTCGTCCACGGCCATATTCCACGCGCCGAGGCCGGCACATCGAAGATCAGGCGGCAGGAAGTCATGGCAACAGGCCGATTGCCTCGAGGATCGCACGCTGCCGAACGGCAGTCCATGGGGCGATTATTCGTCGTTCCACCGCAGCACCGGACTTCGCGCGGCACGCACTTCATCCGGCCGGCTCACGGGAACGGTGTGCGGCGCGTCGTGCAGCAGGTCCGCCGGCTCTTCCGTGATCCGGAACAGCGCCTCGGCAAACGCGTCGAGCGTCTCTTTGCTCTCGGTTTCCGTCGGTTCGATCATCATCGCCTCGTGCACGATCGAGCGGGAAGTAGACCGTCGGCGCGTGAAAGCCGTAGTCGAGCAGCCGCTTGGCGATGTCCATGGCCGAGATGTCCGCGATCGTTCTTGAGCTGTGCGGCCGAGGCGACGAACTCGTGCATGCAGCGGTCGCCGTGCGGCACCGGCGAGGAAGTGCTTCACTCGGCTGAGCAGATAGTTCGCATTGAGCACCGCGTTTTCCGCGACGCGCCGCAGCCCCTCCGGCCCGTAGCGTGCGAAGATAGCAGTACGCGCGGATCAACACGCCCGTATTGCCGAAGAAGCTCCGCACGCGGCCGATCGACTTCGGGCCGGTCGTCGTCGAGCGTGATAGCCGCCCTGCTCGTCGCGCACGCACGACCGGCGCCGGAAGGAACGGCGCCAAGCGCCTCGCAACGGCGATCGGTCCGCGCTCCAGGGCCGCCGCCGCCATGCGGGCCGCTGAAGGTCTTGTGCGGGTTGAAGTGCATCATGTCGGCGCCGAAATCGCCCGGCCGGGTGATGCCCAGGATCGCGTTCATGTTCGCACCGTCCAGGTACACCAGGCCCCCGCGTCGTGTACGCAGTCGCGCGATCTCGACGATCTGCCGATCGAACAGCCCGAGCGTGTTCGGGTTGGTGATCATGAACACGGCGACGTCTGATCGTCGAGTTTGCGCCGCAGATCTTCCAGATCGACCAATGCCCTTGGGCGTCGCTCTTCACCGTGACGGCCTCAAAGCCGGCCATCGCGGCGCTGGCGGGATTCGTGCCGTGCGCCGCATCGGGAATCGAGCACCGTGGTCCGCTTCTCGCCCGAGTCGCGGAAATAGGCCGCAGCGACCAGCAAGCGCCGTCAATTCGCCGTGCGCGCCGGCGGCCGGCTGCAACGACACCGCCGGCAGCCCCGCGATCTCCGCCGAGCATCTCCTGCAGCTCGATAGAGCAGTTGCCAAGCAGGCCCTGGAGCGTCTCCTCCGGCTGATAGGGATGCAGGTCGGCGAGTCCCGGCAGCGCCGCCACCCGCTCGTTCCGCTTCGGGTTGTACTTCATCGTGCACGACCCGAGCGGATAGAAATGCGTGTCGACCGACATGTTCTGTGTCGACAGGTTCACGAAGTGCCGCACCAGATCCGGCTCGGCTCAACTCCGGCAAGCGGCGGGGGCGAGGCCGCCAGCGCCTCCGCGCGGCAATAGTCTCCTCGAGCGAACGCACCGGTACGTCGCGCTCGGGCATCCGCTCCGCCGCAACGCCCCGCCGGACAGTCTCGAACAGCAATTGAGTAGCTTGCTTGTTTCGCATGACGTGATGGAGTTGGCTTGTCGAAGAGTCACCGTTTGCAGAGGCAAGTCCTGGAGGGATCCCGTCCGGACCTCGCCCCAGAGGGTAGGGGCGAATGTTTCGTGTCAGGGAGGCTGGCCGGGCTTCGCCGCGGACTGCTTCGCCGGTGCGATCGCTCGCGCCAAATGCTCGATCTCTCCCTTGGTGCGTTTCTCAGTCACGGCCACGAGCAGGCAATCCTTCCACTCCGGATACCAACGCCCAGCGGCACTCCGGCGAAAACGCCTTGCTTGAGCGCCGCCTGGACCGCGCGGTCGCAGACGCCCGCCGGGCACGCGCACCACGAACTCCTTGAACGAGGGCCGGTCAAACGCCGCCACAACGCGCCGCGGCCGCCAGTCGCTCCTTCGCATAGTGCAGCCTTGTGCAGGCACAAGCTCGGCCACCTGCCGCAGACCGGCGGACCCGACGGCCGCCAGGTAGACCGTCGCGCGCAGGGCCAACAGGCCCTGGTTCGTGCAGATGTTGCTCGTCGCCTTCTCGCGGCGAATGTGTTGCTCGCGCGTCTGCAGCGTGAGCACCCAGCAACGATTGCCGCGCCGGTCGACCGTCTGCCCGACGAGCCGGCCCGGGCATGCGCCGCACGAACTGCTCGCGGCAGGCCAGGATGCCCAGGTAGGGCCCGCCGAAGGCCATGGGCGTGCCCAGCGACTGCCCTTCGGCGACGACGATGTCGGCCCCGTAGTCCCCAGGCCGAGCAAGCAGCCCAAGACTGATCGGATCGACCACGACGATCATCACCGCCCCGGCGCGGTGCGCAATCTCGGCCAGCGTCTTCACCTCCTCCAGGCAGCCGAAGAAGTTGGGGTGCTGCGACCAGCACGCAGGCCGTGCGGTCGTCGACCGTCGGCGGCCAGTGATTCCGGATCGATCGTACCCTGCCGGCGTCCCCACGGTGACCACCTCCACGTCCAGATTGCGCAGGTACGTGGCGATGACCTGGCGATACTCGGGGTGAACGCTGGCCGCGGTGACCACGCGTGCCCGCGCCGGTGGCATGCGATGCGCCATCGAGCACTGCCTCGGTCGCGGCGGTCGCCCCGTCGTAGACGCTGGCGTTCGACACGTCCATCCCGGTCAGTTGCGTGATCAGCGTCTGGTATTCGAAGATCGCCTGGAGCGTGCCCTGGCTGGCTTCGGCCTGGTAGGGCGTGTAGGCCGTATAGAACTCGCTCCGCGAGGCGACGAAGTCCACGACCGCGGGAATGAAGTGATCGTAGCTCCCGCCGCCGAGGAAGCAAACCTTCTGCCCCGCCGAGACGTTGCGCGACACCACGTCGGCCATGTGCGCCGAAAGCTCCATTTCCCCCATCGCCGCCGGCAGGTCGAGGGCCCGCTCCAGGCGAAGCTCGGCGCGGAACCATGGCGAACAGGTCGTCGACCGAGGCCGCCCCGATCGCCTCGAGCATCGCGCGCTGGTCGTCCGGAGTGTGAGCAATATAAGGCATGGTTGAATTACCTCCGGCAAAACGAAACCGCTCGCCCGCCCCCTGCGCCGCGAGCACCTGAAGGGACACGACGCTTTACCCCGGCGGCGTTCTCCTTCCACGGCCTCGCAGCGTCGCGCCCCGACTTGTTCTCTCAACGGTCAATACCGTGGACGGGGCCCTCGTGTCGCTTCCAGGAAGTTCTTTCCTCTCACGCGGCACGGCCGCCCGGACCGAAGAGTCCAGGCAAAACAGGCAAGACGATTGAGCCCTGCATAGCCAATGCACCAAGCCGACCGTCGAGAGGCCGGAAAACAAGGCCCTAGGGCCAGGCAGTACCGATCATTCACAATGCAGACATCAATAGTGCCCCAACTTGATACCTCACCGGCAAAAACAACGTGGATGGGGCGCAGTGCTCCTGCCCCGATTCCTCGATCTGCTTCTGGTACGTCGCGTAATCCATCAGCTTCGCCAGCCCGACCGTCGTTGGTGATCTTGATCTTCACCAGCCAGCCGGCGCCGTAGGGGTCGTCGGCGAGCTGTCTCCAGATTGTCGGCAGCTCGCGGTTGACCTCGACCACCTCGCCGTCGACCGGGCTGTACGAGATCGCTCACCGCCTTGACCGACTCGACCTCGCCGAACGGCTTCCCGGCCTTGACCGTGCGGCCCGACTTCGGGCAGGTCGATGAACACCAGGTCGGTCAGGGCCTCCAGGGCGAAGGCCGTGATGCCCACGGTGGCGATCTTCGCGCCCGAGGAATCGGTCTCGACGTGGACCCATTCGTGCGTCTTGGTGTAGAGCAGTTCTTCGGGCTTCACTTCGTGGCTCCTTTCGCGTTGCGGCGGTAGAAGGGCAAGTTGCACGACGCGGGCCGGCTCCTGGCGGTCCGCGCATGTCCACGATCAATTCGGTTCCCGGTCTGGCGAACTCGCGGACGCACGTAGGCCATGGCGATCGACTTCTCCAGCGTCGGCGAGAACGTGCCGCTGGTGACCCAGCCCACCGGCTGGCCCGCGACCAGGACCGGCATAGCCCTCGCGGGCGACACGGCGGCCGGCCAACTCCAGCCCGACGCGCATCCACCGAAGCGGCTCGCTGCTGGATCTGCTTCAGCGCAGTCGCGCCCGGGGAAATCGCACCCCGGTCAGGTAACAGGCCGATCCCAGCCCGGCCTGGAACGGATCGATTTCCTCGCTCAGTTCGTGGCCGTACAACGGCATCCCGGCCTCCAGACGCAGCGTGTCGCGCGCCCCAAGCCCGGTCGGCACGATGTCCAGCGGCTTGCCCATGTTCCAGCATGGCTTCCCAAACGCCCTCGCGCAATCGCCTGCGCCCAGGTCAACTCGAAACCATCCTCGCCGGTGTAGCCGGTGCGGCTGATGATCCCGCCCTGGCGCCGGGCGGCGGGATGCAGAATGCGCACCTGTGCGCCCTTGTAGTAGCGCATGGCGTCCAGGTCTTCGTCGACCAGCGGCTGCAGCACTTCGACCGCCCGCGGCCCCTGGATGGCGAACATCGCCCAGAGCCGGGTCACGTCGGTCCAGACGATCTCCTCGCCCGCGAACCTCGGCCCGCTCGCGCGGAGAGGTGCTGGTCGATCCAGCGCACGATCTTCTCGCGATTCGAGGCGTTGACCACGACCAGGTAGAACGGCTGCCCGTACTCGTCGTGGTAGTAGCCGACCAGCACGTCGTCGAGGATCCCGCCCTCGCTCGTTGGTCACCAGCGAGTAGCGGATCTGGCCCAGACCGCAGATCGCCCACGCGCCGCGTGAGCAGGCCCGCCAGGAATTCGCTCCGCACCCGGCCCCTCGAACCGCAGCCGGCCCATGTGCGAGATATCGGTGATCCCGCAGCGCGTTGCGCGTGGCCCGGTGCTCCTCGAGGATCGAGGTGTACTGGACCGGCATCGCCCAGCCGGCGAACTCGACCATCCGCGCGCCGTGGGCAACGTGCCATTCGTAGAGAGGAGTCGTTGAGCCAGCGACCGATCCATGTCGTTGGTATCCGCTACGCAATGCTACCGTCGCACCACGATCGCGTTCAAGGGGAGCTCTCGCCAGGCGGGACCGCAGCGATGCCGCCGTCGGAGCGAACAACCTCGCGGGAATCGGCAGTCGAAATCGGCCTAACCGCGGCTACCCCCGGCCCCGACTCCCTTGGTTCCGGCCCGGCGCGCCTTTGCGCGACTCCGCCGTGGTGGGGTTCTTCGGTGGCCCGCCGCCTTGCGGTCGCACTCTTCGCCGCTCGGCCGGCGGCTTGCGTCGCCTGCGGCGGCCGCCGCTCGCGCTCGAACGAGCCGGAAATCGAGTTCGCGACGCTCCAGGTCCACGCGGGCGCCACGGCCACGCGAACCAGGTCGCCCAGCCGGAACGTGTTTCCCGAGCGATGGCCCGGACAGGGTGTGCGCCGCGCGGTCGTAGCTGGTAGTAGTCGTCCACCAGCGAGTCGACGTGGATCAATCCCTCCGCCGGCAATTGCACCCCTTGGACGAACAGTCCGTACGACTCGACGCCCGTGATCACCGCGTCCATTTCCTCGCCGATCCGCTCGGCTCAGGTAGTGCAGCAGCTTGAGCTTGGTCAATTCGCGTTCCGCCTGCTCCGCGCGATGCTTCCCGTTCCGAGCAATGCTCGCCGACCACCAGCAGCTCGCCCATATCCTGGCGCGGCTTGCGGTTCCGCAGCACGGCGTCGACGAGCCGGTGGACCGTCAGGTCGGGATAGCGGCGAATCGGCGAAGTGAAGTGGCAGTAGCAATCGCTCGACAAGGCGTAGTGCCCCTCCTCCTCGCGGGCTGTACACCGCCCGCTGCATCGACCGCAAGCACGGCGTAGTTCACCGCGTGCTGCTCGGGCCGGCCCGACCACCTCGGCGCAGCAGCTTCTGCAAGCCGAAGCGGCTCCGCACGCTCGTCGGCCGGTAACCCAAGGGCTCTCGATGAATTCGCTGCAAGCGCCTTGAGCTTCATTCGGCTGGGCGGCGTGTGGATGCGGCGGAGAAACAGCAAGCTCTCGCTCGCGGAGCGTCTCGGCCACCGCCTCGTTGGCCGCGAGCATGAACTCCTCGATGATCTGGTGACTCTCCGTGTTCTCCACCACGTGGGCTCCGACGACGCGGCCTTGCTTGTCCAGGTCGATCTTGCACCTCGGGCATCGTCAGTTCCAGCGCGCCGCGCTCGCGCCGCCGTCGGCGCAGGATGGCCGCCAGCGTCCGCATCCGCTCCGAGCAACTCGCAGACCTGCCGACGCCCCACTTCGCCGGAATGCCTCGGGATCGGCCAGAAACTCGTCGACCTGCTCGTACGTCGAGCCGCTGTGCGGCTCTTGATCGCCGCTGTAGCGCAGCTCGGATCGACGTCGCGAATCCCCTCGGGCGTGAACTCCAGGTAGGCCGTCTTCGTGTAGCGGACCTTGCTCGGCTGCAGGCTCGCCAGGCTGTTGGAGATCAGCTCCGGCAGCATCGGGATCACGCGGTCGGGCAGGTAGACGCTCGTCGCCCGCTCGTAGGCCTCCCGGTCCAGGGCCGTCTTCGGACGCACGAAGTGCGACACGTCGGCAATGTGCACTCCCAGCCGCCAATGCCCGCCTTCGAGCACGACAAGCGAGATCGCGTCGTCGAAATCGCGGGCGTCGACCGGATCGATCGTGATCACCGTCTCGCCCGTCGCGTCGAAGCGGTTCGCTCCGGATCGATTCATCGAACCGCTCGGCCTGTTCGCCGGGCCTCTTCGAGCACTTCCTCGGGAAACTCCTCGGGCAGGTCGAACTCCCGCAGGATCGAGAGCGTGTCCACCCCCGGCTGTCCCCGCGGCCCGAGCACCTCCACGATCACCCCTTCGCCCCGGTGCAAGTGCGAAGGGAAGCGAACCATCTCGACCACGACCTTGTCGTTCTCCTCGACGCGGTGCGCTCCGGGATCGCCCACGAACATCGGCTGCTGGAAGACCGCCCCATCGACCTGGACGAACGCGGCGTCGCGCGATTCGAAGATACGTGCCCACAAAGCGATGCGTCTCGCGCTCGAGAATCTCGAGCATCTCGCCGCGCACGCCCATGCGGCCGCGGTGGCGGTGCTTCTTCAGCCGCACCGCGACCACGTCGCCGCTGGACGCGTCTGCCGAGTCTTCCGCGGCCACGTAGATGTCCTGCACCGGATCGGTGCCGGCAGTCTTCGCCGGCCGCACGAAGCCGAAACCCGCGTCCGTCCGGCGATACACCCCCACCACGCGATCGCGATTGGGTTCGCGCGGGCTCGACGAGAGTACAAGGTGGCTCGAACCGTACGCCAACTGCCCTGCGCCACGAGCCGTTTCACCGCCTTCTTGACCGCCGCCGCCTCGCTCCGAGGAAGCCGCAGGCGCTCGGCGATCACCCGCGGCTTGATGGGCTTGTAGTTCGGCCGGCGCACGAAGGCCAGAATGCTCTGCTCCAGCTCGGGATCGTCCATGGCAATGCTCCCGCAATTCAGGCGCCGGCGAAGGGAATCGTCAATAAAGACGCCGCGGCGCTGGCCGGAGCGGCCGCGTCGGCTTTATTCGTCCCAGCCGCTGCCTTTGTACAGCTTCCGCCCCAGGATCGGATTGAAGTTGGTCCACGGGCTTCCAACGTTCGGGATCGTCGCGCATCTGCTGGCTGAAGGCCGCGACCTTGGCATCCAGATTGTCGAGGCAGTACAGGGCCACCGCCTCCAGGGTCATGGGCAACTTCGGACTGCCGTATTCGTATTCCCCGTGATGGCTCACGATCACGTGCTTCAGCCGCAGCACCAGCTCCCGCGGGAACAGTTCGCCCGAAAGCTTCTCCGCCTCGCGGACCTTCCCCTCCAGCAGGCTCACCGCCATCACCAGGTGGCCGATCAATTGCCCCTCGTCGCTATAGGTCAACTCGCGATCGTAGGTCAACTCGTCGACCTTGCTCACGTCGTGGAGAAAAGCGCCCGATCAGCAGCAGATCGCGGTCGATCTGCGGATAGCATGGCGCGATCCGCGTCACCACGTCCATCAGGTTCACCACGTGCTCCAGCAGCCCGCCCAGGTAGGCGTGGTGGTGCTTGACCCCTGCGGGTGCACGCGTGAACTTGGCCATGAATTCTTCGTCGAGCAGGAAGCAATCGGCCAGATTCCGGAGGTGCGGATTGGTGATCGACCGCAGCAACTCGCCCAAACGGACCACCAGATGGTCGACGTCGAGCGTGGCCAGCGGCGTGAAGTCGTCTTCGTTGACCTCGCTCGGCTCCACTTTCGTCAGGCGGCTGATAATCACCTGCATCGCCCCCTGGAAGAGCTGCGAAGTCCCCTCGACGAGAATGTAGTCGCCATTGTCGAAGGAGCGGAAGAGGGCCTCCGACGTGTTCCACATCCGCGCACCGACCGATCCGCTCCGATCGGAAAGCTCCAGTTGCAGGTAGAGATTGCCGTTGCGGTTCGGTCGCAGTTGCTTCTCCGTTCGCCCGAAACACCTGGTGGATCGATCTCCTGTTCCCCCAGTTGGTTGACAAAACGCCGCTGCATACGGCTCCTTTCCCGACGACAAAAACTCGAGTGGCCAAGATTTTTGATTCTAGGGCCTTCGGTGATCCTCCACAAGAGGGAGCCGTCGCGTGCCGCGTCCGGAAGCGGGTTTCTCCGCGCCACGATGATTGGTCCTCGGATCGCGTGCCAAGGCCGAAGGCACTCGCCCACGAAGCAGCCGCCGGCGCACATCCTCGAACCCCTCTTGTGTAGGTTCCGACCCATGGCCTAGAATCTCAGTTTCCTTATCCAATCCTGCTCTGCTCGTGGAACGAGGGCGACCAACGGGAGCCCGGTTCTCCCGGGACAGAAAGCCTCGAACTGTTCCACAATCGACAACGGCATCAATAACCCCGGGATCCGCCCTCCTCTTGCGGATCCCCTTCACCAACCCGCGAGCTTACCTCGACGATGCGCTGGACCCAAACCCTGATCCCCACGATGAAGGAAACGCCCGAGGGGGCGGAGATTCCGAGCCACGTCCTCATGCTCCGCGCCGGCCTGGTCAGCCAGGTGATGGCCGGGGCCTATACCTATCTGCCGTTGGGCCTGCGGTCGCTGAAGAAGGCCGAACGGATCGTCCGCGAGGAGATGGACGCGGCCGGGGCGGTCGAACTGCTGATGCCGGCCCTGACGCCCCTCTCGCTCTGGGAGCAAACCGGCCGCGTCGAGGCCTTCGGCGACGTGCTCATCCAGTTCGCCGTGCGCCGGCAGAACCGCAAGGTGCAGATGGCCCTCGGCCCGACCCACGAGGAAGTCATCACCGACCTGGTCTCGCGCTTCATCTCCAGCTACCGGCAGATGCCGATCACGCTCTACCAGATCCAGACCAAGTTCCGCAACGAAGAGCGGCCGCGGTTCGGCGTGCTCCGCACCAGCGAGTTCCTGATGAAGGACGCCTACAGCTTCGACACCTCGGTCGAGGCGCTGGGCAAGAGCTACGAGAAGATGTACGCCGCCTACTGCCGGATCTTCGACCGCTGCGGCCTGAGTTACCTGGCGGTCGAGGCCGAAAGCGGCCCGATCGGCGGCGATGCCAGCCACGAGTTCATGATCCCTGCCGAGAACGGCGAGGACACGGTGATCCACTGCCCCGACTGCGGCTACGCGGCGAACGTCGAGCGGGCCGAGATCGGCCCCCTGGGCGGTGCGGCGCCCGACGTGCCGCTGGCAGCCGGTCACGAAGGTCGCCACGCCCGGCGCGGCGACGATCGAGCAGGTCAGCAAGTTCCTCAACGTGCAGGCCGCAGGCAGATGATCAAGACCTTGATCTACGTGGCCGATGGCCAGCCGGTCGCCGTGCTCGTCCGCGGCGACCACGAGGCCAACGAGAACAAGATCCGCCGCGCCGTCGGGGCCCAGAAGCTCGCCCTGGCCGATCCGGAGGTGATCCAGCGCGTCACCGGCGCCCCGGTCGGGTTCGCCGGGCCCGGTCGGCCTCAAGGCCAGCCCGTGCCGATCTGGGCCGATCGCGAGCGTCCAGTTCCTCGCGCAATGCGATCACCGGGGCCAACCAGGCCGACACGCACCTCACGGGCGTCAACCTCGGCCGCGATTTCCAACCGCCGGGGCTTTGCCGATCTGCGCAACGCCCGCGACGGCGATCCCTGCCCCCGCTGCAGCTCCACGCTCGCGGTCCGCCACGCCATCGAGGTCGGCCACGTGTTCAAGCTCGGCACCAAGTACTCCGAGGCCCTCGGCGCCCGCTTCCTCGACGCCCAGGAGCAGTTGCACCCGATCATCATGGGCTGCTACGGGATCGGCATCAACCGCATCCTCGCCGGCCTGATCGAAACCAACTACGACGGCGACGGCATCCTCTGGCCGGTCAGCCTCGGCCCCTACGAAGTGTTCCTCGTCGCCGGTCAACGTCGCCGACACGAAGACCAGCGAAGTCGCCGCCGAGCTGCACGACGCACTGCAGGCCGCGGGCATCGACGTCCTGCTCGACGACCGCGACCAGCGCGCCGGCGTGAAGTTCAAGGACGCCGACCTGATCGGCTTTCCCGCTGCGCGTGGTGATCGGCGAGCGCGGCCTGAAACAGGGCAAGCTCGAGATCAAGTGGCGATGGGACGAGAAGCCCGAGATGATCGACCTGGATGACGCGGTCGAACACATCGCCGGGTTGATCGGCGAGGAACGCACGACGGGCGTGCGGTTTGCCGCGCGGAACGCGGCGGCAAGCCATGAGTGGAATCGCGAGCATCGCCGCCGGTGCCGGGGAATCCCACGCCGCAGCTCCGCCCGTTCGTTGCGGCGTCCCAGGAAAGTCATCCGACGAAGCGGACTAGCAGGAGGCGGGCCTTTCCCGCAAGACGATTGCCAGCTCCCTGCATGGTTGCTCCCGAACGCCATCCAACGTGACTATCGAACGTCCTACAATCGAAACCACTCAACCTCACCGAGGCCCTACCCATGAAAATCGCCACCATCGAGACCAACCGCGGCACGATCCGCATCCAGCTGTTCGCCGACAAGGCCCCCAAGACCGTCGCCAACTTCGAGAAGCTGGTCGCGCGAGGGCTTCTACGACGGCCTGAAGTTCCACCGCGTGATCGCCGACTTCATGATCCAGACCGGCTGCCCGCAAGGGCACCGGCACCGGCGGACCCGGGCTACACCTTCGACGACGAGTTCCACTCCGACCTCGAAGCACGACGGCCCGGGCGTCCTCTCGATGGCCAACGCCGGCCCCAACACCAACGGCTCGCAGTTCTTCATCACCCACGTCGCCACCCCCTGGCTCGACGGCAAGCACTCCGTCTTCGGCCAGGTGATCGAAGGGCAGGACGTGGTCAACAAGATCAAGCAGGGCGACGTGATGAAGAAGGTCACGATCGTCGAAGAGAAGAAATGAAACATGGACTGGCTCTGTCATGAGCCTTAAGGACCATCGGTGCCGCTCGCCTCGCGGTTGTGCCGAGTTTCATCCAGCCGCCGTTTGAAGTCGGCACACTCCCGCGCGATCCTCTGGCGCTGGCCGCGGATCGTGCGCACCTGTCGCAGATAGCTCGCCAAGTCGTGCGCGATTCCCGGTCCGCGAAGCACGAAGTAGCCGGCCAGCGCCGCCAGGTAGAGTCCGAAGACCAGACGAAACTCTGCCGGCCCACCGATCCAACTCACCGCCGCCAACACGACGGCCGTCACGGTGATGAGCAAGAGCATTTGCCAGATGCCGAACTGAAAGCGGTCCGTGGACGGATCGCTTTCTCTCAACGCCTTGCCGTCTTTCTCCGGATCGCCGAACATCCCAGCACCGGTGAGTCGTTGGCCAGCGTTTCCTTCACTACCGGCGGATCCTGGATGGGCGGAGCACTACTCTTCGGGTGAGCGCGACGGCGGACGGCTATCGCCGCCCAGCAGTGCCGCATACGACCGCCTTTCGGTCGGAATCCTCACCTTCTGGCCGCCCAACTCCACATCCACGCCCGTATCTTCGTTCTGCACCCACAGATACCGATGGCTGAACCACACGCCGTTGTTCGTACCGTCGGCGCGCACGATCATCGGGATCTCATTGGGGTCGGGGCGCCGCCCGGCCCGGATCTTGCGCGACCAGCCGTCGCGCATCGAATTGAAGGCCGAAACCAAATAGCGATCGGAACTGGAGAAGACCACGTCGAGATGGCCGTCCTCGTTAAGGTCGACGAGCCGGCAACCCGCGTCCCGGCCTTTGTCGTCGACAAACGTCGCACCGTCGGGCAGGGTGAACGGCAATCGTTCCCATGCATGCCGCTCGGGTTGCCAGCGGAGCACCGCCTGGCGCTTGGGGCCGGCGGCAATCAACTCGCTCAAACCGTCGCGATCGAGATCCACCATGCGCACCCCGGTATCCTTTCCGCCGTCGCTCGTCAGCAGGTTCGCAGCCGCCAACGACGCAAGCCCTTGCTTGTCGGCCACCCACTTCGTTCCTTCGAAGTGCCATACTCCGGCAGTCGACTCGCTGCGCAGGCATACGCTCGCCCTTCCGCTCTTCTGCAGCACGCCGAACCGCGCACCCGTCTCGCGCCGATTTCCCTGCTCGTCGACAAGCACCAACTCGGTGGGAAACTCGCCCGTCGTCCAACGGCGGTCGTGCGGCGACCAGATCCGCATCTGCCGCAACTTCTCGTTGGCGATCACGGCGTCCATGTAGCCGTCGTGGTTCACGTCGAACACGCGCACTCCGTTGTCCTGGCCGTTCTCAGCCCGCAGCGCCACCCCGCCTGTCACCTGCGCCAGGATCCGCTCATACACCTCGCGGAGCGTGAGAAACTTCACCTTCTTGCCGTACTTGGTCGCGGCATAGTCGACGAGATCTACGACCTGCTCATTGCTGATCCAGTTGTGCGGGTGGAAGACCAGCGTGAAGACTCCCTGCTTGATCGCCGTGGCGTCAAGCGCCGCCTTCATGTCGGCGACCGTCTTCGGATTCATGCGACCCTGGAGGTTGAAGCCCAGCCAATCGTCGGGTATCGCCGCCGGCACCTCCCAGCACAATCGATCGATGACGTAGGGATACGGATAGTCCTCCACGTAGTTGCCGAACTTCCGTTCCTGCGGCAGGTACTTGGCAAACCGCGCGCGCTGATCTTCGTCTTGGACGAGCCCCCGCGGCAGCGCCGGATCGTTCGCCGTGAAAAGCACCATCACCGACGAATCGACCGCCAGGAAGTTTCCCGCCGGCGTCGTGCGGTTGAAGATCTCCGCGAAGAAACGCGGACTGGCCGAGTTCATCGAATCGCAACAGGGCATGCGGAACGCAACCGGCCGGTTGCCCGGCACGCTCCGCATCAACTCCACGCAGCCGTCATAGGTCCGTTTGGCCTTCCCAAAATCGCCCCCTTGGAGGCACGGGCAGGGATGATCCAGCGTGTGCACCTCCAGACTCGCTCCCTCCTTCAGAAAGACCTGAAGTTGCGGATGGTTCGGCTCCACGCGCGGCGTCATAAGGCTTACGGGCGCACGACCGTCGATCTTCTTGAGCCGCTCGAAAACCGGCCGCAGGAACTTCTCGTACTGAATCGGGTCGCGCAGGTCGTCGATCGAAAGCACGATCGCAAATTCGACCCCTTCTTCGCCGATCCACTGCGGCGTGACCAGCTTCGCCATCTCCCGGCCGACCCAGTACGGATCGCAGGCCGCATCCAGATACTGAAGCCGGTTTCCCACTTCGGCCGCCGTGGCAGAAACCGCCAGAAGGGTCGCGATAGCCAGAGAAATCGCGCGGGTCGCCATGTAAGTATTCCTTGAGTGATCGGTCCGCGTACCCAAGATCGCCGTCTCGAATGGTCGCGGGAGCCGCAGCGTCGCGGCCGATCGCCTTGCCGCGTCGCGCGGACCTCCCCGATTCGGCAAGAATAGCCGGCGGCCGATGCGGCCGCAAGAAGCGTGCCCTCGCCGGATCCCGGCGCGCTTGGACGGCGAATCGTATACGGTTAGAATAGAGTCCCACCCTCCCTTTGGTAATAAGGAGACTCGCATGTCGCACGATCCCGTCGGTTCCTCGGAAGCGTCGGAGAAACTCAGCCGTCGCGAGGCCCTCGCCTACTCGGCCGCCTTCGGTAGCGCATTTCTCGCCGCCCAGGGACTCGCCGCCGAGCCCGACGCGCCGGCCCAACGTCAGGCCCCCGCCGCCGACAAGCCGGCCAAGCGGCGGAACATGAAAAAGTCCATTAACCTCTGGGCGCTTCCCTATCCCCAGAAGATGTCGCTGAAGCAGTGCCTCGAACTCTGCAAGGATGCCGGCTTCGACGGCGTAGAGATCAATATCGCCGAAGAGGGTGAACTTTCGCCCCAGACCAGCGCGCGCGATCTCAAGGCCATCGGTGCCTTGGCGCGGAAGATCGGCATCGAGATCAGCGGGCTGTGCACGTTCCTCTTCTGGCCCTACTCGTTCAGTCACGAGGATCGCACGCGGCGGGAAAAGGGCATTCAGATTGCCACGGCGCTCGTGCATGCCGCTCCGCTCTTGGGCACGGAAAACGTCCTGGTCGTTCCCGGAGCCGTGTATATCCCCTGGATCGAGAACGAGCCGCCCGTTCCCTTCGAGATTTGCGACCAGCGCGCCAAGGAGGCCATGCGGCGGCTGATTCCCGAGGCCGAAAAGGCCAAAGTCTACCTCAATATCGAGAACATTTTCGTCAACGGATATCTCCACTCGCCCCAGGAAATCAACGCCTTCGTCGACAGCTTCCAGTCCGATCGCGTCCAGGTGCACTTCGATACCGGCAACATCATGCTCTACCACTTCCCCGAACACTGGATTCCGATCCTCGGGAAACGGATCAAGAACGTGCACCTCAAGGAGTACTCGAAGCAAGTCCACGAATTCAACCTCCACACCTTCCGCACACTTCTGGACGGAACGACCAACTGGCCCGCCGTGCTCGATGCCCTCGACCAGGTCGGCTACCGCAGCTACCTGACCTTCGAGTACTTCCATCCCTTCCAGTACTGGCCCGAGGCGCTGGTCTATCAGACCTCCGACTCCATGGATCGCATGCTCGGCCGAAAGGGTTGACGCACCCCCCGGCGGCCCCTCGCGCTCCCGGCAAGCATCTTGCATAATCCTCTGGCATTCGTGGCTCGCCGTACTACAATCGGAGTATCCACGGATGTCTCCATTCACCAGGCGATGCGGGCGGCGGCCCGCGCTCACGCGCGGCCGTCGCGGTGCGAGTCCATGGGTGGTGAGGGATGACTCACCGCCTTTCAGGAGGGACGCGTGCTGCGCGCTAAGGGTCTGCTCTTCGTATTGCTGTTTCTCTCCTCCCATGCATCGGCCGAACCAGAGTGGCCCCAGTTCCGCGGGCCGCACGGCGACGGCACCTCCCCGGCCACCGGCTTGCCGACCCACTGGAGCGAAACCGAAAACCTCCGCTGGAAGGTTCCGCTCTACGGCCGGGGACGGTCGTCCCCGGTCATCGCCGGGAACCGCATCTGGTTGACTACCGCACGGACCAGCGAAGCCACGCCGCAAGACGCGCGTGCTCGTCTGGCCGGTCATCCCGATGCGAGCAAAGTGGACATCGCGCGCCGCGTCGTCCTCCACCTCGTCGCATTCGACCGGGCCAAGGGCACGCGAACCGCCCAGGTCGAACTGTTCCGCGTCGAACGCCCCGACCCGATCCACAAGCTCAATAGCTTCGCCACGCCCACTCCGATCGTCGATGGACAATCCGTCTACTGCGACTTCGGCACTCTCGGCACCGCCTGCGTAGACGCCGCCACGGCCCAGGTGCTCTGGAAATCGCGGCTACCGGTCGATCACGTGCTTGGGCCTGCCAGTTCTCCCGTGCTCTACGAGGACCTTCTGCTGGTGGTCCGCGACGGCTGCGACGCCCAGTACGTTGCCGCGCTGTGCAAGCGCACGGGACGCGTTGTCTGGAAGACGAACCAACCCGCCATCGACGCCGCCAGCCGCTACGAGAAGAAGGCCTATTCCACGCCGCTATTGATCGAGGTCGCCGGTCACGCTCAATTGGTGCTCGCGGCCGCGCAATGGATTTGCGCCTACGATCCCCGCAGCGGTCGTGAGATTCTGGCGCGTCCATCACGGTAAAGGGTTTTCCCTCGCTCCCCGCCCGGTTTTTGGCCATGGACTGGTCTACGTCGCTACCGGCTGCTACACGCCCGAGCTTTGGTCGATCCGGCCCGACGGCAGCGGCGACGTGACCGATACCCACGTGGCCTGTGCGCTCGGGGCTCGATCCCCACGATGTCCTCCCCGCTGCTCCACAAAGACAACATCTTTTGCGTTTCCGATGGTGGCATCCTCTCCTGCTTCGATGCGCACAGCGGGGCAAAACGATGGCGCGAGCGCCTCGGCGGAGAGTACCTCGCCTCTCCGCTGTCCGCCGACGGTAAGTTCTACTTTTTCGGCTACGGGGGCCAAACCACCGTCTTTGCGGCCGGCAACGAGCCGCTCCGCCTGGCGGAGAACCGCCTCGAAGGCCCCCTGGCCGCCTCGCCTGCCATTGCCGACCACTCGATCTACCTGCGGACCGACAGCCATCTGTATTGCATTCAACAAGCCGATGATCGGAGCGAGATGATCGCCAAGGTAGCTTCGGAATCTTCCCCGACGCGCGGAACTGCGCCGGCGAGCGCCAGCACGGCCGCCCCAGCGACACCACTTGCCCCCCTTCCCCTTTCTCTCGGCGCGAGTCGCAAGTCGGGAAATCGCTGAGCACGAGAATCGCCGTTTGCCGTCACCCCCCCAACGGCTATAATCCGTGCGGACTTGCCGAGAAAGGGAATCGGAGCACCACGATGCGAGGAGTCGTCTCACGGAATCGGCGCGGGGATCATTGGCTGGCCGTGGTCTTCGTGCTCGTGGCGGTGGTGCAGCGGCCGAACGTCGCGGCAGCCGAACCGCAGCTTCCTCAAGTCGTCACCGTTCACCAGACGTACGACGGCAAACCGTTCAGCTACCGCATCGAATCGGTTGCCGACAAGGCAGGCTACCGCCTCTATCGCCTCAGCTTTCCTTCACCCGTCGTCACCTCGCTGGTGCAGAACAACACGGTTCCCGCCGAGTACTATCTCCCGCCCGGCGTGCGCGCCGGCGACGCTAAGCGGCCCGCCGTGATCTGCATGCACATCCTCGACGGCAACATGGAATTGGTCCGCATGACCTGCACCGTGCTGGCCAAGCACGGCGTTCCGGCGATTCTTTTCAAGCTGCCGTACTACGGGGAACGCGGCCCGGCGGAGGGGCCCCGCATCCTCGCCTCCGATCCCAAGCTCTTCGTCGACGCCCTGGACCAAGGCATGCTCGACATGCGCCGCACCGTGGACCTGCTCGCCTCGCGTCCCGAGATCGACGCCAATCGGATCGGGATCACGGGGATCAGCTTGGGCGGAATCGTCGCCGCGGTGGCCGCCGAGCGCGAGCCGCGTTTGGTCGCGCGTCATGCTCGTCTTGGCCGGCGGCGACCTGCTGTCGATCATCCACCATGCGAGGGAAACCGACGACCTCAGCCGCCTGATCCAGGGGCTTCCCCCCGCCGAGCAGCGCGGTGCGTCGAGGCCGCAATCCGCTCCGTCGATCCGCTCCAAGAGGCCGCAGCCCTCCGCCAGCGTGCGCGTCAAGGCAGAGTGCTCATGGTCAACGCCGCGCAGGACGAGGTGATTCCCCGACCGTCCACGGAGAAACTCGCCGCAGCCCTTGGCCTGAGCGACCGCGTCGAGTGGCTCGAAGGGCTGGGGCACTACACCGCCATGGCTTCCCTGCCGCAGATGCTCCAGCGCATGGTCGACTTCTTCGGCCAGGATTTCCCCCGGAGCTTCGCATCACGCCCGCCACGCCCACGCGCCGCTCGCCCACCGAAATCCTCCTCGGGCTGGCCCGGCAGGCCACCGATTTCCTCGTGTCCGAACCGGTCGTCGGCAAGGCCCATCTGGCCGACCTTTCGCTTACCCTGGCCCTCTCCGACGGCAAGGCCGAGGAAAAAACCTATGAAGGCCGCCTGCTCCTGCTCCGAGGAGCACAAGGCCGCTTCAAGCTTCAAGCCCGCCTGCCCCAGATCGGCGAAGTCGCTTTCGGCCAGGGCGAGTTTCCCTGGATGCTCTCGGTCAGAAGGTGCTGTTTCAAGGGACTAAGAACCTATCTCGGAACTGCCGCTGCGGCCCTGTGCGGCCGGAAAACCGCAGTAACTCGAAAGGTTCTGGGATCGGCTCTAAGAACGCCCCGACCAAGCTCGGCGATCCCTTCGCCTTCATCGATCCGCAGCACCGGCTGAACCTCCGCATGCTCTCCGGCGCGATCGGCGGAGCCGCTTTGGCGCCCGATATCCTCGATCCCTGGGTTAAGATCGCCGACCTCCCCACCACCGGGAGCGGCCGGGTGATTCAACTGGCACTCAAGGGAAAGAACCAGGGAACCATTCGCCTCGCGCTGGATGCCGACGCCGCGCCGCACCAGATCGATTTCGACCTTCCCGCGCGGGGCACGCTTGTTTTCCGCGCCTGGCACACAAACACTCCCACCCCCCATGCGGCCTTCAACCCTCCCGCCGGCGCCAAGGTCGTCGAAGTCGATGCGATCGAGGTCCAGAAGGTCTTCTCCGCAATGTTCAACTTCGCCATGGAGATCGCTGAGTGAGAGCCAATCCTTCCCTACGCGTTTGGGCCGCTCTGCTCGCCGCGCTGCTCGCGGCGCACGGCGCCAGCGCCGCAACTCCTCGGCTGGAGGTGGTTGCCAAGGATCCTGCCGGCCACGGCCTGCTCTGCCGCTTGAACAACAAGACCATCCTCATGGTCTCGGGATCGCCCGCCGAGATGGGTACTGCCCACGGCACGCTCGTTGAAGGACAAGGCCCGCCTGCTCCACGAGCGCGTGCTCTACGCTGGTCGGCGGCGCCGAGAGCATGTACTCGGGCGAGTGGTTCCTCGATCGCATGGCCGAGATCGACCGCCGCACCTTGCCTCACATTCCCCCGCGTTTCCTCGCCGAGTGCGACGCCCTGTCCAAGGCCGATCGGCATTTCCCAGCGCGACGGCCGCTATGCGAACCTCTTTCCCGAGCGGTTCCATTGCAGCGGCGTGGCCGTGCGCGGCAAGGCCAGCCTGGGCGGACGCGTGCTCCACGCCCGCGTGCTCGACTACATGCGCGACATCAATCTCCAACAAGCCGCCGCCGTGCGTGGTCTTCCATGCCCGAGGGGCGGCACCGCTGGATGAGCCTCGGCTACGCCGGCTTCATCGGCACCGTCACCGCCATGAACGAGAAGGGGCTGGCCATCGGCGAGATGGGCGGCCGCGGCGAAGGAGACTGGGACGGCATGCCCATGAGCTTCCTCCTCCGCGACATCATGGAGCGCGCGGCAACCGTCGAAGAGGCCCTGAAGATCCTCCGCGAGACGCCGCGGACCTGCGAGTACTACTACGTGCTCAGCGACAAGTCGCGAGAACCTCGCCGCCGTCCACGCCACTGCCGCGCAGATCACCGTCCTCGCCCCCGGCCAACAGCATCCCCAGCTTGCCCCGCGTGCCCGACGACACGGTGCTCGATCTCCGGTCCGGCGACCGAGCCGAGGTCCTCAGCCAGCGCCTCCAGGAGTTCTACGGCAAGATCGACGTGCCGACGATGATCGAGATCATCAAGCGGCCCGTGGCGATGAACTCGAACCTCCACGACGCGATCTTCGCCCCCGAAACGCTCGACATGTGGTTCGCCGACGCCGGCAAACACACGCCCGCCTGCGACGAACCCTACTGCCACTGCAACCTTGGCGAATTGATCCGCTTCTATCGCACCGCCATGGTCCAGCCCCTGGCCGACGCCCCGCCCCATCCTGCTACGGTTTCTGCTCCTTCGCCCGGTTCGACCACACCGTGACCGGCGATGCCGGCGGGGCAACCCCCGAGCGGTGCGTTCCCACGGCAAAATCCAGGTCGCCGTCGAGATCGAAGTCGGCCACTTCCAAGGATGGGTGACTGGCCGCGCCGGATTCCAGCGTGTGCCGCGCGAAAACCTTCGCCGAGGTCTGTTCCAAGAGCACAACCGAGGCCAGGGTACCCGCGGGCAACGTCTCGGGTTTGACTCCGGCGGGGATCCATGTGGTCGCCACTACGTCCATATCGCCGTCGAGATCGAAATCGCCCGCTTTCACGCGGCAAGCGCCGGGCAACTCCGTGAGTCGGTGGTACTCAAACCGCATTCCGCCCAAGTTCTCCAGCCACTGCACGCCGTGCCACGGCGTGAGATACATGTTGTCGAATGCATCACCGTTGGCATAGAGCACGTCGACGTCGCCGTCGCCGTCCAGGTCCACCAGGTCCAGAGTGCTCGAGCCAAAGGCCAGGTCCGTGCCCGCCACAACGTTTGGTGCTCGAACCTGCCTCCCCCTTGCCCCAGCATTGCTTCCACGCACTCATGCTCCTGGCTCACCAGCGCCAGGAAATCGGGCTGTCCGTCGCCGTTGAAATCGTGCACCGGCACGTGGATCGTGCCGGGCCGCGGATCAAGCTTCTCTTGCACGAAGCGCAGCGTCCCACCGGCCGAGCCGGAGTTCCGCAGCAGGAGAATGCCGCCCGTCCGATACCAACCGAACTCCGCCACGATCAAGTCCAGATCGGCGTCGCCATCGACGTCCACCGACCGCGCGTCGGCAACGCGCCCCAGTCCCGCGGCTACGACGACGGTCTCGAACTCTCCTCCATCCCGCCCCCGCAGCCAAACCACGCGGCCCCGATCATGGTCGACCGCCGAATAACTTCCCAAGTCGGCAACGACCAGGTCCATGACTCCATCGCCGTCCAGGTCGCACGGCTCGAGATGGCAGGGGTTGTCCAGGCGCGCCAGCCGGCGCACCGCACGCCGCTTAAGGTCATGTGCCGTAATCTCTCCCGTGGCCATGTCGCACGCCAGGAGCACCGCATCCTCGCCGCGCTTCAGTCGCGTCCAACGCAGATCGGCGATCGCCGGTTTCGGCTGATCGGCTGCCAGCGGCAGCGCCTCGCTCTGAAAACGCACCCCAAACGCGCGATCGGCCACCGCCGACGTGGGGTGCACGATCCGCTCAGGGGCCCGCGATCGATAGTACGTGACGACCTCCTGCATCGCAGGCGGCGTGAGATCGGTGCGGCCCGATTTCGCGTAGAACTCGTATCCTTTGCGCACGCGATCGTGCCATGCATCGCGTGGAAAGCTCGCCGGACGCGGCAGCGCGTGGCAATCGCCGCAGAAGGCCCGAATCCGAACCTCGGCGTCTCGCTCCTCCGCTGCGGTGCCTACCTCAGGACCGGCAGTTCCCTGCAACGGTTCCTCACCCGTGCCGAAACACCGCCACGCCACCACCGCGCTTGCGCCCAACACCAACACGGCTGCAACCGCCCAACGGCGAACGGCCGACGCTTTCCCCTTGGTTGTCATCTTCACGAGCCTATGAACCTCTTGAGCTTGCGGCAACCCCATTCGAAAGGACACGGCCGCGGCTTGCCGGAAATCTATCCTACCGCGCGGGGGCTTCCGCAACACGCCGGATGCCGTCACCGCGACGGTTTACGAGTTGTCTCGCCCCAGCACGGGGATTAGGATGAAACGCCGACGCCCCTTCGCCGCCTCAATTTGGAAGACCTTCATGCCCCGGACCACCGCCCCGACCAAGGGTAAACCGGTGGTGCACCGCCGGTATCTCACGGTGGCGATGCTGATCCTCTTGGCCCTCGGCCTGGGTCTCTGGATCGTTTCGCGCGTGGCGAGCGAAGTGACGCGCCGCACGGCCACGGCGCGGCTCGCACAGGCGGCGCCCGGCGCGGCGCTTTGGTGGCTGGACTGGTCGGAGACGTTCGCAGCAGGGGACTGGCACCGCGATCTGCTCCGTGCCTCGTGCCTGCGCCGTTTGCGTCTGGCCGAAGCTTGGCACGAGGCCCTTCAGTCCGCCCGCGATAAGCAAGTCGCCCGAAGGCCCCTTGGATCTGGAACTTCGGCTGGCTCGCATCCAAGCAGGGGAAATTGAAGGGGTGGAGGCCGAAATCGGTTCCCTGGTCGACCGCGGTGCAGATCCACAGGACGTCGCCGCGGCGTTCATCTCGGGTTACCTCGCTCAAAACCGCGCCCAGCACGCCAAGGTCTTTCTCGAGGGTTGGACCAGGCTTTTTCCCGGCAGTGCCCACGTAAAATATCTTGAGGCCCTGTTCGCGTATTCCCAAGGCATCCCGGAACAGGCCGAGGCGCGGCTTCCTCGATGCTCTAGCCCAAGAGCCACGCCATGAACTGGCCCGTGCCGGACTCGCGGAACTGCTCCGTGGGCAGGAGCGTCTCGAAGAGGCCCGGGTGCAATACGCCGAGCTGGCTCGGCGATCCGCGGCGGCCGAGCCGTGGTGCCTGGGGTTGTCCGCCGTGCTACGGCAGCTTGGCCGGACCGCCGAGGCCCGCGTACTGCTTGCCTCTCGGGCCTCGCAGTCTGCAATTTCCCCGCCGCTTCGTTTCGAAATCGGAGAGATTGCGCTCGAGTTGGGTGACTACCCTACCGCCCAAGCGGATTTCCAGCCGCTGGAACCCGCGATCAGTCCGAATCTGGACCTTCTCCGCTCGCAAGCCATCGCTTTGGCGTATCAGAAAAATGCCGACTGCCGACCGCTATGGGACCGCGAGTGGAAAGAAGTCTTCCGCTTCTACCGCGTGAAGGACCTCCGCCTCCGCCTGGCGACCGATCCGGCCGCCGCCTCCGAGTTGCAGCGCGTCGTCGATGCTCCCGACCCCCTGGCCGCCGATCGACGCGCCCCTGGACCAGCCACGCAGTCCTCTCCGGCGCCCTCGTCGCCGGCTGCCGAACTCTACGCACTCCACTGCAATGCTTGCCATGGTCCCATGGGCGATGGCCTGGGAATCTCCGCTCCGCATCTGTTTCCCCGAGCTCGCGATCTCCGCCGAGGTAAGTCGCGATTGGTCAGCACGCGTAACGCCGTGCCCTCGATCCAAGACATCGAGACCGTGCTGATCCGTGGAATGCCCGGTTCCTCGATGACGGCTTTCGATCAACTCGAATCCAGCCAACGCCGCCTGTTGGCCGAGGAAGTTCTGCGGTTGCGCCGCGAGGGTGCGCGCGAGGAAATCCTCGCTGCCCTGCGCGCGCAGGACGAAGTGATCGAAGAAGAGGAAGTTCGCCGTGCGGTCGCGGTGTGCACGACCCCTGCCGAAACCGTCCCCATCCCGCCCTTTCCGGAGGCTGACCAGCCGTCGCTTGCCCGGGGCGAGCAGAGCTACCTTGCCTTGGGCTGCAACAAGTGCCACGGCAACGATGGCCGCGGCGCTGCGGACCAGGTCTTGTTCGACGACCAGGGCGCCCTGGTGCGCAAGAGACCTGGTCGGCGAGCCCTTCAAGGGAGGCCGCGAGCCCCAATCCGTTTATCTGCGCATTGCGCTCGGAATGCCCGGCACTCCCCACCCTGCCGCCGCCAACCTGACGGAAGATCAACTCATCGAATTGGTTCACTACGTGCTATCGCTCGCGCGCAAGCCCGAGCGCGTACTGACCAACTTCGAGCGCGCCGACACTCTCCCAAGGGGCGGAGTACCTCGCCGCTTTTCCCAGTACCAAGCCTTAGCGGTTGGCGGCTTGCCCCGCACAGGTGCTCACTCCGTTTCGGTCGCCTGCGGGGCAATCCTCGCTGGCGCCATCAATTCCCAGACCGCGTACCGCAGGATCAGCCCGACCAGAATGCAGCCGCCGCCCGCAACCGTCCACCATGCCGGCGTTTCCCCGCGGATCGCGTAGGCCCACACCGGAATGAGCATTGGCTCCACCATCCCGATCGCCACCACCTCCTGGCTCGAGATGGTGCGCAACCCGCGGATCAGCAGCAGATAAGGCAGCGCCATTTGCACTGCGCCGAACGCGGCCAAGGTTCCAAGCTGGCCCATCGAGGGAAATGCGCCCAGATACACGATCCAAGGCAAAAGCGCGAGGCACGCCACGGCGTGGTTCAATGCCACCAGCCAGGGCGAGTTCTCGCCGCGCAATTGACGCATGCACACCACCACCACCGCATAGGATGCGCCCGCCGCCAGTCCACACATTACCCCGAAACCGGCCTGCCCTTGGATTTCGAAGACCAAAATCGTTCCCACGCCCACCACGCCGAAAGCCAGCGGAATGAGGTCGCGCCGCACGATGGGTTCCCCCATTAAGACCGCCGAGAGGAGGAATACCCACCACGGACAGGTGGCCTGAAGCCAGATCGCGTTGGCCGCCGTGGTGCGGCTCATCGCCGTCAGGTAGCTGACGTTCATGATCGTAAACGACGCGGCCAACGGGATCAAAGTCCACCGCCAGCGCGGTCGGCGCACCGTGGGCAACAGCACGATCGCAGCGAATGCCGCGCGCCAGAACGCCAACAGAAGTCCACGCGATTCCGCGGGCCAGACATCGAAGATCGGCGACTTGGCAAAGGCGCCGCTCAGACTCCACAAAAGCGCAGCGGCGAAAACCGACGCGCGCCCCGCCAGCAGGCTCCGCGCAGACGATTCAGCATGGGTTGACATGCGCAATGTACTTCATGGACAAACTTAGAGAATCGTTCCAGCACCCTCTGCCACTCGTCCCAAGTCTTATCAGAATGCCAACCTGCTTGCTAGCACAAAGCTATTGGTCCTCAGAAGAAGCAGTGGCCGCGGCCGACCGAGGGGAAGATCGGTTCTCCACGTAAGACGATTACCGGCCATCATTGCTTTCCTGAACATTGATAAGCCCATGGGAAAGAATTGTTTATGCGTTGCCCTCTGCTGACGCTGCGAACGAGCTCCAAGTTTCGACAAGCGCAACTGCATTCACGCATGTTTTTGCTGGCATCTACGCGCATGTTTTTGCTGGCATCTACGCGACGTAAGTCATTGCGGAGTCATGCGAAAGATTCGCCCGTGTTTCTCGCTGCCCTCGTGTCAGGATCGTGGTACCGGCGGCCTATATCGTTATGGGGTCGATGTCGGCGGCTCCCCGGGGCAAATAGACTCAAGCAGACACAAAGGATTGGCATATGACGAACAACACGAGAAGGCTGGGAGCGGCGGGAGTTCTCCTCAGCGCAGTGTTTTTGAACGTCGCATCGGTTCAGGCCGTTGTGCTTCCCACCCCAATTCAGGACGTGACGGCACGGCAGTATGGGGATTTCTGGATTTATTCGATGGCGCTACTGCAAGTACAACTCAATTTGCAGGATGGATTGCAGCCCGGCGATCTCGACAAACCGCATTCCGGGGACTACTACTACATCCCGTCCTCCCCAGGGCAAATCGACAACTTGCTGGTGATTGCGACCGGGACGAACAACAAGCCCACAGTCACGAATGTATCCTTCCCTAACACGGGCGCGGACGACGCGTATCCGACCCCCAGTGGCAACTCCGTGACGTCGTTCTCCACCGTAACCACCCCCGACCCGCAGCCGGCCGATGTCCCTCCCCCTCCCAATAACCTGCGTCCTGCGTTTGCCGGCGACCAGTCCGTATCCTGGGACGTGCAACTCGGCGTGCTTCGCGAGTTCTGCGCGGAAGACAAGCTCGTCTTCTGGTTCAACATGAATGAGACCGGCACGGAAAATGACCTTTCCGGCCAGGACCTGCTCGCCTGGGCGGCGGTAACGCTGGAGGACCTCGATGGCCCCGGCGGCAAAGTCACCTTCTTCCTCTCGCAAGATAAGGCCGCCAGCCAGGGCGGCTTCAACCCGACCACGGGAGCTGGTGGGGCCGATGTCGCCCAAGACGTGCCGGCGCCAATCCTCTCGATACGGAATGGGTCCATGTGCATAGTGATATCACCGTGGACGCCAACACGGGCAACTTCCTTAACCTCGGGCCCCCTCTTCCGCCCGGATCCTACCCGCCAGGCGTCGACCCCCGTTCGATCTCGCAGAATCTGGGTGCGGATAAGGCAGCCTTCGCCGCCTACAACAAGACGCTCAGCGACCTTGCCTTCACCAGTCCGCTCTACGACGTGATGCACGTCGATCTGCGACTCGCGCGGATCATCAATGGCTATGAGCAACTCTTCATCCAGTGCACGCCCGTCTCCGACAACTTGGTTATCCCCGAGCCCTCGAGCATCGTGCTCTGGTCGCTGTTCGTCGCGGGAATCGGCCTCGTTCAGTGGCGCCGGAGTCGGCGAAGCAGGGCCTGACACGCGCAAATGAGAGGGGTAGAGACTCTCCGGAGTACTTGCCAGACAACCCGATCGAAACATGCGGCGGCTTCCACCGCCGCTTTTCGTTTCTTGACCACCGCCCGTGGAACCCTGCGGTGCCCGATTCGTCAGCCGACTATCCGGAGGTCGGAACAGGGGGCATTCGGCCCCGGCGGGGCCTACCGTCCACGCCGCAGACTTCCGCAATCCCTCAGGAGCGGTTAGAGCGACCCAGTCTGTGCGGGCGCGACCGGCGGCGAGCCCGAAACCGTGATCGCAAGCCCCAGCAAATCGCCCCCGTAACGACAAGCCCGCCAATCTGCACTACCACCCCGGGTTCCGCCGCGCCGGAAGTTTCGATCACCAGGCAGCGCACCAGCGATGCGCTCCCCGAATTCCCGAAACAATACTCGCTCGCCGCGCCGGGGTGGCTTTCGGGGTCCGCAAGCGCCCCGCCCACGACGAATCGCTTCGGCCCCGGCTGTCTGAGCATTTCAGCCAGATCGGTCAGTGCCAACGGTCCCAGCGTCACCTCGATCTGCTTTCCCTGGTCCTCCGTGGAGACCGTCCGCTCTCCGTACCGCCGCCCCGAGCCCAGATCCGCATAGATGCCGATCCCTTGCCCGTGATCGAGCGGCAAGATGCCGTAGACCGAACGGGAAACATCGAAAAGCCGGTACAACTCCGGTCCCGTACTCAAAAAACCATCGACCGGATTCTCGATCCGTAATTCCGCGGAGATCGGGTTCCCCCGCATCATGTCGAGATCAAAGACGAAGTAGTTGCGATAGAGCTGCCCCTCGATCTTGCCCACCGCGTAGTTCGTTCCCTGGTCCTTGCCGTTGGGTTGGTGCAAGCCGTCGGCGCGGTACCAACCCGAAAACACGCAAGTCGCGGTGAAAACCTCGGCGCGAGCTGCTCCCGCACAGAGCAGCGCCATCAATGAACCCCAAGTCAGAATTCGCAACGATCCCATGGCGCGGTCCTCGTGGGCCGTCAGTCCTGGAAAACAGGTGCCACATGCCGGGAATCATGCGTATTATTCCCTTCCGAACCGTTCGTATGAAACCGCGCGGAACTCGCGATTCCCACACGCAGGACAACCGTCCGCGATCGCGGGGAGCACGCATGAGAGGCAACCGCGCCACGTTCTACGGCATCGGCACGGCCGGTCAAGCACCCCCCCCGAAAATTGGGGCCATTACCTTTCGCCGCGCCGGATCAACCCCGCCGTAGGGCGCGCTGCATCGCCGCGCCCATGTCGGCCGGGCTTTCGGCGACCTCGATCCCGGCCGCTTCCAGCGCGGCGATCTTCTCCGCGGCGGTCCCCTTGCCGCCGGAGATGATCGCCCCGGCGTGGCCCATGCGTTTGCCCGGCGGGGCGGTCCGGCCGGCGATGAAAGCGGCCACCGGCTTGCTGAAATGCTCGCTCACGTAGGCCGCAGCTTCCTCCTCGGCCGTGCCGCCGATCTCGCCGATCAGAAGCACGCCTTCGGTCTGCGGATCGTCGGCGAACAGCCGCAAGAGGTCGACGAAGCGACGTGCCGACGATCGGGTCGCCGCCCAGGCCGACGCAGGTCGATTGCCCCAGCCCAGACCGCGTCAACTGCCAGACGGCCTCGTAGGTCAGCGTGCCCGAGCGGCTGATCACGCCGATCGGACCGCGGCGGTGGATGTAGCCCGGCATGATGCCGATCTTGCACTCCTCGGGCGTGATCACGCCGGGACAGTTCGGGCCGATCAGCGCGCGATTCGTTCCAAGCCGCGGCGTCGCTACACGCGGACCATGTCGAGCACCGGAACGCCCTCGGTGATCGCCACGATCGAGCCGAAGACCGGCGTCGGCCGCTTCCAGGATCGCGTCGGCGGTGAAGGCCGGCGGCACGAAGATCATCGTGGCGTCGGCCCCGGTCTGCTCGACGGCCTCGGCGACCGTGTCGAACACCGGCACGCCCTCGACCGTCTCGCCGCCCTTGCCGGGCGTGACGCCGCCGACGATCTGCGTGCCGTACTCGAGGCACTGCCGCGTGTGGAACTGCCCCGCCTTGCCGGTGATTCCCTGGCAGAGGACGCGCGTCTGCTTGTCGACGAGGATGCTCATGGCAGGATGCTCATGAGGTGTGCATTTCTAGGCAACGTGCCGGCGTCGTGGCTGCCACCGACCTTCTTCGGCGGCGTCGGTCAGGTCGTGCGCGGTGATGATGTTCAGCCCGCTCTCGGCCAGGATCTTGCGGCCCTCCTCGACCTCGGTCCCTTCCAGACGGACGACCAGCGGCACGTTGAAGCCGACCGACTGGTACGCCGCCAGGATCGCCTCGGCGATCGTCGTGCAGCGCATGATCCCGCCGAAGATGTTGACCAGCACCGCGCGCACGTTCCGGTCGGCCAGCAGGATGCGGAAGGCCTCGGTCACCTGGTGGACGTTGGCCCCGCCGCCGACGTCGAGGAAATTGGCCGGCTGGCCGCCGTGGAGCTTGATCAGGTCCATGGTGCTCATCGCCAGCCCGGCCCCGTTGACCAGGCAGCCGATGTTGCCGTCGAGCTTGACGTAGCTCAGGCCTTCTTCGGCCGCGCGGACCTCGGCCGGCTGCTCCTCGGCCAGGTCGCGCAGGCCCGGCCAGCTCGGGGTGGCGGAACAGGGCGTTGTCGTCGAAGGTCATCTTGGCGTCCAGGGCCAGCAGCTCGCCCTTCGGCGGTCGACCACCAGCGGATTGATCTCGACCAGGCTGCAATCGCGGTCGACGAACACCCGGCACAGGTCGCGCATGAACTTCTCGGCCGCGCGCGACGCTCCGCCCGCCAGGCCCAGCTTCTGCGCCAGCTTGCGCGACCTGGAAGCGCCGCAGACCCGCGTCGGGAGCAAACGGCTCGCGGAAGATCGGCTCGGGGCGTTCGGCGGCCACCTTCTCGATGTCCATGCCGCCCTGGCTGAGGCCATGAGCACCGGGCCGGCCGCCGCGCGATCGACGACGATCCCCAGGTACAGTTCGCGGGCGATGTTGCAGCCCTGCTTCGACCAGCACGCGGCGCACCACTTGCCCTTCCGGTCCCGGTCTGGACCGTGACCAGCGTGTGCCCCAGCAGGTTGCTGGCCACGCGGCGTGCCTCGTCGGAACTGCGCACGAGCTGCACGCCGTGCTGCTCGGGATTGTCCTTGAATCGTGCCCTTGCCGCGGCCGCCGGCGTGGATCTGGGCCTTGACGACGGCCAGCCGGCCGCCCAGTTCGCGGAAGGCGTTGGCGGCGGCCTGCGGCGTGTCGGCGACGATGCCCCGCGGCACGCGCCACTCCCGCGTCGCGCAGGATCTGCTTGGCCTGGTACTCGTGGATCTTCATCGCTTCGTCCGCGTCGGCAGTGCAAGGTCCAATTCGGGGAACGACTTTTCGCTCTACCGTTTCCGGCCGAGCATCTTCCGCAACTGGGGCCAGGTTCGCGTATTGGCCACGTCGGCCTTCGTCAGCCCGCCGCGACGGGCCTGCAGGACGCCGAACCGCATCGCGTCCAGTCCGTTTATGGTATGCGCGTCGGTCGAAATGACAACCGGCACGCCAAGGTTCTTCGCCGCCGCGCAGGCCACGTCGTCCAGGTCGAGCCGCGACGGATGGGCGTTGAGCTCCAGGAACTTGCCGTGCTCGCGCGCCGCCGCGAAACACCGCGTCCAGGTCGATCTCGTAGGCCTTGCGACGGTTGATCAGCCGGCCGGTCGGATGGGCGATCGCCGAAACGTACGGATTCTCCAGGGCCGCCAGGATCCGCTGCGTGATCCGCTCGCGCGACTGGTTCTGCCCGAAGTGGACACTGGCCACGACCCAATCGGCCTCGGCCAGGACGTCGTCGGGCAGGTCCAGCCCGCCGTTCTCCAGGATGTCGACCTCGACTCCCTTGAGAACCGTGAAGCCCTTGAGCCTGCGATTGAGCCGGTCGATCTCCGCCCATTGCGCAAGCAGGCGGTCGGCGTCCAGCCCGTTGGCCATCGTCGCCCGCTTCGAATGGTCGGTGATCGCGAGGTACTTCAGACCGCGCTGGCGGCCGCTTCGACCATCTCCTCGATTGTGGCCAGGCCGTCGGTCCAGGTCGTGTGCATGTGGAGGTCGCCGCGCAGGTCCCGCCGCTCGATCAGTTCGGGCAAGCCGCTCCTCGGCCGCCCACTCGAATTCGCTCCGGGCCTCGCGCAGCTCCGGCGGAATCCAGGGAAGGTCCACCGCCGCGTAGACCTCCTCCTCGTGCGCCCGGCGACCCGCTTCTCGCCGCGAAAACGCCGTATTCGTTGATCTTCAGTCCCCGGTCCTTGGCCATGCCCCGCAGCACGACGTTGTGGGCCTTCGAGCCGGTGAAGTACTGCAGCGCCGCGCCGAACGATTCCTCGGGCACGACGCGGAGGTCGACCTGGAGTTTGCCCCGCAAGCGGACCGACATCTTCGTCGGCGCCGCGCGCGAGCACCTCGGCCGCGCCCGGATATGCGCCGAGGCAATCCATCACTTCCTCCGGGTCGCGTGGTGACCGCGAGGATGTCCAGGTCGCCGACCGTGTCCTTGCCGCGGCGGTAGCTGCCGGCGATCTCGATCCGTTTCGACGGCCCGGCAGGCGCGGAAGTGCTCCAATAAGGCGCGTGCCGCCTCATCGGCCTCGGCCCAGTACATGCGCTGATCGGCCTGGGCGGCCAGGTCGATGCCCTGGAGGATCGCCGCCTCCATCTTCTCGCCGAACCCCTTCAGCTCGCGCACGCGGTGCGACTCGCACGCCTCGCGGAGCTGCTTCGAGCGTCGTCACACCCAATTCGTCGTAGAGCGTCTTGGCCCGCTTCGGCCCCAACCCTGGCACGCGGAGCATCGCCAGCACGCTGGAAGGCACTTCCGCGCAGCAGTTCCTCCAGGAGGGGCAACGAACCGGTTCGCACCAGCGTGCCGATCTTCTCCGCCAGGTCTTGCCGATCCCGGGGATGTCGGTCAGCGCGTGCTCGCCGGAATCGATCAGACCCGCTGCCGGTTCGGCCAGGTCGTGGATCGACCGAGCCGCGTTGCGATAGGCGCGCACGCGAAACGGATTCTCCCCCTGGAACTCCAGCAGATCGGCGATCTGCTCGAAAACCGCGGCGATCTCGGCGTTGGTCATGGCAAAGCCCATTGCGACCGGGGCAAGGCAACCGTGGGCCCCGCCCGCGCAAGGCCCCCCCTCATGCCTGACGCCTGATTCTACGCCCCGTGTACACGCGCACCGATCCCGCGCGTCCACTCCCGCGGCTCACATGTGCAGTTCCACCACGTCCCGGTCGTGCAGCACGTAGTCCCCCTTGACCACCGTGCCGTCGTGCACCGCCGTACCCCACACGCGGGCGAACTTCAGATGCTCGAGGAAATCCTTGTGCACCTGGGCGGCCATGTCCAGAAGCGTGCTGCCGCGGCGGAGCATGAACGGCCGATCGCGGTCGGGCTCCTTCGCCGCCGGAAGCTTCGAATACACGCGCACCACGTCCATCGCCCCGTAGATCGGCGTTACGCAGCTCTTCCAGCCCTGCTCCCGTTGCGCCGAGATCCGGTACTCCCGGAACTCCAGCGGGACTAAGTTCGTGCAGCAGGTCCAGACGCTCCGCCGCCTCGGACAAGTCGATCTTGTTGGGCACCAGAAAGGTCCGGGTGTAGGACAGCCCAACGTCCTCCTCGCCCAGGCACGAATCGGCTCCCAGACGCGTCTTCGTGGCGTTCAAGCCGGTCGACGACGTCCTGGCACTGCTCGATCCCGGAGTCGCTCCCCAAGTCGACCAGCAGCAGCGCCACGTCGGCGCCGCGGATGATCCCTTGCAGGTACGACTCCATGAATTCCGACGTGATCGGCGGGGTGTCGACCAGCTGTACGAACACGTCCTCCCACGGCATCATGCCGGGCATCGGCGTGTGCGTGGTGAAGGGATACGGCGCGACCTCCGGATTGGCTCGCGTGAGACTCTTCAGAAGCTGGCTCTTGCCCGCATTCGGCCCCCCGAGCAGCACGGCCATCCCCGCACCCTGCCGCGGAATACGAATGCCGCGGATCTTTTTCCCCGTGCTCTTCTCAGCCTGGAGTTCCTTCTTGGCCTTCGCGATCTTCGCCTTCAGGTCCGCCTGAAGCTTGTCCGTCCCCTTGTGCTTGGGGATCTCCGCCAGCATCCCTTGCAGGCACTTCAACTCCTCTTCGGCGGTCGTCGCGCGGCGGTACTCCTCCTCAGCCTTGTGATACGACGGGGTAAGATTCGCGGGCATGGCAACCGGACAGTTCGATCAACTCGCGCACGCCGCCAGTGTACTCGATGGGCCCGCGACGAACCAGCATCCCCACCGGGCGGGACAAGAGCGCCGGCGGTCACGGAACCGGCCACGGGCCAATCGCCCCACCGACGCCCGGAAGGCCAGAAAAGCGAGCGTTGGGGGCCTGGCAGTGCCGGCGATTCCCGTTGCCGACGTCAATCATCCGCGGTCGATCCGAGCGTGGACCGACCGAACCGAAAAAGGCTCACACGAAGCTCCCGCCTCCCGTGCCGGAGTGCCGATTTCGCGAGGTTCCTCCCCCGCCCGACCGGGAAACCGCACGAATGAAGTCCCCGCGTGTTAGCGCGCCGCGCCACCGTCCGACTCCCAGTCGTCGATTCCCGCGCGGTATGAGGCATTCGACCGTACTGCCGCATCGCTCGACGCCTCTTCGTAGTACGAAGCCTGGCGCACCGGAACGGAAGCCGTTCGTCCGTCGGGAATCAGATACTTGGGGAGCCCTCGGCCCGCCGGATTGCTCCGCGCATCGGGCTCCGGCCGCGGGTTGGTCGTATCACTGCCTCCCGAGGAACCGGTTCCCTTGAAGGTCGACTGCGGTCCGCTTTGGCTCGACCCCGGAAAACCGTATCCGCCGGGAGGAGTCACCGGGGCCGGCGCGGAAATCGGGGGCGCGACCGCGTTCGGCAGCGTCGAGGAGATCGGTCCCGGAGCAGTCGAGGGAGAAAGTCCCGGCACCGTCGGCGAAAGGGAGGAAGGAAGGGACGGCGCCGGCGTCGGCGAAAGCACGCCCGGCGAACTCAGCGAAGGCGCGCACGACGAACAACCCGACGGCGCAAATGTGCTGGGCGCAGCGGCCCCACACGGAGCGCAACCCACCGGCGCGCACACGGGCGCGGGAGCCGAGCATACCACGCGATACGTCGTGTACGGCACCATCATCGTCTGCTGCGCGATCGCCGTGATCGGACGGTAGCTCGTCACCGGGCAGCCCGTACACGGGTCGTACGATCGCACCGGGCTGAGCACCGTAGTCGTCACGGGGCGCAGAACCGCACGGTAAGAAGTCTGGGGCACGTAACAACACGTCGTCGGCATCACCGCAGGTGCGGCGGCCATCGCAGGCGCCACGGTGTAACGCGGCGCAGGCGCCACCGGCGACATCGTCGGCGGCACATAGGTCGTGGTTGCCGTGGCGCGGCGGTTGCAGCAGGGGAAGAGCCAGTCGAAAATCGCCGCCTTGCTCTCCGATGGGGCGCCCAACAGCGCCGACGCCATCACGCTCGGAATCAACAGACTGCGCGCTTGCCAGCGTGTCATGGTACTGCTCCGCCTCCACATTACGATTGCGTTGTCGTTTCTTCACTAGACCGGCGCCGTCGCCTGCTGTCAATCAATACAGCACGTGCCGCCAGCAGATGGTCGGATTTCGCGCTGCACAATTCTACGCAAGGAATGCATTGTGCCAATCATGCCGATTCTGCCGGCTCCCTTGTCTTGGATAACGCGGCAGACTGCAACGGAAAAGTATAGCTTGTGATTCGCGGGGCGGGCGAGAATGGCGGCCCTGGGAAAGAGACTCTGAGGGCGGGGCCCCCCGCTCAGACGGGCCAGCGCACGGGCACAACCGAACTCCCGAGCGGTTGCTTGTGCTCAGCCCAAGTTCTGCTGCTCGTACAGATCATACAGCTCGAACAGCACTTCGCGCAGGTTCCCCGCGTGAGCGCCCAGACGCTCTTCGAGCTGTGCGCCGCGTTACCAGCGGTGTCGCGTCCGCCAGAAGCAGCTCGACGATTTGCCACGACGTCTCCCCGTCGGCCGCGGTCCGATACAACTCGGGGAGCCCCATTCCCGCGTGCGCCGTCACCACCAGCCCCGCGCCCCGCGAACGGCAAAACTGCTTCAGCCGATGCCGGCTCCAGTGCCCCAATTGCTCGTAGCCGTCGACGATGACCACCGTTTCTTCAGGGCGCTTTACCGCCTGCCCAAGATCGACAGGCAAGCGGCGCTGGCCGTCATGGAGTTCTACCAGCAGTGTGCGTTTGCCTGCACGCTCGATGATCGGAATCAGCGCTGCCAGAAGCGTCGACTTGCCGCTGCCATGCGTCCCCACGATCTGCCCCTGCCAGCCGCAGTCGCGGAGGCGATCGACCAATTGCTCGCCGCTCACCTGGGGCGGAAAGCAAAAGGGAATCGCACCGGGTCGAGTGTGACGCGTGGAAAAGGGATTACCCATGGCGCGCCGATCGAATCGTGGCGGAATCGCGGAGCGAGCGCTCTTGCGGCTAAGCCGGCTCGAGCACTTCCGGTCGAGGAGCCGGCTTGCCGGGCTCCGCGCGCGGCGCCGCCTGGGCCGTCCACGAACATCCCAACGTCCGGCCCGGCTTCACGTCCCCAAGGCGGAAGGGCAATTCCCCCTTCACCTCCCTGCCGCGTGCAAGAAACACGCGTACGCGCACGCACCATTGGACCTTCACGATCACGCCGCAGTAGCTCAGCGGGCTCGGGGGCAAGACCGTGCTGAAGCGGCCCGGTCGAGCAGGGTCGATCCGCTCTCCCTCATCGGCCAAGACGCGATGGAACTCGGTCACCGCCAGGTCTTCTTCGCCCTTGCCCTCGGTATGCCAAAGCACGGAAACCTCGACCGCGCGGATCTCCTCTTCGCTCAGCCCGTCCAGCCGATATTCGCCCGAAAGCGTCTCGCCGGGCCGATAAATCCGACCGTTTGCGTCCAAACGGATTCGCACCAACGGCTGCTTCGTCACGCGCTGCTCCCGATCGAAAGGGGATGGACAATCACAGGAAAGGACCGCTCGTAGTCCGGCCAACCGGCCACGTTGCCTCGCACGAGAATCCGCCACCGCACCTCGTTGTGCTCCGAGTGGAACGAATGCATCGCACCGGCCGGCACGTGCAACGCACAGCGCGCCTCGAACGGCATGCCGTGCCGGACGCTGAATGCCTCGCGACGGTAAAGTTGCTGACTATACACCCGATGGGTCTCGGTCCGAGTGTTCGTCCCGTGCCGGAAGGTCGCCTCCTCGTCGCACACCAGCATCACTTCCAGGCCCTTCATCTTCAGTCGGCCGGCCTGCGCCAGGAAGATCTCGTAGCGCTTCCCGGGGTACAGCGGCAACTCGGAGATCTCCACCAGCGTCGGCCCGATTCTCGTGGTCACCAGCACCTGGCGGAGGAAAACCGCGACCAGGCCCACGCCCAAGACCAGAAAAGGCAGCAGGAATCCGCTCAACAGCCAGTCCGGCTCGCCGCGGAGGAAGCCCCACGCGGCAACCGCCACAAACGGCGCCAGAATGGCGTTCCACAGCAGGCAGACAACCAACCAGATCATCAACGTCCATGCCGGCCAGCGCCGGGCGGCAGTCGAAACGCCAGCGTCGTCCCGGGACTGTCGGTAATCGCCGCGTCTCCAGGCACGCAAGGCAGCTCTCCGCGGTTACCCCGCGCCGCCTGAACCAGTTCCAGTCCGGCCGCCTGCTTCACAAGGGCCGCTCGGCGCTCCACCGACTTGCCCCAGGTGAAGATCGAGTACAATAACCCCCCGCTCCCCAGCAAGATGAACGACACCGGCACCACCAGGGTCAGCCAGAACCACCAGCTATAGCCCCGCGCCAGCACCGCGACCGCCGGATTCGACGGATCGTACCAGCAGGGATGCTTCTCGCCCGCGGCAAACCGATCGAGGACCTTCTGCGCGGCTTCCTCGCTGGACTCCTCGGCGCGGCGAATGTCATACGTCCATACGCAGTGCCGCTGGCCGCCCACCTCATACTCGATGCACACCTCGGGGCGGTAGACGATTCCCTCACGCCCCTCGCGCTGCTCGATGCGCTTGTCGAGCACCGTGCAAACGTCCTCCACGAAGACGTGGTTAGTCCGCCACTCGGGGATCACCAACGTCATCAAGATCAGCACGACCCCAGCACACCCGAGCGCAAGAAAGGCCCCCAAGAAGGCCGCCTCGCCCAGGTTGCCGACCCTCTTCGAACTGGTCGAACGATTTCCTCGCTTCTTCTCGTAGAAGCGGAAATTGCGGGCCAAGATCGTTTCTCCACCGTGATCAGGAAGCGTCTTACCGGCGCATCGCTCGAAAGGGCGTCAGGCTCCGTCCCCGCAAGCCCCGACGCCGCAAGAATGCTTCCTTGCACTATCCTGAAACAGAACCATGTAAGCCGCCGTGCCTCACAACGACGACAAGGAAAAACTCGCGGAACCCGGCTCCACGGCGAGCGGCGGCAAGAACGCGTCGCCTTCTCTCACCGGATTCAAAGGGCACTGCGCCGCTCTCCCTCGCCCCCCTACCCTTCACCTGCCTTCCTCATCACCTGCGGAGAACCGAAACATTCGCCGCGGTGATCACCGGCCCTATTTCGGCTGACTCGGGGAAGGCTCCCGCCATCGCCGGTACAAACCAATCCCCTCCAGGGCCTTGTACACCTCTTGCAGCGTCTTCTCGCCGAAGTTGGAAATGCTCAGCAGATCTTCCCGCGTCGAATGCACCAGGTCATTGACCGTGAAGATCCCCCGCTCCTCCAGGCAGTTCGTCGTGCGGACCGAGAGGCCGATCTCGGCCGTGCTCATCTCCAGCTTGCCTTCCAGATCCTTGGCTTCCGTCTCCACCCTGCTCAGCGGAATCCGGGTCCCCATGGGCTCCCTCCCAATGCTACTCCCTTGTTTCATGCATCCGTTCGGCCAAGAGGGCCGTCAACGCAGCAGTATAACATTTCACGGAAATTTGGATAGCATGGTTCGCGTGAAAGATGCGGAGTGCGTTGGGGATGCGGGCAGGCACGCGGTTTCGCCCGACCGCTCGTCACCCATCCGATCGGGATCCGCGTCCCCGCTTCGGACCTTCTGACACCCGTGACCTCAGCCGGTATACTGAAAGCCGCACAAGCCACCGCACGCGAATCGTCAGAAGGGAATCGCCGTTGGACCCCCTGCTCACAGGCCTCACCGATTCGCAACGCGAAGCGGTCCAATATGTTGAGGGACCGCTCCTGATCCTGGCCGGTCCCGGCAGCGGCAAAACCCGCGTCGTCACCCACCGCATTGCCTACCTACTCCACAAGGGGGTTCGCGACTCCCAGATCCTCGCCCTGACCTTCACGAACAAGGCAGCCGAGGAGATGAAAGACCGCGTCGAGCGTCTTGCCAGCGGCCATAGCGTTTCCGTCGGGACCTACCATCGGTTCTGCGCCCGACTCCTGCGGAAGTATGCCCCTCTCGTGGGATTACAGGAGAACTACACGATCTACGACACGGACGACAGCGCGCGTGTGCTTCGCCGTGCGCTCCACCACCTCAACGTCGATACGGCCCAGTTCACCCCTGAAACCATCGCCTCAGCCATGAGTTGGGCGAAGAACCAGCTCATCTCGCACGAGCAGTACGAACCTCGGGCTGGCCATCCCCTGGGAGTCCTGGTGAAGAAAGTCTACCCGGTGTATCAGGCCGCCTTGCTCAGGGCCAATGCCGTCGACTTCGACGACCTGTTGCTCCACGCCGTGGCACTTTTGCGCGAAAATCCCGAGATCCGCAGCGCCCTGGACGATCGCTACCGCTTCGTTCTCGTCGACGAATACCAGGACACGAACCTCGCCCAGTATGCCCTGGCGCGGCGCGTTGTCGATCGATCACCCCAATCTCGCCGTCACGGGCGATCCCGACCAGTCGATCTATGGCTGGCGCGGTGCCAACCTGAACAACATCCTCGAGTTCGAGAGGGATTTTCCCGACGTTCGTGTCGTCCGCTTGGAGAGAAACTATCGCAGCACGAAGCGGATCCTCCATGTCGCCGCAGACCTCATCGCCCACAATGTCAAGCGAAAGCGCAAGGACCTCTTCACCGAGAACGTCGAAGGCCCACCGGTTCGGCTGGTGACCTACGGCACGCACGACGAGGAAGCCAAGGCCGTCGCGGCGCAGATCGCCGAAGAAGTGCACGCCGGCCGCCGCCGCCCCCGCGACTTCGCCGTGTTCTACCGTGTCAACGCCCTCTCGCGTTCCGTTGAAATGGCGTTGCGCGAGCAAGGCATGCCTTATCAACTCGTCAACGGAATCGAATTCTTCCAGCGCAAGGAGATCCGCGACGTCCTGGCGTACCTTCGCCTGCTCGACAATCCCCGGGATGACGTCGCCCTGCAACGCGTGATCAACGCGCCTCCGCGCGGGATCGGCAAGATCACGCTCCAGCGCCTCGCCGAGTACGCGTCGACACGCGCCTTGTCGCTCCTCGAAGCCGCCCGCGCCTGCCGCGACATCCCCCGCGTTTCCTCCCGATCCGCGGCCGGCGTGCTCCGCTTCGTCGACATGCTCGACCGCCTTGCCCTCACCGCCGTGGTTTCCGTCGAAGAGACGCTCGGCTACGTGCTCGCCGAATCGGGCTACAAGAAACAGTTCGAGTCCAACCGGGAAGAGGACCAGCAGCGACTGGCGAACATCGAGGAACTGTTCACCGCGGCGCGCGAGTTTGACGAACGTAACCACGGCGACCGACACCTCGAGGAGTTCCTCGAACAGACCAGTCTGGCGGGCGACACCGACGACTGGGAAACCGAGAGCGACCGCGTGACCCTGATGACGCTCCATGCCTCCAAGGGACTGGAATTCCCGGTCGTCTTCCTGATTGCCCTCGAAGAAGGCCTCCTGCCCCACGAGCGCAGCCGCGAACACCCCGACCAACTCGAAGAGGAACGCCGGCTCTTGTTCGTGGGCATCACCCGCGCCCAGCAAGAACTCCAGATCAGCTTGGCCCGCTCGCGCGATTTCCGCGGCCAGCGCAAGCCCGCCGTGCCCAGCAGTTTCCTCATGGAGTTGCCCCGCGCCGAGATGGCATTGACCGAGCGCGACTCCGAAACCGCCGCCTGGCGCGCCGCCGCCGAGGATGCCCACGCCGAGCCTTTCTACCTTCCCCCGGCGTCTCTCCCGGACCAACGCCCCCTCGCTCCCCGCGCCGATCGCTCCCCCAGCTCAATTCCGCACCTGGTTACCGCGGCCGAACTCGGGCAAACCAGGAATTCGCCCCGCAACTCGCCCGACGACTTCCACCAGGGAATGCTGGTCCGCCATCCAGAACACGGCCTCGGCCGAATCGTCGCCCTCGGGGGCAGCGGACCGTTTCGCTCGGCCACGGTCGACTTCCTCGACTCCGCAGCCCGCCGTAAGTTCATCCTCGCCCACAGCCCGCTCCGCCCCGTGACCGGTTAGCGCGAATCGTCCTCCGCGGCGCCACCCACGATGCAGCCGCCGAAGGGACTCTGCAAGGAACGGCGCGTGCGCAGCGCTCCCCCGCGAGCCATCCGCCGGGGACCCTTACGCCTGCCAGTTCCGCCAAGCGCGGCACACTGTCGGCCAATCGCTGGAATCGGTTCTCGTCGGCAAGCCATCGCTTCACGCCGCACCGGCACGCGGTCGCCCTTCTCGTTCACGTACACGATGTCGGCCAGCGCGTAGCGATCGAGGATGTTGAGAATCACCCGCCCGAGGCGCAATCGCTCCGCCGCGTCGAGATCGAACTTATTCCCGGGGTAGATGTGGCCCACGTTGTAGTCCTGCCCAAAGGAGTTGATCATTTGCACCAACTCCTCGTTCACAAACTCCTGCGCGCGCGGACCACTTGCGACTTCGCGGGTCGCGCAGATTCACCAGCGGCGGTTGCACGCAATGGCGCTCCGCAAACCCGTCGAGTATTTCCACCGCCGTGACAAAGTCCTCGGAATCCGAAGTCCGACCGCTCTTCTCCAGACATGAGAGCGTTAGCACAAAGCTGGCCAGGAAACCCTCAAAATCCTCATACCTCAAATCCGTGCCCGGCATGGGCCCACTGTTGTACTGTGCCATAGTCCTGCATAAGCCGCGCTAAAGGAACGGCTGGACGCGAGTTTGCGTACAAGTCCCGAGCCGCGTGGGGAACCAGAAAAGACAAACCGATCATGCCCGAAATGCAAATCCGCGGCCGGTTGCAGGGGAGAAAGGCACTCCGCCCATGTCGCGTTTATTCTACCCAGCCGTCGGGTGCCCGCAAGATCGAGCTTTCCCCCTCCCGCCCCTTCCCGAACGATGCCGACCGAACGCTGCATCTCCTTGACAGGAACCCCACTTAGAGGGATGATGGTTGGTAGAAGGGCACCCTACTTCTCATCAATCAAGGGACTCCTCGCATGGCCGTCGCCGAGCCCTCTCTCACGCGGCAAGCGATCTTCGAGGCCAGCGTCCGTTACTTCCTGGAGCCGATCGCCCCGCTTCTGGAGGACGACTCGATCACCGAAGTCATGGTCAACGGCTTCAGCGCGATCTACGTCGAGCGCCGAGGACGCCTGGAACAGACTGCGCGGAAGTTCGAAAGCGAAGATGCCCTTCGCTCGGCGGTGCACAATATCGCGCAGTGGGTGGGACGCGAGATCACCGAAGAACACCCCGTGCTCGACGCCCGCCTGCCCAATGGTTCCCGCGTCCACGCCATCATCCCGCCCAGTGCGCGGGGTGGCACCTACCTGACCATCCGCAAGTTCGCCGCGAGGCCTATACCCTCGACGATTTCCTCCGCTTCGGCAGCATTTCTCCTTCCGCCCAGGAATTCCTCGAAATCTGCATCCGCCTCCGCAAGAACGTGCTCATCGCCGGCGGGACCGGCACGGGCAAGACGGCCCTGCTCGGGGCCCTCTCCCGCGCCATCTCCGAAGAGGAACGGATCGTGGTCATCGAGGACACCTCGGAGCTGCGACTCCTTCAGAACCACTGCCTCTACCTCGAGGCCCGGCATGCCGACGCCAGCGGACACGGAGCCCTCAATGTCCGCGACCTGTTCCGCAACGCCCTGCGCATGCGCCCGATCGGATCATCGTGGGCGAAGTCCGCTCGGGCGAGGCCTTGGACATGATTCAATCCATGCTCAGCGGCCATGCCGGGAGCTTGTCGACGATCCATGCCGACACTCCCCACGACGCCCTGATCCGCCTGGAAACGCTCTCGCTCATGTCCGGCGTGGACCTCCCGGTCTACGTCGCCCGCGCCCAGGTGGCGGCCGCCATCCACCTGGTGATTCAGATCGCGCGCTTCGTCGAAGACGGTTCTCGCAAGATCACGCGCATCACCGAGGCGTTCGGCCTTGACGAGGCCAATCGCTACCGTCTCCGCGACCTGTTCGTCTCCCGGCGCCAAGGCCGAACGGCGGACGGACGGCTGATAGTCGATCTCGCCCCCAGCGGCGAGAAGCCCTCGTTCGCGCACGAATTGCACGAACAGGGACTCGAAGGCCTGGTACGACTTACGGCCCCGCTCTGGTCGGAGTAAATCCGCCATGCGATCCATGCTGCAAACCGTCGGGAGACCACGCGTCGGCGTACGTGCGATCCGCGCACCGCGCCGTATGCGCCGCGGCGCGGTTTCCACCCTCGACTACGTGCTCGTCCTGGCCGTGATCCTGCCTGCGGTCGTCTTCGTGTTTGGCGCCGAGCGGAGCATCCTCCGCGCGGCCTACGAAATGATCTGCGTGCTCGTCTCCTGGCCTTTTCTCTAGTATTGAATCTTCCATTCCCGCGGGAGAAAACCGTATGAGAACCTCGCTGCTGGCAAACCTGCTCCGCAAAGTACACCGCGACGAGCAGGGGGCGGTCAGCCTGGAAACGATCCTGATCATCGGCGCCATCGCACTGCCGATCCTCATTTTCCTGATCAAGGTCGGCTGGCCGCGAATCCAGGCCTACTTTAACCAGGGCCTCACGGACCTGGGAGTCCCCGAGGTCCAGCCATAGGAACGCCCCCCGCCACGCCGGTGCACGATGATGCTTGCCACGATTCTCCTGCTTGCGCTGCTCGCCGTCGCCTCGGTGACCGACTTCCGCCGGCACAGGATCTACAACGCCACTACGTACCCCGGCATCCTCCTGGCATGGGCGCTCAATGGTTTGGGATCGTTGGCCGTCGCGGCCGGCGTCCTCGACCAGCCCACTCTCCAAAGGATGGGCTGGATCGGCTTGGGCCCGAGCCTCGGCGGGTTCCTCGTTTGTGCGTTCATCCTGCTGGTGTGCTTCGTGCTCTTTCAGGTCGGCGGAGGAGACGTCAAGCTCATGGCCATGGTAGGAGCGTTCCTCGGGCCGCAGCCGGGCATTATCGCGTTGCTCTGGACGTTCGTCCTCGGCGCCTGCATGGCCTTGGCAATGCTGATCTGGCGTGTGGGTCCGCTTGCCGTCGCCGCGGCCGTCGTACGGCACGCCAAATGGCTCCTCCGGCTCGGCCGGCTCAGCGCGCTGGCTCCCGAAGAGCGCGCGGCGTGCAGCCGCCGCTGTTCCTGGCCCCCAGCGCACTGGCCGCGACCGTGATTGTGCAGTTCTCGCTGGTCGAGCGGCTCGGCGCACCGCCTTGGCTCTAGGAGACCGCCTCCGAAGCACCGCAGCGGCCGCGCCCTGCCGCGAAGGCTTCCCTCGACAGAAAGTTATGCACTCGGCTCGATGAGCCGCGATCCTGCAAACGACGCGATCCGAAGAGGCATCCCCATGATGCGTGCGATCCTGATCGCCTGCCTGCCGTGGATCGCACTATTCTTCGGCGCAGTGCGCAGCCATGGCGATCTTGGCCCGCAGCAGCCGGGCACGGCTCGACTGGCACCGTCTTCGCCGTCTTCATCGCCACCAGGGCGGCGCCGCGCAAAGCCTCAGTTTCGTGCTCACGCTGCCGCTGTTCGTGGCCCTGATGATCTTCATCATTCAACTCGCGCAGTTGATGATGGCCACGATCGTGGTTCACTATGCGGCTTTCGCCGCCGCGCACAGCGCCATCGTCTGGATTCCTTCCCGATTGGATGCCCTCATCGAACCGGAAAACTGCATCGGTACCTGGCAGCGTCACCCCGACATGCGCCTGCCTCACGACGAACCCAGCGCCCTGGAACCGACGCCGGGCGGCATGACCTACCTCGTCTACTACGGCACCGCCACCGGCCCCCTTCCCACTCCCCCGCACGCCTTCTCCCGAGGTTCGGTGCTCACGCCCCTCCCCTCCCTCAAGTGCCAGAAGATCCTGGAAGCCATGCTCATGGCCTTGACGCCGATCGGGCCCTCGGCCCGCGTCGCACCCGGCGGCGGCTCGGCGGGCGGCGCATGGCAGTCCGATCTCGCCGATACCATGACCGATGCCTTTGGCCGCCTCGTGCCGAATCCCTATGCGGACCCCAGCGCCATCGCCCGCCGTATGCGATCCAAAATGAATTATGTCGCCGCCAACGCCGCGCTCGAGCTCCGCTTCTACCACCCCAATACCTCTTCGCATCCCGAAAGTTACCCGTATCCCGACGCACCGCTGCACCGCTGGGATCTCGAGCCCGACCGCGATGAGTTCCGCGCGCTCGCCGCCGACTCGGGCACGGAGATCGGCTGGCAGGACCCCATCACCGCGACCGTGTACTACAATCTGCCCCTGATGCCCGGCCCCGCACGCTTCCTGGCTTGGCTCATCCGCTCGCCGCTCGATTTCCCCCGTGAGCTGTTGCGCAACGGCGCCTGCCCGCTCAAAGCCTCGGTCACCTTGGTCAATGAGGGCGAAAAGCCGGTAATTCCTTATCTGGAAAACCCTCCCGATGTGGCCACCTCCAATTGAATCGCTGCTGCGAGCCCCGTGCCGCTCCCTCCGCCGCCTGCGCGATGACCAGCGCGGCTCGATCAGCATCCTCAGCGTGTTCGCAGCCCTCGCCCTCACCATGCTGCTGGGCATGGTGATGAACGTCGGCCGCCAAGTCGACGGCAAGGTCCGCCTGCAAAACGCGGCCGACGCCGTAGCCGTTTCCGGCGGGGTCATGGTCGCGCGCGAACTCAACGCCCTGGCCTTCAGCAACCACCTGCTTTGCGAAGTCTTCGCCCTGACGGCGATCCTCCGCGAAGCCGATCCCAACTACCCCGAGGGACGCAACTCCGATCGCTACATTCCCTCGATCCTCGCCGCCTGGAACAAGGTGGGCGAGATGCTCCAGACCTCCGGCTTCCCCAAGTTTGTCACGCTAGGCCAGGCCATCGTCCAGAAGGTGCCGCTCGAGCAGGAGCTCGTCCGCGCCTTTAGCGACTGGATGGCCGCCGCCAGCCCCCGCGTCCGCCCCGTGCTCGAAGAAATCCTCCGCGCGGAGACGATTCCGGCCTACCAGCGCACCGTCCGCCTCGTCTACCCCGACTTGGCACGCATGGCGGCTGAAGACGTGGCCGAGCGCGCAAGTGATCCCGCCGGCGGCCGAGGAACGATCGTGGGCTGCCTGTGGCGCGGCGGCAGCGGCGAACCCGTCGACTCCGCCAACCCGCAGTGGCACGAATTGCTCGTCGACCCGCTCCTCGATCCCGCCCCCGACCGCGCCACCCTGTTCAGCCAGGCGATCCAGCAGCGCAACGCCCGCGCCGACCAGCTCCGCCGCCTCTGGAACGATCGCCTGCTGACGTTTTTCGATCGCCGCGCGCAATTGTGCCAATATGCGAACCTCTGGCGCAGCTTCACCTGCGCGCAGCTCCAAAAGCTGCTCGCCGAATACCCCGACCGCAACGTCCCCTTCGTCCTTCGCGGCTGGGAGGAAGGGGTGCTCCGCGCCGAGGACTACCTCGACGGCTACTTCACCTTTGTGGGCGTGACCTACTGGCGCAAGCTGCCCGACCTGGCTTCGTCCCTCTTTCAAAACCGGACCGAAGGGGACGCGCTGGCCTTCGCCCAGGTGCGCGTCTTTCTGCCCAAAGCGCGTCTTGTCTGGCTGCCGCCGGCCAGTTGGTCGCGCGAACCCGTCGGAGGACTTCCGGGCGTCGACATCCAACTGCCCGGCGAGGACCCCGGCACCGGCGACGGAATCGGCTGGCACATCGGCCGCGAAGGCGTGCACCAGGAGTGGGATCTGTTCAACCAGAATTGGACCGCCCAACTCGTGCCCGCCAGCGTCGCCGCCCTGGAAGCAATCCTCCAAACGCCTCCCCCTTCCTCGGCCTTTGTCCAGCAGAACCTCCGCCTTCCCAACCTTGCCGGTTCGGATCTCCGCCGCCTGAACACCCATTGAACCCAAAGGACCGTCGCATGCCAGAGCGCATTGCCTGCAAGTCGCCGCCGCGGGGACTGGCGTCGGTCGAACTGGTGTTCGCCACTCCGATCCTCTTACTGCTGGCAGCGCTGATCATCAACTACGGAACGGCGGCGAGTTGGCGTATTCGTGGGTTGGCCGCGGCACGCTACGCCGGATTTGGCGCCGCCAGGGACGCGACGCCCTCTTCCATCCCCCGCCTGCTTCCTGGATCGCGCCCGCTTCGCTCGGTCTCGGCGGCTCGCCCGACGCGCGTCTCGACCCCCAGGCCGTGGCCGCGGTGGGCGAGCAACACCCCGTGATCCACGGGCCTCTCCCTTTGGGTAACCTCGTCAATGCCGACCTGCTCGATCCCCGCCGCGACCTGCGTCACGGCTGGTCGCACCGCCAGGAATTGTTCCCCGTGCTCCAGCGCCTCGGCCGCTACCTCCTCGAAAGCCGCCTCTTCCTTCTCGATGGCGAATGGCAACATCACGAGATGGGCATCAGCAACCTCGACTGGCGCATTCCCCTTCTCTATTCACTAGCCACCGACGTGCCGATGAGCTACCCCTGGGCCTATCTGCGCACGGCGATCGCCATTCTCGAGCCGGTCTTGCAGCGCACCCTCCTGCCCCTGGAGCGCGACGAGGAATACCTGGCCTATGCCGCGCGTTTCTTCTGGCCCGAACGCCAACCTCACTTCTACCGCTACTTCCCCGCGGAGCTTTGCACCCTCGACCACTCGGTCGTCCAGCAGCACGTCGACGAGTTGATCGACCGGATTCAAGGCCGCTCCGGCGGAGCCCAGAGCGTCGCTCGCTGGATGGCCGAATGGTTCCGCGATCAGCTCTACGCGCGCACCATCCGCGAGTTGCAGAACCAGGTCAATTCCGCCACCCCCGGCCAGGCCGCCGCCATCCGCGCCGAAATCGCCGACCTGGAGGCCAAACGCCAACTCCTCGACGACTTTGCCAACAGCATCCCCTGAAACCATGCCCTTCCGCGCCCCGCGAAACTCCGCCTCCTCGTCGCCCACCGCACCGGCGCGCACCCCCGGTGCGCTCGAGCGTCTGGCCTGGCGCATCTCATCCTGGACGAGCAAGGGCATCCTCACCATGCTCGTTCTGCTCGCGGGTTGGGCCTTCGGATGCCAGGTGCTCCGCTGGTGGGCCGAGGCCCCCGAGCCCGACGCTCCGCCCTCTCCGCTCGCCGCGGCCGGTGCCCTCGATTACCCCGCCCTGCCCAGCGACCTGGAGTTCGGCGAAGGCCAATGGGCGTTCACGCACCAAACGCTCGCCGCCGAACCCGAACAGGTGCTCGCCGCACTGCGAGCTGCCGCGCGCCAAGCCCTCCTGCAAGCCGCGGTGCCCCTCGACGTTCCCAGCCCGGCCGAGGAGCGCTTCGTCCAGTCGCTGACTCCGCGCCAGCCCGTCGAACAGCAACCCGGGCAGTGGTGCATCTACGCTTTGTCCGAAGCCTTTCCCCTCGTAGTCGGCCTCCACGCCGCAACGGCCGATGCACCCCGCAAGCCAGACGAGGTTGTCCCGCTGGGCTACCGCGTGGTAAGCTGGGGCATGGCCGTCCCCGTGGGAAGCGCACACCTGGACTTTATTCACTTTTCATCCACCGCTTGTTCCTCAAGCCCTCGGCAGCGCGACCGACGCGATTCCGTTGCCTCCGAATAGCCGCCGTCTGGTTTCGCTCCGCGCCCGCGGTGGTGCCGTGGTCGCCTTCCAGGGTGAAGCCGGGCCGGAGACCTGGCAACGATTCTTCGACCGCTGCCTGCCCGAGCACGGTTGGCAGCCGACGGGAGCCTGGCGTCAGTCGGGCGCAAGTTGGCACCTCCGCTGCCGGGCCTCCCAGGGCAATGCACTGCTCGACGTTCGATTCGGCCCCGACCAACGCGGCCAGCACACCGGAATCCTGATCCTTACTTCGACCTCCGCCGCAGAAAGCGAGCACTCATGAAAGGCATCCGCGGCCTGATCATCGCCATCGGACTGGGTATCGCCGGGTTCGTGTTCAATTACGCCTACCTGATGAACAAATCCCGGGAGCTGGAAAGCGTGGCCTTTGTCGGCGTCCGGGCCGACGCGACCGTCAACCGCGGCGAGCGGCTGTTGGACAGTCATCTGGACCGCATCGAGATCCCCCGCAGCGCAGTCCGAAATCTGGAGAAGTTTGCCATCCCCTGGTCCGCCCGGACCACGGTCGTCAACCAGAATGTCTGGCGCACCCTGGAGGGCGGTTCCCTGCTGCTCCGCGATGATCTCAAAACTCCCCCGCCGGAACTCACCTTCGGCCAGAATTCCAAGCCCGGCGCTGAGGAATTCGCCCTGGGGGTTCCCATCGACACGCGAAAGATGGTCTCGGCCCTGGTCGCCCCCGGCGATGAAGTATCGTTCGTGGTCTCCAGGGGCGGCGGATTCCCCACTTTGGCTGGCGGACCGCCGACGGCCGGCGCCACGGGGGGCTCACCGGGCCTCGTCGGGCCGCTCCCCGCGCCGGCAACCCCAGCAGCAACGGCCGACGATATCAAGCTGATCGGCCCCTTCACGATCCTCTCGCTGGGAAACCGCTTGGGTTCCAGCGACGTGATGCAAGCGGCGCGCAAGCCGCTGGTGCAAGAGAACGTGATGATGGTCCTGGTAAGGAAGGAGGGGGTAAAGCTCGACCCCGAGGCCGTCAAGCTGCTTCGTCTCCTGGCCCAGACCGAATACCGGCCGCTGGGTTATTTGCTTCATCCCCGCAAGCCAAAGGCCGAGTAGACGCGGTCCGACCCATCCCCCACAGCCCGTTTCGTCGCACGAGCATGAGAATCTGGTACAATAAAATCCACGAGAGCCGCCGCTCGCTGCTGGAAGTCGACGCCGAGCAGGTGACCATCGGCCGCGATCCCTCCAACCTCGTGGTCCTCCAAAGCCCCCTCGTCTCGCGCCACCATGCCGTGGTCCGGATCGAGGACGGACAGCTCTACCTGGAGAACGTGGGCCTCAATAGCTGCATCGTGGGAGACGTGGAAGTCTCCGGAGCCGAGGCCGTCGCCTTCGAGCCCGGCGCCAAGGTACGCATCTGGCCCTACACCCTGACCTTCGAAGCCGAACGGCCCGCCGCGATCACGCGCGTCGAGCTCGAAGGCCACCTCCGCTCGATCATGGCCGACCTGGAGCTGCGGATCCACCGTAAGCTGCTGGAACGCCTCGATCTCTACGAGTTCGAGATCAACCGCGCCAGCGACGCCGAGAGCATCTTGCTCTTGGAGAACAACATCGAGGACGTGGCCCGCGAGCTGCGCCTGTTCAGCAAGGAGAATGAGCCGGTCCTCGAAGAAGTCACCGGGCTGACCCTCCGCGACCACCTCGTCAACCAACTCATCATCCAGACCGGCAAAGACGAGTTCTTCGACCTCGCCTCCCTGACCTCGAACGAGTTCGACGTGCCCGCCACGCTCGTGCCCGAGCGCGAGGCCGAACTGCACTCGCTGCTGCAATTCGTCCGCGAGCGGCTCAACCTGCACGAGTGCCCCGACACCAGCGAGCAAATCCACCGCGTCGAGGAGTGTTTCAACGACATCTTCCACCTCGTCCGCCCGCACTTGCACCAGGAACTTCGCAAGTACCTCATCCTCCGCACCCTCAAAAAAGACCTCAAGGATACGATCTTCGGCTTCGGCCCCCTCCAGGACCTGCTCCGAGCGCCGGCGGTCACCGAGATCATGGTCGTCGGCCGCGACCAGATCTACGTGGAGCGCGACGGGGTCATCGAGAAGTCCGGCCGGCGTTTCATCTCCGACAAGGTCACCGAGTCGATCATCGAGCGGATCGTCGCCCAAGTGGGCCGCCGCATCGACAAGAGCCAGCCCCTGGTCGACGCCCGCCTCCCCGACGGCTCGCGCGTCAACGCCATCATCCCGCCTCTGGCGGTAAAGGGGCCGTGCCTCACCGTGCGCAAGTTCCCCTTGCAGCGGTTGACCATGGATGAGCTAATCGACATGCAGAGCATCACGCGCGCCGCCGCCACCTTTCTCCGCGCCTGCGTCGTCGACCACCGCAATCTCGTCGTCAGCGGCGGGACCGGCACCGGCAAGACCACCCTGCTCAACGTGCTCAGCAGCTTCATCCCCTTCAAGGAACGGATCGTCACCATCGAAGATACCGTCGAGCTCCGCCTCCACCAGGAGCACGTGGTCACCCTGGAGACCAAGCCGCCCAACGTCGAAGGCGCCGGACAATACACCATCCGCGACCTCGTGCGGAACGCGCTGCGCATGCGTCCCGACCGCATCCTCGTGGGCGAGTGCCGCGGGCCCGAAGCGCTCGACATGATCCAGGCCATGAACACCGGTCACGATGGCTCGATGACCACCGTCCACGCCAACAGCGCGCGCGAAGTGATCGAACGCCTCGAAGTCCTCGTGCTCATGGCGGCCGACTTGCCCGTGGCGTCGATCCACCGCCAACTCGCCTCGGCCATCGACCTCGTCGTACACATCAGCCGGCTGCCCGGCGGCCGCCGCGTCGTCACTCAAATCGCCGAGGTCGTTCGCGTCGACCCCGAAACTAAGCAAGTCGTTGTTCTCGACATCTTTAATTTCCGCAACGGACGCAGCCTCCAGCCCACCGGCTACCTCCCCTCGTTCGTCGAATCGCTCGTCCAGAAGGAGCTTCTGGAACTGGAATTCCTCTACGGCCTGGACGCTTCAGCCCCCACGCCGCTGGCCCGCGGGATCTCCAAGGAACTGCCCTGAACGCACCGCGCACCAAGGTTTCGTACCGATGCCCAACGACCCCTATCTCTGGTTCGGATGCCTCTTCGCGGGGCTGGCCACGACGGCCTTGGGCTATGGCGCGCGCGAGGGCTTCGCCCGCGCCCTTAGAACGATCGAACGCGACCTCCAGGAAAAACTCCGCCGGCTGCGTATCTCCACGCGCCACCTCCACCGCCACCTGCTCGTCTGGCTGGCGACGACTGCCGCTGTGTTCTTCGGTTTCTGGCTCGGGCTGGGGACCATCATCTTCGCCGTCCTCGCCACCGCCTTTCTGCTGCTGGCCCCCTGGTACCTGGTGCGCCGTCTCGACGAGCGGCACCGCCAGAAGATCGAGGACCAACTGGCTGACTCGATGGTTGCGCTGGCCAACGCGGTGCGCGCGGGTCTCTCGCTGGCCCAGTCGCTGGAGATCCTCGCCGCGCAGTGCCCCAAGCCGATCAATGCCGAGTTCCACCAGATCGTCGCCGAGTACAAGCTCGGCAAGCCGCTCGACCGCACCCTCACCGAAGCCCGCCAACGGCTGAAGAGCGAGAACTTCGCGCTCTTCGCCGCCGCCCTCTTGGCCAGCCGCGAAAGCGGCGGCCGGCTCAACGAAACCGTGGAACGCATCGCCCAGTCGGTGCTCGAATTGCAGCGTCTGGAGCGGAAGATCAAGTCGGAAACGGCCCAGGCGCGCAAATCCGCCGTCTACATGGCCATGGCCCCCGCCTTCATCCTCGTGGCCTACTACTTCGTCGACCCGGTGAACACCGTCAACCTCTTCGTGCTCCCCGCCGGCCAGGCCATCCTCGCCCTGGCCCTCGTGCTCAACGTCGCCGCCTACCTTTGGGCGCGCGTGATCCTCAACCCCGACATCTAGGATGCCCTCCGTGGTATCGCCACCGCTTGCCCTCTCCCTGGTCCTCGCCGCCGTCGCCCCCAGCGCGATCCTGCTGGTCGTCGCCAGCGCGCTGGTCGGCGCTGCCGTGGGCATCGCCGTGGCCTGGCTCGTGCGCGTGCTCCGCACCGAGGACCTCCAGCAGGGAGCCGAGTGGCGATACGACGTCAGCCGGATCAACGAGCTCCGCCGCCTGGATCTCTCCTACCGCGTGCTGCAGCCCGCCATCCAAGCCCTCGCCAAGGTCAACCGTCTGGTCTTCCGCGAGAGCCTACCCGAGATCCAGCGGCAGGTCTTCGCCGCCGGGTTGCCGCGATTCTGGCTGGCCGAGGAATACCTTGCCCGCGCCGAGTTGATCGCGCTCATGCTCACACCCCTCTATGTCTGGTTCTTCGTCACCAAGTTCGGCAACGTGGGAGTGCTTCTCGCCCTGCTGGCGGCGTTGCTCACGGTGGGGTTGATCCGCTTTCGCCTGGCGCAGCGCGCGGCAACGCGGCTCAAAGCAATCAAACGCCGCATGCCCTTCCTCTTGGACCTGCTCACGCTCCTCATGGAGGCCGGATCGACCTTCCTCCGCGCGCTCGCCCAAGCCGTCGAGGAATTCCAGGGCCACCCCGTGGCCGAGGAGTTCGGTCGCGTGCTCACCGATATGAATCTCGGCAAGACGCGGACCGAAGCCTTCATCGCCATGCGTCAGCGCCTGGCCGACGATGAGATCACCAGCATCATCGGCTCGATCCTCCAGGGCGAGAACCTCGGCACCCCCCTGGCCCAGGTGTTCCGCACCCAGGCCGATGTCCTCCGACTCAAACGTACCCAGCGCCGAGACGGTTGCCGGCGAGGCCGGCGTGAAAATGCTTCTCCCGGCGGTGCTGGTCATGGTGTCCACCGTGCTGGTGATCATCGGGCCCTTTCTCCTCAACTACCTCGCCTTCAGCCTCGAAATCTCCCCCTGATACGTCTTCCATGGAATCGCTGCCGGCTGCCCTACGTCCGAGGATCGCAATTCCCACGGGATCTCGTTCGAACTCTTCGGAAACGGCGCCGGCAAACGTTGCCTGCCAGTGACACAAAAAGACTTTCGTTCCAGGCCATGCCGATCCAACTCGACTGCCCCCAGTGCAAGCGCCCCCTGGCAATCCCCTCGAAGAAGGCCGGCAGCTTCGTAGCCTGCCCGCAGTGTAACGCTCGGCTTTGGGTACCCGGCGACGCGTCCAAGGCCAAGCCGATTGCTCCCGTCGAGGGCGCCCCGCTTTCCCCGTCGCGACTGGCCCCGCCGCCTGCTTCTCCCCCGGCCTCGCAGGCAGCCCGATCGCTGGTTCCCACCCCACCCCCCGAGCCCGTGAGCGCCGCGCCCGCCCATTCCCTCGTGCCTGCCAAGCCGGCCAAAGTCGCGCACTTCATCACCGCCCAGACCGCGCGCTCCACCCTCAAACCGGCCGACGACGGAAGGCTGCCCGAGCTTCACCTTAGCGAGCCCGGCCGGGCCGCCCCGCAGGAGGCCACCTCCCGTGGAACCAATCCCCTCGTCTTGTTCGGATTGCTCTGCCTCAGCGCCGTCGCCTCGCTCGTGCTCCTGCTCTGGCCCACCGAGCCCGGCCAAGGCGCTCGGCAGCCCGAGAAAGAGCAGGTTCGTCAGGCAATCCGAGATCGATTCTTCGCCGACATGGACCAAATGCCCCGGCAGCCCTATCAACTCATGCTCCGCGAAGCCCAGCGCGCCCACGCGCGGGGCGACTTCCGCCAGGAACGCGCGCTGTATCGCAAGGTCCTCGGCCTCTTGCGCGCCGAACGCAAACCCGAGCGCGGGGTCACCGGCAGCTTGGGCTTGGATCAGGAGCTGGAACAGTACTTGACCCTGCTGTTGAGTGACGGATGAACGGCCCCTCATGCCACTTCCAGGAAGCCCTTTTCTCCCGTGCGGCACTGGGCCTTCCGATGGACCTCTTGGCAACCCTCCCGGATTGCGGACAATAGACACCATGGATGAGGAGCATCCGAAGCAGTCTCGCCCCCCGCGCAGCCCCCGGCGGTACCGCACGGCCCGGCCGGTCCGAATGTCGACCCCCGCGTCGTTCCGCCCCCGCTCCGCGCTCTCGCACCGTCTTCCCAGCCGCTGGAGCCCGGCCAACGCTACGAGATTGTCGACACCATCGCTGCCGGTGAATTCGCCACGGTCTACCGCGCGGGACCGCGAGCTTCGACGCGAGGTGGCGATCAAGCAGATCCATCGCCAGTTCCTCGACGATCCGCGACAGTTGGAGCGCTACTGGCGCGAGGCCCAACTGCTGGCCTCGCTCCAGCACCCCAATATCCTCACGATCTACGACATCGTCCGTCCCAAGGGCTGGCTCATTCTGGAATTGATGCGGGGAAGCCTCCAGCGCACCGCCCAAGTGGCCCCCATCGACCTCGACCTGCTCCGCGTCGTGCTCTTGAACTGTCTCAACGCCCTCCAGTTTCTCCACTCCAACGGCATCATCCACGGCGACGTCAAGCCAAGCAATATGCTGGTCGACGTCCAGGGCCGCGTGAAACTCGGCGACTTCGGGCTGGCGCACCGCGCCAGCAACGAACAAGGAAGCCTGCTCAAGGGAACCACCAAGTACATGGCCCCCGAACTGGTCTCCGATCAGTTCGGCTCCGTCGGCCCGGCCAGCGATCTCTACGCGCTGGGCTTCTCGGCTTATGAACTCATGTGCGGCCCGCACTTCGAGTCGCTCTTCCCCGGGTTGGGAAGCTTCGGCCGCGACCGCCAGATCGCCTGGTTGATGTGGCACGCCGCCGCCGACCGCCACTTGCCCGAGATCGGCCGCGTGCTCGAAGGCGTACCCGAGGACCTCGCCCAAGTCGTCCAGCGCCTCGTGGCCAAGGACCAGGCGCTGCGCTACCAGGAGGCTGCCGCCGCCCTGGCTGATCTCCGCGCCGGCCACGCGCCGGGCACCGCGTCGCCCGAACCGGCCGCGGAAGCGCCCCCGCCCGACAAGAGAAGAAACTAATCCGCTTCGGCGCCATCGCCGCCATGCTCTTCTCGATCCTCCTCAGCGCGTGGATCCTGTTCCGCGACGCCGCGCCCCCCGCCCCACCGGATGCGGGCCTCGTCCAAGGCACCGTGCGCAGCGTCGATCCGGATCGCCGCATCCTGATCTTCGAGTCCGACCGCGGCGATCCCGTAGAACTGACCCTCAAGCCCGACGACCGCTTCTTCGTCAACGAAAAAAAGAGCCTCTTCCGCGAGCTCCAGCCGGCCGACCAGGTGGCCGTGCGTGTCCTCCGCGACCCCTCGGGGCGTCGCGTGACCGAGGTCCATGCCACCCGACCGCTCGTCGACGAGGGACGCATCCAGGCCCTCGATCTCGCCGCGCGCCAGCTCACCCTCGTGCGTGAGCCCTCCCGTGACACCGTCGTGATCCGCGTGGCCGATGCCGCCCGGCTGCGACTGAACGGCCAGGAAACCCTCGACGGTAAGCCCGTCCAGTTGGCCGATCTCCGCCCCGGCGACCGCGCGAGCGTCCGCCACCTCGCCGATCAGGACCTCCGCGCCGCAACGGAAATCTTCGCCCAGCGCGAGATCGAGATTCAGGGCGTGGTCCGGGCGGTGGATATGGCCAAGGGAGAACTGACGCTGGAGCACGGTCCGCCAGACAAGACCCGGCTTCTGGTCCTCCCCCTGGCTCCCAGCGTTGCGGTACTGCTGAACGGACGCAATCGCCTGGAGAACCGCGATCTGACCCCGGCGGACTTGAAGCCCGGCGACAAGGCCACGGTGACCCACGTTGCACGCATCGTACGTATCGACGCCGTCCGCATTCACGCTCAGACGGGCGTCGTCCGGGCGGTCCACGCCGGTGCGCTTGAGATCGCCCCAGAAGGTCAGCCCAACCCGGCAAACACCGTCCAGGAAACGCCCGAGGGTCTGCCGCAGCCGCGAAACGGGGAACCGGCAACCGGCGCCGGTTCACGATCGTATGTGGTCGACGCCCAATGCAAGATCACCCTCGGCGGGCAAGCCGTGGCCCTGGAGGACCTTCGCGCCGGTGACGTCGTCGACGTCACCCACGATGCGCCCGCTCCCGACGCGCCGAACGCCCGCGCCCTGTCGATCGTCGCGCGCCGCCCCGCGAATTCAACGTACTGGGCGATCCTCATCGGCATCCAGGACTACGACGATGCCGCGTTTCGTTCCCCGTTCGCGGCCGAAGACGCCCGGCTCCTCCACGACACCCTGGTCAACCGCATGGCGGTTCCCCCGCAACAGACTCTCCTCCTGGCCAACGAAGGCCAGGCCCGACTGCAGGAAGCCATCGCCAACGTGCTCCAGCGCGTGCAGGCGTCCGACGCGATCCTCGTATACTTCCGCGGCCGCGCGCTCCGCGATGCTCAAGGAAACGTCGCTCTCGCCGCGCGCGACTTTAATCGGCAGCAGCCCGCCCAAACCGGTTTGAGCCTTCAGCGCTTGGTGGATCAGCTCGAGGCCTGTCCGGCCAAGGAGAAACTCCTTCTTCTCGATACTTCGCCGGCGGTCGAGAGCGTCGACTCCCGGTCTGAACCGTCCAGCGCCGAGTTGTTCCAGAGCCTCCGCGGCCCCGTCGGCCGGGCGGCGCTTCGCACGGTGACGGGCATCGCCGCCTCCTCGGTCGGCCAGCGCAGCCAAGTCGCTTCCGATGGGAAACACGGTCGTTTCGCCCTCGGTCTCGCCGAGGGACTCTCCGGCCGCGCCGACAAGAATCGCGACAACCGCTTGGAGCCCACCGAACTGTTCGCCTTCGTCACCGAGGCGATGAAGGCTTCCGGCGCGTCGCTTCCCCAAACCCCGGCGATCTTTCTGCCCGACAGTTCGCCTCCCCGGTTCTCCGACGAAGCGCGCACGGCCCTCCGCGAGCTGGCCGTGTTTGCGCAGCAGAGCTACCCCAAGCTATCCGATGCCAAGGTCCGCTATTCCGCTGCCCAGTCGCTGGCCGAGAAGGAAGTCGAGCCCAAGCTTGTTTACGGCCTGATCCTCATGCGCGCCCGTCAGCGCGCCGAAGCTGAACGCCAATTCGAGGACGTCCGCCTCGAGCACCCGGAGCTGCTCCTGCCCCGTCAAGCCCTGGCCTTCTTGCAGTTTGAGGGCCGCGACTATGCCGATGGATTGCGGCGGCTCGCCGAACTGGTCCGCGCACTTCCCCCCGTCAAGCAGGCGTCCGACGCCCAGCCCGCCGAGGCGGAATCGATCCTCCGCTGGGCCGGGCAGCTCCGCCTCTTCGCCGTCGAGGCCGACGAGCGAGCTCTGCTGTTGCCCGAATTGTTCCAGCAACTCGACCGGGCCGTCGCCGCGCGGGGACCGCATGCCGTCGAGATCTACGAACAAGGACAAGAGCGTGCCCGCGGCATGCTCCGGGACCTGGTAATACGCATTGAGACAGCCCCCGACGAAACCACGAAGTCCCGGCTCCGCGTCGAGCGGCGTCTGCCCGCCTCCGCGGCGCCATTTCCCTTCGACGAGTCGCTCCGCGCCGTGCTCGAATCCGCCAATCGATAGCTCCCCCATCTTCGCCTTGCCGAAAGACCTTCGGAGATTGCCCCATGGACGACGCTCTTGTTCCGGCCCACGATAAATCCGCCCCGCAATGGCAGCCGCTCAATCCCATCGACCGCCGCGTGCTCGGGGTGCTCGTGGAGAAGGCGAAGACCACGCCCAACGCCTATCCCATGTCGGTCAGCGCCATCTGTACCGCCGCCAACCAGCGGAGCAATCGCCATCCCGTGATGCAGTTGGAATCCGACGACGTCGAGGAGTCGCTCGAGCGCCTCCGCACGCTCGGCGCCGTGGGCATGATCCAAGGGGCCGGCCGCGTGGTGAAGTACCGCCACTACCTCTACGAATGGATGGGCATCGACAAGCTCGAAATGGCCGTCATGGCCGAACTGCTGCTCCGCGGCGCCCAGACCGAGGGCGAACTCCGCGGCCGCGCCGCGCGCATGGAGCCGATTACCGACCTCGCCGCCCTCCGCCCCATCCTCAATTCGCTCAAATCCAAGACGCTCGTCATACCGCTCTCCCCCGAAGGTCGCGGCCATGTCGTCAGCCACGCCCTGTACACCGCGCGAGAGCTCGAAAGCCTCAAGACACAGTTCGCTTCCGCCGGCGCTGCCGCCCTGGCCCCGACCGGGGAGTACCCATCCCATCCCGCCAATGCGGATCCGTCCTACACTACGCCGCCTCAGCCTCATCGCGCGGAAACGCCCCCTCCCACCCGCGAATCCGTCGACCCCTTGCGACGCGACCTCGACGACCTGCGCACACAGGTTCTCCAGCTCCGCGCCGACCTCGACGACCTGGCGGCGATCTCCGAGAAATCCGCGGAGCAGATCGAACGCCTCCGGGAGGAACTCGGCGCCCCCTAAGGCCCCCCGGTTTACTCCCTTCCCGCCCTTCGCCGCCCACCGCCTTCACCGCTGACAAATCACTCCCAAACCGGTATCATCTGTTCACATGCGCCGAAGGCCTCTGCTGCCGGGCCGGTCCCCGCAGCGGCCTTGCGCCTCCTTGAGGAGAATCTGCCTTGCTCAAGGCCGTCCATGCACTGACCAGCGTCCTGGGTGCCGTCGTCTCGCTCGCGATCCTCACCGTTCTGATCGTCGGCGGCTGGTACGGCGTGAGCACGTTCCTCGGCGAAAGGTGGCAGCGCGAGGCCGCCGAAAAACGCCTCGCCGAGCGCGAGCGCGAGATCGAGCGACTGAATGTCGATCTGGCCGCCAAACAGAAACAGATCGAGCAACTCGAAACCGCGCTGAAGTTGCTCAAGGTCGATCACCGCGTGGCTCAAATCGACGTGCTCAAACAGATGGGCTCCGCCAAGGACGGCACGCTCGTCACCACCTTCAACTTCGTCGAGCTCGACGCCCACGGCAAGCCGCTGCACGCTCCGCGTGTCTTCAACGTCAACGGCGACATGCTTTACGTCGATAGCCTGGTGGTCAAGTTCACCGACGAGGCCGTCGAAACCGCCGACCCCTTGCGATCTACCTCGCTGGTCCTCTTTCGCAGGGTCTTCGGAGAGCAGCAAAAGCCCACCGACGGATATCCGCTCGATCCCGCGGGCTCCCAGCCCGTCGCCTACCGCACAAGTGAGAAACAATCCGAGTTTGAGCGCAACATTTGGGCCCGCTTCTGGGAATACGCGACCAATCCCCAAGAAGCGGCCAAGAAGGGGATCCGCGCCGCCCACGGCGACGCGCCTTCGCAGAAGCTCGTGCCCGGCAAACGCTACCGCCTCCAGCTTCGCGCTTCCGACGGCCTCTCCTTTACGCCCGAGGGTGATCCGCCCAAGCCCGCCGGCCCGGCCCTCTGATGGCCCAGTGCGGTTGAAGGGGGGCGGACCCGTTCACTCCGCGTAAGGTGCTTCCAGGCGGTAGCAGGGATTGCCCTCTAAGAACCGTTCCACGCGCGCCACGCCGCTCAAAAGCGGTGGGCAAGAAACCGACCGCCTCACGGATCCTCTCGTCGGGCTCGGCGCAACTGAACCGCAGGAAACCCGCCCCCGCCGCGCCGAAGCATTCCCCTCCCAGACAAGCCACTCCCAATGCGTCGTCTGCGCCCTCCAGCAGGTATATGCGCCAGCCCATGCGACGTGATCCCCAGCCGATTGCAGATCGCGGCGACGCGGGGAAAAACATAGAAAGTGCCCGCCGGATCCAGGCAGCGCACGCCCTCAATCCGGTTGAGACCTTGTGCCAACCGCTCGACCTTCCCCCGGAACAGTCCCATCGTCTCCCGGCTCTCCGCGTCGTCCTGGCGCAAGGCGGCGATTCCCGCCCACTGCGCGATCGACGAAGTGCACGACAGCGACGTGTTGAATAGCTTTGACAACACTTCGGCTATCTCGGAACTCGTCACCGCGTAGCCCAAGCGCCAGCCACTCATGCTGTACGACTTGCTGAACGTGTACACCGCCACGCATTGATCGAGCATCCCCGGCAGTGCCGCAATCGTTCGGTGCTCCCCCCGCCACACCATGCGGTCATACGGCTCATCGCTGAGAATCGCCACGTCACGGCCTCGTACCAGGTCCGCGAGCCCTTCGAGATCCTCCGCCTCGGCCACCCCTCCCGTCGGATTGTGCGGGCTGTTGAGGAAGATCGCCTTCGGATGCGGATCCTGATTCAAGAAACGCTCGACGTCGTCCAGATCCGGGCGGAACGCCCGCTCCTGCCGCAGGTCCGACAGCCACACGCGTCCCTGACGCCGCAGGATGTTGGGGATATACGTGGGAAAGTAGGGGCTGAACACCAACACCCCATCCCCCGGATTGAGAAACGCTTCGCAGAAGAACAGCTCGAATACCTTCGCCCCCGGCCCTGCCACGATATTCGCCGCCGTGGTCCGCAAACCATACTCGCGGTTGACGAATTCCGAGGCCGCCTGGCAGAACCCCGGCAGGCCGGCCGAAGGCCCGTAATGCGACTGGTCTGTGAGGATCGCTTCCACACCCCCACGCTTAGCCGAGGCCGTGCTGGGAAACGGGCTGTCGCCGATCTCCAACTCGATCACGCGTTTGCCCTGGGCCGCCAACTGCCTGGCCTTAGCCAGCACGTTGAAGGCCGTCTCCACGCTCGTCTCCCGGGCAAAATCGCTCAAACTCACGTTCATCGCAAGTCCTTCAGAGATGCAAAAGACAAAACTCGTCCGCGATTCATACACAAAGAGCCAGCACGCTCTAGCGCGCTGGCTCGTCTTTCGGCCGGCAGGAGGCCCTCAAGGGGAGTCGGCTTCAAGCCGGTTGTGCCGCGTGGGCCGGCGGCGGCAATCGGCACTCGCTCGTCCAAAACATCGCGATCCGCGCCACCGACCGGCGGAAGTCGCCGAAATGGACCGACTTCGACACGAACGCGTTCGCCCCGGCTTCCAGACAACTCACCACCACCTCTTCCCGCTGCTCGGCGCTGAGCAGGACCACCGGGGTAGTCTTCAATAACGGGGAAGTACGGATCTTACGGAGTATCTCCAAGCCCGAGATGTCCGGCAGATGGAAGTCGAGGAATACCAGCCGGGGCATGAATTCCGCCTCGAGCCCCTTCGGCTCGAGCAGGTGAAGCGCCGCCTCTCCGGTCGTCACCACACGCACGTTCGAGAGGAAACACTCCTCCAACGTCTTCGTGATCAGAAGCGCATGGGAACGATCGTCCTCGACCACCAGGATCGGAAAACCCTGCAGTTCCGCAGCGCTTCCAGGGCTGTCCGCATCCCCTTCCGAGGGCACCTGCACGATTTCCTCGCGCACGACGCGAACATGGTTAGGCGCCTCGACCCCCAGCTTGACGCGCTGCTTCTGGATCGCCAGCACCTTCACTTTGATGTTCGGACCAATCTGGATCGATGTATCGCGTTCGCGAAAGGACTAACATCGTGCTACTCCTGCCCACAAGCCCCCTGCCCGCCCCGGCGCACAAACGCCGCAAGTCCTGGACAGTCTAGAGAATTCTAGAAGGAAGGGGGACAATCCGCAAGCTCGAAATGAGGGGGCGGTGAGTTATTCGTGCCCCTTGCAGACGGAGACTGCGCCATACCAGAGAGTGAATGCCTTGCCGTACCACGAGATTCCGCCCATCCCTCGATTTTCGCCTTCGTCTCCTTCGCCAAGCCACCCGTTCTCGGGATTGTAGACAGGCATAGAATAGCCGCGGGGTTGCAATTCCCGTTCTGCACAAAGTGGAAACATCACGCACAACCGAGCCGGATTGAACGGCTGTCGGGATCCTTGTTTCATCCCCCTCGACGGGAAAGCGGACCCCACCGCTTCTCCGCATGGGACCAGTACGCACGGACCGTCCGTAGCGGTTGCGCCCCCCGATCGATCTGCCTCGCCCTTGATTCCGCCCCTCCTCCGCAAGCGTCTGCCCGTCATGGACAGTTCACCTTTCCCACGATGGTTCGATCGGGCGAGGCCAATCGCCGCCGCCGTGATTGCCTTCGTTCCCCTGTACCTGATCGGCATGCTCTACTACGGCGGCGCTCCGCGAACCACCGATGTCGGCTATGCCCCCCAGCAACCCGTGGCTTATAGCCACGCACTGCACGTCGGCCAACTCGGCTTGGATTGCCGCTACTGCCACGTCAACGTGGAGACTTCTGCCCACGCCATGGTCCCCCCCACGCAAACCTGCATGAATTGCCATGCACGCTTGGCCACGGAAAGCAGGCGACTGCTCCTCGTGCGTGAAAGCGCGGCGACCGGTGCCTCCATTCCCTGGGTCCGCGTCCACGATCTGCCCGACTATGTCTACTTCAACCACAGCGCGCCACGTGTCGCGCGGCGTCGGCTGCGCGTCGTGTCACGGCCGCATCGACACCATGGAGGTCGTCCGCCAGGTCGAGACCCTCAGCATGGGCTGGTGCCTCGACTGCCACCGCAATCCCGAGTCGCACCTCCGCCCCCAAGACAAGATCACCGCCATGGACTGGACGCCCGATCCCAACGTCGGCGGCAAGATCCGCGAGTTGAACAACATCCACCCTTCCACCGATTGCTCCACATGCCACCGCTAGAAGACCGCGGGGAGCCATCCCCAACCGCGTACTGGCGGAGCCTCGCCGAGCGGGCCGACACGCCGGAATTCCGGGCGTTCCTCGAAGCGGAATTCCCCTCCGCCGACGACCCCGCGGGGATCTCGCGTCGCCGCTGGCTCCAATTGATGGGCGCGTCGTTGGCATTGGCCGGCTCCGCGGGCTGTCGCTGGAAGAAAGACGAGATTGTCCCCTTCGTTTCTCAGCCCGCAAATCGCCTGCCCGGCGAGCCGCTCCGCTTCGCCACCGCCATGGAGCTCGACGGCGCCGCGATCGGGCTCCTGGTCACCTCGGTCGACGGCCGGCCGATCAAGATCGAGGGCAATCCCCATCACCCCGCAAGCCTGGGCGCGACCGACGTTTTCGCTCAGGCCTCGATCCTCCAACTCTACGATCCCGATCGCAGCCAGGCGATTGTCCAACGTGATGCCGGCGGAGACGCGGCCGTCCGCACCTGGGATGAGTTCACCCGCTTCGCGCGGCCCCACTTCGACGAACTCGAGAAGATCCGCGGCGCCGGCCTCTGGGTTCTCGCCGAATCGAGCGCTTCGCCTGCGATTGCCGCGCTGCGTGCTCGGTTCCTGAAGCAGTTCCCCCGGGCCCGATGGTGTGCTTATGAGCCCGTTTCCGACGATAACGAGCGCCGGTGCCGCGCGTCTGGCGTTCGGCCAGCCCTATCGCGTCCACCCTGTGCTCGACCGCGCAGAGGTGATTGTCTGCCTCGACGCCGATATCCTCCACGGCCATCCGGATTCGGTCCGCCACGGTCGCGAGTTCGCCGAGGGCCGCGCACCGGAGGAGGGCCGCATGAGCCGGCTCTACGCCGTCGAAAGCTGCTTCTCGATCACCGGCGGCGCCGCCGACCACCGCTTGCCGTTGCGATCGGACGCCATTGCCTGGTTTGTCCAGTCGCTGGCCATGGAGATCGCCCAGGGGCCCGGCACGGCAGCGCCAACCGCAAGGGGAAGAAGGCGCGAAGATTCTGCGGTTTCTCCGTGCCGTGGCCAAGGACCTCACCGCCCACCGCGGAGAGAGCCTCGTGGTGGCCGGCCCGCGCCAACCGCCGAAGTCCACGCACTGGTGCATGAGATCAACGCCACCTTGGAAAACGTCGGAAAGACGCTTCGCTACACCACCGATCCCGAACCGGATCGGCCGTCTTCCGCCCAATCCCTTTCGAGCCTCGCCGCGGAAATCCGCCAGGCCAAAGTAGAAACGCTCGTCGTCCTCGGCGGCAATCCGGTCTACAACGCCCCGGCGGACCTCCAATTCGCCTCTCTTTACCCCAAGATCGCAACGCGAATCCATCTGGGCCTGTATCGCGACGAAACCGGCAGGGAGTCGACCTGGCACGTGCCCCAGGCCCACTTCCTGGAATCGTGGGGCGACGTTCGCTCGTTCGACGGCACCTACTGCATCGTTCAACCGCTGATCGAACCGCTCTGGGGTGGAAAATCGAGCCTCGAGCTGGTCGCCTTCTTCCTCGGCGACGACGCCCGAAGGGATACGAACTGGTCCGCGCCGCATTCCACGAACTGGCACCCAGCAGTGACGAAGCAAAGTGGAAGGCCGCGCTGCACGACGGCCTGCTGGAGAACAGCCGCCTCGCCCGCGGTGAACCCGAAACTCGCCGAAGCTTCCTGCCCGAAGAGCCCCCGTTATTGAACCTGTCCGAGATCAACGGCCAGGACCTGGAGATCGTCTTCTGCCGCAGCGCCGCGGTCTACGACGGCCGCTTCGCCAACAACGGCTGGCTCCAGGAACTGCCCGACCCGATGACCAAGCTCACCTGGGACAACGCCGCGCTGTTCAGCCCGGCCACCGCGGCGGCGTTGGGCGTCGAAGACGGCACGATCGTTCGGCTGACGCTTCGACGGTCGCGACGGTGGAAATGCCGGCCTACGTCATGCCGGGCCAGGCCCGGGGAAGCGTGGCCGTGGCCCTCGGCTACGGCCGGACCGCGGCCGGCACGGTGGGCGGCGACGCCGCCCAGGCCGTCCCGCCGGTCGGCGCCAATGCCTATCCGCTGCGCACCAGCGGAGCGGCCGACTTCGCGCGCGGACTGGCGGTCGAGCCGACCGGCCGGCAGTGCGCGCTGGCCATGACCCAGGACCACCACGCGATCGACCTGGCCGGACTGAAGGCGCGCGAGCAGCGCGTCTGGGAGAACTGGTCCGCGAGGCCAACCTGGACCACTACCGCGAGCATCCCGACTTCGCCCAGCACGCGGTCCACCATCCGCCGCTGGAGTCGCTGTGGGAGGAGCACGAGTACGGCGCCGCATCGCTGGGGCATGGCGATCGACCTGACGAAGTGCATCGGCTGCAACGCCTGCGTGGTCGCCTGCCAGGCCGAGAACAACGTGCCGGTCGTCGGCAAGGAGCGGGTGCTCCGCGGGCCGCGAGATGCACTGGCTCCGCGTCGACCGCTACTTCCACGGCGACCCGGACGATCCGCAGGTCAGTCCATCAGGTCGGTCGCTCTGCCAGCACTGCGAGAACGCCCCCTGCGAGCAGGTCTGCCCGGTGGCGGCGACCGTGCACAGCCAGGAGGGGCTCAACGACATGGTCTACAACCGCTGCATCGGCACGCGCTACTGCGCGAACAACTGCCCCTACAAGGTCCGCCGGTTCAACTTCTTCAACTACCACAAGGACCTCGAGGACCCGGCCAACGAGGTCCTCAAGATGGTCTACAACCCCGAGGTCACCGTCCGCAGCCGCGGCGTGATGGAGAAGTGCACCTACTGCGTGCAGCGGATCCAGGCGGTGAAGATCGAGGCGAAGAACCAGCGCCGCGCCGATTCGCGACGGCGAGATCCGGACCGCCTGCCAGCAGGCCTGCCCGCCGCAGGCGATCGTGTTCGGCGACCTGGCCGATCCCGCAAAGCGAGGTCGCCGCGCTCCACGCCGCCCAACCGCGCCTACGGGCTGCTCGCCGAGCTGAACGCCAAGCCGCGGAACCGCTTACCTGGCGCGGATCCGCAACCCCAATCCGGAACTCGAACCGACCTGCCCATGAGCACGATCGCCCTACCGGCTGACGACAACACCGAGCGACGATCCGCGCGCGACCGGGCGCCGCTGACCGCCGGCCGGCCAGGACTTCGCCTCGATCACCGAGACGGTCAGCCGGATCGCCGAGCGGCCGCGGCCGCCGCTGGCCTGGTACGTGGCGTTCGCCGTCATCTCGGCCATCGACCGGCGTCTTCTTCGCTCCTGATCGGCTACCTGATCGCCACCGGCGTCGGCGTCTGGGGCAACAACAGCCCCGTGTTCTGGGCCTTCGACATCACCAACTTCGTCTTCTGGATCGGCATCGGCCACGCCGGCACGCTGATCTCGGCGATCCTCTTTCTCTTCCGGCAGAAGTGGCGGACGAGCATCAACCGCTTCGCCGAGGCGATGACCATCTTCGCCGTCGTCTGCGCCGGCATCTTCCCGGCGATCCACGTCGGCCGCGTGTGGGTCGTCTACTGGCTCGCTCCCGTATCCGAACCAGATGTCGCTCTGGCCGAACTTCCGCAGCCCGCTGCTGTGGGACGTGTTCGCGGTGAGCACCTACGCCACCGTCTCGCTGCTGTTCTGGTACCTGGGCATGATCCCCGACCTGGCCACGCTCCGCGACCGGGCCACCGGCCGCGTGCGGCAGTTCGCTCTACGGCCTCTTCGCCCTCGGCTGGCGGGGCTCGGCCCGGCAGTGGCACCGCTACGAGCGGGCCTACCTGCTCCTGGCCGCGCTTGGCCACGCCGCTGGTGCTGAGCGTCCACTCGGTGGTCAGCTTCGACTTCGCCGTCTCCCAGGTCCCCGGCTGGCACACGACGATCTTCCCGCCGTACTTCGTGGCCGGGGCGATCTTCAGCGGCTTCGCCATGGTGGTCACGCTGATGGTCCCCGCCCGGGCCTTCTTCGGGCTGAAGGACCTGGTGACCATCCGCCACCTGGAGAACATGAACAAGATCATCCTGGCCACCGAGCTGCATGGTCGGCTATGCCTATGCGATCGAGTTCTTCATCGCCTGGTACAGCGGCAAGCCACTACGAGCAGTTCGCCTTCCTCAACCGGGCCCTGGGACCGTATGCGTGGGCCTACTGGATCATGGTCATCTGCAACGTGGTCGTGCCGCAGGTGTTCTGGTTCAAGAGAGTGCCGCACCACGCCCTGGATGATGGTCATCGTCGCGATCCTGGTGAACGTCGGCATGTGGTTCGAGCGGTTCGTGATCATCGTCATCTCGCTGAGCCGCGATTTCCTGCCGTCGAGCTGGGGCTATGTACAGCCGACCTGGGTCGACCTGCTCATGCTGGCTGGGCAGCTTCGGACTGTTCTTCACGCTGTTCCTGCTCTTCTGCCGCTACCTGCCGATGGTGGCCATGGCGGAAGTCAAGGCCGTGCTGCCGCGCACCCATGCTCCCCAGCACCAGAAAACCCGACCGGCCGATGCTGATCTGACGGCCCCCAATCCCTTGGCCTGACGACATGATGGAAACTTCTGCTTCCCGCCCTCATGATCCTTCCGAGCCCGTGCTGGCCGCCGTGCTCGCCGAGTTCGACGAGCCCGATGCGCTGCTGGCCGCCGCCGCCGCCGTGCGCAACGCCGGCTACACGCGGTGGGACGCCCACACTCCCTATCCCCTTCATGGAATCGAGCGCGCGTTGGGCATCCGCCCCACGATTCTCCCCTGGATCGTGCTTTCCGCCGGCATCGTCGGCGCAGTCGTCGCCATGGCCCTGCAATGGTGGACCAATGCGGTCGACTACCCCCTGATCGTCAGCGGCAAACCCTGGTTCAGCCTGCCCGCCAATATCCCCATCGCTTTCGAACTGATCGTCCTGTTCAGCGCCCTGGCCGCGTTTCTCGGAGCTATCCTGCTCAATCGTCTGCCCCAGTTCTCCCACCCGGTCTTCACCAGTCCCCGTTTCCGCCGAGCCACGACCGACAAGTTCTTCATTTCCATCGAGGCCCGGGATCCCGTCTTTGACGCCCTGCGCACCCAGGAGTTGCTCGCCGCCCACGGGGCCGTCGCCGTCGAACTCTGCTATCAGCCTGCCGCAGCCCCCCCGCTTCCCCGTGTCTTCATTTCGGCCGGGATCCTTGCTGCGGTGCTCGCCCTGCTGCCTCCCCTGCTCATCGCCAAGGTCCGGGAAGAGCCCCATTACAGTCCGCGGATCCACCTCATCCAAGACATGGATTTCCAGCCCCGCTATCAAGCCCAGGCCCCCAGCATGCTGTTTGCCGATGGCCGTGCCATGCGCCCCAACGTCTCCGGCACGATCGCCCAGGGACAGCTCGCCGAAGACAGCCACCTGATCCGGGGTAAGAACCTATCCCAAAACTACCACGGGAGCCCTGTGCGGGCGGAGAAGCGTGGCACCGCCCAAGGTTCGGGGATCGGCTCTAAGATCAACGACAACTGGGCCGCGACCTTTCCGATGCCCGTCACCCAAGCCATGATCGAGCGCGGCCGAGAGCGATTTCAGATCTACTGCGCCACCTGCCACGGTCTGGCGGGCGAAGGAGACGGCATGACCGCGCACCGCGCCGCGCAGCGCCAGGAAGCCGGCACGCCGGGTTACACGACCTGGGCGGTCCCCCGCTCGCTCCATGCACCCTCCATCGTCGCCCAACCCGTTGGCCAGTTGTTCAATACCGTCACCCACGGAGTCGCCGCTCCCAACGCCCCCAATACCATGCCGGGCTATGCCGCCCAGATCCCCGTCGACGACCGCTGGGCAATCGTGCTCTATGTCCGAGCACTTCAGCGCAGCCAAAATGCTTCGCTCGACGACGTACCTCCCGAGGTCCGAGCCCAACTCAAGTGACCGCGCGCCGACCGCGAAGCGACCAAGAGACGATCATGAGAAACGATCCACTCCTCGATGCCTCCTCGCGCGAGATCAGCCTCGCCGGCGCCCTGCCCAACCTGGTGCCGATCCTCGCCGCCCTCGGCGCCGGCGCACTGGCCCTCGCCTTCGTGCTCGGCGCCCTGACCAACGACGGCTTCCGCACCTTCCTTCATTCCTACCTCGTCAACTACTGTTTCTTTCTCAGCATCTCCTTGGGAGCGGTCTTCTTCGTGGCGTCGCTGCATGCCACGCGGGCCGGGTGGGGCGTGAGTGTCCGCCGCGTCGCCGAAATCCTCGCCTCGGCCTTCCCTGCGTTCGCCCTGCTCTTCCTTCCCATCCTCGTCCCCATGCTCCTGGGAAATGCCGGTCTCTATGCCTGGGTCGATCCCAACTTCTTCGCAGAGCAGCCCACGCTGGCCCAGAAGACTCATTGGCTCAACGTTCCCTTCTTCACCGCGCGCACCGTCGGCTACCTCATCGCCTGGTGGCTCGTGGCCCGCTTCTTCCTCTTCCACTCGACTGAGCAAGACACCAGCGGTGATCCGCGACGGACCAGCCACATGGAACGTTGGAGCGGACCGGCACTCGTGCTCCTGGGTGTGACGGGTACACTGGCCGCCTTCGATTGGATCATGTCGCTTCAACCCGCTTGGTATAGCACCATCTTCGGCCTCTACTTCTACTCCGGAGGAGTGGTGGGAGCCTTGGCAGCAGTCATCCTGACGGTGATGGCCCTCCAGCGCAGCGGCCGGCTTTCCACCCTCGTCACCGTCGAGCATTACCACGACCTCGGCAAACTGCTGCTCACGGCCGTCATTTTCTGGGGCTACATGGCCTTCTCGCAGTACATGCTCATCTGGTACGCCAATATCCCCGAGGAAACGCAATGGTTCTTGCCTCGGCAGGCCGGCCTGTGGGGCGTCTTGGGATTGGTGCTCGTCTTCGGCCATCTCTTCATCCCGTTCTTTGGCCTCCTCTCCCGCGGCGCCAAACGCCGCAAGGGCGTCCTCGCCTTCTGGGCCGCCTGGATGCTCGTCATGCACTGGCTTGACCTCTACTGGGTCGTGATGCCCAATCTGGAACACAATCGCTTCACCCTGGGCGTAATGGACCTCTGCCTGCTGCTGGCCATCGGCTGCTTTCTCGCGCTCGCCGTCTGGCGCGTCGCCGCACAACGCAGCCTCTTGCCCGTGCGCGATCCCAGGCTTGCCGAAGCGCTGGCACTTGAGAACACGTAATCAACGACGGCTTGGCTCCCGAGATCGACATGGCAACCGCCGGACGAAACGACATCAGAACCTCCACCGTTGCCCTGGTCGGCGTGACCGGCGCACTGGTGATCTTCGCGATCGTGACCGCGATTGAGGTCCTGTACTACCACACCGCGGCTCGGCAGTTTCAGGACAAGCAGGTCGATCAGCCCTCGATCGAATTGCGCGACACCACGGCGCGGCAGCAAGCCCGCCTGGCGGAATACCGCTGGATGGATCCCGGCCAAGGCTTGGTGGCGCTGCCGATCGAGCGCGCCATGCAGCTCGTCGTCCGCGATGTCGCAGCGGGCAAAACCGGCGTGATCGTCCCTCACGCCCCGGAAAAGCCCGCCAACGCTCCGCCCTCGGCGCCGGCTCTCCCGGCCAAACCTGCACCTCGCACCCCAAGTGACGCGAAGTCGGATGTCCCCCAGAAGCAATGACCTTCCCACGCGCCTGCCGCGCTCCGCCATCCTCCTGCTGGCGATGTCGCTCCTTGCCGGCACCGCCGGTGCGGCTGCCCCGCCGGCTGCCGACCGCACCGAACCTATGCCCGATCCCCTCAAGGGCCTCGGAGAGCCGAATCGCCTCGGAGCCCAACTCCCCCTCGACCTGCCGTTCGTCGATTCCCAGCGCGGGCCGCTGACCTTGGGTGCAATGTTCGACGGCGCGCTGCCCGTGATCCTCACGATGAACTACTCCAATTGCCCCCGATTGTGCAGCCTGCAGCTCAATGGTTTGTTCGCAGGGTTGGAGAAACTCGAATACGCGATGGGAGACAAGTACCGCATGATCACGGTAAGCCTCGACCCGCAGGAGTCGCCCCAGCGCGCAGAGGCTACGCGAACCAAGTATCTCACGGCCTACGATCGCCCCGGCGCCGGTGAAGGCTACCGCGGTCTCGTGGGACAGGAAGCCCACATTCGCGCCCTGGCCGACGCCGCGGGTTTCGCCTACGCTGAAGTCCCCAATACGAACCCTAAACAGTACGCCCACGCCGCGGTGACCATCATTTGCACCCCCGACGGCAAGGTATCCCGCTACCTCACCGGCATCGAATACAACCCCACAACCCTCCGCCTCGCCCTGCTCGAGGCCGCCGAGGGTAAGATCGGCTCGGCCACCGATCAGATCCTGTTGTTCTGCTTCGCTTATGACGCGCAGGCGGGCAGCTACAGCCTGCAAGCGATACGTATCATGCAAGCGGGCGGAATACTGACCGTCATGATCTTGGGCGCCGTCTTGTCCGTGCTCTGGATGCGCGAGAAACAACGAACCAGGCATTCCCGTGCCACCGCACTCCACGACAGCCGCGCGTTCGAAGCTGGCCAACTCCGCAACGCCTCCGAAATCGATTCGCAATCCGCTCCTACGATCCCCGATTCTCCCGACCCGTCCTCTCCTTCGGCTCGATCATGATTGCCGTGCCCCTCTCCCCATGCTTCGCCCAAACCGGCCTCGAACGGTTCGCCGACACCGGCACGTTCTGGCTTCCGCCGAGCGTTCCTCGAGCGCGCCCCCCTGGTCGACACGGCCTTCTATTTCGTCTACTGGGTCTCGACGTTCTTCTTCGTGCTGATCGTCGCGCTGATGGTCGTCTTCGTGGTCCGCTACCGGCGGCGTCCCGGGCGTCGGCCCGAGCCCAGCCCAAATCACAACACCGCCCTCGAAATCGATCTGGAGCGTCGTTCCCGCTGGGGCTGGTCAGCGATCATGTTCTACCTCGGCTTCACCGGCTACATGGACATGCGGTTCGTGCCGGCCAACGCCTACGAGATCCGCGTGGTCACGCCCAGAAGTGGAAGTGGACGCTTCACCTATCCGAACGGCTACGAGGACGCGAACCTGCACGTGCCGGTGGACGAGCCGGTCATGCTCACCATGATGGTCCACGGACGTGATCCACAGCCTCTTTATCCCTGCCTTCCGCTCAAGCAGGACGTGGTGCCCGGCCGCTACACCAAGCCACGTGGTTCCAGGCCACGGAGCCCGGGGAGTACGACCTGGAATGTGCCGAGTACTGCGGCACGAGCCATTCCGACATGCTGGCCAAGGTGATCGTCCACCCGCCGGGCGAGTTCGAGGCCTGGCTCCAGAACGGCGGACAGAAAGGCCTGGAGAACCTCCGTCCGGCCGAGTTGGGGCCGCAGACTCTTTACCTGCAGCGGCTGCGCCGTCTGCCATTCGATCGACGGCACGCCCGAAGACCGGCCCCAGTTTCAAGGGGATTTGCGGAAAGCCCGGTCCGAGTTCGGCCGACGGCTCCGAGGCATGGTCGACGACAACTACATCCGCGAATCGATCGTCGATCCCTCGGCCAAGATCGTCGAGGGGTTCCCCGACCAGATGACCAGTCTTCAAAGGGCAGTTGAGCGACAACCAGATCACGGCGCTCATCGAGTACATCAAGTCGCTGAAGTAGCTTCGCCTTGATGCCCTTCGGCGCAACGAAGCCTGCCCGCCACCCAACGAAACGCTCGATGACACTCGTAGGATATCCTCCATGACATCTCCGATGCGTCTCCCGCGACGCCCCAACCGCGCCCCGAAGCGTCGCACCAGCTCGGACAACTACCTGACCCACACCCGCGGCTTCCGGTCCTGGGCCTTCACCCTCGACCACAAGCGGATCGGCGTGATGTACATGGTGGGGATCCTCTCCGCCTGGTTCCTGGGTGGGGTGTTCGCGCTTGATTCTCCGCACCGAGCTGGCCGCCCCCGGGCCCACGATCATGGGCCCCGACCTCCGATGCCGCCAGCTCACCGAACAAGCCGAATCCGGCGGTTCCGCCGACCTCGTTCAGCCCGAGCCACCACGAGCGGCAAAAACCTCTACAACCACTCTTCACGCTGCACGGGGCGGTGATGATCTTCCTCGTCATCATCCCCGGCATTCCGGCGATCTTCGGCAACTTCGTCCTGCCGCTCATGCTCGGGGCCAAGGACGTCGCCTTTCCGCGGCTGAACCTGGCCAGCTTCTGGCTGTGGATCGTTCGGCGCGATTTTCTTCGTCACTCGTGCTGGTCACCGGCGGCCTCGACACCGGCTGGACCTTCTACACGCCCTACAGCACGGCGCCACACTGCCGCTACCAGCCTGAGCGTCGCCCTGGCCGTCGTCGGGCGTCTTCATCCTCGGCTTCAGCTCGATCTTCACCGGGCATCAACTTCATCGTCACCATCCACACCATGCGCCCGCCGGGGATGACCTGGTTCCAGATGCCGCTGTTTCTCTGGGGCCTCTACGCCACGGCGATCATCCAGGTGCTGGCCACGCCCGTGCTGGGCATCACGCTGCTGCTGCTGGCCGTCGAACGGCTGCTTGGAGCTCGGCATCTTCGACCCCGAGCTCGGCGGCGACCCGATCCTCTTCCAGCACTTCTTCTGGTTCTATTCCCACCCGGCCGTCTACATCATGATCCTGCCGGCCATGGGCATCATCAGCGAAGTGATCTCCGTCTTCAGCCGCAAGCACATCTTCGGCTACCGGTTCATCGCCTACAGCAGCATCGCCATCGCCCTGTTGGGGCTTCCTGGTCTGGGGACACCACATGTTCGTCAGCGGGCAGTCGCCGCTGGCGGCCATGATCTTCAGCGCCCTGACGTTCAGCGTCTCGATCCCCTCGGCCATCAAGGTCTTCAACTGGCTGGCCACGATGTACAAGGGCTCGATCGGCCTGGCCACGCCGATGTGCTATGCGCTGATGTTCATCTTCCTGTTCGGCATCGGCGGGCTGACGGGCCTGTTCCTCGGCACGCTGGCGATCGACGTCCACGTGCCCGACACCTACTTCGTCGTCGCCCATTTCCACTACGTGATGATCGGCGGCACGCTGATCGCCTTCCTCGCCGGGCTGCACTACTGGTGGCCGAAGATGACCGGCCGGATGTACAACGAACGGCTGGGGCCAGATCGCCTGCCTGCTCATTTTCGTCGGCTTCAACCTCACCTTCTTCCCGCAGTTCATCATCGGCACCCGCGGCATGCCGCGGCGCTACTTCGACTACACGAAGCTCCTCGACGCAGCACCCCGAGTTCGCGTTGCTGCACCAGCTCTCCACGGTCGGTGCGTTCGTGCGCGGCGGTCGGTTTCATCCTCATCTTCGGCTACCTGCTGCATTCGCTCTTCCGCGGGCGCGCGCGCCGGCCAACCCCTGGGGCGGGGCCACGCTTGGAGTGGCAATGCCGCTTCGCCGCCGCCGCACGACAATTTCCCCCATGCGCCGGTCGTGGGCGATCCCTACGACTATCACCGACCTCCAGTACGATCCGGCCGTAGACGGCTATGTCCCGCAGCGAGTCGAATGCCGACGCGCCCCCGGCGGATCCGCTCCGATCCCCTCCGCACCCCTGAGGCAGAATCCATGGCGACCCACAGTCCCGCCCTGGCAAAGCGGCCCTCCGCCTCACCTGGCGCACCACTTCGAGACGCCCAAGCAGCAGTTCGACGCCGGCAAACTGGGCATGTGGATCTTCCTGCTGACGGAGGTCCTCTTCTTCGGCGGACTGTTCTGCGCCTACGCCGTCTACCGCGCCAATCACCCGGAGATCTTCGTCTATGCCCACCAGTTTCTCGACAAGACCCTCGGGGCGACCAACACCGTGGTCCTGATCTGTTCAGCAGCCTGACGATGGCCTGGGCCGTGCGCTGCGCCGCAGTTGAACCAGCGCACCGGTCTGATTCTGCTGTCTGGCCATCACGCTCCTGTGCGCGACGGCCTTCCTGGGCATCAAGTACGTCGAATACCGGCACAAATGGGAAGAGGGGCTCCTCTGGGCCGGCTGGTACTCTGCCGCACTGCCGAGGCGGTCCTCCAGCGCACGATCCGGGAGAACTGCTCGGAATCGGCGGAACACGGCCACGGCGACCCTCCGCGCAACGTCGGCATTGTTCTTCAGCATCTACTTCGCCATGACCGGCCTGCACGGCCTCCACGTCCTCGGCGGCATGGGGGTCATCACCTGGCTGCTGCGTCCGCGCCGTTCTCGGCGAGTTCTCCTCGGAGTACTTCTACCCGGTCGACTATACGGCGCTCTACTGGCACCTCGTCGACCTGATCTGGATCTACCTCTTTCCGCTCCTGTACCTGATTCACTAGTGGTCTGCCATGTCGTCCCAACCCTCGTCGATCGATCCGGCCTTCGCCGCCTATGGCGACCGCAAAACGAACTCTCAACACGGCTTGGCCCACGTCATGTCCCCCTGGGTGCTCGTCGCCGTCTTCACGGCGCTGATCGCGCTGACCGCGATCACCGTCGCCGTCACTCGCTTCGATCTCGGAAACCTGAATCTCTTCGTGGCCCTCGCCATTGCCACGGCAAAGGCGATCTTGGTGGCGATCTACTTTATGCACCTTCGCTATGACAGTCCTTTCCATTCCTTGATTCTCGGTACCGCGCTGCTGTTTCTTGCCCTCTTCCTCTGGCTCACGCTTCTCGACGCCACACACTACCAGACGGACATCCGAAACTTCCGGGATGCGGCCGCGGCCACTGCCGCCCCGTGAATACTCTCCTCCCCCCTAACTCCCGCGCAGGGCGCGCTCGTGCTTCTTCATGCCGGCCGCTCTGAAAACCAAAGAATAAAACTTCCCGGCCACTCGAAACCATGTATAGTGAGAGTAGGGGGGCGGTGTGACGCGGAAGGTCCCCGTCTCAGGGCCGCTCCCGAGGCTCTCATGCGAGGAGGGCGGGCCATGAAGGAGCAGACTCGAGAAGACCCCAAGATCGTCGCCGCCGCCGAGCGGCAAATGCAGCGCTGGACACTTGCCGAAAGCATCGCCGATCAGGCCCAACGATCCTTTCACTGGGACCAGCCCCATCAAAGGATCGCCAACTACGTCTCCATCTCCCGCGAAGCCGGAGCCGGCGGAGGCGAAATCGCCGAGCAGGTCGGTCACAAACTCGGCTGGATCGTCCTCGACCAGAACTTCATCGACCTCGTCGCCGAACGATTTCACCTCTCCCGACCGATGCTCGAACTGGTCGACGAGACTCCCGCCAATTGGGCATACGACATGATCGGCCCGTGGATCGATCCACGGATCATCCCCCACGAGAAATATGTCTTTTGCCTCGGGCGCATCGTCATCGCCGCTCTCCGCCGTGCCAACGCCGTGCTCGTCGGCCGCGGCGCCCATTTCCTGCTGCCTCGCGACCACGGTTTGGCCGTCCGCATCATCGCCTCCGAGAAGTACCGCCTCGCCCACGTGATGAAAGGGCACGGCTTCGACGAAGGCCACGCTCGTCGCTTTATCGCCGAACTCGAACGCGGACGCCGCGATTTCGTCATGCGCTACTTCCGCCGCGACATTAACGATCCGCACCTGTTCGACCTCGTGATCCAGGCCGACCGCATCGGACCCGTTGTCGCCGCCGACTTGATCGTCGACGCCTACCATCGCCATTTCCCCGCACCACAGGCCGTTCCGCCGCCTCACGTGGCCCACGCATAACGCCTGGGCCTGCAAACCGCTTGGGCGCCGGCCCCCCTTGCCTTGGTCTGACCGAGGTCGCGTCTCTCCCTTTCTCCTCGGGCGGAGAGAAGCCCTCTCGCCTCGGGTTCCGCCCCCGCCGCTCGCATGATACACTGGGCGGGCAACGCTTCCCCGAGTCGGCTCGCCCCTCATCTCCGGAGTCCGCCTCGACGACGTACCTGCGGTCGAGATTCCCTTTCACCCCGCTCCGGTGGCTCCCGATGGCACGCTTCGAACATGTCTACGTGCTGGACGTGATGTCCGACGACCATCCGGGCATCGTGGCCGCGGTGACCAGCGCCGTCGAGTCGCTGGGCGGCAACATCGACGCCTGCAGCCAGACCGTCCTGGGCGGCTACTTCACGCTGATCATGATCGTCAGCCTGCCCGAGCCGATCGAGCCGGATGCAGCTGGCCGAGCGGGTCCGCGAGGCCGAGTCGGCCGGCTCGCGCGTTCCAGGTGCTGGTCGCGCCCGGCCCGGTGCCCGAGCACGCTCGCCGCGCCGGAGCCGTGCGACCGCTTCGTCATCACCGCCTTCGGCAAGGACCAGCCGGGCATCGTGCGCCGGTTCAGCCAGTACCTGGCCGGCAAGGACATCAACATCGTCGACCTCTACGGCGACCGCACGGGCGACGAGTTCGTGCTGATCGGCCAGGTCGAGGTGCCCGCCCACTGGGACATCCGCATGCTGCAGGCCGACCTGGAGCAGATGGGCGAGGAACTGGGCTTCACCGTGAAGCTCCAGCACGAGAACATCTTCGTGGCCACCAACCAACTGCGGCTGTTTCGGCCCGACCGGCTGATGTCCCGTGAGGCCGTCTCCGACCCGCTGCCCATCTTCCCCGCACTCGCCATGCTTCGCACCGACGAAATCCTCTCGACCATCCAGATGCTGCACGCCGAGCACCTCGACGTGCGGACCGTGACGCTGGCGCTGAACCTCGACGACTGCGCCGCGCCGAACGTCGATCATCTCTGCCGCAAGCTGCGGCAGAAGATCGTCTCGCCGGGCCAGCCGGCTGGTCGAGGTCTGCGACCGCGTGGGCGCCAAGTACGGCATCCCGGTGATCAACAAGCGGCTGGCCATCTCGCCGGCCGCGACGCTGCTGGCCGGGCACGGCCACGCGGCCGCCGTGCAGGTGGCCAAGACGCTCGACGCCGCGGCCGCCGAGTGCGGCGTCGATTTCGTCGGCGGGTTCACGGCCCTGGTCCACAAGGGCATCACGCCGGGCGACGCGGTGGTGATGGACTCGCTGCCCGAGGTGCTCGCGCAGACCAGCCGGGTCTGCGCGTCGGTCAACGTGGCCTCGCGCAGGGCGGGCATCAACATGGACGCCGTCCACCAGATGGGCCACGTCCTGCTGCGAGATCGCCGAGGCCACGGCCGACCGCCAGCGGCTTCGGCTGCGCCAAGCTGGTCGTCTTCGCCAACATCCCCGAAGACAACCCCTTCATGGCCGGGGCCTACATGGGCGCGGGCGAGCCGGAGGCGGCCGATCAACATCGGCGTCTCCGGGCCGGGCGTGGTCTGCAGCGCGCTGAAGCGCCGCATCGCCATGGGCGAGAAGCTCACGCTCGGCGACCTGGCCGAGGAGATCAAGATCACCAGCTTCCGCGTCACCCGCGTGGGCGAACTGATCGGCCGCGAGGTGGCCGCCGAGCTGGGCGTGGCCTTCGGCATCGTCGATCTCTCGCTGGCCCCCACGCCGACGGTCGGCGACAGCGTCGGCGAGATCCTCAAGACGCTGGGCATCGCGCAGATCGGCGCCCCCGGCTCGACCGCCGCCGTGGCCATGCTCAACGACGCCGTGAAGAAGGGCGGGCTGTTCGCCTCCAGTTCCGTCGGCGGGCTGAGCGGGGCCTTCATCCCGGTGAGCGAAGACGCCGCGCTGGCCGAGGCCGTCGGCGCAGGGCCACCTCGTGCTGGAGAAGCTCGAAGCCATGACCAGCGTCTGCTCGGTCGGGCTCGACATGATCGCCATCCCCGGCGACACGCCCGCCGGAGACCATCGCCGCCATCATCGCCGACGAGATGGCCATCGGCGTGATCAACGACAAGACCACGGCCGTGCGGCTGATCCCCGTGCCCGGGGCGAAGGCCGGCGACGTCGTCGATTTCGGCGGCCTGTTCGGCTCCACCCCGGTCATGGAAGTCCGCAACGCCGGCGCCAGCGACGCCTTCGTCCACTTCGGCGGCCGCATTCCCGCCCCGCTTCAGTCGCTGGGCAACTGAGAATTTCGCTCGCACCGCGCTCCCGCTGCCATCGCCGTCGAGCAGGCAACCCTCGCAGAGTTGCCTTCAGCGCAATCCCAACTCCCGCCGCACGATCCAGTCCCGCGTACGGTCGGCAACCAGTTGGAATACCGAAACCGCCAACCGCGTCTGCAATCCCAACGGATAGCGTGTCTTCGGCTTCCGCGCCGTCAGTGCGTGTTCCACCGCCTCGACCACGCGCGCCACCGGCATGCCCCGCGCCGCCAGCGCCTTCGTGGCATGCCGCATTTGCTCCATGTCTTCCGCGTATAGGGTCCAAGCCTCCGTCGGCACGCGCGCCGAAAGCTGTTCGGCCTGCTCCGTCGCCTTGTCCCAGATCGGTGTCTTCACACTCCCCGGCTCGACGAGCGAAACCGCGATGCCCCAATGCCGCAGCTCAACGCGGAGCGAATCGGCCATCGCCTCCAATCCGTATTTCGACACCGCGTACGGCCCCAGGTACGGCGCAGCCACCTTGCCGCTCACCGAACCCATCAGCACAATCCTCCCCCGCGCCGTGCGCAGCAGAGGAAGCAGCGCCTGAGTGACCGCCGCTGGACCGATCACGTTCACCTCCAATTGCTTGCGCAACTCCTCGATCGCAAGCAGTTCCCACGGCCCGGCCACCACGATTCCCGCGTTGTTGACCAGGCCGTCCAGCCCGCCGGGGCCCACTGCCTCCCCCACGTGCCGCGCCGCCTCGGCGATCTGCCGGGCGTCGGTCACGTCCAACCGCAGCGGCACCAGCCGCGCGGAGGTCTCACGCTTCAGCCGCTCGCCGTCGGCATCCGAGCGGACCCCGGCAAACACCCGAAATCCCCGCCGATCCAGGGCCACCGCGCAGGCCGCTCCGATTCCCGTGGAAGCACCGGTAAGGACCACCGAAGGCAAGCGTCGACTCGTTTCCACGCCCATCCGCATCTCCGGGAAGAAACCAGGGGTTGAGCCACTCCCCCTCAGGGTGCCGCCGCAGCTCAAGCGGCGTCCGGTCAACCCGCCTGGGACCGAAGCGCGACGAAATATGCCACCAGGACCGCCGCCACCACGTACATCAGCCACTTCACGTCGCGTCCCTGCCCGCCGAACAATTTCACCAGAGGATAGGCCATGAATCCCAAGGCCAGCCCATCCCCGATCGAATAACTCATGGGAATTCCCACCACGATCAGGAACGAGGGGATTGCCTCGGCGAAGTTGTCCCACTCGATCTTCGTCACTCCACGCATCATCATCGCGCCCACGCAGACCAGCGCGGGCGCGGTAATCGGCGGATAACTGCCGACCATGGCGATCACCGGATAGAAAAACAGCGCCAAGAGAAACAGCGCCGCCACGACCACCGCCGTGAGCCCGGTGCGGCCCCCTTGCTCCACCCCGGCCGTGCTCTCGACGAAGCTCGTCACCGTGCTCGTGCCGAAGGCGGCACCCACCACCGACGCCACGGCGTCCGAGGCAAACGCTTGCTTGGCGCGCGGCAGCTTGTTGTCGCGGATCAGTCCCGCCTGCTCCGCCACGCCGACCAGCGTGCCCAGGGTGTCAAACACCACCATGAAGAGGAAAATGAAGATAAACGGCACCATGCGCGGGCAGCGCCCTGCGCAAATCCATCTTGAACAGGGTCGGCTCGATCGCCGGGGGCACCGAGACCACCCCTTCCGCCAGCCGGAAATCGTTCACCAATCGCGAACTCGTGACGAGTTCCGCGCCGCGAATCGATTCCGGGGCATAGGCCAACCCGCGTACCATCGCAACGCTGAGAATCGCCGCCCCGAGAATTCCCCAGAAGATCGACCCGCGTACCCGCCGCGCCAACAGCCCCGCGGTCAGAAGCAACCCAAAGAAGAACACGATCAGATCCGGCGAAGCGAAGCGATAGTCCAGATGCAGCACTCCCTGCGCGTCGGCAAACACCAGGTGCGCGTTTCTCAGCCCAATCAGTGCAATGAACAACCCGATCCCCACCGCAATCGCATTGCGCATGCTCGGGCTGATCGTGTCGAGCAGTGCCTCGCGCAGCCCGACGAGCGACAACACGAGGAAGATCACCCCCGAGTAAAACACCACGCCCAAGGCGATCTGCCAGCCGGCCTCGACGCTCCCGCTTGCCGCCGCGGCCACCGCCGCAACGGAGAGGAAAAGGAAGTTCTCTCCCATGCCGGGCGCCTGCGCGATGGGATAGCGCGCGTAGAGTCCCATGATCGCCGTCGCCAAGGCCGCCGAGTAGCACGTCGCGGCCGTGACCGCTCCCGGATCCATCCCCGTCCCGGAAAGCACCTGAGGCTGCACGAAGATGATATAGGCCATGGTCAGGAAAGTGGTCAGCCCGGCCATGAACTCCGTACGCACCGTCGTCCCATGCTGGCTGATACCGAAGAATCGGTCGAGCATCGTCTGGTTCCCTCCTCGCGCTGGTCGTCGCATTGCACCGGCAAACAATCCTTGCGCCGCCCTGCGGCCCTCCCCCTGGGTCGCCACTCTGGCCCCACTCGATCGGTCCCCGCGCGTGGGGACCGATTTCCCATCCTCAAACGCCTTTCAATCTCTCCCGATAGCCCGTAGAATACCCCAGTCCGATGGATAACTACAGCGTCGCCGAATCGAACGAATTGCCAAAACGGGGGGGGATGGATCCCGACTTCGTCCCTTGTCGCGTCGTTCCCGATCCTCCTGCGGAGGAATCCCTTGAGCCGCCTCGGCCGCGGCGCGTTGTCCTCCCCCTGGCGCTTTTCCTCCTCACCTGCGCCAGCACGTTTCTCGCCGGCATGCAGGACCCCTTGCTGAGGGCCTTGGCCGCCGCACAACGCGATCACTGGGAGGCGGCGTGGCTCCTGTTCGGCATGGCGATCAAAGAGGGCACCATCTACGCCGGCTGCCTGATGACGATCCTCATCTGCCATGAGGCCGGCCATTTCCTCCAAGCCCGCCGCTACGGCGTCGACGCCAGCTTCCCGTACTTCATCCCCATGCCCTTCTCGCCCATCGGCACCATGGGCGCCGTCATCGCCATGGATTCCCACGTGGGAGACCGGAAAGCCCTTTTCGATATCGGCATCAGCGGCCCCCTGGCCGGACTCATCCCCACGCTGCTATTCTCCGTGATCGGCTTGAAGCTCTCCCGCCCCGAGTTGCTTACCGCAGATTCCGGCCACATCGTCGGCGTGCCCCTGATTTTTCAGTGGCTCACCAGCCAATTCTTTCCCGTCCTCCCCCGCGGATTCGGCATCGAGATGCACCCCATGGCCTTCGCCGGCTGGGTGGGCCTGTTGATCACGGCAATCAATCTTTTCCCCATCGGCCAACTCGACGGCGGCCACGTCCTCTACGGACTCCTCCGTAAGCGAGCCCATGCCGCCGCCACCTTCCTCCTCTTTGGCGCCGGACTCGCCGTCGTCCTGGGCGTCACCGTCTTCAACGAACCCCGCCTCATCGGTTGGACCGTGATGCTCTTCCTCCTCGTGCTCATGGGGCCCCGTCATCCGCCCACCGCCAACGACGACGTTCCGCTCGGAGCTTGGCGCTATGCCCTCGGCTGGCTCACGCTCGCATTCCTGCCGCTGGGTTTCACGCCCGTGCCATTCCTTTTCTGACGCGCGGCCGTTTCTCTCTACTGCACCCGTGGCCCGGCAATCCGTTCGCCGCGGAGCTGTCGTGCCTGGTCGGCAGGCTCAAAACTCCCGTAGAACAAGGCGTTCGCGTCGGCCCAGGTCGCCAGCCGCTCGAACTCCTCCGCGCCGAGCTTCACCCCGTAATGTCCGTCGCGCACCAGTTGCATCAGTCCTGACTTGCGCACGCCGAAGAATTCCGGTCGCGTCATCGGCTCGCTGTTCGCCACGCGGAAATCGCCCGGCTTCCCCCACTCTGCATACGGCACGCGCGGCGCAGGCGCGTTGTAGGACCGCGTGAAATGTCCCTCCGGCTCCCCCGTGAGTCTCACTCCTCCCTCGACTTTCGCCGTCCCGTGGCACGACACGCAGTGCTTGTCGAGCACCGGTTGCACGAGGATCGGATAACACAGAGGCTTGGAACCCTCGGGACCGGGGACGATCGCCGACGGATCCGCGCCAGCGCCAGTGCCGCCGCGCGGGCGCGGCGCGTGCATGCGCGGCTCGTGGCATCCCACGCAGGAAACACGCTCCCCCGGCTGCAAGTAGGTCACGCTCCGCATCACCTGGACCGCCTGACCCGAGGCGTCCAGCGCCTGAAGCGCCAGCGGAACTCGCGCCGGCGCGCGGAACAGTGCCGAGCCATCCGCCTCGACCGGCACGGTTCCCAACACCTGCTTTCCCGGCGAGGCGTTCGCGAGCCCAACCATCGGGTCGTTGGCATGCCAGGTCGATTTCGGCAGCACCTGCACGATCCGCAGCCGCTTCACGCTCTCGCGAGGCAGCGCGGGCCAGCTTTGGTACACGTTCTGCACGAAGAAAACCCCTTCCGCCGGCTCGCTCGCCTCGGCGAGTTCCGGCAGGGCCGCCGGTTTCGGACGCGCCCGTAAAGGCATCGACCACAAACTGGAAATGTTCAGGTCGCGGTACAGAAGCTCCTTGTTCCCCATCGCGTCGACCAGGTAGATGCCGAACTGGTTACAGGGATTCGCATCCGGCTCTCCGATCAGGGAGTCGAAGCTGTACGAGGCGAGGAAGTACTTCTCCGACAGCGGCAGCGGAGTGCGGTAGCAGTGCCCCGGCCAGCGCACCTGTTCCTCCGGAACCGCCGGCGGCGAGGCCAACGCATACGGCGCGTGCCACGTCCCCGGACCGAGCCGCCGCACGGGCGCCTCGCTCTCCGGGAACAGCGCATCCGGCGTGAGCCGCGTGATCGGCCCCATGCCATCCACTCCCCGCGTCGTGTCCAGCAGGATGATCGACCCCGCCGTCATCGCGTGGTGCGCCCGGCCGTGGCCATCACCCGGTTCGAACCTGGAATCGGACGTGCCTCCCACACGCCCACGGGGTTGAGCGTGTTGTTGCCGTAGTACACGCGCACGTCGCTGCCGTCCGCGCGCACGCTCCAAAGCTGCTGGTAATGAACCGCATGCCGATCCACGTAGTCCCACCGCGTGTACAGGATCCGACCGTCGCCGAGTACCGCCGGGTCCCATTCGTGCGTCTCGTGATACGAGATCGTCCGCGCGTCCGACCCATCGGCGTTGCACAGCGCCAGCGTGTGCGTCGGACACGGCCCGCGCCCGCAACGGTGATACCCCTGCCGCCGCGTCGAGACGAACACAATCTTCCCGTCCGGCAGATAGCGTCCGGCCAGATCGTCGAAACCCTCGTGGGTGAGCTGCCGCAGCTTCGATCCGTCCGCCTCCATCTCGTAGAGGTGGTAGAAGCGGTCGAGGGTCTGCTCGCGGTTCACCGGCGTGAAGGGCGCATAACAATAGGAGAAGAGCACGCGCCGGCCGTCGTACGACACTTCGGGCGATTGGCAACTCCCCGGAGGCAGTTGTCCGGCGGCCAACGGCCGGCATCGCATCGACCGGCCCGGTTCGTCAAGCACGAAGATCCCTCCCCCCGGACCGCGCGCAGCTCCCTTGATACTGCGTCAATTGGTGGCTGAACACGCTCGGCGCTTGCTTGGCGAACACCAAGGGCCCAGTTTTGGCCAAGGGATTGGCCAAAACGATCTCGCGCCGCAAGGCATGGACGCGCCGCCACAATTCCTCCCAAGCGGCCTCGTCGCCCTCCGCCGGACGCTCGCGCCGCAGCACAGCCCACCGCGAGGCCAACTCGCCCACCGCAGCGCCGCCGCCCGCCAGATCGGCAATCAACCGATCGCCGCGATCCAGCGTCCGCTCGACCGCCCGAACGTAGCTCACTCCCGCGCGCTCGCTTCCGATCCCGTCCTGCATGCGCCAATCCCACTCGATCATCGCCTGTTCGATCGAGGGCCGAAGCGGCGGTAGCTCGCGCGGCGCGCAGCGCTGCGCATCGCCCGCGGCAACGGCCATCGGCACGGCCCGCGCCGGCCCGCCGGCTTCGATCCGTACCCCCCGCCACTCGACCGCCGTCGACGCCTCCGTGAGGCCGCGCACCTTCAGCACCAACCGCGATCCTTTCGCGCCCACCGTGCCGGCGGCCCGCAATTCGACGGCCCCGCCCGGGGCAAGCTTCTGCCACGCGTCCTGCCCGTCCAGGGCCAGGCTCACTTCCGACTCGACCTCCCCGCGCGCCACCGCGCGCACCGCGACGGTCAGTGGCCCCGCATAATTCTTCACCGGGATCGCGACCGCCGCTTCTTCCCCGCGCCGCACGTCGACGACGCAAGCTTCCCTGCGCGGCATCGCGGCGACCTGCGGCCCGGTATCGAGCGCGAAGAGAAAGAAACCAAACTCGGTCGCGCTCGAAGATGCGGCCGCCTGCCCGTTGCAGGTCACCTCGGCCGGGCCAAGCTCCGCTGCACCCCGCGCCGTCCCCGCCATGCCGCCGGCCGATATCCACGCCGTCACTATCCATCGCAACACGTTCATGGCCATCCTCTCCAGTGAATCTCACGCCGTACGGGCAACAAACGTCGTCGAGGGAAGATTGCGCTCCCCCAACCACCGTCCGCGCGGCGTTAGCCCTTCTTGCGGTCAAATTGCGGGACCGCCAACTGCGTGCCTCCCGCAAGCGCGGATTGGTGCGCTACGATCCCCGGAACCGTCATCGCCAGCGACTCGTAGAGGTCGATTTCCGGCTCCCGGTCCGCCACCAGCGCGTTGATGAATTCGGCCGAGATAAACACCGCCGAACCGCCGTGGCCCGAGCCGTGCCGCATCGCCTCCGGCAGCATCTCCGATTTCCAGTACTGCGGCACGTCGGCCGGCTTTCCCTCCTGCCCGTGCAGCTTTTGAAGGTTGCCGTGCACCCCGCTGTTCGTCATGTACAAGGTCGCCTTGTCTCCAAACCACTGCGCACGCTCGTCGCCGGCCGTGCAAATCCAGAAAACATTGCACCGGCACATGTGCCCCAGGTCGGTCAGCATCATCGACGCCTCACACCAGAAGGGATTCCGATAGGGATTGTCGGCCACGATCGGGTTGTCGCGCAGCTCCGGCCGCGTCCCCCTCCATCCCAGACAGGAGACCTTGACGACGCGCTCCTTCGTCACCCCGGTCAGGAAGCCCGTACAGTGCGTCGGATAGAGCATCGGCGGCAACCCCCACCGCCACGACCGCGTCCCGTCGGGGTTGTAGCAGAGCTGTCCCTTGTTCGTCAGCACCGTCGCCAGGTCGAACAACTGGTGGTAGTACTCCACGTCCGAGTAGAACAGCTCTCCGAATCCTCCCTCCCGAAAAACGTTCCGCGCAAAGATGCATTCCTGCCGGTAGTAGCTCGACTCCGCCATCATGTATCGGCGGCCGGTCTTCTCCTTGACCTCCTTGAGCATCGTCGCCTCCTCCAAGGTCACACACGCCGGCACCGCCGAAATCACGTCCAACCCGCGCTCCATGCACCATTTCACATGCTTGGCGTGGTCCACCGCGCCGGAGAAGATCGCCACGGCGTCGATGTCCTTGGCCTCCTTCAGCAGCACCTCGAGCGATTCATACACCTTCTCACAGCGGTAGTGTTTCCGCAGCGCCTCGCGCCGCGTCGGATACAAGTCGGTCACCGCCGTGACCGTGCAGTTGGGGTGCTCGTGGAAGTGGAAGCTCGCGCCGAATCCGCCCCCCACCACGGCCAGCCGAACCTTCTTCCCCGCCTCGGCACAGTAGGCACTCCCCACGCGCGTCAACAGCTCGCCTCCGGCCAAGAGCGACGCCCCGGCACCCGACAGCGTCAGAAACCGCCGTCGCGATATTTCACCAGGCTCGGCGCAGAATTCAACGATCGCTTCTTGGGTGGCCATCGTGGTTCTCTCCCTCGGGATCGCAGGAGGATGCGTCAACGACAATCGTAGCCGCAGCATTCTGCCAAGGTCGCAGAACACTCCCTTAGTCTACCGACGGCGACTCCGCCTTTCAAACTGCGGCCTCTTCGCAACCCACCCAGCCGACCCCAGGCGGTCAACCGATTGCGAGGCAGCACTCTTGGGGCAGACGACTTCTGGCGCGTCGGTCGCGTCTCCCCGTCGCAGCGACCTCCCGCGTGCTTGACCTACCCCCCGCGCACCGATACCTTGGATCATCGTTGGTCCTCGCTCCCGCACTTGCGACTCATCCAACCGGAGGCGTTTGCCATGTTCTGCAAGCCATCAGCAGAGGGTCCCCGTTGCAACGCCGGAACTTCCCTGGTTCTCGAAACCACGTCGCAAACAGCGACATCGGGATCGGCGCGACGAATGTTCGGTCCCCTGCGAGTCTGCCTCCTCGGCTTCGCCGCTACCCTGGTGCTTGCGCCCTTCTCCGGTGCAGCCGACAAGGCGGCCCCACTGCTCGCCTCCAAAGTCGTGCGTTGGGATGAAGCCCGCATCAATCAGGCCGATTGGGGACAGATGCGGTTCTTCTTCACCGGCCAGACGACCGGCACTCGAGACGTCCTCACCGCCGTAGCCGTGGTTGAGCCCGGCAAGGCCGTCCACAAAGCCCATCGCCACGCAATGGAGGAATACCTCGCCCTGATCGACGGCTCCGGCACCTGGAGCCTCGCGGGCAAGGAGTCTCCGGCCAAACGCGGGGACATTCTCTACGTGGAGCCCTGGGTCTACCACGGGCTGAAGAACACCGGCGACAAGCCGCTCGTCTTCCTCGTCGTGCGCTACGCGAGCAAAGGCATACCCATCCCACCGCGTCCCGACGACCGACCCGACGAGCAGTGAACCTCGCCGTTTGCGTGATTCGCACTCCGCGAGGATCTCGGTGCTGGCGCGTCGCCCCCGGCTCGTTTCCAAGCCATTTTTCAGGAGAACTACCCATGGCAAGAGCCCGGAAGGTCGGCTTCGGTGTCATCGGCGCCGGCGGGATCGCCTATCGCAAGACGATTCCCGGCTTGCTTAAGGCCAAGAATTGCCGCCTCGCGGCCGTCATGGATACTCAGGGTGCGGACCGCATCGCCGCGGAGTTCGGAGTGGCGGGCTACACGCGCGAGGCCGATCTGCTGGCCGACCCCGACGTCGAGGCCGTCTACATCGCTTCACCGGTCGCCTGCCACCATCGGCAGATCGTCCTGGCCGCCGAGGCGGGCAAACACGTCCTTTGCGAGAAGCCGCTCACTCTCTCGCTCGCCCAGGCGCAGGAAGCCGTCGCCGCATGCCGCCAGCACGGCGTGCTCCTCCAGGAAGGCTACATGATGAAGTTCCACGCCGCGCACGCCAAGGCCAAGGAACTCATCGACGCCGGCCGGCTCGGCAGACTGGTCTACCTCCGCGCCCAACTCTCCTGTTGGTACCCCAGGATCGAAGGCGCTGGCGCCAAGACCCTGCCCAGAGCGGCGGCGGCTCGCTCATCGACATGGCCAGCCACCTCTACGATCTGCTGGAACACTTCGCCGGTCCGATCCGGCGCGTCGCCGCGCTCACCGGTAATCTCGTCCAAGACTACCGCTCGGAAGACGCCTCCACTACGCTCCTCGAATTCCAATCGGGCGCACAAGCCACGATCGACTGCTTCTTCTGCATCCCCGATGAAGCCAGCCGCACGCGCCTGGAAATCTACGGGTCGCAGGGCGCGCTGCTCGCCGAAGGCACGATCGGCCAGAGCCAGGGGGGAAAGCTCGAGGGAATCTTCGGCCTCGGCGACGCCCCCTACGACGCCGCCCAGAATAAGGACGTCGCTCACAAGTTCCAGCGTGTCCCCTTCCGACCCGTCAACCCCTATACCGCCGAGTGCGCACACTTCGCCCAGTGCGTTCGCGACAATCGCCCTCCAGGGCTCAACGGCCCCGAAAATGCCTTGCGCATCATGGGCATGGTCGAAAAGGCGTATGCCGCGGCCCGGGAAGGCCGACTGCTTCTCCTGGATTGAGGCCCGCAGCGCCGATGAGCGCCGGGCGGCCAGGGAACTCCTGATCGTGAGCCGTTTCGGTTCACGATCAGGGATCAATCGCGAACATTGACTGCGCCGGCATCAATAACCGCCGGACGGACGGCCACCGACGGAATTTCTGGGCCGATCACGTCGCTACCGCCCTGTGCCCGCAGGCGGAATTCTCTTCTCCCCAAAAAAGCCGCTCGGCCGCCGGAATATTTCCAGCGGCCGAGCGTCGCATCGTCCGGGAGCTAAACCCACAGAACAATTACACCACGCATTCCCCCTCGTATCCCTCCGCTAGTTCAACAGCGGAAGCATGGACCCACCGACAGCGCTCTGGTTCGACTTGGGAGCGGGTGCCGGGACCGGGGGCGCCGGCGGAATCGCCGGAGCGGCCGGGACCGCGGAACCGGGTGCCGCTGCCGGAGCCGATTCTCCACCGCAGCAGTCGCCGCACATGTACTTGACCACCGTCTTGTACACGGGCACTTCGCACTCGTATTCCTTCTTCACCAGCTTCCTCACCGTCCGCGGATGCCCGCAACTCGGCGGCACGAGGCATTTGCTCGGGCAGCGCTCCGGGGAGCACTTCGCATTGCACCCTTCGCACGAACCACAGCAATCGCCTCCGCACTTGCTGTTGCACCCGTTGCAGCAGCGGCTGGCAAAACTCCCGCAGCCGGGCATGAGCGGGCAAATGTCTTCGCACTCCACCGCCCAGTAATACTTCTTCTCCTTCTTCACTTCGCAGACCACCTGGCACACTTTGCGCTGGCAGGTCACGCGGCTGCCGCACTGGCCGCAGCTGCTCGGACTGCCGCAGGCGGCGGCCGGCGCCAGGCGTCGCCCGCGACCGCCAGCCCTGCCACCAGGCACCAGGCCGAGAAGGCAAGTGTTACGAGTGAAATCCTCATCCTTTCGTCTCCTGTATCCTATCGCGCCGTAGCGCAGGCTTCATGGTTCGTCAGTCCACAAGACGGCGGCCTCACCGGCACGCCGCAAACCCCTTAGAAGTCGATGGCAAACCGCATCTCGAAGATGTCCATCGTCCCTTCGTCGACGTTGTTCACCGTGCGGTCCACGTGCGAATTGACGTAGTTCCACATCAACCGCGTGTAGGGGTTCAAGTACCAATTGAGGCCCAAGGTGTGGTCGCGCACGAATCCGCCCTGGACCAAACCGTCGTTCAGGTCCAAGAGCGAATAACGATAGACCACCTCCCATGCCCCCATCCCCGTGCACACGTCGCCCTCGCCCGTCCGCACGCGGAAGAAGTTCTCGTTCGGCTTCACCCGGTCCCACACGCCCGTCTGCCGGTTGTACGGCCGGTGCTCGCCCGTGAGGAAGTAGCTCACGAACCCGTAGGCCCCGTTGAAGTTCGCCTCGGGACTACTGGATCGATCCACGGCGCTGTGGAAGTACTCTGCCTGGAAAGACAAGGGACCGTAGACCATCGCCGACTCCAGGCCCAACAGCCCGATGTCGTTCACGTCGGCCACGCCCCCACGCGACGGATCGAAGAAGTTCGACACGTTCACGACGCGGGGCCCGAAGTAAGCCTCCGGCCGCGCCGAGTAGCCGACGCGCCCGTTCGACGTCTGGCGATAGCTCGCCGCAATGCCCGTATGGATCAGACCGCGGCCGCCCGACGCTTCATCGTACCACGGCACGTAGGTGAGACGGCCCGTCACCGCGTATCCACCGTTGTTCTCGCGGAACAAGGGCGGCGTGTCCGCCATCTCGTTGGCAAACCCGCCCAACGCCCACGTCATCTTCTGGTTCTCCGACGCGTCGTACATCATCACGCCCATGTTGCGTGCCGGCACGAGAGCCCCTTCATCGGAAAGCGATCGTTCCATGAAGGTGCTGTAGCGGTCGCTCGTCAGCTCTTCCAGACCAAAGGGCTCCTTGAAATGACCCACGCGCACTGCGTTGATCAAAGGCAACTCCTTGATCCCGATGTATACGTCCTTGAAGCCGACCTGGTCGAACGTGCTCGGCGTGATCGTCGCATCGGTCACCGTCGGGTCCACCGTGCTGGCGAAATCCATCTCCATGTTGTATTCGGTCACGTTGAACGCTTCGCCGCTCAAGCGTACGCGCACCCGGCGGAATCCGATCGAGTCCCGCACCCCGCTCGAGGTGCCCTTCGGGAATTGCACCTGGCTCGCCGCGTCTTGGCTGAAGCTGTTCCAGTCCATCTGGATCATGCCTCCCACGTTGACGCTCGGCTTCGCCGACGCTGCCTTCTTGTCGGCCGCAGCTTTCTCTTCCGCCTTCTTCAGCGCCTTCTCCAGCGCGTCGACCCGTTTCGACAAGTCTCCTGCCGGCTTCTGATCCGCAACCATCGAAGCGTTGCTGCCAATAAACTCGTTAATCGGCGCCTGCTCCGCAGCGCCATAGGCCGGATCGTCCGCCGTAATCCCTTGCGCCATCGCGCCAGCCACCGAACTCATCAGAGTCGCAGCCAGCACTCGGGCGCACCACCTCCACATGCCTCCATCCATGGAACACCCCCTGCTTGAACGGGAATCATACGCATCGTGGCGTATGGCCACTCACGTAACCGCTGCACAACCCGGATTGCCGGTCTTTGCAGTAGCTTCTGTAGTTCTGATCGAGCAGTTGGAAACCGGATCTTTGTCAGAACAGGGTAGAAACGCCATGATACCTACCTGCCCGCCTGCACGATCGGCATAGCATGACCAGTTCAGCACTTCGATCAGCTCCGAACCGCGGCCAACCTCATCCTCCAAGTGCGAGAACACCCCGCGTTTGACCCGCCCTTGTGACCCCGCACTGCGGGAGCGCAACCCTTTGCCGGAGCCCGACAAAACAATCCCATTCCTTGAGCTATTGCCTCGGACCTGTCGCGTCCCCCGCCAACTGCCTTTCAAGGCGTCGGCCCAGCCATTACGCCCTTCTCACCGACCGCTAACCGTTCCCTAATTGCCGGGATCTAACATGGCGGCATGTTCAGCAAGTCGGTCCTGATCGTCGAAGATGAGCCCGAAATCCGCGAACTCCTCTCCTACACCCTCCAACCATCCGGCCGGCGCCGACTACAAGCAGGGGTCTGGGATTGGCGGCAACCTCAACAGCATCGGCTCCGACACGCTCAATAACGTGATGACGATGTGGGCGGAGCAGTTCCGCAAGATCTAGCGTCAATATCCAGATCGAGGGCAAGAGCTCGGCCACCGCCCCGCCTGCCTTGGCCGAAGGCACCGCTCAGTTGGGCCCCATGTCCCGCTCGATGAAGGCCGAGGAAATCGACGCCTGCGAGAAAAAACCCCTCGGGGTGCGGCAAGTCGACCTTCCTTCGCTGCCTCAATCGTATGAACGACCTGATCGACAACGTCCGCATCACGGGCAGCATCCTGCTCGACGGTCAGGACATCACCGATCCCGCCCTCGACGTGATCGAGCTCCGCCGCCGTGTCGGCATGGTCTTCCAGCGCGCCACCCCCTTTCCCAAGTCGATTTTCGAGAACGTGGCCTACGGACTGCGCATCGCCGGCGTCTCGCGACCGCCAACTGCTCCGCGACACCGTGGAAAAGAGCCTCCGCCGCGCCGCGCTTTGGGACGAAGTCAACGACCGTCTCCAACGAGTCGGCCCTCGGCCTCTCCGGCGGCCAGCACCAGCGCCTCTGCATCGCCCGCGCCATCGCCGTCCATCCCGAAATCATCCTCATGGACGAGCCCTGCTCGGCGCTCGATCCCCGCTCCACCACGCGGATCGAGGACCTCATCGGCGAACTCCGCGGCCAGTACACGATCATCATCGTCACCCACAACATGCAGCAGGCCGCCCGCGTCTCCGACTACACCGCCTTCCTCTACGAGGGGGAATTGATCGAGTTCGGCCCGACCAAGCAGCTCTTCACGCGCCCCGCCAAGAAGGGCACCGAGGACTACATCACAGGCCGATTCGGCTAGGCAAAGCGAGTGCCCCAAATCGTTCTCTCGACAGCCACAATGAATATCGTGGGTGGGGCGACGGGGCACGAGCCGGCAAAGTGCCGTTGAAAAGGATCGGCAGAAAAGGCACAATACACATCATGTCCGTACATCTACAGCGCGAAATCGAACAGCTCAAGAAAAACCTCCTCTCACTCTGCGCCCTGGTCGAGGAGCAGGTCCAATGGGCGGTCCGCGCGCTGCTCGACCGCGACTCGGAGCTCGCCCGCCGCGTGGAACGCCGGGACCTCGAGATCGATCACCGCGAGGTCGAGGTCGAAGAGGAATGCCTCAAGGCCCTCGCCCTCCACCAGCCGGTCGCTTCGGACCTCCGCTTCATCATCGCCGCACTCAAGATGAACAGCGATCTGGAGCGGATCGGCGACCTGGCCGTGAACATTGCGCGCAAGGCCGTCACTTACACCGCGCAGACCGCGATGCCCATCCCTTTCGATCTGTCCGGGATGTGGCAGAAAACCCAATCCATGGTTCGCGACAGCCTCGACGCCTTGGTGAACCTCAATGCGCCCTTGGCCAACGGCGTCTGCGCCGCGACAACGAAGTGGATAGCATGAAGCGCGAAATCCGCCTCAAGGCCGAAGCACTGATGCATCAAAACCCCGACCAGGTCCCGTTCCTGCTTACCCTCCTGGCCGTCTCCCGCAACCTCGAGCGGATCGCCGACCACGCCACCAACATCGCCGAAGATGTGATCTACATGGTCGAGGGGCGTATTATCCGTCATGGAGCGATCGAATAGCCGCGGCGCCTTCGCACCTCCTCCAACCTCCCCGGCCGAGCCGCCCCGCTCTTCCTTCCGCGTTCCCCGATCCTCACCGGGCAGGGTTTGATTTTCCCCGCCTCGTGCGACAACAATAGGGCTGCGCCAGGCCGAAGCGGCTTGCCATAACCACCGGCCGGGGAACCTCGGTTCCGTCCCGGTCTCCGAAGAGCACCCGGTCCCGCTTCGCGCTTGGGAATTCCACCCCCTTTGAACCCGCGATTTCCTCCCCATGATCTGCGTTAGTATCGGCCGCGGACGTCACCGCCACATGATCGCCGAGCATCGCCACCTCTCCGAACAGGGGGCGAAGCTCGTCGAACTCCGACTCGACTACATCAACGGCGAGATCAACATCAAGCGACTGCTGACCGACCGCCCCTGCCCGGTCGTGATCACCTGCCGCCGCGAACGCGACGGCGGAAAATGGACCAAGCCCGAGCCGCAACGGCTCATGCTCCTCCGCTCGGCCATCGCCGAGGGGGTGGAGTATGTCGACCTCGAGGACGACATCGCCGGCCAGGTCCCCCGCTACGGCAAGACCCAACGCCTCATCAGCCTCCACGACTTCCGTAAGACCCCCGACGACCTCGAACGCATCCACCAGCGCCTGGCCAAACTCGACGCCGACATCGTCAAGATCTGCACGATGGCCAACCGCCCCCACGACAACGTCCGCATGCTCCGCCTGGTCGGACAGAGCAAGGTGCCAACCATCGGCCTCTGCATGGGCGACATCGGCGTCCCCACGCGCGTCCTCTGCGGCAAGTACGGCTCCCCCTTCACCTTCGCCACCTTTAGCCGCCGAACGTTGCCTCGCCCCGGGCCAGCTCACCTTCGAACAGATGAAGGACCTCTATCGCTACGAACAGATCAACCGCGATACCGAGGTCTACGGCGTGGTCGCCGATCCCGTCGGACACAGTCTCAGCCCCTTGATCCACAATACCGCCTTCAAGCACCTGGGGCTGAATAAGGTCTATCTGCCTTTCCGCGTTCCCAAGGAAGACCTCGGACGCTTCATCGAAGACGCTTCCGAGCTGGGCATCCGCGGCCTCAGCGTCACCATTCCCCACAAGGAAACGGTGCTCGATTCGCTCTCGCAGGCCGACGGCGCCGTGCGGGGAATCGGAGCCGCCAACACCGTCGTCTTCGATGGCAAGGAGCGATTCGGCTACAATACCGACTACCGCGCCGCCATGGATAGCATCGAGCAGGCCATTGTCGAAGGACCCACCGACGAGGAGAGTCCCCTGCGAGGCAAAACCGCCCTGGTTCTCGGCGCCGGCGGCGTGGGCAAGGCAATCGCCTACGGCCTGTCTCGCCGCGGCGCTCAGGTCACCGTCTGCGACGGCGATACCCAGCGCGCCCTCCAACTCGCCGAACGCCTCAGGTGCCGCAGCGTTGACTGGACCCTCCGGCAGAGCGTCGTCATCGATATCCTCATCAACGCCACTCCCATCGGCATGCATCCCAACGTCGACGAAACGCCCATGCCCCAGAACCACCTCCGAACGAACATGGTGGTCTTCGATGCCGTCTATAACCCCGAAAACACCCTGCTCATCAAGGAGGCCCGCGAGCGAGGCTGCAAAGTGATCACCGGCGTCGACATGTTCGTCCGCCAGGCATGCCTCCAGTTCAAACTCTTCACCAACCACGATGGGCCGGCCGACCTGATGCGCGACGTGATCAAGCGCGCCACCTCGGCAGCGCGATTGTGAACCGCAGATCCCACGGCTCGGAAGTCCTGGCGCGACCCTCGGCGCGGCAATCGGCTCAAAGAACCCATCCGGAGACTGTCACGTTGGCCTTCAGCGGCCGAGATCCCATGGCGCGTCGATCGGTTCCTGGATCGGCTCAAAAAACCACGGCATTGTCATGAACCTGACCTTGATCGGATATCGTGCCACCGGCAAGACCACGCTCGCTCGGCTCCTCGCCGAGCGCCTGGCGTGGAGCTGGATCGACGCCGACGTGGAAATCGAGCGCCGTGCCGGCATGTCGATCGCCCGGATCTTCGCCGAACAGGGCGAACCCGCCTTTCGCGAACTCGAAGCTTCCGTGACCGCCGAACTGCTCGCGCGACAACATCTCGTTCTCGCCGCGGGCGGTGGCGCCCCCCTTCGCCCCGAAACGCGCCAAGCCATGCGCACCGCCGGAAAGGTCGTCTGGCTCACGGCGCGCCCCGAAACCATCCACGCGCGCATGTCCGGCGACGCCACCACCTCCACGCGCCGCCCCAGCCTCACGGACCGCGCCGCGCTCGACGAAATCCTTCATCTGCTCGCGCACCGTGAGCCGATCTACCGCCAGACCGCCGATCTGGAAATCGACACCGAGGGCAAGACCCCCTCGCAACTGGTCAGCGAAATCCTCCAATGGCTCCAGGGCGCAAGCCCCGGGGATACCGTGTGAATCCGCTTGCTGCGATTCCCGTCGAAGTCCGCGTGCCCCTGCTGTTCGCGCTCGGCGCGCTCATGGGCAGTCTTGCCAACCTCGCCGTCTATCGCCTTGCCTGGCGTCGACGCGCCATCAGCCCCTGGTCCTCACCTCTGCCTGAAGCGCCCCGCGCCGAGCCCTCGATCACCTGCCCATTCTCGGCTGGCTCGGCCTGCGACGCGAAGTCTCGTTGCACGGTCGCGGATTCTGGATCCGGCCCCTCCTCGTCGAGCTGTTTGCCGGTCTCGCGACGGCCGGGCTCTACCACTGGGAAGTCGAGCTCCAAGCGCTCCGCCCGCTCGTCCTGCCGCCCCTGCCCGCGCTCGCGCTTCCCGGCCGCGTCCTCCTGGCCCAATTCGCCTGCCATCTCGTATTGTTCTGGATCATGCTCGTGGCCTCCCTGATCGACGCCGACGACCAGGTCATCCCCGACACCATCACCCTGCCCGGCACCTTGATCGGTCTTGCGCTGGCCGCCGCGTACCCTAAGGTCCTGCTTCCCGTGATCTGGTGGGACATCCCTTGCCTGGGCTACCTCCACGTCACCTCCCCTCATCCATGGTTCGAGGGACTCCGCGCCTTTCCTCGCTGCGAATCCCTGGCCATCGCCCTGCTCTGCTGGGGGCTGTGGTGCTTCGCATTGATGCCGCGCACCTGGTACACCCGTCATGGTTACCGCCGCGCGCTGAATCTCATGGCTGCGCGATTGATCCGCTCCGTTGCGACTCGGCGACTGCTCGTGCTGGCCGTCGCCGGGAGCCTGCTGATCGCGATCCTCTGGCGCCTGAGCCCCGGGGCTTGGAGCGGACTGATCACCGCCCTGGTCGGCATGGCCGCCGGGGGCGTGCTCATTTGGGCGGTCCGGATCATCGGCGGCGGTGTGCTCGGGCGCGAGGCGATGGGCTTCGGCGATGTCACGCTCATGGCCATGCTTGGCACCTTCCTCGGCTGGCAAAGCTGCCTGATGATCTTCTTCCTCGCCCCCTTGGCCGGACTCGTCATTGGTATCTTCCAACTCGTCGTTCACCGACAGAACGCCCTGCCCTTCGGCCCATTCCTCTGCCTCGCCGCCACCGCCACCCTCCTCTTCTGGCCGCACTTCTGGGCCTACATCGAGCCAATCCTCCTCGACCTAGGCATCTTCCTCCCCGTCGTCATCACCGTGGTCCTTCTTATGATCGCGCCCCTCCTTGGCATGGTACGATTGCTGCGCCGCCTGATCTTCTGACCCCGCCAGCCCCCATCGCACACGCCCGCGTCTCCACACACCGCTGTCGCGACCTCCGTCCAAGAATCACTGCCCCGACACGAATACACCGATACGACCACCATGGGCGCATCCCCCTCTTTCCGGCGGACTCAAGGGAACCCCACATGACCTGGTATCAGTTCCTCTCCAATCCTGGAAACCTCCCGACGGTCGCCATTCTGGCCATTTGCTCCGTCGCCGTGGTCGGCGCGCTGACCAGTGCCCTGGTCAAAGTGGTCAAGTTGGTTGTCGTCCACCGCGAACGCATGGCAAGGATCGAGCACGGCTTTGACCCGGATGCCCCCCCATTGTCGGATCCCGAGTCTGCTACTGCCCGTATGAGCTAGACTTGATCCCGAGGGGCGCAACGCGCTGCGCAGGGCTGGCGCGGCATCGCACCGTCGCAAAACGACCCCTCCGGCCGAAGTCCCTCGGGAAACACCCGCGTGCACCCCCTTTTCGAGACCGTCTGCGGTTTGACTTCCGACGCTGAAATTCTCGGCGCTCGCCGCTACGGCGTGATCGAGGCCCGCGACGGCCAATTCCACCGCGTCCGCCTCCGACCTTTTCCCAAGATCGGCTCGGTCCCTGAATCCCTCGTTCTTGGGGCCGCCTATCATTGCTACATCGCTTCCGACCGCTGCCTGCTCTACTACAATCAACCGCACCGTTTTCCCAACTTCTTGGCGGTGGGCTATTTCCTCACCGGCCGCGGCACGCGTTTGACGACCATTCGTCGCGCGCTCGATGCGCTCGATGAAATCGCCCGCATCAAGCGCTCCGACGCCCTCCTCTGCGATGCCGCCAACTGGCGATTGTCCACCGCGCTGTTGACCCGCTGGGGCTGGAAGCCCCACGCTCCTTCTCGCTGGCACCGGCACTTCATTCGCCGCTTCTACGGCCAATTCCCCCCGCGCCCCGCGTGGATCGCTCGGGCCGAGGAATCGGAACTCGCGGCGGTCTGAACTGGACTTGCCGCCCCCCGGCGACCCTGCTACCATCCGGCCCGCTTGTCAAGGTGGGTTCCTCCTGGTCCGCGGCCTGGAAGGCGGTCGAGTGTCAAAGTCTGCCCCCGCGCGGTGGCTGCTGGCGTTGATTTCACTGGCTTCGGCCAGTTGCGCCGACAGTTCGCTCGTGCTCAAGGGGCAACTCGACAAGTTCCAGCAACAGCAGACCTCTCTCGCGCGGCAGAAAGACGAGCTGCAGAATCGCGCCACCGGATTGGATCGCGACAATCAGGACCTGATGTCCCAGGTGACGCAAGAGCGTCAATTGAACAAGGCCCTCGAAGACCAGCTCGTCCTCGTCCGCGACCGCCTTGCCGCGACCAACGGCCAACTGGCACGCATGTTGGAAGACAAGAAGACCTCGGAACAAAAGGTCCAGGCCCTGACCGCGTCGTTGCAGCGCCAGGGCGGTTCACCGATTGTCCCCAATAACAGCCTGCTCCAGACGCTCCCCGCCATCAACCTTCCCGACGTCAACGTCCGCAAAGACGGCGACGTGATCCGCGTCGAACTTCCCGCCCATCGCCTCTTCGAACCCGGCAACGCCCGGCTCTTGCCCGGAGCCGCCGATATCATCGTCGTGGCCGCGCGCGAAGTCCTCCGCTCCTACCCCAACCAAATCCTCGGTCTCGAAGGACACACCGACTCCGATCCCATCTCCAATCGCCAGTGGGCCAATCACCACCAGCTCTCCATCGGCCGCGCCTTGGCCGTCTACGACGTCTTGGTCCAGCAGGCCCGCACTCCGCCCGGCCAATTGTTCGTCGTCGGGCACGGAGCCAATCATCCCCTCTTCTCCAACGCCACACCGGCGGGCAAGCAGCGCAACGCCCGTGTCGAGTTGGTCGTCTACCCGGAAACCGTGGCCACCAACCGCCAAGTGCAACCGTAGCCGCGGTCGTTCCCCGAGCAGTGCCGGAAGTCTCTTGCCACGGCTCGCCCCTTCCTTGATCTCAGGATCGAGATGGCTTGTGGCCCCCGCTTGCCGCTTCGGAAAACCGCGATTGAATCCGGAGACTCGGCACTCCCCGCGTTTCCCCCTCCGAACCTCCACCCTTGTCGCCGCCTCTTCTCCATCGCATACTGAAGTCTTGCTCGCCGGCCGGAAAGCCCGCCTCGACGCACGCCGGCTCGGCCACCTCGACGGGGCTGGCCCCTCACCTCTGCCTGCCTTTTCCCAATCCCACCCCGAATCCCATGATCGCCATCATCGACTACGGAATGGGCAACCTGCGGAGTGTGCAGAAGGCCTTCGAAAAGGTCGGTTCGGCCGCCTCCATCACCAGCGACCCGAATCGCGTCCACGAAGCCTCCAAAATCGTGCTGCCCGGCGTCGGTGCCTTCGAGGACGCCATTGCCGAACTCCGCCGCCTTGAACTCGTCGACCCCGTGCTGGCCGCCCTTCGGGCCGGCAAACCGTTTCTCGGGATTTGCCTCGGCCTGCAGTTGCTCTTCGAGGTCAGCCACGAAAACGGCCGCCATGCCGGGTTGGGCGTCATCGAAGGCGAGGTCTGTCGCTTCGATATCCCCTCCGAGTACTCTGTCCCCCACATGGGCTGGAACCAGCTTCGCATCCGCCGCCCCGCTCCAATCCTGCGAGGCATCAGCAATGGGGCTTACTTCTACTTTGTCCACTCGTACTTCGTGGCCCCCACCAACCCCGCGGTGGTTGCCGCCGAGGCCGACTATCCCAGCCCATTCTGCGCCATGGTCTGGCGCGACAACCTCTTCGCCACCCAATTCCACCCCGAAAAGAGCCAATCGCAGGGCCTGCAACTGCTCAGGAACTTCGCCTCGCTCTAGGAACCGATAGCCTCTCGCCGCGATCGACACGGCCCGACCGCTTGAAACCGTCTCCCGCGTCTGCGATATTAGCGGTTTTGTCCCCCGGACCCGGTAACCAGGCGGGAGCGGCGTAAAGGTGGAGATCTGGCCCGCGATCGACCTTCGTGGCGGCAAGTGTGTCCGCCTCAAGCAGGGAGATTATCGCCGCGAGACGGTCTTTGCCGAGGATCCGGCCGCTATGGCCCGCCATTGGGTGGAACTGGGGGCCCAGCATCTGCACCTCGTTGACCTCGACGGCGCTCGCGACGGCGCCCCGGCCAACCTCGCCAGTGTAGCCGCCATCGTCCACGACTTGGGCGTTCCCTGTGAGCTGGGCGGCGGCATCCGCGACGAATCAACCATTCGCAGCCTCCTCGATCTCGGCTTGGCCCGCCTCGTCGTCGGAACCCTGGCCCTCAAACAGCCCGACTGGTTCCGTCAGATGTGTCGCAAGTATCCCGGCCGGCTCGTGCTGGGGATCGACGCCCGCGATGGCCGCGTCGCCACCGAGGGATGGCTCCAGACCAGTACCCAGGACGCGGTCGACCTGGCCCGCCAGTTCGATCGCGAACCCCTGGCCGCAATCGTCTACACCGATATCGCCACCGACGGCATGATGAACGGCCCCAATCTCCCGGCGATGGCCGCCATGCAGGTCGCCGTTCGCACCCCCGTCGTCGCCTCGGGCGGCGTTACGCGCGTCGACGACGTGGCTCGCCTGGCCGCCGCGGGCCTCGCGGGCTGCATCATCGGCCGCGCCCTGTACGAAGAAACCATCGCGTTGCCCGATGCTCTGCGCGCGGCCAAGAACCTACCCCAAAACCACCAGCAAAAAACTCCACGGCCGCAGAATCTGGAAGCCCCTAAAGGTTCTGGAATCGGCTCCAAGAAATTTCACCGGCCCCACGCGGCAATGCCTAATATCAAAGGATAGTTTCCATGGCAAGTTACTCGGTCGACCAAATCCGCAACGTTGTCTTCTGTGGCCACAAGTCCTCCGGCAAGACCACGCTGGTCGACCGCTGCCTCACCAGTACCGTCCTCCGCAATCGTCAGGCCAGCGTCGACGACGGAACCAGCATCTGCGACTTCGACGACGAAGAGAAAACGCACCGCTATACCATCGAGGCCACCCCGGTCTTCTTCGACTACGCCGGCAAGCGATTCCATCTCATCGACACTCCGGGCTATCCCGACTTCATCGGCCAGGCCATCCAATCGCTCCGCGCCGTGGAAACCGCCGTCATCGTCATCAATGCCCAGTCCGGCATCGAAGTCAACACGCGCCGCGTCTTCGCCGAAGCCACCAAGGCCGGCATCGGCAAGATGATCGTCATCAACAAGATGGACGCCGAGAACATCGACTTCCCCACCCTGGTCGAGAGCATCAAGGAACTCTTCGGTCAGGGCTGCGTGCCGCTCAACGTGCCCCTCGGCCACGGCAACGACTTCCGCGGCGTGGCCAGCACGCTCCACGTGCCCGACGATACGGCCGGTGCCCTGCTCGACCCCGCCGAGATCCACGAGTCGCTCATCGAGTCGATCATCGTCGCCGACGAGGCCGTGATGGAACGCTACTTCGAGGGCACCCAGCCCAGCGAGGAGGAGCTCTCCCGCCTCATGATCCGCGCCATCGCCGAGGGAAGCCTCATCCCCATCCTCTCGGTCTCGGCGAAGACCGGCGGCGGTTTCACGGAACTCTTGGACGCCATGGCGCTGTGCTGCCCGCCGCCCGACCGCATCCTCCGTAAGGCTTTCAAGCCCACCGCCGACCAGACTCCCGGCGAAGAGGTCGAAATCAAGGCCGATCCCAATGGCCCGCTCGTGGCCCAGGTCTGGAAGACGCGCGTCGATCCCTTCGTGCAGAAAATCAGCTACCTCCGCGTCTACTCCGGCAAGCTCGTCAAAGACTCCACCGTCGCCGTCGTGGGTCAGCGCAAGGGAGTCAAGCTCGGCCAGCTCTTCCAGATGCAGGCCAATGAAAACGCAACCCATCGACGAAGCCACGCCCGGCAGCTCGTCGCCGTCACCAAGGTCGAGGAACTCCAGACCGGAAGCAGCCTCGGCGAATTGCTCATGCCGCCGATCCCCTTCCCCACGCCCATGGTCGGCCTGGCCGCCACTCCCAAGAGCCGCGGCGACGAAGCCAAGCTCTCCGGCTCCCTGGGCAAAACTCGCCCAGGAAGACTGCACCTTCCGCCGTGAACTCGACGACCAAACCAAGGAAATGGTGATCTACGGAATGAGCGAGCTCCACCTCCAGCTCCTCCGCGAACGCCTCAAGCGCCGCGACAAGGTCGAGGTCGAAACCAAGGAGCCTAAGATCCCCTATCGGGAAACCATCCAGGCTCAGGCCGAGGGCATGTACCGCCACAAGAAACAAACCGGTGGTCGCGGCCAGTTCGGCGAAGTCCACATCCGCATGTTCCCCTTCCCGCCCGACATGAAGCCCGAGGAATATGCCACCAAGGATCGATTCCCGCAGATGAAGGATATCCACTACGATCCCGAGAATCATTTCCTCTGGGTCGACTCCGTCGTCGGCGGCACCATTCCCGGCAACTTCCTGCCCGCCATCGAGAAAGGCTTCAAGGACCGCCTCGAACGCGGCGTCATCGCCGGCTTCAAAGTCAAGAACATCTGCGTCGAGGTCTTCTTCGGCAAACACCACCCCGTCGACAGCTCCGAGCAGGCCTTCAAGACCGCCGCCTCCATGGCTTTCCGAAACGTCTTCCAGCAGGCCAAACCCAGCCTCCTGGAACCGATCGTCCACCTCGAAGTCACTGTGCCCGGCGAAAAACTCGGCGACATCTCCAGCGATATGTCCGGCCGCCGCGGCCGCGTGCTGGGAATGAATTCGGCGGGCGGCGATCTGCAAACGGTCGTCGCCGAAGTGCCGCTCGCCGAAGTGACCACCTACGCCCGCGCACTATCGAGCATCACCGGCGGCCAGGGCAGCTACACGATGGACTTCAGCCACTACGATCTGGTGCCCGGCAACGTGCTGAAGGATATCGTCGAGAAGTCCCAGGTGAAGGAAGAAGAGGAAGAATAGGAAGAATAGCTTCCATCACCTGACCAACTCGGCGGTGCCCATCGAACTCGACTGAACTGACTCTCCTGTTCGGACCGCATCCGGCAAGCCGGATGCGGTCGAGCGCCAGATTAGGTTGGATGGGCCGGAGCAGGATTGCCGCCGAACGCCTAGCCACAGACCTTCTTCACCATCCTGACAAACCGGATGGGGCTGGCGGCAAGCGCGCAAACGCCCCCGCGTCCGCCCTCTCCCGCTCGGGCAACGCCGCACGTCCCCCTACCCCGTCCTCCCGAGCACCCCCCACCATGCAACTTCAGCATGTTGGCCAGCCTCAATTCCCCAGCCGATAAAGCCGAAGACAAGATCAAAGCTTGCCTTTTCCCGCCGCTGGCTTACCATTGGGAACAATCAGGCTGATTGGACAACGTACGATGATCCCCATTTCCCCATCTTGCCGCATGCAATGCTCCTGTCCCCGTCCGGTCACTTAGACCGGACCTTCTGCGGCGTCTTTTTTCGGCCCTCGTCTCCCCAGCGCGGGGGCTGGCACAGTACCCTAAGCCCTTGGATGGGTTCCGCGCGGGTATCTTTCCCGCCTCCAGCGCCCCGAGATAGTCATGGCCACCGATTTTCGTCTGAAAGAACAGCTCCCCGAACTCACCGAGCGGATCGTCGAGACCTACGCCGAGGTCGATTCCACTCAACCATCTCGGCCACTGCCCGCTGCCCAACTACGAGACGATCATCGCCGCCACCGAGGACCTCAAGGAGATCCTCTATCCCGGCTATCGCCGCCGCGAAGGACTGCACATGGGCAACGTGACCTATCACGTCGGCGACCTGATCGACAGCCTGCACGACAAGCTCACCGCGCAGATCGCCCGGGCCCTCTGCCACGAAGTCGGCCAAGACACCTGGTCTGCGACGCCGCAGCAGCGCGAGGACTTCGAGGCCCTGGGCCAGGCCAAGACGCTGGCTTTCCTCGAGCAGCTCCCCGAGCTGCGCCGAGTGCTGGCCACCGACGTGCAGGCGGCCTACGACGGCGACCCGGCCTGCAAGTCGCTCGACGAAGTGATCTTCTGCTACCCGGGCCTGGAGGCGATCACCGTCTATCGCCTGGCCCACGTGCTGCACCGGCTCGACGTGCCGTTCATCCCGCGCATGATGACCGAATGGGCCCACAGCCAGCACCGGCATCGACATCCATCCCGGGGCCAAGATCGGCAAGCACTTCTTCATCGACCACGGCACCGGCGTGGTCGATCGGCGAGACGTGCGAGATCGGCGACCGGGTGAAGCTCTACCAAGGCGTGACGCTCGGCGCGCTGAGCTTCCCCACCGACGCCGACGGCAACCTCGTCCGCGGCACCAAGCGCCATCCCGACGCTCGAAGACCGCGTGGTGATCTACGCCAACGCCACGATCCTCGGCGGCCAGACCGTCGATCGGCCACGACTCGGTGATCGGCTCCAGCGTCTGGCTCACGCACTCCGTCGAGCCGCACACCACCGTCACCATGGAAAGCCCCAAGCTCCGCATCCGCGGCGCCCAGAGCGACGAGTTGGGCAGCTTCGCGCAGCAGGGCGATCAACGCGAAACCGGGCTGTGACCCCGTCCCCTATTGCCACGACTCTTGGAGCCAATGCCAGACTTCGTCTGCCGCTCCCGAGTTCTCCGGCCGCCAGGGCCGCAGCGGCCGTTCCGGAATGGGTTCTTAGTTTCCACTGGGCCCTCGTGAAACGGCAGCGGCAGCTCGCCCGCTTTGTGCCTGCACCGGACGGCCCCGGCGCGATTTCTCTTCCCGCACCGCTTGGCTATACTGCGGTCCCGCGCCGCCACTGCTTCCAGATGCGCTTGACCGAAAAACTCTAGAAGGGCTGGCGACTGGTCATCGACCCTCGGCACCGCGTCCCGGAAATCTGCACGGGAAACAACCAAGTAGCCCTCGATCACTTCGCGCCCCTCGCGGCGCCCTAGCGCGACCGACGGAATTGCCCGTCTTGCGGCAACGACGCCCATCGCGACGCCCCAGCCTCGATTCCGCCACGCGGCCACGGCCCGGCCATGGCACATCGCGCCCCGCCAACTCACCCCCCCTATGTAGCGTATTGCTTCTCTGTTCCCAGGCCGACGGTGCAGGCTGTTCTTTGTGAACCTCCCCGAATGGGGAAACAGAATCCGGGTATCTGCGGCCTTGTATTGCAAAATGGGATAACTGCGATGAGTATGTAAGATGCATAAAGTTTGAAGATTGCAGCAAGTCACCGCTGGAGACTCGCCTTGGTCCGCACCCCTTGCACGTATCGAGCCATCCTCGCCGCACTGGCTACCACGGTCGCACTCTCGCTATCGACCTCGGGGGCCAGCGGCGGCACGATCACCTCCGGCAGTCGCGACTACCACCGCTTCGTCCCTTCTGGCTGGACGTCCGGACCGTCGCGCAAGCCGAGCAACGCGAGAACCCTCAGTACCAATCGGAAGACCCAAACCACAGCCAACAAGGCACTGCGTGCCAGCCTGTCCGGTTCCGTCTGGTTCGACGAGAACGCCGACGGCCTGTTCATCGCGAACCTCAAAGACTCCGCAATTCACGGTGCGCTCCTCCTCCTCTACAACATGAAGGACCTCAAGCGGCCGATCGCCACGACCTATACGAACCAGAAGGGGGTCTACGAGTTCGGCGGTCTGCTGGCCGGCAAGTACGCGTTGGCTCTTCGCTACCCGAGTTCCCCCGGCGGGGTCAACTCGCTCGGCCAGGTTATCACGCCCGCAGGTACCCCGGCGCCGACCGGCAACGGTCTGTCGCTGGCCGCCAAGGACATGTTCATCGACATCACGCTGGCCGCCGGTTCCAAGGGACGCAATTACACCTTTGGCGAACTGACCTGTCCGGTGTCGAAGCGGGAGTTCATCAACACGCCCGAGCCCAGCGCCGTGGTGCTCTTGGCTTCGGGCGCCACGTTGGGCATCGTCACGTGGGTGTGTCGGCGGCGCCGTCGTTCTCGCTTCGGCCGAACCGCTCGCCAGCGCTGATTCCTGGCACGAATGGAATCGCTCCGGGCGCTGCTTGCCGATGCAAGGCAACACGCCTGGCGTCTCCCTCGCCTTCCCTCCGCAAGACCGCTCAGAAGGCGAGTTCCAAGCCAAGGTTGAGCCCTTGGGCCCAGAAGTCCGAAGTGCGGCCGGGGAACTGCGGAAAAGGCAGACCTGAAGGCGTATTCGGCGGGAAGTTGCGCGGGTCGAGAACCAACTCGATCTGGTCGCCCGAACGCGTCACCGATGCCCAGTAGAGGATGTTGTAGCCGAGCGTCGTGCGCAAGCGGCGATTCCAGTCATAACCCAATTCCACGCCAAGCTGGGGAATCATGGTGAAGGAGTCGCGAGTATACCGATTGATGTTGGGCCATCCGGCGAAGATACCCTCGTCATAACGCTCTGCCGGCAGGCCCACGCGGCTTATGGTCTGACTTCCGTCAATAAACACGACCTGGTGGTTGTTGCCCAAGGCCACCTTGCTGAGAAGTTCCAGCGACCAACGTCCGCGAATCCACTGGGTCACCAGCCCCAACTCGGCGCCGTGGAAATCGTTCCGCGCGTGGAAACTGTCGTCAATCTGGAACCGGGTCCCCGGTTCCAGGCTGTCGGGTCCGCCGAGCAGGTCTTCGCGGATGATCGTAGTATCGCTGAGGTTGAAGTAGCGATAACCAGCCACCAACTGGACGCGACGCGAGCGGACCTGGCAGGGATCGCAGACAGGAGCCGCGCAGCACGCAAGATTGTAACGGGCCCAGACTCCCGCCGATTGGAAGTAGTCGTGGAAATCGACCGTCACGCGGCCGTCCAGGTAATCGTCGTACGACACGAGCTCCGCCCGTTCCCGGCCCAACTCGATGTCGTAGAAGGGCCGCGACAGAATCCGGCGGTCGGAGCGCGGCCCGCTGTCGTACTCGGCCGATTGGTCGAACAGCGTGAAGTACTCGCCCTCCAGAGCCCACGTGTCGCCGCAGCCAAGGCGCATCCCGCCCCGCGTGCGGATTCCCGACCGCATGGCATCGCCAACCATCGAATCGCCGAAAACCACTCGAGTTCCCGGCTCACCGAGCACACCGGCTTCGGAACGAGGAGTGCCGTCGGGGCTCGTGGTCACCAGCGGCGGAAGATATGCTCCGTTGGTCCACCACATCAAATAGTCGGTCCGCACCCAGAACCGTTCAGCCATCGACACCGATTCGCTCAACGAGTCTTCGGGCGGCACTGCGGGCTCGGCTGCTTCTGCTGCTTCCGCACGGACCGAAACCACGGCGGCGGCGACGGCCACCATCCAAAACGCCAGCTTGCAGAAAAGCCTTTGCATTCCCCTCTCCTCGCCCACCGGCCTGCCGTGCGGAGTCCCTCGTCCGGTGCCGCAATCCCGCACGCGCGACGAGCACCCGTATGCTACGCAAACTGTGCTCCCGGCTCTCCCAACCGACGGAGCACACCGTATTTAGCATCGACTATCAAGGGTGGGGGCGTGAGCGCAGCAAGCCCTGCGGCAACCGAAACTCGTGGTCACTAGGGCCGAGCGTCGGAACTGGCGAAGCCTGAGAGGTTAGGAAAGCTTCGGCCGTCTGTGAGGCGCCAACCCAGTGCGACCGGATGTGCCGAGGAACTCTCAGACACGGGTGCCCCTGTAGCAGGGAGCGTGGGCCATCGAACCGGTAGACCTACCTCGAGTCCAGCCGACAGCGGGGAAGTCGTTTGCGCAACTGGGCAAGGCCCGCCTCGCTGATCTGGGTCTGGTTCACGTTGAGCGACTGGAGGGCCTGTAGCCGGCCGATCGCTTCGACCGCACCATCGGTCACTTGTCCGCAGAGACGGAGGTTCAAGGTCCGGAGCTTGCCGAGCCCGAGCAGGCAGGCAAGCCCGGCGTCGCCGCTGCGCGTACTCTCCAAATCCAAGTACTCCAGGTTGGTGAGCTGCCCGAGGACCTTCAGGCCCGCGTCTCCCACTTGCGTCTGGCGGAGTTCGAGTCGCACCAGCGACTTGAGGCCGACAAGGTGCTCGATCGCCGCATCGCCGACGCCCGTCTCGTTGAGCCTGAGCACGGTGAGCTTCGGCTGCGCTGCGAGGTGAACCAGACCTTCGCCGGTGATCGGCACGTCGCGCAGCGCCAACTGCCGCAAGGGCAAGCGCCGAAGGCTGCGCAACCCCTCGTCAGTCACACCGTAGCAACGCATGAGCGTAAGGTCTTCCAGCGGCATGGCCGTCAATCCGGCAAGCCCCGCATCGCCGAAGGACCCCTCTTCGATCGTTAGGCTGGTGAGTGCTTTGAACTGCTTGAGTTCGCCCAGGGCGCGGTCGTCGAACCGGTAACCGCGGAGCCGAAGGGCCTTGAGGTTCTTGAGCGAGACGAGTTGCGCCAGACCCGCGGGAGTGATCTGCGAGCAGCCTCGAAGGTCGAGCAAGCGCAGCCGCGCCAGTGCGCCGAGGTGCGCCAGCCCGCGATCGGTAATTCCCAGGTCTAAGAGGCCCAAGCTCGAAAGCTTGGAAAGCTGCTTGAGATGTTCGATTCCTCGGTCGTCGACGAGCGCACTCCGCTGGAGGGTCAGCGAGGTAAGGTTCCCCAGCCCGCGCGAGCGCCGCCAGGTCCTGGTTGTCGATCTGGGCATCGAGGAGCGAAAGTTCCTCCAAGCCGGTCATGGTTGCCAGTTGACGGGCTCCCTTGCCGGTGATCCCGCCGCCGGAAAGGCGGACTCGCACGAGGTGGGAAAATCGGCTGAGCAGGGGAATTTCCCCGTCGGTGACGGATACGCGGCCGCTCGAGAGGTCCACGCCCACCAGCCGTCCCGCGGCATCAAACTCGAACTGCCCGCGCAACTGCTCCATCGCGCGGATCGCTTCGACCACCCCAGGATCGGCCGCTGGAACTGCTCCGCCCGAACGAATCGCGTCGACCAGTCCCTTCTCGGAAACAACCGGTTTCGGCTGCGCAAGACTGAACCGTGGCATGGCCGCGGAAGGGATGAGCACCAGGAGGAAGATCCAGGGGAGGAGACGTCGCATGGCAGGTGCTCGCAGGAATCAGCCGCCGTGAGCGAGCCGCCCCCGGCCGAGCCCCTGAAGGGTGACCGGGAGCGACGCGACTTTACGACGTGCAAACGACAAAGCAATGAAGAACCCATCCAGAAGCCGCAAAAGCCCTGGGCGGCCGGCAAGATCGCCGCGCCGCCAACGGTTCCGAACTCGGCGTTAAAGCGTCCACGGGGCGCGATACGCCCGCCGCGTAAGCTTGGCGGCTTCCTCGTCGCCGACGATCGCCCGCTTGGCCGGGTCCCAGGTGATCTTTCGCTTCAGACGCACGGCGATGTTCGCACAAATGGCTGATGATGTCGCTGCGCACGGCGTCGGCCAGGTTGCTGACCGGCGTCTTGCGATCTCGACCGCGTCGACGAAGTTCTGATAATGGTTGCGGCTGTTGACGAGGCGCATGTCGTTCGGCGTGATCTTGGTCGTCAAGAAGCGACTTGGGCTCGGCGTCGATGCCGTGGCCCCGTCGCCGCGCAAATCCGCACCCAGCCCTCGGTGCCGATGAACTTCGTCGAGTCGCCGCCGGGCTTGAACGTCATCTTCACGCCGTCGGCCATCTCGGATCTTCACGTCCCAGTTGTACACCGTGTCGTAGAGTCCCTCGCTGGGAATCACGCCCGTGCCTTCGACGCGTCATCGGGCCGGCCAGGTCGGCATCGCTTCCCCAAACCATGATGTCCAGCGGATGGGCGCCCCAGCCGCCCAGATAGCCGATCGAGTAGTCGTAAATCCAGTACGTGCCCGGCGGCTTGCAGCGGTCGGCGCGTATAGGGTTTGACGGGCGAGGGGCCGCACCACATCTCGTAGTCCAGATCGGGCGGCACGGGCGACCTGCTGGGTCGAACCGCCCGGCGCCGCCGTTGGGCGCGATCGACCTCGATCGTGTGCACCTTGCCGATCTTCCAGTTGCGGACCAATTCGCAGCCGAAATGGCAATGCGGCATGCTCCGCTGCATCGTGCCGTACTGGAAGACGCGGTCGTTGTCCTGGAACGCCTTGCGGCAGGCCAGGCACTCCTCGATGCTCACGCCCAAGCGGCTTTTCCACGTAGGCGTCCTTCTTCGCCCGCGCCGCCGCGTTGGCGATCGGCACGTGCCAGTGATCGGGCGTGGCCACGATCACGGCGTCGACGTCCGTGCGTGCGAGCAACTCGCGGAAATCGGCGTAAGCCTGTCCCTTTGCAGAGCGCGCGAAGGCCTCGCGGCGGTCCTTGTAGGCGTCGGCGACGGCCACGCTCTGAGCGCCCTTGCAGTTCTGGAAGCGCGAAAGAGCCCTCCACCCTGATTCCCGACGCCAATATGTCCCAGCACCACGCGTTCACTGGCCGGTGCTTTCTCGGCGTTGCCCAGCGCAGTCGAAGTGATCAGGTACGGTGCGGCCACGGCCGCTGCGGCGGAGTGCAGTGCCCCGCGTCGCGAAATGCGCATGTTCTTCATCGATGGTTCCTCTCGCCAGGTCTGGCACGTGAAGTCGACGGCTGGGGCGCTCCAAGGGCGCCACGCAGGGCACGTCGCCTTGTCCGAAACCGCGCACCCTGGGGGCAGAATAGTCGATCGCCGACGCCGAAGCAATGTCCCGCGTCGACGGTCGATCGACTAGGATCGCCCCCGAAACAGCCGTCCGTAGGCCCGAGGCGGGGTGGGAGCACCCACATCTCGCACAACTTCAGACCGCGCGGCGTGTTGCGACTCACAGCCCACTGCGGCCCCGCCCCGCGCCACGGCGTATGCCGCGTGGGACGCTTGCGACGCAGTACCGCTCCGGCTATCCTGGCGTCCAGGTACGCAGCGGTCGCGGAAACGCGGATCGCTCCCTCGCCAGCCCCCCACATCCCCATTTTCGCTCCAAGGAACTCGCCATGATCCCCCGCCTCCTCGCCTCGCTCCTGGTGCTTGCGATTCTTCCCCGCGCTTCGCTCCCGGCTGCCGAAGAGGCGGCTTTTCGCCCGCTGTTCGACGGCAAGACGCTCGACGGTTGGATCCAGCGCGGCGGCAAGGCGAAGTACGCCGTCGAAGACGGCACGATCGTCGGCACCTCGGTGCCCAACACCTCCAATAGCTTCCTCTGCACCGAAAAGACCTACGGCGACTTCATCCTCGAACTCGAGTTCAAGGTCGATCCGGGACTGAACTCGGGCGTGCAGATCCGCAGCGAAAGCCGGCCGGACTACAAGAACGGCCGAGTCCACGGCTACCAGGTCGAAATCGATCCGTCGAACCGGGCCTGGAGCGGCGGCATCTACGACGAGAGCCGGCGCGGCTGGCTGAACGATCTGAAAAACAACGAGCCGGCCCGCAAGGCCTTCAAGCAGAACGAGTGGAACAAGTTCCGCATCGAGTGCCGCGGCGACTCGATCAAGACCTGGATCAACGGCGTGCCGGCCGCCGACCTGAAGGACGACATGACGCCGCGCGGCTTCATCGCGCTGCAGGTCCACGGCGTCGGCAAACGCACTGAACCGCTTCGCGTGCGGTGGCGCAACATCCGCATCGCGGAACTCGGGGCAAAAGCCCCCTGAGTCTCTCGGAAGGTGGCGCTCGGCGAGTCGCAGAAAATCGCCGCCGTGACTTGCGCCAAGAGGATCGTCTCAAGCGTCTTGGACGGTTCGCACCGCTTGTCTGCCGCCGAGAAACGCGCGGGGTGGCGGGACCGTCGAGAAACGGCGGCCCCCGCTCAGCCATGCCCGCAACCGTTACGTCGATTGCTCCGGCATCGCCGGAGAGCTTCCGGAAACGCCGCGGTGCTCCAGCACCCACTGCACCGCGCGGCAACCCAACTCGGCGCTGTTCTTCAGCCTCAGCTTCTTCTTGATCTTCTCGCGGTGCGTCTCGATGGTCTTGGGACTGAGAACCAGGCGGCGAGCGATCTGCTTGGTCGTCATTCCCTGGCCGACGAACTCGAAGACCTCCAACTCGCGGTTCGAGAGGCTCTCGATCGGGATCGCGCTGGGGGCGCGCCCCCCGACCACGCAGTTGCAGCAGCCGATTGGCCATCCGGGAACTCAGGTAAACCTGGCCGCCGATCACCTGGCGCAGGCGCACTGAGAATCTCCTCGGGAGGCTCCTGCTTATTGATGAACCCCATGGCGCCCGCACGCAGGGCGCGTTCGGCGAACAGCACCTCGTCGTACATCGATGCCACGAGCATCTTGATCTCGCTGTGCCGGGCCTTGGCCTGCTCGATCAACTCGATGCCGTTGCCGCCGCGTAAAGAAATGTCGACCACGGCCACATCCGGATGAACCGCGTCGATCATCTGCATCGCCTCGGTCACTTCGGCGGCCGTGCCGCAGACCTCCAGGTCGGGCTCGTGCTCGATCAGTTCCGTCAGCCCCATGCGCATGACCGGATGGTCGTCCACAATCATCACTCGCGTTTTCATCATGCTCGGCGCTTCCCTCTCTCATGAGCCGCAACACGGGGGGCGTCGCGACCTGCGGGGTAATCCTAGGGGGACAAGCGGTGGAAGACTAGTCTTGCTGAGTGGCAATGCCCGGTCGCTTCCAGGCTACGGGCCACCACGCCACTGCCTCCCACGCCCTGCCGCAAGCCTTATTCCTTGGCCGTCGAGCCCTTTCGCTCCATCAGTCCGCAAGCCCGTGGACGACCTTAGGTTGCGATTCAGACTACCGGCTACCAGCGACTTTGTGATGCGGACACCTCCGTCCGCGAGAAACCGGCCGCCTCGGACGTGACCGAATCCACCCAAATGGGTCAAGCGATGTGCACCGCTGCCCACACCCTTTTCAGGGAAGCACGATTCGCGGCTCGCCCAGCACAAGGGGTGGGACCCAGGCAACGCAGTCCCTCTCGGGAGATTACGGGTCGAGGTCTCCGCAAGTCCCCGATTCTCTCGGGACGCAAACTTTCTTACCCTTATTTATCAAGCTTCAGAACAGCAATGCCACGAGGCCGGGCAATGAGGGGCCGGTTTTCCGGCCAGGGCATTGCCCTCCTGAGCACTTACGGGGCTCCGCCTCGTGGCCGCTTACTGTACCTCTGCGCCGCCCGCCTCTGCCTCTTGCGCACCGCCGATGGAGCCCCTGCGGATTGGTGTTCTTTCGGTCCCAGTTTCCCACGAACAGGAGAAGGCTAATGACACGCAGTTTCTCGCGGTTTGCATGGATGGTCGCCGTGCTGGCCCTATCGCTGCCATCGCAAGGACGAGCTCAAACGACGGAGGACAAACCGCACAATCCGACTCATGTCGAGGAATCGCCAACCCGCCGCCTCCGCGGTTCTCGGCGTAATCATCGAACCGGAATCGGACGGCAAGGGAGCCAGGGTTGTGGAAGTACTGCCCGACACGCCCGCGGCAAAGGCCGGCCTGCGCGAAGGGGATCACATCCTCAGAGTAAACGACGAGCAGGTGCGCTCGGGCAAGCAGTTGAGCCAGTTGATCGGCAAATTGCAGCCGGGCACGGAGATTAAGCTGCAATTCCGACGCCAGGAAGAAGAACATACGGCGCTCGTGAAGCTGGCAGCCTCGCAAGACACAATGCGCAAGGAGGTCCGCGAGGGGATCAAACGAGAACGAGCGAAAGCACGCGAGGACCGCCCTCGGCGCGAACGCGACAAAGCGGAGGCCGCACCACGCGAAGGCGAACCCGACGACGCAGCCTGGCTCGGCGTGATTCTCAGGGACGAGCGCGAAGGCGATGGCAAGCAAGCCGTACTCATCGCAGCAGTTCACCCGGCAGGCCCAGCCGCCGAGGCCGGACTGCGCCCGGGCGACGTGCTGGTGCGCATCGGTGACCAGTCCATCAATAGCCCCGAGGACTGCGCGTCGGGTGATCCAGGAACGGAAACCGCGAGATCGCGTCGCCGTGACGGTGCGCCGCGATGACAAGGAGAAGCAACTCGACGTGACTCTCGGCAGCAGCGAACGCATGCTTCGTTCCGATCGCATGCAGCCCGGGCAACGCGTTCTGCCACCCGGCCGCGACAAGGATCGTCCGGAAGCCGAGGAATTCCGGCACGAGGCGTCGCACGACCGGATCCAGAAGACTCTGGATCAATTGCTCCGCGAGGTGCGTGAAATTCGTCGCGAGATGCAGCAAATGCGAACCAATAAGGGTGAGGGCGGCGCCGAGCGGGAACGCGCCAAAACGCGCGAGCGCTGATCCATGTTCGATGTCGCCGCGCGCGCCCCCTGCCGCGCGCGGTTTCGGTATCGGCGCGGAAGCCGCACTAGACGGCTTCCCAGCGCCGTGCCAGCATGCGCGCGACGGCCAAAAAAGTCACCGTCATCGCGGCGAGCATCGCCACCTGGGGCACGACGGCCACGAGCGATCCCACCAAGGTCGCAGAGGGATCGTCGTGCCAGAAGACCTTGAGATAGCCGTCCATGGCCCAGCCGTTGAACGTGAACAGGGCGGGAGTCCTCATGAACTCGGGCATGAACACGCGCGGAACCATGCTTCCGCCCAGGGCCGACATGACCATGATCAACGTCGTCGAGATCAGGTTCAACTGCGCGCGGCTTCGCGAAACCGCCGCGAGCATCATCGCGAATGCAGCCGCCGCCGCGCTGGTGACCAGGGTCATCACCGCAAACCCGGCGAGGTGATTGGAAGTCCACAGTTCCAGGCCGAACGCCAGCGCGCCCAGACAAACATGATCGCCATCTGGAGCACGCCGAGAAAGGACCAGAAGAGCCACTTGCTCACCAGGAGGGGGCCCATGCGCATGCGTGAACCGAGAATGCGCTCCAGCGTACCCGTCTCCTCTTCCTCCAAAAGCGAGCTTCCCGCCCCCGCCATCGAGAACAGAAGGAACATGACTCCGATCCCGGCGGCATAGTGAGCCACCAGCGAAGGGCCGCGGTGCATGGAACGGTCGGATGGCTCCGATCTCGCCGCCGTTGCTTCCACGCGCACCAGCGACCCCAGAGCAGCCTCCTCGTCGGAAGCATCCGGCGCGATTCCCTGCCGATCCCCACCCTCACCGCGCACCAGCGGCTTGAGCGACTCGAGCATGGTCCGCTGCTGCGGGGTCAGCGCGCTGCCCATGCGATCGAACCACTCGAAACCCTTTTCCATGAGCACGTCCGGCGCGGCGGTAAAGGCGGAAGCTTGGAGCAAGCCGGTTACGGTGTAGCGTGCAAAGGGGTTGGCGGCGTCGTAGATCAGTTCCACGGCCGGGCCCTCCCTGGCGAAATCGCCGAACGCCGCGCCCCAGCCCTCGGGAATCAACACCGCAGCCGGAAACTTGCCTTGGCGCACCTGGCTCCGCGTTTCGCCCCGCGCGTCGGAGACTTCGCCGCCAGCCGCGGTTGGAGCGGCCAGAGCGCTGGTGACCAGCGACTTCTGCCGGGAAAGCCGCTCGACGAAACGGCGACTGACGTCGCTCTGGTCCTCGTCGACCACGAGTACGGCCAGACTGCGTTGCGCGCCGTCGCCGCCGCCCCCCATGGTGCCGAAGATCAACGCGAAGATCGAGAAAAAGATCAGCGGCACGACATACGTAAGGCCGAGGGCCACGTCAGTCGCGCTGCAGGTTGAGCCAGTCCACCCGGAGTAGCGTGCGAATCATTCGCGAAGCTCCCGGCCGGTGAGGTGGAGGAAGACCGCCTGAAGCCCCGGCGTCTCGATGCGGATGTCGCGGATCCGGCCCCCGGCCTCACCCAGACGCGTGAGCAGCGGAGGAAGTTCCGCGCCCACGTCTACGAGGCGGTGGCCGAGAGTATCTTCGTCGTCGATCGGAAAACCTTGCGCCGGAGCGATTCCCGCGCCTCGGGCTCCAGGATGATGCTGACGCGCCGACCCGCGCCGATCGTTCGATCCACCAGTTCTTCCAGGGTGCCCGCGGCGATCACCTTGCCTCCGTCGATGATCACGACGCGGTCGCAGACCTGTTGAGCTTCGTCGAGCTGATGCGACGTCAACAGCAGCGAGACTCCTCGCGCCCGCAGTTCGGCGAGCATTTCCCAGAATCCGCTGCCGGCTCTGCGGATCCACGCCCACGGTGGGCTCGTCCAGCAACACAACCTCGGGCTGGTGGAGCACGCCGCAGGCGAGGTTGAGGCGTCGCTTCATGCCTCCGGAAAAGCGTTTCACCGGCTCGCGCGCGCGCTCGGCCAGCTCCGTCCACTCCAGAGCCCACGCAACGCGGTCGGCGAGTTGGCGGCCGCGCAGGCCCGCAAGCGCGCAAACACCTCGAGGTTCTCCCGTGCGGTCAGCAGCGGATAAATCGCGATCTCCTGAGGAACCACGCCCAGCGACGAGCAACCGTTAGAACTCGAGGACGCGGCTTGGATCGCAATCTGCCCGCGGTCAAGACGCACGCGTCCGCCGATGGCACGCACGAGCGTAGTCTTGCCCGCCCCGTTGGGCCCGAGAAGCGCCAGGCACTCGCCGCGGCGGAGTTCCAAGCCCACTCCCGCCAACGCCTGCGTCGAAGCGAAGCGTTTCCATGCGTCGTGAACGGTAAGGGCACATGAGAGCATCCGAAGATCCCCATCGCACTTGCTGGAGGGGCGCCGCGCGCACGGGGCAACGTGCGATCCGCGGCCTGCCAAAAACCAATCCCCGAACCGCCTGGGCGGCCTTCGGCGGCCGAAATCCCGTCCCGCCGCAATCCGTTCACGAATCGGCTCTAAAAGACCAACCCCGAACCGCCGCTGGGGCCCTGTGCGGCCGAAATCCCACCGCGCCGCAATCGGTTCACGAATCGGCTCTAAGAGACCAACCCCGAACCGCCACGGCAGTCCTCCGCGGCCGGAGAATGCAGAAGCGGCACACGGTTCTGGCATCGGCTCTAACAACCTATCCTAGAACCGCCGCTACAACCCTGTGCGGCCGGAGAAGCGTGGCACCACCCAAGGTTCTGGCATCGGCTCTAAGAACCTATCCCGGAACTGCCGCCGCGGCCCTGTGCGGCCGGAAAACCGCAGTAACTCGAAAGGTTCTGGGATAGGTTCTAAGAGTGTTTCGCCGGATCGGTTCGCATCTTGGGAGCGAATCGGGGCCCCATGGCGTCTTCCGTCGATGCGATCGAAGACGCACTACTCCGCGGCGCCGTCGGGACGGAAACGGATCGCGTAGAACAGCCCAATCACGACCATCAGCGCACCCACCAGATGTCGGCATGCAATTCCCACAGGGTAACGCGATGCTCCACAGGCGGCGGAAATATCGCGCCGTAGATGCCGGAGCCGGTGATCAACACCCCGTAGATCAGGAGTAAAGAGCCGATGAAGAACCAGATGGGGATTTGGTGTTCGGTATCCATGGATCATCTACTACCAGAAGAGGATATTGATCGCGACGAGCACGATGGCGACCACCGTGGCCCAAATGCGCGGGCTTTCGTACCACGCAGCGCGGCCTTCGTCGGGAAGCGGCGTGAGGCCCATGACCAGGTTCGTCAGCTCCGCATCGGGTTTCGGCCGCGTGAATACACTCACACCGATCGCCACCAGGAGGGTCACCGTCAGCGTCCAGAACCCGCTGTACATGTTCACGGCCATCGGCTGCGCCTTCCTCGAACGCGCGACGTACTGGGCGTGATCCGGGTTGAGGACCGCCGGGGCGAACGTCTGCGTGGCCTCCGACGCCACGACCTTCACGCCCGGCTCGAGTACGACGGGCACCTTCTCGGCCCCGAACTTGGTCGCCCCATCCTTCAGTGCACTCGCGAGAAATACGTGCGGGGCCAACACGCGCACGCTCAGCGACGTCTCCTCGCCCGAGACGCGGTCCTTGCCGGCGATGGCAATCGGAAGCGTGACCGCGCTGTCCTTGATGACAAACGCGTTTGAGCCGTTCCCCACCGGTCCACTCGGACCGGGCATCGGCACGTTCAAAGTCTTCACAATACCGCTTTCCACGACCACGCGAGTGATCTGCTCCTTGCCGCCGTCCTGCCCCTTTGCGGTTTCCAGGCGGACGACCGGATCGACCGCTCGCTTCCCGGATCCAGAGTCCTCGAATTGGCGATCGAGGGTGATCTGCGGGTAGGGGCGGTACCCTTCCGGGAACGTGTGGACATAGACCCACATCCCCATCGAAACCAGCATGGCGACCAGGAAGCCCCAGAAACCGCCCGCCGGCGTAGCGCGCTTCCACAGCATGCCCAATATCACGATGCCGAACAAGGGCACGATGAAGAAGAAGATCAGAACCTGCAAATACTCGAGGATGTTCGAGAAGAAAAACAGCAAATAGGCGGTGCCGATCGAGGCCAGCACGCCCACGATCGACGACCAGCGACCCATGTTCAGGTAGTGGTGATCGCTGCCGCGGCGGTAGAGCAAGGGGCGGTAGACGTCGTACGTCCACACCGTGGCAAAAGCGCTCACGTTTCCGGCCATGCCCGACATGAACCCCGCGATCATCGCCGTCACCCCCAAGCCGAGCAGACCTGGCCCAAGGTACTTGCCCATCAACAGCGGCAGCACGTCGTTGTACGTGGGTTGCATAATCGAGCGAGGATCGCTCTCGGGCACCAGCGCCATCGGCGAACCGTCGGCATTCGTAAGCACGGCAAGGCCCAAGAGCCCCGGAATCGTGACGATCAGGGGCACGCACATCTTGAGCACGGCACCGATGATCGTTCCATTTTGCGCGGCGCGGAGATTCTTGGCCACGATCACGCGCTGCACCTGGAGGAAATCCGTGCACCAATAGCCGAAGCTCACGGCCAGCCCCAAACCGAACACCATGCCAAACCAATCGATCCCCATGGGGTTGGTGTCGAACGAGCCAAGATTGCCCCACAGGCTGGTAAAGTCGGTATTGGCCAGTTCCGGACGTGTGACGGCCACGTTGTCGCGGATCTTCTCGATCATCGCGTTCCAACCGCCGGCGTGGATCAGGCCGAGGATCGGGATCAACAGCGACCCAAACCAGATGAGAAAGAACTGGAGCACCTCGTTGAACACCGCCGAGATCAGTCCGCCCAAGGTCACGTAGATGGCAACCGTGAGCGAGGCGACCCAGATGCTCACGTTCATGTCCCAGCCCAGGAGCAGGCGAAGGATCTTGGCCATCGCAAACATGCTCGAACCGCTCACCAGCACGGTCATCAGCGCAAACGACACGCCCGCCAGCGTCCGGCTTCCCTCGCCGTAGCGAAGCTTGAGATAGCCGGGAACGGAATGCGTTTTGCAGATGTAATAAAACGGCATCATCACGATCGCCAAAAAGAGGATCGCGGGAATGGCGCCGATCAAATAAGCGTGGGCGCCCAGCATGCCGTATTGGTAGGCCATGGCCGACCAACCCATCGTCTCCAGCGAGCTGAGGTTGGCCGAAATGAAGCTCAACCCCGCAATCCAGGCCGTCATCTTGCGGCCCGCCATGAAAAAGTCCTCGCCGGTGCCGGCAAATCGCTTCAGATAGAAGCCGATCGCCAGCACGACGACAAAGTAGATTGCGATGATTGCATTGTCGAGCCAGCCGAGCGAAAGCATCCCGGCAGAACCGTTGCCCGCAGCCATTAGCGCAATGTCAGCCATAGCCTTCCTCATGAGCCACCCCCCCGGCGCGGGAAGAACGAATGGGGCCGGGGACAGGAAGCGTTCATTATGCTCACCGTCACGCGGAATGCAATCATCGGCGGGACCAGAACCCGCGATTGCCGATCAAAAGATCCGGCCGCATTTTCCGCCCGAGCCGATGGGCGAATCGCTGCGGCCAAGCGTCAGCGGAAGGAACGGCACAATCATCGAAGCCGACATGCTCGCCACTCGGTAACGCACTGGAGCGAGAGAATCACGAGCGCCGGCTTAGCCGCGGGAAGTCACTCCGGCGGCGGGTCGAACCACAAGCGACCCCTCGGAATACTCGACCGTGTACCGACGCGACAAGAGGAAGGTGATGTGGGCGTCTCCGTCGCTGCCCGGGTAGTCCCAATTGAGCCGAGCGACCCGCACGATCTCGTCCAGCCGGGCGATCATGCGTCCCTGCGACGCTCGCATGAGTGCTGCTTCGAGCGTCCGTGCATCGATGTTTCCGACGTCCACGGGTAAGGCGACGCTCATGCGCAAAACCTCACATTTCAGACACCACCGGACTCCCATCAACATTGTAGGCCCAAAGGGAAGCCAACCCTGCTCCAACCTGCCCCTTACCAGGCCGGCCCACCCGTCCCACGGTCCTGTCCGCCCGTCCTGCGATCGAGCGGGCCGCGATACTCCGATCGGCTCGTGGCCCCGACCCAAGTCCAAGTGAGAAGAGAGTTGCCATCCATCCATTCATCCCATTTCACCCAAACACACAGCCAAGGAGGACGCGACAGTGTTGCCCGGCGGCGCGCACAGCGCGGCCCGCCTACCCGATCGGCCAGCCAAAAAAGCCGGAAATGCGGGGCTCGAAGCACTTGGCACCTTCGTCGTATCGGGAAATTCCTCTTGACCACTGCTGGGGATGGCGTGATATTTACCAATTATGCCAGTTGAAATTGACACAAGAAACCGGACCGTCCCCGGTTTGCCCTTCAAGGAGGAAGTCTTATGCTCATCCTTTCGCGTAAGCTCGGCGAGCGAGTTGTCATTGGCAACTCGATCACGGTAACCATACTCGACATTCAGGGAACTCGCGTGCGTCTCGGCTTCGCCGCTCCGGCCGACGTGCCCATCCACCGGGAAGAGATTTGCCTGCACGTACCTCAGGTAACGGCGTCCCACGTGTAGCTCAACCTTCCGTAATGCACGACATCGAATCACGAACCCACAAGCCTCTCTGCGAACCTATCCCGGAACTGCCGCGGCAGTCCTCCGCGGCCGGAGGATTCAGGAGCGGGATGCGGTTCTGGGATCGGCTCTGACGCTCGTCTTCGCTCGTTGCGCGCGGGTCGTGTTCTGCGCGGTCGAGCGATTCTCCGGCCCCGTGTGAAGGGCGCCACCCGACAAGGCATCGATCAACGCTGCACACGCACCACGCAACGATGTGTCGCATTCGCCTGTCGGTCTCTGCTGCCGATCGCCTCTCATGGCAATGCCATCGTCAACGGTCGCACACCAAACAAACCCCGCGCCGCGCGAGTCCGTTCCGCAGCAGCGCCGCTGCCACCATGGGATCTGAAAGCGGCCGGGGTGAGTTGACAATACACGGATACCTGATATCTTCTCAAGACATGGCAGTACGGAGACTGCCGGACGCTGGGGGATGGGCGCTGCAGGATGCGGAACGCAACCCACACCTACGCCCCGCCTGAGCCACTTGCTCAGGCGGGGTTCTTTCGTCGACTCGCCGACCTCTCGCGACCCGCTTCTGGAAGAAGGCGGCGATGCCGACAAGACTCCTGCCCCGAATTCTCGTCTCAACGGTCAGAAGCTCAAGCACGGGGCACCAGCTCGGCCGCTGCCGTTCGCCTTGCAGTGGCAATGGTCGCGCCGACGCGGGTGATGTGCTATCATTGCCAGCAGCCCGCCGCGTGACCGCTCGCGAAGCGCGCGCTTGCCCAATCGAATTCTCCGGTCCTCAGCGGGCTTCAGCCGGCGTTTTCCGCCCCGCCGCACAAGAGTTGGGCCGCGGGCGGGACCGATCCTTCTCTCAAGAAGCCCACGCGTCTCAATGCCCGCCCGAAAGAACCCGCCATGGCCCCGCGCATCGACGACCTGCCCGCGCACGAACTGGAAGCCCTCCTCGATCTCGCTCCCGAACAACTCCCCGAGCCCGCCGCAGCCGCGCTACTCGACTTCCTCCACCGCATCGGGGGCGAAGAGAATGCGCGACTGGCCGTCGAGATGCTCCAGGAACTGGAAGCCGCGGGCTCGTAGAGCCGATCCCAGGACCTTGGGAGGTGCGGCGATTTTCCGGCCGCACAGAGCCGCGGCGGCAGCTCCGGGATAGGTTCTTAGAGCCAGTCCGAGATTCTCTGCGGCGCAACGATCTCTCGGCATCAAGACGGCTTTGCCGAGATTCCCAACTCTTCGGCGTGCGCGCAGAGCGCTTCGATCACGAAGCGAATATGCTCGTCCAGGTCGACGCCGAGCAGTTCGGCTCCCCGCCGGATCTCGCCCCGGTCCACTTTGGCGGCAAAGGCTTTGTCTTTGAGCTTCTTCTTCACGCTCTTCTCGTTGAGCGTGACGATGCCCTCGGGACGCACCAACGCGCAGGCAATCACAAAGCCGGCCAACTCATCGCACGCCAACAGGGCCTTATCGATCGCCGCGCGGGGCTCGACCCCCAGATGGCTGTTGTGAGCCGACACGGCGTAGGCGATTTCTTCCTCTCCACGCTCGCGAAGCCAGGCCACGATGCGACCCGGGTGATCCTCCGGCCATCGTTCATAGTCCGCGTCGTGCAACAGTCCGGTAATGGCCCAGCGCTCGGCGTCCGCTCCCTCGCCATAGCGCGCCGCGGCGCTGCGCATGGCAATCTCTACCGTGCGCATGGTTCAACAGGGAAGGATTCTCGGTCCACGCGCCAAGCTGCTCCCGTGCTTCTTCGTAGGAAATCGCCATTCAACTCGCCTTCGCCGATCCTGGATTGGACTCGCGGACCGTGCTCCGCCCGAAAAGACTCCGCAGAACCTTATTCATCTTCGATGCACGACAACGGCATTCGATAGGTTCTTTGAGCCGATCCCAGAAGCTTTCGGGGTGCTGCGGTTTTCCGGCCGCACAGGGCCGCAGCGGCAGTTCCGCGATCGGTTTTTAGAGCCGATCCCCGAGCCGTGTGCCGCTCCCGAATTCTCCGGCCGCGGAGGACTGCGGTCCCGGTTCCACGATAGGTTCTTATAGCGGCGCATCGGGCGCGCGGCAAGGGAGCACCCCGCCGAGTTGCCCGTTGCGTGCCCCGGCAGCCGCGACCTACAATGGAGTTCACGCGTCGGCTGCCCCCGCGCGGTCGCAGGCCAAAGGCTGCCTGCAGTCTACCGGCAGAGCCTCCGCTCGGCACGAGGGCGGCGGGAAGCGATGATGAAGTCCGACCAATTGCGGCTTTTGATCCAGGCGGGCAACCCGATCCTCGCCCTGGAAACCGCCGACGAGCCGCGCGCGATCCGCATTGTGCGCGAAGCAGCGCAGGAGTTGAACCGCCCGGTGGTCGAGTGGTCGTTCACCGAGGGGCTGGTACAGACCCCGCCCGGCGGCTGCGCCCGCCTCGTGGAACCCTCCAAGCCGCAGGCTGCGCTGCGCTACTTGAAGGAGGCCGCGGATCCGGGCGTCTACCTGTTCAAGGACCTTGGCCACCACGCCAAGGACCCGGGCGTGGCGCGCTACCTCCGCGATCTGTACTTCACCAGCCACGACCGGCCCTGGACCCTGGTGCTGGTCGACGCCTCCCCCCTGCCGCCCGACGTCCGCCGCCTGGCCGTCCGCTTCGAGGTCGGCTGGCCGGACGCCGAAGAACTGGAGGAAGTGGTCCGCAGCACGTTCCGCCAATCGCGCGAGCGCAGCCTCGTCGAAATCGAGGCCCGGCTCAGCAAGCGGCAGTTCGAACAGCTTGTGCAGACGCTCCGCGGCCTGACCGCCGAAGAATCCGCGCGCCTCGTCCTGGCCGCCATCCACGACGACTACCTCCTCGACGGCTCGGACCTGCCGCGAATCGTCGATGCCAAGCGCAACCGCCTGGGAACGATGGGCTGCCTGGAATCGATTACCGCCGACATCCATCCGGAGGATATCGGCGGCTTGAAGAACCTCAAACGATGGCTGAACCAGCGGCGCGACGGTTTCAGCGCCAAGGCCCGGCAGTTCGGCCTCGATTCGCCCCGCGGCATGCTCCTTCTGGGCGTGCAAGGGTGCGGCAAGAGCCTGTGCGCCAAAGTCGTGGCCTCCGCGTGGCGCATGCCCTTGTTGCGCATGGATCCGGGAGTGCTCTACCAGAAGTACATCGGTGAGAGCGAAGCGCGACTCCGCGAAGCCCTCACGCAAGCCGAATCGATGGCCCCGGTGGTGCTCTGGATCGACGAAATCGAGAAGGCATTCGCCTCAGCCACCGCGGACTCGTCCGACGGCGGACTGTCGCAGCGCATGTTCGGCACCCTGCTCACCTGGATGCAGGACCATCGTCACCCGATCTTTCTCATCGCCACAGCCAACAACATCGCCCAGCTTCCGCCGGAGCTGATGCGCAAGGGCCGTTTCGACGAAATCTTCTTCATCGATCTTCCCGGCGAGGCCGACCGCGAGGCAATTCTCACCATCCACCTCCGCAAGCGCCACCGGGAACCGTCGACCTTCGACGTCGCGGCGATCGTCGAGGCCACTGAGGGATTCAGCGGGGCGGAGATCGAGCAGGCCATCCTCGCCGGCATGTATACCGCCTTCGCCGAAACAAAGGAGTGCTCGACCGATCACGTCCTCGCCGCCGTCCGGCAAACCAACCCGCTCTCGGTCGTCATGCGCGAGCGCGTCGAGCACCTCCGCGCGTGGGCGGCTGGTCGGTGCATCATGGCCGACTAACGCGCCGGCGCCATCAGAAATCTTCCTCCCCGAAGCTGAGAGACTCTTCGTACCGCGCCCAGAGTGCATCGCCCACTTCCGGCAGCGCTTCGGAAAACTGCCATATCAGCTTGGCCAGCGCCTTCCAACTCTTGGCCTCGAAGCGGAAGACGAGCCCCGGTTTCCCCACCGCATGGCGCACCAGCGCCCAACCCTTGGGAAAGTCGATGCGAACGCCCTCGACCTCGCTTTGCGCATACTTGGCAAAGACCTCGCGCACGCGGCCGAGGACCGCCTGACAGTATTGCGACTTGACGCGCACGTGCAGATCCGGAGTGGCAAAGACCTCGGGACACTGCTGGCGCAACGAGGCAAGCTCTTTGCCGCTGGCTGCAAGAAATGCGATCAACCGACATGCGGCATACAGCCCGTCATCGCCCCCGTCGAGTTCCCGGAAGAAGTAATGACCGCTCGTCTCCGCTCCGAACCGCGCGTTCTCCTTCCGCATCCGGCGGCGAATCGACGAGTCGCCGCTCCGCTCCACGACCGTTTCGGCACCAAGCCGCCCAGCCGCCTCGGGCACGCGATCGGAGAACGTCAGGTCGTAAACGAATTTCTCCCCCGAAAGCGTGTCGGCCAGACTTTCCAGCAACACCCAAGCCGACTCGTCCGCCGTCAGTACGTTCCCCTCGCCGTCGACAAAAGCCACGCGATCCCCATCCCCGTCGAAAGCCACGCCCAGCGCGGCCCGCTGCTGGTAGACCGCCTCGGAGAGTTCCTCCAGAAGTTCGAACTGCGAGCAGTCGGGGATGCAGCCGGCGAACTCGCCGTCGGGAGTGTCGTGGATCGCCGAAATCAGCGAATGGGGAAAGATCGCTTGCAGATACCGCCGCGCGCTGGCCCCAAACCCCGTGCATGGCATCCAGCACGACCGGCCGAGGCATCGGGGGAGTGTCTACCCAAGCCTCCTGGAGCCAGGCCACGTAGTCGAAACTGACGTCCAAGTCGCGAGGCTGGGTGGGTGTGCGGCCGTTGGCGTGCGCCGAGTCCGATTCCGCGCCCCGTTTCAGCGCGCGGACCGAACGCTCCGACGGAGGCTGGTCGCCGATCATCCACTTCAAACCGTTCTCGTCGGCCGCGCTGTGCGAAGCGGTCACGATCGCGCAGCCCGCCGCCTTCAGCCGGCGCTTGGCGTAGTAGATCATCGGCGTGGGAAGCGATCCGAGCTGGACCACGTCGACGCCGGCGTGCGAGAGACCTTCGGCCAGCGCGGCAAGATAATCGACGGTGGAGGATCGCGCGTCTCCCCCAACGACGAATTTCTCCTGCGCCTCGACCTGGCCTCCCAGGGCAAGGCCCCATCGTCGATAGAGTTCCGCACTCAACTCGCGTGACACTCTGCCCCGAATGTCGCCAGGCTTATAGATACTCACCGGTACCCTCGATCTCTCGTTTCCTCGTAGACGCGGCGAGAGAAGCCATCGCGAGCCTTTTCTTTCGCCTAAGAACCTATCCTTGAACTGCCGCCGGAACCCTGTGCGGCCGGAAAATCGCAGCACCTCCCAAGGTTCTGGGATCGGCCCTAAGGATACTCCGCCACCAGTCGCGCCAGTTCTTCGCCCAGCGGCGGCATGGCGCCCGACCGGCTGGCCACGAGCGCCCCCGCGGCATTGGCAAACGAGGCCTGCGCGGCCAGGGGCCACGCGCGGAGCCAGGCGAAGATCAAGGCCGCGGTGAACGCATCGCCCGCGCCCACCGTATCCGCGACGCGCACCGGCCGGCCGGGATCCTCAATCGTTCCCTCCGGCGCCACGAGCAGGCAACCCCGCTCGGTGCGCGTAACACATACCGTGTCGATTCCGTAGCGGTCCCGGACCGTGCTCGCGAAATGCTCCTGGTCGCGCGATTCAAACTCCAAGAGCTTGTCGATTTCGATCACTTCTTCCGCGTTGAGCTTCACGACGTGCGCCATGCGAAGCGACTGCTCGATCCACTCCCGCTCGTAATAGTGCTGGCGGAGATTGACGTCGTACACGATCAGACACGCGGATCTTGCCGATTGCACCGCGCGGTGAATCGTCTCACGCGAACGCCGCGAGCGCCTCGCGAGCGTGCCAAAGCAGATTGCGTCGGCCTGCCCCGCCAGATCTTCCAGGGCCGCGTCGAATTGCAGATGGTCCCAGGCCACGTCCTCGTGGATCGTGTAGCGCGGATGGTCCGGGGACGTCGCGTCAACCGTCACCGTGCCCGTGGGACGCATCGGATCGCGCTGAATCCAGTCGGTCCGCAAACCTTGACCTTGGAGGAAGGCCAGCAGTTCGTCCCCCAAGGCATCGCGGCCGACGCGCGAACACACGATTCCCAGGCAGCCGAGTTGACTGGCCTGAAAGGCGACGTTCGCCGGCGCACCGCCCGGCAGCCGCGAGCCCTCGAAGCAATCCCACAGGACCTCGCCCAGCCCCACCACCACCGGCTTGTTGTTCTGGCTCATCCCAGGCTCCGCGTAATACGAGCGATCATGCTTGGCTGCGGCAGGGGCCGGGGGGCAGCACTCATTTCGCCTCCGCCGACGAACGCTCGCGATCGGTTTTCGGTCGTGACGTATGGCTGCTCATGTCGGCAACGTCTCATGATTGCAAAGGTTCGTGCCAACCGATTCCCTTCACGCCGCGGGCAACCGCCGCGCTCTTCCGGCGACTCAAAGCAAAGCCGTACTGAAGTAGCGCTCGGCCCGGTCCGGCAGCACCGTGGCCACATTCCCGCGAACGCGAGGCGCCAATTGCCGCGCGGCCCAGACATTTGCCCCCGACGAGGTCCCTACCAGCAATCCACTCTCCCGGCTCAATTGCCGAGTCGTCTCGATCGCGTCTTCATCGCTGACCTCGATCACCTCGTCCACCAGCGCCACGTCGAGCACGGCGGGAATGAAGCCGTCGCCGATCCCTTGAATCTGGTGCAGCCCCGGCTCGTGGCCCAGCAAGGCCGACACGTTCTTCGGCTCGACGGCGACGATCCGCACGTCCGGCCGACGTTCTCTGAGGAACTGGCCCACACCTTGGAGCGTTCCCCCGCTGCCGACGCCGGCCACAAAGCAGTCGATCTGCCCCTCCAACTGACGCCACAGTTCGCACGCCGTGCCGTGGTAGTGGCAACGCGGATTGGCGGGGTTCTCGAACTGTTGCGGCACGAAGACGCGCGGGTCCTCCGCCGCCATCTGGCGCACGCACTCCACCGCACCGCCGATACTCAGTTCATTGGGCGTCAGCACGAGATCGGCCCCCAGCGCGCGGATGATTTTCTTCCGCTCCTCGCTCATTCCTTCCGGCATGACGATCCGCACCTGATAACCTTTGAGCCGGCCCACCAGCGCCACGCCAATGCCCGTATTGCCGCTGGTCGGCTCCGCGATAATGGCACCGGGCTTGAGCCGCCCGTCGCGCGCCGCGGCTTCGATCATCGCCTTGGCGACGCGATCTTTCACGCTCCCGCCGGGGTTCAGGAATTCCGCTTTGCCAAACACGCGTTCACCCTTCAGGCGAACCAAGGGCGTGTTGCCGATCAGATCCAAGATGTTTTCGGTAAGCATGGTCGGGAAGGGCAATGCGGCCAACAGGGGGAAAGCCCCCTTATACCATCCATCTTACCTCGTGTCACGACGAAAATGGGCCACACGCCACCAACCCTCGGGGGGCCATCCGGCGAGAAAACGGGTCCACACTCCCGCCGCGCACGTCGAGAGCGTCGGATACGCGAACATGGATTGCGCCGGCGTCAACGGGGCTTCTCGCCAATCTTCGCCAGCGCGCGGCGATAATACTCCGCTTCCTTCTCCAGCCCGTGCTCGTGGCAGAAGCCTTCCAGGGCCGTGAAATGCGCCTCTGCGGCAACGCCCGTCGCAAACGAGAGTTTCGCCAGGCAGATCGGGCAAAGCCATGCGGGACGGCGATCCATCTCGGCAAGGTGGTTGCTGCCGGCCATGTTGCACTCGTACTCGACGCAGTGCGGAATCGAAAACATGTGCCCCGTCTCGTGCGTGCCCACTTTGATCGTCCGCAACAGACATTGGCGATAGGCGGCCTCGCCTCCTTCGGGATCCCCATAGCGGTAGAGCGACCAAACCCCCACGCGGTCTTCCAGCGAGGCCTGGCCGAAAACGAAGTTCCACTGCTCGCCCGGCCAGAGATCCGAAGTCGTGAAGGCCACCAGGGCGACTGCATCGTCCGGCAAACGCGGCAACAAAACGCGGTCGAGCACGTAGGTCGACAGGATTTGCTCGTCGTTCCACTCCGGATGGCGACGCCGGACCTGCGGAGGGATAATCGACAACGGCAACTCCTCGCGAAGCTTGACCGGCAGCCCGAAGTAACGCTGCATGTAGCCGGCCGTCTGCTCCACGATCCGACGGGCGGTCGGGCTGAAGCCTCCCAGCGGCTGCACGTAGAGGGCGCGTCGCCGCGCGTCGGGCCGAACGGGGCGGCTCTCCACATACTCGGCGTAGCTCTGGGCGCGCTCCGGATGCACCGCCAGCCAGTCTCCCGGCCCGGGCTTTCCCATGCGCTGGTGCAAATCGAACAGCCACTCAAAAGGTTCCGGCAAGCCTTGCCGTGCAGGATGCGAAGCGCTCGTCATCGGTCCCTCCGGCAGCAGGTCGAGAATGGCGATCTCCGGTCGGCAGAGAAACCGCATCCGCGGTGCGGGCCCGCGTTCCATGCCGATCCCGCGCGAGACGAAGAGCGATCCACCGCTCGGCAGGCGCGTAAGGCCGGCGGCCCACGCGCACGGCACCCGGCTGTTGCTCCAGAGCGGCCCGACCCGCGGCAACCGCACCTGTCCGCCATGCGTGTGTCCGGCAACCAACAAGTCGGCTTCGATCGCCCCCAAGGCAAAGTCCGGCGCGTGTCCCAGAACGACGTGGAATCGATCGGGAGTGGGATTGGAGAGTGTCAGCTCGCGGTTTCGCGAACTGCGCACGTCGAGGCAGCTCAGACGGAGCGGCCCTACCTCGAAGGACTTCGCCGTGCGAACCACGGTGATCGGCAAATTGCGGAAACTCGCCGGCCAGTCGGGATCATCGGAGTTTCCCCCCACGGCGAACACGCCCAACGGCGCGTCAAAACCCGCCTGCCGAAGCCAATCATTCAGACGTGCCTGGATCCCCGGCTCCTCCGCCGCCTCGGCCTGCACGTAGTCGCCGGCCAGAAGAATCAGGTCCGGTTTCTCCTCGAGCACGCGCGCCAGGGCCTCCTCCTCGTAGCGACCAAAGCGGTCGGTCTGGAGATCGGCCACCACCGCAATCCGCAACCGAGCGGGAATCTTCGCCGAAACCATCCGGTAGTGCGACACTTCGAGTTGCTCGGGTTCGACCAGGAAAGCGTCGATCCCCACCGCGATCACCGCCGCGGCCACTACGGCGGCGCCCGCCGCGATCCGCGCGTGGCTTCGCCGCAGCACCACGGCAAAACCTATCAGGAGCAGCGCGGCGTGCAGGAAGACCGCCGAGGCAAGCAGTCGCAGGATCCCGAACAGGCTGAACCCGAGTACCAACGCGCCGGCCACCGCCGCGGCGCCCCACACCGTCCCAAGCCTCAACCACGTCCGCACCGTCGCCCCGCGCCGAGTCGCGCAAGTAAGAGGAAATCGGCCACGGCCAGAACCGCGTTGTAGACGAGCAGCCAGACCATGATCGATACGGCGGGAGAACGCTTTCTTGAAACCGTTGTTGATTGTAGAACGGTTCGAGGCTTTCTGACCCGGGAATCCAGGCTTCCGCGGGTCGCCTTCGTTCTACGAGCAGTGCAGGATTCAATAATTACGCCCCATTGTCGCCCTGCCCTCCCAGGGGAGCAAGTGGAAACATTTTCAGAGCCGGTTTCACGTCTTGGGAGGAGCTGCGATTTTCCGGCCGCACAAGCCCGCAGCGGCAGTTCCGGGATAGGTTCTTACCGTCGGGCAGTCGGCAGCGTGCGGAGGTCGCGGCCCTTGCACGAATCCCACGCACCGCCCAGAATAGCCTTTTTCGCGAGGCCGTCCCGCGGCCAAGCCGTCTCACGAGAAGGGAGTAGCGCGTCATGAGCGGGATCCCCGTATTGACCGTCCAGGGCCAGGGCATCGCCGAAGCGTGGGAAAACTCGCTCGTGGCCTTGTATGAGTCGGGTTGCCGCCTGAAAACGCAATACGACAAGCCCGACGATCCCCCCAGCCGCGATGCCACGATGATCATCACCGTGCTACGACCCGCTGGCCGAGCCGATGATCCACCGCGACTTCCCCGGCGGCTTCGAGGAACTCGAGGAATACGTCATGGAGGTCTGCGAGGGAATCAAGGACCACCTGGTTCGCGATCCCACCGACCCGAACGACACGCGCTGGGAATACACCTATCATCAGCGGCTGTTCAACTACCAGGTGCCCGCGCATCGCCGCCGTCGACCAGATCGAGGGCATCTGCCGGCAGTTGGCCGAAACGCCGCACACGCGCCGCGCCCAGGCGATCACCTGGAAGGTCTGGGAAGACAACTCCTGCTACGATCCGGCCTGCCTGCAAAGCATCTGGTGTCGGATCACCGACGACGACGGCCAGCCCACGCTCAACATGAACGTGCGTTTCCGCTCCAACGACGCCTACAAAGCGGCGTTTATGAACATCTTCGCCCTGGTCCAGCTGCAGCAGCAGATCGCGGCGCGCGTCGGGCGAACTACCGGCAGGCGCGTCCGCCTCGGGCGCTATTGCCACATGGCCGACAGCTACCACATCTACGGCTCCAACCTCGCCGAATTCGAGGCCCGATTCCTCGGCGCCCTGGAGCGCCGCACCTTCGCCCAGCGCACCATGCGCTACGAGGACGTGCGCGAGATTGATGGAAGCGGCCCGGCCGGCAATCCTCGAAAAGGCCCGCCGCATGGGCCGCTGAATCCACGTCCCACCCTTGCGGCATCAACCCGTCTCACTCCGTCGCCCGCGGCAAGACGGCTTTTCGCAGGGCCTCGGTCTCAAACGCAACACCCTTGCCCGCTTTCCTCCCCTCGAGGTTCCTCAACGTGATATCCTTGCTCGCGGAGCCCTGCACGCGCAGAAACGTCGTGCAGCCCTCGGTCGCGCGGCAGTCGCGGATCGTGCCGTCGGCTACATCGTCCAGCACGAGCGCGGGCACGTCGCGGGTCCGCAGCCCTTGGCGGCGCGGAAAACGATTCGATCTCGAAATCCGATACATTCTTGAGAACCAGCGCGCTTTGCCACCTCTCTTCGACCGGGTCCTCGGCCCACCTCACCGCCAGGTCGCGAATCGCCAGACCCCGAACGCCTTCGATCTTCATGGCGTGCGTGGCGCGCTTGTCCCGGGCGTCCTCGGGATGCATGAACATCTGCACCCGCGACATGCGTAAGTTCTCGAGGGGGCGGTCCGGGTGACCCGCGATCGTGCTCGTGCCGCGGGCGTGCGCGAGGACGTTGTCGACCACAATGTCGCGGATCGCGCCCAGCCGGGAGTCCGGGGTCCGCTTCTTCAGCACGAACTTGCACATCTCCGCGCTGCCCCACCAGTTCCAGTGCCGCCGGTTCAACTCGATCGTGAGGTTGCTGAAAACCACGTCGCTCACCGTTCCGCCGTCTTGTACGTTGATCCCAAAGCCCTTGTTCGAGTTGCGGATTACGCAGTTGCTGAAGATCACGTGACGGATGTCGGCATGGGTCTCCGTGCCGATCATCAGCGCCGTGGAAGAGGACGACAGCACGCAGTTGGTCACCACGACGTTTTCGACCGGTTTGACGGCCCCGCGCCCCTGCGGCGTCTTGAGCACAATCGCATCGTCGGCCGTGACGATCACCGAGTCTGAAATCGTCACGTTGCGCGAGGAACAGATGTCGATTCCGTCGGCATTCACTCCCTTTTCAAGATCGGAGTAGAGGTAGACTCCGCGGATGAAGACCCGCTCGCACTCGTTCAGCCGCACGGTCCAGAGCGGCGAGTTGATGACCGACACGTCGCGAAGCGTCACGTTCGTGCAGTTATTGAGCACGAACATGAACGTCTGCATTCCGGTGCGGTAGTAGCGGCGCATGTCGAGCCCGGCCTTGCGCGCAATCTCGATCTCCTCGGCGATCTCGGGATCAACGCCCCGCATTTCGGTGAAAACGTATTGCGCTTGGCCGTCCAGCGTTCCCCTTCCCGTAATGGCGATGTTCTTGGCGCCGTCGGCGAAGATCATCGCGCGGCCGCCGCCGGCGAAGTCCGCCTTGGACTGGCTCAGAAGCAGCGTCGCGCCGGCCTCCAGGTGCAACGTGACGTTGTCCTGGAGCCGGATCGTTCCCACGGTATACTCGCCGGGCGGGACGTAGACCGTGCCGCCGCCCGCCGCAGCGCACGCCTCCACGGCGGCGCGGACCGGCTGCGTGGCGTTGTCGGCGCGCTTGCCCGTTGCCCCGAACTTCTTCACGTCAAACACGGGGGCCGCGTTTGCGCCGATTTGCTGCTCCGCGGCCGGCGAACGCGCCCATCCCAAAAGTCCTGCGGCAACGCAAATCGCACTACAGGCGAGGAGAACACGGTAGCTCGACATTCGATTGCCTCCCTGGTTGGAAACGGTTCCGCGTGTGTGCCGGTACGTGCCTACGAGTTTACAGCATCGCCGCCCTACAAGGCAGCCCGCAGTCTCACGCAAACCCCGTCCGGCTAGCCACAGACCTGATTCACCATCCGGGCGAGCCGGATGGGGTCTGGGGGGGATTAAGCGGGATGGGGTCAAGGGTGCGATCAAGCGAGCAGGGGGAGCCTTGTTTTCCGGGCTCCCCAGGGTCGGCCTGGCGCCTTGGCCATGCGGGGCTCAATCATGAACCGCTTCATTGCGTGAAGCAGGCGCGACGACGGGCTTCCGCTGCATCAATCGTTGAATGACGTAGAAGAAGACCGGCGTCAGGAAGATGCCGAAGAAGGTCACGCCGAGCATGCCGCTGAAGACGGCGACGCCCAGGGCTCGGCGCATCTCGGCGCCGGCGCCGTGGGCCATCACCAGCGGGATGACGCCGAAGATGAACGCCAACGAGGTCATCAAGATCGGCCGCAGGCGCAGCCGGCTGGCCTTCAGCGCGGCCTCGCGCGGCGACTCGCCCTGCTCGCGCTGCTGCTTGGCGAACTCGACGATCAGGATGGCGTTCTTGCCGGCCAGGCCGACCAGCACCACGAAGCCGATCTGCGTGAAGATGTTCACGTCCGTTCCCATCAGGACGACGCCGGTGACCGAGCAGAGCAGGCACATCGGCACGACCAGGATCACGGCCAGCGGCAGCGACCAGCTTTCGTACTGCGCCGCCAGCACCAGAAAGACGAACACCACGCCCAGCGCGAAGACGTAGATCGCCGCGTTGCCGGCCTGCAGTTGCAGGTACGTCAGTTCGGTCCAATCGTAGGCCATCGACTGGGGCAATTGCCCGTCGGCGATCTCCTGCATCAGTCGCGATCGCCTGCGCCCGAGCTGATGCCCGGCGCCGTGTTGCCGGTGATGGCGGCTGGCGGAATACATGTTGTAGCGCATCACCATGACCGGCCCGCTGGTGTCGCGCACGTCCATCAGCGTGCCCAGCCGGATCATCTGCCCTTGATTGTTGCGGACCTGAAGCTGGCAGGATATCGGGCACCTGGTTGCGGAAACGCTGGTCGGCCTGGACGTTGACCTGCCAGGTTCGGCCGAACTCGTTGAAGTTGTTGACGTAGAACGAGCCGAGATAGACCTGCAGCGTGTTGAAGACGTCGCTGACCTGCACGCCCAAGGCCATGCACTTGGTCCGGTCGATGTCGAGGTACAGCCAGGGCGTGTTCGCGCGGGAGCTGTTGAACAGGCCTTGCAGGCCGGGCGTTCGATTGCCCTGCGGCGACGATCTCGGTCGCTGACGCGCTGCAGTTCGTCCGAGGCCGAGATTGCCGCGGTCCTCGACGATGAGTTTGAATCCGCCGGTGGTGCCCAGCCCGTCGATCGGCGGCGCGCCGAAGGCCGAGACGATCGCGCCTCGCACTTCCCGCTGGCAGCGCTCGCGGATGGCCGCGGCGATGGCGTCGGCCGTGTAGCGCGGCATCGCGCCGCTCGGCGAAGTCCTTCAGCATCACGTACATCGAGCCGAGGTTCGGCGCGTTGGCTCCCAGAATCAGCGACTGGCCGGAGATGCCCACCGTATGTTCCACGCCCGGCGTGTCGCGGACGATCGATTCGATCTGGGCCATGACTTCTCTGCGTGCGCTCGACCGAGGCCGAATCGGGCAACTGCACGTTCAAGCAGCAGGTACCCCTTGTCCTGCTGCGGAATGAAGCCCGTCGGGCGTGCGGTTGAATTGCCAGTAGGTCAGCACCAGCAGGCCGCCGTAGACCAGCATCGTGACCAGGCTGACGCGAAGCAGCATGCCCACCAGCGCGGACGTAGAGGGTCGTGCCGGCGTTGAATGCCGCGTTGAACAGCCGGAAGAACCAGCCCAGCAGCGACGTCCAGCAGCCAGGTCAGCGGGTCGCGGCGGGCGCCGCGCGGCCGCAAGCAGGATCGCCGCCAGCGCCGGGCTGAGCGTCAGCGAATTGAAGGCCGAGATGACCGTCGAAACGGCGATGGTCACGGCGAACTGGCGGAAGAACTGGCCGCTGATGCCGCCGAGGAATGCCGCCGGAATGAACACGGCGAACAGCACCAGCCCCACCGCGATGACCGGGCCGGTCACTTCGTCCATGGCCTTGCGGGCGGCGTCGCGCGGCGCCAGGCCCTGGTCCAGCCAGCGCTCGATGTTCTCGACCACCACGATGGCGTCGTCCACGACGATGCCGATCGCCAGCACCAGGCCGAACAGCGACAGGTTGTTCAGCGAGAATCCGAGGGCGGCCATCACGGCGAAGGTGCCGATGATGGCCACCGGCACGGCGATCAAGCGGAATGATCGCCGCCCGCCAGCTCTGCAGGAAGACCAGCATCACCAGCGAGACCAGGATCACCGCGTCGCGCAGCGTGTAGAAGACCTCGTCGACCGACTCGCGGATGAACGGCGTCGTGTCGTAAACGATCTGGTAATCCAGGCCGTCGGGGAAACGGGCTCTTCAACTCCTTCATCTTGGCATACACCTGGCCGGCCGTCTCCAAGGCATTGGAGTCGGGGAGTTGGAAGACGTTCAGCGCCACCGAGGGGCGGCCGTCCAAGGTGCAGGATTGGTCGTACTGTTGCGATCCCAGGACGACGCGGGCCACGTCGCGCAGGCGGACGATGCCGGTCGACTGCGGCGGCGGAGCGCCGCTGGCGATCGAGGCGTTCTGCCCGGGCGCGCCGGCCTGGCCGGTCGTGCTGCGAGCCGCTGGCGGTTGCCGGCCTGCAGCGACTGCGGCAGCGACGCTGTCCGTGGCCGGCCTTGACGATGATGTCGGCGAACTGCTCGGGGTCGACCAGCCGGCCCAGCGTGTTGATGGTCAGTTGGAACTGCTGGCCCTTGGGAACCGGCTCCTGGCCGATCTGGCCGGCGGCCACCTGCACGTTCTGCTGGGCGATGGCGGTCACCACGTCCATCGGCGCTGAGGTTCAGCGCCGCCAGCTTGTCGGGATCGAGCCAGGCCCGCAGGCTGTAGTCGCGCTGGCCGAAGTAGGTGACGTCGGCCACGCCGGGCAGCCGGCCCAATTCGTCGCGGATGTAGATCGTGGCGTAGTTGCTGAGAAAGATGTTGTCGTAGCGGTTGTCCGGCGAGATCAGGTTCACGATCATCAGCGTGTTCGGCGACATCTTCTTGACCGTGATCCCCTCGTTCTGGACCAACTGCGGAATGACCGGCAGGGCCAGCGAGACGCGGTTCTGCACCAGCACCTGGGCCATGTCCGAGTCCATGCCCAGCTTGAAGGTGACCGTCAGGCGGTAGGTGCCGTCGTTGGTCGACTGCGACGACATGTACATCATGCCTTCGACGCCGCTGACCTGCTCCTCGATCGGCGCGGCCACGGTGTCGCGCACGGTCTGGGCGTTGGCGCCGGGATAAAGCGCCGTCACCAGGACCGTGGGCGGAGTCACCTCGGGATACTGCGCCACCGGCAGCGTGAACACGGCCACGCCGCCGGCCAGCACGAAGACGATCGACAGCACGGAGGCGAAGATCGGACGGTCGATGAAGAAGTGGGAAATCATTGCGATGGATCGCCTCGCGGGTGGTCGGCGAGTGCCGAGTCTTCCGTTGAAGGCGCTTGGAGCAGGTCGTCTCGCCGCGCCGTGGAGATGCCAGATCGTTGCAGCACCACGCCGGCAGACTCCCATCAGCCACCTGCCCAGCGCGAAGTCTGACCGACCCGATCCCAGCCGCGAGACGCCAATCCGATCCCCGCCCCCAGCAGTGCCGCCCAGCGAGGCGGAGCCGATCCACTGCGTGGCCGCGGCCGTGAAGAGCCGCGTCTCGCTGAGCCCGTAGATGACGTAGAAGAACACGGGCGTCAGGAAGATGCCGAACAGCGTCACGCCCAACATGCCGCTGAAGACGGCCGTTCCCAGCGACCGCCGCATCTCGGCCCCGGCCCCGCTGGCGATCACCAGCGGAACGACGCCCAGGATGAAGGCGAAGGAGGTCATCAGGATCGGCCGCAGCCGCAGCCGGGAGGCCTCCTGCGTGGCCTCGAACCGCGACTGCGCCCTGCTCGCGCAGCCGCTTGGCGAACTCGACGATCAAGATCGAGTTCTTGCAGGCCAGCCCGACCAGCACCACCAGTCCGATCTGCACGAAAATGTTCACCGAGTTGTCCTTGGCGCTCAAGTAGCGCACGCCGAGCACGGAGCACAGCAGGCACAAGCGGCACGACGAGAATCACGGCCAGCGGCAACGACCAGCTTTCGTACAGTGCGGCCAGGGCCAGGAAGACGCAGGCGACCGCCAGCGCGAAGACGTACATCGCCGTGTTGCCCGCCCGGATCTGCATGAACATCAATTCGGTCCACTCCTTGTTCATGGAAAGCGGCAGCGTCTCGTCGGCCAGCTCGTCGACGGAGGCGATCACGTCGCCCGAGCTGCTCCCGGGCCGGAGACTGCCGCTGACCGAGGCGGCCGTGTAGAGGTTGTAGCGGTTGACGAAGATCGGTCCGCCGATTTCGCGGACGTTGGCCAAGGCGCCAAGCGGGACCATCTGCCCCTGGTTGTTGCGGACCTGCAACAGGTTGATGTCGTCGACTCGGTTGCGGTAATCGCCGTCGGCCTGGACGTTGACCTGCCAGTGGCGGCCGAAGGCGTTGAAACTGTTGACGTAGAGCGAGCCGAGATAGATCTGCAGCGTCTGGTTCACGTCGTTCAACGGAATTCCCAGCGACGCGACCTTGGTCCGGTCGATGTCCATGAAGAGCTGCGGCGTGGTCGGAGCGGAACTGCGTGGAAACGCCGACCAGCGACGGCTGCTTCTGCAGCTTGCTGAACCAGATTGTCGGTCTGGCGGTCCAGAGTCGGCAGCCCCAGCCCGCCGCGATCCTCGACCATGAGCTTGAATCCGCCGGCCACGCTCAGCCCGGGAATCGGCGGCGCGCCGAAGGCAAGCACCTGCGCGTCCTTGACCTGCCGGGCCCATTGCGGCCGCAGCTGGGCCATGATGGCCTCGTCGCTCAGGCTCGGAGTCCGTCCGCTCCGTCGAACGGGTCGAGCGTGATGAACATCGAGCCGAAATTCGAGCCGTTGGCCTGCTGCACGAAGGAGAAGCCGGCCACGGTCAGCGTGTGCGCCACGCCCTGGCGTCTGCGGGCGATCTCGTCGATCTTCGCCAGGGCAGCCCTGCGTGCGTTGCAGCGACGCCGCGTCGGGCAGTTGCACGCTGGCGATGATCCGGCCTTGGTCCTGCTGCGGCACGAACCCCCGCGGCGCCGCCTGGAACGTCGTGTAGGTCAGAACCAGCAGAACCGCCGTAGACCAGCAAGACCAACAGGCTGATCCGCAGCAGCCGCCCCACGATCCAGGCATACCCGGCGGTGCTCGCCCCGAAAACCGCGTTGAACAGCCGGAAGAACCAGCCGAGCGCGACGTCCAGCAGCCACGTCAGCGGATCGCGGCCGCACGCCGTGACGCGGCCGCAAGAGGATGGCGGCCAGCGCCGGGCTGAGCGTCAGCGAGTTGATGGCCGAAAAGACCGTCGAGGCGGCGATCGTCACCGCGAACTGGCGGAAGAAACGGCCCGTGATGCCGCTGATGAACGCGCAGGGCACGAACACGGCGCAGAGCACCAAGGCCACGGCGATGACCGGGCCGGTGACTTCTTCCATCGCTTTGTACGTCGCCTCGCGCGGCGCCAGCGCCCGTGTCGAGCCAGCGTTCGACGTTCTCGACCACCACGATCGCGTCGTCGACGACGATGCCGATCGCCAGCACCAGCCCGAACAGCGAGATGTTGTTGAGGCTGAAGCCGACCGCGGCCATGACCGCGAACGTGCCGACGATGGCCACCGGCATGGCGATCATGGGGATCAGCACCGACCGCCAGTTCTGCAGGAAGACAAGCACCACCAGACCGACCAGCACCGCGGCCTCCAACAAGGTCTGAAACACGTCGGCGACCGACTCGCGGATGAACGGCGTGGTGTCGTAGGCGATCTGGTAGTCGACGCCGTCGGGGAACCGCTTGGCCAGTTCCAGCCATCTTCTCTTGCACGCGCTCGGCCACGTCGAGTGCATTCGTGCCGGGAAGCTGGAAGACGGCGATCGCCGACCGAGGGGTGGCCGTCGAACGTCATGGCCTGCCGGTAATTCTGCGCGCCCATTTCGACGCGGCCGACGTCGCGCAGGCGAACGATGCTGGCCGACGGCTTGCGCGGTCCGCCGCTGAGCGTCGTGCTCGCGAGTGCGCCGCCGGCAGCGGTTCCGTCGCCGGTGCTGTTGATCGAGAGCCCGGCGATCTCGCCGGCCGATCCGTTGCCCAGGTTTTCCTCGGCGATCGTTCCGCCCGAGGCGGCGCCGTTGGCGCCGCTTACCGTCCCGCTACTGGCAGTGGTGCGTCGTCATGGCGCCGCCGCCGGTCGACGCCGCCGCCGGCGCTGCAGTGCCCAGCGCGCTGCTGGTCGTCATGGTCATCGGCGGCGTGACGGTCCTGGCAGGCGGACTGGCCAGCGCGTTGGAAAGCTTCAGCATGCCTGTCAGGGCCGACCTAGCCCGGAGCGGATTGGCCAGTCCGGGGGCGGGCAATCCCGTGGTCGGAGCGGGCGCCGCGGCTGCGGCGGCTGGCGAAGCGGGAATGCCCTGATCCACCTTGACGATGATGTCGGCGAACTGCTCGGGAGTCGCCAGCCGGCCCAGGGTGTCGATGGGAATGTCGAACGACTGACCGCGGCGGACCGGCGGCTGACCGACTCGCCCCGCCGGCAGGTCGACGTTCTCGCGTGCGAATGGCGCGGGCGACGTCGCCGGCGTTCATGCCGTAAGACGCCATCTTTTGCGGATCGAGCCAAACGCGAATGCTGTAGTCGCGCTGGCCGAAGATAATGACGTCCGACACGCCGTCGACGCGCAGCAGTTCGTCGCGGACGTTGATCGTGGCGAAATTGCTCAGGTAGACGTCGTCGTAGCGGCCGTCGGGCGGAGAAGAGGTTCACGATCATCAAGATGTCGGGAGTCCGCTTGCGGATCGTGATTCCCTGGTTTTGCACCGACGTGGGCAACTGCGGCATGGCCAGCGTCACGCGGTTCTGCACCATGACCAGGGCCGTGTTCAAGTTGGTGCCCACGTCGAACGTGACGGTCAGCGAGTACGAGCCGTCGTTGCCCATCTGCGAGGACATGTACAGCATGCCTTCGACGCCGTTGACCTGCTGCTCGATCGGCGCGGCGACCGTGTCGGCCACGACCTGGGCGCTGGCCCCGGGATAGACGATGGACACTTGGATCGCCGGCGGCGTGATCTGGGGATACTGCGCGATCGGCAGCCAGATCAGGGCAATCGCGCCGGTCAGCGTGATGACGACGGAGACCACCGTGGCGAAGATCGGGCGATCGATGAAAAAGTGCGAAAACGAAGACATGCCCACCGACTCTTAGGGCTTGGGCTGGCCGCCGACGGCGGGCGCAGTTGGGGCAGCCGCTGAACGGCCTTCCCCACGTGGTTCGGCGCGATTGGCTGCCGGCAACTCGTCGGCGTCGGGCTGGCCGTAGGAAGGCATCGGGATCTGCTCCGGGTTGATCTGCATGCGCGGGCGGACTTGCTGCAACGCGCCGACCACCACCCACTCGTCCGGCTTCAACCCCTCGGTGACGACTCGCAGACCGTCGTCTTGCAAGCGCGCCGGTCGAGACGCGGCGGTACTGGACCTTGTTCTCGGCGTCGACCACGTACACGAACTTCAAGCCCTGATCCGACACCATGGCCCGATCGATGACCAGGATGGCCGGATGGGGTTGGCCGATCGGCAGCCGCACGCGCACGAACATCCCCGGCGACAAGAGACGGATGCCACTGGGCGGGCTTGGGATTCGCAAAGACGGCCGCGCACGGAAAGGCTGCCCGTATTGGGGTTCACCTGGTTGTTGACGAAGTCGACGACTCCCCGGTGCGGAAAGTCCGTCTCGCTCTGCAAGGCCATGAGGACGGGAATCCCGCCCTCTTGATAGCGTTTGATCGCGCCGTCGTTGATCGCCTTGCGAACGCGCAAGCACAGTCCCCTCGTCGACGTCGACAGTAGACGTACATCGGGTCCAAGCGATACGACCGTCGTCAACAACGTTTGATCTTGAACGACCAGATTGCCGAGCGTCATGAAATAGCGGCTGACCTGGCCGTCGATCGGCGAGGTGACTTTGGTGAAGCTGAGATTGAGCTTGTAGACTTCCAGGCTCGCCTGGAAGGCCTTGACCGCCGCGTCGGCCTCGTCGACGGCCGCCTTGTCCTGGTCGAGTTGCTGAACGCTCATCGCCCCGGGCGTCTTGGCCACTTCCTGGTCGCGGGCGTAGTTTGCCTTGGCCAGCGCGAGTTGCGCCTTGTAGAGATTGACTTGCCCTTCGGCCTGATCGTACTGGGCTTGGTAGGGTCGGCGGTCGATCAGGAACAACAGGTCGCCCGCCTTGACCTCCGCTCCCTCCTTGAACGGCATCTCGACCAGATAGCCGCTGACTCGGGCCCGAATGTCCACCGAGTTGACGGCGTTGGTCCGGCCGGTGAAATCGACGTAGTCGGTCACCACGCGCTCGACCGGCCGACTGACGGGAATCGAGGGCGCCTCGGCCGGGGCCAATTCCGGCGTCTGCCGTTGGCAACCGCTCATGGCCATCCATAAGAATCCGGTCAATACCGCCAACGAGAGAATGGGAGTGCGGCACACGCGTAAATTCCCTCGAAACTGGGGTTTGCATTCTCGGTACCGAGAGCCGAATTCTGAGCGGCGAGTACCATCGCCCTCGCTCTCCACCGATTCCAGGTAAGGCATGTTCCCACGCCGGGGTTGGTGGGACTGTTTCGATCGAGAATCGCAGGATTCTGAGAGACCAGCCGAGCGGCCGGCGAGTCGGTGCTGCACCGCAGTGAGTCGCCAGTGGCCAGACCGCACATTTAATCGTCAGGTCGTCGCATGACAACCAAGCTCGTCGGATCGCTACTGTTTAACCTGCCTACGCCGACCTACACGCCACCCATTCGAATGCAATGATCCGTTCTGGATAAGCTGGAAAGAATGGGTAAATGAGCAAATTGGATTCCCGCTCGGGCCCCAACTACGCCGGGCCGCTCGCGCCCGTGGCGCAGACCCGGATCGACACGGACGAGCAACGAATGCGATCCGACGCCGCCCATTTTGAGCAACTGGTGGGCCATATTCAACGACCCCCGGCTCGATGCCCTGATCTGCTGCGTCGAGTGGGCAGAATCTGACGCCGCGCGAGGCGGGCTACCCAGGTGTTGGAAGCACGGGTCCACTCGTTGGACTGACACGCGCCGGGAATCCGAGTGGCTCCGCGAGTCGCAATTCGGACCGATCGGTGATAGTGTAGTGGACGGTAACCATTCCCAGGCCGCGGGGGACTGGCTCCTTTGCAGGCCCGTTTCGCTCTCTCCGATGCAAGGGCGCGAAGCTATGCAAGGGCGCAAAAGCCGACAAACGTGCCTGTCGGTTTATCGCCGAGGGAGGAATTTCCCGGTGAACGGCTACCGTGGACTTGAGGCCACCCCCTCGGTTCAAGCCACGAAGAACCTCGCGAACACTCATTCCGCCGTCTCCAAGCGTCCCATAGACCTTACAGACTGTTTCTCGCCATGACTCGACTCGACCGTTCCCGACGTTCCTTTCTGAAAACTTCTGTCGCACTGGCGGGAACAGCCCCGCTCATCACCGGTATGCTCCACGCGCAATCCCGTGAAGCCCGCGGGCCGCTCGTTGCCTATGTCGGCACCTTCAGTTCACCGCTTCGCGACGTGCTGCCCACTCAGGTGGATCTGCCGCCCGGCAATGGCCGCGGCATACACCTTTTTCGGGTGAATCGCGCCACCGGGGCGATGACGCCCGCCGGCATTCACGAGATGGGAACAAGCCCCGGCTGCCTGGCATTGAATGCAGCCGGAACCCGACTGTATTCCGCCAATGAGACGGATCGCGTGGGGGAAGACAAGCAAGGCACGGTCAGCGCGTTCTCCATCGATCGAGCAGACGGGCATTTGACGTTGCTCAACACCGTCCGCTCCGGCGGCGCCGGTCCGACCTATGTGAGCATCCATCCCTCGGGACGATTCCTGTTGGTGGCCAACTACTTTGGCGGCTCAGTCGCGGTGCTGCCGATTCTGCCCGACGGTCGGTTGGGCGACGCCACGGACATCAAGAAACGATGCCGGCAAGATTGGCCCGACCAAGGCGACCAACGCTCCGCCGGGCAGCTTTGCCTTCAGCGGACATGATCGGACTCACGCGCACATGATTCAGGCCGATCCCTCGGGCCGCTTCGTGCTCCACGTTGACTTGGGTCTGGACCGGATCTTCGTCTGGAAATTCGACGACCAGAAAGGCGTGCTCGCGCCGAATGAACCGCCCGCGGTCTCGCTGCCACCTGGAGACGGGCCGCGGCATTTCCATTTTCACCCCAACGGCCGTTGGTTCTACTCCCTTCAGGAAGAAGGCTCGACCATCGTTTTGTTTGACTACGATGCCCGAGCGGGGCGGTTGGCAGCACGCCAAACGATCTCGACTTTGCCGCCGGGGTTTGCCGGCAGCAATTTCTGCTCCGAGATCCTGGTTTCCGCCGATGGGCGATTCGTCTATGCGGGTAACCGGCTCCACGACAGCATCGGGATCTTTTCCGTCGGCGCAAACGGCGACCTCACCTGGATCGGGGAAGCAGTGGACAAGAGGGAATTATCCGCGCAGCTTCAACTTCGACCCCACGGGCCAGTTCCTCTACTGCTGCAATCAGCGCGGCGATAACATCGCCGTCTTCCAGGTGAATCGCAAGACCGGTGGCCTCACCTTCACCGGCCATTACACCCCGGTTGGCAACCCTTCGATCATCGTCTTCCTCGATCTGGCCAAGGCGGATTGAAGCCAGGCGCCGGCGTTGAACCCTGCATGGGCACCCGATCTACTTTGGAGGTATAACGTGGCAACCGCGTACCGCATCGTTTTCGCCTTCCTGTGCCTGGGTGCGGCCGTCCCGGCGGCGGCCAATGGTCCCCTCCGCGTACACCCGGCCAATCCCCGCTACTTCACCGACGGGAGCGGCAAGGCGATCTTGTTGACCGGTTCCCACACCTGGGGCAACCTTCAAGACTATGCCTATGAAACGTTGCCCTCCCCGCAGCCCATGGACTTCGCCGCGTACCTGGCCTTCTTGAAGCGGCACAACCACAATTGCTTCCGCCTTTGGGCCTGGGAGACTTGCCTGAATCGCGGGGCAAAACAAGGCACGATCCGCTACGATCCGATGCCCTACCAGCGCCCGGGGCCGGCAACGGCCCTGGACGGAAAACCCCAGTTTGACCTGACCCTTTTCAATCCGGTCCACTTCGAGCGATTGCGAAACCGGGTGATCGCCGCGCGCGAAAGCGGCATCTATGTGTCGATCATGCTGTTCAACGGCTTCAGCTTCGAAGGCAAAGGCAACGTGGCCGGCGATCCTTGGCACGGACATCCCTTCAATCCCAAGAACAACGTCAATGCAGTAGACGGCGGCCGCAAAGCAGCCCACACCCTCTCGCGCCCGACGTCACGGCCCACCAGGAAGCTTACGTCCGCAAGGTCATCGATACCGTCAACGACCTCGACAACGTGCTCTACGAGATTACCAACGAGGACACGGGCGGGCCGGCCAATACCGCCTGGCAAGTGCATATCATCAATTTCATCCACAAATACGAGGCCACCAAACCCAAACAGCATCCCGTGGGGATGACGCAACAGTATCCCGCCGGAAACGAGAGCGAGTTGCTCCGGAGCCCCGCGGAGTGGATATCCCCCGGCTCAAAAATTCCCTTGGGCGACGGGCGCAAGGTCGTCCTCAACGACACCGACCACTCCTACTTCTGGATCGGCCTGAAGGGCGATGGCTTGGCCGCCCAGCGCGATTGGGTGTGGGAGAATTTCACTCGCGGCAACCAGTGTCTGTTCATGGATCCGTATCTCGATCCGAGCCACGATCCGGGACGCAACAATCCCCGGGGCGGCAAGCCCGATCCCTACTGGGACACGATCCGCAATGCCATGGGGCAAACGCTGCGCTACGCGATACGCATGGATCTGGCAAAAATGCTCCCCCGCGGGGATCTGGCCTCCAGCGGCTTCTGCCTCGCCAATCCGGGACAGGAATACCTGGTTTACCTGCCCAAGGGCGGCGAGGTGACCGTCGATCTGGCGGGGTCGGCCGGTGAGTTGGCGGTCGAGTGGATGGACGCGGCGCGAGAAACCGTTGCACAAGGCGGTACCCTCCGCGAAGATGGCAAACGCAGGCTGAAGGCGCCGTTCGAGGGCCCGGCCGTCCTCTATCTCCGAAGGAAATGACCCGTGTACTGTTTTCGGTTCACGTTGCCGATCCTGGTCTTCTCCGCCACCATTCCACTTGCTTCGGCCCTGGGCGCGGGCGAGCGACCCACGGTGGCGCATCCAGCCAGCCTCATCAAGAATGGCGACTTCACCGAGAATCTCAGCGAAGGGGATTTCTCGCAGGGGAGTTGGGCGACGATCCGAACGGCGGTCATGGCGGCAACGCTCGATCCTCCCGTCGCCGGATACCGACGCATGGCCCGGCTGGACTCCAGCCCGACACCCGGCGGTATGCCGTGGAATACGTGTTTTGTGCAGCGGTGCACCGGCGCGGCGAGCAAAGGCGACGCGATCTACTTTCGCGCCTGGCTGCGCAGCCCGGACCGTTGCCCGGTGTGTTTCGTCTATGAATCGCGCCGCGATGCCCACAAGTTCATCGAACAGGTTGTCGGCCTGACGCCTGACTGGAAGGAGTACCGTTTCGTCGGCCGCGTGGATCGGGAACTGGCCTCCGGAGAATCGCAAGTCAACTTCTTCCTCGGTTATAAGCGGGGGCTGGTGGAAATGACCGGGGTGCGCGTGGAGAACTATGGCCCCGCAACCGGCCATGCGTTCGATCCGACGGCCGTGTCGCCTCCACCGCCGGAGGATCTGATCGTACGGGAGGCCCCGCCCGAGCGCCCTCCGCTTTCGCCGCCGGTGAGCCTCATCAGAAATGGGGACTTCTCTGAAAGCCTAAGCGCCTATCCGAAAACTACCGCAGCGGCCCTACGCGGCCAGAAGATTTCAGGGCGGCAGACGGTTCTGGGATCGGCTCTAAAAGACAACTGGGATACGGGCGACGCCGCGCTCGTCAAAGTGGCGCCGGTCGCCGCCCAGGCCGGCCCGTACTCGCGCGCGCTGCGTCTGGAGTGCAACCCCCGGCCGGGCGACGACCCCTCCAAGATCGCTCTTCGCCAACCATGCGCCGGCGAGGTGCGCCGGGGCGATGCCGTCTATTTCCGCGCGTGGCTCCGCAGTCCGGACGGCTGCTCGGCGTGCTTCGTCTGGAAGATGAACCCGTGGCCCCACCGGGCGATGATCGAGCAGTTGGTTTGGCTCACGCCCGAGTGGCGGGAGTACCGCTTCCTGGCCCGTGCAGACAGGGACTTCGCCTCGGGCGAGACGACGGCGAACCTGCTGGCGGGTTACAAGAAGGGCACGCTGGAGGTCGCCGGGGTGCGGATGGAGAACTTCGGCGGAACGCCCAGCAAGGCTTTCGATGAGACCGTGGATCACTACGGCGGTCGCCCCCATCCCGATACTTCGCGCGCGGCGGCGCTGGCGCGCATCGAGCAAATCCGCAAGGGCGACTTGAGTATCCGCGTCGTGGACGCCGCCGGACGGCCGGTGGACGGCGCGCGTGCGGGTCGAGCAGCAACGCCACCACTTCCGCTTCGGCAGCGAGGCGGCGGCCGCCCGGCTGGTAGATACGAAGGACCCCGACAATCTGCGTTATCAGCAAGAGGTGCTGCGGCTGTATAACACCGTGACCTTCGGCAACGAATTGAAGTGGGAGCAGATGCGTCCGGAAACGCGACGCACCGCAGACGAAGCGGTCCGGTGGCTCAAAGCCCGCGACATCGCGCTACGCGGGCACAACCTCCTCTGGGGCTCCTACATGTTCATCCCGCCGCCGTTCAACGCGCTACGCGGAGACGCGCTGCTCAAAGCGTGCCGCGAGCACGTGACCGAGTATGCAACGTGGATGAAAGGCAACGTCTACGTCTGGGACGTCGTGAACGAGGCGGTCACCAACACCGAGCTGTGGGATGAAATCGGATGGGACAAGTTCGCCGAGTGCTATCGCTGGGCCCACGCCGCCGATCCCGGCGCACTGCTGTGTTACAATGAGTACAATATCGTTCAGGAAAACTCCGAGCACCGCGCCAAGGCGGCCCAACGCGTCCGCGACCTGCTCAAGCGCAAGGTCCCGCTCGACGTGCTGGGTATCCAAGGCCACATGACCACGCCGTTGACGCCCGTCGACCGCGTGCTGGAGATCCTCGACGAGTGGGCCGCGCTCGGCAAAGACCTGGAGATTACCGAGTTCGACCTGTGCTTGAAGGACGACAAGGCCCACGGCGAGTATGTCCGCGACTTCATGACGGCCGTCTTCAGCCACCCGAAGGTCAAGGCGTTTATCATCTGGGGTTTCTGGGAGGGATACCACTGGCACGGCCCAGGGCGCGGCGATGTTCCGTCGCGACTGGAGCAAGCACCCCGCCCAAGAGGCGTGGGAAGACCTCGTGCTCCGGCAGTGGTGGACCCGCTGGGAGGGAAAAACCGGCCCGAACGGCACGACGACGCTCCGGGCATTCTACGGCAGGCACCTGCTCACCGTCGAAGCGCACGGCAAGCGCGCCCAAACCGCTATCGAACTCTCGCCAGGCAAAACGGCCGAGGCAATGCTCATCCTGAAGTAGCAGGCGGACCAGTCGGTCATCGCGTCGGGTCAGGCCGATGGAGAGGATCAGATGCACCGCGGCGCGGGCCGAAAACGGAAGCTTCTTGATTGCGTACGTGCCGCAGGGCAAGCCCTTCGGCATCTCGAGCCATCAGCATCGCCCCGATAACCGGCATCCGCTTTTCCCCGATTCGATCCGCGTGGGTGGCCAGCCCAAAGAAGACCGCAGCGCTTCCCACCAGGACGAGCGCCAAGAGGACTCCGCTTCGGGCCTCGCTCAAACCCGGTTCCGCGAGCTGCGGCATCAGGTTGACCGCAACGGAACCTTAGGCCAATAGCCGGATTACGCGCGTGCCCGGCAGAAGGCAGGCCTCCTTCGTCAACATCCGGCTCGTGTCGCACACCATGACATCGCCCCAGTTCCGCCCCGCTTCTACACCGTTACCGAAGCTTGGATTCTTCTCATAATCGGACTATTCCATTGCCAAAACGATCGGCCTTCCGTAGGGTTCAATATATCAATAGAGGTGACCATTCTTAGGCCGGCGGGGACTGGCTCATTTTTCGGCCCCGTTCGTTCTCTCCTAGGCAACTGCGCAATGGCCGAACCATGTGCCTCTCCCCGGACGGCCGCCGGGAACAGTCCGTTTTCGCGGCCAGCCGAGGGCTTCTAGGGCGAAGGCCCCGTCGGCATCGCGACAATCGCGACAGTCCCGTGAACGGTTGCCCCTAGAGAATGCCTCGGCGTGGAGCACCATACTTTCGCGAAAGCCGAGAAACACCCATGGCCGGGACCGCGCCAAATGGGTTGCGATTGTAGATCACGAAATTCGTTTGATAGAAACCCTGGAAAAGCGAAAACTGGAAAACTAGGAGGTGCCTTATGACCGCGTTATGCCGCAGCACGAGTCTTTTCATCGCCGGAGCGATCGTTCTCGGTGTGCTTGGAGCGTCGGTTCTGCCAGCCGCGGAGCGAGAAGACAATGCCTGGCGCTACCGTTGCTGTAACGGTCAGTGGTGGTACTGGATGCCTGAAGGCCGATGGGTCTACTGGCATGACAACCATTGGAATGATTTCACCCCCGCAGCCGGCGCCGATTCCGGCTACGCCCGCACGCAATCGAACACCCCCGGGACTGGCACGGTGCTCAATTCGAGCCACCGCGGGTCCGGCGAAGCGCAACCCTATACCACGAACTATGGTTCCGATGCAACGCCGGCAAACGGCGGCTATACATCGGTCGAAGCACTTCGGCCTTCCGCTGATACGGCACCAACTTCCCTTGACACGCATCAATGCGCTAGTCGTGGAGACCAATCCCTTACGGCTGTTGCACCGCAGCACCGGATCGGCAGAGTTCAGGACGACTCCGCACGCTATGGCGACAGCGACATGACGGTTACACCGCTGCACCTGATCGGAAGAGTTCACCGCGACTCCGCACGTTATGGCGACAGCGACATGGATTCTGGGCCGGTCTTTTCCAACGTATCCAGCGAGGGGCCTCCGAGGGGATACGGTGCTGACTGATCATGCGAAACGAAGGGATCGGCATCAGCGCCCGTCCACGTTGTCTATGCCGGCGAAGGATTAAGAGCCGATCCCAGAATCTTGGGCGGTGGTGCGATTTTCCGGCCGCACGGGGCCGCCGCGGCAGTTCTGGGATGAGTTTTAAGCCGGGGCACGATTGATGCCGGCGCAGTCCATGTTCGCGATCCATGCCGGATCGCGAGCCCAAACGGCTCACGATCCCCCAGTCCCCCTGGCCGCCCGGCCTTCATGGGCGATGCGGGCCTCATTCGTCTTGGCTGTTTTGCCCGGACCAGTGGTTCCAGGCGTCGCGCCGCTTCCAGGCAAAAAACTTCCTGGCAGCGGCACGAGCGACCGCCCTTGCGTGACTGGGCCTTTCGATCGACATGGAAGACCTGATTCGGAGATCTTGCGGCAATGCGACTGATTCTCTTCGCACTGCGGCGACCTTTTACGGTGATCGTTGCGCTGGTCGGCGTCACGCTGGGGTGCTTCCTGGCGATTCGCCAGATGCCGGTCGACATCTTCCCCAGCCTGAATCTGCCGGTGATCTACGTGGCTCAGCCCTATGGCGGCATGGACCCTGCGCAGATGGAGGGCTATCTGGCCAACTACTACGAGTACCACTTTCTCTACATCACGGGCATCCACCACGTCGAGTCCCGGAACATTCAGGGCACTGTCCCTGATGAAGCTGTTCTTCCATCCGGGAACGAACATGGCGCAGGCGATGGCGGAGACGGTCAACTACGTCAATCGTGCCCGGGCCTTCATGCCGCCCGGCACCGTGTCTCCGTTCGTGATGCGTTTCGATACGGGCAGCGTGCCGGTCGGCTACCTCGTGCTGTCGAGCGAGACCCGCAGCATTGGCGAGATCCAGGACCTGGCCCTGTTCCGCGTGCGGCCGATGTTTGCCAGCCTGCCGGGCGTCTCCGCGCCGCCTCCGTTCGGCGGCAACCAGCGGACCGTGGTCATCACGGTCGATCCGCAGCGTCTGCGGGCCTACGACATGACGCCGGACGACGTCGTCAGTGCCTTGGCCCAGGGCAACGCGATCAGCCCGTCCGGCAACCTTCCGCTGGACGGGAAAGTATCCGTTCGTGCCGGTCAACTCGGTGGTGCGCGACGTTCACGACCTGGAGACGATCCCGCTGCGAACCGGCCCCAAAGCGCCCGTCTATATCCAGGATGTGGGCTACGTCCAGGACAGCAGCGACGCCCCGACCGGCTATGCGCTGGTCAACGGCCGCCGGTCCGTCTACCTGCTGGTCACCAAGCGTGCCGACGCCTCGACCCTGAGCGTGGTCAACGCGGTGAAGGCGGCGTTGCCCGACATGCAGGCCGTCCTCCCGCCGGACATTCACGTCAGTTACGAGTTCGACCAGTCGCCCTACGTGACCCGGGCCATTTGGGGTGTCGTGAGCGAAGGGGCGCTGGGGGCCGTGCTCGTGGGTCTGATGATTCTGCTGTTCCTGCGCGATTGGCGGAGCGCGATCGATCGTCCTGCTGAACATCCCGCTGGCGCTGATGGCGGCCGTGGTGGCGCTCTGGCTCACCGGGCAGACGATCAACGTGATGACGCTGGGCGGACTGGCGCTGGCCATCGGCATTCTGGTGGACGAGGCGACCGTGGAGATCGAGAACATCCACACCCAGATGAGCCACGCCCCCTCGATGGCCCGGGCGGTGCGGCTGGGCAATGCCGCAGACGGCCATCCCGCGGCTCCTGGCGATGGTCTGCATCCTGGCGGTGTTCATTTCGTCGTTCTTCATGCAGGGCGCGCCGCGGGCGATGTTCGTGCCCTTGTCGCTGGCCGTCGGCTTCTCGATGGTGGCCTCGTATCTGCTGTCGAGCACGTTCGTGCCCGTGCTCTCGGTCTGGCTGCTGCGTCACGCGCATCTGGGCGAGTCGCACCCTGCCGCCTCGCCGTCGGAGCGGCCCCTCGCCTCGCCGCCGCATCTTCCCGCTCGGTTGGCTTCGCGCAGTCTCCTTTGATCGGTTCCGGCACGGCTACGAGTGGCTGCTGGCGAGGATCGTCCGCTTCCGCTGGGGTCTCGTGGCCGCGTATCTCGCCGTGTCGCGTGGCGATCATCTGGGGGCTGGGCTCGCGGCTGGGCACGGAGATCTTCCCGACCATCGACACCGGGCAATTCCGCCTTCGCATCCGCGCCCCGGACGGAACGGACATCGACCGGACCGAGCAAATTGCCCTGAAGGCCCTCGAGGTCATCAAGGAGACCGCCGGAGCGGACAACGTGCAGATGACCCTGGGCTACCTCGGCACGATTCCCTCCACCTACCCGATCAACGCCGTGTTTCAATGGATGCGGGGGCCGGAGGACGCCGTGATGTGGGTGGCCTTGAAGAGGGAAAGCGGCATCCGCATCGAGCAGTTCAAGGAGGAACTCCGCGGAAAACTGGCCGAGGCGCTGCCGGACGTGCAGTTCTCCTTCGAGCCGGCCGACATCATCAACGAGGTGATGAGCTTCGGCTCGCCCACGCCGGTGGAGGTGGCCGTCAGCGGGCCGGATTTCGCCGAGACCCGCCCCTACGCCGCCAAAGCTCATGGACGAGATGGGCAAGCTTCCCGGCGCTGCGCGACCTCCAGATCGTCCAGTCGCTCGACTATCCGACGATCCAAGTCGACGTGGACCGGAAGAAGGCGGGAACCGTGTACGTCACGCCGAACGACGTCTCCCGGTCGCTGGCCGAGGCCACCTCCTCCAGCCGCTTCACCGTGCCGAACTTCTGGGCCGATCCGAAGACCGGCATCGGCTACCAGGTGCAGGTGGAAGTGCCGCGCCCGGTCGTGCGCTCGCCGCAAGGGATCAAGCCGATCGGCTCGATCGACGACTTGAAGATGGTTCCGGTCAAACGCAACGCCGCCGGCCAGGTCCTGGTCCGCGACGTGGCCACGGTTTCCACGGGAACGATGCCCGGCGAAATCGACCGCTACAACATGAAGCGCCAGGTGAGCATGACGGCGAACATCGCCGGCACGGACCTCGGCTCCGTCTCGCGGCAGGTCGCCGCGGCGCTGCAGCGGGCGGGCGAGCCCCCGCGCGGCGTCAAGGTCGAGGTCCGCGGGCAGATTCCGCCGATGCGCGACATGCTCGGCGGGCTGGCCCTCGGGCTGGGGCTGGCCGTCGTCGTGATCTTCCTCCTGCTTGCCGCCAATTTTCAGTCGTTGCGGCTGTCGCTGGTCACGGTCTCCACGGCCCCGGCGGTCATCGCCGGCGTGGTGCTGATGCTCTACCTGACCCGCACGACGCTGAACATCCAGTCGTTCATCGGCGCGATCATGGCCGTCGGCGTGGCGATGGCCAACGCGATTCTGCTGGTCACGTTTGCCGAAAGCCGGCGCCGCCAGGGCGAGGCCGCGGCCGGTGGCGGCGGTCGAGGGCGCGGGGAGCCGGCTCCGCGCCATCCTCATGACCACCTGCGCCATGATGGCCGGCATGCTGCCGATGGCGCTGGCCCTGGGCGAGTCCGGTCAGCAGAACGCGCCCTTGGGCCGGGCGGTCATCGGCGGGCTGGCGGCCGCCACCGCCGCCACGCTGTTTGTGCTTCCTTCGGTCTTCGCCCTGGTGCAATCGCGTGCGACGACCCAGTCGGCCTCGCTCGATCCCGATGATCCTCACAGCGCCTACCACGTCGCCTTCAGCCGCTCCAGGAGCCCCGTAAGATGAATCGCATGCTCTCGCGATCGCCGCCTTGGCCGTGGCCGCCGCCCTGCTGGGTTCGATTGCCGGTTGTCATTCGTCCTCTTCGGGAGCGTCGCAGCAAGCGACGCCTTCGACGACCGGGGATGCTCCCGCCGTGCGCGTCACCGCCGCCCAGCCGGTGCGGAAGACGCTCCGCCTGGAGAGCGTCCAGCCGGGACAGATCGAGGCGTTCGAGCAGACGCCGCTGTTCGCCAAGCTGCCGGCCTACGTCGAGAAGCTCCACGTGGACATCGGCGACCGCGTGGAGGCCGATCAACTTCTCGTGGAGCTGTTCCTTCCCGAGTTGAAAGACGAACTTCGCCAGAAGGAGGCGGCAGTCGTCCAGGCCCAGGCGGAGATCGAGCTGGCCACGGCGGCGATCCGTGCGGCCGAGGCCGCCGTGGCGACCGCCCAGGCCAACGTCCGCGAGGCCGAGGCCGGCAACATCCGCGCCGAGGCGGACTATCGCGCGCTGGCAGTCGCAATACGCGCGGATCAGCCAACTGGTGGCCGGCGGCTCGCTCGACCGCAAACTGGAAGACGAAACGCGCGACTCGCTCAAGGCCGCGGAGGCGGCGCGCGGCGAGGCCCGCGCCAAGGTGCGAGTCGGCCAAGGCCGCGCTGGCTGCAAAGCCAGGCCGACGTGGCAAAGGCCAAGGCCGACGAAGCCGTGGCCCGTGCCCGCCTCGGAAACGCGGAGGCCGACCTGTCGCGCGTCAAGACCCTTCTCCAGTACACGCAAATCCGCGCCCCGTATGCCGGCGTGGTGACCGAGCGGAACGTGAATCGCGGGGATTTCGTCCAACCGGCCAGCACCATGACCGCCAAGCCGCTCCTGACCGTCGCCCGCACCGATATGGTCCGCATCTTCGTGGATGTCCCCGAAATGGACTCGCCGTGGGTCGAGGCGGGCCGGGCCGGATACGTCAGCGTGCAGGCCCTTCCCGACCGGATCGTGGAAGGGAAAGTGACGCGGACGAGTTGGGTCTTGGGCGCAAATCGGACCTTGCGCACCGAACTCGACCTTCCCAATCCCAACGGTCTGCTGCGGCCCGGGATGTACGCCACCGCGCACATCGTTCTCCAGGAGCGCCCCGATGTCTACGTCCTTCCGCTCTCCGCGATCGTTCGCGAGGGCAAGCAAGCCTTCTGCTGGATCGTCAAGGACGGCCAGGCCACGCGAACTCCGATTACCCTCGGGCTCCAGGTCGGGCAACGACGTGGAGGTGACTCGGGGCTTGAAAGGGGACGAACTGGTCGTCCAATCGCAGGCTGCCTCGCTCCAAGAAGGTCAGCCCGTCGAGGTCGTGCAGTCCGAAGCACGCTGACGGCCGTCCGCCAGGGTAAGACCGAGACTGCTGCTGGGAAATGGCGACGCTGGAAAGCCGTTTCTCTGCCGCACGCGTGCGGCACGGTCACTTGGCTCATGGACACAACTCTTGATATCGCCGGCACTTTGGACCTGGAAACGGGCCGCCGAGCCGATGAGAGGAATACCTTACCTATCCCGCCTCGAACCCATTCCCTAGCAGGGCCTGAGTAGTACGACCCGACGACTCTCTCCGAGGATAACGATTCCACGGACTTTTCCTGATGCGAGGAGAAAACCTTGGACGAAGACCCGTGAGGGACGCCATGGGTTCCGGCGGGTAAAGTGTGCGCGGCACCGGCGCTTCCCGGCGATCTTCGGCAGGTAGCGGCACACGACGAAGAAAACGACACCGCCAGCCATGAACCGGTACGCAAGATTGGCAGCGTGTCTTGCACTGCTCGGAGTTCTGGACTCTGGCACGGCGAATGATCGTGCGTCGGGCGCAAGCCCCCGGTGCCACTCGTCGCGCCACCGCCCCCGACATGGGCTTGCAGCGCACCGGCGGCCTTGCGCCGCGGGAGAACCGGGAAGTCCCCCGTGCCCCGATGCCCTCGGCGTTTCCCCAGTCACAAAAGCACGCCCTACCCGCGGAGGAACAAGACTCAATCAGCTTCTCAAGGGCTCTGACGCTGGTCTCGGGACAGAACCCGCAAGTAGCCTTCGCCAACGAGCAAATCAACGAGGCGTTCGCGCAGTTGCGGGGGGCGAGGATCTTATGGTTGCCCTCCATTCATGCTGGATTGAGCTATAACCACCACGAGGGGCCTCTCCAGGCGAACGACGGCACGATCATTCAGAGCAGTCGATCGGCGTTAGAAGCCGGTTTGGGCACTACGGCGGTCGGCGCGGGTTCACCGGCGATTCCCGGGGTCTCGGCCAACTTCCGTTCCACCGACGCCGTTTTCCAGCCCCGCATCGCAGGCCAGGAAGTAGCAGCCCGGCAACATGCGGCCAGGGCCACCACCCATGATTTTCTCCTCTTCGTGTCGGTGGCATACCTCGACCTCTTGCGGGCATTCCAGCAGCAGGCGATTGCGCAAGAGACGCTCGACCACGCAGAACAGCTTGCCGAATTGACGGCCGCGTTCGCCCGCTCCGGCCAAGGATCCGAGGCCGACGCTGACCGTGCTCAGACGGAACTTGCTGTGCGGAAAAACGCTGTGGCCCAGGCTGTCGCGCAGACGCTCATTGCGTCGGCCCGCCTGGTGGAACTGCTCAATTTGCAGTCCAACCGCGTCCTGGTGCCGCAGGAACCGACGCTTGTGCCGATCGAGCTGGTATCTCGCGAGATGAGGGCGGCCCAACTGGTCGCCGAAGGGCTGCCGCGCCGGCCGGAGTTGGCCGAGAGCCGGCACCTCGTCGAGCAGGCGGTCCATCGCCTCGACCGCGAGCGATATGCGCCCCTTCTGCCCAGCGTGATCTTGGGGATCAGCCAAGGCGGATTCGGCGGCGGACCAGGCTCCACCGTGGGTGACTCTCGCGGGCGCTTCGATCTCGACGCTACCGCCTATTGGGAAATCCGCAACTTTGGAGCAGGGGAAGTGGCCGCCCGCGAGGCCGCCCGCTCACGGCTGGAACAAGCCAAACTCGCACAGGTCCAACGCTTGGACCGGGTGGCTCGCGAGATCATCGAGGCACACGCCCAATCCGAATCGCTCCGCGGTCAGATCGCCGTGGCACAGTCGGGAATCAGCGTCGCCAGCGAGTCTTACCGGCGGAATCTGGAACGCATCCGGGGCGGCCAAGGATTGCCCCTCGAAGTGCTCCAGTCGATCCAGGCCCTTGACCAGAGTCGTCGCGAATACCTCCGCGCCGTGGGCGATTATGACGAGTGGCAATTCCGACTCTATCGCGCCATAGGTTGTCCCATTCCGCCTGGGCCAAGCCCCGCCCAACAGGCCGATACGCCCTGACGGCGACCCCGCCCGAATTTGCCCACGAGGCGCGTTCCCCTCCTCGCTGCTATGCCCGCCACGGCGCTCCGTCTTGCGCGGCAGACCCAAGTTGGCATCGTACTTGAGGTGATTGACCACGGTGGTGGTGTCCGTGCCGGCATGGCAACCCGACGCGTGAGCGAGGCCGCCTACATGGCAACCCGAAGCGTGAGCGAGGGAAACCGCATGGCAACCCGAAGCGTGAGTTTTGAAGTTGCGCTGTTGGGGGTGCTAGCAGAAAAACTGGTCTTGCCTAAAAAGCGAGTCCTGCCCCATGACTAGATCATTGGATTCTCACCAGTCACGGGGAGGACTCACAATGATCATCATCTCCGAATCAGCGTCGTCGCTCAAGGGGTTTCTGGCCAAATCCGGGCTTCGCGGGGTAGCCGCGGCGATGGCCTTGCGGATGACACTGATGTTCTTGTCGGCCGGGAGACGGGCGACGTGTTCGCGGGCCGCCGGGATGGTGGCCTCCGAGTCGGTGCATCGCGGGGAGGTTACCCGTCATTTGGCCCGGCCGCGGTGGAGGAAACACGACTTCAATGGTCCCCTGCGCCATGGCGCTTTTGGCACGGGAGAGCAAGCGGGGCACGTTTCTGTTTCTCCTCGACGCGACCTTGGTGAGTCAAGCTGGCAAGCATACGGAGAATACGTACAGCACGGGGAATCGGGGGCGGCATCCGGCGAAGGGGCGGCGTTATAACGCAGAAGAAGGTGGTCTATAAGAAGTGCCACAGTTTCACGTTTGGCTTGGTGATTACCCCGTCGGGAATCCGGATCCCCTTGGAAATACCGCACTATACGGAGGAATACTGCGCAGCGTACGGTCACGAGCACCGCACGACGGCGGAAGCGGCGGCGGACATGATTCGTTCGTTCCCCTTCCCCCGGAAAGCCGAAGTGGTGGTGCTGGGCGATACGGCCTACGACGCCCGCGTCGTCCGGGAGGCTTGCGACGAGAAAGGATACACGTGGATCGTTCCGGCCAATCCGGAACGCGTCTACGAAGGCCCCAAGGGGCAGCGTCCGAAGTTGCGTTCGCGTCTGAAGGAGTGGGAGCGTCTGTCGCTTCAGAGGATCAGGCTGTGCATGTCCACCGGGAAGTACGCTTCACGGCGACGACTTTCCCCTTGGCGTGTCGGGCCGAAACAGAAACCACGCGTGTACTACGCCTATCAGGAAAGCCGAGAGGTGCGCAGCGTGGGCCGCGTACGGCTCGTCTTTTCGACGATGAAACCTCACCTCACCCAGGCGACATCCGACGACGTCAAAATCCTGATGACGAACGCGGTTCATCGGAGTGTCCGGGACGTGATCGAACTCTACTCCTTGCGGTGGCAAATCGAACTGTTCTTCAAGGAACTCAAGTCGACGTTTGGATTTGCCCAGTACAGCTTGAAGCGTTTTGCCGCTGTGCATGCGTGGGTGGAGATCGCGATCACGACCGTGCTGTTCTTGGAGGACGAACGCATCCGGCGTGTGAAGGATCGTCACTTACCCGAGAAGAAACGCCAATGGTGGGAAGCCCAACGGCTGCACGGTCTGAGTGCGGCCTTCCGGCAAGAGTGCCAAGGTCAGGAGCTGAAATACCTGCGAGACCGCCTGAAAACTTCCGGTGGCATTGCCAGACTACAACGCTTGCTGACCAACGCCTTGCCCGCGGAATACCGGGCCGCCGTGTAAAACTGACCCCCAACGAGCGCAACTTCAAAAAGCGTGAGCGAGGGAAACCGCATGGCAACCCGAAGCGTGAGCGAGGGAAACCGCATGGCAACCCGACGCGTGAGCGAGCGCAACCGCATGGCAAGCCGAAGTGTCAGCGAGGGAAACCGCATGGCAACCCGAAGCTTGACCGAGGCCAACCGCATGGCAAGCCGAAGCTTGACCGAGTCCGACTACATGGCAAGCCTATGCGCACGTTCTGGCTCCTCTTGTGCCTCACGAGTGCCCAGAACACGTCCTCCGCCCCGCCGTTATCCACCGTTTCCTCGGCCAAGAGCTCATCGACCGCGGGACCCCAGAGATAGCGGTACCGCAAGCGAGTCCAACCACATGGCAACCCGAAGCGTGAGCGAGGGAAACCGCATGGCAAGCCTACCCGCTGCGCGTCCTGGCTCCTCTGCCTCACAGCACGTGCTTCAACTTTCGATGGCCTCGACTCAGCGGTGATTCTGATTCTCCGCGTGTCTTCCCCCCGCGTCGAAGACCGACTGGTCTCGAATCTCCTTCGCTCTCGCCTCATTCGGATACCACACAACGCCCTGGTCAAGAACGCCGATGAACCCGGGCGACGACGCGCTGATCCGCGTGCCAGTGACAAGGACGACCTTAAGCGAGGGGATGGCCGCAAGCTTAGGCAAGCACGCATTGGTGGCGAGGGTCCATTGAATATCAAGAGCCGAGAGCCGCGGCAGTCGCGACAAGTGCCGCAGACCCGCATCGCCCACTTTGGTCCTCCCAAGCGATAAGCGAGACAGGTTTCGAAGGTTCTCGAGCGATTCCAAGCCGCGATCGGAGATCGCGGTGTCTCCGACGTAGAGCACAACAAGTCGATTCAAGCCGGTCAGATGCGTCATGCCTTCGTCGCCAAAGGGGGTTCCGATGATGGCAAGCTCCTCCAGTCTTCCCAGTCCTGCGATCGCGCACCCCAACTTGAGATCGCTCATGACATCGCTGAGTTGAAGGTCCGTTAATCCTTTCATGCGAGCCAGTGACTCGGTGGCACCGTCACACAGGTCGCCGTTGTTCACGGTTAGCGACTGGAGTGTCGGGATGCCCGCAATGTCCTGAAGCCAATCGCCTTTCAAGCCACTTGCATCGAACTGCAGGTACGTCAGTCGGCTTAGATGTGCAATGTCGCGCAGCTGGCTCGTCGTGACGGCAGTATTCCAGAACTCCAGTTGTCTCAAGCCGCCAAGGCCTATCCCAGGGAAGTCTGCGCCGGTGTCGATGCGGCAATCCTGAAAGGTGAGCGTCTCCAGATTGCGGAAGGCTTCTAATTGCCGAAAGGCTCGACGGTCGACCTTAGCTCGGTAGAAGGAGACGCTCTCGACGGGGACAAAAAGTCGACCGCGCCGAAGCTCACGAATATCGATGCACTGATCATCGAAGATTCGGTCCGGCTCTTTGCTATAGATGACGGCCAGAGCAGCTGCGTTGTAGTCCCGCTTGAGCACGGCCGTGGCCTGTTGCTCTCGACACAGGGCTCTCCATTCCCCGGCGACCCAAGCAGGGATGCACAATGCAGTCGCCAAGGCTACGTCGATCGCCGCGCGACGATGAATACTCCGCGAGTCTCCTGCCGGCCGAAGCTCGCAGCAAGTGATAACGGCCTGCATTGCCAAATTCTCCCTATTTCTTCAGGCAGTCTATTGTCCTTGGCCGCGTTTGGCGCTGGATAAGCTCCTCGAGCAACTTGTCAGCTTCCGGGCCCCTCACACCCGGGATTCGCGTCTCGCCATCCGTACCGATTCCGTCCCTAAGCAGCCTTTTGATGTTGCTATCAATGCTTACGATTATCGTAACACTGTCGCATCGCTGATTGTCAGCACCACATCTGTACCGCTCCGGCGTGCCATCGTCGCAAAACTTCTTGCGGTTGTCACAGAGTCGGCCTGCAAATGCATCGGCTTTGTTCAGTGCGTCTCTCAGCAAACCAGGAACAAGCCCCGCAGGAGTTTTTGGCTTCATTATCGGGAAGTCTGGTATCTGCTGATCGCCGGGGATTGCGGGCAACGGAGTAAAGCGGCCGCCGGGCCCGAACGCGCCACAGCCCACGAATCCCATGTATTGGGAGGGACAGATAACGGACGGATTCCCCTTGTAGGCATTCTTCCCGAGGTTGCTGGCCATGCACTGCATCAGGCTGAGTTGGCTTTGTAGTGTATCCCCGGCCCACACAGTGATCTCGCAGGGGCCCGTCACGCCCTGATTCTTCTCCCCCGTGGGATCGATTTTGTGAATCACGTCATTACCGATATACCGACATAGATTCGCGTCGCGCGCTTCAAACCCAATCGGATCCTCGCTCAACCACTTGCCCGTTCGCGCATCATACCAGCGGTTGAGGTTGTTTTGCAGCCCCGTGTCGGAGTCAAAGGGCCGGGCGGTGTAGAGGAAGAAATGGCTCCTGAAACTGTTTCCCGACCTTTTCTCGGCCGACCCGGTGTTTTCCGGAACTCTGGCTACGAGTCATCTTCCGCCGTCGGCCTGTTCAAGCAGCAAGACGATCTCGCGGTGGCCACCCTTCTGGGCGCGCTCGAGGGCAGTCCTCCCGTCGCAGTCCTTCAGCCGACCATTCGCACCCTTGCGCAGGAGAAGCACGACGATTTCACGGTGCCCGGACCCAGAACCCGCAATGAGGGCGGTCTCGCGGAAGTCAACACCATAGGCATCGGGCGACGCACCTCGAGAGAGAAGTACTTCAGCTTCTGTGAGATCACCTCTCGTGCAGGCAGAGACCAGGGGCTCGTCGAGGAAGAACTGCTGCCGAATTAATCCGCCAACCGCCACCAGGAGCAGTGCGCTGAGAGCAGACGCAGAGAAGGCCAGCGCCGACGCCAGGCGCCATCGCCACGCCCCAAACAGAACGCCTGCCGACAATGCCACGATCGAAATCACCGCGAGGGCAATAAACGCCAGAAACGAAAAGAACTCGGGTGCCATGGTTCACCTCGTCCCACTCTTCTTCTGCCTCAGGGGCACCACGATCGCCGACTGATCGTGGCCATCCGCGCCAAAGTTCGTCGGTGTAGCCGTCCAAGTCGGCGTCCACATATTGATACTGCGTCGTGTTGCCGTTGCGTTCAGTGTGCGAAACCCGGACCCCGAGCGTGTTGAACGTATCGACCGCGTGGTCCGGCGCGGTGATCGTGAAGCCCGTGGTCCAGTCGCCCGCCAGCGTGAGCACGCCCGTCCCGTCCTGCTCCTGCACGAAGGTGCCCCCGCCCATGTTGGCAAACCGCGTGATGTTGCCGCTATGCAGTAAGAGCACGTCGGACCCGTAGGGCCCCCTCATTCACTTCTCCCGCCCCACGTACCTCTTCCCGGAGGAGATTTCGCGGATGATCTTGTCAGGTAGTGAACGAACCTACTTGTCTTCCAGCAGCCCGGATACGCGTTTATATCCCAAGCGACGGGCCATTTCCAATGGTGTTTCTCCCGGTTGCGGAGGGATTGGTCTGGAAACACGCCAACCGACGGTGCTGTCAGGAACGTCGAGAGACTTGCTGCATGGCCGGCCAGGATCTGCACCATATTGCACGAGCAAGCGTGCTCTCTCATAGCGATCTTCCTCACGGATAGTCTCAGAAGGAATCATAAGAGCGTAGTGCAGCGGGGAAAACCCATACTGATCCGCGGCGTTGGGTTTTGCCCGATGCGTCAAGAGCAACCGAAGACACTCACGCGACTGGGAAGCAGCTGCATGTGCCGGAGTCACACCTCCGGTATCACCGAGATTGGGATCAGCACCGCGCTTCAAAAACAATTCGACAGCCGCCACCCGGCCTACTTCCGTGGCTTGCAGTAGCGCGGTCTTACCGAGACAAGGACCTCGTCCGTTTATGTCGGCCCCTCGGTCGATAAGAAACGCGGCAACACGCGTGTAGTCGCGCTCTGCTGCGATACCGAGCGCACGAACGGTCTAACGAATCGCGCACATCTACGGTCGCCCCATCCGATGCGAGGTACTGAATCACCGCCATCCAGTCTTTTTCGTTGCCCGCTCCCTCTATCGCTGCCATCAACGGTGTAGAACCGACCGAATCAACGGCGTCGAGTGAAACGCCCTTTCTGTGTAACATCTCAACTGTTTTCAGATCGCCTGACCGGGCCGCTCGATGGATCGCAGGCTCTGATCCTCGAAAGCTACACCCGAACAAACACACCATGAGGAACAAGCTTGTACGCCGACAGGTGAGCGGGAGAAGGAGTCGCGTCATAAGGACACCGCGTTCTGATGGTCCGTCAGTACCCAAAGCACGTCCTCGACCCCGCCATTGTCCACCGTCTTCTCCGCCACGAGTTCATCCACCGCGGGACCTCAGAGATAGCGGTTGCGCAAGCGAGTCCGCCTACATGGCAACCCGATGCGTGAGCGAGTCCACGTACATGGCAACCCGATGCGTGAGCGAGGCCGATCGCATGGCAGCCTACCCGCGCCCGTCCTGGCTCTTCTTGTGCCTCACGGCACTACGATAGCCGAGCGATCATGGCCACCCGCGCGGGGCCGATCTTTACAGAGTATCCATCTCGGGTGCGGGGATTGCGATCAACGCACGGACGTTGTCAGGCAGAGGGCTGCCTACTTGCTCTAGTCTCATCGAAGCCAACACTGCCCGACCCGCGGCGAGTGCCACGCGGCCGATACACCTCGCCATGCCCTACTTGCTGACCGACGGGCTGACTGGCAGTTATCGGCGCGCGCCTCCTTCTCCCGCCTTCTTGGCACCGTTCGGGCCAGGGTCGGCAGGGCCGCAGTCCTGCTTGAGTCTCTCGACGATCTCCTTTTCAGTTTCTCGGCAGTGCCTGAGAAGCCGTTCCAGGCTCTTTCGGTTCTCCTGCGCCTCAGGTCCGCGCGTCTCCAAATGCGGTATGATGTCGTCACAGGCCAACATGTGGCCGTCTGCGACATACTCAAGTTTCGAGCGAAGAATGCCCATCGCCACCTTGGGCTCGGCAATGCGCAGAACTGCCTCGATCGCCGGAGTTTGTGTGGCCGGACCGTTATCCTCGGGGTCTGCGTTGTTCACGATGATCGCCTCAAGCTTCGGCACCGCTTCTTTGGCAAAGCTGCCCATCTTGGCAAGGGACTCAATGGCACTTGCCCGCGCAAAGCCCTTTTCGTCAAGCCCCGCGATGAGGATCTTTACGACCCGCTCGTCGCGCACGCCAAATGCTCCGAAAGCTTCCATATACTTCGAGCGGACAAAGTTGGACTTCTCCTCACGGACCTTCTTGAGCATCACTTCCAGGGCTGCCTTTGCCGCGGGGCCCGCCGCTCCGATACTCACCGCCGCCTCGCTCCGCACCCCTTCCCAGGGGCTGGATAGCCCGTTCGTCAATACGTCCAAGGCCTCCGCATCACTCTTGCAGATGCGAATCACCGCCAATGCCGCGGCAACGCGGAAAATCTCTTTCTCTTCCTCTTTACCAGGCGGTTCATATGGCTCGCGGTCGACGATCTTTCGGTCGTCGGATTGATCTCGCTTCTTTCTCGTGATTTGGCGAAGCGCGGCTACGGCCTCGTTCGCAGCGGGACCGATCTCACCAAGCGCCGTGGCGATATGGTATCGGACCGATGTGAAGTGTGCGTAGGACACAAGAATCACCCAGGATTCGTTCCTCTTTTCGTCCAACGCAGCCACAAGCTTCGGAACGGCAGGCGCAGCCTCCTTTCCCCATGCGCCAGGGAGATCGCCGCTTGGCCACGTACATGCGCATCGTCGTCGTCGAGCCCTCGGCTTACAAGCTCCAACCGCCTGGGACTGTACTGATTCCCCAGCACTTGAACCGCGGACCACCGCATGACGGAGCCGGTATCGCGGACCGCCAGATCGCCAACGGCCTCGACGATGGAACTGGGCAAACCAGCAGCGTTCCGCAAACTGTCGATTGTCTTCGACCGTGCTCGTCTCTTCCCGTCCCGCAAACCTCGCAGTATCTCCTCGGTATCGAAGGAGAGCGGCTTCGAATTCAGCGCCCTTGGCTGGCGGAGTTCCGCCTTCGCCGCTTTGTGCAAGGAGAACTCCGCCGCGCCAGATGCTCAACGACATGACCACCACCAGGCAAGAATGCAGAACGTTTCTCATTGCTCTCATTCCTTCTTCCTGGAGAAACTGCTTTGAGCACGGCCGGAAGGGAATTGCGGGTAATTCCTAGTGGGCGCGAGGAACTCGCATTTCCTCGCTTTGTACTGCTTCGCCTTGTGAGTTGCTTGCATATTCGTACGCGTTGATCCCACCCCCGAACCCAATCGGGTCCTCGCTCAGCCACTTGCCCGTGCGAGCATCATACCACCGGTTGAGGTTGTTTTGCAGCCCCGTGTCAAAGTCAAAACGGTGCGCCCGGTGTAGGGCAATAGGCTATCCACCGCCGGGTTGCTCTCGGCCGTGACGTTGCCAAACGCGTCGTACTTCAAGTGATTCACGACCGTGGTCGTGTCGGTGCCCGGGTTGTACTGGGCCAGGTCGCGGACCGTGTTCTGGTGGTCCACGAGGGCCCAGAGCACGTCCTCCGCTCCGCCGTTGTCCACCGTCTCCTCGGCTAAGAAGTCATCGACCGCCGGACCCCAGAGATAGCGGTATCGCAAGCGAGTCCGCCTACATGGTAACCCGAAGCGTGACCGAGGCCGACCGCATGGCAACTCGAAGCGCAAGCGAGTCCGCCTACATGGTAACCCGATGCGTAAGCGAGGGAAACCGCATGGCAAGCCTACCCGCCGCGTCCTGGCTCCTCTTGTGCCTCACGAGCACCACGATAGCCGAGCGATCGTGGCCACGCGCGTCCGATCCTAAATCGGCCGTCCCTGCACTCGCGCACGAAGCTACTTCTTCGCCTTCACTCCTTCCAGTTCCGACACGTCCCAGAGCTTGATGGTGCCGTCCCGGCCCGCGGATGCCAAGGTGTTCCCATCAGGGCTCCATGCCACAGTGCCAACCGCCTCCTTGAGAGTGCAGATACACTTCCTGCTCGCCAGATCCCACAACTTGATCGTCTTGTCGCGGCTGGCGGATGCGAGGACTTTACCACGCGGGTGAAAGGCCACCGTGTGAATGACCGGCACGTCCAGCCCAGCGTACTTGCCGTACTGAAACGGAACGAAGGCAGACGAATGCCCTAGAAGCACACCCACTTCTTTCCGACCCGGCACATCCCAAAGCTGGATCTTCGACATGCCGCCGGAAGCGAGAAGCTTCCCATCCGGGCTGAAAGCGATCGAATACTTGTTTTGGTAATCGTCGATATCGAAAGTGGCCACAATCTTGCGCGTGCCGACGTCCCAAAGGTGAATCTTGCCCGCGCGCGCCCACCGAGGCAAGCGTCTTGCCGTCCGGGCTGAACACCGCTGAGCATACGCCCCATTTGTGCCCCTTGAGCGTAGCGATACTCTTGGCGGTGTTCACGTCCCATAGCCGGATCGTCGCGTCACTGCTGGCCGACACCAGCGTCTTGCCGTCGGGACTGAATGCGACGGAGTTCAGCGAGTCGGTATGTCCTTCGAAACCCACGGTGGCATTGCCCGTGGACACGTCCAGAAGACTAACCGCATATCCATCAGTTTCCGAGGCCAACAATTTGCCATCCGGACTGAACGCAACACAGTAGACACCGCCTGCGGGTAGATCGTTCTTGAACGTGGCCGTGTTCCCACCCGTCGTGGCGTTCCACAGTCGGATCGTGAATTCGAATCCGTCTCCCGCTAGCATTTTCCCGTCCGGGCTCCACGCAATGCAAGACAACAGCAAGGGACTATTGGCTTGTATGGTGGATCGCAGTCTTGGTTCGTCAGCCGATAAGGAACTGGCGGTTACGCACGCGAGAATAGCCGCGCATAAGTTACGATTCATGGCTCGCCTTTCTCCTGTTCGTGTCAACGTACCGCACTGCGGCTCTTCTTCTGCTCTTGGATGTACTTGTTACACGCCCACTCGCACAGGAGCCCTGGGCGGGCAACTGCCCAAGGCCAACTGGTCCTTTTTTTCCGCGCCGCTGCCCGCACTTCGATCTTGCTCACTTCAGCATCCAATCAAGCAATCGTACAAGATACGGCGCCAGCAATGCCAAAAGCACGCTGAATAGCACGAATATCAATGGCATGCGCGGATCGCCCGTGAATCGTCTCATCTTCAACGCCTTTCTTTGCTGCAGGATTGACTCCTGCTCATCGGCGGCCATCAGCGCGATAGTCGATGTGTCCTGGAAACGCGTACCTGCCGTTAAGAAACTCATTGCACTGCCTGTTACGACATCAGACGTGAAACGCCAATGCGTGACTTTCGTGAGGAGGATGTGGATAGCCAACTACCCAGTCGCGCTCCAGAGTCCGATTGCGAGTCTCTTAGCGGCCTGCCAGCGGCGTAACCAACCTCACCATGGGTCGCCGTAACCGCGCCACGCCACAACAGCGTAGGCCCCAGGGTCGGAAGGCCGTAAGCCGTGGACTTTAGGACACACCACCTATGCATCAGTGCGCTCATATTCGCTCAGATAGGCCCCATATCTCGCCCACGGCCCAGGCAATCCACCTTATCGCCACGCCGAAGCATGACCTGAAACTGTTCGCAGGTAAAGATACTGAAAAGATACCCGGGCGGATCCCACACGTAGTAGAAGCCTGTTGGGAATCCGTCCTCGTATGCCCCCTTGCATGACGGCATGCAAAAATGGATCGTGGAGCCTGGAAGGAACCGCGAACAGACAATGTAACCGGACGGGTGGTCAAGAACAGGATGTAGTGGCGGCGCGGGCGGCGGGGGCGGTAACGGATTGACCGGCCATGGATAGGGCAGAGGGGCAGGTGGAAACAGTCCAGACGGATCGGTTCGCACAAGTGGCCCATTCCTCACATACCGAACCAGGTTCTCATCTCCCGCACTGAACCCGATCGGGTCCTCGCTCAGCCACTTCCCCGTGCGGGGATCATACCAGCGGTTGAGGTTGTTTTGTAGACCCGTATCCGTATCGAAGGAGCGAGCCGTGTAGAGAAAGAGTGAATCCACCGCCGGGTTGCTCTCGGCCGTGACGTTGCCAAAGGCATCGTACTTCAAGTGGTTGACCACGGTCGTCGTGTCCGTCCCCGGGTTGTACTGGGCCAGGTCCCGTACCGTGTTCTGGTGGTCCACGAGGGCCCAGAGCACGTCCTCCGCTCCGCCGTTGTCCACCGTCTCCTCGGCTAAGAAGTCATCGACCGCCGGACCCCAGAGATAGCGGTATCGCAAGCGAGTCCGCCTACATGGTAACCCGAAGCGTCAGCGAGTCCGACTATATGGCAACCCGACGCGTGAGCGAGGGAAACCGCATGGCAAGCCAGCCCGCGCGCGTCCTGGACCCTCTTGTGCCTCACGCGCCACGATAGCCGAGTAATCGTGGCCACCCGCGCGGGGTTGATCTTTACAGAGTATCCACCTCGGGTGTGAGGATTCCCCTCAACGCATGGACGTTGTCAGGCAGAGGGCTGCCTTGACCTACATGCTACCCCGCCATAAGGTGATCACCCCTGCGTGCAAACCCCTCCGTAGCGATCTGCGTGCTCTCCTCTCTTTCCCAGCCGACTGGCCCTCCAACCCATCTTGAAACTGGGCCACCGCCTTGCGTAAGATCGCGGCGCATCACTCTGCGCACACCGCGAACGTGTCAGCCAAGGTTCCGCAGGAGCATTTCGCAAAGTCGTTACGCCAGGTCGCTGCGCCGCGCCGTTGCGCCGAGTCGTGACCCAAGTTCATTCCGCAATCTCCTTCAGCCCCCCCGTAGCACAAACAGTCGATGTGGCAAAAACACCGATCCGTTGACCAACGCCTACTGCACTCCCATCCTCCCGCCGTTCCTCGCGCATTGGCCATGCCTCGCGCCCCGCTCCCCCACACCCGAGGTGGCTACTTTGGAAAAATCGACCCCTGTTGACCAAAACCCCCTTTTGACTCCGCATTCTCCCGCAGAAACGCGGCAGCGGCGCGGTGCGTCTCTCGCCGCCATAGCGCGCACTCGGCCGGGTTCCTTTCCGTCGCTTCGCAGGGTAGTCGAGCGATCCGTTCCACGTACAAGTCCGCCCCCCCATAGCACGAACCGTCGATGTGGCAACAACGCCGACCTGTCGACCAGCGCCGCCCCGTTGCGCACTTGCTTCTCGGTCGCGGGCCCTCGCCGCGCCCCGCCGTCAGATCCCCAAGCAGCGGTGGCTGCTTTGGAAAAATCGATCCCTGTTGACCAAAACCCCCTTTTGACTCCGCATTCTCCCGCAGAAACGCGGCAGCGGCGCGGTGCATCTCTCGCCGCCAAAGCTGCGCACTCGGCCGCGCACGTCGCTCGCGCCCTGCACGGCCCGTTCCCCGCGCAGGCTTCGCCAGGCCGACCCTCGCGAGGCCGGAAAACGAGGCCTTTTGACTCGGCGGCAGCGACCCTTCACAATAGACTCGACCATGAATGCGGCGGCGCAGGACGAAATTGGCCCCGCAAGGCGAAATCGGCCCCGTAAGGCCCAACAAGGCAAAACCGGCCGCGTAAGGACCGCCCCCTTTTGATCCAAGGAGACCAACCATGTCGTGCTGTATGGATCGCCGGCAGTTTGTCGAGGCGGCAGCCCTGACGGCAACGCTGACGGCGGCAAAGCTGACGACCGCCACGGCCCTGGCCGCATCGGCTGACCCTCCGCAATTACCGCTGGAACCCTGGGACCCCGACCAACCTCAGGTCATCTCCGCCCGGCCACTCGTCGTGCAACCGCTCTTGCGGCACGAGATCGAGACGCCCAAGTCCAAGACCTCGTGGCGCAACTGGGGCGGAGTGCACACCGAGGAGGCGGTCGCCGAAGAGATCAAGCGCATCGGCGACGAACTGGCAAAGCTCTCCGCCAGCGCGGAGTTTCCGCTCACGATCCTGCCGCTGGCCACCGTGCGCAACAACGCCGAAGCCTCGGCACTCCGCGACCGCACCACCGCCGACGTCCTCCTGCTCTACGCCGCCGGGGCGACATGGCTCGATCCCTGCATCTCCGAAAAACGGCACACGATCATCTTCGTGCGTCACCGTTCGGGTCCGGTCTACGATTGGTACGAGAACGTCAGCAACCGTTTCCTCCGCGTGCCCGGCAAGGAATTTGAATACGACCAGTACCGCAACTTCAAGGGCGTGGGCGTCGACGACGTCGTGGTCGACGACTACAGCGAGATCCTCTGGCGGTTGCGCGCCATCTATGGCGTGAAGAACTTGCGCGGGGGGCGCGTGGTGACCGTCGGCAAGGCCGGGGGTAAGGGCTGCCCCAAGGCGCCGCTGGTGGCGCGGGAGAAATACGGTCTGGAGATCGTCGAAGTCCCCTATGCCCAGTTGCAGAAGCGCATCGACGCCCGCCGCGCCGATTCCGCCGCCATCGCCCGCATCGAGCGATGGACGGCAAGCTATCTGGGGCAGAAGAGCGTGACGCTGCGGACGGGCCGCCCCTTGGTCGAGCGCACCGTCGTGCTCTACACGATCTTCAAGGACCTTCTTCGCGAGCACGACGCGCAAAGCTTCACGATCGCCGAGTGCATGACGACCGTCATGCCGATCGCCGACACCACCGCCTGTTTGGCCCTGACCCTCCTTCAAGACGAAGGATACATCGCCTTTTGCGAGGCGGACTTCGTTTCCCACCCCGCGGGCGTGCTCTTGCGCTACATCGCCGGCAAACCGGTGTTCATGCACAACCCCACCTTCCCGCACAAGGGAATCGTCACCTGCGCCCATTGCGCTTCCCCGCGGCGATTCGACGGCCGCACGCGCGAGAATGTCGAGATCCTCACCCACTACGAATCGGATTTCGGCGCTTCCCCCAAAGTGACGATTCCGGTGGGCACGCAGGTGACCTTGCTCGACCCCGACGCCGCCCAGGTCCGCTGGCTCGGCTTCACGGGAGTTGTGGACGACAACCCGCGACTGTCGATCTGCCGCTCGCAGCAGGATATTCGCATCCAAGGCGATTGGCGGCGTCTGGCCCGCGAGATCCGCGGATCGCACTGGATGCTGGCCTACGGCAACTACCTGGCCGAACTGGGCTACGCGGCGCGCAAACTCGGACTCGACTGGCTGAACCTCTCCGAAACATAAGTCTCCTTTCACCGCAGAGGATCGACGTGGACCTACACAGGCTCCTACTCGCCATGATCGTGGCCCTGGCAACCTTCGTAACATGCATTCGCGCGACACGAGCTGCCGAGCCGCCGCAGTTCGAGAACGCGCCCGTCGCTGACGAGGAGATTGCCTCCCTCCTCCGGCAATCACAGGCCTTTGCCCCGGCGGTCCGCGATCGCAGCGCAGCCGTCGTACTCGTCGAACTCTATGTGCGCCTCGGGCAACTCCAATCCGCCCGTGCCGTGGCCTTGTCGGTCCAAGGCGACGAGAAGGAAGAGGAAGAAGAGGACAAGCTCTCCGCCATGATCAACCTTGCCGCGTCCCTGGCGATGGTCGGCCAGGGGCGCGCCGCGATGCAAGTAGCCGATTCTCTCGATCGCTCGGCGAAAAACCCCGCCGCAACGGATCCGCGCTCCCGAGCGCTTTTCATGGCGTCCTTTCTCCAGGGCGTTCATCGCGACTTCCCCGCCGCATACCGCACGGTCGGGCAAATCGAAAGCAAAGCGGCGTGCTTCTCCGCCCTCCGGCACTTGGCGGAACTGGAGGCAAAGGCCGGGCGCTACGACGAAGCCGCAAGGACCATGGAGAAGATGGAGGCGGTCTCACCTTCCGAGCAGGAAACCCGAGAAGAACTGAAAGCGTTTATCGCCCGATATCGCGCACGAAGGCAGATCGACCCGCCACCCCCAAAAGACCATTTAGGTCAGCTCCGCGCTATGGTCCAAGTTTTCGCGATGGCCGAAGACGAATCTGCCGTCGGCCGGGCCCCCGAAGAAGCCATCCAAGCGATTCCTCAGCCGATTCGCCGCGCCGAGGCATGGCTCGACCTGGCCTACGCGCGTTTCCGCGAGGGCAAAGCAAGCCGGTGCCGCGCTGCAATGGCCAGCGCCAAGAGCAGCCGAAAAGACTCCCCCGGGATTGTCTTTTCCCAAAGCCATGATCCTCGTCCGCCTTGCCGACCTTGCCCTCCAGTTGGGCGATGCCGAGGCAGCAGCGACGCTCGCCGCTCGCGCGTGAGGCGCTGGACTGGAGAAAGACTTTACCGGAACGGAGTTGAACCGGAAGTTGATTGCTTTCACCGGAGCGCCCTTGGCGATCGCCACGTTGATGCGCACCGGCAAGCCGTACCAGGCCTTCCAAATGGCCGTCCAGGTCGACGATGGACTGGGCTGGTCAGCGCTCGGCGTCGCTGCCGCCCATGCAGACCGTGTAAAGGACCTCGAAAAGCGATTGCCCGGCGTGCAGAGCGACAAAGCAAAGGCGATCGTCTTCGCAGGCATGGCGTATGGATTGCACGAGAGGAAATCCGCACCTTAGCCATGACGGCCGTGCCGCTCTGCGCACTTCCCCCGCGTTAGGGACGGCGGCGCGCCTCACCAAGATTCTCACCCGCGCAGCGAATAGCCGGCAGGGGCCGGCCTATTCCCCCACCGATCCGCCCGTCCGAGAGGTCGCCAAGGAGACCGTCTGATGAAAGACCTTTTCTGTGTAGCCGTCCTATTTGCCGCTTGCCTGGCCACCACGTTGGCCGCGACCGAGGCACCCGAGGCCAAGCCCTCGGCGAAATCCGACGAGACGATGGTCCTCCCGCCGGACCTGAAAGAGATCCAAGGCACCTGGGTGCGAACGGAACGCTCCGGACTGTTCAGCTCGCGCAAGATCGCCAAGGTCATCCGAGGCGATCAAGAGACGGTAACCTATTACGATTCCAACGGCGCTGTTGAAAGGGCCCACCAGGTCAAGATCGCCCTTCGCCGCGCAGGCCCGGTCCGCATCTTCGCGTTCTCCGACCATACGTTCGTGGCCGGGCCTGACAAGGGTAAGAAGACTGGCTACGAGGCCGAGTATATCTACAAGCTTGTCGACGACACGTTTGTCGAGATCTGGGGTGTTCTCGATCCGGGCGATCAAGAACCCGATGTGAAACGGTGGAAACGCGTCGCTTCGGAGAAATGAGCCGCCTGCGCGTCGAGGATTCGGAAAGAACCGCCGCAGGCTTGACTCAAATCCCGCCTGTGATCACCCAACGATCCGATTGACCCGCGACCGGACGTGCCTTCGCTTTCCGCTGGGTTGAGGGACCGGAACCCGATTTCACCGGAGGACCCGTGATCTCCTTGACCCCGTCCTTCTCGAATTCGTACGCGAAAGGTACCTGGAATACGCGTGGACCCGACGCCGGGTAGGGCTCGGCCTTGCCAATCGATACCACGCGGAGGTACCGGATCTTGAGTTCTTCTTCGACGCGTCGCTTCAGCTCCTCCGCCGGCTTTCCATTGTAGAGCTTGCCCGCGGTATCGTAGTCCTTCGCAATGAGGGCCTCCAGGTATTGACGCACAACAGCCGCCGCGGCAGCTTCGTCGCTCAACCGGCCTTGAGCCATGCCGCTTCCCTCGGTACGGTCCAGACGCTCGACGTCCTTGGGCACTTCCAGGGTGAATCTCGCGGAATCAATCGGCACGTCATATTCCAGGTACTGCCGCCGTTCCTGAAGCTGATACGCCCCGTTAACGAACTCATATCGATCGCGCCGCGTCACAAGCTTGGTCTTCGCATCGATCGTGAGAGTGTAACGCACGCCCTTCGCCCCGGGCGGCGACTGCGGCGGAGACATGGTCTCCGTAGCCTCCAGAAGGATCGGCGCCCCGAGTCCTTGGGTTCATCCACGCGAATCTTCACTTCCTCCAGCCGCTCGCGTCGATGGATCGACTCAACCGCGAACCTCGGGTCCCAGGCATCGCGGTTGCGAAGCAGTTCCTGCTTCACGTCGGGTTCGTGGATCACCAGAAATTCCTTCTTGGCTGGCGAGAACCAGCGAACTTCCCCCTTGGCCCACACCATGATCCGGAAAGTCTTACCCCCACCTTCCTCGACGCGCAGACGGAGAATCTCCCCCTGATCGTCGTATTCCAGCCACATGTCCTGGGGCTCGGCGGCCGGAGGAGAGACGTTTTGAGCGTGGACCGTCCGAACGCCCTGGTTGACTTTCCGTGTATTCTCAAGCGCGTACGACGGCCGTGGCGACCTCGCCAGCATCCACAGCGAGATCCCCGCCGCCATCAGAAGAATTGCCGCCGCGCCCGATTGGGTCCAGGGGTTTCGCATGACCGTCCTCCAAGTCCAGAACTTACGTGGTGGTACTGAAAGAGTTTTGCGGATGTCTCCATCACCGAGCATTGCTGTTGGCTCGTCCAAGAGCGGTGCCGTCCGACCCTCTAAGGCTTGCCCCGCCGCACTCGAGGCTCCCAGTTCAACAGCCGCCGAGTTGGCCAGTGCGTCCAAGGCATCGGCAAGCACGCGATCGTCGAAAGCCACATCGGTTCTCGCCCGGTAGCTCGCGATCAGTCGTTCAATGTCCAGGTCAGATTTCATGGCTTCAACCGCGGGGTCAATATCTCGCGCAGTCGGGCAATTCCGTACCGGTAGCGGCTCTGGACCGTGTTGATCGATATCCCCTGCTGCCGGGCGATCTCCCGAAAGGTCAATTCCCCGTGCAAGTGCAGAGTGATTACCTCGCGCTGCTCGTAAGGCAATCCCGCCAGGACCGTACGAAGTCGAACCCTTTCCTCGCGTTCTTCCAGGTCGGCGGCCGGGTTGGCTTCGGTCGCGTGCTGGCCGGAGTCGCTCTCGTGGCCGGCAAGCGACACCTGCCCGCTACGCCGCCGCCACTCACCCCGCGCCTGGTTCGCCACGCACGCCGCTAGATACCCCTTAAGCGTGTTTCGCAGGCGGATTCGCCCCGCGCACGCCGCCAAGGCCACAACCACGTCGTGAACGCAGTCCTCGGCAAGCGTACGATCGACGAGCAGGCACCGGGCGACCGTCAGCAAATCGTCCTTGTACCTCTCGTAGATCCAGCGCAGCGCACTCGGATCCCCCCGCTGCAGGCCCTCAAGTAGCTTCTGGTCATCGCTCACGAGCTAGTCTCGAAGTAGACCTATAGCACGCGACCGATAGTATGATGGACGAGCCGAACCGATTAGTCTAACGTCCGGCCAGTTTTTCCCGGAAGACCGGTAAGTCGCGTTGAGGCAATGCCGCCCGTTTCCACGGCCTCCTGCGCAACCCGCGTATCGAGAGCGAATTGCAGACCCTGCAAGCCCGCGGTGAAGAATCACTTGGCCGGCTCCGCCGTTTCCGCGGGCCGCGAAAACGTGGTTCCGGGCTGCGTGTAGCGCTGCTCGATGAACTCGCGGATGCGCTTTCGACTCTCGTCCGCCGAAAGGCCTTCCTCCCGCTCCACGTCGGCTACTTCGTCGGCAAGAAGATCGTCCTTGATCCCCTCGCGGAACCAGCGCGAGTAGTCGCCTCGCTTCAGATGATACGTCCAGGTATCTTCATCCACCCCTTCGGCAGTCTGAAGGAAGACGATCAGGTTCTGGGCACGAAGCTTGAGTTTGCCGTCGGGGCCGCGGAAGTAGAAATGGTGTTCGGGTGCAATCTCACCCTCGGCATACTTGCGCAGATGACGGCGGCGATGGAGTTTTCCCGGCACGAGGTCCAGCACCAGCGGCACCTCATTCGAGGCCCGGGACCATAGGGCCATCTGCTTGCCCCGCTCCAATTGCATGGGCGCGAAATTCGGCTCTCCGGCGCCGATCGCCCGAGCATAGGCGTTCAAGATTTCCTCGGGCTGCTCGCCCGCGGCAATGACAATGTCGATGCGTTCCAACGCCGCTGTCACCACCAGTTGGGGCTGGAGCGTGACGAGTCCGATCTCTTTGAGCGAGCTGGGAATCGCCGCCGCGCGCGTCTCCCATTCGGCCGGCAGCACGTGATGCGCCTCGTCGACCAGGATCCAGTGCGGCCGACCGGTCCTCGATCGCAATTCCAGCAACCGAGCCATCAGCTTGAGAAACTCCGAGGGCCGGTCGTGCAGAGGCACCGCCAACAGGTTCACGGCCACGTTCTGTTCGGCGCTTTCGAGCAGGCCAACCACTTCGTCGGCCGTGGGAGCCTTGTTGCTCGTTCCGATCGACGTGATCCCCTCCAGTTCCTGATAGTCCCCCTCGGGATCGATCACGCAGAACTGGTACTTCGCCTCGATCATGTCGCTCGAGGAAGGCCGTGGCCAAGGTGGATTTGCCGGCCCCCGACATTCCCACGATAAGAAAGTTCGTGCCATAGGGGGGCAGGCGAAAGTCACTTCCGTTGGGACCGTGGCCCAACAGCAGGTGATGGCGCTTCAAGCGCGGTTCGAGCGAGGCCAGGTCGTCCGCCAAGAGCATCTCGATGAGTTCGCAAACCCCTGCCCCGTGGCTGCTCGCCGTGACCGCGTCGGCGCGCTGCTTGAGCATGGGCACGGCGTTGGCCACCGCCGCGGAAACCTCGCAGGCGTCGAGGAAGGCATGGTCGTTTTCCGCGTCGCCCACCCCCACGACGTTATGCGGTGACATCTTCATCTCCGCCAGCGCGGCCGCCAGGCCCGTGGCTTTGTTGACCCCCGAGGGAAGCACCATCACCGCCCCCTTGTTGAAGATCACCTGAAGCTCGAGACCCAATTGACGGATCGTTTCGAGCACGATGCCTTCGTAAGGGTGCCAGGTGGCGATGATCGTCTGGCCGACCGCGAGCGGTTGAACGCCCTTCTGCTTGAGAGCCTCGATGAACTGCTCGGGCGGCCGTTGGGCCAACGACCGTTGTTCCCGCGCCTGAGGACAGTACAGCAGTGCCCCGTTTTCGGCCACGACCCAATCAAACAGGTCGAGACAATCGCAGACGCTCTTCAAATCCTCCCGATCGCGTCCCGTGACCAAGAGGAGCTTTCTTCCCGAGTCGCGACAACGCTGCAAGGCGGCGCGCGTGGACGGGTCGATTCGCCCATCCTCGGCGAGCGTTCCATCGTAGTCCGAAGCAAGGGCCAGATAACGCATCGGCGGTGACTACGTTCACCGAGTCCCTGGAGTGCCCGCTCGCGTGGAAACTCCCGGGCCCCATCCCCAACCGTAGGTGGCCGGGTCTCCGCGCCACGCCGGAGCGACGCTTTGCACGCCGCCGCTGGAGGGCGCCATCGCACCAAACGACGTCGGGCTTCCGTAGGCCGTCGTGTAAGGAACCACCACGGTCCCGCCGGCGGGTGCAGCCGGGATATACGGAATCCAGTTATTCCCGTTCCACATCACCCACGAGCGGTTCGGCATGAAGTACCACCACACGCCGTTGTAGAACTGCATGCGCAGATCCATCGCCTGCCGCGCAGTCCTGGCCCCAGCCTGAGCGCCGGCCGAGGCGCCGAAAGTGGTACGGCCGCTCACGCGGTCGTTGATGCCGGCACCGAAGTTCGTCGCGGGAACGGAGGAACTCGGCCCTACCATGACCCCACCATTGACGGTGCCCGTCATGCGTCCGGAACCCGGTATAGAAGTGTTAGGGCCCACGGCACCGCTTCCACTGCCTTGCCCATACAGTTCCGCGGCCGAAAGGCCCATTGTCGCCATCAAGGTCCACGCAATTGCCAGTTTTCTCATCACTTATTTCTCCGCTCGAATCGTGTTGATCTGCCGAGGTGCTTGCTGGAATTAGCAGAGGAATTCTCTGTGCGAATCCTATGCCAGTGACAAGAGAAGCCTTCCAAGCGGACGGCGGCAAGCGCGGAGCCACACCTGAAGAGGGCTCGGGGCTTTCGCTGGTTACAGGAGAGGCACGCTGGCCGGTTGCCCGCCACCGAGATCATCGAAGCTACCGGCCTACCGGCCGAGTTCTTCGACCGACGGGATGCCGTGGCGGCTGCGCAACCGGCGACAATAACGTGCGCAGGGCGCTGAGGGAATTCTGTCGGTAGACCGTCAGCGCCTGCTGGAGGGCGCTGATTTCCCGCTCCAATCGCGGCACGGCCGCAGCGGCTTGGGCAAGGTCTCCGTTGCGTCCCAACTGCTCGATGGCCTGCGACGCGCGAACTGCCTCTTGCGCGCCGAAATTGGCCGCCAAACCCTTCAGGCTGTGCGCCGCGCGCTCCGTGGGTTCCGCCTGACCGTTGCCAATCCCCTGGCGAACCTGATCGAGCAAACCCGGGGAATCTTCGAGAAAGAACTGCATGAGTTCGTTGAGAAGCTCCCGGTCACCCCCGAGGCGTTCCAGAGCCGCATCCAAGTCGATGATCGATGCCGTCATGATTGAATCCTGCACTGCGCGTAGATCAAGGGCGATCAACGGGAGCCCGGTTTCCCGGAGCAAAAAGCCTCGAACGGTTCCACAATCAACACCGTATCAATCGTCGGTTCCTTAATCGTCCAAGGCATCCGCACGGCGGCGACCGTTCGACCTCTCGCACTGCTGCCCCGCGAGCGTTTCGGTGGGTACCTCCCCGTTCTTCCTTGCCCTTCGCGACATCGCCAGGCGATCTACCAAGGCGATCAGCCGACGGCTGTCGACCGGCTTGGCGAGGTAGGCGTCCATTCCCCAGCGCAGACGGCGCTCGCGGTCGCCTCGCATGGCAAGCGCGGTCATCGCCACGATGGGCAAACAAGATTTCGTGGGATCTTCCAGAGCCCGGATGGCTGCGGTCGCCTGAAAACCATCCATGATCGGCATTTGCACGTCCATCAAGGCCAGATCGAAGTCCCGCAGTCGGACCAGAGTAACGGCCTCCCGCCCATTGGCTGCGATTTCCACGATATGGCCGCGCTTGCTGAGGATGCGCCGAACCAGTTTCTGGTTTGCCAGCGTATCTTCCGCGACGAGAATCCGCAAGGACCGCGACGCGGGGGCTGGGCCGGTCGATGAAACTGCGGCCGCGTGGGATGCTCCCGCGCAGGTCCCGAAGATGGTCCAACTCGGCGGAAACTCGGCTGTCGACCAACCCGTCGACCTCCATCGCTTCGGCGAAACGGACGGTAAAGAAGAAGGTGCTGCCCTGCCCCACCTGGCTCTCGAGCCAGAGCCGGCCGCCCATCAGTTCGGTGAGGCTCTTGACAATCGCCAGTCCCAGGCCCGTCCCCCCATAGTGTCGTGTGGTCGATGCATCGGCCTGAGTAAAGGGCGCAAGAATCCGTTGCTGGTGCTCCTCCGAGATTCCGATGCCGGTGTCCGACACCGCAAACCGCAGGCACACTTCGCCGTCCGAATGTCCCTCGGTTGCGACGTGCACGGTTACCTCGCCCTGCTCGGTAAACTTGATCGCATTGCCGACGAGTTGGAGCAGGATTTGCCGTAGGCGGAGCGGATCTCCCACCAGGCGGTCCGGAACATTCGTCGCCACGGCGCAGGCCAGTTCCAGGCCTTTCTGGTACGCGCACACCGCCAACGTTCTCATGGTGCTGGTAAGCTCGTCACGGAGGCTGAACCGGGAGTCCTCCAGCGTATAGCCGCCGGCTTCGATCCGCGCGAATTCGAGAGTATCGTTGAGCAATCCCAAGAGCGCCTCGGCAGACCCCTTCACCGTCTCCAAGTAATCCCGCACTTCCGCGGAAAGGTCCTCGTCCAGCGCCAACTCGGTCATACCCAGGATGGCATTCATCGGCGTTCGCAGCTCGTGGCTCACATTGGCCAGAAACTGGCTCTTCGCTCGACTCGCTTCCTCCGCGTCCTCCTTGGCTCGACGAAGGACCTCGTCGGCCAAGCGGCGCTCGGTGACGTCGCGGACGACGGCAGTGAAAATCGTCTTGCCGGCCACGAGTGCCTCGCTGACGGAGACTTCCATGGGAAACGTCGTCCCGTCTTTTCGACGCGCCGGCACTTCGCCGCCGGCTCCGACGAGCGCTCGCGGGTCGCCGTCGTCGCTTGCCGTTGTGTCCTCTTCGGCGCCGGGCAATGCTATCAGCATCGACAGGTGCCGCCCCGCCAATTCCGCCGCCGAATAGCCGAACAGGCGCTCGGCAGCCGGATTGGCCGATTCGATCCCCCCCCCTCTCGTTTAACGTAAGAAGACCGTCGAGCAGGGCGTCGAACATCGCCCGGTAACGCTTTTCGCTGTCGCCCAGGGCGTAAGCGGCGCGTTTGGCCAGCGTGATGTCGCGCACGATTGCCGAAGCCCCCACCACCCTACCGGTCGAATCGCGCACCGGTACCACCGTGACCGAGACGTCGATCAATTCGCCATTCTTGCGCCGCCGTATGGTTTCATAGTGCTCGACGGGCTTGCCGTTGCGCAAGATCGCCATGATCCGCTCAAGCTCGTCCTCGCGACCGGGCGGCAAGAGCATCGAGATCGGCCTACCGACCGCTTCGGTCGCGGCATAGCCGTAGAGGCGTTCCGCGCCCGCATTCCAGTTCGTGATCGTCCCGTCCACGGTCTTGCCGATGATTGCCTCGCCCGAGCAGTCGACGATCGCCGCGAGCCAGAGCTGAGCCTCGTCTTCCCGTGATTTCGAGCGCGCCCGTTGGCCCCCACACAGCGCTTTCGCACTCCTGGGAACCGCGAGCGAGTGTATGGCGAAGCCCGCCATCGCCAGCGCTGCGATGAGCACCGCCGCCAGGAAAGGGACGAAGGGGAACGGGTCGGCCTGCACCGGATCAAGCACCTTCCCCGCCAACGTAGCCAGTGCAATGCTCGTCGCCGCCAGCGCGTAACCGGCCAGCGGTGTGAACTTCAGCTTGGAATCGTCGAGCATCGCTGTCATGACCTGGCGAGACGGCACGGCCGCCCCTAATCCCCCTACAACGGCGCGGAACTGTGCACCGCAAACGGCGGACCGCCGAGGCAAACTTCGGTCCCGGCCCATCCTCGGCAAACCTCTTCGAAAAACTTCCTTGAAAAAAGAGGAGAGCCCGTCACCCAGAGGCAAACGGGCTCCCCTCGCACTTCCTTCCGGAGGATCGACGTGTTAAGGCGGCTGCCCCCCGTGCAAGAACCAAGCCCCACATACCGACCTCGCGGCTGGAATTGCGTTTACCTCGGATTTCAATGTTGGTCCGTCTTCACTGAGCTACTGGTCGCCACTATCGGTCGCCGCTCGCGCCGGAGCAGGCAACTCGGGAGATTTGTGCCCATCGCTAGCGCCGCGGGACTGCCGGACGCCGCAAGGCATTGGCAGATTCCGCAGCAAGTTGTTCCATGTGCCGCCGCGCCATCGTCAAGTGTTGTTCGGTGCTCGCCGTTGCCTGGTCGCAGACACGGCGGAACTCCGGCGAGGCCAGATTGCCGAAGGTCTCGAGCATCGCCAGCAACTCCAGGTGCGCAAGCACTTGTTGCCCCAAGTACGCGTTGTCGAATTCCGCACCGCGATACCGGGAAAGCTCGCGTTCCACGAACGTTTGTCTTTTCTGACCGACCTGGTTCATGACTTGGAGAATAGCGCCCCCCGCGGCCGCAGGTGGTGCAACGGGCGGAGGAGGAGGTTGCACGGCGTTGGCTCCCGCCCCCTCCACGCCCCGGCGCACGTCGACGTCCGCGTTGACGCCGGCCGGCGCTCGTAAGGCAACGTTTTCAACCATCGAGCCCGGTCCTCGCCGCGTGCCCAAGCCAAAACCCGCAACCGCCTCAGCGCGCTGGCCGGGCGCCGGTCCCCGGCGGGCCGCGGCTTCCGCGCCGCCGCTGGACCCCGTTGCCCGGCCACCCCCTAAGTCATCGGCAATCGTGTCCGCCCCCGTCTGCGATCCGGTGTGAAAAGGCGCATTGGGGACCGTGCCGGTGCCCCTCGGCGTGCTCACCACTCGCGCTGCTTCTAAGCCTTGGTCGTTCAAGCCGCTGCCGCGGGAAATTCCGTCCTCAGGCGTGCGCGCGCCGCGCGTACCACTCGCGTCATCCCTCCCATGGTCGGAAGACTTGCTCCGCTGCGCACCGCGGGAATTTCGGGCCCCGCCCCAACCGGCACGTCGGCGAACTGGTTCAGCCGCTCCTGCAACACGGTATGCTCGCGGACCATCTGCTGTGCAAACTCCCGAACCAGCGCCGATTGGGCGCGTTGCTGTGCAATCTGGCTGACGGCAATCTCGCCCCGATTCACTAAGCCCACCCAGATCGCAAGCTGACGGTCCGTGATTTGTGGGCTCGGCAGGGATGGACTCGGACCCCGGGCCGGGACGGAAACGGCCCCCGACGGCGGCGCTGCACCGGAGTAAAGGGCGCTGTCGCCCGTCGCGGAGCGATCTGCCGGCAGCGGCGCTTGCCCGTGCCCCACCGCCGCAACCATGGCCAATGCGAACCCAACGGCCGAACGCACCACTGCACGGCTTACACGGCTTAATTGAATCGCCATGTCGATACCCTCGGATAGATAAACTGACGAATCTCGCGACGCGGGTTCCGCCCCCCGTCTCACCACTTTCGCGCGACGGCTGTGTTTCGCTCGCGCGCCGATTCTGTCTCAATCTGCACGTTTGGTCTACACGAGTTGATCGTGGACGTCGGAGCCCGCGACCTTGACGATCTTGTTGTACACGCCCAGGAGCAGGAACGTGGGCGCCCACTGGCCGACAAAGTTCGATAGGTGCGACCTTCCCAGAAGCTGGAGGGAAAGCGACAAACCCATCGAACCCACCGCGGCCCAAAGAAACAAGTCGGAGGGAAGCTTGGCCGTCTGCGTTTCGATGGCTCGGGCCACCTTTCCTTCGGTATGCTCTTCGCGTTTGGTTCGGGGAAAATTCAGGGGTCGGTCGGGCATGGCCTCTCCTCCGCAATAGACCCAAGGATTCGTGTTCCACCACGATGCCTCGCGCGTGCTCAACGTCTGTCGAGAACGTCGCGAGACCCGGACCGTACTCCATGCAAACCGTGGACCGTTCCCGCTACGAACCCACCGGTTCGCGTCACGCGGAGAAAACGAGTGCCCGAATTGCCTTCTTGACGGTCAGAAGATCGTGGAGGGGGCGCTAACCGTCGGCCCTGGCCGTCTGCCGAGTCGATTTCAACAGATGCTCGGTGCACCAGGTGCGAATCGCATGGTCTGCCGCGGCGAGAGAGCCCCTCTCGGCAATTCCCGTCGTGCCGCGCAGCACGGCCAACCGGCTCGGGCATTGCAGGCGAAGAAAGACGTTTTCATGGGACTGCAACAGTGCAGAATCCGTGGCCGGAGCGAGGAGGAGAATCGGCACTTGAATGCCAGCGAAATCGGCCCGCGCCAAGTCAGGTCGGCCAAAGCAGCAGACCGCCGCTCGCACCTCATTGGGCCGCTCCGCGGCCAACGTCAGCGCCGCGGGAGCCGCCGCTCCAATCCCCACAAAGGCTACGGGGAGCCGCCAAGTGGCAGGATGCACCGCCAGGTAATCCATCACCCGTTCCAGTCGCTCTGCCAACAGATCGATATCGCGGACCCGGACGCGAGAGTACTGCTCTGAAGGGTCAATCAGGTCGACACAGCAAGTCGCGACTCGCCTCGGCCGAAGACCTTCGCTGAGGGCTCGAGGAAGTGGACTCGGAGACCGATGCCCCCTCGCCTGAGCCACCAGCACGAGGCCCGACGCCTGCCGAGGCACCGTCAGATCGGCCTCGAGTTCCAGGCCCCTCGTGGCCAACCCGGTCTCAAACATCCTCCCGTCGCGCGGGCAAATCATCGATGTCCTCCCTCCGTGTGCATGACACGCCGATCGCTGAGTACCCCGGCGCCCCTTTCCCAATTTTCCCGGCAGCATGATGCAGCACGGGAATCCGAGTCACGGGTACTATGCAATTCACATACCAGAAAGCAACGAGCTGCGGCGGCTGCGCGGCCTCCTGCCTTTCTGGTCGTATACTGGCTTGATGAACATGCCGCTCAGGTTACCGTGTGACTTGAGGATTTGAAGAGGTAGAGGCGCGCCCTTCGCATTTCCATCGACCCCTGATCGGAAAACGACCAAAGTGGACTCCGCGCATCCGGATTTCCCCGCCGCGACCGCCCAGGGGGCTCGTCGAATCATCCACTTACTGCTGCCGTATGGGCCTCGGCCTTCTGGCACGACAAATGCATCCACGCCGGTAAACGTGTTTTTGTCACGCATCTGCTTCTCGGCCAGGGATATCGCCAGCCGAGGGGAATCAAGGGCCATGCCCGGAATCCCCATGGCAGTCCTCCGCGGCTGGAGAATCCAGGAGCGGCACACGGTTCTGGGACCGGGCTCTGAGAACCTGTCCTAGAACGGGGCAACGAGATTCTCCCCGCGGGAAAGCCTGGCACGACCAAGGGGGCTTCAATCGGTTTCAGGTAGTGTGTGCGGCGCGATTGGCGGTGCAGCGACTGGAGCACGTCAACAGGGTTCTGGAGGGTTCTGGGACACGAGTTGCAGGTCATTCGCTCCCCGCAAGACCGTTGGCGATTCATCGGTCAAGCAGTCTGTGTCACATCCATTTCACAAAGGAGAGTTGCTGTGAAGCAAATCATCGCTTTGGTGCTCGGGCTCGCGGTAGTATTGACGCCCGTTCTGGGCTGCAAGCAAGAGGCAAGCACGCAGAAGAAGACAACCGTCCAAACTCCGGAAGGAAAAACCACGGTGACGGAGAAAAAGAGCGTGGAGAAGAGCGGCGAGAACCCGCCGGCCGTACCGCCCGGGACCAAGTAAACCCGTGCCAATCTGGTCTATTCATAGGGAGTCCCCATCTCTCAGTGAATATGGGAAGTATGGGCAAGATTCCAGAGTGCATCTTGCCCTTTCATTACTTCTTGACGACGGGAACGTTCCCGCCGCATGGGTGGAAAGCTTGGACACCCCGGGGAAGACATTCTATAATGCCCTACGAGTTTGTGCCTCCGCGGCGTACTCGCGCCGACGGTCGAATCGGCATCGGGGTCGCAGGTCGTTGTTCTCAGAGCAGGGCGCGGATCGGAACCTCTTCGGTGCGAACCGGCGCGCGTGAGGGCTGCATGGAAGTTGAGAACGGAGGTCCAGGGTGCCTTCCCTTCTGGTCATCGACGACGACCGCTCGGTAATCCACATCTTCGTCCGTGGTTTCCAGGACAGCGAGATCGACGTTCTGTCGGCGGGAACCGCGGCCGAAGGTTTGGAGTTGATCGCGCGCGCCCAGCCGGACGTGATCATCCTGGATATTCTCCTGCCCGACCAATCGGGACTGAAGACCTTCGAAAGAATTCATCGCCAGTTTCCCACGACGCCAGTGATTTTCATCACCGCGAGTGGAACCAGCAGCACGGCGATCGAGGCGATCAAGCTTGGAGCCTTCGATTACCTGCTCAAGCCGTTGGATTTCGTCAAGGTGCGAGAACTCGTCGCCCAGGCGCTCAAGATTCGCCGCTTCATGCACGTGCCGGTGCGGGTAAGCGAACAGCCCGGCGGCGACGGTTCCAACGACCTTTTGGTGGGCCGCTGCGCCAGCATGCAGGACGTATACAAAGCCATTGGCCGCGTCGCCTTGCAGAACGTCACCGTGCTGATTCGTGGGGAAAGCGGGACCGGCAAAGAGCTGGTGGCGCGCGCGATCTACCAGCACAGTCCCCGAGCCAGCGGCCGTTTCCTGGCCGTCAACTGCGCCGCGATCCCCGAGACGCTGCTGGAGAGCGAACTGTTCGGACACGAGAAGGGATCGTTCACGGGGGCCGACAGCAAGCGCATCGGCAAGTTCGAGCAGTGCTCGGGCGGCACTCTGTTCCTCGACGAGGTCGGCGACATGACTCCGCTTATGCAAAGCAAGGTGCTCCGCGTCCTGCAGGAAAAGCGGTTCGAGCGCGTCGGCGGAAACGACACCATCGAGACCGACGTCTGGATCATTGCCGCCACCAACCGCGACCTCGAACAGATGGTCGCCGCCGGACAGTTTCGTGCCGATCTCTACTACCGGCTGAACGGATTCACGATCAAGTTGCCGGCCTTGCGGGAACGCGTCGACGATATTCCCGTGCTCGTCGAGCATTTTCTCAGCCGGTTCAACCGCGAGTTGAACCGCTCGGTGACCGACGTCTCGCACGAAGCGATCGACGTGCTCATGCATTACTCGTGGCCGGGCAATGTGCGCGAGTTGCAAAGCGTCCTCAAGCAATCGCTGCTCCAAGCCAGCGGTCCGATCCTGTTGCCCGAGTTCCTCCCCGTGGAAATCTGTGGCATGCGACGGGAGCCGACTTTGCCGGCCGCACCCCGCACCAACGGCCGCTCCAGCTCGCTGGATTCGTTCGTCGAGGAGCGGATCCGCGAACACTCGCACTCGGTCTACGCCGACTGCGTGGCGTTTATGGAACGAATTGTGCTCACCCGCGTCCTTCGCCACACGCAGGGCAATCAGTCGCGTGCGGCCAAGCTTCTGGGGATTACGCGGGGAAGTTTGCGCAGCAAGATCCGCGTGCTGGGAATCACCATCAATCAGTCGGTGCAGGTGGAAGAAGAACTGGCCGAAGAAAGCCCTCTCCAAGTCTCTTCCGCCGACTGATCGGCGCTACGCCCCGGTGGGGCCGCCGCGCGCCAGCGTGCTGCCGGGAAGAACGCATCGCAGGGGCATCTTGCCCTTGTCCGGCACGGCATCGGCGAGAGGATTCGCCTCAGGGTTGGAATCAACCAGGTAGGAGGCGAATCCCATGTCCCTTCATCCGACGCACATCCCCGTTTCCACCTATCGCATCCAATTCAGCGCTCACTTGTCGCTCCAGGATGCGCGACGCCTCGTTCCCTATCTCGACGCACTGGGCATCACCGACGCCTATCCCTCGCCGCTGTTCCGCGCCCGCGAAGGCAGCGCCCACGGCTACGACGTGGTCGACCACGGCGCCATCGATCCTCAATTGGGCACCTTGGACGAGTTCCAGGCTCTTCGCCGAGGAGTTGCGGCGGCACGCGGCATGGGACTGCTGATCGACGTCGTCCCCAATCACATGGGCATCGACGATCCGCAATAACCGCTGGTGGCAGGACGTGCTGGAGAACGGCCCCAGCTCCGCCTACGCCAAGTACTTCGACATCGACTGGCACCCGCCCAAGGAATTGCTCCACGGCAAAGTCCTCCTGCCGTTTCTCGGCGACCAGTACGGCAAAGTGCTGGAGAACCAGGAGTTGCGCCTGGCCTTCGAAGAGGGAAACTTCCGGCTGGCGCTACCACGAAAGCCGCTACCCCCTCTGCCCCCGCAGTCTGGCCGACGGTGCTGCGCAAGCCCTTCAACTCTTGGGCGAGAATCTCGACGAGTCCCACCCCGAACGCATGGAACTCGAAAGCATCGTCACTGCCCTGGAGAACCTGCCCGGGCACACGGAGACGGAACCGGAACGGATTCGCGTCCGCACGCGCGAACGCGAAGTCGTGCGCCGGCGTCTGGCTCGCGCTGGAACGATCGAGCGAACCGATCCGCCGCGCCATCGCCCAAACCATCGAGCAGTTCAACGGCCAGCAAGGCGATCCGCGGAGCTTCGACCGGCTGGAAGCATTGCTGGCCGAACAAGCCTACCGGCTCGCCCACTGGCGCGTGGCCACCGACGAGATCAACTACCGCCGGTTCTTCGACATCAACGCCCTGGCGGCGATCCGCGTCGAGGACCCGGACGTCTTCGAGGCCGTTCACGCGCTGATCTTCCAGTTCCTCGAGAAGGATTGGGTCACCGGGCTGCGCATCGATCACCCCGACGGCCTCTACGACCCGGAAGGATACTTCGTGAACCTTCAAGCAGCGCTACCGCGCGCTCGTCGCGGCACAAGCGAGCCCATCCGGCGACGAACCGGCGCCCCCGCCGGAGCAGGAACGGCTCCCTCTACCTCGTCGTCGAGAAAATCCTCGCGCGCGACGAGAACCTGCCGCCCGGTTGGCCCGTCTGCGGCACCACGGGCTACGACTTCCTGAACCTGCTCAACGGCCTGTTCGTCGACCGCCGCGGAGCCTACGCCCTGCTGGGGGCGCTACGTGCGGTTCACCGACCGACCCTCCTCGTTTGCCGACGTGCTCTACGAGAGCAAGCGCGACGATCCTCAACGCCTCCGATGGCCAGCGAGCTGAACGTGCTGGCCGGACAACTGGACCGCATCTCCGAACAACACCGCTGGTCGCGAGACTTCACGCGCACCGCACTGCGCCGCGCGCCTGCGCGAGGTGATCGCCTGCTTTCCGGTCTACCGCACCTATATCCGCCCCGGGACCGAGGAAGTGAGCGACGAGGATCGGCGCCGCATTCTCGCGGCGATCCGCGCTCGCGAAACGCCGCAACCCCGACCTGAGCGGCTCGTTCTTCGACTTCATCGCCTCGGTGCTGCTGTTGGAGCATCCCGACGGCCTCAGCCCGGAAGATCAGCGACGAACGTCGCCGCTGGGTGCTGAAGTTCCAGCAAGTGACCGGACCGGTGATGGCCAAAGGACTGGAAGACACGGCCTTCTACCGCTACTACCCGCTGGCCTCGCTCAACGAGGTGGGAGGCGACCCGTCGTCGCCGGGCGTATCCGTCGAACAATTCCACCGCGTTATGCCGACCGGCGCCGAACAGTGGCCGGACAGCCTTTCGGCGACCAGCACGCACGACACCAAGCGCGGCGAAGACGTTCGCGCTCGGCTCAATGTGCTCTCGGAAATGCCCGAGGAGTGGGAGGACGCCGATCCGCCGCTGGCGACGCTCGAACGAACCGCTTGCGAGGCGAGACTCGACGGCGAGCCCGTCCCCGACGCCAACGAGGAGTATCTGCTCTACCAGACCCTCGTCGGCACCTGGCCCCTCGCTCCCGGGGAAACCGCGCTGCCACCGGACTACGTCGAGCGGATCGCGCGATTACATGGACAAGGCCCTCAAAGAAGCCAAGCTGCACACGAGCTGGGCCTCTCCGAACGAGGACTACGACCGGATCGCGGCCAGGTTCGTCGAGGCGGTGCTCGACCCGCGCAGCGCCGGCGGGTTTTCTGGAAGACCTCGGCTGCTTTCGTGGGCAGCGTGGCCGACGCGGGGTTCACCAACGTCTTGCGCAGACGCTGCTGAAGATCCTCGCCCCGGGCGTTCCGGATTTCTACCAGGGGACCGAATTCTGGGACTTCAACCTCGTCGACCCCGACAACCGCCGGCCCGTCGATTTCACTGCTCCGCCGCCAGGTGATCGAGGAGCTTCAAGGCGCTGGGCGGAAGACCTGCCGGCCCTGGTCGACCGACCTTTTGGCCCGCTGGCCCGACCCGCGGCATCAAGATGTTCCTGATCTAGCGCCGCGTTGTCCTTTCGCCGCCAGCATGCGGAACTGTTCCTGCGCGGCCGATGCGTCCCGCTGGCCGTCGAGGGTCCGCAAAGCGAGCACGTGGTCGCGGCGGCCCGCGAGCACGAGGGAATCTGGGCCGTGTGTGCCGTGCCCCGGCTGCCGTCCAAGGCAAGGGAAAGCGAGCCGGCGCTTGCCGGCGCCGGACAGGTCGTGGAGGGAGGCAAACGAACCGGCGAAGCGGAGCGTTGGCGGGTGGACCGGCCGCCGGTCGGGCCGCCCGCGGCGGCCTGGTTCGCGGACACCGTGGTCCAACTGCCTCCGGACGCCCCCGAACACTGGCGGCACGTTCTGACCGGCGAATCGTGGCCGCTCGCCGCGCCAGACCCTCATGGCGCTGTCCGTTGCCGAGCTGTTCCAGCGATTCCCCGTGGCCTTGCTCTCGGAGTAATCGACCCGTTCGGTGCCCTCGACTCCCCAGGATACCTTCTCGGCGAGTATACTTGATGCCTCCGGTAGAATGGTGCGCAAGTTCGGTAAAGTTCGCGGCAGACTTGCCACGGATTGAACCCCGCGGGGCCCGTGCACAGGCCGGCCCTCGGGAGGCCGAAATACAAGGTTTCCCGGCCCGGCATCGCCAACCATGTACATCGCGGACTCCAATGAGGAGAAGCCATGCGAGTCTGGCCCGGACGTCCTTATCCGCTGGGAGCCACCTGGGACGGCAGCGGCACGAACTTCGCCCTCTACTCGGAGAACGCCACCAAGGTCGAACTGTGCCTGTTCGACTCCGCCGAGGCCGCAACAGGAAACGGCACGCAGTCGTGCTTGCCCGAGAACACCGACATGGTCTGGCACGGCTACCTGCCCGACGTCCTGCCGGGCCAGATCTACGGCTACCGCGTCCACGGGCCGTACGAGCCGCGAACAAGGGCATCGCTTCAATCCGAACAAGGTCCTGCTCGATCCGTACGCCAAGGCGATCGCCCGGGAGACGAAGTGGGCCGACGAGATGTGGGGCTACAAGCGTCGGCGATCCGAAGCGGCCGATCTGTCGTTCGACGATCGCGACAACGCCGCCTGACGCGCCGCTGGCCGCGGTGATCGACGAAGCCTTCACCTGGGGCGACGACCGCCCGCCGCAGACCCCCTGGAACAAGACGATCATCTACGAGACGCACGTCAAGGGCTTCACCAAGCTCCACCCCGAGGTGCCCGAGAAGCTCCGCGGCACCTACGCCGGGCTGGGCTCGGAGGCGGCGATTCGCTACCTGACGAATCTGGGCATCACGGCCGTCGAACTGCTGCCCGTCCACGAGCACGTCGACGACCGGCACCTGGTCGACCGAGGCCTGGTCAACTACTGGGGCTACAACACGCTCGGCTTCTTCGCCCCGGAGCCGCAGTACGCCTCGACCGACAGCGCTCCGCGACGCGGTCCGCGAGTTCAAGACGATGGTCCGCAATCTGCACGCCGCCGGCATCGAGGTGATCCTCGACGTGGTCTACAACCACACGGCCGAAGGCAACCAGCTGGGGCCGACGCTCTCGCTTCCGCGGCATCGACAACGCCTCCTACTACCGCCTTGTCCGAGGACGATCCGCGCTACTACATGGACTTCACCGGCTGCGGCAACACGTTCAACATGCAGCAATCCCGCGCGTGCTGCAGTTGATCATGGACAGCCTGCGCTACTGGGTGACCTCAGCATGCACGTCGACGGGTTCCGCTTCGATCTGGCCAGCACGCTGGCCCGCGAACTGCACGAAGTGAACAAGCTGGGCGCGTTCTTCGACATCATCCACCAGGACCCGTGCTCTCGCAGGTGAAGCTGATCGCCGAGCCGTGGGACCTGGGCGAGGGCGGCTACCAGGTGGGCAACTTTCCCATGCTTGTGGTCGGAGTGGAACGGCAAGTACCGCGATTCGATGCGCCACTTCTGGAAGGGCGACGGCGGCGTGGTCTCCGAGTTCGCCACGCGCTTCTGCGGCTCCAGCGACCTCTACGAGTGGAGCAGCCGCCGGCCGCACGCCAGCATCAACTTCGTCACCTGCCACGACGGCTTCACGCTGCAACGACCTGGTCTCCTACGACGACAAGCACAACGAGGCCAACGGCGAGGACAACCGCGACGGCGCCGACGACAACATCAGTTGGAACTGCGGCGCCGAAGGCCCGACCGACGATCCGGCGATCAACGCCCTGCGCGAGAAGAAGAAGCGCAGCGTCCTGGCCACGCTGCTCTTCTCCCAGGGCGTGCCCATGCTCCTGGCCGGCGACGAGATCGGCCACACCCAGCACGGCAACAACAACGCCTACTGCCAGGACAACGAGATCACCTGGCTCGACTGGGACCTCGACGCCGCCGCAGGATAGTCCTCCTGAAGTTCGCGCGGCAGGTGATCCGCGTCTTCCACGAGCAGCCGGTCTTCCATCGCCGCCGGTTCTTTCACGGCAAGGCGATTCAAGGGGCGGAAGCCCCGGAGATCGCCTGGCTCGATCCGTCCGGCAAGCGAAATGTCGGACGACAGCCTGGAACGAGGCGTTCGTCCGCTGCCTGGGCGTGCAACTCTTCGGCGGCGAACATCGACGTCGACGAGCACGGCGAGCCGATCGTCGGCGACACCATGCTGCTGCTGTTCAACGCCGACCACGCCAACAGTATCCCCTTCATGCTGCCGCCGCCCGAAAACGGCGAACCCTGGGAACTGCTCTTCGACACCGCGCGCCCCAACGAACCCTGCCCAAAACCTTGCGAGGGCCAGTACCCCTTGGAGGCCGTATCGGTAGTCCTCTTCCGCTCGAAGCGGCCCATCGAAGAGGAAGACTTGCTGAAAGGCAGGGGCTAGCGCCGCTCGCGGAAAGCCCTTTCCTGGAAACGGCAAGACGCTCAGCCGCCGGCTCCGTCGTCGCTGGATTGCCTCTCCACCTCCCTGCGCACGGGGCGAAGTACCATCGCAGCGTGACCGGGAACGCGCCACGTTCGCGTTTCGAATAGCCCCGTCCCCGATCCGCCATAGTGCACGTCTTCGCTCGACCAGAGGAGTCGCCAATCGGTGTTCGGCGGCGGCGCCACCAGCGGCTCCGCCATCGGAGTCCCGATCATGTCCCGTCCCAAATTAACCACGAGCAGGCGGTCCTCGTCGGAGGCTTGGAAACGAAGCAAAAACGCCTCGGGCCCGATGATCGCGCCCCCGACCCGCTCGCCACACTGGGCCGCGAACACCGGATCCTCGCGCCGCAACCGGATCAAATCGCGGTGCAATGCATAGTGGGCAGCATGGGTTCGGCGCTCGGTAAAGTCGAGCTTGCACCGCTGGAACGTTTGTGGATCGCAGGGGTCGATCATCGCCAGCGGACTTCCGGGGCCGCGGAGGCTGTGAAACTGCCGGAGAAACTCCTGCCGTCCCTCGCGGACCAGCTTGGCCAGATCGACTTCGTGATCGGCAAAGTAGAGAAATGGAGCGGAGGAGGCGAATTCCTGGCCTTGGAACAACAGCGGCGTCTGCGGCGCCAACAGCAGAAGCGCCGTCAAGGCGCGATAGCGCCCCGGTGAGGTGATCGCATGCAACCGCAGCCCCGCCCCCGAGTTGGCCACCTGGTCGTGGTTCTGCAAGAAGGTCACGAACTTGGGGGCTGCGATGTCCAAGGCCCGGGTACCTCGGTGCCGTTCTTGCCGGACGTTCCACTGCCCCTGGTAGAGATAGCCCCATTTCACCGCGGAAATGAGTTCCTGGGGCGTGCCGCCGTAGTCGCCGTAGTAGGCCTCGTTGTGGCCCGTGGCCGCCACGCGAGCGCTGTGGTGGAAATCGTCGTTCCAGGCAGCGTCCAAGCCCCAACCCCCTTCGGACGCTGGGCGAATCGCACACACCTGCTGAAGTTCGTTCTCTGCAACAACGATCGTCTTCCGACTTCCGCCCGCTTGCCGCACGTGGCAGCCGATGGCCGCTACCACATGTTCCGCGGAATCATCGACCACCGATTGAATCGCATCCAATCGCAGACCGTCAAGATGGAACTCATCGACCCAATAACCGGCGTTGCTGATAAAGAACTCGCGCACCGGCCCGGCACTCTCTCCGTCGAAATTGATCGCTTCTCCCCAATCCGTGTAATGCTTCTTGGAAAAGTAATCCTCGGAGAACTGGCCGACGTAATTCCCCGTGGGTCCGAGGTGGTTGTAGACGACGTCGAGAATCACGGCCAAACCTTCGCCGTGCGCACGGTCGACAAAACGGCGGAAGTCGTCGGGGGCGCCGTAGAGCCGCGTGGGGGCAAACAAGTCTACGCCGTCGTATCCCCACCCGAATCGACCCGCAAATTCCGCCACCGGCATCACTTCGATCAGCGTGATCCCCAGGGCCGCCAATTCCGGCAACTCTTCCGTTGCGGCGGCAAACGTCCCCTCCTGAGTGAAGGTGCCCAGGTGCATTTCGTACATCACTTGCCCGCGCAGATCCACGCCGCGCAGGCGCGGTCCTCCCAAACGTACGCGCCCGGATCGATGACTTCCGACGGTCCATGAACGCCCTCGGGCTGGTACCGCGACGCAGGGTCGGGATAGAGTGACTCCTCGCCATCCAGTCGGAAGCGGTAGCGCGACGCCGGCCCGGCCGAGGAGACCCAGGCGGAGAAATAGCCGTTCTCCTCGGGCTGGAGCGGGATGACCTGCTGGGAAGCGGAAGGCTGCGGTCCGAAGCCAGGTTCCAGCACAACTTCGACGCGTTGGCGCCGCGGCGCCCAAACGCGAAAGTGCACGCCCCCTGATGTCTGTGTTTCGGCCCCAATCGGCAGCCGGCGCCCTGCGATTCTCAACGTGCTTGGCATTCCCTGCAACTCCGGTGACGGTCTACAAGCCAGTGCGCGGCATCGCCGGCCAGGGCTGCCGACGGGCCAGACGCTCGCCAGCCTGGCCTTTGCACGCGCTGGCTTTCCCATTCCTCCAGAATAGAATCGGCCGCCGGCGCTCGGTGCTTCACGCGCCGAGCGGCCAACGGCCCGGATTCTTTTTTCCCAACGATCACGCCGTAGCGCGTGACGGTCGCCGATAGTCCTCAACTCATTCTTACGTGCCCGGGGCGTTGCTGCTGGGGTTCGTATCGGTCGCGGGTCCCGCAGGAGCCGGAGGCTCCGGACTCGAAGTTGCGGGCGCCCCAGGGGCCGGCGGGGCAGCGGGAGTGGCGCTCGACGGTTGCGGCGATGAGGGCTGAGAGGGCGCGGCCGGCGGCGCCGCCGGGAGCGCCGCGCGCTGGGACTGACACTCGAGGGTTGTTGCGCGGAGGGCTGATCCACGCCCGCCGGCGCTGGAGTGGGCGGCGGCGCGGTGGGGGCCGGAGGAGCGCGCCGGGGCCAGCCGCCCCATAGCCTGTCCCGTATTCTTGCCCCGAATAGGTCGGCGCCGGCGGCGGTGCCTGGCCGGGCTGCCATTGCGTCTGCTGCCCCATCGGTTGGCAGCAACTCGACGGCGCATACGAACTATTGCAGCCGCTGTTGCAGCAATTGTTCCAACTGGTGCTGGAGTAGCTGTCACAGCCCCTATCACGGCGGTGACGCCGATGACGTGCTTCAGCCACGTTGCTCAGCGCAGTGACTCCCAGGCCCACGACCAGGGCGACTGCCGTCCATCGAATCCAACGAGTGTTCATACCCAAATCCTCCATCCAGAATTCCGTAGCAGAAACGAGAAACAGTACGAATCCGATTCAAGCGTTGACGATCTCGCCCCCGTTGGGGTGCAGCACTTGACCCGTCAGATAGGAAGAGTCCGACGAGGCAAGGAAGACGTAGCAGGGAGCGACCTCATCCGGTTCACCCGCGCGACCCATGGGAACATCCGAGCCGAATTTCGCCACGTGCTCGGCGGGGAATGTGGAAGGGATCAGAGGCGTCCAGATCGGCCCTGGAGCCACCGCATTCACGCGGATCCCCTTCTCGACGAGCATGAGAGCAAGGGAGCGCGTGAAAGTGACAATCGCACCTTTGGTGGCCGAGTAATCCAGCAAATGAGCGCTACCGCGGTACGCCGTCACCGACGTGGTATTGACGATCGCCGAGCCCGGTCGGAGGTAACGGCTCGCCTCGCGCCAGATAGAAATAGGCGAAGATGTTCGTGCGGAAGGTGCGCTGGAACTGGGCATCCGTGATTTCCGCGAGGTTCTCTTTGGGCTCCTGTTCCGCCGCGTTGTTGACAAGAATATCCAGCTTGCCGAGAGTCTTCACGGTCCGCTCGATTGCCCGGCGACAGAAGGCCGAGCGCCCCACGTCGCCCGCCAGCAACAGGCACTTCCGCCCCTCCGAGTCGACCTGGCGCTTCGTCTCCTGCGCATCCTCATGTTCGTTGAGGTACACAATGGCGACATCGGCTCCTTCCTTGGCAAAATGGACGGCGATCGAACGTCCAATCCCGCTATCGCCCCCCGTAATCAGTGCGACACGATCCTGAAGCTTTCCCGCCGGACGGTAGGTAGACCGTTCGAACCGCGCGCACGGCTGCATTGGCCCTTCGAGGCCGGGTTGACGACGCTGGCGCTGCGCGGGCGCAACGTCTCTTCCTTCGTCTTCGGCATGCCTCGCATCCGTTCACAGACCTCGTTCCGCATGCCGCCATTGGCGCCAACACCCCAGAAGCCCACACCGTCCAACCTGAGGCATTTCCTGGGCAGGCACCGCGAGCGCCAGCGCTAAACCCTCCCACGTTTGCAGCGAACCTCAATCGTAAAAGCCGCCCGCAACCGAAGCGACCCTCGAGGACGGGCACCTTGAACTGCCCCGATTCCTCGAACCCGATTCGCAAGGTGCCTGTCCTCGACGGGTCGCACGCAATCCCAAGCTGCCGCCGAAGCCCCTCCTGGCACGATGCCCGTTCGATCCAGGCAACGCGCAAGCAAAGCTGCCGGGTGCGCCGCAGCTATTTCGCCGCGACTGCCGTCAACTGGCCACTCGAATCATGGCCCGCGTCCGACTGCCGACGGACTTCATCGCGCTGGATCCACACGTCAGGCGGACCCGAGAAGCCCAGCTTCACGCGACTCCCCGTGATCGCGAGCACCGTCACCTCCACACAATCCCCAATGCGAATTCGTTCGCCACGCTTCCGGCTGAGAACCAACATGTCCGTCCCTCCTTTTCCCCCCGCGGGAAACATCGCGGCCAAGCCGCTTCGTGCTGCCCAGGCTTCGCGGGAAGCGAAATCATTCCGCACAGCCGTCCCGCTATCGCCGCCACGGGGAACTTGTACTTGGGTTAGTCCTATTGAGCCCTGCGACCAGGCTGTTCTCCATTCTCGAGTCCGGCCGGATCGGTCCCTCCATTCCCTAGATGCTTAGACAATCGGGCGCCGCCACACCCTGCCGGTGAACAGGCTGAGGATGAACAGCACCAGGAACACGAAGAAGAGGATCTTGGCGATTCCGGCCGCAGCCACATAGATGTCTGTGAATCCGAAGACCGCCGCGACCAGCGCGATGATCAGAAATGTTATTGCCCAGTTCAGCATGCTTACCCTCCTCAACATTCCCCCGAATATCCGACCCGCCGAGGTGCCTGACTCGATCTAACCTAGCCCTCCGTGAGCATTCTTCGTGCCATCCCCGACAATCCCTCGAAAGGGCGTAGTTCCTCGCACTCCATCGGGTCGCAATAGGCCGCAAAACAGTAGGTTGGAACCAATCGGCGATTCTCCCGATAGCTCGCGGGGCCCCCGAACTTGATTCCGTGAGAATCAGGTTGGTCGATCACCAACCATGAACCTCATGTATGACTGGGCAATCGGGAGGCTCTCAGAAGCGCCGTCGACTCGATTGCTGTCGTCTTTCCGCTGGACGCTTGCAGTCACCAGCTCCTCCCTCTCCGGCGACAGAATGGCGGGTACGCTGGGTACGATCGCCCGGGCCGCGCCCGCAAGCGTGTCGAGGCGTCCTAATAGGCTGCCGAGATCCGCGGGCGGGCTGTCGATCAATTCCCACCGCGCGCGCAACTGCAACACGCTTTGCTCCAAATCCGACGTAGGCGCACCGCCACCCCCTTCCATGGCCAATCGCTGCCGCAACAGGCGCTGGCTAACGATCTGGATGCCGATGGCCAACGGAGGACCCAGGAGAATTCCCAGAATGCCAAACCAGTCTGCCAGGGCAATCACTGCCAGGGCCATCAAGAGCGAGTTGTAGCGCCCGCGATCGAACAAGCGAGGCTCCACGAGCAGTTCGAGCGCCAACAGGATGGCGAGCGTATAGCCGCCGGCCAGAAGGGTAACGGCCAGCGCTTGAAACGCGTCTCCAAGCAAGAACATCGGCACGGAAAGGACGAGCAACGCCCCGGTGACCACCAGACCGCCGACCCAGGGGACCATCCAAGCCAGGGCAGCCACAAGGGCCAGAGCAGCGGGGTAGCGGATGCCGAGTACCGCGTAGCCAAGCCCCAGAGCAATGGCTGCCAGAAGGCTTTGCATGAGCTCGCTGCGAAAATACGCGCCGATTTCGACTTCGACCGCGTGCCACAACTCTCGATTCGCGCTCCGCTTCGTCGCCGGCAGCAGCGACAACCAAAGCCGCTGGAAATGTACTCGGTCGATCGACCAGTAGATGCTCAGCACCAGGATCACGATCACGTTGACCACGGTTTCCACCACGCCGAAGGCCGTTCCCAGGGCAGTCTCCGCAATCTTCGCCCCCTGCTCGCCCGCAAACGCCGAAAAAAGCTCGTCGGGACTGGGAATGCGCCGCGCGACGGCCTGCTGAAGCCAGTTCCCCTCCGGCCAGTTCCGCGTAACAGCGTCGTGAACCGCCACGAAGTCCTCGCTGGCGCGGTGGAGATCCGTTAAGAGCAGGTTTCCGCCCACCACGGCCAACAGAATGACCACCACAAGACCCAGGAGGTAGGTTCCCGCCAAGCCCAGCACGCGCGGCAGACCACTGCGCGCCATGCCGTCGATCAGCGGCCGAACGGCCGCCGCGACCCCCAAAGAAACGAAGAAGATCACGATGGCGCCGCGGAACTGCCAGACCATCGCCGCCGCAGCGAGTGTGGCGATGGCAACCGCGGTGTAGAGAGCCAGGCGGATCATGGCTCACCCTCCTGGCGACGATTGAGGCCCGCATTGCTCGCGAGCGCCGGGCGGTCCGGAGAACTCCGGATTCCAGCCGTTTCGGCCGGTATCCGGGGTGAATCGCCAACATCGACTGCGCCGGCATCCCTAGAGCCCTCGAGACTTTCCTCTCGGCCGACTTCCGCCAGTGCCACGTCGATCTGCCGCGCGATCTCCTCGATGCCTTCCTCGATTTGCTCGGTCTCGCCGTCGGGAGCCGATCGGCGTGCGCACGTGCGTATGCGCACATCGTAGATCAGTTGCTGCGCCTGGTAGCGCAACGCGCTTACCTGGTCCCGGCCGGCCGGCTCGGGCGGTTCGAGAGCCTCGCGACTGAGAACGAAATGCTCCAACAGCAATTGAAGCACCGCCGCCATGGGGATCGCCAGGACTGCCCCCGCCACGCCGAAGAGCGAACCGAAGCCGGCGATTGCCAAGAGCGTGACCACGGCGTTGACGCCGACCGAACGATCCATCACGCGCGGGACGAGCACGTGGTTTTCGATTTGCTGGATGATGATCGACGCCACGATCACCCACACCACTTTGCTGGGATCGTTCGACAAGGCGACGAGCACCGCCGGCGCGGCCCCAAGAATGGGGCCAAAGTACGGCACCGCCTCGAGAATCCCCGCAGCCACCGCCATCAACACCGCGTAGGGAAGGCCGATGATCAGGTAGGCCACCAGGCACAGCAGCCCCACCACTCCACAAAGAATGCCTTGCGCGCGGAGATAGCCGCCCACCTTGTCCTGGAATGCTTGAACGAGTTCGCGCGTCTCCTCGCGGCGGGCCGGCGGCACGACGAGTAAGACCCAGCGCAACGTGCGCTCGTATTGCAGCGACCAATAGAACGACAACAATACCACCGCCAACGCGCCCAAAACTCCCCGCAGCCCAATCCCCACGTAGTTCAACGTCTGCGTGACTTGCGCAATCGCCTGGTCCACGACTTCAGTCTCCGCCGGCGCCACCGACGGCGCCGCGGGAATCGACCAGGCGATGCGAACCGCCAACGAGTTCGGAACTTTCAGCAAGGCGTCCCGCAGCGATTCGAGATGCTGTGGCAGCGCAGCGACAATTGCCAGGGCTTGATCCAGAAGCAAGGGCCCCCCGATCGCGACCATTCCCACCACGAAAAGCGCAATGGCCGCAAACACTCCCCCGACCGCCCCGGCATGCGTCGCTCCGCGATTCTCCAACCGCTCGAACAACGGCTGCACGCGCAATCGCCACGACAATGGCGACAAAGAGCAGAAAAAGCACCTCGCGGAGCAGATAGACCAGGCCGAAGGCGGCAACGACTCCGCCCACCGTCAACGCCGCTGCCGCGGCCTGCCGAGCCGAAAACCTGCCAAGGTTGGGGGAAACACCCGACATACGGCTGACCCTATCCACCGTAGCTCAGAGCCCCACCGTATCCCAATCAGTAGGGAACTACCGGTTCCGACTCCTGCGGTTGCCCCGAGGAGTTTGGCGGGGCAACTCCGCGATACTGGAATGCGGCCGTCAGATAATTTCCCACCATGGTCTTGAGCAGGTCGAAAGCGGGGACGAGAAGCCAACTCAAGCCTCCCACCCTCGCAACTTCTGCCGCGGGATCACTCCGCTCTGGCTCTGGCTGGGCCTGGGGCTGCCGCTCGGCGTCCCCTCCGCGCATCATGGACCCCAAGGCCGTGGCCGCGGCAAACCCCGCGACCGAAGCCAATCCGATCGCCGCCCAAGGGTACTGTCGCGTCCAAAGCCGCACGTCCGCAGCCGAGATCAGGTCCCGTTGCACGTCGCGGAGGGTTGCGCAATGGCCACCCGAGCCATCTGCGCCTCCTGCTCCAAGAGGGCGGATTCACTCAATCCCTCGTTCGTCAGCGGATCAGGACGAGGCACGCTGGGCAACGTCGCGCCCATAGTCGGTTCGCTCTTGCTCTCTTCGACGCTCATATTCAGCCCGGGTCTTTCGTCGCGACAGGTTGAACCAGTATTGCACTGCCAGCCACACTCCCAGCCCGGCTAGAACCAGTGCGGCAGCACCGGTCACGACTTGCCCGGCCCAAACGCGATCCCAAAGTTCCGCCAAGGCGTTGCTGATTCCGACGAGTACCAGGACCACGGCCACCACCAATGCCGCGGTCGCCACCAGCAGGCCGGCGATCCCCAGCAACGCCCACACCGCCGCCCGCTTGACCTTCGCCATCAAGGCATCCGATCTTGCGGCAAGGTAATGCGCGGCGTACGCCTGCAAGCTGGACAGGTCGCGGCCCACTGCCCCAAGGGGATTGCCCGCACCGTGCTCAGCCGAGCTCGGTCTCCGCGCGGTGTTGTGCTCGAAAGTCTCCCCGGAAGCCGGCCCATTGCCCGCCGCGCCGTCTCCGGCACCATCGTGGGAAATCATAGGACGATTCCTTTCCCCAACCCGCAGCACGTCGATGCCGGAAGTCGGGAGCTTCCCTCAAAACGAGAAAGTCAGGCTTCGCGGGGTTCCCGCTACGCAGCACAGCTCCCGAGCGGCCGGTCGGTCGGCGTCAGCCCCGCGACCCCGTGGTCCGGCCAGCCGCTTTTCTGCCTCTCCCCCGTCACCTGCGCATCCACAAAACGCCCAGGAGAAATCCCAGGCCGCCGGCAATCAGGAGCGCGGGCACGGGCCGCTCCTGGATTTGCCCCTGAACGGTCTCGCCCAGTGACACGAGTTGCTCGCGCCCTTGTTGTACGTACTCCGATGCGTGCTCGCGAACGGCCTGCATCCCTTCTTCGGCGCGACGGCCCATGTCGACCGCCGTTTCCTTCACACTCTCCATCGTACTCGAGGCGTTCTCGCGTGTCTGGGTTCCCAAGTCCTTCAGAGCTTCGCCAGTTTGCTGCATGGCGCGGCCCGCCTTGGATACAGGATTTGAACCTTGGTTGAAGTCCGCCACGGTATACTCCTTTCCTCCTTGGATGAACTGAATTTCGCAAGCTGCCGAATATGCTTCCGCCGATTGCTCCTCGCCACACGCACACACGAAACCTGTGGCGGTGGCTGATAAGGGAACGGAGACTAGCAGGGATTGTGCCAATCAAAAAGAAACCGGCAAACGGCCTGGATGGCTCACTCCAGGCGCTCTTCATTCCATTTCCCGACGTGGACCAGTACTCAAGCCTGTATTCAGGGAAGCCAGCGTGATCTGTCGATGACATCCCCCGCATACGCCGCTGGCGGTCCTAGGCCGCCTGGACAAGGGAAATCACCCCGAGCCTCCCAGGCCCCCTCGTCAGCCCAATCCTCGTGTTAACGCCGCTCTCACGAACTGCTTACTTGGATGCGACACGACCGCAAGGACCCACGCAGCCGTTCACGGGCCGGCCGGGGTCGGGGCCATTTTTCGACCGGAAGCGTCCCATCATCCCAAGAGACGCCTGATTGAAAACATGGACTTTTCCCCGTCGCTTCCTTGGAGCGGCCGCGGGGGGCCCGGTGTGGCCGAAAGACTCAGCAGCGGCACGCGGTTCTGGGATCGGCTCTACGTTTGCTCCACCGCTCCCATCCCCGAGCTTACTTCCGTGCGCCGTTGGCTACCGGTTCTCCCCTCCTTCGGCGCCAGCCGCAAATCGGCGATGAGCGGGAGGTGATCCGAGGCCTTGCGAGCCAGGTCGGTTGCGGGCACGTCGACGCCCACGACTTCGATGTCATCGCTGACAAAGACGTGGTCGATCCGCCTCAGGGGATACCGACTTAGCCAGGTTCGGCGGGGACGGTGCTCGTCGACGTTCAGTTGCACGTCGCGCAGATGCTCGGTCACCCTGCGGTACGCGTGCGAGCGCGGCACGGCGTTCAAATCGCCACAGAGGATGAGTGGATGGTGTCGATCGTCGCTGGCCAGCCAGTTGTGCCGAAGAGGGCGAGAATCTGGGCCTTCCGCTCCTTGCGCAACAGTCCGAGGTGCGTATTGATGACATGAACCGTTTGGCCGTTCACGTCGATTTCCACCCAAATCGCCCCACGGGGCTCGAGGAAAGGGCGTTCCGCCAAGCCCGGGAGACGATCGGCTCGAACCAGGCGCAGAGGGTGGAGACTCAGCACGGCATCGCCGTAACTTTCCTCCTCCAGACAAATCGTGGGATGGAAGTGGAACTCCATCTCCAACTCCCGCGATCCGATGTGCCTGGTCGATTTCACCGGTCCGTGCCCGGCGGACGTCCACTTCCTGGAGGGCGACGATATCGGGCTCGTATTGGGCAATCAGCCGCGCGATCCGCGCCGTGGAAATCTCACCGTCCACCCCCACGCAGCTATGAACGTTGTACGTCATCACGCGGAGCACGTCCTTGCCACGCGGCCGGGAAATGCGCCGTCGCCGCGCCAGCAGGGATCGACCCAGCGCATGCAGCGCGGCTGCGCAAATCCCCAGGGCGGAGATAGTCGCTCCGCGTATGCGGCAACGACACGCCAGGGGGCAGAACTCGCCAATCCATGGGTTTCCTCCTTCCCCGGACCCGCATGCGCCCCGTGCTCGTCGGGAAAGCTGATGGGCATCTCTCCCAACCGATAGCCGCAAAGCACCAATTGTCCCGCATCGCGATGGCGGCAGAGCTGGATCAAGTCGCGTGCTACCTCATCGAGAAACGGATGATCTGTGCCCAACACCTCGGCACGCTGCTCGGGCATCTGAAATCGCCCTCGCGCGGTGAACGCCCAAAACGCGTCTCCCTCGCCCGAAGTGAGCACCAGCGGCACCTTGGCTTCCTCGACCAGGCGCTGGGCCATGACCTCGCGTTCCGCGGGCGATAAGGGCTGCGGAGGATAGACGAGCCCGACGGGACCGGCCGCCGCCACGGCCAGTTCGCCGATTTCGGCCGTCGGCGCGGGCGTGTCCGTCTTCCGCAGCACGCGCTGCACTCGGCCGCCGCCTAATAGCGCGGAGCGCCGCGTCTGCACCCCCGATTGGTCGATTTCCTCAAAGCGCACCGTAGGGGAAACCGGCCGGTGGAAGACGTCCGCCACCGCCGCCCGAATCGATCGGCCGGCAAACTGGGCGTAGGGGAGGCTCGTTTCCTGCCCATGGTCCGAGTAAATCCAGACCTGATAGTCCCGGCGCCGCGACCGTCGCGCGGCCTGCCAGATGCGGCGGATACAGCCGTCGATTCCCTTCAAAGTCCAATGGGCAAACTGCGAATTCGGCCCGCGACGGTGCGATTGCTCGTCATAGCCGAGAAAGTTGACGTGGATGATCGGCAACCCCCTCGTGGCATCGATGGTAGCGCCGATAGTCACCAACTCACGGAGCACGATGCTCACGGCGACTCGGCTGGGGATGAACAGCAGTTCCGATCGAAATCCCTTGCCGTCGACGACGCCGTGCGCGAAGTCGACGAGGCTCAGAGCGAATTCCAGGAACGCCAGGCCCACCGTCCGCAACGCGCTGGCGATGTGCCATAGGCCCAGAATCAGCAAACCCAACGGGTTGGCGTCGTGCAGCAGCTTGCCCCATCCCAACGACGGTGCGCAGAAATGGCTTTCCGCGGCACCGCCAGTGTAGATATCGCAATACGCCGCTCCCCCCTTCGAGAAGCCCCTGACCCTGGCTGGAAAGTCGACGTTCGACCTCGATGGCCGGTTCGGGGTGAACCATGTCACCATCTTTCCCGACTTCGAGTCTCGGAAGGCGAAGGCCGGCACCGCGTTTTTCACTCCATAGAACAGCTCTCCCTGGACCGCCGGCGTGCTCGACGGCAAGCCGGAATAGAAGCTCCTCGGCTGATAGCCCTCGCGCGCGATCAAGCGGCTGAGAAAGGGAAGCTGCCGCGTGCGCAGCTGCCGCGCTCGAATTGAGTCCGTGCAAGACCGTCGATCTGCACCATCACCAGCCCCGGCTCTGTAGCCGTGTCCTCCGAAACCGGGAGACGGAGCAAGCGAATATCCCACTCGCTCCGGCTGATCCATCGACGCAGTCGCCGCCATCCGCGGAGCATCGCGCCCAACCCCGGAATTCGGAACACCGAGGGAACCGTCAGTGCTCCCGTGGCCGAGTGCGCCAAGTTGCTCCAAAGCTCCCACTGTACCTCGATGCGCCGCAATGCAAACTCCCAAACGCTATCCTCGGTCTGCTTGCTCCGCGGCTTCGACTCCACAACTCCTTCGTAAGATCCGCAACGCCTTGGCCGCCGTCTGCTCCATGCTGAACCGGGACGCCGTCTCCAATGCGGCGGCTTGCACGCGCACGCGATCGGCCCCCGAGAGAGCTGCGAGCGAACGCACGGCACGCGAGAACCGCCCTATGCTCGCCCGCCGCAGCAGGCGGCCATTCACTCCGTCGATCACCACCTCGCGCACCCCCGGAGCATCGATCGCCACCACGGGCAGACCGCTTGCCATAGCCTCCGTCAACACCATTCCCTGGGTTTCGCTGTGCGACGCAAAGGCAAATAGATCCATCGCATGGTACGCGTCCACCAGATCCTGCCCCAGCGCACGCCGGCCAGATGCAGCCGATCGCCCACCTTCTGGCGCTCGAAGCGCTGGATAATCTCGTGTTCCGAGGGACCGCTTCCCACCACGAGCACGTGGAATCTGGCATCGCTCCGCGCGCAGCGCGCAGCGCCTCGGCCAGAAAGCCCAAGTTCTTTTCCGGCGCCAATCGACCTACGTGCCCTAACACGAAGGCCCCGACCGGAATCCCCAATTGTTCTCGCACGGCTCGTCCGTCGCCGCGGGCAAACCGCTGGACGTCCACTCCGGTCGGCACGATCTCGATCGGAACCGTCACTCCCCGCTGTCGCAGAACCGCGGCAACGCTCTGACTGGGCGCGAAGACCTTGTCGCAAAGATTGGCATACCCGGTGGCCAACCGCTTGACAAAACGCGCCATCGCCGCGGAATCGCCGGGCACATAGTGCGTATATTGCTCGTACATCGTGTGATGCGTGAATACCAGCGGCGCATTCCAACCCGCCGCCACGCGCATTGCCGTGTCGCCCAGCAAGAAGGGATGATGCGAATGGATGAGGTCCGGCCGAAAGTCCGCCAGCCGCGCCGAGAGCAGGCCCGGCACGGGAATGCGCACGGAGAAATCGCTTCCGTTGAAGTTCTGCAACGCAGGAATGCGAATCACGTCGGGCTCGTCGTTCGGCGCACCTTCATATTGCGGTGCCACGACGAGCACTCGATGGCCGGCCTTCCGATACTCGGCCACAAAGGCCGATACCGACCGCGCCACCCCGCCCACGTGCGGCGTGAACGTATTGGTAAACATCAGAATGTTCATGCGTTGGGCCGATCCTCAATGAATCCTAGGACCACCCCCGCTTCCGGGCAAGACCGGCCCTGGCGAGGCAAAAAGATCGGGGCCCCGCAAGATGGATGATTCGCGAGAGCCGCGGATCATGCGCCCACAGGTCGAACATCCCTTCGAATGATCGTCCCCCACGCGTCCCGAGCTGTCTCATCCACCGCGCGAAGCCCCGCAGTTTTCCTCCTCGATCGCGCAATCGTCCAGATTCTCTCTCCTTCGACACCGCTTCAATCGCGGTCCCGCCCACGGCCACCGCCCGATCGATTCGTCGACGGCTCGCGATCATTCTCGCGGCGCTCGCCGCCCCGATTTCGCGCCTCGCTCGTTGGGCGGTTTGGCGAATCGGATCGCGCTTCCTGCGACTTCGCACTCGGCACCGCCGCACTGGCACGCGGCGGTCCGCCTGATCGCGAACCACCATCGCCATCCGTCTTCGCCTTAGGACGATCTTGCGGCGGCTTTTCGGGTCGAGACGACTTGACAGGCGGAGGAGGCGGGACCGCCGTCTCTACCTTTCGCGCCTGCAGCCGCCTTTTCGGCGACCGGCGGCTTCTCCAATACCGGCGGCTTGTTGGGTCGAGAAGGCTCGGCGGGCGGTGGAGGCGAGATCGGCATCTCCGCCTTGCGCGGCACGGACGCCTTTCCTGGCACCGGCGGCTTCTCCGGCGCGGCAAACTTCGCCCGACCCTCCACCTTCTCAGGCGCTGTCCGAGCGGCCCGTTCTGCCGCGTCCTTCGGTCCCTTCGATGGGATCGCCTTCGGGACATCCAGCACGGCGGGCGATTGTCCTCGGATGACCGCCGATCGATCCCTCTCCGCCGCAACGCCGGCATCCGGCAACTTGGGGAGCTTGGCTCGCCGGAGACCGTCTACGGTCCGCGCTGGCGCTGAAAGGAGTGCCTCCCGCGCTCAGCTTCGCCGCGTCGCGCCCCGCTCCGAGAGTTCCCCTGGCAACATCAGCCGTTTCCGCCTTGGGAGCCGACTGCACCAGCTTCTTCTCGATCGTCTGCCGCTCCCGCGCGAATTGCCGCATTTCTTGCGATTGAACCAGAGCCGCTTTCCGCTGCGGTTCGTTGAGATCCGTCAAACGAATGGGGCTGTCAGTACGCTGCTTCACTTCTTGCACCGACTGGACGGTCACCACGTTGTTGATATCCCTCCGATCACGATGCTCCTGACGCACGCGCTGCTGGGCTACATAGGTGTGCGCAGGGCGGAGATCCTCATGCTCGCGGTAATACTCATGCCACCCCCTCAAGTTCGCCTCCCAGCGCGAGTCGGACCGGCCATGGTACCAGCGATAGTAAGAGTAGAGCGGATCGTACGCATAGTCCCGATGGTCGCGGAACGAGTACCACGGGTAGATCCCGTAGCGCGAATACGACGGAGCGTAATAGTCGCCGAAATAGTAGTGCCCGTAGTGGGGACGGGCGAAGAAGTGGAGCGTCAGCAGCCCCGCATCCACCACGTTGTAGGGCGTGTACCGAAAGCGCGGTTGCCGATAGATCCCGCGTTCGAAGTACACCGGCGCAAACAGAAGCCCCCGCCGCGACAGCGGATAATCCCAGTATCCATCCACGAACACCCAACCGCTGGGAGCCCAATAGTACGAAGCCGGAACCCAGAGCCAATTCGGATACGCCTGAGCCCAGTAACCCGGCCGCCATGCGTAACGCACGTCCCGCCATATCCAGCAGCCGGGTACCCAGAACTGGTCCCCACTCGGCGCTGGGCCCGTCGGACCTTGTTCGAGGGTTTGCGGGGGCGGCGGGTAGTAAGCGACTTCCTCCGTCTCGGTCTTCGACCAAAAGCCCGGCACCCACCGATACCCGCTCCCCTCTGAAACCCAGTAGCCCGACACCCACTGCGAACCCACCGGCGCCACGCGCCACACCCCGCTCACCCAGATGAAGTCTTGCCGGTCGTCGTCCCATGCCCAGTACCCCGGAATCCACCCCACATGATCGCCCTCCGGACGCACTTCCGGCGGAACTTCCTCGATCGCCTCGGGCGGCTGCTTGGGAACGGTCAGCATTTCCACGCTCCCATTGAGCGCGGGTTGGGCGTACGCTTCGTGCACCGGACCGCGGGCAAGCACTTCAATGTCCGGGTTAGGAGCCGCGCCGATGGGTGTATCCTGAGCCCACACGCACTGCACGCCAAACACGCTGAGAGCTACCAGAAACGGACCTAGTCTTTTCCCCCACGATGTCATCTGTAGTTCTCCCTGTCTCGTTGAAGCTCGCCTACGGCGATGCATTTCGTGCATTTCCCGTGCCACGGGGGCCGGGAGCCATACTCTTCTGATCCCGAGAGCCGGTCCCACGTAAAGATTCAGGGACAGTTCGTTCCGCACGTGCAACTTGGATCTGGTTGATCACTCCTCGCACGCCCACCACTCCCAACGCCACTTGCTCCGCGGCGCGCCGCGCAACAAGGTCGTCCACCTCCCCTCGAAGAGTCACAATCCGGCCCATCACGGTGGCCTCGATGCGAAACGGGTTCACACGCTCGTCGCCGACTAAGGCCGATTCGACCAGCGATCGCACCTCCCGATCGGTAGGCAGGACGTATTTGTCGCGCGGGGCCAACGAGTCACCTTCCGCAGTGTCCCTCAAATCCGAGGCGTCCACCGAGGTCGCACCCGCCGTCCAGGCCGCAGCGATCGCGCGTTCCCGCTCCTCCACATTGGCCACCAAGCCGCTGAGCACGACCCGGCCGCTCCGCACGAAGACGCGCAAAAATTCGGGCTCAAACAGTCCTTCGCGAGCCAGGGCACTGCGAACTCGATCGCGGATTTGCGCGTCCGAGGGAACCGTCTCGTAGCCCACCAGAATATCGTTGCGCACGTCGGTCACGTTGGAAACGTTGCGAGCGATCTCGGTTGCCCACGCGCGCATGGGCTCGGTGCGCACTCGACCGTTTAACCGGACTAAGCCCTTCTCGACGCGGACCTGTACCCGTGGAAACTCGAAGCTCCCCGCGCGTCGCAGTGCAGACTCCACCTCGCGGCGAATCGCCGAGTCCGAAGGAACCACGTCGCCCATCACCACCAATTCGTTGATCACTCCCAGCACGCCGGGCGTCTGCTGCGCCAGCACGCCCGCCCGGCCCCTGGCCCCTAAGTTGGGCACCGTGCCGCGGAGGGTCACCAAACCGCCGTCGCTCCGCACCTGCACAAGCCCGGCAGCGGCCAGCGGATCGGAAGCCATAGCGCGATTCACGCGTGCACAGATCGCCTCGTCGGTAATTCTCTGCGAAACGCCGGCCGGCTGCTGGTAGCGCTCCGCCGGATCAAGACCCTGAGCCCGAACGCGCGGCGCTGGGCCAAGCATCTCTTCCATCAATACCAACGCGGTGAGCGTAAGAATCCTCTGCCAGTGTCGCCCGGACATCAACAACCCCCTTCGCGGTTTCGAGACGCGTGAATGATCGGCCTCTGGTCCTGCTCGCCATCCTTGCAACCGTGCAACTCTTATTCCCTTCGCCCATCGAGCGGCCGTCGGCGGGAAGGTCCCGCGATCTTGAGGCTCCTGCGCTCGCGCACCGTGGGCTCTCCCAAGCCACCCCTCCGCCGCTGGAAACAGGGACACCCTTTACAACGGGTTCCCTCGCACGCCGACAATCCGAGTCCAGGCGCAAATGCCGAAACTTAAAGTAGCAAACAGCTTGCGAACGAAATGCGGAGACTTGCGCCACTCTGAGCCGCGAGCCTCCCTCCCGGCGGAGCGGCCCAAATGTGAAATCTCGCTGGCGAGAAACGCCAGCCGATGCATCGCGATTCTAGACGCAGGCGATATTGGATGGTAAAACCTAGAGTGCTCATTTTTGGCTGGGTTCGAAGTGCGTTGCGGATATCTCTGGGGTATGAAAGCGAATAAGGCCTTCGAGTTGGGCGTCAGCTATTTGGAACACAGCGAGCCGGAGATGGCTCTGCTGGCATTCAATGAGGCGATCCGAATCGATCCCTCACTGGCGCAAGCCTATAACGGTCGAGGCGTGGCTCACGCGCTGAAGGACAATTTGGCCGGTGCGCTGGCCGATTGTTGCGAGGCCCTGCGTTTGGACCCGTGGAACCCCGAGTTCTACCGCACGCGCGGCTACGTCTATACGCGCCTCGGTGATGACGAAAAGGGGCGCGCGGACCTGGAAAAGGCCGCCGAATTCGAGGCTGCTCTCGAACGCGCTTCGCAAGAGGCCGCGAGCTGAACCGCGCGGGTCGCGTCGCGCAATGCGATGGCCCCCGCACCGCCTCTCGCAGCAAGTCGCTTTGGCCCAGCACGCCCGGACAAGTGCTGGGCCCCAGGCGAGAAAGGCGGAATCGTGAGCCTACTGTGGACCCTCGGGCTGATCGTCGTGCTCGTCTTGGGTTGGATCTTGACCCTTCTCGGCATGCCCGGCACGTGGGTTATCGTGCTCGCCGTGACGGTCTACGCCGCGCTCGTGCCCGCAGATCCGCCCGCAGACATCGGTTGGCCGATCCCCGTCGCGGTGTTCGTCCTCGCGCTGTTGGCCGAGATCGGGGAACTCGCCGCGGGCAGAGCGAGCGTGAAAGCCGAGGGCGCCTCCCGCCGCGGCGCCTCCATGGCCATCGCCGGTTCCCTCGTCGGCGGACTGCTCGGCATGCTGGTCGGGTCGCCAATCCCAATCGTCGGATCGCTGATTGCCGCCGTGCTCTTCGCCGCAGTGGGAGCGATAGCCGGCTCGATCTGGGGCGAGCGTGCGGCGGGCCGCAGCGTGCGGCGAAGTTGGACGGTCGGGCAGGTCGTCTTCTGGGCCCGGATCTCGGGCAGCCTGGGCAAAATCGTGATCGCCACCCTGATGGTACTCATCACGGTCGCCGCGCTGGCGCTCTCAGCGTGCCCCACCTTCCGCTCGAGGTTCAACTCGACTTGCGCCGGCCCCCGCGGCGCCGGCTCTGCTTGCGGCGATCTGATTGCCCTCGCCGCTCTTCCAGAACCATTTCTTCCGGGCTGGCGGCCGATTCCAGGCTGCCCAGCGGCCCCACGTCCACCTGGCGCCGCGATTTCCGGCGCCGCTCTTTGCCCGCTCGCTTCTCCAGCAGGGGCAACAACTCCGGCGGAATGGGCTGTTCGTCGTTCATGGCAAGGTCCTAGCAAAGGGCAGCCGGCGCTAACGCCGGCGGGACTCCGGCAATTCGTAATACGCAGCCTGCGCCGGCCCCCGGGATGAATCGGAACCCTGCGCGCTGTCGGGCGGAACCGCCGGTTCGACGGGAGACCTGCCCGGACCGGGTTCCCCCGGCGCGATCCATCGCTCCTCTTGCGAACCGGCATAGTAAGGTTCGGCGAAGAACGGCTGGCCTCCGGGCCCGTCCGATGCGCACGCCTGCCCGCTGCACGCCGGATGCTTGGCCCACGGAAGGTGGTCGCGCAGCCGCGTGGGTTTCTCCACCGCGTCCGGCAAACTTGCTTCCCACGGCCGGCAGGTCCGCTCCAATGCCCCCTCCAAGAGCGGCGTCCGCGCACGCTGGACCTCCAACGCATGCGGATCGCAGTTGGCAAGATCGTCCGGAACGATCCGCGGCAACAGCACGATAATGATCTCCTTGCGCTCCTTCTTCACTTTCTTGTGGCGGAAGAGCCGCCCCACCACCCAAAGGTCGCCCAGCACCGTCACCTTCTCCTGATCCTCGATGTCGGTCTCCTGGATCAGGCCGCCGACCACCATGCCTCGTCCGTCCGGGAGCATCACGCTCGAATCGACGTGGGTCGTGTCCTGCTCCGGAAGCCCGGTGTTGGGGTTCACTTTGCCCTTGGATACTTCGGGCCGCACGTGCATCAGAATCCGCCCGTCGCGCGTGACGCGCGGAGTAACCGAAAGCACCACTCCCGTGTCGAGGAAATTGATGCTCTCCATCGTGCTCGTCTCCGTCGTCGTGAGCACGCGGAAGCCCAACTGCTGGCCGACCTGAATCCGCGCCTCCTGCCCGTTGACCGCCAGTACCTTCGGCGAAGCCATCGTCTTGGCGTTCGTTTGGGTAATGAGCGCCTTGACCAGCAAGTTGAGATCCGAGCCGTCGAACGTGAAGTAGAACGACTGCGTCAGGGTGGGATCGGCGAAACCCTGCGTCTGGAACTTCGTCTTCCAGATGTCGCCGAACAAGTACTTGAAATCGATCCCGCAATTATCCTCACTTCCCAGAATCACCGAGAGCACGTGGGCCTCGATCATCACTTGCAGCGGCGGCCGGTCGACCTGTGCAATGTACTGCTCGACCGATGCCACGTATCCCGGCAGGTCCTGCACCACCACCACCTCGTCCGTCCTCCGGTTGTCGCTCGGCATCGACTTGCTGATGAACGACTGTCCCACCGGCGACAGCATGCCCTTGACGGCCAGATCCACGTCCGTGGCCGAAGCAAAGTCGAGCCGGAAGACCTTGACCAGGCGACCTTGGACCTCGGCCGGAAGCTTCGACGCGGCCGACATGGTCGTCACGTGAATGATCCCACCCGACTGCGCCCAGGTACACCCCGCGATCGAACACAGCGAGGTCAGAGCGATGTCCAAGGGCACCTTGTCCATCGTCATCGAGACGGGTGTCGTCGCTGTATTGGCGCAGACGATGTTCAGGTTGAGTTGCTGCCCGAGCAACATCAGAAGACGATTCAACGGCACTTCGCGCGCCACGAGCGACACCAGCCCGTCCGTCGCTTTGATTTCCACCTGCTCCCGTGCCAAGGGAGACGCCAGGGGAACTCGCAGCGGTTTCGTGGGCGAGGGGAGCTGCGTCTGGCCTCCCGGCGCCCCGCGCGGCCGAGGGCAAGGCGGGCGGCGCACTGGACGGAGACGCAGACGATCCCTCGGCAGGCATGCGGGAAATGATCGTCCTCAACCGGCTTTTCAGCGGGGATTCACCGGGAGCCAACTCGCGCGCGTATCCCGTCATCGGGCTGGGCGTCGAATCCGGCGGCGCCACGGCGGCAGGTAGCGGCGGTTCGGGCGGGGTCACCCCTTGCGCGCCACGCGAGCCGCGGCCAGCGCAAAACCGGCTGCGATCGCTGCGGCGAACTTCCTCCAACGACACCGAGCCGCGGCCGAACGCTCTGCTTCCTGCAACCGAATCGGTCGATCTGCCGTCCTGGCGTTCATCGCTGTTTTTCCTCTCGGGAATCCGGACCGGCGCGCGGCGCTAGTGTAACGCCGCTTCCGTCGATCGAGATCACACGACGGCCCTCCACCACGTCGCCGACGCGGACCACGCGGTCACCCATGACCGCCGCGGCTGTGCCTCGGCTGCGGAGAATGGCCTCGATTCCTTTGGCTTGCAGCGCGACAGCGCCCTCGCCTGTCGCTCCGCCTCGGCGCGCGCAGCCTCGGCGGCCTTGCGGCGCCGCTCAAGGTCCGCCGTGCGGGCCGCGTCGGCCGTCTCGGGGTCACCGCCCGACCCCGTCACGCCAGCATTCTTCCATCCCCGCGGCAACGCAAAGGGATCGTAGGCTCCAGCCGCCTCCGCGGAGAACTTCGGCCACGGCCGACGGTCGGGTAGGTTCGCCGCTTCGGCCTGGACCGTGCCGGCCGCCGATGGCGAAGGAACCGCGGCAGCTCCGATCACCGCGGTGTCGGGCGCGGGCCGCTCGGCCGCATTCGGCTTGTCTGAAGCCCCGCCTCGGCCGCCGAGTTGCACCACGAGTACCGAAAACAGAACCACGGCCAGTACCGCGATCAGGGCAAGCTGCTTCGGATTGACCGCGCCCAAGGCGCGCACGGAATCAGCCATGGCTTAGCCCTCCCTCCGACGTGCCGGCTCCCTGCTTTCCTGGCGTGGCCGGCCGGAAGAAGATCACTAGGGTCAGCGTTGCCCGGCATCCCGAGCCTCCCTGCGGCTTGATCTCCACCTGCGTGATTTGGGAGAGTCGCCCCGCGGCCGCCACGCGATCGAGGAAACGGCACAGGTTCGGATAAGAGCCCTGGCACGATAGCTGGATCTCCAGGGCCGAATGGCCCTTGCGTGTCCGGATGACCCCCGGACGGTAATCGCCGATCTTCAGGCCTGCTTCTCCCGCAGCCGCGGCCAACTGGGAGAGGAATTCGGCCTCCAACGGCTCCCGGGGCACTCGTTTCTCCAGTTCCGCCACCTCGCGATCCAATGCGGCTGCGGATCGCTCCATCCGCTCGTACTGGGCGCGGAGCCCGTCGGCGTCCTGAAGCCGCTCCTCCAGGTAGGCAGCGCGCTGGTGGCTGGCCACCGTGCGCGCGGCAAGCGGCCCCAGCACCAGCGCGTAGCCCAATGCGGCCGTCGCCATCACGACCGTCAGGCCAAGCCCGTGCAGGCCCCAGCCTAAGTATTCCAGTCGTTTGCCCGGGTTTCGTTCCAATCTCGCCTCGACGATCTTACACGTAGCAGACTATTGGAGAAGCGGCGTCCCGACATCGGGCGGCCGGGAGACTGTAAAGCAATCCGCAATCCTCACGTCGGTTCGACCAGGTTTCCTCGTTAGTAGGTACACTCGATCACAAAGGAGTGGCTCTGCCCCCCTTCAACATTCTTCTGCTCCGAGCCTTTGAGTTCGACGCGTTGAAAAGCCGCCGTCTGACGCAAGCCGGCCACGAAGCGCGCCACCGCCAAATTGTCCGCCGCAGCGCCTTTGAGCGTGAGCGTCGCGGGACTCCCAGCCGTTTCGTCCTGCGCCGTACGCGCCGTCAGTTCCTCCAGGCGGAGCCGCCCCCCGCACTGCCGCGCACTTTGGCTGATCAATCCCAGCAGCGTGAGCGCCGGACGTGAGCCCTCCAACTGCGCCAGCAACGCTTTGTACTGACCGAGTTGCCCCAGTCGTCCGCCCAGGGCACGGATCTCGTTGCGAAGCGTTTCGACTGGGGCAGCCGACGCCTCCAGCGCCTGCGCCGCCGCTCGGCGGCCTGTTCCCGTCCCCAAAGCACCATCAACACCAACAGCAGCGCCCCGACCACCGCTACTTGCGGCACCGACCACTGCATCAAGCGCAGCCGCACCATCTGCATCTGGCGGAATTTCCAGGGCAGCAGGTTGAGGTGCGTCTTAGAACCGGTCCGAGAACCAAGTGCTGCCGCAAAATCACTCGGCCGAATAGGGCCGTTGCGGTCGTTTTCGGATAGGCTCGTAGTCACTTTCGCTTCCATCTTTGCCGTTTGCGGTTGACGATCGTCCGACTCCGGGCGGCAGCCGCCTCACGCCCCCTACTCCCACGCCCCCTACTCCCACGCCACTGCCGACAGAGCAACGGCTCCCGCGAGCAACTGCCCGGGAACCGCCGAGCCCAAGCTCCCGCACCCCGCGGGTAGGCGCCAGACCTCGAACGGTAATCCCAGGTGCCGGCGGAGGAAAATGTCGAGCTGGCCCAGCGTGGCACCTCCCCCGACAAGCCAAATCCGTTGGGGAATCAACTGCGACCGGTGTAATTCGGGGTAGCTCAAAGTCCTCCTCAACTCGCCCACCAGCGCCTCCAGGGCCTCGGCGACGATGTCCCCCAGGATCTCGCGAATCTCCCACGACTCGTCGCCGCTGCGCTCCTCCCGCGGCAACCCGTAAGTCGAAAGCAGTTGCTCCGCGTCGGCCGGGGAAAGGCCGAGGGCTTCGCAGACCGCGGAGGGCAAGGCGGCAAATCCACAGTCGCGGAGGTAGCGCGTGAAGACCGGCCGCCTTCGACAGAGGACGGAGAAAGTCGCGTTCGAGTGTCCCCAGTCGAGCACCGCCACCGGTCCTTCGGTCTCCTGGGGCGAGACCAGGGCAACGGCTCGCGCCAGCGCCAACGGCAGCCCGTCGAGCACTTCGCACCGCAGCCCGCTCGCCTCGAGACTTCGTACTACCGCCGCCGCCTCGTCCTCGAGCACGCTGAGCACGCTGACGTTTTCCAGTTGCGTCTGCCCTTCGACGGGTGGATGCGAGTCCCAGAAATCAAAAGCTCGCCGCCCCGAGCCCTCGGCGTATTGGCTTTCCATCTCATGGGCGACCATCGCACGCAGTTCCGGCTCGGAGCCCTCCGGCAAGCGGAGGGCGCGGAGATCCGTCGACGACGCCGAAAGCACGCAGGCGGCGCTCCGGCCGGCAAATCCCAGACGCAGGTCTTCCCCCGGCGCGCGCGATTGCCAGGCGCTGGCAAATCCAGCCGCGTCCTGAGGAGCATCGGTCAGCGCGCGCCGCAGCACGCGGCGCATGCTTGAGCCGCCACTCCGCGCCGATGCGCTCGATCTGCACAGCTTCACCGCGCTGGAGCCCAGATCGATGCCGATATAGCCTGTCGAGCGGCTGAGAAATTTCATCGTGGTCAACACCGTTGAATTCGAGCCGTTCCCGACATCAAGGGCTCACGGAAGGGGCGGCCGCGCCCGGATCGATTGCCGCCGCCGGAGGCAGAGCAGGATCGGCCGCCGCCGAGCGCTGGCCTCCCGCTTGGTTCTCTCCCTCGCGCAACGCCTGCTCGAAGCGCTCCAATCGCCCATCGATGCGTTTGAGGGTGTCGGCGATCTCCCGGAGGATCGTCTCCGAGCGCTCGCCTCCGCTCTGGAAGGCCTGCGGGCGCGGGGTCTCGCGGATTTCCCCCTGGGCATTCGGCGCGCCGGGGCGGGCATGGAGGGCGAAAAGCACTACCCCCGCCAGCGCCAACCCGACCGCCCAACCCGACCGCTTCGATTCCGTTGCGATGATCCGCATCCTCATTCCTCCTTCGTCGACCACGCGCACCCGGCGCCGCCGAGCCACTGCCTACTTGCCGTGCTGGGCGAGGGTGGCGAAGTCGAACATCGGCAGCATCACCGACAGAACGACGCACGCCACGACCACGCCCATCACCACGATGATGAGAGGCTCGATCAACGTCGCCAACTCGCGGAGCCGCGTTTCCCCTTCTTCCTCGTAGAACTCGCCGATCGTCTGCGTGACCATCCCCAGCGTGCCCGTCCGTTCGGCCGTGGCGATCATCTCCGCCGCCCCCGCCGGAACAAACGCCGCCTCGGCCAGGGCGCCGGCCAAGGGGCAGCCGTTGAGCACGTCCGCTTCGAGCCGGTCGAACAGTGCGCGGAACAGCGCGTTGCGAATCGACGACCGCGCCAAACGCAAGGCTTCGACCAGCGGCACCCCGCTTTCGAGCATGATCCCCAGCAGGCGGAAGGCCCGTCCGGTAAGCACCGCGCGCGTCACCTCGCGCACCAGAACGCCGTGCAGCATCAGGTGGTCCCACGCGCGCTGACCCGCGGCGCTCCTCCGCCACGCCGATCCCCCCACGACCGACGCCGCTGCCAGGCCGATCCACAGCCACCACCGCGCGCGGAGTTCGCGCGAGATCCCCAGCAGGGCCTCGGTGATCGCCGGCAGCGGCATGCCGAACTGGTCGAAGATTCCCGCGAACTGCGGCAAGACAAAAAACATCAACCCCAGAATCACCATCCCGGAGACCGACGAGAGCACGATCGGATAAGCCAGAAGCGCTCGGCGCGTGCTCTGCATGCGAACCTCGGCCCGTTCCATGGCCGCCAGGCGTCCCAACACCTCCGGCAGTTGCCCGGAAGCCTCGCCCGCGGCTATGCTCGCCACGTAGGCTTCGCCGAATACCTGCGACTGGTTCCGCAACGCCACCGACACCGGCTTGCCCGAAAGCACGTCGCCGTGCACTGCCTCCAACGTCGCTTTCAAGACCGGATTGCGACACTGACGCGCCAGCGACTGCAGCGCCCCGGCAATGTCGATCCCGGCCTTCGCCATGATCGCCAATTGCGAGGTGAAGGCCATGCGGTCCTTGCGCGAGACGCGGCGCCCGCCGCGCCGCGACGGCTCCGTCGCGTTCCGCGCGGAAGCAGGCGCCAGCGACACCGGAAAGAGCCCCTGCTGGCGCAGTTGCTGCTGCGCCTGGACCAACGTGTCGGCCGTCAGGAGTCCCTGGGCGGTTTCGCCGCCGATCGACTTGGCGGTGTAGGCGAACTGCGTCATTCGAACAACGCTACCCTCATCACTTCATCCAGGCTGGTCAATTCCTTCTCCGCCAGGCGGATGCCCTCGTCGAACAGCGTGCGTCCTCCCCGGCTGCAATGCCACGCTCGAAGTTGGTCCAGGCTCACGTCGTGGGCGATCATTTGGCGAAATTCCGGACCGCAGGTAAGCACCTCGTAGATCCCCGTGCGTCCCTTGAACCCCGTGTCGTGGCACTTCGGACACCCCTCGCCGCGCGCGAAGGACCGCCGCAAGTCTCCCTTGTAATGAACGGTTTCCAGCAGGCCGCTCGCCGGGTAGTAGCTCGTCCGGCAGTGCGGGCAAATCGTCCGCAAAAGACGCTGCGCAATCGCTCCCACCAGCGCCGCAGCCACCTTGTAGCTCGCCACCCCCATGTCGATCAGCCGCGTCACCGCCCCGGCGCTGTCGTTGGTGTGCAGCGTGCTCAGCACGAGATGCCCCGTCAATGCCGCCTGCACCGCCACCTGGGCCGTCTCCGGATCGCGAATCTCCCCCACCATGATCACGTCGGGATCCTGCCGCAGGATCGAGCGCAGCGCGCTGGCGAAGTTCAGCGAGGTCGCCTCATCCACCTGAACCTGGTTGATCAATTCGATCTGATACTCGACCGGATCCTCCACCGTAACGATGTTGCGGTGAACCGACTTGATCAACTCCAGCGCCGAGTAGAGCGTCGTCGTCTTGCCGCTCCCCGTCGGCCCGGTCACCAGCAACAGGCCGTAGGGCTTCGCCAGCAACTGCTTCACCTCGCCCAGCATGTCCGCGGGCAGTCCGAGCACGTCGAGGTTGAAGGTCAGCGCGCCGCCGGTCGAGCACGCGCAACACGACCTTCTCGCCCAGCACGGTGGGAAGCGTCGACACGCGCAAGTCGATCTCCCGCCCCTCGACGACCACGTGCAAACGCCCGTCCTGCGGCAACCGGTGCTCGGCGATGTCCATCTTCGCCATCACTTTGATGCGCGAGACGATGGCCGGATAGATGTCGCGACGCGGCCGCAGCACTTCGCGCAGCAGCCCGTCGACGCGGAATCGCACCATCCCGTAGTGCCGGCGCGGCTCGATGTGGATGTCGCTCGCCCCTTGGCGAATCGCCTGCAGAATGAAGTAGTTCACGAGGTTGATGATCGGGCTGCCGTCGACCAGGGCCTCGACCGACCCCAAGTCCACGTCGACCAGGTCCTGCTGCAGTTCCACGGCATTCTCGTCGAGGTCGGCGGTCACCGTGTCGACCTGGAATCCGTCCTCGTAGCAGCGCTGGATCATCTTGTCGATGCTGCTGCGAATCGCGAACACCGGACGGATCCTCAGCTCCGTCACGCGTTCCAGGTCGTCGATCTGCTGGAGGTTCTGCGGATCGCTCATCGCCACCGAGAGCATGTCGCGAACCTTGAACATCGCCAGCGCGTGGTAGGCCTCGGCCTTGAAACGGGGAATCCGCCGCACCACCTGCGGATCGATCATTCCCTCGCGGAGCCGCGTCGCCGGCAGGTTCAACTGCCGCTGCATGTACGGCAGCAGTTGCTCCTCCGAAACGAAACCCATGTCGACCAGCGCCTCGCCCAGCTTGAGCTTCGACTTGCTCTGCTTCTCCAGCGCGGCCTCGAGCTCCTCCGGCGTGATCAGTTGGGCCCCGACCAACTGCTCGCCCAGGCGCGAGGCTAAGCGCGCACCGCCTCGGCCTCTGCCCGCGGGCCATCCGCTTGCAGGGGGGAGAAGTTCCGAGGTGGTTGCACCCGCGTGCTGCTCATTGGACGAAACTGCCTACGGCGGAAGTGACCTCCGAATACAACTCGAATTGCGCGCCCACCCCCGTAACGCCGAGAATCTCGCGGCACAACCCCTGCCCTGCGGCGAGCTTCATGGCTCCGCCTCGGCGCTGAAACTCCTCCTGAACGTCCAGCAACATCTCCAGTCCGGCGCTATCGATCAGCGGCACCTGCCCAAGGTCCAACACCACGTGGGGCTGTCCATGCGCCCCGCACTCCTCCAAGAGCTGCCCGCACGCGGCCGAGCTGATCCGCGTTGAGCGGGTCATTGCCCGAAACCACGTCCACCGCGCCCTGCCGCGTTCGCTCGAACATCGCTCAGTGCCTCGTCCGGTCTACTGGCGCTCCACGCCCCCCGCGTTCTCGTCTCCACGCCGACCCCTCAAAGCGGCAATGCCACCGTGAATCGGGAGCCCTTGTTCAGTTCGCTCTGCACCGTCAGCTTTCCCCCGTGCAAACGCACGACTTCCTGCGCCAGCGAAAGTCCCAGTCCGCTCCCCGTCTCCTGCTGCACGCGCGGATCCGAACTGCGGAAGAACTTCTCGAAGATCCGCGGCAATTCCTCGGCCGCGATCCCGATGCCGGTATCCTCGACGTCGATCTGCAGCGCATCCGACTTGACCTGGACCTTGAAGTCTACCTGGCCTCCCTCGGGCGTGTACTTCGCCGCGTTGCCCAGCAAGTTGACCAGCGTAGCGACGATCTTGTCCTTGTCGATCCGCAACTTGGGCAACTTCTCCGGCAGCGCACAGCGTAGCACGATCTTCTTCTGCGCCATCTGCGGCCGAGCTTTCTCCTGGACCTCGCGCAACAGCCGCTCTATGTCCGTCTCTTGCCGGGCCAGCGAAAGCGAACCCACCTCCATGCTGCTGATGCTCAGCAGGTCGTCGATGAAACGCGCCAGCCGCGTCGCCTCGGCGTTGATCGTGTTGCAGAATTGCTTCTGCTTCTCCACGTCCAGCATCTCGCTGAGCACCAGCGTCTCGGCGTAGGCCTTGATGTTGGCCAGCGGAGTGCGCAGCTCGTGCGTGGCCGAGTTCACGAACTGATTCCGCATCTGCTCGGCCAGCTTCTGCTGGGTCACGTCGCGAACCGACCAGACGTGGCCGGTCGCCGGCATCCCCTTGGCCCCTCGGAGCGGATGGCGTGCCACGCGCAGGACCCCCTGTGACGCGTCGCCCGAACGGGCGATTTCGACCACCACGGTCCGCGAGCGCGCGTCGGGATCCGCCAACGTGCGTCCCCCGGGGCTGTCGGCATCCAGCCCCAGGACCTCCTCCATCGTCCGCCCGCTGAGCGACTCGCTCCCCGCCTCGGTCTCCATCAGCGTGGCCAAGGCGTGATTGGCCAGCGTGATCCGCCCCTGGGCGTCGCCGAGCGCGATGCCCTCGGGAAGGCTGTTGAGAATCTGGTCCGCCTTACGCTGCCGGAATCCCTCCAGCGCCTCGGCCAGCCGCGTCTCCAAGCCGCCCCGCTGGCGCCCCGCACTGCACTGCGCAACCAGACGGTTCCAGCCCGAAGCCGCCGGACTCACGGCGGGAACCTCTCTCAACTCCACCTCCGCCGCCGTGTCGGCATGCGCGCATCGATGCAACTGCTGCTCGATCTGGGTCATGGGACCGACCGCGCGGCGCAGCACGAACACTCCGATCGACATCAACAAGAGCGGCCCCAGCACTGCCGCCGGCGTGTACTCCGCCAGCGAGCGAAGCATGCCCCACAGGCTCGGCTCGGCAACCGCCAGATACAGCGTGCCCACCGTTCCGCCCTGCGCGCGCACCGGAGTACGGTACTCGCGCAGCACGCGCGAATCGCTGGCCACGAACCGCACGCGACGCACTTCCCCCCACTCCACGGTCGCACCGCTCGGTTCGACCACCTGTTGCCCAACGCACTGCCGCAGCGTATGCGCACAGTATCGGCCTTGAGTGTCGGCGAAAGCCCAATACGCCCACGAACCCGCGCTGCTCCAGCCGTCCACCAGGGCCTGCAAGCGTGCCGAGTCGCCGGCGCGGTATTCCGCCGCCGCCGCGCTCCCCCCTTGCCCAGTTCCGCCAGACACGCGCTTTCGGCGTGCGAATTGACCGTCGATTGCGAGACGATCACGACCCCTGCCGTCAGCCAGCCTACCGCCGCTAATCCGAACATCAGGTAGTAGGCGGTGATGCGGCGGGGCAACTCCAGATGCGTCGTCTTGTGGAACATCCTTTTCCTCCCCCGCTTCGCTTCAGGGGCTCCCAACCGAGCCGGCCGGGGCAAAGCAGCCTTCGACCTTCTCGACGACCTGACGCACGCTGAACGGCTTGGGGAGAATGTCGACGACGCCCAACTGCTCGCGCACCGTGCCCAGTTCCATCTCCAACCCCTTCGCGGTCAGCATGATCACGGGGATCGTCGATAGGCGCGGATCCCGCCGCATCTGGCGCATAGTTCGCACCCCGAAAGCTCGGGCATCTGCTGGTCCGTGACGAGAAGATCAAAAGCCTGGCTCTGCAAGAGCTTCCATGCTTCCTTGCCATTCCGCGCCACCGTTACCTGGAACCCGGCCTGCTCCAAATGAAAGCGGACCACTAGCGCCAGCGCGGCGTTGTCGTCGGCCACCAGGATACGTTTGTCCGCGTGCGGCATCGAATGAACCTTGTCCCCAGAAAAACACCCCCCGTGTGAATGGAGGGTGCCCACCAAGCCTGAGGCTGCCCAATACACAACCTTGGCATTATCGGATTTTCTGCCTCAGTCTCTGCAATCGTTACAGATTAACGACGTGCGTTTTTGGGCGGTTCAACCGTTCAAGAGCCCACAGCGGGGAAAAAACGATTCGCGTTGAATCGAAGAACCCGCGGCCGGGCGCTCCACGCAGATGAGGAAGACCGCGACCCATCTCCACCACCCGATCAGTATTTGTCGTAGGTGGTCGTGCCGTCGTAGGACGCGTCGGTCGTATTGGCGATGAACCGGCCGTCCTTCTTGTTGTACATCCAGCCCTTGGCTCCGGTGGCCGACAGGGGGGTGGCAGGGTCGACGCTGACGATCTCCACGGTGTCCTCCCGCTTGCCGACGGGGCACTTGGGGATTTCGCCGCGGAGATACGGCTTGAGCTGCGTCTTGAACGTGGTCTCGGCGCTGTCTTGAGCGGGTAGTTGGCCGGCGTGCTCGGCGGCATACAACTCGATCGCATCGCGCATCACGGCCAAGGTCTGCCGCAGGCCGTTGTCCGTGGCATTGGCAGTCGTGGTGACCAATTTGGGAACCGCCACTGCGGCCAGGATCCCCAAGATCATGATTACAACCACGAGTTCAACCAGAGTGAAACCATTTCGACGCATGAAATTGTCCCCCTTGCAGCGGGAATTACGCATGCACTGTTGGACCACGTCGCCGGCTTGGCCAAGCGGGTCAGTGAAATCTAGAACGCATATTACGCGCATGCAAATCAGTTTGCCCGCTTTCGCTGCCGCAGCCCCCACGGGTCGGCTGCGAAGGTCTCGGCGGAATTGACCTCTTTTACTGCCGCCAGTACCGGAATGGGCGGTCACACGGATTGTGCGATTTGTGCCGCGCGTGCCTTCCAGACAACCCCAACCTCGAACCTGCCGGCAAGCTACGTTTGAGCAAGAGGGCCCTGCAACGCAATCTCCTTCGGCATATGCCTGCTGGAGCTATCCGCATGAACGAACTCAGCGCACCCGCTCCGGCAATGGACGAGAACTTGGCATGCCTGGTGCGCGCGGCACAGTCCGCATTGGCATCCTTCCTCGGCGGGCAGGTGGCGCTATGGACATGGGATGAGGGCAATGCCCTGAGCGGTTCGGAGGGGATGGTGCGGGCCAGCGATGCATCGACCCTTTTCCCCCCCGAAAAAGCCGCAGTGCGACCCGCCGAGCCCGCGCTCGATGCACTGCTGCGAGAGGCGGTCGAACCGATCCTCGTCGAGCAGGACCCCGCGCAAATCGTGCTCGGACTTCCGCTGGGTGAGTCGGGAGGCCGCCGCCTGGCGGCCACGGTGGCCCTCCCCGACAACGCGCACGACCTGGCCCTCAAGCTGGCTCGGCTGTTCCTCAACGACCTCAGCCTCCGGCTGGAGGTAAACCGCTATCAGGACGATCTGAACACCTGCGCCGTGCAAATCGGCGCGGATTTCGAGGAACTGACCTTCCTCCGCAAGCTGGCCGACCACCTCGACATGTCCGAAGTCTCGCAAGAGACCTGGCACGTGGCGAGAATGCTGCTTCCTCTGCTGGCCAGCGTCATCCAGGCCGAGTCGCTGGTGTTGGTCACCGCACGCCAGGGACGCGAGGGATCGCCGGCCGCCGTCGACCGCCCGGCGGTCTGGGTAGGTCCACGTTGGCTCACCGACGCCGAGTGCGCACAGTTCATCGAATGTTTCCGCCGCGAGGCCACGCGCCACCCACTCGTGCGCAACCGGTGCGAGGAAACCGAGCAAGGCCGACGGTTCCCGGCCGTGCGCAAATTCATCCTCGTCACCATCGCCAAGGGCGACCGCGCGCTGGGCTGGCTGCTGGCGATCAATCACGTCCACCAGCCGCCGCTCGACGGCAACCCCTGCAACGCGCCCTTGAGCCAGTTCGAATTCGGCACGGTCGAAGCCGGACTGCTCAGTTCCGTCGCCTCGATGCTCGCCACTCACGCGCACAACGTCGAGCTGTTCCGCGAGAAAGAAGCCCTGCTGGTCAACGTGGTCCGCGCCATGGTCTCCGCGATCGACGCCAAGGACCCCTACACCTGCGGCCACAGCGAACGCGTGGCCCTCGTCGGCCGGCACCTCGGTCAGGTCCTGGACCTGAACGAGTGCGAGTGCGAACGGCTTTACCTGGCCGGACTGCTGCACGACCTGGGTAAGCTCGGCGTCCCCGACGCCGTGCTCCGCAAGCCCGATCGCCTCACCGAAGCGGAACTCGCCCAGATCAAGCCCCATCCCGAGCAAGGCTGGGCAATCCTGCAAGACCTGGACCAACTCGGCCATCTCGTCCCCGGCGTGCTGCACCACCATGAGCACTACGACGGAACGGGCTATCCCGACGGCCTGGCGGGCGATGCGATTCCACTGCCCGCCCGAATCCTCGCCGTCGCCGATTCCTACGACGCCATGATCAGCGACCGACCCTATCGTCGCGGAATGCCCCACGACCGCGTCGAGGTGATTCTCCGCGAGGGTGCGGGGACCCAGTGGGATCCCCAGGTGATCCAGGCATTCTTCAGCGCACTGCCCGAAGTCCGCGCACTGTGGCAGAGCTACCGGCCCCAGCGCCGCGCGCGCGCCGTGCGCAACGGTGAATTGCCCGATTCGCACAACGCGGAGGACAGCCGATGATCGCCCCGCGCCGCGCGATTACGCTGGTCGAGATGGTGATCGCCATGCTGATCGTGGGGATCATGGCGGCGGCCGCGGTCCCCACCTATCAACGGTCCTTGTGGAAGTTCCGCGCCGAGATGGCCGTGCGCCGCATCGCCGTCGATCTCGCCGCCACCCAGGTGTGCGCCCGCTCCACCAGTCGTGCCCACCGCGTGGTATTCCTGTCTCCTCCCGACGCATATCGCTACGAAATCCGCGAGGCGGCCTCGAACAACCTGATCGAGACGATCGACTTGCGCAAGACCCTTATTGCGCCGTCACGATTTCCGCGGGCCTCTCCGGCCCAATGATCGCAAACTACGACGGCTTCGGACAACCGGTCTCCTCCGGCGCCGCCAGCAGCGCCGTCGACGTGCAAGCGGGCCAGTACCGCAAGCGAATCACCCTCGACCTGTACACGGGAGCGACGACGATCAATGACGTTCCTTGACCGCTCCCCGGTGCCGCGACCGCGCCCTGCATTTTCGCTCCTCGAAGTGCTCGTGGCCTCGGCCATCCTCTCCATGCTGATGCTCGGGCTGGGATCCGCCGTGCTCCTCGCCCGCCACGCCGTGCCCGACGAGGACGCCGGCGCGGCGACGGTCCTGGCGGCGGGCCGAGCCCTGGACCGCCTGGCGGCCGAGCTGGCCTACGCCACCTCGATCGTCCCGCCCACGTCCACCGCGTCTCTGACTTTCGATCTCGACCGCGACGGCGACAACGGTCGTGTGCGGATCACCTACGCCTGGTCGTCGACCGACCGCACGCTGCGACGCCGAGCCGAGGATTCTCGACACCCAAGCGGTCGTAGAGACCACGGCAGCCACGCGCGTCACTCAGTTCGAACTCCAAACGGTGACGCGTACCGCCGACCAGAAAGAAGGACGCCTCAAGAGCTTCGAGTCGGTCGCGAATGCCAGCGAGCGCCGCATCAATGCACACGACTGCCGCGCCCAATACTTCCAGCCTTCCCTCCCTGCGGGAGCGTTCGCCTGGCAAGCCACGCGCGTCGCCGTCCGCCTCCGTACGTCCGGCCCGACCACCGGCCTGGTCCGCGCCCAATTGCGGCCGGACAATTGGAGCTGGCCCACCGCCGCCGTCCTCGAGGAGCGGCCTCTCCCCGAAACCGACCTTTCCACCGGCTACCGCTGGGTCGACATCCCCTTCTCCCGCGTCTTCGCCCAGCCGAACAAAGGATTGTGCCTGATCGTCAAGGGCCTCACCGACGAATACGCCTGCGAGCTGCACCGTTCCACCAACGCCCAGGTCAGCAATTCCCGCTACTACTACTCCAGCGACGGCGGCGCGAACTGGAGTGTCCCCAACGACTACGAAATGCTCTATCGAGTCTACGGCCGCGCGCTGGGAGCGACCTCCGAAATCTATACGTCGGTCCGCTGTTGCCTCCGCGTGGGCGAAGCGACCGCAGTGCCCGCGGCGGGTTGGCCGGCCCTCCAGACCACGATCCGCCTGGTCAACGAACCTTTGAAGAGCGGAACATGACTACCCTTCCCCCAACTCACCGTCTCCGCCTGCGACGCGGCTTCAGCCTCCTGGAGTCGGCAATCGCGACCCTGCTGGCCGGGGTGCTGATGGTCGGCGCGCTACGCGTGGTGGGGGCCTCGCTGCACCGCCAACGCCGCGCAGGCGAGGATGTGACCGCCCAATTGCTCGCCGACGAACTCGTCGCGGAGATCCTGGGAAAACGCTATCGGGACGCGCAGTTCCCCGACCATTTCGGCCCCGAAACCGGCGAGGTGTCGCGGAGCGCCTTCGACGACGTCGACGACTACCACGGCTTCCAAGAGTCGCCCCCGCGGAGAACCGACGGCACCACGATCGATGAATTGACCGGCTGGAGCCGCAGCGTCGAAGTCGTCTGGATCGCTCCCCTCACCCTCGACCCCGCCGCCGACGACCAGGGCGCCAGCGCATCACGGTCACCATCGAGGTGCCGCCGGCGCGACGATGGAAGTCCTCGGCGCCGCGTCGCCATCCGCGCCGAGGTGCCCGAATGACTACGGTACCTACTCTGCAACGTCCCCGCCGACACAAACCGCACCGGCGAGCCAGCACCTATCTCGTGGTGCTCGCCATCGCCATGGTCGTGGCCACCCTGGGACTCGGCGGTCTGCTGGTCGCGCAGCGCCAGGCCTTCGAGGCCCAGTCGCTCGACGACGCCACCGAAGCCCGCTTCTACGCCTGGTCGGCAATCGAACTCGGACGGCTGTGGATTCAGAAGGATCCCGCCTGGCGCACCACCTACGCCGCCTCGACCACCTGGGCCGCGGACCGGCCGATCGGCGCGGTCGCGTTCACCCTCCAGGCGTTCGACGGCGATGGCGACCTTGCCCTTTGGCCCTACGACTCGCTCATCCTCCGCGCCACCGCAGTCAACTCGCTCCAGGCGATCCCGGGCCAAATCCAGGCTCGCCAGATCGCCGAAGTCCGCCTCGTACCCGACCCCAAGCCCTTGGCGTCGCTCAGCCGCGCGCTGCACGCCGAAGGAGGAATCCGGGTCGCCGCCGGCGACCGGTTGGACGTCGGATCGGCGGGCGTCTCCTCGGACACCTCGCTCACCAACGAAGGCCAGATCGTGGGCAACTACGAATCCCCGGCCGTCGGCGGCCCGGGCGTGTACTCGGGCACGCGCCTCACCTATACCGCCAAGGCCTCACCCGCCACCGGAATCTCCAACCTCAGCGTTGCCCAAGCCTATGCCAGCCGTGCCACGCAACTCGCCTGCGGGGGCACCATCGACCGGCAGGTGCTCGGCCCATACTACAATCCCTGGGGCACCCCGAACTCAAGCAGCCTGTACGTCGTCCGCGCCAGCGACAACCTCACGATCCGCAACTCGCGGATCCACGGAACGCTAGTCGTCATCTGCCCGGGCAAGAAGCTCACACTCGACGCCAAAGTCCTCCTGCACGGGTTCCGTCCGGATTTCCCCACGCTCATCGTCGAGGGCGACCTGTTGCTCAACTTTAGCAGCCAAAATGGGCCACTCCGCGAGTGGGAACTCTCCAAGAACTTCAATCCCTCCACCGCACCCTACATCGCCAGCGACGCCACCGACCCCGAAGACTGCGACTCCTGGAACGACGACGAGTACCCCAGCGAGATCCGCGGCCTGGTCTACGTGACCGGGAAAATCGAAGTCACGCAGCCCTGCACGATCCGCGGAGCCGTGATTTGCGAGTCCACCGCCGGCCGCGCCGTGGACTGCAAGCACAACCTGGAAATCGTCTACGATCCCTTACTGCTCGGCTGCCCGCCGCAGTTTTTCACCAGCGCGGTACCGATGCGTCCCCAGGCCGGCAGTTGGTGCGCCGTCGTCGATTGACCTCGCACGCGGCCGCGTCAGCGCGTCTCCCCGGCCAGCCGCTCCACCAGGCCGACCAATTCGCGCCCGTCGATCGGCTTGGCCAGGTAGTCGTCCATGCCCGCGGCCAAACACCGCTCGCGATCTCCCTTCATGGCGTGCGCGGTCATCGCGATAATCGGGATGTGCTGCGCCAAGACCGTTGCCGCCCCGCTCGTTGAGCCCGCGGATCCGTTGCGTCGCCTCGAAACCGTCCATGACCGGCATCTGCACGTCCATCAGGATCACGTCGAAACATTCCTCCCGCGCCAGGCGCAACGGCTTCGGCCCCATTGCTCGCCACCTGGACATAGTGGCCGCGCTTGCTGAGCAGCCGCAGCGCAACCTTCTGATTGGCCGGCGTGTCCTCGACAAGCAGGATCCGCAACATCCGCGTCGCACCAGGCACTTCGGCCGATACCGTCCCGGGCAGTGGTTCGAGCCGGCGAATCCCCAAGGCCCCGTCAATCGCTTCGGCCAGCTTAGCCCACGACACCGGCTTCTCCAGAAAGGTGGATCGGGGGAAGGCGTTTCCCGATCTGCGCCAGTGCCAATCGATCCAGGGGCGACACCAAGAGGATCGTCGCCGGAACCGCCTCACGAGAGGCGTCAGGCAAAGTCTCGGCCAGAAGCTCGCTTCCTCCCGCAAGCCCGGCATCGACGACGAGCAGGCGAACAGCCTGCCCCGCCGCAGACGCTTCCGCCAGCATGCGGTGCGCCGCCGAGGCATCGCGCACCGTCTGCGGCCGCATCCCATACTGGCCGAGCATTCCCGCCAGGATCCGCTGGGGCGTTGCACGCTCCGCCGCCACGAGCACGGGCACGCCGCGCGCCGCCTTGGGTCCGACGCGCTCGGGCAGAAGCTCACTACTTCCTCCGGCCGGGCGCGCAACGCGCGGTGAACGTGAAAACGCTCCCCTGGCCCGGTGCGCTCTTCCAGCGCAATCGCCCCCCCATCATCGCCACCAGGCTGGTGGCAATCGCCAGCCCCAGCCCCGTGCCGCCGTAATGCCGCGTCGAGGATGCATCGGCCTGGGTAAACGGAGCGAAGATCCACTTCTGGTCTTCTTCCGCAATGCCGATCCCCGTGTCCGAGACGGAGAATTCGAGTTCCACCTCACTCTCGCTCTCGCTGAGCTCCGCGATGCGAAGCGTCACCTCCCCATGCTCCGTGAACTTGATCGCATTGCCCAGCAGGTTCAAGAGCACCTGGCGCAACCGCATCGGATCGCCCACCAAGGCGTCGGGCAAGTCGGCCGGCAGATCGCAAGTCAGCTCCAGCCCCTTTTCGTAGGCCTTTACCGCCAGGGTCCGCATCGCCTCGTCCAAGGTCGCGCTGAGTCGGAAAGGAATCGCGTCGAGCGTGAACTTGCCCGCCTCGATCCGCGAGTAATCGAGGATCTCGTTGAGCAGCGTCAGCAACAGGTCGGCCGAGTCCTTCGCGGTCTGCAAGCAATCCCGGACGGCGGCGAAAGGTCCTCGGCCAACGCCAAATCCGTCATTCCCAGGATCGCGTTCATCGGGGTGCGCAGTTCGTGGCTGATGTTGGCGAGAAACTGGACTCTTGGCCTGGCTGGCCTCCTCAGCCGCTTGCCGTGCCCGCTCGAGTTGCTCGTCGAACTGCTTCTGTTCGGTCACATCGCAGACGATCCCTGTCATCCGGTAGACTCGACCCTCGGCGTCGCGCACGAGCGAGCCGCGGTCGCGAACCCAGCGCATCGTGCCGTCCGGCCGCACGACGCGGTACTCCGTGTCGTAACCCGGCCCCGTCGGCGCCCGGTCGAAAGCCTCCTTGACGCCGGCGCGGTCCTCGGGATGAATGGCCTCCATCCAGTCCCAGCGATTGCGGTACAGGCCTTCGACCGTTCGCCCCCAGACCCCGGGCGTACGACGGACTGACGAAGAGGACTTGCTTCCGGTCCAGATCGTGCAGCCAGCACACGTCGTCCACCGTGTCGGTGATTTCCCGCAAACGGCTGTCGCTCTCGTGCAGCGCCTGTTCGCGTTCCTTGAGCTCACGGAATACTAGCCGATAGGGAGTCTTCAGCCCTTTCTCGATCAATGCCCGGTACATCCAGTAGAAAGCCAGGATTTTGAGAAAGTGCCCGCACAGATTGGACAGATCGTAAACGCCCACATAGAGCGTAAACACCAACTCGGCGGCAACCGTGGCGGCAAGCGACGCCACGAGCAGACGGAATACGGCGGGGTCGAACTCGCTGCGGTGTCGGGTAAGGACCACGATCGACGCGACCAGGATCGCCGCGATCACGTACTCGCTCGTCCGCTTGAACGCCGTGATCCCCACTCCCTCCTGGTAGCACTGGGGAAACACGTGCCAGGCGAAGATCATCAGCAGCAGGAGCGTGACGGCGACGGAACAGATCGCCAGCGGCACACCGGGCGACCCACGGCGGCGAATCGACAGGGCCGCCGCCAAAATCGCGCCGCTCTGGAGGTAGCGCGCTGCAATCCAGAGTTGCGTGGCCAGATTCGCACCACCGTCGGGAAACACCGCCATCCCACGGAAGGAAAGCGTGTGGAGCAGGTCCAGGCCCGCCACAAACAGATAGGCCACGGCGATGAAGAGGAAGAACCCCTTGGTGAGGAACCGCCGCACGTTCCAATAGACCATGAAGATCGCGCCGGCCACGGCAATGCTGAACATCTCAGCGATGCTGTGGAAGAGAACGTACCCCCCGTAGTGCCGCACGAGGCACAAGCCGGCCAGAATCGCCGCTCCCCCCGCGACCTGTACCGCCACTCCGCCCACTCCGCGATGTTCCTCCCTGCCGCCATCATCTCGGATGTCCTGCCAACCCCCATCCCTTCCCCGCAGAGATTTTTCTCTCCCCCCTGGACCGCTCCACGCTACCCGATTGCGCCGCCGCATGTCAACCCGCAATCGCCCCCCGGGCGTGGTTTCCCGGAGATCTTCCTATATGTTCCCTATAGGGCTGTTGGAGCTATCGGCTGCCCCCTACTGAGTCCTGCACTGCGCGTACAACAAGGGCGATCAACGCACAGCCTGTTCCCCGGAACAGAAAGCTCCGAACTGTTCCACAGTCAACCACGGCATCAAGAAGTCCTGCACTGCTCGTAGAACAAGGGCGACCAACGGAAGCCCGGTTTCCCGGAACAAAAAGCCTCGAACTGCTCCACAATCAACCACGGTATCAAGAAGTCCTGAACTGCTGGTAGGACATGAGCGACCAGCGCAAGCCCCATGCGCCGCCGGCTCCCCCAGCCTCGCCGAAGCTGCCCCTTGCCGTTATCATCGCCTCCTGGAGAAACCAAGTCCCGGCGCCCTTGCAGGTAACCCCGCCATGATCCTCGATCGACTCCAACATGCCCCGCTCTATCGTCCCCTAAACCCCGGCATTGCCGCAGCGCTGGACTATCTCCCGCGCCACCGATTTCTCGCGCATCGCGCCCGGCCGCTACGAACTCGACGGCCAGCGCCTTGTGGCGATCGTCCAGCGCTACCGATCCAAACCGCTCGCCGAAGCAGCCTGGGAAGCGCATCGCCGCTATGCCGACGTGCAATATGTCGCCGAAGGCACGGAACGCATGGGTTGGTGTCCCCTCACCGCCGAGCTTCCCCTGCAGAAGCCCTATGATGACGAGAAGGACGTCGTCTTCTACGACACCGGCGGAGACCTGTTTGAGGTCTCCGCCGGAAGTTTCGTCGTCTTTCTCCCCCACGACGTCCACGCCCCCGGCCTCGCCGTGCGCGCAGGCGGCCGACGTGCTCAAGGTCGTGGTCAAAGTGGCCTGGGATTCTTGACGCCACTCAGCCGGGCAGATCGCCGGTTTCCATCATCACGGCGGCGATCTTCGCCGGCTCGCCCCCGGCCGGAACGTCCTTCTTGGGAATGGCGCCGCGGAACAGACCCGCCAGGGCAAGCGTGCCAATCAGGATCACAACCATCGGCACGCTCCAAATCTTCCGCCACTGGAACTTGCCGCCCACCGAGAATCGGTCCATGATGATGCCCGCCGCTTGCGTGCCCAGAAACAGGCCGATACCGTTGGTCACCAGGCTCAACAGCGACTGGGCGGAGCCGGAAATTGCCGCCGGAGCCACGTCGTTCACGTACATCTGACCGGCGATGATGAACAGCACATAGGCCAGGCCGTGAAATGCCTGCGCCAGTACGATCAGCCCGCGCTCGGGGCGGAAAACGTAGATCGAGTACAAGGCAAGCCAACTCGCCGCGCCCAAGGTAAGCGTCCAATTGGGGCCGATATTTCGATACAACAAACCCAGCAAGGCAAGCGTGGCCACCGCCTGGACCGCCTGGGCCAGGGCCATCGACGCCGGCACGTTCTTGGCCGACACGCCGTTGTCTTGCATGAACTGCGCCGTGCCGAGGAAATAGAACTGCATCATTCCGGCGATGAAGATCGACGCGACGATGAACACCCCATAGTCCACGTCCTTGAGCATGCCCACCGCCTCGGCCATCGGCGAAGCGGCAGCCGCTTGGCGCCTGGGGAGGCGTGGCAGGCTGCACCATGCAAACCGCCGCCATCACCACCGACAGAGCAGCCGCCCAGACCAGGCAATCGCTGCCGTCTCCCTCGCCACCGCGATACTGGCGCCAACCCGTCAATCCATATCCCACCAGCGCCCACGCGACCGGCGCCCAGATGTAGACAGAAGGCGACTGAGCCGGCCCGTCTAGGTGGCGGAACATCAAGGAAGTCACGAGCGGTATCGTGGCAGCATAGCACATCGAGTACAGCAGCATCACCACAAACAGTCTGCCGAATGTCTTCTGGCTGATGGCCAGAAACATGAGTACCGCCCCGATCAGATGGGCTACGGCGAGGATCGTTCCCGTGTCGAAATACCGATCGGCCAACGGGCCGGCAATCAGCGGTGAAATCATGCTCGCCAGCGGCAACGTGGCATAGATCCAGCCGGTCTGCTTGCCCGTCATCTTCAACGGGCCCAACAGGCGCGCGGCCAACACCGGCATCCATGCGCCCCAGACCGCGAATTCCATGAACATCATCGCGCTGAGCCGCACGTAAAGATCCGTACTGAGACTCACAGCCACCCTCCTGGCCGCACTCGTTACGGCCGCCTGAACCAAGTGCCGATTCCAAGCCCACAGGCCACGTAACCGCGCGGCCGGGGTCCCCTGCTGCGACCAAGCTAGCGGATCGCCCGAAGCGAGTCAGAGAAACCTTCGCCCCGCACCCGCTCGTCCTGCCCTGTCCGTTGCCACCACCTGGCCGCGACCGTACAATCCCGCCGTGAAGCCTCCTCGACCGGCTACCGAACCTCGACGCCAATCCTCGACCTGGAGCCGTTCCTCCATGCACCTTACACGCCGCACCCTTTTGACTACCGTATCCCGGGCCGCACCGTGCCGGTCGTCGCCGGCCCCCTTCGCGCTTTCCTGTGCCTCGCAGCGGAAAAAGCTCCGACCGCCGACGCCGCAAACCTGCCCATCGTCGACACCCACCAGCATCTCTGGGATCTGGCCAAACTGCGACTCTCGTGGCTCGATAACGCCGGTGCGCTGAACCGCAGCTACACGCTGGAGCACTACCGCCAGGCGATCCAGGGATTGAACGTGGTCAAGGCGGTCTACATGGAGGTCGCTGTCGATCCCGCGCAACTCAGCCGACGAGGCCGCAGCTCATTCTGGAAATCTGCCGGCAGGGAGGCGGCCCCACCTGCGCCGCCGTGATTGGCGGCCGACCCGGCGATCCGGGCTTCCGCCAGTACCTCCAACGCTTTCGCGATGGCCGCTTACGTCAAGGGAATCCGCCACATCCTCGCCGTGCCTTCGCAAGCCGCGCCGCCATTTCTCGAAAAGCCGTATATCGACGGGGTCCGCCTGTTGGGCGAACTGGGGCTGAGCTTCGACCTGTGCATGCCCGCCCGCCGCCCTTGCCTGGGGGCGAAGCTCGTCGACGCCTGCCCGGACACGCGGTTCATCCTCGACCACTGCGGCAACGCCGACGTCAAGCGATTTCGCACGGCGGACAATCGGGCGAGGGCAGCCTGGAAGCGCAGCGATACGTCGCCGATTGGAAGCGCGACCTGTCCGATCTCGCCCGTCGCAAGAATCTGGTCTGCAAGATATCCGGCATCGTGGCCACGGTTCCGCCCGAGGGCTGGACCCCGGCCGACCTGGCGCCGATCATCGACCATTGCCTCGACTCGTTTGGTCCCGATCGCGTGATGTTCGCCAGCGACTGGCCCGTCTGCACGCGCGGAGCGCCCTTGGCCCGCTGGGTCCAAGCCCTCCGCGAAGTGGTCCGGACCCGGCCACTGGCCGACCAACGCAAATTGTTCGCGGAAAACGCCATCCGTTTCTACGGCCTGTAGCCTGGGGAGCCGCACCGGGCCGCCCCTACCCAAGCCGGGTTCCCGCGGCCGCCCGAGTTCGCCAGGGCCGGGCACGCGCGGCAGCCGAGTCCGGAATCGGAGGAGATTCACGTGGGCGACGTGCTCAACACGATCCTGCCCGATTTCTGGCGATGCTTCGTGCCGCTCTTCGTGGCCGTCGACGCCGTCGGGTTGTTGCCCATCTACATGGCCCTGACCGAAGGCTTCTCCGCGCCGACCACCGCCGCGTCCTCGTCGAGTCCACGGCCACGGCGCTGGCCGTCGGCGTCGCCTTCCTCTGGTTGGGCCGCGCGGTCTTCCGACTTCTCGAAGTGACGATCGTCGACTTCATGATCGCCGGAGGCACCCTGCTGTTCATCCTTGCCTTGACCGACTTGATCGCCGCGGACAAACGCCGTCGCCGCGGCGATCCCTCCAGCATGGGCGCCGTACCCCTCGGAGTACCCCTCCTCGTGGGCCCGGCGGTCCTGACCACCGTCCTCCTCCTTGCCGACCAATACGGCTCCGTCCCCGCCACCTTGGCGCTTCTGCTCAATCTGCTCCTCGCTGCCGGAGTCCTCCGTTTCGCCCAGCACTTCGACAAACTCCTCGGTCGCAACGGAGTGCGAACCATTTCCAAGGTCGCAAGTCTGATCCTCGCCGCAATCGCCGTGAAAATGGTCCGCATGGGAATCGTCCTACTGCTCAACGAGATCCTCGCACCCCCGTAACGACCTTTCCCCGGCGTCACCACCGTAGAATTTTGCGGCCGAGAGATTCGAAAGTGGTAGCCGGTTCCGGAATCGGGCCCCATACCTATCCCAGCCTCACCGTTGATGGCCCTCCACGGTCTGGAGATTTGGGAGCAGCAGACAATTCTGCGATCGCGCCGAAGAAACATTCCCTATCCCGAAAGCGACTTTCCGCTGCTATACTGGTTCGCTTATTCGGGTTGGGAAGACGAACGTAGGCATGCCCGGTTTTGTGGTCCTTTGCATGCCCCGCTCGGCAGCTTTTCCGGGCAAACCCGGAAGCCGATCCCCTTTCGGGAAGCTATACTCCCCAAGGAGGGTCAGCCCCATCCGTGCGGGGACGCCTCGTACGTCTTCCACATGACTGCTGCCGGCGGCGCCGGGTCGCACCCAGCACTCGCCCCGAGCGCTCGGGCGCCGACCGCGGCAACCGAGCCACAGGCGAATTTCCCCGTGTCCGGGGCACAAGCTCCCAGATGAAAACACTCCTGCATATCCTCCGCGCTCTTGTGGTACTGACGATCTTCGTCGGCGCGGTGTGGTTGCTCTATGGCAAGCTCAAGGATTTCGATCACGGCCTGTTCCTCGCCAGTCTCCGCAGTATCACCGCCGCTCAGATGGCCGCGGCCCTCGCTTTGGTCGTGTTCAACTATGTCATCCTGATGGGCTACGACTACCTCGCCCTCAAGTACATCCGGCATCCGCTGCCGCTGAAGCGACTGGCACTGGCGTCGTTCATCGGCAACGTAAGTAGTTTCAACTTCGGTTCGCTCTTCGGCGGGGCCGCCGTGCGCTACCGGCTTTATTCGGCCTGGAAGCTCACCCCCTTCGAGATTCTGCAACTGATCGCAATCCTCGGGGTCACGTTCTGGTTGGGCGTGCTGGCTTTGGCGGGTGTGGTCTTCCTGGTCGATCCCTTCCCCCTACCGGAGACGCTCGAACTGGCCGGGCAGGGCGGCGCGGAGCCCATCCACGTCCACTTGCCGTTTCACAGCGTCCGCCCCTTGGCCGTCGCACTGTTGGCGATCGTAGCCGGTTACCTTGTGCTCTGCGCGGTGCGGCGCCGGCCGCTCAAGCTCTTCAAGAGCGAAATCCCCTTGCCGCCCCCGCGACTCTCCATGGCCCAGATCGCCGTCGCCTGCGCCGACATGGTCGTCGCCGCCGCCGTCTTCTACGTACTCCTTCCCGCCGACCCCGGCGTCAACTTCCTCCGATTCCTCGGCGTCTTTTTGCTGGCCTGGGTCGTGGCCGCCTTCGCACACGTCCCCGCCGCCGCCGCCGTGCTCGAGGCGGTGATCATCGCCTTCCTCTGCCGCGAGGGAATGCCGCTTTCCAAGGAACAAGCCGCGGCCGTGCTCCTGGTGTTCCGGGTGATCTATTACTTGCTGCCGCTCGCGCTGGCCGGCGCACTGTTCATCGCCCACGAATTGCTTCTCGGCCGCGAGTTCCTCCACGAGTTGCGCGATCGCAAGGACCACCACCCGGCAAAGTGCTGCCTCGAAGGCGATCCCCCTCCACTGTCTTCCAGGACCCCCACGCCCGTTCACGAGGCGTCGGAGGATTGATCGCCGGCAACGCACCGCGTTGCCCCTGGACTTCCGCTCATCTATACTGCCGCTTCCCCCGAGAAACTGCGAGGCCTGCGGCTCATGACCGGCAACGAGCGCATCCGCCGCGCCATGCGGCACCAGTCCGGTCGACCGCGTACCGGTCATGTGCCAATTGGCCGTCGGACACTACCTGCTCAACACCGATATCTCGCCGGTCGACCTCTGGTTCACCAGCGAGGGTTTCGCGCGAGCCCTGGTCACGCTGGCGCAGCGCTACCGCTTCGATGGCATTCTGGTCAACCTTCCCGGCCGCGACCCCGATTGGATGCTCGAGGTCGAGCGCATCGAGACCTCTGCCGACGGCAGCCAATCGGTCCACTTTCGCAACGGCGACCGGTCCGGTGCCCCGCCGACGACAACGTGCAGCATTTCCGCGCGGCGCCACCGCCCCGACCGACCATCGACGCGGTGGACCCGGACCAGCTCTACTACGACGACCCGCATTGCGTCGGGGGCCTGAAGTATCCCGTTCTACTTCGGCACGATCCCGTACCGCGCCGACCGAGCGCGGTGGTGGCCCGACTACCTCTTTCGCACGATCGACCTCGTCCGAGCCGAAGTGGGCCGAAGAGCTTTCCGTCCACGGCGAGATCTTTTCGCCCTGGACTCAGTTGATGGAGCTGTTCGGCTACGAACAGGCGCTGATCTACGCCGCTCGAGGAGCCGGATAAGTGCCGCGCCATCCTCGCCGCCTACACCGAGGGCGCCGCCGAGTTGGGCGAAGCCCAGGCGCGGCGCGGCGTCGACGCCGTGCTCATCTCCTCCGCCTTTGCCGGCGGCGGGCTTCATTTCGCCCCGCATGTACGACTCAGTTCGTCCTCCCCTACGAGGCCGAAATCGTCCGGCGGATCCACTGCCAGGGCGTGCCGGTCTACATCCACACCTGCGGCGACATCGGCGACCGGCTGGAACTGATGGCCGACACGGGCATCGACGGCATCGATACCCTCGATCCGCCGCCCCTCGGCAGCGTCGACCTGGACGACGCCAAACGCCGCGTCGGCGACCGAGTCTTCTTCAAGGGCAACATCGACCCGGTCAACACGCTGCTCCACAAGCCGCGCGAATGAGGTGCGCGCAGGACGCCCTGCGCCGACTGGCGCATCGGCGGAGCCCGCGGCGGCTACATCCTTTCCAGCGCGTGCTCCGTCTCGCCCCGCGTCCCGCCCGAGAACCTCTCGGTGCTCGTCGAGGCCAGCGAAGAGTTTGCCCAGGGCGGCGCTACGGCCTGAGGCCGCGGCCTATTGAGCCTGGGAAGAGTCGTGCCGCACGGCCCGGCCTTCCAAGGCATAACAAGGGGCGGCCATGGTCTTGCTTCTTTGAACATCGACTCGCGCGCTCTGCGAGCAACGCGCCGTCGCACGCGGCGCCGTCCCATCTCGCCCTATCGCACTACGCGCAAGGTGACGATCCCGTGGGCCGGCATCTCCACCGCCTCGCCGGCCGCTTCCCCCCATTCCTCCTTGGGACTGCTCTGGACCACGCGACCCGAAGCACCTCCCGGCCACACGAGCCGCGCGCGGCACGGCCGCTCCCCCACGTTGTACAGCCGCAACACCAGCCCCTTGCCGTCTTCCGCCGGCTTGCACGCCGTTAGCAGTACGCTCGACGGCTCCACAGTGACCAGCGAGCACGCCGGCGGCGCCTGCCCGCGGGCAGACGCAACCACCAACGGTTGGCTCGCCTCGATCCCCGCGCGCGCCGCCATCACCGGGTCGAACGGCCCATGCGGCACAAGCGCGTAACGGAACGTCGTCGGCCCCTCCTGCTCCGCCTTGTAGTTGGTTTCCCAGTAGTTGTTCATCACGTAGGAGTAGAACGTCTGCGTGGGGGCGAGCGTATCGATCCAGGCCTTCGGATCGAAGGGACTAGACACGTCCACGGTAATTCTCCCCACCTCGGCCAGCGGCGCGTCAATCGTCGCGCAGAGAAGCCCAACTCCTTCGTTCGACACGTCGATCCACCGCCCGACGCTGAAGTAGTTTTTGCATGCCCCGGGTAGCTGGTCCTTCTCGGGACGAATCACCGCCCAAGGCAAGTCCATGCGCATCACACCCTTCGGCACGTTGGGCGCAAAACCGAAATGGACCGATTCCGCGGTCCGCACCAGCCGCTTGTCGACCACGTTGACCAACTCCACGCGGTCCAACCCGTCCACGATTCGCACCTCGCGCACCAGCCGGCGGCAGCCCGGAGCATCGCTGCGAACCTCCAACGAGGCCACCAGCGGCCCGCGCTCCCGCACCTCGACCGTCGCCGTCCCTGCGCCTGGGCCTTGGCAGCGTCGCGCCCGGCCACGTAGAAGTAGGCGTTCAACCCGAAGCCTTCGCGCGACTGCGCCAGGTCCCCCGCCAGGCCGGCGGCGGTAAGTCCGGCAATCGCCCCGGTCCGTGCGTCGATCGTTGCGCGGATCCGTCCATTTTCCACGACCGCACCCTCGGCGCGCGCTTGACCGGCCAACGACGCATTGCCCTGCTCGATGTGAAAACGCTTCGCGCCCAGGGGCGGCACTCCGCGCCAGGAACGCCAGTGCACCGCTGGTCAAACGTTGGCTGGGCACCGCGCGCCCCTCGGCATCCTTCACCAGGTTTCCGCTCCGCTTCCCGTCGGCCGGCAGCACGACCAGGTCCGTCCGCTCCCAGGATGTGGTGTTGAAGACGTCCACCGCCGCCGATTTCTCCGCACCGTCCCCGCCGTCGGCCAGTGCTTTCTGCACGAGCGCGCGCGACTGCTGATCCGCGTTCACCGCAAATGCCTGCTTGATCTTCCACTGCGACTTGGTGAAATCGCTCTCGGGCTGGGAAATGCTGCAGTGCGACTCCCCAGGTGTGTTCGTTGTACAAGAGCACGTTGCGCCACGCCTGGTAGAAGTCCTCGACCGGCCACGCCTCCGGGCGGAGCAGCGAAAACAGGGTTTCGGCCTGCACCAGGCGCTCCGCGGCCCCGCGCGCCAGGGCCGTCTCCCGGGCCGTCGATCCCGCCCCGTCTTCCCAGTAGGGCGTGAAATCGCCGCGGACCTCCGGAATCCGCCCCGCCCCGCGCTGGGCCAGCGCCTGCATCAACTCGTGCGTGGTGGCAATCGTCAGTTTGGGCCGAACGTAGCGCTCGTTCCACGACTTCACGAAGTCCGGCAAGGCCGGGTCGGGCGGACCGTTGTCGCCGTCGATCGAGTACCGCAACTGCACAATGTCGTAGGGAAAGCCCGATGCCTCCAGCTTCTCGACATACTCGAGCAGCGCCTCCGGCTTCGTCTTGCCGATCCGGTCCCACAGTCCGGGGTGGAAACCCGAGTATCCCTTGCCCGCCACCCAGCAAAGCACCTTTTCCTGGCCCGAGGGCGAAACCCAGTAGAAAGGCCGATCCGCCCATGCCTCCAGCGTGTGCCCAATACGATGCACGTGGTTCGTGCCGATCGAAAAGTACTTGATCCCGTGCTGCGCCATCGCCGGCACCAACCCCCACGTGTAGCCCGGCACGTCGCTGATCATCGCCGAGTCGATCGTCACGCCGTACTCGCGCTCCAGACGCCGCGCGCAGCCCATCAGGCGGCATCAGTTCCTCAGGCCGGCACAGTCCCGTCAGTTCATTCCCGTACAGGCCGTCCAAATGGACTTGCCCCGCCTTCACCGCGGCGATCAGCCGTGCGCGCCGCTCGGGACTGGCCTGACGCAGGTAGCTGTCGACGGCCCAAAGCACCTCGCTGTTCCACTTGAACCGCGCGCCTTCGGGATAGCTGGCCGTGCGTTGGCAGATCTCCAACGCTTCGTCCAGGTACTTGTGCTGGAGCTTCTCGATCTCGGTCTGTACCTGCGTGAAGCCGATGTCCACGTGTGAGTGCGGCAGCAAGTAGATCGTCCACGCGCGCACCGGCCGCAGCGGCAAACTCCGCTCGACGACCTTGCGCCCCGCCACTTCGATCGCCACGTTCAGCGTCTGGAGTTCCTCCGACGTCGGCAGGCGAACCTCGACGCTTTGCCGTCCGGGAGTCAATCGCACCGGCCGTGGTGCAATCCCGCTCACCGAGAGCACCGCATCTGTCGCTTCCGCATACGGATGATCGATCGAAACGCGCACGCGGCGCGTCGGCTTGCCTTGCTCCAGCTCGATCGCGGGCCACGCCGCCAGGTCGACGCGGTCGCGCGACGGCGCCGCTTCCGCCTCCAAGGCGCCGTAGAAGCGGATCTCCGCCCCACCCACCGTGCCGTGACCCTGCGCGCCCAGGCCCGTCACGCGCCAGCGCACGTAGCGCACCGTCACCGGCTCCGCCAGGGCTACGAACGTGCGACCCGATCGTTTGCCCACATGCGCGATCGATCGCCGTGCAATCGGCCGCGCAAATCGCGAGACTCGCTGAAAACCAACTCGGCTGCCGCGACGTTGGCCGGATCGGCACGATCGACGTGCTCGTATGCCGCGACCCGCGTCGGCCGGCCGAAATCGAAGTCGACAAACGTCTCTTTCCCCTTGCCGTTCGAGGAATACTCCGTCTCCTCCTTGCCGTCCACCAGATGCTCGGCGCGGTAGCGATTCCCCGGATACTCCTCGGCGCGGCCGATGATCGCCGGCGCGGAAAGTACGGTCAGCGGAGTAAAGCTCGCCGCGCCCGATGGCTCCGCCGCGGACGCCAGCCCTGCCGGACACCCAACGACCAACCCAAAGCACACGGCGAAAAACCAACCCCGGTCCCCTGCCAATCTCATTTCAATATCCTTCCCTTGGCTGATTCGTCGCCGCGGCAATGCGTGCAGCCCATGTTCTGCCACGTTGCCTCGTGCGACGCGGTCATGTCGTCGCGGTCATGTCGTCGCTGTTTTGTCGTTGCTGTCTCGCCCCGCGCGGGGCCCATCCACCCAACCGCTGAATTGCCGAGCCGGAACCCGAAACGTCACAGCTCCGCCCTTGCCGAGCATCCATGGCGAGGGGCACCAACTACGATAACGCAGACGCGAAACCGCCGTAAAGCATCTCCCACCCCCCCTCTTGTGAAGAGTGACACCGCGAACCAATTCCCTTGGGGGGATGGGCTCGCCGATCCGCCGCCGCAGGCAGCATACTAAGAACTGATCCCGGAACCGCCATGGCAGTCCTCCGCGGCCGGAGAATACAGGAGCGGCACTCGGTTCTGGGATCGGCCCTAAAAGGCAGTCGGCAACACACGGAAAGACGGTCGGCAACATACAGATAGGTTGGCCCGCTTCGGTGCCGCGTCCCTCGCGGCCCCGCGGCTCACGAGGTTTTCCCTGTAACGGATACCCCCGCACCCCGTAGTACTCGTAAACGCTGCCCGCGTGGGAACAGAGCCGATGACGACGGACACAGCGCGTCGCGCGCAGCGTGAGTGGATTCTGTCCGTGCTCCAACGGTACGAAATCCCGCTCACGCGCTACGCCAAGCGCCTGCTAGGCGATGAACCCGCCGCGCACGACGTGGTCCAGCACGTGTTTCTGCGCCTTTGCGACCATTCTCCCGCCGAGTTGCAGGATCGCCTGGCGCCCTGGCTGTATGCCGTCTGCCGCAACAAGGCCATGGACGGTCTCCGCGCACGGCAGCGCGCACGCTTGTTGGGCGACGCAGAATTGCCCTCGTGCATAAGCCGAGAACCTGACCCGGCCGCCGCGGCCGAATCCCACGACCTCTACGAACAGATCAACCAGGCAGTCGAGCAACTCCCCGGGCACCAGGGCGAAGCACTAACGCTCTGGGCCGAAGGATTCTCGAACCGCCAAATCGCCGAGATCCTGGCCACTTCCGAGGGTAACGTGCGCGTGCTCGTCCATCGGGCCTTGAAGACGCTCCGCCAGCACCCCCTCGCCCGGCGTCTGATCGAAGACGCGTCGCAAGAGGCCCCCGGATCCCGGCAGCTTCCCAACGAGGTTCCCCTATGAATGCCAACCATCGCGCTCCGGCCGACGACCACCGCGCCGCGCAGCTCACGGCCTATGCCTTGGGCGGACTCGACTCCGCGGAACGAGCAACCGTCGAAGGAGAGGTAGCGGCCTCCGACGAGGCCCGTGACGAGGTGCGCATTGCCCGTGTCTTGGCCAGCCATGTCGCGCGCACCGTCAGCCAGGACCACTCCCTCGCGCCCTCCGTCGCCTTGCGCGATGCAATCGAAGAGCGATTGCTCCAACCCGGGGCACCGCGCCCAGACCTCGCGCCTGCCGCGACTGCGGGTCGAATCTTCGCCCGCCGCCCCTTCGCCACCGCTGTTGCTTTGGCGGCCTGCCTTCTCGTTGCCCTCATCCCCTGGGCGATCCTATCGCGGAGTACCGGTGTAAGCCTCGATCGATCGCCACTTGCGATAGACAACGCCGCGCCCGAAGCGACCTCGGACCATCCATCCTCAAACGCCAGCGCCTCACCCGATGATCTTCGGCCCCTCGAACGGTTCACGGCGTCGGCCGCAGCCTCTCCGGAGCTCCCCGCCGACTCTGCGGCATCCCGGTCTCCCTCTGCTGCGGCCCTCGCGAAAGGCCCCTCCTCCAAAACATCGGTCGGCGCCGCCGGCGCATCAGCGTCTTCATTGCCGCCTGCCGCCCCAGGGACTGCCGGGCCCGACAAGCCCTCCCCTGCTCCCTCCCCCGCTTCGTCCGGCATAGCGGCCGCCAGCACCCCAATCCGATCTTCCGCAGACGCCCCCAGCAGCGCCGCACCGGTCGCGGCGAGCGCCGCTCACGCGCCGGCCGTCGTTTCCCAACCCTCGCCGCGTACCGCGCGGCGGGTGCCTCTCATCGACTTAACGCAGAGCCCCTTGCGTTATCAGAACCTCTCCGCCAAGAAGGCTGGCTCCGAGCCCGTTCGCAGCGATCCGGCCGGCTTTTGGGGTTTCGGGAACTACGGCCCCGCCCTGCCCGGCCGAATGCCGTTGGCCAAGAAGTCCACCGCAGATTCTGAAAAGCGGATGATGAGCATCCAAACGCGCCAAGTATCGCCGACCCTTCCGCCGGGAATCCCCTCCCATTGCCCGGAGAAAAGAGCTTCGCGGAGTCAAGCGGTGCCTCGAACGCGCTTCCGTACAGTTCCCTCCGCAACGATCCGTTCCTTTCCGTGGCTCTGCGTCCGTTGTCGACCTTTGCCGTCGACGTCGGTACGGCTTCCTACGCCGAAGTTGGGCGATGTCTCCGCGAAGGTGTGTGGCCCCCGGCCGACGCCGTCCGCGTCGAGGAACTAGTCAACTACTTCCCGTATCACTACGCTCCCCCCAAGCTCAATGATCCCTTCTCCATTGAGTTCGAAACGGCCCAGTGTCCCTGGAATCCCGATCATCGCCTACTGCACATCGGCCTGCAGGCGCGGGAAATGTTTCCGGAACGCGACGAGCCGGGCAGGCAAGTCTCCGGAAGTCGCGCGTCCGTGGTCAAATCCGTCAAACTGCGGATCGAGTTCAACCCCGCCGAAGTTGCGCTATCGCCTCCTCGGTTGCGAGAGCGACCTCGCCGCCTCGCCCGACTCCCACGACGTCACCCAGCACGCCGACGAGCTTCTCGCCGGCCAGGTGGTCACCGTGCTCTACGAAATCGTCCCCAGTCGGGCCAGTCTGGTCGCCGCCCTCGATGATCCCCCGCTCAAGTTCCCACGTCCCAAGAAGGAGCCGACTGAAGGGGCGCGCGGCAGCGAGCTTCTCGCTTTGTCGCTTCGCTACCAATTGCCCCAGGAGCAGGAAATCCGCTGGCAGGAGTACGCCGTGAGAGACTCCGGAAAGCGCTTCGGCGAGGCTTCCCCGGATTTCCGCTTCGCCGCCGCCGTGGCTTCCTTCGGCATCGCGCTGCGCAACTCGGCAAACTTCGGCACGCTCTCTCTTAAGTCCGTCGAGGAAATCGCGGCAGCCGCGCTGGGGGAGGACCCCGGCGGCCGCCGGGCGGAGTTCCTCGATCTGGTGCGCCGTGCCGAGCAACTCCGCGCACCGTGACCGACTGCCCCCAACCGCGTCTCCACCGCCCCGTACTCTCAGGTTCTGCGCCTGGCGCGATGGCGCGTTGACTTCCCCTAGCCACAATGGGGATTGCCGCGCCACGTCTGCGGCGAACAATAGGGGACCTGTTCCTGGAAATACCCTGCTCTGCTTGGAGGATGCCCCCCATGTTGTCCGAGAAAATGCAGCAGGCGCTGAACGCCCAGATCAACGCCGAGTACTACTCTTCCTACCTCTACCTGGCCATGGCCGCGTATTGCGAGGAGGTCAATTTGAAGGGCTTCCGCCACTGGTTCCAAATCCAAAGTCGCGAGGAGCTGGGCCACGCGCTGAAATTCTTCCAGTACGTGCTGGACCGGAAGGGCAAGGTGCTCCTCTCCAGCATTGACGGCCCGCCCACCCAATGGCCTTCGCCTCTGGCGGTCTTCGAAGCGACCCTCGAGCACGAACAGCACGTCACGAAACTCATCAACGACCTCGTCGGCCTGGCCCGAGGGGAAAACGACAACGCCACCTTTTCCCTCCTCCAATGGTTCATCAACGAACAGGTCGAGGAAGAGGCGGCTGCCGATGCGATCATGCAGCAACTGAAGCTCGCCGAAGGCGCGCCCGCGGCGTTGTTCCTCCTCGATCGCGAACTGGGGGCTCGTACTGCCACAGGCGGCGGACCCGCGGGCGGCGAAGCCGTTTAACGCCGATCGGAGAACCGTGTGTTGCCCAAGAATTACTCGGCCGCCCAGAGCAATCGCGGTGGTTCCGGGATAGCCGCTTAGCGCCCCCCGCCGTTTACTTCCACGTGCCTTGCCACCGGTCAACCGGCCCTTCCCAGTTCGGGCAACCGGTGACGCAAAAGGTGTCGCTGGCTCTGTTGCGAGAAGGGCAAACACCCTCCCCCCCTCTTCCAGTGAGAGCATTTTTGCTCCCCGAAGCTAGAAATTTCCGCACCCCCTCACGATGGGCCGTTGCATATTACCCCCGCTGCGGGCGATAATTGCGATGCCATTTCCCGTGTCGAGATGGGCTGCGCGGCAAACCGTTTCACAATTGCCCCCTTTCGCGTGGACATTTGTGTCGACCGCCGGCCAGCCCGCGGTATGAACCGTTTGCCTTTTCGATCCGAGCCGGGCACAAGCAGGATGGACCCCTTCGAGCGGCCAGTTCCCGACCCTTCACTGTCGCGCTCCGCGGCCGGCGGCGGTGCACGCGAAGCCCTACCCGACGCGCGCCAGGTCGAAGAGGCGCTCCGCGCCTCTCGGCGCGCTATCAGGCCATTCTCGAAGCCGTTCCCGACATCATCCTCGAAGTCGATGCCTCCAGACGTATCACCTGGATCAACACGGCCGGTGCGCGGTTCTTCGGTCCTGATGCGATCGGCAAGGAAACCTCCTACTATTTCGACGCGAGCCAGGATCCCGGCACTCCCGCCGATCTGCTCTTCCAGGGCGATGACGAAGTCTTCCACGTCGAGAACTGGCTGCGGCGCATGGACGGCGAGCGGCGCCTCGTGGCCTGGTGGTGCCGTGCCATCAAGAACGACCAGGGATGCGTAATCGGCATGCTCTCGACCGGCCGCGATATCACTTTGCAGCACCGCCAGGAAACGGAGCTGCGTCGCATGGCCGAGGAGGAGCTGGCCCACCTCCACGACCAACTGGTCCGCCAGACGCAGTTAGCCACGATCGGCCGGCTTTCCGCAAGCGTCGGCCACGAACTCCGCAATCCCCTGGGCGTGATCCGAAACGCCGCCTACCTCCTCCGCCGTAAGATCGCGTCCGAGGATCCCTCTCTGCTCGACTATGTGCGTATGATCGAGGAGGAAACGCGACGCGCCGATTGGATCATCGCCGAACTGACCGCCATGTCGCGCGGCACGTCTCCCCACCGAGAGCCAACCTCGCTCGCCGAGATTATCGATCGCGCCATCGCACGCATCGACATCCCCTCCGAGTTCCAATGGGCCGTCCGCTTGGATCCCGATCCCTTCGTCGTCGATGTCGACCCCGCCCAGTGGGAGCAGACCTTTCGCAACCTGTTCCTCAATGCGATCCAGGCGGCCGGTTCGCACGGCCAAATCACGATCGAGGCCCGGCGGGCCGGCGCGTTCGACGAAATCCGCGTCAGTGACACCGGGCCCGGCATACCGCTCGAACATCGGGAGCAGGTGTTCGAACCTCTCTTCACCACCAAGGGAAAAGGGACCGGCATGGGCCTGGCCATCTGCCGCGAGATCATCCAACGCCACGGGGGGAGCATCGAGATCGTCGCCGCTCCCCTGGGCGCAACGTTTCTTGATCCGCCTTCCCCGGGAGACCGTGGGCGAGAAACCAGCCCCTTGAAGCGCTCGACCGAGCGTACCTCACACGGCAATTTCGCATTTCAACTTGCCCCCCGCCAGGCCCCTTTCCCCCGACCGGCCCGGCAAGGTCCACTTGGAAGGGCCCCTGCACGTGCTCCGACATCCTCCGCCCCTCGCTCGTAGCCCGCGAGCCGCCGACGATCGGTTATAATAGCAGTCTTGATGCGGCGCGACCGCGCCCTTTCCCGGCAGTCCCTGAGGAGGTCGATCGGTGAGAAGTCAAGCCGTTGTGCCAGTGATGCTGGGCCTGCTTGCCCTGGCCGTAGGTTGTGGCGCCCCGGAAAACCAGCCCCAGCCATCGGCAGCCCATCGCACGTTCGCCGTCACGTTCCAGGTCATGAACAACCCCTTCTTTCCCGATCTCAACCAGGGGATCCTGGAGGTGGTCGAGGCGCGCGGCGACAAGCTGATTACCTTGGACGCCCAATGGAACAGCATGAAGCAGATGAACGACATCTCTGATATGATCCAGCAGCCGGTCGACGGGCTGTTCATCAATCCCGTCAACTGGGAAGGGATCGAAGGCAGTCTCCGCCGCGCCAAGGATCGCGGCATCCCTTGCATCATCGTCGACGCGCCGGCCAGTAACGCCGATTTGGCCCTCTCCACCGTTGCCTCCGACAACGTCAAAGCCGGCCGCCTGGCCGCCGAGGCTCTCTTTCAAGTCCGTCCGCGCGAAAATCGTCATTCTCCACCACTCGGTCAACAAGGCCTGCATCGACCGCGTGGCCGGATTCCGGGAAGTCCTCGCCTCCCACCCTGAGGCGACCATCCTCGACGTGCAGGAAGGCAAGGGCACGACCGAGGGATCACTTCCCGTGATGCGCGACCTCCTCGGCCGCCACCCCGAACTGGATGCGGTGTTCGCAATCAACGACCCCAGTGCGCGTCGGCGCCATCTCCGCGATCCAATCGGCCGGAAAGCTTCCGCAGGTCACCATCGTCACCGTCGACGGTTCCCAAGAGGGCATCGCCGCCATCCAGGCCGGAAAGCTGCACTCCACTTCCGCGCAATTTCCTCGAGAGATCGGCCGCATCGCCGCCGAGACGATGTATGCCCACCTCGACGGCAAGCCGGTCGACAAAGAGGTGGCAGTGCGCGTTGAACTGATCACCAAGGAAAACGCGGCGGCGGTGGCCAAGTAGTAGCAGCATGATCCAGGAGCAGCCGAGCCCGTCGATGCCCACCGAACCGCGGCCGCACCTGACGCTGCCGGATTCTGAGGCCAGGCTCCGCGCGCGCCAGCCGGCCGTGCGCCTGGTCCTCCCACGCGTCCTCCGCCGCGTCATTCGCCGCGATCGCGATGTCGGCGCGTGGGGCTGGAAAGTCCCGCATCGCAAGAGCTTCACCCTTCCCCGCGAGTCGCTTCTCGAAATCGTCGACCGCGACGAACTGGGGCCCGATCCGGACGAGTCGCTGCCGGTGCGCGTCATTCTGCTGCCGCGGCCCTCGAGCGATTGGCTCGCCGACGTACCGGCGGAAGAGGTCCTGGTCGAATACTGGCGATTGCTGCTCCATGCCTGCGTCCACGCCGCCCTCGAACAGCGCATTGCCCAAGGCGCTCGACCATGCCCAGGTCCGGCGTCGCGCCCAGCGCATCGGGCTGGCAGCCTTCGACGAGATCCGCATCGTGCTCGAGCAGGAGGGCCTTCTCCTCCCTCCGCGCGACGATCGCACCGTGTACGTGGAGTTCGCCGCCGTCTATCTCGAGCTCAAACACTTCGCTCCCGGCTTCCTCCCGCGATACTTCCCCGCGATTGAGGATCTCCCGCGCGATCGACGAGCTTCTGGCCGAGGATCTCGACGCCGACGCGCTGGCGGCAGCCACGCGTCCCGCCGGGGCTCCCGACCCCGCGGACCTCCCGGAACCCGAGGAGTTCGACGAATGGCTCGCGGTGCCTGAGCCCTCCGACGAACCGGCAAGCGACCGGGGAAACGAACCGGGCGAGCCCTCGCGCGATCCTTCCGAACGAAAATTCCACCGTCTCGTCCAGCGTGCCGAAAAGGCCGAAGCCCTCGGAAACGTCGTCCGCGGAGCCATGCTCCGCTGGCGAGCCCAACGCGTCGCGCCGCGAAGATCGGTCGCCCGCGCTGCGCGCCGCCCTCGCCACCCTGCTCGAACGGTTCGCCGATCGACTCCGCGGCGCCCTGGAATGGGAAGGCGATTCCCCCTGGCGCTCGTCGCTCGCCGCCCTCGTCCGCCAGGCACCGCGCGGCATCTGGACCGTCGAGGCCCGCTTGCTCTACGACCTGCAAAAGGTCTGCGTCGACTACGAACGCCAGTTGTATACCATCGACCTCGTCGAATGGGCCCTGTCGTGGGGCAAACGACCCATCAAGCGGCCGCTGCCCCACCAGCGCGACGTCCTCATGTCCAAGCACCTGCGCAGCGCCGCACGGCGCCTGGCGGTCGCGCGCCTCTCCGACCGCCACCGCCAGCACCTCTCGGCCTTGATCCGCGCCGGGATCGATCGCGCAGAACAGCGGATCCGCCACCACCTGGGCCCGCCGATCACCGGCGCGCTGGACACCGTCGGGCTGGTGCCGCGCAACGTGCCCGAACGCGTCGCGCGCCACAAGATCGTCGAGGAGATGCTCGACAAGATCGTCGAGGCGCGGCTACCTGACCCTCGGCGACTTCCGCGACACCTTGTCGCGCAACAATCTCAAGCTCCCCGACGTTGCCCGCGCCGCTGAGCTCGTGCACGGTGACCAATTGCTCCGCGCCGACCGTATTCTTGCCGTCGCGCTCGACGGCGTTTATCGCCGCGGCGAGATCTACCTCCGCTGGCTTCAGCAACTCGTCTCGCTGTTGTTCGGCACGCGCGCCGGCCGCTTTTTCACCCGCGCCCTGGCCGTGCCTTTCGGCGGTGCCTACGTGATCCTCGCCGGCGCGGATCACCTCATGGAAATGTTCCATCTCGCAGGAGTCGAGTTCAAGACTCCCCAGAGGATCCTTTTCATGGGCGTTTTCCTCCTCGCCACGGTCAATGTCGCCATCTTCCGTCGCTTCGTCTGGGAAACGGTGCGCACCACCTTCCGCGCGGTGCGCATCTTGGTAGTCGATTGGCCGTGCCGCCTGTTGGCGCTCGACGCCGTCCAGCGCGTGCTCCGCAGCGGACCCGCCATCCTCCTCGTCCGTTTCCTCCTCAAGCCCGCCGCCTGGACCCTGATTCTCTGGCTTCTGGCCCCGGGCATCGGCCGGAACTGGCAGCTTTCCGCCAGCCGCGCGGCCGTCCTTTTTCTCGGCCTGAACCTGATCCTCAACTCCCGCGCCGGACGGAAGCTCGAAGAGGCGACCCTCGATTGGCTCTCTCAGGCCTGGCACCGCTTCGGCCTTCGCCCCCTCGTCAACCTTTTCGCCCTGGTGATGGACGTCTTCCGCGAACTTCTCGAAGCCGTGGAACGCTTGCTCTACACCGTCGACGAGTGGCTCCGTTTCAAGAGCGGCGAAAGCCAGCTCATGCTCGGCCTCAAGGCGGGAATGGGACTCGTCTGGTTCATCGTGACCTACGTGGTGCGGTTCTGCGTCAACCTCCTCATCGAGCCGCAGGTCAACCCGATCAAACACTTCCCCGTGGTCACCGTCTCGCACAAATTCCTCCTCCCCTTCATCCCCCAGCTCGCCGGCGTGCTGGAATATACCCTCGATCGCGGGGCCGCTTGGACGCTTGCCCCCGCAATCATCTGGTCGATCCCCGGAATCTTCGGTTTCCTCGTGTGGGAGCTCAAGGAGAACTGGCGGCTCTATGCCGCCAACCGGCCCGATCGGCTCGGGCCTGTCGTCATCGGATCCCACGGAGAAACAATGCCTCGCCTCCTCAAGCGCGGGCTCCACTCCGGCACCCTCCCCAAGCGATTCGCCAAGCTCCGCCGCGCCGAACGCAAGGCCCGACTCCGCGGCAATTGGAAGGCGGTGCACAAGCACCTCCTCGCTCTGCACCACGTCGAACTTTCCCTCCGCCGGTATCTCCAGCGCGAACTGGTCGAACTGCTCCGTCAAGGCGGCTGGCACGATGCTCCCCTCTCCGTCGAACACATCCACCTCGGCCCCGGACTGGTCCGCTTTCAACTCGCCTCCGCGATGGCCGATCCCGACCCCCTGCTGATCGGCTTGGAGGTCCGCTCCGGGTGGCTCCTGGCCGGGGTCACGGCGCCCGGCTGGACCCAGCATCTCGACGACAAGAAGCGCCGAATCCTCTCCAATGCCATTCTCGGGCTGTACAAAACGTCGGGCGTCGACCTCGTCTACCAACACCTCGAAGCCGCCCTGCCGCAGCAAAGCCAGTTCACCCTCTCAGATACCGCGCTGGTGGTCTGGCCGCTGCCCCACAGCGACCGGGAAGTGCGCGACTTCCTCGGCGAGCAATCGAGACGCATCACTCCCCGGACGCCGGCCGCGCGCGCCCTCGAAGGACTTCCCCGTGCTCCACCGTTCGGATCTCGACTTCCGCGACCTGCCGATCTCCTGGAATGCGTGGGTCGCGGCATGGGATTCGGCCGCCGCGCGCGCCGATGCGCCCCTTCTCGTGCCCATGCCCGTGCTCGCTCCGCCCGCAAGTCCCACTGCGACCACAAGCCAAATCCTTCCGGCCGCCTCCTGATCGCGCAAGTGCGGCGGCATGTACCGACAATGCCCCCGCGTCAAAACGTGCGCATCGGCGGCCCCGGTGCCGAACTCGTGCGATCTCGACTTGCACGCCCCCGCGGTCTGGATTAGAACGACAGCACGGATCGCCTCTCTGTCTGGAGCGCGCCTGGCGGCGCAGGTCGATGCACCATGGACCCCGAGAAACTGCCCCCCAACCGCCTCGACAGTCCTCCGCGGCCGGAAGATCGCAGCACCTCCAAAGATCCTGAGATCGGCTCGAACAACCTATCCCGGAACTACGGCTGTGGCTGCGCGGCCGGAAAATCGCAGCATCTCCAAAGATCCTGAGATCGGCTCTAAAACGCCAAGCGACCCGCACCCCGAGCCTCACGTCGCGCCCGGTTCCGCTCCGCTGCTGCTCCTCCGCGAAGTAACCAAGCGCTTCGCCGGCGTGACGGCGCTGGACCGCGTCGATTTCGAACTCCGCCGCGGCGAGATCCACGCCCTGCTGGGCGAAAACGGAGCGGGCAAGTCGACGCTCATCAAGGTCCTCGGCGGCATCCACATCCCCGAGGCCGGCACGATCGAGATCGACGGCCGGCCGGCCCGGATCCGCGGCGTGGCCGACGCCGACCGCTACGGCATCCGCATCATCCACCAGGAGCTCTCGCTGGCCCCCAACCTCTCGGTGGCCGAGAACATCTACCTCGGCCGCGAGCCCGCGCGCCTCGGCTGGCTCCAGCGACGGCAATTGGACCGCGACGCCGCCGCACTGGTCGCGCGCCTCGGCCTGAGCGAGATCCGCGACGTCCGACAGCCCGTTTCCCGCCTGAGCGTGGCCCACCAGCAGCTGGTCGAGATCGCCCGGGCTCTGTCCGCCCAGGCGCGAATCCTCGTCCTCGACGAGCCCACCTCCTCGCTCTCCGAGTCCGAAACGGAGGCCCTCTTTGTCACCCTGCGCCGGCTGCGAGACCAGGGCGTGGGCATCATCTACATTTCCCACCGCCTGGAAGAGATCCTCCGCCTGGCCGACCGGATCACCGTGCTCCGCGACGGCCGCTCGATCGGCACGCAGCCGGCCGCCGCGGTCAACCAGCGCGAGCTGGTCCGCTGGATGGTCGGCCGCGACATCGTCGATCACTTTCACCGGCCCCCCGCGCGTGCCGGCGACGTCGCCCTCGAGGTCCGCGAACTCTGGGGACCGCGCACCTTCGGCGCGCAGCTTCGCAGCTCCGCTACGGCGAGATCCTGGGGCTGGCCGGGCTGGTCGGCTCCGGCCGCACCGAGTTGGCGCGACTGCTGTTCGGCATCGATCCGCATCCTCCGCGGCCAGATCCGCGTCGACGGCCGGCCCGCGTTCCGATCCGCAGCCCGCGCGACGCCCTGCGACGCCGGCATCGTGCTCGTGCCCGAGGACCGCAAGCGCGAGGGACTGGTGATGATCCAGTCGGTCGCCTTCAACCTGGCCCTGCCCTGGGTGGCCGACTGGATCCACGGCATCTGGCCGCGCCGCGCCGGCGCGAGGAAATCGTCGACCGCGCGATGCGCGATTTCGGCATCCGCGCGGCCGACCCCGAGCAGCCCATCGCGGCACTCTCCGGCGGCAATCAGCAGAAGGTGCTCGTCGGCCGCTGGATGGAGCACCGCCCCAAGATCCTGATCCTCGACGAGCCCACGCGCGGCGTCGACGTCGGCGCGCGCGAGGAGATGTTCGCCATCATCGCCCGCCTGGTCGAGGCCGGCATGGCCGTGCTCCTGATCTCCTCCGACCTGGCGGAGGTGCTCAGCACATGTCCCACCGCGTCGCCCTCATGCGCGACGGCCGCATCCTCCGCACCCTCGATGCCCCGTCGACGAGTCTCGAAGACATCCTCGGTGCAACTCACCGGAGCGCAGCCATGAGAACCTTCAGGCAAATCCTGCCCGCTCTTGGTGGCAATCGTCGTCCTGCAGGTCCTGTTCCGCGTCGGCGTGCCCGGCCTGCTGCGCCCCGTCGAGCGATTCTGGAGCTTCGACAACTTGCTCGACCTGGCCCAGCAGATCTCGGTCAACGCGATCCTCGCCTTCGGCATGACGCTGACGATCCTCATCGGCGGCATCGATCTTTCGGTCGGGGCGCTCGTGGCGCTGGTCGGCACGACGACCGTCTACCTGCTTACCCACGGCCATCCGCGACGCCCCGAGCACGGTGCGACTCTGCCTTGCCGTTTCCGGCCGGGCTGGGCGTCGCCGCCCTCTTCGGGCTGTTCAACGGCCTCTGCGCCGCCAAAACGCCGCATGCCGCCCTTCATCATCACCCTGGCCACGATGCTCGTCGCGCGGGGCGCGCGCGCTGCGCTTCAACGAGGGACGCCCGATGCGCATCCCCGGCCACGAAGTCTCTTCCTCGGCCTGGGCAACGGCCGGATCTCGATCTCATCCCCGGGTCACTCTCCGCGATGCTCAAGACCGCGAGCGATCAAGGCTCCTCCTTCGCCTTCTTTCTCTATGAACGGCTCGGCGCAGTCCCCATCCCCGTGCTCGTGATGGTCGCGCTGTTCGCCGTCGGCGCCGTGCTGCTGCACCGCACGCGTTTCGGCCAGCACCTCTACGCCATGGGCGGCAACCGCGAGGCCGCCCGCTTCACCGGCATCCCGCTGGCCCGCAACGAGATCGCCGTCTACATGATCTGCTCGCTCCTGGCCGGCGTGGCCGGCATGATCCACACCTCGCAGCTCTACTCGGCCGAGCCCGCCTCCGGCGTCGGCTTCGAACTCAACGCCATCGCCGCGGCCGTGGTCGGCGGAACCAGCTTCACCGGCGGCATCGGCACCATGGTCGGCACCCTGATCGGCGCCGTGATCATCGGCATCCTCGACAAGGGGCTCAACCAGGCCGGCGTCCACTTCTCTTACCAGTACATCGTCAAAGGCCTGGTCATCCTCGCCGCCGTCTACCTCGACGTGCGGCGGCGCAAGTAGCTCGTCCGCCGACCGCCTACCCTGCTTCCGGCAACAGCCAAGGCTTGCGGTATTCCGGCCGCGTCCGGTACTGGTTGGCCTCGGCGCTGCCAAAGTCGTAGTTCTCCGCGTTGAAATGCACCACCTGACCACTCCGCCACGCGGCATTCCCCAGGTGGCACAAAAGGCTCGAAGGATGCCCCACCGTTTCCAGGTCCGCGGCGGGCTTCTTCCGCGTTCGCATGCAGTCGAGAAAGTCCCTGGCGTGCCCCGCGTTGTTGTACTGTCCCTTGTCCTCGGCCACTACCTTCCCCCGGCGATCATACGCGCCAGCGGCTGCCGCCGATCACCAGGTAGCCCTCGTCGCCGAAGACCGCGGAACCTTCCGCCTCGCCCTCGAGAGGATAGGGCGACCAGATGCGCATCTCATAGGTCAACACGCAACCCGGATAATCGTAGGTCACCATCAAAGTATCGGGCCACTCCTGCGCGTCGTCAAAGTAGTACTTCCCTCCCTGCGCCGTCACCGCGCGAGGCAGGACGGGCAGCTTGCCGCCCTTGGCAGCCACCGCCGTCTCCAGCCCCCACCGCGCGACGTCCAGGCGGTGCACGCCGTCGTTGCCCAAGTCGCCCGTTCCATAGTCGAAGAACCAGCGCCAGCTCCCGTGGAAACGGTTGCGATTGAACGCGCGCTGGGGCGCCGGCCCCAGCCACAGGTCGTAATCCACGCCCGGCGGAACGTCGCTGTCCGCCGGTCGACCGATCGAACCCTGCCGCGCACTCTCCCATGCCTTGGCGAAGACCGCACGTCCGATGCTCCCCTTGGCCAGGTAACGCATCGCACTCTGCATGTGCGCACCGCTCCGCGACTGAGTGCCCAGTTGCACTACGCGGCCATGCTTCTTGGCCGCCGCCACCATCGCCCGGCCCTCCAGCGCGTTGTGCCCGTCCGGCTTCTCCACGTACACGTCCTTCCCCGCCTGGCAGGCCAGAATTGTGGGAATCGCATGCCAGTGGTCGGGCGTCCCCAGTACCAAGGCATCGACCGCCGCGTCGTCCAACGCCCGGCGGAAATCTTTGATCGCCTGCGGCCGCCGACCGGTTTGCTTGGCCACGGCCACCGCCTGTCCGTTGAGCACGCTTTCATCCACGTCGCAAACGTATTTCACTTCCACGTCGCCGAAGTCGGCGAACGTGCTCAGAAGCGCCCCGCCCCGCCCTCGAACCCCCGCCACCGCCACCACAATCCGCTCGTTCGCCCCGGGCTTCTCCGCCGCGCGTGCTCCGGACGTCGCCACCGCACAGGAAAGCATCGCCGAATCCCGCAGGAATTCTCGCCGGTTCATCGCCGTCTCCTTCTCATCTCGAACCACTCATGTCGCCTCGCCCATCCAACGCGCGTTGCCCCTCGGAAGCCTCCTGGACCGCCAGTCCGCCCGCGCTGCCAGCATAGCCTCCGCCGCGCGTCAAGGAAACGCACGCCGCCACCCCGCTCCCGAATCCACGCTTCGCGCCGACCCCAGAACCTTGCGCCGCCCACAGATTCTCCGGCTGCGCAGGGGCCGCCCTGGCAGTTCCGGGATCGGCTTTTCGGCACGCGCGGCCTCTGGCCCCCGCCGTGCCCCGAAGCGATAATCTCCTCTCGGCTTTCCCATCCCTAAGGAGAACTCGCCGTGACCCATGCCTTCGTGGCACTTCCGTGCCTTGCCCTGCTTCTCGCGGTGGAGAATTCGCCCGAAGAGCCGCGTACGATCGAAGTCCGCGACGACGCCTCGCTTCGCGCCGCACTGGGCAACGCACGCCCCGGCACCACGATACGCATCGCTCCGGGCCGCTATAGTCCCGGGGTCTACGCGCAATCTGCACGGCGACTCCCCAACAACCCATCGTCATCGAGGGATCTCCAACAAACCCGCCCCGCTTCGAGGGCGGAAGCGCCGGCTGGCAACTCAGCGATTGCTCCTATCTTACGCTTCGCAACATTCTCGTGCGCGGGCAGCGATCCAACGGCATCAATATCGACGACGGCGGCTCGTTCGACACTCCCTCGCACCACCTCACCCTGGAAGGGCTCCGCGTGGAGGACGTCGGCCCGCAAGGGAACAATGACGGCATCAAGCTTTCCGGGATCGACGACTTCGTGGTCCGCCGCTGCGTCGTGGAAGGCTGGGGCGGGCAAGCGGTCGACATGGTCGGCTGCCATCGTGGCCGAATCGAAGACTGCGATTTCCGCGGCAAGGAAGGCTTCTCACAGCACACAGGCCCCCAGACGAAAGGAGGCTCTGCCGACATCGTCATCCGCGGCTGCCGCTTCCATCGCGCAGGAACCCGCGCGGTGAATATCGGCGGATCCACCTCGCGGTCGGTCTTCCGCCCGCAAAACGCGCTCTACGAGGCGAAAAACATCACCGTGGAGGGTTGCACCTTCGTCGATTGCGAAGCCCCATTGGCCTTCGTGGGCGTCGACGGCGCGACCGTGCGCTTCAATACCATCTATCGGCCGAAGACTTGGGTCGTCCGCATCCTTCAGGAAACCACCGACGAGGGGTTTCCTCCGTCGCGCAACGGCCGCCTCGAACGAAACCTGATCGTACTCCGCCGCGCCGAGCTGCGCACCGTCGTCAACATCGGCCGCGGCACCGCCCCCGAGAGCTTTGTCTTCTGCGAGAACTGGTGGTTCTTCGAAGATCAGCCCACCACCTCCGCCCGGCCGGAATTGCCCACCGCCGAGCAGTCGGGCGTGTATGGACTGGACCCGAAGATCGCAATCGACGGATCGCGACTCACGCCCCAAAACCCAAAGGCTGCGATGTTCGGGGCCCTGGCGCTCCCCCAGCACGAGGCGCAACGTGCGCTAGACGCCCACCGCCCCTTCTTTGAGACCAGCCTCGGCCAGAATCTCAGCAGGTTTCGGCCCGGCTAGCGAACTCGAGCCGCTGCCCGAGGGCGTCGGCCGATGCTGACATTCGACCGCACGCTGAACGAGAACTCCAATCACCGCGCTCCCCAGGAGCGACGAAGCGGGCGCCCGCGCAACATGCCGAGCAGTACCAACCCCGTGCCCACCGCCCCCACGAGAAATTCGGGTGAAGGTCGCGCCGTGGTGCCGCGATCCCCGCCCGCAACCCCGCGAAAGACTGATCGGATCTCGTTTTTCCATTCCCCCATCGTATGCCGCAGGTCACCCGAGACCGTCTGGCTCGCGCCGCGCATCTCCTGTTCGATTCGCATCATCTGCTGGCGACACACGGCCCGCCGACGAGCGCCCTCGACGGGATCGTAGAAATACATCAACCCAGCCCCAATCCCCATGCCGGTCATGATCCGTCCAAGCATCGGCTTCACTCCTTTTTTTCTGTGCGTATGGATGGCGACCCCAACTTCGACCATGCAAGCTACGTGCCATAACCGGCCCTCGAGCCGGAGATCCTGAGCCCCCGGGAAAGTCCTCCCGTTGACTGGTAATTCGCGCCAGCCGGTGCTGAGGTCCCCGTGGCCAGTACGGTTGCCGCCCGCTCACCGTCCAAGCCATTCTCCACCCCTCCCCTCGGCACAGTGCACCCCGCTATGCACAGGCCATGCAGTGTCGAAGCCCAATCAGAGAATACGGCTGCGGCAGATGGTTCAGCAGTCGGCTTCCAGAGCTACCCAAACCGCCGTTTTGGTCCGGTGCAGCCGCAAAACCTCGCGGCGTCGCAACGTTCAGGGATCGGCACCTTTCCTGGAATCGGCTCTAAATGGCCAAGAGTGCCACGCCGATCACCGAGAGGACCGCGCCCCCCGCGGCTCGCATCGTCACCTTCTCACGGTACAGAAGCACCACGAAGGGAAGGATCAACACCGGCATGGTGCTGATGATCGTGGCTGCCACACCCGGATGACAGTGGCGAAGCGCAATCATGCACAGCGCCACTCCCAGGAACGGACCCACAAAAGACCCGGCCAGCACAATCAACATCACGCGTCCGTGCTGAGCAGCACGGGCCATGTCGGGCCACCGCCGCGTCAGCGTGAGTAAGATCAGGAATCCTGCCATCCCGCCCAGCACGCGGATGAACGTCGCCGCCATGGCATCGTATTCCAGCAAACCCTCGAGCTTCAGCACGAGCAGTCCCTGCTTGGAGAGCACCAGGCCGACCGCTTGCCCCAAGGCCGCCAGCACCGCCAGCCACAGCCCTTGGCGCAGATGGTGGGGCGCCAGCCGCTGCTCCGGATCCTCCGGTTGCTCCAGTACCACCCACGCCACCCCCAAGAGCGTCACCGCCATCGCCCCCCAGTGGCGCAGCGGCAGCACGTCCCGACCCGCGAGCCACCAGAGAATGGCCGCGGCCGGCGGCGTGAGCGACTGCATCAGAAGCGTCAGACGCGGCCCAATCACCAGGTAAGCCTTGAACAGGCATAGGTCCGACAGGAAGAACCCGGCAAACCCCGAAAGCCCCAGGATCACCCAGGCCTCGGCCGAGGCGTCGGTCGGCAGCCATAGCCCCCGCACCGCACCGCCATACACGGCCAGAAACACGCACGTCAAGGCCAGGCGAAGAAAGCTGACCGCCAGCGAGCCAATGTGCTTCCCCGCCGAGGTCCACGCCAACGCGGAGAGAGTCCACATGAGCGCCGTGGCCAAGGCGGCCAATTCACCGATCCGCTCCGCCCCCATCCTCGTCGACCTCGCGCCGCGCGTTCAATCAAGAAGCCGCTTATTTTCGCTTTCCTGACCAAAGATACAAGCCGTATTGGCCCCACCCCCGGGTCTGCCGATCCCTATCCATTCTCGCTTGTCGCCCCTCGGGCTGCTGCGAACAATGGTTGCGACTGCTCTCCGTCAACGCGTTTCCTCCGCGGCAAGGAGCAAGCGATGGCCGGGTACGATTGCATCGTCATCGGGGCAGGACACAACGGGTTGGTGGCCGCCGCGTATCTCGGCCGCGCGGGCAAGAAGGTTCTCGTCCTCGAAAAACGCCACCTCCTCGGCGGCTGCACCTCCACGGAGGAAATCTGGCCCGGCTTCAAGTCCTCGCCCGCCGCTTATGTGATCAGCCTCTTTCTACCAGAGATCATCCGCCAACTGGACCTCAATCGCTACGGCCTCGAGATCCTTCCCCGCAATCCCTCCTCGTTCACGCCTCTTCCCGATGGCCGCTTCCTGCTTCTGGGACACGATGAGGCCGAGAACCGCCGCCAGATCGCCAAGTTCTCCCCGCGCGACGCCGAGACCTTTCCCCAATACGAGGCCATGCTCAATCGTGTCGCCGGGGCCATCACGCCAATCCTCGATGCCCCCGCTCCCGCCTTTCCTCCCCGCCTCCGCGACGCCCGCGCTTGGTGGAGTTACTACAAGGCCATGAAAGCCCTCGGTTCCGACCTCCGCGCAGCCGTCGAGCTGTTTGTCGCTCCGGCCGCGCGGATCCTCCACCGCTATTTCGAGTCCGAGCCTCTCAAAGGAACCCTGGCCACCGACGCCATCATCGGCGCGTGGGCCGCCCCCAGCACTCCGGGCAGCGCCTACGTGCTCTTGCACCACGTCATGGGCGAAGCCGGCGGAAAGCGGGGCATCTGGGGCTATATCCGCGGAGGAGCCGGCGGACTGGCCCGCGCCCTTGCCGGAGTGTGCGAATCCGCCGGCGTCGAAATCCGCCGCGATGCCCCGGTCGCCACGATCCGCGTCGACCAGGGAAAAGTCGTCGGCGTGACGCTCGACGACGGCACTCCGATCGAAGCCCGCACCGTCGCCTCAAGCATCGACGCCAACCAAACGTTCCTCAAGCTTCTCGGCGGCCGGAACCTCCCCGACGATTTCCTCCGCCAGGTTCGCCAGCTCGACTACGCCTCGGCCAGCGCCAAGATCAATCTCGCTCTCGATGGGCTCCCCGACTTCCGCGCCGACGTCGATCTCAAGGTCGCCCTCCGCGGAACAACGCACATCTGCTCGGACATGGAATCCATCGAGCACGCCTTCGACGACGCGCACTACGGCCGGCCCAGCCGTCGTCCTATTTTGGAGATGACCATTCCTTCCACGATCGACGACACCCTCGCCCCGCCCGGCAAGCACGTGGCCTCGATCTTCGTCCAATATGCCCCCTACCGCCTCGGCCAGGGAAGTTGGGACTACCACCGCGAAGCCTTCGGCGATCGCTGCATCGACCTCTTGGCCGAGTACGCGCCGAACATCAAGAGAATCGTGCTCCATCGCCAGGTCCTCACTCCGCTGGACCTCGAGCAAATCTACGGCCTCACCGGCGGCAACATCATGCAGGGAGCCATGAACCTCGACCAGCTCGGCCCGCTGCGCATGCCCCATACAACCCCGATCCGCGGCCTCTATCTCTGCGGTGCCGCCACCCATCCCGGTGGCGGAATTCTCGGAGCCTGCGGCCGTAATGCCGCGCGCCTTATCGCCAGGCACGCCTGACCTCGCTAGCGCACTTGTCCGCCTGGAAACCTCGACTTCCCCGTGGTATATACAGGGAGGGCACAATCACCGGGAGCAGACCATGGGATCCATCGAGTTCACGGATAACTACCAGGACCTCAGCACCGACAAGGGATTTCAGTTCCGCTTCCATTGCGAGCGTTGCGGCAACGGCTACCTTTCGACCTACAAGCTCAACAAGCTCGGAGTGGCCGGCGGGCTTCTCGAGGCGGCCTCGAACTTCTTTGGCGGCGTGCTCGGTGGCGCCGCCGATAGCGCCTACGACGTGCAACGCGCCATCGGTGGCAAAGCCCACGACGAGGCCCTCCGCGAGGCCATCGAAGAAATGCGGCCCAAGTTTGTGCAGTGCCACCATTGCGGCCAGTGGACCTGCCGCGACGTTTGCTTCAATCCCAACGCGGACATGTGCAAGCAGTGCGCACCGCGGGCCGACGAAGTGGAAACCTCGCTCCGCGCCCACCACGTCGAAGCCCAGACCACCAACGATCTCTTCCTCGAAGAGAACCAGCGCATGGCCAAGAAGGCCAGCGAAGTGGCGGAGAAATGCCCCGCCTGCGGCGAGCCGACCCTGGGAAGAAAGTTCTGCCCAAGCTGCGGCACGCCGCGCCGTACTGCCCCGACCGTCTGCCCTTCCTGCGGCGTGAAAACCACTCCCAAGGCCAAATTCTGTGGCGACTGCGGCGCCAAACTGGCCTGACGCATTTCCTGCCCGGCCTCCCTCCTGCACCGGAGCTTCCACTCATGCGATCCACTCTGCTTCTCGTATCGGCCGTATTCCTTGCTCCATTCGCCACGGCAGACCGTGCACCGGCGCAAGCCGCCGAAGCACCCGCGATCATCAAGGCCGCCGCCTCCGCCCCCCAGGTGCGCCAGTACGAGAAGATCGAGCTGGGTATCGAGCTTCGCGCCATCTTCGACAATCCCTTTGATCCCGACCAGGTGCGGCTCGACGCCGTCTTTCGCAGTCCCTCGGGCAAGGAGCTTTCGGTCCCCGGCTTCTTCATGATCGCCGAGCGCCGGAACATCGAAGGAGACGGCGAAAGCTTCGCACCCACGGGCCCCGGCGTCTGGAGGGTCCGCTTCGCTCCGACCGAACTCGGACGCTACACCTGGCGGCTGACGCTCCAGGACCGCAGCGGCAAAACCGCCGGCGGCGAGGGCACGTTCGAGGCCGTGGCCGGCCCGAAGCCCGGGTTTCGTCCGCATCAGCAAGGTCGATCCGCACTACCTCGCCTTCGACAACGGCGAGGGCTTCTTTCGCCATCGGCCACAACCTGCCCGATCTACCACACCAGCGGCCAGCTCGGCGACGAGGCCATGCGCAAGTTCGCCGCGGCCGGCGAGAACTTCAATCGCTGGTGGATGTGCGTCCTGCGGCTTCGGCATCGAGTGGGACGAACCAGCTCGGCTGGTACCGCCAGGACGCCGCCGCGCGGCTCGACCTCATGCTCGACCTGGCCGGCGAGCTCGGCCTGTACTACATGATGTGCATGGACACGCACCAGGACTTCCGCGAGCGCGGCTGGGAGCGCAATCCCGTTCAACGCCGCGCAACGGCGGCCCGTGCGAAACGCCCGCGCGACTGGTTCACCAACCCGACGGCCAGCGAGCTCTACAAGAAGCGGCTCCGCTACACCGTGGCCCGCTGGGGCTACAGCCCGCACGTCCTCTGCTGGGAGTTCGGCAACGAGTTCGAGGGCTGGGCCGACTCGCCCGACGAGATCAAGCTCCCCTGGCACCGGGAGATGTCCGACTACCTCCGCTCCATCGATCCGTTCGGCCACCTGATCACCACCAGCTTCTGGAGCAACACCGGTCCGGAAGAGTTCTGGGAACTGCCGAACATCGACATCGTGCAGACGCACTGCTACACCAACGACGACGGCAACGTGGCCGAGCCGGTCCGCCGCTACTGCCTGCACCAGTGGAAGCGGTTCGCCAAGCCGCACATCTTCGGCGAGTTCGGCATCCGCAGCCACTCGACGCACGGCCGACAAGGACCCCAAGGGCTGGGCGCATCCACAACGCGCTCTGGGCCGGCCTGATGCAGCTTCGCCGCCGGCGGCCCCATGCCCTGGTGGCACGAGAACTACATCGACCCGCTGGACCTCTACTTCCACTTCACCGCCCTGGCCGACTTCACCAAGGACCTGCCGCTGGGCACCGCGCGGTGGGAGCCGCTCGAGACCGCGCCGCCGGAGTTCGTCGACAAGAGCCGCCAGCCCGAGACCCGCGATGCCGTGGTCATTCCCGCAGAGCCGCTGGGGCAAGCCGGAGCACGACGAGTTCGTCGTCCGCAGCGACGGCACGATCGCAGGATGACCGCCTGCCGCTGCAACTCCTCCACGGCGACGGGCACTCGCGATCTGCAAGAATCCGCCCACGTTCGTGGTCGACTTATCCGCGGCCCGGCAAGTTCATCGTCCGCGTCGGCACGGTCTCCAATTCCGGCCTGCTCCGCGTCTGGGTCGACGACAAGCTGCAGCTCGAGCGCGCTTCCCTGCGGCGAGGAGCTCGGCAAGAAGAGCGTCTACCGGCCGCAGTGGAAGCTCTGGGAGACCACCTACGACGAGGACGTCGCCGTCGACGTGCCCGCCGGCGCGCACCGCATCCGCGTTCGAGAACTTCGGCAACGACTGGGTCAGCGGTCACCAAGTACACCTTCACCGGCTGCCAGAGTGCTCGACCGGCCCAACGTGCTGGTCTGCGGCATGAGATCGCCCCAGGTCGCGATGCTCTGGCTCCAGAACCGCGAGAGCGGCTGGTACAACCACGGCCAGGGTCAGGTCGCTCAGGTCGAGCCCTTCACGGTCGCCGTCCACGGCCTCCGCGACGGCCGCTACCAGGTCCAGTGGTGGGACACCTGGAACGGTAAGGTCGAGCGATCCGAAGCGGTCGAGGTCCGCAATGGGCTCGTGCGGCTCACCGTGGGCCCGCTCAAGACCGACGTCGCCGCCAAGCTCCGCCCTGAGAATTGAGCCTGCGCGTCACTTGGTCCGGCTTCCTCTTGCGCGACCCAAGACCCCGGCTCAACGGTTTCCGCGATCGGCGCCCGCCCGAGGCTGCGATGCTCCACCGAGAGCAGGATTGCCGCGTCGCACAGCGCCGAGGTCAGAAACAAAGCCAATGCCGCGTAGCCTGCCTTCATCGGAGAACCCTTGCCTGCCGAAGGTACGAAAATCAATGAACTGGCGGACTACGCAAACTCCATGCCGCCCATCGCTCGTCCAGGGCCGCTTCGCCCAAAGCCTTGAATCTGCCGCGGCTTATGCCCCGCGCTGCCGCACGAGGCCACTTCGCCTCCCGCGGGCCTTTTGTAAGAGTTGCACGAAGATCGCCCGCCCCCACGGCCTTCCCTCTCCGAACCGTCTGCCCTAGGATAGTACGCTTCCCTGGGCCGCCCCGTGCGCCTCCGCTCACTGCCTCGCCTCTGCTAAGGATTGTGCATGAAAGCCCTTGCGCCACCCTCTGCCTGCTGCTCATGACCGCTGTCACGCCCCTGGCCGCCTCCACGGTCTTCCCCTACAAGCATCTTCGCCACGTGCTTCCCAACGGGCTCACCGTGCTCCTGGTGCCGATGGACTCGCCGGGCCTGGTCGCCTACTGGACCATCGTCCGCACCGGCAGCCGCGACGAGGTCGAACCCGGCCGCTCCGGCTATGCCCACTTCTTCGAGCACATGATGTTCCGCGGCACGAAGAAGTACCCCGGCAACGGTCTACGATCACATCGTCACCGGGCTGGGGGCCAACGCCAACGCCTACACGACCGACGACTACACCGCCTACCACCTCGAGTTTCGCCAAGGACGATCTGGAAAAGGTCATCGAGATCGAGAGCGACCGATTTCAGAACCTCGACTACGACCCGGCCGAGTTCCAGACCGAGTCGGGCGCGATCTACGGCGAATTCCGCAAGAGCCAGACCGATCCCTTCTTCCTCCTCGACGAGAAGCTCGCGCGACACGGCCTTCGACGTCCACACCTACAAGCACACCACGATGGGCTTCGAGGCCGACGTCAAGGCCATGCCCCAGGGCTACGACTACAGCCGCTCCTTCTTCCACCGCTTCTACCGGCCGGAGAACGTCGGTGCTCTTGATCGTGGGCGACCTGGACCCGGCCGCCACCCTGAAGCCCGATCGAGAAGTACTACGGCGCCTGGCAGCGCGGCTATACGCCGCCGAAGATCGCAGACCGAGCCGCCGCAGACGGCCCCGCGCAAGATCGAGGTGAAGCTATCCCGACCAGACGCTTGCCCATCCTCGACGTCGCCTACAAGGGCGATCGCACTCGATCCGGACAACCGCGACTACGTCGCCGCGGTCGTGCTCGGCGATCTCGCCTTCGGCTCCAACAGCGAACTCTCGAAGAAGCTCGTGCTCCGCGAGCAGAAAGTCGAATTCCTCAGCGCCAGCGTTCCTCTGAATCGCGACGTGCCGCTGCTTCGAGATCATCGCCATGGTCAAAAAAGTCGAAGATATCCCCTACGTGCAGGCCGAGATCGAGCGGACCCTCGAGGAATTCAAGACCCGGCCCGCCGACGCGGAGAAACTCGAGGGAGTCAAGCGCCACCATCGCTACGCCTTTCTCATGGGCCTCGACTCGCCGGCCAACGTGGCCGAAGGCCTGGCGCGCTTCATCGCCCTGTCCGGCGGCATCGAGGTCGTCGACCGTCTCTATACCGAGCTGGAAAAAGTCGCACCCGCCGACGTGCTCCACGCCACGCGCAAGTATTTCGATCCCAAGCGGCGAACCGTGGCCGTGCTCCTGGGAACGAAGTAGCCGGGCCCACACCGCGCGAGCACCGCTCCCGTTCCTCCAAGCGCCATCCTGCCCACGATCCAAGGAAGCCCGTCATGAAACGTACCCCTGTGCACCTGCTCGCAGGATTAGCCATGGCTAGTTGCATCCCCTCGCTGGGAGCGGCGGCGGATTCCACTCCTGCCACCGCCCGGATCGCCGACCCCCAGGTGGTCGAGTTGCCCGTCGCCGATGACCCCACCGTGTCGTTCCGCGTGTGGTTCAAGGTCGGCTCCCAGAACGACCCGCCCGGCAAAGAAGGGCTCGCCGCGCTCACCGCCGCCATGCTCGCCGCGGGCTCGACCGAGCGCAACCGCTACGAGCAGATTCTCGATCTCTTGTTCCCCATGGCCGGCGACTACTCATCCAGCGTCGACGTCGAGATGACCGTCCTCCGCGGCCGAATCCATAAAGACAACCTCAAGGCCTACTATCCCTTGCTGCTCGACGCGATCCTCCAGCCGGCCTTCCGGCAAGAAGACCTCGAGAGGCTCAGGAGCGATACGCTCAACTACCTCGAGAACACGCTTCGCTACGCCAGCGACGAAGAGCTGGGAAAGGCCGTGCTCTATAACTCGATCTTTGCCGGCACCCCTTACGGTCACATTCCCGAGGGAACGCTGTCCGGCGTGCGAAGCATCACCGTGGAGGACGTCCGCCGCTTCTACCGCGAGCATTTCACCCGCGACAGCGTCGTATTGGGGATCGGTGGCGGCTACGACGCCGCCACGGTCGCCCAGTTCCGCGCCGATTTGGCCCGGCTTCCCGCCGGCGCCCCCTCCAGCGTTCCACCGCCCCGGCCCCGCCCCTTTCAGGGCCGCCAGGTGGTAATCGTCGACAAGAATGCCCCCGCCACGGCCATCAGCCTCGGCTTTCCGATCCCCTTGCTCCGCGGTTCGCGCCCGTGGTATGCCCTGGCAATCGCCAATTCCTGGCTCGGCGAGCACCGCAACTCCTCCAGCCATCTCTTCCAGGTGATCCGCGAAGCCGCGCGGATTGAACTACGGCGACTACTCCTACATCGAGCACTTCGCCGACGGCGGCCGCCGCCAGGTGCCGCCGCAGAATGTCGCCCGCCGCCAGCAGATCTTCGAAATCTGGATCCGCCCCGTCCCCAATGAGGCCCGCCACTTCGCCCTCCGCGCCGCCCTCCGCGAGCTCCGCAAGCTCATCGACGGCGGGATCAGCGAGGAAGACTTCCAACTGACGCGGAAGTTCCTCAAGAACTACGTGCTCCACTACGCCCCCACGACCCAGGAGCGGCTGGGCTACGCTCTGGACGACAAGTTCTACGGCATCGAGGACGGCCACCTCAAGACGTTCCGCCGCATGATGGACGAGATCACGCGCGACGAAGTCAACGCCGCGATCCGCAAGTATCTCCAGGTCGACAACCTTTCGATCGCCATCGTCACTCGCGATGCCCCCGCGCTCAAGCAGGCCCTGTCAGCCGATGCCCCCAGTCCCATTACCTATCCCACGCCCAAGCCCAAAGAAATCCTCCAAGAGGACCGCCGCATTAGCATCTACCCCTTGAAGATCGAGGCTAAGAACGTCTCCATCGTGCCCGTAGATCAGCTCTTCGCCAAGTGAATGCGGCCCGGATAGCCCGCGCGGAAACTCGGACCGTCTCGCGCGGCCCTATTGGCAGTCCCGGCACACGTCGGCCGCCGGCTTGCCGCCGGGCATGTCCATCCGCGGCCGCTGCCTTGAGCATCGCTTCGACCGGCGCGAACGTGGCCAGGATCGCCTGGTAGTCGGGGTCGTCCTTGCGCGGCGAAGACCGCCTTGCCGCACTGCTCGCTGCCGCCGGCCGACTTGGCCAACGGGGCGACGAGGAACGGATTCAGCTCCGGCTCGGTGATCCGCACCCACTCGCGGCGCGGGATCTTGCCCTCGCGCGTGGCACTCGGCGCAGCGGCGCTGCGGCCACGTCGGCCAGCACCGTCTCCAGCCCGGCGGGCAGAATCTGCCGGCAGCCGGGCTTCTCGGGATAGGCCGTCTCGCTCGTGCCGTAGTAGGGCACGTTCAGGTCGATCCAGGCCAGGATCCGCCGCCGGCTCGCCTCGTCCATCTGCAACCGCGGCTTGCCGTCCTCGTCGCGGATGGCCGGAGAGCACGACCTCGGCCAGCTTGCTCTCGCGGCGAGCCCCAGGTCTTCGGCTGCACCTCCAGGATGTTCCACTCCTGGCCGTTGTAGGTGGGAATCCAGCTCACGTACGGGCTGCCGCGGCCGCCCTGGTTCTCGCGGGCCAGCACGTCGTAGGAGACGTTGAAGAAATCGGTCTTGCCGCCGGTCAGGTCGACGCCGCTTGGGCGCGTCGAGCGGGTTGTGGCACTCGACGCAGTGCTGGTCGAGCACCGGCTGGACGATCCGCGAGTAGTCGAAGCCCGCCGCGCCCCACTCCGGCGGCGTGCAGGTCCTGCGGCGGCACGGACTGAGGCCGTCGCCAGTCTGCGGCCGCGAGGTCTGCAGGCGGTGCTCGTGGCAGCCGACGCAGCCCTGCACCTCGCCGGGCATGAGGTGCGTGAAGCTCCGCATCCGCTGCACGGCCCGGCCTTCGGCGTCCAGGGCCATGAAGTAGATCGGCATCCCGGCCGGCACGCGGAAGCAGGCCGAGCCGTCGGCCTCGACCGGCACCTCGCCCAGCACTGTCTTGCCGGCGTAGGTCGCCCCGCAGGAGATCACCGGGAACTGGAAGCCGAACGCCCGCAGGCTCGGGTCGATCCGCACCGTCTTGGGCATCTCGCGGACCACGCGGATCGCCTTCACCTCGCCGCGCTGCACGTGCGGCTCCAGGCCGTTGTAGACGTCCTGCAGGAAGACGCGTGGCATAGGGCTCCGGCTGCTCCGGCGAGCGTCGAGGCGATGACCGGCGGGCGCGTGCCGCGGGCGGACCGGCTGGGCGCGAGAAGTACTGCATGCCGTCGGCCGGCGCGCGGCAGCGCCACCGACTGGCACGCGCCGGCGAAGCGTCCGCACCAGGAGCGGCCCGCGGGCCGAAACCAGGAACCGCGCGCGCGTCCAGCGGCAACGGGCAGCTGTAGTGCTTGCGTGCCGTCGGTGTTGCCGTTGCCCTCGTTGACCTTCGGCACGGGCACGTCGGGCGTGATGTTCTCGATCGCCTCCTGGGCGTTGACGCCCTCGCGCGCGGTCGATCACGCCGATCGCCCCGCGGGTCGGGCCGTTGTGGCCGGTCATCGTGCAGATGATCTTCGTCGTGCCGGGGATCGACGCGGGCCTCCATGAACGTGCCCGGCGAGAGCACGCGGTTGCCGAAGTAGCCCGGCAGCCCGGTGCCGTCGGGATTGATCGTCCACAGGCTCTGGATCGGGATCGCCGGCCGGTCGACGTATTCCCAGCGGCGTGTAGATGATCCGCCCGTCGTCCAGCACGGCGGGCGTGAAGTCGTTCAGGTAGTTGGCCGAGAGCCGCCGGACGTCCGAGCCGTCGGCGTTCATGCGGTGCAGGATGCCGACCGGCGCGTGCCAGCAGTAGGCGAACTGCGGCGCGCGGCGTGCTGAGGAAGGCGATGCCGCCGTCGGGCAGCCAGCAGGCGTTGTAGTCGTGCCACGCGCCGTCGGTCAGTTGCCTCAGGCCGCGTGCCGTCGACGTTGACCGTCCACAGGTGATAGCCCTCGTCCTGCTTCCGCCGCCAACTGAAGAGGATCGTCCGGCCGTCGTACGACAGGTCGCAGTCGAGGATCTGGCCCGTCGGGCGAGTCGACCAGCAGCCGCGGCTTGGCCGCCGGGTCGCGGAGCGAGACGACGTACAGCCCGCCGCCGGCGCTGGAAACCCTCGTAGTGATACGTGTAGACGTGCGAGGCCTTGATCTCGTGCCGCTTGATCACCACCACGCGGTCCACGTCGAACAGCAGCACGTCGCGCTCCAAGCTGCTCGAGTTCCTCGTCCACCGCTTCCCGCCGCTGCGCACTTTCAGATTCCCCCGCGGCAGGCAGACCGCCCAGCGCCTGCTCCAACCGCGTCAGCCGCGCCAGGTGCTCGGCGACCTGTGCGTACTCCGCGGGGTGCAACCGTTTCAATTCCTCGATCAACTCGCGCACGGTGCCCGCGTCGTGCTTCTCGACCCAGGCATGTGCGCCAAGGAACTATTGGCTTGGGCCGCCATCTTCGCCAGGTCCTTGTCCGAAGGGCTCTCGGCAAAGGCCTGGATCTCCAGCGCGCCAGGGTTCAACCCGCCGTAGGAATTGAGGAACTTGAGCGTGACTTTCGGCACCTTGCTCCGGGCCAGCTTGATCCGCTGCGGCCCGTGGACCATTTGGAACGTCCCCTGGGCGGCCGGCTCCGTGGCGTCGTCCAAGTAGACCTCGTAGTCCTTCCAGCACTCGTTCATGAACCAGGTCGTGCGGCCCCAGTAGATCAACTCGGCCAGTTCGACCGGCTGCGGCCACTGGAGCGTGAGTTCGGCCTGGTCGCCCGACTTCGCCTTGAGCACGCACCACGCGGCATCCAAGTCCGCCGCACCGCTCCGGCTCGGCCGGAATCTTGCCGTCGATGGCGAACCGGGCCAGGTACGTGGCGTTGTGCTCCGAACTGGCCCAAACCTTGGCGCGCCGTGCAAGATTCTCCGGTACGGCAGCCGCAGTTGCCGCCGCCGCAGCCGCAGCCAGGCTCATCACCAGCACCCCGCTCAGCCGGACCATCCGTTTGCCTCGCATGCGCGCTCTCCTCAGTAGGGATACAGTCCGGGCAGTTTCTTCTCCGCCGCGTCCGGAAGCGTGTACCGGATCGATTGCGCGCACGGGCCAACCTCAATTCCCCCTAGCTTCGCATCCCACACCCACGTCCACTTGCGCAGCTCGTCGCGGTGCAGGAGCACGCGGTCGAGTACGCGCGTGCGTTTCTCTTTTTCCCAGCCGCCGTGGCGCCACGTAGTATTGCCAGATCTCGTGCCGCATCGTGGCCGCCCCGGGAGAGTCGCTCTCGTAGCTGGTCGGCTTGTCGCGAATCAGCATCACCAGGGCACGTACCGCCTCCTTGTCGCCGCCGACGGAAAGCGTCGCCACGCGGTTCTCGTAGTGCGGCGACTTCTCGATGTGCGTCGTGATAAACTCGCGCGCATCGTCCTCGGCCGTCGCGTCCCCGGCAAATGAAGGGTCGAACTCCAGCACCGGCGCGTAGCTAGAACCCCTCGACGCGCAACCGTTCCCCGGCCAGAATCACCAGGTCGTACTTGCCCGCTGCCAGATTCCTGAATACCCACGACCCGCCCGCCTCTTGGGCAACGGCTTGGACCTCGGGTGCTTCGATCTTGGCCTTGGGATTGACCGGCTTCCGCGGGTTGCCGTCCTGGTCCCAGCGGTCCACCGCCCCTACGAACTTCACCTTCGCCCCACCGCGAATCTCGATCGTGAGATCCCCGCCCTGCCGCCTCCAAACAGCGTGCCCCACGTCGCCGCCGCGTAGGCGAGCAACCTCCACCGCCTTGGCCTCATCGACGCGTCCACTGCCAGCACTCCTCCGCTCAACCAGCCACCGCCTTCGCGTAGCACTACTTCAGATTCCGCCTTTGCCCCTGACTGGGTTTCCAGCCTACCAAGGGTCCCCTCGCCGTTCAACGCGCCTGCTCCCATCGCCTGCCGTCCAACCCCTTCTGCCGAAGGGAATCGCCCCTCGTCCCGTCACATCCCACCCATTCCGCAAATTCTCCCCAGGCTCGCCCGTTGGTCGTCCGAGTGCCGAAAAGCTATACTGAGGGTTTGTGGGATACCTACCGCAACGGTCCTGTGCGGCCGAGTAGTCTTGGAGCGGCACGCGGTTCTGGAACCGGCTCTAGGAGTTTGTGCGATACCTGCCGCAACGGTCCTGGGCGGCCAAGTAGTGTTGGAGCGACGTGCGGCTCTTGGACCGCATCTAAGGGGAATATCACTCGCAAGAAGGAACGCAGGAGGGGCGCTGGCGTCTCGGGTCCGCATGTCGAAGCTTACTTTGGAACAGATCGCCGAGGCCGGCGTGGTCGGGGCCGGCGGGGCCGGTTTCCCCACCCACGTCAAGCTCGCGGCCAAGGCCGATACCGTCCTCATCAACGCCGCCGAGTGCGAGCCGCTGCTGCACAAGGACAAGGAGGTGCTCCGCGCAGTACGCCGACGAGGTCCTCGACGGGCTGGCCGGCGGCCATGGAGCTGGTCGGGGCCCAGCGAGGCGGTCATCGGCATCAAGGAGAAGTACCACGACGTGATCGACCTGCTCGCGGCCGAAGCTGCCGGCGGGCATGCGAATCGTCCCGCTGCGCGACGCCTATCCGGCCGGCGACGAGTTCATCCTGGTCTACGACGTGCTCGGCCGCGTGATCCCGCCGGGCGGGATCCCGCTGGCGCGTCGGCGCGGTGGTGATGAACGTCGAGACGGCCATGAACGTCGCCCGCGCCGCCGGCAGCCGGTCACCGAGAAGTTCCTCACCGTCGCCGGCGCGGTGGCCAAGCCGGTGACGCTCCGCGTGCCGGTCGGGCGTGACGCTCGCCGAGTGCGTGGCGGCGGCCGGCGGGCCGACCGATCCCCGACGCCAACTACGTGGTCGGCGGCGTGATGATGGGCTGCCTGCGAGGACAACCACCGACGCCCTGGTCGACAAGACCACCGGCGGCGTGATCGTCCTGCCCGACGACCACGTCGTCGTCCGCCGCCGCCGCCAGGACTGGAAGCAGATCGCCCGCATCGGCCGCAGCGCCTGCGACCAGTGCAGCTTCTGCACCGAGCTCTGCCCGCGCTGGCTGCTGGGCCATCCGATCGAGCCGCACCGGGCCATGCGGAGCCTGGGCTTCAACCTGGTCGGCGAGGCCAACGTCATCGGCACGCCGTTCTGCTGCGAGTGCAACCTGTGCAGCCTGTATTCCTGCCCCGAGGACCTCGACCCGAAGAACGTCTGCACGCAGAACAAGCGGCGGCTGGCGGCCGAGAAGAAGCGGTGGGAGAACCCGCCGTTCAATCCCGAGCGGCCGGAGCTGCACATGGAGAACCGCAAGGCGCCGATGACGCGGCTGATGCACAAGCTGGGGCTGCACGCAGTTCCGCAACGTCGGGCCGCTGGACGACGAGCTGCTGCCGGCCGCGAAGGTCGGCATCGCGCTGAAGCAGCACGTCGGCGCGCGCCTGCGAGCCGGCGGTCGCAGTCGGGCGACCGCGTGGCGCAAGGGCCAGGTGGTCGGCCGCCCGCCGGTCGCCAACGGCAAGCCGGCCCTCGGCGCCCCGGTCCACGCCTCGATCGACGGCACGGTGACCGGCGATCGCCGACGGCGTGGTGTGGATCGAAAAGATAGCGTGACTTACTGAGCCTGCAGTTAACCGTCTCCACGAACCCGACTTCCGTCGGCACCACCAGTACCTCGAAGAGAAGTCATGGCCATCCCACGATCCATCGGCGCGATTGAACTTTCGAGCATCGGCATCGGCTACCTGATCGAGGACGAGATGCTCAAGGCCGCCTCGGTCGAGCTGCTGATCGCGCGCACGATCTGCTCCGGCAAGTACCTGATCGTCATCGGCGGCTCGGTGAGCGACGTCGAGGCCGCGATCCAGGCCGGGCTGAAGCCGCGCCGGCGAGGCGATCATCGATCACCTCATCGTGGCCAACGTCCACGAGTCGGTCTTCCCGGCCCTGGGCCAGTCGGTCGTGCTCGACGCCGACGCAGCTCGGCGCCCTGGGCGTGATCGAGACCTTCAGCGGCACCAGCGTCCTGGCCGCCGCCGACGCCGCCGCCAAGGCCGCCCGCGTGACCCTCTTCCGCATCCACGTCGCCATGGCCCTGGGCGGCAAGGGCCTGCTGCTGATGACCGGCAGCGTGGCCGACGTCCGCGCGGGCGTGCAGGCGGCCGCCAGTCCGTGCGCGAGCGAGGACTCCTGGTCTCCGAAATCGTCATCCCCCGCCCCGCACCGGAACTGTTCGCCGACTACCTGTAGACGGATCGCGGAATCCCCGCGCAGCCCTCGGCTCAAGCATCGGCCGCAAAGACCCCGGAACTAGCCGGGAAGACTGCGCGCGCCTTCCGAGCCTGCCCCAGAACTGCCGCTTGGGCCCTGCTGCAGTGGGAAAACCGCCGCACCTCCCAAGGTTCCAGGATCGGCTAGAATTCCTCAATCGGCAGCGTGCGTGCCGCATGAACGCCTCGGCTTCCGCGCGAGTGAAGACGCTTTCCGTCGCTCCGATCGACCGTACGCAACTCGCCCCCAACGCACTGCCCCATCGCAGACACCCCGCCGGCTCTTCCCCGGCGAGAAGTCCGGCAATGTAACCCGGCGTCGAAGGCGTCGCCCGACCCGGTCCCGCCCAACGTACTCGACGGGGTAGACGCCCGGCCCGAAGCCGCAGGCCGTCCGTCACCAGGATGCTCCCGTGCCGTCCTTCGGTAATGACCACCATTCCCGCTCCGGCCTCCCGGAACCGCTCGGCCTGGTCCACGGGTTTCTTCAACCCGGTGATGATCGTCCGCTTCGTCGTCGTTGGGCAAGAAAACGTCGGTCTCCGGCAGGATCTCGGGAAAGCTTCTCCCAGTAGTCCGTTCCGCCGAAGAGCACGACGTCGAGCACGGTCTTCGCCCCGCGCGCGCGGACCTGCCGGAACAGTTCCACCATCGCATCGGTCTCCAGCCCGGGCATCATCAGGTAGCCACCCACGTAAAACACCTTGGCCTGACGCACCCACTCGGACGGAATGTGCTCGACCTCGAAACGCGTATTCGCTCCCGGCGTGCTGATGAAGCGCCGATCCTGCCCCTTGACGTTGACCACCATGGTGCTCGCCGTGCCGATCCCCGGCGACGCGATGAATGCCGGCCGTATCCGCGTTGCCCGCAGCGAGCGACTGAAGGATGAACTGGCCGAAGGCGTCCTCGCCCACGCACCCCGACACTCCCACGCGCACGCCCAGCTTGGCCAGATCCATGCCGGCGTTCGACGCGCAGCCGCCCAGGGCGAGCTGGATCCCCTCGGTCGGCATCAGTTCACCCGGCTGCGGCATGCGCGGAATCGGTTCGCAGATGTAGTCGGCAAAAAGAATTCCGGCGCACAGACAGTCGATTTCCACAGCAGTCTTTCCAGGCGAAGGGCGAACGAACCTTGCAGCCCTATGTAATACCAATCGGCCAGCGGTTTTTCCAGTCGCCCAAGGGCGTGGCCGGCGGCCGTCCCACCGCAACGAATCGCGGGAACCCTTCGAGACAGGCCGATCGAGGGGCCAAGGGGCGAGAATCCTCGATGCCGGCGCCCCAAGTTCCTATAAGCCCGACGAGCGTCCCCCGGCCGCGCCTTCCTGCATCAATCGCTCCTCGATGATGCGGAAGATCGCGATCGCCGCCTGCGTCTTCTCGCCCGCAAACGACTCCACGACCTGGCCGCTCGCGTCCAGCACCTCCACTTCGGTACTCGGCGGCGTGAATCGCCGCCGGACGATTGAGCACCACGAGATCGCACCGCTTGCGGCGCAGCTTGTCCACCGCGCGAACCCGACCGTCGTCGGTCTCCAGGGCAAAGGCGACCATCCACTGCGCGCTGCCTTGGAGCCCCCAGCGTGGCCAGGATGTCGGGCGTCTCCACAAGTTCCAACGAGCGGCTCGCCGGTCCGTTTGCAGCTTGCTGCCGATACCGCAACCGGCCGGTAGTCGCAGGGCGCGGCCACGCCGATCAGGCCGTCGCAGCGGGGAAGACACTCCGGGCAGGCCTCCAGCATCTCCTCGGTCGAAACCACCGGCAGCACCTCGGCCCCGGCCGGATACTCCACCTCGACCGGCCCGCTCACGATCACCACCTCATGCCCGCGCGTCGAGCGCGGCCGCCGCCAGCGCGCTGCCCATGCGCCCGCTGGAGGCGTTGGTCAGATAGCGGACCGGATCGAGGTACTGCCGCGTCGGTCCGGAGGTGATGAGGATGCGGGCCATGGCAGGATCAGACGAGTCCTCGAAGGATTCCCACGCGAAGGAGGGCCGCGCGCGGCGCGATTCGTCCACGGCACTGCCCCGCCCGACGACCCCACGACGGAACCGACGGCCGTGGCAGGGCTCGGCGGAACACCGCCTCACGAACCGCCTTCGCCGCTTCTCCAACGTCTCCGCGATCACGCGGAAGATCTTCTCCGGCGAGGCCATGCGGCCGGCGCCGACCTGGCCGCAGCTCAGGTAGCCTTCTTCCGGATCGATGATCGGAAACCCGTCGGCGCGAAGCTGGGCGACGTTGCGCTGGACCGCCGGCTTGTCCCACATCTCGCAGTTCATCGCCGGGGCGAGGATCATCGGCCCGGTGAACGCCAGGAGCAGCGTGCTCAGCAGATCGTCGGCCAGGCCGCATGGCGGCCTTGGCCAGCAAGTTGGCCGTGGCCGGGGCCACGCAGAGCGACGTCGGCCTGCTCGGCCAAGCTCGATGTGCGGATGGGCGCCCAGGCCCAAACATCTCCGTGCGCACGGGCCGGCCGGTGAGGGCCTCGAACGTCTTGGGGCCGACCAGCTGCGTGGCCGACTCGGTCATCACCACCGACACGCCGGCCCCGGCCTGGACCAGTTGGCTCACCAGGGCCGCCGTCTTGTAGGCGGCGATCCCGCCGGTCACGCCGATCAGCAGCTCTCGGCCGTGCATGGCCCTTCCCGTCGCAATGTACCGCAGCCACTCCCCTGCGTGCCGCGCCCGCGTTCGAGGACGTCAGCTTAGATCTTGTCGAAATCGATTTCCGGCGGCCCGCCTCCGGCCCGGCTCCTTGCGGACGCGGACGTTCACGCTCGAATCCAGATAGATCTTGTCCTCGATGATCTCCTGGATCACGATCTTCATCTTGTCGTGGGTGTCCATGTGCACCAGCGGCGGGCGACCCTTGCTGTCAAGGCCACCAGCCGCTTCTGGATCAGCGTCGACAGCTTGAACCGCCCACCGACCTTGTTGACGATTTCCTCTTCGCGGAGTTCGTCGAGCATACGGTCAATCTCCCCTCTCGGATTGCAGAATATCGCAAATCTCCTGCACCGCCCGGTCCACGTCGTCGTTGACCACCTGATAGCGGTAGCGGTCGGCCAGGGCCAGTTCTTCGTGGCGCTTGCTCCAGTCGGCGCTGGATCGCCTTCTTCGGTCTCCGTCCCCCGGCCGCGGAGCCGCTGCTCCAGAACGTCCAGACGAACTGGGCCGGAGGAAAATCGGTGATCGCATCGGGAGTGCTGGGCGACCACCGCTCGGGCGCCATGAACGTCAATCTCAAGACTACCCACTTCCCCGCCTCCAGGCCAGGGGTCACCTCGCATTGCAGCGTTCCGTACCACACGCCCTGACCGAAAACCTCGGAAGCACTCGAGAAACTCCCCCCGCTGACGGCGGCGGCCAAACTCCTCGGTGGCGAGGAAGTGATAGTGCACGCCGTCGACCTCGCCCGGACGCGGCGGGCGCGTCGTCGCCGAGACGCTCGCCATCAGCGGCAGCCGGCAGCAGGTCGAACAAGCCGCTCGAGTACCGTCGTCTTTCCCACGCCCGAAGGCCCGGAAACGATCACCACTCTGCCGCGCCCGTGGCCTGCCATGCTCACTCGACGTTCTGGATCATCTCGCGGATCCGCTCGACGGCCGCCTTGATCTCGATCACCTGCCGGGCGATCTCCACGTCGTTGGCCTTCGAGCCGATCGTGTTGGCCTCGCGGAACATCTCCTGGGTGAGGAACTCGAGCTTCCGGCCGGAGCTCTCCGGTCCATCGAGCATGCCCCGCGAACTGCTCCAGGTGGCTCCGCAGACGGACGATCTCCTCGGAAATGTCGCTCCGCTCGCTGAACAGGCTCACCTCGCGTGATCACGTCGGCCGGGTCGACCGTCACCTGGAACTCCGCCAGGATCTTGCCCAGCGCGATCCTCCAGCCGCGCGCGGTACGCCTCGGCCACCAGCGGGGCCCGGCGCTCGATCTCCGTCAGACACGCGGCCACCGCGCCGGCAGTTCGCCCGCAGGTCGGCCGCCATCGCCCGGCCTTCCTCCAGGCGCATCCGGTCCATGTTCTCGATCGCCGCCTCGAGCGTCTCGCCAATCAGCGGCCAGTCGCCCTCGGCCGAGGTCCTGCTCGCCCCCACTCTCGTCGACCACGCCCGGGCAGCAGCGAGCAGGCTGCTCCAGCGAGATCCGCTGCCTCGGCGTCCCATTCGCGGTTCAGGCCCTCGATCTGCCGCCGATAGCTCTGGAGCACCTCGGCGTTGATCCGGTAGTCGTCGGCCGAGTTGCGTCCGATCCACGCGGACCGTCACCTGCACGTCCCGCGGCGGACCCGCTTGCGCACGCGCGGCCTCGATCTGCGGCTCCAACGCGCCATAGCCCTCGCTGATGCGCATGGTGAGCTTGAAGTAGCGGCTGTTGATCGTCCGCACTTCCACCGACACCGCCAGCCCGTCGCGCTGGCAGTGCGCCTCGCCAAAGCCGGTCATGCTCAGCGGCACAGGCAGCACACCTCCTCGAACGCTCAGATTGGCCCGATCAGACGCGCGCCGCGGTCACTTCGCCGGCGCCGAGTCGGTCCACTTGCGGCGCTTCGGCAGGCCCCGAAGCCGCCGGAGAACCGCCCGCCGCCCAGCGTCACTCGCACCCGCCGCAGAACCCGCGGCAGCCGGATCGGCTGGCGCCGACTGCTCCGCGCCGCCTTCGTCACGCAGCCGCCCGCTCGCCGCGGTATAAAGCTTCACGCTCACGATGCACAACGAGAATCCACACCGCGGCCACGCCGATCGTGATCCGCGTGAACAGGTCGCCGGCCTTGGTGCCGAAGGCGCTCTGGCCGCCCAAACCGCCGAACGCCCCGGCCAACCCGCCGCCCTTGCCCCGCTGGATCAGAACCAGAACGATCAGGAAGACCGCCAGGACGAACGAGCAGAAACATTATCAGCACTTGCACCACTGCCATCGTTCTTTGCACTCCTTGACTCGAACTCAGTGCGCCGCGCCCGGCCGCAATCCCCAGGAACTGGTCGGCCTTCAGACTCGCCCCGCCCACCAGAGCCCCGTCGATATTCGGCTGGGCGAGCAGCTCGCGCGCGTTGTCCGGCTTGACGCTGCCCCCGTATTGGATCCGCACGCCCTCGGCAACCTCCCTATTGTAACGGGTTTCCAACAGCTTGCGAAGGGCGAGATGGACCTCCTCGGCCTGCTGCGGGCGTCGCCACCTTCCCCGTCCCAATCGCCCATACCGGCTCATAGGCAATCACGATCCGCCCCATCTGCTCCGCCGAAACCCCGGCCAGCGAGCCGTTCACCTGCCGCTGGATCACCTCCAACGTCTTGCCCGCCTCCCGCTCTTCCAGCAATTCGCCCACGCAGACGATCGGAAGCAATCCGCCCCCCAGCACCGCGTGCACCTTCTTGTTGACCTCCGCATCGGTCTCCCCCAGAATGTGCCGCCGCTCGCTGTGCCCCAGGATCACGTAGCTGCAGCCCAAGTCCTTCAGCATCGCCACGCTCACCTCACCCGTGAACGCCCCATTGGCCTGGTGATAACAGTTCTGGGCACCCCACGGGACCTTCGACCCCTTCAACACTTGCGCTACCGCATCGATGTACACCAGCGGAGGAACCACCGCCAGATCCAAGTGGTCCAAACCCTTCGCACCCTCGGCGACCTTCCGGGCCAGCTCAACGGCCGACGCCCGGTCCAGGTTCATTTTCCAGTTCCCAGCGATAAACGGCCTGCGTTTCATAACTCTTCCACTCGACTGCGGTTAGCTAAACGAAAAACAAACCCCAACGACCGCCCCGCGTTTTGGCTGCCCTCGCTGGAAATCATCGCCCGACGCGAGGCGGGCAACCCAACATCCGAAGGCATCGCCGACAAAAACCGCTATTCTATCTCCCAATCCCCTCCACCACCACTCCGCTTCGAGAGGGGTGCCCAGTGGCGGTCCTATCTCCAATCGAGCCCCTCGGGTAGCCGGTTGAGATTCTCGCAACCCCGCTCCGTGACCACCACCATGTCCTCCACTCGCACCCCCCCCAAGTCGCGGCGGTACAACCCCGGCTCGACGGTCACCACGTCCCCCGCCAAAAGCTCCGGCCCCTTCCGATCCAGAAGCGGCGGTTCGTGACCTTCCAGTCCCACCCCATGGCCTGTCCCGTGGACCATGCCGCAATACGAATCCGCCGCGCCCGGCGGTGGCAGGCCCACGGCGTAGCCCTCCCGCTCGATCGCTTCGATCGCCGCCAGATGCACCGCCTCGCCGCTCACCCCGGCACGCACCGCCTCGATCGCCACGCGCTTCGCCCGGCATACCGCGGCGTGCATCCGAACCACCTCTTCGGGCACGTCGCCGTGGACCACGGTCCGCGTGCAATCACCGTTGTAGAGTGTTTGCCGGTTGCGGGGAAAGATGTCGATGATCACCGGCTCGCCGCTGCGGAGTTCCCCCGCGCCAACGTCATGGCAATCGGCCCCGGACGGACCGCCGGCGATGATCGACGTCGGGTTCTCGTAGCCCCGATCGAGCAACCGATGATCGACCAAGGCCCGCAACCGCTCCGAAGTCAGTGGCGCCCTCTCGTGCACGAGCACGCCGTCGCGCCGCGCCTCTGCCCGCGCCACGATCGCGCACGCTTCGCGCATGACCTCTTCGGTCACCGCCTGGGCCTCGCGAAGCCATGCGATCTCTTGCTCGTCCTTGCGACGGCGGTCCTGCACGCCCGCGTCCAGGTCGCACTCGACCTCGATCCCCGCGCGACGGAGGAATTCGCTGAAGATCAGGGGCAGCGCTCGATCGCCTACCGCGCGGCGCACCCCCGCCCGGCGAAGGCATTCCGCCGCGGCCTGCGCCGTGGCGGTCTCCCGATCACCCGATAGCCCGCCCTCCGGCGCATAGTCGGCCGGCGATGCCACCCGGTCCACGCGCGCGCTCCGCCGCGCACGTTCCATCTCGATGTCCCGCAGGATCAGCAAGCGATCCACCGAACCCGACGCACCCGGCAATTCCAGGTACACGACGGGGTCGAAGACGAGATACCGGATGCGGTGGTACAACCCCGCGCTCCGCGACGGAATTCCCGCCAGGATCACCGCCGACTTGCTCGCTTCCTTGCCTGCCGTTGCCATTCCTTCTCCCTCCACGATGGAACCCCGTATCGCCAATTCAGCGCCGGGCGGCCGGCGGAACTCCGGATCGTGGGCCGTTTCGGCTCAGTATCCGGAGTGAACCGCGAACCTTGACTGCGCCGGCATCGAGAAGTCCTGCAATCGACCGTGACCGGCTCACCATACCCGGGCGGGCGCAGCGCCCGCAACCGCGCAATCGCTCGCAACCACCTTTCACCTCATGCGCGGCGACAGTAGGATAGACACTCAACCTCCAGTCGCCTACTCTCCGCCGCGTGCCCCTCGCCGGCATCCGCAATCATGAACCTGTCCATTCCCTCACTCGAAGACGTCCGCCAGGCGGCCGCGCGCATCGCTCCCCATGCCCACCGCACGCCCGTGTTCACCTGCCAAGGCCTCGACGCCCTGGCCGGCGCCACGCTCTTTTTCAAGTGCGAGAACCTTCAGAAGGCCGGGGCCTTCAAGTTTCGCGGCGCGATGAACGCCGTCTTGTCGCTCGATCCCCAGCGCGCTGCCCGTGGGGTGGTCACGCATTCATCGGGCAATCATGCTGCGGCCCTGGCCTTGGCCGCTCGACTCCGCGGCATCCCGGCCCACCTCGTGATGCCCGAAAACGCCCCCCAAGCCAAGCAGCGCGCCGTTCGAGCCTACGGCGGCACGATCCACTTCTGCGCACCGACGCTTGCCGACCGCGAGCGCGCAGCGCGCGAGCTCCTCGATTCCACCCAGTCTACGCTCGTCCATCCCTACGACGATCCGGCCGTCATCGCCGGCCAGGGCACCCTGGCGCTGGAGTTGCACGAGCAAGTTCCCGGACTGGAGGAATTGGTGGTTCCCGTGAGCGGAGGCGGATTGGCAAGCGGGATTGCCCTGGCCACCGCGGCCCTCTCTCCCGCCTGCGAAGTGCTCGGCGCCGAGCCCGAACAGGCCGACGACGCGTTTCGCTCGCTCCGCGCGGGCCGCCTCATGCCCGCCGGCCCGGGGCATACCGTGGCCGACGGACTGCGCGCCACGTTGAGCGAGCGGACCTTCGCCATCCTCACGCGCCACGTGCGCGCCATCCTCACCGTCCGCGAAGACGAAATCATCGCCGCCATGCGACTGCTCTGGGAGCGGATGAAACTCGTCGTCGAGCCGTCGGCCGCCGTGCCTTTGGCCGCGGTGCTTCGCCAGCCCGAGCGCTTTCGCAATCGCCGCGTGGGAATCGTTCTCAGCGGCGGCAATGTCGATCTCGACCGCTTGCCTTGGCAGGCGTAAGCCACGCGGATCGTCGGCCGCGCGGCCTCCGGCTCAACGCAACACGATCTGCTGCTTCTGATCGTCCCACGCCGCCACCTTGCTTTCGCGATGCGACAGGATCCCCATGTTCAACGGGGCCTGCACGCGCACCGCAATGTCGATCGGGCTGTAGGGACGCTGGCGCGTCTTCACGCATTCCAGGAAATTGCTCCACAATCGACCCGTATCCCCGCGCTCTTCCAGGGAATGAAGATCTCCTTCGCCCCCTTGGCCGACGGTACGATCCGCATTCCCTCCTTCGGCCTGAGCTGGTCCACTCCCTTGAACAGAATGATTCCGTCCGTGCCCCGCAGCATCGTCTCGATTCCCGTGAAGTTCGAGAGCGAGTTCATCAGCACCACGCTCGGCCCGCCCGCGTAGTCGGCCACGATATTGCACTGGTCGGGCACTTCCCGCGCGTACTGGAAGGTCCCTCCGCCCCCCAACACGCGCTGCGGCATGCCCAGGTCCAGCAAGCAGAACACCGGCGTGAACGAGTGCACCAACAAATCCGTGGCCGGACCACCTGCATAGTCCCAGTACATCCGCCACTGGAAGAACCGCGAAACGTCGAACGGCCGCTTGGGCAGGTCGCCGAGGAACTGGTCCCAGTCCAGGTCCGGCCCGGCCTGGGCCTTCGGATCGTCGATCCCCATCCGCTCACCCCAATCGCCGCGGCGGAAGTAGCCGGCCTGCACGTGGACCACCTTGCCGATCACCCCGTCGGCGATCAGCTTGCGGACCTCGGCATAGGCGTCGTCGGCGACAAACTGCGTCCCGACCTGTACGATCCGCTTCGTCTCGTCCGCTACTTGCCCCACGCGCTGCGCCGCGTCCATCTGCGACCAGTGCGTCAGCGGCTTCTCCACGTAGACGTCCTTGCCCGCGTGCATCGCTTCGATACACTGCGCGGCATGGTGCCGATCCGGCGTGGCGATGCACACGACGTCCACCCGGGGATCCGCCAGCAGTTCCTGGCACCGCCGGTATATTTTTCCCTTCGTCCGCCGCGCCGCCGCCTCGACGCGCGGCCGGTACACGTCGCATACCGCCACCGTGTCGCAGAGCCCCTGCTCTTGGAGCTTCAAGCAGATGTCGATGTGGGACCCGCACCGGCCTCCGGTTCCGATAAATCCCACTCCAATCCGCTCGTTCGCTCCCTTGGCACGCTCGGAGGCAAACATGGGAGCCTCTCCCGCCACGGCGGCCGCAGCTCCCATTCCCGCCGAAAGCCCCACGAACTGCCGCCGCGTCATCCGCCCCTCGCCGCCACGCTTCCGCCGCGCCTGCATGGTGATTCTCCTTCGGCTTGCAGAAAGTGTCCCCCTCGCCCCATGCCTCTTCGCTGCCCATTCCGGCTCTCGTCGCGCGCCGCCTCAGAAGGGAGTCATCGCATCCTTGACCTGCTCGGTGCCCCAGATATTAACCTCTTCGATGAAGCAACCCTCGGGCACGTCGATGCAGTGAACCAGCGTCCGCGCAAAGTCCTGCCCGCTGGGAAAGCCCTCCAACCAGTCGGTGGGCAGGTTGGCCGCCTGGCAGAAGTTGGTCCGCGCCGCCCCCGGAATAAAGCTCGTCGCCTTTCCGCCCCACTCCGACATCTCCAGGTGCAGGCAGCGCGTGAAACCCACCAGCCCGTCCTTGGCCGCCGTGTAAACCGCCCAGGTCGGCCAGGAGTGATAGGCCACGCCGCTGGACACGTTGACCACGTGTCCCCGACCCTGGCCCCGCATCACGCGCACCACCTCCCGGCAGCCCTTGATCACCGAGGTGAGATTGACCGCCAGAATCGTCTCGATCTCATCGTCCTCCATGTTCGCGACCTCGTCGATCCGGATTCCACCGCCGTGGTTGTTCACCAACACGTCGATCCGCCCGAAGCGCTCCAGCACCGTCTGCACCAAACGCTGCCAGTCCTCGGTTCGCGTGGCGTCGGCGCGCACGGCCAATAGGTTCTTGTGCGATAAATCCTTCTCGGCCTCGGTCAGCCGCTGCGGATTGCGCCCCGTGATCGCGACCTGGGCTCCCATCTCCAACAGGATTCGCGCCGTCTCCAAGCCGAATCCCGACGACCCGCCCGTCACGATCACTACTTTCCCGTGTATGTAATGCTCCATGGCGCAAAGCCTCCTGGTAACTGGATTTCGTCGACTCGCTCCGCGATTCTACCGCGACCCGCGCACCGCCTCAACCGGCCGCCGCCCCCTTCTGCCCAGCCTGTTTCCCCCCCTGCTCCGCCGTTTCCTATAATGGAGATACACTTCCTGGAAAGGAACCGCAAGAGTATGCCCCCGGAACCGCAACCGCGAATCTATCTCGACAACGCCGCTACCAGTTGGCCCAAACCCGAGGCCGTCTATCGGGCCGTCGATCTCTACCAGCGCACTCTCGGCTGCTCCCCCGCGCGGAGCGTCTACGCCGAGGCGATCGAAGTCGACCGCACCGTCGACACCTGCCGCATGGCAATCGCGCGACTCATCGAGGCCGAAGGGCCCGAACGCATTGTCTTCACCTTCAACGGCACCGACGCGCTGAATCTGGCCATCCACGGTCTGCTCCGTCCCGGCGACCACGCCGTGACCACGGTCGCCGACCACAACTCGGTGCTCCGGCCGCTCCGCTGGCTTGCCGAACGAGGACGGATCGAACTCACTCACGTCCCCTGCGATGCCGAGGGAGTGCTCGACCCCGACGACTTCCAAACCGCGTTGCGCCCCAACACGCGTCTGGTGGCCATGGTCCACGCCTCGAACGTGACCGGCGTGCTCCAGCCGGTCGCCGAGGTGGCCCGCATCGCGCGCCGCCACGGCGCCGTCTTCCTCGTCGATGCCGCGCAGTCGCTCGGCCATCTGCCGATCTCCGTCCGCACCCTCGACGCCGACCTTCTCGCCGCCCCCGGCCATAAGGGCCTCCTCGGCCCCCTGGGAACCGGCTTGCTCTACGTGCGACCCGGACTCGAGCGCCAACTGGAGACGCTCCGCCAGGGTGGCACCGGCACGCGGAGCGAAGAAGACCGCCAGCCGGACTCGCTGCCCGATCGCTACGAATCGGGCAATCTCAACGCGCTGGGCATCTTCGGCTTGGAGGCGGCCGTCGGTTATCTTCATCACCGCGGCATCGACCACGTCCGCCGCCATCAGATCGAACTGACGGCCCGGCTGATCGCCGGATTGCAGGCCATTCCCGGCGTGAAGATCTACGGCCCCTCCAGCGCCTGCCAGCGCGTCGGCGTGGTCAGTATCGGCGTCGACGGCCTTTCTCCCCAGGACGTGGCCGCGGCCCTCGACTCCGCCTGCCGCGTGCAAGTTCGCGCCGGCTTGCACTGCGCTCGCGCATGCACCGCGCACTAGGCACGCTGGAGCTGGGGGGCACCGTCCGCTTCAGCATCGGAGACTTCAACACGCCGGAAGACATCGACGCCGCCCTGGCCGGGCTCGCCCAGATCGCTCAGGTCCTCCGCTGACGCGCGGCAACCGCACGCGGACCACCTGCCGCGGGGCCATGCACCGCTCTGCACGCCGCCCGCACAGGCAGTTTCCTCGGCGGGGCCTCGTACTCGGCTCCGAGCGGATTCGCAGCCTTCACTTCTTCATCAAGAAACCCTTGATGAACCAGCCCTGCTCCTCGGTCACCGCCTGCAAACCGGCCGGCCCCAGGCTTCGCCGCACCAACTCGTAGTCCGGCATCTTGGTGCCGTCGATCTGCTGTTTGCGGAGCACCCCCTTCCGACCGGCCCCGGAAACCGTGTTGAGAATCCTGCCCAACATCGTCTCGCTTTCCGGCATCTTTCCCTGGCGGATCAATTCGTACGTTGGCCGGTACAGCTCGTCGCTCTTCGCCATGTTCTCCGCGGATTTCTCGGCGGCGCCAAACTTGGCCAGCCCCTTGGCCACCTGTTGATACTCGACCGATTTGGCCAGCGAATCCCGCTTGCCCGCCTGGTCCAGAAGCTTCACCAGAAAATCGCGATGCGAGGCGATCAGCAGATGCCCGTGCGCCACCGTGATCGCCTGGTTGGGCAACAGCGTCTCTTCGTACTCCACTGGCGGCGCTTCCGCCTTGTCGCCCGACGGGCCGAAGCCCGGCAGTTCCAGCGAAACCACCGGCACCGGCGACTTGTCTTCCACGGGAACCGCTTCCCAGATCGCCTGATTCTTATAATCGTTGCGGCGAATCAGCCGGTCGTTCTTGAACCACTTCGCGATCCCGGCGGCCGCCCGCTCCGGATCCTTCGCCTCGATCGCAAACAGCAGCCGCTCGCTCGACGTTGAAATCGGAAGCTGATAGTCCGTGAGAATCGTGATCCGGTTGCCCAGGTGCGCAACCAACTCGCCCCGCAAGTCCAGGTGCGGCCCGTTGGGCTGCTTCCGCAGCCCTTCCAGCACGTCCTGCCAGAGCCCCGGCTTGCCGTCCTCCGAATACAATGCGTCGAACAACGGGCCGATGTTGTCAAAGGCATTCAGCACGTCCGTGTAAAGCGAAAAGTACCCCGCGACCTGCGACGGCACCCAAGGCTGCGGTTGCAGATCCGGCCCATTGGGAATCTTCAGCATCTTCATCGACTTCTCGTGCGGCGGCGGCGCAAATACCACCGTGCGGTGCATCAACTCCTGTCCCTCCACCGCAAAGTCCACGTAGCCCGCCAGGGCCTGGATCGCCGAAAACCCCTGCTCCTTGACCACGTCGAGCATCGTCCGCCCACGCCGTCGCTCCGCCTCGGGCCGCCCCGCCCGGGCCGCTTCGGCATAGCCGATCGGACGAAGGAACCATCGCACCTGCGGCACGTAATCCGCCGCGACATCCGCGCAGCCGCTTCATCGAAGCGGAAAACGAAGGCACGTCGGCCAGCGAAGGACTCGGCTGCCCCGCCAGCCGTCCCAGGATCCCCCGCATCACCTCGACGTTGTCCGCGGCGATCAGCCGGTTCTCTCGCAGGCAGTGCATCGCGTACTGTTGCGGCATGTCGGCCGGCTTGCCCTGCGGCTTGGCCAACGCATACACCGTGACCGTCGTCCCCGCCACCTGGATCTGGCTTTGCTTCGCTCCCTGCTTGGCTAAGCTGACGGCAATCTTCTTCAACAAGGCGTCCGCCTGGGCGCCGTGCCCCGTCACGTCCACCACCAACGCTCGTGCCATCTGGTTGGGGCCGGGCTGAATCAGTGCCACCGCAATCTCGCCCCCAGGCACTCCCCGAAGGTCGTCCAGCGTCAGCCCCAACCGCTCCCGCGAACCCGACCACTGCTCGTCAAACTGCCGCCGCAGATCGTCCACGAACGGCTTCATCGCCGGATCTCGAACCAGTTGCCCAAGTTGCGTCTTCTGCCACTGCTCCGAGAGCCGATCCAGGTTGGAAACCGAGACGAACCCTTGAGTGGTACTGGGCAATAACTGCTCGCTCGGGACTACCTTGTCGGCAGCATACCCCGCCACGGTGGCCCAGAGACTCATCGCCAATCCTAACGCCCCAGTCCTGATCCGCACGATATCCCCTCCTGTTGGTAGGCGCGAGTTCACATTCTACGCAATCGGTATAGTCACGCTGAGTTTAAAGCGCTGGGCGAATTCCCGCTAGATCGATCGGCGCGCGGATTTGGAGAGTCTTGCCGATCCTGGACGTTCCCCGCCCGCCACGGCATAATTCTTTCTTATGCAATACTTTCAGAACGAGAACCTCAGCCACGACCCGATTCACGGATATATTCCGTTTACCTCCTCCGCAGGGTTACCTGAGGGCGAGGTCGCCGAACAGCAAATCATCGATCACCCCTGGGTGCAGCGACTCCGCCAGATCCATCAACTCCAGACGGCATGGTGGGTCTTTCCCAGCGCGGAACACACCCGCTTCCAGCACGTGCTCGGTGCCATGTTCCTCGCCAGCCGTGCCGCCGACAAGCTGTACCCCAGCCTCCGCGAGGTCTGCCCCGAGGTGCCCAGCCAGGCCTACGTCGAGTCGCTGCTGCGCATGGCCGCGCTGCTCCATGACGTGGGACACGGCCCTTTCGGCCATTTCTTCGATCACCACTTCCTCGCCGACTACGGCCTCACCCACGAAACCCTCGGTGCCCACATCATCGAGCATGAGTTGGGCCATCTCCTCCGTGCCGTGCGCCGCAATCCCCGCGGCTGCCTCGAACCCGGTGAAGTGCTCGACCCCGCCCAAGTCGCCCTCCTCATCAGCCGCCCTCGCGAGGCCGACGACGAGCCCCTCCATTGGCTCCGCCTGCTCCGCAGTCTGTTTAGCGGCCTCTACACGGTCGACAACATGGACTTCGTCCTCCGCGACGCCTACATGTCGGGCTACAACACCCGCGCCTTCGACCTCGAACGACTCCTTCACTACAGCGTCTTCACGCCGCGCGGGTTGACCATCCACGAGCGCGGGCTGCCCGCGCTGGTCCGCTTCATCGCCGTCCGCGCCGAGCTGTTCCGCACGATCTACTTCCACCGCACCGTGCGCGCCATCGACATCTCGCTCGCCGAGCTGTTTACCGACAGCAAGCCGTACCTCTTTCCCGGCAATCCCCGGGAGAATCTCGACGCCTATCAGCACTGGACCGAATGGTCGCTCTTGGTCGAGGTGGGTGCATGGTACCGCTCGGCCGACCCCACCCTCCGCGAGCTCGGCGCGCGTGGCGCGATTTCCTCACCCGCAAAGTCCGCTGGAAGATGGCCTGCGAACGCACGGTGTTCTTCCATCCCGGCGAGACGGAGGGAACGAGCGTGTTCAGCGACGTCCACTTGTTCGAAGCCGCGGTCCGCGCACGGCTCCCCGGCGCCCTCCAGAATCTGCCGCTCCGCTTCGACCTCGCCCGCCACGTCAGCCGCCCCGGCACGCGCGCCCCCGCCTCCGGACAGAACTTTCTTTTCGACCCCGTCTCCAGCCAGATCCGCAGCCTGGACGAGCGCGAGATCTTTCGCCGCTTGCCCCTGAGCTATCGCGTGTGCCGAATCTACGCCGAAGACAACCATCATAATCATCAACTCGCGCGTGCCATGGACGAGCTCGGCGGCCGCGATTCGGCCGACGACCTGACCAATATGTAATCCTCGATTCGCAGCGTCGGCCGTCCCCGTCGCTGGGCGAACCCCGCTCCGCCTCCACGTGTCATCCCCCGAGGGCACGGAACTCGAAGCTCCCCGCCTTGAAGGAAAACCCATGGCAAGCCAATACGACCACTACGACAACCCGCTCATCGGCCGCTACGCCTCCGCCGCAATGAGCGCGCTGTGGAGCCCCCAGCGCAAGTTCGGCACCTGGCGGCGACTCTGGGTTGCGCTGGCTGAGGCCGAAGCCGAACTGGGCCTGCCGATCACCCCGCAGCAGATCGATGAGCTCCGCGCCAAGGCCGACGAGATCGACTTCGAAGCCGCCGCGCTCCACGAACGCCGCCTCCGCCACGACGTCATGGCCCACGTCCACGCCTACGGCGACGTCTGTCCCACCGCCCGCCCGATCATCCACCTCGGCGCCACCAGTTGCTACGTCACCGACAACACCGATCTGATCCTGCTCCGCGAAGCGATTCAGCTCGTGCGCGCCCGCCTCGTCGCCGTGATCGACCGGCTTGCCCGCTTCGCCCAGGAGCATCGCAACCTGGCGTGCCTCGCGTTCACCCACATGCAACCGGCTCAACCCACCACGATCGGCAAGCGCGCCTGCCTGTGGGCATACGACCTCGTGCTCGATCTCGAGGACCTCGAATACCGGCTTGCCGGCCTCAAGGCCCTGGGCTCCAAGGGAACCACCGGCACTCAGGCCAGCTTCCTCGAGCTCTTCCACGGCAACCACGCCCAGGTGCGCCGCCTCGAAGAAATCATCTGTCGCAAGATCGGCTTCGAGACCGCCTATCCGGTCACCGGCCAGACCTACCCGAGAAAAGTCGATAGCCAGATCCTCGCCGTGCTCTCGGGCATCGCCCAAAGCGCCCACAAGATGGCCACCGACCTCCGCCTCCTCCAGCACCGCAAGGAAGTCGAAGAACCGTTCGAGAAAGAACAGATCGGATCCTCGGCCATGGCCTACAAGCGCAATCCGATGCGCAGCGAGCGAATCTGCTCACTCGCCCGCTTCGTCATCAGCCTCGAAACGACGGCCGCCACCACCGCCGCCACGCAGTGGCTCGAACGCACGCTCGACGACAGCGCCTCGCGCCGCCTCATCCTCCCCCAGGCCTTCTTGGCCATCGACGCAATCCTGATCCTTTACCAGAACGTCGCCGAAGGCATGGTCGTCTACCCCAAGGTCATCGAGCGCAATCTCGAGGCCGAACTCCCCTTCATGGCCACCGAGAACCTGCTCATGGACGCCGTGGCCGCCGGCGGCGACCGTCAACACCTCCACGAGCGCATCCGCCGCCATAGCCAGGCCGCCGCCGCCATGGTCAAGCAGCAAGGCGCCCCCAACGACCTGCTCGAACGGCTGGCGGCCGATCCCGCCTTTGCCCGAGTCGATCTCGACGCCGCCCTCGATCCGTCGCGGTTCGTCGGCCGCGCCCCCGAGCAGGTCGACGAATTCCTCGCCGAGGTCATCGCGCCCCTCCGCGCCCGCTCCGGTGAGACCGAACCGCCCGCCGCCGAAGTCCGCGTCTGATCAACAACGTCTGATCGAGAACCTCTCCCGCCACGGCAGTCCTCCGCGGCCGGAGAATGCAGGAGCGGCACACGGTTCTGGGATCGGCTCTAAGATTGATCAGGGCGTGCCGGCGCACCGTCCTTGCCAAGACTCCGCACACGCGGCATCCGCCCCGCGCGAAGACCGCCGCGCGACCTCCCTGCCCGCCGACGTTTCCGCCCCAGCGGTCAATTCCAACCGTCGTCGCGGCGCCCGCTCAACCGCTTCTCGCGCACCGTGAGCTTGTCCTTCAGGTTGGTGATCCGCAGTCGAAGCGCAAGGCGCGTGAGCAGGGCAAGCTTGTCCGTGCCCAGTCGAGCCATCGCGGTCGTCTTGTGATTGTCGACCGTGCTCGGAGAGAGTTTCAGAACCTTCGCAGCCTCGTTGACTGTGCATCCCAGGCTGAGCAGTCGAATCACTTCACGATGTCGTTTCGTCAGGTTGGCTGGCATTGCTGTGTCCTACAGTAGCTCCCGCACGGTCCGTAAACTTGCCTCCAAACGCCGCGCCGCCTGAACGTCTGTTCCGCGTGCATCCCCGTCCCCAATCGCGACCCATTATAGCCGCGTGCCACTCAAGGGGAATGACCCGCCCCAATGCCGCTTCCCGGAAGTTCTTTTTCGGTACGCGGCACGCTTTGCCCGGACACTCCCCCCGCGACTCTTATAACACACGCCACCCCCGCCGTCTACGCGCCCCCCGCGCAGTCCCCGGGGGAAAAACTCTCGGGTGGAAACCTCAATCGCCCTCTGGGGCGAATCCACCGCCGCGATACACGCGGTGCCGCAGCAGGTTCTTTTCCGACGTCAGCGGCCCCTCCGTCTTGTCGTCGCGGAGGATCGAGTACATCATGTCGAACTTGGCGTCCAGATCGTCGGCATAGTGCACCAACAGGGCTTCCGGAGTCATCGGCGGCTTGGGAGAGCCCCACTCGGGCAGCCGCTGATGCGCGATGATCAAGTGCTCCAAGCGCAACAGCGTCTCTGCGTCCAAGCCGCATTGCGCCCCACCGCACGAACCAGGTCGCGCCCAGAAGCAAGTGCCCCACCAGCGCCCCGCGCGCCGTGTATCGCGTGTCCGCCGGTTCCATCGCCAACTCCTCGAGCTTCCCGATGTCGTGCAAGATCGCGCCCGCCACCACCAACCCCTTGTCGAGCGGCGGATCGAGGTCCGGATATTTCTCCGCGTACTTCTCCGCCAGGTACAGGCAGGTCCGCGTCACACTGAGCACGTGCTCCAACAGTCCCCCGGCGAACGCGTGGTGGTGCCGCCGCGCCGCGGGAAAACGCTGCAACCGCGCCGCGTGCGTCTCCAGAATCGATTCCACCGTCTGCCGCAGAGCCGTACCGGCGATTTCCGCACACACGATCCGCCGCAGCTCGTCGAACATCGCCCGCGGCTCAAAACGCGATTGCGCCACGCACATCGCCGGGTCGAAGCCGTCCGCCGCGTCCCCTTCCACCACTTCCCGAATCTTGCGGATCTCCAGTTGCGGCCCGTACGACGTCTCGCGATACATCGCCCGAAGTTTGTAGAAAACTCCCGGCGTCCATTGCTCCCGGCACGGCAACGCCCACGGCGAATTGTCCCAAATCGGAAAGCTCACTTCGCGCCGCGCATCGCGGAAGGTCACCTTGATGTACGGCTTTCCTTCCCGCGTGGTCAACGCCTCCTTCGCGGTCAACAACGCGAACAGGTCGCCCTCCTCCTCGTGGGCCATCTCCGACAGTCGAACCATGCCCATCGATGAACCCGTCATGGCCTGTCTCCCCTGCCCCACCCGACTCCGCCGGCCGCCGAACCAGCGACCGGCCTCCCCCGTGCTCGCTGATTCTACTCGCCTCCGCGCAGCCCCCGCAACCAGAACCGTCCCTCCCCCGCGCGTGTGGCGATTCTTCGATCCGTTGAGGCCACTGCCACCGCGATCCAGCCGACGAGTGTCCCCGCGGCCTCCCCCCGTCCGCGCAAAACCGACGCACCGCAGTCCCCGCATCGCGTCGCCTCAAGAAGGCTTCAAGGCCGCCGGCCGCGCGTTCCGAAAACCGAAGAGGGGCCCTGCCGGCCCGTCTGCGCTCAATGCCGCACCTCAGGGGAGTGGATCGTGGGGGGACCCCGCCGCCGCCTGCTCAAACCGAAACCGCCCGCCGCGTCGCAACTCGGCAAGGCCTGGCTCGACTCGTTCCTCGAATATGCTGCCGGCGAGTGCCACCTCTCCGCCAACACCGTTGCCGCGTACCGCCGTGACCTCAAGCGATTCTACGTCTGGCTCGACGGCCGCCACGTCCCCGCGCTCTCGATTCGCGATCTGGCCGACTATACCGCCTGGCTCCACGCCCGAAACCTCGCCCCCGCCAGCCTCGCCCGGCATCTCGTCTCACTCAAGGTCTTCTTCCGCTATCTGCAGTTGGAGGGAGCGATCCAGGAGAACCTGGCCGAGTTGCTCGGCAGCCAGAAGCTCTGGCAGCGTGTGCCGAAGATTCTCAGTCCCGAGCAGGTGGACCGCCTCCTCGCCAGCCCGCGCCGCCTCGATCCCTGGTGGCATCGCGACCGCGCGCTTCTGGAGTTGCTCTACGCCACCGGCTGCCGCGCCTCGGAGATCTCCAACCTCTTCCTCCGCGACGTCCACCTCGACCAGCGCTTCTGCATCTGCCACGGCAAGGGAAACAAGGAGCGCGTCGTTCCCTTGGGCCGTCGCGCCGCCGAAACCGTGACCCTCTACCTGGAACAGGAACGACCCCGACTCGCCGCGCGCTCCAAGTCCGAGGCCCCCTGGATCCTCCTCTCGTATCGCGGCCAGCGCCTCCGCCGCGAACGCATCTGGGAACTCCTCAAACGCTACGCCGCGCGCTCAGGAGCCCCGCCCGACATCTCGCCCCACACCATGCGTCACAGCTTTGCCACCCACCTGCTCACCGGCGGCGCAGACCTCCGCCAGGTTCAGGAAATGCTCGGCCACGCGAGCATCGCCACCACGCAGATTTATACGCACGTCGATGCTTCCCGCCTCAAGGCCGTTCACAAACGCTTCCATCCCCGCGCCTGATCCGGCCTGCATCTTTCGCGGCTCGCATGGCTTCGCAATACCCCGACTCCCGCGCTGCCCTCGACTCGCGCCTTCTCATCGCAACACAAGAACCTTCCCCGGAACTACCGTTGCGGCTCTGTGCGGCCGAGTGATTCTTGGGCAACGCTCGGTTCTCGGATCGGCTCCAAGAACCTGTCCCGGAACTGCCGTTGCGGCCCTGCGCGGCCGGAAAATCGCAGCACCTCCAAAGGTTCTCGGATCGGCTCGATTGAGCCCTGCATAGCCCATGCACCAGGCCGACCACCGGGAGGCCGGAAAACAACGCCTTGGGGCCAGGCAGTGCCGATCATTCACAATGCGAACGTCAATAAAAGCCTAACGAGGCAGGCTCTTGTACCAGTGCGTCTCCTTGTACTGGCTTCCCAGCGTGTTCTGCGCTTCCTGGGCGCGGTCCGGCCGCTTGAGTTCCTTCCACAACGGAACCAGGTGATAGAGCGCTTCGGCGTGCGCCTCGCGCGCCTCCGAGTAAAGCGTGTCGACGCGCAGCAGCGCAAACAGCGCCTCCTGTTTCTTGCCCGCTCGAGCCAGGGCAATCCCCTTGAGATTGTAGGCAGCGGCCAACACCTCCGCGTCTTCGGGATCGGCGTCACCGATCGCCGCGTCGGCCGCTTGGATCGCCGCATCCGTTTCCCCCTTCTCCATCTGGCAGCGAGCCTTGCCCAATCCCGCGATCCTCCGCCCCGCCTCCATCGACGCTTCATCCCCGGTCATCGCCAGGGCGGCCTCATAGAACCTCGAAGCCTCGTCCAGCTTCTTCTCCAACAGATAGCTTCGTCCCACCTCGAGCGCCGCGCGCTGGCGATACCCGGGCCACGGCGACTTTCGCCCCCACGCGCTCGTAGTACTCGCGGGCTTTGGCGAATTGCCCCACCGTCATCAAAAAATCCCCCACCAGTTGGCCAGCTTCCAGGGCATGGTAGCTTTCCGGAAACTCCCCCACGAACGACGCCAGCTTCGTACCCGCCTTGGCGATCTCCCCCGCGCCGGCCTGCGCCAGCCGAGCCGCGCTGGCCGCCTTGTAGAACTCAAGGTCCTGCCGGACTTCCGTCCGCTTCACCGCTCCCATCTCAACCTTCGCCAGCATGGCCAGCGACTCTTCGTACCGACCGGCCACATATTCCCCACGCCCTTTGGTCAGATAGGTCGGTTCCTGGTCGTAGACGATCGACTCAATCTGGTTGACGGGGTACTTCTCCGTCCCGCTCGCCAGCGCCACCGTAACCTCGGTCGCTGAAGTAGCTTGTACCACTCCCGTGATCCGGCGTTTGCCCACGCGGAGCGTGTCCTCTCCCTGCGCACTGCGTCGCCGCCACCATTGCAACGGCAACAAGTACCACGGCAACAAGCGAGAATCGTCTATCCACCACCGGCCACTCCTTCGCTGAATCTACCCAAAAACCGCCCCGGCAGCCTGTCGCGGCCAACCATGGACTGCACTGCAAGCGGGTCCTTAAATCGACTCCTGTTGACGCCGCACGCCGCATAAGGCAATGATCCGAGGGCGACCATCGGGAACCCGGTCAACAAAGGGTCACGCGCCCCCGAGCATCGACTACGCCGCCATCAAGACCGCTTCCTCGGCATTCCACCCCCAGTTGCTCCCTGGATCATGCTACTATCTTCCTCTCGGCCGTGAAAGCGCGTCTGCCTCAAGTAGCATAACCAAGAATCGCACCCCATCAGATTACGCTCAACCCCCCAGCCCCCCCGTCTACCAAACTTCCCGTACTTCCCCGTCCACTCAAACAAGCACCGTCCCACAGAATTCCCCGCGAGGCCCCTCTTGACCGGCGGAAAAAGATTCTTACGTTGACATGCTTTCAGCCACTTCTCCAACGTGCGCCGCCTCCGAGCGGCAGTAGTCGTCCCTCAGAGTCTGTTTGTGATGAAACGAGCGAAGATCAGCGTCATTGGGGCGGGCAATGTCGGCGCAACGACCGCGCATTGGTGCGCGGCTGCCGAGTTGGGCAACATCGTCCTTCTCGACGTCCCCCAGACCGAGAGGATGCCGGAAGGTAAATCGCTCGATCTCATGCAAGCCTCCCCAATCATCGGTTTTGACGCCACCGTTACCGGCACCACGAGTTACGACGCTACGGCCGATAGCGATGTCGTCGTCATCACCGCCGGAATTGCACGCAAGCCCGGCATGAGCCGCGACGACTTGCTCGCCACCAATGCGCGCATCGTGGGCAGCGTCGCCGCTGAAATCAAAAAAACCAGCCCCAACGCAATCCTCATCGTCGTCAGCAACCCCTTGGACGCCATGGTCCAGCGCGCCTGCGCTGACGGGTTTCCCGCCGCAACGCGTGATCGGACAAGCCGGGGTGCTCGACACCGCCCGTTTCCGTACCTTTGTCGCCATGGAATTGGGTGTCAGCGTCGAAGACGTCTCCGCCATGCTTCTCGGAGGACATGGCGATACGATGGTCCCCCTCACCAGTTGCGCCGCGGTTAGTGGGATTCCCGTAACCTCCTTGATCCCTCCCGACCGCCTCGAAGCAATCGTCCAGCGCACGCGCGACGGCGGAGCGGAAATCGTGGGTTTGCTGAAGACCGGCAGTGCGTACTATGCTCCTGCCGCCGCCACGGCGCAGATGGTCGAGGCCGTGGTCCGCGACGAGAAGCGATTGATCCCCTGCGCAGCCTACTGCGACAAGGAGTACGGCGTGGGCGGCTACTACGTGGGCGTCCCCGTGATCCTCGGCGCACAAGGCGTGGAACGAATCGTTGAACTTCCCTTGAGCGAGAGCGAGCAAGCAGCATTTCGTAAGAGTATCGATGCAGTCAAGTCGCTCGTTGCCGCCATGGAGCGTCTGACTGCCGCATCAAACTAAGAGACGATCCGAAAACTACGGCTGCCACCCTGTGCAGCCGGAAAATCTTGGAGCAACAGGGCTCCACGATCGACTCGAAGATATCCTGAACCGACGCCCTTCGGCTTGTAGTTATTCCGCTTCCTGCTTTCTTGAGGCGTGCAATTGACAGTCTGAACACAAGGGGGTAGAGTCTGGTTTTGTCTGGCCGCCGGATCTTGGCGCGCCGAGGCCGCCTTAAGGTTGCCTCGAGATCGCCGTCTGGGTGATTGCACTTTGAGCATGTCCTGTGTGATGGCGTTGATCGCACCTGTTCGGGTACTAGGATCAACAGGATAACATGATGCGTTCGCACGCGATGAAGCCAGGCCGGTCGAGCCGGGAGGCTCTTTTCGAATCTCTTCTCCCTCTCCCCGCCGGTCTGTTCTCCCCGCCCGCCCTTGACACGGCGCGCCGCGTTGTTCGTCCCGCAACATTACGAACCTAACTACGCCTATCCCCTGATCGTCTGGATGCATGGGCCGGGCAGTGATGAGCGGGAGCTGTTGGAGGTCATGCCTCATGTCAGCCGGCGCAACTACGTCGGCGTCGCCCCCCGTGGAATGTCGCTGTCGCACGGTGAGTTCGGCGACGCGGCGTTGGCTTGGCCGCAATCCTCCCCGGACATTCACGAGGCCGAACAGCGCGTTTTCGACAGCATCGAGATCGCGCGCCGCAAGCTCCACATCGCCCCAGGCCGCATCTTCCTGGCGGGCTTCGATGGCGGCGGTACCATGGCCTTCCGCATCGCTTTGAACCACCCCCGTCAATTCGCGGGCGTGCTCTCGATCGGCGGCGCGTTCCCCAGCGGCCAGACCCCGCTCGGACAGTGGCCCTATGCACGCAATCTCGCCGTCTTCCTCGCGCTGGGCCGCGATAGCATCGAATACTCGCCCGACAGCGCCTGCCGCGACCTCCGCCTCCTGCACGCCGCGGGTATCTCCGTCACCCTCCGCCAGTACCCGCACGGCCATTACCTGACCACCCACATCCTCTCCGACGTGGACCGCTGGATCATGGAGCAAATCAGCTCCTCGACCGGCGCCACGATCGCTTCGGAGAATCGGCCGGCGCACTCCATGGATCAGCGCCCCGCCCCTTCCACGAAATCGCAGCCTCGCGCCTACGTCGTCGTAGCGCATATCCGCTAGGATTCCGTTCCACTCCTCTGCAATCGGGCGCAGGAACACGCTGCCACCCCAAGGCGCGCGTCTCGTTCCGCCGCTAGCCCGCATCGCCTCTACCCGTGATTCACGTTGCTTCGTGCAACGCATGGCGCGACTCGCACTGCATCCGGCACAATCTCGCTGGGATCGACCCAACCGCGTCCAGCGTCTCTTGCCCTCCCCCAAAGTTCGCACTGCGTATGCCCGAAACCAGCGGCTCCTCCGTTCATTCCACCCGGGGTGAGCATCGTCCTCGCCCAAACGTGGATTGACACTTCTTGGCCCTTTCGAGTACAAACCGCCCACCTTTTCCTCGTCTTCTTTCCCGCGTCAGCAGCCGCGGCACCGTAAGCCCGCGTCGCAACGCACATTAAGGGAATCGCAGCCGCCGCGCACCAAGGTGCTGCGAGCCGTACCACAAAGCCCCGGCGCCACGTCCAGGGCCAGGGGTCGTCTCGCACGACATCGCGTAATTGCCCATGCCCCAAGACCAGCCCTCGAAAACCGCCGACCCACAACCCGACGCTCCGGCAACGGAAACGCCGAAGTCGCGGTTCGGTCGACTCCGCGCCTGGGTCAGCGCCCACCGCTTCAAAACCGCGCTGGCTGGCCTGACGCTGGTCTCCTTGGTCGGCGCTGGTACTCGTGCAACTCTACCGTTCCGTCCCCGTGGAAATTCCGGAGATCGTCACCGCGGAGATGGCCCTCGACGCCCTCGACCGCGGCGATCACGCCGAGGCCCAACGCGTGGCCCAAGCCGTGCGTGCCCAGGCGGCCTGCCCGCCCCCACAGTCCTCCGCCGCTGCCTTCGTCCTCGGCACACTCGCCGCGCACGACGCCGAGAAACTCGCCGAGCCGGACCGCGAGAAACTCCACCTTGTGGCCTCCCGCTACCTCGCCGAGGCTAAAGTACTCGGCTTCCCCTCCGGGCACGAGGCACAAGCCACGCTCTTGCTCGGCAAGTGCCTCTTCGGCAGCGCCCAGATCGCCGCCAGCCGAATGGTCCTGCGCGAAGCGCTCGAATCCAATCCCGCCAGTGCGGGTGAGAATCCGCTACCTCCTCGCCGCCGGATTCCTCCAGGAGTCCGAAGGCCTCAAGGACAAATCCGCCAAGCTCGCCCAGGCCTTGAAGGAGAACTCGCAACTCCTCGCCGATTCCACGCTCTCCTCGATCCGGCAACAGCGCGCTTGCTCCAGCGAGCCGAGATCCTCTTGAACCTGAACCGGCCCGGCTCGTGCCGCGAAACTCTGGCCAGGATCCCCGCGACCTCCAAGCTCTTGAACGAAGCCCGCGTCCTCTCCGCGCAACTCGCATCCACGAAGCTCGCACCCTGAAGGCCGCGCAGACGCGGCCGACCGTACCAAGGCTGCCGCCGTCTACCAGGAAGCGATCCAGACCCTGCGTCAGGCCCAGGGCGACAATGATTTCACCACGCCCTCGGCCCCCAAGGCCATGTATCTGATCGGCCTCTGCCTCCTGGAAAGCGGCGATCCGCGCGCCGCGCTCAATCAGTTCGCGCGCACGCGCATGCTCTATCCGCGCACGCCCGAAGCCCTCGCGGCCGACCTTTACGAAGCGGAGATCCACCACCAACAAGGCCGGAACTCCGATGCCTTCGCGGCCTATCGCCGCGTTCTCGACGCGGTTTCCGACCCCGCCTCCTACGACAATCCCTGGCTCCCCCTGGAGTCCCTGCGCCGCGCATCGTCGAAGGTCACCAGCGCTACCTCGACGCAAAAGACTACCCTTCGTGCCTCGACCTGGCAAAGCACCTTGCACCCGCCCTCCCGCAGCCGCGCACCGTCCTCGCCACCGCCGAAACCCACCGCGTCTGGGGCCACGACCTCCTCGATCAGGCAAGCCAGCTCGAGAATTCCAAGTCCGAACCCTTGCGGCGGCAAGCCCGCGCCCACCTCCGCTCGGCCGGCCAGGACTTCGAGCGGCTGGCGCGGCTCCGCATCGCCACGCGCGAATACCCCAACGACCTTTGGGCCAGCGCCAACGCGTACCTTGAAGGACACGACTACCGCTCCGCGGTACGCGCCTTTCAAGACTTCCTCAACAACGAGCCTCGCCGCTTCCAAGCCGCCGCCCTCACCGGACTGGGCGAGGCCCTCCTCGCCTCGGACCGCGCGGAAGAGGCGATCGCCGCGTTCGAGAAGGCGAGCAAGCTCTATCCCCGCGACATGGCCACCTCGCACCCGCATCCTCGCCGCCCGCGCCAGGTCCAACGCGGCAACTACGGTCAGGCCGAGGCGTTCCTCGATGAGAACCTCAACGGAGAGGCCATCACTCCCGATAGCAAGGATTGGCGCGAGTCTCTCTTCCTCATGGGCGAACTGCTCCACGAAAGTGGCCGCTATGTCGACGCCATCCGCCGCCTCGACGAAGCGCTCAAACGCGACCAGGCCAATCCCCGTTACGGCAGCACCCAGCACGCGCTCACCGCGCGCTACCTGATCGCCGATAGCCACCGCCAGATCGCGCACCTCGAAACCCAGAAGCTCAAGCAGGACCTCGTGGAGGATGCACGACTGGCCCGCCTCAAGCGAATCCAGGAAGCATTGGCCACCGCGCTGGAACAATACCGGCAAACCCAGGAGGCAATCCTCCGCTACCAGGAGGAGCACGAACTCGGCCCCCTCGAAAAAACCATACTCCGCAACGTCTACTTCGCCACCGGCAGCCTGCAATTCGACCTCGGCCAGTACGAAGCCGCCCTCAAGACCTACTCCCTCGTCACCAGCCGGTACCAGAATACTCCCGAAGTGCTCGATGCCTACCTGCAAATGGCCCGCGCACATCGACAACTCAAGCACCGAGCGCAAAGCCAACACCGCACTGGAACAAGCCAAGGTCGTGCTCAACCGCATGAAGCCCCAAACCCAGTTCCAGAATACGACCAATTGCAGTCGCGCCCAATGGGTCGCGCTGCTCGACCAACTGACCCAGAAAGGACCCGCCCCTCAACTCCCTTAACCGCCGATCCGACTCCCCCAAGACCTCCTTGCACTATGAGCTCCTTCGAGACCGACGTTCTCGCCGACCTGATCCATCGCAAGCACCACTGCCTCGTGCAATTGCGCACCCTGGGCGTGAAGCAGCTCGAGCTCGTCCGCGGCCGGAGAAACGGCCGACCTGCTCGACGTGCTCGCCGCCAAACAGCACCTCCTCGCCCAGCTCCAGCGTCTCGAACGAAACCTCGATCCCTTCCGCAGCCAGGACCCCGAGTCCCGCCGCTGGCGCACGCCCGACGACCGCCGGCAGTGCGCCGCTGAACTCGCGAGCTGCGAGACGCTCCTGGCCGAAATCGTCCGCCAGGAGCGGCAAAGCGAATCGGAGCTTACGCACCGCCGCGACGAAGCCTCGGCCCAGCTCCAAGGCGTCCACTCCGCGCAGCAGGCCCATCGCGCCTACCTCGCGCCGGCCGCCCCGGCTCCACGCGCCCTCGACCTCACCTCGGAGGGATACTGACTCCATGGCAGCGGAAGACCTCGCCCTCGCCGAAGCCCTCACCCTCACGCCCAGTGCCGACCTGGAAACGGTGCTGGCCGCCTGGCAAGACGCCACCGCGCGGCTGGAGCGGACCCACGAAGCCCTCCGCGCCGAGGTCGCCCGACTCACCGACGAACTCGAAGTCGAAGAACCGCGAACTGGCCCGGAAGAACCGCCTGGCCGACCTCGGCCAAATGGCCGCCCACGTCGCCCACGAAGTCCGCAACAACCTCGTGCCGGTCACGCTCTACCTGAGCCTTCTGCGCCGACGCCTCACCGCCGATGCCCCGGGCCTCGAAGTGCTCGCCAAGATCGCCGCCGGCTTCACCGCCCTGGACGCCACGGTCAACGACCTCTTGCACTTCACCTCCGACCGCGATCCGCACCGCGTCAACTTCTCCCCCGACCAGCTCGTCGACGAACTGGTCGCCTCGCTGGCTCCCGCAGCTCGCCGCCCAGTCGATTCGCGCCCGCCATCGACGTGCTCTGCGGACAATGCCGCCGTGCGCACGATCGCGACATGATCCGCCGCGCACTGCTCAACCTGATCCTCAACGCCGTCGACGCCATGCCCGACGGCGGCACGCTCGCCGTCCGCGCCGCCGTCGACCGCGGCCGGCTCGAACTCGAAGTCGCCGACACCGGTCCCGGGCTCTCCGACGACGTCGCCCGCCGCCGCGCGTTCGAGCCCTTCTTCACCACGAAGCCCGGCGGCACCGGCCTGGGACTGGCCATCGTCTATCGGATCGCCGAGGTCCACGGCGGAGCCGTCTCTGCCGCCAACGACTCCCGACGGCGGCGCCGTCTTCACCCTCCGAACCTCCCCGCAGGCACCGAGGAGGTCTCCTCGCATGAACGCAACCGACTCCGACCCCCGGCCACCGGCCACGTGCTCGTCGTCGACGACCACGCCGCAGGCCCGCGAGTCCATGGCCGACGTCCTTCGCCAGGCCGGCCACCGCGTCGCCTGCTGCTCCAGCGCCGCCGAGGCCCTGCAACGCGATCGAGCGCGAGGACGTTCGACTGCATCGTCACCGACCTGAAGATGCCGGGCATGAACGGCGTGGAGTTCATCGTCCAGCTCGAACAGCGCCAGTACGGCGCCCAGGTGGTGATGGTCACCGCCCACGCCTCGGTGAGCACCGCCGTCGAGGCCATGCGTCATGGGGCGTTCGACTACATCGAGAAGCCGTTCGACGTCGAGCAGCTCGAGGACTCGTCGCCCAGGCGATCCGCCACGGGCGCCTCGTGCACGGCGACCGCCCGCACGGCAGACGATCGCCGACGCCGGTCGTCGCCGAGCTCGCCGCGACCATGATCGGCTCCAGCCCGGCGATGCAGGCCCTGCGGGCGCAAGATCGCCCAGGTCGCGCCCACGCCCGAAACCGTGCTCATCAGCGGCGAGAGCGGCACCGGCAAGGAGCTGGTCGCCCGGGCCATCCATGCGGCCAGCGACCGCCGCCACGGCCCGCTGGTCAGCCTCAACTGCCCCGTGCTCTCCGCCCACCTGATGGAAAGCGAGCTGTTCGGCCACGAGAAGCGGGGCCTTCACCGGCGCCGATGCGCCGCGCACGGGACGCTTCGAGCTGGCCGACGGCGGCTCGATCCTCCTCGACGAAGTCACCGAAATCGACCTGCCGCTCCAGGCCAAGCTGCTCCGCGTGCTCCAGGAAAAATCCTTCGAGCGCGTCGGCTCCAGCCAGACGATCCGCGTCGACGTCCGCGTGCTGGCCACCACCAACCGCGACCTGCGCGGCGGAGGTGGCCGCGGGCCGGTTCCGCGCAGGACCTCTACTACCGGCTGGCCGTGGTGCCGCTCTGCGTGCCGCCGCTGCGCGAACGCCGCGAGGACATCCCCGAGCTGATCGACTACTTCCTCGCCCGATCTGCCGCGCGGCTCGCAGCGCGATCCCGCCGACCTCGGATCGCGTCGGCGCATGGACCTGCTGGTCCACTACCATTGGCCGGGCAACGTGCGCGAGCTGGAGAACATCATCACGCGGGTCGAGCGTGCTCGACCGGCGGCGGCCCGATCACGGCCGACGAACTGCGCCGCTGGCTGCTCGCCGATCCGCAAGCCGCCGACCGAACGCCGAGCCAGCGACGGAGGTGCCCGTCGGACTGAGCCTGGAGGAGATGGAACGCAGGCTGATCGAGGCCACGCTGGAACGCTTTGGCGGCCACCGCGAGAAGACGGCCAAGGCCCTGGGGATCGGCGTGCGCACGCTGTCGCGGCAAGCTGCGCCAGTACGGCTACGCCCCGCGCGACAAAGCATTGTCCAAAGCAGGATGAGAACCGTGAGTGAGCCATAACGCCGGACATCGAATGCGGCAGGATTCCTGCCGCCGCGATCGGCAGGAAACTGCCGGTCGCCGAATGCGCACGATTGCCGGTGCGGCAGACCGGTGACATGCGCGCGAGGAACGCCGCACAAACGGTCGGCCAGACCAGAACAAGCAAGCAAGACTAGGCGCATAACGGCATCGAACGATTGCCGACCGAACTCGTGCGCGAGCGGTCGGCACGCCGGTTGCTACGGTCGAACGCGATCACGGCAGCGAGTGACGGCCATGTTTCAAGGCCATCTTTCCAATCGACGACGATTCCGGTCCTGGAGCAGGTGGTCAACTTCGCGCAGGCGCGGCACACGGTGCTGGCCGGGAACATCGCCAACCTGCGGCACGCCCGGCTACCAGGCCCGCGATCTGTCGGTCGAGGATTTCCAGACGCGGCTCAAGGAGGCCATCGAGGCCCGGCAACAGCCCGCCCGGCGTCCCGGTCGCCGGCGATGCTCGCGATTCGACCCGGCGCAACACGACTGGCCGAAGTCGCGAAGAACCCCAAGAGCATCCTCTACCACGACCAGAGCAACGACGGCGTGGAGTTCCAGGTGACCGAAATGGTCAAGAACCAGATGCAGCACAACCTGGCCCTGTCGATCATGACCAGCCAGTTCCGGCTGCTGCAGACCGCGATCAGCGAACGGGTGTAAGCAACATAGAGGCCAGTAGACAACGGCTCGCGCGGCCGGAAAACTTGCAGCGAACGCCTTACGCTCCTCGTCCGCCGCAATCCCCAAGGAACCTCGCCATGTTCCCCTCCCTCGACATCAGCACCAGCGCCCTGGTCGCCAAGCGGGTGCGCATGAACGCGATCTCCGGCAACCTGGCGAACATCTCGACCACGCACAACGAGGCGGGCGAGCCGGCGCCCTACCAGAAGCGGTTCGTGGTGCTTCCAGACCGACGACAGCGTGGGCGGCCGACGGTGCGGCGGGCGTGAAGGTCGGCTCGCGTCGAGATCGACGACGCCGAGCCGCGCTGACGTATGGGACCCGGGCCATCCCGACGCGATCAAGGAAGGCCCGCACAAAGGCTACGTCGCCTATCCCGAACGTCAACATGATGACCGAATTCACCGACGCCCTGGACGGTCGCCCGGGCCTACGAGGCCAACCTGGGGGCGATCGAAATCGCCAAGGACCTCGCCCAGCAGACCCTGAGGATCCTCGCCTGATGAACCCGATCAACAGCGTCTCGCAGTCTCCGCTGACGTTCCCGCGCCCGCCGGCGCCCGGCAAGCCGGCGCGGCCGCCAGGCGGCCCCTCGTTCAAGGACTACCTGCTGCAATTCGATCCACGAAGTCAACTCGATGCAGCAGGCCGCCGACCAGGCGGTCGAGCAACTGGCCACCGGCGGCGACGTCAACCCGGCCGAAGTGCTCACCGCCGTGCAGAAGGCCGACATCGCCTTCCGCATGATGATGCAGATCCGCAATAAGATCGTCCAGGCGTACCAGGAGGTGCAGAACATCCGCGTCTAACGAGGCGCTCGGCCGCGCCGGCCCCGTTTCCCTTGGTCAACGAGAACACCCGCCGGATCCCGGAAAAGCACGCTGCCGACGCAGGGCCAAGGAAGGCCGCTCCGCCGACGCAGGGCCCCGGGGCTCTCAGGCACGATGGAGTCCTGCGCCGCTCATGAAACGAGGGCGACCCACGGAAGCCCGGTTTCCCGGCACCGAAGGTTTTGAACGTTCCACAATCAACAACGGCGTCAATAATCCTCAGCCGTTCGCGGAGTCCATGGATGGATTTCCTCAATAAGGCGTCTTCCCAACTCGCCGACCTGTTCCGTTCGATGATCGACCGGCGCGCGGATCACCACGGGCTTGCTGCTGGCCATCGTCGTCGTCAGCCTCGCCTACCTCGTCCGTTTCCACGCCGCCACGCCCAGCCTCTACCTGCTCAACGGCCAGGCCTTCACCCCGGCCGAACAGCAGGCCATGCTCGGCCGCCTTCGGCAAGGAGGGGCTTAAGGACTGGAGTTTCGACGGTCCCAAGATCCAGATTCCCCGCGGCAAGGAAGACCTCTATCTCGCCGCCCTCGGCCGAGAACGACGCCCTGCCCGAATTGCCCGACGACGCCGTCGACGCCGCACTGGGCACCACCAACCTCGATTCGACCGCCGCACCGCAAGGAACTGCTCAAAGGGCACACAGAAGAAGCTGGCCCGCATCATCCGCGAGATGCCGGGCATCGAGAACGCCTGGGTAATGTTCGACACGGACAAACGCCGCGGCTTCGGTCGAGAGAAGTCACCACCGCTCGGTGAGCGTCACCCCTTCCGGCTCGGAGCCCCTCTCCCGCGGACGGTCGCCGCCATCCGCCGCATGGTCGCCTACGGCATCGCGGGCCTGAAGACCGAGAACGTCGTCGTCATCGACCTCAAACACCACCAAAGCTCTGCCGGCGACGGCGAGACCCCGGGCCCCGGCGAGGACCCCACCTATCTCGTGTACCAGCGATCGCAACAGGAGGAATGGACCCGCACCATCAAGGCCGTCCTTCCCCCGTATCAGGGAGTGCTCGTCTCGGTGAGCGTCGAGCTCAACACCGAGAAAATGCGCCGCGAACGCCAGACCAAACACGATCCCAAGGGCGTCATCGTCCAGAGCACCGACAAGAGCCGACCCACACCCAGGATAACACCGCCGTCGGCGGCCGCGCCGGCTTCAGCGCCAATCAGCCCATGGCCGTCCAGCCCGCACAGAACAAGGGAAGCCGCAACGAGGAAGAAGAAACCCTCCGCCAGGAAACCAACCTCGTCGGCACCCAGACCGTCGAAAGCGAACAGGCACCGCACACGCTCAAGTGGGTCAAGGCCGCCATCAATGTCCCCACCAGCTATTTCCTCAAGATTTGGCAGCAACGTAATCCGCCCGCCCCGGGCGACAAACCCAAGACGCCTCCGCCCGCCGACCTCGACACGCTGAAGCAGCAGGAGATCGCCAAGCTCGAGAAAATGGTCGGCAGTCTCCTCCCCGCCGCCCAAGGCCTGCCCGATACGACCAAGCTCGTCAGCGTCACCGAGTTCGAGGACTTCCCTCCCGAAGTAATCCCCGAGCCCGCCTTCCAGGAACAGGCCTTGGCCTGGCTCGCCCAATCGTGGAGCACCTTGGGCCTGATCCTCCTCGCGCTGGTGAGTCTGGGCATGCTGCGGTCGATGATCCGCTCCAATCCCAATCCGCTCCCCGCCGCGTCCGAGCCCACCGTCGTCGTCGCTCCGCCGCAATCCGAGGACGAACAGGAAGTCGACGAAGACGTGGCCACCCAGCGGCGACTGAAACGCCTTACCGGCTCGGGGAAAACTCTCCGCGACGAACTCTCCGATCTCGTCACCGAGAACCCCGACGCCGCCGCCAACATCCTCAAGACCTGGATCGGCAACATTTCCTAAGACTGAGGGATTCCACCCGTGAAGGCAACGAAGTCTGCCGCTTCCCCACGCGATTCCCGCCCGCAAGCCTGACAGACGGACTGCGCAAGGCGGCGATCTTCGTCGGCAGCCTCGATCGCCGCGCCGCCGACCTCGTTCTCGACCAGATGGACCCCCGCATCGCCGCGCAGGTTCGCACCATGATGGTCGAACTCGACGCCGTCGATCCCGCCGAACAAAAGCGCGTCCTCGAAGAATTCAGCCGCAAGGGACCACGTTCCGCCGACCCCTTCCCCGCCGGCATCGAAATCGACGACCGCCTGGTGCGCGAGTTCGTCCGCCCTCCCCTCGTCCAAACGTTCGAAGACGCCCCGACCCAGCGCTCCCCCCGAACTCCCTCCCTTCCGCTTCCTCCGCGAGGCCGAGGCCGACAAGCTCGTCGAAGATCCTCGCCACCGAGCGGCCGCAGGTGATCGCCCTGGTGCTGTCGCATCTTGCCGCCGGAGCAGGCGGGCAACGTGCTGATGCGCCTCGCTCCGCCACGTCCAGGTCGACGTCATCCGCCGCCTCGTCGACCTCGAGGAAACCGATCCGGAAATCCTCCGCGAAGTCGAACGCGGGCTGGAATCGCGGCTCTCCGAGCAGATCCGCATGCAGCGGCGCCGCGTGGCCGGGCTTTCGGCCGTCACCGGAATCCTTCAGGCCTCCGAACGTCGCGTCGGAATGCAGATCCTCGAGAACCTCGCCGCCCACGACCGCGCACTGGCCGACCGGCTCAGCCCCGGCCGCTTCGAGTTCGACGACCTCGTCGAGACTGAGCGATCGCGCACTGGCGCTCCATCGTCGCCGCCGCCGATCCGGAACTGCTCGTCCTCGCCCTGGTCGGCAGCCCCGCCCGATTGGATCGAACGCTTCCTGGCATGCTGCCCCAGCGACCAGGCCCGCGCCGTCCGCTTCCGCGTGGACCACTTCGGGCCGATCCGCTTGAGCGACGTCGAAGAAGCCGCGACAGCAACTGGCCGAGCTCGCCCGCGCTCTGGCCATCGAGGGCCGCCTCGGCCTGCCGCCGATTCGCGCAGCCGCAGCCCTGAGTTCCCTCTGAAATTCCTCGCCTCCGAATCTCCGCCATGAAACGTACGCCGACGATCATCAAGGCCGACCGACCACGACCACGCCGTCCAGCGCGTCGCCTTCAACTTCGACGACATGGCCGCCAAGGCCGAGCCAGTACCTCGATAAGGTCCGCGCCGAGGCGGCCCAGATCCTCGCCAACGCCCGGCAGAAGACGCGACGAGGTCCGCCGCGACGCCGCCGCATTCCGGCCAAGGCCGAAGCCGAGGGGCGGCGCGTGGGCGCAGGCCGCGGTCGACCAGATGGTCGAAAAGCAGCTCGGCCAAGCAGCTGGCCACGCTCCTGCCGGCCCTCGCGCAGGCCGTCGCAGGACATCCAGCACGCCAAGCAGGCCTGGCTGCACGCACTGGGAGAAAAGCGCCGTCCACGTGGCCGCGGCCATCGCCGCGCCGCCTCGTCCGCCGCGAGTTGGCCGCGCACCCGGAAATCGCCGTCGACGCTGGTCCGCGAGGCCCTGGAGCTGGCGGCCGGCAATGCGCAACTCCGCATCCACCTGAACCCGGCCGACCATGCGAGACTCTCCGACCGCAGGTCGAGCACCTGGTCCAGGAGCTTTCCCCGCTGGCGGCCGCCGAATTCGTCGCCGATCCCGACGATCTCCGCCCGGCGGCTGCCGCGTGGAGACGCGGTTCGGCGTCGATCGACCAGCAGTTCGAGATCGCAATTGGCCAGCGGATCGAAGAAGAACTGACCTGACGTCGAAGCCATGAACATCGACCCAGCAGCTCGACGCCATCATGCCGACCGCGCTTCTGGGGAGCGTGGCGCGGACGGTCGGCATGACCGTCTCCGTGGCCGGGTTTCCCGGCGCCGGTCGGGGCGCTGGCCGAGATCCAGCGCCAGACGCGGCGCGCCGCTCGTGGCCGAGGTGATCGGCTTCCGCGACGACCTGACGCTGCTCTATCCCTTTGCCGATCTGGCCGGCGTGCGCCACGGCAACCGCGTGCGCCTGGTCCGCACCGCGCGCTGGCTGCGCGTGGGCGATGAGCTGCTGGGCCGCGTGCATCGACGCCACGGGCAACGCCGTCGACGGCAAGCCGCAGCCGGCGCTCATCGGACCGAACCGCTTCCATCGCATGCCGCCGCATCCCTGCACGCGCCCGCGGATCGACGCGCCGCTCTCCACCGGCGTCCGCGCGATCGACGGCCTGCTGACCTGCGGCAAGGGCCAGCGGATGGGCATCTTCGCCGGCTCCGGCGTCGGCAAGAGCGTCACCCTGGGCATGATGGCCCGCTACACCGCCGCCGACGTGATCGTCATCGCCCTGATCGGCGAGCGCGGCCGCGAGGTCAACGAATTCATCGAGCGCGACCTGGGCCCCGAAGGACTGGCCAAGAGCGTCGTCGTCGTGGCCACCAGCAACGAGCCGGCCCTGGTGCGCGTCGCAGGCGGCCGCGACGGCCACCGCCATCGCCGAGTACTTCCGCGATCAGGGCAAGGACGTGCTCCTGATGATGGACTCGCTCACGCGCTTCGCCCTGGCCCAGCGCGAGATCGGCCTGGCCGCCGGCGAGCCGCCCACGACGCGCGGCTATCCGCCGTCGGTCTTCGCGCTGCTTGCCCAAGCTGGTCGAACGGGCCGGCCGCAGCCCGCCGGGAAGCATCACCGCCTTCTACACCGTGCTCGTCGAGGCCGACGATCCGAACGAGCCGATCGCCGACGCCGTGCGCGGCCTGCTCGACGGCCACATCTGGCTCTCGCGCAAGCTCGCCTCCCGGGCCACTACCCGGCGATCGACGTGCTGGAAAGCCTCAGCCGGTTGATGCCCGAGGTGACCGCCGACGAACACCGGCAGGCGGCCCAGGTGCTCCGCGAACTGCTGGCGGCCTACCGCGACCACGAGGACCTGATCTCGATCGGCGCCTATCGCCGCGGCAGCAACCCGACTCGTCGACGTGGCCATCGAAATGCAGGAGCCGATCCGCGCCTTCCTGCGCCAGGCGCGTCTCCGAACGTTCCAGCGTCGAACAGCGCTGTCGCAGTCGCTCGTCGAACTCCGCCAGCAGGCTGCCCAGCGCCTGGCGGCCGCGAAGCCGCGCCGCGGCAGCCGGACCAATCACTGATCGCAGAACCGTATGGCCAAGTTCAAGTTCCGCCTGGCCACGCTGCTGAAGCTCCGACGAGTCGGCTCGCGACGAGCGCCGGACACACCTCGCCCAGGCATACCGCGCCGAGGACATGATCTGCCGCCAAGCAGGAGCGCTGGACGACGAGCTGGCCAGTCTCGGCCAACGCCTCCGCCAGGAGTCGGCACCGGGCGAGATCGACGTCGATCGCCTCCTCGAGGCCCAGCGATTCGAGATCCTCTCGAAGCGCAGCGTGCCGCAACTCGCCAACCAGCACGAACAGGTCAAGGCCGAAATCGAGCGGCGACGCCAGGCCCTGGTCGAGGCCAACCGCGAGGTCCAGGTCCTGGAAAAGCTCCGCGAGCAGCCAGCTCGAGTCCTGGCGCGACGAGGAGAATCGTCTGGACGTCAAACGGCTGGATGAAGTGGCCCAACTCCGCGTAGCCCGGGAGGATGCGTGATGATCGGCCGCCTGATTCGAGGCTTATTCGCCCTGCTTCTGTACTTCAGCCTCGCCACGCTCATCGCCGAAGCCATCGTGGTCGCCTACCTCGTCCTCCAGTGGCAGCTCGACGGCGACCGTGTCGTGCAGATGATCGCCGCGGCCAAGGGAATGCTCCCGGTGGCCGCTCCAGCTCCCCTGCCCGCCAACCCCGAAACCACCACCTCCGAACAGGTTTCCTACGAACAAATCCTCGAAGCCCGGGCGCTGAAGGACAAGAACCTCCAGGTTCGCGAACTCGCGCTCAGCAACGCCTTGGCCCAGCTCCGCGCCGAGCAGCGCAAACTGGCCGACGACGAACGCTACTACCGCCAGCAGCGCACCGACTACGAAACGCGCCTCGCTGCCATGAGCCAGGGGGCGAAAGCCACCGGACGCGAAGAAGTCTCGCGCATCCTCCAGACGATTAAGCCCCGTCAGGCCAAAGAGATCCTGCCAGCAAATGCTCGACAACAAAGAAACCGAGGAAGTGGTCATGTTAATCACCGGCATGGCCGATACCAAACGTGCGAAAATCCTCGGCGAATTCAAGACCGCCGAGGAAACGAAAAAGATCGACGACGTCCTCCGCTTGATCCGCAACGGCACGCCCCAGGGCCCCGAGGCCGACCGGGCCAAGCAACAGAATCCAACAGCCCCCCGCAGCCGGTCAGTAGTCAACCGAAATCAACGCCAGCCAAACAGGCCGCCAGCGATGTCGAGACTCAACCTGGACTACCGCGCGACTTTCCTGTCCCTGGAGGTCCCAGCCCAACGCCTCCCGCCCACGGGGCCGGAGACCGCACTCCTGGATTCGTTCGAGCGACTGCTCCAGTCCGCCCAGGCCGGCGTCCACGGCAACTCAACCGACCCGATCCCGCCTCGTGCCGACGACTCCCGCTCCGCCCCATCGCCCAGCGACCCGTCGATCGCTCCCGATCCGCAGGACCGCGCAACCGCGCCCTCGGAGGAAGCCTCTCCTTCCTCTCCACCTCCGTCCCCGGATCCACGCACCGAGGAAAAGGACCGACGCCCCGACAACGCCGACAACACGGACGACACCGACAACGCGGATGACTCCCACGACTTATCGAACCAGCCGCTGACCGACGCCGCGGCCGCACCGCCTTCCCCCTCCACTGCTCCGCCGGCCGATTCCCCCACCGCTTCCGCGGAGAAACCTGTCGAAGCGGCCCCCGTCGACGATCCAGCAGCCAGCCACCGCAAGGCCACCAAGAAAGCCGCCCCGCGAAACGCCCGTGCCGCTGCGGAACCCTCCGACTCCACCGCGGTCGACGCGGCCGCGCACGAGTCGTCCGCGGCCGAACAACCGCACGGGGAGTCGGCGCCGTCGCGCACCGCCAAGACCGTGAAGCCCGCTGCCCAGCAGCCCGACTCTCCACCGTCGTCGCCACCGTCTGCTGAAAGCAATCCCGCGATCGCCGAGCACGCCGCAAGCCTTCCGGCCGGTACCGAGCCGGAACCGGCCAACCAGTCCGCCGCCGCGGTCAGTGCCTTGGCCGACGCTCAAGCCGCGGTCCAAGGGCAACGGGCAGCCGCGCCCGCCGCACCGAGTGTCGACCAGGTCAAAGCCGCCGCCGCCGAGGAGACTACGGCGGCGACCTCCTCCGCGCGCCGCACGACGTCGCGCACCGCAAGCCGCAGCGCCGCATCCCAGCATGCCACGGCCGAAACCGCGGACGAGCAAGCCAATGCTCCCTCGTCCGACTCTCAACCTCAAGCCGCCCCGCCTCCGTCCGAGCTCGCCCCGCCGCCCCCGGTCGCCGCGATCCCGGAAGTCCGCGACGAGGCATCCGACGCCGGCAGGTCCAGGCCCTCCGCCGAGACCCTCCGTGCTGAACCTTCCACCAGAACCTCCGAAACCTCCACGTCCGGCACCGCGCGCGCCGACGGCCGCCAGTCCACCGCCTCCGATCAGGCCGACCGCGTGCGTTTCGTCCAACGCGTAACGCGTGCCTTCGAGGCCGCTGCCGAACGCGACGGACCGATCCGCCTCCGCCTGGCGCCGCCCGAACTCGGCTCGCTCCGCCTGGAACTCTCCATCCGCCAGGGTGCGGTCACCGCGCGGCTCGAGGCCGAAACCGACACCGCAAGGCAAATGCTCCTCGACAACCTCCCCGCCCTGCGCAAGCGCCTCGCCGACCATAACCTCCGCGTCGAACGGTTCGAAGTGGCCCTGGCAGGCCAGTCCGGTGGAAATCTCCCCCAACAACCGGGCGACCAGTCCCGCTGGCAAGGCCCCGCCCCCTACTCCCCTGCGCAAGCCCTCCGCGCGCGCCAGGCCGCCTCCGCGGCGCCCGCCGCAACCGTCCCGCGTTCGCCCCACTCCGAAAGCCCCACGGGCTTCGATGTCACCATCTGAACACCGCTCCCCGAGGATCTACCCATGCAGGTCGATGCCTACAACCAAGTCAAAGGCCAAACCGGCGCCCAGGCTCCCAACCGCGACGCCTACCAGGACCTGGACCTCGACTCCTTCGTCAAACTTCTCGTGGCCGAACTGCAGAACCAGGACCCCATGGCCCCGATGGAGAACACCGAAATCCTCCAGCAGGTCAGCCAGATCCGCTCCATCGAGTCGAGCACGCGACTCACGGAAACGCTCGAGTCGGTCCTGCTCGGCCAGAACGTAGCCACCGCCGCCAACCTGATCGGCAAATCGATCAAGGGTCTCGACGAACAGTCGAACCCGGTCACCGGCACAGTCGATCGCATCAGCGTTGCCGACGGCGGCCGCACCTCCACATCGGCGACAAGACCGTCCAACTCAAGAACGTCTCGGAGATCCAGCCGGCTTCCGCCAGCAGCGGTTGAGCCCGAGAAGAACGACGCAACAAGGCCGACCCACGGGTGGCCGGCTTGCGGGCAACACGATTGCCCGACGTTGCACTACTTGACTGAACATCCATAAACGCCTGCCGCAAGCTCGCAACCGACCCGCATCGCTAGAGGAGATTATCCATGGGTCTCGCTTCCGCACTCAGCACCGCCTTGACCGGCCTTTCCGCCGCCGAAACCACGATCGACGTCGTCGGCAACAACCTCGCCAACTCGAACACCGTCGGATTCAAGGCCTCGCAGGCCAATTTCGCCACGCAGTTCCTTCAGACCCTGAGCCTCGGCTCCGCCCCCACCGACAACTCCGGCGGCACCAATCCCCGCCAGACCGGCCTGGGAACCATGGTCGCCGACATCACCCCCAACTTCAGCCAAGGCACGATCGAAATCAGCTCCAACCCCACCGACATGGCCATCCAGGGCGACGGCTTCTTCGTCGTCCAAGGCACCGCCGGCGAACGCCTCTACACGCGCAACGGCGTCTTCAAAATGAACGCCGCCAACGAAATGGTCACCCTCACCGGCAACCGCGTGCTCGGTTTCGGGGTCAACGACCAGTTCCAACTCCAACGCACCGTGCTGCGACCGATCACGATCCCCCTCGGCTCCGCCGCCGTCGCCCAGGCCACCGAAAACGTCTATCTCGAAGGCCAGCTCTCTCCGACCGGCGACATCTCCACTCGCGCCGCTCAGATCCAGTCCGACATCCTCGGAACCGACTACTACTCCAATCCGCTGACCAACCTGACCGCGACCGAATCCACCACGCGACCCGCGCTCGGCTTGTTCGGCGGCAATTCCGCCCCCGCCGGCACCATGGCGCCGGGTGACTACTGGTACCGCTTCGTCTACGCCACCTCCCCCATGCCCTCCCCGCCCACCACGCTTCCCCCGCTCACCGAAGGCATTCCTTCCGATGCCGTGATGGCCACGGTTGCCCCCGGCGACGGCGGCATCGCTCTCCACGACATTCCCACTCCTCCCGCCGTCTACTCCAACGTCCGAATCTACCGCAGTACGACGCAAAACGGCACCTACAATTACGTCGACGAAGTCCCCTCGGGTACGGCGAACTGGCCCGATACTCTCGGCGACCTCACCGGACGCCCCGAATTGAACAACCAAATGCTCCAGGGAGAGTACAAGTACTACGTCACTTTCTACAACGATCAGACCGAAAGCCGTCCCTGCCTCATTAACGTCCCCGATGCCAACATCCAGAACGGCCGCGTCGTCCTCACCAACATCCCCACGCCCGCGGTCGGCGATATCTGGACCGGCCGCCGCGTGTACCGCTCGCTGAATGCCAGCGAGAGCGATTTCCGCCTCCTCCGCGACCTCTCCGACGTCACCACCACCGTGCTCGTCGACAACTACGCCGATACCCAACTTCCTCCCACGCAACTCAATTTCGATGGCCCGACCATCGACAGGGCCACGCTCCTCGTCGACGTCCTCCGCCGCGATAGCACCGGCTACAGCAACGTCTTCCGCGTCGGCACCCTCGAGTTCACCGGAGAGAAGGGGGGTCGCACTCTTTCCACGAAATCGTACGAGATCACCGCGTCGTCGACCGTTGGCGATCTGCTCACCTTCATGTCCGACGCCCTCGGCATCCAGCCCCACACGAGTGATCCTCTCAGCCCGCCCGTCAGCGAAACCAGCGTGCCGGGCGTCTATGCCAATCCCGGCGGCGACGTCGACAACAGCCGCATGGTTCTTACCGGCAACAACGGCGTCGAAAACGCCATCGACATCAATCTCTCCGGGATGAACCTCGTCTATACCGACCCCTTCGGCAACCGTGCCGTCGAAACCGTCAACCTCCCCTGGGGCGAACGGCAAATCGCGATCGGCGAAAGCGCCGTCACCGATACCATCGTCTACGATACCTTGGGTATTCCCCTGAGCCTCCGCGTCACCATGGCTCTGGAAAACCGCAACAGTACCGAAACCACCTATCGCTGGTACGCCGATTCGGCCGATAACGCCCCCACGCCCCAACACGCCGCCGCCATCGCCGTCGGCACCGGCACGATCACCTTCGACACCACCGGCAATTTCAAGCACTCCACGCAGTCCACGGTCAACATCCACCGCGACGGATTCCCCTCCGTCGACCCCCTTTCCTTCGACCTCGACTTCACCTCGATTTCCGGTCTGGCCACCGACCGTAGCAGCATCGCTGTCTCCCGCCAGGACGGCACCGCTCCCGGCGTGCTCACCAGTTTCATCACCGGCGAAGACGGCCGCATCACCGGCGTCTTCTCCAACGGTGTCAGCCGCGACCTCGGCCAGATCCGTCTCGTCCGCTTCGCCAACTCCAACGGTCTGGAACAACGCGGCCAGAACCTCTTCTCCGCCGGCGTCAACTCCGGGCTCCCCGTCGAAGGCGACCCAGGCAGTCAGGGAATCGGCAGCGTCATCGCCGGTGCCGTCGAATTGTCCAATACCGACATCGGCGGTAACCTCATCGATCTGATCCTCGCCTCGACCATGTATCGCGGCAACACCCGCGTGATCACCACCGCCCAACAGATGCTCGACGAACTCCTGGCCCTGCGCCGCTAGACCCGATCTGTCTTCCACGTTATGGTTACCGGTTGTCCCCGTCGTAGGACGACTGGTGCCGCGCGGATTCCCATATTGAGCCTCAGAAACGCAGTGCTGCCCGGCCGGCCTCACCGAAGACCAACCTTCCAGCCAGCGCGATTGCCGGCCATGCCGTAGCATTCCTGGATACCGATACACCTCTTCGAAGAAGCCTCCAACGAACACTCCCCGCCCGCGGTACTAGCCTCCTCGACCTCGGAGTCCCGCCATGATCAAGCTCACCCACTTGGGCGGCGAGATGTTCATTCTCAACGCCGATCTGATCTGCTACGTCGAGTCCCGGCCCGACACCTTCATCACTCTGACCACCGGCGAGCGACTCGTCGTCTCCGAGTCCATGGACGAGGTTCTCCGCCGCGCCGTCGCCTACCAGCAAGCCAAAAACATCCTCCCCCCTCGGCCCCGCCGACCGGCCCTCGACCAGCCCATCCACCGGACCCTGACAACTCACTCGCCCACTCCCCGAGCACCGTCCGGCCACCTCCCGGCCCGCCCCAGGCCAGGCCAACCACCGCTCCGCGGTTCCCTGCGCCCCCGGAATCAACGTCGCGATTCCCCCTCGCCTTCCCTCGCGCCGATCGGCCAAAAACGTCTATTCCGGCGTCCGAAGGCTTACTCCTTACTCGATTTCCGACCGATCATCCCCCCACCATTCCAGCCGTGGGCTATGCTTGGACCAGGAACAGACTATTGATGTATTCCACCAGCTAGGTGCCATCCATGGCTGAAGCAGCCCCCCCCGCCAACGGTAACGAGACGCCCGATCAACCGGTCGCCACTTCAGGCGGCTCCTCAACCATCATGCGCATCGCCGCCTTGATGTTCCTGTCGGCCGTGGTTTTCGGGGAGTGCCTGGTCGCCTACCTGCTGATCTCCAGGTCGGGCACCGAGAGCCCCGCCGTCGCCAGCTCGCCCGCACCGACCGAGGAAACCAAAACCGAACAACCCAAAACCGAACCCGCCGCGACAGAACATGGTAAGGCCGAGGCTCCAAGCCCGAGCGCAGCTGCCCCCGAAAGCAAGTCAAAGGGGGAAAAAGGCGGGACACGCGGGGAATCGGAAAGCGAGGATGCTGCCCTCTCCTCCGCCACTAACTTCGAGATCGACCTCGAACAATTCGGCGTCACCGCACATCAGCCCACTTCCAACACCACGACGCGCATCGATTTCCACCTCTATGGCATCGTCGCCGCAAAGGACAAGGAGGAATTCGACCGCTTGCTCAAAGCCAACCACCACCGCTTTCGCGAACAAGTGCTGGTTACGCTGCGAAGCTCTGAAGCTTCTGACCTGGCGGACGCAGGGTTGGGGTTGATCAAAAGACAGATTTTAGAGAAAACTAACGCCCTTCTCGGAAAACCTCTTCTCAAGGCCGTGATCGTCAGCGATTTCTCCTATCTTGAACAGTAGGTCCGGGGGGAAAGGATTCCCATGGGCGATGAGAAAGACCTGATTAGTCAGGACGAAATCGAGAAACTGCTGGGAGGAGGGGGGGGACAAGCAGGCGCAACACCCCCACCAAGCCCAAGCACCACGCCCGCAGCCGCGCCTTCCGACGGCCTGGTTTCTCAGAGCGAGATCGAATCACTCCTCGGGTCGTCAGCCGCCGCGGCAGCCTCTTCTCCCGCGGCCCCTTCCCCCGCAACTCCGCCGCCTGCTTCGCCATCCCCGGCCCCCGCGACCCCGCAAAGCTCGGCCGGCACCGCGACCGCCAGCGATTCAGACAAGTTGCTCGGCCAGGACGACATCGAAAAGCTCCTCAACCAGGCCGGCAAATCCGCCCCGCCTCCCGTCCAAGCTCCACCGCCGAAGGAGAAGCCGCACTCGGGCCCTCTCTTCCCAGGCGAAGGCAATGTCGTCCAGGACGATCTCGAATATCTGCTCGGCCAGGCCGAGCGCGCCTTGGCCTCGATCGATGCCGAGAGCCCCACCGAACCACCACCCGGCGTTCTCTCCTTCCGTTTGCAGATCTCTCCGGGGCAGCGCCGTCCTCCGAAACCGCCACCCTCGACCTGATCCGCGACGTCGACCTTGATCTGCAGCATCGAGCTCGGCCGTACGCACATGTACCTCGAAGATGTCCTCAAGCTCCGCCGCGGCTCCGTCGTCCCCCTCGACAAGCTCGCCGGCGACCCCGTCGACATCTACGTCAACGACCGTCTCATCGCCAGGGGCGAAGTGCTCGTCCTCAACGACAACTTCTGCGTCCGCGTCGCCGAGTTGATCGCGGGCAGCAAGCCCACCGGTTGACCCTCCCCCGAACACCCGTGGTAAACCCAGGAAACCCCACAGGGCCGACTCGCACGGCTAACCCTCGGCAGCCCGGAAAACGGACTGATCGAATCGCCAACATTGACTGCGCCGGCAAACCATCCTGAAGCGCTCTCTGCCAATCCATGAAACTCGAGCGAGGGCACGGATGCCTCCGTCAAGACGAGCGTTCGGACTAATTCTGGTGCTGCTCGGCTCTGTGGCCGCCGGCGCCGACGGCCTCCCGCCCCGCGAACCGGTCAACAACGGCTCCGCTGCCGAGGCTCCCATCTTCTTCCCCTCGGCCAGCCCCAACCGCGGCGCAGTCTACGCTCCCCTGCCGCAAAACCAACCGCACCGCGCGGACCGTTTGGACGCACTCGACGAGAACCGCGGCTCGACACGCGACGATGACGTCCGTCAGGCCAGTGCGGTTCAGGCGGCAGACGCCCCCTCGCGCGTTCGCCCCGAAGAAGCCACCCGTACCCCGGGACTTGCCCCGCCGCGCGCTCAAACCGGCCCCCAGCCCTCCTCGACGCCACCCCGGCAAAGCATCCCCTTCACTCCCGGCCAGCGCGCCGATCGCACGCAAGCACCAAGCCCTTCCGAACGGCCCTCTCCCCTCCGCACGCTCGTGACCGTTGGAAGCAGTCTGGCAGTGGTCCTTGGGTTGTTCTTTGTGCTGGCCTGGTTCATGCGGCGAACCGCCCCTCGCGGCAGCACGGTTCTCCCGCAGGAGGTCTTCGAGCTGCTCGGTCGCGCCCCCTTGGCCACGCGCCAGCAAGTGCATCTGCTCCGCCTGGGAAACAAGCTCGTCTTGATCTCGGCAACGCCCGCCGGCGTCGAGGCGATCAGCGAGGTCATCGACCCGGCCGAAGTCGAGCGGCTCAGCCTCCTCTGCCGCCAGACCCAGCCCCACAGCGCCACGGCCACGTTCCGTCAAATGGTCGAGCAATTCAGCGGCGACCACCCGCGGCAAGGCTTGCCGGCCCCGCGCAAGGCTCGGGAGGACGACGATGCCTGATCGCGTCCCATGCCGTCTCGCCGATCGCTGCGCCTCCGCAACTGCCGCGTCGGCCTCGCAGCCGCTCCCGCCAAACGCCGCGCACATTCCAACTTCCCGCGGGCTACGACGCGCCGGACTCGGCAGGCTTCTGGCCGCCGCGACGATTGCCTTGGCGCTGGCGACCACCGGCCGCCCTGCCGCGGCCCAGCCCGCCCCCAATCAGCCCCTCACGGTGCAAGTTCCTCAGGGACTCGCCGGCGGCCCCCCGCAATGGACCAGCCCGGCCGGACTCAGTTCCACCATCCAGGTCATGCTGCTGCTCACGGTGCTCAGCCTCGCGCCCGCCGTGCTGCTGATGACCACGTGCTTCGTCCGCATCATCGTCGTCCTCGGCCTGCTCCGCCAGGCGATCGGCACGCAGCAGCTTCCTCCCAGCCAGGTGATCACCGCGCTCGCGCTGTTCATGAGCTTGCTGATCATGTCGCCGGTCTGGAAAGAGGTCTACTACCAGGCCATTCAACCGTATACCCAAGGGCAGCTCTCCTTGGACGAGGCATGGAGCCAAGGCGCCGCCCCGATCCGACGTTTCATGAGCCTTCAGATCGACCGCGCCGGCAACGACGATGACGTGGTCCTCTTCCTCGAACACATGCCCGATCAGCCTCGGCCCACAAGCTACGACGACGTGCCGCTTCCGGCCCTCCTCCCCGCCTTTCTGCTCAGCGAACTCAAAACCGCGTTCCTCATCGGCTTCCAGGTCTACCTGCCATTTCTGATCGTCGATATGGTGATCGCCAGCGTGCTCGTCTCGATGGGCATGCTCATGGTCCCCCCGGCGCTGATTTCGCTGCCGTTCAAGCTCATGCTCTTCGTACTCCTCGACGGGTGGCACCTCATCGTGGAGATGCTCCTGGAAAGCTTTCAGGCATTCTCCTGACCGTTCCCCCGATCTCCTCCGCCGCTCCTCGGAAGACCGCCGCCACGCCCCACGGCCTCCTCGCCCAATCCCGCTCCCCTGCAAAGTAACCACGATGGAACCCGAAACCGTCATCGATCTCGGACGGCAGGCAATCTGGATCAGCCTGCTGGTCAGCTCTCCAATACTCGTAGCCGGCATGGTGGTCGGCCTGGCCATCGGTCTCCTCCAAGCCCTCACTCAGATCCAGGAACAAACCGTGGCCTTCGTCCCCAAACTCGTGGCCATGATGCTCGTACTCAGCCTTACCATGCCCTGGATTCTCATGCGACTGCTCGAATACTCCACCGAAGTCATTCAATCGATCCCCGGCACGCTGTAGCAGTCCCCCGGCTCGCTCTTCCTCCTCCTCGGCCCCCTGAAAACAACGCATGGACTGGCTTCAGCAGATCGACATGGCCAGATTCCTGCTGTTCACGCTCATCCTCACGCGCGTGAGCGGCGTGGTCATGACCGCGCCCATCTTCGGCACCTCCGAAGTGCCCATGCAAGTCCGCGCACTCCTGGCGATCGCCATCGCCCTGCTCGTCCTGCCCAGCCAGTGGGACCTCAACATCCCCTATCCCGAGACCACGGCCAACTACCTCGTCTTCGTCGGCAGCGAGCTGGTCGTCGGCCTCTGCCTCGGAATGGGAGTCGTCGTCCTCTTCACGGGACTCGAAGTCGCCGGCCAGGCGATCGCCCAGGTCAGCGGCCTGGCTGCCGCCGAAATCTTCGACCCCACTCAGGAAACCAACGTCTCCGTCTTCTCCCGCCTGTTGCTCCTCGTCGCGCTGGCCATCTTCGTCTGCATCGGCGGACACCGCCTCGTCATGGCCGGACTCCTCGAAACCTTCCGCACCATCCCCCCGGGAAGCACCGCCCTGCCCCAGACGATGACCGAGACCCTCGTCACCCTCGTCGCCCAGAGCTTCGCCCTGGGCATCCGGGCGGCCGCGCCCCTGGTCACCGCGCTGCTGCTGGCCAACCTCGTAATCGGCCTGATCGGGCGCACCCTGCCGCAGCTCAACGTCCTCGTGATCGGCTTCGGCCTCAATGCCCTCCTGACCTTCGGCGCCTCACGTTCGTGCTGGGCGCCGCGGTCTGGGTCTTCCAGCCGCAAATCGAACCGGCCTTGGATTCGATCCTGGAAGCCCTGACGCTCCCCAGCGGATAACCCCCACAAGATTCTGTTTTCCGACCGTGCCTGCACGCGATTGCCGCGTGCTCTGCCATGCCCGACCAAAGCGGCGATAAAACCCAAGACGCTACCCCGCATCGCCGACAGCAGGCGCAACAGGAAGGGAGCGTCGCGCGAAGTCAGGACCTCGGCTCGGCCGTGCTCTTGATCGCCGGCGTCATGGCCCTCATGGCCAGCGGTCCCGCCTTGGCCGAGTTCGTCGCCCGCTACGCCCGCCGCCAGCTCGGCGGCAATGCCTGGCTCTCGGCCGACACCTCCTTCGTAGTCGCCGAGTGGAACGGACTCGTCTGGGAACTGGCCCGCTATCTGCTGCCGATCCTCGGCACGCTGTTGCTCGTGGCCATCGTCGTCAACCTCGCCCAGGTGGGATTCCTCTTCCTTCCCTCCAAGGTCGGCTTCGATCTGAACCGCCTCGACGTCCTCCAAGGAGCGAAACGTATGCTCTCGTTGAGCAACGTCGTTCGCCTCGGCTTCGGACTGTTCAAGATCCTCGTGATCGCCACCGTGGCCGCGATCAGCCTCCGGCAAGAAACTCCCACCGTCCTCGGGTTGGCTGGCACGAGTCCGGCCGAGATCGTCTCCTACCTCGCCCAAACGCTCCTGGGAATCACGCTCAAGATCGGCATGGCCCTGCTGGTCTTGGCAATTCTCGACTACGGCTACCAGTGGTGGCAGCACGAACAAGACTTGAAGATGACGCCTCAGGAAGTCCGCGAGGAGATGCGCAATCTCGAAGGCGATCCCCAACTCATCGCCCGCCGGCGCACCGTGCAGCGCCAACTCGTCATGAACCGCCTCTCCTCCGCCGTGCCCAAAGCCGACGTCGTCATCACCAACCCCACCGAGCTGGCCATCGCCATCCAATACGACGCGAAAACCATGGCCGCTCCCATCGTCGTCGCCAAGGGAGCGGGCACGCTCGCCCAGCGGATCCGCCGCCTCGCCCTGGAACACGGCATCCCCATCGTCGAGAAAAAGCCGCTCGCCCAGGCCCTCTACAAAGAGGTCGAAGTCAACCACCCCATCCCTCAGGACCGCTACGCCGCCGTGGCCGAGGTGCTGGCCTACGTCTACCACCTCAAGGGCAAGAAGGTCGGCGCCGCATAAGGCAACCCGCCCGCGCCCCGACCGTCACGGCGCCGAATCCTCGAGTCACTTCGGTTTCCCACCCTCTTCAAGGGTTGCCTGGGAGTTTGCCGGCTCCATCCGCACAACGCGCTTTATCGGCTTGCCTTCGCCTCTTCGTCGCGCGTCGGCTTGCCTCGCGCCCGAATCAGCGGAGCCAGAAACTTCGCGGTTTCGTCGCCGATGACGTGGTAACCCGCCGGGTTCGGATGCCGGTCGCCGAACCACCCCTCCAAGTTGCGAAAGTGGGCGTCCAGCCGGTTGTCCATCACCACCACGGCGTTGTCGCGGACAAACGGTCGAACCCATGCCCGCTGCGCCTCGGGGATCTTTTCCAGCGGATAGCGGCGGTAATTGAGCATGTTGGCCCCGTGGGCCAGCTCCGCCCGATACCGAGTGTAAACGTCGAGCAACGGGAGATGCTCTTCCTCGGCAACCTGCCGGATGAGCCGGTTCACTCGAGCGTCGGCCTCCGGCGTCATGTAGGGAATGATCGTTACCGGAACGATCGTCGCTCCGGGAAAGTCCTTCCGCAGCCGTCCCACCAGCGCTCGGAAGTCCTTAGGGAAATTCGCGTCAAAATCCTCTCGCTTGGCGATGTCATTCAAGCCGTAGCGAATCAAGACGAAGTCGATGCCCGGCAGCTTGGCAATCTCGCGGTCGTACCGGCCGCCGGAGAGCAGGCCCTGAATGAACTCGCCGTCTCGCCCCTGATTGATGACGTCGCTCGGCGGCAGGTCCTTTTCCGCGGACAGCAACGAGCGAATCACGCCTTCCAGAGGAAGACCCTGAGGCTCCACCTTGCGACAAATGCTCCCAATGGTCGTACTGTCGCCCAGCAGCAGAATCTGCAATCTGCCCTCATGCTCGCCGCGCGCCTCCTGGGGCGCGACCGAAATGGCAGCCAGGAGCAATCCGAACAGTACGGCACACGTGCTACGTTTCCTCATTTGCATTCTCCAACGAAAGCCCAACTGCCTACTGAGCCCCGCACGGCCAATGCGCCCGGCCGACCTTCGGGAGTCCGGAAAACAAGGCTTCCCGACCCCGCCGTAGCCAACCACTTCCAATGCGGACTCCAACAGTGGCTCGCCAAACACCCTTGAAACTGGGCCGCGCCGAACCGCACAATGCCCCCGGCACATTCCAGACCGCTCGGTGCCTGCCAGACCACTTAGAACCCGATCCCAGAACCTTGGGAGGTGCCACGCTTCTCGGGCCACACAGGGCTCCAGTGGCAGTTCTGGGACAGGTTCTTAATGCCTTCCACACCGCCTCCCAACCACCGCGTAGCGGGGCAGAAGGCGAAGTGGCAAAAACGCGACTCCGTTGACCAACAGCCCAGCCATGGGCGCGCGACCGCAAACCTCGGCAGCCCAACGGCATACGGCGGGCAGATTCAGCAAACAGCCTTGCTCGGATCGGCCGCCCTACGCTCAGATCCGGCCGCCTCCGTCGCGTAGCCGTACCGGTCAAAATAGCCCGCCCAACGCCGCGCAACCTCGGCCCGCGTGTCGGCCGGCATCTCGTAACGATTCTTCTTGTAGTCCGATTGCTTTTGGAAGTAGCGCTGGATCGCCGGCCGCACCCCGCCGAAGCCCCCCAGACCCAGTTCTTCGTATATGCGTTGCATCTCGGCCAGCGGCTGGCGCGTGAGCGATTCGTAGCGCACCTCGCTCAACTGGCCCGGCGGAATCAGATGCCGGTCGCGTTCGAAAGCCTCATACATCCGCGTGAAATCGCGAAACACGCGCTCTTCGAGCCCGTCGTGGCGCGGCACCTGAAAACCCTCGTCCTCATACAGCCGCTTCCAGAGGTTCACCGTCGAGGCGAAGAGCACGAAAGGATCACGCACGATATGCACGAACTTGGCCCGGGGAAACATCTCCAAAAGCACGCGCACCCGCCCCGTGTGCGGCGGCGACTTGAGCACGATCCGCTTCGGGTCGGCCACGGACACGCACTGGAGAAACCAGAGAAAATCCCGCTTCCATGCCGCCAGCGCCTCCGGCGACAGGCCCTCCAGGTTCAGGTAATTCTCGTCCTGGGGCGGCTCGTTGGGGAATGCGATCGACAGGTACGGCGACGGCTGCCCCATCGCGCACAGCGCGAACTCGTCCTCCTGAGGCCGGTGCAAACCCGAGGCCATGTTGTCCATCGGACGCCGATCCGGCATCAACAGCGACAAGAGCCACGGAAACATGTGCCGAGTGAGCAGGTAGTCGTTGGCGGCAAAACACGCGTAGGTGCTGGCAAACGTGTGCCGCGGGTCGAGGACCAGCAATTCGTGCAGAAGCGTCGTCCCCGAGCGCCAGTGGCCGAGGATGAAGATCGGATGCTCTGGGATCTCCGTGGTCTCAATGCTCCGGCCGTAGAGCATCTCCTGGATCAGCCACAGCGACGAGTGCAGGCTCGCCAGAAAGCTGTGGCTGGCCGCCATCGCCCACCGCGACGGCGAAACCCGGAAACCGTTCTTGCGCAAAAGCCGCGTCCACCCCTTCAAGTTCATCCCGCTCCAGAAGCGCAAGTCCCAGGGACGGGCCTGTTTGCCCCCTCGATAGGCTTCCTGCTTTCCCGCCGCCTTTGCCGGTGAACTCATACTAAACACCGCTCCCGTATAGATTGCCAAACCCACCCATCCTAACCGCCGCCCGCGACGCGCAGCAAGGGCAACCCTGTCGAATACCGCCCCCCCATGCACAAACCAAGCCCGACAACTCCCGCAAGGCCCTCCACACCACCTGGCTCGGGCTGCGCCGTCCCGCACGGCCGGGTCCTCATTTCAACAACCCTGAGCACCACAACACCAGAAGCCAACCGACACCCACCCCCAAGCAGCCCCCATCAACCCCCGCAAACCGACCTGGACATGCATCCGTCGATCCGGTACTGTTCGCCCCTCACTTCTACTGAATTATTCCATCGAGTCGCGGCGTCCGGAGAGCTGGATGGCTTCAGGCGCTTTGTCGCGCAGCATGGCACTTCTGCCCATTGCGCGCGCCCAGGATCTCGTCCTGCCGGTCGGCCTGATCGCCAGCGTGCTGGTGATCATGGTCCCGCTGCCGCCTGCGCTGATGGACGTGCTGCTGTCGGCCAACATCACGATCGCGGTGATCATGCTGCTGACGACGATCTACGTGCGAACGCCGCTGGAGTTCAGCATTTTTCCCTCGCTGCTGCTGGCGACGACGCTCTTCCGGCTGGTGCTCAACGTGGCCACGACGCGGCTGATCCTCACCCACGGCGGCAGCGACGGGCTGGAGGCGGCCGGGCGGTGTGATCCGCAGCTTCGGCGAATTCGTCGCCGGCGACAACATCGTCGTCGGCCTGATCATCTTCGTCGATCATCGTCGTCATCCAGTTCGTCGTGATCACCAAGGGCGCCACGCGCATCAGCGAAGTCGCCGCCCGATTCGCCTTGGACGGCATGCCCGGCCGCCAGATGGCGATCGACGCCGACCTGAACGCCGGCATCATCGACGAGCACGAGGCCCAGCGCCGCCGCCAGGAAATCACCCGCCAGGCCGACTTCTTCGGCGCCATGGACGGTGCCAGCAAGTTCGTCCGCGGCGACGCCATCGCCGGCATCATCATCACGCTTGATCAACATCATCGGCGGCCTGTTCATCGGCGTGATCGAAGGCGGCATGGCGCTCGCGCGAGGCCGGCGAGCGTCTTCACCAAGCTCACCATCGGCGACGGCCTGGTCAGCCAGGTGCCGGCGTTCCTGATCTCGCTGGCCGCCGGCTTGCTCGTCACGCGCAGCAGCACCGACAGCCAACCTGCCCGCCGAGTTCCTCGCGCAGCTCTTCTCGCGCCCCCAGGCGCTGGCCGTCGCCGGCGGCTTCCTCGGCGTCCTGGTCTTCACCAACCTGCCGACGATCCCGCTGCTGCGTGCTCGGCCGCGGGCTGCGTCGGCCTGGCGCGTCACCTGCACGCCGCAACGACCGCGCGACGTCAAGGCCAGCGAAGAGGCCGCAGAAGAAGGCCGAGGCCGCCAAGCCCGCCGAGGAGCGCGTCGAGGACTACCTGGCTCGTCGATCCGATGGAAGTCGAGATCGGCGTCGGGCTGATCCGCCTGGCCGACCCGAACCGCGGCGGCGACCTGCTCGAACGCATCCACCGCATCCGGCAGAACGTCGCCGGCGAAATCGGCATCATCCTGCCCAAGGTCCGCATCCGCGACAACTTCCGGCTCGACCAGCAGCAGTACCGCATCAAGATCGCCGACATGCCGGTGGCCGACGGACACGTCGAGCCCGGCATGCTCCTGGCGATGGACTCGGGCATGACCACCGGCAAGGTCGCCGGGCATCGCCACGCAAGGACCCGGCCTTCGGCACCGCGGCGCTCTGGATCGACCCCGCGCGTACGCGAGCAGGCCGAGATGTACGGCTACACGGTCGTCGAGCCGGGCGCGGTGATCGCCACGCACCTGACCGAGACGATCCGCAAGCACGCCGACGAAATCCTCACCCGCGACGCCACCAAGCACCTCCTCGACGAACTCAAGAAGACCTCGCCGGCCGTCGTCGAAGAGCTGATCCCCGGCCTGATGAAGCTGGCCGAGGTGCAGCAGATCCTGCAGATGCTGCTGCGCGAGCAGGTGCCGATCCGCCAGCTCGGCGCCGATCCTCGAGACGCTCGGCGACTACGCCGGCCGCACCAAGGACCCGATCCTGCTCGACGGAACTGGTCCGGCGCCGGCTGGCGCGGACGATCTCCACGCGCTACCGCGACGCGAGCGGCCGGCTGTACGTCGTCACGCTCGACCCGGCGCTGGAAGATCGCATCCGCGCCGGCTTCGAGCACAACGAGCGCGGGCTGTTCATCCGCATGTCGCCGCAGGCGGTCGAGGCCACCTGCCGGCTGATCGCCGCCGAGGTCGAGAAGCTCTCGCCGCCGCAATCACCCGCCGATCGTGCTGGTCAGCCCGCAGATCCGCGCGGCCGTGCAAGCAGATGACGACCGCCGCACCTGCCGCAACCTGGTCGTGCTCAGCTACAACGAAATCACCCGCGACACGAAGATCGAATCCGTGGCCATGGTCGCCGACGTCAAGTAGGCCGCACTGCCCCGCGAACGCCCAGGCAAGTTGAATTCCTCCCACGCAATACGATTCTCCCGAAGCAGAATCGACAATCATGGAAATCAAAACCTACCGCGCCGCGACGATGCACGAGGCCCTGGCGCTGGTGCGCCGCGACCTCGGGCCCGACGCCGCCGTGCTGCACACGCGCGAGGTGCCGATGGGCCGGCTGTTCGGCTTGGCTCCGCGGCGCGCGGCAGATCGAGGTGACCGCCTCGGCCGGGGTGAACGTGCCCAGCCGCCTGCCGCGACGATCGCGCTGCGACGCCCGCTGCGAGCCGACCCGCAGCCCGCTTGCCTCCGACGACCGCGCCCGCGCCTGCAGGCCTCGCAACGCTGCCGCCGGTCGCCGAGATCGGCACGGCCTCCGCTGCCGCCGCACCGCGCTCAGCCTCCCAGCCCGGCCCGCACTCCCCCGGAATTTCCGAGGACGTCAAGGGCCAGCTCACCGATCTCCAGGCGATGGTCCACGAACTCTGCCGCCAGTCGCGCCGCGGCGGGCCACGCGATCTGCCCGAACGCTCTTCCGCCTCTTCACCGACCTGATCGAGGCCGACCTGAGCGAGGAAGTCGCCCGGGAACTGGTCGAGCGCGTCCGCGCGCGAGGCTCCCGACGCGCGAACTGGCCGACTCCGTGCTGGTCAAGGCCCGCGTCGCGCGGATGATCGAGGCCGAAATCCGCGTCGGCCGGCCCGATCGCGCTCGACGCCCGGACCACGCCGCCTCGTCGCCCTGGTCGGTCCCGACCGGCGTCGGCAAGACGACCACCATCGCCAAGCTGGCCGCCAACTACCGGCTCAAGCAGAAACGCAACGTCGGCCTGATCACCGTCGACACCTACCGCATCGCCGCCGTCGAGCAACTGCGCACCTATGCCGACATCATCGACCTGCCGATGCAGGTCGTCTCCACGCCGCGCGAGAAATGCGCGAGGCGGTGCGGCGCATGAGCGGGCTGGACCTGATCCTCATGGACACCGCCGGCCGCAGCCCCAAGGACGACATCAAGATCCAGGAGCTCAAGGCGTTCCTCACCGAGGCCGGCGCCGACGAGGTCCACCTCGTGCTCAGCAGCGTCGCCGGCGCGCGGACCCTCGAGCAGACCGCCGAGCGGTTCGCCGCCGTCGGCACGCACCGCGCTGATCCTCACCAAGCTCGACGAGGCCACCGGGCCTGGGCAACCTGCTGCCCTTGCTCCGTTCCAGCAGGCTGCCGCTGAGCTACCTGACCAACGGCCAGAACGTGCCCGACGACATCGAGACCGCCGAACCCGGCCGGCTGGCACGGCTCGTCCTCGGCATGGAAGCCGGTCCTCGGCGACTAGCGCACACATGCACGATCAGGCAAACGAACTGCGGCGACTGGTGCGCCAGATGGCCCTCTCGGCCACCGCACGCGCCGCCCTGCGCCCCCGTCTGCTCGTGGCGGCAGTGGCAAGGGAGGCGTAGGCACCACCACCGTGGCCGTGAACCTGGCCGTCGCCCTGGCCAGCGTCAAGGGCACCGCGCCGTGCTGGTCGACGCCGATCCGCATGGCGGCAATACCGCCCTGGGCTGCAACCCGCAGCCTCCCTGGACCGTGGCCGACGTGCTCGTCGGACGCCGCACCGTCCGCGATACGCTCCAACCCGGCCCCGGCGGCATTCTCGTCCTGCCCGGCTCCTGGGGTGTGGCCGGCGCGTGGGACGGCCCGCCCGCGGCCCAGGAACGATTGCTCGACGAACTCCAAGGATTGGAAGGAATCACCGAGTTCGTCGTCGTCGACCTGGGAATCGCGGCCACGAGCGCCGCGCGCCGCTTCTGGCACGCTGCCGACTGCGTGATCCTGGTCACGACCCCCGACACGGCCGCGGTGATGAATGCCTACGCCGCGGTCAAGGTCCTCGGCCATGCTTCCGTGCCCGTCTGCCTCGTGGCCAACATGATTCACCGTCTCGGCGCGGCCGAGGAGTTCCTCCGACGCCTCGCCCATGCCTGCCAGCGCTTCCTCGGATTCGAGCCGCAAAGCGCAGATTGCCTTCCCTGGGCCCCTGAGGTGGTCCGGGCGAGCCAGTTCGCCGAGCCGCTCGTGCTCGCCGCTCCCAGTTCCGCCGTGGCGCGGCAACTCGATCACCTGGCGTCCCGATTAGCGAATATCCGGCCGAGCGATGCGCCCGCAGGCAGGCCCTCGCCACGACGGCAAACCCAGTAGTGCATGCCGCGCGGTCTTGAATCGCCGATCTCGCACCCTCCCAACTCACAACAACTCACACGAAAGGAATCAAACCGAAGATTTCGACTCAACCCGGTGGCCAGTCCCGCCGATAAATGGAATCGCAAAAGGCAGCCGAATCTCTGTTAAACTGGAGCCTTTACGGGAAGTTTAACGAGTCCTGGCACGCCTGTGAGCCGGGCCCATGCATGGGCCGCCCCCGGAAGCGACCCGGGCGATCACCACATCGGCGAACCAGGACTCCCAAACGGCTGCCTAGGGGATACAAGTGGCGCGTATCTATGCGGGCATCTTGGGTCCTCTCGCACTGTTGACGACTTTGGCGCACGGGGCACTCCACGCACAACCGGTCGACGCAACCTTGCTCGGCGCGTGGTGGGCCCTCCTGATCTTCGCGGCGCTGGGGTCCGTCATCGGCTGGATCGCCGGGCACACGGTCGAAGAAGAAGTCCGCGCGCGAATCGCCGGGGAGGATACGTCAGACCCCAGCTTCCGCGCCCCCGTCCAACGCCTAGCGAGCACGGCCGCGAGAGTACGCTGAGAAGGATCTCACAATCTCGGTGAAACGCCGTCACGGAGGAATGCATGGCAACCACTGTCGCTCCGGAAGATGTGGAGCAACTTTGGATCGAATTCAAGAAGGACCTCGACAATCAGGAACTCCGCAACCGGCTGGTCGAACTCTACCTGCCGCTGGTCAAGTACAACGGCGAGCGGATCTGGGCGCGGCTGCCCGAGGGCGTCGAGCTCGACGACCTGATCTCCGCCGGCGTCTTCGGCCTGATGGACGCGATCGACGCCTTCGACCTGTCGCGGGGCGTCAAGTTCGAGACCTACTGCGTGCCGCGCATCCGCGGCGCCATGCTCGACGAGCTGCGCACCATGGACTGGGTCCCGCGCCTGGTCCGCTCCAAGGCCAGCAAGCTCAACGAGGCCATCAAGACGCTCGAAGCCCGGCTCGGCCGCCAGCCCACCGAGGTCGAGCTGGCCGCAGCAGCTGCAGATCTCCGTCGCCGGAGCTGGAGAAGATGATGCTCGACGCCAACGCGGTCAACCTCATCAGCCTCAACAAGAAGTGGTACGAGACCGACAGCTACAAGGACGTCCGCGAGATCGACATCCTCGAAGACAAGAAGGGCGAAGACCCCACGCGGCGGATCCAGAAGAACGACCTGATGCGCCTGGTCACCAAGGGCCTCAACCGCAACGAGCGGCTGATCATCATCCTCTACTACTACGAAGAGCTGACGATGAAGGAGATCGGCGCCACGCTCGACCTCTCCGAGAGCCGCGTCAGCCAGATGCACAGCTCGATCGTCCAGCGACTGCAGAGCCAGTTGTGCCGCCGCCGGCCGGAATTCGGCACCTAGCACACAAGCGCTGTTGCCCATCGTCCCGAATCATTTGCACGGGGGCCCACCGGCCCCCGTGTGCGTTGACTTACGGAGACGAGCCGTCCGGATAGCGGACCGCACTCACCTCCGCGTGCAGTTCGCCCGGCACCGCCCCGGCGGGAAACGGGATCCGCAAGCGATCCACCCACGCCTCCCCCGCTTTCCACCAACTGGTCGGACGATTGCCGTCCAACGGCAGTCGCAGTCCGCTGGCGGCAACCACCGCGCCGCTTCCGTCGCACAACCGTACCTCGTACGCATACTCCGGCACCGACGCCTGAATGGCCTGCAGCACGATCTGCACGTCGACGGCCGTAGGCCGCGCGCCGCCCGGGACCGCCTCCATGTGCAGCCGCGCCACGCCGCAGCCCGGGAGCGATCCCGCCGCTTGGCCCCGCCGCGTCCTCCGCAACGCGACGCGACGCAATCGCGTCGGGCGCGGACGAAGTCTTCCCATCCGGCCGCGCGTACACCAGCACCCCTTGCTCGGCCAGTACGGCTCGGTATCCGGCCGCCTCGGCTTCTTCGACCACCACCTTTAGCTCGTCGAGCGAATGGTTCCACCAGCGATCCGCCAAATCCACCGCGACCCAGTCGAAGACCTCGATCCAGCGGCGGGGCGAAGCCTCCTGGCGAAACGCGCCGAGCTTCACCAGCGTGAGTTTCACGTCTTCCAGACGGCCGGCGCCCAGCAAGTGCGCCGCAAGCCGGCAGGAAGCCAACGTTGTGGCGTCGCGGCCCCCCACCATCCCCGCCGCACGATCGAGGATCGCCCGCCGCGGCGCGAGCGCAGCCCGCGCTTCGGAAGTCAGATCGAAGGGCGTGGTCCGTCCGCTCACCGGCAACGCGCCAAAGAAAATCGACGCCGAAAGGCTGGCGGCGAGCGCTCCCACCCCAGCCGCCGCCATGGCGTGGGTTCGGTCGGCGCAACGCTCGGCTAGCCGCGAAGCCCCCAAGATCGACGCGGCCACGACCGCGGGAATCAAGAGCGTGACGTACTGCAAGGCAATGCACGTCGAGCCCGTCGACGTCCCACGTCAACAACACTCCGAGTGGCGGCACCATCCCGAGCACAAGCGGCCATCCCCGGACCACGAACGGCAAACCCGCGGGCACAAGCAGCGCCAATACGTAGTACAACGAATCGCTCCGGACAATTTGCCCCCAAAACGCCCCAGGGTGCAGCACGGGCGAGAGCGCAATCTCCATCGGCGTGCTTCCCAGGTTCTTCAGACGCCAGAGGAGCGTCCCCTCCAGAAGTCCCGCCCATCGCACCACCAGCGCGAAGCCCAGCACGCACGCGCCGGCCGCTGCCAGCCACGCATAGCGCGAGAGCCCGGTGAGACTCCGCTCGGCCGGTGGGTCGCGCGTAGCCTCCGACCTGGCCCGGCCCGCGCTCCATTCCAGCGCCGCCAGCGCCACGCTCAAGCCGAACAGAACGACAAACACGCACTCCTCGATCGTGCAGGACAGCACGGCGATCACTAGCGCGCAGCCCGGCCGTCGCGCAGGGCGCACCCCACCACGCCCATCACCATCACCAGGGCGAGACTGACCGGATGGAAGCCGTAAGAAAAGTTGAGGTTGAGCTGCCCGACCGCGGGCAAGGCCAGATATGCCCCGCCCCAGACCGCCGCTCCCCCGGGTCCGGCCCCCAAGCGCCGTGCCATGCCAAACACCACGACCGCCGGCAGCGCCAGGCAGAACGCCTGCACGAGCAAGAACAGGTGCACATCGGGCCAGAGGCCCCAAAGCGGCGCAAGGGCGGCCAACCCCGGCTGGAAATGGTCGAAGAAGGTGGGCCAGTGCGGCGACTTCTGCAGGAATCCCCGCCCCTCCCAGGTGTTCACCACGCGCCGGCCGTAGTCGGCGAAGTCGGGATACCCCAGCAAATAGTCGCGATAGGCAAGATGCCCTTGCCAGAACCACCAGGCGGCGCAGGCGAGTATCGCAACCGCCAGCACAGCCAGGCTGGTGCCGGCACCCCACGTGGGACGAAAAACCGCGCGCTGCGCTGCCTTCCACGCGCACATTGAAGTTGCAAACGCAAACCATAGTGGCTCGGCAAAACGGACCGGCAGGGCAACGCCCCAAGCGCGGAGTTGTTCGGCCAGCGGAATCAAACCGCAAGATGCCAGCCAAACCAGCGCCTCGTATCGCCCCAATCCGCTGCTTCCCGGCGCATCGCGAGCCGCACGAAAGGCGGCCAGCGCAAGGGCCAAGCCCATGACGCTCAGGGCAAACAGAAGCCCCAGCGAAGGGCTTTCGCCGGTCTGGACTGCATAGTGATAGACGAAGTGCGAACGATGCGCAAGCAGGTAGGCGCCGGACCCCCAGGCGGCCAGACCGACCACCGCGCCCGATCTGCCGTGCGCCGCTGGATCCATGCCGCTCTCCGAAGAAGCCACTGCGCCGCTGCACACAACTCTGGAGAGTAGCCTACAATTGCACCGTGCGCAGGAGTCAATCCAGAAGGCTGGCGAAGTACAATAGCATCCCGCCGAAGATCGCCACCACGACCACGATCGAAAGCACGATGCGCCCCGTCAGGCCCGACCAGGTTGGCGGGGCGAACCCGTCCTCCGCCTCGTGGCCGCACTGGCCGCAGCGCCGCGGCATACTGCGGCCGGAAGGCCTCGTCGCATTGGGGACATACGACCAGGGTCTCCGCGGTTGCACCCGACGTTTCGCCGGACATTTCCGCGCACCGCAGAATCCGACCCCATGGCGCCGCACGTACTGCATCGTGTCAGCCGGGGCGCACCGCACGCGACGCATCGGGGCCAGGCTACCGGCCGGGTAATCGTCCCCTCGCGACGTCGCCGCATCGCTCGCGGCCTCGACGCCGGCCACCTCTTCATCTTCCTCGTCCTCCTCGTCCTTCGCACGCCGCGCGTCCGCCCGAGCACGCTGGATCACTTCTTCGTCGAACTCGACGGCCATCCGGCGCACAGGCCTGCGCGTGGCCCTCGTCGACGGCAACACGCGAGGGAACGGGAAAACCCCAGATGTCCGGCGACGATTCCCCCTCGACGATCTCGCTGCCGACCATCGCCAAGATACCAGTGTCCAGCAGGCGGCGTTTGAGCTCTTCGGCCTCGGGCAAGCTCCGAGCCTCGTAGATCACTGCCAGGCGTCCTACCTCGCGGCTGAACTCGAGGGCGATGTGGCGCGCCTCCTCCGCATGGCCGTCGTCGACCGCAACCGGCACTTTGACCGGCAGGTCCCACTGCGCGAGCATCGCATCCTCGGCAACCGTCTCAGGCAGGGTGGCATCGATGCCGGCCGCCGCCAGCCGCGCCAGGAGCCGTTCGGCCTCGTCGGCAGTCCGTGCCGCGTAGACCACTGTCATCTTGGTCACCATGGTCACCCTTCCTTTCACTTCGCCTCGAAGTCGATCCATGCCACCTGAGGAATCGTAGTTACTCTCCCAGGGAAGGGCAACCGCCCGTCCCTGGGCATCCCCCCTCACTCGAAGTAACAAGAACCTATCCTGGAACCGCCGCTGCGGCCGTGTGCTGCCGGAAGATCCCAGGGCGGCACACGGCTCTGGGATCGGCTCGAAGAACCTATCCCAGAGCTGCCGCTGGAGCCCTGTGCGGCCCGAGAAGCGTGGCACCTCCCAAGGTCCTGGGATCGGCTCTAAAAACCTATCCCAGAGCTGCCGCCGGAACCCTGTGCGGCCGGAGAAGCGTGGCACCTCCCAAGGTTCTGGAATCGGCTGTAAGACCCAAGCGCATTGGCAACGCCATTCCAGCGCCCTATAACAGAGCCTCGCCGGTGTTTGCGGGACCGCCAACGGGGCGCGGCGAAACGCCCCACGAGGATTGGCGCACACGCGTCTGTCCCGCCGGCCGCGGCCTCAATGTTCCTTCCTTCCCGGAGGCATGAATTCGATGCGACTCTCCGCCTATCCTGCCGGCTCCCACAGCATCTCGATCCTGATCATCGCTCTGGCCGCAGCCACCTCCGGCGCTGAGCCCACGCGCGTCCTTCCCGCGGGCGAGCGTCCCCACGACCACCGGCTCGATCGGCCTAAGGACCTCAACGGCTACTTTCCCTTCCAACCCTGCCCGACCAAGGATGCTTGGCAGGCTCGGACCGAACGCTTGCGGCGGCAGATCCTCGTGGCGACGGGCCTTTGGCCCATGCCGCCGCGCACGCCGCATAACGCCGTGGTCCACGGCAAGGTCGATCGCGACGGATATACAGTGGAAAAAGTCTTCTTCGAGAGCTTCCCCGGCCACTTCGTCACCGGAAGCCTCTATCGGCCCAAGGGGCGCAGCGGCAAGTTGCCCGCAGTCCTCTGCCCGCACGGACATTGGCCGGCCGGCCGCTTTCATGAAACTGCGGAGAAAGACTTCCGCCGCCAACTCGCCGAGGGCGCCGAACGCTTCGAACCGTCCGGACGCCATCCGCTCCAAGCGCGGTGTATGCAACTGGCGCGCATGGGCTGTGTGGTCTTCCATTACGACATGGTCGGCTATGCCGATAGCGTGCAACTCGAGCACGGCCCGGGCTATCGGCCGGCGATGAGCACGGCGGAAAACTGGGGCTACTTCAGCCCTCAGGCCGAGGTGCGCCTTCAGAACATGATGGGACTGCAATCGTACAATTCGATCCGCGCCCTGGACTGGCTCAGCGAACTGCCCGACGTCGATCCCCAGCGGATCGGAGTCACCGGCGCCAGCGGCGGCGGCACGCAGACCTTCATCCTCACGGCGATCGACCCTCGGCCCGCCGCCGCCTTTCCCGCCGTCATGGTCAGCACGGCGATGCAAGGGGGATGCACCTGCGAAAACGCCCCCTATCCTGCGCGTGGACACGGGCAACGTGGAAATCGCCGCTCTGATCGCCCCACGCCCCCTGGGAATGACCGCCGCCGACGACTGGACCAAGGAAATCCTCACCAAGGGGCTACCGGAACTGAAGCAGCATTACCGCTTGATGGGTGCCGAGGATCGTGTGGCGGCGACGGCCTTCCTTCAATTCCCCCACAACTACAACTATGTATCCCGCGGCGTGATGTACCACTTCATGAACAAGTACCTGCAGCCTGGGGCATGCCGAACCGATCGTCGAAGCAGATTTCCATCCCCTTTCGCGCAACGAAATGAGCGTCTGGGACGAGACGCACCCCAAGCCGAGCGGCGGCGACGCGTACGAGCGCACCCTCGCGCGCCAGATCAGCGAAATTTCCGATCGGCAGATGCAGGCCTTGGTTCCTCACGATGCGGCTTCATGGGCCAAATACCGCGAGGTGGTGGGCGGGGCCTTGGAAGCGATGATCGGCCGCGACTTGCCTAAGCCAGGTTCCATCCAAGGCGCCACGATCGAAGAGAAGTCGCTTGGCGACTACCGTCGCACCAAGCTCCTGCTCCGCTTCGCCGCCGAGGCGGAGGAACTGCCGGCCGTCCTGGTCCAGCCCAACGCGCAGCCGCAAGGGATCGCGATCTGGATTCATCCTCGGGGAGAAGACGGGCTATGGGACGCATCCGGCAATCTGGAGCCCGCAGTCGCAGCCCGATTGAAACGCGGCGAGGCCGTGTTGGGCGTCGATCTGTTCGGCCAGGGGGAGTTCACCGCCGACGGCCAGCCACTCTCCCAGGCGCCCTTGCTGAAGGAGAACCGTTGGGACCGCTACCTCGGTTACACCGTCGGCTACAACCCACCTCTGTTTGCCCAACGCGTCCGCGACATCCTCTCCGCAATCTCGTTCGCACGCGACCAGATCGGCCCCTCCCGCCCCGTCACGCTCGTCGGGTATCGCGGAGCCGGACATTGGGCAGCAGCCGCTCGCGCTTTGGCAGGCGCGGCCGTGGCCAAGGCCCTCATCGATACCAACGGGTTCCGCTTCAGCCGCATTGCCGCCCTGGACGATCCGGACCTGCTCCCCGGCGGAGCCAAGTACCTCGATCTTCCAGGAATGCTGGCACTCAGCGCCCCCCACGAACTGCAGCTCGCTGGCGAAGGAAAGCAGTTGCCGGCCGTGGTCGCCGAGGCCTACCGTGCTACGGGACAACCCCAACGCGCAACGTCCAGCCCAAAACTGGATTTCTGAATCGCCGACCTACCCAACCCCGCGAAGGAAACCCCAGCACGCGCGGGCACGAATTGCCACTCGGCGACCCTTCGGAGTGGTCCGTACGAAACCCTCGGGACTGGTACTCCTGCAGTCAGGAGCAATCCGCAGCGGCAGCACGGAAAAACGTAACGCACCGGCAAGCCCAAAGAGGGATCAGCAGATCCCAAGATGCCTAGCGAGCGCGACGTTTGAGCCGACGACTACGCAGCGCGGCGGGGGCAGCCATGTGCGCCCACTGAGCGACGAGGGCCGATAGCTGCTCGTCCATGCGGCGACTGAACTCCCGAAAGGACTGGCGCGGGAGCCGCACGGGTGGATCGGCTCGATACGAGGTTTCCCCGTCGTTCGATGCGTTGTGTGAAGGTTGCTCGTAGTTCATCGGTCTACCCCACCCGAAGTCTGACCTGAATGGCACTGTTTATTGCTTAACGTTTTCGGGCTTCTTGGTTTCTGGCTTTGTTGCGAGGTGTGGTCATTAGTTTGTAGGGCTTGGGCCTGCGTTTGCGTTGGCGAGGTTCCAGGCGGTCGGGTCGGTGGCCGATTTCATGGGATGCAATCGCGGTGAGCATGTGGGCATAGAGTTGCACAAGTCGATCGTTGGGGACGCCGGCAATCGCCGGCCGGAATGCTTCCAGAGTCCTCATGGCTCGCGTGAAGCTGATCTGCCGGGGATGTTTTCCGTGCTTGGCCGCGGCCTGTGCGATCACCGTTCGGATCAAGTTGTACGCCAAGAGGTGGGCCCAGATTTCCTTACGCACCATGTCGGGAGTCTGGCAGCGGAGCACGTCCATGTTCATCACGGTCTTCAGCGAACGCAGATCGATCTCCGCATCCCAGCGAAGTCGATACAACGAGGCGATCTCGTCGCGAGGATATTGCCGTGCGTCGAGCAGCGTCGTGGCGACGACGATCCTTCGCGTGCGATAGCCCTTGCGGACGATGCTGCGGCGGAACTCGCGGATCGCGAGGGTTTGGGGAATCGCAGCGTAGTCTTCGGCAGACATCCATGCGGGCCGGCGGGGCTTGCTCCACTCGACCACGTGATCGCAGGGGCCAAGCCGCCTGCCGCGACGGAAATCGACTTTCCGATGGGCGTGCATCTGGCCCACATAATCGACGCCTTGCTGAAGCAAAAGGGCGATTTCCATGTGGGAACAGAGGTAGCGATCCGTCAACAACACCTCGCCTGCCTGAAGCGATGGGATCATGTCGCGAAGCATGGCCAGTTCGCTTTGAAACTTGCCCGCCCAGCGGCGAATGCCCAGGTCCAACACCGTCCCCACAGAAAGCGAAAACAGGACTCCAATGCGGGCCAGCGGAAAGCCCACTCCGGGTGCCTGAGAGCGACTCTGGGGAAAGGCCTCCTGATTCTCCGGCGTGTCGGGCATCGAAACCGTCGAGCCATCGAACACTTTCACGACTCGCCCCAGCAATCGCCACGGGCTCGACGCAGCGCGTTCGGCTTCGCAGCCCGTGTGCCTGGTGAGCGTCGCCAGCAAGGACTCCGGGAGGCGTTGCCGCGCCCGCGCATAGGCGCCGGTGTCCGTCGAACAAGGCGACATCCCCTGAGTCAACCGCCAAGCGAGAAAGCTCTCCACCGTGGCGGCCAAGGTCGGATTGGCATGGATCACCTGCCCGAGAAACAACCACAAGACCGTAACCGGGTTGTACAGCGAGTTGTAGTAGTGGATGCCCAACGATTGGAGCAAGACCATCACCACGGAAGCCGGCAGCACGTCGGAGAAGGGAAGGCTGGCATGCTGGGCAAACTGACGACGAAACCAATCGATCTGTTGCTGAAACGACCATCGGATACAATCACTCACAGCGGCCTCCTTGCTGCTTGGGGTGTGTGGTTACACCTTTGTAGCGAGGCAGGCCGCTTTTGCTTAGATCAATGCTGCCAATCAGTTACGTGATAAACAGTGCCATTCAAGTCTGACCTCTCGGTGCAAGATCCGGGCAAATTGCATTTTCGACGTACGTGTGAGACTCGTCTGCGTCTCACTTCCCCTACGTCAGACACCGGAGCACGGTTCAGGGTTCGCCGTGGGCCGGATGCCTGAGCCAAGGCTCAGCAAGTATCCTAGGGGCGAATCCTCTCCATTATATACCGACAAACAGGAGGGGCTACCGCGATCGCTCATTGCGCGGTTCGAGGTTCTCATCCGCGTTCCAGAAAAGCCACCCAAATTCGTCTCGCCCTCCGACTCCCCCAAGCTCTTCGGCTCTCGCACCCCATGCGTATGAGCGAACCCCCTGGGCTCCGTTTACCTTGTCACATCCTCGCGGCAAGGCTGTCTTCTCGCCCGGTATAGCTTCTCCAGACGCTCCCCTCAAAACGCCAAACCTTTCTCCAATCAGATCCTCAACCGCGTGCCGCCCTACCACGACAACTCGGCGGAATGTTTCCCGCGAGTGCCTTCCTGGTCACTCAAATACCACTCACCGCTGCGATTGGCTCCTGAGGGGCAAGGTGAACAAGGATCCCGGACACCCTCGAAAACGCCTCCCCTCCCCCCAAATCGGATACAACCGATCTGCGGCCCAGACACCGCCGACGAGCGGGCACCTGAATGTCTGCTCGCAGGCGCGAACCACCGTGTGTTTCGCCAGGAGTACCTGAGACTATCAGCCGGCGTTCCCTCACCCTGGAGGAGTGCGCTAGTGCCGCCCCAGACCAATCCACCCTGTGGCGGGGAAAGATGGCCGAGGGCGATGTTCCGGCATTCTGGAGAAACCACGGCTCTCGGATCCAAGTCGGAAGCAGTCGAGGGATCATGCGGTGCCGGGCTGGTCTTGTCACTCCGCGATGCCGTGCCTACAATCCGACCCACCGGCAGAGAACCCGCGATAGTGGAAATCCGTATACTATTCTGTCCGGTCGTTGCAGCCAAAGGCGATGCTGGCAGCAGCCTCGCCGTGCGGCGATAATGATGTTGTCCTGCAACTGTCCGTGTTGCTTGGAAACCACGGAGTGTTCGGTAATGCAACCGGTTTTCGGCACGCGTGCTACAGCTCGCACGACACGGCCCAATGGTGCCCATTGGATCGTTTTGGGTTTGGTTCAACCGTGTTGGAGCGGGCAGACGATGAGACGGGTGCAAAAGGTCCACCGCACGCCTACGAGGCAAACGCCGCACTGCGGCAGAACAATCGACCGGTGACCTATACTTCAGTGGACGCACCGCCGCGCGAGCGCGAGGCGCGTCTTCATTAAGGGAGGAAGTTCGGATGCACGTCTATGGACCGGCCCATCTGCACGGAGCTCAACCCGTCGCCGCGCCGCACGCAGCGCGTCTTACCCAGACGTCGGCTCCGGCCGCCTCCAGCCCCATCCAGGATGAGCTGCAGCTTTTCCGCACCGGGTCTCGACGTCTCGCGTCTGGTGGAGAAGGCCGGGCAATTGCCGGAGATTCGCCAGGATCGCGTGAACCAGATCCGCGCTCAAATCGCCGCCGGCACCTACGAGACCGACGAAAAGCTTGGGATCGCCCTCGGACGGCTCATGAACGAGTTGGGCTAAGGTCCCCCGTCATGGCGCCGGAGTTCTCCCTACGCCGTATTCCGGTTCCTCAGCCGCCGGCGGAGCAGTTCGCCCAGTTCCTCCAGGCCCGCGGCAAGCGGCTCACCGCCCAGCGCCGCGCGATCGTCGAGCAGGTTTTCAGCCATCACGACCACTTCGACGCCGACGAGCTGATGACCCATCTGGCCCGTCAGATCGCCGAGCGCAAGCTCAGCCGGCCCACCGTCTACCGTACCCTCGTCGAACTCGTCGAGGCGGGCCTGTTGCGGAAGATGACGCTTGGCGGCCGCAGCGTGTTCGAGCACGATTACGGCTATCCCAGCCACGATCACCTTTACTGCCAAGTCTGTAATGCGCTGATCGAGTTCCAAAGCAACGATCTGGAGAGGCTCCGCGACCGCGTGGCCGAGGAACACGATTTCCATGTGGCCAGCCACCGCATGTTCATCACCGGCGTGTGCAAGGCATGCCGGAAGCGTCATCGCGGCCCAGCCAAGAAATGAACCGGACGCGGCGGAAGAAACTTCTCCCCAGCCGCGTCCGAAACGGTTCGATCTTCAAAAAATCCGCTTCTCAGGCAGCTCGGCGCCAACGGCGATATCCCAGCGCCAAGGGAACGCACGCCGCCAATGCCAGCAACTGCATCACAACGGCTGGCTCCGGCACGATGCTCAAGGTCCCCGACGTCAGCGTGACCGGAACCGGCTCGATATTCGCCGGCGGTACAAAGGCGCCCAGACCCGTTTTCGCGGTGCCTTCCTCGAGTTTCAACTCGAAGTTTCCGCTCAACAAGCCCTCGGTGGTAACGTTCACATACGCCAGGTTTCCGCTGGCGACCACACCCTCCACCAGATCGAGCGCCTCAACGGCACGCACTGCGGTCCACCCCGGCGTATAGGGAGTGGGGAACATGGGCCCGACCGGCCCGCCCGCAAAGATCAGGCCAGCGCTCGTCAGATCGATGTTGGTGATCTTCGGGCCGGCCGTGCCGTCGCCGACCTTCAGGAACAAGTCCGCCGTGGCGACCGTCTCGCCGCCGGTAATCTGAATCGTTACCGTCTGATTCGGCTTGTTCGGTTCGAGATTCTTGCTGACCACGAAGATGTGCGCCGCCCAAACCGGCGTGGTCATGAAAAGCAAGCCCAAGAGGGCGGCCAATGTGGCCCTACGCATGCGTGTACCTCCCATGGTGCTCGTCCACGCGTGCCGCAGCAACCACGACGCCCGGCACGACTCTTGAACGCAACTTCTGTTCTAAGGTAATCCCGCTGACGTGGCCGTCAACGGTCAAAACGGCACAATCGCCAGAATTCCCCCAATTCCCCCGCCATGGGCCCCCGACTCCCTTCGCCCTGCCCCTCAAGGCCCAGTAAGACTCCGACCCCGAAGCGTCACAGCGGCTGCTCCAAAATCGCCATCAACTGCGCCAGAGCCGCGTCGAGCGCACCGCCCGTCTTGCCCGCCGGCCGGACCTGCTGGCATCCAAGCACGTCGGCAGTCGAGACAAGATCCCAGTAGACCATCTCCTCCAAGGTCGCCCCCGTCGGAGGACTAACAAGATGGTCCGGAAGCACCGCGGTTACCTCTTGCCCCAATCCTCCGCCCATGGGGGTGGGCTCACTCGGGCCCACTTCCGCCCCACCAGCCTCGATGACCTGAATCGACGGGGCCGAGAACAGCGCCAGAGGGACTCCTCCACTGCCACCCAGCCGGCACAAGGCAGCATCCAGGCTGCTGACCAATCCATCGCGATTGAAGTCGCACGGGTCATCGATTCCCACTCGACTCCAAAGGGAATGCTGGTTTCGCGTTAGCACCACATCGTCGGCGGTAATCACCGCATCCTGTGCCGAGTTGCCCGTTTCCCCCAGGGCCAACCCAAAGTAGAAGACGTCGGAATTGGCAAGCCCCGTACTTTCCTTCTTCACCGTCACCTGAAGCCAATTGCCGTTGGCGATCGCGTTGTTGGGCCAGATGAGCGTAATACGATCCGAGCCTCCCAGACCCTTGCCCCGATCAACGGACACAACCGGCGGAACCGCCACTTCAGGCCATGCGCTCGGATTGCCGCCATTGCCGAATTGGAAGACGAAGTCCGTGGCCGAGAGGCTATCCGCCTTGAGACCCGCCACGTCGATCATGATCCCATTGATTCCCTTGCAGTACGTGACGTAGTTCTGAAACGACGCCGTTTGGCCGGGCAAGAGCGCCTGCTTGCCCAGCAGCGGGTTCTTCGCCCACCGCCGCCAATTCGGCGGGGTTGGGAGCAATCGCCGCTCCATCATCGTGCAAGGCGCCCGATCCATCGAAGACGGAATCGTTATAGAAAACGCGGCGGTCCACAATCCAAGCAGCCGCGTCCTCTCCAACGGACGTCGCACTCAGAAGCGCCCGAGCCTCAAGAACCTCGAAACGCAGCCGACGGGCTCGCCAGGAACGCTGCGCACCTAGGCTCGGTCGATCAACAGTCATCGAAGTCCTCTCCGTCTCGCCGAATCACCACGTTCCGCCACCGGGTGACAAGCGTGGGAAGCAGCGGCCACTTGCCGGCCCCTGCCTTCTCCCCCTTGGTCACACGCGATAGTACTGAGCGAACACCTGATCCACCGCAATCGGCATGCTGCCATGGGTCAAACTGGCCCGCTGTTTCTGGGTCCGCGAGAGCTCCATGGAATAGGCCAGATCGCTGTAGAGCATCTCTCGGCTCGTGCTTCCCACGAAAGCCGCATTGCGCATCGCACTCGGCGCCGAGGCAAACGTCGCCATGGGGGCAGTCGTGGGCGTCTGGATGAGCTTGAGCGGGTTGAGCAGGCTATTGCCCAGCCGGCACAGTGCAGCGTCGAAGCTGTTGACCACCGCGTCACGGTTGAAATCGTAAATGTTCTCGATCCCGACCGCGGCGAAGGCAGAGTTGTTCAACCGCGTCAAGGCGGCATCCAAGCTCGATACCTTGCCGTCGGGTACCGCGCCCCAGGCATTGTTGCCCGTCTCGCCCATCGCACAGCCGAAATAGAAAACATCGGGGGCGGCCAGGCCGCTGGTTTCGGTCTTCAGCGTTACCTGGAGCCAATTGCCGTTGGGAATCGCGTTGTCCGGCCACACGAGCGTGATCTGGTCGCTCCCGCCCGGCCCCACTCCCAATCCCACCGCGACCGAGGGTGATGCCCCCGTGGCCCAGCCCAAGGGGTTGTCGTCGTTGCCCACCTTAAAGGTGAAGTCCGAGGCCGACAGGCTCGTCGCGCGGAGCCCCAGCACGTTGAGAATGATGCCGTTGATGCCCTTGGAATAGCTGATGTAATTCTTGAAAGTCGCGGTGCCGCCGGGCAGCAGGGCTTCCTTGCCAAGGTTGGGGTCCTTGCCGGCGGCGGTGAGTTCGGCCGGGCTGGGGGCCACGGCAGCCAGGTCGTCACCGCCCGCGTCAAACGACGAATTGTTGTAGAAGATGCGGCGGTCGACCACGCTCACGCTCTCCCGCTGGCCGCCGAAATCGACGGCGGCAACCGTTTCTCCCGGATGGATCGACACCGGCTTGGTCCCCGGAATCGCCATGGGCTTGGTCAAGGCCTTGATGCAGATGTTGCCTGTGGCATCCAGATTGGTCAGATCATTCCAGGAGACTCCGTTGGTGCTCAAGTAGCTCTGGCCGGGACTGGCCGTCGCCGCCGAGCTGTACCCCTGCCAGGCAGACTCGGCCGCCATGGGATATGAGCCCCCGTTGGTGATGTGGAGGTAGACGTAGAAGTTGTCGCCCGGCGTCAAACGCACCGCCGAGGGCAGATCGACCGTATGCGAGCCGGCGTAGGCGGCCGTCCCGGAAACCGTCGCCAACAGACTGCCAAGCGCTCCCCCGGAGAAGGTGTCGTAGATCCGCACCTCGTAGCCCGCATTGTCGGCCATGGTGAAGAACTGCACCGCGGCCAGGTCTTCGGCGGTAGTGGCCGTGAAGGCGTTGAAAGCATAGGAGACGTTCCACTCGTCGGTATCGCCGAAGCGATCGTACGCGTAGACCGTGGCATAGGTGTCGGCATCCACGGCATCGCGGTACGATACCGCCGAATTGCCGCCACGCGTGTCGGCATAAGACAGCCAGAAATAACCTTGATTGCCCCAGGCGGTGCCCCAACTGTTCTTGATCAGCCACGCCCCGGGGGTCGGCGCGGCCGTCGCCTTGTTGTCGTCCCAGCCGACGATCGTTACCCCGTGATTCGTGCTGCCGGTGCCGCTGTAATAGTAGGTGAAATCCGAGCTTCGGTAGGCCGATGCATACCAGCCCATCGACGTGTAAAGCGCGCCGTAATTGACCAGCGCGGTCTTGATCTCATCATCGCTGTCGAAAGTCAGCGTCTCGCGCACGTAGTACTGCGGCGGACCGCCGGGCGAGGGCCGGTCGTCCCAGTCGTGGTAGGGATCGTCCGACTCGTTCACGGGCCCAGAGCCGCGCGTCAGATACGCGGTGCTCATATACGTGTTTCCACCGTCGCACGGCCCAAGGTCGAAGCCGTGGGAGTCCTTCAGGTGATTCTCCGAGAAATCCCGGACTGCTCCTCCTTCCATCAGGATCGAGCTCTCCAAAGACCCGTAGGTGGCGAAGCTCCAACACGAGCCACAAGCCCCTTGATCCTTCACCGAGGTCACTTTGCCCAGCGTGCGCAAGTCGAAGGCAGGGGAGAAAGTCGCGGGTTCGATCGGCTTCAGAGAGGCCGACTCCTGCACGGCGGGCTCCGCATAGGAGAACCGATGGCTTTCGGGATTCCGCGCAACGACGATTTCCTCGCCCCCTCCCGGTACGTTGGCCACCGCCCCACCGGCAAGCTGCACGGAACTCGACGCCTTCTGGGCCGCGCCACTTGCACCCGGCAGCGTCTGCTGCCAACCGGTCTGCGGAATCTCACCCACGATGTAGTCACCCGCAGACAACTGGGTGAAGACGTATTCGCCGGTGCTGGTGGTGAGTTGGAAAGGCTCTCCCGAAGTCCACTCGCCGTCGCGGTCGTCGTCGAGATAGATCTTCCAGTCGGCGAGTCCCTCTTCCAATGGATCGCGCACTCCGTTCCCGTTGCGATCGTTCCACTTCACACCGCGGATCGTACCCAACTGCTCCAGCGACAGCCGGTAGTCGCCCGTCGAACCTGCCGTACCGCTCCCCGCCGTGTTGGGATCATAGGAGAGGTTGCGGTAACCCGAAACGCCCACATAGTACTTACCCGTCGCGGGAGCGGTAAAATTGATCCGCGAATAGACCCCCGAACCCGGGTAGTCGTCGTTCATGGCAAGTTGGCCGCCATTGGCATCGAACAGGCGAAGAATCGTGTCCATTCCCGACCCGCCCGGCGGCAACGACGTCGCTACGCGCACCGTCGCCCCGGCACGCAACGCGAACACGTACAGGTCGACGTCTTTCGGCGCCCTGAGACCCATCACCAATGCTTGAGTCGAAGCTGAAGCGGGTCTCATCAATGGCCGCGAGTTCCGCAGTGGCCAAAGTGTCTCCCAAGTCGCTCGTCACGTTCAATTGGAGATGATAGGGTCCGGTGGCGCCGGGTATCCCGCTTCCTCCCGAGAACGGGTCATAGTCGAGGTTGGCGTAGCCCGTTACGCCGACGTAGTACACTCCGCCGGACGCGAAGCGATGATCGATGCGGGAATAGAAGCCAGCCCCGCTGTCGTCGTCGAAGGCCAGTTCGGTACCATTGCTGTCGAACAGCCGGAGCATGGTATCGAGCGTCGCTTGGCCCACAGGCTGCGAGGTCTCGGCGGAGAAGCGGGACCCCGCGGAGACAGTGATCTGAAACAGATCGACGTCGCGCGTACCGTAGGGACCGTCGCCGAGCTGTGAATCGACGGAATAGCTGCCCTCACCAATCAGCGCAGGCGTGGCGGTATTGATCGTATCCCCGATGTCGCCGGAAGTCGCGGCCACGGTAAGCGCCTTGATGCACACATTCCCCGTGGGACTGACGCCGTAAAGATCGATGAAATCGACTCCATCAAAACTCAGGTAGCTTTGGCCCGAGCCGCCCACACAAGCACTCGAATACCCCACAACGCGCGAATCGGCCGCCATCGGATAGGTCCCGCCGTTGTTCACGTGCAGCACGACGTAGAAGTCGTTGCCGGCCGCGACCGGCACGGCCAGCGGCAGGTCCACGGTGTGCGAACCCGCATACTGCGCCGTGCCGCTCACCGTGCTAAGGAGGCCGGAAACCGTGCCTCCCGAGTAATTGTCGTAAACTTTCAACTCGTAGCCGGCCCCGTCGGCTAAGGTGTAGAACTGCACCGCTTTGAGCGCCTCATCCTGCGACGCCGTAAACGCGTTCATACCGTACGGTGCGTTCCACGATTGGACGTATCCGAACTGATCGTACGAGTGTACCGTGCTGAAGTCCGTCGGCGGCACGGCGTCCTGGAAGGAAACGCCCGAATTCGCCCCGCTCGCGTCGGCATACGAGAGCCAGAAATAACCCTGATCGCCCCAGGTCGCGCCCCAACTGTTCTTGATCAGCCAGGCCCCGGGAGTGGGCGCCGCCGTGGCCTTGGCGTCGTCCCAGCCGACGATCGTCACCCCGTGGTTTCCTCCGCTGCCGGTGTAGTAGTAAGTCTGGTCGGAAGCACGGTATGCCGTGTCCACCCATTGCATCGTCGTATACAGCGCGCCGTAGGTCATCACCGCGTTCTTGATCTCATCGTCGGTGTCGAACCACAACGTCTCGCGCACGTAGTACTGCGGCGGCCCGCCGGGGGAGGGGCGGTCGTCGTAGGGATGGTACGGATCGTCCGCCTCGTCGACCGGGCCCGACCAGCGGTTCAAGTAGGCCATGCTCAAATTCGAATTGCCGCCATCGCAGGGCCCCCAGTCGAAGCCGTGATAGTTCTTCAAGTGATTCTCGGAAAGGTCGTGCGCCACGCCCCCTTCCGTGAGAATCGAACTCTCCAGCGATCCGTACGTGGCAAAACTCCAGCACGACCCGCACGGACCCTGATCCTTCACCGGCGTCACGCGGCCAAGGGTCCGCAAGTCATACGACGCCGGATAAGCGACCGGCCCAACGGGCGTCAAATCGCGAAGCGAAAGCTGAATCTCGGGCTCGACGAACGGTTCAAAACGTGCAAGCGCCGGCCGACTCTCGGGCAGAGGCAGCGGAGCATCCTTCCCCGTATCCAAGGGTGAGGCAATCGACAGCAAACATCGCTCTTCAAGCTGTTCCGCTCGCAACCGCACCCCATGGTGCGCCGCGGTGCGCCGAGCACCCCCTCGGTTGCGCGACCGCAGTACAGATGCCAGCGACAGTCCTGCCCGACGCATCGAAGACGAGAGAGACATCGTGAACCCCCGGTTTTCGAAACTGCGTGGAGACGAGCATTCCTCATTCAACTCGTCGAGTAGAGCCGATGCCCCACCCATGGGCATGATCGATATCACAGTCCCGGGGTGGTTGTCAAGCAGCAATGCGAAGGAAAAGCACAAATCCCCCCTTAAACTCTACCAGCGACAACATCGCCGTTGGGCAGTAGAAGGCCGCGACAGGATGCGGCAAGGACCAGATCAGAATTGGGGGGAGCCGCTTCCTCGCCCGGCCGTTTCCCCACGCCCACTCGTCACCCCCAAAAGAATGGGGTGGTCAACAAAGAAATCAACCGCCCCTACGGCAACAGTATGCGGCAGACACTCCAATTGGAGATTCAAGACAGAATCGCGGTAGGGTCGCGGTACAATGCGTCCCCCTTGCCTTAGACGAAGACGAGGCGGGCAATCAAGCGTCCCGAGCGATTTGCTCCGCTTGTCGGCGGTATCCCTCGGCGCGGTTCAGAAGTCGTTGGCGACGGGGCTTGCTGCCGCTCAGCCGGGCCAGATTCTCGTATTTCTTGGCCAAAGCGAGCTTGGTCTGCGCGAGTTTCGCCTGGGTGGTCTCGGTCATGCGGATTCTCAATCGCCTGAAGTAGAGGGAAGCGGCACACGCCTTTACAATAGCATAGCCGCCCCGCACCTCCTGGCAAAGGGCCGTCCTGGTCTTCCCTCGCACGTCCTGTTCACACTCACCGCTTCCATGCCGGCGGGCACGCCGTTTGCACCCCCGGTCCCTGGCAAGATTCGCCTCGCCGCATGAGGGTGGCCGTCGCGCCCTCCTTCTGCGGCACAAGCACCAATGCACGTGGAATATCCCTATGCCACAGCGATCATCATCCGCCAAGCGCTCGTGGTGGAGCCTGATCCAAGAAACCTACCACGATTGGAATGACGACAACGCATCCCAACACGGCGCGGCACTCGCCTTCTACACCGTGTTTTCGATCGCGCCCGTGCTCGTCATCGCCGTCATGATTGCCGGCGCAGTCTACGGCGAAATCGCGGCGAATCAGCAGCTTGCGACCCAACTGAAACAGTATATGGGATCGCAGGCGGCGGAGGCGGTGCAGACGATGATCGGAGCAACGCACTATGCGCAACGGAGTTGGATCGCCTGGATCGCAAGCATTGCAACCCTCGTGTTCGGGGCTACGGGCGTATTCGACCAGCTCCAGGATTCCTTGAACACGATCTGGGAAGTCAAGACCAAGCGCCAAGGAATTCTCGCAACCGTTAAGAGTCGCCTTTCCTCGTTCCTGTTAGTATTGGCCATCGGCGCTCTTCTGCTGGCACTGGTGGCAGCCAGCAGCGTACTGCCGGCCTTGGCTAAGACGCTCGGCGGTGTGCTGCCCTTCAACGCCTGGGTGGCCGAGGCGATCAACCTTGCCATTTCGCTGACCGCGGGCACGGTGATGTTCGGGCTCATTTTCAAGGTCCTGCCGGACGTAGAGATCGCCTGGCGCGACGTTTGGGTGGGAGCCCTCGTGACGGCCATCCTCTTCAGCATCGGCAAGTTCCTCTTCGGGCTGTATATCGGCTACAGCGCGATCGGATCGGCCTATGGAGCCATCGGCTCGATCCTCGTGCTCCTGCTTTGGGCCTACTACTCCGCGCAGATCTTCTTTCTCGGGGCGGAATTCACCCAGTGCTATGCTCGCAGGTGCGGGTCGAAGAGCGCGCCTCAACCTCCCCCGGCACCCGTGACTACCGAGGCGAGTACCCGGCAAGACGTAGCCGCGAAAAAGAGCCGTTCTTGACGCCTGGACACCGAGGGGCGAGAATTCCCTTTGGCCCCCGGAGAGAAGCCATGTCGAAGAAGCTGGCCGTCGTCCCCGAATTGTGCTCCGGCTGCCGGGTCTGCGAGTTGACCTGCGCGATCGCGCACTTCGGCGTCAACAACCCGAAGAAAAGCGCGGTCCGCGTCCTGGTCACCTATCCGCACCCGGTGATGCGTCTGCCGATCGTGTGCGGCCAGTGCAAGGTGCCGGTCTGTGCCGACGCCTGCCCGGTCGGGGCCCTGAAGCGGACCGACGGCGTGGTGCGGCTGGACACGTCGGGGCTGCATCTCCTGCATGAAGTGCGTCGAGGCCTGCCCCTTCGGCGCGATCTACGCCCACGGCGACGTCGACCACCCGATCAAGTGCGACCTGTGCGGCGGCCAGCCCCAGTGCGTGGAGAAGTGCCCCAAGGGGGCGATCCGCTTCATCCCCGAGCAATCGCTGGGCGAGGCCAAGCGGATGAACAACGTGCTGAGCTACGCCCACATGAAGGAAATCGAGTTCACCGAGAAGGGCGAGAAGAAGACGCATCCGCTACGCGGAAATCGGGAAAGAAGAACTGTGAGAAACACGTCCTGGGCAAGGGGCCCCAGAAACGTCGCGGGCGCCGCAAGCCCGGCACGGTCCTCCGATTTGCCCTTCGTCCCCGCCGAATACCGTTGGTCTTCCTCCTCCCGCACACCGCCTGCCGCCCATCGCCATGGCCATCAAATCCGGCTACTTCAAGAAGCGTCTTCACGTCGATCTGAGCGCGGGCCGCTGCCAGCGGCTGCAAACTCTCCGAGGAGTTCGTCGAGCACTACGTCGGCGGGCGCGGCTTCGGCGCCAAGCTGGTCTGGGACAACCTGGTGCGCGCACGATTTCCGCATCGATCCCCTGGGGCCGGAGAACCTGCTGGTCATCGCCCCCGGACCGCTCACCGGCACGCTACTGTCCCCTCGTCGGGCAAGACGCTCGTTCGTGGCGATCTCGCCGCAGACGGGCATCTACGGCGATTCGTCGATCGGCGGCAGCGCTGGGCGTGGAGCTGCGCCAGACGGGCGTCGACCTGCTGAGCATCATCGGGCCGGGCGCCGCGAGCTCTCGGTCCTCTTCATCGACGAGGACGAGACGCGAGATCATCCCCATGCCCGAGCTGGCCGGCAAGACCTGCCTCGAAGCCGAGGGGATGATCAAGGACCGCCTCGGCACCCACGAGGTCAAGGTGGCCGTGATCGGCCCGGCCGGCGAGAACCTGGTGCGCTTCGCCTGCGTCAACGCCGACTGGTCGCGCAACGCCGGCCGCACCGGCATGGGCGCCGTGATGGGCTCGAAGAACCTCAAGGCGATCGTCGTCCGCGGCAGCAAGGACCTGCCCGTCGCACGACATCCGCGGCCTGATGGAAGAGGCCGAAAAGGCCTACGCCTACATGCGCAACCACAAGTACTTCCGCATGTGGCAGCGCGAAGGCCTGATGATGGTCATGGAGTACGCCAGCGCCGCCGGCATCCTCCCCACCTACAACTTCAAGGACGCCACCTTCCCCCGCGTCGACCAGCATCAACGGCGAGACGATGCTCGGCAGCTACAAGATCGGCGACAGCGCCTGCTTCGCCTGCGCCATGAGCTGCGGCAACATCTGCCTGGTCGAAGCAGGGCCGCTACATCGGCACGGTCACCGAGGGGCCGGAGTACGAGTCCTGCGCCATGCTCGGCTCGAACCTCGGCGTCGGACAACTACGCCGCCGTGCTCCACGCCTACCAGCTCTGCGACGAGCTGGGCATCGACACGATCTCCACCGGCAGCCTGGTCGGCGCCGTGATCGAGGGCTACGAAAAGGGCATCCTCTCGCTGGACGACCTCGACGGCCAGCCGATCACCTGGGGCGACGACGCGGCGATCATCGAGCTGATCCACAAGATCGCCCGCCGCGAAGGGCATCGGCGACACCCTGGCCGACGGCTCCCGCGGCGTCATCGCGCCGCTGGCCGGAAATGGACAAGCTCATCCTCCAGGTCAAGGGCCTGGAGCAAAGCGCCTACGACAGCCGGGCCGCCTCGAGCATGGCCCTGGCCTACGCCACCAGCGACATCGGCGCCCATCACACCCGGGCGTGGACCATCGCCAAGGAAGTCGAGCAAGGCGACGAACTGGACCGACGAGGAGCGGGTCGACCTGGTGATCTACCACCAGTCGCTCCGGCCGCTGTTCGACATGCTCGGCGTCTGCCGGCTGCCCTGGATCGAGCTGGGCCTGAACGAGCAGCACTACGCCGCCTTCTACTCCGCGTGACCGGCAAGCAGGCGACGCTGGACCGAACTGCTGGAGAAGTCGAACGACGTCTACAACCTCACGCGGCTGATCAACACCCGGCTGGGCATGGGCCGCAAGGACGACACCCTGCCGTACAAGGTCCACGCCTGTCCGATCCGCACCGGCGCCACCGCCGGCAAGGTCATCGACCGCGAGCAGTTCGAGAACCTCCTGAACCTCTACTACCGCAGCCGCGGCTGGAGCGAGGACGGCACCCCCCCGCCAGCCTCGATGAGGACTTCAATGCCGTGCAGGTTCACCCCGCCCCGTCAGCCGAGTAGACTAGAGTAGAAACCGCGAGCCCTCCGCCGCGATGGCTCCTGCTTTCGACCGATGGCGAAGCGCAAACCTCGGCGGCCCACAGGAGTTTCGGTTCTCGCCGAGCGTGCCGGCATGTCGCCCGCGCGCTGGCTCGTCGCTTCAAGGCCGCCGCATCGACCCCGTTCAGCCCGAGGCCCACTCGCTATGCACCTTGCCGGGGAATCCCGCCCCTTGATCGAAACCCGATCGCTGGTCCGCGAGTACCATGTCGGGCCCTCGGTGGTCCGCGCATTGGCGGGCGTGGACCTCCAGGTCGAGCGGGGCGAACTCCTGGCCGTCTTGGGAGTGAGCGGTTCGGGAAAATCAACCCTGCTGCACCTCTTGGGGGCGCTGGATACGCCGACCAGCGGAAGCGTGCCGATCGATGGCCGCGACCTCCTCGGCCTCAGTCCGTACCAGCGCGCAATGTACCGCCGAACCGTGGTGGGGTTTGTCTTCCAGTCGTATTACCTCGTGCCCAGCCTGACCGCGGAGGAGAATGTCGGCTTGGCTCTGACGTTCCAGGGTACCTTTGGCGCAGGGCGCAAGCCGCTGGTGGCCGAGGCGCTCCACCGCGTGGGACTCGACCACCGCGCGGGTCACCGGCCGAGCCAGCTCAGCGGCGGCGAGCAGCAGCGCGTGGCCATCGCGCGAGCCATCGTCCACCGGCCCCCGCTCCTTCTGGCCGATGAACCCACCGGCAACCTCGACCGTTCGACCGCAGCCGAAATCACGGCCTTGGTCGAATCGATCCATCACGAGCTGGGCACGACCGTGGTCATGGTCACGCACGACCAGGAGATGGCCACGCGCGTGGCCGACCGCGTCGTGCGACTGTGCGACGGTCGCGTGGCCGATGCGGGGAACCCCTCGCCATGAGAGCATGGAGGATCGCCGGACTGGCGCTGGAAGGACTCCGCCGCACGCCGCTGCGCGTCACGCTCACCACGCTCGGCGTGGCGATCGCTAGCGGAGCCCTCGTCTCGATGGTGGCCTTCGCTCTCGGCCTCCAGCAGCAGATCGAAGCTCCTTTCGCATGCTCGATCTACTCAACAATATCCAGGTCTAGCCCAAGGAGGGCGAAATCGCCACGACCGTGCCCCCGCTCGACGACGACGCCGTCGTCCGCCTGGAGCAACTGCCCGGCGTGGCCGCCGCCTATCCCGACATTCGCGTGCGCGGCGTCAAGGTCCGTTTCGGCCAGCGAGCCGAGTCGGGTCTGGCCATCGGAATTCCCCGCGAGGCATCGCTCTTCGGCGTCGCCGAAGAGATCCTCGTCGCCGGCAGCTTCTTCGGTGAAGAAAAGAAACCCGAGGCCATCCTCGGCATTCAATTGGTGCATGGATTGGGATTCGACCGTGCCTCCGACGCGGTCGGGATCCAGCTCACGCTGGAATCTGCCGGACTGACGGCAACGGACTCCGAGTCGTTCACGTTCCAACGCAAGCAGTTGGTCGTCACCGTGGTCGGAGTCTACAACGTCCCCGCCATCCTGCCTGGCGTCGCCCGGCAGGGGATCCTTCTGCCCGTCGAACTGATGAAACAACTGCCCGGCACGCGCGTCGAATCGGCGCTCAGTCGCCTGAAAGCGGGAGCAACTCCCTCGATGAGCGGCTACTCCAGCGTCACCGTGCGTGTGCGCCACCCTTCCGACCTGGAACCCGTCGCCCGTCAAATCGACGCCCTCGGCTACCGGACCAGCACCATGCTCGGCCGGCTCCGCGAGATGCGTTCCTTTCTGATTCTGCTCCAGATCTTGCTGGCCGCCGTCGGTAGCGTGGCCCTGGTGGTGGCTGCGCTGGGGATCGTCAACACGCTGCTGATGGCCGTCCTGGAGCGTTACCAGGAGATCGGCATCTACAAGGCCATTGGAGCTTCGGACGGCGACGTTTTCGTGCTCTTCGTCACCGAGGCTGCCGTAATTGGCCTCTTGGGCAGCCTGGGCGGCCTGGTCCTGGGTCGGCTCGTATCGTGGGGCCTCGGGCTAGGAATAGGTCTTTACGCGCCAGCCAGGGTGCGCCGGAAGGGCTCGATCTGTTCGCCTTTCCCGTATGGTTGCTGGGAGGCACCGTCGCCTTTTCCGTCCTCATCAGTGTGCTGGCCGGGGTTTATCCGGCGTTGCGCGCCGCGCGTCTCGATCCGATTCGTGCATTGCGTCGGGAGTAGGCAACGCCCAAGAACCTATCCTAGCGCCGCCGCTACGACCCAGCGCAGCCAGAGAATATGGGAGCGGCCGATGGTTCTGGGATCGGCCCTACGAACCCCCCCTTCGGCCGGTAATTTCTTAATTCCCAATTGACACCACATCCTCTGTCCGGCTACCATCACTCTCGCCGGAATAGGTGTAAGAGGCTGCTCAACGTTCGTCTCCAATTTCTTGAATTCGCCTGCCGGCTCCCGCGGGCGCTTGGGTTTGGGGTCTACGACCGCGAGGTAACTCTCCTTCGACGAGCATCAGCCCGCCATCCTGCTCGTCTCTTGCTGAGAACCGCCTGCCTCCGTCTCCTTTCCCCCATCCCCTCGCCACACAGGGCAAGCTCGCGCAGCGCGAAAACCTGTGGGGGAAAGTTCATGAACAGGCAAAGACTTGGTTTCACACTGGTGGAGTTATTGGTCGTCATTGCGATCATCGGCATCTTGATCGCGCTTCTGCTGCCGGCGGTGCAGGCCGCGCGTGAGGCCGCGCGGCGCAGCCAGTGCAGCAACAATCTCAAGCAGATTGGACTGGCGCTGCACAATTACCTCGATACCAATCGCTGCTTTCCCGCCGGCGCCTATTTCTACAGTGGAGCCGCGGAGCCGACCGGATGGCGCGACCATCGCGGTTCGATCTTCCTCCGTATCCTCCCGCACATCGAACAACCGGGGGTGTACGCGGCCATTGATTTCCGTATCGGCACCGACTTCCAGACGATGCCCGATCCGCCCAAGCCGGAGATCCGGGCCGTTCGGATCCCGACGTTGATCTGCCCCACCGACGGAAACACGATTTCCACGGAGGTATCGTCGGAATCGAGCTGGGATCGGAACGGGCCGCGTTGGCGCTCGAACTACTACCCGAACATGGGGCCCACCGATTCCATCTCGAACAATTCCAGTTGCGCGTGCCCTGAGTTCCCCTTGTGGAAGAGCTACTCGCGTTCCGGCACCAATAGCGACAACCCGGCCGGCCCCTTCAGCCGCAACCATAATAAGTTCGTCTGCTCGCTGGGTGATGTGCCCGACGGACTCTCCAACACGATCTTCATCGGCGAGGTCCGCTCGGACTGCTCCGGGCACGGGCAGCTCGGCTGGCACCATTCCAACAAATGGGGCGGATTCACGCAGATCCCGATCAACTACGACTCCTGCTACCACAGCGTCGCCGACGCCGCGGCCGCCGGCAAGACACCCTGCGCCGCCTGGTGCAACTGGAACACCGAGGTTGGTTTCAAGTCGAAGCACCCCGGCGGCGCCGAGTTTCTCTTCGGCGACGGCGCGGTCCGCTTCGTCGGCCAGACCATCGATCACTGGAACTACCAGCGGTTGGGCGATCGCCGGGACCTCCGACCCGTCATCCTTCCCTAGCCTGCAATCGCGCCGCCGCCCTCTTCTTCTTGCGGGAAGAGGGCGGCGCGGCGACGTCAGGTGAAACAAACCCCAACGAAAGGACTTCGAACAATGACACTGCGCGCCAACTGGATTCTTGGCCTTGCAGGACTAATGATCCTGGGGCTCGCCAGCGGTTGCGGCACAAGCGCGAAATCGGCGGTCGTCGAAGGGACCGTGACCATGGACAATCAACCGGTCGATCAGGCCGTCGTCTTGTTCTCCTCGCCCGGCCATCCCGCCACTACGGCCATGACCGACGCCAAGGGAAAGTTCCGCATCGAACTGCCCCTGGGCGCAACCAACGTGGGTGTCGCCAAGACGACTACCGCGGCACCCAAAGGCAAGGTTGCCGACGAGGAGACCAATGCCGGCCAGACGGTTTGGGCCACCCCCGCGCTACGCCGACCCGCAGCAGTCGGGCCTCTCCATCGAAGTGAAGACCGGCATGCAACCGGTCACGCTGACGTTGGCGTCGAGCAAGGCTCGTTAGCGCAAGAGGCATCGGACTCGGACCGCGGTGCGGCAAGCCGCCGACGTTTTCGCGCAAAGGGCGCCCCAGAAGCCGCGATGCGGCATCGTTTATTTCTATTGCAGCCCGGCCACCGTCACTTTCGAGGATCCGAGCGTCGGCGATCCCGTAGGCTTGGTCAGCAGGCGAGGCAGTTCCACGCCCTGGAAATAGGCATAGTTGGGCCGTTCGTGCTGCTTCAGCACCTGCTGCACGGTTTCGCCCTCTTTCAGGTGGAGCATGCCCGGGATGTTCACGCTCTGCGCCTCCCAAGCCACTTTCCCCTGGTAGATGAACTTCACTCGGCTGCTGTGCTCCTGGATCGTGTAATGTTGTTCGCCGGGGCGGCCAAAGGTGTGGTAGCTCACCTCGCGTTGCTTGCCGACTTCGGTGCTCGCGATCAGATCGATGGTTCCCTGGGGACCAACGCGGAGACCGTTGGCCTCGAGTTTCTGGGTCAGCGCGGCACGAGCCTTTTCCCGTTCCACCGGGTCCGGCAGCGCATCCACGTTCACCCGGACGGTCACGCCCGGCTTCAGCACGAAGAAGTCGGGCGCAAGCATCGCCTTCTGCAACGTACTGCGTACGACGGGCTGGGGAACGACGGCCGGCACCAAGGCTCCCGGAGAATTGGGCCACTGCCCAGCGAGGAACCAGGTCAAGCCACCGCAGGTTTGCACCATTTCGTGCCCTTCGTACTGCCAGACTTTCACCTGCTGCTGCACGTCCAAGAGCACGGTCTTGCCGACCAACAGGTGTTCCTCGCTCGTCCAAACCAGGTCCCCGCCGATGTGCATGCTCGTAACCGGCACTTCCCGGTCCAGCGTCCCTGTGGCGAAATCCCAGATGTAGATGCGATCGAAGGCAGCGCAGGCCAGACGCTTCCCCTGCGGGCTGAAGGCGAACACCGGAAAGGCCATGTGCGGGGCCGGCTTCATCGCCACCACCTCCGCCGAGTCGAGGTCAAGCACACCGAGTTGCTTGTCACCGGCGAACGCCAGGTGCTTGCCATCGGGACAAATCGCCGGAAGACACCCACCGGAAATCTGCAGATAGTACAGCGGCTCGACCTTTTCCAGATCCCAGATCGTCAGCTTGCCTGAGCCGCTGACCGTGATCAGGCGGCTGTCGCCATGAAAGGCCGCCCATTTCACATCGCGCTCGCCGCCACGCACGTCGTCGTAGGGAGTCCATTGCAGCCCCTTCACGATCCCGGAACGCCCCAGGGTCCACAGTTCCAGCCGATCCTGGTTGCCGAAACCGAATTCCTCGCGACGCATGAGCACCTGGACGCCGTTGTTGTGCAAGGCCACGGGGGTGAGAAGTCCGGTCGTGATTCCCGTACCCAAAACGCGACCCTTCTCCAAATCGCAAAGGATCAGCCGCGTCTGAGCCCCCTTGGGAGAGCGTTCCCAAGTATAGCCGATGATCGCGCGCTTACAGGTTGGATTGACGACAAGGCCGCGCACCCCCTCGAAGAAGTCCAATTTCGGCGGAAGGATCAACGAACGGGGACGCGCCGTGGAAGGCGGCGGTGCTACCTCGACCTTGAAACTCCATTGGTCGCCCGCGGTGTTCATCACCACGGTCTGCGCTGCCGACCAGTTCGGCTGCACCACGCGCGCCTCGTTGGAAAGCAGCTTAGCCCCACCCACGGGCGACGCCGCGTCCGGCGTCTTCGACTCGCCAGACTTGGCAGAGCCGGACGATTTCGCCGATTCCTCCGGCGGTTGAACCATCTGGAAAGGATTCTCGCTTTCCGATGCCAGACCGGCAATGTGCTTCTGGTCCTCCGCACTCAGCTTGTCCAGGTCGATCCGCAATTGACTCCCATCGGGTCGCTGGAGTGTCACCTTGCCATCGACCGCCGAAAGGAATTTCGCCTGGACCTGATACTTGCCCGACTGGTCGCTCCAGGTACGGAGTTCCTGGGCGTACGCTGAGCCGAGAATCGCGCCCGCCAAGGCCGCTCCAATCCAAACCGATCGCCACGCGCCGACGCGTCGGGGGTGTACTGCATACTCGTGCATTGTGCTGCCTCACTGCTTTCGACCGAGCCATCCCGGACCCTGCGGAGCCCGTCGTTCAGGATACTGGGACCAACTATTCCCTACAAGAACAACCGATTTCCGCACCGAAGGTTACCGCGCACCGGGACATGCTGCCGGCAGTGACCGTGGAGCCGCCGCCTTGTAGCGCCCTCGGCCCCACGATACACTCGAAACTGCCGGTTCGGCCCCGCCGGAATCCCGAGTTTGCAGGTCTGCGTGGCCCCGCCGCGCTGGTCTCCGGGACTGCCCCACCTCTTCGATCGCCATGATCGCTAATTCGGCCATTTCCGTTCGCGTCCGCCCGGGCTGGCAAACCCTCCTGGTCCTCGGGGCGCTGCTGCTTTGGCTCGTCGGCGCGCTCGCCTACGAGGCGGTTCGCAGCGGCAGACTCGCCGTGCCGGTCGAGCTCGAAGTACGGCTTCGGCCCGACAGCCCGTCTCCGCCTCTGCGGCTCATCCACGTCTACTACAGCGGCCATCAGGATCCACTTCCGCCCGCGCTCGTTGAGGGCGGCACGCTCCGCTGGACAGTCCAGGACAAGTGGACCCGAGCCCTGCTCCTGGTCGCGCCTCCCTCCACCTTCCAAGATATCGATTCGCTTGCGCTCTCCATCGGGCGAATGACGTGGATGCTTCCCAGCCAGGCGTTGCAGGAGGCGACGGCAAATAGACACCGCGTGATCGATCCTTCAGTTCCAGCCGGTTGGAAAACGTGCGAGATCACCCGCGATCTACCGCGATCCCGTTCAATCCTGCCTTCCTTCCGCGTCTTCGTAAACTACCCGGGCGATGCTGCCGTCGTCGTCAGCGCTCTTGGGTTCGCCGTTCTGCATCCGGTGTTCGCCTTCCTCGTCGCTTGCTTCCTCGCGCATACCTTCATGCGGCGATGGCTCCGCGGCCGCGAGCAACACCTGACGTCGTGGCTTGCCGCCACGCCAACGGAACCGGGGAAGAACATCCCCTTGCCGCGCGATCGCGCCACGCATTGGGGAGTTGCAGGGCTGCTCGTCGTGTCGTTCGGCATCGCCGTGCTCGAGCTGCGTCAACCGTACTACTTCACCCAGGACGACAACTATTCCCAATTCCTCCCCGGGATACTCTACGGGTGTCAAACGGCGTCAAGCGGCGTTTTCCCCGCGATGAATCCACACCAATTCCTCGGCGCACCGCTGGCGGAATTGGGCACGTACGCCCTGACCTACCCGTTCACGTATGCGTCGTACGCCGCCGCGCGTCTTCTGGGCAATGAGTTGGCAACTCTCGAAGTCTTCTGCGTAATCCATCTGGCCCTGGCCTATGCAACCTCGTTCTGGCTGGCGCGCCGTCTCGGTCTTGGCGGCCCGCTGGCGGCGGCTTTGGCAATGTGCTGGGCCTTGTGTGGATTCGCCCTGATCGCCGGCCGGTCTTGGTATTACATGACGCCCACCTTCGCTTGGGCGCCGCTGCTGGGCGTGTCGGCCTTGACGCTCCGCGACGGCCGAGCCGGTTGGTCCTGGACCCTGGGCACCGGATTGGTCATCGGCCTGCTGTTTCATGGGGGCAACGCCCAGATGTGGGCCTATAGTCTCGGGTTCTTCCTGCTCGTCATCGTCTGGTTCGCAGCCGCGGGGAACCTCGCCTGGCGAAAGCTTGTCGTTTTAGCCCCCGCCTTGCTCATCGGTCTGGGCCTTGCCGCTCCCCTTCTCGTCCCGCAGCTAGCCGCGATGCGCGACGTAGACCGCGATAGCGGAATCGGCACCGGCTCGCTCCACGGCCTGCACTCGATCTTCCTTCCCTATCCCTTCGGCATTCCGACGGCGTCGTGCGCCTGGGGCAGCACCGACCTGAGCTTCCGCGGTGAGTTCTACCACGCCGGATTCGTGTTCACTCTGGCCTGGCTGGCGGCATGGATTGCCGTGTGGACGTTCCGGGGTCTCGCACGCGTGCTCTGGCAATCACCGCTTTTCATTCCGGCAATGGCGGCCCTGGTGCTCAGCCTCGGCGATACCGGCCTGCTGTGGTTCGTGCAATCCAAGCTGCCCATCCTGGACAAGTTCAGTCAGCCAACCAAGTTTCTCCCCGCGTTTCACCTCCTTTCTCTGGTGGCCGGAGCCGTCATTCTCCAGCGTGCCGCAGCACTGCGCCCCGGCCGTTGGCTGCAGGAGTTTTCGCCCTGACCGCGATTCTCATGATCTATCACGTGCTGCTTGCTCGGCCGGCGCTCTACTCGTATGCAGACCAACCCTATCCGACGCTGCCCGCAGCGATTGCACGCGCGGTCGGTGATGCGGCACCGCCGGCGCGAGTGCTTCCGATCGCCCCGCTGCGTTCGACGGTAGCCGGCTATCCCTTCAGCCTTCAGCACTGCTTTCCTACGGTCTACGGCGTTCAGTCGCTGGGCGGCTACGACCCGTTGGTCGAAATGCGTCCCGAGTTCCAGCGCGTCGACCGACGCATCAAGGGAGACTTCGTCGAGGCGATCCGCCGCTACGGCGTCACCCACTTGATCGTGCACGACGTGGCGAAGTCCCCCGTGCGCAGCCCCAACCCTCATTTCCTTTGGGGCGAAACCTACAGCCTCTATGCCCACCCAGCCGTCCGCCAATACCTGGCCGAACGCGCTGTGACGGCCGACGCCGACGGCGTGCGCGTGTTTACCGTGACAAATCCCGACCCGCTCGCCTTTCCCGAACGCAATCGCCGGCAGGTCCTGCCCGTCCGACTTCTCCCCGCGTGTGTCGAAGTCGACCTGGATGGTCTTCCGCAAGGCGGCCCCGTGGTGGCAAACTACCTATGGTATCCCGGCACGGTGGCTCGCGCGGATGGGCAAGTCATCTCCACCGCAGCCGACGAGTTCGGCCGCATACGCGTCGAGATTCCCCCCGGATCCCGGAGCCTGGTCATCGGCTATCAGAGTCCCTGGCGATTGGGATTGCTCATCGGCGCGTGCCTGGCGATTCTGGGGCTTGCGGCCGCCGCGATCCTCTTCGCACTCAAGCATCGAGAAGGTGCGTGCGCGTGACGGCCCGCGTAGCGAGATGCACTGCGACGTAGGCCTCCCAGCATATCGGTTCCAAGAGCCGTTTCGTCGGCTCAGGCTCATAGCCCCTCTCCCTCGGGAGCCCCAAGTGCCAACGCGCGCCAATCGATTTCCGCATCGAAATCCTGCCCGGCAAACGCCACCTCGGCCAGAATCGGCACCGTAGCCCGTGCTGCCAATTCCCGCCGATTGGTTGCCACGCTTGGATCGCCGGCTGCGGGAGAAGGGGTGTTGAAAACGATTCCGGCAACAGGAAGTCCCTCGTGGAAACAGTGCGCCGCGATCAGCGTCTGCAAGGTATGGTTGATCGTACCCAGCGCGTTCCGCGCGACCACCAGCAAAGGATACCCGAAGGAGCGGGCCAGATCGGCTACACAGGCGCACTCACCCAACGGAGACATCAAGCCGCCCGCCCCTTCCACGAGGATTACGTCCGAGCGCTGACGCCAGTAATCCAGTCCCCGGCGGAGCAATTCGGCGTCCAGGTGCCGCCCCTCTTCCTCCGCGGCCAGATGGGGAGCAAGCGGGGCCACGAAGCGCTGAGGGCAGACTTTTTCCAGGCTCCCGGGCCGGCCGGCCGCTTCCCAGAGGGCAAGCGCGTCGTCCGAGATCAAGGTCTTCCCGTCGTGTCGGCAACCGCTCGCCGCGGGCTTGTACACGCCCACCCGATGCCCTGCTCGACACAGCGCGCGCGCCACAAGCCCCGCCACGTAGGTTTTGCCCACCCCCGTGTCCGTGCCGGTCACAAAAAGTCCACACGCGGCCTTGCTCATCGCCCGCGCCTTGGTACGATTCAGGTTCACGCGTACTATCCTACGGGCGATCGCGGACTTTCGGAATCCCTGGCGAGTGCGGCATGACGCAGAATGAGACCAATCCGAACTTGGTGCGGCTGGGCCTCGTGCAAATGCAGTGCGTCGACGCCAAACCGGCGAATGTGGACCGCGCGTTGGCGCGGATCGCCGAGGCGGCCCAGCGCGGAGCTCAGATGATCTGCCTCCCCGAGCTCTTCGCCGGGCTCTATCCCTGCCAGAGCGAAGACCATCGCCATTTCGACGAGGCCGAACCGATCCCCGGCCCCACCAGCGAGGTCCTGTGCCGCGGCCGCACAGCGGCACGGAGTCGTCGTGGTCGGCTCGCTCTTTGAACGCCGCGCACCGGGGCTTTACCACAACACGGCGCATCGTGTTCGACGCCGACGGCCGAGTGGCCGGCATCTATCGCAAGATGCACATCCCCGACGATCCGCTCTACTACGAGAAATTCTATTTCACGCCAGGCGATCTCGGTTTCCGCGCCTTCGCCACGCGCTTCGGCCGGATCGGCGTCTGCGTCTGCTGGGATCAGTGGTTTCCCGAGGCGGCGCGGCTGACCGCGCTGGCAGGGGCCCAGATGATCTTCTATCCCACGGCCATCGGCTGGCTACCCGAGGAAAAGGAGGCGTACGGTTCCAGTCAACACGCCGCCTGGGAAACGATGATGCGCAGCCACGCGATCGCCAACGGCCTGTTCGTGGCCGCGGTCAACCGCACCGGCAAGGAGGGGCAGCTGGAGTTCTGGGGCGCGTCGTTCGTGGCCGACCCCAACGGCAACGTCCTCGCCCGAGCCGACCACGACCGCGAAGAGACGCTGCTGGTCGAGTGCGATCTGGCCAAGATCGACGTCGTTCGCACCCACTGGCCGTTCTTGCGCGATCGCCGGATCGACGCCTATAAAGCACTGACCCAACGCTTCCTGGATTGACGCCTTCCGCGATCCAAGCTATGGCCTTCGACCGCGCCGATGGCTTCCCCGAACCGGAGCTTGGAGCCAACCACACGGCGGTCGTGCCGGCGCGCAACCAGCCCGAGGCGAACCGCACGTCCCACCGCGAAAAAATCCGCTAGCCCGCCGAGATGCTCTGAATCTTCACCTTGGTGTAGAGCTGCCGATGGCCGGTCCGCTTGCGGAACGTCTTGCGGCGGCGGAACTTTTGGATGTAGAGCTTCGGCCCGGCGGTCACCGTCACCACTTCGGCCGTCACGCTGGCCGGACAGCATCGGGGTGCCCAGCTTCAACGACTCCTCGGCTCGGACTGCCAACACGCGGTCAAACGTGATCTTGTCGCCGGCCGACACCTCGCGGTAATCGACCTCGAGCTCCTGCCCCTCTTCGACTTTGTACTGGCGTCCACCGTCTTCAAAGATCGCGTACATTGCTCAATCCTGCTGCCTACTCTGAGGGCCAAGCTCGTGCATGCCCCAGCGTGCTGGGCACGATACTTAGTGAAACGGTGTAGTGTACCGCCCTTGGGCCGGTCCGTTCAAGCCCTGCTGCGGACTTCTTCCAGAGCAAGCCGTACCTCGCGACCTTCGACATCACGACACTCGATGGCCAGATGCTCTGGCGAAACTCCTTTCGTCCCAACGATTTGCACCACCATCTTCCCCTCGTCCTCGAGCCGCGCCAACTCACGCCGTTTGCGGTTATTCAGATGTGTGGCCACCTCGTCGTGGACCGTCATCGTGACCTGGCGGATATCTCCCCGCTGGCTCGCTAGAAGCAGCAAGCGGACGACGTCGATGCTCATACTTTCTGGGGTCTTCACCACCCCAGCACCCCAGGCAAGTCGGGCAATCCGAGAACACGCTCCGCTTCAGGCTCGGCCGCACGCGCTGCCGCGTCATCTCGATCAGGCCGAAGGGGCTCGTGCGGAGGATTTTGGTCCGCGCTCGGTCGCGGCGCACCGCGTCGCGCAGAGCACGTTCCACGCCGCGGCGGTGCTTTTCCTTGCGCATGTCGATGAAGTCGTTCACGATCACTCCGCCCAGGTCGCGGAGTCGGATCTGCCGGGCGATCTCCTTGGCCGCCAGCAGATTCATCTGGAAGGCGGTCTCTTCGGCCGAGTCGTCGGCGCGGAAGTTGCCGCTGTTGACGTCGATGGCCACCAGGGCCTCGGTCTGGTCGATCACGATCGATCCGCCCGCCTTGAGCGGCACCTCGCGGCGGTGGATCTTGCGCGATCTCCTCGTCCAGATGGTACTTGTGGAAGAGCGGCTCCTTGCCTTCGTAGAAGCTGCAGGCGGCTGACGTAGCGCGGCATCACCAGTTGCAGGAACTCCTTGGCCCGCTCGTAGGCCGAGGGCTCGTCGATGTAGATGGCGTCGACGTCGCCGGTGAAGATGTCGCGGATCGTGCGAATGATCATGTCGCTTTCTTCGTAGATCTCGCACGGCGCCGTCCTGCTTGCGGATCCGGCGCACGATCACCTTCCAGAGCCGCAGGAGGTAGGCCAGGTCGCGCGACAGCTCCTTCTTCGTGCGATCGGATGCCGGCCGTGCGGACGATGAAGCCCAGGCCCTTGGGCGGATTGAGCTCGAGCATGATGTCGCGCAGCCGGCGGCGAATCTCGTCGTCCTCGATCTTCCGCGAAACGCCCACGCGGCCCAGCGCCGGCATCAGCACCAGGTAACGCCCGGGAATGCTGATGTACGTGGAAAGCGTGGGCCCCTTGGTGCCGATCCCCTCCTTGATCACCTGCACCAGCACCTCGTCGCCGCGGCGGAGGATCTCCTGGATGGGCGGCTTGATTCGAGGCGCGGCCGCCGGCGCGGCGGCGTGTCGGCCGCGCGCGGCCGGCCGTTCCTCGAGTTCCTCGTCCGTCTTCCTCTTCTCCGCTCGCCGCGGACCGCCGCGCGCCGTTGGCTTGCGATCGGCTGGTCCGGATCGTAGCCGCCCTGGCGAAAATACTGCGGCTCGATGTCGCTGATGTGGAGAAAGCCGTTCCGCCCCACGCCGAAATCGACGAACGCCGCCTGGATGCTCGGCTCCAGGTTGACGACCACTCCCTTGTAGATGTTGCCGACGTAGTTGTCCTGGCCGGTCCGCTCGATGTACAGCTCTTCGAGCACCCCGTCCTCGACGATGGCAATGCGGCATTCCTCGGGCTGCGCGACGTTGATCAGCATTTCCTGTTTCATGAAGCTCGCTTTCTCGACCGGCAAGGTCGGCGAGCGCGATACCGTCGTAAAACGCGTGCAGGCGGCCGTGGCGGCGGACCGAGGGCTTCATGGCTCCAACTCCACGTGCGGTCCGCGCGCAGGCAGACGCCTGCCGCCTCGAGGTCGCTCAGGCCGAGGGCCGCCAGGACGTCGCGCGGGCCCGCGCTCGCCTCGCGGCTGGCGCGCAGCCGCATGCGGAGCAGCTCGCCCTCGAGCTCGAGACCCTCCAGCGCGGCGCGGACGTCGACCGCCGCGGCGCCCCGGGCGGCGTCGAGACGACGTGCGACGGCTCCGCCCACAACCGCGCAAACGCTCGGCCGCTTCGGCGACGCGCAGTGGGCAGGGAGGGAAACCTCGTAGCTGGCGCTGTGGAGCTGGGCCTTGTGCGTGCCGGGAGGAAGAATCTCGACGCGATGGAAGTCCAATCCGGCCACGCGGTGCGCTTGCGAGCCGCTCGCAGCAGTTCTTCCGCCGTGTACGTCTCGGCCAATTCCAGTTCCATGACTTCGTCGAGTCCTTCAATCCCCAGGGCCAGGGCCGAAGGGAAGCTCATCCGCGGCTTGGGATGAAAGCCCTCGCTCATCCCCAGCGTCAGCCCGGCCCGGCGGAACAAGTCGCTCCAACAGGCGCAGCCAAGTCCCGATGTCCGAGCAGACGCAGGTCTCCCTGTTTGCGAAAACGAATACGCACTCGTTGTCGAACCATCGGTTCGAACTCCCCGCCGCTGCCGTCGCGGCGGGCTCCATACCAATCGTTGTGTTTCCGGTCAGGGCTCGTGGAAACGAACCGCCGCAACCGACCCGTCACGAGCTGCGGACCACGTCGGCTTCCGTCTCCAAGCCCCCGCGTACTGCTTGTAACGGCGCGGCCGCCGGCTCGAAGCGCCGCCCGCCGGGCCCCGCTACTGGCCGAATTCCGGCACGTGTTTCTTCAACTCGCCCCGGAGGTAACTCTTCACGTCGCGCGCGTTCTCCAGCGTCAGGGCGTGCCGCGACACCTTTTCGCACTGCTCGATGGTCACGCTGCGACAAATCTTCTTGATCTCCGGCATCGCGCTGGGCGGCACGCTCAACTGCCGCAGTCCCATCCCCAACAGCAGCATCGTGTAGGTCGGACTCCCGCTCATCTGCCCGCAGAGATTCACCGGCAAGCCCTTTGCGCTGCGCCGCCTCCATCGTCATCTGCGATCAGCTTCAGCACCGCCGGATCGCAGGCGTTGTACAGCCAGACCACGTCCTTGTTGCTGCGGTCCACCGCCAGCGTGTACTGGATCAGGTCGTTGGTGCCGATGCTGAGAAAATCGACCTCCTCCACGAAGTGGTCGATCATCATCACCGCCGGCCGGGACCTCGACCATCATCCCCACGGGCATGTCGCGGTTGTAGGGCACGCCGTGCTCGTCCAGGTCCTCCATCACGTCGGCCAGGACCATCTTGGCCTGGCGCAGCTCGAGGATCGTGGAGACCAGCGGAAACATCACCCGCACGTTCCCCAGCGCGCTGGCCCGCAGGATCGCGCGCAACTGGCGTCTTGAACATGTCCACGTTGCGCAGCGACAGCCGGATGCTGCGCTGGCCGAGGGCCGGATTGCGCTCGTCCTCGGGATTCGGGCAAGCGCGGGACCTTGTCCGCCCCCAGGTCGAAGGTGCGAATCGTGACCGGCCGGTTCCCCATGCTCTGCACGACCTTGGCGGTACGCCTCGAAATGATCCTCCTCGTCCGGCTCCGTCTCGGCGGCCAGATAGAGGAACTCGGTGCGGTACAGGCCGATCCCGTCGGCCCCGCGGTCGATGCAATGGTCGACCTCGTGCGGAAACTCGATGTTCCCGAACAGATCGATCCGCACGCCGTCCTTGGTTTCGGCGGGCAGGTCGCGGCAGCGTTTCCAGACGCGCCGCCAGGGTCGCGAAGCTCCTCGGCCTCGTGGCGATAGCGGGCGATCGTCTCCTCGTCGGGATGGAGGATCACCAGCCCCTTGTCGCCGTCGATGATCACCAGGTCGCCGCCGGAGACTTCGGTCAGGAACGGCCCGGTGCCGACCACCGCCGGGATTTCCAGCGCGCCGGCCACGATCGCCGTGTGGCTGCCCGGGCCCGCCCACCTCGGTCACGAAGCCGCGCACGAAGCGGCGGTCGAGGTTGGCCGTCTCGCTGGGGGTCAGGTCGTGGGCCAGGACCAGGACCGGCGAGGTCAGCCGCGAGATTCCTTCGCGGCGCCGGCCGAGGAGCTGGCGCAAGAGCCGCTTCTCGATGTCGAAGATGTCGGCCAGGTTGCGGCTCTGCACCTTCTGGAAGACCTGGGCGTAGCGGCGCAGCGTGCGGCTGACGGCGTACTCCGGCGAGTAGTGCCGCTGGCTGATCATCTCCTCCAGCTCGCTCGCGCAGCTTCGAATCCTGGAGCATCTGCAGGTGGGCCTCGAAGATCGCCGCGTACTTCTCGCCCAGTTCGCTCGGAGACGGCGTCGCGGTTGCGGGCGATCTCCTCGCCGGCGGCCGCGATCGCCCGGTTGAGCCGCTCCAGCTCGTACTCGACCGTATCGCGCGCGACGAAGCGCCGAGGGATGCGGAATCCCTCGTTGTCCATGACCAGCGCCTCGCCGATGGCCACGCCGGGCGAAACGGCGATACCTTGGAGTTTCGCATGGATCGTTGAACGGCGATCTGCGCCGAACCTTCGGCGCTCGGACCTGGGCTTAGCGTGGATGTCGTCTTCGTGAAACTTGGCGGCGAACAACTCGACCAGCGCGTCCAGGACGACTTCCGCCTTCGGGCCGGTGGCTTCCAGGATGAGCGCTCTGCCCTGGCGCGGCGCCGAGCGAGAGCATCTGGAGCATGTCGGTGGCGTCGACCCGCTGGCGACTCCGTGACCAACTCGACCTTCGCCTGGAACTTGCGCACGCAGTTGGCCACCAGCAGCGCAGGCCGGGCGTGCAGTCCGGCGCGATTGGCCACGGTGACCGTCCGGGTTGCCTTTGGCTGGTTCATCGCTTCCATCGAGCTCGCTGGCCCGATGCCGCTCGCTTGCGCCGAGTCTTCAAGACCCGAACTGGTTGTTGTCGGCCTCGTCGAGCAACTGCCGGATGTCCTCCGGCGTCTTGGCCTGCTTGAGGAAGCGGCAGAACGTGTCGTCGCGGAGTTGCCGCGAAATGTTCTCCAGCGCCCGCAGATGATCGCCCGGACGATCCAGCGGCGAGATCAAGAGGAAGAACAGATAGACCTTCTCGCCGTCGAGGCTGTCGAAATCGACCCCCTCGTGGCTGACGGCCACGGTGCCGACCAACTGGTCGACGCTCGGGTGCTTGGTGTGCGGCACGGCCACGCCGCGTCCGATGCCGGTGCTGCCCAGCTCCTCGCGATTCAGAATCGCCCGGACGATGCTCTCCGTCTCCCCGGCTTCGATCTTGCCGGCGTCCAGGAGGGCCTGGACCATCTCCCGAATCACCCCTTCTTTGTCGTCGGCGGCCAAGTCCGCGCGGATGGCCTCAGGACTTATAAAGTCCGCGAACTTCATGCACCGGTTCTCCTGTATCTCAGAGTTCCACAAGGCCCCGCCACGGCAATCGGCCCACGACGCTCCGACGGCGCAGACGCGCTCCATCAGCCCTCCGCCAGACCAAGATCGCCCTGGACCTCCGGCCTGCCGCGTTCCGGAGCCACGGTGATGGTCCTGAATCTTCTGCTTGTACTTGCGGAGCTGCTGCTCCAGCTTGTGAATCGACCTGATCGAGCGAGCACCAGCAAGTCGCCCGAACGGTGGGTCGCGACGAAGTCGTGCTTGTGCTCGGCCGAGACCTTCACGTCGACGCGTGGGCTCGTCCCGACGCTCCAAGTCGACCGTCACCTCGATGCTCGGTCAGCCGATCAAACAGTCGGCCCAGTTTCTCCAGTTTCGCGTGTGATCTTCGACTGGGTTTCGTCGCTCAGATTCCCGTGCCGGGTCGAAATCCTGATCTGCACCGAGTCAACTCCTTGCACGAGCTGCGGAGGATCACTGGCCTGGCCAGTGAAACCGATTATTGTAACCGAATCGACTTCCGCCCGACAAACGCAAAGCCAGACCGGGGGCTGCGTCACCTCTCGGTGGACACTCCCAACTGTAGCTTTTTGCCCAACCAATGCCAGAGGGGGCGGCCAACCTACAGACAGACGCTAAATCTATTCTAGAAAACCATTTGGATACCAAACCCCACGAGTCAGCGGCATCGCCACTTTCAGAAGTCTGCCCCAACGCACCCACCCAGGTCATTCGATATGACCAGCAACCGGGGGGAAGAGACGCCCGCCTTCCTGAGGTCCGGACGGTGCCGGCCCCGCACCCTCTTGCCCGCCCGGCGCGCCGCTCGCGGGGGCCGCCTCCGGGGGAGCCGGCTCGTTCGGCACTTCTTCCGGCCGGACTTTCCCCCGGAGCGTGGGACTGCTCCGCAAACGGTCCCGCCATTTCTGCACCGCCGATTGGCGTTTCGAATACGAATCCTCCGGCCGATACGACAGGGTGAGACCGGTCAGATTCCTCAGGTTCCACGCGCCGAGCACGCGGAATGCCAAACGGTCGTGATCGAGATAGCCCACCAACTTCGCGGCTTCGTCCGCTCGCAGCGAGTCACTGCGATAACGCCATAACATCTCGTACAGGCTGGCCCCTTCGGCCCCGCTGCCTGCTCCATCGCCGTGCGCACCTGGGCGGCGGACTGCGGACCGCGCATCACCGTGGACCGTAATTCCTCAATGTAGTCGGACCATAGCAGCTTCAAATCCGTCTCGTTGAGACCTTCGATGAGCGGCTTGAACTGGCCCACCAGCGCAAGCGAGCGCACCGCCAGCCAACGAATTTCCTTCTGCCGATGGCCTGTCAGGCTCACCAGTCCCTCCACGACCGGCTGGTCAGGCATCAGGCTCCGTTCCATGGCCAAAGCCGCACGCTGATTGAGAGAAGACGACGTATCCTCGGATACCCACCCTGGGATCGGACGGCCCCTCGGATCCTCTCCCCCCTGCACGCCCAAGGCAATGTGCTCCGGTCCGCCAATGCGATCGGCTTCCCGTCTGGCCCTTCCAACCAGACCGCCTTGCCCGAGACGA
>CAVTPL010000001.1:0-967987 GCA_963736495.1 Pirellulales bacterium | reverse complement strand
GAACTCGGCGTCGGTCTTGAACTGCTTGGTGGTCCGGTTGAAGTTCGCCCCTGCGCGAGCTTTGCCCAAGTGGGCCTCGGCTGGGGCAAGATCGGCTTTGGCCAGGAGGCAGGCCTCCACGACCTTCTTCTCGACTGCGACCATGTACTCGGCAGACACGGCGCCCCATTGATGGGAGAACTGAAAGGTGGGCATGCTGTGGCTATGGGTGGCGCAGACCCGCACATGCGACGCCGGGATCCCGGTCTGACGGGCGACCTCCGCCTGGACCCGGCCAGTGAACTCGTAGCTCACGGTGAGCATGTCGAGCGAGACGATCGCCGTCTGCGTGCCTCCCAGCGCGAGCCACAACGCCCGGGCGGACGCGGGCTGGCGGATTCCGTTGATCACCCGGAGATTCTTCGGCGGCCGGTGGAACCCGCCCATCTCGATTCCCAACGGGCGGCGTGATATCGACTACGCCCTCGCCCGCGAGCAGGCCACCGGCGCTGCCGGCGCCGAATCCGCGGCGTGCGCTCAGCGTCAGGCTCGCGGCCGCCGTGACACTGGACGCCGTTTTCCACAGGAAGCGACGTGAAAGGGTTGACGGGCATCGTGTCATGGTCGGGTCTCCTTATGCGGGCAGATCGCCGCGCAATCCCCCGCCGGAACGCTCCAAGTCTGCTGCCCACTTACGGATACTACTTCAAATACGGACGGATAATCGCGGTGAACCGCCGGTAAGCCTTCGGCGTTGAAGTGCAGCCCGTCGGGCTTGAACAACTCCGCGCGCGGTTTGCCGTCCGGCCCCAGCGTGGCCTCGGCAGAGTCGATATAGACCAGGTTCTTGCCCGCGTCGATGTACTCCTTGATGAGCTGATTGCCCTTCTTTTCGCGCTCCCAGTTCGTCAGTCGGGCGATCGAAGGAGTCATGGGCCAATAAACGATCCGCGTATCGGGCAGCTTGGCCTGCACCTTCTCTACGAAACGCTTTGAAATCGGCCGCCACCTGTTCGGGCGTCTTGCCCGCGTTGATGTCGTTGCCCCCGGCGCGAAACACGATCATTCGCGGTTTGTAGGGAATGACGATCCGCTCGGCGTAGAAGACGCAATCGGCGATGTGCGAACCGCCAAAGCCACGGTTGATCACCACGTGCTCCGGAAAGTCCTCGGCCAGCGTCTTCCAGCCCACGATGTTCGAGGCGCCGGTGAAGAGAATCGCGTTCTGCGGCGGCATGCTTCGTCTTGTCGGCCGCCTCAAAGGAGCGGATTGCCGATTCAAACCGCTCGCTCTTCGGCCAGCCGGAGCTTTTGGCCTCCTCGGCGGCGGCCAACGGCAATGCCAACGACAGTACCAGTAGGCATGCCCGGCAGACGCGAAGCAGTGCCGGCAAAACGAAAGGTGCATTCATGCATCTACCGCGCAGCTTCAACGGCGATCATGTCCATGGTCAGCGTGCGCCCTGCCTGGCCCACGCCGTGCACGGTGACCTTCGACGCCGCGGGCGGGCGGTCCGGGTCGAGGAACTCGGGACGCACCTTGTCGAGCGCGTGGCCGGCATTGTCTTCGGATACGTAATACGTGGCCTTGGCCAGATGACCCATATCGCTGCCCGTCGCGGCGAGGATCTGCTGCAACTGCTCGAACACGTCGCGGGTTTGGGCGCCGATCGTGCCCTCGATGCGCGGCGACAGGCCCGAAATGAAGATCTGCCGCGGCGCTCGCACCAGCGCCACGCGGCTGAAGCCGGGCGAGGGCCGCACGTCGGGCGGGGTGTAGAACTGCAGGCCCTCGCCGCGGTCTTGTCGCCCGGCGGCAACTGGGCGACCAGTTCGATCTCGACCGGCACCGAGGCGATCCACTCCACGAAGACCACCGGCGGCGTGAGCTGGCCCGGGAAGAACTTCTTCACCTCGCGCGAGGACCTCTTCGGCCGACGAGGCCGGCGTCAGGAACACCTTCACCTGCACGACGTTGCGCCGGCGAAAGCTTCAGATGCGCGAGCGTCCGCGAACAAGGTGGACAGCGACTTGGCGACGGCCGACACGGTGAGTCCGCCCGTTGCCGGCACGCCGGACAGATACGCCACGCCGCCGCGGCGGCAACACGGCGGCATCGGCGCAGGTCCTCGTCGCCGGCCACGGACTCGCAGCGCGCCAAGGCCACGGCCCGGCCTTTGTCGGCGGCCACCGCGACCGCATCGACGGCCACCAGCGCCTTGCGGTGCGGCAGCGGCGTGAGGACCGTGGTGATCGCGGGCCGGACGGCCGGGTCGAGTCGCTTGCGCAACTGCTCGCGCACGGCTCCCGGCCGCCTCGTGCGACAGGGCGTAAACGTTCAGCCGGACCAGCTTGTCGAGGCCCGACCCGGCGGCGTTCAGCACGGCATCGAGATTGGCCAGGACCTGTTCGCTCTGCTTGTCGGCCGAGCCTTCGCCGACGAGTTTCCCGTCACGGCCGAGCGGCAAGAGCTGCCGCGTGTAGACCAGCGGCGCCCCGTCGACGATCACGGCCTGCGACATGCCTGCCGGGCGTCAGCCGGAAGATAACGGACCGACGGTTCGGCCGCGCTCGCTGCGGCCCACGCGCCTGCCGAGGCGACCAGACACAAGGCCAACGCGGCCGCCGCGAGAAATCGCCATGACATGGATATGCTCCTTGGTAGGGTATGCAAGAGAGGAAGGGTGGTTGCCCGGCCGCGTCACACCTGGTCGGCACTTCGTAGCCCTTGCGTTTCGGGCAATCGAGATAGGTATTGGCCTCGTCGTCGCCGGGGAAGACCTCTTTCACGGGATCCCAGCGGAGCCGGCGTCCGAGCAAGCGGGCCATATTGCCCAGGTGGCACAAGCGTGGCCACGCGGTGGCCGTTCTCGACGGTCATGATCGGGTCCTTGCGAGAACGCACGCAGTCGAAGAAGTTCTGCACGTGGTTGTCGCTCTCGTAGACGCGGATCGCGTTGGGGGGAAGCGGATCTTCGTCGAGCCCCTTCGGATCGCACTCGTACCCCTCGCGGAAGATCGTGATCCGGCCCTTGTCGCCGATGAAGGTCCCTCCGCCGCCCAGCTGATCGTCGATGCCGCTCAGTTTCAGCACCACGCCGTTGGCATACCGGTAGTGGATGATCGTCTTGCTGGCCGCGGCGTCGCCGCGATCGCGCAGGTCGGGGTTGTCGTAGACCACCTTCGGGAGCTTCTCGGCCGGATCGACCCAAACCTCGACCGGACCGCGTGGCGTCCATCTCCAGCGCCCACTGGACCATGCTCAGTCCGTGGCAGCCCCAGTTGGGCAACTCGCCGCCCGAGTAGGGCCGGAACGACATCCAGCCCGGGCCCGACGGCGTATTTCTCCGCCGGCTCGATGAGGAACTCTTCGCGGCTATACGGAATCCGCGACAGGTAAATGTCGGTGTGGTAGGGCACGACTTCGTTCGGCCCGCACCACCGGTCCCAATCGAGTCCGGCGGGGATGGGCTGGCCGGGGAAGTCGCACTCGAAGGCGCTGGGGTAGTTGTAGCCGATGACGGTATGGACTTTGCCGATGCGCCCGTTGCGGATCAGTTCCACGGCCTTGCGCGTCGCCGGGTGGGACCGCTGCTGCTCCCCGGTCTGGAACACGCGTTTGTACTTGCGGACCGCCTTGACCATGGCCTGCCCTTCGCGGATCGTATGGCTCAAGGGCTGCTCGCCGTAGATATCCTTGCCCGCCTGGCAGGCGTGGATGCAGGGCAGGTAGTGCCAATGCTCCGGCGTGGCATAGGTGACCACATCCACTTCCTTGCGATCCAAGAGTTTCCGGTAGTCCTGGAAGGACGCGCATTTGTACCGCGCCGCCCATTGGTCGGCCCGTCTCTTGTAGAAGTCGGCCACGGCGACGATGCGGATGTCCTTGGGCGGCAATCCCTGGCCTCCTGCGCCCGTTGTAGTGCTGCGCGCTCCGTCGCCCGCAGCCGATCACGCCCACGCCGATCTGGTCGTTGGCTCCCCAGGCCGACGCGGGCACGAACATGCGGTGCGCGCGATGCCTGCCACGGCCGCCCCCAACGCATGTCCCAGCATGCGGCGCCGCGAAATTCTGGTGGACGTGGTCATGGGATTCTCCTTATGAGTTCATCGTCAAAGTTCAAGCCGCGTAGTGGCGGGCGACCTTCTGGATGGCCGCCGCCACCGCAAGGATATAGTCCTCGGTCATGTGTTCGTGGATGGTCACGCGGATCACCGGTCTTCAGGATCGCCTCCGCTTCGGGGCACTTGTGCTTGGAGAAGTCCATGGTCGTCAGGCCCATCTCCTTGACCGGCCAACGGCCGGCGAAGAAGCCGTGCTTCTGGAAGACCGGCTCGCCGTAGAGCGGCACCTTGATGTACCCGCCCGACACCGGCGCGCCCTCGGCCAGCAGCGCCTTGACGAACTCGGAGCGGCCGCAGCGGAACGCCTCGGGACGCATGCGGAACATGTAGAACCAGTAGACGGCGCGGTCCTCGGGATGCACCTGGTGCGGGATGAGGCCGGGAAGGTCGGCGATCTTCTCGGTGAGCAGATTGCCCAGCTTCGCACGCTTGGCGGCGATCGCCTCCAGCCGCGTCAGCTGGGCGGCGGCCACGGCGGCCTGCGGCTCGCTCATGCGGTAGTTGGTGGCGAACACGTCGAACCCGCCCCACTTGCGGCGGTCGCCCCCCTTGTCGCCGAACTTCTGCAACAGCGGGCCGAATCGCTCGTCGTTGGAGCCGACCACGCCGCCGTCGCCGCAGGTGATGTGCTTGGAATTCTGGAGCGAAAAGCAGGCGAAGTGGCCGACGGTGCCGATCGGCCGGCCGCGGGACTTCGCCCCCCACGCCTGGCGCAGTCTTCGATCAGGATCAGCTTGTGGCGATCGGCCAGGGCCTTCAGGGCGTCCAGGTCGCAGGGGTTGCCCGTCAGATGGACCGCGATGATCGCCTTGGTCTTGGGCGTGATCCGCCGCTCGACGTCGGCCACGTCGAGGTTGTACGTGCCCGCGCCCAGGTCGGCGAAGACGGGCACCGCCTGCTGGTAGAGCACGCCGATCACGGTGCCGATGTCGGTCACGCGGCGAGGTGATCACCTCGTCGCCCAGACCGATGCCGGCCGCGGCCACGGCGATGTGAAGCGCGGCGGTGCCGGAGGAACAGGTCTGCACGTGCTTCACCGGGCAGACCTCCTGGAATCGCTCGGTGAGCAGTTTGGTTTGCGGGCCCTGCCAGTAGAAGAGCGAGTCCTGCTGGAGCATCGCCTCGAGCTGCTTGCAGTTCCGGCTCGCCCCAGCGAGGCCCCGAACCGGCCGCGCGTCTTGACGGCCTTTTCGCCGCCGTGCAGTGGCCAGCGCGGACTGGCGGGCGCCGGCTTGGCCGCTGTCGGCTCTGCTCCCTCGACTGCACCGGCCAACAGCAGACTGGAGGCGCCCGCCACGAAACTGACGACGGGAAATGGAGTCGTCGCCGCTCATGTTCGCACCCTCCGTGTTCACGAGCCGGCTTCTTCGGCCAAGGCCTGCGCCAGCTGCCGGCATGGGCGTGGATCTTCCGGATCGCTTCGATAATATGGTCCATGTCGCTGCGGTCGGCCAGGAGCATCGGTCTGGGAAATCCCGACGGTCGTCTCGCAGACCTGCTTGTTGCCCTTCAGTTCCTGGAAACTGTCGCGATAGGCCTTCAGGCGCTCGGCGCTGAAGAGCCGTTTGAAGCCGCGCGAGGTGATCGCCTCGTCGAGCAGGCCGTCGAAATACTGCTCCGAATAGCCGCCGCCGCAGGGAATGCCTTCGGCGCCGAGGGCCTGGATGAACTTGTCGCGCGGCAGGCCGTTGAACTGCGCCGCGTCGTAGCGGAACGGGTAGAGATGCCAGACCGCGCGGCTGTTTTCCGGCAAGCGCGCCGGCTGGATGCCGGGGATCTGCTTGAGGCCGGCCGTCAGATAGTCGGCGTTGGCGCGGCGCGGTCTCGGTGTCCTTGACCAGCTTCTCGATCTGCTGCAGGAGCATCGCGGCCTGGATAGTGCTGTCATGCGGTAGTTGCTGCCGCGGGTGAAGCAGCCGCTGCCCTGGAAGGTCCCGTAGGCGCGGCCGCAGTTGTGGAAGGAATGGCAGCGGTCGAGCAGCTCGTCGCTGTTGCCGGTCACGGCGCCGCCTTCGCCGGACGGGAATGTGCTTGGAGTTCTGGAAGCTGAAGCAGCCCAGGTCGCCCAGCGTGCCGCACTTCTGGCCGTGGTACTCGCGCCAGCCACGCCTGGCAGGCGTCCTCGACCACGGCCAGTTTGTGTTTCTTGGCGATCGCGTTGATCGCGTCCATGTCGCAGGGCATGCCGTAGATGTGCACCGGCAGGATGGCGCGGGTCCGGTCGGTGATCCGGCTCTCGATCGAGGCCGGGTCCATGGTCAGCGTGGCCGGATCGGTGTCGGCGAACACCGGCAGGGCCTTGTGGATCAGGATCGCGTTGTAGGTGGCGATGAACGTGTAGGGCGAGACAGATCACTTCGTCGCCGGCGTCGACGCCCATGACGTGCAGGGCGGTCATCAGCGCGGTGGTGCCGCTGGCCGTGGCCAGGCAGCGTTTGGCGCCGAGCAGCTTCGCGTAGGCCTTCTCGAACTCCGCCACCTCGCCGCTGCCGCCGGCCGCGGCACCATTGGCCGCTGCGCAACACCTTGAGGATCTCGGGCTCCCAGGACTCGCGCCACTCCGGCCACCTGGGCCAGCCGCCCTTATGCACGGGCGTGCCGCCGAGCACGGCCGGCTTGTCGGCCGCCGAAGCGACTGCGGGGTGTTGTCACGCCGGCCGCTGCGGCGGTGGCCGCGGCGCCGGCGACGAAGGCTCGACGAGAAATCGGATGGCTCATGCGTGAAGTTCCCCTTGTCCGCGAGTTCCAACACGGTCTTTCCCTGTGTGTTACAATAACGGGAAACCCCGTGGCGCAAAACCACCAATCTGCGTTATTCTTTTACCATTTTGCGACATGCCCGCCACGGACCCTTCGCTCCGCATCGCCCTCCTGTTGGACCGCAGCCTGAACTTCGTGCGCGAAGTGCTGCGGGGAATTCGAGCCTATGCCGCCCGGCGGCCACAATGGGTGGTCCGCGATGGGCCGCCCCGACTGCACGTGGTAAACCGGGTCCAGGACTGGAAACCGCATGGGATCATCGCCGGGCTCGTGGTGCCCCAGGTGGCCCACACCTTGATGCGCATGCGCAAGCCGTTGGTGGATACGGCTTTCGTGCTCCCCGGACTCAAGGTGCCGACGGTCGACGTGGACCATGCGGCCGTCGGCCGCATGGCGGCCGAGTACTACCTGGAACGCAACTTCGCCCGCTTCGCCTTCTACGGCAGCGAATCGGCGTGCTACTCGCGGGTCGAGGAACGCGGCTTCCGCGAGCGGCTGGCCGAGAGTGGCTACGCCGTGTCATCCTGCTACAGCGACTTCCTTCCGGACGCCAGGGCCTCCGCCTTGTGGAGAAAGTCGGCCCAGAAGACGGTCCGCTGGCTACGCCAACTTCCCAAGCCCGTGGCGGTGTTTGCCTGCGAGGACATCGCGGTCCGCTACCTGGCCGATCTCTGCCGGCAGCTGGACTTGCAGATTCCCGACGACGTGGCCCTCCTGGGCGTCGGCAACGACGAACTCGAATGCCGGCTGACGGCGCCCTGGTTGTCGAGCATCGAAGTCCCCTCGCAGCGAATCGGCTTCGAGGCGGCCGGCTTGCTCGATCGGCTCATGGCGGGGCAAGCGCGCCCTTCCCAGCCCGTTTTTTTGCAGCCGCTGCGCGTGGTGACCCGTCGCTCGACCGACATCATGGCGATCGAAGATGAGACCGTGCAGGCTGCGCTTCACTATATTCGCCAGCACGCGGTCGATCCCATGCGCGTGACCGACCTGGCCCACGCATTGGCCGTGGGCCGCCGCGACCTGGAACGGCGTTTCCGCCGTCTCCTCGGCCGGTCGGTGCTGGAGGAGATCCACAAGGCCCGGACCGCGATGGCCGCCGACCTGCTGATCGATACGCACCTATCCATCTCCGAAGTAGCGCGGCAGGCCGGATTCACCAGTGCACGCCAGTTGGACGGGATCTTCACCCGCCTGAAGGGCATGACTCCCACCGCCTATCGCCGGCAGGCCCAGGCCCACCGCGATCCGGAACCGCTGGAGTAATCGGCAGCGGACGAATGACTGCCGGGATGGGGTTTCTGCTCCCACGACACGAAGGGCAGCAGGCCGACGTACCCGAAACCGCGAAACGCCGACTGCTTTCACCCTCCTCCCCTCTCCCGCGAACGGAAGAGGGGAGGTTGTGCCCAAACGCGATCACGCCGGGCCCAGGGCCAGGTAGACTTTGCGGATGGCCTTGATGATGTCGTTCACGTCCTCGTCGCTGAAATTCGGATCCATGATCACGCCACCAGAACGACCCAGGATGTCGATCGTGCGCGGACACGATTCGGCGCCGTAGCGGATTGCCTTGCCCGCCTCGCTCTGGAACGACGGCCAGGCGGGGTGGATCGTGGCCTTCTGCGCGATCCGCGAGTCGGCGGGCAGGATCACAGACCCCCCGGGCCCGTGCGCCGGGACTCCTTCGGCCGCCATGGCCCGCTTGAAGCGGTCGCATCGCGATCGGGTCTCGAACACCAGGAAGACGGTCGAGCCCAGCTCGCCGTCGGGGTCCGGCGACTTGCGGAGTTTGATCTTGGGGAGGTCGGCGATCGCTTCGCGGACCTTGCGGCACGGGCGCGGAGTCGCGAGCAGATCGTCCCCAACTTCTGGACCTGTCCCTTGAGGACCGCCCCCGTGAATTCGTTCATGCGGAAGTTGCACGCGGCGAAAGCCGCGAGCAGGCCGCCCTTGAGTTCCTCCGTGTAGGGCGAGCGGAGCGACCCAACGTCGTGAAAGCGGACGGCCCGCTCGAAGAGCTTCGGATCGCCGGTGACCACGGCGCCCCCTTCGCCCGCGGTGATTGTCTTGCTGAGTTGGAAGCTGTTGATCCCCATGTCGCCGATGGTGCCCACGAACTTCCCCTTGTACTTTCCGCCCGCGCACTCGGCGCAGTCTTCAAGGACGCGGATCTTGTGCTGCGCGCGCGATTTCCAGGATCGCGTCCATGTCGGCCAGACCGCCCTGAAGATGGGAGGGGACGATTACCTTGGTGCGTGGGGTGATCTTCGCTTCGAGCTCCTTGGGATCCATCGCGAACGATTCGTCGATCTCGACGAAGACCGGCAGTGCCCCCGAGAGGACCACGGCGTCGTAGTCCGCGTACCAAGTCCAGGCCGGGAGGATGACCTCGTCGCCGGGCCCGACTTCCAGGGCAGCCATGGCGGTGTACAGAGCGGTCGTGCCGGAGGTCACGGCAATGGCGTGCTTCACGCCGATGTGGGCGGCGTAGGACTTCTCGAACTGGAGGACCTTGGATTTCCCACCCCACCAGCGGAAAGGATACCGCGACTCGAGAACGTCAATCAGCTCCTGCTTCTCCACGTCGTCGTAGAACTGAGGCCCGTAAGGCTGCGAGTGGAGCGGGTTCTTCCGCACCGGAGTTCCCCCCGCAATCGCGAGCTTCTCCGTGCCTTCGCCGGCAAAGGCTTCCAGAGACCCGACCGATCCCGTAAGAATCGACGCGGCGCCCAGCGCGCCGATGCCCTCCAGGAATGCACGACGGTTCGCCACTGTCTTGTTCATCGGACTCTCCTCGTATCGTGGAGTTTTTTCAGAAAGTATGAGCAGCCTGCACGACTTCCGGCCCTCGTCGGAATCCGAGGCTTTCCCTCGCAGCAAGAAAACAGTATCGGCGGGGGCCGTGCCCGCAGTCAAGACAGCGCCCCTTCGATCGGCGGCAGCGGCAATAGCCGGCCGGTGATCGCGTCAAGGATGCCAAAGTTCAAGCATCAAGAGGTCGCCGGGACAATCCGAGTAGCCGGACCCGGTGAGAAACTCAAGCGGCTTATCCGAGAAACGGAACGGGCCACGGCGAAACCTTGCGATTGCCCACGGAAAGTCCGCGAGTCTGTCTGTCCTGAAGCCTGTCGCGTTCGTATCATGGGGGCGTGGCAGACGCGGGGGGGGCCACAATGCGCCATGTAGGGTAATGGGTCAGGAGATCGTGACGATGTTGACCATGGTGGCAGCGATGTCCGCAGGGACCATGCGGTCGAAACGACGATTCCTGGGCCTGGTGCTGTTGGCGCTGGTAAGCGGCTCGCAGGCTTGGGGCGGTGATCCGCCGCAGAAGTCTGAGACCGAGAACCTACCTCCGCCAGCACAGTTGACCACGCAAGAGGATCACCAGCGGATGCTGGATTCTTCTGCAGATCAAGAAGCTCCGGCCCGGGGCGAATCCGCGCGACCCGAAAGCCCCCAACGCGGTCAACTACGACGAAGCCAACGCCACCCCGTACCCCAACCTGCCCGACCCGCTGGTGCTAAACAGTGGGCAGCAGGTCACCACGGCCCAAGCTTGGTGGAAGCAGCGGCGCCCGGAAATCGTGGAAGATTTCGACCGGGAAATCTATGGCCGGGTCCCGCAGCACACGCCGCACGTGAAATGGGAGGTGATCGCCAAGGAAGAGCGGACCGTCGGCGGCGTGCTCGCCATCACGAAGCGGCTTGTAGGGCACGTGGATAACTCTTGGTACCCGCGGATCACCGTCGACATCCAACTGACCTTGACCCTACCGGCCAGCGCGAAGGCCCCGGTGCCGGTCATCCTGGAATTTGGGTTTGCCGGCCCAGGATTCGGCTCGCCGCCCCGCGCGGAGCGGACCGGGTTGGCAGGAGCAGGTCCTCGCCAAGGGCTGGGGATGTGCGATCCTCGTCCCGAACAGTATTCAGGCCGACAACGGTGCCGGTCTGACGCGCGGGATCATCGGCTTGTGCAATCGCGGCCAGCCGCGCAAGGTGGACGATTGGGGCGCATTGCGAGCCTGGGCTTGGGGTGCCAGTCGCGCCCTGGATTACTTTGAGACCGACAAATCTGTGGACGCAAAGCAAGTCGGCATCGAAGGCCTGTCGCGGTACGGCAAGGCGGCGATTGTCGCCATGGCATACGACGAACGGTTCGCGATTGGCTTCATCGGCTCTTCCGGCGAGGGCGGGGTCAAGCTGCACCGCCGCAAGTTTGGCGAGTTGGTCGAGAACGTCGCCAGCTCGGGAGAGTACCACTGGATGGCCGGAAACTTCCTCAAGTACGCCGGCCCGCTGACCTGGAATGATCTGCCCGTGGATTCTCACGAGCTGGTCGCCCTGTGTGCCCCGCGCCCCGTCTTCATCAGCGTCGGTTCACCCCAAGTGGAAGGCGGATGGGTGGATGCCAAGGGCATGTTTCTGGCTGCCGTTGGGGCCGGCCCAGTGTACAAACTATTGGGCAAGAAGGACCTGGGAACCACCGTGTTCCCTCCGCAGGAGACTGCCTTGATCGACGGCGAGGTGGCCTTCCGCCAGCACGGCGGCGGACATACGACCGGCCCGAACTGGCCGACGTTTCTCCGGTTTGCCGACCGATATCTCACGATTCCCTCCGCCGTGGCACCCAGCGGGCCATAGGTTCGGCTGCGCCGCTCCGTCGAGATTCGGCGGTCGAATTCTGGGTGATCGGCGAACCTGGGAAGCCGTGCGGCTCGCAGCGATCCGTCATCCGTTTCCACCGAGGCGCACTCGGAGTTCCCCGGCCAGGTCCATCGTCACGGCGTCGAACTCGAAGCCGTACACCCTCCACCGGTCGGCGCGCGCCGCGTGCCCGTTCATGCCGACCGGTCGCGGCTTCCGACCGGAGTTCAAGAAGAGCAGCGTTGCTTGCTCGAGCGGTCGCCCTGCGCGGATCGTCATCGAACCTGCCCCGTCGAAAGTCGCTTGCACGCTTCGTCGCAGACTTTCCCACTCCAGAATCTGCTCGCTCGTCCACCACGAGATTCCCCGGGAGCGGCCGTAGTCGACAAGGCCGGAAAGCGTTTCCGCCATGTTCGGCTTGAGAATGTGGCCCGGGTGAAAAAGGAAGTGCCCCACGCCGTGATGTCCGAGCGCCGAGTCCAACAACGGCCTGCCGTATTCCGGCGGGCAGAAAACAATCAGGTCCTGCGTCAACAGATTGACTTCGAGCACGTTGAAAAATCGCGGCGAATCCGCCTCGTCATCCAGGGGAAAGTAGGGCTGCGAACCGCCCAGCGGAAATCCCACGGTCCCCTTCTTGCTCGGACCGCGAGTCTGGTCGGAACCAATGCCGGCCTCCTCGCACCAACGGAAAAACTCGAGGCGGCCCTCCCAACGCGTGTAATGATTCTTGTTCGAGACGATACGGCGCAGTCCGGCCTCTTTCATCAGCCAGTCGCGCTGAAGGAAGAAGTTGTCCTTGGACCATGAACTCTCCGGCTTGCCGGTCATCGCGTCGTAGTGCAGCGCGATCTCAAAGCCTTCCTCCTGGAGCGAGCGGTAGAACTCCTTCGGATAACCGCCCGGAAACATCGTACACCAGGTCGATTTGATGCCGCAGCGGCGCATCACCTCCAGCAGCGCGGCCGCCTTTGGCGGATCGTTGCCGTCGCTGTCGTGCGACATGTGCCCCACGGCCTTCAAACCGCGCGGCCAATACCACAGCACGGGCAGCGCCACGTCTTGCCGCTGCGCAAGATGGAAAATGCTCCGCAGGATGATCTCCCGCAACTCGTCGCTGACCGGCTCGAGAAACCCCGGCAAACCGCCGGGCGCCACCGGTTGCCGGTCCCGCTGCCAGTCGAGCACCAGACCGTCTTCGGCTTTCAGGATCCCGTCGTCCAGCGGCGCGGAACCATCCGGAGCCGCTCTCCCGTCCTGAAGCACGGGCAAGCCTTGCTGCATGTGGACAATCGAGAAAATCAAATCGGGAGCCAGCAGAACCGCTCCGCCTTTCCCAAAACGATTCTCCAAAACGGCGCTGCCCTGCGACGATCGAATGCCCGATCCCACCGCGGCCAGCGAAGTCGCCGATCCCGGCTTCACCGCGTAGCCGCCAAATACGTGGAGCGAGCTTCGCAGGCCGGCCGTCACGGGATGGTCCCCGGCCGTCACCTTCATCCAGCCCTCGGCCAACGGACTTTCGCCCGTCACGCCGAAAACCTCGCCTAATCCGGAGGTCCCGCCGATGCCAACCAGTGCGCCGCCCTGTTTCACCCAGGCGGTGAGCGTGTCGCGCTGGCTCGAAGTCAGCGGCAAATTCCCCGCCAGCAGCACAAGGGGACGATCCGTGCGCCGAACGATCGACGGCAGCAAGTCTGGCGACAGTTGCTCGAAGAATAGTCCCGCGCGACGCAGGATTTCGGTGATGTAGCCCCAGGTGCGAGCGCGGGCGTTGACGTCCCTGGAAACCGTAGGCGCAATCACAACGAGGGGGGCGTTCGTGGCGCCCGCCGGGGAACTCACCACCGGGCTGCCACCGCCCCGGGGTCCTGTCCCAGGCTGGGATTCCCCGGCTTGCGCCTCCGCCGTCCCGCCACCAAAACCCTGAGCCGCCAGACAGCCGCCTGCCGCAACGGCTCGCTGGAGAAAGCTGCGACGTGTTGTAGGTCCGTTCATCGAGAAGCTCGCCCGTTACTTTGTGACGTGTTCCGCCCACCGTCTCTCAAGGAAGACAATCGCAACCGTTCACGGCCCGGCCGGGGACTGGTCCATTTTTCGGTCGAAAGACTCCGTGATCGCAGTAGACGCCTGACCGAGAACATGGACCTGTCCCCCTCGCCTCCCCTGAACACTTACAGACCATCTCAAGGAAGACGGTAGCTATACAAGTGCGATCCGCTGGCGAACCAGATGCGGCCGTCGAGGTAGTCGCCGCCGGCGTCGAGCGGAAACAGGGGATTTTGCCAGCAGATTGATGCGCCAGCCCTGCGGCTCGATGCGGGCGATCGCCCGCACGAACAGTGCGTAGACTTCCTCCTTCGGGCCGCGAACGAACACTCGCGGTCCCTGGTGCGAAACGGTCGCCGCAAACTCGCCGGCGATCGACTGCTGGTGGACCACTTTGCGGCTGGCCGGATCGAACACGAAGAAGATCGTCCGATCGGCGAAGCCCCACACCAGCCCGTCGGGCCCGAGGCAGAGGTCCGTGTAGTCCTGCACGCCCGGAAGCAGCGGCGCATGCCACTCGATTCGCTTGGTCGCCTCGTCGAGCACGTAGAGTTCGGCCTGCTTCGCCTTGCGCTCGCCGCCGGTGCCGGGGCTCGTCGTGGTTCCGCCCAGGAGCTTTCCGCCCGGCAGCGCCACGAGGCTCATCGTCGCCTGCTGGGGAATGACCTGCTCGTGCGTCAGCAGCACGCGCTGGCCGCTGGACCGATCCCAGAACAGCAGCCCGCCGCCCGTCATCCCATAGGCGGGCGTGCCGCCCACGACGATCGTCCGGCCGTCGGGATGGGCCAGGAGCTTGGCCGGGCGAATGATGGTCGGCGAACACTTGCGTGAGCACGCGGGGATTGCAGTCCTTCCGGCCTTCCACGGTGTCGACCCACGGCGCGGCCGGATCCCACTCGAGCAAGTGGCCGCCGGGATATGCGCCCACGAAGAAGTGGTCGCCTTGGCGCCCGATCGTGTTCCATTGCCCGAAGGCCGCATGCCGCACCCACGCGTCGCCGGCGCGGATCGTAGCTGAAGAACCGCATCGGAAACGCGCTGCCGCCGCAGATCGTGCCGTTGGGCGCCGCGGCCACGCCCATCACGTGCGCGCCTTCGCTCTGGCACTCGAAGCGGATCGTCTTCTGGCTCTTGGTCTTTGGGTCTTCGACGACGAGGCTCCGCTCGCAGCAGATCAAAGCTCGCGCACGCGGCGGCCGTCGGGAAACTCGGTGTGGATACAGGCCCTGGCTCCCGGCGATCAGCGGCCGCGCAGTGAACTTCGGGCGCTGGCCGACGGTCGTCGCCTTGCCCTGGTAGAGCACGAGCCAATTGTCGGCGTTGCGCGGCATTGGGCTGCCCGTAGACCTTGCCGTCCGTGCCCGGGAAGACGGCACGGATATCCGTGCGTCCGCTCGCTCTCCGGGCACGAGCGGGTCGGCTTGCCGCGACGCGGAATCGAAGGCCACGATCTGGCAGGCGGTGCTGCCCACGCCGAGGTAGACCCAGCCGGCGTCGTCGGCGGCCACGGACCGCGGATACTCGGCCCAATTCTGCTTGTAGAGGTGCCCGTAGTCGGTGAACTGCCCGGTCTCCGGATCGAAGCTCACCAGCCCGCTCTGCGGATAGGTGGCCGACCAGATCACGCCGTGCTGATCCTCGGTCATGCTCATGGCCATCTGCGGGGCGGTCTTGCGGCAGAAGGTGAAGGCCCGCTTGGCCGGGTCGAACTCCACGAAGTGGCTGCCGAAGTGGCTGTAGAACTTCCCGCGGCTGGAAAGGATCGAGGCGAACGGGCTGTCGCCCAAGGGAAAGGGGACCGGGTGCTCTTCGGCCTTGCCGGCGTCAACGTCGATCGACAGCAGCGCATAGCACCCGCGGTGATCCATGAGCCAGGCGAGGAAGACCGGGCGGCCTTGGCCGTCGGCCGTCGCCACGGCCCCCCGGTGGCAACTGCTCGGCGTGGCCACGCCGTGATCCGAGAAGCCTTGACCAAGATCCTTGGGAGCCGTCAGGGCTGGGACCGGTTTGCAGGACAATCAGGGCAGCAAGGCATAGGCGGATCAATCCCATGGAAATCTCCTTCGTTCGGCCAGGCGAACTCGCACGCCGCGAAACTGCATCGCGCTCCAGGTAAGCCTTTCACACGCCGGCGAAGACGCGGCAGCTCGCCGCGTTCTCACACTTTCCTTTGCTGATGCGCGAGCGCCGAGAGGCAGCGGCCCGCCTCTTGAGCCAGCCTGTCCTGTGAACGGTTACCGCTCCAGTCTTGGCCGCCAGCAGGCAAAAGTCAATTCCGCAATTCCTCGTGCGGCCCGCAGACGTCAAACCGGTTCGACGCACCGCCGATACCCCAGCAACCTAACTTGGTGTGTATTGCTATGCGCTTGCCGGCCGGGTAGAGTGGGCATCGACGTCGCGGAATCCAGGGCCGTCGGCACCGATCTTGATGCGCATTCACGGTCGCCGATGATGAGCCGGCTCCGCAAGTCAAATAGTTCAGGAAAGGACGATAACATGACGAGGATAGTGATTCAAATCGTGTGCGCGGTCACACTCGCCGGCACGATTCACGCCGCCGAGTTTCACGTCGCCCTAGGCGGCAAAGACGCCAATCCCGGCACCCAGGCCGCGCCCTGCGCACGATCCAGCACGCTGCCGAGCTGGCGCAGCCCGGCGACGTGGTCACCGTGCATGAAGGCGTTTACCGGGAACGCATCAATCCGCCGCGCGGCGGCCAGTCCGATGCAAAACGTATCGTGTATCAAGCCGCGCCGCGCGAGAAGGTTGAAGTCAAAGGCTCCGAAGTCGTCAAGAACTGGGTGAAGGTTCAGGACGACGTCTGGAAGGTAACGCTGCCTAACTCGTTCTTTGGTGCCTTCAATCCGTACCGCGATCTGATCCGCGGCGACTGGTTCAGCGGCAAGGGGCGCGAGCATCACACCGGGGCGGTCTATCTCGACGGCGACTGGCTGATCGAAGCGGCCAAGCTGGAGGAAGTGCTCAAGCCGGCGAGTCGGACTTCCGCGCGGGCCGGCGCGGGGGAATGCCTGCTCAATGTGGCCTGGATCCGTCCGGGCCAGGCGGCTCAAGACGCCGGGCGCATTCCCGCCACCCGCTACGCGGCTCAGGACGGCGTGCAAAACGCCCCTTGCTCGGAAGGAGGCGAGTGCATCGGATGGATTGAGGATGGCGACTGGGTCCGCTACGACGCCGTCAACTTCGGCGACCGCTCGGACAGCGTCGAGATCCGCGCGGCCTCCGAGACCTCCGGCGGCGTAATTGAACTCCGTTTGAATGCGCCCCAAGGTGAACTGCTCGGCACGTGCCTCGTGCCCAACACCGGCGGGTGGCAGTCGTGGTCGTCGTTTGTCGCCAAAATCAAACCGGTCCGCGGCAGCCAAAAACTGTGCCTCGTGTTCAAGCCTGCTCAGTCACCCGGAGAAATCAACCAACGGTGGTTTGCTCAAGTGGACCAGGACCACACGACGATCTGGGCGCAGTTCCAAGGCGTCAATCCCAACGAGCACCTGGTGGAAATCAACGTCCGGCAAACGGTGTTCTATCCCGACAAACCGGGGCGAAACTTCATCACGGTGCGCGGCTTCACGATGCGCCACGCCGCTACGCCCTGGGCGCCGCCAACGGGGGAGCAGATCGGGTTGATCGGCACACACTGGAGCAAAGGCTGGGTCATCGAGAACAATGTCATCAGCCACTCGGTATGCTCGGGGATCGCCCTCGGAAAACACGGCGATAAGTTCGACAACACCTCCGCCAACACCGCCGAAGGTTACGTGAAAACCATCGAGCGTGCGCATGCCCATCCCATCGCGTGGACTAAGGACAACATCGGCCACCACGTCGTCCGCAACAACACCATCACCCATTGCGAACAGACCGGGATCGTGGGCAGCTTGGGCTGCGCGTTCAGCGTCGTCAGCGGCAACGTCATCCACGACATCCATGTCCGCCGCCTGTTCACTGGCGCCGAGATGGCCGGCATCAAGCTCCACGCCGCCATTGACGTCCAGATCAGCGGCAACCACATCTATCGCACCTGCCGGGGGCTCTGGCTGGACTGGATGGCACAAGGCACGCGCGTCTCGCGAAATCTGTTCCACGAAAACCTCTCCGAAGATCTCTTCGTCGAGGTGGACCATGGACCGTTCCTCGTGGATAACAACATCTTCCTCTCCCCGACCGCATTGCTCGACATGTCCGAGGGCGGCGCCTACGCCCACAACCTCATGACCGGCAAGATCGTGAGCTCCGAGGAACTGAGCCGCGAAACGCCCTACCACCCTGCCCATTCCACGACGGTTGCCGGGTTGGTCAACATCAAGGGTAGCGACAACCGCTTCTACAACAACCTCTTGGTCGGTGCAGGTACCACCCCGCCCGCGCCGACGAAACCGGATGATCCGCACCGCCGCGTCGCCGGGTATGGACTCTGGGTGTACGACACCCGGCCGTTCCCCCTGCAAACCGGCGGCAATGTCTATTACAAAGGCGCGCTGCCTTACGCCAAGGAAGCCGGGCCGATCGCGCAGTCGAAACTTGATCCGGCGGTGAAGCTCGTCCAGGCCGATCTGCACCTCACCTTGGACGAAGCCCTGCAACGGTCGAAAACCACGCTCGTCACGACCGAGCTGTTAGGAAAGGCGAAGATTCCAGGCCTGTCCTACGAGCAACCCGACGGCTCGCCGCTGAAGATCGACACCGATTACTTCGGCCGGCCCCGCAATCCAACGAATCCCACGCCCGGCCCGTTCGAGAATCCCGGTCACAAAGCGCTCAAGCTTCATGTGTGGCGGCGGTGAGGATACAACCCTAAGAACTCGTCCTGCAAACGCGTCCGGCGACGCGCGTTCCTGGGCACTTCAGCGATTCACGAAAGGAACCGATCATGCGTAGCACGTGTTTGACCCTGTTGTGTGCACTGTTTGCTGCGGCCGCCTTCTCCCCGCGGCCGATCGAGGCCGGTCCGCCCGCGCCCAAGGTCTATGCCTACTGCGTCGAGCTGGGCGTGCCGGGGCTCAAGCCGCGTCCCGTTTCAGAACTGGCAAAGCTGCTCCGCGAAGTGGGTTTCGACGGAGCGGGCTACTCGATTCTGACCGGCCCGCGGCTCGACGAAACCCTCCGCGCTTCGGATGAAGCCGGATTGAAGATCTACCTGCTGCAAACGGCCATCAACGTGGGCCCCAAGGCCGCCGCGAGCTACGACCCCCAGGTTCCCGAAGCCATTCGCAAGCTCAAGGGCCGTCCGGTGACGGTCGTAGTGACCGTCAACGGCCTGAAGCCGGGCGATCCGGCCGGAATCGAACCCGCCGTCAAGGCGCTGCGGGAACTGGGCGACGTAGCCGCCGAGGCCGGCGTGCGGATCTCCGCCTACAACCACGTCGACTGCTGGAACGAGAGCGTGCCGTTCAATGTGGAACTGGTCAAGAAGGTCAACCATCCGCAGGTCGGTTTCAATTTCAACGTCTGCCATTGGCTCAAAGTCGAGGGAAACAAGGACTACCGGCCCCTGCTGCGAGCCAACGCCGACAAGCTGTTCTGCGTGACGATCTGCGGCGCCCAGATCGGGGCGAATACCTGGACCAACGGCCTGATCCAGCCGCTCGACCAAGGCGACTTCGACAACCGTGCGCTGCTGGCCACCTTGCGGGAAATCGGCTACCAAGGCCCGGTCGGAATCATGTGCTACGGCATTCCCGGCGACGCCCGCGAGTACCTTCCGCGATCGCTGAAGACGTTGAAGTCCTGGACGGCGCAGCCGTAGCCGCCGAAGACGATCCTCACAACTCCGCCGCCTTCGTCGTGAATACCACGAGGAGAATGCCTCATGACCGCCCCGTTGAATCGTCGTGAATTCCTGGGAACCAGTGCCCTGGCCGGTGGGATGCTCCTGGCCGGCGGCGTCGCCTTGCGGCCGTTGCAGGCGGCCGAAGAGGCCGGCTGGCCCAAGCTGCCGCCGGTGAAAATCCACGTGGTCTACGTCGGGCTGGGCGGGGCGTGGCCCAAACCCGAGTTCGACGCCAAGGCCGAGGTCGAGAAGTTCCGCCCTACCTCGACGGTCTGCAGCAGCGGCTGGGCGACGTCGAGTTCACCGGCGGCGAGTTGATCCCGAACACCGACGGCCGCCGCGGCCGAAATCGTGCCGAAACTGGCCGGGCGACGACGCCCTGCTGCTGGTCCACCTCGCCTTCGGCAGCGGCCAGCCGCTGCTCAAGCTGGTCGACGCCGGCCTGCCGACGGCCATCTTCTCGCAACCCTTCAGCGGCCACGACTGGATGTACGTGCCGCAATGGCAGAAGGCCGGCAAGCGGGTGATCCTGGCCGCGTCGCGCGACTTGGCCGACATCGACCGCGTCGTCGCCCTGCTGCGCGTGCCGTCCCGCATGCGGCAGTCGCGGATCCTGGTCGTCGGCCGGGCCGCCGGCACCGCGCCGGCCTGCGATGCGGAGAAGATCAAGGAGAAGTTCGGCACCGAACTGGTCCCGATCACCGCGCGAGCAGCAGTTGGCGGCCTTCGAGGCGGTCGATCCCGCGGCGGCCGAAGCCGAGGCCGAGCAGTACTGGCTCAAGGCCGGCCAAGAAGATCGTCGAGCCGTCGCGGCAGGACATCATCGACTCGGCCCGGCTGTACCTGGGCCTGAAGAACCTGATGATCCAGAACCGCGCCCAGGCCGTCACCAGCACGCTCTGCATGAGCAATCCGTGCAACGCCTGCCTGGCGTTCTGCAAGCTGAACGACCTGGGCCTGGTCGGGGCCTGCGAGGGCGACATGGACTCGACGCTCACGATGCTCATGTTCGGCTACGCCTTCGGCAAGCCGGGCTTCATCACCGACCCGCTGTTCGACGTTTCGAAGAACGCCGTGATCCACGCCCATTGCGTGGCGCCGACGAAGATGGACGGCGCGGACGGCCAGCGGCATCCGTTCACGATCCGCACGCACCGCGACGACAACAGCGGCGCGGCGGTCGAGGTGGACCTGCGCGTCGGTCAGGAGATCACCTGCGCCAAGCTGGTGAACCTGGACACGATGCTGCTGTCCGCCCAGAAGATCATCGAGATCCCCGACTTCGACGACCGCGGCTGCCGCACGCAGTGCACGGCCCAGGTGGCCGACGCCCGCACGATGCTGGCCAACTGGGGCAGCGGCGTCCTGGAAAAGGAAGGCATGATGACCCTCCTGCACCGCGTCGTGTTCTACGGCAACCACGTCGCCAACGTCCGCGACCTGACGCAGTTGCTCGGGGTCAAGGTCGTGATGGAAGGGTAACGACGAAGTTCCGCATCAGGGGAGAGGTAACCGTTCACAGGCCGGCCGGGGACGGGTCCGTTTTTCGGCCCCCAAGTCGTCGTCATCACAATTGCCGCGTGACCGAAAACTCGGGACCTGTCCCCTTCGCTTCCCGCGTGAGCCAAGCGCGCGGAACGGTTTCACTTCAATTCCGCGAGCATCCGCAGCGACTCTTTCACGAGGATCCCGGCCGCCTCGGGTGCGAACCCCGTGCTGTCGATTTCATACCCCCCCTCCTCGTACAAATGCTTGGGAGGAAGGTAGCCGGCCTTGCCGTTGCAGTGCGTGATGAGCAGCGTGTGCTTGAAAGGAGATCCGGCCTTGATCTCCATGCCCACTTCCGTCAAGAGTTCGCAGCCCACGCCGACCAGCGCAACGTCGCCAATCCTTGCCACCGTCACGTTCAGCGGCTTGGTGGGCGGAGCGTCCGGGCCTTGATCCTTGCGCTTCTTGGCGGGCAGCTCGAGCGTCGCCAGGCGGGATGCGATCGCCGCGCTCGACGAATCCGCTTTGATGTCCCGAAATACATGCACGACCTCTTCGCCCAAGAGGCTTCCCAGAAGCTCGGCTTCGGGAATCCAGCCGCTCGTGGTGTCGAACGACGGAAGGACCCGATACCAAGGGTCGATGTCTCCCGAAGCCCCCGCGAAGACGGGCGCCGTGACGTCCGGCCCCAAAACTTTCTCGACGAACTGAGCCGCAAGTCCCAAAACATCGCTGCTGATCCGGAGATTCTTGGTGCCCATCGCCGTGCCGTGCGTTGCGTAATCAAACAGCGCAGCCACCGCCGCGCCGTCCGGCTTGGCCAGCTTCATCACGAGCACTTCCTTGTCCGTCGGGCCATAGGGATTGCGGCCAAGCTTGATGGAGCCGTCGGGTTGCTTCTCGCGGCGATTCGCGCCCACGGGGCTGTAGCCACGGCCCATTCCCATCCGCACCGGGCCCATGGCTTCCAGCGCCCGGCCGACTCCCTCCAGCAGCTTGGCCTGCAACTTCTTGGTGTACTCGACGTTGTTCGGATTCCCGCCCGCGCTGAGCGTGGGAGTCGGCCCGCTGTGGGTGTGCGTGCCGGTGAGGAGGATCTCGCTCGGCTTGAGTTGGTAGCGGTTGCAGAGGGCATCGCGGATCGGTTCGTACGTGTCGTAGTAACCGATCAGGTCCGTCGACACGAGCACCAGGCGCCGGCCGCCGCTCTCAAAGGCCGTAATCCGCGTGTAGAGCGGATCGTGTACGCCGCTGGACTCCCCTTTTCGCCCGGCGTAGCCGGACATCTTGACCGGTTGGTCCGGCGTGATGTCGAGCTTCACGATGCCGGCCTTCAATACCTCGCCGCTCTGAGTCGACCCCGCCGGCGACTGGCCGTACACCGGGACGCCAAGGGCCAGAACCGCGGCAAACGCGACAGCGAATCGGGAAAGAAAGCGTCTCATTTCCTACCTCTACAGTTCGAGGGAAGCAAACGAAGAACCTATCCTGGAACCGCCGCTGCGGTCTTGTGCGGCCCGGAAATACGGAGGCGGTGCCCGGTTCGGGGATCGGCTCGAAGATGGACCTCGAGGCGCGCTGCGCTGCCAGTCTATAGCCGGACCCGACTGCGAACAAGCGGCGACCGGCGCGACGGCGATCCCTGCGATCCGCCGGGCAAACACCCCCTCGTTGGCAAGCAGCAAGGCGCACGGCACGCGATTCACGTGTCGTGCTGCGGTCACGCTTGGGTGCACCTCGCAGGGGAGAAACGGTGTCAGGAGCCGTTTGTTGCCAGGCGCGCGTGCGTTGGCTATTTTGTGGGTATGGGACGACCGAAGCGAGCGCCGCCTGGGTGGGACTGCCTTTGCCAGACCCAAATCCCGCAGCGCACCCCGCATGCCGTAACCAAGCGACCGCGTAGCGGTCACACTTGAATAGCCGTGGGTGAAGCGCAACGCACGGACGCGGATCCCGCAGCGCAACTCGCGAACCTGCTGAGGCCCGCCCGGATGCTTGCGAGCCGGCCTACCCCATGATTTCCCGTTGATTTCGGGCCTTTCCGCCGCTTCCCTCTCCTGGCCCACCAACCAACCTGGATATCTATTCATCCGTACAGTATAACGGTACGCGTGATACCAGCGTCTTCCGGCCAGCCGAGGCCGTCGTCGCGTCCGTCGAAGTCCCTTGCGCCCCGGCAACTCCAGTACCGTAGCGCCGTCAACTCACCCCGCCCTGTCTTCCTTCGCGCCCTTTGCGGCTTCGCGGTGAAACTTTTGTTCCCTTGTCAGTTCTTTGTGGTAAGACTCTTACACGCGCGTCTCCAGCCATACGCTCCCTCGGCCCGCCGCGGCGTCCGTCGAAGTCCCTTGCGTCCCGGCAACTCCAGCACCATACCGCCGTCAACTCACCCCGCCCTGTCTTCCTTCGCGCCCTTGGCGGCTTCGCGGTGAGACTTTTGTTCCCTTGTCAGTTCTTTGTGGTAAGACTCTTACACGCGCGTCTCCAGCCATACGCTCCCTCGGCCCGCCGCGGCGTCCGTCGAAGTCCCTTGCGTCCCGACAACTCCAGCACCGTACCGCCGTCAACTCACCCCCCCTGTCTTCCTTCGCGCCCTTTGCGGCTTCGCGGTAAAACTCCTGTTCCCTTGTCCGTACTTTGTGGCAAGCCCCTCGCGTCTCCGCGTCTCCGCGTCTCCGCGTCTCCGCGTCTCCGCGTCTCCGCGTCTCCGCGTCTCCGCGTCTCCGCGTCTCCGCGTGCCCTCGCCTCTCTTCTATCTCCGCGTGCCCCTGCCCCCCAACTCCTAACTCCTAACTCCTAACTCCTAACTCCTCCTTCCCCCCCTCCCCCCCGAGCAGCAAAACAAAATGTGGCAAAAATCCACTTCCGTTGACCAACGCTCCAACGCACGTTACGACCAGATCGCCGCCCGCATCTCCGCTGCTCGCGACCTCTTCCGCCGCCAGGGCGCGATCGTAACCACCTGGCGCATGCGCGGCGCGCAAGCTCGGACCGTACTTCCGCCTCGCCTATCGCGCTGACGGTCGCCAGCAATCGATCTACATCGGCGCCTGCACGAAGCTCGTCGCAAGAGTCCGCGCACTCCTGGCCGATCTCCAAGCCGTCATACGCCGTCACCGTGCCTACTGCGTTACCCGCCGCGAACTCCGCGCCGCCCTGCGTCGCCGGAAAGCCGAGTGCGACGCCCAGTTGTGCGCCCACGGCCTCACCCCGCGCGGCTACGACGCCCGCGGCTTCCGCCGCTACGCACTCCTCCTCAAAATGCAGACCGCTGCCGCGCCGGTGGCCACCAGCCCGAATTCTCAAACTATGACTCCGCTTGATGTTCCATGGTGCTGTAGGTAGAAAGGGGGCATGGCACATCGACACTCGGTGCGGCATTTTCACGAGGTGGGCCGCCTCGACGAGTTGACCTTTTCCTGCGATGGTCGGATGAAATTCGTGCACACGTTTGCAAAGGCGCTTCGTTTGCTGCAAAACCGCATTGTTTGCTCACGCAAGGCGGCAGAAGAAGGGAGCGACCCTGCGCAATACGACTTTCTACGGCCTCCTGGCCGGCAAGTATTGTGGGAGAAACTTGAGCGAGAATCGCAAGTGTTCTCTATGCGGGGATGGGCGTGCCTCCAAGAAAAAGAGGCGAATGATTTGGGTGCGGGCGTGCCTGAACGCGAGATTCGCCGGTTATGTCGAACTTATGCGAACAGCACTTCAACGGAACGTGCGTCGCTGCGAGCTAAGGTCTCGCCTGCCTTAGCGTCGTCGCTTCACCACTTTGCATGGCGAATGGCAGTCCGCGCTTTGCGTACCAAGTCCCAGGAAGCGACTAGGCTCGGTCTCGTTGCGATTGTGATCGCGGACATGCGGATCGACATGCGCGAGACGTTGGGATGGTTGTCCCTTCTTTATCACGCTGCGGTGCGAATCCAGTCCGACGCTGAGCTAGATTTTCAGGTGGCCGCTTCTATGTCGAGCGAACGAACAAGCGACTTGATCAACTCGTTCGCTTCTAGCCCTCCCGAACTCCGGGACATCTCCGCTTTTGGGTTTGGCGAAGGGACGAGCGAACAAGGGCCTACACTCGTCAAGATTCCACTGTAGCACGGGCGGGGAGACGTTTGGCCAGGAGCAGGACGGCATGGGCGTGCTCACCGCTGGCGGACGACGGGACGACGGGGTTCGCGATCACCGCGCCGGACAGCTCGGTACTCGCGAGCATCTCAATCATCAGGTCCGAGTACATCGTAACCTCACGCGTCAGCGAAGGATGCCGTCTTTTGCCGCTTCGTCCTCGCGTACGCGTCGGGTTGCCATGTTGACGGGGCGCCTCGCTGACACTTCGGGTTGCCATGTCAGCCACCCACTCATTTCTTAGGCGCGAAGACGCGCAATCGGATCCGCGCGCAAGCGGCCGCGCGCAGACGCTCCTTCTACGATCGCACCCGGGAAACGGTCGCGAACCTGTAATGGGAAGCTTACCCGTAAAGCGGGCCGAACGTCTGGCAGGCGCGATAGTCGGCGCCGATCGGATCGTCCACGCCGAACAGCCCCCACACGTGCGGACGGAAGATCGCTTCCTCCGGCACGTTGGACATTGCCACCGGGATGCGCAGCATCGCCGCCAGCGTCGATCACGTCGGCGCCGATGTGGCCGTAGCTGATCGCGCCGTGGTTCGCGCTCCAGTTGTTCATCACGCTGTAGACGTCGCGGAACGCGCCCTTGCCCGTCAGACGCGGCACGAACCAGGTGCAGGGCCAGGTCGGGTCGGTGCGGTCCATCAGCGTCTGGCTGACGTCGGCGGGCAGGTCGGTGGACCATCCTTCGGCGATCTGCAGCACCGGCCCCTGGCCCTTGACCATGCTGATGCGCGTCATGGTCATCGGCATGCCGCCCTCGGAGAGGAAGCTGGAGGAGTACCCGCCGCCGCGGAAGTACTCGACGTTGGCCGGCTCCCAGCGCGTGGCCTCGAGGCACGCCTCGGCCTCCTGCTGCGTGATTTCCCAGAAGGGCTTCATGGCCGGCTTGCCGTCCGCGCGCTGCTTGCCGCAGGCGTCCAGGCAGGCCGCGCCGGAGTTGAGCAGGTGGATGAAGCCGTTGGCGTTCAGGCCGGTCATCTTCTTGCCGGTGACGCGCTTGACCGCCTCGGGGCTCCAGTAGGTGCGCACGTCGGCGAAGATCTGCGCGCGGTTGGTCAGCAGGTACATCAGCAACATGCAGACGCCGTTGAGCGAGTCGTTCTCGGTCGCCACGATGTACGGCGCGCGGATGCCGTTCCAGTCGAACGAGCTGTTGAGGATCGCCTCCATGAAGTCGCCGTTGGGCCAGTGGTCGGTCCATTGGCGCTGCCCCTGGAAGCCCGAGGCGATCGCGTTGCGGCCGAGCGCTTCTTCGCCGAAGCCCATCTGATCCAGCGCCGGGTTGCCGACCATCAGGTCGCGCACGATCATCGCCATCTTGACGACGTATTCCCAATCGGCGTCCTTGGCGGCGCGCGACTTCTGCAACTCCTTCTTGTTCAGGTCCTTGCCTTCCTGGCAGTACTTCTTGGTCCACGCCAACGCCTTCTCGTACTCGGCCTTGTCGTAGATGCCTTCGGCGATCCGGCGGTCCACCTCGCACATGTCGACGTTCTCGGTGCGCATGCCCAGATAGTCCTGGAAGAAGTCCGGATCCACGAACGAGCCGGCGATGCCCATCGACGAGGTGCCGACCGAGAGATAGGACTTGCCGCGCATCATCGCCACGGCGAGACCGCCCTTGACGAAGCGCAGGAGCTTCTCGCGCACGTCGGCCGGCACCGAGGTGTCGGTGCGATCCTGCACCTCGTGTCCGTAAATGCCGTAGGCCGGCAACCCCTTCTGCGCGTAGCCGGCCAGCATGGCCGCCAGATAGACCGCGCCCGGGCGCTCCGTGCCGTTGAAGCCCCACACGGCCTTGGGCAGGTAGGGGTTGGCGTCCATGGTCTCGGTGCCGTAGCACCAGCAGGGCGTCACGGTCAGCGACACGCCGACGTTCTCCCTCTCGAACTTCGCCGCGCAGGCCGCCGCCTCGGCGCAGCCGCCGATGTTCGTGTCGGAGATCACGCACTGCACGGGCGAACCGTCCGGATACTTCAGGTTCTCGGAGATCAGCTTGGCCGCGCTCTTGGCCATGTTCATGGTCTGGTCTTCCAGCGACTCGCGCACGCCGCGCCGACGCCCGTCGATCACCGGACGAATGCCGACCTTGGGAAAACCGTTGCTCGCACCAAATCGTTCTGCTCATGAAAAGATCTCCGCGATTCTCTTTGCAGTATGAATTGACAGGAAACAGCCTTTGGGCTGGTGCGGACCTGTGCCCCTGGCGAAGGAACCGTTCACACCCCAGCCCCCGCCGGCCCATGAAGGGTGAGGAATTCGATCGCCACGACAGCCATGAAGTATCCCAGAAAGACGGGCGTGTCCCAAGGGGTAGGCATTACGGAGGGTAACCCTTCGCCGCCCGGGAAGCGGGTCGTCCTCGGACAGTCGCATGGGTCGGCCTTCGCGCACTTGCATAGAAGAGAACGAAATCGGCCGAAAAGTGGGCCAGCCCCCGGCTGGCCTGTGAACGGTTACCACGGATGGGCTACTTTGCGGGGCGATCGAAGGCAATGCTGAACTCGGCCTCGGCCTTGTCGAAGACGAGTTCCGTGCTCCAGAGCGGGCCACCGACGTGCGTCAACGCGGACGCGGGGGCTCGTGCAGGGTCGGAACGCGGCCGGTAGCCGTCGGGGACGTAGAAGTACACCCGTCCCGAGACGCCCGGCATGCGGCGGCAGCACCCGGAGAGCGTGCGGCGTCTGTTCATCCCAGGCCAGCCGCTGGATCTCGTGGTATCCGCCCAGCACGTGCATGTTGGTGGCGATCACCTGCGGGCCGGGTCGGCAGGCGGTGGATCAGGAGGATGCGGGCGGTCCGCGGGGCCAGCGTCAGCGTCACTCGCTCCTTGTGCGTGCCCAGGAACTTCTCTTCCCAGAACTCGAACACGACCACCTCCGCGCCGGCGGGCAGTCCCAGCGCGGCCAGCTCCACGGTCCGCTCCTGCGGCTGGTCCTCGAAATTGAACACGCCCACCGCGTCCCACTCGCCCGGCCGCGTTCTTGCAGTGCATGTGCCAGAGCGAAGGCAGTTCGCGCTCGAACAGATCCAGCGGCCGGGCCGGCGGGTTGCCCGGCGGCAGGCACTGCTGCATCATGCGGATCCGCGGCAACTCCAGCGGCCGGAAATCGTCGCTGAACGAGATGCTGCACCCGCTGAGCGTCATCAGGGACAGTCTTGAAGCGGGCCTCTTCGACGCTCGGCCTTCATCCCCACGCTCATGTCGCAGACCTCGCGGTGGTAGAGCCGGTCGTTGACCCAGTAGCTGGCCGCCAGCAGCGGGGCGTTGACGCCGCTCCAGGTGCATCCAATTCGGCCAGGCCGGCGTCGCCCGTGTCGTCGCCGATGTAGGCGCTGCTGGCCAGCCCGGCCGACAACAGCGGCGGCGTCTGGCAGTAGCGGATCCAGGCGTCCGGCCCGGCGCCGCGGCGGATGGCCGCCATCGCCCGCCGCAGCGACGGCGAGCCGGCGATGAAATCGATCTTGTAGTAGCTGGCCCCCTCGGCCGAGAGCCGGGCGAACGTCTCTTCGATCCACTTCTCCGCCGCCGGGTGGGAGGCATCGAGCACGGTCATCTCCGGATTCGGCACCCAGAACCAGCGGCCGATGCGTGGCCGGCTTGCCCTCGGCGTTCTTGCATCATCCACTCCGGATGATCGCGGAACAGTTGACTGGTGAAGGCCACTTGCGTGGGGGCGATCCACAGGCCCAGCTTCATCCCGTAGCGCGACTGCAGTTGCTCGGAGAGCCACTTGAGCCCGTGCGGGAAACCGCTCGTTGGGCAACCAGTCGCCGCAGATGTCGCCGCGCTGCCAGCCGTGGTCCAGTTGGATCACGTCCAGCCCCAGCGGCTTGAAATGCTTCGCGGCAATCGCCGCGTGGGCCAGCACGATCTCCTCGCTGATCCCCATGCGGATCGGATACCAACTGCACCACAGGGCGTTGGCGCCGGTGCGGACCGGTTCGGGCGCCAAGGCGGCCACCGCATCGCCGTAGTCGCTCCAGGGCGTCGTAGCGGTTCTCCTCGACCGAGAGCCACACGGGATCCGACGGCGATCGTCTGGCCGGGCGGCACGACTGCCGCCGAGCTGACAAGGCGGCCTCCAGCGACGTGCCCCCTTCGCCGGCCTGGAATCCGGCGCGGACCTGACGGCGAGCCCTCCTGGGCCGACAGAGCGCCGATGGCCAGGCCGCCCGGCGATTCCCGCTGGGCCAAGGCCAGGACCCCGGAACTGCCGTACTGCTGCGCCGCGGCGGCCAGCGATTCCTCGTCGGGCGCGGGACGGCAGGGAGGCGAGGCGCCCGGGTAGCCGACGGCGGCCGGCGCCCGCAGCAGGTCCGCCAGGTGCCACCAGCCGCGGTCGTCTTCGGACAGATTGAGCATCTTCGCCGTGCCCAGCGTCACGTCGCTGGTCCGTGTTGTTGGTGATCTGGGCGGAGACGACGACGGCCGGCCGGCCATCGTACACGCGGATGCGGCGTTCGATTTCGATGCCCTTTGCCCCAGCGTCTGGCGGATTTCCATGGCCGCTGCCGATCGCGTCGGTGAACGGGGCCGCCTCGGCCTTCACTTCTTCCGGGACGAACGTCTGCCGTCGACCTCGACGGCAAATCGCACGCGGCGCACGGCCGCGTCGACGCTGCCCAGCCAGGTCGCGTCCCAGGCCCCGTCGGCTTCATTCAAGACGACGCTCACGCGGTTGTTGGCCAGATCGCAGCGTGGCGCCGTCGCGGGCCGCGGTCACGTTCTCGCCCGTCGCGGTTTGCCTGGCCGCCTGCCGGGCCGCGGCGAGCTCGCTTGGCGCGCTCGGGCCAGACGGCCGCCGCTCGTCCCAGACCCTGGAGCATCAGCGCTGCGCTCCGGACTTCGAGCCGCTCGATCTCGGCCGCCAGGGAGTGCCGGTCGGCTTCGCTGAGCGAGTCCCATTGGGCGAATCGCTCGGCAAGCTGCTGCCGCTGCGTCGCTCGATCGCAGTCGACTGCTCCGCGAAGTCCGGCGAACTGCGGATCGGTCTTCAAGCCCAGCTTCTCCGCCAGTGCGGCCACCTCGTTCCATCGCGCGGCACACCGGTCGAGTCCTTCCGCCGCATACGCCTTGAGTTCCGCGGGCGGAGATCGGCGGACCGTAGACCTCGATCTCGTAGACGTCCGTGTGCGGCGAGGGTCCGCTGGATCGCGTGATCAACAGACGCACGGCGATGGTCTTCACCGGATCGAACGTGGCCAGCCAACTGGCCGACTTGGCGTCGGCGATCGTCGCCACGGTGGTGAACTCGCCGGGCTTCGCGCCGGCCACCTGAACCTGGGCGTCCTGGATGCCGTCGTTGTCGATCCGCTCGCCAAACACGGCCACGGCACTCACTGCCTGGGTGCCGAAGAGCTCCAGCGTGATCCACTGCGGCGCATGCCTGGCTGGGCGCGATGCTGGCCACCCATTTCGTGCCGCGCTGGCCGTCGACCGCCCGGGCCGGCGAGTACTGCTTCGCCCTCGGGCGTCAAGGCCGAAGAAGCCGTGGCGCTTGACGACGGAGATCCGGCGCATCCCCGGCGATTCCCAGTTGCCGGGGATCTCCCGGACCTGTCCGGCCGCCGCCAACGATCCATCGGTTGCCCAGACGCCTATCGCAACGGCGCCTACAACAACGACGCGATGAAACCACGCCATGGACAAGTTCTCCCCGAGAGAGAAGGGATGGGAGTTTCATCTCCTGGAGTTTTTTCGGCTCGACATATCTGAGAGCCGACCGGTCGTCGGCGGGCTATTCCAGGATCGCCCGGGCGACCTCGCCGCGGAGCTGGGCCTCGCCGCCCTCCTTCTCGAAGACGCCGTAGAACATCGAGCAGCAGTCGAGCCACAGCGTCAGGCGATGGAAGTCCTCGGCGGAGAGCTTCACGTCGTAGTGGCCCTTGTCCAGCATCTCGATCAGCTTCGAGGCGCGGGCCCCGAACTGGCCGGGCCGGGTGCGGTAGCTGTCGCCGTAGGTGGTGAAGCCGTAGTTGCACGAGGGTGTTGTACGAGGCGTAGAACTTGTTGGCGATCGGCTCGCGGGCGAGGTTCGGCGCCTTCTTGGCCTTGTTCTCCGCGTGGCACTGCACGCAGTTGCGGTCGAGCACCGGCTGGACCAGGCGCGGATAGCTGAACGGGTTGGAGCCGTCCACGTCGGGCGCGGGCGTCGAGGGCGGGCGGCGCAGGGCCAGGAGCAGTCGTGGCGGGCGGCTGCGGCGCCTGCGACTTGGGCTCGTGGCAGCCCGGGCAGACCAGCTTCTCGCCGTCGCGCAGGCTGGTGGCCGAGCGCATCGAGGTCACGGCCATGCCGCGCTCGTCGAGGGCCTGGAAGAACAGCTCGCGGTAGGCCGGCACGGTGAAGTGCGCGCTGCCGTCCTCTTCGACCGGCACGGTGCCGAGCACCCAGCGGCAGGGCACGACCGAGTCGCCGGCCTCGGCGATCCGCTGGCCGGTCTCGTGGGGCCGCAGGCCGCCGGTGGGCACGGCGCAGGGCAGCAGCTGGAGGATGCGGAGCGACTTGATCTTCGTGCCGGCCGGCCAGGCCGTGCGCGTGTCGTAGACGTTGATGACCGCCATGGTCGCCTCGCCCTTGTCGCCGGATCGCTGGCGCGGCTTCGCGGCCAGCGACGCGGCGCCGGCGCGGCGGGCAGCCGGTGGCGGCCGCAGCGGGATCGGGCTCATGCAGCCGATGTCCGGGATCGCGGTAGATCAGCTCCTTGTTGCCGAAGGCGTCCACCAGATAGATGCCGTAGTTCTCGCCGGGCCGCTTGAGGGCCGCGCCGCTCATGGCGGCGTCGTAGACGCACAGGTGGTAGTTCTCGCTGAGCGGCCAGGGCGTGCTGTAGGCCTGGCGGCCGCCCTGGCTCTCGGGGAAGCCGACCTCCGGCGTGAAGCGGCGCACCGGGCCCATGCCGTCGTCGTCCGCGACCTGCGGGTCGATGATCACCAGCGAGCCGTAGGCCTGGCCGTGGTGCGGCGCGGCGAGGCCACGAACTTCGGCGAGCCGGGGATCGCGCGCACGTCCAGCTCCATGTCGGGCCGGCGCCTGGCGCGGGGCGAAGTTGCCGTGCAGCGGGCGCGGGTCGCGGCCGTCGAGCGTGGTGATCCACGGCATGTGCGCGATGCAGCCGTGGCGGTCCACGTAATCCCAGCGCGTCCAGACGATGCGGCCGTCGTGGGTCACGCTGGGATGCCACTCGTTGCTGTCGTGGAAGCTCAGGCAGTTGATGTCGCTGCCGTCGGCGGTCATGTCGTAGAGCGTGTAGAGCGGGCAGGCCCGGCCGCAGCGCAGGTAGCCGCCGCGCCGCTCGCTGATGAAGGCGATCCGGCCGTTGGGCAGCCAGCACGGGTCGAAATCGTTCCACGTGCCGTCGGTCAGCTGCTCGCAGGCCGGTGCCGTCCACGTTGACCTTGAAGAGGTGGTAGCAGCGCTGCGGGTCCCAGTGGCCGCGGGTCGGGTCGTCGTGGAACGACCTGTTCCTTGCGCGCCCTTGCACTCGACGTAGGCGAAGGCGATCTGCCGGCCGTCGGGCGACAGCGCGGGCGAGAGGAACGAGCCGCCCTCGGCGTCGTCGCCGCTGACGTTCCTTCTGGCCGTCGTAGCGGAGGCTGGGCCGCTGCGACGCTGCCGCCGCTGAGCTTCTGGCCCTGCAGCCGGCCCGTTTCGCAAACGCTGCCGGCCAGCACGTCGCGGACGGGCGGGTTCGCGCCGAAGGCGTTCTCCAGCACGTACAGGCCGCCGCCCGGGTTCTGGCAGATGCCGTAGAACTGGTCGCACATGTGGTGGTAGAAGGCGCGGTGGCGCTTGATGAACACGAGCTTGTCGAAATTCAAGCAGCGGATTGCTGAAGGCGATCTGCCGGCGCAGCCGGCAGGCGTCGTCGAACAGCTTCCGCCGCGCGTCGGCGTCGGCCACCGGCGTGTCGGCGACCGCCTGCTGCAGCTTCGCCAGCGGCGCGTCGAAGGCGGCCAGCTTGGGCGCCGCGGCCGGTCGTCTTCAGGTCGGCCAGCAGCGCCGCGGTCCGCCGCACGACGATGTCGGCCGGATCGCGGTCCTCGGGCAGAATCAGCGACGCGGGGTGAAAGACCTGCTTGGCGATCTCCTCGGCCGTCGAGCGCTCGGTCGGGACGTAGCGGTCGCCGTTCCAGATTCGCTCGTTCGTCGGTCTTGCTCAGGACCTCGCGCTGCCGGATGTCGAACTGGAGCGTCGCGAACTGGTCGTCGAGTTCCGCAGCCTGCACGGCCCGGGCGCGGAGTGCGTCCCAGCGCGGATCGTCGTCGGCGGCCTTCGCGGCGACCAGCGCGTCGAGTTCCGGCTGCAAGCGGCGACTTGGGGCCCGACGCAGCGACACGCACTGGCGGTAGCGGCAGGCCCGGGCGTAGAGGCCGAGCCAGCGCGGGTCGCCCGGCGCGGCGTTGGCCTGCGCCAGCGCCTCGATCTCGGCCCGGAACGGCGCGTCGGCCGGCGCGATCTGTCTCAGCACGGTGCCGAGGATCTCCTGCTCCAGCTCCGCCGTCTGGCGGTTGCCGAACCACGACGCGATGCCGTCGCCGCCGGCGTCCGCACGCAGCCAACCGGCCTGCGTCGGGAACTTCGACGCCACGTCCGCCCAGGCCGACGGCAGCGGCGCGCGCCGCGGAGAGCACCTTGAAGCGGACCATGCCCGCCGCGCGGTCCCGATCCTCGCCGACCAACGCCTCGAACCGCTCGTAGCGGCCGTCCAGCGCGAAGCACAGCTCGCTGTCGGCGTGAACCCAGAGGCCGAACTGGAACGTGCGGTCGCCGACGCGCAAGCGGATGATCCTGCCAGTTCTTGTCGACCAGCAACTGGCCCCAGCCGACTTTGACGGAGGTCGGCTTCAGCGCGGTGAGTCGCGTGACCGAGCCGTCCTTGGCGATGAGCTTCGGCTCGCCCCAGATGTTGCAGTTGGCCGGGGCCTTGATCGCACGTCGCGACCAGCCGCAGTTCCTTCAGGCCGGTGACGTTGACCACGACCTGCCGGGCCGGGCCCTGGCCGTCGATCGGGCCGCTGTCGAACGGCTTGAAGAGCGAATCGCGCGTGGCCGTCGTCTGCGCCTCGGGCGACTTCAGGTAAGCGGCTCGGGCGGCGGCCATCGCCTCGGCCCACGTGGCTTGATCGGTTGGGTGCGCCGTGGCGGTCGCCGCCAGATGGATCAGGGCCAGGCACGCGCCCACGAGAAGGTAATGCAGTGGTCTTCATAGGCTCATACCACCTCGGAAGACGTGTAACATCATGCGGCAATGTGCTTTCGTTTCGCTTGCCGATCGCTTACGATTCTAGCTGCAAGCGTTTACGAGTTCAATGATCTCGACGCGATCGAAGCTCCACGGGCCCGAACCGCCGCACCTGCTCCGCTTCTTTGCGCATGCCAACGAGGGGAGTTGCTCGATCCAGTTTTTTGGAAGGAAGGCGGGCCGCTGTGAAATCCGGGCGCTCGGGATCTGGGCGAGACGTGCCGTGTTGTCGTGGTCATTGCTTGTATCCGGCAGGCGGCCGTCCTAGACTCACGGATGCATGCTGCGGCTTTCCCACCCTGCCCTGAGACTCCTTCGAGGAGCCGCAGACGATAAAAGGAGGCCAACCATGCATTTCACGCGGCGCGATTTCCTGACGACTTCGGCGGCGGCCTGGGCGACCGGACGATGTGCCGCGAAGGACCTGCGGGCTGCGGAGGAAAGGCTGCCACCCGTGCGCGCCATCACCCGAGGCCCCAAGTTCCATTGGTTCGCGTACTACGACAAGCTCCAATTCGATCCGACCAACCGCTATGCCTTAGGCATGGAGGTTGAATTCGAACACCGCTCGCCGGTGCCGGTGGACGCAATCAAGGTGGGGATGATCGATCTGGCCGACGGCGATCGCTGGATCGAGCTCGGCCAGTCGACGGCCTGGTGTTGGCAGCAAGGATGCATGCTCCAGTGGCGGCCCGGATCGACCGACGAGGTGCTCTTCAACGATCGCCAGGACGATCGCTACGTGTGCCGGATCCTCAACGTAAAGACCCTCGCCCTGCGGACGGTGCCGCATCCGATCTATGCCGTCAGCCCCGATGGCCGCTGGGCCGTGGCCACCGATCTTCGCCGCCTGGCGGATACGCGGCCGGGGTATGGCTACAACGGCATTTCCGATCCCAATCGGGACGTGTTGGCTCCGCGGGACGCCGGTATCTGGCGTGTGGACCTGGTAAGCGGACGGCAGGACTTATTGATCAGTCTGGCCGACGTTGCCAAGATCCCTTTTCCTGGGCGGGACCTCAGCCAGGCCAAACACTGGTTCAACCATCTGCTGGTGAATCCCGACGGAACCCGTTTCGAGTTTTTGCACCGTTTCAAAGAGCCGGGTGCCCGCGCCCATGTCACGCGGATGTTCACTGCTGCGCCGGATGGATCCGACCTGCGGGCGATCGACAGCAACGGCGTGACTTCCCATTTCATCTGGCGCGATCCGGAGCACATCCTCGCCTGGTCCGCGCGAGCGAAGCCGGGGTTCTACGTGTTCGAGGACCGGCAAGGCGGGAAGATCGAGCCGGTGGGGCCAGGCATGCCCACCGGCGACGGGCACTGCACCTATCTGCCGGGCAACCAATGGGTGCTGTGCGACGGTTATCCCGACCGCAATCGCAACCAGAATCCCTACCTGTACCACGTGCCCAGCGACCGCGTGGTGCCGCTGGGGCATTTTCATCTGCCGAAGGAGTACTCGGGCGAGTGGCGTTGCGACCTACACCCACGGTTCAGCCGCGATGGCCGGAGCGTGACGATCGACTCGCCGCATCGCGGCGGACGACAAGTCTACCTGATCGACGTTCGCGGGATTGTAGAGTAAGGCAAACCCCGAGGGAGTAATTCCGCTGCGTGGTCATTGAGAGTTGGAGCAGAACGACGTCGCCGCACGAATCCCTGAACACGAAAGGAATGACACAATGACGCTACGACAACAAGTGACTCGTCGCAGATTCTTGGGTACCACGGCGGCAACCGCGGGCGCGACGCTTGTATCTGGCGCGCTCGGACGGGCCGCCGACTCCGCTCCTCCCCAGCCCATCGCCGGTGAGACGGACCACTTCTGGTATCGCGCGCAGCCGGCGGGGAAGTACATTGACTCGCAGCGCGACAACAAGGCGTTCGCGTACGCGGACGGGAAGATCTTTCTGTCGGAAGACAACGGCCACACCTGGCCGCACAGTATCGCGTTTCCCGACGCTCAGCGCATCACGTTCAGCCACATCCTGAAGAACGGAAACATCCTGTTCGCCACGGGCGCGAAGCTGTACCTGAGCACCGACAACCTCAAGACGCTACCAGCAGATCACGGTGAAGGCTCAGGACGGCTCGGATTACGTCCCGCACACGCCCAAGAACCCGGAACTCCCCGGCTGGTACTTCCACACGCTCCCCGGCGTGATTTCGTGGGATGTCAACGGCGCGGAGATGATGGTGTGGGGGAACTACTGCAACGTCATCGGCGGTGCGACCCCGGTCAACATCTACTACTCGACCGACAGCGGGCGCACCGTGAAGATCGCCTATAGCTTCGGACAGAATCCCTTCTTTGCGAGACAACGGTTCGGCCGGGCGGCGGCAAGGGCGGCGACGCTGCTGGGCGACCCCAACAACCCGGTCCTCTGCCGCCACGTGCACACGGTGGCGTACAACCCCGCCGAGAATGCGTTCTATGCCTGCACGGGCGATGGGACTCGCGGATTGGGGCATGAGTGCCACTGGCTGCGAGGCACTTACGACGCGAAGAAAGACCAGTGGAATTGGAAGGTCCTCGTGTCGGACGTTTCCAACTCGCGGTACAAGTGCGGCGGCATCAACTTCGTGGACGGGAAGGTCTACTGGATCAGCGACTCGAACGGCCCCAAGCCGTACGACCGCGGCATCTTCCGCTGCGATCCCGCGGACCTGACCAATCCCGAGAAGCACACGCTGCTGTTCAATCCGGAGGTCGAATCCGGAAACATGATCATTCAGGACGGCGTGATCCTGGCCTCGCATTGTGCCCCCGCCTCGCCGCTGGACACGGGCTTCATCGTTTCCACGGACATGGGAAAGACCTGGGCGCAGTACGATCTCAAGGAGTTCGGCAAGCGATCGCCCACCCGCTTCCACGAGAAGAACGGTGAAGGCTGGTTCCGGGTGGACTTGCGATCGGGATGGATTCAGCAGGCCGACGTGGTGTTCATCAAGCCCAAGCCGGCGCCCGCTGCGAGCAAAAGGTGAAGGTGGGCGGAGAAAAACGCGGAGGTTTGCCTGCTCGCCATGGTGCAACGTCTAGAGCCGTGGAAGGATCAAGGATCGAGGTACTTGCCTTGGGTGGCGTCGAACTTGATCGCCGGGACACCGGAGGGGAAATATGCCTCCAAGAGTTCCTTCATCGGTCCGGCATACATGGCGACGCGAATTGTGCCCCAGGTTGCTTGATCGCCGGTCGCGTAGTAGACGTACGTGTTGCCCTCGAACTCGAACAGATCGGCGTCGGTATTGTTGATCCCCTCCCCGGGGATTGGGTCGAGCATGGGATGTCGCGTCGGGCTCAGCTCCCAGAGCGCGAGGTCTCTTGACCGAGCGATGGCAGTGACGTATTTCGTCTCCGGCAACAGGTACAGGTAGCGAGTTCCCGGCCCTTTCTCCCGCTGGATGCCGTAGATGACGTAGTAGTATGGAGCTACGTAACGGATCACAGGGCAGGCGCAGAACGATTGACCTTGGACGTCGGCGAACTGAATGCCTGGTATCCGTTCCCAACGGACCAGGTCTTTCGACCTGGCAAAGCGGAAGCTCCACTGCACCGGTCTATTGGATTCGTACGCCATCAGAAAACCTTGGTCGTCCCGGCAGACCGACGTGTTGAACAAGTGCTCGTCACCTTCCCGACGAACCACCAGTTCCTGCTTCCAGGACTTGAGGTCGTTTGACCAAAAGCGGTAGACGTCCTTGGTCCACTGCTTGTTCGTGTTCACGGTGCCAAAGAATGTTCAATTCCTCGCCGTTCACCATGGCACTGACAAATGAGAACCCCGTGCCAAACCTCGCCACCTCTTGGCCGCTGACCATGTCCTGGACGAACAGGTATGCTTTCTCCTGCTCGTCCGGTCGGCTCGAGCGATCGTTCTGAACGAGCAGCACGCGGCCCCGGAAGACCACCGGCGTGTTTTCCATTCCGCGAGGGAAACTGAAGGGCAGCTTGACCAGTCTGGGGTTATCGATGTCCGCACTGTAAATGATCGGTACCGCCTGGCCGCATGGCCTTGTTTTCCGGCCTCCCGCCGGTCGGCCTGGTGCATTGGCTACGCAGGGCTCACGAGGAGGAGCCTGCCGGTTCGCTGCGGGGCCATTTGACTCCATCTGCGGTTCAGGCGGGTCGGCGCAGAACGCGGACGTTCCCAGAGATATCAGTGCCAGGAGAACCATTCGATAGGTCATGGCTTCGTCCTTGTTGATGCCGCTTGTGATTGTGGAACGGTTCGAGGCGTTCTGCGGACGGGAAACCGGGGTCGCGTTGGTCTTCCCCGTCCTATGAGCAACGCAGGATTCAATGGTTGTTACCGAGATTCTCCGGTTGCGTTGAGCCCGTCCGACAAGGAACTTGGGGAGGCTGAATGCTATCGAAGACTTCCGCGGGCCAGAGTGCCAGACGCTGAAACCCTTCAGGTACGGACTGCTCGTACTGTACATAGGCGCGAACGTTTCCCTTGGTCGTATAGGAGATTCGCCCGGGGCTCTTTCCCGTCCCGAAGACTTTGTAGCCCATCAAAGCGCAGTCTTCCAAGTCAATGTGGGCGAACTTGGGATCGGCCGTGTCGCTACAAATGATTCCCGAGGAGGGAGTTCCGCGAGGCTGGGAGAAGTTCAGGACGATCAGCCGGCAATTCTTGAGTTTCAGCCGTACGTACTGGCTGGGGTTGAGAATCTGCACGGCGTTGTCGGGGCTCACGAAAGTGCAGTCTTCGCAAATCGCGTCGGGGAAGGCCGGAGTGGATCTGTTGGAGGCGCCAACGGCAAGTGCGCCCGCGTCGCCCCACCAGTCCAGGCACATGAGGTAGCAACGCCGGAACACGATGGGCTCCTTTTCCCGCGTGACCGGGTATCCAAATCCTCCTCCGAACGCCCGGCCGATTCCGACGCAGTCCTCCGCGACGACCGTAAATGGGGAGCCGCTCTCGTCCGTGAGGTCCCAAAAGAGGCCAGCGTCGCCGCCGGTGACGTAGAGGTTGCGGAAGATCCACCGGTCCCAACCGATGCAGGAGAAGGTCGGCTCGGTGTGCTGGAGCGACCAGCCTTTGGTCGTAGCGCGGAAGGTCGACCACCAGTCAAGGCTCTTGAACCCTTTCTGGGGGTCGCCGGAATCGATCACCACCCGGCCTGTCGCGCCCGAGCCCAAGCGACCGTTGCAGTCGCCTACCAGGAGGTTGTACGCTCCGTTTGCGCCCTTGTGGGTTGTGTAGAGATTCGCTTCCACGTAGGTATCGGGTCGGATGACAATCCTGTGACCACCCCGATCGTCGGGCACTGCCGACAGCGCAGCCTGGATCGTCCGGAAGGCTTTCTGCCAACTCGCGCCGTCGGAATTGTCGCCCTGTTTGGACACGTAGAGTGTGAGGCCCTTGTGACCGGCGTAGCCTTCGGCGGCCGGGTCCGAGGGACTGGCTACCACCGTTGCCAAGCAGCAAGGCCCCACTATGCCGATCACGGTGGCGGTCAGCGTCATGGATAAAACGCTTGCGGCTTCTCTGGTTGTCATGGCGCAACTCCGAGTTCCAGCGTGGTTTGGAATCCACCCATGCCTTATTCATTTGGCGTGGGGTGGCGCTGCAATTCTATCTGTTCCGGCATCGGACCACAGCCATCGGGACAGGTGCGTCGCCGGTTGCTTGTCCGAAGGGTTCAGTGAGGAACCGGTTAACCCACCCACCTGATTCTGTCTCATCCATGCCTTGGATTGTTCGTGCGCGGTGCGGGAACTTCCGGCGAAGATCATGCAGCCGGCTCGAGTTCGAGAAAAGATCTGGAGGTTTCGGCACCGTCGACCCCGCCCGCAGAGGTCTTTTCCGTGGTCGGACAGCGCCACCCTGCCATGGGTTTCACCTGAAGGCCTATGGCCTGGATGCCGAAGGGGGGCAACACTGCCCGCCGGTGCACTGCTCGAAGTGCCGCAAAGAGTTTGGACCGTGGGTGGAGGCTGCGTGATCGAAGGATCGGTGGGATGGGAAACTCAGGGGCTCTTCGAGGCGTGGCTAGGGAACAGTACGTGCCACATGCTCGTTCGCCACATCGGGTTGCAGGCCAAGCCCGGGCGTGCCGTCCGGAGTTTGAGCGATTTTGTGGCAATTGTATTGAGATTGCGGAGTGCAAGGCGTAGGATAGCGGGCGCAGTGGCCGGGATGTCGTGGGGGACGGCTCTGGCGGCCTATCTGTTTGAGCACCTTGAGATTCACCTCCAGGTCGCATCGGGGTGTTCCTCGGAACCCCTTTCTGCCGCGCCTTCTCTTCGGCGCCTCGGCTCGCGAGCGGTCTTGACCTCGGTTTCTTCGTCTCTCTCTGGAGGTGCGGGTCATGAACTTTCGCAGAACGGGTTTCACGCTAGTGGAGTTGTTGGTGGTCATCGCGATCATCGGGATCTTGATTGCCTTGCTCTTGCCCGCGGTGCAAGCGGCGCGCGAGGCAGCGCGGCGTTCGCAGTGTACAAACAATCTGAAACAACTGGGGATTGGGTTACACAACTACGCCGACACCTTCGGCGTGTTTCCCTCGCGGCGGATCGGCACGGAGGGACCTGCGGCGAATCTGATGCACAACAACGGCAACCTGGGCGGGCACGTTTCGATTCTGCCGTTCATCGAGCAGGGGTCGCTGTACGATCAGATTCGCAATCCACTGACGGCCGGCGGCGTGAATTATCCGGCCTTTGGCCCGCGGCCCAGCGACACGGACTACCCTCCCTGGCTTGTGCAAGTGAAGGTGTATCTGTGTCCGTCGGACGGCTCCAGCAGCGAGAAGACCGCGACGCAGATCGGGTACAAGAGTTATCGCTTTTGCGTGGGGGATCAGTTGGTCGGGAACGCGGGCAACAAGAATCCGCGGGGAATCTTCGGGCGACGGTCGTCGATCACGTTTGGCAGCATTTCGGACGGGACGAGCAACACGCTGGCGATGAGTGAGCGCGCGATCCGCATTTCGAGCACGCAGAGGATGATTCTGACCGACATGCCGATCAACGTGGCGGGGATCGACACCAACCCGGGGCTTTGCCTCTTGCAGGTCGGGGGGAACGGGATGTACATCGCGTCGGCGACGATGGGAGACGCGTACCGGCGGTGGAACACGGGGGGGACGCGGTTCAACGGATTCACGACGATCCTTCCGCCCAACGCACCGTCATGCGCGCCGGACGACGACGACAACGACTGGGGAATCGTCTCGCCGACGAGCTATCATCCAGGCGGGGTGAACGTGATGATCGCCGACGGCAGTGTGCGATTCATAGGCGAGTCGATCAATACCGGAAATCTTGCGGCGAAAGACGTGGGGCAGGGGCGGAGCCCCTATGGAGTCTGGGGAGCGCTGGGGTCGAAGAACGGCGGCGAAGCCGTGTCGGTGCCGTAATTCACGGCAGAGCCGGCCGGTGGCCGGATGGAGAAGCAGAGGGGCAAACTATCGGTGTGGCCTGGCGGCCGCAGATCCGACCGAGGTGGGCGGGCATGGAGTTCGTCTTGCCCGTTGCGGATTCGCTGCTGCCAGACGAGGAAGGGAGGACCCGATGTTTGAAGCAGAGTGTGGAATCCGGAAGCTGCTCTGGGTATGTGCTGCGGTGGTGCTGATCGCGGCGACTGTGGCCGGCTGCAGTACGAAAACCGATTCCAATCGGCCGAAGACAGTGGCGGCTTCCGCCGTGGTGACGCTTGACGGGAAAGCGGTTCAGGGCGCCCAGGTGACGCTTGTTCCCGAAATGGGCGGGAACGCGGCGTTCGGAACTTCAGACGGCAACGGCAAGGTGCGCTTCATGACGTTCACCGCGGACGACGGGGCGGTGCCGGGGCGCTATCAAGTCTCGGTGCTGAAGTCGAAAGTCGATGCGCCGATCAAGCCCTCGACCGGCAAGGACGACGACGGAGATGACGAGGATGTGCCCGAGGGGCGGAAGGTGCCGGTCACGCACCTGTTGCCGAAGAAGTACGCGTCGCCGACGACCTCAGGGTTGACGGCGACGATTGCAGAGACGGACCCGAACGAGATCCAGCTTCCGCTGAAGAGCAGATAAAGCGAGGTTTGCAGCGAGGGCTTCACGGGTGAGTCAGTCCGTGGTTCCCCCTTCACTCGGCGTGCGGAGCCACTTCAGGCCGGCGTCGGCTTCGATATTGCGCATCCAGGCCTGGTAGATGACGAACCAATCGTATTGGGCCACGCTCATGTACGTTTCCGGCCGCGCTTGGGTGAAGCGGTCCCAGAGCTCCTTGTCTGACGGAGTCAGCTCCACGAGACGCACGACATAGACTATGGTCTGCGGCTGATTCCAGGCGAGGCCGACCTCGCCCGGGGTGAGTTGGAAGACGCTGCGCATGAAATCCATGCCTGCCTTCTCGACGCCGCGGACCTCGCTGAGGCGGGGCATGGGCATCCAGGGCATTCCTCCGAGCGACATCCAGGCAAAGGGCTCGGGAACGATCCCATTCTTGTGGTCCGGCAGGGCCTGGGCGAGAGGTTTGGCGGCTTGGCGCGCTTGGGCCGCGAGGCCATCGGCCTGCTGGGCGGCGAACTGGCGGGCTTCGACGTTCTTCCAGACGCGAAGGACGTCTTCGCGCACGGCGGGATCGTCCCAATCGGGCGCGCGCTCTTTGTGATCGGCAGTTTTCCAGAACAGGTAACTGTTGCCCTGATCGTCCTGGGAAGTCATGGCCTGGTATTCAGTCGACTGACCGTAGACCACCTGGATGAATGAAGTCTGGTCGATTGCGGAGCGGCCGATATCTGTTGCCTGCATTTGATAAGGGGCGAGCAGTCCGGTTTCGCCGATCTTCAGTCGCGAGTCTTGCTTGGCGAACTCAGCGAAATCGGGGGGCTCGGGCGCAGGCACCGTATCGCGCTTGGACTTCTCCATCGCGTTGTAGGTCAGACGCCTCGAGTGGTACTGGATGAGCTTTGCCTGGAGCGTACTGAGCACCTTGCTCGTCGCGTCGGCGGCCTTTTGCATGGCCAAGGTCGTGCGAATTTCCTCACGGACCTTGTCGAGTGGGATGTACTTGGGTTCGGGTTTGACCGTTTCGGCGGGTTTGCCCGCGGCGCCGTCGGTCTTTGCCGGGGCGGACTCGGCCTTGGCGGGCGGCGTTTGGCTCTTGGGAGTGGGATCCGCTGAGCCGACGGGCGAAGTCGCGGCGTCCGCCTTGGGTTTCGGAGCCGGGTTCCCCTGCGCGGCGGGTGCGCCGGCTTCGGGCTTGGGCTTGGTGTCTGGGCCGGGGACATCAGACTTGGCCGGGGCGTCGGGCTTCGCGGGAGTGTCGGCCTTGGCGGGAGCATCCGACTTCGCAGGCGCGTCGGTCGACGGGCTGTCGGCGAATGCTGTGAGCCGGAAGGGGGACGCCGGACGATGCGAAGATGTCGCAGAGCCGTTCCCAGGACCTTCTGCCGCCCCCAAATCCTCCGGTTGCGGACGGCTGCCCCGGCGGTTTTCGGATACTTTCTTGGGGGCCTCCTTCTCGGCGGGCTTCGCCTGGTCCTTCGGCGGCTCCGGCTTTGCGGCGGGAGCTGGTTGGGGTTGCTTGGGAGCCTCGGCCTTAGTCGCGGGAGTTACTTCAGGCTTGGACTCAGCCGGAGCGGCAGGCTTGTCGAGCGGCGTGGGGGAAGTGGATGCCGGCTCGGTTTTCCCAGTCGTTGGGGGAGCCGACGGCTTGGGCAAGTCGGTGTCGCGATAACGGACGCTCTTGTTTTTCTCGTAGTAGTCGCGGATCTCTTCTTCGGAGACTGACTTGGGATCGGAGAACGCCTGTTGCTCGGCCTTGACGAATTGGACGTTCACGCGGTGCGGTTCGCGAAAGCCGGGCTCCGGCGAGTTGGGGTCGAAGAGGCGGTCCTTGTACTTCTCGAAGAAGGCGGCCAGCTCCCGATCGGACGGATCCGGGACCTTATCCACGAAGTTCTCGACGGGCACGCCGAGGGCTTCGATCTTGGCGGAGCGGTTGAGGCGAAGGAAGTAATCGTAGCGTTGGGCGGGAGTTGTGCCGCGGATGGAAACGTCGATGGTTTGCTGGAGGCGCACGGCGAGCAGTTCGCGGCCCAGCGCGCGGAACAGTCCGCTTTCGTTGGTCTTCAGGCTACCGAGGATTTCGTGGATTTGTTTCTTGCCCAGGCGGCCATCGGTGGCTTGGGTGATGAAGTCGTTGATCGTGTCGTCATCGACCTGCATGCCCAGTTCTTCGGCGCGGCGGGCGAGCAACCAGGTTTGCACGACCTGGCTGTCGGAGGTCGGAGTTTTGCCCATCTGCTGGAGCAGTTCCTGACCGGCGATTCCGCCGCGGCCGGTCGGATCGCGCAGGGCGGCTTGAGTTCGCTGGAGAAAAGCCCTCGCGATCCAACGATCATGGGCCAGGGATTGCAGTTCGAGTTCGCGGAGCTTGCCGTACTTGCTGGTGGTGAGTACGACGGCGCTTCCGCCTCTTCCGCGCCCTTCGAACATTTGAATGACCGCGGGGATGAAGACGAAGGCGAACATCGTGAAGAGGGTGAGGATGGCAAAGGCCGCCTTGCGGTGCTTTCGGAACCAGCGGATCGGGTTGGCCATGAATCTAGCTCTTCTTAGGGGGAAGACTGCTGAAGTCGGCTTGACAGCGCCGGCACGAGCAGATTATGAGTGTTTGGACTATCGGGCAGAAGGGAAGATTTTAAGTTCAATCGTCGTAAATGCAATCCCAAAAAGGGGGTCGGGAAAGTCATCGCTTGCCGTTACTAACCCCATCGTGGTAGAACGGTTGTTCCGTCCATACCAGGAACTACAATATCTTCCCCACCCAACCCGCGGTTTGAAACGATCGTGCGGGTCTCCTCAGGTCGGCTCAGGGATGTAGGCCGAAAGATCGAATAGTACCGACTAGTCTCGCATATCACTTAATTTACCCAGATTGTCACATGGCCAAGAAATCAGCAGCCCGCGGTGAGACTTCGTTGGTGATCGTGGAGTCGCCTGCGAAGGCACGCACGATCAGCCGGTTCCTCGGCCGCGGATATGCCATCGAGGCCAGTATCGGGCATGTGCGGGACCTGCCGCAAGGGGCCAAAGAGGTTCCCGAGGAGTATAAGGGCGAGGATTGGGCGCATTTGGGGGTGAACGTACACAAGGGATTTGAGCCGGTGTACGTGATTCCCCGTGACAAGCTGAAGCAGGTGCGCAAGCTGAAGCAGTTGCTCAAGGGGGCCAAGGACCTCTATCTGGCGACGGACGAAGACCGCGAGGGGGAGGCCATCAGCTGGCACCTGTGCGAGGTGCTTGAATCCCAAGGTGCCGGTGCGGCGGCTGGTGTTCCACGAGATCACCAAGGAGGCGATTCTCGAGGCGCTGAAGAATCCGCGGCAGATCGACGAGGACCTGGTACGCGCCCAGGAGGCGCGGCGGATAATCGATCGGCTCTACGGTTACGAGGTATCGCCTTTGCTGTGGCGCAAGGTGCGGCCGAAGCTCTCGGCGGGTCGCGTGCAGAGTGTTGCCGTGCGGCTGATCGTGGAGCGCGAACGCCAGCGGATGGCTTTCCAGGAGGCAAGCTACTGGGACCTGGCGGCGGAGCTGGCCAAGTCGACGGGCGAGCGATTCGAAGTGACGCTGGTGAGCGTGGGCGAGCGCAAGCTGCCCTCGAGCCGGGATTTCGACCCGGCGACCGGGAAGCTCAAGGATCCGACGCTGCGGCTGCTCGACGAGCGAGCGGCATTGGAGTTGGCCGAGCGACTGCGCGGGGTGGAGCCGCGGGTGGTCGAGTTGGAGGACCGTCCGTACACGTCGCGTCCCTATGCGCCGTTCACCACCAGCACGCTGCAACAGGAGGCGAACCGGAAATTCGGGTTTACGGCGCGGCAGACGATGCAGATTGCGCAGAGCCTGTATGAGAACGGGCACATTACCTACATGCGTACCGACTCGACGAGTCTGGCCTCGGTGGCGGTGGAGGCCGCGCGCGATTTGATTGCGCAGCAGTACGGCCGCGAGTACTTGCCGGCGCAGCCGCGGCTGTATGCGACGAAGGTTCGCAACGCTCAGGAGGCCCACGAGGCGATCCGTCCCGCCGGGCACCCGTTCGAGCTGCCCGAGACGATGCGTTCCGAGCTTTCCGCGGAGGGTTTCAAGCTTTTCGACTTGATCTGGAAGCGGACGATTGCCAGCCAGATGTCGGATGCGCGTGGGCACCGGATGACGATCGCCGTGGGGGCTGCCGACGCGGTCTTCCAGGTGAGCGGCACGAGCATCGAGTTTCCGGGCTACCTCCGCGCGTACGTCGAGGGATCGGACGATCCGCAAGCCGAGTTGGCGGAGCGGGAGACGGTGCTTCCGACGGTGAAGGTGGGAGAGACGCTGCGGTGGGAGGGGATCGAACCGAAGGGTCATACCACGCAGCCGCCGAACCGTTACAGCGAGGCCTCGCTAACGCGTGCCCTGGAGGAAGACGGGATCGGCAGGCCGAGCACGTATGCGGCGATCATCGAGACGATTCTGGACCGCAAGTACGTGTTCAAGCGGGGCAACGCGCTGGTGCCGACCTGGACCGCCTTTGCGGTCACGCAGTTGTTGGAGAAGCACTTTCCGGACCTCGTCGACTATGCGTTCACGGCGCAGATGGAAGACGAGCTGGACTCGATTAGCCGCGGGGAGTTGGAACGGATTGATTACCTGAAGAGCTTTTACTTCGGCAACGCGCATCCGGGCTTGAAGCAGCAGCTCGAGAACAAGGTGACGGAGATCGATGCGCGCGACGTCAGCCGCATCCTCGTGGGCACGCCCGAGGGGGGCGATGCGCCCTCGGGACCGGTCTACGTGCGCGTGGGTCGATTCGGCCCGTTTCTCGAGCAGGGGGAACGGCGGGCGAGCATTCCCGAGGACATGGCCCCGGACGAGGTGACGCTCGGCGCCGCCTTGAAATTGCTGGAGCAGGCGGACCAGGGAGACGAGCCGATGGGCTACGATCCCCAGACGAGCCAGCCGGTGTACCTCAAGAACGGGCGTTTTGGGCCGTACGTGCAGCGGGGGAGCGGCGAGAACGACGAAAAGCCGCAAAACGCCTCGTTGCTCCGTGGCATGCGTCCGGAGGACGTGACCCTTGAGGTGGCGTTGAAGTTGCTTTCGCTGCCCCGCACGCTGGGGCCCCATCCGGCGAGCGGCGAGCCGGTGATCGCTCAGAACGGCCGTTTCGGGCCGTATATCAAAGCGGGGGAGGAGACTCGATCGTTGCCCGGAGGGCTTTCGCCGCTCGACGTGACGCTTGAGCAGGCCTTGGAACTGCTGGCTCAGCCCAAGGGTGGACATGGTGCGCGGCGACGGAAGGAGCCGATCAAGGTTTTCGATCCCTCGCCCGTCACCGGCAAGCCCGTGCACTTGCTCGCCGGACGCTACGGTCCGTACGTAACCGACGGCACGACGAACGCGTCGCTGCCGCGGGGGATGAAGCCGGAGGAGGCAGATTTCGAGAAAGCATTGGAGCTTTTGGCGGACCGGGCGGCCAAGGGATCACCGAGTGGAAGGCGGCGCCAGGCGAGCCCACCCAAGGCAGTGAAGAAGGCGGTAGTGAAGAAGGCGGTAGCTAAGACGGCGCCGGCCAAGAAGGCAGCCAAGAAGAAGTCGGCCGGGAAAGCGAAGACGCCGGCTCGAAAGGCGACGGGCAAGAAGAAGGCGACCTCAGCCAAGGCCGCCAAAGCTGAGGGGACGTCGAAGGGGGATGGCGGTCTAGGCGACACGCTCGCGGCTCCATTTTAGAGCCGCGATTTCTTGGCCGCGGAAGCGCGGCGCGCGGTCGTTCTCGATTCGTTGAGGCTACGGAGGGGGCAGCTTCTTCTTCCCCACGGCGACGGCGTAGGCCGTGGCGTGGGTGTGACAGTGGGAGATTGAGACGAGGACCTCGACCACGCCCAGGCGGGCAGCGGCATCGAGTGCCCCTTCGTGGAGGAGGACCGAGGGCCTTCCTCCGGATGCGTTTCTTATCTCCACGTCGCGCCAAGTGATTCCCCGGATCCATCCCGTTCCGAGTGCTTTGAGAACGGCTTCTTTGGCCGCCCATCGGCCGGCGAAGTGTTGCGTGGCCTGTTTGCGGCACTGGCAGTAATGGAGTTCCTCGGGCGTATATACGCGACTGAGGAATAATTCTCCATGGCGCTCGATCATGCGCGCGATGCGTAGGCATTCGGTGATGTCGGTGCCGATTCCGAGGATGTCCATGGGGAGAGAGCAGGGCTTGCGGGGCGGGGTTCAGGACGGGTTCAGAGGGTTTGCGTCGTCCTCGGCGCGGGGAGTGGCGGGGGCATCGAGGATCTGAAGCACTTGCTGGCGTCGCACGGGATCGAGCCAGAGGACGCCGGAGGAGAAGTCTCCGCCGGGCTCTTCCCAGAACAGCGTCAGCCCCATGGGATCGCAACCGCCGGGGCAAGCCACAAGCCGGTAGCGGGCTCGACGAATCGCGTCGCCGACCGCCATGTCGAAGATCGCGGCCAGGCGGTGGGCGCCTTCGATCTCAATCCTTCGACTGCGGATGGTGCGGTACCAGTCCCGGCAATGGTCGCAGTAGGGAAGACGCGCCGTGGCGAGAACGAGCAGTATGGCCGCGGCGAAGGTCAACAGTGCGTCGAGTGCCCAGCTTGCCCATGCCCAGGCTCCGCGCACGGTGACGCCTTCGAGGATCGGGCGGCCCTGGTCGGCTTGCCAGCGGAGATACGACGCGAATTGCTCGGGCGGGGCGCGGTCGGGAAATGCGGCGCGGAGGAGGGCGCTTTTCTCGGGATTCTTTTCCAGAGCGCGCTGGACTTGAAGGTAGGTGAAGTAGTGCTGGCCTCCCACCGTGATCGCGGCGGCCAGGAGGGCTCCGGCGGCAATCGTGGGGCGATGGCCAATACGGCACACGCGGAGCACCAACACGGCACCCGCGGCAAGAATGATGCCGATGAGGATCGGAAACAATACCAGCGGGGCGCAGTAGCGTTCGGCGGCGACGGCGCCACGCGCTACCCCCAGTCCCAGGATTCGCAGGCGCCGAACCAGCAGACGGCCTGCCCAAGGCGAAATCGTCCCGGAGGGGGCGGTTTCGTGATGTAAGGGTTGGAAGGCTCGGAATTCTCCATGCCTTCATGCTAGTCGAAAGGTCTACGCTTGGCGACACCCTTGCCGGCGCGCGAGCGCGATGGTGCCCTCGCGGAAGCCGAACACTCCTCTGCCGCTCTCAAAATCTTCGGTCGCGGAGGACCGCGCTGGCGGTTCCGGAACTGGTTCCAAGAGCCGATCCCAGAACCTTGGGAGGTGCTGCGATTCTCCGGCCGCCCAGGGCCACAGCGGCAGTTCTGGGACAGGTTCTAAATCACTGCACCGGTAAACGACTGCAACATTTTCATGTAGTTGCCACGCGCGAAGGCGGACGGATCGGGGCAGTTCTCTTGGCTCATGCTGCCTTTGAGCTGCTGGACCGATTCGTATTCCTTGTATTCCATCCAAGCGGATAGGGCGCGGATCATGGTTCGCACCTGATCGACCCCCTTCTTGTAGAGCACCGAAGCCACCATGCCCACGTCGGCTCCGGCGAGCAGGGCCTTGGCCAGGTCTTCCGCCTCGTGGATGCCGCTGGTGAGGGCGAGGGAGGCGTTGACGCGGCCGTGGAGGATGGCGATCCAGCGGAGCGGGAGGAGGAGCTCGAAGGGGGTGCTGAGGACAAGCCGGGGCACGGTCGAGAGGGTTTCGAGATCGAAGTCGGGCTGGAGGAAGCGGTTGAAGAGCACCAGTCCGTCCGCCCCTGCATTGACGAGGCGTTTGGCTACGTGGCCGGGCGAGCTGAAGTAGGGTCCGATCTTTACCGCCAAGGGGATGGAGATCGACTTCTTGACCGCGGCGACGAGGTCGACATAGCGATTTTCCACTTCCTCGCCCGATTCATCGGGGTCGGCGGCGACGAAGTAGATGTTGAGCTCGAGGGCGTCCGCGCCGGCCTCTTGGATCATCTTGGCGTAGCGGATCCAGCCGCCGGAAGAGACGCCGTTGAGGCTGCCGATGATCGGCATGGAGACCGCTTTTTTGGCGGCGGCGATTTTTTCCAAATACTCGTCGGGGCCGAAGCGGTAGTCGTCGCTTTCGGGGTAGAAGGTGAGCATTTCGGCGTAGCGATCGGTGGTCCACTCCTGGGCGTGGATCAGTTCGCTTGCGTCGTGCTCGATCTGTTCCTCGAAGAGCGAGGGGAAGACCGCGGCGGATGCCCCCGCGTCTTCCAGCCGGCGGAGGACCTCGGCCGACTCGGTCATGGGGCAGGCGGCCACCGCCAGCGGGTTCTTGAGTTTCAGGCCGAGATAGTTGGTGCTTAGATCAACGCTCACTACTCCACCTCCTTTGTAGTCTGCGCCTTGCCTGCGCCGTTGCCGTTGCCGGTCGCGGCAACCGTTCGGGTTGCGCCGGAGAATTGTTCGTAGAGCTCCCAGCGCGTGTTGATGTCGTCCTGGCCCATCGCCAAGAGGCGATTGGCCACGTCGGGCTTGCTCCGCGCGAGCATGGCGAAGCGCGCCTGTTTCATGGCGAAATCTTTGAAGTCGCCGCTGGGTTTGCGACTGTCCAGGTGGAAGGGCTGCTCCGCGTCGCGCGGATCGTAGTGCCACAGCGGCCAGTAGCCGCAGGCGACGGCTTCCTTCTGATACTCCATGCCCCGGGTCATGTCGATGCCCCAGCCGATGCAGTGCGAGAAGGCGATGAGGATCGACGTGCCGCGGTAGCTTTCGGCGGCGCGGATCGTGCGGAGGGCATGGAGGGGGTTGGCTCCCATGGCGATCTGCCCGACGAACACGTTGCCGTAGCTGACGGCGATCATGCCGAGGTCCTTTTTGCGGCCGGTTTTTCCGGCGGCGGCGAACTTCGCCACGGCTCCGCGGGGGGTGGCCTTGGAGGCCTGGCCGCCCGTGTTCGAGTAGACCTCGGTATCGAGCACGAGGATGTTGAGGTCTCGGCCGGAAGCGAAGACGTGATCCAGCCCGCCGAAGCCGATATCATAGGCCCAGCCGTCGCCGCCGAAGCTCCACACGCTCTTGCGGAGGAGGAAGTCGGCCGAACCTTCGAGGGCGCGGGCGTTGGGGTCGTTGATGGAAGCGAGGCGTTTCCTCAAGTCCGCCACCAGGGCGCGCTGCTTGGCAATCTCGTCGTCCGTTTCCTGGCGGTTGGCCAACAGCGCGCCGATCAGTTCGTCGCCGAGTTGGGGGGCGAGCCGGTGCAAGAGCGAGGTGGCGCTGTCGATCTGCTGATCGACGGCCAGCCGCATGCCGAAGCCGAATTCGGCCGCGTCTTCGAACAACGAGTTCGACCAGGCCGGGCCCTTGCCTTGGGGATTTTGGGTGTAGGGAGTGCAGGGGGTATTGCCGCCATAGATCGACGAGCAACCCGTCGCGTTGGCGACCATCATCCGATCGCCGAAGAACTGCGTGATCAGCTTGACATAGGGGGTTTCGCCGCAGCCGTGCAGCTTCCCGAGAACTCAAACAAGGGGAGCAAGAGCTGGGAGCCCTTGACCGTATCTTGTTTGACTGTGGTGCGGTCTACATCGGGGATGGAAAGGAAGAAGTCGAGATTGGCGCGCTCGCGCTCCAGGTGGGTATGCTTCGGCTCCATGTCGATCGCCTTGTGCTTCGCCACGGCCTTGTCGCGCGCGGGGCAGATGTCGACGCAGACTCCGCAGCCCGTGCAATCGTCGGGGAAGACCTGGAGGGTGAACATCCAACCGGGATAGTCCTTGCCCTTGGACTCGACGATCTTGAAGCCTTGCGGGGCGTTGCCGCGGGCGTGCTGGGGATCGAAGACCTTCATGCGGATGGTGGCGTGCGGGCAGACCAGCGAGCACAATCCGCACTGGATGCAGATCTTCGGGTCCCAGACGGGGATTTCCTGGGCGATGCTGCGTTTTTCGTACTTCGTGGTGCCGGTGGGGAAGGTGCCATCGACGGGCATGGCGCTCACGGGGATATCGTCGCCGCGATTGGCGATGATTTCTCCTTCGACTTCGCGGACGAAGTCGGGGACACCGGCGGGAACCGGCGGGACCATGTGGAGCTTGGAGGTGGCGGTGCCGGGGTACTTGACCTCGGCGAGGCCGGCCAGCGCGCCGTCGACGGCGGCATAGTTCTGCTCGATGATCTTCTCGCCTCCCTTCTTGCCGTAACTCTGCTTGATCATCGCCTTGATCTCGGTGATTACCTGATCGGGCGGCAGAATCTTGGCAAGCTGGAAGAAGCAGGTTTGCATGATGGTGTTGATGCGAACGCCCATGTGCGTATCGCGTGCCACCTTGTAGCCGTCGACCACATAGAACTTGAGCTTCTTGTCCAGGATCTGTTGCTGGACCTCGATGGGGAGATGGTCCCAGACCTCGTTGGATCCATAGGGGCTATTGAGGAGGAAGGTTGCCCCCGGCTCGGCCACGGAGAGCATGTCGATGCGCTCGAGGAATTGGAACTGGTGGCAGGCGACGAAGTTGGCCCGATGAACCAGGTAGGAGCCTTTGATCGGCCGCGGACTGAAGCGGACGTGGGAGGTGGTGACCGAGCCGGCCTTGCGGCTGTCGTAGACGAAGTAGCCCTGGGCGTAGCCGGGGGTGTTTTCGCCCACGATCTTGACCGAACTGCGATTGGCGCTCACGGTGCCATCGCTGCCGAGTCCGAAGAAGACGGCGCGGGTGACGTCGTCGCCCTCGGTGGAGAAATGAGGATCGTAGTCCAGACTGAGCCGGGTGACGTCGTCCTTGATGCCGACGGTGAAGTGCCCGCGGGGATTGGCAGCGGCCAATTCGTCGAACACACCTTTGACCATCGCGGGGGTAAATTCCTTGGACGACAGGCCGTAGCGACCGCCGATGATCTTGGGCATTGGGGCGCGTTCGCGTTCTCCCCAGCACTCGCAGACGGCGGCGATCACGTCGAGGTGGAGCGGTTCGGCCAGGGCACCGGGCTCCTTGGTGCGATCGAGGACGGCGATGCGGCGAACGGTCTTGGGCAGGCAGGCCACGAAGGCCTCGGCGTCGAAGGGCCGGTAGAGCCGGACGATGACCAACCCGACCTTCTGGCCTTCGGCCACGAGCTTGTCGACCGTTTCCTCGGCCACGCCGCAACCCGAGCCCATGGCGACGACCACGCGGTCGGCGTCGGGCGCGCCGACGTAGTCGAAGAGGTGGTATTTCCGGCCGACGAGCTTGGCGAACTTGTCCATGGTTTTCTGGACGATTGCCGGGCAGGCGAAGTAGAAGGAATTGCAGGCTTCGCGCGCCTGGAAGAAATGGTCGGGATTCTGGGCGGTGCCGCGGAGCACGGGTTGCTCGGGGGTCATGGCGCGGCGGCGGTGGGCGTTGACCAGGTCCATGTCGATCATGGCACGAACGTCGTCTTCGGTCACCTGCTCGAATTTGTTGACTTCGTGGGAGATGCGGAAGCCGTCGAAGAAATGGAGGAAGGGCACGCGCGCCTCGAGGGTTGCGGCGTGGGAGATCAAGGCCATATCCTGCGCTTCCTGGACCGAGGCGGAGGAGAGCATGGCCCAGCCGGTGGAACGGCAGGCCATGACGTCGCTATGGTCGCCGAAGATCGAGAGGGCGTGGGTGGCCACGGTGCGCGCGGTGACGTGGAAGACCGTTGAGGTTAGTTCACCGGCGATCTTGAACATGTTGGGGATCATCAGCAGCAGGCCCTGGGAGGCCGTGAAGGTGCTGGTGAGGGCCCCGCCCTGGAGGGCTCCGTGGACGGCACCGGCCGCCCCCGCCTCGCTCTGCATCTCGACGACGTGGGGTACGGCGCCGAAGATGTTCTTTCGTCCGGCAGCCGCCCAGGCATCCGGCATCTCTCCCAATCCGGAGGATGGCGTGATGGGATAGATCGCCATGACCTCGTTGACGAGGTGGGCGATGTTGGCCGCCGCTTCATTGCCGTCGAGGGTGACGAAGCGTCTGTCTGCCACTGTTCGTCTCCTGTAACAATCCTCTCCCTCGGTGGGCCGAGGGGGAGGGAGGATGGTAGGAACTGTATGTGTTTCTGTATTTTTTCTCTTGCCTGGGGGTCGGCTCCCCTGCAGGCGGCGGTTTCCCGTACGTCCGAAAGAAGCCTGGCCCACGGAGCGGTGCCAGATGCAGAGACGACCGAGCGAGTCGGTGGTCTTCTTCCGCTCTCGGAGATCGTGGGAAGCGTAGGACTACTACGCGGAACTCACGTCACGGGAGCGGGGTTCCAGGGCGGGCGGCGGGAATCCTAGAAGGCTCTACCCGTTACGCAATCCCTGCTGTAAACCCCGGCTTCGTCTGGCGACAGAACCGCCTGTCACTACGAACCCCAGGGTACTCCTGGCGTGCCGAGTCCGCAAGTCGGGCGCTTCCAACCGATAAGTCTATCCATGGTCCAATTGCCCACAAGGCGTCGGCGGAGAATTCCGGGCAGAAACGGACGATTATTGACCTGTGCAACGTGAATCGTCGGTGCGAGCGGGGCTAAGAGCACCCCGTTTTCCCGCCTCGCGACGCACGGCCCGGCGATTTGGCGGCCCGGTGATTTGGCCGCGCAAGGCTCAATCGCGGGGGCGGCGGTTGCCTGGTTGCCTGATCTCCGGCGTGATCTGGTGGCGGGCGTTTTTGGCAAGTGCGACCTGCAATATTCTTCGCGCGGCAACGGCGTGGTGCTGTGGGGCCGGACGCTACGCGGCGGACGAGCGTGGTTATCGGCTGTGGCGTGGCTGGAAGGATTTCCGGTCGCAGGGCGGGAGTTGCGGAGCGCACGGGCAGCTCAGCTGCCCGTAGCGCCCCTCGGTTTGGCAGCGGCGGACGACGTGGCGGAGGTCGGCTAGTCTTTGTGCTTGAGGACTTCTTCCCGAGGCAGGGGTTTGACTTTCTTGATTTCCTCGATGTTTCGCAGTGTTTTCGCACTTGGGTTGAACGGTTTGACGATCAGGTCGGTGACATCCACCATTTCGGCATTGGGTGCCCGGTAGGCGATTTGCCACTTGGAGACGATCACATCGACACCCGCCTCCTTGGCGATCTGGGGTAGGCTGTCCTTGATCCGTTCGAGGATGTCGTCGGCGGGGGTGGCGGCAAAGCCCTGCTCGTGGAAACGCTGTTGCTGGGCTTTTCCCTCGGCCTCGAGCTTTTGGACCGTCTTCTGGTCGCCGGCCTGTTTGGCCTTCGTGTGCTCGTCCATCATGGCTTTGATTTTGTCGTTGAACTCTTTGGAGCCGGCGTAGGCCATAACCAGGGCGCGGGAATCGAAGGTGCCCACGCGAAGCCCCGGCTTCTGGGCCGAGGCAGGTTGCTGGGCGCGGGCATTGGAGCCCAAGACTCCGAGGGTGACGAGGGCGAAGGCGGCGGCAAACCATGGAAAGGCTCGCATCAGATCGGTCTCCTTACAGGGGGGATCGAGAGTTGTTGGACGAGGCAAAATGCCCATAGGGACCAGGGCGAACTGTCTGAGTTTGTATAACGGGAGTCTGTGGCGCGGCGCGGTGGCGCGCGATCTTCGCGTGCGGCAGGCCTTCGAGTCGAAACTGGAACTTGCGCCCGGCTTGGATCAGTACACCGCCGCCAGCAACGCGCCGGTGATGCCCGACGCCCAGGGCCGCTATCCCATCCCCATGCCCGGCCTGACCACCGCCTTCTGAGAATTCGGGCTGGTGGCCACCGGCGCGGCAGCGGCCTGCATTTTGAGTAGAAACGCCAAGCGGCGGAAGCCGCGGAGGTCGTAGCCGCGCGGGGTGAAGCCATGGGCGCGCAACACGGCGTCGCACTCGGCTTTCTGGCGACGCAGGGCGGTGCGGAGTTCGCGGCGGGTAACGCGGTAGGCACGGTGACGGCGTATGACGGCTTGGAGATCGGCCAGGAGTGCGCGGACTCTTGCGACGAGTTTCGTGCAGGCACCGAGATAGATCGATTGCTGGCGACCGTCGGCGCGATAGGCGAGGCGGAAGTAGGGTCCGAGCTTACGCGCGCCGCGGGTGCGCCAGGTGGTTACGATCGCGCCTTGGCGGCGGAAGATGTCGCGAGCAGCGGAGATGCGGGCGGCGATTCGGTCGTAACGTGCGGCGGAGTGTTGGTCAACGGAAGTGGATTTCTGCCACATTGTGTTTTGCGCTCGGGGGGAGGGGGGGAAGGAGTTAGGAGTTAGGAGTTAGGGGGCGAGGGCACGCGGAGATTGAAGAGAGGCGAGGGCACGCGGAGGCGCGGAGACGCGGAGACACGAGGGTCTTACCACAAAGAACTGACAAGGGAACAAGAGTTTCACCGCGAAGGCGCCAAGGGCGCGAAGGAAGGGAAGGAACGGCTGAGGGATCACCGCTAAGACGCAAAGGGCGCGAAGGAAGGCAGGGCGGGGTGGGTTGACGGCGGTACGGTGCTGGAGTTGTCGGGGCGCAAGGGAATTCGACGGACATCGCGACGGGCCGGGAGGGAGCGTATGGCTGGAGACGCGAGGGTCTTAGAGCCGATCCCAGAACCTTGGGAGGTGCCACGCTTCTCCGGCCGCACAGGGCTCCAGTGGCAGTTCTGGGATAGGTTCTTACCACAAAGAACTGACAAGGGAACAAGAGTTTCACCGCGAAGCCGCAAAGGGCGCGAAGGAAGACAGGGCGGGGTGAGTTGACGGCGGTACGGTGCTGGAGTTGTCGGGGCGCAAGGGACTTCGACGGACATCGCGACGGCGTCGGCTGGCAGGAAGACGCTGGTATCACGCGTACCGTTATACTGTACGGACGAACAGATAGCCAGGTTGGTTGGTGGGCCAGGGGAGGGAAGCCTCAGATCCGCGGGTTGCCTGCGCTTGACCCGCGGCTATTCAAGTGTGACCGCTACGCGGTCGCTTGGTTGCGGCATGCGGGTTGCGCTGCGGGGCCTGGGTCTGGCAAAGCCAGTGCCACCCAGCCGGACGAGCGGATGCGTTTGGCTACTGGTTCGATTCCCAGCGGCCCACGACTTGGCGCGTGGTGTGGAAATCGACCTGTCCTTTGGGCAAGTCGGGTAATCCGTCGCGCTGGAATACGACCTCGTGGGTTCGCGCGGGAAGGCCGTCGATCGTGCAAGGCGTGCGGTAGACTGTGCCGTGTTCGTCCTTCAGCAGAGTGCCATCGAGGCAAATGGTGGCCTCGAAAGGGTAGGTGACGAAGTTGACGGAGATGGGTGAGTCGGGCGTTGCCCACCAGGCGACCGCCGCGGCGAGGGCGGCAAGCGCACCGGCTCCGGCCCAGGCGAGAAAATGCCGTCGGTGAGGGGCCTGGATTGCTTCCCGCTGGGGAACAGCGGCCGCCAATTCCGCCAGCATTTGCCGCGCGTCGGCGAAACGCTCTTGGGGATCGGGCTGAGCGGCGCGGAGCGCGATCCGCAGGAGGGCACAGAGATCGGGCGAGCGTGCCACGCGATCGGCTTCGCTACCCAGGCGAGGGAAGTCGTCGGCCGGCAAGCCGGTTGCCATCTGATAGAGGACGAGGCCCGCCGCATAGACGTCGGCGCGGGCGTCCATGCGGCCGTCGGGCGGCATGTATCGCTGCGTTCCCACGCGGGAGGCCAGTGCGCTACGGTGGGTGAGGAGTCCGAAATCGGCGAGTCTCAATGTGCCGGCGACGAAGAGGCAGTTTGCGGGTTTGACGTCGCGGTGGACCATTCCGGCGTCGTGGAGTGTGGCCAGACCTTCGAGAAGCTCGCACGCGTGCCGCGTGCAGGCTTGAGGGGAGAGCGGACCCTGGTCGAGGCGACTCTGGAGACTGGCCGGTCGATACTCCGGCGCGGCGGACGCGGCTGCACCGGACACATCGTCGGCCGGCTCCATGACGTAGAAGAGGTGTTCGCCGGTCCTGCCCACGTGATGGATGGTCAAGAGATTGGGGTGTTGGAGGTGCCGGTCTCCGAGGCGCGTCAAGGAGGAGATTTCGCGTCCGGCGGCGTCTGCAGAGCCACTGGGCCGCAAGGCGACGATCTTGATGGCGCGGAGATGGGCGGTGGTGCGATTCCGCGCCAGCCATACTTCGCCGAAGCCGCCCCGACCGATAGGGCGGAGCAGGTCGAAGTCGGGGATTTCGGGGGGGCGGAGTTCACCTTGCGCCGCGCACGCCTCAGAGTCCACCACGGCTGGATCGCTCCCGGTTTCGCATGGAGAATTCGACGCACGAGGTCAGCGATCGCTCGACGGGGGCACTTGGCCGCGAGCGCAGGGCACTGCGGACTTGCTCGTCAAGTTGTCCGTCGTCTCGATAGGGCTGTCCGAGTTCGGTCAATCGCGCCACGGCGCGCTGGCGCGCCTTATAGGCGGCATTGCGCGACAGTCCGGTGATCTTGGCCACTTCGGCGCCGGGCAATCCGCCGAGCGCGAGCAGTTCGAAGGCCAGGTAGTCGCGGGGGTTCATCTCGCGGCGGAGCACGTCCAAGAGGATCTCGAGCAGGCTTTCCTCGAAGGCGGCTTCCGAAAGGGCATCGGGTTGGGGCGCGTGCTGCTCGGCCTCGACTACGGCGCCGGCCGACGACCCTCCCGGGGCGCGGACGCGCTCGGACGGCCGCCGGCGATACTCGGCCAACTGATTGTGGACTACGGCGGCGAGCCAGTCGCGGAACCGTCCCCGCGCGGGATCGTAGCGGAATACCTCGCGACGCTCGAAGATCTTGAGCAACACGTTCTGGACGATTTCCTCGGCGGTGTGATCGGAACAGTTGCGGCGTTTGGCCAATCGCCAGATCACGCGTCCATAGCACTGGAAGAACTCGTCCCACGCCATTGCGTCGGCGGCGTTGCGCAACTGTTCGAGGAGCGTGGGTCGCGTGTCGCTGAGCATGCAAGGGTTACTCGGGGGCGCCTTGCGCGCGGCGTTGGCGGCGTGCCGCTTGGATACGGCGGAGCAATTGCCGCGCGATGTCGGGGCGGAGGCCGACGAAGTGAGCCAGAGTGCATTGTAGCCCAGCGAGGCGGTTGATCACTACGGCGGTGCTTGCTGGGTTTGGCAGAGAGGGTCCACGGCGGGGGATATCGTACGGAAGCTCAGGTGGTTTTTCGTCGATCAGCGGTTTTGCCGCGGCAGATCCACGTGGGGCGGCGCATAGATCGAGTATCGGCGGTTGGTCCGCCGTTGCACGAGCGGAGCCTGGGTGCTACCCTCCGGCGAGGGAATCGGGGAGTCTCTGCGCGAGACTCGCGCGAGCAAGGGCCAGTCCCTTTTGCCCCTTTTGTATCCCGAGGTGCAAGGCATGAGTACGATCCTTCTGGCCCTGTTGCTGGGTGCCGCCCCCGATCCGGTGGAGAAGGCGGAAGCACCCCAGACCTTGTTGTATGTGCGGACGACGCCCGCGGGCGCACGGGTTTGCCTCGACGGCAAGGCGTTGGGCAACTCGAACGAGCTGTTTCCGGTGAAGCCAGGCGCGTACAAGATTGTGGTCGACCTGGAGGGCTACGAGCCGCAGGAGCAGCAAATCAAGATTCGCGACGGCCGAATTACGCGTATCGAGCTGACGCTGAAGAAGTTGCCGACAGCCGGCGCGCCCGGTTCGAGCGAGCCGCGCAGTACCGCCAAGAAAGTCGCGGGGGGAGACGCTGGGGGGAACTTACTCAAGAACCCCGGGATTGAGTCAGGTGAGACGACTCCGGAAGCCTGGCAGCGCGGCGCGGCGATTCCCGGCGTGAAGTATCTGTGGGACCGAAAGACAGGGCGCGAGGGCAAGGCCAGTCTGTCGATTGAGAAGACTGTCAACCGCTACTTCCCAATCGCACAGTGGTCGCAGACCATCGATCGCGAGGGGAAGCGGCCGGCGCTTACCATTTCCGCCCAGGTCAAGGCGCAAAGGATGACCAAGGCGATCGTCGACGTGATTTTTTACGACGCTTCGGGCGAGTGGATTTCGCACCAGTGGGTTGCTTACATCGGCAGCAAGCAGAACGGCGATCCACCGGCCAATCACGATTGGAAGCAGTACGGGAACAAAGTGGCGATTCCGCCTCAGGCGAAGAAAATCTGCATTGGTCTACAGGTCTACGGTCCCGGCAAGGTCTGGTTCGACGACGTCCGCGCGGAGTACGCCGACTGACTTCCGGCAGACTCATCGCCGAGGAGGTCATGGTCTCGCGCAATCGCCGCTTCTGATGGGCAGTGCTCGTCGCTTAAGCGTGGAGCGTTGAGAGATCAGAGGTGAATGGCACTGTTTATCACGTAACTGATTGGCAGCATTGATCTAAGCAAAAGCGGCCTGCCTCGCTACAAAGGTGTAACCACACACCCCAAGCAGCAAGGAGGCCGCTGTGAGTGATTGTATCCGATGGTCGTTTCAGCAACAGATCGATTGGTTTCGTCGTCAGTTTGCCCAGCATGCCAGCCTTCCCTTCTCCGACGTGCTGCCGGCTTCCGTGGTGATGGTCTTGCTCCAATCGTTGGGCATCCACTACTACAACTCGCTGTACAACCCGGTTACGGTCTTGTGGTTGTTTCTCGGGCAGGTGATCCATGCCAATCCGACCTTGGCCGCCACGGTGGAGAGCTTTCTCGCTTGGCGGTTGACTCAGGGGATGTCGCCTTGTTCGACGGACACCGGCGCCTATGCGCGGGCGCGGCAACGCCTCCCGGAGTCCTTGCTGGCGACGCTCACCAGGCACACGGGCTGCGAAGCCGAACGCGCTGCGTCGAGCCCGTGGCGATTGCTGGGGCGAGTCGTGAAAGTGTTCGATGGCTCGACGGTTTCGATGCCCGACACGCCGGAGAATCAGGAGGCCTTTCCCCAGAGTCGCTCTCAGGCACCCGGAGTGGGCTTTCCGCTGGCCCGCATTGGAGTCCTGTTTTCGCTTTCTGTGGGGACGGTGTTGGACCTGGGCATTCGCCGCTGGGCGGGCAAGTTTCAAAGCGAACTGGCCATGCTTCGCGACATGATCCCATCGCTTCAGGCAGGCGAGGTGTTGTTGACGGATCGCTACCTCTGTTCCCACATGGAAATCGCCCTTTTGCTTCAGCAAGGCGTCGATTATGTGGGCCAGATGCACGCCCATCGGAAAGTCGATTTCCGTCGCGGCAGGCGGCTTGGCCCCTGCGATCACGTGGTCGAGTGGAGCAAGCCCCGCCGGCCCGCATGGATGTCTGCCGAAGACTACGCTGCGATTCCCCAAACCCTCGCGATCCGCGAGTTCCGCCGCAGCATCGTCCGCAAGGGCTATCGCACGCGAAGGATCGTCGTCGCCACGACGCTGCTCGACGCACGGCAATATCCTCGCGACGAGATCGCCTCGTTGTATCGACTTCGCTGGGATGCGGAGATCGATCTGCGTTCGCTGAAGACCGTGATGAACATGGACGTGCTCCGCTGCCAGACTCCCGACATGGTGCGTAAGGAAATCTGGGCCCACCTCTTGGCGTACAACTTGATCCGAACGGTGATCGCACAGGCCGCGGCCAAGCACGGAAAACATCCCCGGCAGATCAGCTTCACGCGAGCCATGAGGACTCTGGAAGCATTCCGGCCGGCGATTGCCGGCGTCCCCAACGATCGACTTGTGCAACTCTATGCCCACATGCTCACCGCGATTGCATCCCATGAAATCGGCCACCGACCCGACCGCCTGGAACCTCGCCAACGCAAACGCAGGCCCAAGCCCTACAAACTAATGACCACACCTCGCAACAAAGCCAGAAACCAAGAAGCCCGAAAACGTTAAGCAATAAACAGTGCCATTCAGATCAGAGGTCGAAGCGTCCTGCGCGTTCGGGCTGGAACTCGACGGCCTCGATCTTCAGTTGCACGACGCCCGAGGGCACCTTCCACTCGACCACTTCGCCCACGCGGCACCCCAAGATGGCCGTGCCGATGGGTGCGAGGATGGAGAGGCAGTTGTTGGAGCTGTCGGCGAAGCTGGGGTAGACGAGGGTGTAGGTCTCTTCCTCGCCCGTGCCCAGGTCGCGGACGCGAACCGCGGAGTTCATGGTGACAATGTCGTTGGGGATCTCGGCGGGATCCACGACGGTTGCGCGCGCGAGTTCGCGGTGGAGGGCCATGAGGTAGTCGCGTCGATGGCTGCCCGAGGCCACTGCGTCGCGCACGATCGCCTCCAGACGCTGACGGTCGATCGCGGTGATGAGAATGGGGCGATGGGCAATGTCGGCGTCCGACCGGTGAGCCAGAATTGTGTGCGTCGTCATGGTGCGGGAACCTCGAATCGCAAGAAAAGCAGCTACCACTTCCACGGTTATCATAGGCGGGCGGGGCGGAGGAACAACCCCCAACTTTGCCCGCTCGGTCTAGCCCCGGCACGGCCGGACCCGTGCCCTGGGGGGAGTGCCCTGTTTTTTCGGAGGCGTTCCCGACAGTAGACTCAAGGGGGAGGCGAAGGACTCGTGGAGCGGCCGTTCTGGGAGGGTGGCGAAGGGGTACAGGCTATTGAGCGGAGGGCGGCGAGATGACTTGATCGTACTTGGGCGATCATTGCCATCGCCGCGACAGTTCTTCATAGACCCGATTACCAGGGCGTTGCCCTTCGCTGGGAGAACGGCTGGGCCTTCGGCCCGCAAGTTGTATGGCCTGCGTACCTGTTTTGCCCCGAACGCGAGCGGTTCATTCGGCCTGCAAGTTGTTTGGCCACCCGTATCGATCTTGTCGGCCTCGCATCTCGGGCGTGGCTCGAAGTGTGTGGCCCGAAGGGGCGTCGGTTCGTCGGGTGGAGCGCGTAGGGGGAAGACACCAGTGGCAGTCGCCCTCGCTGACGCTTCGGGTTGCTGTCTTACTACCTCGCTGACGCGTCGGGTTGCCATGTGGCTGGCCTCGCTGACACGTCGGGTTATCATGTGGCTGGCCTCGCTGACGCGTCGGGTTGCCATGTGGCTGGCCTCGCTGACGCGTCGGGTTATCATGGCCAGTTGTGCCTGGCGGGACTGGAGGCGAAAGGTCCCGGATTCCAATGGCGACGGCACGGCCGATTCGCGCCGCGCGAGGGCCTACGACGGTCAATGGGAACGCCGCTTGCAGAGGAGGCGGAGATGCCCGCGGGGTGGTTGCGCGCCATCGTTTCGAGGGCGCGCGGGAGGCTGGGGTGCGCGCGGAGCGACCAGTCTGTCTTCCCGGCGGCCATTCTTGAGGTTAAGCAGTGACTCCGTGGGGTGGAAGAATGGTTTTTGGGGTTTGAGGAATCGAGGAGTCGATTACGCATGCCAGCCAGTTCCGACGGTGCCCCGCGGCTTGACGATCGTTTGTGGTACAAGGACGCGATCATCTACCAGACGCACGTTAAGGCGTTCGCGGACAGCGACGGCAACGGGATCGGCGATTTCCAGGGGCTGACGGCGCGGCTGGATTACCTGGAGGAATTGGGGATCACGGCGATCTGGCTGTTGCCGTTCTACCCTTCTCCGCTGCGCGACGACGGCTACGACATCTCCGACTATACCGGCGTGCACAGCGCGTACGGCACGATCCAGGACTTTACGCGATTCCTCAAGGAGGCCCATCGCCGCGGGCTTCGCGTGATCACCGAGTTGGCGATCAACCACACGTCGGACCAGCATCCGTGGTTTCGCCGTGCGCGGAGGGCGCCGGCGGGCAGCCGGGAGCGCGACTTCTACGTTTGGAGCGACACGGATCAGAAGTACCGCGGAGCGCGGGTGATTTTCAAGGACTTTGAGCCCTCGAATTGGTCGGCCGATCCGGTGGCCAAGGCGTACTATTGGCACCGTTTCTACAGCCACCAGCCGGACCTGAACTTCGATAATCCGGACGTCCACAAGGCGATTTACCAGGTGCTCGACTTCTGGATGCGCCGGGGAGTGGACGGCCTGCGGCTGGACGCGGTTCCCTATCTTTACGAGCGGGAGGGGACCAGTTGCGAGAATCTTCCGGAGACGCATGCGTATTTGAAGCAGTTGCGCCGCTACGTGGACGAGCGGTATGCCAACCGCATGCTGCTTGCGGAGGCGAACCAGTGGCCGGAAGATGCGGCCGCATACTTCGGTAACGGCGACCAGTGCCACATGAACTTTCACTTTCCGCTGATGCCGCGGCTATTCATGGCGTTGCGGATGGAGGACCGCTACCCGATCGTCGACATCATGCAGCAAACGCCGGCCATTCCGGAGAACTGCCAGTGGGCGACTTTTCTCCGCAACCACGACGAGTTGACGCTGGAGATGGTGACCGACCGGGAGCGGGACTACATGTACCAGGCTTATGCACGCGACCGGGAGATGCGGATCAATCTGGGGATCCGCCGCCGTTTGGCCCCTTTGCTCTCCAACGACCGCCGCGCGATCGAGTTGATGAATGCCCTGCTGTTCTCCTTGCCCGGCAGTCCGATTCTCTACTATGGCGACGAGATCGGAATGGGCGACAACGTGTATCTCGGCGATCGCAACGGAGTGCGGACTCCGATGCAGTGGAGCGGCGACCGCAACGCCGGTTTCTCCCGCGCCAATCCGCAGCGTCTTTACCTTCCGGTGATCATCGATCCGCAGTTTCACTACGAAAGCGTGAACGTGGAAGCCCAGGAGAACAATCCCCAGTCGCTCTTGTGGTGGATGCGGCGGGTGATTGGCCTGCGGAAACGTTTTGCGGCCTTTAGTCGCGGCTCGATGCAATTCCTTTCTTCGACGAACCACAAAGTCCTGGCCTTTGTGCGTCAGCACGGCGAGGAGCGCATGCTCGTTGTGGCCAATCTCTCGCGGTTTGCCCAGCACGTCGGGATCGACGCTTCGGGACTGCGCGGGCTGGTGCCCGTGGAGGCCTTTGGGCAGAATCGTTTTCGCCCGATCGGCGAAGGTCCCGTACGATCTCACGCTCAGCCCCCATGCCTTCTACTGGTTTTCGCTGGAGCCCGAGAAGGCCGAAGTCGTGTCGACGGATGCTCGACCGCAGCCGGGCGAGATATCGCTGGAGGGCGGCTGGGAGAAGGTCGTCGAGGGACGCTCGCGGAGCGCGCTGCAGCGGCTGTTGCCGGCCTATCTGGCGCACTGCGCGTGGTTCGGCGGCCGCGGTCGGAAGGTCGAGTCGATCAAGATTGTGGCGACCACGCGCCTGGCCCTGCGGAGGCTTGCCTTTCAGCTCCTCCAAGTGCAGGTGGAATATGCGGAGGGGGATATCCAGCTTTATGCGCTGCCACTGGGGTATGCGACAGGTAAGGCGGCGGAAGCTCTGCCTGCCTCGTCGTCGCACACCGTGGTTGCACGGCTGCGGATCGCGGATCGACAGGATTCGCAGAGCGGTTTGCTCTACGATGCGTTGGGCGACGAATCGTTCGCGGCCCTGTTGCTTGCCATGATCCAGCGGCATCGTCGCGCTGCGGGCAAGATTTGGGACGTGGTCGCATCGAGCATCGAGCAGCTCGAACGGCTGCTTCCGATCGGCGATGCGAAGCCCCACTCGGTGGCGATTCTGAAGGGCCAGGAGCGCCGCGTCGCCGTGATCTACGGGAATGCCATGATTCTCAAGCTTTTCCGCGAACTCGAGCCGGGCGTGAATCCGGACCTTGAAGTCAGCCGTTTTCTTGCCGGACGCGGCTATACGCAGGTTCGGCCGCTGTCGGGCGCATCCAGTTGGAGAGCCGGGGGCTGGAGCCTTCCACCTGGGCCGTTCTCCGCGAGTTCGTTCCCAGCGATGGAACCGCCTGGCAGTATACGATCAACGCGCTGGACCGCTACTACGAGCACGCTTTGGCCAAAGGGGTCGAAGTGCAGCAGCTTGTCGTACCCTGCGAGAACGTGTTGCAGTGTGCGCGGGAGGAGCTTCCCGCACTGGTTCGCGACTTGACCGGTTTTTACCTCCCCTGGGCCCGGCTGCTAGGGGCGCGGACTGCAGAGCTTCACCGCGCGCTGGCATCGGACGAGGAGGATCCGGCATTTGCCCCTGAAGCGTTCACCGAGTTCTATCAGCGCTCCCAGTACCAGTCGCTTCGTGCCCTGCGTGCGCGCACGCTCCAGTCGCTCCGTGCCCGGCTCCGCGACCTTCCTCCCGACGCGCAGCAGGCCGGACGACGGTTGCTCGACGTGGAGAACGAGGTTCGGGTTCGGCTGCGGGTGATGCGCGATCAGGGACTGCGTTCGTCGCGGATTCGCGTCCACGGCGACTTCCGCCTGGGTCAGGTGCTCCATACGGGCAAGGACTTCGTGTTCACCGATTTTGAGGGGAGCCCAACCAGTCCGCTGAGCGAACGGCGAGGGAAGCACTCGGCTCTACGCGACGTCGCCGCCATGCTTCGCTCTTTCCACAATGCCTCCTATACGTCGATGCTTACCGGGGCCGAAGGGCCCTTGCCGGCCAACCGCGCGGCCCTCGATCCGTGGCGTCGCTACTGGCAGGCCTGGGTGCCGGGCGTGTTCCTGCGCTCTTACCTGGACGCGGCACGCAAGCAAGCGTTTCTTCCCTCCGACGAGGAGGAGTTGCGCGCCCTGCTGGACATTTATCTTCTGGAGGCTGCGCTTGGTGAACTTGCCGACGCCTTGGATCGCTGGCCGGAGCGCGCGCAATTGCCGCTGGAGGCCATCCTGCAAATCGTCCAGCCTGCCGGCTTTGTGACGTTTACGGTTCACGGCCCGAGTGCCGACGCCTCGGCTACCTCGCCCCCGAGCAACCCTGAGGTTCAGCACGCCTACGCAGCGGTAGCGCCGAAGGAGAGCGTCACATTTACGGCCGCTTGCGACTTTTCGACGCGGAGGGACATCGTTGCGAGGACTGCGACCGCCCGGCGGAGGAACGTCGTATCGCGGGGATTTGCGGCGCGGTTGCCCGGAGGCGATAATTCCATCCAGACAGAGGCGGACACAGTTGGGGGTGACCCATTCGTGGAGGGGGAAGGAGCGACGGAAACCGACTGAAGTCTCGATGGTGAAGGGGCGGCGCAGGGCCCGGGGGGGTCGTGCGACTTTCTAGGGAAGACGGCTTATGGATCTAAGGAGACCGATCATGATTTCCTGGCGGGGTACCGGTGCGGTGTTGGGTGTGATGGTATTGGCAGCTTCCGCTGTCGCGGCCGAAGAAAGCGTGGGCGAGCGGGTCGGCAAACGGGTCGATCGAGCGATCGACCGGCTTCGTGAGGAAGCCAAGGACGTGGAGAGCCGAGTCGTCGAGGGTTTCGAGAAGGCGCGCGCGGCGGTGGACCGCATGGGGGTCGCGGCGCGCGTCTACGCCCGGGTGCATTGGGACAAGGCTCTCACAGCCTCTTCGATCTCCGTTGACGTAGAGAAAGATGGAGTGGCCACGCTCCGCGGCTCCGTTGCGAGCGAGGCCGCCAAGGCCAAGGCCGCGGAGCTGACCCGCGACACGGTGGGTGTGGAACGAGTCGTGAACGAACTGAGAGTGGAGGCTGCCCCGCGCTGAGGTTCAGGGCGGGGTTGAGGCTCTTAGAGCCGATTTCAGAACCTTTGGAGGTGCCACGATTCTCCGGCCGCACAGGACTCCAGCGACAGTTCCGGGATAGGTTTTTAGCCGACCTGCCACTCACGGTGGGCGCGGCGCTGGGTCGCGTTGCCCTTGCGGGCTTTGTTTCCAGGGCTCGGTTGCGGCCGAGCGCCGCGTCTCGATTTCCCTCGCACGCTCGGTGAACCTCATGCTCAATAGCCGCGTGGCCTTTGCCTTTCTGACTTTTGTCTGCATTCCGGTGGGCAGTACGTTGTGGGCGGCCGAAGCCGAGCGGTCGCTGCGCGTGCATGTTTCGTGGGGTCATTCGACCGCAATCGACTCTCCGTTTACCGTTGGACTTCGGGGGGAGAACGTTGCGATCGGCGACGTGCGCGCCGAATCGCTGGAAAGCGGCGACGAGTGCGCCCCGTCCGCGTGCCGCAGCCGCGCCGGGGGCGGAGACGTCGACGGCCTCTCGTTCGTGCTCCGCTACGTCGACGCCGAGATCCGCGAAGTGGAGAAGCTCAACTCGATCTGGAGAGACCTCATCGCCGCGGCCGATGCGGACACGGCGCAGCGGCTGCGTCTCGACCCCGGCTATCGCCACGATTCCCGAAAGCTCACTCTCCTGCTCGATTCCGCAGGAACGCGCGGTTTCAGCGTTACCGTAGATCAACTGCTCAGGCAGGGGACGTTCTGGGTGCCTGCATTGGACGTTTACCTGTCCACCGGAGAGCAGCCGGTGCCCTTTGCCGAGCACCGTCGTCAACTGGAGCCGCTCCGCGGGCGGCGGATTCTCGAACAGGTCAGTCGAGAGCCCGAGGCTACGCTGGAGCAGTTCCGCGCGTTGTGGGAAGACATGGGCAGTCCTGCCTATCGCCATCCCTCGCAGGCGGCACCCGGCCACGTGATCGGCCTGAGTTGGGACAGCGCCATCCCCAAGTTTGGCGTCGATCGCGGCTCGGGCGTATGGAACGACTACGGCAATCCCGACCGCTTCCGTTTCTGGTTCGATTTTGCCGAGATCGGTCCCCGTCTGGCCGAGACGTGGAAGGGGCAATCGCTTCAGGACGGGTTGCCCGTGGTCACGACGCGATTCGAGTCCGACGGAGTCCGTTACGAGGTCGAGCAATTCGCATATCCGCTTCATGGTCCACCTCGGCGGCGCCGCGGGGACATTGCCATGGTCCTGATGCAGAAGTTGCGCTGCATCAACCTGGGCGATCACTCGCGGAAGCTCGTGTTGGGCATGACGCACCGGCGGGAGCACCCCGCCGTCGCCGATTTTCCGCTGGCGATCGCCCAGGGTCCGGAGGGCGTTGTGCTGGAGGATTCCCGTTCGCAGGGCGCGCTGGTTTCGCTTCAGGCCGACGGACCCGGTGAGATCGCGCTCGAAGTCCGCAGCGAAGCACCTGCTGCCGACGCCAAGAAGAAGGGGAATCCCGCCAAGGTTGCGCGGCTGAAGTTTGCGATCGAGCTGCCCTCCCGAGGGACGCGCGAGGTGGTCGTCAAGTTGCCCTCGCCGGTCGTAATCGCCGCAGAACGCGGGGCACTGATGGAGCTCGATTACGGCGCAACGCGCGACGCGACGCTTCGCTTCTGGTCGGACTATGTTGCGCGCGGCGCACAGTTCGAGGTGCCGGAGAAAGCCGTCAACGATTTGTTTCGGGCCAACCTGTGGCACGCCTTGCGTCTGCCCCGCCGCCACGGAGGCGAAGGGCCGGACGTTAAGATCGACTTACCCTACTCGAATTTCGCCTACGACCAGCAGGGCACTCCTTGGCCGGTCAACCAGGCGGTCTACGTGGACTACATGATCTACGATCTTCGCGGCTACCATGCCGAGTCGCTCGAAGAGTTGCTGGCCATCTATCGCAACAACCAGCAGGCCGACGGCCGCGTGGGCGGTTTCGCCAACTGGGGTGTCTACACGCCGTCGATGATCTACGCGTCGGCCAAGCACTTTCTCCTTTCCCAGGACCGAGGGGCCTTCGATCGCCTGTTGCCTCCCACGCTGAAGGCCCTGGACTACTGTTTGGCGGAGATTGCCCGAACGTCCGGCGAAGCGGGCCCGGGCCGAGGTCTGGTTCGAGCGCCGCTGAACGATCTGAGCGGCGAAGGGGTATGGGCTTTCAATCAGGCCTACAGTTTTGCCGGCGCTGGATACGCTTGGCATTGCACTTGCGCGGCACGGCCATCCTCGAGCGGCGGAATGCCGGGCGGCTGCGCGGTTGTTTCGAGCGTCGGTCGAAGGCGCAATGGAGGCGGCGAGCGTGCCGCAGCACCTCTGGTGCAGCTTCGCGACCACACCTGGAGCCCCTACGTGCCGGGTGACGTGGCCGTGCCCCGCCGCCGCTTCGACCATTGGTATCCCACCGACGTGGACACGGGGCCGGTACACTTGCTTCGCCTGGAAGCTTTGGCCCCGCGCGGGCGGCTGGCCGATTACCTGCTGAACGATCACGAGGACAATCTGTTCTACCGGGGCCGGGGAATGGCCAATGAGCCGGTGTACAACCAGCAAGCGACGGCCTATCTGTTGCGCGACGACGTCAAGGCCGTCATCCGGGCGTTCTACAGCTACGTTGCCTCGGCATTCAGCCACTCGGCTTTGGAGCCGGTCGAACACCGATGGACCTGGGGGCAGTACTTCGGACCGCCCAGCACCGACGGCGCCTGGTTCGACCTCTACCGCCACATGCTCGTTCGCGAGGCTGGCGACGATCTTCTGCTCTTCCAGGCAACGCCGCGTAAGTGGCTCGCACAGCGTGGAGCGATTACCATTGCGCGCGCCCCGACCTGTTTCGGCAAGCTCTCTGCCGGGATCGAGAGCCACGCCGACGAAAGCCGGATTCAAGCGCGGATCGACCTGGGTTCCTTCACGCGCATGCCCAAGCGGCTCGTGATCCGTTTCCGCCATCCCCGCGCTGCCCCGATGCGGTCGGCCACGGTGGACGGGGCGGAATGGCCCCAGTTCGACCGCGGCGCCGAATCTCTGGTGATCGAGAACCCCGTGGCGAAACGTTATGACATCTCGATTGCCTATTGATGGCAGCCACTGGCGGACCTGGGGAGAACTGGTCGCGGGAAGGGGGCGGCCACCTCGTGTCCTGTCCACGATATTCTGAATTCTGACCGACGAGCATTCGGTGCACGCGTTTTGCCGGTTTTGCTCGGCCCGGCGGGTGCGCACGATTGTGCCGTGTCCAGGAAAGAGCTTCTGGATGCTGCACTTGGGAAGGGGCGCCAAAGCCCCTACATTCCGTCTCGGGCGTCTTGTCGGTCGTGAAATGCGGTCATGGGGAGTACGCCCCCCCGTTTTTCCGCCTCGGAGGATTGCCGAGTCTGCTAGACTTTCCCGGTAACGGATTTGAGGCGAAACTCCCCTCGCTAGGGGATGTGCTTCAGGTGCTAGGAGACGACTCGATGTGCGGTATCGTCGGCTACATTGGCCCGCTGGACGCGATTGAATTCCTCGTTGGAGGATTGCGGCGCTTGGAGTACCGGGGCTACGACAGCTCGGGTGTGGCGACGAACCTGTCGACGGTCGGCCAGATTGCCGTGGTCAAATCGGCGGGCCGAATTGACCGGCTCAAGGAACGTCTGAACCAGTCTCCCTTGTTCGGGCGGGTGGGGATTGGCCACACACGTTGGGCGACGCACGGGGCTGCTACGGACCACAATGCGCATCCCCACCTTGGCGGCGATGGATCGGTGGCCGTCGTGCATAATGGCGTGATCGAGAACTTTCACGTCCTTAAAGAGCGATTGCAGAGCGAGGGATACGAGTTTCGCTCGGCCACGGACACGGAAGTGATTGCGCACCTGATCGATAGTCAGCTCAAGCGGCTGGGGCCGCTGGACGGTGCCGTGTCCCCGGACTATGCACCGCTGGTCTGCGCGGTGCAAGCTGCGCTGGCGCAGCTTCACGGCACGTACGGGCTGGCGGTCCTGTTTCGCGATTATCCCGAGATGATTCTGGCCGCGCGTCTTGGCAGCCCGTTGATCGTCGGTGTGGGTGAGGGCGAGCATTTTCTAGCTAGCGATGCCTCTCCCTTGGCGGGTCACACCGACAAGATCGTATATCTTGCCGATCACGAGCTGGCGGTGCTGACCGCGGATTCGCTGCGCATCGTTCACCGCGACCACGGCGCCGTGCTGCCCAACGTGCACGTTCTGGACATGGACGCCGAAGAGATCGGGTTGAGCGGTTACGCACACTACATGCTCAAGGAGATCTTCGAGCAGCCCGAGTCGATTCAGAATGCGATGCGCGGCCGGCTCGACTTGGATGCCGCGACGGCCAAGTTCGGCGGCTTGAATCTCGTGCCGCAGCAGCTTCGCGCGGTGAATCGCATGGTGATGACCGCATGCGGTACGAGTTGGCATGCCGGGTTGGTGGGCGAGTACGTGATCGAGACGCTGGCGCGGATTCCCGTGGAAGTGGAGTACGCCAGCGAGCTTCGCTACCGCAATCCGCCGAATGATTCGGGAAGCCTGGTGTTTGCGATCACGCAGAGTGGTGAGACTGCGGACACGCTGGCGGCGCTGCGGGAGATGAAGCGCAAAGGACATCCGACGCTTGCCATCTGCAACGTCGTAGGAAGCACGATTGCCCAGGAAGCGGACGGCGGAGTCTATCTACACGCCGGCCCGGAAGTGGGCGTTGCCTCGACGAAGGCGTTCACCTCGCAGTGCGTGGTGCTGGCGCTATTGGCCCTTTACTTCGGGCGGCTCCGCCACCTGAGTTTCGAGGCCGGGATGCGGATCATCCATCAACTCGAGGGGCTTCCGGACAAGATTCGCCGCGCTCTTGGGGTCCAACGACCGCGTGCGCGAGATCGCGCTGAAGTATGCCGAGTGCAACAACTTTCTTTACTTGGGCCGGCAATTCAATTTTCCCACGGCGCTGGAAGGGGCGTTGAAGCTGAAGGAGATCAGCTACATCCACGCTGAAGGATACCCGGCCGCGGAGATGAAGCACGGGCCCATCGCGCTGGTCGACGCGCATACGCCCAGCGTCTTCCTCATGCCTCACGGGCCGGTCTACGACAAGGTGATGGCCAACGTGCAGGAGATCAAGGCTCGTGGCGGTCCGGTGATTGCCGTGGTATGCGAAGGAGACACCGCGGTGAAGGGCCTTGCCGACGACGTCATCGAGATCCCGGCAGTCGAGGAATTTCTCCAGCCGATCGTCTCGATCATTCCCTTGCAGTTGCTCGCCTACCACATTGCGGTGGCTCGGGGATGCGACGTGGATAAGCCGCGCAATCTCGCGAAGAGCGTGACCGTGGAGTGACGCCACGGAAGTTGCGTCGGAGTGCACGGGACCACATCCGGGAGTTATAGATCCGGCGGCATGCCCAAACGGGGGCCGTGGGGTGGCGGGCGAGGTTGGTGATCGCTGGGAATCCGGCCGAAAACCTATCGCTCTCATGGATTTCAGGCGGGTGGGCGCGGAGCGGAATCGCCTATCAGAGCCGGTCCCAGAACCGTGTGCCGCTCCTGCGTTCTCCGGCCGCGGAGGGCTGCCGTGGCGGTTCCGGGATAGGTTCTTAGAGCCGGTCCCAGAACCGTCTGCTGCCCTGAAATCCTCCGGCCGCATAGGGCCGGTGCGGTAGTTTTCGGATAGGCTCTTAATGCCGGCGCAGTCCATGTTCGCGATCCATGCCGAATCGCGAGCCGAAGCGGCTCACGCTCCGGAGTTCTCCTGGCCGCCCGGCCTTCATGGGCAATGCGGGCCTCAATAGATACTCCGTGAGGCTGAAAAGTCTCGCCATCCCTTGTCTTCCCATGTTGTTTACCTATAATGGCCACGAATTTGGCGACGATTTGATTTCTGCGCGCGTGCGGAACTATGCCCGGCCGTTGCTTCTTACCGCCAAGTTTCTTTCGGTGGGGCTATTGCGTTCCGCACCCCAGGCATCGATCGAGTCGCGATGCGATCGAGGATCGGTCTTGCCACGGAATCGGTTGGACCGAGCAGGAAGCTCGCCGCGAGTCTTAGAGCCGATCCCAGAACCTTTGGAGGTGCTGAGATTATCCTGCTGCACAGAGCCGCAGCGGCGGTTCTGGGATATAGGCTCTTAGGGATCGACAGGTGCCGGACGTAGTTCCGGATTGTCCTGCGGTTTCTGCTGGAAGTGCGTGTTGGGATACATCGGCCTGTTTCGTTTTGCGTGCTCGCACTAAGGAGGATTTCATGCTGACCCACCGAGTTTTTCTGCTGCTTGTGGTTGCCTTGGCGGCGGCCGCTCCGGCTTTCGCAGACAACGGACCTTGCGCACCGTGGGGCCGGCTTGCGCGCCGCGGCGCAAGCTGCGCACCGGCCGTGCAGTACGTGCAGAAGACGATCATGTGCCCGGAGATGTCCACAGAGAATCGGGTGATAACCTGCACGGAGTGTCGTCCGGAAGTTCGCACCTACACCTGCACCGTCTATCAGGTACAGCGCGAGGTCCAGGCCGTGCAGCGGCAGTGCACGGTGATGGTTCCCCAGACTCAGCGGCAGACGGTCACGTGCATGGTTTCGAAGCCGGTTTGGACCGATGAGGTTCGCAACTATACGGTGATGGTTCCTTATACGGAGCAGCGAACGGGCACGCGCATGGTTTGCCAGATGGTTCCGGTGCAGGAGACGCGGACGGTGTGCGAGGATCAGGGGCATTGGGAAGAGCGTCCCTGCCAGCCCGCTCCCGCGGCTTGCGGTCCGGTACCTCCGGCCTGCGGTCCCTGCGCTCCGGCTGCACCGCCTTGCGGTCCTGCCCAGGCGATGCCCACGCAGAAGGTCTGGGTATCGAAGATGGTCCAGAAGCAGGTTCCGGTCACCTGCATGCGGCCGCAGATGGTTTCGCAGCAGTACAACTATTGCGTTAATCTCTGCCGTGCGGAGCAGCGTTCGTGCACCGTGCCGCGTTTGCCGCTACGAGCAAGTGCCCGTGCAGCGCGAGGTATGCCGCGTGGTGTGCGTGCCCCAGGTTCGCACGTGGACCGAGAATGTGACTCGCTGCCGCACGGTTCCGGTGCAGCAGCAACGGCAGTGCACCGTGATGGTGCCGCACCAGGTGCAGCGGACCATCCAGGTGCAGGTTTGCCGGATGGTTCCCAAGACCATCCAGGTGCCGGCTTGCCAGCCCACGTGCTGTGAGGCCGCGCCCGGCTGCAAGTCGTCCTGCCTCCGCGGCTGCCGCCATCGCCGCGGCTGCTAGGAAGGGGCGCTGAGTGAGCTGAACGTGTCGCCGCCTCGGGCTACCGAGGATGCGATGCAGCAGAGCCGTACGTAGATCATTCGGCACATTGCCGGGGTCGAACTTGCCCGCAGGTTCGGCCCCGGCTGATTTTCTTGCCTGGGCGGGCGATTTTCTGCCTGGGCGGGTGGCGATGGCCCGATCTGGCGGTGGGCCGCATGGTTCGTGGTCTTCCCGGCTTTTTCGCTGCGCCCTGGATATCGTGGGCGCATGCGATAGGCTGGCCGGAACGGGACTAGGGAGCCGCACGATGGCCGCATGCAATGCCTTGGGAATGCTTCTGGCGCTTTGGCTGGCTGCCGAAAGCCCCGACCCTTTGGTCGAGGACTGGTCGGCCCAGGAGCGAAGGCTGGGCCGCTCTGCCGGTTCGGCGGACGCCATTTGCGCCGCGATGGACCGCACATCGCGATTGATTGAGGACCTCGCGCGCTTTCCTCAGGGACCGGACCTCACGCGGGAGCGTGCGGATTGGAAGCGGCTGCGTGCGGAAGCGGCGGGGGCCGACGCCATGGATTCCGGCGCCCGGCTCGATCTTTGGCTCCGTGCGCACCGCCTGACTCGCACGGTAGCATTGAAGAACCCGTTGGTCAGCGGTCGGCCGATTGCCTTTCTCAAGCGGCGCCGCTTCACCTGCCAGATGCTTCACGAGTATCTCGGCTACTACTACGACTACGCCGACCTCGCCGGGGGGGGCGTATGCGTACTGGACAAGCCGGGGGTTTCGTTCGCCGCGCGCGACTTGACTGCCGGCCGACTGCCGCGGGGCAATTCTACGACGTTGGCCCTGTCGCACGACGCGCGCACGCTGTGGTTTGCCTACTGCGAGCGGGCGGCGGAGAAGCCGGATTTCTACTCGACCGGCCGGCGCTCGTTCCATCTGTTCGCCGTCGCGGCGGATGGCAGAGAGCTTCGCCAGGCGACTTTCGGGCCGGACGACGATTTCGATCCGTGTGTTCTGCCCGACGGCGGCGTGGCCTTCATGTCCACGCGTCGCGGAGGCTTCGGCCGTTGCCACAATCCTTGGGAGCCGCTTCCTTCCTACACGCTGCACCGCTTGGAGCCCGGCACCGGCGCGGTCCGCACTCTCTCGTACCACGAGACCAACGAGTGGCATCCCTCGGTGCTCACCGACGGCCGCATCGTGTATACGCGATGGGACTACGTGGACCGTTCGGCGGCGAACTACCACGGGCTTTGGACCTCCAACCCCGACGGCACGAATCCCCAGGTGCTCTTTGGCAACTACACGCAGCGCATCAACGCCTGTTACCAGGCGCGGGCCATTCCCAGTTCCGATCGCGTGGTGTTCGTAGCGGGGGCCCATCACGCCGCCGTGGGCGGTCGCCTTGGTGGTTCTGGATCCCACGCGCGCCGGCTACGAGAGGACGGGCCACGACGAATTCCGATCTGTCGAGGTTCTGACTCCGGAGGTGTGTTTTCCCGAGGCGCCGGGTTGGCCGAAGAGCTACTTCCACAGCCCCTGGCCTTTGGCCGAGAACTACTTCCTCGTCTCGTTCAGCTTCGATCCGCTTCCGGGGATGGGGCCGGGCGTGAACCGCGATAGCCACACCGGCCTGTATTATTTCGACCGTTTCGGCAATCTCGAACTGCTCTATCGGGAGCCGGGCATTTCGGCAATGTATCCGATTCCGCTCGTCCCCCGCGAGGTTCCGCCCGTGGTGCCCAGCACCCTCGATGGGAGTCTCGGGGATGAAGGAGAATTGCTCCTGGCCAACGTGGGTCAAAGTTTCCAGGCTCTTCCCGCGGCGAGGCGGATTGCGGCGCTGCGCGTTTATCAGGTGTTGCCCAAGAGCGAAACCCACGTTGCCAACCAGCCGCGCCTCGGGTATGCCAATGCCGAGAGTGCGCGGATGCTCCTGGGCACGGTGCCGCTAGAGCGCGACGGTTCGGTGCGGTTCCGCGTGCCTGCGCGGAAGCCGATCTATTTTCAGGCGATCGACGCCGCAGGCCGGGCCGTGCAGACGATGCGCAGCATCACCTATCTTCAGCCCGGTGAGCGGCGCAGTTGCGTGGGATGTCACGAGCGGCCGGGTACCGCGCCGACCGCCGAGAGCATGGCGGCAAGGCGCGAGGCGTCGCCCCTCGTTCCCGGGCCGGACGGCACGCGTCCCTTTTCATTTCCGCGGCTCGTACAGCCGGTGCTCGACCGCCATTGTGTGCGTTGTCATGACGGCGCACGACCTTCGTCGATGCGGCCTGATCTTACGGGCGCACCGTCGAAGGTGTTTTCCGTGGCCTACGAAAGCCTTCGCCCGTTTGTGCGCTGGTACGAGTGGGGCGGGAAGAGCATTAGCGAGGCGGTCACGCTTCCGGGGCGGGGCGGCGCCGACGAAAGCCCTCTGACGCGTATACTCGCCGACGCCCACCATGGCGACGCCGTTGAACTGTCTGAAGAGGACCGACTCCGCATCACCGTCTGGCTCGACAGCAATGCGCCGTTCTTTGGGACGTACGGCCCGGCGGAGCAGGAGGCGCAGCGGCTGGGCCGGTCGATTCCCCCGCCCCGGCTCCAGTAGCGCCCCTAGGGATGCCGGCGCAGGCAGTGCGCGCGATCCGGAGCTTCCCTGGCCGCCCGGCGCTCATTCGCCATGCGGGCCTCAGCAGCAGAAAGTGAACTGTTCCCGATTTGGATGTGGCGGTGAAATCGCCATTCCGATGATGCAGTTCGGTCAAGGTGGGGCTTTGCTCGCCGACCGCCCTGCGCAAAGCGCCGGGGAAAGACCAGCGTTTACACGCTCGGGGCGCGTGGTCTACAATGGCGCCGCGGATTGCCATTGCCAACGTCACAAGTAACCGTTCCCAGGACGGACTGGCTCAAGAGGCGGGCCGCTGCCTCTGAGCGCTGGCGAATCACCAAAGGAAAGCGTGAGAGACGCGGCGGGCCGCCGCGTGTACGCCGGTGTGTGAACGCTTACCGTCACAACATGCGGGGAGAACCGACATGCAGGAGCTGAAATCCTACCGAGTGTGGGACGTGCCGACACGAGTATTTCATTGGATCAATGCCATCTCGGTCGTCGCGCTGGTGGTGGTGGGCTACCTGATCCTCAACGGCCGCACCCTGGAGATCCCCCGCACCGGCAGTCTGACGCTGAAGACGGTCCATACCTGGGTAGGATATGTGTTTGCGGTCAATCTGTTGGTGCGTCTCGTCTGGGCGTTCGTGGGGAACCGGTATGCGCGGTGGCGGGCCATTCTGCCCGGGGGACGGGGCTACGTGGGGGCTGTCTTTTCTTACGTGCGGGCGTTTTTCTCTCGAGAGCCCCAACACTACCTCGGCCACAATCCGCTGGGGCGGATCAGCGTGAGCGCGATGTTCCTGCTCGTCACGGTTCTTGCCGTAAGCGGTCTGGTTCTGGCTGGCACCGATCTGTTCTATCCGCCCCTGGGGCATTGTATGGCGCGGTGGGTGGCAGCCTCCGGCGTGGACCCTGCCACGCTCGTGCCCAACGCACCGGAGATGGTCGACAAGGCCTCGTTCGACAGCATGCGGTCATTCCGGCGGCCGTTCATCGTCAGTCATCTTTACAGCTACTATGCGTTGTTGGTCGTTGTGGCGCTGCACGTCGTCGGGGTAGTTGTTGCCGAGATCCGCGAGGGCGGCAATCTCGTGTCGGCGACGTTGACGGGTACGAAGATCATACCCGGCGCTGCGGTGGACGAGGAGCATCGCGGCGTCTGAACGCGGCGGGTAGCCTCTGGACCGCGCTCGGAGGTCTTGCCGGCTTTTCTTGTGCTCTATTGGCATCCCGGGCACGTGGCCGCAGGAGCACGGATCGCACACACTTTGGCGCCAACAAGACCCGCCCGGCCGACGCGAGTCAATCGCGACCGGGGTACTTGTGACGACCGCAGCGAACGGTCACGGCTGGCACTGCCGGGTGCAACCGTCCTGTATTCCGGCCTTCCGAGGGTTGGCCCGGCTCAAGGGCCAGGCAGGACTGCCTAGCATTTCACGGGCAGCCGCAGGTGGGCAGCGATGATCTGGGCGAGCTTAGCGGGGTCGGTCTGATCGAGGCGTTTGAGGACCTGCTTCCAGCGGAAGGCGAAGCATCCGCGTTCGTCGTAAGGGCGGGTGCGGAACAAGGTCTCGAAGGCCCTCCGCCTTCGCCGATACTTCTCCTGGATGCAGGCGAATCGCTCGACGAACGCTTCGAGGTACACGCGGGCGAACTCCTCGGCTTCGGGCAGATCGTCGGCGCGGCGATTTACCGGTTCGGCGTAGGCGGCCGCCAGCTCTCCCAGGGCGCTGTGATAGTCGCAGAACGTTCCGGTCTGGTCGGCGACGACGATTTCGACGGGCATTCCCGCTTCGTCCTCGACCACGATCTCGTCGCCGTCGTCGAAGAGCACCTGGTGGTCGGCATCGCACCTTCCCACGGCGAGGTTGGAGGCGGCGGCGCGTCCGAGGAGGCGGGCGAATTCGAGGGCGAAGCCGCGTTCGCGGAAGCGCTGGCGGGGCATCTTATCGGTGGCGATGCCGTGGATGTACATGCGTTCGAAGTAGGGGGACCAGATCATGTAACCTTCCGGGCCCGTCCAAGGGGCGAAGTAGCGCTCGCAGATCTTTCGCGCCGTGACGCGCTTGGGAATATTCATGCCGAGGTAGCGGCAGGCGAAACGGCGATCGAGCACGTACTCCGTGTATTCATCGGAGCGGTGATGGGCGTCGGGCGCGGTACGGTTGGCGTCGAGGTGCTCGCGCACTCCCCATTTCTGCATGCGGATAATCCCCACGATCTCCTGCGGATATCCGTGCCGTTTGATCACCGCGATGTAGACCTCGCGCCGGCCGCGGCATCGACTTCGCCGGGAGAGCGAGTTGACGACCTGGCCGATGTTGACATACTCGAGGTCTTCGTATTCGCGGACCAGGTTGTAGAGCAGTTCGCGGGCGTTTTCCTCGCAGGGTTCGCGGACGTCTTCCTCGAAGACCTCGTCGAAGGCGAGCTCTCCGTTGACCATCCGGCCTCCGGGAAGCCATTGGATCTGCATGAAGAACTCCGGGCTGAGCGAGAGGAGCGCTTCGAACTGGACGACCTCTTCCGTTTCGGTGACGAGGGCCGAGAACATCCGGTGCTGCCACGCGCTATTGTCCAGATCGTCTTCGTGGAACGGCTCCGGCACGGCCTCGCGGAAGCGTTGGGCGAGGTCTTCGTGGACTCTCCGAAGCTCGCTTCCGCTCATGGAGTGGAATTTGCAGGGCGCGAAGGCATCGGCGGTGAACGAGGGTCCGCCGAGGTAGAAGGCGACTTCAGGATGGTGCTGGGCGTTGGTTCTCCGCGAAAACTCCTGGATCTCCGCCAGTTGAGCGCGAAGCTGCTTATCGTCGAGTTCTCTCAGGCGCGCGAATTCCGCGCAGGAGAGCCAGCGCGTGCCCGTGGTCGGATTGTAGTAGTAGATGTCCTTGCCGCGGATGGCGACTCTTGACTGCCGGATCCGCTCCTTGATTTCCTCGCGGGAAGTAGGGAGCCGAGCCATGCGCCAGCACTCGCCGCGCCGTTTCAGGGCAGTACGCACCTGCGGGTTAAAGACGTTGAGGAACTTGATCCTCCGCTTGGAAACCAGCTTTTGCAGCAGCTTGTCGGCGCGAAAGGCCAAGGCCATATTCTGGGGATCGGGCCGGAGCTGGATGCAATCTCCTTCGATCACCGCGGGCACGGCGTCCTCGCGTGCTTCCTGCTCTTCGTCAGGAGTCAGGGGCGGCTCGTTGTCGGCGATGCGGCGGGCTTTGAGCCAGTTGAGGAAATCCTCGATCTGAAAGGCGTGAGGTTTCGGATCGGTGACGATCACTTCGAAATGCGGGAAGACCGTGAGCACTCCCGACTTCAACCTGCCGTTGGGTTGCCTGGAGAAGAGGGGATCTCCCAAGGTCACGATATTCGACGTCATGCTTCACCTCCCTTGAAGCGGAATGAATCGCCCGCATCCTTTGCGTCGTCGCGCGCTATCGCGCGCGGGTTCCGAAGAATTCCTGCGCGGCCTCTGGGGCTCTCCATGGAGCGTGCGTGGACCAAGGACGGGCAGCGCGAACATACCACAGACGCTTGCGGGGAGTAAAGCACCCGCGGGAGGCAACCCGACTAACCATGGTCGCGCAGCGACCAATCGGCGTGCACGCGCGTGCGCACGGCACAATCGGAACATGGCGGCGCGAATTGTGGCGCCGTGATTGCGCCGGGGCGGAGAGGAGAATGCGGTGTGCGAAGATGCGGAGGCGGCGAAGATCAGGGTCGCAGGCGGCGGCGGGCAGTCTTGCGATGCGGGCGGTATGCGGGCGAGGGATTGTCGGTGGACGCGCGGCCGGCTTTGCCCTTGCGCGAAGTCTTGGGCAGAGCGGGAGGACGCGACGGGATCAGGCAATCCGGGTCGTTGCCGATGAGGTCGGTACGGTCGAGTTGTTCGAGTGCGCGGCGGACGTCGGCGTAGTTCTCCGGTTTCCAGAATTGGAGAAGCGCGCGCTGGATACGGCGCTCGGTCGCGGTCTTGGCCACGTAGACTTCTTCGCCGGTCATCGGGTCGATGCCGGTGTAGTACATGCACGTGGCGACGTCGAAGGGGCTGGGGTAGAAATCCTGCACCTGCTGGGGCCGGTAGCCGTGGCGTTTGAGGAAGAAGGCGAGGTGATCATGGCGGCCAGGTCGCTAGCCGGGGTGGCCGGCGATGAAGTAGGGGACGAGGTACGATTTCCTTGCCTGCCTCGTGGGCGACCTTGCCGAAGCGTTTGGCGAAGTCGCTCGAAATCGTCGATCGAGGGCTTCTTCATCAAGCGGAGCACTTCGGGATCGGTGTGCTCGGGGGCGACCTTCAAGTGACCGCCGACGTGGTGCTCGACGAGTTCGCTGCAGGTACTCGGGGCTACGGGCGGCAAGGTCCATGCGGATGCCGGAGGCGACGAGGACCTTGCGCACGCCCGCGAGCTTACGCACGCGTGCTGCATCAACTCGATCAGGGGGCCGTGGTCGACGCTGAGGAGCTTGCAGATCGTGGGATGGACGCAGCTCAGCCGGCGGCATTTCGCCCGGACTTCCGGCCGGCTACAATTCATGCGGTACATGTTGGCCGTAGGTCCGCCGATGTCGCTGATGACGCCTTTGAAGTCGGGATTCTCAGCCAGTTGCTCGATTTCGCCGGACGATCGACTCGGGGCTGCGGCTCTGGATGATCCGGCCTTCATGGGCCGTGATCGAGCAGAACGTGCAGCCGCCGAAGCAGCCGCGCATGATCTGGATCGAGTCCTTGACGACCTCGAAGGCGGGAACGGCGCTGATCGCCGTAGCTGGGGTGCGGACGGCGCGTGTAGGGCAAACCGTAGACGCGATCCATCTCTGCTTCGGAGAGCGGCAACGGCGGGCGGATTGACCACGACGGCTTCGCGGCCGTGGGGCTGGACCAGTCGGCGGGCGTTGTAGGGATTGGTCTCGAGGTGGGCGATGCGCGTCATCTCGGCGAAGGCGCGCTTGTCGGCGGCGACCCGTTCGTAGCTGGGGAGCAGGATGGTATCGTCGCCGTGGGCGGCGGCTCGCTGGCTCCGAGGCGATAGGCCACGCCGCGGACGTCGCGGAGTGCTCGCGGGCCGATTCGCCGGCGGCCAGGCGGCGGACGATTTCCACGATCGGCCGCTCGCCCATGCCGTAGACCACGAGGTCGGCCTTGGCGTCGAGGAGGATCGGAACGGCGGACCTTGTCGCTCCAGTAGTCGTAGTGGGCGAGGCGGCGGAGGCTGGCCTCGACTCCGCCGGCGATGATGGGCACCCCCTTGATACGCCTCGCGGGCCCGCTGGCAGTAGACCGCGGTGGCACGGTCGGGGCGGCGACCGATCTGGCCGCCGGGACTATAGGCGTCGTCGTTGCGGACCTTGCGGTTGGCGGTGTAGTGGTTGAGCATCGAGTCCATGTTGCCAGCACTGATGGCAAAACAGACGCGAGGCCGTCCGAACGTGCGCCACGGTTGGCAGGATCGCCAATCGGGCTGGCTGAGGATGGCGACGCGGAGTCCTTCGTCTTCCAACAATCGGCCGAGCAGGGCCATGGCGAAGCTGGGGTGGTCGACGTAGGCATCGCCGGTAACGAAGACGACGTCGAGCTCTTGGCAGCCCCGGGCTGCCGCCTCTTCCGGGGTAGTGGGGAGGAAGGACCTGGTGTCGGACGGAGATGGGGAGGGGTGAGGCATGCGGAGGGACCGTTGCCGAGGCAAGGGAGAAGAGCCATGGGTAATTCTATGGTTTTCCGGGGAGAAAGGGGACCGGGGCGCGTTTGGTGTTTGGCGAGGATTCTGCCTTGGGCGGATGTACGTGGAGGGATTATAATTCCGGCCCTTTTCCACACCACCTGACCTTGGGAAGACGTCATGGGAGCGAGCCTGGGAGCGTCGCCGCGGATCCTGATCGTTCGGCTCAGCGCGATTGGGGATGCCATTCACGGACTGCCGGTGCTGTGTGCGTTGCGGGAGCGGTTTCCCAAGGCTTTTTTGGGGTGGGTGGTCGAGGAGAAGGCTGCCGCGCTGCTGCGGGGTCACAGGGCCTTGGACGAGCTCGTCGAATTGCCGCGGGGCTGGCTGAAGTCGCCCCGGACTGTGCTGGGGGTACGGCGGCGGCTCCATACGTTGAGATTCGACGCGGCCATTGACGTGCAGGGGCTGGCAAAAAGCGCGATCGCCACCTGGCTGTCGGGGGCGCGCCGTCGGATCGGCTTTGGCGACGACAAGGGGCGGGAACTCAGCCCTTGGTTTTATACCGAGCGCGTGCGGACGAACGCGCGGCACGTTATCGACTGCAATCTGGCGCTGTTGGGGCCACTGGGGATCGAATCGCCGGCAGTGGAGTTTCAAGTGCCCGAGCACCAGTGCGACCGCGCCACCGCCGAACGAATCGTGGGTGAGTTAGGGTTGCACGGCGGGTTTGCCATGATCAACCCTGGGGCGGGCTCCGTATCGCGGCTATGGCCTTTGGACCGATTTGCGGCCGTGGCCCGACACTTGGCTGGGAAATGGAGGCTGCGGAGCCTGGTGGTTTGGGCAGGAGAGAAAGAGCGGGGCTTTGCGGAGGCGATTGTTTCCGGCGCGGGGGGGGCCGCGCTGGCGGCGCCGCCGACTTCGCTGCCCGAGTTGGCGGCGGTGATTCGGCAGGCGCGATTGTTTGTGAGTTCGTGCACGGGGCCGTTTCACCTTGCGGAGGCGGTGGGGACGCCTTCGGTGGGGCTATTTGGGCCCTGGCCGGCGGAGCGCAACGGACCGCATGGCCCCCCGCACATCGCGGTACAGGTCAAGGCGTTCGAGGGGACGACTCGCCAGCGTCGCAACGCGCCACGCGAGATCATGGAGTCGATCGGCGTGGGGCTCGTCTGCGATGCCTGCGACCGGATCCTGGGGAAGGATTCGCGGGAGGCGGCGTAGCGGCGCGTTTGCTCAGGCGGCCGGCTTCCTGGCGTAGAGGTAGGGGTTCATCGCCGGATCGTTATACATCTTGAATTGCCGGTAGACCTTGACTTGCTTGCGGCCGGCGAGGATATCGGCGAGGAGTTGGGCGAGCGACTGGGCGAGGTCGCTGTGCTGTTCGCGGAGAATGGCCAAACGCGACTGAGCGCGGGCGCGGTGTTCCTCGGTGGCGTCGAGGCGAGCGACTTGCTCTTCCATGTGGTAGATGCGCAGGGCGATGACCGAGAGCCGATCGATGACGCTGCCGGGGGTTTCGGTGTTGAGCTTGGCGCGGGGCCGAGGCACTGCCCCCCAATCCGCCAGGCGGCGGATCAGGTAGTCATCGAGCATTTCGATGTGGTCGTTTCGCTCCTGGTTGAGCCGATCGATGGCGCGTTTGACCTGGGCGATTTCGGCGTCGGCGACGTCGGGACTGCGGGCGATGTCCTCCTGGTGCCAGAGGAGGAAATTGCGACGGTGCTGTTCACACACCAACTCGAGAAAGTCCGAGAAGGGGTTGTCGATTTCCTGCGCGTGCCAACGCTGGACCGTGTCGCGGTGCAAATCGGTGATGGCCTTGACGTCGATCATCGGTTCCGTCCTAAGATCTCCATGGGGGGCGGGGTTGCCTTGCGGCAGACGCCACTTCGGATGTGAGGGAACGAAGGATAACGGCGTGGAGAATCCTGCGCCAATATGGAAACGGTAGGGCACGGGTCCGGCGGGGGAATGGGCGAGACAGGTAGGGCAAGCGGGGCCGAAGCGCGGGGGAGGGATTGCTGTCCAAGGTCCCCCAGAACGGTTACAATCAGGTGATGCAGCGTAAGAGACGAGAACTGGCCGAGGAGAAGCCTATGCGGCGTTTCCGCGGCGTCCTGGTGGCCATGATTGCCCTGGGGGCCGTGGGGGCGGCGGTGCTCGTTTCGGTCTACGCGCCGCAGAATCCACCGCAGGCCGAGGCGGCGGGATCGCGTTTTCGGTTGGACGACATCCCGTTTAGCGGTGCGGGGGCCTACGACTATCTCAAGCAACTCTGTGCGTTGGGGCCGCGGCCGAGCGGTTCCCAGGGGATGGCCGCGCAGCAGAAATTGCTCACGGAGCACTTTACGCGGTTGGGCGGCAAGGTGAGCCTGCAGCGATTCCAGACGCGGCACCCCGTGGATGGGTCGACGGTGCCGCTGGCGAACCTGATCGTGGAGTGGCATCCCGACCGCACGGAGCGGATTCTGTTGTGCGCGCACTACGATACCCTTCCTTATCCGATGATGGATCGCGAGAATCCGCGGGGGGTGTTCGTGGGCGCCAACGACGGGGCAAGCGGGGTGGCGATTCTGATGGAGCTGGGGCGCGACATGCCGGGATTAAGCCCGCCCTATGGCGTGGACTTCGTGTTTTTCGACGCCGAGGAGTTCCTCTTTCATCCGCAGGGGACCTATTTTCTTGGCTCGGAGCACTTTGCCGATCGCTATGTGAAGGCCCCGCCCGCGCACCGTTACCGGTGGGCCGTTCTGCTCGACATGGTGGGGGACGCGGATTTGCAGATATTCCAAGAGCGGAACAGCATGTGGTGGCCGGAGACGCGGCCGCTGGTGGAGGAGATCTGGGCCACGGCGGCGCGGCTGGGGGTGCGGGAATTCATTCCGCGCAAGAAGCACGAGGTGAGGGACGATCACCTGGCGCTGCGCAACGTGGCGAAGATTCCCGCCTGCGACATCATCGACTTCGACTATCCGCCTTGGCATACGCGCGCCGACACTCCCGAGCGCTGCTCGGCCCTGAGTCTGGCCAAGGTGGGGTGGGTGGTGCGCGAGTGGCTGACGACGACGGTCCGGAACCGCAAGCGAGTGGGAGCGAACGACTGACGTGGAGATGATGACTGCCTGGCTTCTCTCCGGATTCCTCGTGGCCTGTGCGGCCGGACTGATCGGCTGGCACCTGCGGAGTTGGCGTGCGGCGCAGCGGGCGACGCTCGACGCGCCGGAGCGGGATTACCATCGCCGGCAGTTTCGGCGGCGGATGCAAACCAGCGTGATGCTTGCGTTGGTGGGGGCGTCGCTGCCGGTGGGCCAATGGATCATGGAGCGGGCGCGCGTGCTGGGCCCCGACACGATATGGCCGCGCGTGGGAGTGTTTTTCTGGGGCGGAGTTCTTCTCTTGCTGGCTTGGGTCGGCGTGCTGGCGCTGGGAGACATGTGGGCGACGAAGTTCTACTACGGCCGGCTGCGGGACCGCTACCGCATCGAGCAGACAAAACTGGAAGCGGAGTTGCGGCGGCTCCAGAGGAACCGGGGAAACGGGAAGTCGAACGGGGCGGGGCCCCGGAGCGGCCCGCAGAGGGAAGACCAGGAGCCGGAAACCAGGTCGTGAGGCACGTCGAGGGGGGAGAACCGGGGGAAGCTGAGGGACTCCGGCATGGGCTGGTTGATGATCGGGTTTGGAGGCGCTGGCGATTGCGCTGTGCGTGTTGCCGCTATTCTTTCTTCTGGACGCGGTCAACCTATGCCTTTGCGGCGGGTTGCTGGCATTGGCGGCCCTGTTACCGCTTTTGGTCTCCGACGCTCCGGCGTTGTGCCTAGCGCTGGTGCCGTTGTCGATCTATCTGCTGGGCTTGAGCGCGGTCAACTGGTCGCGCCATGCGCGGGTGGTATCGGGCATGCGCGACACCGCAGCGTTGGCCTCGGCCCTGGCTGGGCTGGTGGTCGTGGGGCCGATGCAACTTTTCTTTCCGCTGGTGGCTTCGATCCGTTTCGAGTCGATGGGAGTGGGGCCGCTGGTGTGGTTTCTGCTCATCGCGCTATACGCGATGATCGTGGTGCTTCTGCTGTTGGTTTTCCGCCCGCGTCTGGTGATCTACAACGTGTCGGCGGATGAGCTGCGCCCGGTGCTGGCGGAAGTGGCAGCGCAGTTGGACCACGAGTCGCGGTGGGCGGGGGACTGCCTGGCCTTGCCGACGCTGGGGGTGCAGTGCCACGTAGAAAGCCTGGCGGCGCTGCGGAACGCCACCTTGGTATCCAGCGGTCCGAAGCAGGATCCCCAGGGGTGGCGGCGATTGGAGTTGGCGTTGCGCACCGCGCTAGGCGCGTGGAAGTGCCGCGCAACCGCCGCGCGATCGCGCTACTCGAGCGCGGGGTTGATGCTGGCGCTGGTCGTTGCCTTGGCGGTTTCGCTCGATCCGCGGGGAGTGGGCCAGTCGCTGGTGGCGCTGTTCGGCGCGGGGTGAGCCGAGGAGGGACGCCGCGGCACACTCGCCTTGCCGTGTCGCGTTACACGCCTTCGTTCTGGCGTCGGAGGCGGTGGAGAAAGGCATCGAGATCGGGCGGCAACGGCATGGCGAACTCCATGCGCTGGCCGGTTACGGGATGCTCGAACCCCAGTTCGGCGGCGTGCAAGGCGATCCGCGGCGCCCCACTTTCATCGGGCTGGGCGGGAGCGCGGAACGGCTGGTTGTAGACCTTTTCGCCGCACAGTACATGGCCGCGCTCGGCCATGTGAATGCGGATTTGGTGCGTGCGGCCGGTTTCGAGGCGGCACTCGACTAGCGTGTAGCCGCCCAGCGCTTCCAGAGGACGGACGTGGGTGACGGCGGTTTTCCCCAGGGTGGGATCGACGGTGCTGCCGCGGCGGCCGTCGCCACGATCGCGAACCAGTCGCGTCTCGAGGCGATGCTCGCCAGTGACCACTCCACGGACGATCGCCAGGTAGCGGCGATGGGTCGTGTGGTGGCGGAACTGCTGGCTCAGGGAGCGTTCGGCGTCGGTCGTGCGCGCGAAGACCATGAGCCCGCTCGTCTCGCGATCGAGACGGTGCACGGCGCGGATCGGCGGGGGAACCCCGTGCGTGCGGCGTTGTTCCTTGCGCGCGATAATGCCCGGCAGCAGTTCGTCGAGCGTGGGCTGGATCTGCTTGCGGCGCGCGGGCCAGTCGCGCTCCTCGCTGTGGCGCGTGGAGGTCATTCCCGCGGGTTTCTCGACGACTACGAGGTGCTTATCGAGATAGCGGATGCGCACGTCGGTGCTGGACGGAATCGGAGCGGTCGAGTGAGGCAGGAGCTTGACGACGTCGGTCAAGCGGAGCCGCCGCGCGGCGTCGAGGCAGAGATTTCCATTGACCGTTACGCGCCGCGTGCGCAGGAGCTTGCGGACTTCGCCCCAGGATCGATCCGGGAGCCACTGGCGGAGCGCGGAGGCCAAGGTCTGATCGACCTGGCGGGGGAGCACGCGGAAAAGCCGGGCCTCGTCGTCCATACCACTTGTGGAGCCGATACGCGAACGGTTTGCCGCGTGGGTCTGTTGCAGCCGCTTGCGAGGCCGGCGGCAATACTGGAATGGGTAATCTGCCTTGGTTGGCGGCTCCGGACGCTCCGACCGCGCAGAAACCACTATAGGGCGAAGAGCCCTATTCAACAAGCCGTCCGGGGCCGGACTGCGGCGATCCTCAGCGGACCTGGTGTTCGAGCGACACGCTGTCGGACTTTGCCTCGGGCGACAGCGACAGCGGCACCGTCCACACGACGGTTCCCATGCGGCAAACTCCCTCGGCGCCCTCACGGCAGTAGTAGTAATCCACGGCGACGTCCAGCGGCTGGTCTCCGTGCGAGCCGTCGACGGTGAGGGGGATTTCGAACTGGGTCGCCGGCGTGGGGATCCGCACGGATTTGCCGAGAGCGTCGGCGCGGACCGGACCGGCGGCCGAGCCTTTGGCTTCGGCAGGGTCGACGCGGTAGGCCATGGGGGCCAGGGGGTTGATCTTGAATCCGGCGGGAAGCTTGATCTCGACCCGGAGGCGAATCCGACCTTGCTGAGGTCGGACGTTGGCGGTGGGGACGCGTTGCCGGGCGGCGTTGCGAAGGCGTGCCGCGGGAGTCTCGGCGGGGGGCTTGGGCGGTTGGAGCCCAGGGATCGTCAGGGTCGAGACCGCACGGTGGTCGAGGTCGACCACGCGGATGAGATGGTTGTTGGTATCGGCGACGAACAAGCGACGGCCTGCGACGGCCAGGCCGGCGGGCTCGTCGAATTCGGGCGGGGCGTCGCGTGAGCCCGGTTTGCCGGTGCCGGCGATGGTTTGCGTGACGCCCGTTTTCGGGTCGACGCGCTTGATCTTGTTGTTGTAGCTATCGGCGACATACAGCACACCATCGGAGAAGGCTACGGCGAGGGGATGCTGGAGGCGCGCGACGGCTGGCGGTCCATCCACGTCGCCGAAGGTGAACAGGCGTGCCGCAGGGAGTTGGGCGGTGCCGACGAGCGTTCTTACGTTGCCCTTGGGGTCCAACGGGACGGCGCGAAGGGAGCTACCCTCGCTGTCGGCCACATAGATCCAGGTGCCGTCGGAAGCCAGGCCGCTGGGCTGGGCGAACGAGGACGAGCCGAGTTCGTAGGCGCGGCCGGGCAAGCGCGGCCCGTCGACGATATCCTCCCGGCCGTTGCCGGCATAGGGCGCGATCTCCGAGGTTGCGAGGCGCATTTTCCAGATCTGGTGCCAACCGGCGATGGCGATATAGAGGTCGTCGCCGTCGATCCAGAGGTCCCAGGGGCTGTTGAGGGACGCCTTCAGGGCGTGGGCGGTGCGTCCGATCGGCGGCTCGCCGCGTCCCTGGAATCCCAGGCCGGCGATGGTGCCGACGCGGTGCGCATCGAGATCGACCTTGCGGATCAGGTGGTTCTCGGTATCGGCCACGTAGAGGGTACTGGCGCGGAGGGCCATGCCTTGGGGTTGATTGAAGGACGCGGAGGCGAAGTCGCCGTCGGCGTGGCCCACGGCCCCGGAGCCGATGGTTTCCAGCAAGGTGCCATCGAACCGCGCCACGACGATGCGGTTGTGATTGCTGTCGGCGATGAAGAGACGCTGGCCTGACGGGTCGGCCAGGACCTTGCCGGGGAAACGAAGCGGCGTGGACTGGGTGCGGTGCATCTCGAGGTCGAAGCGGACGGGCGAAGTATCGAGGAGCCCTTTGCGGCGAGCATCGGTCACGAGGGCCTTGAGCACGGTGTCGAGCCGCTGGAAGGTCGTTTCTCCGCTCACGCGGCCGACTTCGTAGCCCTCGGGATCGATGAGGATCAGTGTGGGCCAGGCATTCACCTGGAAGCGGTCCCAGAGCACATGATCGGCGTCGTTGACCACGGGATGCTCGATGTGGTAGCGGAGGACCGCCTCGCGAACGTTCTTCGCGTCGCGCTCCTCGTCGAACTTTGCCGAGTGGACTCCGATCACGACGAGGGTATCGGCGTGGGCCTTCTCCAGCTTCTGCAACTCCGGAAGGACGTGCATGCAGTTGATGCAGCAGTAGGTCCAGAAGTCCAAGAGCACGAACTTGCCGCGCAGATCGCCGAGTTCCACCGGGCCGGCGGTGTTGATCCACTGAAGTCCGGCGGGAAACGGTGGGACCTTGGTTTTTTGATGCGTGGACGGCGGCGGCATTTGCTGGCCCTCGGCGGTGCGGCAGGGGTGAGCGACTGTAGCGAGCAACACGGTCGCAATTACCCAGCCTTTGGCAGATCGGAGCATCTTGGACCTTCTTCCGACGTTTGCGGTGTGCTTGGCCGCGCACCGTCTGGAGTGACGTAGAGAACATGGGGCGGTCGGGGAAATTCAGAAACTGCACCACGCCGAGCGCGGTAATCGTTCCCCGGCCGTACCCACAAATCTATGCGGCACTTTCCGCGGCGGCAACCGCGGCGGACGCGGTCACGCCCATGCCATTCTTGCCCCTCTTCGGAGCGGATGGTATGCTGCCAGGGGCGCGGCTGGCCCCCGCGTCGAAAAGGGCAATGACGAGGGGAGGTACCGGGTATGACGATCGCCGTGGGATCAGGCCCCGGAATCGGTTCCGGCGTTGCGGCAGCAGGTTGTCGCGGCCGGGGAATCACCCCACGAATCCTACTGGCAAGGGTTCTACGAACGCTGGGGGCGATTGGCGTGGTGGCGCTGATCGGTTGGGCAGTCGCACCTGGTGTGGCGCATGGTATTGGTCCGGACTCGAAGCCGCCCTTGGGGGCGGTGGCGCAGCCGCGCGTGCGTCCCATAGGGCTTGCAGTGAACAAGGTGCGCGACAGCCTCGGGGATGCATGCCGCCTATGCGACGCCGATCATGTTCGGCGGAAGGAGCGGAACCGTGCTGACTTTGGAGATCTACGATCCGGAGAAGTACGTCGTTGGCTTTGACGCGGGGGCGAGCCGACTGGATGCCTGGCAGGACGACAAGGAGACGGATTTATTGGTTCCGATTCTTGGCGATACGGTTTTGCACGCCGCGGCAGGCGGAGCGATCGGCCCGAGCAACTTTCGAGCGGTCAGCGGCGTGATCGAGAGCGACCATCACACGTGTACGGTGCAACTCTATACGCCCCATGTTCCCGCGCAGGGGGCGACGAGGCTGCGCGTGCAGGGGAGCGTGGTTTACCGCTACGGCTTCGACGAGAAGACGGTGGAGAAAGAGGTGGACTTGAAGACCGGGGGCACGCTGAAGCTGGGGAGCGTGGAAGCGTCGATCGGGGAAACGGCCGAGCAACAGAGGTTGATGGGGGGAGATCGCACGGTGGTGTCGATCACGACGGAGCGATCGCAGGATGTCTTCAAGGATGTGGTCTTCTTGCGGCCGGACGGTAAGCCGCTTGCGATGCAACTGGCAGGCTCATCGAGCCGCTCACGCGGCCGAGAGGTGACCATGACGAAACACTACGCGACAACAGAAAAGATCGAACGTTTGCGCGTGCGGATCACCTATTTCTCCGCGGTCGCCTCGTTGAAGATTCCCGTTTCCATGGAGACGGGATTGGGCTTCTGATTCGAGCGGGTTCCTTGACGCCTGGAGCGTGGTTGGCGCGGCTGGCCCGGTCGTCCTGTCTTCCGGCCACAGGGACGTTGGTGCGAGCTGTCATGCCGTATCCAGGAAGGATATTCGGGCGGTGGCACTAGCAGTGGCGGCTTGCGTGCTGAGGCATGCCGGCGAGGGGGCCGAAATGGGGGCCCCACTTGGCGGCCAGTTCGCGTCCCAAGATGGCAGCGCGCTGTTGTTCCTCAGCGGTGAGGGGGCTAGCAGTGCGGGCCAACTGGACATTCTTGCGGACTTGCTCGGGGTTGTGGGCGCCGATATTGAGGGTCGTGACGCCGGGCACGGACAGCGCGTAGCGAACGGCCAGATCGAAGTGCTGGGAGTCGAGTTCGCTGGGGCCTTGAGGGTCCTGATAGTTGCCTCCCTTGTGCGCCCGCCGAAGACCTTCATGGCGACGATTCCGACCTTGTGCTTGGCGCGACGGGCAGGACTTTCTCCTCGAAGTTGTACGTGTGGCGATCGACGAAGTTGACGACGGTGAGCAGGGCGTCGACCTGGCCGGACTCGAGAAGCGGGAGAAACTTTGCGGGCGGTTGTGGCCGGAGATGCCGACGAAGCGGATCTTGCCCGCCTGCTTCTGCTTGAGCAGCCAGGTGACGCACGCCTTCGGGCCCAACGCGATCTCGACGTTGCGGTCGCCGACACTGTGGAAATAGACCAGTCGAGATAGTCGGTCTTGAGCACGCGAAGCGAGTTGGCCAGGATCTTCTCCGCCTTGGCGATCTCGTCGGCAAGCACTTTGGTGGAGAGGAAGACCTCCTTTCGGCGTGTGCCCAGAGCCATTCCCACGCCTTGTTCGGCGACGTCGTAGGCGGGGGCGGTGTCGATCGCGTTGACGCCCAGTTCGATGGCCGTGTGGACGCAGCGGACGACATTTTCGGGCGCCTGGGGCTTGGCAAAGCCACTCGGCGCGGTACCCAGGGTGAGCACCGGCAGTGAGGCGTTGGTGCGTCCGAGGACTCGACGGGGCAGCGTGGCGGGCTCGGCATCGGCGGCGCGGGCCGCGGCGGGGCGGGCAAGAAAAGCCCCGCCTGCGAGGAGACCCGACTGGACGAAACCGCGTCGCGAGAAGGGGGGATGCTGGTCGTTGGCCACGGGGGTCACCTCACTTGGTTCGTAGGTTTTTAGAGCCGGTCCCAAAACCTTTCGGCGCTACCGGATTCCCCGGCCGCGGATCCTTTTCCTGGTAGTTCTGGGATGGATTCTTAGTCTGTCGCATCTTTCCGATGGGGAATCGGGAAAGTCAAAGGGCACCGGGAGATGCGTTTGCGGATCTCTTGAAATTCCGGGGGATTGCGGTATTCTGGAGATAGGGGGATCTTCGGGACAGTCTTCGAGGCCGCAATGGCTCTCATCTGCGAGTGCCGGCACTGCACGACCCAGTTTCGGGCGCCGAACGACCGAGCGGGGACGGTGTTGGCGTGCCCGGTCTGTCAGCGACCGGTGTCGGTCCCGGGAGCAAGCGGTGGACCGAACGCGCCGACGGTTTCAACTCCTTCGTTTCCCAGTCTTTTGGACGACGAGTTTGGAGGAGGGCTGGGGTTAGCGTCGGGTGGCGTTCCGGGCACGCCGGGGTTGGATCACGGCGGTGCGCGGCCCATTTCGACTGTCAGTGGTCGACGGACGGCGATCCACCTATCGCGCAGGGCCGCCGTGGGAATTCTGGTCGCGGGCATGGTGGCATTTTACAGCCTGGTGCTAGCGGCCGTTCCGAAGCTGGGGATCCTGCTGGGGTGGCTGATTCTCTTTGGCGGGATCGTGGTCGTGTTCAGTGGAATGGTGTGGCAGCTTTATGTGGCGATACGGGAAGACACGTCGCACATGATTTGGGCGGTTCTGTGCCCTCCGTATGCCCTGTACCATTTGATCTCACGGTGGGACAAGACGCGCAAGGCATTCCAAGTGATCTTGGCCGGGCTGGGCGATCTGCGCGGCTGCCACGCTGGGCATCGTCTACGCGAGCCATCTCATGGAGCCGCGGAAGCCGGAGGCCGAAGTGAAGCGTGCGCCGGCTCGGGCCGAGCACGTCGAGCGGGCCGCAGGGCAGCCTGTCTCCGCGAAACTCATTCCGGTGCAGATACCCGTCGACGCGGCGAATTCAGGTGCCGCGAAGCAGGGGGACGTTGAGTCGACTCCTGCAAAGGAGCCGGCAATACCATCGCAGCCGCACGGGAGCAACTGACGGGCGCCGGCATTCGCTGCGGAGGGCTGGCCAACGGCGTTATTCGTAATGCAAGGCCAGCAGCAGGTTGAGCCGCGAAGCGCGGCGTGCGGGTAGCCAGGCTGCCAAAAGCACGATCGCCATGCCGCAAGCGAACACGCTGAGGATAAGGCGGGGATAGAGCGCGAAGTCCAGCGGGCTGCCCAGCGCCGCAGCCATGACGAGGTTGATCACATAGGCACCCGTCAAGCCGCCTGCGATGCCGGTGAGCAGTCCGATTACACCGATGATCGTGGCCTGAGAGAGGATTTCCTTTCGGACCTGAGCGCGAGTCATGGCGACCACGCGAAGGAGGGCGATATCGCGGGTTTGCTCGAGGACGTTCATGGTGAGGGTATTGGCCACGGCGAATCCCGCGACCACGAAGCCCAAGCCGAGAAGTCCCCAGAGGCTGCCGACCACGCCATCCATAAGGCTATCGAGGCGGCGGCGAAGATCGGCGAAGCTATGGAGCATCAGTCCGCGTTGGTCGCAGAGGGCTTTGAGTCCCTCACGCGCCTGGTCGACGGTTCCGGGGGCGGTTTGGACCATGAAGACGTCAACGCCGCGGACGTCGTACAGTCGTTTGCCGAGATTGCGGTTGAGATGGACTACCAGTCCGCCGACGAGGTACTCGGTGGTGATGCCGGCCACGCGAAGCGGCTGGGCGCCTCGGCGGGTGTCGATGGTGATCCAGTCGCCGACACCGACTCCGGCTTTCTTGGCGAGAACGGTGCCCACGACCACTTCGCCCTGCGCGAGGCGTTGGCGGACGTCGTCGGGATCGCCCTCTTTGAGGGCAAGGGGAAGCGGTTCCTGGGCGGGGAAGTCGTGGAGCACGGCGACAATCGGTTGATCGCCCATGGTTGCGTCGACGAATCGCACGGTACTGATGTTTCCCACGCCTGGCACCTGGGCGATCTGCGCGGCGAGAGATTCGGGGAGTTCGGCGGCCTGGCCGGTAGCCAGGTCGGGGAACATGGCGCGGATGAAGAAGTCGCCGACGATGGTTTGTCGTTGCCAGTCGCGGATATCGGCGACGTTGGCGAGAATCGTGGTGCCCAGTCCGATCCCGCTTCCCACGGCGATGTAGAGCAGGCCGATCGTCAGAGCGGTTCGGGTGCGGCGGCGGACGACCTGGCGTTGGGCGAGACGGCCTTCCGGCCCGAGGAGAGGAGCGAGAATCCGGATGGTGATTCGCGATAGAGGGCGGAGCACGACGGGAATCAGCACGATGAACGCCACCATGAATCCGACGCCGGCGGGGATTGCCAAGCGGAGGGGCAGCCACTGGAGCATGCAGGCGACGAGCACCAGGCCGGTCACGGCGAAGGCGGTGATGCCGGCGATCACGAAACCACGGGGTAGCGGGGCCTGCTCGTCGACGATTGCAGGGCGCATGCCTTCCAGCGGCGGCACGCGGCCGGCCAGACGCGCGGGGATATAGGCGGCGAGGAGCGAGAACCCGGGTCCCAGGGTAGCGGCGAGGAGGAACGGTTGAGGCGAAAGGCGGATGGGAGGCATCTGGGCGGAGTACACATGGGCCATAGCCGCCGTGAGGAGGTAGGCGCCGCCGACGCCGAGCGTTGCTCCCAGCAGCGAGCCAGTGATCCCCATGATCAGCCCTTCGCGGAGCAACATTCCGGTGATCTGGCCGCGGGTGGCGCCCAGGGCACGGAGCACGGCCAATTGGGGGCGGCGTTCTTGGACGTTCATGAGGAAGGTGTTGAGGATCATGAAGCTCGCCAGGACGAGCGTCAGGGCGTAGGCCAGGCTCAAGCCGTATTCCGCATTCAGAATCGTCTGTCGGGCGAGTTGCGTGCGCGCGGCGGGGGTACGGACGGCCAGTCCCGTGGGAAGGCGGTCTGCGACGTCGGCGCGGACCTTCTTCTCGTCCGCGCGATTGGCGAGGACGAGGCTCGCGGTGTTGATGCTCCTGGGCTGGCGGAAGATGGTTTGCGTGAGGCGGAGGGGGAGGAACACGACTCCTCCCTGGTTGAAGCCCGCGGCCCCGCGGGGCGAGAGCAGGCCCATCACCTTGAGAGTTACGGGGCGGGCGCGGTTGGCAAGGATGCGGATTTCGTCGCCGACGGCGATTCCCAAGCTTTGGGCGAAGCCGAACTCCATAAGCGCACCGCGGCCCTCGGCGAAGAAAGAGCCCTGCTGGAGCTCGTAGTCGCGGACGGTTTCGTCGCGCTGGGGATCGATCCCCAAGACGAGAAGGCGTACGCGATGGTCGCCGAAGTAGAGGATCGAGGGCTGCTGGATGAGAGGTACAACGGTCTCGACGCCGGGGATTTCCTCGAGCGAAGCGACCACTTCCTCGTCGAAGACGCCTCCTCCTTCGGCGATCACCTCCAGGCTGGCGCGGCCGGTGAGGCTTTCGTACATCTCCTGATAGGCGCGGTGGGTGGTGGCGGTGGAGAGAGTGACGGCGACCACGGCCGCCACGCCAATCACGATGCTGCCCAGTGTGAGCGCGGCGCGTCCGGGACGGCTGTGGATCTCGCGGAGCGTAAACTTGCCCAGCGCCATCAGCGGCCCTTATAGAGGTAATCGCCGGGCCGCGCCTTGACGGGGACCTGACGGATGTCGTCCTCAACCAGACCATCGCGGAGGCGGACGAGTCGATCCGCTTGGGCCGCGACCTCGCCGTCGTGCGTTACCATGACGATGGTCTGCTGACGCTCGTCTACCAGGCGGCGGAGCAGGTGCGTGACCTGCTCGCCGTTGACGCTATCGAGGTTGCCCGTGGGCTCGTCGGCCAGGAGCGCCGCCGGTTCGGTGACCAGGGCTCGGGCGATTGCCACCCGTTGCTGTTCGCCGCCGGAGAGAGTGCTGGGAATGTGGGTGGCGCGGTGTGCCAGGCCGACCAGTTTGAGCATTTCCCCGGCACGTTTCCGGGCCTCGGCCGGATGCGTGCCGCCCAGTTCGAGCGGCAGGGCGACATTCTCCTCGGCGGTGAAGGTGGGGAGGAGGTTGAAGGACTGGAAGATGAAGCCCATGCGCGTGCGGCGAATGAGCGTACGCTGGTCGTCGTCGATGGCGGCCAGATTCACGCCCTCGAACAGGATCTCCCCAGAGGTTGGGGTGTCTATTCCCCCTAGCGTATGCAGGAGGGTGCTCTTACCGGATCCGGAGGGGCCCATGATGGCGACGAATTCGCCTTGTTGAACGCAAATATCGATTCCGCGGAGGGCGTGGACCTCTGCCTCGCCGCTTCCGTAACTCTTGCTCAGGCCTCGGATTTCGAATATGTGCATAGGGGCTTTCGATCCGGAGGGAGAGGCCAGCGACGCGCCGAGATGTGAATCGGCCTCGAGATCCCCGGGTTTAGAGATCCTAACCGGAGGGCAACGCTCGAGCAAGGCGGACGGGCGTGGGGCTGGGGCTCGTCCCGGTTGGGACAAGGTGTGCGGGGACAGCGCTAGGGTGGTTCTTGTGCGGCGGCGGGCTGCGTTGGGCGATTGCCGCATTTGCCGGGATGGAAGGCCCGGCCCGTTTCAAGGCATCGAGGACCATTTGCTGCGTATAGCCGCCCACCAGCGCAACGGGCTGATTGGGCTTGCCGGCGGGGAAGATGGCCAGGACCGGGACTTGCTTGGCTCCGAGGAGTTCGAGCATGGCAGTGACCTCAGGATCGTAGCGGGTCCAGTCGGCCTTGAGCGGGACTACGCGGTTCTCCTGTATAGCCAAGCGGATCGGCGAGGAACTGAGGACCGTGGCTTCGAGCGTCTTGCAGGTCAAGCACCAATCCGCAGTAAAGTCGACCAACACCGTATGGTTCGAGTTGATCATCCGCTGGAGCTCCTGGCGGGAGGTGAAGGGCTGCCAGAACTCGTCCTCGTCGGTCAAGCGGGCTTGGATGACGTCTTGAAGGCCGGCGAATCCCCTCACGCCCCGATCGGCCAGTGCGCGGGGGATCATCTCGTCGATGCCGGGGAAGAGCAGGATCCACATGAGACCGACAAAGGCCGCGGCTTCGGCCCAAGCGCGTGCCTTGGCGGGGAAGTCGGCGGTGAGCGGCGTTCGAGCAATCCACCAGCAGGCTGCCCACAGACTGAAGAGCAACCCGATTGCCGGCACGACATAGGAGATTTGCAGAAACGTGAAGATGTAGACCACGGTGCCCAGCAGTACGAAGCCCATGATCTGTTTGAAGGTATCCATCCAGGCGCCGGGCCTGGGGAGGAAACGGAGCAATTCGGGGAACAGGCCAATGACAAGATAGGGGCTGGCCATGCCTAACCCGATGCTGGTGAAGATGGCGAGCACGACGCCGGGCGACTGATTGAGGGCCCAGGTAAGGGCCGAGCCCATGAAGGGTCCGGTACAGGGGGTGGCCAGGACGGTGGTGATAACGCCTTTGGAGAAGGCTCCCACGATCCCTTCCTGCTCGGCCAGGGCAGCGGTCGAGCCGCGGCCGATGAAACCGGGAATCGGAAACTCCCAGACGCCGAGGAAACTCAGGGCCATCGTGAAGACGATGGCGGTGAGGAAGACGTTGAAGCCGCTACTCTGAAACTGTTGTCCCCAGCCGAGATTCAGGCCTATGGCGAGCAGGGCGAGCAGCCAGAAAACGGAGAGCAGTCCGAGCGAGTACCAGACGTTGAGCACGAGCGAGGTGCGGCGGTTTTTGCCGGCCTGCTCGAAAAAGGAGAGGACTTTCAGGCCGATGACGGGGAGGACGCAGGGCATGAGGTTGAGGAGAAGTCCGCCGAGGAATCCCAACGCGATCGCCCCGAGAAACGATCTCTGCTCCGACTGATAGACGGCATTCTCGCGGAGCGCGCCTGCGTCGAAGCCGGCGGGCCCTTGCGAAACATCGGGTGAGGGCGGTGGGGAAGCAAGCGACGGATTGGAGCGGACGCCGGGCACGCCTGGACCGATCGCTGCCACGAAGGGGAATTTGGCCGGCGGGAGGCAACTATTCTCGTTGCAGCGTTGGGCCGTGACGACACCGGCGATTTTGATCGACCTTGGGTCGGCGCCGGGCATGAGTTCCAACGGTGCGTGCCAAGTGACGGTTTCGTGATGCGCCTCGGTCACGAAGGTCTTTTTACCGATCTTTTCGTTCTTGACCTTGGGAGGCGTAAGTGGCTGGAACTTGCCCGCCAGCCGATACGAAGCGGAGGGATCCAACTCGATCTTGGTTGGGATGCTGGGTGGAGGCTGGGTGAGGGAGTAGGTATACCACCCCGGCTCCAGGCGCGCCGTGACGAACAGGTTTGCCGGTTCACCGTCGCGCGGGGCGGTGAATTCCGCGGACAGGGTCATGTGCAATGCTTCAGCACGACCCAAGCGAAAGGATGCCCCGGGGGGTACGCTCGAAGCCGACTGCGCGGCCGCGATGTGGGTGAGCCCTATGAGGACGAGCGCGGCGAGCAGCCCAGAGCGTGGGCGGAAAGGGCGATCGTAGCTAGGCATGGTCTTGATCCTGCAAGTCGGTAGTCCTTCTTCGCCGCAGGCCACATGCGGCCCGAGCACGGCGGGTGTTTCCTCGCGGGTTGAGGGCTGCCGAGTGACTCTCGCCTATCCCACCATAGAGAATCAAGTGCTGCCGCGGGATACACCGCTAAGCTTGAGTACGCAGCAACGGCGACGATGGAAGCGGGCCGATTTAACACCAGTGGTGAGATTCCGGCAAGTCCGGACGCACGACGAGGAGCGGCCGATCCATTATACCGGCTGGGACAGGTCGCCCATTTACCGCAGACTGCCGATTCGGACGAGCCGATTGGGACGGAGGGAAACGGTTGGGCCGGACTACCAGCCGATGACCATATTGGACTCGATCACCTTGCGAGCGCGTTCCAGGTCGGTGCCGGTCTCTTGCATGTAGAGCCGGATGGCATGGACCTTGTCGCCCGCAGCTTTGGCCAGGCAGTCGCGTGCGGTGGAGCAGGGGTCCAAGCCTCCGGTGAGGCCCAAGGCGGCCTTGGAAATGACCCACGTGTCGCGGGGTCGGCGCGTGATGCGCAGCGGCGGCTCCTTGGGGTAACTGTCGCGGACGACTTCCTGGGCGGCATGTTCGTCGCTGGCCCAGGTGATAATGATATGGGACTCAGTTTCGATCTCGAACAAGGGCATGGATCACGTATTCCTACACGAGGCGATTGCCCGAACATTGGGCCGAAGGCGGGGAAAGCGGAACACTCGGCGCACGGATACGGAGAGGCCAAGGGGCTGCTCCGGCGGCCCATCACCGGTAGGGGCGAGCGTAGGCCTGAAGCTGCGCAGCCCTGATGATACCGCAATGAGCGAACCGCGGTCCAGGGGCCCGCAGCAGTAGGGGGACGTCTACCCGAGGAAGTGTGGCTTCGTAGTCGGAGCACCGCGGCAGGCCGTTGTGGGCGGGGGATTGACGGAAGCAATGCGTGACCGGCGGGGCGAGTGGGAGCGGGGGTGACTCCGATGGTCTTCAGAGCCGATCCCGGGACCATCTGCCGCCTCCGAATTCTCCGGCCACGGAAGACCGCCCTCGCGGTTGCGGGATAGGTTCTCAGTAGCTGGAGCGGGAGCCGAACCCGCGGAGGCAGAAGAAGCCCACGATGACTACGCCAACAAGCACCAGCAACCATTCCTGGCGGTTGAGGTGTTCGAGGTGGCCGAACACCTGGTCGAACGCATGGAAGACGTAGCGCACGGAGCCTGCTCCTGGACGGACGTTGCCCTCATTGAAATCTAGTTCAGGGAAGGGACCGGTGCGCTCGAGCACTCCGCGGATGGGGTTTGTTGCGTACGGTGTGGAGAGTCACTACGATTGTCTACACGATTACCTACGGCCGTTGGCGGGATACAGACCCGACCGATTGCCACAACCGCTCTAATCCCTACCAACGGATGGACCCATGGCGAGTCGCTCACTGGACCGCGCGACGGTCAATTCTTCGGATCTCGGCCGGGCGACGCGCGTGCGTTACGGAGTGCTGGGGTTTGCCGCGGCCCTGTCGATGATCACGTATCTGGACCGGGTGTGCGTTGCCTCGGCGGCCTCGGCGCTGGTGGTCGATCTTGGGCTCAACAGCGTGGCGGATCTGCGGCTGGTATTCTCGGCGTTCGCGTTGGCGTATGCATTGTTCGAGGTGCCTACCGGCTGGCTTGGCGACGTCTACGGTCCGCGGCGCGTGCTAATTCGGATCGTGCTTTGGTGGTCGTTCTTCACGGTCTTGACGGGGATCATCGGGATGCACGTGGGCGGGTACGTGCTGGGGGTGATCAACACGACGATCCTGGGCTATGCAACGAGCAGCATTTTCGTACTGGTCGTCGTGCGGTTTCTTTTCGGGGTGGGAGAGGCCGGCGCCTATCCGAACATTACGCGGGCGTTGCACAACTGGTTTCCGTTCCACGAGCGAGGTTTTGCCCAGGGGACGGTATGGATGTCGGCGCGATTGATGGGCGGATTGACGCCCCTGGTTTGGCTGCTGTTGGTGGAGGGGGCGGTCATTGCGGCGCCGGCGTGGCTGGCGGAGTCGGGAACGACGTGGAGCATTGCGCCCTTGTTGCCGGACTGGTCGCCGGTTGCGCCGCGATGGCGCGTGACGTTCTGGTTTTTCGGGCTCTTGGGGATCGTGTGGTGCGTTCTGTTCATGGCGTGGTTTCGGGACCGGCCGGAACAGAAGCGATCGGTGAATGCCGCGGAGATGGCCTTGATTCGGCCATCGGCGGCGGAGTCGGAAAAGGGACACGCGGGGATTCCATGGCTGCGGATCGTCACCAGCGGCAACTTGTGGCTGTTGTGCGTGATGTATGCCTGCCAGTCGTACGGCTGGTACTTCTACATCACGTACTTGCCCCGGTTCCTCGAAGAGCAGCACAACGTGTTGCCGACGAGCCTGGTGGGGGCAATCTACAAGGGTGGGCCACTGTGGATGGGGGCGATCGGCTGTTTTGCGGGCGGATTGCTCACTGACTGGTTCATTCGCCGCACGGGTAATCGGCGGCTCGGCCGGAGGATCTTCGGGATCATCGGCCACGCGGCGTGCGTATTCTGCTTCCTGGCCTGCTCGTTTGCGGAGACGGCGTTCACGTTCTTCCTCTCGATCTCGCTGGCCGGGTTCTTCGCCGACTTGACGATGGGCTCGTCGTGGGCATTGTGCCAGGACATTGGCCGGCGTCATGCCGCGATCGTTGCCGGTTTCATGAACATGATCGGCAACCTTGGTGGAGCACTGGCGACGTGGGTGAGTGGCTACGTGCTGGCGGTTGCGTTGGAGAGATACGCAGCGAAAGCCGGCACGGCGGTCGAGCAGCTCACCAGTGCCGACAAGGTGGCGGGATTGATGGGCGGGTACCAGGTCAACTTCCTGATCTTCGCGGCCGTATATGTAGTCGGCGTGATCTGCTGGACCTTGGTCGATTCGACCAAGGCGGTAGTGCCCGGAGATTGACGCCGCGCGTCTGCCCATGACGGCAGACGCGGGGCGGAAACGCCGAGGCGCCGAGGGCCGAACGTCGTCAGTAGGTTGCCGGCTCGCTGAGCTTAGGCGGTTCGAGAGTTGCGCTTGGAGCTTGCTCTCGACTGGGGCAAGGGCCGCGGGATCCGTGGGGGTGACGGTGATCTGGACGGGGTTGGCGGCAGCGCCGTCGCCGCGGACGACGATCAACTCGGCTTGCTGCGCGGCGGTCAAGGCGAGCTTGGGCAGGTTCAGACGCACGCCCAGGTCGTACCAACCGACGATCTCGGCTTCCATTTCCAGGCCGCCCAGGTGGATGAGAACCTTGCCGGGCTCGGGTCCCAGTCCCTCGCCGGCGAGAACCACTTCCTGGCCTGCCGAAGCCGAGTTGGGTTCGACCTCGAAGGCGGCAGGATCGACGGGGAGGACGTCGGCCTGAGGGAGCTTGGCGCCGTTGTTGACGCGGTTGGTGTCGTTGAGTTCTCGGTTGGCGTCGACGAGCACCTGCAGGGTCGTGAAGGGAGCCGGTTTGCCGTCTGCGTTGCGTCCCATTTGGGCGACCTCGAAAGGCAAACGGACATCGACCGATTGCGTATCGCCCGGGTCGATCGTGGTGACGCGGACGCCGGATTGCGGGAGCCCGGCCTTCACGTTGCCGTCGGCCGATGCGAGCAGGGTCACATCGAAGGGGTGGGTGACCGGCTTGCTTGAATTGTTGCGGAACCAGACGCGATAGCGGGGCCCGAGTTTCTCCTCGGGATGGCCCGGGTCGACGAAGCGGACGGCCAACAGTTGGATGTCGTATTGCTCCGGCGGCACCACCACGCGCTGGACATCCACCCAAGTACCGCTGGACACCTCAGGCAGGGGTTGCCAGACGGGGACGTCGTAATAGACCCAAGTGGGTGCGGGCACGTAGACGATGGGGCGGCACCAAAGAGGGCGCGGATCCCAGGCGGGATGGCAATGGTAGTGCCACGACCAATCGACCCAACGGCTCCACCGCGGATACCAGCAGAGACTCGCGAAGTAGGAGGGACCGCAGTAGTCGTACTCGAAGCTGAAACGGCTGTAGAGTGGACTGACCCAGCCGAAGTAGAAATGGTTCGCGTGTGGGTGGTGGAACGAATCGTGGCGGTCGCCGTGACGGACATTGGTGATATTGGTCACGTTTCTGACATTGGTCACATTGTTCACGTTGGTGACGTTCTTCTCCGAGCGCCAGTCGGTGACCTTGAAGCGCCGCGCCACATCGCCCTTCTTCATTTCGCGGTACTGGTCGGAGATTTTGATCTGCTTGGCAACCTGGCCTTTGCTGAGTTTCTCCAACTCGCCCTTCTCGACGCGGTCGGTGAAACGTTCGCGCGGAGGACGCGGCGTCGTAGGGGCGGGCAGGGGCTTTGCCGTTCCCGCCGATTCCTGCGCCACGGTCCCTTGCCCGGTTCGGGCACTCGGGACCCGCGGTCGGACTTGGGTTGGCCCAACGACAGCCCTGGATTCTCCGTCTTCGTCGATAAGGGCGGCTTTCCGCCCAATGCGGTCGGCGGCGACGGTTTTCCGGTATCCGCGGTGGCTTTCGATTCTTGGCTGCGAGGCTTCTTGCCGTCGAGGATTTCCTTGCGCAAGTCCGACAGTTTTGCCCGCTCGTTGTCGGGCTTGGCCGAGGCGGGCGCGCTTGGGGCGACGACGCCACGCGATTGGGGCGGGGCGAACTTGTCGGCCGTCGTCGGCACGGTGGGCTTGCGATCGGTGGAAGGCGACGATGGACTTGACGCGGGCTTGGCCAGGTCGGGGATTCTGTTTACGCAAGTTGTCGAGCCGGGGCCTGTCCTGGGCGAACCGCGGGGGTCCGGACGCGACGGTGGGCGAGGGTGGGGGCGGAGGCAGATTCGGCCGAACGTCGGCGGCCTTTGCAGAATTGGCACCGGGCGCGGGTCGACGGCACCGTGTTCGGCGGCGAGTTGGAAGCGGCGGAGCGGACGTCGGGAATGCGGTTGCGGATCTCCGAGGCGCGGAAGCGCCTCCGGTTCGCCGGTCGACAAGACGTTGCTGGGAGCGGCGCTACGCGTAGGCGTCGACAAAGCGGACGGCGGCGGAGGGCTCGAACTCGTACTCGATGGGGCGCGGAAGGTGCTCGCCGGCGGAGCGGGCGGTACGCGTGCCGACAACGTCGATTTGGATTCCGGTGGGACGGCCATGGTGGAACTGGCGGAGCTGCGGGGAGGAAGCCGCTCGGTGCGCGGCTCGCTCGCCACGTTGGGAGAACGCAGGGCAGGCGCGCTCGGGCTGATCGCACGGGGCGCCACTCGGGGCGTTTCCACGCTTCGCGAAGATCGCTCTGCGGCGTTGAACGATCGTGAGCTTCCGAACGAAGAACTGGACCGCGAACTGGAGGATCGATCCGAGAAGCTCTGCCGCACTGGACCGGACCGGTCGCGGAACGAGCCCTCAGACCGACTGGATCGAGACGAATCGCGGTCGCGGTCGGCTGCCTCCCCGGTCGAGCTAGGCAAATCAGGCAGGGCGCAAACCAAGGTGAGCACTAAGACCGTGATCGTTCGGCGCCGGCTCCATCCCCCCGCTTCGTGGTTACGCATGGCTCGTCCCTTTCCCCGTGATGCCTTACCGTGATGAACTGCGGCCTGGGGTGGCGCACGCCCCCCCCTTTCCCAAGTGGCCGATGGGTAGAACGCCCGGCCCTCAAACCGCGCAGGATTCTGGCGGAGCTAGAGATGCAATCAGTATACCGCGCGCGCGCTGGTCCTTGGCAGGGCAAGAAATGGAACGGCGTAAACCATTGTCGTGTAATCATGTTGCCGGATGTGGGGGGCTTTGTTGCGTCGCCGAGGACGGGAAGGAGCATATGGGAGTGCGCAATCGATTCGATAACATGTTCGATCGAAACGATAACGGATGGAGGGCCACTTCCTTGGGTCGCCATCATTGCCGCAGGTCCGCCGCATTCCTTCCGGCTTCCAACTCTTCAAGAAAAGCGCTATATTATTGTTCTCTGGGTACTTCAGGCGTGCGCAGCCGCTTGGCTGACCGCTTTTCGCGGCTCGGTGTCGGCAGGATGCTGCTGAGTGGGCCGGCAGAACTTCAAGGCGACCACATAAGTCATGTCAGATTCAGGAAAGTCAAATCACTGGGCGGAGCTTGCGTCACTGCTAGGAGCGGAACCCGTGCCGGAGCCAGCAGTCACGGAGAAAAGGACTGACGAGAGCTCGGAGCAAGCGGATTCCCCGTCTTCCGAGGGGGCCGTTGTGTATCCGGAGTCGAAGTACAGTCCGCCTCCGCCGAAGCCGCGGCGTTCGGCATCGGATTGGAGCCAATTGGCCAGCGAATTAGGGATCGAGTCGGTATCAGAACCGGAGCACGCGCCGACGACGCGTCAGGAGGCGATCCCATTTGCCGAGGACCTTTCACCGCCGTTCCAGGCTTTGGAGACCCCCTCGGAAATCATCTCGGAGGTTGTGGGCGAAACGCCGGACGATCTGGATGACCTGCCGATGCCGGTGCGGGAGGATTGGAAAGGAGAAGAAGAGGAGCGGACCGGGAGGCGGCGCCGACGTCGCCGGCGGGGCCGGCGCGGCGAGCGTACCAGCGAGTCGGCCGAATCGAGCGAGTCGGAGCAGCAGGAGGTGGGAGAGGATTGGGAGGAGGCCGCGAAGGTCTCACCCGAGGAGGAACCGGAGGAGCCTGTCGACGAGCTTGGCGAAGATACCAGGGCGGCGCGGTCCGTGTCGAGCGAAGAGGAGCGGCCGGAGCGTCGGTCCAGACGGCGGCGCGGCCGCGGCGACGACCGACCGAGAGGCGGAGAGCGGCGGCGCGAGCGCGAGGAGGCGGGGCCGACGGATGAGGACTTAGATGAAGAGCCACTCGGGTTCGGGCCGCGTCGGCCGGCTGAGGAAGCGGAGGTTGAGACCTCCGACGAGGAGCTCGACGGCGACGACCGCGACCTGGATGATGAGCACGACGACGAGGACCATTTGGAGGAGGGCGACAAGGCGGCACACCGCGCAATTCCCTCCTGGTTCGATGCCGTGAACCTGGTGATCTCGGCCAACATGGAGTCGCGAGCGAAGAATCCGGAACGCGGGAATTATGGGCGGGGGCGGGGGCGCGGGAACCGCAATCACGGAGGGCGCGATCGCTCGTCGGGCCGAGGACCTTCGTGACCTTCGTGCTCCGGCGCGGCGATCGGATCGAATTGCGATCGTCCGGCCGGCAAGGTCCCAAGAGCGCACCGGCAAAGTATTGAGTGGCGGCTCTTGGGGATCGATGGGAGGGCTTCCCGTACTTTTTCGGTGCCACCTGGGAGGCTCCGGCGTCCGTTCTGAGCGGCAATCAGTCTACCGGGGATCGGGAACAGTACGCATCGTTCCCGATCCCGTTTTTGCATACGGGTGGGATGTCATGGGGAAGCACAAACGATTTCATCTCAAAGACCTGGACTTGTTGCGCGCGGGAACTGGAGACGCTGGGAGTTGATTTGCCGATCGACGAGGACCTCTCGATCCTGGGGACCGAGGTTTCGATTGGCGGTCGGCGCCGGCGAACCGCTTCGTCGTGCAGCCCATGGAGGGGTTCGACTCGACGGCCGACGGCGCGCCGGGAGAGCTGAGCTTCCGCCGCTACGGGCGGTATGCCGAGGGCGGCTCGGCGCTGATCTGGTTCGAGGCCACGGCGGTGCTGCACGAGGCGCGTTCGAATCCGCATCAGCTCTGGTCTGCACGCGGGACAACGTCGACGCCTATGCCCGGCTGGTCGGAGCAGACGCGCCAGGCGGCGCGCGAGCGCATTCGGTCACGAGATCGTCATGCTCGTCCAGTTGACGCACTCGGGCCGCTACAGCAAGCCCGACGGGCGTCGCCGCGGCCGATCATCGCCCACCACAGCGCGGTGCTCGATCCGATGCACAACCTGCCGGCCGGACTATCCGCTGGTGACCGACGACTACCTCGACCGGCTGCAGGACACGTACGTGGAGGCGGCGCAGCTGGCGGCCCGAGGCCGGCTTCGACGGCGTGGACATCAAGAGCTGCCATCGCTACCTGGTCTCCGAGCTGCTGGCCTCGTTCACGCGCGAAGGCAAGTACGGCGGCTCGTTCGAGAACCGCACGCGGCTGCTGCGCGAGACGCTGGCGCGAATCCGCGACGAGGTGCCGCGGAGTCTTCGTCACCACGCGGATGAACGTCTACGACGCGATCCCCTATCCCTACGGGTTCGGCGTCGATCGGGACGACTACCAGGAGCCCGGACCTGGCGGAGCCGCTGGAGGTTGATCGGCCAGCTGCGGGCAGCTGGGCATCCCGCTGCTCAACGTGACGATCGGCAATCCCTACTACAACCCGCACTACGGCCGGCCGTTCGACCGGCCGATCGCGGGCGTGCCGGCGCCCGAGGAGCATCCGCTGGCCGGCGTGGCGCGGTTCGTCGGACATCACGCGGCAGGTGCAGCAGGCCGTATCCGGACCTGCCGGTGGTGGCGAGCGGGCTACAGCTGGCTGCGGCACCTGATGCCCTACGTGGCCGCGGGGGTGGTGCGGCGCGGCGGGGCGACCCTGATCGGCCAGGGGCGCGGTGCGTTCGCCTATCCCGACTCCGTCAACGACATCCTCACGCACGGGACGCATGGACCCGGAGAAGACGCTGCGTCACCTGCTCCGCCTGCACGCAGATCATGCGCGACGGGGCGATGACCGGCTGCGTGGTGCGCGACAGCGAGATCTACGCCGAGCAGTACAAGCTGGGCCGGCGTTTCGCCCTGGACCGGCTGCTGGAGCAGGCCCGGCGCTGCCGCGACTGCGAGTTTCCGACCTGCGCGGCCGATTGCCCGGCCCGCGTCGACGTGCCGGCATTCATCGGCGCCTTTGCCGACGGGAGACCTGCGCGGGCCTACGACGTGCTGCGGAAGTCCAACGTGCTGCCGGAAATGTGCGCCTACGTCTGCCCGGCCGAGGTCCAGTGCGAAGGGGGCTGCCTCGAACAGATCTTCGCCGACTGCGCCCTGCCGATCCGCGACATTCAACTGGTCGTGAGCCGGATGGCGCGCGCAGCAGGGCTTGACCGGCGTGCGTCTGCCGGCGGAGGCGAGCGGGCAGCGGGTGGCCGTGGTGGGCGGCGGGCCGGCCGGGCTGGCCTGTGCGATAGCGGCTGCTGGAGAAGGGGCACCGAGTAACGTTATTCGAGCGGGGCACGCAGCTTGGCGGCACGCCCGAGGAAGCCATTCCCGCTTTGCGCTACAGTCATGCGTGGAGGAGATCGACGCGATCCTGGCCCCCGCCGTGGCTGCCGGTCGCATGGAGACGCGTTACGGTTTCGCCCTGGGCGAACAGGTTTCGTTGGCCGAGCTGCGCGCGGAATACGACGCCGTGTTCCTGGGCTTCGGACTGCCGGGTTCGACGTCCTTGGGACAGGCCGACGGAGTCGTCGATGCCCTGCGCTTCCTGGGCGACGTCAAGAACGGCAGGATCAAGAACGTGCCGGCGCGGGTCGCCGTGCTGGGCGGCGGCAACACGGCGATGGACGCGGCGGTGTGTGCGGCTGAACTGGGGGCATCCGACGTATTCGTAGTCTACCGCCGCTCTTTCGCCGAAATGCCTGCCTGGCCGGAAGAACGCGAGCGGTTGTTGCGGAGCGGGTGCCACCTGCTCGTGCTCATGCAGCCGCTGGGTTACGAGACGGACGGCAAGGGGTCGCTCCTTGGGCTGCGCGTCGCGCGAACGGAGCTGGGCGACCGGGACGAGTCGGGCCGCCGTGCCGCTGCGCGTTGTTCCGGAAACCGAGACCCTGCTCCGTGTCGCGTTGGTGATCGAGGCGATCGGGCAAGAGCTGCCGCCGGTTTTATCGGCAGCGTTGAGCGGCGTGGAGTTGACGCGTCACGGCCTGGTGGCCACGAGGGCGGGAACGCAGGCGACGTCGCTGGCGGGTGTATTCGCGGGCGGCGATCTGGTGAACGGCGGCACCACGGCGGTGCAGGGGGTCGCCGAAGGGATGCGGGGGGCGGAGGAGATCGACGACTACCTGGTCCAATCGTGCCGCGGAGCCGGTTATCGGGCCTGAATCCTTCGCGGACCCAGCGACCGCTTCGTACCGAGGGCCGGCGGCTCTCTCCGCGTTGCCGCGGCTTGCCTTCGCCGGCTAGACGCCATAGGATTGGCGTCCTCGTACCGTACGGCGCCGACGCGCCGTCCGAAGATCCCCCGGGAGTCGCTATGGAACCGGCAGTTGATCTACGCAAGCTCAAGGCGGAAATCCGCACGCAAGCCCAGGACAACCGACAGCGGCAAGCGGACAAGGACGAGTCGAGCGGCGCGGTGTGGGAGCGGTTCGTGGCGCTGCCGGAGTACGTCGCCGCACGAACCGTGATGCTTTACGTGCACCTGGGCGATGAGGTTCGCACGCAGCCGTTTCTGCCGAGAGTGCTGGCCGAGGGCAAACGCGTGGTGGTGCCGTACTGCGTAGACAACTCGCTCGAGCTGTTTCGCCTGGAGAGCATGGACGAACTGGAGATCGGCACGTGGGGGATTCTCGAGCCGCGTCTAATCCTGCGGGCTGCGGTGGGCAAGCGCGTCGCGGCGGGGGATCTCGACATGGTCATGGTGCCGGGCGTGGCGTTTGACCGGCGGGGCGCGCGGATGGGGTACGGCAAGGGCTATTACGACCGGCTGCTTCAGCACGTACGTCCGGAGACGCGGTTGGTCGGGCGCCGCGTACGAGTGCCAGATGTTTCCCGAGATCCCGATGTCGGACCGCGACGTTTTCATGGACCGGGTGATCACCGAGCAGGCAGTCTACGCGGGGCAGGGCCGAGAGCCGAGTGCGCGCCGTGGCAGCGGAGATTGATGACACGTATGAGGGAGCGTGACCGACGAATCCCAGGTCGGGGCATGGGCCAAGTCGATCCTCGTCGAGGGCCCGCCCGACATCTTGATCAACAACGCCGCCAGGATCAACGCCAATGTACGGGCGTGGGAGGTGCCCCCCGAGGAGTCTTCGCGCGTTGTGGACGTGAACATCAAGGGGGTGTTTTACATTCTCTCGTTCGGGCGCAAGGACAATGGCCAGCCGCGGACAGTGCCGGGGCAGTCATCCCGTCAGTACAAGACGGAGATTGCCGTCCGTTTCTTCCTTTTTTCTTCTTACCCTTCGTTGCGCGGTTCCGGGGTAGGCGTGGTTGCTGTTCAGGGGGGCAACCGGGAAAGGTGGTAACCATGCGACGGCCCACGCGCTCCGTTGTGGATTCTGGCCCCTGCCGCTGCGGTGCCACTACATAAACTTGCACAACATCTGTTTATCCGTTGCATCAAAGCGGACAAGTCGTAGAGCCGATCCCAGAACCTTTGGAGGTACGGCTATTTTCCGGCCGCACAGGGTCATCGCGGCAGTTCTGGGATAGGTTCTTAGAATCGCTGGCGATTCCCACTCGCAGGAGAGGGTAAGCTCGGTCCTTAAGCGTTAGATTGTCATTAAGATTCAAGATCGTGTTTGACCGCGGTTCTGCATTATGATACGTTTCACCTACGAGCCAGCCAGCAAGTGAGGTAACGTCGCGCTAGTCTTCTCTGGGAAGATTCTTTTTCTTCCACGCGCGTCGCGCCTCAGCCCTTCGCTTGTCTTTTGCCTCGGGCAAGTCCTCGCCTGAATCCCTGGATCTTGCGGTATTTCGCGCTGCACCACGCTGCGCGACTCATCTCAGTCCCTGTCCCTTTAGGAGAAAGTGGAGCGGACCGCATGTTACGTGCAGAACGGCTTCGACGAACGAGCACCCGTGTACAATCCTGGCTTGCAGCGACCATCGGAGCACGAGGCTGGCCGATCTTGGGGGGCCGATGTGGCGGTGGCGGGAAGAACCGCCGGCAGCTCGGAGTTGAAGCACTCGAGGAACGTTCGCTCCTGTCGGTCGCGCCCACCTGGACTTCGGCTGACTCCACGGGCTGGTTCGTTGGATCCGCATCGGAGGCGACGGCAACGCTCCAGTTCTCTTTCGAGGGATTGCCGGAGTTCGAGGATTCTGCGAATGGGTCGGTGGTGCGATTGGCGGGCGAGGAAAGTTGGATCGTGGCGGGCGATCCCGTGGTGCCGGTTCGGCAATCCACCCTTTTGTTGCCGCCCGGGATGGAGATCTCTTCCGTCGAAGTGAGCTACGGCGACCCGGGAACCGTACTTGGCACGGCCGAGACGCTTCTGTCCTCGCCGGCAGCGCTTCCACTGGACGGAGGGGATGGGCTGACGGCCGGAGTGCTGGACCCGCACGCTGGTTCGCTTACCGAACACAGTGCCGGAGCATTCTCCAACTATATCCTGGGCGGAATGCGGCTCGGATCACTCCGTGTCTTTCCCGTGGAGTACGACGTGGTAACCGAGCTTGTCGTGTTCCACGGACAAATCGACGTTACGATTCACGCTCGGGCCGCCGACGACGGTGCCTCGTTGGCGGTGACCGCGACGACCGCCGACCTCGAGCGCGTGGCTGGCCTGGTCGACAATCCGCAATTGCTGGTTGCCTATGGCTCGGCGGCAAGCGATTCGCATGCCAGCGCAATCGAAACTCGCGAGGAACCGGCCGTTCCGGCCGGGATGTACGACTACGTCATCATTACGTCGACTGGCTTGGAAGGCAGTTTCCAGCCGCTCGTGGCGGAGAAGTTGTCGCGTGGTTTGACGGCCCGCACCGTGACCACCGAGTACATCTATGCCAACTACACTGGGACGGAGACGGGTGACAAGCCCGACAAGATTCGCCATTTCATTTCCGACGCATACAGCCGTTGGGGCACGCGATGGGTCTTGCTGGGGGGTGACATCGAGGTTGTGCCGCAACGAGGTGTGTATGCGAATAGTGGCTCATACACGCAGAACGCACTGCCGACAGACATGTACTACGCCTGTCTCAACGGCACATGGAATCGCGACGGGGATGCGCTCTGGGGCGAGGCCACCGACGGCGCGACCGGCAAAGACATCGATCTGCTGCCCGAGGTCTTCATCGGACGCGCTCCGGTGAGCAGTGTCGCCGAGGCAACGAACTTCGTCAACAAGACTGTGCTCTACGAGACGAGTCCGCACCCGAACTACGACACGGCGATCTGGCTGGGAGAGAATCTGGATGCGCAGACTTGGGGCAGCACGTCGGCAATCGCCATTCGCGACCGAACACTTCCTACGACTTGGAACGTTGTCGAACGCTACGATGTGCCGGGCAGTTCCTACAGCGGCGGAACCGTCACCGCAGACCTCAATGCAAGTCCGCACATCGTCGAGCATCTTGGCCACTCCAACCAGACGTACAATGCCCGCATCGACAACTCGACTGTGGCCGGGCTGACAAATGCCTTCCCCTACCTGATGTATTCCCAGGGATGTGATTCGGGTTCATTTGACACGCACGACCTGAGCATCGCCGAGCAGCACGTGGTCGAGGACGACGGTGCGCTAGCCGTGGTGATGAACTCGCGCTATGGCTGGTATGCGCCAGGAGGGACGCCCGCGTACAGCCATTATTACGCGATGGAATTCTGGGACGCGCTATTCAACGAAGGTAAGCTTCACCTTGGCGAGGCGAATCAGGACTCGAAAGACGACAATCTGTTCCGAGTCGGCGCCACGGGGACGTACCGCTGGATCCATTTGGAGACGAATCTCTTCGGCGATCCCGAGACTCCGTTCCAACGGAACGGTGTTCCGGTCAATGCCACCAATTATGCTCCCGTGGCAAACGATGATTATTACACGGTCACGGCCGGATTCTCTTTGGCACCTGGCGCGGGTGGTGTCCTGGCCAACGACGTCGATCGCAACCGCGACCCTCTGACGGCGGTATTGGTAACCGGGCCGACGCAAGGCACTCTCACGCTCAATCCCGACGGCTCCTTTATTTACACTCCATCGCTAGGATTCGTCGGCACCGACCGCTTCACCTACAAAGCAAAGGACCCCACCCAGGAATCCGCTCTGGCCACAGTGACGATTGTGGTACAGGACCCGGCCCAAGGTCGGAGTTTTGATTTCGGCACTGCCAATTCGCCGGTGGAATCGGGTTACATGCAGGTAGCTAACACGACGCTCTATACCAGTGCCTTGGGCTACGGTTGGCAGACGGCGATGAAGGCCTACGACCTGGGCACGGCCAATGCCTTGAACCGGGACTATAACTACGGCACCAGCGGCCGTTTCCTGGTGGATCTGGCCAACGGCAGTTACGACGTGACGGTGACGCTCGGGGACACGAAATGGGCCCACGAGCAGATGGGGGTGACGCTGGAAGGAGTGCAGGTCGATACGCTCTCGCACGCGGTGGGCGAGTACGTCACGCGAACGTACCAAGTCGAGGTAGTCGATGGCCAGCTCACGCTGGACCTGAAGGACACGGGAGGCTCCGACCCGCACTTCCTCATCAACGCGCTGGCGATCAAGCCGCACGTCGTTTCCATGGCGAAGTCGTTTGACTTCGGCACTGCGAGTTCGCCGGTGGAATCGGGTTACACCCAGGTAGTCGACACGACGCTCTATACCAGTGCCTTGGGCTACGGCTGGCAGACGGCGATGAAGGCCTACGACCTGGGCACGGCCAATGCCTTGAACCGGGACTACAACTACGGCACCAGCGGCCGTTTCCTGGTGGATCTGGCCAACGGCAGCTACGACGTGACGGTGACGCTCGGGGACACGAAGTGGGCCCACGAGCAGATGGGGGTGACGCTGGAAGGGGCGCAGGTCGATACGCTCTCGCATGCGGTGGGCGAGTACGTCACGCGAACGTACCAAGTCGAGGTAGTCGATGGCCAGCTCACGCTGGACCTGAAGGACACGGGAGGCTCCGACCCGCACTTCCTCATCAACGCGCTGGCGATCAAGCCGCACGTCGTTTCCATGGCGAAGTCGTTTGACTTCGGCACTGCGAGTTCGCCGGTGGAATCGGGTTACACCCAGGTAGTCGACACGACGCTCTATACCAGTGCCTTGGGCTACGGCTGGCAGACGGCGATGAAGGCCTACGACCTGGGCACGGCCAATGCCTTGAACCGGGACTATAACTACGGCACCAGCGGCCGTTTCCTGGTGGATCTGGCCAACGGCAGTTACGACGTGACGGTGACGCTCGGGGACACGAAATGGGCCCACGAGCAGATGGGGGTGACGCTGGAAGGAGTGCAGGTCGATACGCTCTCGCACGCGGTGGGCGAGTACGTCACGCGAACGTACCAAGTCGAGGTAGTCGATGGCCAGCTCACGCTGGACCTGAAGGACACGGGAGGCTCCGACCCGCACTTCCTCATCAACGCGCTGGCGATCAAGCCGCACGTCGTTTCCATGGCGAAGTCGTTTGACTTCGGCACTGCGAGTTCGCCGGTGGAATCGGGTTACACCCAGGTAGTCGACACGACGCTCTATACCAGTGCCTTGGGCTACGGCTGGCAGACGGCGATGAAGGCCTACGACCTGGGCACGGCCAATGCCTTGAACCGGGACTACAACTACGGCACCAGCGGCCGTTTCCTGGTGGATCTGGCCAACGGCAGCTACGACGTGACGGTGACGCTCGGGGACACGAAGTGGGCCCACGAGCAGATGGGGGTGACGCTGGAAGGGGCGCAGGTCGATACGCTCTCGCATGCGGTGGGCGAGTACGTCACGCGAACGTACCAAGTCGAGGTAGTCGATGGCCAGCTCACGCTGGACCTGAAGGACACGGGAGGCTCCGACCCGCACTTCCTCATCAACGCGCTGGCGATCAAATCACGGCCCACGGGTATGACCAGTGCCGCGGTCGATCGAGTATTCGACGCCAATGGGCTGGAGACCGTCTCGCCGAGTCCTGGGCAGGACGAGATCGAGCTTGGGCTTCACTCGACCGCGAGCCTGAATCGGGACCTGGAGCGATATGTTGACTCGGTGTTGATGGAGAAGTGGTAGTTCTCTGCGGAGCGCAGTGCTTGTGCCGACACCTTGTGGAGTGTGGCCGACAAACCACTGAATAGAGAAACCGCCGCCTCTGCAAAGGGTGCAGAGGCGGCGGCTGGATTGTGCGCGTGCGCGGTGGGGCGATTCCCCAGGCGCGTTAATACATGTCGTGGTTGCCGCCGTGGCCGGCCGGAGCCTTCTCTTCCTTGGGCTTCTCGGCGACCAGGGCGTCGCTGGTCAAGAGCAGCGTGGCCACGCTGGCGGCGTTCTGCAGGGCGGTGCGGGTGACCTTGGTCGGGTCGATCACGCCGGCCTTGACCATGTCTTCGTAGACGAGCGTGGCGGCGTTGAAGCCGATGTTGTCCTTGGCTTCGGCGACCTTCTCGGCCACGATGCCGCCGTCCTGGCCGGCGTTCGCGGCGATCTGGATCAGCGGCGCGCGGCAGGCGCGGAGCACGATGTTGTAGCCGACCTGCCTCGTCCTGCGCCGAGTCCTTCGGGCTTGACCTGCCTGGCGGCGCGCAGGAGGGCAACGCCGCCGCCCGGGCAGGATGCCTTCCTCGACGGCCGCGCGGGTGGCGTGCAGGGCGTCTTCGACGCGGGCCTTCTTCTCCTTCACCTCGCTCTCGGTCGCGCCGCCGACGTTGATCTTGGCCACGCCGCCGGCCAGCTTGGCCAGACGCTCTTCGAGCTTCTCGCGGTCGTAGTCGCTGGTGCCATCGTCGATCTCGCGGCGGAGCTGGTCGATGCGGCCCTTGATCTCCGCGCTCTTGCCGGCCCCTTCGATGATCGTCGTGTTGTCCTTGTCGATGACCACCTTCTTGGCGCGGCCCAGATCGGTGAGGGCCACGTTTTCCAGCTTGCGGCCCAGGCTCTCGAACAGGGCCGTTCCCGCCGGTGAGGATCGCGATGTCTTCGAGCATGGCCTTGCGGCGGTCGCCGTAGCCGGGAGCCTTGACCGCGCACACGCGGAGCGTGCCGCGGAGCTTATTGATCACGAGTGTGGCCAGGGCCTCGCCGTCGACATCCTCGGCCACGATCACCAGCGGCTTGCCGGCGTTGACGACGGCTTCCAGCAAGCGGCACCAGTTCCTTGACGTTCGAGACCTTCTTCTCGTTGATGAGGACGAAGGCGTCCTCGAGCACGCATTCCATCCGCTGCGAATCGGTGACGAAGTACGGCGAGAGGTAGCCGCGGTCGAACTGCATGCCTTCGACGAACTCGATCTCGGTCTTGAAGCGTCTTGCCCTCGTCGACGGTGATCACGCCGTCCTTGCCGACCTTTTCCATGGCGTCGGCCAGCATGTTGCCGATTTCCATGTCGTTGTTGGCGGCGACGGTGCCGACCTGGGCGATCTTCTGCTTCTGGTCCTTGATCGCTGATCGACATCTTCCGCAGCTTTTCGGTGATGTCGACGACCGCCTTGTCCATGCCCTGTCTTGAGTTGCAGCGGGTTCACGCCGGCCACGACGGCCTTCAGGCCCTCGTTGAAAATCGCCTCGGCCAGGATCGTGGCCGTGGTGGTGCCGTCGCCGGCCACGTCGCTGGTCTTGGAGGCGACTTCGCGGACCATGCGGGCGCCCATGTTCTCGTAGACGTCCTCCAGGTCGATCTCCTTGGCGACGGTGACGCCGTCCTTGGTGACGGTCGGCGAGCCGAAGCTCTTCTGGAGGATCACATTGCGGCCGCGGGGACCGAGGGTGACCTTGACCGCCTGGGCCAGCTTGGAGACGCCCCGCCGCAGGGCGTCGCGGGCTTCCTGGTCAAACGCAATCATCTTCGCCATGGAACTGTGTTCTCCTTCTGAATCGTGGGCGACCCGATCGGTCGCCTGGAGCGTGTATGGTTATCGGCTGGGTGCCGAGGGTTGCAGGCGATGACCGCCAGGATGTCCTCTTCGCGCATCAACATCAGTTGCCGGTCGCCGAGCTTGAACTCGTCGCCGGCGTAGGAGCTGAAAACCACGCGATCGCCGACCTTCACCTGGAAGGCCGCCCGGCGGCCGTCCTTCAAGCAGGCGACCGTCGCCGATGGCGATCACGGTGCCGCGGGCGGGCTTGTCCTTGGCGGTGTCGGGGAGCACGATACCGCCGGAGGTGATCTCTTCCGACTCTTCCCGCTCCACGACCACTCGATCCCCCAGCGGCTGGAGATTGAGGGCCCCCCCGGCCGACTTTTCCTTGGTTGCGCTACCCTTTTTCGCCATTGCGTGCTCGCCTCCGGAATTGATTCAAGACACAGGTTTTCTAGGAACGGCTCCGCAGGACGCGGGCTGCGGGCTACCGATACTGCCACAGTACGCGCACAGGAGTGCTTTAGGGCATCCCGTTAGCAAGCTGCGCGCCACTCGATACAGCATTGCCTAAGCCATAGCATGCACGGGATTTAGAGTGGATCGATTCAGCGGGGCCTTTCCGGGGCGCTTGCCAAACCTGGCAAACGGCTGGGGCAAAGCCGCGCCCACGCTGCCAAAATGACAGCAGAGCAGTCCCCCATGCGGGAGGGCGAAGTGTGGTTTTTCCCGGGACCGGAGGTTCCCGATTCAGTCCGCCGCAGGGCGAGATCCGACGGAGGCCAGGGCTTTTGCAATTGCATCCACGTCGTAAACGCAGCCGCCCCAGGTGCTGCCGCCGAGTTGCTGCAATGCGGCCCAGAGTCGCGTCTCGGTGGGTAAGAGTGGGTCGGGCGAGAGGTCAGGATGCGGGGCAGCGGGCGGCGAGGATGCGAGCAGGCTTCCTCGGGCGCAACCTCGCGTTGGGCGTCGCCGACGAAATCGACGGTGCCTTCCAGACGGTGGCGATCGATCACGATTCGGACCTGGTCGCCATCGCGGAGTTTGCCGATCGGCCCGCCGGCCAGGGCTTCGGGTCCCGACATGTCCGATGCACGCGCCGGTGCTCACGCCGGAGAAACGAGCATCGGTGACCACGGCGACCTCGTGTCCCCACGACAGGTAGCGCAAGGCGGCGGTGATCTGGTAGATCTCCTCCATTCCGGAACCCGGCGGGGCCACGGCCGATCAGGACGAGCACGTCGCCCGGCCGAATGGGGCCGTTCTCCCTGCCCTTTGATCGCGGCGATGGCGTCGGTCTCGCGGCAGAAGACCCGCGCCGGGCCGGTCTTGCGATATACGCCGTCGGAATCGACTACGCGTGGGTCGATCGCCGTGCTCTTGATCACCGAGCCCTCCGGGCGCGAGGTTGCCGCGGGGGAAGCAGACGGTGCTGGTGACGCCGAGTTCCCGGCGCGGTGCGGGCGTGAAGATCACGTCGTCCGGATCGATGCCATCGCTCGTCGCGAAGCCGTCGGCGGAGGGCCTCGCGGCGGGGCGATTTCTCCCACCACGCCAGCACATCGCCGAGCGTACAGCCCGGCTACCGTGAGGACGTTGAGATCGAGTAGGTCCATGTCGCGGAGGCGTAGCATCACCTCGGGCACGCCGCCGGCCAGATAGGCGCGGAGCGTGGGGTGGTTGACCGGGCCGTTGGGCAGCACGTCGACCAGGCGGGGCACGCGGCGGTTGATCTCGCGTCCAATGCGTCGATGGTCGGCCGCGGGAGTCCGGCGGAGTAGGCGATGGCGGGGATGTGCAGCAGCAGGTTCGTCGAGCCGCCGAAGGCCGCGATGGACGACCATCGCGTTGCGGATCGAAGCCTCGGTGACGATGTCCTGGCGTCTTCATGCCCCGCTGGGCCAGCGCCATGCAGGGCCGCCGCGCTGCGTCGGGCGATGTCGAGCCAGATCGGCTGGCCCGAGGGCGCCAGGGCCGAGTGGGGCAGCGCCAGGCCCAAGGCCTCGCCGACGACCTGGGCGCTGGCGGCGGTGCCGAAGAAATGGCATCCGCCGCCGGGCGAGGCGCAGGTGCGGCAGGCCGCGACTTGGGCTTCTGCCAGGCTCAATCTCGCCGCGGGCGAACCGGGCGCCGATCGACTGCACCTTGCCCGTGTCCTCGCCGTCGGTCGTGGGCAGCGTGACGCCGCCGGGGATCAGCACGCAGGGCAGTCGGCGGAAGCTGGCCAGGGCCATCATCATCGCCGGCAGTCCCTTGTCGCAGGTGGCCACGCCGAGCACGCCTTGGGCGGTGGGGATCGATCGGGCCTGGCGGCGAAAGACGGAGGCCGCGTCGTTGCGGTAGGCGAGGCTGTCGAACATGCCCGGCGTGCCCTGCGTGCGGCCGTCGCAAGGGTCGGTGCAATAGGCGGCATAGGGCACGCCGCCGGCGCGGCGCAGTTCCTCGGCCGCCGCGCGCAACCGCCATTCCCAGTTCGAAGTGGCCCGTGTGATAGCCGAGAGCGATCGGCGTGCCGTCTTCGGCCGCGGAATCCGCCGAGCGTGCTGAGAATCACGAACTGCGGCCCGGCGAGGGTCGATGGGTCCCAGCCCATGCCCGCGTCATCGGTCATGCCGAAGGCGTCGCCGCTGGGGCGAAGGCGAAGCATCTCGGGCGTGAGCGGCAACTGACCGCGGGGACCGGGGCCGCGCGTGGTGACCTGGTAGAGCGACGGATCGCCGGAATCGAGAAGCTTCACGATGGCGTCGAGCGAGGCGGCGGCAGAATCGCTCATGGGCGGACTCCGAGTGAGGCAGGAAGGTGCATTCGAGGTATGAGGCAACACGCTGGGTGCGAAGCACCGCGGGCGAGGGAACGTTCCGACCATTGCTCCGCAGACCAACGGAGTCTATGGATGCCGGCGCAGTCCATGTTGGCAATTCACCCCGGATCGTGAGCCGAAATGGCTGGAATCCGGAGTTCCCCTGGCCGCCCGGCGTTTGCTAACCATGCGGGCCCCAATAAGGGAAGTGCGGAGCAGCAAACGCATCTGGCAGGTCAGGGGGCGTCGGTTGTTTCCTGCGGTGCGGGCATTGTAGCGGGGGCACACGCCGGCTTCCACCACTTCCGAGCGAGGAGGGCAGCGGTTGCAGGCAGCGCCACCGATGCGGCCAGCGCCAAGGGAAACTGCACGCGGTCTCCCAGCAGGGAATAAGCAGCGGCGATTCCCAGGTTGCTCAAGGCGACCGGCGCGAGGAACCGTAGCCAGGAAAGCCGCGTAACGCCGAAGAGCAGGACGCTTGCTTCGGCCAGGACGGGCACGGGTCGGGCGAGCACCAAGACCCAGGGACCCCATCGCGCGCTCAGCACGTCCATTCGGTCCATTTCCTGGGCGGAGGAAAGCCGCAGCGCCAGGGGACGTCCCGCGGCGCGGGCCAGCGCAAAGGCGACCACGCTGCCGATCATCATTCCCAACCACGACACGGCGGTTGCAGTCCAAAAACCCAGCAGCCTGCCGGCCACCGTGCTCACGATGCTGGAAGGGATGGGCAAGAGGATGTCGACGGCCAGAAGTGCCGTGACCAACGCGGCCAAGGCCGTCGGGGGAATCTCGCGATCCAACTGGGCGAGCACGCGGGGCTCCAGACGGTCACCGAGGAGCAGGAAGGGCACGATCGGCACGGCCAGAACGACCGCGATGAGCATCAGGGGCTTGAAAAGCGGACGCATCGACACGTTCTCCCGCCGGCTACGGCAACTGTGCCGTGCTCGACCGGCGTGCATAGAGAATCCACAGTCGGGATTGGTCGACGGGCACGAATTGCGATTCGATGGCCGGACCGTAAACCTGCCGGAGCAGTTGTGATGCTATGGGGAGGATCGCCCGCCGTGGCACGAGGATCAGGGTGACCTCGGCCAGTGCGCGATCTGCAGGCGGCATATTCTGGGCGTCGACCACTCGGCCCGGATGGTAGTAGAGTGCCGTGCCCCGCGGGCTGGGCAGGGCGAACGCGAAGGGGAACGGGTTGACCCAGTCGAGGGTGAACACTCGGCTCTGGTCATCGAAGTGATTTCCCAGCAGGGTCAGGCCGTCGTCGAGCCAACGCGCGTACTGATAGGAGGTCAAACCGGGAGTGTCTGGATCGCGGCGGAGGATGTTCTGGAGGATCTCGTCTGGCGAGAGCAGACGCTCGTCGGACGTGGGGGGGAAAACCATACTGTACATGGTCGGCGACTGGTCGACGCGGGCCAGGGGATCCCGAGCGGCGTTGCGGAGGTGCCAAGCCCAGGAGTAGGTCACGCTGGCCAGTCCGGGCAGGGCGATCAGGGCCGTCAGCCAAGCGGCCAACGCCGAGGTGAGAAGATACTTGAATCCGACCTCGAATTGCGCAGGGGCCAGAGTTGGCTCGATCGCGCAGCGGCGGCGGAATCCTTCGGCGAGGATGAGAACTGCAACCGGGAAGGCCGGTGGAAGGCCGGTCATTCCATCACTGCCGTAGATCAACAGGCCGAGGCCTACGAGGCCGAACGCTCCCAGCGCCGTCGCGATCCAATACGGCCGCCGGGCCTGAAACCTTTGCTCGCGCATGGGTCGCAGGAGCACTGCGATGATCGCGGCGAGCAGAAGAAGGGGCGTGCGGTTGAATCGCAGCGCGTTGAGCAATCCCCAGAGGCGTTCGCGCGTGTTCTGGACTGCGGCCAGGGTGCTCAGATCGGCGAACATGGGGCCAAGATCACCGCCGAGATAGGCACCGAAGGCTGTACCCAAGGCAAGGAATCCGCAGCCGAGGCCTGCCCAACCCGCGGCGCGACGGCCCACCACGGCGGCTCCCATTGCTATGGCCAGCAAGGCCGCGCTGAAATAGGAGATCTTGGTGAACAGGAGCAAGGCGAGGATTGCCCCCGAACAGAGCCCTTCGGCGAAGGCTCGCCGAGCGCTCGCGGGATCTCGCGGCGAAAGCAAGCATTCGAGGGCTGCCAGGCACAGAAGGGCCCAGGCTAACCGGTTGTATTGGGCAGCGTAGGTGGTGTCGTAGAACGAACCGCCGGGGGCGTGAGTGGCGACGAGGGAGAAGCTTACGAGCAGGATGAACAGGACGGCGGACACGGCGGGCAGCCGGACGCGGCTGAGCCACCACGCCGCCAAGGTAACTGGGAGGAGCAGCATCGCATAGCCGTAGGCGAGGGCATTCGCGGAAGGGCCGGTGGCTCGCATCGCCAGTGCAGTGACGGCGAGCGGTACGGATCCCAATGGGGAGTAGAAATCGAAGTGCGGCCGCTGACCGTTGAGGAGCCGCCACGCGCCGTCCAAGAGGAAGGCCGAGTCCCAGGCATAGGCCGTCTGGTGCGTTGCACCGCACCAGATCAGCATCACGAAGACCACAATCACCAGAACCGCCACGAGGCAGGCTGCGAGGCGTGCGGCACGTGGTCCCTGCGCGAGTAGCACAGCCAGCAGGTTCTGCTCCCAAGAGACGCAGGGAATCGGTTCGGTCGCGTGCATCGAGTCGTGTTGTTCGCAGACAGCCGGGAGGGCGTTGGCGCGGTCGGGGGATCGCAGGAAGTGTACCCGGGGAAAAACGAAAAAGGCGTTGGCAGCCGGTCGCCAAGGACCCAACCGGGAGGTACGCCTCTATACTACACTATCGGCTGAGGAGAGGCTCGACGGGTGAGATCGCGGTTTGGGCGCGCTGGTGATGCGGAGTGTCCGACTGGGTGTGGCGCCATGGGGGGGAAGTTGAGCTTGTTGCTCGGACCCAGTCGTGCTACGATAGGGGTCTCTTCCACCCCCCCGTGGTTTCCGCTCTGGTGCCCCAGAAACGAAGTACTTGTCTGCGGCTCCTTCGATGTGGAGCCCACGAAACGGGAGCGGGATTTGCGATTCGGCGAGCGGAGGCGAACGGCAGCGCGAACGTGGAAGACGTTCCGGTTTCCAGCGGACGTCCAGACGGAAGGGAGTTGCCGGAGCGCAGGCACGTTGGAACACGATGCGGCGCTTGACGAGAAATCCGTATTTCAGGCCGTGCCGTGAGCAGCCCGCACTTGAGCGTTGTTCTCCCCTGTTACAACGAATCCGCCAGCATTCCGGCGATTGTGGGGCGTTTTGCGGAATTCGCCTCGCGCGGGGACTTCGAGTTGATCCTAGTCGACAACGGCTCTACGGATGGCACACCGCAGGTACTCGCGGGTGTGCTAGCCGGAAACGCGTTTGCGCGGAGCGTGCGCGTGGAGAAGAACCGGGGATACGGCGACGGGATCCTGACGGGGCTGCGCGCGGCGCGTGGGGAAGTGCTGGCGTGGTCCCACGCCGACATGCAGACCGACCCCGGCGACGTCTTCCGGGCCCTGCAGCTCTACGAGAGCGACGCGGATCGCAAGCGGGTCTTGATTAAGGGAAACCGGCGCGGACGCGCGTTGGGGCAGCGTGCGATCAGCCGCGGCATGGAGGTTGTTGCGCTCGTGCTGTTGCGGCGGCGGATGACGGAAATCAACGCGCAGCCGAAACTCTTTCACCGCAGCCTGCTCGATCACCTTCCCAACGCGCCGATCGACTTCAACTTTGACGTTTACGTATTGTACGAGGCGCTGCGGCACGGCTGGCACGTACGCACGATCGAGGTTGAATTTCCGCCGCGACGGCACGGTCAGAGCCATTGGGCGGCCACGTTCCGCTCGCGCGCGAGGACGATTCGTCGCAGCATGGTCTTCATGTTCCGGCTGGGGACGGGGATCTGGCGATGAGTGGAGCGGAGCCCTACTTCCTGGCATTGGAGCCCGACGAGGAATTCTCGGCGCGGCGTGCTGGAGTACAAGCGTCGCACGAGAGAAATGGCGGGCGAGCAACTCTACCTTGACGACCCGCCGCACGCGACCTTGTATCTTGCCCTGTTTGACGACGCAAGCAGGACGGCAGGGGCGGTGAGGGAGTTTGCCGCAGGTTCCCCGGCGCCGAGCGCGGGGGTGGACGGTTGGCACGTGTTCGAGGGCGACGTTCTGACGGGCCGCCACACGCTGACCTGTGAATTGCGAGCTGCTGATCGAGTCGCGCTGGGAAAGTTTCAAGAGCGCACGGTGCGTGCGTTAAGCCCGCTGCGGGATGCGGCGGCAACGCGTGCGCGGTACGACGCGTCGTGGCCGCGTCTGGCGGAGGCGGAGCGCGCGAACGTGCTGGAATTCGGCTTTCCCTACGTGGGACCGATCTGGCACGCGCACATCACGATTGCCTCGATCTGGCCGGACGACTGGAGCAAAGTGTGGGGATGTCTGAAGGAGAGTCCGCCCTCGGGGCGGGTGCGTTTTACGCGGATGAATCTGTACCGGCTGGACGGTTTGACGCCGGTGGTTGTCGAGACTTTTTCGCTTCGCGTCGCTTCGGGGGAGTGCGATGGCACCTAGCTTGATTCGGACTTCGCTGGCCCCCGACGGCTCGTCGGCGGTCCTGTTTTCCCGCCGTTTGCTGGTCAAGCGGGACTTTCGGCGGTTGCTGTCGTGGCTGGTGTGGCGATACCGCTACCTGGGCGGGTTTATCATCATCGGATTTCTCTCGATTCTGATCGAGGTAATCCTGGTAACGCACGTGCTGCCCGAGTCGTGGCCGAAAGTGCCCAAGTCGGGGGTAGCCTTTCTGGCCGGGTTGCTGTTCGCCTTCTTCATGAACGCGCACTACAACTTTCACGTTTCGCGGCAGACTTTCCTGCGGACATTCTGGTTGTTCGCCTTGATCTCGGGATTGAGTTATGCGGTGAACCTGCTGACGGCCACGGTGCTGGGGTTGATCAGTTGGGCGAGTTATCCCAACTGGCGGTTCATCGCCTCGGGCTGCCTGTTCGCGATTTCCTATTACCTTCACCGGCGTTATACGTTCCGGCTCACGGCGAGGAACCTGGGGATCGCGATTCACCTGGACGAGGCGAGCAACATCGAAGAGATCGCGCGGCGAGTCGGCGGGCACTGCGACCACCTGCACTTCGACCTAGTGGACGAGACGGTGGATTTCCAGGCTCCGCCGGTGGCTTTGAAGAAGATCGCCGAAGCCCGGCAGCACTGGCCGCTGGAGCCGTTCTGCCTGCACCTGATGTCGTGCGCCCCGCTGCGATGGATCGAGCAATGCTGGGACTCGGTCGATTGCTTCCTGGTCCACGTGGACATCGAGGATGGGGTGATGGAAGTGATTTCGCGGTGCCGGCAGAAAGGGCGGCTGGTGGGGGTGGTCTGGCACCGTTCGGTAACCTTGGGCGAATTGCTTCCCTACCTGCCCCATGTCGACTACGTGATGGTGCTGGGGATCGAACGGCCGGGCCAATCGGGTCAAAAACTCTTGGATGAAGCGATCGGCATGGCCGCGACGTTGGATGGGCTCTCCGGCCGTTACGGTTACCAATTGATCTTCGACGGCGGGGTAACGACGGAGAACGTTCCCTTCGTGCGATCGAGGATCATCGTGTCGGCCTCGGGCGTGCTCCAGGCCGAGAACCCCGTGAACAGCGCGATGGTATTGACCAGTGGCGGATATGGCCCCTAGTGCTGCGCGCCAGGCGATTCTCGATGCGATTGCCCGCGCGGCGAACCGGGCCGAGGGAGTTCTCTCGGTCACGCTTGCCGGCAGCTTCAGCTCGGGCGTGGACCTGGAAGGAATTGCCGACCTGGACACGATCGTGGTCGTCGACGGGCTCGATGCCGCGCGTTTCCAGCGACTTCAGGAGACCTTTCGCGAGGAACTGGAGCCGGTGTTGGGGGGACTGGGCTACGGATTACGCGTGAACGCGACGCTGGGACCGCTGAAGTACAACGACCCGCGCACCGCCGTCCTGCATTTGATGGTTTACACGGCCGAGGGCCACCGCGAGCATGCGGTCAAGAGCCCGTTTACGTGCTTTGACTGGCAGCGGTCGGGCCTTTGGCACAAAGCTTCGCTGGCAAGCGTGTACCCGGTGTTCGGACTGCAACCGCATCAATTCTTCGGCGCCCGCCGGGGGGCGCAGGATTATCTGCGCGACCTGGCCCAAGGAGCGGTGAGTTACCGCGAGTTGGAGTTCGGCGTCGAGGGTTGCCGGGAGGCAGCGCGGAGCAAGCCGATGACGGAGCGCGACCGCCACGAGTTTGCCTACCACGTGATGCGGTTCGTGATGCAGAACTTCGTCAAGCTTGTCGAGCGTTCGAACGAGCCCGACGACGGTGAGCCGCTCTTGGCGAAGTACTTCGAGCGATTCGGCCAAGGGCGGGAATCGTTCGCAGCGCTATTTCGGGAGCTGCGGCGCCGCAAGCAGGAGGTGGATTTCGAGCCTCCGCTGGCGGACGTGATCGAGCGAACCGGCCAGTTCGTGGCGGCTTTCGAGCGGCAGTTTCGCGAGGAGTTCGAGCAGCGCGCCACGCGTCACCTGGTTTTCCGGCACGCGCCGACCGCCTTGAACCAGCCGACGGGCGAAGATCGCATTTTCCAGGGGCGCGTCGACCCCGACTTGATCGCTGCTGAGGAGGGCGCTTTCGGCGCCTTGGCGAAGGCGGTGTGCGACGAGCGGCCTGGGCGCGCGTGGGTGTCCGGCTTGCGCCGTGCGGCGGGCAGCATGCGGAGGCTGAGCGCGCTGGTCCCGGGCCTGCCGGAGCCTGCGGTGGACGAGCGGCTGGCGGAGATCGACTATGGGGCTTGCGAGGGCTTGAGCGTGGCGGAGACGCGGCGCCGCTACCCGGAACTGTTTGCCGCGTGGCAGCGCGGCGAGGACCCGTGCCTGCCGGGGGGAGAGAATACGGCGTCGGTACTGGAGCGGCTTCGCCGGTTCTCCGAAGAGCGTTGGCAGCCAGGGGAAGGCCCGAGTCTGGCGTGTTCGCACAACGTGGTACTTCGCTGCCTGGTGGGGTGGCTGCTCGCAGTTCCGCGCGTACGGTGGAATCGCTTGCGGATTCCGCATTTGGCGCCGATGCGCGTCGTGTCGACCCCGCGTTTTGGACTGTTTCTGGACCTGGACGAGGCGGTCGAACGAGAGATCTTCGCGGGTTTCTTCTTGGGGTGAAGCCGAGGTGTGCATGGGTATCCAGATCGTGGTTCCGATGGCGGGCGAAGGGCGGCGGTTTGTGGAAGGCGGATACACCGTGCCGAAACCTCTGGTGCCCGTCGCCGGATTGCCGATGGTAGTGCGCGCGGTCCGCGACCTGCCCGCCGCCGAGCGGATCGTATTCCTGGTTCGGGCCGAGCACCTCCGCACTCACGCGATCGATCGAGTGCTGCGCAGCCACCTGCCAGAGGCCCGGATCGTCGTGGTCGAGCGCCTGACTGAGGGGCAGGCCTGCACGGTACGCCTGGCCGCGGAGGCGCTTGAGCCGGACTTGCCGGTGATTGTCGCGGCCTGCGACAATACGCACGTCTACGATCGGGAGAAGCTCGAGCGGCAAATGGCCGATTCCTCGGTCGAGTGTCTGATCTGGACGTACCGGGGCGATGCGCGCGTGCTGGTGGCCCCCGAGCAGCACGGATGGGTTCGCGTAGAAGGAGATCGGGTGCTCGAGGTCTCCTGCAAGCGGCCGATCTCTCCGCATCCTTTGAACGACCATACGGTAAGCGGGTTCTTCAGTTTCCGCAGCGCGAGGCGGATGATCGAAGCGATCGATCGCATGGTGGCGGCGGAGGTGCGCGTCAACGGCGAGTTCTACATGGACACCGTGCCGAACCTACTGGTAAGCGAAGGGCGCGCATGCCGAGTGTTCGAAGTGGAGAAGTATATCGGCTGGGGGACGCCCCGCGATCTCGAGGATTTCCAGAAGTGGGAGCGTTACTTTGCCGCCCTCGGCTAGAGCCTGGTCCGAACGCCGCGAGACCGCCAAGCAGGTCCGCCGATTCCTGGTGATCGGCGTATTGAGCGTGCTGTTGGACCTGGCGTGCTACGCGATTCTCATGCGCGCGGGGCTCGCGACCCACGCGGCCAAAGGGATCTCCTATGTTGCGGGCATGGCGCTGGGCTTTGCGGGCAACAAGCTATGGACGTTTGAGTCGGCGCGGCGCTCGGCGGCCGAGCCCATTACCTATCTGACGCTCTATGCCGCGACCCTGGCGGTCAACGTGGTAGTGAACGGCCTCGTCCTGGCCTTGGCGGGCGATTGGGTGCCGTCCAGGTGGGCGAAGGCGGCGGCGTTTCTGGTGGCCACGGGCGTGACCACGGTCCTGAATTTTCTTGGCATGCGCCTGGTCACTTTTCGCATGGGCGTGCGGCAGCGGCGCAAGCGCGCCCAGGCCGCGAGCTGCGACCCCGTGACACCGGAGGAGCGCGGATGAAATACATCCAACACCGCGTGAATACGCTGGAGCAACTCCGCCGGGTTCCGCCCGAATACGGGGTGGAACTCGACCTGCGCGACCGAGCGGAACGGCTGATCCTCAGCCACGACCCGTTTTGCGACGGCGAAGACTTCGCGGCTTACCTGGGTGAATACCGCCACGGTACGATGATCCTGAACGTCAAGAGCGAGCGAATCGAAGATCGCGTGCTCGAAGCCCTTCAGAACGCCGGGACGGTGCGCGACTACTTTTTCCTGGATTGCTCGTTTCCGATGATTCGCTTACTGGCGGCGCGGGGCGAGCATCGCATCGCAGTGCGGTACAGCGAATTCGAGCCGATCGAAGGGCCCTTGGCGCTGGCCGGGCAAGTGGACTGGGTATGGATCGACTGCTTCCAGCGGCTGCCGCTGGACGACCGGAGCTACGGGTTGTTGCGCCCGTCGTTCAAGCTCTGCATCGTCTCACCCGAGTTGCAGGGACACCCCGTCGACCGCATTGAGGAATTTGTCGATCAACTCGACGGCTATGCAATCGACGCAGTATGTACGAAGCGGCCGGACCTCTGGCAGGAAGCCCTGGGCGAGTAGTGAAAGCAACGGCCGGGACGCCAGTATCGCGGCGTCCCGGCGTTGGTGCGGCATCGAAGAGCTTCGCGTCAGACGGGATACTTCCACTCGCCCCGGTAGTCGCGTTTGAGCAGCTTGTTGGCTTCAGGATCGCCCACACATTCGGCCTTCTCGCCGTCCCAGGTAATGCTACGTCCCAGCTTGTAGCTGAGCATGCCGAGCAGGCGCAGTTGGTCGAGTGGTAGCACTCCTCGATATCGGACACCGGCCGCTTGCCGTTGGCGATGCAGCGGAGGAAGTCGGCCCAGAGCACCTTGATGTTCTGGTCGTCGGGCTTGTCGAGTTGAGGAGGCTCATGGATCACGGGGTCGTTGGAGTTGACCGGGTAGAAGGTCCAGCCTTTCTGCCAGCCCATGTGGAAGGTGCCCTTCTCGCCGTAGAAGTAGCAGCCGACCGATTCTCCTTTCTCGGCGTTATTGCCGGCGAACTGCCGGTGTTCCCAGGAGACGTCGAAACCGTCGAACTGATAGGTGGCGATCTGGTGGTCCGGAGCATCGCTGGTTTGCTGCTCTTGGGTCAGCACGGGCGGGCCCTTGATCGGGCGGCCGCCGACCGAGAAGACCTTGCTGGGCCACTTCTCGCCGGTGATCCAGAGGACCTGGTCGAGCCAGTGGATGCCCCAGTCGCCCAGGGTGCCGTTGGCGTAATCGAGGTATTGGCGGAAGCCGCGGGGATGGATGCCGCCGCCCCACGGGTTCTTGGGATCGCCGTTGAAGGGGCGCAACGGTGCGGGGCCGCACCACAAGTCCCAATCGAGTTCCTTGGGCGGTTCGATGTTCTTGCGGGGCTTCTCTGCTCCGCCGCCGTAGTGTACGAAGCAGCGGACCATGCCGATCTTGCCGAGCTTCCCGGAGCGGATGAATTCGCGCCCGCTCACGTTGTGGGGCGATACGCGGCGATGGGTGCCCACCTGCACGACGCGGCCGGTCTCGCGCGCCGCTTTGACCATGGCCCGGCCTTCGAGGACCGTGTGGCTGATCGGCTTCTCGACGTAGACGTGCGCGCCGGCCCGCACGGCCGCGATCATCTGCAGCGGGTGCCAGTGGTCGGGCGTGCCGACGATGACGATCTCGGGCTTCTCCCGTTCGAGCAACTCGCGGTAGTCGCGGTACTTCTTGGGCCTGTCGCCGGTGAGCTTCTCCACCTCGGCAGCGGCGGGGTTAATTTGGCGCTGGTCCACGTCGCACAGGGCGACCACCTGCGACTGGCCGGCGGCCATGGCCGCGCGAAGGATGTTCATGCCCCACCAACCGGAGCCGACGAGGGCCGTACGAAACTTCTTGGCGGGCTGAGCGGTATGCGCGGCGGGCGCGGCGATCGACAGGCTGGCGGCCGCCGAAGCGGCCAGGAAGTGACGACGACTGAATGCCATCGCAGAATTCTCCCGTGTTTTCGTGGGTGATCTTGCTAGGTGGATTGGGTAGCGCGCAAGCCGGGCCGATGCGGCTTTAGAGCCGGTCCCAGAACCGTGTGCCGCTCCTCCATTCTCCGGCCGCGGAGGACTGCCGCGGCGGCTCCGGGATATATAGGTTCTTGGGCTCGATTCCGGTCACGCCCGGGGCGACCACGAAAATGGCATTTGGCGCGGTGAATGTCAAGGACTTGCGAGCGGCACAGATCCCCCGACTGGCCCCCCTGGGGCCCACTCACTGGCTTGACGGAGCCGGAGCCGGCTGATATTTGTAGTAAGAGTATGTGTGCACAGTACTTCATGACGACACCATGGACGTTGGTGCTGCGCGCAGCGGATCGTTCGCAGCCCGAATGTGACCGTGCGCTCGGGTCGCTTTGCGCGATGTACTGGTATCCGATCTACGCGTTTGTGCGTCGACAGGGTCATGCGCCTCATGGGGCCGAGGACTTGACGCAGGAGTTTTTTGCCCGCTTGCTGGAGAAGGAGTATCTGGAGGGGGTGGGGCGGGAGAAGGGCAGATTCCGCTCCTTCCTGCTGGTCTGCGTGAAGCGGTTCCTGGCCAACGAACACGACCGCGCCACGGCGAAGAAGCGGGGCGGGGGGCGGAGGATCCTCTCCATCGATTTCCAGGGGGCGGAGGATCGCTATCAACTGGAGCCGGCCCATGAAGTGACCGCGGAACGGATTTTCGAGCGTCGCTGGGTCTTGACGCTTCTGGAACGCGTGCTTCAGACGCTGGAGAGCGAGTTGGAGGAGTCGGGTCGGGGGAAACTGTTCGAGGGGTTGAAGGCTTACCTCGTGGCGGACGAGGGAGCGCCGTCCTATGCGGAGACGGCGCGCGAGCTGGGGATGACGGAAGGGGCGATCAAGGTGGCAGTGTTTCGGTTGCGGCAGCGGTATCGGCAACTGCTCCGCGCCGAAGTGGGACGCACGCTCGAGGATCCCGCGGAAGTGGATGCGGAAATCCAGACGATGTTTGACGCGCTGGGGCGATAGTCTCGGGCGGGCGGAGAGAACGCGGGATTTGAGCGGAGGGGATGACCGGATGCAGGCGTGCTCGTGCGCCCATTGCGGGGGGGAGATTCCGGGCGACGCTTCGACGCGCGGGTTGTGTCCGAAGTGCCTGCTGCGAGGCGCCCTTTCGGCCGCCGCCACTTCGCGCGGCGCGGGCGAAGTCGGCTCGGTTCCGCCGTCGCACGGGCTCGACCCGCCCTTGTCGCCCGCGGAGCTTTCCGCCGCGATTGCGCAATTCGAGATTCTGGAGTTGATCGGCCAGAGCGGGATGGGGGCGGTATACCGTGCCGCGCCAGACGAGCCTGGGTCGGCTGGTTGCGGTGAAGGTCATGGGGCGACGGAAGGCCGCGGACCCCGAGTTCGAGGAGAGGTTCGAGCGCGAGGCGCGGACGCTGGCGCGGCTCAACCATCCGCGCATTGTCTCCGTTTACGACTATGGGCAGGTCAATTCGCTCCGCTACATTGCGATGGAGTTGGTCGAAGGAGGGAATCTCCGGCAGCTCTTGCGTCGCGGGCGCTTCCGCGCCACGGAGGCATTGGCGATTGGCGATCAGGTTTGCGACGCCCTGGAGTACGCGCACCGGTTGGGCATCGTGCATCGCGACATCAAACCCGAGAATATCCTGATCGAGTCTTCGGTGGCGGCCGGCAGCGCGAGGAGCGGAGCGGAGAACGCCGCGCACGCGACGCGTGTGAAGATCGTCGACTTTGGCCTGGCCCGGCTGCTCCAGCGCAAGCGCGCGAGCTGACTCTCACGGGGCAGGGTCACGCGCTAGGCACCCCGTTGTACATGGCACCCGAGCAACTCGAACGACCGTGGGAGATCGACTGCCGAGCGGACATCTATTCGTTGGGGGTGGTGCTTTACGAGATGCTCACCGGTGAATTGCCGCTGGGACATTTTGACCCTGTTTCGCAGAAGGCCGACGTCGATCCACGTTTGGACCGCGTCGTGCTCCGCTGCCTGGAAAAGGACCCTGCGCGGCGCTATGCCGACGTGGCCGAACTCCGTCGCGACCTGGCGGCGATTGCCGTGGACCTTGTTTCGGATTTGCACGGCGCGCGGTCAGGGCAGAGTTACGGCCGCCGAGGGCGTTGGCTCGCCGGGACTGGGGCGGCCGTTGCGGCCCTCGCCGTGTTTGCATGGTTGTTGCCACTCCTGAATCCGCCGCCCGAAGAGGGCTCCCCAGAGGCTGGCCCGGCAACGGTATCGTCTCCTTCTCCGCAGCGATTGCCAGAACTTGAGGGAACGACTGCGTTTGCCGAAGGGCCGGCTCCCTTACCGACTGAGAAGACCGTGCCTCAGCCCGAGGCGGCTGCAGGCGCGGCCGAGAAAATCGGAACGGCGGCTCCGGCCGCGGAGGAAGCACCGCAAATTCTCGTGGAATTATCGCGCGGCCGGGCGACCGCCGACCTGCCGCGCTGGTCGGTGCGCGTCGACTATAGCGTGCGAGAGCTCCTTCCGGCTGATGCCGGGCAGTTTCGCTGGGTTGTGGAAAGCCGCCTCGGCCCGATCGGGAACATGCCGCTCTTGTCCCACCAACTCTTAGGTACCGGGGAGTTGCGGGGGAGTTTTTGGCCGTTGGGGACGGACGACGTGCCAGCAACCACCTATCTGGTGGCCGAAGGGCGATACCCGGGAAGCGCCCGGCGGCGAGTGTCCAACGTGTTACCTCTGGAAACGAATCCTTAGAAGGTCTTGGTGATGACCGGCACCTTCGAATGCCCGCAGTGTGGACAGTCGTACCCCATGCAAGAGCGATGGGTCGGGCGGCGTGTGAAGTGTCACCAATGCGGCCGATCGTTTCGCGTGCCCGGGTCTCCTGTTCCCGACGATGTTCCGCCCATCGACGCTGGGCCGCCTGCCGTCTCGGACGGTCCCGTGCATGCGGCGCCGGCTGAGCGACAGCCAGGACTGGCCAAGGCACAACCGGCGGCGGAGAAACCGGCGGCGGAGAAGCGTGTGCCCGGCAAGCCTCGAAAGTTGCCGACGGGCGAGTCGAAGTTGCCGGTCGCGGTTCCTCTACCCGACCAGGGGCGGGCGTCTGGTGCGCCGTTGCCAGCGGCGATTCCGGTGGCTGCTCCGATCACGGGTAGTCTGCCCCCACCGCTTGCGCCGAGCACCGCTGCGCCGTTGGATGGTTCGATGGGGTTTCCGTCCTCGTCGCTTCTCGATGCCGAGCTGCTCGGGACCGGGCCGGCCTTGGGGTTGGCGAGCGTGGCGGGCGGGGGCGGCGATTGGGTGGCGCCGCGGCACAAGAAGGTTTCCTGGACCTATCTTCTCATGGGCGGCATAGCCGCGGCGGCGGTGCTCCAGATCGGGATCTTCGCACTCGTGGGCGCGGTTCTGGTCGGGGTGGTGTTTGCGTTTGTCGGGTTCGTGCTGGCGCCGTTCGGACTGCTTCCTGTTCCGCGCCGCAATGCGTCGACGGGAGGCAAGGTGGCTGCGGGGCTTTCAGTGCTGGCGTGCTTCGTGTTGCCGATCGTGGCGGGTGTGCTGATCCCGTGGAGCGGATTATCGGGCGAGTCGAACGCCGCATTTGCCGTGAGCATCGTGCTTGTCTTGGCAATTCTCGGGACGCTGAGCTTCTTCTTCGTACGTTATGGTTTCTTCCGGCCCGCCGCCTGGACGTACTTGGGGGCTTTCGTCCTGCTGCTGCCGATGTGGGCCTTGCTGGATCCGGCGGTGCGCGCCGCGCGCTTGGCTGCCGAATCGCGGGCAAGTCAGGAGGACTCAGGTGGCGGTGCGGGTCTTTTGCCGATAGGCCGAGGCTCGTCGGACAACTCTCAGGGTGATCGCCTGGCGACCGAGGCGACGACCAAGCTGGAAGAGCTGATGAACGTGCTTTCGACGATCCGCGACGAGGCCTCGTTGCGAGCAGCCAAGCCGCGCGTGGTCGCACTGGTGACGCGGATTCGAGAGATCGTTCGCACGGGCCGGGAATTAGAGAAGCAGGGACGGGGACGGATCAGTCCGCAGCGCGAGGCCGAGTTGAAGGCTCGGCTGAGTGCCACGTCGCAGCGGGCATTTCAGGAAGGTTTGCGGATCAGCCAGATTCCCGGACACCAGGAGATCCTGGCGGAAATGACCAGGCTGAGTCAGCGAGACCCCTGACCGAGAGTAGTGCCCCCGTCCACGTTGTTCTTGCCGGTGACCCGTCAGGTCGGGGCACTAGTTTTGCCTGCCGCGCCCGGACCCTTCGGTCCGGGCAAAGCGTGCCACTTACAGGAAAGAACTTCCTGTAAGCGGTACTTGCAGGGGCACTCTCCTCCACTGCCGGGGTGTGCGCTTTACGCCGTCGCCGCAGTTGATGACAATGATGCGGAATCCTGTTGCGACCGCTCGCTGACTGCAAACGCCGGTTTGCTCTGGCTCCCGAGGAAGCTCGACCATGACTCGCCTTGCCCTGTTGCCGCTCTTTGTGCTGTCGGTGTTGGCCTGTGGTGTGTCGCAGGCCGCCAATGTCGTCTGGCTGGAGGCCGAGCAGTTCCGGGACCTTGGCGGCTGGACTGAACGACGCGCAGTTCGTCGACCAGATGGGCTCGCCGTTCCTGCTGGCGATCGGACTGGATGGGCCGGTCAAGGACGCGGTGACGACGGCGTCGATTCCCGCCGGCGGGCAAGTACCGCCTCTGGGTCCGCGCCCGCGACTGGGTGCCCGAGTACAGCCCGGGCGAGTTTCAGGTCGTGCTGGGCGGCAAGTGCCGCCCGGGTCTTCGGCCAGAGCAAGGCCAAGGGCTGGGTCTGGGAGGACGGCGGCGCGCACGAACTTGCAGCGGGCAAGCTCGAGGTCCGGCTGCACGACCTGACCGGCCACTACGGCCGCTGCGACGCGATCGTGCTGACCGACGATCCCGACTACCGCCCGCCCGACGACCGCGCCGAGCTGGTGGCCGAGCGGATCGCAGGGCGGCGGCGTGAGCCGCGAGGTGAAACGGCAGGGCCCGTACGACACGGTCGTGGTCGGCGGCGGGCTGGCCGGCACGTTGGCGGCGATCGCCTCGGCCCGGACCGGGCGCCAAGACCGCCCTGGTCCAGGACCGGCCCGTGCTCGGCGGCAACGGCAGCACCGAAGTCCTCGTCAAGCCCGAGGGCGACACGACCCGCGAGCCGCTCGATCCCGGGCGAGGGCGGGATCATCGAGGAGTTCCGCGGCGCGGTCGACGGCTATTCCGAACGCATGCTCAAGCTGTGCCGCGGCCAGAAGAACCTCGACCTGTATCTCAACACGCACGCCACCGGCGTGGAGATGAAGGACGCCGGGCAGATCGCCGCGGTCGAGGCCCTGGAGGTGACCACGGGGCAGCGGCTGGCGTTCCCGGCACGATCTTCATCGACTGCACGGGCGACGGCGCGATCGGCGTCTGGGCCGGGGCCGAGTATCGCCACGGGCGCGAGCCGCGGTCGATGTACAACGAGACGCGCGCCCCAGAGCAGGGCGACGACCAAGGACCATGGGCGGCACGCTCCGCTACGCCACGGAAGCCGAGTCCGAGCCGGTCGCGTTCCAGGCCCCGGCCTGGGCCCGCCAGTTCCCGCAAGTGCTCCGATTTCGACGACGGGCCGCCATCCCGCAGCTCCGCATTCGGCGGCTGGCAATGGGTGATCGAGTACGGCGGCGATGCGCAACACCTACGACGACGCCGAGGAGATCCGCGACGAGCTGCTGCGGATCATCTGGGGCATGTGGGACCACGCCGAGAACCACTGCCCGAAGCTTGCCGAGGAGGCCAAGAAAGTACAAGCTCACCTGGGTGAGCCACGTGGTCGGCAAGCGCGAGTCGCGGCGGCTGATCGGCGACTACGTGATGACCGAGCACGACATCGGCAACCAGCGCGCTCTTCGCCGACCGCGTGTCCTACGGCGGCTGGGGCGTCGACCTGCATCCGCCCGCCGGCTTCTACGATCCGGGCCCGCCCGCCGACTTTCTCGCACAAGGTGAAGTTCTCGGTTCCGTTTCGCAGCCTGTATAGCAAGGACGTCGAGCAACCTGATGATGGCCGGGCCGCGACATCTCGGTGAGCCACGTGGCCCTGGGGGCGACGCGGGTGATGATCACCTGCGGCCTGCAAGGCCAGGCCGCGGGCACGGCGGCCGCGCTGTGCAAGGCGCACCAGGCGATGCCCCGCGAGCTGGGCCAGAGCTACATCGCCGGAACTGCAGCAGCAACTGCTCAAGGACGGCTGCTACCTGATCGACCTGCCCAACCGCGACCCGCGCGACCTGGCGCTGGGGGCGAAGGTCACCGCGTCGAGCTTCTCGCCGCCGGTCGAGATCGAGAAGTTCGGCAAGGCACTCGTACATCCGATGACGTGCGATCGGGCGGTGATGTTCCGCGTGACGAGCGATCGGATCGACTCGATCGCCGCGCACTTGGAATCGAGCAAGGATCAGCCGGTGCAGGTGCAGTTGGGGTTGCGCGTAGCGGCGGCGCTGGGCGACTTCAGCGCGGACAAGGACGTGGCTTCGGCGCGCGCGACCGTTCCGCCCAAGGGAAGTACGTGGGTCGAGTTTCCGCTTCGCGTCCGGGTGAAACCGGGGCTGTACTATGCCTGGATCGCCGCAGCGCCGGCAGTCGGCTGGCGGTTGTTTGAGTCGCCTCCGGCCGACACATTCCGGGCCTATCGTCAGTCGGGCGGCTGGAAGGGCATGGCGGAGAGCTATCGCTTTCGGCTCACTCCGCCCGGCGGCAGCGAAGCCAAACCCTCGCTGGCGCGGCAAATGGCGACGATGTTTGCACCGGAAAACATGGTGGACGGACTGGCGCGCGCGGTCCGTGGCTGGCCCAGCTCCTGGCGTCCCGATCCCAAGCTGCCGCTTCCCCAGTGGATCGAACTGGATTTCGGCCGCGAGGTACCTTTCAACGCCGTTCACGTGTCGTTCCAGACCAAACAGCTTCGAGCGGACGATTTCCGCGTTGAAGTGTTGCGCGATGGGGCCTGGCAGACGATCGTCGACGTGCGCGGAAACGGTGAACGCCGCTGCGTGTTGCGTTTCGATCGTACGACGTCCAGCCGGCTGCGGCTGGTGCTGACGAAGCTGCAGGCCGATGCTGCGGTGTGTGAGGTCCGCGTTTACGACGAGCCGTAACCACCGTGTCGTCAGGGTTTCTGTCAGGGCTTCTGTCAGGGCTTCTGCCGCTGATAGACAAGCACCGCAGCACCGGGCTGGGTGGCGATCGACACGGGGATGCCGGATTCGATCAATTCCTTTCCGGTGAGTTCGAGCGACGGAGAACCGTCGATGCCGGTCACGCGGTAGCGGACCTCGGGCACGAGCCCGCGGAGCTTGAAGCGAGCAAGCTCATAAGGGCTTTCGGCACGGCGGAAGGCCTGGACCACGCCCTCGCCCCGCTCGGGGCAATCGAACTGCCAGGCGATCCAGGCGGTGTTGTCGAGGCTGTAGGCGGACAGCGGGTAGAAGTCGCCGTAGTAGAACTCGCTCAAGCGTCGCCACTGTCCGACGAGTCGCCGCAGCGCGGCGTAGTCGATCTCCTTCACGCGGACGTCGATTCCCGAGCCGAGGCTGGGAGCGGCGTTGCTCCAGAAGGCGTAGGGTTCGACGGGGGTGAAGCCGCCGCCGTAGTACGGCGCGGCCGTGCTGGCCACCGTGCCCGTGCCGTGGTAGGGCAGCCAGAACGAGAGTGCCGTAGGTCATGCACTGGTGGCCGATCGGCTCGTAGGCGTAGTCGCTCCGCCACAGCGGCACGGCGCGGCGCATGGTCTCGAGGTCGTTGCGGCGGCCGCCGGAGGCGCAGGTAGTCGATGAGCAGGTTCGGATGGCGCCGCAGCAGTTCGTCCCAGTAGGCCAGGTAGCCGGTGACGTGCTTGATCTCGGTGATGCCCTGGCGGTCCGGGGCGTCGTTGCCTGCGCCAGAAGGCGAGCGGATCCATGTTGAAATCCTGGCGATAGAGGTCGATCCCTTGCTCGCGTGATCAGCTTGTCGACGTGGTCGGTGAGCCACGTCCAGGCGCTCGTTGGTTGCCGAGGTTCAGGAGGCCGCCGGCCTTGCCGCCCGAGCACCCATTCGGGATGGTTTTCGGCCAGCCAGGTGCCCGGCGTGCCACGCGTTCCGGCTCGAACCAGACGAGGATCTTCACGCCCTTGCGCGTGGGCGTGGTCGCTGATCGGCCGCAAGCCGTCGGGGAAGCGCTTGGGATCGACCTCCCAGGTGCCGACCTGCGGCCAGCCGTGTTGCTGGACGTACCAGCCGGCGTCCATCCACCAGTAGTCGAGCTTGAGGCCCTCCTCCAGGTAGCGGTCGATGTGCATGATCTGGTTCTCGCTCGTTGGCCTTGATCATCTCCTCGTAGGCCCGCGAGCTGGAGGCGACGAACTGGGGCGGCGGGAGCTTGCCGCCGGGCTGGGGCATGCTGTGGGCCATCATCCAGCGCCGCCAGAGGTTCTGCGAGCGGACGCAGTCGCCCTTCCAGAACTGCAGGACCATCAGCGGGCGTGCGGACCTCCTCGCCCGGCAAGAGCTTGAAGTGCGTCAGCTCCTGGCCGGCGCGGATGCGGAGCCGCGTGGTCGTCGTCGCGGGCGAACTCGGCGGCCCACTGGCCCGGCCAGCCGACGACGACGATCACCCCTTCGCTGCCCGCACTGCGAGGTTGAAGTACGACCAGTCGGTGTTCGTCGGCCGTCCGCCGGCCGCCGACGAGCCGCTTTGGTGCGCCGGCGGGCAGCGGCGTCTCGCGCGGGCCGTAGTCGGAGCGGTTGGCCTGCGAGCCGGCCGCGTGGTGCAGGAGGAACTCGCCCTCTGCCGCCGCGCTGCCACGTCGCGTCGAGCGCCTGGATGTTCTCCAGGATCGGCGTGTCGGCCGCGCCGGTGTTCTGGAAGTAGAGCGTCCACTCGACCGTGGGGAAATCGTGGTACTCGATCGCCACGCAGCGGACCACCAGCCCGGTCTTCGGATCGGTCCACACGACCACGTGCTCGGTGCGGGAGGCGTCGAGCTTGGCGCCTCGTGTTTGCGTGGCCAGGTTTTGAGAAGCTCGGCCGACGGTTTTGCCCCGTAGACAAACGAGAACGGCGGATCGACGCTGTACGGTTCGCGTGCGGCTGCCAGCGGCAATTCGCCGAGCCAAAGCGTGCTGCCGTCGTCGAGAGTGACTTGCGCGCTGGCCCAGTCGGCCTGGTCGCACGAGATGCCGTCGCCCGCGTCGCCGACTTCCAAGAGGAACTCGGTGGCGCCGCCCAAGTCCACCTTGACGGGTTTTCCGAGCATCCCCTCGCGGATCACGCCCGAGTTGAAGATTTCCTTGCCCGCGGCGCGGATCACGAACACGATGCTCCCGCGGCCGCCGGAGGTCTGGTCGTTCGTGTCCACGCCCACGGTCGCGGAGAACGTCTTGCCAGGCTTGGGCAGGCGTACGACGATCTTGCTCACCGCGTGGCAATAGATCCCGCGTGTGAACTCGGCGTTGACGATTCTCATCGGCTTTGCGCCGCGCGCGTTCTTGTGGACCGCGTCGTGATTTGCCAGGACCACCAATCCCGGCTCGACGGGATCGCTGAGTTGCTTACCTTCGATTTTTGCGGCCGTCCAGCGCCGGGCCTCGCGCATCTCCTCGGGTGTTACGGTGGCGGCTGTGGCCTGTCCGATCATCACGGCGGCGAGCAAGGCGGTCGGAATGCCCAGAGAGATCGTTCGGGTCATGGTTGGGTCCTTATTCACGGGGTACCGCAATCGGCCTTCGCGTTGACGGAACGCCGAGAGCTGCCATTGATGCCGCTGTTGATTGTGGAACCGTTCAAAGCCTTCTGCGTTGGGAAACCGGGATTGCGTTGGACGCCCTCGTTTCAGAAGCAGCGCAGGACTCAATCATGATGCGCGGCTTCGAACAGCGCCTGCAGGTTCTCCAAAGGAATGTCGGGCGTGACGACGTTCGCTGGGCCGATGATCAGGGCGCCGCCGAAGGGGCGACTGAGCAGATCGAGGAGCCACCGTACCTTTTCATAAACCTGGCGCCGCGTGCCGAAGGCCAGGAGTCGCTGGAGATCCACCGCCCCGCAAAACGCCAAACGACCGCCGAAGCGCCGTGCCAGCTCAGCGGCATCCATGGCGCCGGGTTGCAGCGGGTCCAAGGCGTCGATTCCCACCTCGATCAGATCTTCGACGATGGCGGTCACACAGCCGCAACTGTGGAAGACTACGTCCATTCCCATGCGGTGTGCTTCGGCGAAGAGGGTCGCGTAGTGGGGTTTGAAGAAATCGCGCCACATGGCGGGAGAGATCATCATCGCCCGCTGGCTTCCCCAGTCGTCGGTAAGGAAAACGGCGTCGGCGCCAAGCTCGCCCCAGCGGCGAATGAGCTGGAGCACGTAGTCGGCGACTGCCGCCAGAAGCCGCCGGACCTCGGCCTCGTGAGTGAGGAAATCGGCGAATAGGTTTTGCATGCCGCGGATGGCGTGCAGACGCTCGAAAAGGGCCAGATGGATCGTCCCGAAGCAGTACCGCGACTGCCGGTGGCGATCGAGGGCCGTCGCCGCGGCATCGAAGCGGCCGGGGGCGAACGGATCGGGCAATCCAGCCAGGTAATCGTCCAGAGCACTCCAGTCCTTGAGCGGATGATCGAGCGGCGTGGCGCCCACCCCGCCTACGGCATGGCCCCAACGCGTGCCCCATTCGTCTTGCCATTGGGCGTCGCGGATCGCAACCTCCAAAGGGTGGATACGGGGTGTGCGATCCGGGGACTGGTAACCGATCCAAAGATCGTAGGGCACGACGCGGACCACGTCGTCGGGCCAACGGCAGAAGAGCTCGGCCAGGCGATCGCCATAGCGGAGAATGACGTCGGGCGACAGGCGGTTGATCCAAACCGGCGAGCGGCCATCGCCGCGGCGATGGATGGCATCTCGGACCCAATCCTTGCTGGGCAATGCGGATTGCTGCGCGGCGGCGGCCTGCGTTTCGAAGCGGGCGATGCGTTGCTCGATTTCGGCGATCGGCAGCAGGTGGTAGTCGGCGGTCATGGGCGTGTTTCCCCCGCGGCGGCAATTCATCCGAAAGCAGGCTAGCGTTGGCGGTGGATGCCGTCAATTGGCGGCGGTCATGGAGGATTGCGGGGTTGGGGGGGGCCAAGTATCCTGGATTAGTGCGTTGATTAGTGCGTTGGCAAACCTCGACGGCCTGCCCTACTCGAGATCCACCATGACTCGCCCGGCGCTGTTTCTCTTGTTGCCTTGGATTCTGGCCGCGGGACTGATGCCGCGGCCGGCTGGCTGCGCCGCAGGCGCGGAGGCGGTCGTGCCGGGCTACACGGACTACGAGAGCTACAGTCGCCAGTTGAAGGCGATTGCTTCTTCCAAAGTCTGCACGCTTGGTTCGCTGGGGCGGACGCTGGGCGGTCGAGAGGTGTGGTGCCTTACGATCGGCGCGCCGAAGGCGGACCAGCGGCCGGCGATTCTGGTGATCGGGGGAGTGTATCCTCCGCAACTCGTAGGAAGCGAGATGGCGGTGCGCTTGGCCGAGCGCCTGGCCAGACAAGCGGGCAAGGATGCCGAGGTGACGCGGCTGGTGGAACGGGTGACTTTCTATTTCATCCCGCGTCCGTCGCCCGACGCGTGCGAGGCATTCTTCCGTCGGCCGTATATGGAGCGCGCCGAGAACGAGCGTGCCACGGACGACGACGGTGACGGCCAGCGCGACGAGGACGGTCCCGACGATCTCAACGGCGACGGCTTGATTTCCCAGATGCGCGTGGAAGACCCGGCCGGAAGTTGGATGGCGCATGCCAAGGACGACCGAGTGCTCATCCAGGCCGATCCGAAGAAGAATGAGCGCGGGCGGTGGTCGGTTTATCCCGAGGGGCGCGACAACGACGAGGACGATCGGCAGAACGAGGATCCGCCGGGCGGGACCGCGCTGGATCGCAACTTCACTTTCCGTTATCCCTATTTTCAACGCGGGGCCGGACCGCACCAGATGTCCGAAGTGGAATCGCGCACGGTGGCCGACTTTGCCTTCTCGCATCCCAATATCGCCGCGGTGTTCGCCTTCGGCATCGAGGACAACCTCGTGCGTCCCTGGAAACCCAACGCGCAGGCCGAAGCGCAGCGGATCAAGACTACGGTGCTCACCGTGGACGCGAGTTACCTGGACTATCTGGGAGAGCAGTACCGCGAGCTGCGCGGGGTGAAAGAGATCGCCGAAAGCGCGGAACCGCAGGGTTCCTTGAGTCCGTGGGCATACTTTCACTACGGGCGATGGTCGCTGGCTTGCCGTCCCTGGTCGATTCCGGATGTGAAGGGCGAGGTATCGCCCGAGGCGAAGAAGGCGGACGCAAAGCCTGCCGAGGCGAACCCGGCCGACGCGCATCCCCGCGCGAAGCACGCGGACGGCAAGGCCGGCCCGTCGAAGGGGGAAGTGAATGCGGCCTCGGGCACGGCGGAGGATTCCAAGGCGTCGTCGGAGAAGGAGAAGCTCGCCGCTGACAAGGCCGCGGCTGACAAGGCTGCGGCCGACAAGCGTGGGGCGGAGGATCTGAACGCCCTGCGATGGTTTGCCCAGGAGAAGATCGACGGTTTCGTCGCCTGGAAACGGATTGACCATCCGGACTTTCCGGGCGCGTGGTCGAGGTGGGCGGATTCAAGCCCTTCGTACGATTGAACCCTCCGGCTGCCGAACTCGAGCCGCTTGCCGACAAGCATTGGCGAATGCTGTGCCGCCTGGCGGAGCTTCTGCCCGAGCTTTCGATAACGCAGACCAAAGTGGAATCGCTGGGCGAGGGCGTGTGGCGCGTGACCGTGGTGCTGGTGAACCAAGGATATTTGCCCACGATGCCCGAGATGGGACGGATCAACGGAGAACCGCACCCATTGCAGGCGGCCGTGGAACTGCCGGCGGGGGCGAAGTTGGTGACCGGTTATCGGCGCGTGCGCGTTCCGGTATTGAGTGCGGGCGAAAAGGCGGAGCAGACCTGGTTGGTGCAGACGTCGCGCGGCGGGGAGGCGACGGTTCGGATCCGCGTATGGAGTCCGTCGGTCGGTGAGGCGTCGGTTTCGGTGCGGTTATCGGAGCAACAACCCCCTCGTGAGACCAAGCCGTGAAACAGGCCATGGGGATTTGCGTTCTGGCGCTTCTTCTAACCGCGCGGGGACCGATCGTCGCGGAAGCGGCCGATCCGGGCGCCGAGCGAGTGCATCCCGCCGCGGTGGCGGCCGGAGCGCTGTTGGCCGGCGGTGCGAAGAGTCCCTACCAGCCGGTCGGCGCGCCGGCCAACCCCAAGGTTGCGGCGCGGTGGAACGCATACCACGACTACGCGGAATCGACACGACTCTTGCAGGCCATGGTTGCCGCGCATCGGCGGCACGCGAAGCTCGAAAGCCTGGGCAAGTCGTACGGCGGGCGCGAGATGTGGCTCCTGACGGTCACCAACTTTGACCGGGGGAGCGACCGCGAAAAGCCCGCCTTCTGGATCGACGGCGCCATCCATGCCAACGAGATCCAGGCTACCGAGGTAACCTTGTACACGGCCTGGTATCTGCTGGAGATGTACGGTCGCAATCCGTTCGTCACGCAGCTCGTCGACGAGCGGGCCTTCTACTTCCTGCCGATGATGAGCCCGGACTCGCGCGATGCGCACATGTATGAGCCCAATACCACCAACTCGCCGCGTGCCGGACAGCGTCCGGTGGACGACGACCGCGACGGGCTGGTCGACGAGGACGGCCCCGACGACCTGGACGGCGACGGCCAGATCACGCAGATGCGCGTGCGCGATCCCAACGGTCGCTGGAAGCCGCACCCGGATTGTCCGCACCTGATGATGCGGGCCAAGGACGACGAGGCGGGCCAGTATCGGCTGTTGGGATCCGAGGGCTTCGACAACGACGGCGACGGGCGCGTGAACGAGGACGGCGACGGCTACTACGATCCGAACCGCGACTGGCCCTGGCAGTGGCAGCCCCGCTACGTTCAATCCGGGGCGTATCGCTATCCGTTCTCGCTCACGGAGAACCGCCTGGTGGCGGATTTCGTGCTCGACCATCCGAACATTGCCGGCGCGCAGTCGTATCACAATGCCGGCGGCATGATCCTGCGCGGGCCGGGCACCAAGGCCGAGCGGATCGAGCCCGCCGACCTGTCCGTCTACGACGCGATCGCCAAGCGAGGCGAGCAAATGCTGCCCGGCTACCGGTACCTGGAGACAGCACCGGGCTGTACGAGGTCTACGGCGGCGAAGGGGACTGGATGTTCGTGATGCGCGGCGTGTTTCGCTTCACCAACGAGCTATTCACTCCCTTCAACTACTTCCGCAAGGCGCAGGAGGGAGTTGACCGGGGGGAGCAGATGGAAGCCTTCGACAAGTACTTGCTCTTCGGGCAGGGCACGGTAGCCTGGCACGAGGTGGATCATCCGCAATACGGCAAGATCGAGGTGGGCGGGGCGACGAAGAATTGGGGCCGCCAGCCGCCGTCGTTTCTCTTGGAGGAGGAATGTCACCGCAACATGGCCTTCACGCTCTACCATGCCGACCAGATGCCCAAGGTTCAGGTGCAATCGGCGGAGGCGCGGCGCGTCGAGGGGGGCATGGTCGAGGTGACTGCGGTGGTCGCCAATACGCGGCTCACGCCGACGCACGCCGCGGCGGACGTGCAGAACCGTGTTACGCCTCCGGACCTGGTCGCGCTGGAGGGCCGCGACGCGAAAGTGGTGGTGGGGCTCGTCTCGGACAGTCCCTTTTTTCAGAACGCCAAGGAACAGAAACGGCGGCCCGAGCAGATGCGCGTGGATACGATTCCCGGCATGGGTGCGGTTTACGTACGATGGCTGGTGCGCGGCCCCGGGCCGTTCACCGTACGCGTGCAGTCGATCAAGGGGGGCGCTGACCGGCGAGAAGTTCGCTTGTGAGCCGCGGTGAACGCGCGAAAGGGGCCCTCTCTTTGACCGTCCACGGTTACGAGTCACACGACGTCAAGGAGTCTGCAGATGAATCGACGCATCGTAGTTGCCGTGTTGGCATGGGCGGTGTTGGCGAACCTCGCCGCGGCGCACGCGCGGAATCTATCCTGGAACCGCGACGGCAGTCCTCCGCGGCCGGAGAATTCTGATGCGGCGCACGGTTCTGGGATCGGCTCCAAGACCGCTGCGGCTCCACAAGCCGCCGACGTCAAGAAACGTGTTCCGCCCAAGGCCGACATTGCCTATCGTGACAAGGTCGATGAGGTCCTGCGGCAGCTCGACCTGCGTCCGGGACTGGTCGTGGTCGACCTCGGCGCCGGCGACGGCTGGTGGTCGGAGCGGCTTGCCCAGCGAGTAGGCCCTTCGGGCATGATTCATGCCGCGGAGGTCGAGCAGAAATTGGTCGACGCGATGAAGCAGCGGTTCGCGGGCCGGGCCAACGTCAAGCCGTATCTGTGCAAGCCCGAGAGCGTCGAGCTTGCGGAGCAGTCGTGCGATTTGGCCTTCCTATCGAAAGTCTACCACCATTTGCCCAAGGACGGACGCGTGGAGTATCTCCGGCAATTGGGCAAGGTGGTCCGGCCCGAGGGACGGCTTTGCGTGGTGGAGAAATACTCGGAAATCGCCACGCGCAACAAGGACCACGGCATGCAACTCAGCCGGGTGATCGAGGAAGCCGAACGCGCGGGCTGGATCGCGATTCGCTACGAGCTCTTGACCGGCACCGAGCACTACCTGGTGCTCTTCGACAAGAAGCAGGCGTTTCCCGCCAGCGAGCCGGAAGACAAAGCGTCGAAGTAGGCAAATCGTCGCAGCAGGTAGAGCGGGCCGCAGGGGCCGGCCACGGTGCGCGTCAGTTTATGAAGTCGGGCAGGTAGTCGTCGCCGCGGTGGGATGCGGGTGGAATGGCCTTGGCTTTCTGCTCCTCTTCGCGCAGTGCGCGGTAGGAACCGCCGCGGAGACGGTCTTCTTTGCCTTCTCCGGCTACGACGCGGATCGCCGACTCGGCGAGGAGGTTCTTGGCGAGGACGTTGATGGCCCGGCAACGGGTCTGGCACAAGCCGCATCCGACGCACTTCTCGGCCAGGACCACGGGTGCGAGCCAGCCGCTGTCTTCGACGGGCCGTCCGGAAGCGTCGATTTCCGTGCCGGTACGAATGAACTCGATGGCGCGATAGCCGGCGCTCGCACTCGTCGAAGCAGATCCGGCAGTCACCCTGGCCGGCATAGGGAAGACATGTGCCGCGGTCGACGACCGCCAGACCAATGCGCGCCGCGCGTTTTTCTTCGAGCGGCAGGGGACGTATCGCGCCGGTCGGGCAGACTTGGCCGCAGTGGTTGCAGCTCGCTTCGCAGCCCGACCAATCGGCCACCACCTGGGGCGTCCAGAGGGCGTCCAGGCCGCGGGTGAATCCCAGAGGTTGCAGGCAGTCGTTCGGGCAGGCACGGAAGCATTCGCCGCAGCGGATGCAGCGCGCGAGGAACTCGGGTTCGGGCACGCTCCCCGGCGGACGCACGGGTAGGGCGGGTTGCGAGCCGAGCAGGCGGCGATCGAGATGTCGAACGGATTGCGCTGCGACGGTGCCTGCTCCCACCGCCAGCGCGGCCGCGGTTGCCGAACCGAGGAAGCCACGGCGAGCGGTGCGCACGGCGGAACGCGTCGGCGGCTCGGGCGAAGGTTCTTCGGCGGAGGCCGAGCGACCGGACCGCACGGCAAAGCGGATCGCCCCCGACGGGCAGACGCCGCCGCAGGTTCGGCAGAAGGCGCAATCGGCGGTTCGGGTGGTGAAGTCGTCGGTTTGTACGGCGTCGAAAGGGCAAATCGCGGCGCAGCGTCCGCAGGCGGTACACGACTGCCCGACCTTGCGCTCGCCCAGCCGCAGCGTACTGACTAAAGAGAACAGGGCACCGGAGGGGCACACGTAGCGGCACCAGAAGCGAGGTCCGAGCACTCCGAGTGCGAAGACGGTCAGAAAAAGCGCGAGGGATACCAGGTGCCCCGCGCCGAGCGGCGGAACCTGGTGCCAACCGCGGACCCAGCCGGTTTGCAGCGGGGCAACGAGAAACGCCAAGCCGCGCGTGATCACGGGGATCGCCGCCACATAGCCGGACACGAGCACTCCCCATGCGGCGCACGCCAGCACGGCGACAAGCAGCCCATACTTGAGGTGGACCCATGCCGGTCGTCGCCGTTGGGAAACGCCGTCGACCGTGGCCGCCGCGGCCGTGGGCCGTTCAACGCGGGCGGTGGCGGCACGTTTTCGGATGGCGGCGCACCATCGCCGCAGGCGGCGGCCCAGGGCCCAATCGAACAGATCGATGAGTGTGCCCAAGGGGCAGACATAGCCGCAGAAACCGCGGGGAACGACGAGGCAGGCGAGCAGGACTGCGCCGGCGACGGCGAGCGAGGCGACCGGCGCCGCGCGGCAACCGCGGTCGAGATGCTCACCAGCGGATCGAGCATCAAGAAGAGCTCGGCCGGGACCTTCTCCTTGGCGTCGCGGTCGCGTGCGTAGTGCGAGGGCCAGGCGGCGGGGGCGTCTTCCTGGAGGGTCCAGGGGCCGAAACTGGTCGCGAGCCGGTCGAGATCACTCGGGCTTAACGCGAATTGGGGTTCGAGGACCACGCGGGCATCGGTCACCTCGACGACGCGGAAGGCCCCGAGAAGGTCGGGGGGCGACGCGCCGGCATCGACTGCGTGGAGGATGCAATCTGAGGGAATCGGATCTGCCAAGGGCTCATCGCGCATGGCCGTCACGCGCGCCGCTTTGCCCGTTGACTTCGTCGGGGCGCCAGCCGGGCCATTGGCGTGCGGGCTGTGCGGTGTAGGGATAGCAGACATAGAAGAAAAGGATGAGAAAGGCGAGCAGGCAGACGGTTTGAAACACGCGTCGCAGCGGCGAGGCAGCCCAAGTAGGAGCGATCCGCTTGAGACTCAAGGGGAAGGAGGGCATACGCAGGAGTGCCTTGGGGAAGGAGCCGGGAGCCGGACCCGAATCTCCGGGATCGGTGGGACGGTCAGGGTTTCATCGCTGGGGCCAGAGCCTTGGCGGTGGCGTTGACGATTGCCTCGGAGGTGATCGTGGCGCCGGACGTGGCGTCGATGCCCGTTACCGCCTGGCGAGCGATGATCTTCTGGCAGGTTTCGGAAATGGACGAATAGAACTGTTTCTCGCGGTGCTGAACCACGCGAACGTCTTCGATCCGGCCGGCCTGGATCTTGACCTCCACTTCGACGTCGGCCTCGTAGCCGAGGCTGGCGGCGCGATAAGTTCCGTCGGGAACCTTGGCCAGGTCCAAGAGGTCGAAGAGCTTGAGGCCGTCGAGGTTGGCGCGTGCGCGGCGCTGGTTGCGCTCGATGCGCCGCTTGGCCTTGCCCTCGGCCTTGAGGTCGAGGACCTTCTGGTAGAACTGCATGGCCTTGCGTTGGTCGCCGGCCACGCGGCAGGCGTCGCCGGCGTAGATGCAGACCACGTCGTCCCAGTCCTGGCCCATCCACGATTGGGCCAGCTTCAACGCCTCGGCCGTGCGTCCCATGTCGGCCAGGAGCTTGACCGTTCCGAACTGGGGCTCGGTCCGCCGCAGCAGGTCGAGGGCCATTTCCGCGTTGCCCAGTTTCCAGTAGCACTCGGCCAGATGGATTCGGTTCCAGAATCGGTCGTCCTGGTCGACGCCCGCCTTGCGCCACCAGTAGGCGGCGCGCGCGTAATCCTGGAGCAACACGCAGTACATGCGGCCGAGATCGTTCATGACGCGGCGGCGGACGATGGGCTTGTCCTGGTTCACGCTCAAGACGTGGTGCATGAAACGAACGCCTTCGCGCCACTTGCCGGGATTGGGGTTGATCACGTCCCACATGTACTGGCCGATGTTCTTCTCGCGATTCCAGGGACCGGAGGGCCGTTCGGGGTAGTCGAGATCGAGCGTTGAAGGATAGACGAGCGGAGTGGAGTCCCACCAGTCGGGCTTGGCGCGGCCTTGGGCATCGATCATCGCGTCGACGGCGGCTTTGGTCCGCTTGGCGCGGCCGGCCGAGCCGGTACGCGGCGACGCAGCCGGACTCTCGGAGGCTGCAGCGTCGGGCTCATTGAGAACCTCGCGGCGGTCGCCGGACACCACAGCATGGATGCGATTCACGGGATACGTTCGGGTGAACGGACGACCTCCGAGCACGATGTTGATCGTGATCGACTTCTCGTCGCGAGAGACGATCTCTCCCTCGAGCTTCGCGCCGCTGAGCAACTCGATGCGGTCTGCACCCCATGTCGGCGCCGAGATCAAGAGCACCAAGGCAGCCACACACAGGCTTTGCGCCGACCGTGCGATGCCCGAGTGCGCCTGAAGCAACCGGGTGACGGGAATTCTCCACTCGGGGTGCAGGGCCATGGCAGGCACTTTCTTCGAGAAGGCGGGAACTGCGGCGGCATCTCTAGGTGCTGGCGAGCGGAAAACCCTCGGTGGCCAGGCGGCGGCCGTCTTTGAAGATCAGCAGCGCGTCGGCGTTGGGGGTGGCACGGACGAGGGCAAGGCCGGCCTCGGCGCCGCAAACGAAGACGGCGGTCGAGAGGGCGTCGGCATGGCATGCGCTGGCCGCGACTACGCTGACGCTGGCAAAGGCCGAGGGAGAGCACCCCGTACGCGGATCGAAGATGTGATGCAGCCGGTAGTCGTCGGTGAAGGTGGTGGCATAGTCGCCGGAGGTGGACAACGACCGGCCTTCGAGGCGGGCCAGTGCCGCATAGGCATCGGGCCGGCGCGCGTGCTGGATTCCCACGTTCCACGCCTGGCCGCCCGGTTTGCCTCCCAGGCTGCCGATCTCACCGGCGTTGACCAAGGCGTGGCAGATGCCATGGCGCCGCAACGCTTCGACCGCGCGATCGGCCGCAAAGCCTTGCGCGATGCCGTTGAGCGTGATTGCCGTGCCTTGGTCGTGGACACGAATGCGATGGGGCGCCACCTCGACGCGGCGCCAATCGACCTTGTGGCGAGCCGCTTCCACCGCGTCGGGTTCAGGGAGGCGACGATTGGCGCGTGGGCCGCGTAGAGGTCCCAGAGCGGTTGCACGGTGACGTCGAACGCTCCGCGGCTGGCGCGCGAAACGGATTCCGCCTCTGCGAGCACCTGGACGAGATACGGATGGGGCTTTTCGAGCACGCCCGCGCGGTTGAGCCGCGAAAGCGCGCTTTGGGGGCGGTAGAGGCTCATCAGGTCCTCAACCAACGACAACTCGGCCATCGCCGCGGTGGCGGTGCGCTCGGCCACGGCGGGGTCTTCGTGGAATACGGTCAGGGATATGTCGGAGGCAAAGGCACGCGCAGCGCGCGCGGCACAGTGCATGCCCGCCGGGCGGGTAGCGTCTGACCAGGCCCAAGGCTGACCCACGGCCAGTCCGGCCGCACCAGCTCCCAGGGCCAGTCCGAGGAATTTCCGACGATTTGCGGCAGGCAGCATGATGGTTTGATCCCCAGGGCGGGAAGGCCCAATCCGATGCGTTACGCTGAAAAGGGCGGAGATTATTCCGAGGCAATCCCGGAACTTTCTGCGGCGCCGTCGTCAGTCGGTTGCGACAGGCTGCCGCGGCGGTTCCAGGATAAACACTTATTGGTAGCGGCAGATTTCGGCGACGTCAATAGGCGCTCGAAGGTGTCGAATACTCCTCCGTGGGCCGCGGCGGCCTTTTCCATCATATGCTTTGCGCGGTCGACGATCGCTCTCTTGCGGAGAAGAGCGTCCTTGTCCGGGGAGGGGCAATACGGGGGAGGGGCAATACGGGGCTGGCTGAGATGGAAACGATGTCGGGCGGGACATCAGAACGAGAACAGAACGCTCGTGGGCGAAGTGGGTGAGAGGAACTTCGATTGTGCCCTCGCGAAACGTCGGCACCGTTTCGATGGCCTGTCCACGCAGGTCCACGAGCCGCGCTTTTGAACGCATGAGTGCGGCAGGGAGTTTCACTCGGCACGGTCCGTCCACCCCGGCCTGCTCCCAGAGCCGCAGGAGGATGCCGTCTCCGTCCGGATTGGGTCCAAAGGCCGTGACGAGTGCGCCGGGGCGGGAGAGTTCCAAGCCGGCCTGGGTGGGCGGCAACGGTCCATTCGGCTCGTCGAAGCAGGCGGCGCACAGCGGTACGCGTGCTTCCCAGGCGGGCGCGATCAGGTTCTTTTCGACGTTGGGACCTGCGGTGGCCCAAATACGCACACGGCACGACCACGTACCACCGATCCACTGCTGGAAGTTGGTTCCCCAGATGTTATTGAACAGATTGACCAATACCACGGGTTTCCGCGGCGACCATGTCGCGAGAAACGGAACGCTCCTGGCCGTCCGAGGCTTACCAGCGGCGAGTCGATGGGACACACGCCCACGCCCACGCCGTCCTTGCCGGTGATCGAGAGGCCGGTATCCAAAGAGAACATCTCGAAGTTGGCGGAGCGGATGATCCCCTGGGCTGGATCGATCACGGACCCCGTGCGCCCGAGGCGGAACTGCGGTTCCTCGATGGCGAAGGGAAGGCAAAGCCAGCCGGCCTCCGGCCAGGGATCGGGTTTCTTCGCGTCGGCAAGGAACCACTCCAGTTCGACCCACGGGCTGACGGGGTCGAGCATCACGCGCAGTCCCACGCGGTGCGGGAGATCCGGGGACGGTTCCGCGAGGAAGGTGACGAGGTTGCCGTTGGAGGCGTCTGCCGGTTCTCGGCGGAACCGCTGGGGTGAGACCGCCTTGTAGGGAGCTTCTTGCGCGGGCGGCAGGTTGGCGCGGCCGAACTCGTGAGCCCAGCCGGGTAGCGATTTAAGGTAGCTGTGTAAGAATCGCGTGTGGAAGTCCTGGTCGAATCGCTCGTAGAGGTACTGGCCGAACGAGTAGTCGGATTTCCGGTCTACGAGTTCGCGGCCCGATCGTTTGTCGATGAGCGACGCGATCGCGCCGCGGCCCGCATCGAATTCGACGCGGAAGAACGGGTTTTCCAGGCAATCTACTCTTGCGGCCGCGGCCGGCACATCGGCGGACGTTGACTGCTTTGCCTCCGAGACCGGGACGAACGTTCGGTAGCCGAGCGCGGGAACCTGGCTGCCGCGGAGGAGCAAGCGGGGCGGATCGGAGGCGAAGGAGATCTCTTCGCCGGTGGCCACGTCGCGCCAGGAAGCTGGCCATGGCTGTTTTGCGACTGCGGCAGACAGGTCCACGGTTCCGTTGCGTGGCCAGGGAAGGGGGTTGTAGACGACCAGACGTCGCCCATCGACCTTCACGGCGGCTGCGAGCCGATCGACGGTGCGGCGGAGCGCGGTATGGGCGGCCTGGGAAGTCCGGCGCACGTAGTCGCCGTGTTCGCGCCACGACTCTTCGGCGTAACGATACTTGCCGGCCGCGCGCGCATCTTCCCATGCCTTGCCGAAGAGGCGAGGGGAATAGTAGCGGGAGCTCGCGCCCCAGGTATGTTCGCTATAGAGGAAGCTAGTCTCATAGGCCGCCGAGACCACCTCGGGGTCTGCTTTCGCTCCTGCGCCCAAAGCGACAGCGCGGTGTCGAGCGCCTCGGCCGCCGCGATCTCCGGCCGCGCGTGCCGCAAAAGCTTTGCTTCCTCGGGCATCGACAGGATGCCGTGGATCCACGTGTCGGGCATGTCTTTGCGGATCACCGGCAAGGTCGGGTTTCTTCGGCGAGGATCGCGTCGCCGAAGTCGGAGAGGCGGCCCATGCGGATCTTCACGCCGGGCAGTTCGCGCTTGCGCCCGCGCAGGAGTTTTTCGACTTCCCGGGGTCGGGCGGGCCGTGGTTGTCGCCGGTGTGGATCAGGGCCAGCCAGGTCTTGTGGGGCCAGTCGGCCGGGGGCTTGAGGCCCGTGCCGTAGCCCTCGGCGGTATACATGGTCAGCAGGCGCGAGCCGTCGGGGCCTTCCCACCAGAAGAGCATGGGCACTGTCCGGCGAGCCGCTGGCCGAATTGCAGCCGAGGTGCAGGAAATCGACGCCGGCCCGCTTGAGCACCGTGGGCACGATCCAGGTGTGGCACGGCACGTCGGTCATCTTGGCGTCGCGGGGCAGCGGTTGGCCGAATCGCCGGGCGAGTCGCGACGAGAAGCCCAGCGCGCGGACCAGGTCTTCCAGGTCCATCGACTCGGTGTGCGTGGTGCCCGGCCAGGGCGTGCCAGACGAGACGGCCATCGCGGATCGCCTTCTCGATCGCGTTGACGCCGCTCGGGCGATCTGGCCCGGCCAGAGGATCTGCGTCCATGGGCCAGCCGGACAACGTCCAGACGAAGCGGTTCTCCGGCGGCAGCTTCTCGGCGTGCGTCGCAGACGGTCAAGTGCTTTGTCGATCATCGAGGTGCGATAGCGATCGACGACCTCGCGGGCAAGCTGCGTGTAGCCGATGTCGAAGTGGGTCTTGAAAACCACGACGACCTGTTCCACCGGCGAGGACGGCTTGGCGGGACCTCGCGATTCTCCCTCGCCGGCACGCAACGTTGCAGCGGCAAACGTTGCGCGAGAAGCAGAAGACAACGAGCCGTCGTGCGCATGGCGTGGCCTCGGACCTCGGGAGGATTCTGGTTGCTGCAGTCGTTTGGCATGGGCTTGCGCCCGTCGCCGACACTCATGCCCCGCCCACGAAGTGCTGACCGTGGAGAAAACAGTTTGGGGCACTCGTTTTGTCCGCCTGGTCTGATTTGCCCGCGTCGTACGATTGCCCGCTTTGGCCGGACCGGCGGTTTCGGGCTGCCGTGCCGCATCCAGGAAAGGACCTCTTGGAAGCGGCACTAGGCGACCAGGTATTCTTCGGGAAACTTCCACGGCTGGCGGTACTCGGGTTTGGCCAGCCGGGCGGCCTCGTCGTCGCCGACGATCTTCTCGGTCGCGGGATCGAAGCGGATCGAGCGGCCCAGCCGGAGCGACAGATTGGCCAGCACCAGCGGCACGTCGACCTTCGCGTGGTAGACGCGCTGCAACTGGGCTGCTGGCGCGACTTGATCGCAGTCGAGCCATTCCCGTTCGTGGCCGGGCGACGGCGGAATCGACGGCTTGGGCAGCGTCGCGATCCTTCATGCGATCGCCCTCGGGCACGATCTTGATACATGCCGTAATCGCAGTACATCGTGCCGTCGACGCCGTGGAAGTAGATGCCCAGGCGCCGCTGGGGCACGGGCTCGCCGTGCAGGTCGAAGCCGTAGCTGTTGGCCAGCGACGACATCCAGGTCATCGTGCACTGGGGATACTGCCAGAGCACCTCCTGCACGTCGGGGGCGTCGCCGTCGTCCTGGATCACGAAGCGGCCGCCGACGCAACTGACCTGCGTCGGGATAGCCGAGCTCGAGGGCCCAGATCGGCAGGTCGATGATGTGCGGGGCCATGCCGGGGAGCCAGCCGCCGCTGTAGTCCATCCACGAGCAGTGATTGTAGGAGCTGGCGGCGAGGATCGCGTTGAAGGGCCGCATCGGGGCGGGGCCGATCCAGAGATTCCAGTCGAAGCCTGGCGGGGGCGTGGTGTTCGGTGTCGTGGCCCACGCCTTCGGGCCCTTGGTTCATCACGTTGAAGGTCCGCACCGCGCTCACTTTGCCGAGATGGCCGGCGCGGATCAGCTCGACGATGCGGCGGTAGTTTTCCGAGGCGTGGATCTGCGTGCCGACCTGGCTGATGCGATTGTGCCGTCTTCACGGCGTTGCGCACCGCGAGGCTTTCGCGCCAGGTGCAGGGTCATCGGCTTCTGCAGGTAGATGTCCTTGCCGGCCTCGCAGGCGTCGATCGCCACCAGCGCGTGCCAGTGCGGCGGCGTGGCGATGATCACCGCGTCGACGTCCTTCTGGGCGAGCATCTCGCGGAAGTCGGCGTATGCCTTGCAGCTTTGGCTTGAAATTGGGCGACGACGGCGTCGCGCCGCTGCTGCCAGGGATCGCAGGCCGCGGTGACGACCACGTCGGGCTGATTGGCACAAGCAGCAAGATTCGAGCGGCCCATGCCTCCACAGCCGATGAGTCCCACGTGGATGCGATCATTCGGACTGGCGGACTTTTCGGCGGCCACGGTGTGTGCAGGAACCACCAGCGGCGCGGCCACCGCGGCTCCAGAGCCCAGGAACCGTCGACGCGACACTGCGTTGCTCTCAGTCATGGAATTGTCTCCTGCATACGACGTGGCGGGGTCAGGGGGAATCACTCTCGATTAGCCGAACCCGGGGCGGATTGGCATAGGCCGCCCAGGCATCGGCCAGCGCAGTCTCGTCGACGTGGCCGGCGTGGATCCACAGCCGGTGGCGGAGGAAGATCGTCTTGCCCTTCGGGAGTGGAAACTCGCGCTCGCCCGGAAAGGCGGGCATCATGTAGTTCAACTCGGGATAGACGCGGTGCTCGGCCGGGTAAAGAGGATTGGCGACGTGTTGGAGGATGGCGATCCCGCTCGGGGTCGAGGCACCGGGAAAGACTCCCGAGTAGTCCAGCCACTCGTGCCGCGGTTCCGTGCCGGCCGGGTCGAGCCGGTCGGCAATCCTGCGGTCGGTAACGGGAAGCGAACGCAGCCCGAAGCCGCCGTAGCCGCCCTTGGGCCGGCCGCCGATGGCCACGCCGTCCACGAGCGCGGTGAGCCGCACCTCGACGTCGAGGAAACGGTCTGCGCTCGCCGTCTGGTGGAAGGCGCGAAGCACGACCTCCTCACGGACGATCGGTTCCTGGTCGCCCCATTTCCAGGCGGTTTCGGCTTCCAGCACGGCGACTACGGGCCCGCCGACCGCACGGTGCATCGCGACCGGCCTCGCCCAGACGCCGACACAGGCCCAAATGTCGCGGACCTCTTTGTTCCATCGGGTCACCGGCCACGACCAGCCCACGCCGCGGTGGTGCGGATGGTCCTTGGGAAAATCATCGGTAAGCGGCTCACCGCGAGGGCCGAACAGCGGGTGGAGATAGCTGGCCCGGGCGTAATTGGCTGCCACACCGGCCGGCGGTGCGACGGTACCGTGGTTGTAACGAACCACCGGGCGCGGCCCTTCCCGAACTTCGTAGAACTCGCCGGGAAGTTTTTCGATCGAGAGCATCTCCGGCTGTTGCGGTTGCGCGGAAGTCACAAGCCGAAAGCGGTGTTCGCCGGCGCCCAGGCGGGGCAAGAGAAACCAGAGCATCGCGGCATTTTTCACCTGGCCGGACGGCCCTGGGCGGGGAACTTCGAGTTGCGCGGCGATCATTGCCTGCTGCCCCGGCTTGTCGCTCACGAGGGCCAATGGGCCGCGATGGGTTCCCGGCCCCAGCGTTTTCTCCAGGTCGAGGGCGACACACACCGGAGCGCTTCGAGCGCGAGGTGGCCCCCGAGGGGTCGGAGACGATCAGAACCGCGTCGCCGGCCAGCGCTCCGCGACCCGCCAGCGATACGAGCAATCCGGCGATCAGGATCCTGTACATGGCGGGCACCTTCCCTACGCAGCAGGCGCCGGTGGTCAGTTCAGTTCGACAATGCCCCAGAAGTCCAGCGCGGTACTTGGATCGAGAGCGACTCGTTGTCCAAGGCAAGGTCGAGCTTTTGCGGCTCCGCGCCGGGCACGTGGATCACCGCTTGGGTGAAGGAGCGATTGGCCAACAGGCTCCGCGCGATGCGGATTGTGAGGTCTTCCTGCGGCACGGTGCCGTCTGCGCGCGGTCGTACTGTCGATTGACCAAATGGATGACGGCCGGCTTGTCGCGACCGTGCGCCACGCGGGGCACGACGAACAGGCGATCCGATCCCTTGACCACGACTTCCGACGGCGCAAGCTTGTCCCAGGGTGCGGGGTCGTTCCAGACTACGAGCCGGCCCTCGACGGCAGCGCTGCTCGAGAAGCGTTTTCTGCTCGGTGTCGAGGGGCGACGCCTCGAAATCCTTGGCCACGACGACGCGGCGAAAGCGGGCCAAGCTGGCGGCATCGAGGCGGAAATCGAGCCAGTCGTCGCCGGCCACGACTACGGTGAAAGGAACGTTCTTTTCCGCCAAGGCCGTACAAATCGGCTCGATATTTCCCTGGCCCTTGCGGCGGGCCGCGTTGTCGTAGACCACGGCCACCGAGGCTGCGGCGTCGTAGTCGTCGAGCAGGCGCGCGTGATCGCGCACGAACCGGTAGAGTGGGGCGAATGCCTCGGTGGGACCTTCGTACCAGTGGGTGCCCTTCTGTTCCGTGTAGCACCACTGGCGGTGCGGGGCCATGAGGTTGTGGCCGAAGGCATAGGACAGCGCGGTCCAGGTCCGCACCAGGCCCACGACCTTGTGCTGGTAGACGTAAGCCCAGTCCTGGCCGCTGGCCGTGGAAGCGACCGGCCGGCCCACGCCGTCGGCGAGCTTGTAGACGTAAATGGGATGGGTCGGCACCTGATGCGAGGGCGCCTGGTGGTTCACCTCGCAGCAGAAGTAGCTCAAGTGCGGCGCGATGGCCAGGCTGATCGGATCGGTCAGGCCCGAGTTGACGCACAGCGCCAGCGGTCGGCCGCGGTAGCGTTCGGCCCGCAGGCGGTACTCGGCGACGAACGCCGTGTTGGCTTTCACCTGATAGTCGAGGAATTCGCCGGCCAGCGGCAACTGCGCAGCGGCGCCGCTGGTACTCCTCGGGTTTCACTCCCTGGTCGAGGAGGAATTGTCGGTAGTCGAATTTGGCCAGGTCGTGGATGCCCAGGGCGGCGACCTTTTCCTTGGGCACGTTTCCTTCGAGGTATTTCCGGAACCGGGCCATGCAGTCTTCGCAGAAGCAGGCCGAGCGCCAGGTGACTGCCCCGGCCGTGCCCGAATAGTCGTCGATGTGCAATCCATCGACGGGGGCCTTCATCACCTGAAGGATGCGATGGTCGAGGTACTTGCGATACAGGGGGCTATTGGTGCAGAACCACCACGACGGCTGTCCCTTGTGCTTGTGGTCCCAGAGCCAGGGGACGATGAAGGTCTCGCCGGCGAAATTGCGGCAGGCGGCCTTGAGGAAATCCGGGGTGAAGTCGATCATCTGCGCCGCCTCGGTGCGAAATCCGACCGACGTCGAGAAGAGGCGGACACCCTTGGCGTGAGCGTCTTCGACGCGTTTGGCGTCCGACGAGCCTGCCCAACCCATGGCCGTGCAGCCGTAGGCCTGGTAGAGCTTGGGATTGTCGTACATGAAGACGACGTCGGAGCGGCGGAGGGTAGGCCGTTCGGCAGCCTCCAGGGGCAGTGCGGCGGGCAGAGCGAGGAGCAGCACGGTGAGAGTTGCGCAGGCCATACAAGACTCCTTCAACCCTTCGGGCGGAAAACCGAGAGTGAAAGACCGTGGAGAGGTCACTGCCTCGCGGCCGCAGCCTGGCGGGCCTTGGCCAGCACGCTTTCGATCGTCACGGGGGCGCCGCCTGGCGCTTGCTCTCGTCGGCCGCCTCCATGAAGGCGAAGATCTCGATTGTTTCCTCTTGGGCGACGGGCGGCTTTCTCGGTCTTGAAGAACTTGCAGATCTCGACCACCAGCGGCTTGTAGCCATCGAACTTGCCGACGGTGCCTTTGCCTTGCGTGCCTTCGACGTCGGCGCCGTAGGTCTTCTTGCCCTGGTACGGTGTCCTTCGCGGCCGTCGGCCCAGACGCCGACGACGCTTGTCGGGCGCGGCGCGGGTCACGGTCTTGCAGCCCGGCCCCATGATCGTAAACAAGCGCCTCGACGCCGTGGACGCCGTACCAGAAGAGGTCGGGATGGTGCGGCTCGACGTTCATAGGGCTCCGAAGGCCACGCACTTCATCGGACCTTGCCGAACGGGTGGCGTTCCGGCGCGGACGGCGAGGAAATCGCTGGCTGTACCGGAGCGAGGAACTGGAGAAGACGGGCACGTTCGCTCTTCTTGGCCAGGTCGAAGATCACCAGCACGTCGGCCAGCGAGCCGGCCATCGGCTTGTCGATGAACAGCGGCTTCTTGGCGGCGATCACCGGGCGGGCCTGTTCGAGATGCGGTCGGCCGTCGACGCTTTCCAGGAGCACCACGTCGACGCGCTTCAGGAGTTCCTCGATCGAGGGCACGATCTCGACGCCCATCTGCGCGGAGCTTCTCCGTGTACCCCTGCACGCGGTCCCGACTGTCGGGGAGGTCGGGGCTGCCGCCGGGAAAGGCGGCCACGACCTCGACGTCGGCCAGATCGCCGGTGGCCTTGGGGTCGTTGATGACGTCGGTGAAAGCGAGGACGTGCGAAGTGTCCAGGCCGATGATGCCGGCGCGGATCGGTTTCTTTGCCGGTTCCGCACCCCAGGCCATCGAGGCCGCGGCGGCGCATGCCCCCGCCAGTAACCATGCAGAGGAGATTCGCAGTTTCATGGTCAGGATCCCTTTTCCTTATTTGCCGGCGATGATCAAGTCCAAGCGGCGGCTGAACTCGGCGAGTTCCAGGCCGTCGTCCTCGATCGTCATCCACCCGTTGTAACCGATCTTCTCGAGTTCCTGGCGCACCAGGGGCCAGTTCGACGCTTCCGTCGCGCGGATGGACGAACTTGCCGCCGTGACCGTCGGGGTTGAGCTTGAAGTCCTTGACGTGGAGTTTGACGATGGTCTTACCCAGCGCTCGAATCCACTCCTCGGGCGGCGCGTACTTCACGTGGTTGCCGATGTCGAAGTAGGTTTGCACCCAGCGGTTGGCGAACGAGTTGACGAAGTTGGCGAAGAAGGCCGGCTTGACCCAGAGGTTGTTCCAGACATTCTCCAGGGCGAGGATCACGCCGGTTTTCTCGGCGGTGGGGATCAGCATTTCGACGGCCTTGCGCGAGGCGTCGGTGGCCTGGTTGTGGGCCGCGATGTAGGCGGCGTACTTGGCGTTGTCGCCGGCGACGACGTGCTTCAGGTGCCCCGTCTTCTCGTCGAAGTCGAGATCGAACTCCCATGCCTCGGGCATGGCAGCGGTCTTGATCCGGCAGGGCACGAGGAGAAGTGCCGAAGCTCCGTAGCCCTGGGTTGCTTGGAGGGCCTTTTTGACGTTGGCGATGTCCTGGTCGAACTTGTCGGGCTGGTTGAAATTGGCCCAACCGAAGAGGACGGAGTGGATCTCGACGCCGATTTTCCGGGCCTGCGCCGGCGCTTGGGCGGCTTCGTCCGGCGAGACGTCCCAGTCACTGGTTTCCATGCCGTCGAAGCCGGCTTCCTTGAGGCTTTTCATCTCGGCCGCGTTGGGCTTGCGGATCATCGCCTTCTTGAGCGTGGTCTTGTAGGGTGCGGCCTGCGTGGCGTTGTGTGCCCAGAGGCCGATTCCGGCCGCGGCGGAGGCGGCCAGGAAGTCACGGCGGCAGACGGAGTGCTTCATCCCAGGATCTCCTTGTGCAATACGGGACGCAACGTCGAGCGACCAGCCACGCGACTGGAACTTCGTGATTCCCGTGGAGACTGTGGAGCACCAAATCCCGTATTCTCGGGGAAAGCGGGCTTCCGTGGGTCGCCCGCGCTGCACAGACCGCACAGGGGCCCCTAGTATGGCATAGCGCCGGCGCGGGTCAATTTCCCGCGCCGCCGGGCGCCGCGCGACCCGTGGAAAAGTCGAGCACCGCTTGAACTCGTCCGCAGGGGCCTGTTATCCTGGCCGAACTGTGCTCGCGCCGCGTCCAGGGAGTTTCTTCGTGGATGCGGCGCGACGGCCTGGCCCCACCGGTCCGGGCAATGGGCACAGCACTGGTGCTCCGAATTGTTTCGTCAACGGTCAGAATATCGTGGACGAGGCACTTGCCTCGAACGTGCCCATCTCGTCCCGAGCCTCCTCCAGGTGCGCCCCATGCCGATTCCCGAAGGTTACCGTCCGTTGCTCGCCGTACGCGAAGTGGAAACCGCCATCAAGGACATCAAGGACTTCTTCGAGCGGAACCTGGCCGCGGCGCTGGGGCTGCAGCGCGTCACCGCCCCGCTGTTCGTCCGCAGCGGCACGGGGATCAACGACGACCTGAACGGCGTCGAGCGGCCGCGTGCGGTTCTGCGTGAAGGAAGACGGCGACGCGCCGGTCGAGATCGTCCAGTCGCTGGCCAAGTGGAAACGGCTGGCCCTGGAGCGGTACGGCTACCGGGTCGGCGAGGGCATCTACACCGACATGAACGCCATCCGGCCCGACGAGACGCTCGACAACATCCACTCGATCTACGTCGACCAGTGGGACTGGGAGAAGATCATCGCGCCGGAAGAGCGGAACCGTGGAGACGCTGGAGGCGGTCGTGCGGGCGATCTACGACGTGATCTGCCGCACCGAGTTCCACGTCGCCTCGCAGTACTCGCAGCATCCGCCCGATCCTGCCGGAGAAGATCGCCTTCGTCACCTCCGAGGAGTTGTACCGCCGGTGGCCGGACGTCGGTCCGCGCGAGCGCGAGAACCGGATCTGCGCGGAGCACCGGGCGGTGTTCGTCTCGGCATCGGGGCCGAACTGCCCGACGGGCAGCCGCACGACGGCCGCGCCCCCGACTACGACGACTGGACCACGCCCCGGCCCGACGGCGGCCGCGGACTCAACGGCGACATCCTGCTCTGGAACCCGGTGCTCGGCCGGGCGTTCGAGATTTCGTCGATGGGCATTCGCGTCGATCCGGAGACGCTCGGCAGCCAGCTCGAGATCCGCGGCCTGGAGGACGCGGGAGCTCTGCCCTTCCACCGCATGCTGCTGGCCGGCGAGCTGCCGCAGACGATGGGCGGCGGGATCGGCCAGTCGCGGATGTGCATGTTCTTCCTCCGCACGGCACACGTCGGCGAAGTCAGCGTGGGCATCTGGCCCGAGGCCATGCAGAAGGCCTGTGCGGCGGCAGGCATTCCCTTGCTCTAGCGGCGCGAGGGGTCCTCGGGTGGCGCACGCAGCTTGTCTGCCCGTGCGCGTCGCCGCGGCTGGCCCACCGCCGGGCATCGAACCCGACGTTCTTGCGGTGTGGGAGCCCCAGAGAGGCAGCAGGGCTCCGACCGCGTGCTGTCGGCCGAGGGGACGCGCGATCAGACCGAGGTCATTGCGCCCATGATCATGGAGGCCCGGATCGTTGCCAGGGCATTCAGGAGATAGTCGATGTCGTCCGCGGCGTGCATGGCAGTGGGGATCACGCGGAGGATCGACTGGCCCATGGGAACAGCGGGATACACGACCGGAGCGGCCCAGATGCCGTAGCACCGCTTCAACTCATTGGCGAGGTAGAGCGACTCCATATCCGCGAAATGGATGGGTGTGATCGGGCTCTGCGTCACTCCGATGTTGAATCCCCGCGAGACCAGCCCCTCCTGGAGCCGGCGGCGGTTCGCCGCGAGGCGCTGCCGCCGCGCATCGCCCGCCTGCAAGAGTTCCAGCGACTTCTGCGTGGCGGCCACGACGGCCAGAGGCATCGCCTTGCTGAAGATGAAGGTGGGGGCGTTGTAGCGGACGAACTCGATAATCTCGCGGGGGCCGGCGACGAAGCCGCCGTAGGTGCCCAGCGCTTTGCTGAAAGTTCCGGCGTGGAGGTCGATTTCGGCCTCGACGCCCTGTGCGGCGGCGGTGCCCCGACCCTCTTCCCCGAAGACGCCCGTCCCGTGCGCATCGTCGACGATCAGCCGGGCGTGGAAGCGCTTGGTCAACTCGACGATCTCGGGCAGCGGTCCGAGGTCTCCCTGCATGCTGTAAACCCCGTCGACGATCACCGCCACTGCCCTGGACACCGGACATTCGCCGAGAAGCGTGGCGAGGTGGTTTAGGTCGTTGTGGCGGAAGTAGAGCATCTGCGCCCGGAGATCTTCGCCCCGCAGACCAGAGTGGCATGGGCGTGCTCGTCGAGGATGAGCACGTCTTTGGGTCCGGCCAGGCAGGCGATGGTGCCCATCATCGCCATGGCGCCGCTGGTGAAGGTGACCGCGGCTTCGGTGCGTTTGAAGGCGGCCAAGGCGCGTTCGAAATCGAGGTGCTCCTGGGTCGTGCCGGTCATGAGGCGCGATCCCATCGGTGCGCCGATGCCAAATTGCGAAACGATGCGCGCGGCGGCGTCGCGCACCTCGGGGTGCATTGCCAGGCCGAGATAATCGTTGGAGCTGAACTGGAGCATCCGCCGGCCGTTGCTCCCCGTCCACGGCCCGGCGTTGTCGGGCGGCGAGACGCGCGAGAATAGACTGGCGGCCAGATCGCGCTGCTCGGGCGCACGAGGCGCGGTCCTTCAAGGAACCTGTAGCACTTCTCAAAGAGATCTCTCACGGCCGACCCGTCCTTCTTGGTATGAAGCAACGACACGGGCCCGCCGCCTTCGCGCCATTACCCCAAGAACCGGCGCAACCGTTCCCTCACTTCCGTCTTGTCTGACGGCGGGTTTCGCAACGCGCTCCGTGCGGAAGAATTTCAGATCCCGTGGAGGAAAAAGAGAGCGACTCGCCCCGTGCGGTTGACCGAGAAACCGGCCCTCGGTCGGCAGAAATCGCTCATCTTGGCTGCACGAGACCCGATAAACGAGTATACCTTGCGGGAATTGGGGATTCCAGCCAATAGTCTGGTATTGGGCGGTTGGCACGCCCCGCGGGGCGTGCCTGTGGACGTAAATGCTTGGCAAGTGGTAGAATTCCTCGGCCCAAGCCCCGCAGGGGTTTGTGCCCGGAACCCAGCCGGCCGCGTAGTCGGCGCCGAACCGCAGAGGGTCTTGCCATGCCGGATTCCCAGTGCGCAGACATCGGCAGGTTGCCGGGAGCCGACCGCACCGTTGCATTGCTGCCCGACGCAAGCCGACGCGGTGCAAGAGGGAGCTTCAGGGTCAAGTGACGGGCCGCGTTCGCCGGGCGATTGGCTTCGCTCGGTTTTCCTCGCCACCGAGAAGCAGATCCGCGCGCAACCCGTTGGGTCGCTGATCGTTGCCGCCGGGCTGGGAATGGCGCTGGGAGTATGGCTGACGCGGAGGCGGCCGTCGTGAGCGGGCCTTCGAGCAAGAGCGACGACGAGCGTGCGGCCGAACGCGAAGGTTTGCCGGGCGCATTGCGCGGCGGAGCGTGGCAGGACCTGGCGAACGATCTGGCCGCGTTGCGCGCCTACCTGGTCCACTACGGTGAAGCGCGTAAGAACGCGATTCGAGCGCAAGTGCGACGGGCGCTGCTAGGGATCGCGGTGGGAATCGTCGGGGCCGTGGTGGTGCTGACTGTCGTGGGCGTTGCCGTTGCCCTGGTGCTCTTGGGCATTGCCCGCGGGGTGGGCGAACTTCTGGGCGCGACTGGCTGGGACCGTTGCTCACCGGGACCGCCGTGTTGGCGGTTCTCGCACTGGCTGCCTGGGGAGCGGTGCGCGTGTGGCTCCGCCGCTCGTTGAAAAGGACGAAAGAGAAGTATGAACGCCGACGAACCCGCCAGCGCGCCGAACTCGGACGCGACATCACCGATCGAACCGGGCCGTGAGCCGAGCCTACCGTTGACGGAGGCCGCCTTGCTGGACCAGGAGGCGCGAGAGGCCCAAGCGGCCATCGTGCGCACGCTTCGCGCGCTTGAGCACGACTTGACCTCCGCGGACGTGCGAGGATGGACACGGGAGCATCCTTGGGCCGCCGTGGGAATTGCCTCGCTGGCGGGTTTCGCCGCGGCAGCCGGTTTGACGACGGCCGCGCGCCAGCCGGGCGAGCGGGAATCGCAGGGGCCTTTGTTGGGGCAAGGTGTTGGTCAATCTTGCCCCGCGGCTTCGGCGTCACGCGAGTCGGTCCGGGGCGCTCGGCTGGACTGGCTGATGGAGCCGCTCTTCGACCTGCTCCGAGTCTCCGTGGAGCGGTTCGTGGCTTCCTGGGCCGCTTCGCGCGGCGCGGCGGTGGCCGACGAACCGGGTTCGCAGCCGACGGGCGGCGAGGCGTCGGCGACGGAGCGATCGACGGGATGATGCGCGCCGGCCGCGCCCCCCTGCGGGCGGGAAGGTCGCGTGACGCGGGCGGCGGCGAAGCAGGGCCCGCGCATTTCGTGTAGAATAGAGACCGTTGGAGGCATGCGCGGCGGGAGTGCGTGCGCCGTGCCGACTGCTTCGAGCAGGTCTTCATCCCCGGATCCGGAGAGGTCGCGTATGTCGGAAGTGACCACGGTTGCCAAGAAGATCATCGGCAACGTCGAGCAGCGTGATCGTGGGAAAGCGGCGGCAGATCATTCTCTCGCTGGTTTCCTGGTTTTGCGAGGGGCATGTGCTGCTGGAAGACGTTCCCGGCGTGGCGAAGACCATGCTGGCGCGGGCGTTGGCGCGGAGCGTGGGTTGCGTGTTCAAACGGATCCAGTGCACGCCGGACCTGCTTGCCCACCGACGTCACCGGGGCCTCGGTGTTCAATCCTAAGACGACGGAGTTCGAGTTCCGTCCCGGACCGCTCTTCGCCCAACTCGTGCTGGCCGACGAGATCAACCGCGCCACGCCGCGAACCCAGTCGGCGCTGTTGGAGGCCATGGCCGAGAGTCGCGTGACGGTGGACGGGATCACTCACGAGCTGAAACCGCCGTTTCTGGTCATCGCCACGCAGAATCCGATCGACCACGAAGGGACTTTCCCGCTGCCCGAAGCGCAGCTCGACCGGTTTCTTGATGCGCTTCAGCCTCGGCTATCCGAGCATGGACGAGGAATTGAAGATGCTGGATATGCTGCAGCAGCAGACATCCCGTGGACGGTTTAGAGCCGGTGGTCAGCGCCGAGGAGCTACGAGCGGTGCAGCGCGACGGTGCGCGAGGTGCACGTCGACGACAAGGTCCGTCGCTACATCACGCAGATCGTCCATGCCACGCGGGACTGCGACGACTTGAGCCTGGGAGGCAGCCCGCGCGCGTCGATCGCGCTGTTCCGCTCCAGCCAGGCGATTGCCGCGATCTCCGGACGCAACTTCGTGCAGCCGGACGACGTGAAGCGCGTCGCCGCCCCGGTGCTCACGCACCGGCTGATCCTCAAGCCCGGAAGCGCGGCTGCGGAAGATGAGCGCCGCGGCGCTGGTCGAAGATCTGGTCGAGGACGTGCCGGTGCCGATGCTCGTTTCGCGTGAGATCAACGTACCATGAAGTGGTTTGCGGGAGCGATCCTGCTGTTGGCCGCGGGGCTGGCGTTGGGCTTCGGGCTGCTGGCCTACGCGATGTATGCCCTGCTTGGGCGTGATGATTGCCAGCCGCTTTCTCGCGCGTGCGTGGGCCGAAAATCTCGCTGCGGCGCGGGAGTGCAACCGTTTCGAAGCCAACGTGGGCGACACGGTGGCGGTGGTGATTACCTTGGAGAATCGCGGCGCGCTGCCGGTGCCGTGGGTGCTCATCGAGGACTTGCTGCCGCTGGAGGCGGTGGCGTCGCAGCCGCCGCGCCTGGGAGTGACGGGAAAGCGGCTCCATTTGGCGATGCTCGCCGGGGGGGCGAGGAAGACGGTGCTCTATCAGCTCCACTGCCGTTCGCGCGGCTACTACCAGGTTGGGCCGCTCGTTTTGGAAACAGGCGACCTGTTCGGCTTGCACCGTCGCTACCGCGTGGTCACCGAGCCGCACTTCCTGCTCGTCTATCCGACGGTGGTTCCGCTGGAAGGCTATGAGCTTGCCTCGCGGCGGCCGATCGGCGAGGTGCGGATGACGCACCGTCTCTACGAGGACCCCACGCGGATCGCCGGGTGCGCGCCCTACCAGACGGGCGACCCATTGAACCGCGTGCACTGGCGGGCCACGGCGCGGACCGGGAATGCTGCACAGCAAGGTGTACGAACCTTCGACGGTGGCCGGCGCGACGCTGGTTTTGGACTTCCACCGCGGCGCCTACGATCCCAGCCACGAGCCCTACCGCTCGGAGTTGGCGGTGACCGCCGCCGCGTCGCTGGCCAACGCCGTATACGAGATGGGCCAACAGATCGGACTGGTGACCAACGGCCGCGACGCCGCCGACCGCATCCGGCAGGAGGGCTGGGCGCCGGACGCGCGGAGCCGCAGCGAGGCGCAGCGCTCGGCGAGCATGCTGCCGCGGAGCGAGCGGCTCCAGCCGGTGGTCGTGCCCACGGACCGCGGTCCCGAACCGCTCCTGCAGATCTTCGAGACCTTGGCGCGGATCGAGTTGACCGACGGGTTCTCGCTGGCCGAACTGGTCCACGAGACCGCCAGCCGCCTGCCCCACGACGCCACGGTGGTGGCGCTGCTGTCGAGCGTTAACGAACAAAGCGCGGTGGCCTTGGGCAATCTCCGCCGCCGCGGGTTCGCGGTGACGGCGATCGTCAACGTCTACCATCTGCACGAGTTCGAGAAGGCAGCGGGAATGCTGCTGGGCGAAGGGGTGGAGGCTCGGCACCTGGCCGACGAGGCGGCGGTGGCCACCGTGTGCCAGCGGTATGCACTGCGATGAAGGGGAGAAGGGACGAGGGCGCCGAGTCGAGCAAGGAGCGGCGCAATTCGCGATGAAGCGTCTACAGAAAACGCTCGCCGACTACCTGGTCATTGCCGTCAGCCCGGCGCTGGTGATGGTATTGATCGGCAGCCTGGTGTTCTTCCTGCTGGAAGTTTTCTACCGGGGAGGGCACGGGGAGCGTCTGCACTTCGTTTGGGCCCTTTTCATCTTCGCCGCCGTGCTGATTGCGCGGATTGCGATCGAGATGGGGCGCGAACATGCGATGATGTACGCCTTGCCGCTCGCCCTGGTCATGGCCTTGGCGGTACACCGCTTCCTGGATCTCCCCATTTGGATCAACCTGGGGTTGATCGGCTTGATCTGGTGGTGCGCCGACAAGCTCACCTTCGATTGCACCTTGATCGACGAGGACCAGGACAGTTCCGGCGAAGGGCTGTTGCAGGTGGCGGGACTTGCGAAGGACGGACCGCAATCGGAAACCGCCGACCAACCGCCCGATGCGGTCGAAGGAGTCACCTCGCGCGACGAGGCTCCGCGCACCTGGCGCGAGCGGCTGTTCGACGCTCCGGGGCGCCCCCACGCCCCCGGCGTTTGGATCGTCTACTTCTCACTGGCCGTGCTGCCGTTATTCGGCATCGGTCAACGCCTCATTCCCGCAGCCGACCTCGGCCGGCGCCAGTATGCGTTCCTGATGCTGGTGGTCTATTCGGCCAGCGCGCTGGGGCTCTTGCTGACGACCAGCTTTCTGGGATTGCGCCGATACCTGCGGCAGCGGCGAATTCAAATGCCTGCGGCGATGGCCGGCGTATGGATCAGCCTTGGGGCGGTAATGATCGCGGTCCTGCTGGGCCTTGCCGCGATTCTGCCACGGCCGAACGCGGAATACGCGATCTCGAAGACGCCTGGCCAGCTCGTTTCCCGCGATCAGAAGGCTTCTGCGGTCGCCGTTGGCCGGGACGCGGCCGAGCAGGGCCGCAGCGATGCTCCAGCCGGCGATTCGCCGCCGAAGGACGTCGACACCCCGCAGGACACGGCCCAGGGCGACGCGAAAGACAAAGCCTCCAACAGTTCGGGCGGGTCGAAGCCATCGGACCAGGCCACGGCGCAGGGCAAGCCCCAGGATGGTGCCAAGGAGGTATCGAGGGATTCCGGCCAGGGTGGATCCGGCAGTGAGGCCAAGGGGTCAGATCGCGGCCCGTCGAAGGGCAATGCGCAAGACCGCGACGCGAAAGACCGTTCCTCGAAAACGACTGATTCTTCGTCGTCGAAGAGCGAAGGGCAGGGCAACTCGAAGCCGGATGCGCGAAGCGAGGCGTCGGAGCCACGGCAGAAGCAGGGCGGTGCCGGGAAGGCGAAGGCATCGGGCAAGGGAGACCAGGCCGAGGGAGAGCAGCGCGCTCGCAACGTGAGGACGAGCGTGGAGAGAAAGCCGGGGGAGAGAAGTCAGGGGGAGAGAAGTCAGGGGAGAGAAGTCAGGGGGAGAGAAGTCAGGGGGAGAGAAGTCAGGGGGAGAGAAGTCAGGCGGGGAGAAGTCAGGCGGGGAGAAGTCAGGCGGGGAGAAGTCGGGCGGGGAGAAGTCGGGCGGGGCCTCGGCGAAGGGCCAAGATCGATCGGGGATCGCTTCAAAGCGCGAATCCGACAAGGACCGCACGGCTAAGAGCGATGCTTCGCGATCCGATTCCAAGACGCCGAAGAAACCTTCGACGCCGCCGTTGGGGCTGCGCTGGACGGGATCGATCCCCGATCTGGTGAAGTGGATCTTCTACGCCGTGCTGATCCTGGTCGTGCTCTACGTTGCGTGGCGAGCACGCGACGAGTTGGCGGCTGCGTGCAGGATTCCTGGAGATGCTGTCGAACCTGTGGGGGATGCTTTTCGTCGGCCGGCGCGGCGGAGAAACCGCGGGGGCCGAGGCGGAAGCCCAACCCCTGGCGGCGCGGCGGAAGCGCTTCGCGGAGTTCGTCGACCCCTTTGCCTCGGGCACGGCTGGCCAATACGCGCCGGCCGAGTTGGTCCGCTACAGTTTCGAGGCGATGGAGACGTGGGGGTGGGAGAACGGTTGCGTGCGGCAACCAGAGCAGACGGCGCATGAATTCAGCCAGCAGGTAGGCGCGCAGTCGCAGGACATGGCGCGCGACGCGCGTGTATTGGCCGATCTCTACTGCCGCGCGGCGTATGCGCCGGGCACGATATCGGCGGCGAGTTGCCGTCCGCTGGCGGACTTGTGGCGCAAGCTCCGCTCGCAGGTATCGCCGGAGCCGTGGGAATCCGAGGCGTCCGCCGCGTCCGAAGGCATTGACCTTCCTGAGGCGAAGTAATCGGCCTGGTGGGCGGGGCCGACGCCGTGAGGTGTTTCCTCTCGGCTTGAGCAACGTTGTCTAGGGCAGCGGCGGCTCGTGCGCCGTCGACGGGATTCCGACCGTTGAGAAGACAAGTCGGGGCACTCGTTCTGCCTGCCTTGCCCGGACCGATGGAGCCGGGCCATTGTGCCGCGCGGCGCAAAGAGCTTTCGGGAAGCGGCGCTAGCGCGACGGGTCCGCCGAAGCCACGCCCTCCAGCGGCAACGCTTTTTCGGGGTTGAAGAGTTCTTCGTTCTGCGTCTGCGCAAGACGCACGACAACGAATTGCTGCTCTGCCTTACCGTTCTTCCGCCGGGTGAAGAACTGGTGGCCGAGACTGCTACCCGATCGTCCCGCCAGGCTGCCGACGACGAGCAGTTGTCCGGGGCTGAGGGTGGTTTCCATGGCCATTTGATCGAAGCTGTTCTTCGGCCGGCTGGATTCAAAACGTAGCACGCCTTGCTCGCCGGAGTACTGCATGCGCGGGTTGCCAAAGTGCACTTCGGGCACGAGGCGCAATCGCACGCGGCCGTCGGGCGCGGGGAAGGTGTGGACTGCAAGCACGGCCTGGCCCTTGGGGTAGCTCTGGCCGTGAACGCCGCGCGTCTCGCTCAAGAGCACCACGAAATCGTCTTGCACGTCCGAGCAGAGGATCTCGCGGCGCGTACCGGAACGCAACTCCCAGCGGCTACGAAGCACGTGGGGCTCCGTATCCAGGGCGGCCAGCTTGACCTCGGCGGCATGGCCGTTGGGGACCGGTTTTCCCTTGAGTTCCATCAGTCCGGCCAGTGCGACCGGCACCTGGCTTGCGGCGACACCCACGCGAAATCCGTTGAGCGAAAGCCGCTGTCGAGCTTCGGCGGCGATCTGCTGCTCGTCGACTTCGTTCCACACGGCGCCGGCGGCCTCGGCATCGGGCAAGGGCACGAGAATCTTGAAGACCTCCAGCACCGAGCTATCGGAAGACATCTGCACCGGCTTGAGCGGTGACTTGCCGGTCCGCTCGGCCACATTCTGGCATCCCACTGCGGCGAGGACCGGCGCGAGCACCGCTACGGCGACCGAGCGTCGAGAAAGCATCGCTACCACCCGTCCTGGGATCCAAGGCCGACTTCCCTGCCGTGCACGGCTGCCGTGCAAGACCCTGAGGCGCCGCGAAAGGCCGGGAGGCTAACCGAGGTCGGCACGGCGGTCAAGAGAACTTGGGCAAGATGCTTGGTTCCGGTCCGGTATCAGGCTCGTTGGCCCGAGTTGGCGGCACTCGATGCCTGCTGGGGTCTTGGGCGGAGCGGCTGGGAGCAGCCCTGCGAGGCGGGTACTTCGCAACCGCGGGACCGCGGACGACGACGATAGTGCAAAGGGGACTATCGCGCCACGGTCAGGATCGGCAGGTTTGCGGTTGCGGCGGAGCCGTGAGGGTCGTAGACGTAGACGAAGATCCGCCACTTGCCTGGCTGGGCTGGGAGTTGCAGCACCGCCTGCTTTCCCTCGCTCGACACCACCGCAGCCGGGATGGGAGCGGATGGCTTTTCGGGGTCGCCTCCCACGTTGGGATCGTCGGCCACGTCGGGTCGGAGCTCCCAGACGATCTTCAGTTCTTCCCCCTCCGGATCATCGGCGGCGACCGCGCATCGCAACCGAGCTGCGGCAGGGACGGCGTCGATGCGCACCGGGGCAGAACCGTCGACCGGGAGCAGGCGGATTTCTCGGCGCCGATCCGCGGGCAGCGGTTAGCCGGCCATTGGCCCGTCCAGGCAAAGGTCATGGCGTCGACGGCGCCGGTCGGGCTTCCGTCGGGGAGAAACATGGGATACCAGGTGTGCGTTTTTTCGTGGTGGCGTCCGGTCCAAAGGAAGGTATACGATCCCAGGCACTGCGGCCGTCCCTGGATCGCATGGCGGTATGCCTTGACGTAGAACTCGGCCTTCTCGGTGCTCGTATCCTCGATCGGCATGCGCCACGCGGTCTTGGGCACTTGCCAGTGGCCCCGGGGTCCGAATTCGGTGACCAGATAGGGCCGCGCCCAGCGGTTGCGGGCCACGTCTTCGGGCATGGTCAGCATGTCGACATAGGCGTTCAGGCCCACGGCATCCAGCGCGGGACAGTAGGTGTCCAGCTCGTGGAGGATCGTGCGATACTTGTCTCCGAGCACGGTGATCACGGGATGGTTTCCATCGACCGATTTAACCATCTCGGCCATTTGGTTGATCGCTTTCCAGAGGCCGACGCGCTGTTGGGCCGTGGTATTGATCTCCAGTTCGTTGCCCAGGGCCCACATGAGAAGTGCTGGATGATCTTTGGCCTTGAGCACCACTTGGCGCGTCGTCCAATTGCCGCGCGACCTGCGCCGCATCGGCATAATCGAAGCCGCGGCGCGGACCGGCGACGCGGAGTCCGACCAGTACCGACAGGCCCAGCGTCTGGGCGCGATCCAGGCTCGACGCGGTGGAACGAATCGAGTTCGCCCCGGCCGCCTTGAGCCGATCGAGATGGTCGAAGGCAACCGCTCCCCGGATGAAGTGGGACTGTCCGTTGCGGAGGAGCTGGTAACCGTTGTCGTGTTTCACGATTCGCACCACCGACGCACGGGCAGACTCGGCGTCCTTGGCGGGGGTTTCGGCCGCGCAGGTCCAGGCAGCCGGCAACGCCAGCCAGAGAGTGAGAGCGCCTGCGAGGCGCCTGGATCGAATCGCACGTCGGTGGAGGGAAAGGCAAGACATGGCTTTAGTCCTCTTGAGAGTCGTAATCGGATACTCCCTCGCAATCGCCTCCATGATATCCGTCGCCCCCTGTGGCTGGCCAGTTCCTCGGCGTGTTCAGGAAAGCAACGCAATGGCCGGCAACTGGATTTCCGGGAGAACCGGTCTCCCGTGGGGCGGCCTCGTTAGGCCGTTTTCTTCCGAGGCGTAACCGTTCACGGCGGGTCCATTCCCGTTATTGCAGGAGCTACGCGGCTTGGGCGAGGCGGCCGGTTCCGGCGGCACGGCGGTGTTTGCGGGGCCGTGCCAAGTATCGTTTCCAGCGGCCGTCCTGGCTTAGTTGGGCAGCACGGAGTTGGAGCATCGCTTCGGCGCCACCCTCCAGCCAGAATTTTTCGCTGCCTTTGATGCGGCGGTTGATTTGCTTGATCGTCGATTCCACCGGCGCGCTGCTGACAGGCAAGCCCAAGCAACGATATTCCTGGTAGTTCATTCGCTGGCGGTTATTGTTCACGTAGGTGAGTGTTTCTTCCACCGTTTGTCGTCGTGTCGCGGCTGTCGTACCCCTCGCCTTCAGGGCAGCGGCTGCTTCACGGAGGGCCGACAGCAGGATGCCCACTTTTCCCGACCATGCCCAGCGAAGCCACTGCTTGTAGATCTTCCAGGCTCGCGCCTCGTCCGCTCCGCCAAACGCGTAGGCCGCGTCGTGAAGGTAAGCGAGGAGGTGAAGGAAGTCCAAGACGGCAACGAAGCCCGCCGGAAGAAGGTGCATCTCGTAGATCGACCAGTTGTACGCCTGGCCGTCGCAAACGCACGCCTTGCGTTGCGCCCGGTCCAGCCCGCGGCGATGCACTTCCGCCGCCACCTGCCAGCCGAAGGTTTCGCTGTTCTCCATGGTGGCTACGACCGTGCGGACCCGCGGGCATTTTCCCGCCCGTTTTCGCCTCTTGGGCTTCTTTCCCGCCTTTTCTCTTGGCCGCCTGGATCGTCCGGCGATCCGCAGCACTCCGCTCGATGGCCGGCCGACTGCGACGCTTCACTTCGGACGCCAATCGCGCCGCATTCGTCGGCTCCAAGAACTTCGCGGGCGGTTCGGGCTGAGGATCCACGGCATGGGCCTTCGTCTGCAACGTCAGGCAACACGCCACCTTCGACTCGCGCCAACCCGGCTCGCTCACGCCCCGCCCCGCATCCTCGGCCCGCGTTTGCACGCGGCCTCCGTCCAGCATCACCACGGCCGCTCCCCGCGGCGGCTCCTTGTAGTTCCTTTCCAGCCGACGCTGGCGAAACTTCTCCACCTCCTCGTCACGCAACTCGACCCATTCCTCCCCGATACGTTCGCTCAGCCGCTGCAGATGGGTCGCACTGATCTCGATCTCCGCCAACTCCCGCATATCCTCGCTGGCCTCAACAAAGGAGGACGCCTTGCTCGCCTGGCGAACCCCCTTCTCCATGACCGCGGGACTATACCCTTCCGTGCCCAACTTCAGGCGAACATCTAGCGGAAAAAAAAACGATCCGGCACCGCTCGCACTTCCAACGCTCGCGCCGAATGTCGATGTCGCCCGCACGGGTTCTCACCGTCCGCTCCGGCAAGCTCGACGCCCCGTTTCCCGGCCTTCTGCGCCGCCGGCTTTCCCGGCTGGCCGCACTTCGGACAGCAGGTGGTGGAAGCCTCAGCGGGCACCTTGGCCGGGTCCGCTGCCACATGTTCTTCCAGCAGAAACGCCGCTAACTCCTTGCCGAGACAGACGGCCATCTTCTCCCGCTCCGTCAACGTCACCAACTCCTCCTGCCCCTTACCGTCGAACATGCGTTGATACGCTGCCGCAGCCCGCGCCAACCACCGCTCATAACGTGCGTCTTTTTGCTTGCCATCCATGGCGGACCTCCGTCTTGTGCAAAGTGCCCACTTCGCCCCGGAACCGTCGCCAGTTTACCCGAAAACCGCCAGCGCAGAAACGGGAATGGACCCGTTCACGGCGGGTAGCTTGACGCCCGCGGCGCCATGAACCGATAATCGTTCTGCCGGTCGGTGGCCGGCGCAGCTTTTCCCTCTTCCGATGACGTGAGACGATCATGCGCGCTCCAATTCTGCTCGGTTCTGTCGCGTCCGTTCTGCAACCGGCCCTCCTGAAGGCTACGAGCACGTTACGAGCCCGTTGGCCGTGGGGCGCGGTGCTCGTTGTGGCATGTTCTTTCGCAGGAGTCGCAACCCAATATGGCGGTGCAGCCGAGAAGGGCTCGAAGGGCTTCGAGGCGGTGAACCTCCGCTGCGAATACCGCGTGAATCCCCTGGGTATCGACGTGAAGCAACCCCGGCTGAGCTGGCAACTGGTTGCCCGCGACGCGGGGGCGAGGGGGCTGCGTCAATCGGCCTACGAGGTCCTCGTGGCCGCCAGCGAAGCGGCGCTGCGCCGGAACGAGGGTGCTCTGTGGTCGTCGGGCGAAGTGACCTCGGAGCGATCCTTGCACGTGGTCTACGCGGGACGAGCCCTGGAGGCGGGCGCCGAGTGTCACTGGAAGGTGCGCGTGCGCGACGCCGGAGGCACATGGTCGGGTTGGAGCAATCCGGCGCGGTGGACCATGGGCCTGGAGACGGACGACTGGAAGGGTCGATGGATCGGCTCGGCGCAGCCGGCGGCGGCGAAGCCGGCCCGAAGCGGAGAAAACGCGACCGCCGATCCCTGGTTCCGCAAAACCTTTCGATTGGCTTCCGCGCCTCGCCGCGCCACGGTCTATGTAGCCTCGGTCGGCTACCATGAGCTGTATGTCAATGGCAAGAAGGCTGGCGATGCCGTGCTGGAACCGGCCGTGAGCGACCATACGAAGCGGGCTCGCTACGTGACCTACGAAGTCGCCGAGCTTTTGCGCTCGGGGGAGAATGTTCTGGGTTTGTGGCTGGGAACGAGCTGGTCGATCTATCCGCTGTACAAGACCGCCGACAAGCCGCAGGCTCCGCTGGTGATCGCGCAAGCCGAGATCGATTTGGCGGACGGCAAGCACGAGCGGATGGTGACGGATACCTCTTGGAAGACGCATCCCAGCCCGAACATGCTGCTGGGTGCCTGGAACTTCACAAATTTCGGGGGAGAACTGTACGACGCCAACCGTGAGGTGCCGGGCTGGGCCGAGCCGGGCCTGGACGACGGGCAATGGAAATCGGCCGCCGAGTTCTCGCCGCGGCTGTTGCTCTCCGCGCAAATGGTCGAGTCGAACCGGCGGATCCAGCCGGTTCGGCCGGTGGCGGTCGAAGAGCGGCCGGGCGGGGCCTATCGAGTCGACATGGGGGTCAACTTTGCCGGAATGGTCGAGATCGACGTGCGTGGCAAGCCGAACCAACGGATCGACTTTTTCTTCTCCGAGCGTCCCGACCAGGAAATGACCCACAAGATTCGCAGCGCGCTGGTGTTGGGGCCGTCGGGCCAGGGCACGTTCCGCAATCGCTTCAACTACGGCGTGGGCCGCTGGATTACGATCAAGCCCTTGGCGGCGAAGCCCGAGCTGAAGGATGTCCGCGGTTGGCTGGTGCGTTCCGACTTGCGCCGCGCCGCCGATTTCTCCTGCTCGAACCGACTGCTCAACGAGATCTACCGCACGACGCTTTGGACCTACGAGAATCTGAGCCTGGGGGGCTACGTGGTCGACTGCCCGCAGCGCGAGCGCATGGGCTACGGCGGCGACGCGCACGCGAGCACCGAGACGGCCCTGTTCAGCTACGATCTTGGGGCTTTCTACACCAAGTGGTCCGAAGATTGGCGCGACGTGCAGGGCAAGGCATCGGCATGGGGCGTGGGTGTTGCCGCCGGTCAGCCCGGTTCGGGGCAGGGGGTCGAGGACGGCAATCTTCCCTACACCGCACCGACCTATTGGGGCGGCGGCGGACCGGGTTGGAGCGGCTACTGCGTTACCCTGCCCTGGCTTCTCTACCGCCAGTACGGCGACGTGCGCATTCTCGAGCAGAACCTGGACACGATCCAACGCTGGCTGGCATTTCTCGACCGCAAGTCTGCGGACAACATGCTCGTGCGCTGGGGCGGCGAGTGGGATTTTCTCGGCGACTGGCTGTGGCCGGGCGCCAAGGGGGTCAACGGCGATACGCGGGAAACGTTGTTCTTCAACAACTGCTACTGGATTTATAACCTTCGGACCGCGGCACGGATTGCCGAGGTGCTGGGCAAGCGCGATCTTGCCGCGGGATGGACCCGGCGAGCCGAGGCGGTTCGCGCCGCCGTGCACAAGAAGTTCTTCCGCCCGGAAGACAATAGTTACGTCGATGGATCGCAAGCCTACTTGGCCATCGCGCTGTTGGTCGAGTTGCCCCCCGAGGCGCTACGCGGCGCGGTCTGGAAGCGGCTGGAAACCGAGATCCTCGTGCGCCGCAAGGGGCATTTCCACGCCGGAATCACCGGGGGATCCTTCTTGGTCAAGGCCCTGCTGGAAGCCAGGCGCAACGACCTGCTCTTCGAAATGGCCTCCAAGGAAGACTATCCGAGTTGGGGCGACATGCTGCGCCGGCGCAACTACCTTGTGGGAATCCTGGGAAGGGGACATTTCGCTGCTCCACAGCTCGTACTTGCACCTGGGCATGTGGTTCATCGAGGGACTCGCGGGAATCCAGCCGGATCGGCAGCACGGCGATTTCAAGTCGTTCGTTATCGATCCGGGCGTGCTCCCCGGTCGCCTGGATTGGGTGAAGGCGAGCTACCGGTCGCTTTACGGTCCCATCGCCAGCGCTTGGAAGCTGGAGGGAGGAAAGCTGACGCTGGAGGTTTCGGTACCCGCCAACACGACCGCTCGGCTCTACGTGCCTGCGCGCGATCCCCGCGCAGTCCGCGAAGGGGGCCGACCGGCGGGCGAGGCGAGAGGGGTGAAAGCCCTTGGGGTCGAGGCGGGAAAGGCGGTCTACCTGCTCGAGCCCGGTTCGTACGTGTTCGAGGCCACACCCTGAGGAGATCGGGGAGGCGAGTCGAGGGCGGGTGGGACTATTTCTTCCGCCGATAGTCGACCGTCATTGTCAAGTTCTCTCTCGAAGAGCAAGGGGGAAGGATGGATCCGTCTTTTGAGCCCGGATCCATCCTTCCCTTGCGTCGTCGATAAAGCGAAGATCGGCGATCAGGGCACGCCCGCGCCCTGTGCCGCGGGAGCAGTGGCGGGCGCGGCGGTGTTCGCCGCCGGCTGGAAGATCCTGGCGGGCCCGGCGGCGCGCCGCGTCTCGCTCGCTTTTCAGCGCCCCGAAGGCTTTGACCAGCGTGGGGGCATGGGGCAATCCTGTGACCTCCAGCCGGACCGAGAGGCGATTGGGAGCTTCATCGCTGAGGGCGAGAAGCTTGAGATTCCGCATCGCCATTTCGGCCACGGCCATCTCCTTGGGAGCATGGCCGCGGCTTTCGATCGCCGCGCCGCGATGCGGCCGGCATCGACAAGTACGGCTTTGCTGGCCGTGGCCGAGAGCCGCTCGATCAGTGGCTTGAATGCCTCATCGGTCACGAGGCTCGTTTTCTGCGCACATGGGCTCGGATCGCAGCCGTTACCGCGCCCTCCGTGCCTGCGACTACGGCGCGGTCTTTCATCCGCACGACGGCCACCGGCGGCGCGTTGGGAAAGGCATAGACGCGTCCCGTTTGTCCGTCAATGCTGATTTCCTTGGACTGTGCGCCGGGCATTGCGATCGCCGACAGAGCGAGCAGTTGGTTCCAGAGGGCTTCGGACCGCGCCGGATCCTTAACCGCCATCACCATGGCCACCTCGGGAACGGGTGGCGCGCCTGGGGTCGCCTTCGCCGGCGGGAGCAGATAGATCGCCGCCTCGTCCACATTGGCGAAGAACTCCCGGCCGATGTCCATCAGGCTCACGACCGGCGGCCGGTCCGAACCCTGAATCGGGGCAGGCACCGGCAGGGCCGGCGGATTCAAGCCCACGAGCACCACCGCGCCCACTCCGGATGGCACGTACTGAAGCGAGCGTTTCGAGAGCGGCGCGGTCTGGATCAGGCCATAGATCTGGTTGCGATGGCCCTCGGCCAGGTCCAGGTTCAATTCGGCTTTCAAACCCCGCTCGGTCGAGCCGACGGAGAGGCTGAGCGACTCCAAGTGTTCCAGGTCCAGAAGCGCCTTGGCCATTGCCGCCTCGCGTGGAGGAAGCTTGGAGCCGAACTGCCGTACGACCTGTACGCCGCTGGCATAGGCGAAGAACATCGCCTCTGGGCTTGCCGAGCGCGCCTTGCGGAAATCCTCGCGCGTTGCCAGGGCCGGGCCGCCTTTCTTCAGCCGGGCAATGGCGTCGACCAATACCTCGCGCTTCGGAGCCACGAGAAAGAGCCGGGCGGTCTGAACAATCCACGCGGCGCCTGTACCTGGTAGGTGCGGAAGCCGTCGATCGCTTCGGCCGGCTCCAGCAGTTGTACCGCCGTTTCCAACTCACCGCGAAGCAAGTTGAAGTCGCCGGGGTGCAACACCAATAACCCGTTGACCGGCCCGCGATGTGGATCGATCTCAGTTAGCCCTACGGCCAACCCGCGAAGCTTTTTGAGCTCGGAAGTCAAGGCCGGGCTAACGCTGAAGTCGTCGGGGAAGAACAGGCCTGGGACCGGCAAAGCAGTGCCCGGTTGGCCCACCGTCGCTCGTGGAGATCCGTCCGGGCGGGCGAGGCCCAAGAGTGTGAGCAATTGGGTAAAGTGATCACCCGGGCGCACCAGTTCAGCATATACCATGGTGTCGGCAGGCATCAGCCGTGCCAGGTCGCTGGCCGCCAATTCCTCGCGGCACGCGGCTAGCCGAGCGGCCGCCTCCTGGCGGAGCGGGGCTGGGGAGTCGTCGCTGGCGGCAACCTTTTCGTAGGCGGCGATCGCACCCGCATAGTCGCCTTGGTGAGTCTGCAGGAAGTAACCGCGCTGGAAATCCGCCGGGGCCGTGGCCTGCGCGTTTGCCAACCCGGCGACTGCCAAGATCGTCCACAGCGCCACCCATGGACCCTGTTTCCAGACCAACCCTAGTCGTAGCATTCTGTGTCTCCTTGTACCGAACGAGTTGTACGTACGTCCGAGCAACGAAAGCGATCAACGGATGCTGAGGCCACCGCGGACGGTAGCGCAGACGCTCGTTTCCCCGTCAGGGCGGGCAGGATCGGGAGCCTCCGCTGGCCGGACCGCTTACGGCGGCCGATGGAGGTAGTTCTCCGGCAGCGCGGGAATATTTGGCAAGGCCGCAATGATTTATCCCGGAGGCTGGTGCGTCGTGGCTCTTGGCCGTCCACCGAGCCCTCCGCGCGGCATTGACAGCCTGATCGTCGGGCCCATAGGATTGACGAAACGTTGGGCCTGGGGGGGCAGGGCGAGCAGGCGGAGAAGCCCAGGACTTGGTGGTCGAGGTCCTGGCGGTTCTTAGGGCCGATCCCAGAACCGTGTGCCGCTTCTGCATTCTCCGGCCGCACAGGGCTGCAGCGGCAGTTCTGGGATAGGCTCTTAGGGCGATTAGCTCAGTTGGTTAGAGCGCCTCGCTTACACCGAGGAGGTCGGCGGTTCGAGCCCGTCATCGCCCACTCCAGAAGCCGTGTAGTGGCAGGACTTCACGAGTTTCAGATCAGGCCTACGATCTGGCCCCGGGCCTCTTGAAGCCTTTGTCGAGCTGTCGGCGCATCGTAAAGCCTTGTTGCCAATGTGCTTATGGCGATCGGACTGCGTGTCTTGGGACGGGTTCGAGTTGTCGCCGCTCTGGGCACACCCGTGCGGTCGTCGAGTCTATTCGGCGTGTGCCCAAGCCGCTCCGTGGGCGGGTGCCGAACTATTCGGAGTCCGGGCAGCATCTCGCCCGTCGAGCATTTTGTAGTTTTGTTGACAGGGGTCTGCGAATAAGTATACTACGAACGTGATGACTTGAGCGGACTGCGCGGCGTGTCGACGTTTTCCAGCGGACGGGTGAGACGTCGCCTGAGCAGCTTTTGAGCCTCAGAAGAGTAATGCAATGAGTCCGGGCCGCCTGGGAGCGGATCTCCAAGCGACACAGTTGCCAACCATTGCATTGTTTTTTTGAACGGCACTGATCATGCCCGAACGATCTTTATCGGGCAGAGGTGGTACGTGGAACCGGGCGTCTGGGAATCGTCTCTTGTCGGGACTTCACGTGCCGCTTCGAGAGGACGCCTGCGCGGAGAGGGAGCGGAGAGGCATTTGTACTTTCTTCAGTCGGTGGGGTGTACGGCTGAGGGCTAAGCCCCTTCAGTTATGGTTTTCATTCTTTTTAGAGGACAAGTTCTATGGGTACCAGAAAAGGTTTCACGCTTGTGGAATTGCTGGTGGTGATTGCCATCATCGGCATTCTCATCGCACTGCTGCTGCCAGCAGTTCAGGCTGCTCGGGAGGCAGCTCGCCGATCCCAGTGTACCAACAACTTGAAGCAGTTGGCCCTGGCGGTCCACGGTTTTCACGATGTCAAGAAGAAGTTCCCGCCATCGAGTAACAACCTTGATTTCAAACAAGTTACCAATGATCGGTACAGTTGGCAGCGCATTGGATTCACGGTTCCTCTTCTTCCGTGGATCGAGCAACAATCGCTTTACGACCTGGTGATTGAGTACACGCTGACGGACCAGCGTCCCTGGAGTAGGGGCGACTTCCCGGGTGGCACCGGTCGTCCGTCTCCGTACAAGGCGACGATCGCGACCCTCCTGTGCCCCTCCGACCCGACGAAACAGCCCGCCAGTGACTCCGGTTATACAAGCTACCACTGCAATCACGGCGACATTTGGATGGGCTGGGATTGGTGGGAGTGGCGTGGGACGTTCGGAAACGGCGAAAAGGGCTCATGCGGCTTCGAGTCGATGACCGACGGTTCGTCGAACACGCTTCTGCTGGCCGAGTTGGCGATTGGAAAGACGCCGAATAATGGAGCACCGATCAAGGGTGGCGTTGCGAATGGGGAGCCTATGGGTGCAGGGCTATCGCCAGCCCCGTGTCTGGCGCCGCGGCGGTAACGATACTCTCACTGGAGCGTGCCAAGAGAGCATGGGCGATGGCGGATGGGGTATTGGACGTCGCTGGGGAGATGCACACAGCATCTACACGGTTTTCTTTACCGTGTTGCCGCCGAACAGTCCGACGTGCGGTATCACTGGAGAGGATTGGGCTCAGCCAGTCCCCAGCAGCCGCCATCCTGGCGGGATCAACGCAGCAATGGGCGATGGCTCGGTCCGATTCATTTCGGAGACGATCGACGCGGGCGATCCGAACCAGACTCCTCCTCAGATGGGTGGGCGTCCGCAAGACTACGCGGGCAGGTCGATCTGGGGAATATGGGGTGCTTTGGGAACCGCCAAGGGCGGAGAGCCGCTGCCCAATAATTTCTGATCGCCGGCTTTTGCGTAATGCCGATCGCCATGCCTGCCCGCCAAAGCGTTCCGGGGTTGGCTATCGCTAAGAATGTGTCGCGAACCACGTGAACGGAGGATTTCATGGATCGAATGACGACATGTTATGCCATGGTTTTGGCCATGGTGGTAGGACTGGCCGGATGCGGTCAGAAGGGCCCCAAGGTGCAATACGTCGAAGGTGTCGTGACCTTGGACGGAAATCCCGTGGAGGGGGCAACGGTGGGTTTCTCGCCCGTCGAAAAGGACAAGGGCATGGCAGCGTCGGGACCACTGACGCACGCGGAGTGTTTAAGCTTACCACGACCCAGGGCGGTCAGCCGGATGCGGGCGCCGTAGTGGGTGAGTATTTCGTGAGCCTCCGGAAGAGCGGCAGTGTCCCGGTCCCTTCTGCGGAAGAGATGCAGAAGCTCCAGGATGACCCTAACTATGGTAAGGTGACTTCGGGGTCGGGGCCGCCCAAACCGCCGCCCGTACCCAAGGCGATTATTCCGCTAGCTTACGGAAATCCTGCCAATTCCGGTTTTAAGGTTACCGTGAAAGAGGGCAAGAATACGGGAGACGCGTTCAAGTTTGACCTGAAAAGCGACTATCGCGGGGCAGGCAAGTAAACGTAACGCGGAACCGTAACGCAAGACCGTGATCCGTGATGGCGGCGCGAGTTCGTCCATCACGAAGAGTTCGACAAGCTGTGCTGCCGAGGGCTGAGTGTGGCCCGAGGCAGCACAGCTTTTTTTTGGCTCCAGCCCCAAAGAGCCTTTCCTTGCCCGGGCGGAGAGAACGCGGGGGGGGCTATCGGCTTGGTACGGGTGTGCGGAATGAATCCGGCAGGGTGCCTCCGCCTGCGCGACGACCGTTCCGGCTGTGGCGCTGGCCTGCTGGCTTTGTGCGTGCGATGTCCGGCGGTTGTGGTGTGACTGCGGGGAGTGATCGCCGCTTCCGGCAAGCTCAGTACAAGGCAAGGGCGAGTTTGCGGCGATAGTCTGCGGCCAGTTCGCTTTCTGGCCCGAGCAGATGGAACACGCGCACCATCAACTCTCGGGTGGGCTCACCCAAGGTCCGCCGATCGCTGCGGATGATTTCGAGGCCAGTCTGAAGTGCTTCCTCGTAACGGCCGGCGGCGGCCAGTGCCTGTGCGAGTTGCAGGCGGAGTTGGAGACTGGCCGGCTCGGTCTCGGCGGCTGCCCGAAGAGCATCCAATTCAGAGCCTGCGTTCGCTTGTTCGCGAAGCACAACCTCGGCGTGCAGGCGTTGGCCTTCGGCGTCCAAGACATGGGCTGCGGCCAGTTCGTCGAGGATTCCGCCGGCTTTCCGTCGTTTGGTTCTGCGCTAGGAGCACTCGTGCCAGGCCGACCTGAGCGGCAGTCAGGTTGGGCGAGAGGCGGATCGCTTCGCGGTACTTTCCTTCCGCGGCCTTCGCATCGGCGGTTTCCAACTCCCGCGCGGCCGTTGCGAGTCGTTCCGCTTCGCTCGGCAACAGCCGCTCGACCCACAGTCGGATTTGCTGCTCGGGCAGGAGGCCGACGAACTGGTCGACGAGTTTCCCGTTGTGGAGGGCGAAAACGGCCGGGATCGACTGTACCCCAAAAGCCGCGGCGATCTCGGGCATTTCCTCGGTATTGACCTGGACCAGGACGAACTGTCCCTGGAACTCTTCGGCCAATTTGTGGAGGATCGGGCAGAGCAGGCGGCAAGGCTGGCACCAGGGAGCCCAGAAGTCGATCACCACCGGAACTTCCCGCGAGCGCGCTCGACCGCCTCTTCTTGGAACGTTTCCGAACGTGCCTCGCGGATCCAAGGCGATTTCGTTTCCATGCGACCTCCCACGGGCGATAGCGGGTTTCTTCTTAGCGTACGGGCACCGGGTCGGGGCCCAGCGCAGATCACGTCTCAAGGTGGAATTTCGGCCAAGTCGCGACCCGTCCCTCTTCGCGGGGGATGGCAGCTATCGCGGGCTTGGCCAACGATTACAATAGAACGTGGGGAGCCTGTCCGCCAGCGGAAGCGCGTTCGATGACTCAGAAGAAGCAGCAGCGGCGCAAGACGAGCCGGATTGTTCGCACTCCTGCCACCCGGATTGGGCACCTCCAGAAGCGGCTCAAGCAGTTGCCCGGCCGGACCGTGCCTCGGAGCAAGGCCTGAGAGGAGGCGGGGCGCACGCGGCGGGCGGAGAATCCAGGGCATTCACCCTAGCGTAAGCAAGAGTTGGATCGATGGGATACCGCAACCTGAGAGAGTGCGTCACCGATCTGGAGTGCACGGGGAAGTTGATCCGCATCGAGCAACCGGTCGATCCGAACCTGGAAGCGGCGGAGATCCAGCGGCGGGTGTTCCAGGCGGGGGGCCCGGCGATCTACTATGCGAGCGTGCAGGGTTGCCGCTTCCCCATGGTGAGCAATCTGTTCGGCACCATGGACCGGCTGCGCTATATTTTCCGCGATTCGTTGGGGACGCTCGAGCGGCTGGTCAAGCTCGCCGTCGATCCTTCGGACCTGTTTCGCCGCCCGCGCGTGTATCTGGGGTTGAAGACTCCATGGGCTGCCTGGCACGCGCGGCCAAGACGGATGCGCAACGGTGCGGTGCTGGCGCAGGAGACGACGGTCGACCAATTGCCGCAACTGAGGTGTTGGCCGGAGGACGGAGGGGCGTACATCACGCTTCCGCAGGTGTACACCGAAGATCCCAATGCGCCGGGCCTGGCGCGGTCGAACCTGGGCATGTACCGGATTCAGATTTCCGGCGGCGAATATGAGGCGAATCTCCAGGTGGGCATTCACTATCAGCTTCACCGCGGGATCGGGGCGCACCACGCGGCGGCCCTGCATCGGAAGGAGAAGCTGCGGGTGAACATCTTCGTGGGCGGTCCGCCGGCCATGACCGTCGCCGCCGTGATGCCCATGCCCGAAGGAATGAGTGAGCTGGCGTTTGCGGGCGTGCTGGGCCGCCGGCGCATGCCGATGGTTTGCCTGCCCGGTCAATTGCCGATTTCGGCCGAGGCGGACTTCGCCATTACCGGCTACATCGAGCCGAAGCGGGAACTGCCCGAGGGGCCGTTCGGCGACCACCTTGGCTACTACAGTCTCCGGCACAGTCTGCCCGGTGATGCGCGTGGAGCGCGTCTATCACCGCGAGCGGCCGATCTGGCCGTTCACGGTGGTCGGCCGCCCGCCCCAGGAAGACACGATGTTCGGCAAGTTGATCCACGAGATCACCGGTCCGGTCGTGCCCAAGGCGATCCCCGGGATCCGGGCGGTCCACGCGGTGGACGCGGCCGGCGTGCATCCGCTGCTATTGGCGATCGGCACCGAGCGCTACGTTCCCTACGAGCGAACCGCGCCGCCCGATGGAGCTGCTTGACGTTGGCCAACGCGGTGCTTGGCTACGGCCAATTGTCGCTGGCGAAGTACCTGCTGATCGTGGCCGGCGAGGACAATCCGGAACTTGGAATCGAGCACGTTCCGGACTTCCTCCGCCACGTGCTGGAGCGTGCCGACTGGCGGCGCGACCTCCACTTCCAGACCTGCACGACGATCGACACACTGGACTACACGGGCGACGGACTGAACCAGGGCTCGAAGGCGATTGTGGCGGTCGCGGGCCCGGTGCGGCGCGTGCTGCCGGTGGCGATGGACAGCCGCGTGCGGATCCCGGCCTCGCTGGGCTTTTCCGATCCGCGCGTGTTCCTTCCCGGGATCCTCGTGATTCAAGGGCCGCCCTGCCGGGCCGACGAGCAGGCGGCAGGATCAGGCCGTCGAGCGGTTCTGCGCCACGTTCACGCGGCGGGACGCGATCAACGCCTTCCCTCTTGATCGTGGTGGTCGACTCGAGTGCTGATGCCACGGCCAGCCTCAACGATTTCCTTTGGACCACCTTTACCAAGAGCAATCCGGCGGCCGACGTGTACGGCGATCGAATCGTTCACGCGCCAGAAGCATTGGGGCTGCCACGGATCGCTGGTGATCGACGCGCGGACCAAGCCGCACCACGCCCCGCCGCTGGAGCCCGACCCAGAGGTTTCCCGCCGCGTCGACGCCCTGGCCGCGCCGGGTGGCCCCCTGCACGGGATCCTGTGACGGGTCTTGGGCATGCTGTTCCCTTTGTCTTGTGGACCGCCCTATGACCCCAGACCTGCCGTTTGCCACCGCCTTGGACCTGGTCTTTGCGCTCTGGTTGCTGGCAATGGGAGGCGCGATCGGCAGTTTTCTCAACGTGGTCGTCTACCGCTTGCCGGCGGGAATGAGCCTGGTGCATCCCGGTTCCCACTGCCCGGCGTGCAAACGCCCCATCCGTTGGCACGACAACGTGCCGGTACTGGGCTGGTTGTGGCTGGCGGGCCGCTGCCGCGACTGCCGATCGTGGATTTCGCTGCGCTATCCGCTGGTGGAAGCGATTACCGCCGCCGCATTTCTCCTGGTCGGCATGGTGGAGGGGCCGCTGCTGCGGGAAGACCTTCCGGGGCTCGCCGGCAGGCGCTGGCCGCTGCGCGGTCGCCAGCCGAAGCGGCAGGCATCGCCGGCTATCATCTGCTGCTTCTGTGTACTCTGTGGACCGCGGGCCTGATCGAACTTGATGGGAATCGCGTGCCTTGGCGGCTGGCCGCGCCGGCGCTGGCGGTGGGCTTGCTGGCGGCGGCCGTGTGGCCCTTCCTGCATGCCGGGGGTGCGCTGGGGGCCGAGCCGGAGCGACTTGCGGGGTTCTTTCACGGCGTGCTCGGTCTGGGGGCGGGATCTCTGGTTGGCTGGTTTTCGTGGCGCGTCGTGGGCCCGCGCGAAGCGCGGAGCGAGTTGCTCGGGCCGGTCTTTACGGGCGCGTTCTTAGGCTCTCAGGCGGCGGTCGTGCTGGGTGTGGCGGTTGTAACGATTGTGGCGGTTCACGCAACGGTGCGGACGCGGTTGGGCCACAGGTCGACCGCCATGGGGCCTGCCGGGCTACTTTGGCCCGTAGCAGTTCTTGCTTGGATTCTCGGCTTCGGAGCGATCGCGGCGCGGTGGTGGCTTCTCGAGTGAACGCGCTTGTAGGTCGGCAGGAGCCGAGTTAGGCTGAAGATCTTAGAGCCGATCCCAGAACGCACTGGCGCCTCCGGATTCTCCGGCCGCACAAGGCTCCAGCGGCAGTTCTCGGATAGGTTCTTAGAGCCGATCCCGGAACCTTCGGACGTGCTGCGATTCTCGGGCCGCACAGGACCGCAGCGGCAGTTCTGGGATAGCTTCTTAGAGCCGATTCCTCCTTGGGAGACGATGGGATGGACGACGAGCGTGAACGACTCGAGAACCTGCAGAAGATCCTTCACTCGCCCAGCTACCGCGTCGCCTACCAGGATATTGATTTTCTCACCGACCCGCGCATGCGCGCCGCGCGCATCGAATTGGAATTGCTCAAGCCGGAATTCACGTTGCAGCGGTACAACATCGCTTCGACGATCGTGGTCTTCGGGAGCACGCGCCTGCCGGAGCCGGCGGTAGCGCAGCGGGAACTCGACCGTGCGCGGGCACGGCTGGCGGAGACGCCCGACGAGCCGCGCCGACGCCGCACTCTGGCCCGCGCCGAGCGTCTAGCGGATCGGAGCCGCTACTACGACATCGCGCGGAGATTCGCGGCGCTGGTTTCGGCCGAATCGCAGCAGCCCGGCGAACGGAACTACGTGATGGTCACCGGCGGAGGTCCGGGGATCATGGAGGCTGCCAACCGGGGCGCCTACGACGTGCAAGCGAAGTCGATCGGTCTCAACATTCGCCTTCCCCGGGAGCAACTTCCGAATCCCTACATCACGCCGGAACTCTGCTTCCAGTTCCAGTACTTTGCCATGCGCAAATTTCACTTCGTGCTGAGGGCGAAGGCGCTGGTGGCTTTCCCCGGTGGATTCGGCACGCTCGACGAACTCTTCGAGTGTCTCACATTGCGGCAGACGCGCCGCATGCAGGAGATTCCGATCATCCTTTTCGGGCGGGAGTATTGGGAAAAGGTGATCAACTTCCAGTTCATGGCCGACGAAGGGACGATCGACGACGGCGACCTGGACCTCTATCGGTTTGCGGAGACCCCGGAGGAGGCTTGGGAGATCATCCGTCAATTCCACGAGGGGTAGACCCGGCCGCGAGAAGCGGCTATAGATTGTCGCTGTCCGTGGATGGGCAGAGGACGGGCGTGGGGTTGTATCAAGCCGCCGGGGGGCGGGCAGGAATCCCTCGCCCAAGAGGGGTTGTCCGAATGCCACGCGGCAGAATGATTTCTGGGCCGCACACGTTTCGTGGCCTTCCGAGAACCGCGGGCCACTTGACGGTCTCGGAGCGCGGCAGGGAGTGTGCCCCCTGGTGGGCCCGCTTCTCTTGACTCCTGTACTGCTCGTAGAACGAGGGCGAGCGACGCACAGCCCGCTTTCCCGCCCGCATAAAGCCTTGAATGGTTCCACAATCAACAACGGCATCCATCGATCCTGACCGAAAGGAAATACGATGAACTCGCTTCTGCGATTCGATTTCTTCTCCCCGTGGTGTGTTGTCTTGCTGAGGCGTGCGCTGGTCGCGCTGGTGATGGGTATTTCGGTTGCGTCCTGTACGGCTGCCGAGGAGAAGGTGCCGGCCGATGACGCTGCCGCGAACGAGAAGGATGCGGAGAAGGCCGATCCATTCGTGGTGCCGGAGGGATTCCGCCGACACGTTGGTGAAGTACATCGAGCGCCTCGCCGAGCTGGAGCCGCCCCGCGAGGGCGAGCAAGTGCGCGAGTTCTACGCCAAGCTCGGCCAGGCGATCGGCAAGGCGGCGGACCGGATCCTCGCCGCGAAGCCGAAGGCGAAGGCCGAAGAGGCCGAGTTCGCCGTGCGCGCGAAACTCCAGGTGTACGAAATGGCCGGCCGGCTGGGCGACAAGGAAACTGTCAAGCAGATTCAGGACTTCCCCGCCATTCTGGAGAAGGCCGGTTGGCCAAAGCTTGCGCGTCTGGCTCGCGGCGCCGTGCTCGAGCAGAGGTTAGGCGCAGTACGGGGCGGAGGTGCCGAACAGTTCAAGAAGTACCTCGAAGACGTCAAGAAGCACTTGGGACAAGGCAAACCGCAGGAAGACGACGTCGAACTGGCCGCAAACACCGCGATGGTCGCCGAAGAGATGGGGGAAGAACTTGCGGTCCAGGCCTACCGGGAGTTGGGCAAGCTGCTTTCTGCGTCGGAAAGCAAGCAGGTCGCTTCGTGGGGCGCCAAGATGGAGGGAGCGGCCCGTCGATTGTCCATCGTGGGCAAGAAGCTGGAGGTCGAAGGGACGACGATGGAAGGCAAGCCGCTGGCATGGGAGAAGTATCGCGGCAAGGTCGTGCTCGTCGACTTCTGGGCCACCTGGTGCGGCCCGTGCCGAGCCGAACTGCCCAACATCGAGAAGTCCTTTGCGGCCTATCGCGAAAAAGGCTTCGACGTAGTGGCGATCAGCCTCGACCAGGATCGAGAGCAACTCGAATCGTACTTGAAGGACGCGGAGCTTCCCTGGACCGTGCTCTACGATCACGCGGCCCAGCAGGGAGACCAAGATGCTTCGATGGCCTCGCGGTACGGAGTGTTTGCCATTCCGGAGATGATGCTCGTCGACAAGGAAGGCAAAGTCATCGCCAGGGGCGTGCGGGGCGAAGAACTCCAACGCCAACTGGAGAGACTCCTTGGCCCGGTCAAGGACGCCAAGGATGCCAAGGACGCCAAGGAAAGCTCCAAGGAGGCGACGACGGGTGAGAAGAATGGGGAGAACGGTAAGGCCGCGGACCAGGGGAGCAAAGCCGCGAAGTAAGCTGCACGTCGGCGGGGAGAATAGGGGAATAGCTGTATCGGACCGTCACGTTCTCCTCGCGGAATCCGAACCAGCGCCCTCCCGGTTGGTAGGGCGGGATTTGCGGTTTGCGGGCTTGCCGGTGGGGAGGATTGCACTCTCTGGGAAAAGTCTGCCGATTATTCCTCAAATTCCGCCGAGTCCCGGTCGATCTCAACCAAGAGCACCCCGATTTCCCTGTCCCTGTCTTGCGCCGATCTGGCCGACAGGGCACCTCAGGCGGGTGCCGCGGAGTGATCAGTGCACGGGACGAAGCAATGGGCGGCGACATGGCTGGTGGGCGCGATGTGGATCGTGCTCGGATTGACTGGCTGTTGCTGCACTAACCCAAACCGGTCGCCGTACTGCAGGCCGAGTTTGGCGTGCGCCGTCGCCCCACGCGGCTCCAAATGCCACCGCCTGCGGCGTGTGGAGCCACGCGGCTCGGCCCGTGCACGCTTGTCCGCTCACCTGAAGCCGTTTGTAAATCGCCTCTTGCAGCAGGGCGGCAAACTTCAGCACGGTCCAACCGACGAGCATTACCCCCGTTTCCATCCTGTGCCGTCGCGGCCGGTGTTCTTGAACCCCTCGTTGGAAGTGCTTTCTGGCGGAGCCGATGTGCCGCCCCTTCCGGAAGGGCTCCAACCCGAGGCCGTTCAACCTGATACCGGTGGCTGGCGCCAGGGCAGCATCTCAACTTTGCCGTCTGAATCGGCCACGCGGTCATCGCCCGGCGCTCCGGCAGAGCTTCCGCCACGTCCGATGGGTGGTGGGGGCGGGAGAGAAATGGGGCGGAAACCGGACTCGAGCTGGATCTTCAGGCCGAATGTCGCACCCGAGCAGCAGCCCAAGGCTGAGGGTGTTCTTCGCGCGGGCGCGAGGCGGCGGGCGCGATCCGCTAAGCGGATGCCGTGCTGCAGTGCGTGGGGCATGGGCAGGCCCGGGCGCCGGACTGGTTTCGCTCATTCCCGCTTCCTGCGCGACCGGTTGTTCCTCCCTAATCGGCAGAGAACCGGGAAACTGGGAAGGCTATTCCGGCCAGGACCCCACTCGTCAAGGGATCCGCAGACGAGGGCCGATCTATCTCGGTATCGCCCGGCTGGACGTCGACGAGGATTTCCTGTCGCACTGCACTGCCGGCCTGCTGGCGAGTCATTACCGAACCGGCTCTGAACAGGGCTTCTATGGCCAAACGATCCGCCTGTTGGACGCACTCTTGGCGCGGGATGCTGTGCGGTTTTCTGGCGACTGCGTGGGGCCTGACGGCCGTGTCGGCAATGTCCGATGGCTCGGAACTGCGCAAGTCGCCGATCGTGAAGGCGGCTTCGGCGGCTCGGCCCTCCGTGGTCAATATTCGCGGCGAGAAGACGATCACGGGGGCGAGCGTTCAGGTGGGACACGCCGAGAGCGGCCGCCGGGTGAACGGCATGGGGACGGGCGTGGTCATCGACGACCGCGGCTACGTGCTCACCAACCATCACGTGGTGGACGGGGTCCGCGAGATCCAGATTACCCTGGACGACGGCAGCAAGCACACGGCGCGGCTGGTTGCCCGCGATCCGGAGACGGACCTGGCGATCATCAAGCTGGATGTGCCGCAGTCGTTGCCGGTCATTCGCATCGGCACGTCTTCGGATCTCATGCCCGGCGAGCAAGTGATTGCGATCGGGAACGCCTACGGTTACGAACACACGGTGACGCGTGGGATCATCAGCGCGCTGCGCCGTCCGGTCCAGGTGAGTGACGCGCAGTTCTACAACGACTTGATCCAGACCGACGCCAGCATCAATCCCGGGAATTCGGGTGGGCCGCTGCTGAACATCGATGGTGACATGATCGGGATCAACGTGGCCGTGCGCGCCGGAGCCCAGGGGATCGGGTTCGCGATCCCGGTCGACAAGGCAATGGCCGTGGCCGCCAAGCTAATGGCCGACGCCGGGCAGAAGAGCCACTGGCACGGAATCGAGTTGAGCAAGGAAGAGACGCCTTCGGACAAGGGGATCGTCGTCGCCGCGGTGGACAAGGACAGTCCGGCGGAGAAGGCGGGTCTGAAGGTGGGCGACCTGCTGACGAGCGTGGGGACGATCAAGCTTGCGCGACCGCTGGATTTCCACCGCGCTGTGGTCGAGATGCACGGTGGGCAGCAGGTGGAAATGAGCGTAGCGCGAGGCGAGGAGAAGCTGGATCTGGAATTTGAAATGGCCGATCCCCCGAGCGGTGCCAAGGGCAATTCGAGCCCCGCGTGGGAGACGATCGGCCTGGAACTGAAGCCCGTCCCGGCCAGCGAATTCCGGGAACAGTACCAGAAGTTCGCCAAAGACTACCGGGGAGGATTGGTGATCAGTGCGGTGCGGCCGCAGAGCCCTGCCGCGGAGCGAGGGCTGCGCCGCGGGGACGTGTTGGTAGGCATGCACGATCGTGAGACTACCTCGCTCAAGGACCTCAAGTGGATCATGGAGAATACGGACTTCTCCAAGGTCAATCCGGTCCAGTTCTTCATCATCCGCGACCAACTCGTATTCTTCGGCCAACTGCCCGTGAGCGTGGCCCAAGGAGCGGTAGTGCGAAGTAGGCGGTCCCGCGCGGCGAGGATTTGAGGGGCAACCGGCTGGTTCGCGGCCGGGCGAGGCCGAAAGCGGCCGCGAGAACGTGGCGGTCCTCTTCGGCCGGAAGGGAAGGGACCCACGATCTTGGCGCGGCGCTGCTTGGCCGCTAAGGCCTTTCGGGCCGAGATATGGTCCGTCGCCGACGGCCCGTGAGCCGCTACGGGGTGGGCGGAAAGGTCGTTGGGCGGTTGCATCGGGGCCCCTTCTCGCCGGCCTTGCAACGGGCGTACAATCGTCACGGTTGCTCCCGTAGCCGTGGCTGGAAAACGTCGATGGAAGCGGAACTGATTTCCCTGTTGCGCCATCGCATTCCCCCGCATCCGGCTGTGGAGTTGGGGCTGGGCGACGATGCGGCCGTAGTGCGCACTCGGTCGGACCGCATCGTGATGACGGTCGACATGCTGATGGACGGCGTGGATTTCCACTTGTCGGCGGTCGAGCCGTGGCGCGTGGGGCGCAAAGCCCTGGCGGTGAATCTCAGCGATCTGGCGGCCATGGCGGCTGCGCCCCTGGCGGGAGTCGTTGCTCTGGCGCTGCCACGTCAGGGAGGCATGGACCTGGCGATCGGGCTTTATGACGGAATTCTTCCGCTGGCCGACCGTTATGGTTTGGCGGTCAGCGGTGGGGACACGAATAGTTGGGACGGCCCGCTCGCGCTGAGCATCACCCTTCTGGGCGAGCCGACGGCACGCGGACCTTTGCGGCGCGACGGGGCACGGCCGGGGGACCGAATTGTGGTAAGCGGCGCATTTGGCGGTAGCATTCTCGGTCGTCACCTGGATTTCGAGCCTCGCGTGTCCGAGGCATTGCGCCTTGTCGAGCGCTATGAACTGCACGCGGGGATCGATGTGAGCGACGGCCTTTCGCTCGATCTGGCCCGACTCGCCGAGGAGAGCCGTTGCGGCGTCCTCGTGGACCTGGCTTCGGTCCCGATTTCGCCGGATGCGGAACGGCTGGCCGCACAGGTCACCGATGGCCCCACGGCGTTGGATCACGCGCTGTCCGACGGAGAGGATTTCGAGTTGATCCTGGCGGTCCCGCCGGCAGAAGCGGAACGCATGATCGCTGAGCAGCCGCTCGACATCCCGCTTTCGATCATCGGTACGGCGATCGAGCCGGCCGGCCTATGGCGAGAGGACCGAAGCGGCGCGCGGATTGCCCTGATTCCCCGCGGTTACCAACACGGTTTTCGCTGATGCAACCTTTCGTCTACGATGCTCACGGAGAGGCCGATACCGCGCAGCTTGGGAAGGGCGCTGGCCGATATGCTGCCCGACGGTGCGGTTGTGGCCCTTTGTGGAACGCTGGGCGCGGGCAAGACGCGGCTCGTGCAAGCGATCGCCGAAGGATGCGGCATCGACCGGCGCGAGGTCGTCAGCCCGACGTTCGTCTTGATCCAGGAGCATTACGGCGAGCGGACCATCTACCACATCGATGCCTATCGCATCGGCAGCCTGGAGGAGTTCCGTAACCTGGGGCCCGAAGAGTATTTCGAGTCCGGCGGATTGACGCTGATCGAGTGGGCTGATCGGGTGCAGCCGTGTCTGCCCGAGGAGTACCTTGAGGTGTGCGCAGAGGTTATCGGCGATGAAGATCGGCGATTTGAAGTCAGTGCGCACGGGGATCGATATCGAATCGTCCTGGAAAACCTAGGCGCGAGGTTTGCCGCACCCGGTACCGATCCCGGAGATTGAGGGTTCAATGGATGGGGGCTTGTGGGACGGTTTCGTTGGCTTGACGCCACCCCCCTACTTGTCGGTATTCTTCACGGCTGTCGCCGGGCATGCCGAGTTGGCAAGGTGGCACAGTCGGGGTACGATAAAGGGAACGCTTGCACCGTCCGAACGGGGGAATTGCCATGCGGTATTCAGCCTTTTGCGTCTTCGCCCTTGTGGCCTGCCTGTCGTTGGCGGCGTCTGAAGCGTGGGGCCAATTCAGCAGCCGGTCCTCGGGCACGCGCTCCGGAGGTTCCTCGGGGATGATGGGCTCCAGCGGCATGAGCGGGATCGGGGGCATGAGCGGGATCGGTGGCATGGGTGGGCTCGGGTCGGGGATGGGCATGGGTTCGTCTGGGATCCGGTTTCGGAATGGGAGGCATGGGATCGTCGAGCAGCGGCCGAAACAATGGTCTGTCGGGCCGCAATACGCGTCAGCCCACCGATTTCATCGGCCCCGACTCGTCGGACATCAGCACCACGATGTTGGGTAGCCGCATGGGTACTACGGGCAGCAGCGCGTACGGCAGCCGCTACGGGAGCTCGTCGAGCTACTACGGAGGTGGGTCATCGTCGCGGTACGGGACCGGGATGGGTTCGTCCGGTTCGTCGCGCTACGGCATGGGGATGGGTTCGTCCGGTTCCTCGCGGTACGGCACTGGAATGGGCTCGTCCGGTTCCTCGCGCTACGGTACCGGGATGGGGTCGTCGGGCATGTCGCGGTATGGATCTGGCTACTCGGGCTCGTCCTCGATGTCTGGCCGCTACGGCAGCGGTATGGGCGGGGCGTACTCGGGCATGTCGGGCTCGAACCGTTCTTACGGCAGCCCCTACGGTTCGTCGAGTTACTCGCGGAATTCGGGGCGAATGGGAGGCTACTCGGGCTACTCGAGCTACGGTTCGACGTACGGCAACCGCGGTGGCTCCTCTTATGGGCAGACGCGTAGCGGCCGCTCGGGTGCGTACGGGCAGAGTGGGACCTACGAACAGGTTCGCACCGGCATCGATCTGGGCTTCCAGCCCGCCTTCCAGCCGCCCTCGCAGGTCAACGCGGGCTTGTCGGCACGCCTGGTGAGTTCGATGCGGAGCCGAGTGCAGTCGCCGATGCAGGTGATGATGCAGGGGCAGACGGTGATTCTCCGTGGCGAAGTCGCGACGGACCGTGACCGCGCCCTGGCAGAACAATTGGTCCGTTTGGAGCCTGGCGTCGGTCAAGTGACGAATGAGTTGACGGTGCGTTCGACGGTGTCCCCGTCGTCGACGGTACCGCAGACTGTGTCGCCGTCGTCGCCATCGCCGGTGACCCCGGCGGCGACGAGTACGTCACCGTAGCGGCCGAGGTTGGCGCCCCTGCGGTGGACGGTGCGGCGAGGAGCTGGCGGCCGCCCAGTTGCACCGGGGCTGACGTTCCCGCGAGATTGCCGCCGAAGTGGGAGGGCACGGGGATGGTCGTGGTCTGCGCCGTCGCGCCTTGCTGCGCTGCGAGAGACTTGTCCGTGGCATCGATGCGCTCCGGCTCGTAGCTGACGCGTTGGATCCTGGATTCTCCGACCCCCGCTCGGCTCGATTGTCGGTTGGTCTCGGCGGCGGCTTCGTCGAGCGATGGGGGACCCGGCAGCAGCGCCTTGGCCTGCTCGCTGACGACTACGCGCCCGCCCCTGGGCACGAACCGGGCGATCATGCTGATCTCCTTCTTCGGTCCTCCGGCCTCATCCCAGGGAATCCACACGGTATAGGCCGGTCCGAGCTTCGTCTTGCGGTAGTGCGAGGCCCATTGTTCTTCGGTGAAGACGAATTTGCGGTCCGGTTTGACGTCGGCCGCGGTGCGTCCGGCTTCGTCGAAGGCATAGATCATGAGCGAGCCCTCGACCTTCACGGGCTTTTCTTTCTCGAGTCCATAGAAGATCAGCTTGCCGGTGAAGCCGCGCATGGGACGCTTTCCGGACTCGTGCGCCACGGTGTCCTGCCAGATCGCGATCACATTTCCAGGTTGTTGCGGCTTGTCCAGATCGGCCCAGGAGGGGAGTGCGAGGGTGCTGACACTGAGAGACGAGCAACCGGGCGAGAGGATCAGTCCCAGGGCACAAGGCAGGAGGCACAAGCAACGGACGCGGCGAGCAGTGCAGTGGACGTTCATGGTTCTCCTGGCGGACTACGCCGATCGTTCGGGTCAAGTGCTGGACTGTGCTTGCGGCAGTAGGGATGCCGGCGCAGTCAATGTTCGCGATTCATCCCGGATCGTGAGCGGAAACGGCTCACGATCCGGAGTTCCCCTGGCCGCCCGGCGTTCCTTGGTGATGCGGGTCTCACTAGGAGCCGCGGAGTGGGTTATGGAGTGGAGGAGGAGAGGCCGGTGCCTGGGCTGGGGGCACGAGGGGCAACTCCGCCGAAGCCTTGGTGACGGCGGCGTCGGCCGGCGTATCCCCGACGGCTCTCGCCGGTTCGGCGGCAGGCGGCAGCACTGCACCCGAGGGTGCAGCAGGGCCAGGAGCGGCGGGGGACGTCGTGGGCGAAGTGTGTGCTGGGGCCGGAGTGGGGATGGTTTCCGTGGCACCGGGCTTCCCGCCGTGCGGAACCGCGTTGGCGCCTGGTTTCGCGTCCGGATAGATCACGGGCACTTCGGCATCGGACCACTCGTCACGCCGCGTGCGGAGTCCCGCTTCCCCGTGAGCCTCGATCACGTCGCTGAGGCACCAGTGGATCCGAGCGGCCTCGACCTTCTTGATCCGTTCGGCGTCCTCTTCGTTGCGCACGACGTGCGGAGTCATGATGATCAGAAGCTCACTTCGCGCGTTGGCCTGCAATTCGTAGCGGAAGAGGTTTCCGACCACGGGGACATCGGACAAATAGGGGACTTTTCGCGTGGTGCGGTTGGTCTGCTTGTTGATCAAGCCACCGAGGATCACCGTTTGGCCGCTGGCGGCGCTGACCGTAGTTTCGGCAGTGATGGCGTTGATGCGCGGCGCGGATCACGCCGCCGGTGTTGGTGATCGAGATCGGAATGCCCTCGGACTCCGGGCCGACCTCGGAGCGGATGGCGTCGATCTCCATGACCACCATGCCGTCGGGGCTGATCCTCGGGGTTACCTGGAGGATGACGCCGACGTCGTAGTAGGTGATGCTATTGGTCTGGCCGAAATTGGTGAGCGACACGGCCGCGACGGTAGGCACGTGCTGGCCGACCTGGACGTAGGCGGTCTGGTTGTTGAGGGTGGTGAGTTGCGGCCGTGCGAGAACCTCGAGCCGCCGGTTCTCTTTCAGGGCGCGGAGCAGAACGCTCACGCTTTCGCTGGAGGCGGAGAGAACGAGCCCGCCGAAGCCCAGATCGCCGTTGGAACGGCCGACGGCGAAATTGGTCAAGCTCTGGCCCCCGACGTTATTGGCTGAAGCCAGCGCCGAGGCGGAGCCGCTGTTGCCCAGCGGCTGGTTGTTGAAGTTGAAGCCCGGGACCAGGGATTGCGCCAAGCCGGTGCCGGTAGCCGTGCTGCGGTCGAAGAGGATGGCGTCTTGCAGCCCCAGTTCGACGCCGAACTCATCGGTACTGCGGAGGGTGACGTCGGCGATGAGCACCTGGATTACGACCATCGGCGGACGCTCGTCGAAGATCCTCCAAGAGGCGGTCAATCTCTTCGGAGAACCGCGGCGAGGTGCTGACAATGAGGCTGTTGGTGACTGGCTCGGGCACCACCACGACCTCGCGCCTCGAGCTGTTCCAAGGGAGCGAACTGTTCGATCGCGCGACGGCTTTGCAGGAAGGAGTTGATTGCCGAGGCCACGTCGGTGGCGGGCGTGTTCTTCAGCCGCACGATTTTCGTGCGGCGGCTACGCAGGTCCCCTGAATCCAGGCGGAGGATGATGGCTTCGACGACGGTCAAGTCCGCGGGCGTGCCGGCGGCAATGATGCTGTTAGTACGCGGTTCCAACGCGATGCGGAGCGGCACGAGCGAGGTTTCGGCCCCCCGCGCCGCGGTTTGCATGGCCGGCTGGCCGACCGCCGTCTGGCCGAACAGATCGGCGAGCAACTGGGCCAGCACCGTGGCGTCGGCGTTTTCCATGGTGAAGACTTTGATTTCCGCGCATGGCCGGCGGCTGATCCAACTGTTGGATCAATGCCTGGATCAGCCCCATACTCTGCGTTGGCGCGGAAACCACCAAGCTGTTGGCAGTGGGGTCGGCGGTGATCTGCACTTCAGAGAGTATGCCCGAGGTCAGTTGGCGCTGTCCTTGGGGATCGACGGAGATGAACTGGAGCATCGAGGCGCGTTGCCCCGTGCCCGTAGTCGCCGCCGCGGGAACGTTCCGTGCCGCGGCCGCGGCCATGGGGGTGGTGGGCCGTGCCGCCTGGCCCGCCGCCGGCTGGGCCTGCATGGCTTCGCGCAACAAGTCGGCCATGTCGATCGCCAGCGTGTGCACGAGCCGGAACAACCGCAGTTCGTTGACGGTTTCGCTCTCGGGGGTGTCGATGCGTTCCACCAGCGCGCGGATCATTTCCATTTCCCGCGGCGATGCCTGGACGATCAGCGAGTTGGCACGCACGTCGGCACTGATCTGCACCTGCGGTGCCAGGCCGGAGGTGGTTTGCGTCGCGCCCGGCATGGTCGTGCGATCGGGAAACATGCCCTGGAGAATCGTCTGCGCGGTTGCAGCGGCCGCATGCTTGAGACGGAAAACCTGCACGTCGGCCTCCGCAGGCATGGCTACGTCGAGCCGTTCGATGAGCTCAACGACCTTCTGCACCGCTTCCTTACGCCCGATGAGCAGCAAGGCGTTCGGACGGACCAGGGCCGTGATGCTCACGTTGCCTTGCCGCAAGGCAAACACCTGGGGATAGATCTGATTGAGCAGATTGCCCAGGGCGATGCTGTCGACGTTCGAGAGGTGGCGGACTTCGATCGCCGGTTCCGTTTCGATGCTGAGTTCCTCGATCCGTTTGATAATCTCGCGCACTTGCTCCACGTCGCGCCGCCGGCCGCGAATCACCAATGCGTCCATCCCGTCGATCAACTCGACCTGGACCGGTCCGACCAGGCCGGCGCCTTCTTCGGCCGGAGCCTTGCCCGCGGGCCCCTTTCCGGGAATCGCCTGACCCGGTACGGTGGGCAGTTGGGCCTGCGCAGTAGCTTTGGAATCGGGCTGGGGCTTGGCCTGCGCTGGGGCGGTGGTCTTCGCGGCAGGCTCTTGGCGTGCCTCTTGAGCGCCGCTGGCCAAGCGGATGGCTTCGATCGTGCGCTGCACGTCGGCCGGACGCGTGGTTTTCAGAGGAATGAGCCGCGTGCTGTCTTCCTCGGAGCCGGCGTTGGAACTGGCGTCCAGGACGCGGATCAATTGATGCATCGACTGCATCGCTGGGCCGGAGCCGGTCACGGTCACTCGGTGCGTGCGATGATTGATCGCAAGGTCGATTTCCGCCCCGCTCCGCAGTGTAAGATGGTAGGCCTTGATGTTGGCCGCGGGGCTAGCCAGCGGCTTAAGTTGCCCATCCAGCATGGCCAACAGGCTTGCTTCGAGTCGCTCGCCCGTGGTCGAGGCCAATTGTATTTCTGAGGAAGAGGCGGCGGTTGGGGAAGAGGCGTTTGCAGCCGTCGTCGTTGCCTTGGGCGTCGAATTCGTTGCCGGAGGGGACGCTGGACGCAGGGCGTCGACACGCTGGGCAATTTGTTGTTGGACTTCGGCTGGGGCGAGCACGAGGACCTGTGAGGTTCGAGGATCGGCCACAATCCGAACCCCTGCGATGCTACCGAACGCCGCGGTCAACTCGGCGGAAAGGGCGGGCACTTGGGCGGCGGGGCAGGGAAATGCCTTTAGCACTGGCTCGGAGGCAGGAGGAGGGGCACTCGGGTTCTGCACGAGTGACGGCGCCCCTGCCTTCTGCCGCCAGCAACGCCGTTGCACTACTCGCCACCGTCGGGGTGGCAGCCTTCGCTGCGGGGGGGGCAGCATCCTGGGGGATGACTTTGCCCAGTGCTGCCGTGACCTCAGTCATTGTCGGAGACCGAAGCCCGGATTGCGTGGCTGTGTCGCGCAACGCGTTCTGGGCACAGCAAATATGAGTGGTTAGCAGTACCGCAACCACCTGAATACCTGCAAACAGCATAGCTGGATGCACTTGGGTAGATCGCCGGCGCTGGGGGAATGACGTGATCATTGGTTCTCGGTCCTCGATCTCTGATGAGCCGATGGTCGATCGGGGGCGCAATGCCCGTGCGATCCGAATAATCGGCAAACTTTCGCCAGTTCTCCAGAGGAAACCGGCGCAGAGATGAGAATCTGGACCAACTTTGCGGCCAGAGTCAATCGCCGTAGTCCGCAAACCACTCATACGGAGGGTTTGCGGGGGTCCGCGATCCCGGAACCCTCGGCTGCGGACGCTCAGGCTGGAAGAAGTGAGCAAGCAATGCAGGCTGAGCCGCGAAGTTGAGATGAATGAGGCTGCCGACCGTATGGAAAGTCCCCACCAGATCGGACGCACCTTGGGCCCCGCATGCCAAGGGAGCAACCCCAGCCGCCGGCTCAATGGTCCAAGCGGAGTTTCGGTAGCCGCGGAGGCGGGTTCCACGTCTGCCCAGCCAACTGGGCCGGGTAAGAATCGTTTCTGCGGGCAAGGGCGGCTGTTCGGAAGCCGTGTAGCGGGCGGTAGCGGGAATGATGCCTGCCATGCACTTTACCTCTCCGCTGGCCGTCTGCATCTGCTGACAGAGGTAGGCTGCACCGCCGCCCTCGCCATACACGCGCCGACCCGCGTGCAGATGGCTTCGCAACGAGGCGGCCATACAGTGATTCTCCGAGAGGGCCGCCGCATGGCGTTCGGGATGGCCGCATCCGAAGTAGACCACGTCGGCCTGGGGGGGCAAGTGCTCGTCGCGAAGCGGCGAGAAATCGACCACGGAAGCCCCTTGCGCTCCAACAGGTCGAGCACGTCGGGGAAGTAGCAGTTGAACGCCTCGTCGTAGGCAATAGCGACGGTGATCGCGGCGCACACACGCGCATGATTCCCTGGCGCTTCCGCCACGAGGCATCTCGCGTCGATTGGCGATCGCCAGCAAGCGGTCGGGTTTCCAGTAGAGCGAGAAATGGTCGCCGAGTTGGTGACACAGCTCGCGCGGCGGGTGATCTCCGCGCCAATCGAGCGCACTTCAGCGCGAAGCGCCGGCAGCGCTTCCAGGCCCCCTAGTACCGGGACTTTCCAGAGCGACTCCAGATCGGTTGCCAGACGCGTGAAATGGTCTGCGTCTACCACGCGGTCCAGCAGTACGCCGTCGACTTCCTGGGGAAGACGGGGGAGTCGGCACCAGGGGATCGTGGAAGCATTGACCAAAGCCAGACGCGGCAAATCCAGCCAGCGACACAGCGGTTCGAGTCGTCCGCCTTGGCCTTCTCGAGTGTCTGCTGTAACGTAGCAGCCTTCGACCAAGGCGAGATCGACACCTTGGGCGCCGCGAAGAAAGAGGCGGTGGCACGTATCCGGCGACATCAACCAACTATCCAGGTGACGCACGCCGAGGCCGGTGATCGTCGCTTCGGCGGGACACCAAGGAAACCGTGCCTGGGACAAGAAAGATTGGATCTGAACCCCGCTTCGCCGGAATGCGTCCATCAAGGCCCAGAGAAGGGGCTGCGAGTCGGTATCTGGCTCAAGCGTTCCCACGGCGAGACGAGATAGTCGCGACATACTGCCGGTCCGAACCTTCAACAGAAAAGAGCCCAGCGAACCGTCTCTGCGGGGACGGCACGAATCGATTCCCGCCCACGGATGCCCTCGGGCTCCGTTTCGAGAGCGGAGGGGGAGAATCGTACCGCGCTCTCACAGTCCCGCCTCTGCCGGAAGCATTTCCGCAGGTTTGATCGCAGGAGAGGCGGGCGCAACACCTCAACTCGGGGACGGTTCCCAATCGCTGAAACCCGGAAGCATTTTTAGGAAGGGGGCCGGGGAAGTCAAGTTTGCAGAGATGCCCACTTCGTATAGCTCGGTATGGGGGATTCGCTTTCGCCGTGCTCCAGGGAGGGCCGGATTGCGGTCGAGTGTCGCGAGGTCCAGACGGTCGTTCGTTCGTCGCAATCGTATGAAGAAGAAGGCGCGGAGGTTCACGTGCCTCGCGTTGAGCCGGAACAGGCGGGCGGCGCAGAGCAATGCCGTGGCGGGCCGATTTCCAAGGGAACTCCGCGAGAAGCGAGGAGAGATTCCATTGCGATGGCCGTGGCGGGAAGCCAATCATCGAGCGAGTCGGGAGGACGGGCAATAGGTACCCGAGTCTCTAGCGGGACGGGATCGCGGACCATGCCACGCGGCTGCGGTGGTGCTGAGCAACGGGCGAGCGCAGGACCTCAACCGCCTGTCCACGGTGCGGGACCGCCGGCGCGGTTGACAAAACACCAATCCCCGGCTAGGTTTATGTAACGAGCGCATGGTGCGCACAGATTGCCAGTCGGATCCAGAGTGGCCTTATGGCAACGGAAGTACATCGGGATCCGGATCCCGAATTGCTGTCGATCCTGAAACAGTGCGAATCGCGGATTGGCTACGAGTTCTGCGACAAAGGCATTCTCCGTTCGGCGCTGACGCACGCCTCCGGTGCATTGCACCGTCTGGCTTCGAACGAGCGACTGGAGTTTCTCGGCGACGCGATCCTAGGGGCCGTGGTCTGCGACATTCTGTACCACCGTTACCCTGAGTATCTCGAAGGCGATTTGACTCGTCTGAAGTCGATCGTCGTGAGCCGCCAGACGTGCGCGAAGATCAGCCAGGAGTTGGGGATGCGCGACTTCCTCATCCTCGGCAAAGGGATGACGACCAGTCCCAGTGTGCCATCGTCGCTTCTGGCCGACGTGTTCGAATCGCTGATTGCGGCGATTTATCTGGACGGGGGCATCGCGCCCTCGCGGGAGTTCATCGCCAAGCACGTTGGCCCCGAGATCGACCTGGCGGCGGAGGGAGAGTTGGGCGGCAACTACAAGTCGCTCCTGCAGCAGTTGGCGCAGCGCGAACACGGAACGACGCCGATCTACCAGCTCCTGGACGAGAAGGGGCCGGATCACAGCAAGTGCTTCAAAATCTCCGCACAAATCGGCGGCCACCGCTACCAGCCCGCGTGGGGCAGGAACGAGAAGGAAGCCGAGCAGCGCGCAGCGCGCAATGCGCTGCACGAGATGAGCGGCCAGTCGCCCCCGTTTCCGGCGGAATGAGCCGCCCGGGCGGGGCGGCGGCGCTGCGATGAAGGTGCATCGTCCACCGCGTCTGAAGGCGGAACGATCAGTTCTTCTCCGGGAAGTGCCGTGCGGAGTTCGTCGCGGCATGGGATCGTGAAGCGACAGTCGAATCTGGGGCCAAGTCCACGATGTCTCCCGCGCCGTTGCCCTGTTCTCTGGTGGCCTCGACAGCATGCTGGCGGTGCGCGTGATGCAGACGCTCGGCTTCGAGGTGGACGCGATCCATATCCGCACCATCTTCGGCTGCGGCAAGCACTCGCCCGAAACGGCCGCGGAGGAACTGGGGGTCTCGCTTTCCGTGCTCCACGTTGGCGATGACTACCTGGAGGTAATCCGCCGGCCGCGATACGGGTATGGGAGGGGAGTGAATCCCTGCGTGGACTGCCGGATCTACATGGCGCACATGGCGCGACAACGCATGGAATCCAATGGGGCATGCGTGGTGGCGAGCGGCGAGATCCTCGGTCAGCGGGCGATGAGCCAGAAACGCGTGGATCTCGATCGGATCGCGCGCGTCCGGCCTCGAAGGGCGTCTGTTGCGACCGTTGTCGGCATTGCGGTTGGCGGCGACCCTTCCCGAGCGCGAAGGGACGGTGGATCGCGAGAAGCTGTTCGGCTTTACTGGGCAAGGGCGACGAGGGCTTGTGGAACTCGCCCTGCGTCTGGGTATTCAACGCATTCCCGCCGCCGGCGGCGGTTGCCGGCTCGTGGAGGCGACTTTCGCGCCGCGCGTGCACGATCTGTTGGAGCATCGGCCGGAGGCGATGCGATGGGAGTACGAACTGCTGGCGATCGGCCGGCACCTGCGCTGGGACGATTGCACCAAGCTGATCGTCGGGCGCAACGTCGAAGAGAACGCCGTGCTCGAGGACGCGTTGCGCCGCGCTTCCGGAGTTGAGACAACGCTTGTCGCGCCGGAGGGCTTCCGGGGACCGAGTGTGCTCGTGGTGGGGCCGAGCACGGCGGACGTCGTGCAGGGTGCGGGGGCGATCTTGCTGCACTACGGGAAGGCGGAGGGGACGCAAGAGGCGCGTGTGCTTCGGGCGGGATGCGGTGCTGGGGAACGAGTTCGCATCGAGCCTGCCGTTCCTGCGCAAGTCTATAACTTCATGTGACTTAGCGCTATCGGCGCAGGGGCGAATCGGCGGCCGCTTGGGGATGGAAAACAGAAACGCCCAGGCGAAACCCTGGGCGTCCCTTTCTCGTCGTAGCAACGGAGGGCCTAAGTTGCAACGCGCTTGTGGGCAAGCGTTACCAGGCGCCGTTACGTCTACGCCATGGCCTTCCGCTTGGCACTCTTCCGCTTGGCGCTCTTCCGCTTGGCACCCTTCTTCTTGGCGACCTTCTTCTTCGTCGCCTTCTTGGCCGCCTTCTTCTTCGCTGCCTTCTTCTTGGCCACCTCTACATCCTCCTAACAAACGTTACGGGCGAATTCCTTGCCGACGTCGGGCTGGGGCCGAAGCTCGACAGGTGCCTCGCCACGGAAAACAGACAATGAGTGAGACTGCGCTTCGTATCAACGCCATCCTGCCCTGATGCGATTCACAACTCGCTCTTGTTACTCCTTTGGTGATGTCCGTCCTTCGCGAGGAACATGGAACCCAAGCAGATCAGCACTCTACAAGGTCCCAGTTTTGCATTATCGTATCCATTTCGCGATTTTTTGCAAGTAGATTTTACCTTCTTGTGAGGAAAATCTCTCCATCGTATGCAGATCACATCGAATCGATCGCATCATCGCGCACTGTCGATCCTCTTCGCAGCGACGTCTTCGACGCATTCACGCATCGATCGGAACGCGCGGCGCATGCGCCGCCGGACGAACTGTATGACTCGGTGTCGATGGCGCGCTTGCGTGCGACGCTGTGACCGTACACACGTGCGACGTTGCTGCGCGATGCATCGGAGCGCACCTTCGAAATCGCGACCATGAATCAGGTGCGAATCGATGATCGCCCGCTGCGGGAAGTCGAATGCATCGGTTGGCGCAAGGCATTGGAAAACAAACACTTGGAAACGTCGAGCGATTCGCGTGCTTCGGCGATCGCGCATCGTCACAATGCGGATCAGACCCGTGCAAGACCCATAGACTCTCGATTGTGAAGGTGGGTGCTGTCTGATCGCAAAGCCGCGTTGTCCGGGTTTCCGACGGTCGGTCTGATGCAGGGGCCGTGCAGGAGTCCATCGGGAGATCGAGCCAGACGAACCTCGGTGACGCCCGCACTCTTTGCGCGAGCACTGAGAAGAAAAGCGACCGGGCGCACCGTGCCGCCATCTACGGTCTCGATGCGCCCGGTCGGCAAGGGACACCTCGGGCAGGACACGGCCGGGTTCATTGCCTGGCCGCAGCCTCCCGTGTGGGCGCAGAACCGGCGGCCCAGGCCGTTCCGCGGCGGATCAGTTCCGACACACCGGACATTTTGAAGGATTGGACGTCGTGCCCCAGAGGCGTGTGGAACACACGCCCCTTCCCGTACTCGAACACGAACGCCATGGGATGGTCCTTGCCGGTCAATTTCGAATGCGCTGTGGCGAGTACGTGGATGGGCCTGTTGCCGACCAGGCAGATATAGAGTTCGTCGTCGGCCTGGAAATCCTTCATGCCGCGCACTACCGGATGATCCGGATCGGTAATCTGCACGGTGAACGGTCCGCGGGGGTCGTGGCTGGTCTTCTTGTCCCACACTCGGCCCGCCAGATCGGCAAACTCCGGCCAGTCCTCAAAGGCGCCGCAGGCGAAATGCAGGAGTACCAGTCCCTTGCCTTGCTTGACGAAAGAAACGAGATTGGCCTTGGCCTGTTCCCCTCGCTGGAGAGGATCGTAGTTCTTGAAGTGCAGCAGGAGCACGTCGTAGTTGAAGATGCGGTCGGAGGCCAGTTCTTCGGGGCTTTCGGCGACCGCCACCTCGAAGCGCGGGTCGTGTTTGAGCAATTCGGCCACGACCGGGGCGGTCTCTTTCCAAAGATGCCCCTTGTAGTCCACGCCCGTCACGACCAGTGCGCGGATCTGCCTGGCGCCGGGGCAGGCGAAGCCGCCAAGGCGACCACGGTGGAGAGCACAGTGAGAAGGGTTGTCATGGATGCAATCTCCGGGACAGGGTGATTCGACGAGGAAAGGGGGGGAATGGTGGGCAGCGAAATGGCTTCGGCGCAACGCGCGCAGGGGAAGTTCTCGCCCCAGGGTCACGCGACCAGCGGCCGGAGGAATTCCACGCTGCGACGGATGTTTTCATCGAGCCCCGAGCACTCGATGGAGACCACGCCGTCCCAGCCGGATTGCTTGAGCAGGGCGATACAGCCGCGGATGTTGTCGGCGTTTACCCCGCAACCGATCGGCACTTCGGAGCAGCCGATGCCGGTCTCTTCGCCGCGGACGGCGGCGGCCAATCCGGGGCTCACGTCTTTGATGTGGCAGTGGTTGACGTACTTGAGGAATCGCTTCAGGTAGTGCAGCGGATCATTTCCCGAAATGTAGGTGTTGCCCGTGTCGAAGTTGAAACCCAGGTGGTGGCGACTGGAAATGGTCGAAAAGTCGCTGGAGAAAATCGCCGCTGGTGGTGTAGGGTCCGTGCGTCTCGATATTGATCATTACCCCGTAGTCTTCCGCCCACGACAGGCACTGGCGATAGTTTTCGCACGTGATGCGGAAGACTTCTTCGTCGCTGTAGCCGTCGGTCTTGAAGGCTCCGTCGGTCGTGTCGACGACGGGGACAGCCGATCTCGGCGGCGAAACGGATGGCCTGCTGGATGTACTGGACGCCGAAGGTCGACCCCTCCGGGCCCAACAGCGGGAACGCGGCGTCGATTTGCGAAACTTCGAGCCCCTTGGCGTCGAGATACTTTCGCAGGCGGCGCGGATTGGACGAGAGCGAGACCGAAGGCTCGTACCCCAACCCGTTGACGAAGTACTGGCCGTGGATCGTGCCGAATTCGATGTGGGTGAGGCGGTATTTCACCGCCGTCTCCACGGCGGTCTGGAAGCTACCGCTCAGGGGGCGCCAATTGTCGGTGTGCATGCTGAGATGGATCATGCTCGATCTCCATTGCCGAGGCGTGCGGAAGGTTTAGGGATGCCGTTGTTGCTTGTGGAACCGTTCGAAGCTTTCTGCGGGCGGGAAACCGGGCGGTGCGTCGCTCGCCTTACTCTACGAGCAGCGCAGGACTCGAGAGAACGCGCAGGCGCCGCGGGACGACCGGGCTTGGTTGTCAGGATACGGAAGCGGTGCGGCCATTTCAAGGCCCGGAATCGCCAAGGGTGCGGCCGAGCGGGCGGAAGCCCGCCGCAGCGAGAGCGAGTCGGGCGAGGGACGGCGCCAAGGACCGGCGGGCTGCACGCCGGGTCAATCGACTTGATCCGGGGCAGTCGCCGCGTTCAGGCCGCCGCGGAGCAGAAGACCCTCCAGCGCCACGCGATTGGTTTGTGCCTGGCGGAGATTCTCGAGATAAGCCGTGGCTGCACTGAAGTAGGTCCGCTGCGCCGTGAGCAGCGCCAAGTAGCCGATCTCTCCCTGCCGGTAGCCGATGGCCAGCAGATCCAAGGAGCTCTTGGCGTCGGCAAGGATCCGCTCGCGATAGACTTCCGCCTCGCGCTGCGCTGCCGCGTAGCGGAAAAAGATCGGCGCCAGTCGTTCCTGCAATCCCAGCTCCACGCGGCGGACCTCGTCCTGGGCTGCGGCCCACTCGGCTTGAGCGCGGGCGATGTTGCCCTGATTGCGATTGAAAATCGGCAAGGGCAAGCCCATCTCGACTCGTGCGACGTCATCGCCGTTGGAATTGTCGTGCTGCACCGCGGCTTGGAGGAGGAGGTTGGGAATCCGCTCGGCTTGCTGACGCGCCACGACGCATCGTGCCCGCTCCGCTGCGGCTCGGGCGCGGGCCAACTCGGGACTTTGTGCCAGGAGCCGCGTGAGGACGCTCTCCCAGCTCAGCGCGGTCAGATCCGCTTCGAGCGATCCGGCCAAGGGTCCCGGCGGAAGATCGGGGCGCCCGACAATCGCCGCCAGGCGCCGCCAGGCTTCCTGGTGCCGGCTGGCGGCGGTATCCCGTTGCAAACTCGCCGAAGCGGCCTCGACGCGCGCCTGGAGCAGGTCCACGCGACTGACCTCTTTGGCCGCCAGCAACTGTTCGGTGGCACGCAGCCCTTCCTCACCGATCCTGTTCACCTGCTCGGCCAGAGCCAATCCCTGTTGTGCGGCCAGGGCATCGTAGAAGGCCATCGCCGCATCGTTGAGCACGCGCTGCTGCGCGGCGAGCCACTGTTGCCTGGCTTGCTCGATCTCGTGGCAGGCGATCGCTCGGTCGAGTTGAAGCTTGCCTCCGGTCACCCATTCTTGCGAGACAAAGAAACCTTGTTTTCCGGCTCGTCCCGCTTCACCGATGTCTTCGCCCGAGTACCCGGCGACGGGATTGGGCGGCAGGCCCGCCTGGATCCACTTCCCCTGCGCGGCCTCGATGCGAGCCCTGGCCTGTCGAAATGCGGGATTACACTCGAGCGCGATGGACTGGAGTTCTTCGCGCGTAAGCGGGCTTCCAGGAGCCGCATCGGTTGTCTGAGTTGGCGGAAGCAGCGGTTCGGGCGCGACCGCACGATGGGCCAAACGCGGCGATGAGATCTCGAGGGGATCGGGCACTGCCGTACTGCCCTGCCGTTGGGGAGCCTGTGCCACAACCATCCCGTCTGCCAGCGCGAGGATCACCCATGCCAACGACGCGGCGAGCAATCGAGGGATTGCCCAAGAGAGACCCCAAGAGGGAGAGGAATGGCTGCCGCAAGTCCTTCTGAGGGAAGTTGTGCGCAGGGAAGTTGTGCGCAGGGAACTTGTGCGCAGGGAAGCCGCGTTTCCTTCGGTCACTCGAGTTGCTCGAACAGAGCGAGACTCAAATTGGGGCTTCATCCCTTGGCTTTCTCTGGGTCGCGGCAAGGGCCGTTAGAGCGGAGAAACCGCGCCGAGTGCAGGTGCATCCGTCGCTACCGGTAATATCGGTAAACGGGGATGTCGGGGTTAAGCCGATTGGACCGACACCCGACAGGATTCGGCAAGGCACATGGGCGCGAGATATCGTGGCGCGCGTTCGTTGCCTTGCCCCGCGAGAGTCGCCCTACTGCGGAGGGGCTTCGCGCACCAATTGGCTGATTTGTTTGAACTCTGCGGTTCCCGCGACCTCGCACCACTCGAACAGCGCGGCCTCGGTGGTGGTGAGTGTGGCGCCGCAGGAGTCCATGCGCCCCAGAGCCGTGCGATAGTCGATCTCACGCCGCGACCCGACCGCGTCGGCGGCCAAGTACACGCGCCATCCGTGAGCGAGCAAGTCAAGCACCGTTTGCTGCACGCAAACGTGGGCCTCCATGCCGGCGACGAGGACCTTGTAGATGCCACGACCCTCCAGGTCGCGGAAGATCTCCTGGCAACTGCCGCAACTGAAAGTCAGTTTCGAGGTGCGCTGCGGCAACCGATCGGTCAACTCCGGCACCGTCGGGCCCAGTCCCTTGGGATATTGCTCGGTGGCAGCGATCGGCAATCCGAGCAGACTTGCGCCGTCGATCAGGCGGCGGATGTTCCAGATGATCTGCCGATGCCCGAGAATCGCCGGGGCCAGCCGCTCCTGGACGTCGACGACCAGAAGGGCGGTGTCGTTGCGCGACATCAATTCTGGGCTTCGAGACAGGCATGAATTGTCGGTCATGCCCCCAGGATAATGTGGCGACTGCACCTCGGCTAGTGTCGCATCCAGGAAGTTCTTTGCTGGATGTGACACGACAGTCCGGGCCCGTCGGTCCGGGCAATGCAAGCAAGACAAGTGCCCCGAATTGGTTTGTCACCGGTCAGAATGTCGTGGACGGGGCACGTGTGCCACGATCCCGAAGCGTCCTGCCGGTACCGGTCTGGAAAGGTTGCTGCGAACTGGGGGAAAGGATTCGTGCGCTGTGCGATGCCCGGCGAGCACGGAACGGCGGACGCATCGGCGCAGGCGCGTTGAGACGAACGGGCGACGGCGCACGCCGCCGGTGCCCTAACGCGTGTTGGCTTGCCGACCGTGGAGTCGGATCACTTGACCGCCAGCGGCAGATTCTGCGATTCCAGGTAGTGCTTGTCGACCTTGCTGAGTCGATCGAGCGGGACGCGCAGGAATACCCCGTCGTCGCGTCGGAGCCTTACCGAGCCGTCGTCGAACACTGTGACCAACTCGGCAACGACGTGGTACATTCCGCTGTCATCGGTCCACATGCGAGGATCTCTCTCTACGGCCGACGTCTTCGGCGCAAACCCAGGAGCGCCAGGACCGGGAACGCTCGGTTCGAGTGCCGGCGCAGGGAGCTTGGGAGCGGTGGGCGCCGCCGGAGCCGCAGGGGCCGGGGCATCGCTCGGCGAAGGAGTCGGCGCCGGGGCGACCGGAGCACCAGGCGCGGCGGCGGACGGCTTTGGAGCGGCAGGCGCGGCGGCAGCGGGCGCTGCCGGGGCTGGAGGCGCTTCGGCGGGCGTCAGGGCCGGAATGTAATAGGGGGCGGGCAGATATCCCGCGCCGGCCTCGCAGCACACGGGGCCTCGCTGACGGCAGCAGCGCTGATGCGCACGGCGCGCACAGGCCCAGGCGATATCGCCGAGAACCAGCACTGCCACTGTGAAGACGATGCACACCTCAATCAAACGTCGCATCTTGTGTACCTCCGATCGTCCCATGACCTTGGCCAACCGACCTCGCCGGGCAATGCCGCCTCACCAGCCTTCTTGCCGCTGTGCGAGAAATCGCCCGGAAACTCCGGAAACTGTTGACTTATGCTATCAGAGTCCAATTCTCTAGAATAGTCTCCCTGGACCACCCAATCGTCCCGGAATCCCCGCATTCTTGAGTATTCCCCTCTAGGGAGTGTTCTGTGGCAGGGGCGGTAATCGCCTCCCGACGGGATCCCCCCTCTCGCTCCGCGAGGGAAGTTGTCGCAGTGATACGTTAGTGCGTACCCGAGGAGATTGTCTTATCCTTTGGGCACTTGCAGCACGGGAGGGGGCGGAGAGTCGCACGTGGCAGGGTGCGGTCTCCCTAGCCGCCGATGGGTGTTTGCGCCATATTGGCGAAGGCCGATCGGTCGGCATCTCACACCTGTTGTTCTCGCCGATGGGCCCTCTATCGCGATACGGCACTACTCACCCTTGGACCTTGAACTGCCATGCGAACGCGCTCGACGACGATTCTGACGGTGCGGCATCGGGGGATTGTGGCGATGGGTGGGGACGGGCAGGTGACCGTGGGCACTTCGATCATGAAGGCCGATGCGGTCAAGATCCGCCGGCTTCTGGACGGGAAGGTGATCACGGGGTTCGCGGGCTCCACGGCCGACGCCTTTGCCCTGCTGGAGCGCTTCGAGGCCAAACTGAAGGACTATCCGCAGAATGTTCCGCGCCGGCCACCGAACTGGCAAAGGAGTGGCGCACGGACCGGGTGCTGCGCCGGCTCGAGGCGATGATGGCCGTCGTGGATGCGTGCCACACCTTGCTTTTGACCGGCAACGGCGATGTCGTTCAGCCGACCGACGGAGTGCTTGGGATCGGTTCGGGCGGAAGCTATGCCGTGGCCGCTGCGCCGTGCGCTCGTGGCCCACTCCGATCTGTCGGCCGCGGCGATTGTGCGTTCTGCGCTGGAGATTGCTGCCGGGATCGACATCTATACGAACACCCAGATCGTGGTGGAGGAGATGGCGTGCCAGACTTGACGCCTCGGGAGATCGTTGCCGAGTTGGACCGATACATCGTGGGCCAGAACGCCGCCAAGCGCGCGGTCGCCGTGGCGATTCGGAATCGTTGGCGCCGTCAGCGATTGCCGGAGGACCTCCGCGCGGAGGTTTCGCCAAAGAACATCCTCATGATCGGCCCGACGGGAGTGGGCAAGACCGAGATCGCGCGGCGACTGGCCAAACTTACCGGCGCGCCGTTTGTGAAGATCGAGGCCACGCGTTACACCGAAGTCGGCTACTACGGCCGCGACGTGGAGAGCATGGTCCGCGACCTGGTGGAGAACGCGATCAGCCTGGTCCGCCGCGAGGAGGAGGAGAAGGTAGAGCCCGAGGCGCGCCGTCGCGTGGAAGAGCGACTGGTGGACTTGCTGGTACCGCGGCCTCCGAGTTTCGAGGTGAGCGCCGACAGCCCGCATTCCGCCGAGCGTTTCGAACGGACGCGAGAAAAGATGCGCGCGATGCTCGCGGCGGGGGAGCTGGAGAATCGGCGGGTTGACGTCACGGTCGAGCAGCGCGGAACGCCGATGATGTTCGCCGGGCCCGGGCTGGAACACATGGATCTCGACTTGCAGTCGATGTTCGAGAAACTGCTCCCGCGCGGCGCAGCGCCGAGAAATGAGCGTTGCCGAGGCGCGGCGCGTGCTGTTTGAGCAGGAAGCCGATGCCCTGATCAACCAGGACAAGGTCCATGCTGCGGCCATCGAGCTTGCCGAGAACTTGGGAATTATCTTCATCGACGAGATGGACAAGATCGTGGCCAGCGAATCGGTCCACGGGGCGGACGTTTCCCGGCAGGGCGTGCAGCGCGATCTTCTGCCGGTCGTCGAAGGCACGACGGTGCAGACGCGTTACGGCTGGGTGAAGACGGACCACATCCTCTTCATTGCCGCCGGCGCGTTTCACCGCGCGAAGCCCGCCGACCTGATGCCCGAGCTTCAGGGCCGGTTTCCGATTCGCGTTGAACTGGCCGATCTCACGCAGGACGATTTTGTACGCATTCTTCGGGAGCCGCGAAGCTCGCTGACCCGTCAGTACCAGGCCTTGCTCCAGACCGAGGACGTGGAAGTCGTTTTCGAGGACGATGCCATCGAAGCCCTGGCCGGCTATGCCTACCAGGTCAACCAGAAGACCCAGAACATCGGCGCGCGGCGGCTCTACACCATTCTCGAGCGGCTCTTGGAGGAGTTGAGCTTCGAGGCCCCCGATATGAAGATGGGCAAAGTGCGGATCAACGGCCCCTATGTGCGTCAGCGTCTGAGCGAAGTGGCTCAGGACGAGGACCTCAGCCGCTTCATCCTCTGAGATCAGTTCTACCGTGCCTGGTCCACGATCTTCGGACCGTTGAGAGGACAAGTCGGGGCACTCGTCTTGTCCTCCTTGCACGGCTCTGCCGGTTTGCCCGGCCCCGTCGATCTGCCGGGAGCTTTCGGGCTGGGCGGTCTCCCGGATCCGGGAAAGAACTTCCTCGAAGCGGCACAAGGTGACGGAGGACGCGTCAGAACTCCAGGCCTTTGGTGGTCGTACGGATGCGACAGAGCCAGTGGTTCACGGTCATGTAGAGCATGGCGCCGTCGTCGCCGAAGCGGCAATTCGCGGTCGGTTGCCCCGTGGCGAGGCGGCCGAGCAGCGTTCCGTCCGGCGCCAGCACGTTGACACCGCCCGGGCCGGTGGCGAACAAGTTTCCCCGGGCATCCACCTTCAGTCCGTCGGGCAGTCCCGGCAGCTTGGCCTTGACCCAGGGCGTGGCGTCCAAGAACACGCGTCCTGAACCGAGCGTGCCGTCGGGCTTGACCTCGAAGGCCATCCACACCGCCTTTTGCGGATCGGACTGCGCGACGTAGAGGGTCTTTTCGTCGGGGGAGAATCCAATGCCGTTGGGGCGGGTCAATTGGTCGGTGAGCAGCGTCACTTCCCCGTCGACACTCCGCCGATAGACGCCACAGAATGAAAGCTCGCGCGAGGGGTCTTCGGCTCCTTGGGGAAGGCCGTAGGGTGGATCGGTGAAGTACAGATCACCATTGGACTTGTAGATCGCGTCGTTGGGACTGTTGAACCGCTTGCCCCGGTAGCGGTCAGCCAGCGTGGTCCAGCTCCTATCCTTCTCCACGCGAACGATTCTGCGGTCGCCGTGCTGGCACATCACCAGGCGGCCCTCTCGGTCCAGGAGCAGGCCGTTGGTACCCGACTCCCCGCCGCGGGGTTCTTTGCCCGTGTATCCCGCCGGCTTGAGGAATACCGAGGTTCCCTGCTTCTCGGACCAGGCGAGAATCGCGTTTTGGGGGATATCGGAGAACAGCAGTTGGCGGCTTGAGCCGAGCCACACCGGCCCCTCGGTCCACTGGAACCCTTCGGCGAGCTTCTCGATCTGGGCCCCGACCGGTATGAGTCGGTCGAAACGCGGATCGAGGCGCTCGACCGCGCCGACGGCGGGGTATTGCCGCTTGCCGGTTTCGGCGGCGGGAGACGACAAACAGGGAAGCAGGAGCGTTACGACAAGGCCCAACGCCGAGGGTCCAGAGACTCGCATGGCAGCAATCCTCCCGACAAGGCATTCGTTCAAACGCCTGCCATCCTCAGGGCGCCGGCAGCCGGCGGCAAGCGAGTGGGGACGAGAGCGGCCTGGTCGGCACGCCAGCCATGCCCGAAGCCGGCGGAGGCCCCGGGAGTGTCTCCAGCCGTGGTTAGTTCAGCTCGGCCGCGTCGGCGTCTTCGATTTCGGAGACCAAAGCAGTGCCGTTGGGGCGATCGAGGAACCCCGAGAGCTTGCGCGACCGCACGGGGTGTTGCAGTTTCCGCACCGCCTTGGCTTCGATCTGTCGCACGCGTTCCCGCGTGACGGAGAAGATGCGGCCGACTTCTTCGAGGGTGTAGGTGTAGCCGTCGGCCAGACCGTACCGGAGACGGATGATCTCGCGCTCGCGGTAGTTCAGGGCCGCCAGCACGTCGGCGATCCGTTGCTTGAGCATCTCCTGGTTCATCTCGTAGAGCGGATCGTCTTCGCGGTAGTCCTGAAGGAACTCACCGAAGTAGCTGTCTTCGTGGTCGCCCACCGGCTGGTCGAGCGAGAGCGGCTGCCGGCTCATTTGCAGCACGCAGCTCGTTTCGTCGATCGAGAGTCCCGCCTCGCTCGCCGTTTCTTCGACGCTCGGTTCGTAACCGCGTTCCTGGAGCAGATCGCGGGTTACGTTGCGGACCTTGCTCATGGTTTCGATCATGTGCACCGGTACGCGGATCGTGCGGCTCTGGTCGGCGATGGCGCGGGTGATGGCCTGGCGGATCCACCAGGTGGCGTAGGTGGAGAACTTGTAGCCTCGTGCGCACTCGAACTTGTCGACGGCGCGCATCAGGCCGGTGTTTCCTTCCTGGATCAGGTCGAGGAAGCTCAGTCCTCGGTTGCGGTAGCGTTTGGCGATCGAGACAACCAGGCGGAGGTTGCCGGCCGACAGACGCCGCTTGGCCGCGTCGTATAGCTGCTGGAGCCGCGCGGTTCGCTGGACGCGACGCTGGAGGGTCGAAGGGCTCTCGAGAGTGACTCGCATGAGGAAATGCAGTTCCTTGCGGATCTCGGCGACGCGATCGGCGGCCCCGCGTCGGCGTCGCAACTCGCCCAGCTCTTGCGAGAGTACATGCATACGCTCCGAGATCTGCTTGAGCTTGTCGAGGAGAGGCTGCAGACGCTGCGTGCGGAGGCCGAGTTCCTCGATCAGCCGCACCGCCTTGTTCCGCCGGCAGACCAATTGCCGCCATGCTTCCCGCCGCTGGCGCATCGGATGGGTGCGCGAGATCGCCACGCGGTAGTCGGCGCGGTTTCGCGCCAGAAGATGACGCAGGGTGTGCAGGTTGGGCTCTAGGAGGGCGAGGATGTGGCGTTTCCCGCGGATGTTCGTCACGGAGACTTCGACGGTGCGGTCGAGGCGGAGCCGACCGTCGCGGACCTTCTCCAGGAGACTCACGGCCGCCGAGAGAATGTAGTCGGTGGCGAGCATGCTGTGGCGGAAGCGGGTGCGCGTGCGCTCGATTTGCGCGCTGCAGCTATTTCTTCCTTACGCGTCAAGAGAGGGATCTCGCCCATCTGCATCAAGTAGATGCGCACCGGATCGTCGATATGGCTCTCGGAGCCGGTGACCGGCAGATCGTAGTCTTCGGAGAGGTCCTCATCCTCGACCGGAACGCCTTCCTCGGCGAACGCCGGTTCGTCCAGGGCGAGTACCGGTTCATCGAGGGCTTCGATTTCCAGCACGGAAGAATGGCCATTATCGTGGGAAGAACCGTTTGCCGGGTGGTGGTTCTTCTGGTCAATGGCTTTCCGGGACGTGGGATCGCGTTTGGCTTTCGGCAAGGGGCAATCCTCGCAACGCAAGGGACAGCAGGGGCTTGACTGAGGACGGAACTGCGTTGCCGACCCAAAAAAGCACGCCCAGTGCCAAAAGCTGAGCGCAGTGGTAGCAGCATCGACCCAACATCAAGAGAAATAATGTCTTATGACGATCCTGCGAGGGTGCGCCAGGGCTCCCGTCGCGGGCGCATGTTGCGGCATCGCATCGCTGGGCCGGGTAGGGCGTGGCAGTTCCGAATCGTGTGGCCAGCTCACCCGGAGCTTGTTGGTGGGAGAGGTTTGCCCCTTTCCCCGCCTTTGGGTGGAAATGCAGGTTGTTCTGACCCTGCAGTGCCTTCAAGATAACGATGCTGGCAAGGCTGTCAACTGGCAGAGAGGGGGAGGTATGGGAAAAATTGGGCGATTGGCGGGGTAATTCCGGGCACGCGCGGGGTATCGCTCAACGGCATATGTGGGGTTGCGAGGGCCCTGGATCGGGATCGTGGGGCTAAGTTGTGTTTTTGCAACGTCCTAGGAGAGGAGCGGTGCGCAGCCCGCTTGGCGGAAAGAGCAGTTCCCCATTCGGGGCCAGCGTGTAAAATGGGTGTTTTCGTCACTACGAACGGTTGCTATCTTGGTTCTCGGGAGGGCTTGCCCACATGGCTGCCAAAGGCAAGAGAAAGAAGGCGGAAACGATTTTCCTCGTTTGTGAGGAGTCGGGGGACTACAACTACTCGCTGCGGCGGAAGCCGGGCGGCGAGAAGCTGCGGTTGAAGAAGTACTGCCCCCGCCTCCGCAAGCACACCATGCACGCTGAGAAGAAGAAGTAGCGCTGCGGCGACCATGGCCAAGCGTTGGCGTATCCACGCGCACGAACCGGAACGGATCGCCGCCTTGGCTCACTCGCTGGGGGTTTCGGCCGTGGTCGCGCAGTTGCTCGTCTGCCGGGGGCTGGTCGACCCACAGCGCGGCGCGGCAGTTTCTCGATTGCCGCCTGTCGGACCTTCGCGACCCCGAACAACTGCCTGGCTGCCACGCTGCGGCCGAGCGCGTGCACGCGGCGATGCGGAGCGGCAAACGCATCGTACTCTACGGCGATTACGACGTCGACGGGATGACTGGCACTGCGCTGTTGCGGCAATGCCTGAAGCTGTTGGGCGCGAACGTCGGCTATTATTTGCCCCATCGCATCGAGGAAGGTTACGGATTGCACTGCGAGGCCATCCGTCGCCTGGCCGGCGAGAAGGCGGAGATGCTGGTGACCGTCGACTGCGGGATCACCAGCGTCCAGCAGGCTCAGACAGCACGGCAGTGCGGCGTGGAACTGGTGATCACCGACCATCACCAGCCGGGGTCAACGTTGCCGGAGGCTTCGGCCATTGTCCATCCGGGGCTTCCCGGCGCGCGAGCGAGTTTGACGGTCTCAGCGGCGCGGGGTGGCGCTGAAGCTGGCTTGGGCGATCTGTCAGCAGGCGAGCGGATCGCGTCGCGTCAGCCCAGCGATGAAGGATTACCTGCTCCAGGCCGTGGGGCTGGCGGCGCTGGGCACGATCGCCGACGTGGTTCCGTTGGTCGACGAGAACCGCGTGTTGGTGCGTCACGGGCTGGTGAGCTTGAAGCAATGTCCTTCGCCCGGGCTCGTGGCACTCTTCAACGTGGCCGGCCTGCAGGACAAGCCGGCGTTGGACGCCGAGGACGTTTCCTTCGCCTTGGCCCCGCGGCTGAACGCGGCCGGACGGCTGGGGCAGGCGTCGCTGGCGGCGGAGTTGCTGATGGTCGACAAGCCCGAGCGCGCCCAGGAGTTGGCCCAGTACATCGACAAGTTGAACGGCGACCGCCAGACTTTGGAGCGGAGCATCTACCAAACGGCGCTGGCACAGGCCAAGGAGCAGTTTGACCCCGAGGAGGATTCGGCCTTGGTTCTGGCCGATCGCGCCTGGCACTCGGGAGTGCTGGGGATCGTGGCCGGAAGGTTGGCGGAGAAGTTTCACCGCCCGGTCGTGCTGTTGCGGCTGGATCCGCTGGGAGTCAAGCCGGCGGTCGGCTCGGCGCGGAGCGTGCCGGGCTTCAATCTCCATGTCGCGTTGCAGGCCTGTCGCGAGTATCTGGTGGAGTGCGGCGGCCATGCGGCGGCGGCCGGACTTTCGGTCGAGGAAGGGAAGATCGGCGCCTTTCGCCAGGCATTGTGCGAGCACACTGCAGAGGCGATCGACGAAAGCCAGCGCCAGGCGGAGCTGCTCATCGACGCCGAGACGCCCCTGAGCGCGCTGACGTTTCAGGTGATCGACCAGATTGAGCGAATGGCTCCCTTTGGACAGGGGAACCTGCGGCCATTGTTCTGCGCCAGTGGGGTGACGCTTGCCGACGCGCCTCAGGCGATGGGGGCCGGCGGGCGGCACCTGTCGATGCGACTTCGGCAGCACGACGTGGTGCTCCGCGCGGTGGCCTTCGGCGCCGCGGAATGGATCGAGCCCCTGAGTGCGGCGGGCGGGCCGCTGGACGTGGCCTTCCGACCCGTGCTCAACACGTTTCGCGGCCGTCGGTCCGTTGAGCTTCATCTCGTGGACTGGCGGCCTGGGAGCCGCTGATCTCGGGGCGAAGTCCCGGAGGCGGCTGCGATCGATCCGTCGGTCGATTCTCGCCACCGAGGATTCCCTGCAACGCGGCACTTCGTTCCGACTGCAGTAGACTGCTGCGGCGGTTGGGCGACAGAGTTTCAGTCAGGCTGCGCGCGGACCACTCCGCTATAGACGCTTTGCGGTCCGGAATCGGTTTCGAGCAGCAAGGCGCCGTCGGGCGCAATGCCCGCGCACTGCCCGACGACGCGCTGCGTGCCGCGGTCGACGGCGAGCATCTGGCCGTGTTGCAGGCAGCAGGCGTCGGCACGCGCGGCGACCGCGGTGGGTGAATCCGCCAACTGCCGGAGCCACCGTTCGAGATGCTGCAGCAGGGTTACCAGGATCGAGGTCGGATCGTGCCGAGCGCCGGTGAGATCGCGAAGCGTGACCGCCGCGGGGCGGAGTTCGGGAGGGGCATCGTCGATCGTGTTATTCGTGTTGAGGCCGATGCCGATGATCTGGAGCCCGGTGCCCAGGGTTTCCACCAAGATACCCGCCAGTTTGCGTCGATCGGCAAAAACGTCGTTGGGCCAATGGATGCCCACGCGGTGCGATGAAAGCAGGGGGGCGACCGCATCGACCACGGCCAGAGCCGTCGCCAGAGAGACGAGCGGCGACCGGGTTCGGTCGATCCGGTACTCCGTCGGGTCGAGTAGCAGGCTGCAAGCCAAACTTCCTTTTCCGGTCCACCAGCGGTGGGCGGCCCGCCCCCTTCCTGCCGTTTGGTCGTCGGCGACGACCAGAAGCGGCAGGGAAATCGAACCTTCAGCGGTGCGCTGCCCCGCCACGTCGTTTGTAGAGCCGAGCACTGCGTGGTGCTCGGTGCGCGCGACAAACGTGTGGCGCAACAGACGATCGATATCGAGGGGATCGAGCGACATGGCTTCCACCGGCGTGTGGTCGAAGTGCCACGGGCACAAAGTCTTGTCCTGCCAATCGCTGGCGAGCGATTGGCAAGGAACCTTGTGGAACTGGCACTCCTGCAACGCGGGGCAGCCGGCAGCACAAGGTACGTCGTTCTACAGGCTCCAGCCGGCTCGGTAGGGCCGCTGCACGAACCGCTCGGCCTGCGGACAGTTGATGGCCTTCAGGTTCGCGCCGTCCCAGCGGATGCGTTCCCCGACGCGGTAGGCCACCGTACCCAGAAGCGCCGACTCGGTCAGCGCCCCCGAGTAGTCGAAATTGCAGGTGGTTTCGGCCTGCCGGTCTTGCAGGCCGTCGAGCCATTCCTTGTGGTGGCCGATCGAGGCCGGAATGGTCTGTGGCGGCCGCTTGTAGTCCGGCGAATTTGGCCTCGGGCAGCAGCACGTGCCGCGAGTAGTCGGCCGGCCAGCATGCCCTTTTCGCCGACGAACAGCACGCCCGGAGTCGCCAGTCGCAGCTCTGATCTCGTCGAGAAGCTGTGGCCGCTTGCCGCCGTCGTACCAGGTGAGCTTCACCGCCGGCAGATTGTCGCGTGCCGGGTACTCGTAACGGACGATCAGCCAGGGCGGGCAGGAATCGGGGTGCGTCTGCGGGCCTTCCGATTCGATCGAGGTCGGGTGACGCAGCTTCAGCGCCCAGAAGACAAGATCGCAATAATGGCAGAAGAAATCGCCCAGACCGCCGTTGCCGAAATCCGACCAGCCGCGCCACTTGAACGGGGCGTAGTTGGGGTGATAGGGACGAAGGGGCGCCGGCCCGAGCCAGAGGTCCCAGTCGAGATGCGGCGGCACGGGCGGCGTTTCCTTGGGCGGTTCTGCCGCCCGAGTAGCTCGCCTGCGACCACACGTGGACCTCGCGCACCGGGCCGATTGCCCGGGCCTGGACCAGTTCGACCACGCGGCGGTAGTTGTCTCCGGCGTGGATCTGCGTGCCCATCTGCGTGGCCAGCTTGTTCGCCTTGGCGCAGTTCGGCCATCACGCGGGCCTCGTACACCGAGTGGGTCAGCGGCTTCTCGCAGTAGCAGTGCTTGCCGAGCTTCATCGCCATCACGGCGGCGCGGCGCGTGCGTGTGGTCGGGCGTGCCCACCACGACCGCGTCGATGCTGTTTCTCCATTTCCGCGAGCATCTTGCGGAAATCGGCGATAGGTCTTGGCCTTTTCGTGCTGCTTGGCGGCGGCAGCCAGCGTATTCTCGTCGACGTCGCACAGGGCGACGACATTGACCAGGTCCTTCTCCTTGGCGCACTCGCGGCAGATCTTCGCCGCCGCGGCCGCCGACCCCGATCGCGGCCAGGTTCAGCTTCTCGTTGGGGGATGCGGCGCGGAGACCCTCGGGCAGGATCAGCAGCCGGCAGCCCAGCGAAACGGCTCCGACGCGCGCCGCCGAGCGGCGCAGGAAACCACGGCGATCAGTGCGGTACGACACGGTTGTCCTCCTCGGTGGAAAGGGAACCTGTTCTGATGAAACAGGATAATCCACCGTGCCGCTGCCGTCAAGCTTGTCCCGCCTCAGGCCGCTTTGGCGGTGCTAGCCCTGGATCTGCTCCAGAGTCCGGCCGAGCTTCTGCGCTGCGAGTTGCCGGTGGCGATGCGCGGTGTCGAACCCCCCGTGTCTGCCGGCGTTTCTTGCAGGAAGCCGAGGAGTCTCTGCTGCACGTCATCCCCCTGCGCGCTTCGCCGAGATTGTGGACCGCGTCGGAAACCCCTAACAGCACCGACTGCCGAACGCCCTCGCGAACCCAAGTGAAGAAGTTGAATCCCATCGTCCTGTCTCTCCTCCCGTGGCTGGGGATGAACGCCTTCGCGTGAAAGCACTGGGTCGGCGGTCGCGTGCCCCAGTGTCGACCGAGGGGCGGAGATTACCCCTGCGCCGAGTATGTGTCCAGACGAATTATCGCGTCCGGCAGCAAGCACAGGACGGCGAGGAATGGCGGAGCGTTCGCAGAATGTGCAAGACGGGAAGTCTGTCGACGACTGTCTAAGAGCCGATCCCAGAACCTTGGAAGGTGCCACACTCTGGGGCCGCATAGGGCTCCAGTGGCAGTTCTGGGATAGGTTCTGAGTGCCGGTCCAAGACTCGCCTGCTGCCCCAGACTCACCGGGCCGCGTGGGCCGCCGCTGCGGTTTCCGATTGGTTCTCGGCCATGGTTGGCACTGCGATTCCCACCCCCCCCAGTTTGTCGGCTTGGGGATGTCGGCGGGGCGAGGCAAGTTTCCGGGGGATATGCTTGAGAGCGACGGTTCCGGGAGCAGGGACCAGCCCAGACTTTGCGACCACAGCAAACGTGTCTGGCGCTTCGGCGATGCCTTCGCGGTGTGCGCGCGGACCGGAGGGGGCTGCGGCAGAGTATCTCCCCCGAAAAGAAGAGGCCGCATCAAGAGGAGGATGCGGCCGGCATGTCTCGCCCAAAGCACGTCTCGGCACGTTGGTGTCGGCTTGGGAGTAGGAGACAGCTATTCACGAAGATAACACGGTCTGCTGGGTTGTCAATGTCGGGGGTTTTCCTAAGAGCAAGTGGCCGGACTCTCCATCCCAATGGTGAGAGACGTCCTAACGCGGCGGCTGCACCTGGGGCAAGGGACCGACGGTGACTGTCATGCTCTGCGACAAGCGGTACTTGGCGAGGGCTGCGGCGAGGTCGTCGGGTGTGACGTCGTCGATCGCAAGGAGGTCATCGCGCACGGTGCGATATTGCCGCCGCTGGATCCAGTCGCTGCCCACGGCAAAGAGCCTTCCGCGGGGCCGCTCGGCCGAGAGCACGATGCGCGCGCCGAGCTTGTTCCTGGACTGCCGCAGCTCGGACTCGCCGATGCCGTGGCACTCCGCGTGGCGATAAAGGTCGAGAACCCGTTGGAGGTTCTCGGCCATTTGGTCGGGATCGCAGGTGAGGTAGGTCATGAACGCGCCGGCCTCCTCGTATTCGCAGTGGCCGAGACTGGCGTGCTCCGCCAGGCCGGTATCTACGAGTTCCCAATAGAGGCGGCTGCCGGTATCGTCGCCGAGGACCGTGGCAAGGAGTTTGGCGGCGTAGCGATCGGCATCGGTGGCGGAAGGTCCCGCCGCCAATTGGACGGCGTATTGCTGCGTGGCTGAGGGCTTCTCGATGCTGCGGAATCCCTGGCAAGGAGCGGGCGGGGCCGCGCCGTCGCCGGCCGTCGAACGGTTCCCACGCCCCGCAGTGCCGGCGGGCTGATTCGACGAGGGCGTCGAAATCGACGCACCCTGCGCCGACGAGCACGATTTGTGTGGGACTGTAGCGGCGGCGGAAATAGTCGCGCATCGCCTCGACGCGCAAGTTCTGAACGCTCTGGAGCGTTCCTAAGACGCTCTGTCCCAAGGGGTGGCCGCGATAGAACTCGGCACGGCATCTCTCATCGGCGCCGAAGGGAGGCTGATCCTCGTACATGTGGATCTCCTCCAGGATCACCTGCCTCTCGGTCTCGAAGTCCTCGTCGCGCAGCGACGGACGGAGGATGTCGGCCAGCAGTTCCAGTACCGCGCGCCTGCTGCTCGGGCAGGACGGCGGCGTAGTAGACCGTGTTTTCCTCGGTGGTATAGGCGTTGTAGTGCGCCCCCATTTCGTCAAACTCGCGATTGACGTCATCGGCGGTTCGGCGCGGAGTTCCCTTGAAGGCCATGTGTTCGAGAAAATGGCTCACGCCGGCCAGTTCCTCGGATTCATCGCGAGCGCCCGTGTCGACGAAGAATCCCAGTGCCGTGCTATACGCCTGCGAGTTGCTCTCGGACACGATCTCCAGGCCGTTGTCGAGCCTGGCGTGAAGAAACTCCACCGTGCACCTCCGAATTTCCTGGAAACAGTCTGCGCCGATTGGTCCCGCCGCGTCAGGCGTCGGTCTCTTCGGCGACCTCCAATTCCGCCGGCCCGAGCGTCACCACGGCGAAGTCGCGCGGCGGGTGTTGGGCCAGATAGGCATTGATACTCGCGCAGGTCAGGCCGTCGACGAGGCGGCAAACCTCGTCGAGCGAACGCACGCTTCCCAGCAAGTACCAGTCGCGGGCGATCGACGAGCTTCGCGACGAACTCGATTCCTGCTGCATCACCAGCGCGCTCTTGATCCTCGCCTTGAGGCGGTCGAGCTCGTGGTGCTGGACGCCTTGCCCCAACCGGACCAGTTCGCGCAGAGTCACGTCGAGGGTCTCCTGCGCTCGATCCGCGCTCGTGCCCGCGTAGCAGAACACGGCGCCACGGTCGCGAAGCGTATGGTGCGTGGCATAGACGCTGTAGCAGAGGCCTCGCCGCTCCCGCACCTCGGTAAACAGCCGGGCACTCATGCCGCCGCTGAGCACGCCCACCGCCCCCCAAGCCTGGAAATAGTCGGGATCGCGGTAGGGAACGCTCGGATAGGCGATGCCGATCTGCGTCTGGTTGGAAGGAAAGGGGAGGTGGGCGTGACTGCGCACGGCCGGTTGCTCCACGATTGCCAGTCCGTTGCCGGGCGCCCAGTCGCCAAGGAGTTCTCCCATGGTGTCCACCAACTGGGGCCAATCCAATCGCCCCGCGACACCCACGATCGTGCCATTGGGACGATAGTGGCGATCGAAGTGGTTACGGATTTCGTCGAGCGTGGTTTGTTCGAGCGCGGCCAGTTCCCCCTGCGCGGGCCGGCCCCAGGGGGCCGGATAGTGCCGCCGCCGCAGTTCGAGCATCACCTTCTCCGAGGGTTCATCTTCGACTGCGCGTAGCTCCTGAAGCATCACCTGGCGACCGGCCTCGATCTGGTCGGCCGGAAGGTGGGGGCGACGCAAGACGTCGGCGAAGATCGCCAGGGCCTGAGGGAGGTTGGCGGCAATGGTTGCCCCGCCGTAACGGGTATGCGCGTCGGACACCGACTCGCTTCGCTCCACGCCGAGATTGTCCAGGTCCTCGATGAAGCGGCGGCTATCGCGGTCCGCCGCGCCGCGTAACGCCATCTCACAGGTGAAACTGCCCAGTCCGCTTCGATCGGGCGGATCGTGCGCACAGCCCGCCGGCACCAGGAACGTGAAGGCAGCCGACTCCAGCCAGTTCATCGGCTCGCCGATCAGCACCAGGCCGTTGGAGAAAGTATGAACACGGATCGGATCGGTCACGATCTGCTCCCGAGGTGACACAGGGCGAGAACAAGGCGGTCTAATGCCGATGGCACGGAGTGTTTGCCTGGGCCGATGGAGGGCGGTCTGCACCAGACCGTGCCGAATTCGTGCTCCTGCGATCGGCGGCAACAGGCAGCAGTCACAGGGAAGCGGTACTAGAAACACGAAACCTCGGCGGCCTTGAAGACGGTCTTCACCACTTGGAAACCGAGGCGGCGATACAGCCGGATCGCGCCGTCGTTATCCGCCGTGACTTCAAGGAAGACGCGGTCCAGTCCCGCCTGGCGAAATCCGCCTAGCGCGCGGCACAATAGGGTTGTGCCCAGGCCGCGGCTGCGATGGGCGGGGATGATCCCCAAGTTCTGGATGGCGCCGATGCCCGAGCGATCGCGGATTCCCTGTACCGTTCCGCAAAACTCGCGCTGCTGGGTCCGGGGGTCCTCGGCGACGGCAAGCCAGGTGGCTTCGGCGAGAAAACCCGCCTTGCGCGTGATTTCGGTCATCAAACGCTTGCACCCGGCCAGTTCGTTGAAGCAGGGAAAGACGTTGGCATCGATTTCGTCACGAAAGCTGAGGAACTTGACCTCGGCATGCGCATCCAGCAAGGATCCGGCCCAGGACCACAGCGCATATCCGTCCGGAAGCGGAGGGAGGGCTAAATCCCGACCGTTCAGCGCGATCTCCATTCGGTAGCGCTTGAAGTACGTCAGAGCCATGGATCGATCGGGCGCAAGCTGCGTGCTGGGTCCCTCAGGTAGTCTACCGACCCAGATGGGTAGGGTCAACGATTGAGGTTTTCCGGTACGCGTACAAACATTGTCGGTGGGGGGATATCCGAATTGGTCATCGGACGGATGCCCTGGCGGACCTAAGCTCGCTTCGCGCGTGACCGGTTAGACTCGCCAGACCGGCCGTACCGACCCCCGAAAGGCTACTCCGCGCGGAAGGCGACCGTGCGCTATACCGTATTCACTAGGGCACGAGGGGGAGAGGTGTTTTTTCCAGGTCAGGTTGTCTCATCTCGGCCGTCACATCCAAGCTTTCCCCTGCTCCTGTGTTCAACGGTTCGGCGATCGAGTGCGATTGGACTGCTTGCCGCCGCTTTGCCGCACCAGTGCTCGCAAGGTGGCAAGGTTCACCGCGTCGAAGTCGACTCCGTTCTCCTGCCCCTTGGGGGTCTCCAGGTACATGGGCACCTCCTGGAAGCGAGGATCGTTCAGCAGCAAGCGAAAGGGTTTGAGGCCCATGTGCCCGCGTCCGATGTGCGCGTGGCGATCCACGCGGATCCGAGTTCCTTAACGCTATCGTTGAGATGAAAGGCGCGGACACGCGCTAATCCGACGGTTCGGTCCAGGGCATCCAGGGTGGCGTCGTACTGCTGGCGGTCATCCATGCGGTATCCGGCGGCGAAGAGGTGGCAGGTATCGACGCACACCCCGAGGCGTTCCGGCTCGCGCACGCCATCGAGGATCATGGCCAGGTGCTCGAACTGCCACCCCAACGATGTTCCCTGTCCCGCCGTCGTTTCGAGCAGGCACCGGGCGCCTTCGCGCGAGGTGGACCGATGCACCTGGTTCAGGGCGCGGATGACTCGGCGCAATCCACCGCGAAGCGTACCGGAGACGTAGCATCCGGGGTGCGTGACGACGTAGGGGATGCCCAGACATTGGGCGCGGGCCAGTTCGGCCACGAAATTGTCCACCGACTTCTTCCAGAGCTCCTTATCCGGGCTGGCCAGGTTGATCAGATAGGAGTCGTGAACGAGGGGGTGAGCGATCTCGGAGTCGGCCAGTGCCTGGTGGAAACGGATCACCTCTTCGGCGACGATGGGCCTGGCTTTCCACTGGGTGTTGTTCTTCGTGAAGAGTTGGACACAATCGCACCCGCATGCGCACGCTCGTTCGACGGCCCGGTAGTAGCCGCCGGCAATCGACTGGTGTGCTCCCAGGATGGGCATAGGAAAGACGAGTCGGGGATTGAGTTTCCGTGGTCGAATTCGGGGGGAGCGAGAGGGCACAAACGGCCAGTTTACGCGGTTTGCGGAGGCGACTACAGGCTCCCGTTCCCGTTCGACGGGGCGGTCAGGATGGATGCACGCCGGCGGGGGCGTGGACGAAACCGGTTCGTCCGGCAGGGGGCAGGAATCGGTTTCTGGTGATCCGCGTGTTTGGCCGGTCCATCGCGCCGGGGTCGAAACATGAGACAGTCGCCCGCAGCGAGGGAGAGCGTGCGTGCCGTGTTGTCCCCCACACCGGGCCGTGGCTCATGGCCGATCTTCGGTCTGGGCCGGATCTTCGGGACGCTTGCATGTCCAACGGCTTGCATTTTCCGGGCGAAGCGCCTTAGAATTGGCATAGGTACAGCCAGACGCATTGCCGGGGCCATTCTTGTCTGTGGGGGTCGTAATGGCAGAGTACTGGTGGGTTATACCAGCCGCCATGCTCCTCCTTCTCTCTGCCGCCGCGTTCAAGGGTTTTCCTCTTTGGAAGCGGCGCCGCGGGGTCCGTTTTGCCGAAGCCCGGCGAGATTTCCATCGGCAGCGGGAACGTCTGGAGGCCAAGTTCGTTCAGATGGGACTCTGTCCGAGCAAGCGCGATGCCCCGCGCTGGACCGACTGCGAGTTCGAGGACGACGTGGCCTACGCGCGGAATCGCGTGACGGGGGAACTCTCGGCTTTTGTGGGCGTGACGATCGAGGTTGAGGACTACGGCGGTGTGGGGACCGCCTCGACCGATACGGTGAGGAACCTCCGCGCGGCGACCGCGGTTTTTCGTTTCGACCGGAACCACTGGGAAACTGAAGGCCGCGCGATCTTCAACCTCACTCCCACGGAAGCGATCCGCTTCTATCACCGCGACCTCGAATTGCTCGCCCAAGAGGTTTCCGAGCATCGCTAGGGTCCCGGGCGCGGAGTGCGTGCCCGTGGCTTCCGCCAGGCCAGCATCCCGAGTCCTTGTGGGATCGGTGTTCCCGTAACCCGTCGCCCCGGCCAGGACTCCATCGGGAATTCTTGCCGGCTGGTGCCGATGTTGCCGGGGCTTTTCAGAGTCCGGCAGTCGGACCGCTGGTGGGGGCTCGCCCTCGGGGACGGTGAGTTTGCCGACGGTGCCGAAGATCCGGGTGGGCCGGATTCTGACGAACGTTCTGCGCGTGCCGCCAATTCGGGACGTGCGGGCGAGCGACGCTTCCTTCAATCCGCAGATCCGGTTCGGACGATACCTTCGGCACACGCCGACCGTCTTAGAGCCGATCCCGGAACCTTTGGAGGTGCTGCGATTTTCCGGCCGCACAGAGCCGCAGCGGCAGTTCTCGGTAGGTCCTTAGAGCCGATCCCGGAACCTTTCGAGGTGCTGCGATTCTCCGGTCGCACAGGGCGGCTGCAGTAGTTCCCGATCAGGTTCTTGGTCTTGCGCGGAGGATGCTTGCGTGAATCCGACGACAAGTTCCACCCATGCGCCGCGGACGTGCGGAGCGTGTACCGCGTGTTGCGTTCACTTGCCGATTCCCGCGGGGCATGTGGGGCCGGGGGCGAAGCCGGCGGGAGTCGCCTGTTCGCGATTGGGAAGCGGGGGGTGTCGCTTCTATCAGAGCCGCCCGGCCGCATGCGCCGGCTTCCACTGTGCTTGGCTCAAGGAACCTTTGTGGCCTGACCGCTGGCGGCCGGATGCCTCGGGTGCATTGTGCCTGCTGGAATGGGTCGGGGACGAGTTTTACGCAGCGGCTGTCTACGAGATCGAGGCGGGGGCCTTCGGTCGCGCGGAAACCGAGGAGATCATCGCCACCCTGCGTGAGACGACGGCCCTGGTCGTGACGATCGACCGCTTACAGCGCAGGCATGCGCTGGCGGGGCAGGGGCCGCTGCAATCCACGACGGTTCGATTGCGGAATCGGCCGCAGCCGACCGTCAGCCGAGCAGCCTAGTATTTCGCTACGGTGTCATGGGATGCCCATGGCTCTACGCCCGCCGTGCCTCCTGGGGGTCACTGGCTCGCGGAATCGGCGAGCAGCTTGCGAAGCACCGCTTGGAGGATGCCGCCATGGCGGTAGTATTGCATCTCAACGGGAGTGTCGATTCTTGCTTTGGCGAGGATCTCGATCACCTTTCCGTCGGGCGCGGTGGCGCGGAGGCGGAGGTGGTCGCCGGGTTTGAGGCGGTCATCGAGATCGGGGATGTCGAAGACTTCCGTGCCGGAAAGGCCGACGGATTGCCAGTTCTCGCCGGCGGGTAGCTCCAAGGGAAGCACGCCCATGCCCACGAGATTGCTGCGGTGGATCCGCTCGAAGCTGGAAGCCAAGACGGCGCGGACGCCCAGCAAGTAAGTTCCCTTGGCGGCCCAGTCGCGGCTGCTGCCGGTGCCATACTCGGCGCCGGCGAGGATGATCAGGGGCACGCCGTCCGCCTTGTACTTCATGGCGGCGTCGTAGACGGTCATGATCTCGCCGTCGGGAAGGTGCCAGGTCACACCTCCTTCGGTTCCCGGGGCGAGAAGGTTGCGAATGCGAATGTTGGCGAAAGTGCCCCGAGTCATGACGCGGTCGTTTCCGCGCCGCGCGCCGTAGCTGTTGAAGTCGGCTGGCTCTACGTGGCGCTCGATCAGGTACTTGCCCGCGGGACTGGTACGGGCGATCGAGCCTGCCGGCGAGATGTGGTCGGTGGTGACCGAGTCGCCCACGGCGATGAGCACGCGCGCGCCGCGGAGCGTGGGGATGGGATCGGGCTTGGGGCGGAGATCGAGGAGGAACGGCGGCTCCTGGACGTAGGTGCTTTCGGAATTCCAGGCGAACAACTCGCTCTCGGAGACGGGGAGGGCATTCCACACCGGGTTGAGCGAGTAGACGTCGCGGTATCGCTCGCGGAACATCTCGGGCTGGACCGCGGCACGGACCGCCTGCTCGATCTCTTCCTTCGAGGGCCAGATTTCGTAGAGATAGACGGGTTTTCCGTCCGCACCCGTCCCCAAGGGATCGTGGGCGAGATCGATGTCGACCGTGCCCGCCAGTGCGTAGGCGACCACCAGCGGCGGACTGGCGAGATAGTTGGCTTTGACGTGGGGATTGATGCGGCCCTCGAAATTGCGATTGCCGCTCAAGACTGCCGCGGCCACCAGGTTTGCTTCCTGCACTGCTTCCGACACTTCCTCGGGGAGCGGACCGCTGTTGCCGATGCAGGTCATGCAGCCGTATCCGGTCAACTGGAATCCGAGGCGGCCGAGGGGCTCGTCGAGTCCCGACCTGGCGTAGTAATCGGTGACCACGCGGGATCCGGGGGAAAGGCTGGTTTTGACGTGCGGGGGCACGTGCAGCCCACGTTGGACCGCCTTCTTCGCCAGGATGCCGGCCGCAAGCATGACGCTGGGATTGCTCGTATTAGTGCAACTGGTGATGGCGGCGATGACCACGGCCCCATGGCCAATTTCTCCGGACTGTCCGTCGCTGACGAACCGCGCCGTGCGCATCCATTCCTCGTCGGAGAGGGCGAAACCACGCTGGGCGATTGGGGCGCGGAGGGACTGTCGGAAGGATTGCTTCACGTTTGCCAGCGGCACGCGGTCCTGCGGGCGTTTTGGGCCGGCGAGGCTAGGTTCGACGGTGGACAAGTCCAGTCGAAGCCGCTTGGTGAATTCGGGCACCGCCGCCGCGTCGGTGCGGAACAACTGCTGCTCGCGGGCGTATCGTTCGACGAGGTCGACTTCCTCCTTGGTGCGGCCGGTGAGTCGCAGGTAATCGAGGGTCTGGGCGTCGATGGGAAAGAACCCGGCCGTTGCGCCGTATTCGGGGGACATGTTGCTGATCGTGGCTCGATCCGCCACGGTCATGCTCGACACGCCCGGACCGAAGTATTCGACGAACTTGCCGACCACGCCTTCGCGGCGGAGGATCTGGGTGATGGTGAGCACCAAATCCGTGGCCGTGGCGCCGGCCGGCAAGGCTCCCGACAGTTCGAAGCCGATCACCTCCGGCATGAGCATGTAGAGGGGCTGGCCGAGCATGCCGGCTTCCGCTTCGATCCCGCCCACGCCCCATCCCAGCACGCCCAAGCCGTTGATCATCGTCGTGTGGCTATCCGTCCCCACAAGGGTATCGGGATAGGCCACCGGCCCATCGGAGTCGCTGCCGAGGAAGACGCACTTGGCGAGGAACTCGAGATTCACCTGGTGGCAGATGCCGATGGCGGGCGGGACGACGCGGAAGTTGGTCAGGGTCTTCTGGCCCCAGCGGAGGAACTCGTAACGCTCGCGGTTCCGAGCGAACTCCATCTGGACATTAGCCGCCAAGGCATCGTCGGTGCCGAAGCGGTCGACCTGCACGGAATGGTCGATCACCAGGTCCACGGGGATCAGCGGATTGATCTTGCGGGGGTCGCCGCCCAGACGCTGCATGGCACTGCGCATTGCCGCGAGGTCGACGACCACGGGCACGCCCGTAAAATCCTGGAGCAAGACGCGAGCCGGCTTGAAGGGGATCTCCACCGATTTGGGCGTGGGCGACCAGCCGGCCAAATTCGTCACGTCGGCCTCGGTCACTTCGAAGCCGTCGCAGTGGCGGAGTACCGATTCGAGGAGCACGCGGATCGAGTAGGGTAGACGAGAGATGTGCGCCAACCCGGCCTCCTCAAGCCTCGAGATCCGATAGATGCCAATGGGTCCGCGGCTGGTGGTTAGGGTATCGCGGGCACGGAAGGGATCGGGAGAGCGACGGAGGGAGGCCATGGCGTTTGACTTTCTGATGGGATCGTGGAGAGGTCGAGCCCCGGGACCACCCCGGATGCGGGGGCAATGCCCAGCAGGACCACGAGGGAATTATACGGCTGCGAACACAGACCCATGGCGTGGCGGCGGTTGTGTTTGGAGTCTGCGTCTTTGCCGCCAGCCGGGGTGCAAGCTACAAGACCAATTGGTTTACTAAACCACACCACGCTCGGCAAGGCGGGGAGGCGGGAAGGGGCAGGTGCAGGCGTTGGTCAACGGATCGGTGTTTTTGCCACTTCGCGGGTCTCGACCGGTTTGGGGCGATGGGTGGACGGCAGGGCTCTTAGAGCCGATCCCAGAATCTTGGGAGGTGCCACGCTTCTCCGGCCGCACAAGGTTCCAGTGGCAGTTCTGGGATAGTTCTTAGAGCCGATCCCAGAACCTTGGGAGGTGCCACGCTTCTCCGGCCGCACAGGGCCGCAGCGGCAGTTCCGGGATAGATTCTTAGCCGGTGCAGGATGTTCCGTCACGCCCGTCTCGGGGCTCTGGGAAGTCGCCAAGCGAACCGCGGGGGCGGAGTATCCCGCTCGGATCGTACAACGAGGAGTGGCTCAGTTTTAAGGGTCGTTGGTGGGCCAGACCTGTGGGATAGAGAATCTCGATAGGGTGACCGTTTACAGGGGCAGGCCCAGTTCGTGCCACGGGAGGGAAACGGGAGCTGCGATCTCCACGGGTTCGAGCGTCATCGGATGCCGAAAGGCGAGCAGGCGAGCGTGCAGGGCGATGGGGCGAAGGCGCCAATCGTCGTGCTGGGGGCCAAATGGTTGCGTGGAGCCGTACTGGGCGTCACCGAGGATGGGGTGCGCGCGCGCGGAGGTCTGGATGCGGATCTGGTGCATGCGGCCGGTTTCCAGAGTGATTTCCAGCCAGCTTCCCCAGGGCGCGCAGTTCAAAGTGCGGTAGTGCAATACCGCGCGGCGGGCGTCGGGATGGTCCGCGGGTACCACCTCACCCTGGGCAACCTCGGGGATCTTGCGCACGTGGTCCTCCCACGTGCCTGCGGCGGGCTCGACCACGCCCGCCACACACGCCCAGTAGATCTTGCGAATGATGCGGGCCTCGAATTGCTCGGTGAGTCGTCGGGTAGCACGGGCGTGCTTGGCGAACACCATGGCGCCGGTGACGGGGCGGTCGAGACGGTGGGGAATGCCCACGTAGACGTTGCCCGGCTTGTGGTCGCGGTGTTTGAGGAAGGAGCGGACGCGGACGTGGAGGCTGTCCACCCCCGGCGGGGCAATCGTGAGCACTCCTGCGGGCTTGTTCACGACGAGGCATGGCCCTTCCTCATAGAGGATTTCGAAGCCGGGGTCGTCGATCGGAGGCATGGCCATGGCTGGGCACCTGGTTGCGGTCAGTCGCGTCAAGCTCTAGATTAGGCCGCCAGCAGTAGAACCGCCAACCCCACGACTTTTCTTGCGAGGTACAAGATGATCCGCATACTGTTTGGTGCCGGACTCGCCTGCTCGATCGTTTTCGCGTCTGGGCGGACCAGCGGCGGCGAGGCGGCGAAGCCCGTGCCCCTGCTGAACGAACAGGCCGCGGACGGCAGCATTGCCGGCTGGCGGTTTTATTGCGAGGATCCGAGCGTCAAGATCGCGGAGGTCTGGAAGCTCGGTTCGGACGGCGTTCTGGTCTGCAAGGGCAAGCCGCAAGGCTATCTCTATACCGAGGCCGCCGCGACCGACTTCGATTTGAGCCTCGAGTGGCGCTCGGCGGGCAAGGCCGGCCGGGGCGGAGTGCTGGTACGCACGACCGTGCCTCACCGGATCTGGCCGAAGAGCCTGGAGGCCCAGCTCAATGCAGGCGACGAGGGGGATTTCTGGGGACTTGGCGGCTTCGAACTTTCGGGTCCCGCCGATCGGCTCAAGACGGTTGAGCACGCGCAGTTGGGCAAGCTCACCAATCTGAAGCGGATCGCGGCTCCCGTTAAGCCGTCCGGGCAATGGAATCGCTACGAGATCTCCGCCCGGCAGGGCACGGTTACGCTGAAGATCAATGGGGTGGAGGTCAACCGGGCGACGCGGTGCGAGGTGGCGCCGGGCGTCATCTGTCTGACTGCCGAGGGAGACCCGATCGAGTTTCGTGACATCCGGCTGGCGCGGCTCGACGGCCCGGAGGACGCGAGCCGAGGCCGAGGCGTCGTTCCGTTGTTCAACGGCCGCGATCTTGCGGATTGGGACTATTTTCTGGAAGACCCCAAGGTGAAGAAAGAGGACGTTTGGAGCGTGCGCGACGGATTGCTGGTGTGCAAGGGAGAGCCGATGGGCTATCTGGCGACGAAGCGGGATTTCCGCGATTTTCGGCTGCGGGTCGAATGGCGGTGGGCGCCGGGCAAAACGCCGGGCAACAGCGGGGTCTTCCTCCGCGTGAGCGGAAAGCCCAAGGTCCTGCCGAAATGCGTGGAAGTGCAATTGAAACACGAGAGTGCCGGCGACCTTTGGGCCTTCGAGGGGTTTGGGATCCGGGGCCCCGCCGATCGCCTCCGCACGTTGGATGACGCGAAGTTCGGCCACCTGGTCGGCGTTGCGCGGATGCGGGGCGCGGAGAAGCCAGCGGGCGAGTGGAACGCCCTGGAACTGGTCGCCGAGCGAGACAAGCTCACGGTTTCGATCAATGGTCAGCAAGTCAACGAGGCTACTGGGCTGGACACCGCGGCGGGCAAGATCGGCCTGCAATCGGAAGGGGGCGAAGTCCACTTCCGCCGCGCGGATCTGGTTCCGCTCGGGGATCGGTAATTCCCCTGGCTCAAAAAAGCTGCCGGGCGGCAACCGGTTGTGCGGCTGCCGCCCGGCCGATATTTGCTCAATGCCGAGTCGCCTGTTGACGCCTGCACGGTGAATGTTTGGTGCCGCCTGGTCCCGAAGGCCTTTCTCTTTGGCCTGCGGAAGGTCGGCCCGGCGCAAGGGCCGTGCAGGGCACAGTAGGATCAAATCTTATCGGCGGCCGGCACGATGAACGGCGCGCGATACTCGCGCGTGAGCAAGGCGTTGGCCTTGGCGTTGTCGACGAAGGTCTCGCTGGCCGGGTCCATGACCAGTTCCATGCCGTAGGTGAGCTTGGTCTTGTCCATGGCCACCTGGTTCTTTTCCAGGTGTGCCGACATGCGTTCGAAGGCGTCGACGAGGTTGTCGTTGCTCTTCCGCTGCGACGAGCCGCTTTTTCACCTCCGCCGCGGGGAGTTGCTCGCCGAGCCGGTAGGAGATGTTGCCGGTGTGGCACAGGGCGCTGGACAGGTGGCCTTCGAGAATGTCGGCGTTCAGGTCTTCGTGCTTGCGGCTGCGGACGGCCTTGATGAAGTTGTCGAAGTGGTCGCCGCCGCCGTTGAACTTCCGGATCTCCTTGCCGTTCTTGTCGAAGGCGGCGCCGCCGTCGTAGCTGGTCAGCACGACGTAGCCGTCGGTGCCGTAGAAGATCACGCCGACGCTTGGCGCCCTTGTAGGTCCTCGGTCTCCAGGCCGCGGACCTCGAAGACCAGCGTCTTGCGTCGCCGTAGTCGTGGATGATGACCTGCGTGTTGGCCGTCTCGCCGGCGTCTTCGTAGCCGAGGCGGCCGCCGTAGCTGATGACCGCGCTTGCTCAGCGTCGTTGACGCCCAGGCCCCAGCGGGCGATGTCCATCTGGTGGATGCCCTGGTTGCCCAGGTCGCCGTTGCCGTAGTGCCACTGCCAGTGCCAGTCGTAGTGGAACTTCGGGCGGGTCAGCGGCAGGCATCGGGGCCGGGCCGGACCACAGGTCGTAGTTCGACCGTCCTTGGGCACTTCGTACGTGCCGCGCGGGCCGATCGAGCCGCGGCGCTTGTAGCACAGGCCGCGGGCCAGCTTCACCTCGCCGATCTTGCCCGTCGTGCACGTACTCGATGGCCTCGATCGATGCCGGCCATCGAGCGGCACTGCGTGCCGGTCTGGCAGATGCGGTTGTACTTGCGGGCGGCCTCGACCACGCGGCGGCCTTCGCTGACGTTGTGGCTGACCGGCTTCTCGACGTAGACGTCCTTGCCGGCCTGCATGGCCCAGATCGCCGACCAGCGAGTGCCAGTGGTTGGGCGTGGCGGTGCGAGACCAGATTCGACCGCCTTGTCGTCGAAGGCCTTGCGCATGTCGGCGACCCACTTCGGCTTGCGGCCTTGCTTCTTGGCGACCTCCTCGCCCCGCTTCTGGCCGATCTTTTCGTCGGCATCGACGACGTACAGCACTTCGGTGTCGGCGCGGTCGGCAAACCCTTCAAGTGATCGCTACCGCGTCCGCCGACGCCCACAACGGCCACGCCGAGCTTCTCGCCCGCCGACGCCTTCTTCTTGGGTCTTGCCTTCTTCTCCTTGCCGGCTGCGAAGAGCTCGCCGGAGGGCACCGCGGCCGCGGCGGCCAGCAGGGTGTTTTCGAGGAAACGACGGCGCGAATAGCTGCTCATGCACACACCTCATGCAAAGGAAAAAAGAGGTTGGAGGGTGGAGTTGTGGAACTTCGTCGAGGAGCCCGAAGATTGCCGACCCACGGGGGAAACGCCCTTGGGGCGGAACTGGGGGCGGAAGTGTTCAGTATAGCCAGCGCGGGGCGCGAGGTGCCAGAGATTGGAGAGCAGCTACTGGACGCACGCGGCAGCCGGTCGCAAGGCCGTTCGCAGCGGCATCGGGAGAAGTTGCTCCGGCGGCTTGAGATTCCCGCTCGTCTTGCCCGATGGCTTTGCACCGGGAGGGGGGCCTTTGATCGACAAGTGCAACGGAGGCGAATCTGCCGATCCCGCGGACGACGGCACTTCCTCGGGGATTGCTCCTTGGCCGACTCCCTGTGCGGAATCCTCGCCCAACCTGGCGATGATCACCATGCGCTTTGCGGGAGCGGCCGGCTTTTGCCCGGCCGTGGCCGACGGGCTGGACTTCGGCGGCGGATACCGGAGCGATACGCGGAGCGGCTGGGCGGCGCTTGAGGCTAAGCCCGATTGGGGCGGGGTCTCGTGCTGGGAAACCGAGACGTGCGTTTCGCCCTGCTTGGCTCCGCTCGGCTGGGCCTGTGCTGCCGAGGGTTGCGGGGCCGTGCCGGACGACGCAGTATCGGCCAGCGCGGTGGATTCCGCCTTGTGCGCAGGGCTCGCCGAAGGTGTGTCGGACGCTTCGGCGGTGCCGGTCGGGTCGGCGGAGTCGGCGGGTGGAGTGTGCGCCGCGGCCTGCGGCGGCGCGGTCATCGGCAATTGCCGAAGCGGGGTGGGAGGTTCTCGGACCGCGGCATCCCGCCGATCCGATACCACCAATTCGTCCACCGGCGGCGCCAGCGGCTGCGGCGCCGAAACCATGGGAGCCTCGGGTTGCGTAGGGGGCAAACGCTCTAAGGACGCAGGCGGCAGCGGCTGCGGAGCATTGGGCGGAGGACCGTCGCTCACCACGACGGCATCCTGGGCCGGCTCTGCCGGCTCGGGCACTTCGAGCGAGCCGCGAGAGTCTGCTTCCACCTTGAGCGGTGCCGTGGAGCGTGGCGATTGCTTGGCAAATTCCAGTTGCGAACGATCCGGGCCAGCGCGCTCGGAGTTCGGCGCCCTGCGCTCTGCGTCCGCCAGCGACGGCGAAGCGATCCGGGAATGCGACGGTTCGGCAGGGCTACGAAGTGTCACGGCCTCATCGCGAGACGATTGTGGCGTGGTTTCTGCCGGCGGAGTCTCCGGCGGGGTCGGCAAGCGAACGATGTCTGCGGCCGGCGGGGGCGCAATCTCGAACCGGATCCGAGCGTCGGGCGTCGGCCGATCGGTCGGTGCCTCGGGCGATCTCGGAGCAGTGCGCGCGGTCGGCCGATGCACCATCTCCGGACGCAAGGCATTGGCAGGTTGGTCGAGCGGGTTTGGAGGAGAAACCTCGAGCCGAAGGTCCGGGCCGTCGGAGGGATTGTCGATCGTTAGTTGCAGACGCGGTTGCGGCTGATCAGCGAGGGTGGCATCCCTCTGCGCGTCGGCGGTGGAGCGTGAGTCGGGCGAGACTGCCTCGGGACTCGTCGAGGCCCCTTCGTCGGCGATCGGAGGCCCGATCGTCACACGCATGGGCCGACCGTTGGCGGGCTCGCCGCGGTCCGCAGCCATCGGCTGGCCGCTGGAAGCGTTTGGCCCTTCCCCTGCCACCTGGTCGGACGCGCCGAGTCCGGCCGGCCCAGGCTCGCCGTTCGGCGGCATTTCGGGTTGGGTCCATGGCGACTGCGGAAGCAGCGGAGCCCTATCTCCCCGCGGCCCGCGGACCAGTCCGGCGCCGTCCGGAGCGGGCTCGGGTTGGACGAGCATGTCGGAAGGCGCTTGCGAGGGATCGGAGAATGGCTGCTGGACCGGCAGCGCCTCCTGCGTTTCGGCCTGGGGGATTTGGGGTGTGCGCGCCACCACGTCTGGCCCAAGCAGGTCGGGCGAAGACGGCTGGGAAATCGTTGGGGCCGCGTCGGGAGGCGACTCCGTGCGCGGGGGCACGTGTGTCCACGGTTCGGGTTGCGAATGCCGGAAGGGATCGGCCGGCCGGACCAAGGGTGAGGTCGGATCGGGACCGACGACCGCCGGCACGTTTGCCGGTCGTTCGATGCTTGGGCCGCGAGAAGTGAACGACGGACCCTCGGAACGTGGATTCGGATTGGCGGGCCGACCCGTCGAAAACGAAGACCCCTGCGACGTGAATTTCCCCCCGGACCATGCTTTCTTTCCTCCCTGTTCTTTGACGGGAGGGCGTGCGGGCGCGCGGACGCTGTCGAGATCGGGTGGTTCCTGGCGCGGCGAAGGCTCTTCGTGCGCGGTGAGGCGCACCGGCTGAGATTGGATCGCGCGAGTCGTGGGAGCCGGTTGGGCCGCTGGCTCCGGAGCCAAGACGCGGATCGTCGTCGATTGTTCTTCGGTTGCAGAAGCGACTTGCTGCGAGGGCTCCGCGATCTGGTGGTCGTCGGTCGAGGCTGATCGGCTGGGGATTGCTCCAAGGAGGAACGCGACGGCCAACAGGATTGCGGCAGCCGCGGGCCGGCAACTGCCGACTCCTCGAATCCTGGAGGCGGAACCCGGACGTTTCATGCTCTTCCCCCGAGGGTCGGAGTCCAGTGGCACAAGAGTGGGGAGTATCTCTGCATGTTCTCAGTCCCTTATCGGAGCGCCGAAGAATCGGGTGCAGAGAAATATGCCGGTTAGGAGGATTGTGCGGGGACAGGTGGGGCTGCGTGGTAACCGGTGAGAATGCGAAGGATGGGTAGGGAGGAAATGGCCCTTGTTGGCCGGTCCGGTCGACCCATCCGGTAGAGTGGAATCCGTAGAGCGCGAGGCCGTGAATCAAGGGTGCGCGTAGCGGGCCATCATGCGGTCCATATAGGAGGGAGCCAGGCGATTGAGCCAGCAGAGGACCTTGCCCCATCCAAAGGGGATGATTTCGTGGCGGCCGTGGCGGATCGCTTTGACGATCTGCCGTGCGACATATTCCGCGGAGACGGTGCCGTGCTTCGGCCATTTGGGTTCGCCGGTGCGCTCGATCACGCTGTCGAAGAACTCGGTCTGAGTGGTGCCCGGACTGACGACGAGCACATCGATTCCTTGGTGGGCGAGTTCCGCGCGGAGGGCTTCGCTGAATCCGTGCACGGCGAACTTGCTTGCGCAGTACTCGGTGCTGAAGGGCACACCCCGGCGGCCGAGGATCGAGCTCACGTTGACCACGATCGCCTTAGGGTTTGCACGGAGAAGCGGGAGGGCCAGTCGCGTCATCTCGGCCAAGGCGAAGAAATTGACTTCCATGATGCGGCGGAGGCGCTGGGGATCGGCGTCTTCGAATCGGCCCATGGCGCCGACGCCGGCGTTGTTGACGAGAATGTCGAGTCCGCCGAGCAACTCGCGGGCGTGTTCGACTGCCTGGCGGTGCGCGGCGGGATCGGTGACGTCGCCGACGACCGCTTCGACTCGGCCGCCGCCTGCCCGGCACTGGTCGGTCACCTGGGCAAGGCGATCCTCACGGCGGGCGAGGAGCACGAGCGAGGCGCCCTGGTGCGCCAGTTCCAAAGCCACGGCGCGTCCGATGCCGCTGGAGGCGCCGGTCACCAGCGCCCGTTTTCCGGAGATGTCGTGTCGAGTCATGCGAGGGATCGGCAGGCTGCTTTGCTTCCACGGGTTCGGTGGGGGGCGGCAGCTCGGCCGCCGCGACCACGCCGCCAGTATAGCGATTGAGCGGAGGGGGGACAGGTCGAGGTTTTCGGCCGGGCGCAGTCTGGCCGGCGGTCAGACTGCCTCTTCCATCGTTTGAAGCCGTGGAGATTCGCCTGCGTGTGGCCGGACCTCGCCGCCTTGTTGGCGAATGCGGTCGAGGTGTTTGCGCGATGCGGCAATGGACCACGGCGCGAGAATCGTGGTAGGTCTTGGCGAGGACTTCGCCGTGGGCGGCCAGGTAGGCCATGAGGCGTCCGTTGCCCACGGCCATGTCGACGTCGAGGTCGGTGAAGCCTCGCGTCAGAGCCTCGCTTACGGCGGCCGTCAGCCGGGCAACGCCCTCGCTGGTGCGTGCGCTGATGGGGATCGCATGGGGATAGCGATGGAGCAATGCGTCGAGCGGTGCACGCTCGGCGAGCGCATCGGTCTTGTTGAGCACGAGCACGATGTCCTTTGACTCCAGACCGATATCCTCGAGCACGCGGTACGCGGCGGCGATCTGTTCGACCGCCGCGGGGTTGCTGGCGTCGGCCACGTGGAGCAGGAGGTCCGCCTGGCGGGCCTCTTCCAAGGTGGCCTTGAAGCTGGCGATGAGGTGGTGCGGCAGATTGCGGATGAATCCGACGGTGTCGCTGAGGAGAACGGGCCCCCAGGCCGGCAGGTGCCAGCGGCGCGTGCGCGTGTCGAGGGTAGAGAATAGCGCGTCGTCGGTAAGCACGTGGGCGCCGGTGAGGAGGTTCATGAGCGTGCTCTTGCCGGCGTTGGTGTAGCCCACGAGGGAGACCGTCATGAAACCTTTGCGCGTGGCTACTTCCCGTTCCCTGCGGCGGTGTACGAGTTGGAGATCGCTCCGAAGGTCGTGGATGCGTTTTTCCACCAGGCGACGATCGGTTTCCAATTGTTTTTCGCCGGGGCCGCGGAGTCCGACGCCGCCCTTGGTTTGCCGCGACAAGTGCGTCCACAAACGTTTCAGCCGCGGCAAGGAGTATTCGAGCTGGGCGAGTTCCACCGCGAGGCGGGCCTCGTAGGTGCGGGCACGGGCGGCGAAGATATCGAGGATCAGTTCGGTACGATCGATAACCTTGACGCCTACGGCACGCTCCAGATTGCGCGCCTGGCCGGGGCTGAGGTCGTTGTCGAAGATCACGACGTCCGCCTTCTTCGTGCCGACCAGGCTCTTGAGGTCTTCCACCTTTCCCTTGCCCATGTAGGTGGCGGTGTCCGGCGCCTGGCGCCGCTGGGTCAGTTGGCCGACGACCGTGGTTCCGGCGGCGCCGGCCAGCCCCTCCAGTTCCTCCAGCGGAGGCCCGAGGGGCGCTTGGTCGTCGATCAGCACTCCCACCAATACGGCCGCTTCGCTGAACACGCCGTTGGCGCGGTTCATCTCACTCACGTTGAATCACTCGCTTCCGAAGGAAGGGATTTGTCACGTCGTTGATTCAATCCGCCGCAAGGGCGGCAATCCTGTCGCGGGGCGACCGGCGGCTCCCCTGGAAATGGACCCGCTCGGCGGCGTTGGGTTCGCGCCCCACGGTGCGCATCACCTGATTTTGCTGGTTCCGCGGCGGCAGCCCCCTCGTTCATTCCATTTTGCCGGCGCGGAGGTGCAGGTAACTCTCGTAGCGACGCTCGTCGAGGCGGCCATCGGCCACCGCATTCTTAATGGCGCAATCGGCCTCGTGCGTGTGCGTGCAGTTGGGAAACCGGCAATTGCTCACGTAGGGGCGGAGGTCGCGGTAGTAGTTGACGACTTCCTCGGCAATGAGGTCCCAGAGCTCGAACTGCCGCACCCCGGGGGTATCGACGGCGTAGGCGCCGAAACTCAGGGGGAGGAGTTGAGCGGTGGTGGTCGTGTGCCGGCCTTTCTCCGTTTCTTCGCTCACGGTCGCCGTGGGGAGTTGCAGACCCGGATCTACGGCGTTGAGAAGCGAGGACTTGCCCACGCCGCTCTGGCCTGCCAGCACGCTCTGTCGGCCTTGGAGGGTTTGCCGCCAGCGCTCGATGCCGAGGCCCGTGCGCGTGCTCAAGAGGAGCACGGGATATCCCATCCGGCTGATAGCGCCCACCAGCGGCTCGAGCGAGGCCGGATCGACCAGGTCGACCTTATTGATGCAGACCACCGCCTGGAAGCCGTCTTTTTCTGCCGCAACGATGACGCGATCGATCAGATGGGGCTTGAGCCGCGGCTCGGCGGCGCTGGCGATGATCAGCACCTGGTCCACATTGGCGACGATGACGTGCTGGCGTCCGCGGACGGTGCGCGAAAGGCACCGCTGGCGGGGCTCGATTCGCTCGATAATCGCCTCGCGGCCGTCGCTGCCGGTTTTGCGGCACCAGCACGCGATCTCCCGCGGCAAGCACGTGGCGTTGGTCGGTGGCGAGCGTTCGCAGGAGCCGGCGCGTGACACACTCGTAGATCTGGCCGTCGTCTCCCTGCACGCGGCAGATGAGGCCGAACACGCTGAGCACGCGGCCGGGCAGACAGGCCGATTCGTCGACGCCCAAGCACACGTCGAAACCGGATGAGCCGTCCCCCTCGGCGTCGCTACCCATGATGGTCCGGTGCCGCGAGAGTTCGCTCTTGCCGATCCGCTCGACTTGCGGAGGATCCTCGGCCCCGACGCGTTGTTCGTTGAATTCCTGCGTCCAGTCGGAGCGGCGCGTGCGCGGGCGCGATTCTTGCGAAACTCGGTTCGGATCTTCCGGTGCTTCTTCGGCATGCAGCCCCAAGCCGGCGCGCTTGGATCAGATCGGTTCGTCGCGCCGGCGGAGTTGGCCGGCTTCGTCGTTCGACAAGTCATAACGGAAGTCGTCGCGGAGCCGGGCCGGTTTGCGGCGGTCCTGCTCTTTTTCCTTTGGCTCGGCCAGCGGCGAGCGCCGAAACCGGCGCGTTCCAGGAGCGACTTGCTGAAGATATCCTGCTCGACGATGTCCGGCGGGGGCGGACCCACCGCACCATTGTCGACCGGCGAGTAGTTTACGCGGTAGGTGTGCTTGGCCACCGAGAGGATGTCACCCGGATCCAACCGTTTCTCCACGCTTTCCGCCAGTCGCACGCCGTTGACCTTGAGCCCATTTCGGCTGTTGAGATCCTTGACGTACCAATAGCCGTTGTTCAAGGTCAACTGGCAGTGGTGCGATGAGACGTTTGAGAAGCGGAGGCAGATGTCGCAGCTCTCCCGGCGTCCCACGAGCAACATCTTTTTGAAGAGGGGAATCGCATCACCCCCTCCTTGGGGAATTAACTCGCCGTACATGGATCCTCTCTCGTTCCTTTTGCCCTTACAATTCTAGGCTAGGGATCGTACAGCGACCAGTTTAGGCGGGGAACCCGTTGACGTCAATCAAACCGACCCCTGATGCTGACGGCTCCGATTGGCGATCGGCAGGGCTTCTCTACTACCGTCTGAGCTGGTACTTACGGCGGAAGTTTGGCCAGCCGGTATGGAGGGTGAGCGTCGATGGCGGGTTGACCTGTCCCAACGTCGACGGCACCGTGGGGAGGGGTGGGTGCGTGTTCTGCGACCCGCGGAGCTTCAGTCCCAGCCGGCGGCATGGTGGTGGGGCGATCGCGGACCAGATTTCCCGATCGATCGAGCGTTTGCGGGCCCGAAAGAGGATCGATTGTTTCCTCGCCTATTTTCAGCCCGCCACGAATACCCACGCCCATCCCGATCGACTCCGAGCGATCTATGAGGAGGCGATCGGCCAGCCGGGAATTGTCGGCTTGATCGTAGGTACGCGGCCGGATTGCGTGCCCGAGGAAGTGCTCGATTTGCTCGCGGAATTCTCGTGTCGGACTTGGGTATCGGTTGAATACGGCATGCAATCGTCGCACGACCGATCGTTGCGGTGGATGAACCGAGGGCACGACTACGGAGTCTTTCGGGATGCGGTGGAGCGGTCCTTGCGCCGCGGCTTGGACGTCGGCGGTCATGTGATCCTGGGAATCCCCGGCGAGTCGGCCGACGACATGCGGGCCACGGCGCGGGAAGTTGGCCGGCTCGGCCTGAGGTCGGTCAAGCTCCACAACCTCTATGCGGTGCGCGACACGCGTCTGGCCGAGCAGGTAGAGTCGGGGAGTGTGCGTCTGCCGACGCTCGAGGAGTATGTGGGTTACGTCGTCGACTTTCTCGAGCTGTTGCCGCCGTGGTGCGTGATCGATCGGCTGAGCGGCGATGCCCCAAACGAGTATCTGCTTGGACCGGATCTGGTGCCGCGACAAGAGCCTGGTCCGCAGGTTGGTCGAGGAGGAGCTGGCTGGCCGCGGTTCGTGGCAGGGAAAGCACTACCAATCGCTGGGCTGTTGAGAGCCTTCGGCGGGCGCGTCGGTCAAGGGATGTGTGGTGGCAGCGATCGGAGTTTTCGGCGAGCGATGCGAGTGCCGTGGCTCGCCGCGAGTCTTTCGGCGAGTGCCGCGCTGTTGAGAATGGCAAGTAGAATGGGGCCGCCGTAACCGGGCTTGGCGTTGCGGCATTCTGGGGCACTGGGCCGTCGCCCGCCTGAACACCGAGCCGGGGAAGGGTATAATAGACTGTGAGACCTCGAGTGGGCGGGCTGGCCGCTGGCACCCCGTGCGAGAGCCGCCGTATCGGCTCTTCAGTCGCGGGGTGCGAGAGGAAAGTCCGGGCTCCGAAGGACACGGTGGTGGGTAACGCCCACCGGCCGCGAGGCCAGGGAAAGTGCAACAGAAAGTAGACCGCCTCCCCGGGTTTGTCCCGGGGCGGTAAGGGTGAAACGGTGAGGTAAGAGCTCACCAGCAGGCCGGGTGACCGGCCTGGCTCGGCAAACCCCACCGGGAGCAAGATCAAACAGGAAGCCGTGGAGCAGCCGACGACTTGTTCGCCGGCGGGCTCCCGCGCGCGGTCCGGCCCGACGACCGACTTCCGGGTAGATCGCTTGAGAGGATGAGCAATCACTCCTCCTAGAGAAATGGCCAGCCCCCGTGCCTTTTCGGCACGGGGACAGAACCCGGCTTAGACGCCCGCTCGAGGACTTCTTGAACTATTGCCGAGGGGTCGGCGTTTGCCGGTCCCTCGGTTCTCGTTTGCGGGGCGATGATTCTGCCGGTAAGCGTTCACGGCCCGGGAAGCGAAGGGGACAGGTCCATGTTTTCGGTCAGGCGGCTGTTGCGATGACAGAGCCTTGCGGCCGAAAAATAGACCAGTCCCCGGCTGGCCCGTGAACGGTTACTTCTGCCGCGGCATCGGCAGCGTCGGCTGCCGCCCCCTCGGTCCGGGCCCAAGTGGGCACACCGACGCCTTTGCGCGGGCTATGAGTCGGAAGGGACGAGGTCCTGGTCGATGAACTGGAGGAGCTTCGAGATACAGAGTTTGTTCATGCTGGTGTGGTACTCGTAGGCCTCTGCGCGGAGCATATCGTGCAGGCTCTTGGGGAGCCGCACCGTGATCACGCGGGTCGGTTCCTGGGGGCCGGCTGCGGTTGCGCGGGCCCGGAGACGGTTGAGCATCTGTTGGATCTTGCTGTAAGCTGCCGTGCGTTCGAACTCGGAGAGGGCATCGCGCGTGGGGAAGGTCTGGCGGATTACCCCCCGCGTTCCGAGCACCTCACGGAAGAAGGTGACCCAGTTCGAACTGCGTTCAAAGATTTGTTCGGCGGTGCGATAGACTTGTTCCTCCTGAATGGCGTCGATCATGGCAGCTCCTTGGGTAGCCTTGAATGCGTCGATGGGGCCGTCGACCTCCTTGGTGACGATCCGCCGCAATCGTGAGAAGGAGTCAAGCCTTGGACGGATATTCAAGCAGTGACAGCAGTTACGGCAATGCTTGCATCGTGCAGCAATTCCAGGCACCTGTGCCGCGTTTGTGTGCAGCGAGACCTCTGCCTGGTTCTTGAGCAGTCGGCCGAGTCTCGTTTTCTAAAGTGTCCCGTGATTTTGGGTTCGATTTAACTCCTTCAGGCTCGCCGGGGAGTGGTCTGACGCAGGCAAGTGGCAAGTGGCTGATCACACGTCTGGGTGGGTGCGGGATTTGGAGGAGGGCCGTGAGGATGGCCGGTGGTTTGACGGTGTCGGCGGGGCAATTACAATGAGATTTGTTCGATTTCCGTCGCATCTCTCTTCGACGTTCGTCCGTTTCGTGGACGGCATTTGCACCAGGACAGACGGGACCTGGACCCGAGGCGGCAAGCGGCGCGGTCGTGAGGCCGTATGTGCGCCCGAGCCAAGCCTTCCCGTGCGTCGCACGATCGGAACGAGCCAGGCTATGGATACACCGGCGGGACAACACTCTTCAGGAGGATCGAGCGGCGGTCACGCGCGCGCGGCCGAAGAGCCGAGTCCCAAAGTGGCGGATCAGGAACCGACCGTCATCTCGGGTCGGGCGCCGCAGACGTTGCCGCTTGGCGGGAGCGTGGCCGAAGGTGGCCGACACCAGCCTGGCATGCGAATGGCTCAATTCGAGCTCCTGGAGTACGTCGGCGGCGGGGGTATGGGCCGCGTATTCCGGGCGATGGATACGGCGTTGGCTCGGACGGTGGCCGTCAAAGTCCTCTCCCCCGAGCAGGTTGCCGACCAGGAGACGTTGGCTCGGTTTCGCAACGAGGCGCAATCGGCGGCGCGGCTGAACCACGAGAACATCGTTCAGGTGTATCACGTGGGCGAGGCGGAGGGACTGCCGTACATCGTCTTCGAGTTCATCGAGGGGATGAATCTGCGGACGACGGTGGAACAACGCGGGCCGCTGCCGCTGGTGGAAGCGATCAACTGCACGTACCAGGTGGTGCGCGCCCTGGAGCATGCGGCAAGCCGCAACGTCGTCCATCGCGACATCAAGCCCTCGAACGTCCTGCTGACGCCGGACGGCCGGGTGAAGCTCATCGATCTGGGCTTGGCGCGGCTTCAGAGGCTGGGAGAGGCCGAGGCCGATCTGACCGCCAGCGGTGTGACGCTGGGCACGTTTGACTATATCTCTCCCGAGCAGGCGCGCGATCCGCGGGATGCCGATGCCCGGAGCGACGTGTACTCGCTGGGATGCACCTTCTTTGTGCTTGCCGGCCGCCCTCCGTTTCCCGAGGGGACGGTATTGCAGAAGCTCCTCCAGCACCAGGCGGAGGAGCCCCCCGATATCCGAGAGTTCCGGCCGGAATTGCCGGAGCGCGTGTCTGCCGTGCTGCGGAAGATGATGGCCAAGGATCCGCGCCATCGGTACCAGACGCCGGCGGAACTGATCGGCGAGTTGGTTTCCTTGGCGGAGGACTTGGGATTGCACCAGGCGGTCGGGGCCAACCGTTCGTGGACCCAAGAGGAGCGGACGCGATTGTCCGCCCTGCAGCGGCATCTTCCCTGGATCGCGCCCGCCGCGGTGTTGATTGGCGTAGTATTCCTGCTGGATTTTATGGTTTGGTCGCCGGAGCCGGCACCTCGATCGCAGCCGATTGCCGTGGACGGCGGCGCGTCGTCGGGCACGGTCGGCGACAGCCCAGTGCTCAAGGGATCGCCGGGGACTGGGGGTGGGGCCGCTGGTTCGTCGACGGCGGCCCAGGAAGTTGTCGGGGAAGGAGTCGCCTCCGATCGCGGCAAGACAGGGGCAAAGGTCGCGGTGCGCGGCAGCGCGGCGGAATCGCAGGCGGCAGTTGCCGCGAGCGACGCGGCGGGATCGGGATCGCTTGGGCCTGGCCGGGCGCTTTTGGGCGACTTGCGCTTGCCGACAACGGAGGCGGGGCTAGGTCCTGTCGATCCGAGTTCCGCAGGGGCCTTGCTGGCTTCGCCAGCCTCGACGGGGCGCGAAGGGGTGACTGCAAAGGCGATCGAAGTTCAGCGCGAGGGAAACTCCGGCGGGGTGGGGACAAGCAAGTCAGCGGTGCGACCGGGCGGGGCGGGCGTGCTGGTCGTCGATGGATTGGGGAGGGAAGAGAACACCTACGCGACGTTGGAGCGCGCGTGTGCCGCGGCCGTCGAAGGAGACGTCGTCGAACTTCGCTTCAATGGCCCCCGCGAAGAACGGCCGATCGTGTTGCACAATCGCCGGATCACAATCCGGGCGTTCGATCCCTTCCGGCCGGTCGTCGTGTTTCGCCCGACCGACACCGATCCGGGCAAGTTCCCGCGGGCGATGATTACGCTCAGCGGCGGGCAACTGACGCTTGTCAACGTGGCCCTGGAGTTGAGCATTCCACGCGAGACGCAGGCCGACCGCTGGTCGCTCGTGGAGATCCGGCAGGGCAAGGCGGTGCGGTTGGAGCGGTGCGTGCTCACGCTCCGCAATGCAGCAGGGCAAGGGGAGTCTTACCATCAGGACGTGGCCTTCTTTCGGATTCAGGCGCCCCGGGGGTCGACGTTTCCCCGGTCGAAGAGGCCGCCGTCGCTCCGGAGTGCGCCGCATTGTCGTTGGTCGATTGCGTGGTTCGCGGCGAAGCGACCGTGATCCGCGCACGATCTCGAACCGTTCTCGTTCAATTGGGAGAACGGGCTCTTGGTCACCAGCGAGCGGCTCCTCGTATGCAGCGGAGGAGATCGCATCGTACCGCCTTCCGCCAGCGTACGGATCGACGTGCGCCACGTGACCGCCGCGATCCGCGACGGACTATGCCGCTTCGATCAGAGCGAAGCCAGCCCGCAGCAGATTGCCGCGGAGATCAACTGTGCCAGCAGCATTCTTCTGAGCGAACCCGGTGCGCCGATTCTAGAGCAGACGGGAGTGACCTCGTCGGAAACGCGGCGGAAGCGCGTGCAGTGGAGTGGAGATCGCAACTTCTACGAAGGCTTTACCGCCTTTTGGACGATCGAAAACGTCAACCCCGAGTATCCGCCCGAGGTTTTCGGCTTCGAGGATTGGCGGAATCACTGGTGCGCCGCGCGAGAGAACTTTCCCACCATCAATCGGGTGCAATGGCGGCAATTGCCGGGCGTCGACCGTCCGGTGCACCAGCAGACGCCGGAGGATTACGTGCTGAGCACGGCGGAAAGCCCGCCGAACGCGGCGCTGGGAGCTGCCAGCGACGGCCAGGACGCGGGATTCGTTGCGGCACGACTGCCTGCGGTGCCCTCGGTTTCTCTGCCTGTGCCCTCGACGGCGGGGTGCAGCAGTCGTCGCGCGCAGCGCACCGTCGCTAAGTGGTGCGGCGCGGGCGGCTTCTTCCACGGTGTCGACCGTGGGGCCGGATGGGGATGTCCTTGAAGGCCGCGTCGATTATTCTCGCTCTTGCTTCGATTAATGCGAGAACTGATTGACGCGATTTTCCGGCGTTGATTCAATGGCCGGATCGGCCCGAGCGGCCGACCCTTTTCATCGCCGTCCGATTCGGGACACCGGCTGGGCCAGCGACTTCATGGCCGCGTGAAGGGCTGACGGCGCGTCTGCGCAAGGAGTACGCAGATGGACCTTTCGCGTCGTGATTTTCTTCGCGCTTTGTCCGCCCTTGCCGGAGCTTGGGGGCTTCGCCCCTGGGAGGAGGCGGCTGCGGCGATCGGCACCTCGGGACCTCCGGTCGTGTGGCTGCAAGCCCAGAGTTGCTCCGGCTGTTCGGTTTCCTTTCTCAACAGCATTGCCGTGGCCAGCGCGGCCGACGTGCTGGCGACGACGCTGAACGTCGAGTATCACAGCACGCTCATGGCCACGGCGGGCGCCAGCGCGATCAAGGTGGCCCAGGCAGCGCAGGGGAAGAGCGGCTATATCCTCGTGGTCGAGGGGGCGATTCCTACGGCGGCCAACGGCCAGTATTGCACGCTCTGGCCCGGCCTCACCGCCTTGGCCGGCCTGACGCAGTTCGCTTCCAACGCCAAGTACATTCTCGCGCTTGGCTCGTGCTCGGCGTTTGGAGCCATTCCCGCAGGCAGTCCCAATCCGACCGGTGTGCGCGGCGTCAGTGCGATCGTCGGGACCTCCAAACTGATCAACGTGCCCGGATGCCCGGCACATCCGGATTGGCTGGTGGGCACGGTTACGTACCTGCTGACCAAGGGTACGATGCCGACGTTGGACTCGTATCGTCGGCCGAGGACCTACTACGGGCGGACGGTGCACGACATCTGTCCTTACAAGGACAACGAGTCGAAGTGCCTGGAGGACTACGGCTGCAAGGGACCGAAGACGCGTGGCGACTGTCCGACGCGGAAGTGGAACGCGGCCGCGCAGGGCGGGGTCGGGGTGAACTGGTGCATCGGGGCGGGTCGGCCCAATGGCACGCCTTGTTTGGGATGCACCGAACCCACGTTCCCCGACGGCATGGCGCCGGTGTACGGAGAATCGGGCGAGGACCACGTGGGGTCGTCGGACGATCGCGAGTCGCACGACCGCGAATCGTCGCACGACCGGGAGTCGTCGCACGACCGCGTGCGCACTTCCGCGGCGGACTCGCCGACCGAGCGGGTCGAGACGCCCCAGACCGTTGAGTCGTCGCAGCCCCCGGCCGTCAGTCCGGACCAGGCCGCGCCGCGCGTGGAGGAGATGCACGACAGCGAGGCAGGCGACGGCTACGAGCACCGGCAGAACGAGCGGCGATCGGCCTATGCCGAGCGCAAACAGCAGCTCCGCCAGCAGTACGAGAAGCGCAAGGGCAAGGGCGCTTCGAGCCAGAAGAAGCCCCGAGGCGATTAGCCCCTGGCACGAAGAGTCTGCCTGTGCCCGCTTCGGAGCGGTCCGCACGAAAACCTTAGAGGACGTGCGTTTCGCGGACGCGGGGGAAGCGGGCAGCAGGAACGTGGCAGGGGCCGCACGAGCGCGCTTTGCCTTTCGCCTCCCTTGTCTGCAAAGAATCCAGGAGCTTTTCCGATGCCTACTACCATTGAAGTCGGTCCCGTCACACGGATTGAAGGACATTTGGACATCAAGGTGACCGTGGATCTCGTCAACGGCCGCCAACAAGTCGTGGAAGCCTGGAGCTCGGGGACGATGTTCCGCGGGTTCGAGGCGATTCTGAAAGGGCGTCATCCGCTGGATGCACCGCACCTCACGCAGCGGATTTGCGGCGTATGCCCGACGTCGCACGGCATGGCCTCCTCGCTGGTGCTCGAAGCGGCGCTGCGATTGACGCCGCCTTCCAACGGGCGCATCCTCCGCAATCTCGTGCTTGGTGCGGACTTTCTTCAGTCGCACCTCCTGCACTTCTACCATCTGGCAGCGCTGGACTACGTGAACTCGACCGGGCTGTTGGACAAGGTGCCGTGGACGCCGCGCTACGTGGTTCCGGACATGCTCACCGGCAGCACGGCGCAGGCGCTGGTCGACCATTACTTGCAGGCGCTAGCCATTCGTCGCAAGGCGCACCAGATGGGAGCGATCTTCGGCGGCAGGATGCCTTGCAGTTCGTCGCTCGTCCCGGGCGGCTGCGTCACTACGGTCACCAGCGCGCAGATCACTCAGTTTCGCAGCCTGCTCAGCGAAGTGACCGCGTTCATCAACAACGTCTATCTGCCCGACGCGAAACTGCTGGAGAGCAAGTTCTTGGGCTACCAGAACCTGGGGAGGGGGTGCGGCAATCTGTTGGCGTACGGCGTGTTCGACCTCGACACCGCCGGCAGCCAGAAGCTCTTCAAGCGAGGTCGTTATACGTCTACCGCCGGAAGCGGGACGTATGGCAGCGTCGACCCGGCACGGGTTTACGAATACGTGAAATATTCGAACTACAGTTCGCCCAGCGCGCTGAATCCGTCCGGCGGTCAGACGGCGCCCCAGCCGGGGAAGTCCGGAGCCTACTCGTTCATCAAAGCCCCGCGGTACAGTGAGGGAACCGCCAAGCCGCTGCCGTATGAAGTGGGACCGCTGGCGCGGATGTGGGTGAACGGCAACTACCGCCGCGGCATTTCCGCCATGGACCGCGTCGTGGCCCGCGCCTTGGAGGCGCAGAAGATCGCCGGGAGCATGGCCCAGTGGCTTGGACAATTGACCCCCGGCGGGGCGACTCAAACGCGTTGGACCGTTCCGGCCACGGGAACGGGGGTCGGTTGGACCGAGGCTCCGCGCGGGCGCGGGGCATTGGCTGCGGATCAACAACTCCGTGATCGACCATTACCAGGTGGTGTCGTCGACGAGTTGGAACGCTTCGCCCCGCGACGATTTTGGCCAGAGGGGTCCGATCGAACAGGCCCTCATGGGAATGCCGGTCGGCGACCTGAACCAGCCTGTCGAGCTGTTGCGCGTCGTGCACTCCTTCGATCCCTGCATGGCCTGTTCGGTGCACCTTGCCCGGCCGGGCGAGAAGGCGAGCAAGTTCGTCGTTTCCACTTGAACGTGCCAACGGGGCAGGCCGCGCCCAGGAGAGGGCCCGTTTTTTGGCCTCGTGCCGCCGGTGGCCGATCGGGTGCGAAACGGCCGAAAAATGGGCCACTCCGCGGCGGCCGGTAAACGGTTATTCACACACGATGCGGAGGTCGCGCGCGTGGGCAACGTGCTGGTGTTGGGGATCGGAAACATCCTGCTGCGCGACGAGGGAGTCGGCGTGCGCGTGGTCGAGGCACTTCAGTCGGCCGATTTGCCGCCGGGGGTCGACGTGGCCGACGGCGGCACCGCGGGCGCGGATCTCGTCGAGTTGATCGCCGATCGGAGCAAGGTGATCATCGTCGATGCGATCCAGGCCGACGCGGCCCCCGGCACCGTGCTGCGAATGTCGGCCGACGCGCCGGCGCCGGAGGAGGGCGACATGATTTCGCTGCACCAACTCGGCCTGGTGGAATCGCTGCTTATCGCGCGCGGCTCGGCTGCGCCGCGGGAAGCGGTCGTGTTCGGGGTTCAACCCGGCGCGATCGAGCCGGGACTGGAGCTTACCCGGGAAGTGGCCGCGGCGGTTCCGCGGGTGGTTCGGGCGATCCTGGCCGAGATCGAGTGCGGGGCGGATGCTTCGGCGTTGGGCTAGCGCGGGATGCGGCGCAGGTGGAGCAACTCATCGAGCAGATGGACGCTCGTCTGGACCACCTGCGCGTTGGCCTGGAAGAGGAACGACGCCGACTGGAGATCGACGAGGCTTTGACCGACGTCGGTGTTTGACATCTCGGTTGCACCAGAGAGCACCGCTCCGGCGCCTTGGGTGTCCGGATCGGTTTCAACGGGGAGGCCGGAGTTCGGTCCCGGGGAATAGAGATTACGGCCGCGCTGGGCGAGGCCGGCAGAGTTGGCGAAACGCGCAACGCGGATCTGGCCCAGAGTGCGCCAGTGGCCGTCGCTGAAGCGTCCCTGGATGCGGCCGTTGCGCTCGACGGCGAACCCGAGCAGCGTGGCGCGCCGCCGCCCGACGTGGCGAACGTGCGTCCGAGGGGGATTCGCAGCGGCACGAGCTTGCCGCGCTGGACCTGGAAATCGGCGTCGGCCGAGAAGCCGAGCACCTGGTGTCCGTCGACATTCACTAGCTCGTGGTCGGAATTCAACGAGAAACGGCCGTCGCGCGTGTAGGATCGTTCTCCCTGCCGGCCTCGGAGGATAAACAAACCCGGTCCTTCCATGCACATGCCCAGGGGATTGTCGTCGAGGACCACTTGGCCTTGGGAGAAATCGAGCGTGGTGGCGCCGACGGCGACGCCCATGCCGACCTGCACGGGGTTGGTCCCGCCGTTGCCGCCTGTCGCTGCGGATCCGTTGCCTTGGGTCTGGGGAGCCTGGCTGACCAGTTGGACCGACGAGGCCTTGTAGCCCGGCGTGCGGCTGTTGGCGAGGTTGTTGCTGATGGCGGCCACGATCGATTCCGCCGCCGCGACTCCGGTCATTGCGACCTGCAACACCGATCCCAAGCCCATGGTGCGTCTCCACGAGGGTGCAGAGAATGCCTGCGCGGCGAGCGCGCGACGATGGCGAGTTTTTCCCGACCGGGAAATAGACAAGTGGTGGCCGTGCCGGGCCATCTCAAGTATAGGATACTCGCCAGGCGGCCGGATCCCGCGGCTAGCATTGCACTTCGGCCGGACAGGAGTACGAGCTTTTCTTCGCTTGGGGCAGAGAAAGACTGCTTCCCTATTGTTGCGCGGCGGCAGGCGCGGCGAGCGATGCCAGCGGGTCTTCGCGGTTCGCCAACGGCAGGGGAACTCGCCCGCCAAGGCGCTGCGATTCGAACACGGCGACGACCATTTCCAACGCGACGCGCGGCGTCAGAAATGTCGGCCTTCGGCTTGCCGCCCTTCTCCACGGCCGCGATCAGGTCTTTCACCGCTTCCACGTTGCCGTAATGGGGGCTCGAAAGCTCCTTCGGGATGGGCTCGGGCTTGTTCAGGCCGGCCGAACTGACCGCAAGCCACTTGAGATCCTTGTACCGCGGCACCGACCAGGACTCGTGCGGGAGCACGAAAGCGGGTGGCATGTAGTTGGTGCCCACCTCGATGACTCCCTTCGAACAGAGGATCCACAAGCCGAAGCGCGGACCTCTGCCCGCATCGCGGACGGAATCGAAATGGGCCATGGCGCCGTCGGCCATGCGGTAGGTGGCGTGGACCTCGTCGCCGGCCAGATAGGAGATGCCTTCGCTGCCGGGTTGCACCTGCGCTCTTGGCGATCGGCTTGCCCTGTTGGAGCACGCTGGCGAAGCACCATTGCGGCAGGCCGCTGAAGAAATGGATCAGGTTCATCAGGTGGGGGCCGAGGACCCAGAGGTCCTCCGCTCCGCCGCGTTGGTCCTCCTTGCCGCGTGCGCGGAACTCGAGCACTTTTCCGAGCTTCCCGCTCTGCAGCAGTTGGGCAATAACCGGCAGCTTGGGGCTATAGCGCGTTTGAAAGGCGATCGCCACCTTGACGTTGTGCTTCTGGGAGGCGGCGATCATCTCGTCGGCCTCGGCGAGCGTGCGGCAGAGGGGTTTTTCCAGGTACACGCCCTTCACTCCACGCTCGGCCGCGGCGAGAAGCATGTCGCGATGCTGGTCGACCCATCGCGGGCAGATGCTGACCAGGTCGGGCTTCACTTCGTCGAGCATGCGTCGATAGTCGGCATACTGTTTCGGGGCCTTGAGCCGCTGGGCGGCTTGAGCGCGGCCTTTCTCGTCGGCATCGGCGACGGCGACGATTTCCGCCTGGGGAATATCGAGCCAGGCCTTGTCCAGATCGTGGCCGTAGTCGCCCCGGCCGGTGTGGCCGATCACGGCCACGCGGTATTTGCTCGCGCGCTCGGCGCTGCGGACGAGGGCAGGCAGGGCCAGGCTGCTGGCCAAAGCGGCGCCGGCGGAAACGAACCCGCGGCGGCTTAATTGCTCGATCGTTGTCTGACGCGAAATGCTCATCTTGGTTTCTCCCGGCAAATGGTGGTTCTAGCGTAACGGCTGCCGGCGCGGCATGCAAGAGCGGCGGGAGACCGGGGTCCATTCCCGTTATTGCAGGAGCTACGCGGCTTGGGCGAGGCGGCCGGTTCCGGCGGCACGGCGGTGTTTGCGGGGCCGTGCCAAGTATCGTTTCCAGCGGCCGTCCTGGCTTAGTTGGGCAGCACGGAGTTGGAGCATCGCTTCGGCGCCACCCGCCAGCCAGAATTTTTCGCTGCCTTTGATGCGGCGGTTGATTTGCTTGATCGTCGATTCCACCGGCGCGCTGCTGACAGGCAAGCCCAAGCAACGATATTCCTGGTAGTTCATTCGCTGGCGGTTATTGTTCACGTAGGTGAGTGTTTCTTCCACCGTTTGTCGTCGTGTCGCGGCTGTCGTACCCCTCGCCTTCAGGGCAGCGGCTGCTTCACGGAGGGCCGACAGCAGGATGCCCACTTTTCCCGACCATGCCCAGCGAAGCCACTGCTTGTAGATCTTCCAGGCTCGCGCTCGTCCGCTCCGCCAAACGCGTAGGCCGCGTCGTGAAGGTACGCGAGGAGGTGAAGGAAGTCCAAGATGGCAACGAAGCCCGCCGGAAGAAGGTGCATCTCGTAGATCGACCAGTTGTACGCCTGGCCGTCGCAAACGCACGCCTTGCGTTGCGCTCGGTCAAGCCCGCGGTGATGCACTTCCGCGGCCACATGCCAGCCGAACGTTTCGCTGTTCTCCATGGTGGCTACGACGGTGCGGACCCGCGGGCATTTTCCCGCCCGTTTTCGCCTCTTGGGCTTCTTCCCCTCTTTTCCCTTGGCCCCTTGGATCATCCGGCGATCCGCAGCACTCCGCTCCATGACCGGCCGACTGCGACGCTTCACTTCGGACGCCAATCGCGCCGCATTCGTGGGCTCCAAGAACTTCGCGGGCGGTTCGGGCTGAGGATCCACGGCTTGGGCCTTGGTCTGCAACGTCAGGCAGCACGCCACCTTCGACTCGCGCAACCTGGCTCGCTCACGCCCCGCCCCGCATCCTCGGCCCGCGTTTGCACGCGGCCTCCGTCCAGCATCACCACGGCCGCTCCCCGCGGCGGCTCCTTGTAGCTCCTTTCCAACCGACGCTGGCGAAACTTCTCCACCTCCTCGTCACGGAACTCGACCCATTCCTCCCCGATACGTTCGCTCAGCCGCTGCAGATGAGTCGCACTGATCTCGATCTCCGCCAACTCCCGCATATCCTCGCTGGCCTCAACAAAGGAGGACGCCTTGCTCGCCTGGCGAACCCCCTTCTCCATGACCGCGGGACTATACCCTTCCGTGCCCAACTTCAGGCGAACATCTAGCGGAAAAAAAAACGATCCGGCACCGCTCGCACTTCCAACGCTCGCGCCGAATGCCGATGTCGCCCGCACGGGTTCTCACCTTCCGCTCGGGCAAGTTAACGCCCCGTTTCCCGGCCTTCTGCGCCGCCGGCTTTCCCGGCTGGCCGCACTTCGGACAGCAGGTGGTGGAAGCCTCAGCGGGCACCTTGGCCGGGTCCGCTGCCACATGTTCTTCCAGCAGAAACGCCGCTAACTCCTTGCCGAGACAGACGGCCATCTTCTCCCGCTCCGTCAACGTCACCAACTCCTCCTGCCCCTTACCGTCGAACATGCGTTGATACGCTGCCGCAGCCCGCGCCAACCACCGCTCATAACGTGCGTCTTTTTGCTTGCCATCCATGGCGGACCTCCGTCTTGTGCAAAGTGCCCACTTCGCCCCGGAACCGTCGCCAGTTTACCCGAAAACCGCCAGCGCAGAAACGGGAATGGACCCGGGAGACCGGGGTGGAAGGCGAGGTCGTTTGCCGTGCGCAGGCCGCGAATCGGGAGTCGGGCAGGCGCGTTACTTGCCGATGCAGAAGCGGCTGAAGATTCGGTCGAGAAGGTCTTCGGTGTAAACCGCGCCCACGACTTGGCCCAGCTCGTCCAGGGCAGATCGGATCTCGGCGGCGATGAGCTCTTCACCGCCTCCCAAGGCGTGCACCTCTGCGCCGCGTCGCAAGTCGTCGGCCGCCCGGCCAAGGGACTCGTGGCAGCGGAGGGCCGTGCCGGCGACCACGTCGGCCGGCGGGGCCGCGGCGCGGACCGCCTGGCCGATGCGCCGGCGGAGGGTTGCGATTCCTTCGCCGGTGAGGCTGCTGGTGCGTACTGCCGCGGTGCCGGCCTCGTGGCCGAGATCGCGGTCGATTTTCGTCAGTACGACCAGGTGGTCCGCAGGCTGCGAGAACTGCAACTGCTCCCAGGCGTCCCAGGCGCGGGAGGTGTCGAGGCAGACAATTTTCACCTGTGCGGCATGATCCTGCTCGGCGGTGGCCGACTGCGCTTGAACTTCGACGGGGGCCACCGCGGCGGCATCCTGCAACCCGGCCGTGTCGACCAACACGCAGCGGGCCCCTTCCACTTCGAGGTCGGCGGTCAAGTAGTCGCGCGTCGTGCCGGGCTGATCCGAGACCAGTGCGGAGCGGTCGGCCAGGGCGTTGAAAAGGCTGCTCTTCCCCGTGTTGGGACGGCCGAGAATCACCACGCGCAGTGCGCGGGGCGGTTTCGGCGCGACTCCATTTGCCGAGCAATGGATTGGATTGTACGAAGGGACTGCGCCAGGGAGAGGTCCAACTGGCGGGGCGTGAGAAAGGGAAGATCCTCGTCGGCGAAGTCGAAGCCTGCCTCGATATGGGCGAGGAGGTCGAGAAGCTGCTCGCGGAGTTGCCCCAGTGGTGCGGCCAGACCGCCGGCCAGTTGTGCGAGCGCGGCGTGGAGTTGTTGCGGATCGGCGGCGTCGATCACGCCGAGCACGGCCTCGGCCTGTGTGAGGTCCAATCGACCGGCAAGGAACGCGCGGAGGGTGAACTCTCCGGGCTCCGCCCCTCGCGCTCCTGCCGCGCAACAAGCACGCACGACGGCGTCGAGGAGTGGCGGGGAGCCGAGCGTATGGAACTCGGCGGCGGGTTCGCCCGTGTAGCTCCGCCTACCCGGCCAAAAGTACAACTCGCAGGGGATCTCGCGTTCCAGGTGCGCAAGGCGCAGCCGTCCCGTATGGACGGTTGGCCGCTCGGTTTGGCCGGCCGGCGCGTGGTCGGCCTGGAAGATGCGATCGAGGCACTGTTTCAGGCTCGATCCGCTGAGGCGGACGATTCCTCGCGCCGCACCGCCCCGCGCCGAGGCGATGGCCACGATCGTGTCTTCAGTCGCATAGGGCATGAGCGATGGCGGAGGATTTCCGCGGTCTTCGGCGACGGCCGGCGGTCTACTTGCGCGGGGTCTTGCGCTTCCGTGGTCCGGAGCCGTCGCGGCCCGCCGATCCTCGCCCAGGAGTCTGCGCGGCGGCGGGTTGGTCCCGGCGGCTGGGGCATTGGAGGCGGGATGGGTCTTGGGGAGGTATTGCCGTTCGGCGATGCTCCAAAGGCTGGAGGCGATGAAGTACAAGCACAGGCCGCTGGCCACCTTGAAGAACAGGATGCCCATGAAGACCATCATGTACTGCATCATTTTCTGCTGCAGGGCTGCCTGTTCGTCGGCCGGCGGGGGCATGAACTTCTTCTGCTGCCAGAGGAACAGAACGATCGCGAAGATCGGCAGGAGGTTGAAATACGGGCCGAGGCCGAACATGCCCGTGCCGCGCGTGATGAACTCCGGCATGAAACCGGACCAATCGAAGAGCATGTCGGGCGATGCCAGGTTCGAGGCCCAGCGGATCGACTCGGTGATCAGCGGGGCTTGCCTGAGTTCGACGTCGACCATCAGCGCCCGGTACAGACCGACGAAGATCGGCAGTTGGAGGAAGACGATGAGGCAGCCGCCCATCGGGTTGTAGTTGTGCTTCTTGAAGAGTTCCTGCTGAGCTTTGCCGCGGGCTTCGAGGTTGTTCTTGTATTTTTCCTGGAGCCGCTTCAACTCCGGCTGGATCTCCTGCATCTTCTGGGCGCTGAGGGCCTGCTTGTGACTGAGCGGGTACATCGCGCCGCGTACGAGCACGGTGAGGAGGATGATGGCAATCCCGTAGTTGGGGATGACGTAGTAGAAGCCGTGGAGGATCCACAGCATGGGGATTGCGGCCCACTTGAACCATCCATAGTAGACGATTTCGTTGAGGCCGTACTCGGCCAAAAGCGCCGGGCTTCGCGGCCCGGCGAAGATCTGGAAGTTTTCCTCCAGCGCCCCGCCCGGCGGCACTTCGCGCTGGACGCTCGTCACGCGGAACGAGGTGTTGGAGAGCATGAGCCGGTCCTTGGGCACTTCTCCGTAGTGGATGGGCTGCCACTCGGACGTCCATTTTTCGTCGGCATTCTCCCGCAGCAGGACTGCGGAGAAGTACTGCGCGTCGACGCCGACGAAGTGCATCGGATCGTCGCGCCGCAGGGGAGTGGGGTATTGATCCTGCGCGATGCCGCTGGCAGAAAGCGTCAGGGGATCCTGGCCGTTGAAGGCGACGATCACGTCGCGCAGTCCGGCACCACCCCAGTTGCGACTGACCTTACTAGCATACCACCAACCTTCGGTGGGCAGGCCGTTCGGTCCCTCGAGGCGATAGATCACACGGCGACTCGCCGTACCCCGATTGCGGATTTCGATGCGGTAGACGAGATGGTATGCCGGATAGACGTCGTTGCTTTGCTCCTCTTCGGGCAGCGTCGCCAAACGGAACGTCTTCCGCACTTCAAGATCCCATTGCGGCAGCTTGCGGAGGAAGGTCACGTGGGTTTCGTCGCGCGACTCGACTTCCCAGTTCACGCCGCGGAGCTTCGCTCCCTCGAGTTCCCGATCGGGCTGGGGCGGCGCGGCGCCTCGCCGGCTTTGGGCTCCGCCGCGGGCTCCAAGGCCAGGTCGTCGATTTGGGTGAGCGTCATCAGGAACGAGGGAGGGGCCTCGGCCTCAGGCCGAATGATTTCCAACGGCCGACGGCTGAGCGTGGCGGGGATCTCGAGTTTTTGTCCGTCGCGGAGGAGGGTGAGCGTGACCACCTGGCCCGGCTTGGTGCCATCAAGGACATCCTCGAGGCCCAGCGCGGCCGAGACCTGCTTGGGCCCGACCGCTTGAATGATGTCGCCCACTTTCACGCCGGCTTCGGCCGCCGGAGTGCCGGGGCCGACGACTTGTACCACGACCCCCGAGCCGGCGGCACCTTCACTTCCGATCACCTGACCGAGGTAGCCGCGACGGTCTTCGAGGTCTCTGAACCGGTGGTGGTTCAACTCGATTCGCCGAATGGCTGCTCCGCGGTTGGTGAAGGTGACGAGCATCCGATACGGACTGGCGGGATCGGCGGACCCGAGGGTAAGCCAACTATCGGCGACTTGGGTTTCGGCGAGTTCTGGTTTGGTCCGCGGCTTCTCAGCAAGAGGGGCTGCCGGTTTTTCCGAGGGCTTGGTCTTCTCGGCTTGCAGCGCCTGCGCTGGCTTGGGCTCGGGAGGGTTGGGTCGCTCGGCCACCTGCTCGACCGCCGGTTGCTTCTCCCCGCGATTGGGGTGAAGAACCGACATGAGAAAGGTGTTGAGGGCAAGGACCCCAAGCGAGAAGGCGATAAAAAGGCCGTAGCGGAGCCACATGCCCTTGGAGGTTTGCTCTTCCATCGGATCAAAGTACCTTGTGGGTTGATATCGGCCGGAAAGACAGTTTCCGCAAGGGACTTGCGGACGGAAGAGGAGTCCTGCTCGGGGATCTGCTCTTGAGCCTATCAAGAATTCTGCCGGCGGGGAGAATTCTTGCAATGGCTTCCACTAAACGAGGGGGGGCGGATACTGCGAGGGGTATGGGGAGATGAGCGATCGAGTCCCTCGTCAAAGATTCTCGGAGGCCGTGATTCTAGGCGGCTATGGGGTGGGGTGTCTACCGGCCGTCGCGGAGTCGATCGCCGAGGAAGTTGTCTAAATCGGGGATATCGTAGATTTTGCGAATCGTCTCATCAAAAGGATAATCGACGCGGCGGAACCGTACCAGGTCATCTTCAAGAATGACATAGCAGGCGCGCGAGTCGCCATCGCGGGGCTGACCGACCGATCCGACGTTGACCATGACTTTCTGGTCGTTCAGCCGATACTCGTAGTTGATCTCGTCGGGACTGAGGAAGCGGCAGTCCTCGGTGAAGACCCCCGGAACGTGGGTGTGGCCCTGAAAGCAGGAGCCCTGGATCAGGGCGAAGATCTTCTCCATTTTCCGCCGATTGTAGATATCCTCGGGGAAAACGTATTCGTTGAGGGGGTTACGCGCGGACCCATGGACAAACAGCAGCTTGTCCTCCTGGAAGTTCCGCGGTAACTCGCCGAGGAAGTCCCAGCGTTTGGCGCTGGAACTGGTGTTGCCGCCCGAGTTTTCCAGTTGTTCGCGGGTCCAGAAGATGGCCCGTTCCGCGCCCGTGTTGAATCCTTCGGGGTCGAACAGCGCCCCCTGATCGTGGTTGCCCAGGAGGCAGACCTTGCACTTCATGACAAGATCGATACACTCGCGCGGGTTGGGACCGTAGCCGACGATATCCCCCAGGCAGAAGACCTCTTGAACACCCTGCTCATGGGCATCAGCCAAGACAGCATTCAGGGCTTCGAGGTTGCTATGGATATCGCTGATGAGGGCTCGTTTCACGGGGGAAGCTCTCGTTCGCCCGCAAAGCGCATCGGTCGGCTCGGGCATGCCGGCAGGCACAGCGCACGTTGGCTGAAATCCCTGCACAGTTTATTGTTGCACGCGAACATGGTCAAGTCGAGGGGGAGTTGGCCGAGCCGGTTTCCGGCCGAAGCCGTGGGGGCAGGATGCAGCGCCCGTCGGATCGGCAGGACCAGCAGATTCGGACGCATCGGTCCTCTTGGGGAGTAGCAACCGTGAGAATCCTTGCCCTTGATACATCGGAGACCTTGGGCAGTGTGGCGGCCTTGGCCGATGGGGCGCTTCTTGCCGAGATTCTCTTGCCCAGGGAGCAGGGAACGGCGCGGAGTCTGGCTCCGGCGCTCGCGACCCTGCTGGAGCAGGTGGGCTGGAAACCTCGGGACGTCCAATTGGTCGCGGTGACGATCGGCCCCGGGTCGTTCACGGGATTGCGCGTTGGAGTGATGACGGCCAAGGCCTTCGCCTACAGCGTAGAGGCGGAAATCTTGGGGCTCGACACCTTGGAGAGCATTGCCGAAGCTGCTCCGCCCGACATCCAGACTCTCTGCGTAGCCTCCGATGCCCAGCGACAGGAGGTGGTGGCGGGAATCTTCCGGAGGGATGCGACCGGCCTGTGGACTACGGTCGAGGCCCCGCATCTGACGGCGGCGGATGCGTGGCTTGCCGGGCTGCCGCCGGGTTCCGAATTGGCGGGATCCGCGCTGGGTAAACTCGCCGGCCGATTGCCCGAACACGTCAAGGCCCTGGCTCCGGAATACTGGCGCGTGCGCGCGTCGGCCGTGGGGCGGTTGGCGGCGCGACGCTACGCGGCCGGCCAGCGCGACGACCTGTGGCTGCTCGCGCCGCGGTACTACCGTCGCAGCGCCGCGGAAGAGAAGCGGGAAGCGAAGGGGCCCTCGCGATCCTGAGACGCGGCAACCGTGCGCGCCGATCACGATGCCAGTTGGCCGAGCACTTCGCGCACCGCGGCCAGAGTGACGTCGATATCTTCGTCCGTATGCGCGGCCGATACGAACAGCGCCTCGAACTGGCTGCAGGGCATGTAGACCCCGCGCTCGATCAAACCCCAGAACCAGCGCGCGTAGCGAGCGGTATCGGAGCGGCTGGCGGAATCCCAATCGGGGACCGGGCCGGGATGGAAGAACAGGGTCATCATCGATTGCATCGCGCCGACCCAATGCTCGACTCCCGCTTCGCGAGCTTCCCTTGCCAGGCCGAGGGCCAGACGCTGGGAAAGCTGTTGCAGGCGCGGGTAGGGGTTGGTATCGCGAAGGACGCGCAAGGTCGCGATGCCCGCCGCCGTGGCCAGAGGATTTCCGCTCAGCGTGCCGGCCTGAAACACCTTGCCCGCGGGAAGCACGTGGTCCATGATGTCTCGGCGTCCACCATACGCTCCCACCGGCAATCCGCCCCCGATCACCTTGCCCAAGGTGGTCAGGTCCGGAGAAATGGCGAAGATCGATTGGGCGCCGCCGTAGGCCACGCGAAAGCCGGTCATGACTTCGTCGAGAATCAGCAGTGCGCCATGGGCGCGCGTGGACTGGCGGAGGGCAGTACGGAACTCCGGCGAAGGGACCACGCAGCCCATGTTTCCCACGACGGGCTCGACGATCACGGCGGCGATTTGCGGGCCATGGCGATGGAAGGCCGCTTCGAGACCCTCGACGTCGTTGTAGCGGAGCACGAGCGTATCGCGGGTTGTGCCCTCGGTAACTCCGGGGGAATTGGGCACTCCAAGGGTCGCCGCGGAGCTGCCCGCCGCCACCAGCAGACTGTCGACGTGGCCATGGTAGTTGCCCGCGAACTTGACGATCTTCTCGCGGCCGGTGAATCCCCGGGCCAGGCGAATCGCGCTCATCGTGGCTTCGGTACCGGAGTTTACCAGGCGAACTTTTTCCACCGAGGGGACTGCATCGATGATCAGCTCGGCCAGTTCACTCTCGGCTTCCGTGGGGGCGCCGTAGCTGGTGCCACACGCCAGGGCTCGCTCGAGGGCTTCGACCACCGCCGGGTGTTGGTGTCCGAGAATCATCGGCCCCCACGAGCCGACGTAGTCCAGATAGCGATTGCCGTCGAGGTCGTAGAGCGAGGCGCCTTCGGCGCGCTCGAAGAAGATTGGACTGCCCCCCACGGCACCGAATGCACGCGCGGGACTGTTGACCCCACCGGGAATCAATCGCTTTGCGCGGGCAAACGCCGAATTGCTCTTCTCCCGAGACATCGATCGCCTTTTCTTGGGAAACGCGGGTTCTGGGAAATGCGGGCGCCGCTCGCCCCTGGACGCACGAACCTATTCAGCGCCGAGCCGAGAATCGCCTGCCGCCCGGCGAATATGCCGGCCGCTCCGGGGGTAGGTTCTCACTCCCACTCGCCCCTTCCGGCGATTGTACGGCACGCATGGCATCCACGGGAGTGGGCTGGCGATCTGCGGTGGGCGCCGGTGCGAGAACCGCCGGCCGCCGCAGCCGCGGTTCGGGAATCGATTTTCAGAGCCGGTCCCAGAACCGTGTGCCGCTCCTCCATTCTCCGGCCGCGGAGGACTGCCGTGGCGGTTCCGGGATAGGCTCTTAGGGCGGGACTTGCTGATAGGCGCGAGCTCTTCGTGCTGCCGCGTGGCGTCCCAGGCGAGGATCTCGGCCATCCACTCGGTTACGGTTTGGGCGAGCGTGAGCGGGTGGTCTTCGTAGTAGTGCCAGCCCGTGCGGCGGATCATCACGTCGTCGACATGAAGTGCCCACTCCTCGGCGCAGAACTGCTCGACGAGTTGCTTGCTTGGCGGGGGCGGAAGAATGCCGCTCCGCGCGCGGACGTTCTCGGCTGGGAGCAGGGGCTCCAGGGCGGTGCGGCACTCGACCGGTGCGCGGTTCAAGGAGGCGAATACTCGGTCGACTACCTGCTCGGCGATCAAGCGGTAGGTCGTGAGCTTGCCGCCGGCCACTTCCAGCCAGCCCGGTTCGGGCATGCGGATCTCGTGGGCTCGGGAGATGTCGGACGGCCGGCCCCGAGCATCGGCGATCAGGGGACGAAGCCCCGCCCAACTTGCGAGCACGTCGGGCGGCCTCAAGTGCAGCGAGGGAAACGCGCGGTTCACCACGCCAAGCACGTAGTCCACGTCGGCCGGTTCGGTTCGCAACTGCTCGATCGAATCGTCGTAGTCCGTATCGGTCGTGCCCAGGATGACGCGTTTTCCCCAGGGGATTGCGAAAAGGATCCGGTCTTCGTGGGTCATCACCACGGCATCCGGGATGGGAATTCGACTGCGGTCGACGACGAGGTGAACGCCTTTGGTGAGGCGGAGGCGAATACTGTGGTGGGGAAGCGTGGGGGCCCAGGGACCGGCGGCATTGACCACCACGCTCGCCTCGATCTCGTGGCAACGGTCACTCAACCGGTCGCGGACGCTGCATCGCCAGGCGGCGTCATGCCGAGAAGCGTCCTCCAGTCGCGCGTAGTTATTCGCCGCGGCGCCCGCGGCCGCGGCGGAGCGGAGTGTGTCGAGCACCAGCCGGGCGTCGTGCGTGAGGCCGTCGAAGTAGCGCACGGCGCCCGCGAGGTTCCGGGCCTCCAACTCCGGCAAGAGGGCGAGCGTGCTTTGGCGGTTCAGGCTGCTGGACGCGCCGAGATTCCGTCCCCTGCACAGCAGATCGTAGAGCTTGACGCCAATGCGGAGTTGCCACAGCGGCCAGCGCGTGCGGCGATAGGCGGGGAAAAGGAAGGCCAAGGGCTCGGCGAGATGCGGTGCAATGTGGTGCAAAACGCGTTTCTCTCGGCTGGCCTCATACACTAATCCGATTCGCCCCTGGGCCAGGTAGCGGAGTCCGCCATGCAGGAGGCGGCTCGACCGGCTGCTGGTGCCGAAGGCCATGTCGTGCTGCTCGACCAGGCCGACGCGCAATCGTCGCATGGCGGCATCGCGGGCCACGCCCGCCCCTACAATGCCCCCTCCGACGACGAGCAAGTCCAGTCGGTGGGCGCTTAAGTGCGCAAATCGCTGCTGTCGCTGGGTATTCACGTCGATCCGGTCCATCACGCCACCGCCTTGCCCCATCTTTCCCGTAGGGACTGTTTGCTCGTGCCTTTCGGCCTGGCGCACTTGCGATTGAAGGTTCGTCAGCTAATGGCCATGGGCGGATGCCTCAGGTGAGGGGCGATCCCAGTCGAGCGAGCGGCGGACTGCCTCCTGCCAGCGGCCATGCAGCGCCTCGCGGCACTGAGGGCTAATGCTGGGCTGGAAACAGCGATCGAGCCGCCACTGCCGGGCGATCTCGTCCGTGTTTGCCCAGAAGCCCACGCCGAGCCCGGCGAGATAAGCCGCCCCGAGCGCGGTGGTCTCCACGATGGTGGGTCGGCGGACTTCGACTCCGGTGATGTCGGCCTGGAACTGCAATAAGGCGTCGTTCACGGCCGCGCCGCCGTCGACCTTGAGTTCGGCCAAGGGCGTGCCGAGGTCCTGCTCCATGGCGTCGACGAGGTCGCGCGTCTGGTACGCCATGGATTCGATCGCGGCGCGTGCCAGGTGGGCTGCCGTGGTTCCCCGTGTGATTCCCACGATCGTGCCCCTGGCATAGGGATCCCAATGGGGCGCCGCCAAGTCCCACGAAGGCGGGCACGAAGTATACGCCGCCGCTGTCCGGCACCGAGGCGGCTAGCTGCTCGACCTCCGCGGAATTGCGGAGGATTCCCAACCCATCGCGCAGCCACTGCACGGCCGCCCCCGCCACGAACACGGAGCCTTCGAGGCAATACGTGATCTCGCGCCCCAGCCCCCAGCCGATCGTCGTGAGCAGGTTATTCTTCGACGGCACGGCGCGCGTGCCGGTGTTCAACAGCATGAAGCAGCCCGTGCCATAGGTGTTCTTCGCACTTGCCGGTTGGAAGCAAGCCTGGCCGAACGCCGCCGCCTGCTGATCGCCTGCGATGCCGGCGATGGGAACGGGGCCGCCCAGGCATGCGTCGGCGACCTGTCCGTAGACGTGGCTGGAAGGCAGGACGTTGGGGAGCATGGCCCGGGGGATGCCCAGGATGCCCAGCAGTTGCTCATCCCATTCCAGGGTGTGAATATTGAAGAGGAGGGTACGGCTGGCGTTGCTATAGTCGGTGGCGTGGACCCGCCCCTCGGTCAATCGCCAGAGGAGCCAGCTATCGACGGTGCCGAAGAGGATCTCGCCGCGCTCGGCGCTGCCGCGGAGCCCTTCGTGGAGATCGAGAAGATGCGCGATCTTCGTGCCGGAGAAATAGGGATCGAGCATCAATCCGGTTTTGGCGCGGAAGACCGGTTCGAGTTCCTCTGCCTTCAGCCGTTCGCAGATCCCTGCACTGACGCGGCTTTGCCACACGATGGCATTGGCCACCGGCCGGCCGGTGGCGCGATCCCAGAGGATCGTCGTTTCGCGCTGGTTGGCGATGCCCACCGCGGCAAGGTTCTCGAACGTCAGCGAGGCGCGTTTCATGGCTTCGCGTGCTACCGCGATCTGGGAGGACCAGATTGCCTCGGGGTCGTGCTCGACGATACCGGGCGCCGGAAGGATCTGCGGGAATTCGCGCTGAGCGGAGGCCACGATCCGGCCCTCAGCCGATACTACGATCGCCCGACTCGACGAAGTTCCCTGATCCAGGGCGAGCACATACTTGGACATCGGCACCGGTACTCCACAGTCGCTTGGCGGGTCGCTGATCGTCGAGCGCAGTCTATCGCTCCTTTGGGGTGGCGGCAAGCGGGCATGCCCTTGCGGAAGCGCCGGCATCCGGATAGATATGGGGTTTTTGAGTGCCGATTCGCATGCCTCAGTTGCCTCCCATCAAACGCTTCGTCTCCACTACGGGGGTCCGCGTCTACCGCATTGCTTGCGAGGTCCTTCCCGGGCTGACCGGCCGCGTCTATTTGCTCGTGGGTGCTGGTCCAACCACGCTGGTCGATACGGGGAGCGGAGAGGGGGAGTCCACTGGTCAGATCCTTGCCGGTTTGGAGGCCGTCGCACGCGATCACGGCGAGGGCGCGCGCGCGACGGACGTGCGGCGGATTCTGATCACACACGCTCATATCGATCACATCGGCGGTCTGGGAGAACTGGTCCGTCGGACGGGAGCCGAAGTCGGAGTCCACGCCCTGGACCGCCGCTTCATCACCGCGTGGGATGAGCGCGCGACGCTCTACAATCGCGCCTTGCGGGGCTTCTTCCGCGCAGCCGGAGTGCCCCAGGCCGATCAATCCGGTTTGATTCAAGCCTTCGGCGTATTGCCCGGGCGCGTCGAGAGCGTGGCGGTGAATTTCCATCTCCGCGAGCAGAATCCGCTCGACGGGTTGCAGTTTCTCCACGTTCCCGGCCACTCGCCGGGCCACGTTGCCATTCGCGCCGGCAATCTGCTGCTGTGCGGTGATCACGTACTGCCGCGCACGGTGCCGCAGCCGTGGCCGGAGAGTATCCTTCCCTATACCGGGCTGGGGCATTATCTCGAATCGCTCTCGAAGCTCGCGCGCTTGGAGGGGATCGAATTGGCCCTCGGCGGTCATGAGCCGCCCATGGACAATCTCGGCCAGCGGATCGCCGAAATCCGGGCCAGCCACATGCGACGCCTGGAGCGGCTCCTCGATCTGCTCGCCAAGGCCGATTCGCCGCTGACCGTGCAAGGGGCCGCCGAAAAGATGTACTCCCACGCCAAGGGTTTTCAAGCGTTTCTGGCGCTCACCGACGTCGCTGCGAGGATGGAATACTTGGACCAGCGCGGGCGGCTCGAACTGGCCAACCGGGAGGAAGTCGAACGCGACGACTTTGTGGCCCATCGCTACCGACCGGTCGGACACCGCCGATGAACGACACATCGCGCCGCCATGGGGCCCTCCTGCTACTTGGGCCCACGGGTTCGGGAAAGACTCCGCTGGGGGATGTGCTGGAGCAGCGGGGTCTGTGGGGAAAGGCCTGCGTGCACTTCGACTTCGGCGCCAGGCTGCGCCATGCGGTGGATCGGGACCTTCCCGATGAACGGCTCAGCCGCGAGGATCTCGATTTTCTCAAGCACGTGCTTGCCAGTGGCTCGCTGTTGGAAGACAAGAATTTCCCCATCGCCCAGCGCTTGCTGCGATCGTTCCTTGCCGAGCGAGCCGTGGCCGCCAAGACCGTTGTTGTGCTCAATGGCTTGCCGCGGCACGTGGGGCAAGCCCAGGCCATCGACGGCCTGCTGGACGTCGGGACGATCGTCTGGCTCGAGTGTCCGCAGGAGGTGGTGCTCCAGCGGATTAAGAGCAATGCCGGCGGCGACCGCGCCGCGCGCGACGACGACCTTCCGGAACTGGTCTCACACAAGCTGGCGCTCTTTCACCAACGCACGCGCCCCCTGGTCGACCACTATCGCCGGCAAGGGAGCCGGGTCGAAAGTGTGGAGGTTTTACCGAAGACGACGGCCGAGGCCGTCTGGGAGGACTTGGAACGCCGATCGCGCTAGCGGCTCAAAGCGAGAACGTTGGTGTGCCCGAAGGGGCGGATTGGCCCTCGGCACGCCGGTCTTCCCTTTGTTCTTAGCGCCGATCCAAGAACCGATTGCGGCGCCATGGGATTTCGGCCGGCGAAGGCCGCCCTGGCGATTCCCGGATATCCACTCAGCCGGATTCTCCGGGGAACCGCCGTGCTGCGGGTCTGGGCGGCGGCTGGCGGCGCTCTTGCATGCTGGTCGCTTGTCCGTGCGAGACCTGATACACTCAAGAGGAGGGAATCCCCTTCGTCTCAGGGCCTTTCAGCCGTCGGACATGGCCATTCAAACCGCGCAAGCCTTTCTCGAGGCCTTGGAGAGAAGTGCGCTGGTCGAACCCGCGCAATTGGATGCTGCGCCGCCAGGCGGCTTCCGGGGCGGCCGACGCGCAGGCGCTGGCGCGCCAGTTAGTGCAGCAGGGGATCCTCACGCGGTGGCAGGCGGGTCAGATCCTCGTCGGCCGCAGTTCATTTCTGATCGGTCGCTACAAGCTGATCGATTTGCTCGGCAAGGGGGGGATGGGCAACGTCTTCCTGGCGCGTCATACGGTGATGAACCGGCTGGTGGCGCTGAAGATGATCTCGCGCCAGTTGGGACAGGACGCCGCGATGAAGGCGCGGTTTTTCGCCGAGGCTCGAGCCGTCGCCGCGCTGGATCATCCCAACATCGTTCACGCCTACAGCGTCGACAGCGAAGGCGACCGCTACTACCTCGTGATGGAGTTTATCGAGGGAACCGATCTGGAGCGTCTGGTCCAGCGCGACGGCCCGCTGGACTTCGAATTGGCTGCGGACTGCATCCGGCAGGCGGCCGACGGTCTGGCGCATGCCCATGGGAAGGGAATGATCCACTGCGACGTCAAGCCTGCCAACCTCCTGCTCAATGCGCAAGGGGTAGTGAAGATTCTCGACCTGGGCATGGCGCGGCTCGTCGACGAGGATCCGCAGCTTGCGGGTTCCTCGGGCGGGGGCGGCAACTTGCTCGGGACGGTCGATTACATGGCTCCGGAGCAGGCGCTGGCCGACGCCGAGCTGGATCACCGCGCGGACCTCTATTCGTTGGGATGCACGCTCTACTATTTGCTGACCGGCCATCCTCCATTCCCGGAAGGCACGTTGCACGAGCGGATTCTCAAACATCAGTCGCAGCAGCCGGTGAGTATCCTGGAGAGCCGGCCGGACGCGCCCGCGAGTTGGTGAGGATCTGCCAGAAGATGATGGCCAAGTCACCCGTCGATCGCTATGCGTCGGCGGCGGAAGTAAGCCGCGACTTGAGCGAGTGGCGGCGAAGCCATCAGCGCCTTCGCCGTGCCGTACCGTTGAGCGACGAGGAGCTGGAGGTCCTTTCCGCGGAGGAGTCTTCGCCGATCGGGGGCGTGCCGGACGAAGCCGGCGGTCGCGGCTGGCCATGGCCGATGTTGGCCGGGCTAGGGGTGGTCGTGCTGGCCGTGGTCCTGGTGGTCGGGTTCTGGCTCCGCTTGGACGGGCGCCGCGTCGGACAGGGCGAGGAGGACCCATTGCCGGCGAATGGCAAAGCGACTTCCGAGATCGCGACGCAGTGGCCGGGAATCGAGGGTTTACCCAAGGACATGGCCGCAGGAGAGCCAGCCAAACCCGGGATATCGGCGAGCAAACTCCCCACCAAGGCGGCACCGAACGGGGATACTTCGCCCCCGACCAAACTGCCAGCCTCCGCCCCCCGGTCCGTCGCAGGTGTCCACGATGAAAAAGGTGGATCCCAAGCCCGAGGTGGTTGAAAGCAATTCGCCGACGGGCGCGGTCCCCTCGGCTCCATCCAAGCCGTCGCAGCCTGCCGACAACCCCCCGGGTAAGGCGGTCTCGCCGAAGGCCGAGAAGCAGGAAACCGCGCCGTCCAAAGCCGATGCGGAGCCCTTCCGGGAGTTCCCCGAGGAGGTCGATCTTCCTCTGTTGACTGAGAAGAGCAGGGGACGGGAAGGACCGGTGGGGGCGGCCGATCTCGCCAGGGTTCACACCGCGCCCGGAACCGCCTGGACGGTCCGCCTTTTGGGCGGCGAGGATGCGCTGCGCGGCAGCCGGCGATTGGTGCTCGTCGCGCGGGAAGGCGATCGAACTTCATGGGCCGTGCGGGCCGAAACCGCGGGTGGCAAAGAGGAGGAGTCGGTCGAGGTGGGCACTTTCTCGCGCAACGGCGATACGCTGCGTTTTGCGTGGTCGGAGGCAATCAGTCCGCCCGTAGCGAATTCGCTGCGCAACTGCGTTCTGGTCGTTGAAGTGGGAGCGGATTCGCGCCGATTGGCGCTCCGCAAGCCGGAGGTGCTCGAACCGATCACCTTCGATCTCCAGCGTGGCGTCTTCAGCCACGTGATTCCGTTGGATGTGTTGCCCGAGACGGGGCTGTTGCATCTGGAACTGCTGACGTTGGAAGGGCGAGAGGGGTACCGGCTGCAGCCGCCGGGTCCGCTGTCGGTGGGAAAGCCCGCCCTCCTGGCATTTCTTCGCAAGACGCGGCAGGGACGCGAAACGCCGGCGGTCGAGTTCCGCATCGTCATGGCCAAGCGTCCCAAGCTGATCGTGGACTTGAAGCTTGTGGTTCCTACGCAATTTGGACCCGCGCTGAGCCTGACTCGGCGCAGCGCGCTGGAAGAGGGCGTGAAGACGCTTGGGCAAGAGATTCCCAAGACCCAAGCCGAGGCGAAGAAGTACTCGATGCAACAGCAATTGGAAATGGCGGAGCTGCAGCTTTGGTACGACGACTTCATCAAGGCAGTACACCGCAAAGCCAAGCTGCATTTCCGCATCGTCATCGACGTGGACGGCCAGCCGCTCGTGCTGGCCAAGACCGCGGTGCCTGCCGCGAAGGAGGCGAAGTCGCCTGTTAAGCCCACGGGGGAGTAGCCGCCGGCGCTGGGTGTCGGTTCGATGGCTTGTCAGTGTTCGCGGTCAGGCGGCGGGAAAGGAGTTGGCGGGCGTTCTGTCTCCCCTTATCGGGTGAGCTATTCAGGCCCGTAGGGCTAATGAACGCTGGGCGGTCAGGGGAACTCCGGATTCCAGCCGTTTCGGATGATATCTGGGATGAATTGCGAACACGGACTGCGCCGGCATCCATAGTGCCTCGTCCACGAAAATCGGACCGGTGAGAAGACAATTCGGGGCACTCGTCTTGTCCGCTCTGCCCGCAGCGGTGGGGCCGGGCCGCACGGGCGTAAAAAACTTCCTGGATGCAGCAGCGGCGTTTGGAGAGTGATGCCTGTCGCCCTAGGAGCCTGTCCCCATAAAGTGTTGCGCCATGAAAATTTGACACTGTGCTGGGAGCTGTGTACTCTGAGTACCGGAGAAGGGTCTGTTCTACCTAGTACGGAAGTTGCCCGACCGCCGCGCGGCCGGGAGCTTATACATCTGTTTAATCGCTGCGCGTGCGGATGCCGCGCATCGCGATGTGTGCAGGGAGGTAGTGTACTGGGCCGTGCCGCCCAAGGCAGGACACGGGAGACCTTGCATGAGTATTCATCAGATCCTTGGTACGCTTGGGGCAGACGAGGAAGCGGCGCAGTCTGGAGAGGAGAGGACGAGCTTCCAGGCGAAGGCAGGTTCGTTGAATGAAGAGGACCTGCAGCAGTGTTCTCGTCAGATTGCGCCCTATGTTGCCGGCAGTTCGGCTCCGAGTGCGGAGCCGGACCGCGACGACGCTGTGGCGGAGGCATGCGCGTGGGACCGACTGTTCTTCTTCCCCAAGGTCGAGGACTTTCAACTCATCGGCCATACCTGCTATCCGGCGAGCCGGAATGAAGGTTCCGCAGGAGGCTGCATTTCGCACGTGCTGCTGCGGAGGCTGCGCTTGGAGTGCCCGCCCGAACAGGGGAAATCGGACGCACGGCAGGCGGCCGAACCGCCCTCGGAGGTGGAGGATACCGCATTGGCGGAGTCCGCCGCCGGGCAGGCTTCCACGGCCACGGCCGATCGGGCCGAGCCGACCTGGTCGGTGCTCGATGGGTTGAGGCTTTGGGGGGCACGAGGCTGGATCGGGAGCGACAGCCCGGATCTCCCACGGCAGTTGCCTTCGCTCAATTGCCTGAGCGAACTGCTGGCCGGGGCGCAGCCCGCGATTACCGATGAGGTCCTGCTGAGCTTTCTCAAGGAGCCGGGGGATTCTCCAGCGTTTGTCGACGCTACGGGAGTGATCCCGGCCCGCTGGCGGGGCATGGAACCCGAGCGTCGTCGGCGGTGGTTTACCCGGGTCCTTTGCCGGTTCCTTCAGCCCGATCACGAGCCGCGGCGATCATTGATGGTCGTGGCGGAGCCGGCGGTGGCCGCGTTGATGTTCTACGGGATCGCACGCTTGCTGCCGGCCGGCCCCTTGCGCGAAGAGATCAGTTTTTCGACCTTTGAGAGTGATCCTGGCTCGGCTCGGGGATCTCTGGTGGCCACATGGCCTTCGGGACCGGCCGCCTGGGATGGGGTGGAGCAGTCGTCCTGGTCGGGCGTTGTCGTCAACACGTTGGACGATCTTCCCGCGGAGGAGGGCGAGCAAGTCGAGAACTACGCGCGTTGCGTGGTGGCGGATCTCTGCGAGCGGGGGTGGGAGGCTGTCGACGATGAATTGGCGGCATTGGCGGCGGAAGGCGTGGTTCGGTGCGGGCAATTGGAGTCGTTGATGTCGGTGGAACATGCCGTCACCACGCTTTTGGAGCAGGGGACGTTGCCCAACGAAAACTGGCGGAGTTCCGCGGCAGCCATGAGCTACCTGCGACGGGAACTCGTGCGGCGCGTGGTGGCGATGGAGGATCCCAAGGAAGGGTTGAAAGCAGTGGCGGGCGGCCCTGCCCACTTGGCAGTCATCGACTTTCTCACGGCGAAGCCGTTCGTACCCGAGACACGCAAGGCCCTGCAGGTGTTGATTCGCGAATTGCCGCCGCAGAAGCTGCTTGGGCTGCTGAAGCTTTCCGGGGTTTCGGACGACGACAAGGTGCTGGTGCTGATGCGGCACATCCACGGCACGGGCGAGCTGCCGCCGGGGTGCGAGTTCTTGTGGGACGATTTTGCCGCCCCGTCCGAAGGACCGCGCCGTCCTGGGGCGGTTTTCATGGGCTGGGTGATTGCGAAGCTCCCGCCCAAGGACTTGAAGAAGTTCTGCCACCATATCCCCCGCGACTGCGAACCGGGCTTTGTGGGCAATGTGTTTCGCCTCCACAAGCACAACAAGATCAAGCTGGAATCGGTGTCGGCGGTAGTCCGAGGGATCGACGAGTCGGCCGTCTACCGTTTCCTCAAGGGGCAAGGCTCCGACTTCCTTCGCTCGTATCCCAAAGAAGAGACGGGTTTGGGGGAACGTCTGGCCGAGTTGCTGGCGTCGCTTCCCCGGCATCCCCAGGAGTTCAGGCCGATGCTCGACCTGATCCTTGCCGGCAAGCGGCTCTTGCCCGACGACCAACATCGGGAGGCCGCCGAGGCTTGGGATGCCTGCCGGGAGTTGATCCCCAAGATCTCGAAGCTGCAAGATGCCGAAACGGGCGTCAATGCGTCGATGCGGATCGCGACGCTGGTGAACCACTGTCGCGATCTGGCCAAGGCCGCGGATCAGGCCATGCTCTTGGAGTCGGTTGATCAACACATGACGTGGACGCAGAAGCGCCAGGCGCTTTTGCGGATCGCCCAGGAGATGTTGGGCGGGGTGCCGCTGCTGCTGAAGGGCCCTTGGGAGCACGAGGCGATCCTGGACCGGATCAGCACGCAGTTTCACCACCACCGCTGGCCGACGGAGCCTTTGAAGAAGGATGCCGCGCCGAAGAAGGAAGCTCCCAAGAAGCTCGTGGGGCCGGAGAAGCCGTCGATGGCCACGGTGAGTTGGCCCCTGGCGTTGGGCGTGGTGTTGGCGATCCTCCTGGTTACGGCGGCGATCGTGTTTGCCGTGTATTGGATGTTCCTCGGGAAATCCTCCTCGACGACCAAGGAACGTCCGAAGACGCGGGAACGGGAGAAGTCGCGCCGGGAGCGAATTCCGCGTCCGGGGATGTTTACGCTGGCGGACTGCGGCGCACGTGCGGACGTCACGGCAACGCTGTTGGCAAGGCTCCCCGAGTACCTGGATCGCCTGGAGAAGGCGCCGGGCGGAGCTTGGCGAGAATACTCTGCTTGAGTTCGCCGGAGGCGCGGGCCGCGGCCATAAGGTAGTAGGCAGCGCGCAGCCTCTGGGCTGCGCGCTTGCTGGGCTTGCTGGACGAGCGCCAAGGCCTCCTGATCGAGTTGCTGTTGCTTCTCTTGGCGCTGGCGACGGATCTCAGCCACGCTGGGCAGCGGCGTGTCGCCCCCACGGAGGCATGCCAAGGCGGCCGTGCGCTCTGCGGCATCGGCTGCCGGCACTCCCGCCGGGTTACTCGCCGCTCCCGCGGCGAGCAACGGTGGTTCCATCGCCTGGAAGTCGTGAACCTCGGCGCGCACGTGCGACGAGGTGGCGCCGTGGGCTCGATCGGCGCTAATCCGGTTTGGCGCGACTCCGCCGAGCGTCACGCGACTCTCTCGGGCGCGATCGACGGCGCCCGATGCTGCGCTACCCCGGTCGGGAGCGATCACCGTCGTCGAGATACCAAACTGCTGGTAGACGGGCAGTTGGACCGCCTGGGAGAAAGCGACCGCGGGAATCGCGGCGATCCAGGAGACAAGGAAGAAGGCGCGCCGATCCATGGTCGCAACTCCTGTGGACAATTTCCCCTGCCGAGTGTGACGGGAATGATGCTCTTCCTGATGCCGATCTCAGAACCGTCCGAGGTTGCCGAGTACTCCGGCCGCGCCTGGCCCCGTCGCGGTTCCCGAATAGCTTCTGGCTTTCATTTTAGCGCCCCGGGGCTTGTTGGGACAACTGTCTTGTCACCGCCGGGCGCGGGGGGGTACGATAGTCGAGCATGATTTTCCCCTATTCAAAAGGAACTGCCATGATGCGACGACAACAATCAAGCCTGGCAAACGTGGATGGTCGCGCCGCGGGGCCCTGCAAGATCGGCCGGCGGGAGATGCTTGGGGCCGCGGCCGTGGCGGGCATGGCCGTGCTGGGCCGGTCGGTGCACGGCGCGGCGGCCGAGAAGAAAGTGGTCGTGGGGGCCCATCCGTGGGTTTATGCGGCCACCCAGCCCCAGTACGAGATTACGCCGATTCTCGAGCAGATTTTCGCCGACATGGCCTATGCCGGGATGGACGGGATCGAGTTGATGCATTCGGCGTTGCGACCGGCGGATGCGGTCGAGCGGATTGCAGCGTTATCAAAGAAGCATCGTTTGGCAGTGATTGGCACATCCTTCGGCGGGGCGATGTGGGATCGCGCGAAGCACGCGGAGGTGCTCTCAGACGCAGAGCTGGTGGTTCCGCGTTTGGCCAAGCTGGGCGGGCGCACGCTGGGGGTCTCGGTGGGACAAACGCCGAAGCCCAAGACGGCCGAACAATTCGAACGCGCAGGCCGAGTTGTTGAAGAAGATCATCGCTTTGTGTCAGACGCACGGCGTGGTCGTCAATCTCCACAACCACACCTACGAGGTGGAGAACAATCTGCACGATCTCAAGGGAACGCTGGCGCGCGTGGCCGGAGTGAAGCTTGGCCCGGACCTTAACTGGCTCTTGCGGGGCGGAGTGGACCCGGTCGCGTTCTTACGCGAGTACGGTGATCGAATCGTCTTCCTTCATCTCCGCGATCAGAAGGCCAACGGCCAGTGGTCGGAGGCGATGGGCGAAGGAGACATGGACTACGCGGCCATTGCCAAGGCGCTCGGCGAGATCCATTTTGCCGGGGACGCGGTGATCGAACTGGCGCACCCTGCGGGATTCCGCCCCACCCGTCCGTTGCGCGAGAGTTTGAAGATCAGCCGCGAGTTCGTACGCAAGACGCTCGGCTATTAGCGGCGCCACCGTTCCATGGGCCAAGAGGCCCATTCCATCGTGGAGCCGGCGTGAACGCACGATCCACCGCGGAACGATTGCCGCGAAGATTGGGCTGTGAACGGCTGCCGGCGCCGAGTCGGGCTCGCCTCGTTACACGCCGCGCGCTCAGCCGTCCGGCCAGGCGCCGCAAGGCGTCGCTGTAGTCCTCCGGTCCGAGGTGGACCTGGATCAGGCTCATGGCGCTGGTGTCGGCCCAGGCGGTGCGCAGGCGCGGTCGAATTCGCCCTCGGTGTGCACGTCATAGCCGGTTCCGCCGCCGAGCACTTCGGGGATGCGGTGGTAGTGCCAGGGCTGGATGTCGTTGAAGGAGAAACTCCCCGCATGCAAGAGCCGCTCGGTGCCGTAGCCTCGGTTGTCGAGGACCAGAACGATCGGCGCCAGGGAGCGGTGGACGATGGTGGACAATTCCATTCCGGTCATTTGGAAGGCCCCGTCGCCGACGAGCACCACGGGGCGGAGGTCGGGGCGTGCGATCATGACGCCCAGTGCGGCGGGCACGCCGAAACCCATCGAAGTATAGTAGGCGGGGGCCAGGAACTCAGTCTGCTGGTGAATGACCAGATCGGTGGATGCGAACAGGGCGTCGCCTGCCTCGGCGATCACGACCATTGAGGCGTCGAGGAACTGGTTGAGTCGCGCGATCAGCCGCCCAATCGTAATCGGGGCGTTCGGGGCGAGCTGGTAGCGTATTTCGGCGGCCGGCCGGCGGGGGACTGGCCTCGGCGGGGCTTTCAGTTTCGCGGCCACGAGTCCGGCGAGGAAGTCGGTCAAGGGCACATTGCGGAAATGGTGGTGGCTGATGCGAAGCGTTTCGCTCGTGGCGTAAATGCAATGCGCGGGGTCGAGATTGGCGGTGAAGATCCCCAGGTTGATATCGGTCATGAACGCGCCGAGGAGGATGATCAGGTCGCTTTCCTCGACGAAGCGCGTGACCTCTTCGCGTCCCATGGCGCCTTCGTACATGCCGGCGAAGAGGGGATGGCGCTCGCTGATCACGCTCTTGCCCAGCATCGTGGTGACGATGGGAATCCCCGCCTCTTCGGCGAATGCGAGCAACGGTTGCTGGAGCCCGAAGCGGTGGATCTCGACATCGGCGACGATCACGGGCCGCTGGGCGGCGGCAATGCGGCGCGCGGCTTCGGCAAGGGCCTCGGCGAGTGCATCGGGATCACTAGGCCGCCGTGCCAGGGCGAGGCGCGTAGCGTCACTTCCGGGACGACGTGTACGAGGTCGCGAGGCAACTCGATGTACCCCGGCCGCTTGTAACGCACGACGGCGTCGAGCACGCGGTCGATCTCGCGGAAGGCGGTCGAGCGGGTCGGCTCAGGTCGGTACTGGCCACGCAGAGGCGGCGGAAGACGTCGAACTGCGTGCGGAAGTCCTTGACCTTGTGGTGGAGCAGCGGGTTGTTGATCCGCTCTCCCAACCCGGGCGAGCCGCTGATGACGACCACCGGCGATTTCTCGGCGTAGGCCCCGGCGATCGAGTTGCACAGGCTCAGGCCGCCGACGCAGTAGGTCACGCACACGCGCGCCGATGCCGTTGACGCGCGCATAGGCATCGGCCGCGAAGCCCGCGCAGTCTTCACGGGTGCAGCCGACGATGCGGATCGAGCTTTCGGCGAGCTTCACGTAGAACCCGAGGACGTAGTCGCCCGGGATGCCGAAGACATCGCGAACTCCCAAATGCGCGAGGCGCTGGATCAGGTAGTCGCCGATTGAGGCGGCTGCAGGTCCGAGGCGCTGGGGAGCGGGACTTAGGGGTTCCGCCTGGCCGGCACGATTCGGCTGAGTAGGCGCCATGGCTCACCTCCGGGTACGGCGATGGGTACTTAGAGCCGATCCCAGAACCTTTGGGCGCTACCGGATTCCCCGGCCGCGGGCCCTTTTCCTCGTAGTTCTGGGATAGGTGCTTAGGGACGTCTGTATTGCGAAGGGTCGGTGCTGCCTGGCCCAAAGGCCACGTTCTCCAACCTTCCGAGGGTTGGCCGGAGGTGTAGACCGCGCCGGGCTCAATGCGGCTTGCCTTGCAAGCGGGGACCGATCGTGGAAAGGTCGATGGGCTGGAAGCCCATCTCCAGTGCGGGCGAGTCGGGCCGAAGGCGAAAATCGCGTTTGCCGGGGTCGAGGAAGAGCGGGTCGGCATAACGCGAGTGGACGTCCTTGCCTTGTTTCTTCCAAGCGTCAAAGCTCTGTCCGGCGAATTCGATCTTGTCCACCGGCAGCCCCGGATGAAAGTAGAGGTTCCAGTCGATGTCGAAAGTGCTCTCGGTTTCGCGCGTGCCGCTCTTGTCCTTGGGATGGAAGTAGAACACGTAAGGTTTGTCCTTCCAGTTGCCCGCCAGCAGCGAGCCCTCGGTCCAGTAGACGATGTTGTTTTCGAAGAAGACGCTCTTGTGCGGCTCGACGCGGCCGCGGGAGAGCTGCTCCATGCGGCCGAAGGCGAAGATGTTGTTGCGGACGGTGATTTCCTTGGCGAAATGGATGTTGTAGCCGGCGAACTTGGTGTTGTAGACGACGTTGTTCTCGATGAGGATATGCGTGGAACCCTCGTCGTTATAGATTCCCCAGCCGCCGTAGTGGTTGGCATCGACGTCGTGGATGAGGTTATTGCGGATGACGGTGCCGGGGGAGACGCCCAGGGTGTAGACGCCGCCCATGTCGGAGAGAAGGCCCTGGCCGATGTCGTGGATGTGGTTGTACTCGACGACGTTGTCGCGGCTCGTGCTTCGCTGGTATCCCCATACCCAGCCCAACGACACGCCGGTGTAGCGGCCGTGGTGGATCTCGTTGTGCGCGACGCGGTTTCCCTCGGTATTCATCAGCAGCACGCCGACGGCCGAGGGGAACTCGTCGCCGTAGGGGCCCAAGGCATTGTCGCAGATTTCGTTGCCCCCGGTGCGCTGAAGCGGATGCGCCTGCTGCGCTGCTCCGTTGACGCGAAATCCGCCCGCGCCGAGATGGCGGAGCTGATTGTGCGCGAAGCGGTTGTCGCGGCAGCCGGCGGCCAACTCGAAGGCGAAGGTACCGAGATTCTCGATCGTGCAGTTCTCGAACGCGCAGTGCCGGGCGCCGCGGAGGACAATCGCCGCGGGCACGCTGGCGGAACCCTGGTTATCGTTGGAATTGCCGGCGGGGAGGTCGAAGTGCGTATAGCGCAGCGAGAGACCGCGGAAACGGAGATGCTCGACGAATTGCCGGCGCAGGGGATCGCCCTCGATCCGAATCAGCGCGGGAGCAACCGGCGCGACGATCTCGACGGAATCGATCTTCTCGCCGGGCATGGGCAGGTAGTAGAGCTTGCCCGCCTTTCGGTCGAGGTACCACTCGCCGGGCTGGTCGAGTCCCTCGAGCACGTTTTCGACCACGTAGCGTGCGCCGCGGTCGGTGAAATCATCGGTGAAGACTTTGCCTGCCTTGTGACGGAAGGTGACGATGTTGGTTGCCGCGTCGATCGACTGGATGGGAAGGTGCGAATCGGTCCAGAAGTGATAGACGATCACCTCGACGTCGGAGAGGTTGGTCCAATCGGCTCGCAGATCGCCGGGGGCGAACTGGAATCGCTGGCAGTCGGTGTGGTAGTCGACCTCGCGTCCGCCGTCGGGAAAGCCGGCGACGCGGAGGAATCCCTCGTTAGGAATGCGGGCGCGGGGGCGGCGCTGGCCGTTGACATAGAGCTGGCGGAAGGACCATTTCTCCGTGCGGACCTCGGGGAGTTCGGCAACCCAACGGCCGTTGGGCTCTACGGTCCAACCCTGGATCCTGCGTCCGCCGTCGAGCACGGGGCTTTCGCCGGGAGCGGGCATGTAGGTGATGGCGGCCTGGGCGGTGCCGGAATCTTCGGGGGTGAAGACGACCGGGTTCTCCAGGCGGTATTGCCCGCCGAGGAGAAAGACCGTCACCGGCGCCGCCAGGGGGCCTGGCTTCTTGAGCTCGCGCACGGCGGCCTGGGCGCGGGCAAGGGTGGCGAAGGCGCGCTGGGCGCGTCGCCGGAGGCCGAATCGTTGCCCTTGGGCGAAACGTAATAGGTCGTGGCCGACGCGGGCTCGGCGGCGTGGGCCTGGGAATACGCGGCAGCGCAAACCAGGGTCGCGATCGCGGCGAAGAAGTTTTTCCTCATGGCTATCGATCCAATGCTGCGGGAAGCGGTCGACGAAAGTCGGGCATTTCGACGGACCGCAGCCGCAGACGAGGTTGAATCCGGATTGGGAAGGATCGCACAGGGCCCGATCGTAAGCCATTGTAGGGCCGCGCTGGGCGGACGCAAGCGCGCTGGCCGACAGGGGCCGAAAGCTGCACCAACGTCGAATTGCACCGTTCGACCGCTCGCCGGGATACGTCCTCTGGGGACACGGATCGCGCTGATCCCCGGACCGTCTGCCGTTGGCGAATTTTCCGGCCGTGGAGGACTGGCCTGGCAGTTTCGGGATCGATTCATCGTGGCCGATAACCGCCACGGTGGTGGCGGTCCACGGTGGCTGTCCACGGTGGCAGTGGCGCGGGTGCTCGTGGCCTTGGCGAATGGGCCGCGCCGAGATCCGCAGGGCGGCGTGCTTCCGTGCATCAATCGCCCCAGAGGTCCTCACCGGCCATGCGGATCGCCTCGACATTGGGCGAGCAGCGACGGCACGTGGTGACGAACTCGACCGCTTCCTCGAGCTCGCACTGCTGGACCCAGTTCATGTAGGTCACCACCACGCTGGGCGAGCGGCCCATGCCGGCCGTGCAATGGACGTAGACCGTGTGCTGCTCGCGGAGGAGTTGTCCGAGGGCCTGGACGCAGCCGGGAAGGTTCTTACGCAGATCGTCGGGATCGAGATCGCGCACCGGGAACCGGACCACCTTGATCTTCAGCCGCCGGTAGTATGCTTCCAGATGCGGCCAATCACAGTTCGTCCGCTGGAGGTCATCGTCGGTTTGCAGATTGAGCACCGCGGTGACGCCGAGATGCGTTTTCAAGAGGTCGATTTCCTCGCGGCTTGTCGGACACGAGCCGACGTAGATGTCGTCCAAGACTTGAGTGTAGTCCATGCATTGATTTCCCGACGTGCGCGAAGCCGCCTGGGCGGCGTGAGATGCAGAGCAGTCGCTTTGAATCGGCAGGCGCACGCGGCGAGCGCCGCGCGGAGCCCCGTCGACGAAGGGCAGATTCTACCGCAGTGCGCGCTGCCTCCACAATGGGAAAACGGTGGGTTCGCAGGGACCCGCCCCTGGGAGTGCAGCGCGCGACGCACACCCCGGAGTGTCCGTCCGGGCCCCCTCGGGCGCGTTGTCCGATAGGTCGGCGCAGTTCACGCCGCGGCGGCCTGGACGGCGTGCCGGTGCAGTGCGGCATAAGCGCCGCCGTGAGAAACCAGCTCGTGGTGGTCGCCTTGTTCCACGAGCCGCCCCTGGTCCAATACGAGCACCCGATCGGCATCGCGGATCGTGCTCAAGCGGTGGGCGACGATCAACGCCGTGCGCCCCGACAGGAGCCGCGCCAACGCCTGCTGCAAATGGTGCTCGGTGATCACGTCGACCGAACTCGTGGCTTCGTCGAGCAGGAGGAGTTGCGGGTCGGCGAGCATCGCGCGGGCAAAGCAGACGAGTTGCCGTTGGCCGAGCGAGAGGCGGCTTCCGCTCTCGCCGACCTGGGATTGCAGTCCGTCGGGAAGGGAAGCGAGCAGTTCGAGGCAACCGAGGCAACGTGCCGCCTCGACCACGTCGGCGTCGCTGGCGGCGGGACGTCCCAAGCGAATGTTCTCCATCACCGTGCCGCTGAAAAGGAAGTTCTGCTGGAGGACGATGCCGATTCGTTGATGGAGCCAGCGGGATTCGACGTGGCGGAGATCGCGGCCGTCGAGGAGGATGCGTCCGCTCGTAGGAAGATAGAACTTGGAGAGGAGGTTGACGATCGTCGTCTTGCCGCTCCCCGTGTGGCCGACCAGGGCCACCGTCTGGCCGGGCGCGACGGAGAAACTCACGTCGTGCAACACCGGGCGGCAGGGATCGTATCCGAAACTCACGTTTTCGAATCGCACGTCGCCGCGGAAGCCGGCGGGCGGAATCGCGATTGCCGAGTCCGTCGGCTCGGGAGCCGTTCTCAGCAGCCGGCGCACTCGCTCGGCCCCGGCCATCGCCACGAGGAGCTGGTTATAGAGGTCGCCGAGGCTCTGGATCGGGGCGAAGAAGATGTTGGCGAGAAAGAGGAAGCGAATGAGGTCGCCCACAGACATGGCCGCCAGCGGCGCGAGCACGCGGTATCCGCCTACGAGGATCAAGGCGGCGAGAAAGAACTGGCTGTTGAACTCGAGGATGGGAAGGAAGGCACCGGCGGTTCGCGCGACTTCCAGGTTGTACTTTGCGTGGTCGGCAACGAGGTCGTGGAATGCCTCGTCGTTGGCGCTCTGGCGCACGGTTCCCTGGATGACTTGGATGCCCTGCACCGATTCGGCGACCGTGGAGGTGACGCGGCTGAAGCTTTCCTGGACGCGGCGGCAGGCGCGGCTGAGGCGGCCGCGGAAGTGGGCGTTGACGGCCCAGAGGATCGGACCCATCGCGGCGACGATCGCGAACAGGCGGGGGTCGCAAGCCAGCATCAGTACGGCTGCCACGAGCATCTGTCCGAGCGCGACGATGCCGCCGAAGAGGACGTCCTGGGCGCCGGCGCGGATGGCGTCGGTGTCGGAAGAGACTCGGCTGAGGATGCGGCCCAATCGCGTTTCGTTGAAAAACCGCATGGGAAGGCGTTGGAGGTGGGCGAAGATTTCGTTGCGGAGATCGTGGACCACGGCCTCGCCCAGTTCCAACGCCAGGCGCTGGCGGAAATGGAAGGTGACCTGAGTCAGTCCGGCGAGCGCCAGGAGCAAACCAGTGCCCCAGGCCAAACCTTGCATCGAGCCGTGCGCGATGGGGCCTTCGATCACTCGCCCCATGACCCAGGCCAGCAGCGGCAGTTGGATCGCGCGCACCACGGTCAGGAAGACCAGCATGTTGCGCTTCGTGCGATGCGGTCGGGTGTAGCTGAGGATCCAGCCGGCGAGTCCGAAATCGAGCGGTCGCGCGCCGGCGTCCAACCCGGCTTCATCTTCATCCTGCATCGCCATTGTGGAGACGGCGGTCTTTCGGCTGCATCGGCGATGCGTCTGTATTGTGGGGCCTGACATTCGTAGCTTTCGCGCGTCGCGGGCGGGCGCTTCCAGGGAGTCATGCGGATTCGAGGAACGTCTCTGCCGGGCCGCCGGCCGCCCAGGCGTCGGCCTGGAGGCACGCCGCTTTGCGATACACTCCGGCGCATGCCATCAGCTCTTCGTGCGTGCCCGTCTCGGCAATCCGGCCTTGCCGCAGTACGATTACCCGATCGGCGCGGCGCAGCGTGCTGAGGCGGTGGGCCACGACCAAGGTCGTGCGGCCGCGCATCGCCTGCTCCATGGCGGCGAGGATTTCCTCCTCGGTTTGCGGGTCGATGGCTGCCGTGGGGTCGTCGAGGATGAGGATGGGCGGCTCGCGGAGGATCGCGCGGGCGATGGCAATCCGTTGGCGCTGTCCGCCCGAAAGGTCCTTGCCTCCTTCGCGCAGCACGGTGTCGTATCCGCGAGGCAGTGCGCGGATGAAGCGGTCGGCGACGGCGATTCTCGCCGCGCGCTCGATCTGCGCCGCGCGGGGCGAGGGGATCGGCGAACGCGATGTTGGCCGCCACGGTGTCGCTGAAGAGGAAGTTTTCCTGGAAGACGATGCCGATGTTCCGCCGCAAGTCGTCGACGTGGATGCGGCGCGCGTCGACGCCGTCGATCAGCACGCGTCCCTCGGTGGGATCGAAGAAGCGGGGAAGGAGGTTCAAGAGGGTGGTCTTGCCTTCGCCGGTCGCACCCAGCACGGCGATGCATTGGCCCGGCCCGACGCGCAGCGAGACGTCGCGGAGCACGAGACGTCGCGGCTGGTAGGCGAAGGAAACGTGGTCGAACTCGATTTCCCCCCGCGCCACGCCCAGGTGAATCGCCGGGGGAAGCGGGCAGATCTCGATGGGGGCGTCGAGAATCTCGAACACTCTTCGGGCCCCGGACAGGCTCTGCTGGATGCTGTTGATGACGCCCGTGATCTTGCTTACCTGGCCGGAGAACTGCTGGAGCAAGCTGGAGAAGACGACCAGTCCGCTGCCCAGAGCCAACTGCCCGCGGATGACCAGATAACCCCCGTAGCTCAGGAGCACAACCAGGTTGCAGGCCATGAGGAACTCGATCGAGGGCGTGAAAAGGCTCACGCGCCAGAAGATCCACTGCTGCTGGTCGCGGACGGAGGCGTTCACGGCGCGGAACTTTTGCAGTTCCTCCGGCTCGCGGCCGAAGCCTCGGACGACCTGCACCCCGCGGACGTTCTCGGAGAGCGTGAGCAGCAAGCGGTCGACCAAGTCGCGATTGTGGTCGTAGGCCGGTCGAACGGTGCGCGAGAATCGGACCGAGAGCCAACCGAGCAAGGGCGTCGTGGCGAGACAGGCGAGCGTGAGTCCGACATGAATACTCAACATGTAGGCCAAATAGCAGAGGAGCGAAAGCCCGAGGATTGCCATTTGAAGGATGACGCCGTCGACGAACAGACGCACCGACTGCACGTCTCCTGTTACCCGGTTGAGCAGCGAACCGCTCGGGTGCTCGCGGTAGAACCGCGCGCCGAGCTTCTGAAGCTTGGCATACACCGCCGCACGAAGGTCGACGACGATTTCGCCTTGAAGCAGTTGTGCAACGTCGGTTGCGTAGCGGTAGTTCAGCGCGGAGCGGACCAGCGCCAGCACAAGTACCGTGCCCGCCAGCAGGGCGGTGACGGCCAGCGAGTGTCCGCTCGGCGGGGCGCTGAGCAGCAGCCACTCCGGTGGGTCGACTCCTCCCTTGGCGTGGTCAACGATCCCATCGAGGGCCCTTCCGAGGACGCTCAGGCCGGCCACGCCCAACCCAAGCGCGGCCAGTTGCATGGCTACCAGACGCACACACGCCCGACGATAGCGCGCGGTAAGGGCGAGCATGCGGCGGAGGAGTACCCAGTTGGACGGCGGGGAGGAGGACATGGAAAGATGGAAGGGAATCGCACAGAGGCTGCGAAATCAGGAGATGCTGCCCAGAGGGAAAACGGGGTCGCCGAGATGGGCCGAAAGGCTCGGAGACGATCCCTGCCGGGGATGATAGGGGAATTGTGTCGGGCTTACCAGGGCAAACAAGGCACGGCACCGCTTCTGCGGCCACGAACCGTTACGATCTCCCTGCAAGCGAGCGCGAACGGGATTGCATTTCTGCGCGGGCAGAGCGAAGCCGCCTCGCCCGTCCCGCCGCTTTATGCCGTGCGGCGGGGGCATTTGGGAATCGCCGGCGCGCCATCGCGGTCAGCTTCCCTCATAGTCGGGCTGGAGCCAACGGGGGTTCCAGACCGAGGGATCGCCGTCGCTCGACACGGGGACAACGCTGCGGCTGACGGGGATCAGCGGGGAGCGCGCTGCGCTCGACTGGGAGTGCGCGGCTTGAGGTGACTCGCCTGCCGCCTGCGGGGAATCCGTTGCGCGGCCGCTCGAGAGGCTTTGAAGGAAGCCCGGCGAGACTTTGTCGAGAACGAAGATTTCGCTTTGGGCGGTGGGGTTATTGCGCGCGAACGATGCAGATCACCTCGGCGCCTTCGTCGCGGCGACGGCGAAGCTCGTCGATCGTGGCTTTCTCGTCGGCGCGGATCGGGCCGGTGGTCGTATGGGACATTTCGGGGCGTGTGGCCGCGCCGGTCCATTGGACGACCTCGGAGGGAGGCGGCATTTGCCGCGGCATGTCCGGCGGAGCGGCCGCCAAGGCGGGCTCACCGGCGGAACCGCCGCGGTAGACCCAACTCATTCCCTGCTGGTCGAGGTCAAAGTGGATCGAGTCGAGCGCGGCGTAGATGCCTTCGTTGTCGGAGGGGTTGGCGGCATTGCAGACGCCGATCAGGTAGCCCTCGCTGGAGAACAGGCCGCCGCCGCTTCGGCCTTGGACCGGAACTTCGGACGTTTCCACGTTGGGGGCGCCGGCGAATTTGTCGATGGCCGTGACGTGGCAGGCACACACCGTGGGTGGTTTGCCGCTGTCGCAGCCCACGCTGGTGACGGTGGCGCCCTTGGCCGGGCGGTATCCCGACGGGGCGATGCGCGCCACGGCAAGTGGACCCGGGGCGCTGATGACCACGAGTGCCAGGTCGGCCGTGGGATCGAAGCCGTTGGTTTTGGGAGCGCGATAGTGCTTCAGCCGCGCGGGGATTCGCTCCATCGGCGTGGGGCCGAAGATGTCGACCTCGATGCGCGCGTCGGCGCCGGCTTCGCGGAAGAGGTGGCCGCAGGTGAGGATCAATGCCTGGCCCTCGCGTGCATCGACGATCGTGCCGGAACCGCAGGAGTAGCCGCGCGGGTCTTCGATGCGCAGCCGCACCGTGGCGGACAGAAGCCGTTCCTCCAAGCCCCGATCGGCCGGAGTTGCGGGGCTGGCCCAGTCGGGACTGGTGAGGCGCCAGCCGGGAACGGGGGCGGAACCGTCGCGGGGCGCGGAGCTGACCGTCCCGCGCGGCGCCGAGGCGGAGAAGGCCGGGCCGCTGCGGACCGCGGGCACGATCACCGCGGGAGATTTCGAGGCCTCGTTGTTCACCAACTGCACGGCGACGGGCGGATTCGGACCGCGGCCGGGTTGACCGATCGCGCACATCCGCTTCAATCGATCGACACTTTGCAGGCCGACGGCGCGGTCCACTTCGCGACCGTCGACGAGCATCACGAAGCAAGGCACTGCGCTGACGCGGAATCGTGCGGCAAGTGCGGGTTCACGGTCGATGTTGACCGCTCGGACCGGGAAACCCTGGTCCGCCAATTGCCGCACCAGGGGCATCATTTGCCGACAGGGGGGGCAATTGTCGCTGTAGAAGTCCACGAGTGCCGTGTCGTTACCGGCAGACACAGCCAGAGTCAGAACCAACGCCTCGAGTGCGCCCATCGTCCACCTCCTGTGGATTGGGATCTACATGACCGCCGGCAGTGCGCGGCGACGATCCGACGTTCGCGCGAAGGGGATTACGGGGCGCCGCCGTTCCTGCACGCGGGAGCGGCCGGACGGGAGACATCCCTGTCACCTTCGAGCGAGGCGGAACGTACCACGTCAGACGAACGACCGGAATCCCTCCGATCCTAAGGCTTCGTGGCGCCTGCATGGTCCGTGGCCGGAATGCCGGCCCAATGCCCCGCGGTTCGGCCTCCCGAAGGGTGGCCTGGCGCATGGGTCATGCAGGGTTTACGAAGTCCCCGTCGCCGACGGCGGGAGGTACGATCCTATCGAAATCCCTTTCCTCGTTTCTTGGGGCAGGCGGCCCCCGATGCAGCGCGGCAGCCCAGTGACTTCGGGAGATTTGGACTGATACGAGCGCGGGTGCTGCCTTGCAGTCACATGCCCGCTGAGTGGGTCGACTCTGCGGGTGAGTGCGACATTTTGCCCCGAACCGGGATTTCGTACAACGTCAGGTTTTCGGATTTCGGTTTTTCTTCATCCTCGGAGTTCTCGGCCGGGCGTCTTGGCCCCCGGCTCGGTCCCCGCGCGTACCCTGTCGCGCGGACCATTGCTGAGGTGTGGCCGAGTTCGTATACTCCCGGGGAGTACGCGACGATGGTTCCGAGGCTGCCCGGGCGCACCACGAGCCGATCCGCCCGGCCGATTTCGGCCGGGAGTATGAGGGAAGGGTGGTGGCTCGGGCAGGGTCGTCGCGTGACATGCCGATGCAGTCCCGCCAGGAGCACGCCATGCGTTTGAACGACCCACGATTCGGAGAGTTTTGCCTCGTCCGGGAGATGTTGGAGACGCCGGAGATTCTCGCCGGCTTCGATTTTGGGGCGTCCGGCCCGACGGCCCAGGTCGTCAAGGAGGCGGGGCGGTTGTTCCTGACCGGCGAGGGTTCCAGCCGGATCTTCCCGGCCAAGAACCTGATCTACGATGCCTTGCGGCTGGGAATTCCGCTGGCGCCTTGCCACCGAGGGCGCTCGGCAGGCCCACGAGTACGACCTGGCGGATTTCGCCGTGTTCGGGGCCAGCAACAGCGGCAAGACCAAGGAAGTGATCTCGCTGTTCACCCGGCTGGCCGAGCAGGGGCACCGGCGGCGCTTCGGCCTGACGGCCAACGCGGGTACGCCGCTGGAAAGTCTGTGCGACCGCTGCCACATGCTCCGCTGCGGCAAGGAGAACGCGGTGGCGGCCACGAAGAGCGTGGTCGAGCAGGCCCTGTTCTACCGTTCGATCCTCTGCCACTTGGAAAACCGGCCAAGCGCCGTGGTGCGCAACCAGGCGCAGGCCGCGGCGAAAGCGAGGGAGATGCTCGAAGGGCGAGCTCGACCCGGAGCTGGTCGAGGCGATCGCCGCGGCGCCGGTCGATCTACTTTGCCGGCCGCAACAACGGCGTGGCCGAGGAACTGACGCTGAAGACCAACGAAATCACGCACAAGAAGAGCGACTACCTCGAAGGGACCTACGCGGTCCACGGGATCGAGGAGGTCATGAACGGGCCGGCGAGGTGGTGATCGTCGATCGATCCCTTCCCCGCCGAGAGCGGAAGTTCAAGGAGGTGCTGGTCGACGGCGTGGGCATGACGGTGATTGCCGTGGCCGCCGAGGAGACGATCTTCCCGACGATCCGCATTCCCGCCGTCGAGGGCTACGAGACGGTGCTGCAACTGCTGGCCGGCTGGAACATCCTGGTGCACGTGGGCGTGGCCCTGGGGATCAACCTCGACAAGGCCGAGCGGGCCCGGAAGATCGGCAACGAGTTCTCAGGCGTCGCCGCCGGCTGCCGAACGCGACCAGGTCGATCGCGCAGAGGCGCAAGGAGATGCGATGGCCGAGGGTGTCAACTACTCCCGCCGCACGCGGCGGATCGTGATCGTCCAAACGCCGAAGATCGCCGAGATTCTTCCCGATTGGAAAGGCGGTCGCGAAGTGCTGGATGTTCGTCTCGCCGCACGACGACGACATCGTGACCGGCGCGGGCCTGACGTTCCAGGTCGGCGCTGGCCGAAGGGGTGCGAGGTCCACGCGGTGGTCACCACCGACGGCCGGATGGGCTACTGCCGCTTCGCGCAGCGGCGGACGATCACCAAGATCCGCCGCGGCGAGGCGGAGCAGTCGTTCGAGATCCTCGGCCTGCCGCCGGAGCGGCTGCACTTCCTCCAGTTTCCCGACTGCAACCTGAACCCCTATCGCGGCCGGCACTTCGCCACGATCGGCGATCCGACGGAGGTCGAAGGGGCCAGCGGCCTGCAAAACGCCTATCCCGCACATCCTCCGCCAGATCCGGCCCACGCGGGTCTTCCTGCCCACCAGCACCGACCTGCACCCCGACCATCGGATCGTCCACGAGGAGATGCTGATCAGCCTGTTCCACGCCCAGGGCAACGATCTGGCCGGAGCTGGGCGCGCCGATCGACGCGGTGCCGCCAGGTCTACGAGTTCGCCACCTACTGCGATTTCCCCGAGCCGCCGCAACTCCGCATCGACCGGCCCGCCGCGATGCTGGAGACCAAGCTCGAGGCGATCCGGGCCTACGCCAGCCAGGAGCAGATCGACCTGTTGGTCGACGTGCAGCGCAACGTCGGGCCGGTCGAGTACCTCCGCGAGGTGGAGTTCCACTTCTACTCGCCGCAGCAGTACGACGCCGCTGTTCGAGAGGACCGGACTGATGCCGCAGCGGGTCTGCTACCTGGGCGACGACAGCCTGGGCGGGGCGGCCAGCTACCTGGCCGGGATCATGACGCACTACGGCCTGGCCTTCGACCACGTGCCGAGCACGCGAGTCGCCCCGGCGACCGTTCGCGCGAGGAACCTTACGCCCTGTACGTGGTGAGCGACTATCCGGCCGGCCCGGTTCGGCGCGGCGGATCTGGAGTACGCTGGCCGGCTTGCGTCCGCGACGGGGCGCGGGCCTGGTGATGCTCGGCGGCTGGGAGAGCTTTCACGGCCGGCTTGGGCGAGTACCACGATTCGCCGCTGGCCGAGGTGCTGCCGGTCGTGATGCTCGCCGCGCGACGACCGCCGCAACTGCGCCCAGCCCTGCCTGATCGACAAGGTGGCCGAGCATCCGATCCTCGACGGGCTGCCCTGGGACCAGCCGCCGGGGATCGGCGGATTCAACGCCTGTGACGCCGAAGCCGCGACGCGCAGACGCTGCTGACCTCGGTGCAGTTCTCGCGTGCGCCGCGACGCGGCGACGAGTTCGAGTTCACGCCGCGGCGAAGAGTCGCCGCTGCTTGGTCGTCGGGCAGCACGGCCGCGGGCGGACCGCGGCCCTGGCCACCGACGTGGCGCCGCACTGGGTCGGCGGCTTGGTCGATTGGGGCGACCGAGCGCGTCGTCCAGGAGGTGGCCGGCGGGTTCATCGAGGTCGGCAACTGGTACGCCCAGTTCTTCCGCAATCTGCTGGTGTGGACGGCGACGGACTGGAGACTGAGTGGGGAACGGTTCCGAACTTCGGCAGCACGTCGATGCTCAAAGGAACATCACATGCTCCAAGGCAATGCCATCATCGGTCAAAGCGGCGGGCCGACCAGCGTGATCAACGCCAGCCTCTGCGGCATCATCCAGGCCTGCCTGGCGCAGAAGGGCGATCGGTCGCGATGCTCGGCATGCGGTTCGGCATCGAAGGCTTCATGAAGGGCGACGTGATCGACCTGGGCCGCGAGGAGCCCGGCGACGATCGAGGGCCTGCGCACGACGCCCAGCTCGGCCCTGGGAAGCTGCCGCCACAAGCTCAAGGACGCCGACTTCCCGCCGATCCTCGAGATGCTCCAGCAAGCACGACATCCGCTACTTCTTCCTCATCGGCGGCAACGACACGATGGACACGATCCATCGCGTCGAGGACTACTGCCGCGAGCAGGGCTACGAGCTGATCGGCGTGGGCGTGCCGAAGACGGTCGACAACGACCTGTTCGGCACCGACCACACGCCCGGCTTCGGCAGCGCGGCCCGCTACGTGGCCCTGTCGGTCAAGCAGGCCGGCATGCTGGCCCGCGACATGAAGCACGTGGATCAGTACGTGATCTTCCAGACGGTGGGCCGCTCGGCGGGCTGGCTGCCGGCGGCCGCCGCGCTGGCCAAGACGGCCGAGGACGACGCCCCGCACATCATCCTCCTGCCCGAGCGGCCGTTCGACCGCGACCGGTTCCTGGCCGACGTGAAGCGCTGCTCACGACCGCTACGGCTGGTGCAGCGTCGTCTGCGGCGAGGGCGTCTGCTATGCCGACGGCACGCCGGTCAGCGCCTCGACGATCGACCGACAAGTTCGCCAACGTCGAGTTCGGCGCGATGGGCGGCACCAGCGCGGCGATGATGCTGCATCGCATGATCAACGACGAGTTCGGCTGGCGCGGCGAGTTCCAGGTGTGCGAGTCGCTGCAGATGTGCGCCGCCGACCGGCGTCAGCCCGGGCGACGTGGAAGAGGCCTACGCCTGCGGCCGCCGCGCCGTGGAACTGGCCGCCGAAGGGACGCTCGGGCGTGATGGTCAGCATCGTCCGCGAGTCGAGCGATCCCTATCGCTGGTCGCTGGGCACCGCGCCGCTGGCCGAGGTGGCCGTGCAGCGCCAAGCCGATGCCCGACGAGTACATCAACGCCGAAGGGAACTTCGTCACCGCGGCGTGCCTCGAGTACCTGCGTCCGCTGGTCGGCCCGCTGCCGGAGTACGTGCGGCTGGCCGCGGTGCGGGCGTGAGCAAACCGCCGCGCCGGCGCGGCGAGCGACCGTCCGCGAAGGGGAGCAGCGAGAGTGCAGAAACCACGCGTCGAAATCCGCTACTGCACGCAATGCCGCTGGCTGCTCCGAGCGGCCTGGACGGCGCAGGAACTGCTGGCGACCTTTCCGGGGCATCTGGGTGAAGTGGCGCTGGTGCCGGCCACCGGCGGAGTGTTCGACGTCCTCGTCGATGGCGCGCCCGTGTGGTCGCGGCACGGGCAAGGGCGGTTTCCCGAGATGAAAGAGTTGAAACAACTGGTGCGCGACCGCGTGGCGCCGGACCTCGACCTGGGCCATTCCGACCGCACGAATCGATCCGAAGGAGAATGAGTGATGCTGTACCGGAAACTGGGTGCTTCGGGAATCGACATTTCGGCCATCGGCCTGGGCGCGTGGGCGATCGGCGGCTGGATGTGGGGCGGCAGCGACGATGCCAAGGCGATTGAGGCGATCCATGCGTCGCTCGACCAAGGGGTGAACCTGATCGACACCGCGCCGGCCTACGGCTACGGACACTCTGAGGAAGTGGTGGGACGGGCGATCCGCGATCGGCGCGATCGCGTCGTGCTGGCGACCAAGTGCGGCTTGATCTGGGACCGGGAAGAGGGGGAGTTCTTCTTCCACGCCGACGACAAGGGGGCTGCCTCCGGGCCGTCGAAGGCCAAGATCTATCGCAACCTCAAGCCGGCCTCGATTCGCGCCGAGGTGGAGCAAAGCCTCAAGCGGCTTCAGACCGACCGCCTCGACCTGCTGCAAACCCATTGGCAGACCGAGACCACGCCAATCGAGGAGACGATGGAAGTCCTCGTGAAGCTGCGCCAGGAAGGGAAGATTCGTGCGATCGGGGTGTCGAACGCCAATGTGGAGCAGATCAAGGCCTACGGCCGCATCGACGGCGATCAGGAGAAGTACGGCCTTCTGGACCGGCAGATCGAGGAGAATGGCATTCTCGACTACTGCCGGCAGCACGAGATTGCGGTTCTCGCCTACTCGCCGTTGGCCAACGGCTTGTTGACCGGGAAGATCCGACCGGACCGGCAGTACGGCGAAGGAGATCTGAGGCGGAATCATCCGCGATTCACGCCCGAAAACGTCGAGCGCGTGAACGCCGTGCTGAGCAAGATCGAGCCGATCGCTCGGCGGCACGGGGCATCGATTGCGCAATTGGTGATCGCCTGGACGTTCTCCCAGCCTGGCCTCACTTGCGTGCTGTGCGGAGCTCGCGACAAGGCGCAGGCAACCGAGAATGCCCGGGCGGGTACGATCCGCCTGGCAGCGGAGGACCTCCGCGCGATCGGGGAAGTCATGGCCGCATCGGGGGTGAAGTGAGCCTATTGAAGCCCATCCTTTTGGCGATCGGTGCCGCGATCTGACGGCTTCGATTCCCAAAGGGGTGGGGTTTTTCTTGCTCGAGCCGCTGGTCCACCGGGCGGCGCGAAACCTCATCGTCTTTCCGGGGTTGGATGGTTGGAACCGGAACTGGCGACGAGGGGCGACCGTGCAACTTTGCGATGCTACCACTGTTGAGTTTGCCGTGCTCTGTTTTGGGCTGGGAGGCTCGCTGCTGGCCCTGGCCTGCCTGATTATGGACTTGCGGCGGGGCTGGCACGTGGGGCGCTATGCGGCCTGTCTGCTGGGCATTGCCTTGGCCGCGCTGGCCATCTTCCATTGGTTCGCTGGATCCTCACCCGCATTTGTCGGCGCGGCAGCGGCCCTGGCAATCGCGTTCCTCACGGCGTGGGTAGCGCGGAGTTCGGGGACTCGCCGTTTTCTCGGGCGGATCTTGGACGCGCGGCTGATCTGGATCGGGCTTCTGGTCATCTGCCCGCTGATTTCGTTCTGGTGGACGCGCCAACTGCAACCGGCCGATTCTCTGGGCGGCCTGGCCGATGCGACCACCGTTGCGGATACGGAATCGACCGGCGCCCGTGCGGTGACCGATCGCGGACGCGAGATTGTGTTGGCGCACTATGCGCTTCAGAACGAAGGCGCCCTGGGCCGGCGCGAACAGAGCTTCTTGAGCGGTCAGCTATCTCACTACCACATTGTGCGTACCGCGGACCCGGACGCGAACTACAACTGTCACGGCTGGGTGTTCACGGACGGCAGGTACAATGTGAGCTCTACCGATGTCACGGAAATCCTGGAGGACAATGGTTACCACTCGATCTGCCAACCCGAGGTTGGAGACCTGATCGTCTACCGGGACGAAGGCGGCCAGGTCGAGCATACCGGCGTGGTGCGTTTCGTGGCGGGCAGGCGGTTCGTGCTCGTGGAGAGCAAATGGGGGCCGTTTGGTCGATACCTCCATGTCCCGGCGGCTCAACCCTATGGCGGCCACTATAGCTATTATCGCTCGAAGCGGAATGGGCACTTGCTGCGTCTGCGGCAGTCTCCTCGTTCCCGTTCCCACGCCTGAGCAGTACCAGCTCACGTGGCACATCCGGAGATTGCCACTCAACTGGCACCACCGCTCTGGTCGATCAGGATGATCGGACCCGGACGGGAGCCAGTTCTCCAGTTCCAGGACGACCGACTATGCCCCGGAGGTGGGGGCGGGAAGTCTGCTTTTTCCGCATACAGGGTAGGAGACGCCCCGGGCAGATGCTAGAATAGCTTCGCACACCTGAGAACGTATCCCGAGGCGGTACGGCGGCTTCTGCCGGCGAAACTGCAAAGCGATAAGCGATCCTGGGATCGGCTCAAGATCATCCCTCCCCAAAAACCCGGACGTCAGAAGGTTTGGTTCTGATGAGCCGAGTCTCGGCAGAAACGCGTCGAGCATCGGTGCGGCGGCCTCTGGCAGCCGTTCTGTTGGTGCTTCTTGCCTTGCCGTTTGGAGCGGGCTCCCTTCTACCGGGCCTGAGTTCTGCGCCGGACGTTGAGCCGTTGATGTGCGTCGTGGTGCAGGAGCCGTTCGTGCACGAGGTGATGGCCCGGGGCGAGGTGGAAAGCGCGATCAACGTGGAGGTGCGTTGCGAGGCGCGGCCGCGCGACAGTTCGTGGCTTCGCATTCTGGAGGTGATCCCCGAGGGGACGCGCGTCAAACCGGGAGACTTCCTGATCCGGCTCGATTCGAGGGGGCTGGAGAACGAACTGGAGCAGCAGAAGATCCGGATTGAGCAGACGCGGGCCGCGGTGGCTGCGGCGAAGGGCAGATACGAGATCGCGCAAAAGGCCAAAGTGGCCTACCTCGAAGGCGAATACCAACTGGACCGCAAGAAGATCGAGGCGGTCGTCGCCGTGGCGGTGCAGCGCGAGCACCAGGCCCGGAAGTATCTGGAATCGAGTCGGAAGTTGGAGGCGCTAGGCTGTATTACGCAGCAGCAGTTGCAGGCCGATGAGTTTGCCCTGAGTGCCGCGGAAACGGATCTTCGCCTGGCGCGGCTCCGACTGACCATTCTCGACGACTTCACTCGGCCGAAGAGGCTTCTCGATCTGGAAACGATGCTGGCGACGACGAAGGCCCGCTTGGCCTCGGTCGAATACTGGCACAGCATGAACGAGAAGTGGGCGGCGGATATCCAGGAGCAGATTGCCAAGTGTGTGATCTGCGCTCCGGTGGAGGGCGAGGTGGTGCTGGCCCACATGATCCAAAACGATCATAGCCACCTGGTCGAGCCGGGGGAGCAGACGCACACCCACCGCACGCTGGTGCGCCTGCCCGATCCCCGCCACATGCAGGTCAATGCGAAGATCGAGGAAGACCGGATCGCCTGCATGCGCAAAGGGCTGCCGGTGACGGTAAGTTTCGAGGCCTTTCCGGGGTTGGAAGTGCCGGGTGAGGTTGTGCGCGTCAACGAATATCCGGAAGCGGAGGATTGGCACGGTTCTGGGGTGAAGCAGTACCGGACCACCGTGCGGATCGACGCCAGCGTCGAGGGGCTGCGCCCCGGCCTGACCGCCGACCTGAAAATCCTCGTGCAGCGCACGAAGGAAGAATTGCAGTTGCCATGTCCCGCGGTCTTCAAACATGGCGAGAAGAGCTACTGCATTCGTGTCGAGGGCGACCGTTGGGATGCCCAGGAAGTGGTTTGCGGTCCTTCCAACGGCAAACGCGTGGTGATCCGTAGCGGGATCGAGGCGGGGGACCAGGTGGTGTTAACCGCTGCCTCGCACCTCGACCAGGTAGCTTTGCCCGAGTTGCCGAACCAGCAGCAGATCGCACGGCCGCTGGCGATGAGCGATGCCGGCGCCCAAGGGAAGGGCGAGTAGGATCGCGGCCGCTGCGGCTTCTTGCCGGTTCTTGCGCTAGAGGCGGCGAGCCCAGACCCTTTGGCGGCGCGGCGATCTCTCGGCCGTAGCAGGCCGCCCCGGAGGTTCTGGAAAAGGTCCCGCGTGCGTACGATCGGGCATTGCGCTTGCGCCAAGGCGTCGTGGAAGTGCGCCGCGCGGTCGGTGGCCGCGCACCGGAACGCCAAGCCTCAAGTCTCGCGGCGGCTCAAATAGCCCGCGCTGGACTGGAAGTACTTGCGGCGGCGCGATTGCACTGCTTCGTCGGCCTCGCCTTGTTGGGCCTTGAGGTCGGAGAGGTTGGCCTGGCAGAAGCGACAACCGGCGAGCTCGATGTGGAACTGGATATAAGCGGCGAAGTCGTGGGGGAGCGTGCCGAGGAGATAGCCGCCCAATTGTCCCCGCGTGGGGCAACTGATGCGGTGGCGGCGCCAGATTTCGCCCAGCGAGTGCATGCCCGTGTCACGCCGCGCAGTTGATCGCCGCCAACTGCTCGACCAGCTTGGGATTCTCCCGAAAGGCCTTTTCGATTCGCGCCATGTCTTCCGCGGGAAGCGATTCGTCGAGGTAGGCTTCGAGTTCGGTTTGCGTGAAAGGCTGGTTCATCGCGGTGCGAGGTAGTTGCAGGCGAGATCGGTCGTGTCAGGACGGCAGAACGGGTCAGGGCCCCGTGCCCCCTCGACGATATTCTGATCGTGAAGAAGACAATTCGGGGCACGCGTTTGGTTCACGGGGCTCGGATCTCTCGGTTCGGGTGGTCGTGCCGCATTCAGCAAAGACCTCCCCGGATGCGGCCCAAGGGGATTCCGAATTACGGGGATTCCGAATAGAGTTGTGGAAAGACCTCTTCGGGCAATTCTTGCTTGCGCACGGCGGAGCGGAGCTTCGCGAGGAACTCGAATTTGTGATTGGCCACGGTCTGCTCGGAGAGTCCGAGCCGCGCGGCGACGTCTTTGTTGGCCCAGCCGCGGACGAACAGAAGTTCCGCGCAGCGGACTTTCTCCCAGTCGCCGCGGCGCTGCCACTGCTGAAGCTGATCGCGGATCGCCTCGGCCAGCGCGGTTTCCTCGAGGTCGCGGCGTTCGCCGCTGCGGAGGATTGCGCTGGGGGCACGGACCGGTGCGGGAGGCTCCCAACTGCTCGACCCGCTGGTGTTGCCCGGGGCCAGCGGCAAGGTGGGCCGTCGCCCTCGGCGGCGGAGGTAATCGGTGAGCTTGTGTGCCGCGATCGAGAACAAATAGCCCTCCAAGGAGCGCCGGGCATCGAAATTCGGCAGGCTGGTGAGAAAGCCGACGAAGGTTTCCTGGACCACGTCCTCCGCGCAACCGCGGTCGCGAGTACGGCTTTCGACGAAAGCCAGCAGGCGGCCCTCGAACCGTGCGATCAACTCGTTCCATGCTTCGTCGGCCCCGGCGCGGACGCGCTGGACGAGGAGGCTGTCGGATTGGTTGGAGGCGGGCATGGACGGATCACCGAGGAGGCTGACGGTCGCGGCACCGAACCCTCTCAGTATAACCCGTCTTCTCGCCGCCGCAAATCGCGTGCCTTCGGCCAATCCCCGCGCAACCGCCCGCGAGGGCAAGCGACCGGCATGCCCGGTTTCCCGGGAGCGCAGGCTCGGGTTGCCCTTGATTGCCCCCGGGGAATCCGTTGTCTTTCGGGTGGTTGTCAACGAGGCCGCTTACGCACGAGGACTTGCCCTCGGTTCGCCTCGATCACCCAATGACCCATGCGCCCACGGCCACCAGGATTGCCAATAGGACCACGCTGGCGAGGCTCAGGCGGCCGCGGTAGGCGCCTCGGGTTACCAGGTCGATCTTGAGATAGCCGTAGACGACCGCGAGAAGCATGAGCGCGCTGGCCAACGCCAATCCAAACTGCCATAGACGGCGGTATACGCGAACCTGGTTCCATTGATGGTCAAACCAATCGCGCACGTCGCGGTCGAAGTGCAGAAGTGCGTGTACCTGGACCATGGGCCCGAAGGAGGTGTTGAGAGTCTCGGCGAACTCCTCTTTGACCACGCGCGAGCGGACGAAGTCGGCGGGCAGTTCAATCACGGCGGAGGCTTCTTCCCCCTCGTCGCGGAAGTAATCGCGAAGGAACTCCCGCACTTTGGTATCGAGCACGTCGTCGAAGCGGTCCTCGCATTCGGCGCGCGTGGAGTAGGGGCCTGCGGTGGCGACCTTTTGATAGGTGCTCTCCACGGGACGGTCCAGCCACTCAGGACGTTTGGAGGACGGGGCCGACGAGCCGGGGGCGGAGCTTTCGGATTCGGCGCGGATTTCGCGGGGCGCGGGCGCAGACTTCTCCGCGGGCTTGCCGAGAGCGCCCGGCGGTTTCTCGGCTTGCACGTTGATGCCCGCCAAGGCGAACTTCTGATCCACCTCGGCCATCGTGCTGGCCAAGGTCTGTTCCGCCTGCTGTTTTACGGCTTCGATGCGGTCTTGGTTGTGCCGGGAGATGGCGTCGCGGAGCGAGCTGACCAAGGCTTGGAGGCGTTTGAGTTCGACCTTGGTTTCAGCGGCGAAGGATGGTTCGACGAGCGAAGTCCTGGGGACGCGCTGGCCGGGAAATGCCGGCTGTATAGAAGCGTTCAGGTGCTGATCGCTCAGGAGCTGCCGCCTCGATAGGTCGACCTGGGCGACGTTGACGCGGGTGGGGCTTAGGAAGCGTACGACCAGGAGCATGCCCCCGAGGAGAAACGCCACAGCCGGGATGGTCAAGAGCAAGTAGCCCGCGACGCGCCCTCGGCCGTGAGCCACGAGCAGCAGCAAACCGACCAGCCCACAGGCGCCAATCAAGGCGGCGAGCATCACGGCAGCGATGGAGATTGACCCAGCCACAGACATGGTTCGATCCTTCTATTCTCGCGGTACACTCCGCGCGCGTTGCACCGCGCGGATGAACCCAAGGAGAGGCGAGTTGCACGGCCACGGAGGTGATGGTGGCGACGATCATCAGCCACGGCATCGGAAATTGCCAAAGCAGGCTGGTGAGCCAGGCGAAGAAGACGCAGACGGCCACAAACCAGACGCTCATGCGCGTGCCGCGGAGCGGATCGGTGAGACGCCACCAACGGATGACGAAGAACAGAGTCGCGAAAGAGACCAGGCATGTACGGAAGATTGCCGTGGGGTCGGCGAACCCAAACCGGCCTCCGCGAAGATGCGGGCCCGGAGAATCGATCAGCTCCGGCAAGGCGACGCCGAACGAGGTCATCGCGAAGAAAGCCACGGCACCGACGCCCATGCCGATGACCATGAGGATGAAACGCCGCAGGATGGCATCTCCTTCGCGTCCTTCCCAGAACTTGGAAGGGATGAGCACGGCCCACGCGCCGGCGAGGCTGACGAGGAGCATCCAAGCGGCGTGCTCGGGGCCGAAGCGCGGGTCGGGGCCGTGGAAGCCGATGACGACCGCGGCCAGCACGCTCATCACGATTACCACCAGGGCGCTGCCCAACAGCGATCCCACCAGGTCCGTGATTTGCTCTTGGGTCGACTTAAGCACGAGCGCATCGACCGCGGCCTCGCGGCGCCGATGCAACGTGCGGTAGTATTGCCGAGGCGAGGGCGTCCGGGCGGCGGCAGGAGAAGCGACGGGCGCGCGGGCAATAGGCGCGGCGTGGGGGGGAAGGGAACGGCCTCGCTGGCCGGCCAGCTTGCGATCGTGCGATAGGACCAAGGATCGCACCACCCAATAGACCGCGTAGGCCATCACCAACGTAAAGGCCGTCGGAACCCAGCCGGGCGCAGTACTGCAAAAGCGCCCAAAGTCCGGCCATCAGAAGAATGATCTTGGCGGGGGCGTTCAGACGCGATTCGTTCCAGGCCGTGTGGGCTTGGCGCGCTCCATGGCGCACTGCTCGCCAGATCGGCTCTTCATCCACAACTTGGGCCAAGGGAGGCGGGGGCGGCGGCGCCGTGCGGCCTCCCGATTCAGCTCCGCCCGCCGAGGAGGGCAGCGGGCCCACATGGCCCAATCCCTGCGCCGGGCGCGGCAGCGCTGCGAGCATCTCGGGTACGGTGCGGTATCGCTTTTCCGGGTCCTTTTCCAGGGCCTTGGCGACCACGCTGCGATAGGGCTCGGCCAGCAGCGAGACGTCGGGCGGGGTAGTAAGGTGCTTCATCAGCACTTCGCCTACGCTCTCGCCTTCAAAGGGAACGCGACCGGTGAGCATCTCATAGAGGATTACGCCGAGCGCATAGATATCGATTTCTTTGCCGTAGCGGCCGTTGGCAATCTCAGGGGCCATGTAGTGCACTGTGCCCACGCTTTCGGTCTGGCCCGATCGCCGACTGCACGAGATGAATTTCGACAGGCCGTAATCGCCCAGTTTGACCACTCCTTCGTCGGAGAAGATATTTCCCGGCTTGAGGTCACGATGGACGATGCCGTGGTCGTGCAGACAGGCCACTCCGGCGGCGATGCCGAAGAACCAGTTGAGGGCCGTTTCGACGGGAAGTCCATTGGGATGCGCGGCGAGGACGGCTTCAAGGTGGTCGCCCTTGACGAATTCCATCACCACCCAATTGTCTTCCTGGGAATCCTGGCGAAGGTCGTAGATCGCCAGCAGGTTGGGATGCTTGAGATTGAGGCAATGCCGGATGCCCCGCAACTCGATGTCGAGATTGCGGCGGATGAGCTTAAGGGCGACCTCTTTTCCGGCGTCGCTTACGGCATAATAGACTTCGCCGAATCCGCCGTGCCCTACCCCGCGCTTGATGGTAAATCCGGCGAGGGCCTGCGATCCGCTGGGGTAAGTGAACCGCGCGGGGGAGGCGGCCGGCGTGCGCGAGGCACCAGGTTCCGTTGGACGAAACTGAGCTACGTTCTGACCGTTGGGTTCCACGGTAGCCACCAGTGATGTCATGGGGCCAATCCTGCGTGCCCACGCCGGCGACCGGAGCCGCCTGGGCATCGTTCGGTACATTGTATCAGGATACGGGGTCTGTTCCCTAGGAGCCTATGCATGCTCCCCCAACCGAGGCACGCTACAGCGGCTCAAGGCTGAGCGAGAAATAGGGGCCGACAATATGGGAATTGATCCGGACCGGCTGACGGTCATGGCAACTCACGCGATCCACTTCAAAAGTGCCCGGGGCACGGATATACAACTGCCCTTCCTGGCGGTAGAGAATCACTTCCGACGGCCAATCCGGGCACAGAACATGACAGTGCGGACGCGGCCCGAGCACGAGCGAGTCGGCCATCAACAGGATCGCATCGACGGTGGGATGCGTATGGTGGTGGCTGACCAGGTCGAGCCGGGCGGTGGCGCTCAAGGCATGGGGACGGCGAAAAACCATTTTCAGGGCGGGGCCGAACTGAAGCTTGCACCCTTCCTTGAGACTCGCCAGGTGATCTACTCGTCGGTCATCGACGGAAACCTCGCGGAAGGCCTCGACGAGGTATCCCTCGCCATCGCGCCGGATTCGCGCATGGTGCGCGGAAAGATCGGCGAGAATGGGAATGTCGGCCTTGGCGACGGGGCCAGGCTGACCGAGCGTCACTTCATCCCCCATGCATACCCAGTATCCGCCGACCGCGTCGACCCAGAGCAGAAACCTGTCGTCGCGTTGTGCGGGGGTTTGATCCATGGGATTCCGTTTTCGGTCGTTGGAAGTCCACCAGATCATTGTGACACACCGTGGATGCACGAGCCAAGAGCACCGGTTTGAGCAAATCGTTAAGGGTGCGGGGGCCGCAGCGAAGAATGAACCTCAACTGCCAGCCCCCGTCACTCGCCATACGATTGCTCCCAAACCATCCATGGTCCAGCCTTGATTCTTCGTCCGGCCAGGTTGCGGTTGACTACTTACCGGTGGCAGCCAGGCGATGGGATTCCGATTCCGGGTGGCTTTCGGCGACCGGCGTCTTCTCCTGGGCGAAGTAATTGCCGATCTGTTCGACGATGTCGGCCGAAGCCGGCCCGCCCACGGGGATCTCACCGCTATCGTAGGTCTGCGCGCTGACGAGCTTTTCGGCCACGTCGAGCCGTGTGGCGCAGATCGCTCACTAGTTCCTTGACGCGGCCCAGTTGGCTCTCGTCGAAGTAATAGCCGTCGGTGGTTTGCGCGGCGGCAATCAGTTGCTGGCGGGCCTCGAGATTTGCCACGTCGACCTGCAACTGGCGGCGAGCGGAGAGCATACCGCCGAGTTTCTGCCGGCACGCCTCAAGGGTCTTCTCACGGGCCGCCAGCCCCTTTTTCAGGGCCTTTTGGGTTTCCTGCTGCATCGTGAGACGATCGAAGCGGCGCGCCATTTCGGTCTTCACTTCCTCGCGGCTGAACTTCCTTCCGCCGTACTCGAAGGAGTCCTTGCCGGACTGAGCGTCGCCGTGCAGCTTCTTGAGTTCGGCTTCTTCCTTTTCGATGCGGGCTTCGAGATCCGAAACCTGCTTGCGCGCCTTCTCGACCTCGACTTCCTGCTTGGCGATGACGTGCATGGCGTTTTGCACTTCGGGCTCGAGATCGCGGATCATCCGCCGCGCCCGCTCGATCTCGAATTCCAGCGGTACGCTACTGCGGACCGAGTCCTTGACCTGGCTGGCGCTGGTCCGCAGGTAGCTGACCGAGTCGCGCCGAAGAAAAACAGCCCCAGCAACATGGTCACCCCGGCTCCAATCAGCACTTTCTCGATCATTTCCGTTCTCCCTGCGACAGACTGGTTCTGGATGGTTTGGGTCCTGACGCGTCATGGCGGTCGCGTCGGCTTCCCGATGGTCTAAGGCTTTATTCGCAAGCCTTTGCCAGTTCTTAGGAAAATCGCAGAGAATCGAGTCCGCCGGAGGGTACTGACGCCGATGACCTGCTCCCCGAATAACCCAGACGAGCCAGCCCGCGGCAAATTGCCGCCAGACAATGCGATTTGATAACCCTATAGTGGGGGCTACGGGGTGGTGCGCGCTCGGCGGGCTCACCCCGACTGGCAGCGGTCGGATGTCGCCTATATCTTGAATCGGGTACACGTGAACCGAGCACCCCCGAGCTGGAAGGGGGGCACGGGGATGGACGAGACGGGGCGATCACGAGCTAGGGAGCGGCGATGGCGCGGAAGCAGCAGGTACTCGCACCGGACGCGGAGGTCGTGGCGAGGCTACGTGAAGTGCTTGCCACAGCCGACGAGCCCCTGGCGGCATCGAAGCTGGCCAGGGGCCTGAAGGGACCCCAACGGAGGTCGGAGCAGGAGGTGATCGCGCTGTTGGACCGCGAGGCGGCGGAGGAACGGGTGTTCCGATTTGCCCCTTCGCGCGGCAGTTCACCCCGATATGGGGTACGGCCCCGTGCCGACTACATGCGGCGCGTCGTGGAACAGGCCGCGGCGAAGAAGGCAAAGTCGCTGGTCGAATTGGGCAAGGCTCTGACCAAGGCATTCAAGGACCTGCCCGAGTCGGAGCCGGGCGAGGTCCTGGTGCAACTCCTGCGCGAGCGGCGCATGTTTCGGCTTCCCCCGCAGGGATCGGGCCGGACGCCGCGGTATAGCACGCACCCCGCGGAACCGGTCGAGTACGTGGCCAAACCGGCGGCGGAGTTCCGCAAGAGGATCGACAAGATTGCACGCGACTTGGCCGAGTGCGGAGTGCCGGCCGAGGCAACGTGGCGTGCCGTCTGGGAGCAATGCGGCCTGGGGCACGCAACGCGACCGCTTGAAACGGGAGCGACGGGCGGGGCCACGGAAGAGTTCGACGCACGGTTTGACGCAGTGTTCGAGGCGTTGGACCGTCAGAAGGGTCGGCACAACCTGGTGAGTCTGGTCGATCTGCGCCGCGCGCTCAACGGCGTGACGCGAGCCGAGTTCGATCGTGCGCTTCACGCGCTGCGACGAGCGGGGCGCTATGGGCTCAGCGCTGCGGAGAGCGTCCACGGCATTCAACCCGAGGATCGTGCTGCCGGGATCCTGGAGGGCGGAAGCCTTCTGCTCCACGTATCGAGGAAGTGACGATGTCCGGCCAGCACTCGGTTGGGCGGTCCGAGAAGAGCGAGGAGAGCGGGATGGACGAACTTGCACGCCAGATTCTCGACAAGAATCCCTTTCTGTCCAATGCCGTGAGCGATCCGTCGGGGATGGAAGCTGACGTTGCGGCGATCCACGAGCGTCCCTTTCAGACCCTCCTCCACTGCGCGGACGAGGTTCGACGCGAGCAGGGGCACCAGGGCCAGATCGTGTGGGGCGAGGCGGGGGTCGGCAAGAGCCACCTGCTCGCCCGTTTCTGCCGTTGGGCGGAGCAATCGGACCGTGCCGTTGTGGTTTTTCTTCACAACCTGCAGCCCAGCGCGGAGATGCTGCCGCGATACGTGGTGAAATGCGTGGCACACCGATTGGCGGGGCAGACCGGCGCGAACGAGCAGGGCTCCGCGCTCTACGACCTTGTGACCGGGGCGGTACGGCACGCGCTGGAGGCGAGCGGACTGGCCGGAGCCTCCCTGCCCGCGGCCCGTGCCTATAGCGAGTATATGCGTTTCATCGAGGAGCGGATCGCCCGCCACCCCGGAGCGGGACTCGACGCGCGCGACGCGTATGACGTGCTCTTCCGCTATTTCCTTTCTAAGTATTGGTGGCGGCGGGGGGGGAGATGAGCGGGCGAAACTGGCGCTGCGGTGGATCTCGGGAGACGAGCTGGAACGCGACGAGGCGGCGAAGTTGGGCATGCGGAGGATGGAATCCGAGGAAACGGTGGCGCTGCCCGGCAATCCCGCGATTGAGAGCGTGCTGATTGCAATTGCGGATCTCGCCGGACTGGCCGGCAAACCGCTGGTGCTGTGTTTCGATCAGGTCGATAACCTGACGAACGAGCAGATGCTGGCGCTGACGCAGTTCCTGCACCCGCTTCTGGATCACGCGCGAAATCTGCTCGTATTGCTCTCCGGGGTGCAGCGGAAGATTCTCGATTATGTGGAACAGGGGGTGATCCTGCCGGCGGCGTGGGAGCGGATCGCCCAGAACGCTCAGGGGATCCAATTGTCGCGGATTACGCGCCGCGAGGCGCACCAGCTCGCCCAGGCGCGGCTGGAACGATTCTTTGAGCCTTGGCGGAGCCGCCCCGAGCTGCAGGAGCGGCGGGCGGCGGACGCGCTTTTCCCGCTCGGCAGGTCGTGGTTCGAGGAGCGGCTGGCGGATGCGCCGGAAGTGCGTCCGCGCAACGTGGTGAACTGGGCGCGCGACCGGTGGCGCGAACAGCAAGCCGAGATTCGGACGCGGGGGGGCGAGGCGTGGTTCCGGCGCTGGCCCGAAAGCAGCGCGGGCACCGATTCTCCGCCGCCCGCGCTCGCCCAATCGCCTGAGGATCTGGCGGATCGCATCGACGAGGAGGTGCAAGGAAAAATCACCGAACAGATCGCGCGGAGGGAATTGGAGCCGGACACGCTTCCCGCGGATGCCGCCAACCTGTGCGGGCTGGTCGAGGCACTCTTGCGCCAGTGTCAGCAGACCGGCGCGTACGGAATCCGCCGCATCGAGCGCCCAAGCCGCGCGGCCGGGCCGCCTCCCGGCGTATCATTTCGCATTGCGCGGCAGGTCGCCGACGAGGCGATCGAGACCGGCGTGGCCTTCCTGGCGACGGGAAACCGGAGTTCCATGTCGAGGAGCTTAGGCCGGATTGCCGAAGACCAACAACGTCCGGCGCGCGTGGTCGTGGTGTTCGACGAGCGTCTGCCGTTACGCGTCGCGCCACGGGCGAGGGGTATCGGCGAACGCTCGTCGCGCGAGGCACAGAGCGCTATACTGAGCTAGCGATTTCCTTTCGTCGCTATGCCGAGCTTGATGCTTTGCAGAAGGTACTCGGCGACGCGCGATCGGGCGACGTGGAGGTGAACGGCCGGGGTGGTACAATCCACCGGGTCAGCGAAGAAGAGGTGATTGCATCGCACCATCGCCGGAACCGCTACGCGCGCAGCGTTCTGTTGGGGCTGCTCCTGGGGGCGGTAAGTGAAAACGGAGAAAGGGGATGAGGATGCTCCACGGCAGGCGATTGATCGAGGGGATCCACAATCGGCCCACGCGGCTGGTACTGGCGGTTTCGGGAGGGGGGGCAAGCGTCTTGCGCGGCTGCTGGAAGTGCCGGGGGCGTCGCGCACCCTCCTCGAAGCGGTCGTGCCCTACTGCGAGGCTTCGATGGTCGACTGGTTGGACGCCCGACCGGACAAGTTCTGCGCCGAGCCGACGTCCCGGATGATGGCCATGGTCGCCTACGCCAGGGCTCGTCGGCTGGCCCCAGGGCCGGACCGCGCGGGAGTGGCCTGCACGGCGAGCCTGGCCAGCGACCGCCCGAAACTCGGCGCGCACCGAGCCCACCTGGCGATCCAGACCGAAGCCTGGACGATGAGTCAGTCGATCGAACTGGAAAAAGGCCGGCGGAGCCGCGAAGAAGAGGAGCAACTCGTCAGTACTCTGGTGCTCAACGCGGTCGCCGAAGCATGTGGACTCGATGAGCGGCTCCATGCCGAATTGCTCCCCGGAGAGCGGCTCGACGAATCGCGGTTCACGGCGCCTCCGCCCTGGAGGCAGCTTTGGGCGGGCGAGATCGTAGCCACGCGGGCCCAGGGCGAGACGCCCGCGGAGCCGGGCACGCGGCTGCTCTTTCCTGGCGCTTTCCATCCGCTCCACGGGCGCACCGGCGCATGGCGGAGATCGCGCGACGCAAGCTGCGCGGGCCGGCCGAGTTCGAGATCTCGATCGTCAACGTGGACAAGCCTCCCTTGGATTATCTGGAGATTGCACGACGCTTGGAGCAGTTTCACGCGGAGCAGTGCGTGTGGCTTTCGCGTGCGGCGACGTTCGAGGAGAAGTCGGCTCAATTTCCCGGTGCCACCTTCGTCGTCGGAGTCGATACGCTCAAGCGAATCGCCGACGTGCGTTACTATGGCGGTGCCCCCGCGGCCTGCCGGGCCGCCCTACGACGGATCGCGGAGCGCGGCTGCCGATTCCTCGTCTTTGGACGCCTGGAGGGAGATCGATTTCTGACCTTAGCCGATCTCGATCTGCCCTCCGAGTTGTGCGAGATCTGCGAGGGGGTGGCGGAAGACGAGTTTCGCGAGGACGTGTCGTCAACCGCGTTGCGGCAGGGCGAGCCGGCAGAATAACTCCAGCAGGCTCTGACAAAACGGGGACTGGCTCCCGGCGATTCGCGCCAGACGCCTTGAAATTGCCTTGAGCGAGGGCGCCCGCCCCGTTTTGTCTTTTAATGGACCGGGCTCCGGTTCCCCCCTTGTGCTACGCAAGACTCCAGCTTGCCCCCTCCTGCAGCGTGGCGTGTGCTGCAAATTGGCAAATGCCGTCAAAGAGCCTGGCAAACTTTGCCGATCATTCCGAAAGCGCCGAATGGGCAGAGGTTGCCGGGTGTCTGCGCTCTCCACACAGGGATGGGGAAAGGCCTAACGCGCCCCTCCTCCCAGGTGGACCGCGCTCAGCGCGACGGCCACCCCAAGGCGCGGTAGCACAAATCTTCCGGAGTGCTCAGGGATGGGAACCATGCGATTGTGGGCCGTGGCGGCATGTCTTGCAGGCTCGGTCACGCAGCTTTGGGCTCAAGGGCCGCCCGTGGGCGAGGTTCCTCTGGCCCAAGCCGGCGACGTGGTGCGTCTGCCCTGCGTGGCCAGCGCGTGGCTGGCCGACGGCACTCCGCGGGAGCGGAACAGTAGCGCGGGCAAGGCGCCGCGACTGAAGCTCCGCAACATTCAGGATTTCGCCCTTCTCCGCGTCGATGCACGCGCGGTCCAGGGGCGGGAGATCGCTGAGGCTGCACTCTGTCTGCATCGCGACGGCAGCGACAAGCTGCGGTATCTGCGTGTCTCGACGGTCAACCAGGACTGGGAGCAGGGAGAAAGCCAGGTCGTCTACGGCTCGGCGAGCGGGGCGAACTTCATGCTTGCCGACTTCCGTCCGGGTGCGAATCGATCGTGGGCATGGCCCGGCTCATCGGCGGCAGACGTCGTCATGTCCGCCGGCAACAGCTTGGGCTGTTGGAGCGAGAGAAAAGACCTGCCCGAGGGGTGGATCGCAGTGCCGCTGGACCCTCAGTTGATCTATGCACTGGCCGTGGGCGATAGCGATGGTCTGGCAGTGATGGACGGTGGCAACCCCGCCAATCATGAGAATTGGATCTCCAGTTGCCAAGTGCGAGGTTACGAGCCGTACGTCGAAGTGCGGTTGGGCGATGCCTTGCGGGGCGAGCCGGAGCCGCCGGTGGTTTCGGTGGAGCCGGCTCCGCAGCACGCGCACTTGCGCACCGGAGCGGTGCGCGTCACGATCGAGCCGGCGGCCAACACGTTTTGCTGGCGGTTGGCCTTGAACGGCCGACCGGTGCCTCGATGGTGCGTGAAGCATCCGCTCCCGGATCGGCCGACGATTTTCTACCTTGAGGATCTTCCGCCGGGCGCGAGCATCACCTGGAGGTGGTGGCGGTTTCATCCGGCGGCCAACAGTCGTTTCCCACCCGACTTCGCGCACGGAGTTCGAAGGCGCTTTCGCGGAATCTTGCCTTGGGGGTGATTCCACCGCAGCGCGGTCAGCCGGCGCAGGCGCCGCAGCAGGCGCACTGCGCGTCTGGCCGTTGCCCGGCCTGGTGAAAGTCCACCCGGAAACCGGCCAAATAATGTGCCAGGACCTGGGCACGGTGGGGCCCGAGGGCGCACCGGCCCACGCGGTTACGAATGCGGTTTGGGACGGCCGCCAGGTGCGGCTGTTTGGAGCGCGAGGCGAGTACGTGTCGTTCCAACTGTGCATCGAGAATCTGCAGCCCGACGCGCTGTCTGCCATCCAGGTACAGCCGCGTCCGCTCGCCGGACCGGAGGGTGCGAGGATCGAGCTGAAAGACATCGAACTGTATCGCAATTGGTACGCGCGGAATCGCGTCGGGCAGTGGCAACCGGCGTACTGCGTGCCCCTGGGGCCGGAGAGCGCGCTCAGTATTCCGGATGCGGAGGGGCGGATTCCCCAGCAGCGCAACCAGACGGTATACGTCGATCTCTACATCCCCAAAGGAGCGCCGCCGGGTACGTACGCGGGTTCGATGACGGTGGCCGCCGAGCAGGGAATGCAGGTGGACGTTCCGGTGTCCGTGGAGGTGCTCGACCTGGCGATTCCCGACCGGCTGAGCTTCTGGCCGGAGTTAAATGCCTTTTCGATTCCCGAGCGAGCGATCGAATACTACCGCTTAGCGCACCAGCACCGCTGCGTGCTGAATTGCTGGGCCTGGCGGCCGCAGTTGGAGGGGCAGGGAGCGGCGGCGCGGGTCATTTGGAATCAGTACGACCAGTGCGTTGGGCCGCTCTTGACGGGCGAGGCTTTCGCCGATTGCCGCGCGCGGGCGTGCCGGTCGAATGCATGTATCTGCCCTTCGAGGATAGCTGGCCCACGCCCTTGAGCCGTGAGAGCTACCGCTACGACGGCTATTGGCCCAACCAGGGAGACGATCCCAGCCGCATCGTGGAACACTACCTTGCGGCGCCGCCGATCGACCAGGGTCTGACCGAGGAGTACAAGCAGGCCTTCTGGGCGGTGCAGCGGCAATTCATCGAGCACTTCCAGCAGAAGGATTACACGCAGACCGAGATGCAGTGCTACTTCGGTGGCAAGGCCACCAATCGCGTCGACTACGGCATCAACACCTGGTGGACGACGGACGAACCCTACTACTGGGACGATTGGATGGCACTGCAATTCCTCCTGCAACTGTGGAACGGCGGGAGAGGCCAGGCCGATCCCCGTATGTGGGCGGCGCGCGCCGACATCTCGCGACCGCAATGGCAGGGACGCACGCTGATGGGAGTGGTCGACGCGGCCTATTATGGCGCCGGGGCATTCAGCGGGGCGGCCATGATCCGCCGCTGCCGGACGCTGAGCGAAGAAACCGGCCTGAACGTCCGCGCGTACGGCGTTGCCAGCCACGACAGCGTGAGCAACACCGAGAACGTGACGCTTCTTCTGTCCGCCTGGGCGGATGGAGCGGATGCGTTCATGCCCTGGCAAACACTCGGATCCGAGGAGTCGCTGGAGCAGAACGACGCGGGATGCACGGGCGGCAGCGCGCTGATGGCTCCGGGGGATCGCTTCGATCTGGCGGTCGCGGGCGATCTGCGCCTGAAGGCGCTGCGCGACGGGCAGCAGTTGATCGAGTACCTCACCATGCTCTCGGAACGCTACCGCCTCAACCGGGAGCAGATCAAGGCGATGATCCACGAGGCAACTCGCGCGCAGACCGATCCGAACCGGATGCAGCCAATCGACGACGCCGATGCGATCGATTTTGCTTCGCTCTCGGCCTGGCAGATTCAGCAGTTGCGGCGGCGGATCGTGGAACTCCTCCTGCGGAAGCCGCCCTCGGACGGCTGATCGGCTCGCAGCCCAGGGAATCGGAATCCGAGCTTCGCTCTTCCCCCTCTAGGTGCGGGAGAATGAAGCGGGGAAAGCGATTCCGTTCGCCGCGCTCTCGTCGTGTGCATTGCCGGGGAAGTGCCTCATGTCGGGCAGGGTCGAAATCTGACCGCCAGCGCGGGGAAATGGTCTTGGCGGGGTCGGGGAGTGCGTGGTATCACTCTGCACCGAGGGACCATCGAGCGGGGCGGAAACCTGGCGGGCGAGTGCCGGTTCCATGCGGAGCGACACATGAAGATCCTGGAGATCATCTCGGGGGGGTCGATCAACGGGGCCGTCCGGCACTGTCTGCTCTTATCGCGCGCGTTTGCGGAGCGAGGACATGCGGTAACGCTGGTATGCCGACCCGACGCCGACTTCGTGGAGCAACTTGCCGGCGAGCCATTCGAGGTCGTGACTTCGAACCTTCGCCGATGGCCGACCGACGAACTACGGCGCATGGCCGCACTGGCGCGGGCCCGGCAGATCGACGTGATCCACACGCATATGAGTCGGGCCAACTTCTTCGGTGTCCTGCTGCGCTACGCGAGCGGCATTCCCTGCGTGGCCACGGCGCACAGCCGCCATTTCCAACTCCATTGGCGGTTCAACGACCTGGTGATCGCCGTCAGTGAGGCAACGCGACGATTCCACCGGCGACTGAACCTCGTGCCGTTGCGGCGGATCGTGACCATCCACAACTTCATCGACGAGCACCGCCTGGCGCGCGTGCCGGGGGGGGCCCGGGCCGGTGTTCGGCGGGAACTGGGAGTCGACCAGGACTCGCCGCTCTTGGGTATCGTAGGGGATATCATCCGCCGCAAGGGACTGTTGTATCTGGTCCGCGCGATGCCGGAGATCCTGGCCGCACAGCCGCGGACGCGTCTGGCGATTGTGGGGCGACAGCCGAGGGGCAACTACCACCATCTCGTGCGGCGCGAGGCGGAACGGCTGAAAGTCGATTCGCACCTCATCTGGTTGGGCGAACGCAACGACGTGCCGGAGATCCTGCAAGCCCTGGACCTGTGGGTGCTGCCTTCGATCGAGGAGAGCCTTCCGCTGGCGATCCTGGAGGCGATGGGGTCGGGGCTGCCGGTGGTGGCCACCACGGTGGGTGGAATTCCGGAGTGCGTTCAGTCGGATCGCACGGGGACGCTGGTTCCGCCCGGCGACGCCCACGCCCTGGCGCGAGCGATCCTCGATCTGTTGGCGAATCCGGCGCACGCGCGGAATACGGCGCGTGTGCCCGGCAGCGGATGCGCGACGAGTTCTCGCTGCACGCGCAGACGGCGCGGATCGAGGCTGCGCTCGAGTCCGCAGCGCAACGGCGCCGCGCGGCTTAGGCAGCCGCGGCGGACCCTCCGAGCCGATTGCCGGCCGGGCCGGCCGACGCGGATCTTGCTTGGTTTGCGGGGATCATCCTTCCGATCGGCTCACGATTCGCAAATCGCTGAAGTTCTGCCGATTCTTGCGTGGCCGAACCGCGGATCCCACCAGGGGTGCGCACCACCGCGCCAGAACGCTCCGGCCGCCGCTTGCGACGGACACGGTTGCACGTTGCCCTCGGGTGGGCTACTCTGGGTCCCTAGCCGCTTCACGGATGCCGTTGTTGATTGTGGAACCGTTCGAGGCTTTCCGTCTCGGGAAACCGGGCTCCTGTTGGTCGCCCTCGTTCTACGAGCCGTGCAGGACTCAAGAGAAGGAGAAACGCTATGCTCGCTCGCATTGCCGCATCGGTCGCCCTGGCCGCGATTTGCGCCGCGCCTGTCGGCGCCGAGGAGAACCTGTTTCCGTTCGTGGTTTCTTACGACAGCCCGGAGAATGCCACCAATGTGGCCCATTGGCTGGAGCGTCCGGCGGGCAAGCACGGTTTCGTCCGCGCCGAACGGGGAGGGCTGTGCACCGACGCCGGTCCAATCCACTTCTGGGCCACCAACCTCTGTTTCGAGGGCTGCTTTCCCACGCACGACGAGGCGGAGCGTCTGGCCGCGCGCCTGGCGCGCTTGGGGATCAATTGCGTGCGTATGCACCACATGGACTCGTACTCGATCTGGGGCGACAGCCCCAACAAACTTACCATCGATCCCAAGAAGATCGAGCGGTTGGACTACCTGGTCTTCCAACTCAAGGAGCACGGAGTCTACACGAACCTGAACCTGCACGTATCGCGCTGGTTCGGCGCTGCCGAGGGATTTCCCGACCGCGAGAAGCGGCCGAACTACGACAAGGGACTCGACAACTTCGAGCCGCGGATGATCGAACTGCAGAAGAAGTATGCGCACGATCTGCTGTCTCATGTGAATCCCTATACCAAAACCGCTTATGCGCAGGAGCCGGCGGTTGCCTTCGTGGAAATCAACAACGAGAACGCCCTGTATGCCGAGTGGAATTGGGGGAATCTGGATAAGTTGCCCGAGCCCTACGCGGGGACTTTCCGCAAGCGATGGAACGAGTGGCTGACGAAGAAGTACTCGACGACGGAAAAGCTGCGCAAGGCATGGAATGCGGAAGCGGTTCCGCTCGGGCAGGAGATGCTGACGAGCGGCGATTTTGCCAAGTCGATTGGGCGCCCTGGAACTTGGAACGCGACGATGCGTCGCAGGCGGAGTGGTCGATCCACAAGGGGCCCGCCGGGCAGGGCATGCTTCGCCTGGAAGTGCGCCGAGCGGGCAAGATTGCCTGGCATCCGCAGTTCAGTCATTCCGGATTGGCCGTGAAGAAAGATACGCCCTACACCCTGACCTTCGAGATGCGAGCCGACAAGGCGCAGAAGGTTTCGATCAACGGCAAGCAGGCGCACGAACCTTGGGAGGACCTTGGCTTCCATACGGACGTGAACCTCGGATCCGAATGGAAGCCGTTCCGCTACACGTTCGTTCTCAGTCGGGACGACGAGAACGCGCGCATCGGGTTCTCCGGCTTTCCGCCCGGCGTCTACGAACTGGCTCGGATTTCGCTGCGTCCCGGGGGCGTCATGGGGCTCGAGGCCAACCAACGCTTGGAAGACGGGAGCGTACCGGTGCTGGGTAAGGGGTCGATGAACCTTACGCGATCCGCACGGCACGACTTTCTCGATTTTCTCTGGGAGACGGAGGCGGCTTACTGGGGCGGCATGGGGCAGTATCTCAAGAATGAGTTGGGGGTCCGCGCTCTGGTCGCGGGCACGCAGATGGGATGGAGCCCCGTGCACGTGCAGGCGGCGCTGGATTTCATCGACGCCCACTCCTACTGGCACCATCCCACTTTTCCCGGCCGCCCTTGGGATTCGCGCGATTGGTACGTGACCAACGAAGCCTTGGTGAATAGTCCGGGCGGCACCCTGGCTCGCTTGGCGGCAACGCGCGTGGCCGGAAAGCCGTACACGGTGAGCGAGTACAATCATCCGGCGCCGATTTCGTACGCGGCCGAAGGTTTCCCGATGATCGCCGCCTACGGGGCCTTGCAAGGCTGGGACGCGATCTACTCGTTCGCCTACTCGCACAACAACCGCTACGAACCGCGCAAGTTCGATGGTTTCTTCGACATCAAGTGCGATCCGAGCCGGATGGTCCACATGCCGGCCTGCGCCGCGATGTTTCTCCGCGGCGACGTTGCCAAGGCCCGGCAGACTCTGACCGTGCCGATGTCGCGCCAGGCGGAGCGGACCAAGCTCCACGAAACGCAGAGCGCGTGGACGTTGACCTCCACCCAGTTCGGCCTCGATGCCAACTACGCGCTTCGGCATGCGATTGCCCTGGACCTCCGGGGCGAAGGCAGTGCCGCGGTCGAACGGCCCAAGCTCGGCAAGGAAAAGGTCTTCGTCTCCGACACCGGCGAACTGCGATGGGACGCGTCGCAGCCGGGGGCGGGTTACTTCGTCGCCGATACGCCGCGGACCAAGCTCTTCACCGGTTTCGTCCGCGGGCGGACGATCCCGCTCGGCTCGATGACGCTGAAGATCGGCCCGACGAAGCTGGACTGGGCCACCGTGTCGATTACCGCGGTCGAGGGCCCGTCGCTGGACGAGGCGAAGCGAATCCTCATCGCCGCGACCGGCTGGGTGCAGAACAAGGATGCCCAGTTCGAGACGCTGGCGGAGAACCGCATCACGCTTCGCGACCGCTGGGGCACGGAACCCATCCTCTGCGAAGGAATTCCCATCGAGGTGACGCTCCCCGCGGTGCCGCAGCGCGTTCATGCCTATGCGTTGGATGCGGCGGGCAACCGCCGCGAAGCGCTGAAGGTCGCCGGACGGGACCGGCAGGCGACGATCCAGATGGGCCCAGCGCAGCAGACTCTCTGGTACGAGGTGGAACTGAAGTAGCCGGCGGTGAAGGTGGCGGCATTGCGCCAGACGTCCCGAGAATTGCGCGTAAGCGCATAGGGAAAGTCCGCGTGACGTATCGAATTGCCGCGAAGTGACCCCAAGTCCTTGGAACGAACGAAGAATGTGCGCCAGCACTTTCGCTGCCTCCCCACGGAAATCAGGCGCGTCCCTTCGCGGCGTGATATGCTTCTCTTAGGAGCCCGTCTTCTCCTCTGCGACGTGCGACGGATCGCCTGGTACCGACTCGTTCCCTGCTCGGGAAGTTGGGGTGGGCGTTACCACATTTCTCCAACGGCTGGAAACCACGTTCATCAACCAGTTGCTGGCCGAGCACATTCCGCGCGGGCTCGACCCGACGGACGGTCCCGGCGTAAAGTCATGGTTCAAAGAAGCCTTTGGCTTCTGGTGGCTGGAGCGGCGCAACGAGCTTCTAGGGCGGGAGTGGGTGAAGCGGGGCTGGGCCGAGTACGTGGTCGCGCCGGACGGCCAGGGCGGTTTCGTGGGCGAGTATCGCGTGCGGCCGGAGCACGTGCGCGACATCGATGCCTGGCTCGAAGACCATGACGCGTAGCGCGGCGGCGTGCGAGTTCTGCGCGTGGCACGGCGATCGTTTTCCGATGCGCACTCAGGAGCACCTGCGGCGCGGCGATTGCCCGGTGGCGGAGGGTCGCGGCCGTTGGCGAATCGGTTCTCAGCGCCTCGATCCAGCCGCCGCCGAGCACGCGGTCGCCGTCGTAGCATACCGCCGCCTGGCCCGGGGCGACTCCATAGCAAGGCTCTTGAAAACAGACGCGGAATCGGCCGGCATCGAGCGGTTCGACCGTCGCCCTTGCCGGGGGACTTCGGTAGCGGATCTTCACTTCGCATGACAGCGGCCCGGTCGGCGGATCGATCAGCCAATTCGCATCGCGCGGCGGTGAGTTCGCGGCGCGCCAGGTCTTCGCGCGTTCCCAACACCACGCGGCGGCTGTCGGGCTCCAGGCGAACGACGTAGAACGGCTCGCCCAGGGCGACACCCAATCCCTTGCGCTGGCCGACCGTGAATCGCTCGAGCCCCTCATGGTGGCCCACGACCTTGCCGTCGGTGGTCACGATCTCGCCGGCAGTGTCCAACTCTGGACGCTGTTGACGCACGAGGCGGGCGTGGTTTCCGTCGGGGACGAAGCAGATTTCCTGACTGTCGGGCTTGTCGGCGACTTGGAGGCCGAGCTCGGCGGCGAAGCGGCGGATTTCCTCCTTGCGGTAGTCGCCCACCGGCAGGCTCAAGCGGGGGAGCAAGCGGCGATCGACGCCGAAGAGGACGTAGGATTGGTCCTTCGCGCCGTCGCGGCCGCGGAGCAGCGCGGGCGATGGGTCGCCTTCGACCGCCCCCAGACGCGCGTAGTGGCCCGTGGCCACGTAGCCGGCGTCGACGCTGTCGGCATAGTCGAAGAGCTTCCCGAACTTGAGCCACGTATTGCAGACGATACAGGGATTCGGCGTACGGCCCGAGGCGTACTCGTCCACGAAGTAGTCGATGATGCGGCTGAACTGGTCGTCGAAGTTGAGGGCGTAGAAAGGGATTCCCAGCCGGTCGGCCACGCGGCGGGCATCGTCGGCGTCGGCCGCCGAGCAGCAGCCCTGCTTCGGCCCGCTCCCCGCTCCCGTCGCGCAGGTGGAGGCGGGGGCGCCGTGGCGCATGAACAGGCCAATCACCGTGTGCCCCTGTTCGCGGAGCAGCCAGGCGGCGACGCTGCTGTCGACTCCGCCCGACATGGCTAGGACGACGCGGGCCATCCGGGGTCTCCGAGGAAGATCTGAAACTCACTGAAGTGTAGGAATTCCTGGGGGCAAGAGGAAGGTCGGGGGCCGATCCGAGGGGGTGTTTCGCCTTCCTCCGACCGGCCTCAGGGGTATAATACGAGTCTGCATGCGAGCAACCCCCATAGATGGAGCCAAGCGGCGATGGACAAGGAATGGACCGATCGGGCCGAAGCGATCCAGCAGCGAATTCTCCAACTGCGAGACTCTCTTTGACTACGAAGCCAAGAAGTCGCAAGTGCGCGCGATCGAGACAGAAGATGTCGGCCCCGGATTTCTGGGGCAACCAGGAGCAGGCCCAGGCGGTCGTCGCCGAACTGAAGGGGCTGAAGATCGGTCCTCAAGCCGCTGGACGAAGTGATCCAAGAGCGGCGAGGACTTCCAGTGTGCTGGAAATGGCCGAGGAGGACGAGGGATTCGCCGCGGAGGTCCCGGAGCAGTTGGAGCGTCTGGACAAGGCGCTCGGGGAGCTGGAAATCAAGGCGCTGCTCAACGGCCCGTACGACGCCAACGATGCGATCATCTCGATCAACGCCCGCGACGGCGGCACCGACGCCAACGACTGGGCGGAAATGCTCCTGCGCATGTACATCGCCTGGGCCGAGGACCACGACTACAAGGTCGAGCTGCTCGACCGCCAGGACAACGAGCAGGCGGGCATCCAAAGCGCCAGCATCGCCGTCCGCGGGCTGGATGGCCTACGGATACCTGAAGGGCGAGGCGGGCATCCACCGGCTGGTGCGGATCAGCCCGTTCAACGCCGAAGGCAAACGGCAGACGAGCTTCGCCGCGGTCGACGTTTCGCCCGACGTGAGCGACGATGCGGAAATCGAGATCAAGCCACGACGACGTTCGCGAGGACGTCTTCTCGGCAAGCGGTCCGGGCGGCCAGCACGTCAACAAGACCTCCAGCGCGATCCGGCTGACGCACCTGCCGACGGGGATCGTCGTGCAGTGCCAGAACGAGCGGAGCCAGCACAAGAACCGGGCGATGGCCTGGAAGATGCTCCGCGCCCGGCTCGCCCGGCTGGAAGAGGAAAAACGCGAGGCCGAGCAGGCGGCCAAGTACAACCAGATGCCCAAGGTCGGCTTCGGCTCGCAGATCCGCAACTACTTCCTCCATCCCGACCAGCGCGTGAAGGACGCGCGCACCGGCTACTGTCGAGAGCAATTTCCACAGCGTGCTGGACGGCAACATCCAGGGATTCCTCGATTCCATCTGCGGTGGCGCGTCGAGCAGACCGGGGCCAACCGGAGTAATTGATTCCCGTGGGAAGCGGGCAAGCGGGCAGCCTCAGCGTGCTGCCGGCCTTTCCTGGGATGTTCGCGTTTGTCGCGATCGTCTGCGACCGCGTGGGCCCCGCGCAACGTGCAGGTGGCCGAGAATCGGCATTGTGAAGAGAGACCAGCGACGATGTTGCCCGAAGAAGTCGAAAAACTCCGCGAGCAATTCAGCGATCAGTACGTGGTGGTCGACGCACAGCAGCCTGAATTGGCTCGCTTCGAGGGGACCGTGGGGCAGGTGAAGACGGTGAACATGAACGGTCGCGCGCTGGTCGAGTTCGACTCCGCCGGCAATCGCGGCTGGTACGACATTGCCCCCGAGTATCTGCGCGTCGTCGACAAGCCGCCGCCCAAGGCGGTGGAGAAGAAGCCGGCCGCGGTCAAAGCGAAGCCTGCGGGAGCCCCCGCGGCAACCACAGAGAAGAGTCCCGAGACGGGGCCCGACAAGGCCAGCGCGTGAAGGGTTTGCCCCCGAGGCGTGCGCCGTCTCCCCGACCCGAGAGCGCAAGGAGGAACGTGATGAGTGGCTTGGATCAGGCCGCGAGTGCCCCGACGACGAAACGGAGTTGGCTGGCTCGAAATTGGCGCTGGTTTGTGCCGGCGGTGTTCTTCGGGGGCCTGCTGGCCTGCGCCGTTGTGGCCGGCGCGGTGCTGTGGTCGCTGTTCTATCACCTGAAATCGACGGAGCCGTATCAGCAGGCGCTGGCGCGAGTCCGCCAATCTTCCCAGGTGACCGCGCGGCTGGGAGAGCCGGTTCGAGATATGAACCTGCCCGCCCCGTCGGGGAACGTTTCCGAGGAAGGGCAGGGGCGTGGCCGCGCCAACGTGCTGTTCCACGTCGAGGGCCCCAAGGGCAAGGCGGTGGTGCGGAGCGAATCGCGACGCATGGCCGGGAAGTGGGATCTCGTGGTCGTCGAGGTGACTTTTCCCGACCGCACGCGCATCTCGCTCGACGCCCGGGAAGATAACGGCAGCGACGCGCCCCGATTTGCTCCGACCGCGGGCGGCGACGCACCCGTTTCACTCCCAAAGGCGGGGGCGAAGCACCCAAGCGGAAAACTCCGGCGCCCGCCCCGAAAATGGATCTCGATACGGATCTGAAGGTCGAGATTCCAGGTCTCGGCACCACGGGCAAGTAGAAGGCGGCGGTAGCCGCCCAGAGAACCGGCAACTGCGAACCAGCAATTGCGCACCGCGCTCACCTTCGTCGGACCGCTGGGATTCACAGCCGGCCGAAGGCGCTATTTCACTTCCAGCATGCGCCGCAGTGCTTCCAGGGCATCGTGCCGCCGTTGCGTCGTCCACGCGGATGACGTTGATCGGCGTACCGGCCGCAAGGTTCTCCAGCGCCCAGCAAAGGTGCGGCAGATCGATGCGATACATCGTCGCGCACATGCAGACCATGGGCGAGAGGAAGTGGATTTCCTGCTCCGGGTGCTCGTGCTTGAGTCGGTTGACGAGGTGCAGTTCGGTGCCGATTGCCCACTGCGAGCCGGCCGGCGCTTCCGCACACGAGGTCAATGATCCGGCCGGTCGAGCCGATGAAATCGGCCCGCTCGACGACCTCGCGCATGCATTCGGGATGCACGAGAATCTTGATGCCGGGATGGCGCTGGCGGAACTGGTCGACGTGGGCCGGAAGGAACAACTGGTGGACGCTGCAATGACCCTTCCAGAGGACCACGCGGCTGTCGGCGATGGCCTGACGCGTGTTGCCGCCCAACGCGTCTTCGCGCGGGTCCCAGACCGGCATCTGCTCCGCCGCCACGCCCATCGCCAGCGCGGTGTTGCGACCCAGGTGCTGATCGGGGAAGAAGAGCACTCGGCGGCGGCGGGCAAAGGCCCATTGGAGCACCGCGGCGGCGTTGGCTGAGGTGCAGACGATGCCGCCGCGCCGTCCGCAGAAGGCCTTCAGGCTGGCGGCCGAGTTCACGTAAGTTACCGGCATCACGTCGTCGACGTCGATCACCGTGGCAAGCTCGGCCCAACACGCTTCGACCTGCTCGATCCGGGCCATGTCGGCCATGGAGCAGCCGGCCGAGAGATCGGGCAAGACCACGGGGATGCGCTGGCCACCGCGCTGGGCCATGCGCTCGGGCTGGTTGGCGAGCACGTCAGCGGTCTCGGCCATGAAGTGAACGCCGCAGAAAACGATTGCACGGCACTGGGTATGCTCGGCGGCGAGCTTGCTGAGTTGGTAACTGTCGCCCCGCAAATCGGACAAGGCGATGACTTCGTCCTGCTGGTAATGATGGCCGAGGATCAACAATTCCTTGCCCAACTGCTCGCGAAGGGCTTCGATCCGCCGCGTAAGCTCCTCCGGGGCGATCGCCCTGTAGGGCTTGAAGGGAAAGGCTTCACGCGGTGTGGGGCGATCGAGAGTTGTAGGCATGTCGCAAGCGAGCGTCTTCTTGATTTCCGGAAACGCGGGAGCGAAACCAGTCGATTCGCGGTGCGGACTCAGTAGGAGCCGGTCCCCGAACCGTGTGTCGGCCCCATACTTCCCGGCCCCATCGGGCCGCCGCGGCAGTGCCGGCACATGCTGCAATTATATGCTCGATTGGGTCCGGCAGACAGAGGCCGATAGGTCGCGTCGTCCTGCCGCGGAGCGCGGGGCAGGGGGGCGAGTCGGCTCAGGTGGGGCGTGGACCGCGGTCGATGACTTCAACGTCGATGACTCGATCCCGCGGTGCATCGTGCTCCCAGGGATGGCCGACACCTTCCATCACGCCGCATCCGCAGACGCCGCGAGAGCCCGCGGCGCACCGCATGGCGCACGGGTGGCAGCAGCAAGGCGAAGCCGACTACGTCAGTCAGCACGCCCGGCGTAATCAAGAGGACCGCTGCCACCAGGATCAGCAGTCCATCCAAAAGCGGCGCAGGCCGGAAGCTTTCCTTGACCGATCTGGTCGCGGACTTGCCGCAGGCAGCGAATCCCTTCGTCAGCGCACCAGCCACGCGCACCAGCAGGCCCGGCACGAAGATCAGTGCCAAGGTTACCATCCAGTTGGTGTGCTGGGCGATCCAGGCCAGCAAGACGACTTCCACCAGCGGGATCAGGCTGAACAACAGAAACAGTCGAAGGAGCATGCTGGACCGTTGGGACTGCGAGGAATCTGCCCACCTGGCCGACGCCGCCGCGCAATCGCGCGGCAGCGCGGCCCCGGTAAGGGATTATCCGTCGCGGAGCAGGGGAAGGGAAGGCCCGAAGCCTTGCACGGCGAGGTGGAAGTTGACACGGGCGGCCGGGGCGGATATGGTCGCCGGAAAGCCGTCGATTGAGTTCGGCACCGCTCGTAGAACAAGGGTGATTCCCGCCCGTAGAAAGCCTCGAACGGTTCCACAATCAACGACGGCATCCATGAACGGCAAAGCAGCCAAGGGGGACTGGACCGTGACAACACGATGCACTGCGGGGATGGTCGCCGTATTTGCGATTCTCGCGACTCCGCTTCTCGCCCAGGACATGGCCGGTCGCGTCGGCAAACAGAGCGACGCCGTGGCAAACGAAGTGATCGCGTGGCGGCGCGATTTCCATCGCCACCCGGAACCGGGGAATCGGGAAGAGCGGACCGCTCGCATCGTGGCCGAGCAGCTCCGGGCCATGGGAATCGAGGAGGTAAAGACCGGCATGGCGCGGCACGGAGTGGTGGCCATTGTGCGGGGCCGGAAGGACGGGCCGACCGTCGCGCTCCGCGCCGATATGGACGCACTGCCGGTACGGGAGCAAACCGGACTGCCCTTCGCCTCGGAAAACCCCGGGGTCATGCACGCTTGCGGCCACGATGCGCACACGGCGATCCTGCTCGGCGCGGCGAAAGTGCTTCTGGCCCTGCGCGACGATCTGCGCAGGAATCCGTGAAGCTCATTTTTCAGCCTGCGGAGGAGGAGCGCCGGCGGGTGAAGAGGGTGGGGCGATGGAAATGATCCGCCAGGGAGTGCTGGCCGGCCCCGAGGTCAAGGCCATCTTCGCCCTGCACGTGTCGAGCGAACTGCCCACGGGGAAGATCGGGGTTCGCGAAGGAGCGACGATGGCAGGCGTGGACCGCTTTCGGGTGGTGATTCGCGGCAAACAGGTCCACGCGGCGTTTCCGTGGATGGGGGTGGATCCGGTGGCCGCGTCCGCACACGTGATTGTGGCCTTGCAGACGATCGTGAGCCGCAAGCTGGACCCGCGCGAGCCGGCCGTTGTGTCTGTCGCGATGGTCCAAGGAGGGCAGGCGTGGAACATTCTGCCCGGGGAAGTGGCCCTGGAGGGAACAATCCGCACGCTGAGTGCGGATGCACGGCGGCAAGTGGCCGAGCACTTCCGTCGGATCATCGAGCAGACCGCCGCCGCACACGGCACGACGGCCCAGTTCAGCGCCTTTGAGGACTATGCCCCGCCCGTCTGGAACGATCCGCGCTCACAAAGCGCATGAGGCCGGCGCTAGTGCACGCGGCGGGCGAGGCCGGGGTGGTCGAGATCAAGCCCACGATGGGCGGCGAGGATTTCGCCCGCTATGCCGAGAAGGTGCCGGGGATGTACTTCTTCCTCGGCGCGCGCCAACGAGGCGATCGGGGCATCGCACCCGCCGCACACGCCGGCATTTGCGATCGACGAGGCCTCGCTGGTCTTGGGCGTTCGCGCGATGAGCCTTGTGGCCCTCGAGTACCTCCAGATGCGAACGGGGCCGGCGGAGCCGGCAAACGAGTGCGCGTGGCTTGTGAAGGGGATACGTGCTTTGCCGTGAAGTATTGCGGTGGCTGATTGGACCCTGCCGGGCGGCGAGAAGGCGAAACCCCGACCGATTTTTCCGTAGATGAAAGGTAGCCGTGTGTCCTTGGGGCACGGGGTTGCGAAGTAGGAGGAATTGCCGTGGGTTCGAGTGTGCGAATTGCCGGGGTATTGGCCCTGGGCGTTGCCGTTTGCGTAACGTGCGGATGCGTCGACGAGAAAGTGAGCGAAGGGACGACGGTCTTCTCCTTCGCGCCCTGGGTCTTGGGAGTCTCCGCGCTTGTGGCGTTGCTGGCGGTTCCGGTGGGTTGGCGGCTGCGGTCGAAGCGCTACGGTTGGGCTCTGGCGGTGGCGGGGCCGATTGTGCTGGCGGTCGTGATTCCAGGATTGATGCGAGACCGAGTGGAAATCGACGCGCAGCACTTTGCGCTGCGCACGGGTCTCTGGTTCGCGCCACGGTGCACGATGTGCGCTTCAGCGATCTCACTCAAATCGCCGTGGGCGCCAAAACGGCGCACCCGGCGGGGAACGCAAACCGACTACTTCCTGGATTGCCAGCGCAAAGCGGGAGCGACGGAACGCGTGCCCATCGGTACCTTGATGGAAGAGGCGGTGGGCACGATTCTCGACACTGCCGAGCGGCAGGGAGTACTGATCATCGACCGCACCGGCGGCTGAGATCAGCCGTTTTCCGGGCCCGAGCTGGCCCAGATGCGGGCGGGCCGGTCTACGACATCTTGGCCGAGCACCATCCGCGTGAGTTGGCGCTGGACGACAAAACCTAGCGAGCGGGCCCACGTGCTGGCCGGCTCGTTGACGGTCGGGATATCGACGAACAGCGATTGCCCGGGCCAGCGGGCCAAGGCGGTATCGGCCAAGGCACGTCCCGCCTCGGCCTCCACGGCGATGGCGGGGCCGATCTGCGTGGCGCACGATCCCTCGCGGAGCATCACGTAGCCGAGCAGGCGGCCCTCGCGGTCCATCACCAGCGGCCTGTGCTTGGCGTGATGCGCCAGATATTCGATCAGGTTCTCGCGGCGCGTTCCGGTGATTTCCAGATCGAGGGCCGAGAGGCGATCGAACTGGTCGTCGCGCAGCTCGGCGACGCGGACGTCTTCCTCGCGCAGGGCGCGATGCCCTCCCAGCGCGCCAGTTCATACTGGCTGCGGAAGCCGAGCTTCTCGTAGAGCGGCTTGCCGAGGGGGGTGGCGTCGAGCCGGATCGAACGCACGCCCGGCTGCTCCCGCAGGTGAGCGATCGCCCGTTCCACGAGACGCGTGCCGATGCCTTGGCCGCGATATTGCTCGTCGACCAGGATCATCGCGATCCAACCCACGGACTCCAAGGCGGTGGCCACCGCCGTGCCCACGGCGACCGAGTCGAGTTCGGCCACGAACGAGCCCCCCGGAGCCAGTGTCAGAAATCGCCGCCAATCCGCCTCCGTCTGGTTCCAGCCGGCTTGGGTCTTGAGGCGAATGCCCAGGGGGATATCGGCCGAGGTCATGGCGCGGAGGCGGAGGTTCACGGGGTCGCCCCGTCGCTGGCCACGGCGATCTCGACCGACTCGTTTTCCGGCTCCGCGTCGGTGGCAACGTCGTACGATCCTGGTCCGCGAAGGCTCACGGTCTTGGTCTTGCGCGTTCCGTTTTCCTTCCACGCGTGCGTAATGCGAATCGGCGGAACCGTGGCCCGGCCGTCGTCCAGGCAGTGGGCGTAGAGGTGGACGTTGTTGAGGGCCGGATCGCCGACATACCGTACGTACACGCGCTCGGCGGGCTCGGGCAGCTTGACCTCGCGGTGCGCGTTGTAGTGCCAATGGTCGGTGTCGGCGGGAACCTCCGCGCGGTAAACCTCCTGAAAATCCTTGGGTTGCCCGGTCGCGTAGGCGATGGTGTTTCGCGTATTGCGTGCCCCGTCGCCCTGGTGGGTGCGAAAGCTCCCCTCCGCCGTGAACCAGGCGATCTTGGCTCCGGGCGCGGCGCGGAGCTCGACGACGGCTGCCCCATGCACGCGGTCGGTCTTGCGTTGTGGTTGATAGTCGGCCGGCGCCTCGACGAGATACTTGAGAAACTCGGCCGGGTTGCCGGCGTCGGATTGAATCTCGGCCACGCGTGTCCGCAGGCCGTAATGGTCGCCGACGCGATACTCCATGTGATTGACGCCTGCTCCCAGTGCCGGTAGCGCGGCGGGGGCGACTTGCACCCAGGTCGTCAGCGTCAGCGATCGCAACACGGCCTCCTCCGGCTGCCCCCGAAGCGAGATCTTGAGCAGATATCCATAGCGGCCGCTTGCGTAGCGCGTGAGATCGAGCCGGGCAGGCCACGCGGCGACCGCTACGTCTTGCCAGGAGAGCCCGCCGTCCAGCGAAATGGCCACTGCGGCGCCGCTGGCGCATCGATCTCGGCGACGGAAGCTTCGCGGTCATCCGCGGCCGACTGCATCTGGCCGACGAGGGGAACGATGACATACGGGGAGCGGACTTCGAACGTGGCGTAGCCCTCGCCCGATTTCTGGAGAGTAAGGCCCATGGGAGAAGGGCGAAGGTTGCTGCGACGTCGTACGCTCCGTCGGCGAAATCGGTGGACGAAGTGGTGAGGTTCGGACGGTAGACGAACCGCCCGTTTCCGTGGTTGTGGACCGTGAAGTGCCGGTGGTTGGGTTTGGGGCCGCGAGGCTCCTGTTCGAGCAGCTTGATCGAGCCAGTCGACGCGGTTGTAGTCGGCCGGATGATTCCAGCGGCCGCCCTGGGGCGTCCACCAGCGCGTGAAGGTCTCGCCTTGGCGGAGGACGAAATCGAGGGTGTGGCCGCTCTGGTTGAAGCCGTGGTAGTGGTGAACCGGCGTGGTGGCGTAGATGCGGCGTGCCGAGTCGAGGGTGTCGTTGGGAAAGAACAGGGGCCCGCGGCTCCGCCACAGCGAGGCGTCTTCCCGGGCTTCGGCCATGGAAGCCAGCGAACCGCTGTCGCGGCGGAAGACGGCCCGGACGTCGAGATCGAGGTAATGCCAGCGTCCGCCGTAGAAGGATTCGGAGGCCACGTGGTTCCAACCGGGCAGCGAAAGCGTCCGCGCCGGGCCCGAGTCCCATGTCCTCGCTGACTCCGGCCATCACCGGGCCGAGGATGCCGCAGTAGGCGTAGCCGTAGACGTTGAGAATCTTCACGGGATCGCGGATGAGTGCGGTATTCGCTCAGGGCGTCACTTCCCTCGAGGACCTCGTTCATGTGGAATACCCCGGATCGCGTGTCGACGAGGTACTTGTAGACCTCCCAAGCCAGCGCGTCTTGCTGGAGGTTCTTCCATCGCGGAAACTGGGCGAAAGTGCGCATGCTGTAGGCATCGGCGCGGTGAGGCGAGACGACTCGGGGCGCATACTCGCGGGCCGAGGCGACGTGGACCGGCAACAAGGCGATGAGGAGGGCGAGTTGCGCACTTCATGGTTGAACCCTTATGCTTGGCGATACTCGGAGGAAGGCGGGCCCCTAAGGCTCGGGGCTGCCTTCACCTGTTTCGGCTTGGAGGATGGGCAGATCGACGAAGATGCGCGTGCCCTGGCCGGGCGCGCTTTCAATCCGGGTTGAGCCTCCCAGCAAGTGGGCACGTTCACGGATTCCCTTGAGGCCGAATCGCCCCGCTTCGACCTGCTGGGGATCGAATCCGACGCCGTCGTCCTCGATCTCGATGAAGAGGCGGTCTTGGCGCTCGACGAGGGCGAGGCGGATCATGCGGCAGCCGCTGTGCCGTTCGGCGTTGGTCAGGCCCTCCTGGATGATGCGGAACACGGTGGTTTCCAGCGGGGCGGCAAGGCGCTGGAACTGGACTTCGTGGCGGTAATCGAGTTCAGTCTTGCCGCGATCGCGCCACTCGTAGACGAGATAGTCCACCGCGGAGAGAATGCCGAGTTCGTCGAGGATCGGCGGTCGCAGGCCGTTCATCAAGCGGCGCGCCTGGTCGATCGTGTCCTGAAGCAGGCGGTGAGCGACGGCGAGGCTGTGGCGTGCTCCCTCGGGGCGGCGCCCTTCGAGGAGACGTTCCGCGGCCTCGAGATTCATCAGCGCTCCGGTAAGCGGCTGCGCCACGCCGTCGTGGATTTCATAGGCGGCTAACTGGCGATGCTGTTCGTAAACCTCGAGCGATTGCCGGAGCAGGCGTTGCTGTTCGTGCATCGCGGCTTCGGCCCGCTTTCGCTCCGTGATGTCGGAGCAGATGACCATGGCCGATTCCACGCGCGCGTCGAGGACCAGGGGAACGACCCGGCAGCTCCACCAGGTGCCTTCGACGTCGAGCAAATCGACCGACTGCACGTTTCCGGTAGACAGCGCATCGAGAAGTGCTGACCGGGCGGCAGGGTGGTGCTCGGGAGAGACGTACTGCAATGCGACGGCGCCGTTGAACTGCTCGATCGGGCGGCTCAGAGGGCCGCAATTGACGAAGCGGAGCCTCGCTTCACGATCGACGAGCACGACGAGATCCGGCAAATGTTCCAGCAGGGTTCGCAGCCGCGCTTCCGACTCCCGCAGGGCGTCTTCCGCCTGCTTCCGCGCGGTGACGTCGTGGGCCGTTCCCATGATCGACGCCACCTCGCCTCCGGGGCCGAAGACCGGCGCTAATACCGTCGAAAACACCGCCGGCGTCGGGCCCAACTCGAACCGGTTCTCCGAAAAGACCGCGGCGCGCATGGCAACCACCTGCTTCAGGGCCTGGTTCTGCTCCGCCACGAACGCCGACAGACAGAAGTCGGCCAGCGCGCGGCCGATCAGTTCCTCCGGGAGCCGGCCGGCCAACCGCGCCCCGGCCGTGTTGACAAACAGCATCCGGCCTTCCGGCGTGACCTGAAAGATGACGTCTTTCGACGACTCGACCAGTGCGCGGTAGCGGGCTTCCGACGCGGCCAATGCCCGCCCGGCCTGCTTTCGCTCCGTGATGTCGATATTCACCCCCAACAGGCCGCAGATCGCCTCCCGATCCGCGATCGGGGCGATGATGTTGAAAAAGTCTCGCCGCTGCCCGTCGCGCGTGATCATGATCGCCTCTTCGTGGATCAGCTCTCCTTCCAACACGCGCACGTTGTTGGATTTCCACTTGGCGAGTGTTTCGGGGGCGACGCGATCGGCGTTGATCGTGCTTAAGGGGCCCCAATTCTCCAACGAGAGATCGCTCTGAAGGAAGCAATTACCTTCCGTGTCGCGAGCCCAGAGGTCGACCGGAATGTGCTTGAGCATCGAGCGCAGCAGCAACTCGGCATCGCCCGGCTTTTGCAGGGGACGCGTTGGGGAAGTGCGACAGCCTTCCAGTGATTGAATCCGCGCGCGCGCTTGGCTGAGTTCCTCGATAAGTTCCGAGGCGCTGTTCTCGTGATCATCCATTCGACTTGCTCGGTCCGACGCCGCCCTTGTTCGGAGTATATCCCAACCGCGGCCCTCGCTCCAGCCTCCGGGAAGGCCGCTTGGGGAGAAAGGGACTCTCCGGCCCGGACCTGTCCGCTTCGGCACACGCGAAACGCGCAGGCCCCCCGGATCATCGATCTCCGCCGTTCAGCCGGCCGCCGCCCGGATCGCCCCGAATACTCGCGGAGGTTCCCTGGGGCATCCCCGGTTCCAGTCGCCGCAACTACTTCTGTCCATGCCCCTCGTAGACCAGGCCCAGCGTGAGTGAAACGTGCTGGGTCCGATCCTCCATGTTGGCCGGCAAACGAAGGTACAAGAGCTTAAACTTGCCCCCCTCGTGGGCGGCCAAACGAGGGAACTCCTCACCCTTTTCCTTTACCGGTTGGAGGCTCAGCGTCACCGGATGCTCGTCGGGACTGATGGCGGAACTTGCCTTGACCATCGGGTCGTGGTCGGTGAAGGCATTCAGGTCCTTATCGTCCTTGGCGGGCAGCAGGAGCACGAAGGTTCGGGTGGGGGAAGTGCCTTGGTGGTTCCCGTCTTCGGGTTGTAGCCCGAAGCGAAGCACATAGATGCCTGGCGGAATCTCAAGGTCTTTGAAGTCGAAACGTTGCTTCAGAACCTTCACGGCTCCGACCAGAGTCCCTTCTCTCATGACGGTCGGAGGCAATCCTTCGGCTGGCGGCTTCTCGGCAAGGGGTATTTCCGTGCGGAACCAGAATTCGTAAAACGGTTGCTCTTTCTCCGAGAGTCGAACCACTTTGGGAGCGAGGGCGTTGCGAATGGGCTCGGCCAGCTCCTGCGGTGGGGCGGCGTTGGCCACCGAGACTTGCACCGCCTCTGCCGCCTGCGCAAGGAACGACGCTGACGATGCCAGCCACACCAGCCCTGTGGCCAGCACCCCACAACCGCTTCGTGTCATGTTTACCTCCCACTTCATGGCCATTTCTTCTCGTCCAGCCGGGCAGCGTGTACACGCGCGGGCTCCGCGCCGTGGTCGATTCCTTGGCGCTCGTTCCTTATATCGTGCCACGAATCTTCTCGTGGTCGTACTAACGGCTGAATGTGCCGAGGTATGCGCTGCGCCGTCCCGCCTCATCGAAGGTCACACCCAACCCCTGGCCGGCGAAGGCTCCGACCACGGTGAATGCCGGGCGCGCGTCGCCGATCTTTGTCAGCGGGGGATAGAATCGCTCCTCGTTTCCGCAAACGTGATCGTCGCCTCCCAAGCAGCGCGTTTCGATTTCCACCAGCCCCTTGGCCTCCACAAACGAGCAGCCGCTGGCGTGGCAGGTGCTGGGGTTGAGCACCAGTTGCACCGGCGCGGACTCGACGCGAACGATATCCTCGAGAAGCGCCACCGCTAAATGGCGGGCCAATTGGGTAAGGGCCTCGCGCTGCTTGACGTCCGCACGCGCGTCAACGATCAGCACCGATTTCGCCGGCTTCGGGTCGCGAAGCACGTCTCCGAGGGTGCCTTCGGCCTTGACCACGGCGACAACTTTCAGGTCGTCTAACGATACTCCGTTCCAAGCACCCTTGCGTACGGACCAGGCGAGCACGGCTTCCCGGCCGGTCAAATTCATTTCGCCGTTGGCAAAACAGGGGCCGGTATATACATCGCAGGAACGGATCTCCACATAATCGCCCGCAATCTGGGTGCCGGGGCCGGGGGTGGAATCGGCGCGGGCCGCGACGGCTGCGAGCACCGCCAGACAGAAACTGCTCAGTAATGCACGCTTATGCATCGATGACTCTCCTCAAATGCATCGTGATTTGTCAGATCGTGGTTTGTCGCGTCGCGATCGTCCGTCGGCCGCAGTCTCTAAAGTCGCGAGTCGACCGGAGAAGGGCTCGGGCGGCGCATTACCGCCTGCCCGGGGCCCGCAGTGGGGCCCTCGCTTCCCGGCGCCGCAAGGCGGGGTACGGCCGATCATCCCATTATAGGACTCACGCGCCGGGCTTCCCGGCCAGGCTACTGTTCGTAGCAACCACGGTCTGCTTGGCAGTCATCGGAGGTTGCCGGGACGCCGTCGGGCCCCAGGCAGTGATGGGTATGGACGCACCAGAAGATGCCGCTGCCCGAGCGATCCTCAAGCGGAATACCCGTGTCGTAAAACATCTCCTTGGATCGCAAATGTTTGCAGGGACGGTTCTTGAGTTGGTGCCACGAGTCCTGAGACATCGCCCTATGCCTCCTTTCTGCCGGCGGCAGCGAGAATCGCGCGGCGGACGGCCGTTTTGATGAGTCGAACCTTATAGCCATTCTTGCTCAGCGGCGTGGCGCCTTCGGCGGACAGTTCCCCTACTCGGGTCGCCAAGGCCTCGTCGATCTTCTTGCCCTCGAGTGCTGCGGCGGCCTTGGGAACCGGCCAGGGCGTCGGGGCGACCAGCCCCAGGACGATGCTGACGCGCTGGACCGCAGCGCCGGGCACAAAGGCCACGGAGGCTGAAACCAGCGGCCAATCCAGCCCTTTGCGTTGGCGAACCTCGTAGGTTGCGTTCGCGAGTCCGGCCACCGGGATCGAGAATCGCGAAATCACTTCGTTGGGTTCAAGCACGTTCTCGCGGTCGTCGGCTTTCCGCGGGGACCGGTAGAAATCCGCCACCGGAAGCTGCCGGGTCTTTCCCGCCGGCCCGAGGATGGTCATCTTCGCTCCCAGCGCGATCAAAGCGGGCGCCACGGTCGAGGGGCAAACGAAGTAGGCCGGCCCCTGATTGCCGAAAACGGCGTGATAGCGGTTGTCTCCCTGGGGGATCAGCGGTTTGCCCTCCTGTTGCCCCAGGAGTCCAAATCCCTGGCGATAGTACCAGCAACGTGGCCGCTGGCAGAGATTGCCCCCCAAGGTGGCCATGTTGATGATCTGGGGGCTGCCGATTGCCTCGATGGCCTGGACCAGCGAGGGGAAGAGCTTGCGGAGCTCGCTATGTTCGGTGATCTCCGCGAAATGGGTCATGGCGCCGAGATCGCGCTTGGCCGCCGGCGATCTCGATTCCTTTCAGGCTCGCAACCGCCTTCAGGCTCACGAGGCGTTTCGGAGTGATGATGCCCTGCTTGAGCGAGGTGACCAGATCGGTTCCTCCTGCGAGCAACTCCGTTTCGCCCCATCGAGTGGCCAGCAGTGCCATGGCATCCTCCAGCCGAGCGGGACGGGCGTATTCGAAGGAATTCATTTGGAGGTTCCTCCTGGGGCAAGTGCGGCCAGAACGCGGTCTGGGGTGAGTGGAAGCGAGGGCACGCGCACTCCGAACGCATTGGCCACGGCGTTGGAGATGGCCGCACCCGGCGAAATCACCGGTGGCTCGCCGAGGCCGATGACGCCGCGATCGTCGTATCCCTTGCCGGTCATCAGGTGCACGCGAAGCCGGCCGACGTCGGCTATCCCCGCGAGCTTGTAGAACTCCATGTCGGGGTTGAGCATTCGCCCGGTGGTCGCGTCGAACACTGCTTCCTCGTACAGTGCGTAGGTCACGCCCATGATCAGGGCGCCGAAGACCTGGCTTTCAGCGGTCTTGAGGTCGATCACCAGGCCGCAGTCTTGCACGGCCACGATCTCGTTGATCGTGACGACGCCGGTCTCGACATCCACGGAAACGTCGGCGATCTGCACGCCGCCCACTCCGCTGGAAGTGAGTTCGGTTCGGCCGCCGGGCTCATGCTTTCCCTGCTGGGTGATCGAGGTCTGGCCCAAGAGCGCGCAGGCCTTTTTCCAGGGAAGGGACTTTCCCGGGGTACCGATTTCCTGGATGCGGCCGTCCACGGCTTCGAGCCTGGCCGCTTCGACGCCGAGTTCCTTGGCAACGCGGGCCAACAACTCGTTCAGCGCTGCGGTGGCCGCGCGCCGCGAGGACGACGAAATGCCGCCGATCGTCGTGCTGCCTCCCGACGCGCCCGAGGGCGGATAGGTGTTGCGACCGATGTTGGCCTGCACGGCGGCAAGCGGCAGTCCCATCGTCTCGGCCACGACGATCGCCACGGCCGTCCGCGTACCGGTGCCGAGGTCTTGGGTGCCCACGTTGGCGAGCACGGAGCCGTCGGGGTTGATGGTCACGTCGCAGGCGCTGGCGTGTCCTGCGCCGCCCCAGGTGTGCAGCGAGATGCCCAGTCCGCGCTTCATCGGCCCCGGAGTCTTGTCGCCGCGCACGTGAACTTTTTCCTTGTAGCCGATCGTCTCCGCGGCGAACAGCAACTCGGCGCGATACACCTCGCGCAGCTCTTCGTTGACGTACTCCAGGTTCTTCAGAAAGAAGGCAAGCGGATCGATGCCGAGTTTCGCGGCCAGATCGTCCAGGGCGGCCATCGTGATCAGGCAACCCTGAGGATGTCCGGGGGCGCGCCACGCTCGGGCCGGGCCGCGGTTCACCGAGATCCCTTGCGAACTCGTCTTGCGGTTGGGAATGTTGAAGACGTACGGCAGCGGAGGGGCACCGAAGCCTCCCATCCCGCCGGAGCCCCAGGCCTTCGATTCCCAGGCCGTGATCTTGCCGTCTTTGGTGCCGGCCAGCTTCACGTCGGCGTAGGCCGATGGGCGATGGCCGGCGATCATCAGTTCGAGATCGCGCTCGAGCAGGAGCTTGACCGGTTTGCCGGTCTTCTTGGCCAACTCCACACCGATGGCGCCCCAGGAGTCGGGCCCGAATTTCGCTCCGAACCCGCCTCCCATGTATTGGCAATCGACGTGGACCTTGTTGGCCGGCAATCCGGCTGCCTCGCGGATCTGCCCCGCATAGCCCGACACGTTCTGGGTGGAAGGCCAGACGTAGAGTTCACCGTCGCGGACTTCGCAGACCTGTCCGTGGGCCTCCAGGCAACAGTGTGTGATGACCGCGGTGCCGTAGCGCCCCTGGACCACGGCGTCGGCCTGCTGAAAGGCCTTGTCCGGCTCGCCTTCGGTGCGAGCCCGCTCGCGACCTTCGACTTTGCCGGGGTCGGCGTCGTCCATTTGCGGCGCGACGGCCTCGTAGACGACCTTGATCTTGCCCAAGGCTTCCTTGGCGATCTCCTCCGACGTGGCGGCGACGGCGGCGATTTCCTGGCCCGCCCAGGTGATCTTGGCGCCCGGCTTGGCCACGACGTGCACGGCCTCGACTCCGGGCATGGCCTCAGCGGCCTTCGTATCGAGAGACTTGAGGACGCCCGCGGCGATCGGCGAACCGAGGATCTTCGCATAGAGCATGCCTGGCCGCCGCACATCGTAGCTGTATTTCGCCGCGCCCGTCGCCTTCACCGGGCCGTCGAGTCGATCGATGCGTCCGCCGATGAGCCGCCGCCGGGAGGAGTCGGGCCATTGGATCTCGGCCATCATGCACCTCCTTTCATCGACTTCGCGGCCTCGGCCGCGGCAAGCTGGATTCCATGGTACGTCCCGCAGCGACAGAGATTGCCTCCCGCGGCTGCCTCGATCTGCTCGGCGGACGGATTGGCGTTGCGATTCACCAGCGCCGTCAGGGCCACCACGAATCCGGGCGTGCAGAAGCCGCACTGCTGCGCGTCGTGCTTGACAAACGCGGCTTGTAGGGGACTCATACGGTCCGGCGCGCCCAGGCCCTCGATCGTGGTGATTTTGCTCCCCTGCGCGTCGATTGCCAGGGTGGTGCAGGCGTAGATCGGCCGCCCGTCGCTGAGCACCGTACAGGCGCCGCAGGTGCCGCGGTCGCAGACTTTCTTGCTGCCGGTCAGTTCCAAGCGGTCGCGAAGCGCGTCGAGCAGCGTCGTGCGCGGTTCGACGCGGAGCGTACGATCCTGGCCGTTGACATTCAGAATAATGCTCACCTCACCCGGGCCGAGTGGCGCTGCCGGGCCGGTGGGCTCCGCGGCGCCCGTCGGCGCCGGCCAGAACGCCCCCGGCCACCGATGTCGCCCCCATACCTTGCAAGAAGCCTCGTCGCGAGACTCTGCGGGTCCGCTCGTTCTGCTCGTGGTCCACGATTACCTCCCCAACCAAGGAAGCAGGGTCCAACTTCGGACGGTTAAGTGAATACCTCAACCGCGAGCCCACGCGGCGCCGCGGCGGCTTGCGGAAGGTGCACGGCAGTGGCACGAGCCCAGGCCGCGACATGCAAGCAACGGCGCATCCGCAGAGCAACTTGCTGCGTCACCCTTGCCTGCCATCGCTGCCATCCCGGGCCGGAAGATTCTAGGGACCCATCCTGAGTAGTCAACTTTGCGTGGGCGGTTTGGCCGCCGTCCAACATTCCCCCGCGGAGGTGGCGTTGTCGATATCCCCACGCGGAACCTAGAATTTGTCCTTAGCGTCGATTCAGGAAAGACCCTCCTGGGGGCGCTGGTCGTCGGATTGGTAGCCAGCCAACCTGACTTGGTTCGGTAAAACCGCGTTCCTTCTCCTCGGGCCAAATCCTCGTGACAGAACCGCTTGAACTGCTCCGATCGTTGGTCCGTCGCGTGGAGAGCGGCCAGCCATGCGCCCTGTGCACCGTGGTGAGCACGCGCGGGTCCACGCCGCAGGCCGCAGGGGCCATGCTACTGGTCGATCCCAGCGGCCAAACCGAAGGGACGATCGGGGGAGGATGCGTGGAGGCCGAGGTTCGGCGGCGCGCCCTGGCGCTCCTCCAGCAGCGATCTTCTCAGCTCCTCAGCTTCCTCCTCGACCATGACTACGGTTGGGACGATGGTTTGATCTGCGGCGGCAAACTCGACGCGGCCGTAGTGAGCTACTCTCAGCCCACCCAGCTCGAAGCGCTCCGCGAAGCGATCCGCCGGATCCAGCGCCAGCAGGGGGCCCAGATCGTGCTGCGCGTCGAGCGCGAGGGCCGATGGGTTCAATACCGGGTGCGCGTCGAGCCCACGCCGACGCTGCTGATCGCGGGGGCCGGGCACGTAGGCGCGGCCCTGGCGCGGCTGGCCGTGGACTTGGGATTCCGCACGGTGGTGATCGACGACCGGGACGACCTGCTGGCCAGCGCGCGTTTGCCTCCTCCGATCGAAACCGCGCGGGGAGAAATCGCCGAAGTGTTGCGCGGCTGGCCCATCGACGTCAACACCTACGTCGTCGTGGTCACGCGCGGCCACAACCACGACGAGCAGGCACTGCACGCGGTCATCGACTCGCCGGCGAAATACCTGGGAATGATTGGCAGCAAACGCAAGATCCGGCTGATTTTCGACGATCTGGTGACGTTGGGCGTGGACCCCGCGAGACTCGCGCAAGTCCACTCGCCCATCGGATTGCCGATCCAAGCGGCAAGCGTGCCGGAGATTGCGGTGAGCATCGCGGCGGAACTGATTCAGATTCGACGGGCGGAGCCGCAAGAAACCGTTGAGGGACCGCTGGAGGAGCTTTCCGGTGAGCCGGGGTGAGAGTCGTGGAGAACTCTCGGGCACCGGACCGGTCACGATCCTCGCGTGGCGCGGTAGAGGGCCTCGAGATGGCCAAGTTCTTCGGGCCGGTCGACGTCGAGCAGCACGCCCGGATCGTCTACTTCGATCTCCCTGCGCACCACGCCCGGCGCGGAGCAGGGCGCTGAGTGGCTCGTCGGGGCCCGCCGCCAGGATGCGGGGGATCAGTCGCGCGGCCAGGAGCGGAGGATGGCCGTTCCGCGCGGCGTGGCGGGGCACGACGACATCCGACGGGCCGAGACTCTCTGCCAGGCGCAGGTAGGTTGCCTCGCGTATCAGAGGGCAATCGACCGGTTGGAGGAATATCCCGCGGAGATCCTTGGAGCCGATCCCCAAACCGTGTGCCGCTCCTGAATTCTCCGGCCGTGGAGGCCTGTCGTGGCGGTGCTGGGATAGCTTCTCAGCCAACGCGCAGATCCCGACCTGGATGCTCGAAGTGCGGCCTCGATCGGGGGCAGGATTGACCACGCAGCGGAATCCGGACGGCTCGATTAGCGGGCGAATAACCTCGGCATCGTGGCCCAGCACCACGACGACGTCGACCATCCGGCGGAGAACCGGCGGCGCCAGCAAGTGCTCGATCCACGGGCGGCCCTCGAGGGCCACCAGGGCCTTGCATGTGCCCATACGCGACGACCTTCCGGCGGCGAGCACCACAAGCGCGACGTCGGCAAGCGCGGATGACTCGCCCAAGGCTTCCTCCATTGCGGCTCTTTTTTCGCTCGACGGACGGACCGGCGTGCACGGCGGTCTGCTTACGGCAAGCCCGGCGGCAAGGCGAAGGCCTGGGCGAGGGTCTCGCCCAAAGCCACCAGCCAGCGCTGGCCGTCGGCATCGAGAATCACGTCGTTGCCCTCAATCGCCAGGACGGTGCCGCGGAACTGGCCGATTTCGAGGCTCTCGCCGCGGCGGACCTTCGTGAGCGCGCGCTCCGGATCCCCTTCGGCGCGGAGGGTGAACCAGGCTTCCGCTTCGCCGTTGACTTCCTGGATCGCGGTGAGATACGTGTGGTCGGTGGGATCGGCCGTGCCGCTGGAGCCGAAGAAGTTGCGCTGGGCGATAACCGCGTAGTCTTCGAGGCGGTCGAAAGCCAGAAGCCGCGAGCGCTCGCGCGAGAGCTCCTTGCGCACCACGCCGGGCAGCAGCAACGCTTCGATCGACAGCGCTACGTTGAGCTCTCCCTTGCGGCCGAGAGGGTTGATGGAAATCGAGCGGATCTGGTGAAGGTGGCCGGCGCCGTAAAACTCGTAGAGAAATCGCGTCCACTGCTCGAGCGTGCCTCGCGCCTGGACCGAGGCGGAGACGGATGCGTATAGGGCGCCGCTGCGCCGGACCGCGTCGCCCAGCGTCACGCCGGCGTTCTGCAGCTCCGTCTGCTTGATCACGTCCAGCAGCCATGCCTGGTAGGCGGCGCGCGCGGCGACCGGGTCGGAAGGAAGCGACTGCTTCTTCCAGTCGGCCAGTTCCTGAGCGTCCTTGCGGGCGCGTTTCAGTTCCCCCAGTCGCTTCTGGATGTCACTGCTGAGCTTTTCGCCCCGGGCACGCCGCGCATCCAAGGGGCCGGTCACATAACTGCCCACCGTGGCCCAGATGCGGTCCCAACCGAAGACCACCAGCACCAGAACAAACAGCCCGACGAGCAGTTTCTGACGGTGCTTGTTCATGGCTTGCCCTCCGCCTCGCCGCGATACAGTTCGGGCTTCTGCGGATGGACCGCGATCGAGGCGTCGAAGACCCAGGAATAATCCTTGCCCTGTTCGTGCAAGCGGACTTGCTTGACGCGGACGCGGCGGTGGGCGTCGTTCACGTTGCGCCAAGCCGGTCGACGATCGAAGAATCGCGAACCATTCCCGAGAATTCGATGCTTCCCTCCGTTCCGCGCCCGGCGCAAGACTCATGCGCATCAGCAGCGCGTCGCGACTGGGCGGGAAGCGCAGCGAAAGGTCGCGGAGCTCCTCCAGCCAGAGCACTTCGGCGGTGCTCCACTGGCGCAGGGCGGCTACAAGTTGCCGATCCTGGGCCTGCCGCTTCAACAGATCGTCGTATCCCTTCAGCTCGCCGGCCAAACGGACGTTCTCCCGGTCGATCGCCGTGGTCTGGTCCCAGAAGTACCAGCCGCCGGCGAGCGCCAGCGCCAGCACGGCGGCGGCGATCGCTAGCGCCTGGCGACGGCGATTGGGCGGACGCGGCGGTCGCCGCGGATGAAGGAAGTCGATTGCGTGCGCGTTGTTCGCCTCGTCGAGGATCATCCCCAGCAGCGAAGCGAAACGGCCCGCCTGCGCCGGCCGCTCGATCGCCGAGTCGTCGACGCGGTCGAAAGGATCGACCGTGGCCACGGGGATCGCCAGGTCGCTGCGGAGTTGGTCCACGAGCACCGCATGCTCGTCGGAGCCGGAATAAACGAAGACGCTGTCCACCGACGTGCTGCGCAACGGACCCTGCTGGGCGACGAGCAGGGTGCGGCCGATTTCGGCGGACAATCGCTCGGCCACGACTTTCTCGCCGGCTTCCTCGGGCAGGCGCACGGTGCGCAGGTAGACCACCTGGCCTTCGGAGATGACCGTCAAATCGGCCTCGTCGGCGACGAGATTCACCAGCAGGTTGGGGCCTTCCGACGGGGCACTCAAGCGCGCAAAAAGCGATGCCGCGGCCAGCGGCCGGAGCACAATGTGGGCGGGCTTGAGGCCCGCAGCGCCGGCGGCCTCTTGTACCTGCTGCCGCTGCTCCGCGGAAAGGATCGCCGCGGTGACTTCGCGGGGCCCTTGCGACTCGCGATTCATGGCCACGAAGTCCAGCGTTGCCCCCGCCTCAATCGACTGCGCTTCCCGCGCCGCCTGGTGGGCCACAAGCCGGGCCAATTCCGCATCGCTGGCGGGGGGAAGCGTGAGGTTCAACAACTCGACGCTGGAACGATTGATGCCCACCACCGTCGCGCTCCACCCCAGACGGTGGTCGGAAAGCACGGCCCGGAGCGAACCGCCGATGTCGGGATGGGAAGGGTTGCCCCCTTGCGCCACGTCGAGGATCGGCACGGAAGCGGCCAGCAGCATCTGGACCGTCTGGCCGGAAACGCTTGCCAACACGCACCGCGCCTCGCGACGGTCCCAATCGAGTGCCAGGATGCGTGCCATGCGTCAAGCTCCGGAAGGCGGGGTTGCGACCGCGCACGACGAATCGAGCGGATTCTCTCCGGGGACACCGTCGGTCGGTTCGTCCGTTCGCTCGCCAGCCCAAGGGGCAGAGGACCAGGGGTCCTGCGCAGGAAGATCGCCCTGCGTCGGCTCGACGGCATCCGATGCCGCGCCCAGGCTCTGCGCGGGGTAGCCGCGGCCGAGCAGTCGGAGGTTCTTCCAGTATACCTGGCGGGGTGGCGAGGCGGTAGCATCAATCGCCGTTTCGACGCGGAGCGAAGCCCCCGGTGGATCGAACTGGGCCACGATCTGGGCCCGCGCCACGTCGCCGCCCGCCGTCAGATACGGCAAAATCGCCTTCAGTCGTGCACAATCCACTAACCCCTCGGTCAAAAGCCACGCCAGGTTGTCCCTCGCCGCGGCTTGCGGCGTCGCGGCAGTGCCGCGGGCTGCCACGATCCGCTCGGCCAACGCTCCGTCCATGCCAGGCACGGCGAGGAGCACCTCGCGGCGCGAGGTTCACGTTGATCCGGCCGTACAGTACCGACGCGTCTTCCGTCGAGATGCGATCCAGCAACTTCGGTAGGTGTTCGCTCAGGGCCGACGGCTGCGAAGAGAGCGGGCTGGCAACGAGCGCCGCGGGCTGGTCGTCGGGGCGGGGAATTGCCACCTCGGCGTCAATCAGGTCGAGTACGCTTTCCAGCGAGTATTTGGCCGGCAGGGAAAAATCCACCTTGATCGGGTCTTGGCTCGTTGGTTTGCCGCCGGCAGAGTCGGGCCCGTACTGCCGGTAAAGAACGATGAAATCCGCCCACGGTTGGCCCAGTGCCCGCAGCAGTTGACCGTGGAGCTTGGTGAGATCCGCGGCATTGACGTAAATCCGCGGTTGACCGTCCGCGGAGTGATTTCGCTCGGCGCTGGAAACGGTCAGCAACGTGGACCAGGGCAGGGTGGCCGTGCTCGCCGTGGGATCGATGAGCAGTCCGTCGCGCTCGTTGGCGTCGATCTGGCGATTGAGGTTTGCATCGGTGCCCAGAAAAAGCTGCGCGCGTCACGCCGCGGACCAGCAGCAGCTCTTCCAGGCATTGAGGCACGCCGTTGCGGGGCGCATACGGCATGCCGCGGCCTTGATAGTCGTCGGCCTCGGCGCCGAAAGGACGTGGCTGGCTATCGGAGTCGAGCCAGTCGAGGATCGCATCGGCGATGGTCTCGGTCATGCCCGGGAGGGCTAGGAGGGCCTCCTTTGCCGCGCCCGGCCGGCGTTGATCCCAGTCGAGGAGAACCGCCAGGTTGAGCCGTGCGGACTCGTTCTCGACTCCGAAACGAAGGCCAGGGGCCTCGCCTCCTTCCAGTCGTGGGGAAACGATGCTGAAACGCGCGGCACCCCATGCGTTCTCGTCGTTCAGCACGAGCACGCCGCGGAACGTTTGGGGATTGTCCAAGGCGCCTCCGGCCTTACTTTGCGCCGCGCGGCTGGGCGAGGAAAGCTTTGAGCAGCTCGACCGCCGAACCGGCGACGTGCTCCAACTGGAGTTGGCCGGCCTGAAGCCGCGCGGCCCGGTTCTCGATCGACATCACGCTGACGAAGCTCAGGCCGGCAAGGCTGATCATCGCCACGACGACCACGACGATGATCAGCACCATTGCGCGGGGCGGCTTGCGGCGAGTTGAGCGATTGTGGTTCCTCATCGGCCAAACCTCATCCACTGATCCGGTCCCGTCGGCACCGAGGGGAAGGGCTCGCGCGCAGGATCTTCGACCGTCGGCGGCTCCACGGAGGGCAGTGGCGGCAGGGGCGGCGGTACAGGCTCGAGTATTACAGGCTCGGGCATCGCGGGCTCCGGGATTGCAGGCTCAAAGAGGAACGGCTCCAAAAGGCCGGCCCCTTCGAGTCCCTCGGCCACGGGCTCCGTGGCTCGGGCGATGGCCGTGGACGGAATCCAAACCAGGAAGCGATAGCTCTTGCCCTTCGGCGTGGGTGGCTCGAGAAGGGCCTGATCCAGCGTTTCCTCCAAGCCTTCCATTGTGTCGGCAACAGGGATCTCTTCGCTCGGCGTGCGCGGGGCGGCGGGGTCGCCGAGCGTCAGACGCACTTCGACGGCCGCGGGAAGCGACTTGCGGTCCAGGCTATTCCACGCCTCGCTCCATGCGGCGCCGTCGTAGTAGCGGAAGGCAATCTCGATGACCTCCGGAAAATCCACCACGTTGGGATCTTCCGCATTCGGATCTTCCGACGCGGACGGCTGGGCGGCGGGGGGACTCTCGGCGGCTGCGGTCTCTGCGCCGGCGTCGAGCGAAGGTGAGCTTGGTGAGCTTTCGGCCGCTGCGGCTGGGGCCGGTGAGGTCGACAAGCTGGTTGCAGGCGTCTCCCAGTCGAGTTCGCGGCGGATCAGTCCTGAACGTGCCGGGGTTGCGGCCTGCGTAGCGTCGGCTGGCTTGCGCAGGCGGTACTCGACCGTGTGAAGTTCGGGGACCTGGCGCACCGCAGCGAGCGAGGTCGCTGCGTCCGGTGTCGTGGGAGGAGCGATTTGCGCGGGCACGGGCTGAAGTACGTCGACCACCAGCGAACGCGAGGTGCCGAAGAGGCCAAAACGCCGAACCGCCGCGGTGGCGCCCGGCAGCCCGGTGGCGGAATCTGGAATTGCGCTTTGGAGATCGTCGGAGATTTGCTCCAGCAGCGTGCGTACGAGCTGCGCTTCTTCGACGGTTGCCTCGCCTTTCGAGAACAACCGTTCATAGATGCTGAGCATGGCCCAAAGCCCCGCCATGAGTGCGATGGAAATCGCGGCGGCCACCAGCAACTCGACGAGCGTGTAGCCGCGCCGGCGCGACGCGCGCGTTGGAGTGCGACGGAGCCCGTTATTCATCGAGCGCGGCCTCCGGAACGGCGGGCGGAGCCTCCGAAGTCGGAGTCTCGGATGCAGAGGACGCAGAGGATGCAGAGGATGTATCCTCGACCGGCTCGGTCGAGTTGGCCGAGGCGCCCTGGTTCATCCAGCGCACCAGGGTGAAAGGCCGCACCGCGCCGGACTCGCCTCCCATGTAAGTCACGATGACGCGGACCGCGATCAGACCCGGCGTGGCGAGCGGCTCCGTTTCGATCGCGTAGAACCAGTCGGGTTCGCCTTCGACCTCCTGGTCGAGCGTGATTTCGGCGGCCTCCAAGCCGGCGAGGATTTCCTGCATCTTGGTCTGCGCGATTCTCTGTGCCGTAGTTTGATCGAGGGCGCGCGGGCGTGGCGCCCTCCCGTCGATGCCAGCTCCGAGAGCACGACGAGGCTTCCCAGCAGGATCGCGAGCGCCAGGAGAACTTCGAGGAGCGAAAACGCGGCGCGGCGGTGCATCATGGCGACGGTTCCTCCGTCGGATCGCGCTCGGATCTGCAACTCGCCGATACGCACCGAACCGGTGGCGCCGCGGAGCTGAACCTCGATCGAATATCCCAGGCGACCCACGAGCCGGAGCCTCGCGTCGGTGGCGCGGCCGTTGGGGTAGAAAAGGATCGGAGCGGCGGACCCCTCGGTACTTGCGAGGGAGAGACTCGTCGGGAGTATTGGTGCATCCGGCAGCGGGGCATCGGTCGTGCCCGTCTCAGCCATCGGGTTTGCTTCCGTGCGCGCGGCGAACGTAATGCCCTCGGGAAGCTCGTCTTGATTGGCGCCGGTGCTTTGCGGTTCGACGCCCGGAGAGGTTCCGTCGGCCGACGGTTCCGCGGCCGATAGCTCGGCCGACCATAGTTCCGCTTCGGCTGCACTCGCGGCGGCCGGATCGCCGGGGGTGACGATCTCGTAGTATCTCGAGTCGAGTCGGTAGACGAACTGCCGCGAGGCCGCCGATTCCATGGCGTCCAGCCGCGTCTGGACCAGCGCGGCGCGGACCTGCCGCGCAGCGGCGCGGAGGGCGCTGCGCGCGCTGGTGCGCTGCACGGCCGGCCAACTCAGCGCCGCCAAGGCGACGAGTATGGCCAGCACGATCAGAATCTCGACCAGCGTGTAGGCGCGGCGCCGGGCGGGGAATCCGGAGCAGACCATGCGACGACTCGATTCGCGCCCGCCGGGGACGCTATTCCTCGGGAATTGCCGAGCGCGTTGACTTCGAGCGCGCTTCGACTTCGAGGCAGTGGGTTCGGAGCTCACGACTGGAAGCTCCTCGGACTTGGTTCGCGATTTTGCCCGCGGGGACTCCTTGGTGTCGCTGGAGACGATTCCCTCCTCGCCCGACTCGGCCGCCCGGTTCCAGTTGCAGATGTCGTCTTCGGTGCCGTCTTCCTGGTCGGGTCCGAAGGACCAGATGTCCGGGCCCGTGCTGCCGTGGACCGAGGGATACTCGTACTGGTACTCGTTGCCCCAGGGATCGATGGGCATCTCGCCGATATACGGGCCGTCCCAAGTGACGTTGGGCAGCAGGTCCGCGGGCTCGGCGACCAGGGCTTCGAGGCCCTGCTCGGTGGTGGGGAAGTCCTTGCAGTCGATTGCGTACAGTTCCAGGGCCTTGCGGAGGTTGGCAATCTGGGTCTTGGTGTTCTGAATGTCGGCCTTCTTCTGCGAGCCGAGGATCCGCGGCACCACCATCGAGGCCAAGAGCACCAGGATGGCCAGCACCACGAGCATCTCGACCAAGGTGAAGCCGCCGCGTCGCGGCTCGGACGGCTGCTAAGGCGTTGCATGTTGTATCCTCCTTCGTCAGAAGCGTAAGCTAAACTGTCCATCGTTCGTCCTTTCCTGGGCTCATCCCATGCCGGCGCTCATGTCGAACACCGGCAGCAGGAGAGCGACGAGCACGAACAGAATCACGCCGCCCATGACCAAGCAGCATCATCGGCTCGACCAGCCGGACCATGATGTCCAACTGGCGGGCGATCTTGCGGTCGAGCGTGTCGGCGATGTTCACCAGCACCGTGTCCAGATTGTTCGATTCCTCGGCGACGCTGATCATCGCCATGACGGGCTTGGGGATCAGGCCGCACTGCGGCCAGGGCCGCGAGAGCGTGCTCGCCCGAGGAGACGTTCTCCGCCGAGGCGCGAATCGCCGCGGCAGAGCACCTTGTTGCCCGGCGAATCGCTGCTGATCTCCAGGGCCCGCAACAGCGGCACGCCGTTGCGCAGCAGCGTGCCCAGCACGCGGCAGAAGCGCGAGACCGCGGAGTTGAGGAAGATCGGTGCCGGCCACGGGGATCTTCAGTTTCCAGCGATCGACGACGCAGGCGGCCGCGGCTCGCTCGTCACCGAGCGGCGAAGCCAGCCAACCCAAGCCGCGCCAGCGCCCGGCGACAAACAGACCCGTAGCGCGCCGAGCGAGTCGCTCAGTCCCACAAGAGCCACGGTGGCCGCGGGCAGGCCGCCCCCTTGCTGCTCCAGCCGGGCAAACAGCGTGGCGAACTTCGGCACGAAGAACACGATCAGGATCGAGCGTGACGCATCGTGCCGGCCACCGCCAGGAAGCCGGGATAGGCCATGGCGCCGACGACGCGCCACTTCAGCTCCTCCTGCAGTTCGAGGAAATCGGCGGTGCGCTTCAGGGCGTCCTCCAGGAACGCGCCTTCGGAGCCGGCGCGGACCATGCTGACCGTCAGTTCGCCGAAGACCTCGGGGTGCCGCGGCAATGGCCTCGTCGAGCGCGGACCCTTCGGCCACCTGGTCGCGGATGTCGGCCGAGCACCTCGGCCAGTTCGCGCTGCGCGGCCTGCTCGGCGAGGATGTCGAGCGCCTTCAGCAAGCGGAACGCCGTTTTGCAGCAGGTCGGCCAACTGGGTCGAGGTTGGTGGCGACCGCCTGCGGCTTGATCCGCCGCGGCGGCACCGCCAGCCGACCCGACGGCTCGGCGGCCGCTCCACCTGCAGCGGGAAGAGCGACTGCTCGGCCAGAGCGTTGAGCGTCTCCCGCTTGCTTGCCGCGGTGATCGAGCCGGTGACGTCTCGCCGGAGGCGGTGCGCGCAGTGTAGGTGAACTGAGGCATGGTGGCGATGCGGGATCGGTGGCGCAGCTCCGAGGGGCTGCGGAGGCTCGGAAGTCTCGCCCGACCGGCAGGTGCCGATTTCTGGAGCGAGGCCGGGTGCTGGCCCGTGTAGCCTGGTGGCGCGGCGTGGGGCCTAGTCGGCTTTGGTCACGCGGAGCACTTCGTCGATCGTGGTCTGTCCGCGGCGGACCTTGCGCCAGCCGTCCTCGCGGAGCGTGCGCATGCCGGCGTTCATCGCGGCCTGCTTGACGAGGTGCGAGGGGGTCCGCTCGGTGGCCAGGCGGCGGATCTCGTCGTTGGCCTCGAGCAGTTCGTAGAGTCCCGTGCGGCCGCTGTAGCCGGTGCCGCGGCACTTGCGGCAGCCGACGGCCCGGTAGAGCCGCTCGCCCTTGCGGAGCATTCGTCCAGGGGAAATCCTCGGGCACGTCTCGCGCCGCGGAGTGTACGGCTCGCGGCACTCGCGGCACAGCGTCGCGCACCAGCCGCTGGGCCATCACGCCCTTCGACCGTGCTGGAGACCAGGAACGGCTCGACGCCCATGTCGACCAGCCGCATGAACGCGCCCGGCCGCGTCGTTGGTGTGCAGCGTGCTGAACACCAGGTGGCCGGTGAGCGAGGCCTGGATGGCGTTCTCGGCCGTCTCCAGGTCGCGGATCTCGCCGACCAGGACCACGTCGGGGTCGTGCCGCAGGATGCTCCGCAGGCTGGCGGCGAACGTCAGCCCGACCTTCGTGTGCACCTGGATCTGGTTGATGCCGTCGAGCTGGTACTCGATCGGGTCTTCGGTGGTGATGATCTTGGTCTCTTCGTCCTTGATCTCGTTCAGCGCGCTGTAGAGCGTGGTCGTCTTGCCGGAGCCGGTCGGCCCGGTCACCAGGATGATGCCGTGCGGCAGCTGGATCAGCCGGTTGAAGCTGCTCGTAGATGTCCTCGTCCATGCCGATGCCGCGGAGCGAGAACTGCATGCGGTCCTTGTCGAGGATGCGCATCACCACGCCCTCGCCGTGGAGCATGGGAATGATCGACACGCGGATGTCGACCTCGCGGCCGCGGACCTTGAGCTTGATGCGGCCGTCCTGCGGCACGCGTTTCTCGGCGATGTTCAGCCGGGCCATGATCTTCAGGCGGCTGATGATCGCGGCCTGAAAGCGGTTGATCTCCGGCGGCGTCGGCTGCGTCTGCAGCACGCCGTCGATGCGGTAGCGGATCTTCATGCCCGCGGCCTGCGCCTCGAGGTGGATGTCGCTGGCCCGGGCCTCGACCGCCTCGACGAGGATCTCGTTGACCAGCCGGACGACCGAGGCCTCCTGGGCCATCTCGGAGTCTTCGGAGCGGTCGCACTCGACGTCCTCGAGCATCTCGACGCCGGTCTCGCGATCCTCCTGCTGCGGCGATCAGGCCGTCGATCGTCTCCGAGCCCACGCCCAGGTGCGTCTTGATCAGCTTGGCCAGTTCCGCCGGCGGGCGAGCACCGGGATGACGCTCACGCCATGCCGCGGCGCTGACCGCGTCGAACGCGTGCAGATCGAACGGGTTGCCGATCGCCAGCACCAGCGACCCCTCCTCGTGCCGGACGGGAAAAACGCCGTAGCGGTGGATCAGACGAACCGGGAAGTCCGCGAAGCAGCGTCAAATCGATCTCGTGGCCGACAGGTCGACCACCTCCATCCCCATCGCCTCGCCGACCGCACGCAGCGCGTCTTCCTCGGTGTCGGTGGCGAAGCCCAGTTCGGCGGCGACCTGGCTGAGCAAATCCTCCCCGGTTTGCCCGGGGCCCATGCCTGCAAACGGCATGGCCGAAGACGCCTTGGAATTCAAGGTGGGGCTGGTTGCCATGATGCGTGCACCTGGTTCAATGGCCTGGTAGGATCGCCGTTCCGCCCGGCAATTGCGGCGGACCGGCTACGAACCGTCCTTGATTCTTCTCTAGGCTCTGTTCCGGCGGGTGCCGACGACGGCCGAATATCACGCGGTAAGAGCGAAGAAAACGCCCAGCATGGCAAAGGGAGCCGTCCTGTACGCTCCAGCTCTTACCGATCTCCGTGACCGGCGTGGCTCTCAGGTAGGCAGGTTTTCAAATGGCGGGGGCGGCCGAGTTAGGTGGGTTGACAAATGGCCGCAACGTGATGTTACATTAACATACGTTCGCTCCGATTATATCGACCATAATGGCCCCGTCAAGACACTGCCGTTCCTAACTCGCAAATCCTCTTGTATTTCCGTAATAATGTTCTTTCATCCAAGCGGGCTGATTCACGCGCAGCCCGAGAGGTTTCGTAAGAAAAAAGACGCGGAATTTTGTCAATTCCGACTGGGGAATCCCGCAAATGGGTTGCTTGTCCTTGTCTCCTCGCCGTGACGTAATACCCTTACGGATCGTGGTGTTTGCGATCACTGCCATTGCTTCGCCGCATGCCTTTGGTGCCGCTGCTGCGGCCCCCGCAGCAACGCACAGAGACGCCAGTGGTACGACCGGCCACGAGGTCCCGCGTGCTCTAGACGCCGCACACGAGAGCGCAGGACGGCGTTGCCCTACCCCCCAAGGTTCGCCGTTTTGCCGAGCGCCTGATTCAGCAGAATGACCAGAATGGGGATGGTATACTCCAGCCTGACGAATGGAAGAACCTGGCCAAGGTGGTCGCGGCGGCCGATACAAACGGTGACAAACTGCTGACGCTCGATGAGATTGTGGCCTGGCTGGGAGCCTATGGACAGCACCGTCGTATCCGGCTGGCTCAGCCGGCCATTGGCGCGTCACCGAGCCGGCTCCGGCAAGTCCTGCGGCAAAATCCGGGACCAAGGCCGCCCCGTCCTCCAGTCCGAGCGGCGATGAGGCCGAGAAAACCGCAGCGCCACACGCCGCGGACGCCGACGGTCCGCGCGACGCCAAATTCCACGTTCCTCCCCGGCGTCTGCCCGCGGGATTGCCCAGTTGGTTCGTCAGCCGCGACCTCGACGGAGACGGCCAGCTAACACTCTGGGAGTTCGCTCCCAAGGCAACGTCCCACGATCTGGAAGAGTTGCGCGGTAGGATCTCAACGGCGATGGCCTGCTTACGGCCAAGGAGTGTGTGCGCAGCGCGAAAGATGCCAAGAGCCCGGCGAAACCGTAGGCCTATGGTGCGCGGCCGGGGGAGCGGTTGGGACGCGGCGTGAGATTGGAACGCGGTGTGAAGTTGGAGCGTGGCGTGTAGCCTCCCCGTGGCGCATAGCCTGTGGGCGGCCGGTAGGCGGCTTGCGTGGCGGCGGGAGCGGTCGCGTGCGAACCGCCGCCGGAAAACCGGCCGCGCATGCTCGCCGAGGGCGTGCGGCGCAGGGCGAGCGGTCCGTGCCGCGGTCTTGGGGAAGATAATGTTTAGCGCTTCCTCCACGCGTTCCGAGCTGGCCTTCTGCAATCGCACGATTTGCACGGAGCGCGACGACTCGCCGCCGGCCGCCTCGTCGAGCATTGCCACCACGCGACGAAGTTGCTCGAACACGGGCGGCGACGTCACGACGATGAGCGAGTTCGTGCGGTCTTCGACGCTCATCGATTCAATCTGATCTCCGTAGAGGTCCTGGAGCATGCGCTCCATCTCTGCGGCACTGGCGTTCTTGACGGGCAGCAATTGCAGCCGTTCGGAGGCCATGCTGCTGGGCACCTCGGCGGAGTCCAGGACTTTGAGCAGGCCCTCGATCGTATTACGGTCGGTACGGGTGGCGTAGACCACCAGGGAATTGAGCCGGTCGTCGGGAACGACGGTCACCGATCCGTAAGCACCATAGGCACCTGGCATGCGGCGGAAGAGGTTCTGTAGCACCGGGGCGACCTCCGAGGCATGCGCGTTCTGGAGCGAATAGACGCTGTAATTGCGCCGATCGTCCCCCGCTCCTGGGAGTAGCTGCGGAGGAGTTGCTCGATCTGATTGAGCGCTTCCGGGTCGTCGGAGGAGATCGTCAGGCTGCCGTCGCCGGGGACGATGACGACCGGTGTCTCCTTGGCATCGGGCTGGTCCCCGCGGTGGGCACGCCACGCATCGGTCTTGGCGTCGGGTGCGGTGCTGGCCGCGGCGCGGCTCGAACGCCACTCATCGCTGGCCGCTCCGGGAGCGGACGCCGCGGGAAGCGGCGCGAAAACCTCGTTTCTCGGCACGATCCCGGGCGGGAGGTCTTTGGGTCCCTGGGCGGGTTGGAGCGGCGCCCGGGCGGGGCTGCCGTTGACCTTGCCCACCTGGCCCGTCTGCTTGGCGCCCGTCGCGCTCGGTGCGGCCGCGGGCGCGACCACGCGGATCGGGTTGGCTCGTAGCTTCGGCCAGACTTTGTTGATGTCGGCGATCGCCGCCTGAAGGTCTCCGCTGAACTGGATGACGCGCGACCGGCTCGCATCGCCGTTCGCGGCGATCCCCAGACGCGTCTCGCCCATCTTCACCAACAGATCGCGGATCTTCGTGTGCTGCTCGCGCGTCGCGCGGACGAAGAGCTGTTGTGTTGAGGTTTCAATGTCGACCACGGGCAAGTGCCCCTGTCCGAAGAAGGATCCGTCGCTGAAGAGCCGCTGGATCGCCATGTCGGCGGTCATCGGGTCGAGCACGTCGAGTTGCAGAATCTCCAGCGTGCGCTCCTCGGTTTGAAGCTGGGCCAGCGCGTCCTGAACGGCCTTGTGCGCGTCGGGACGCGCGATGGCCACCAGGCTATTGCTCCGCGGCTCGATGGAGATTTCCGCCTTCGTGCCCTGCCGCTCCAATAGCGCGGTGAGGGTTCGCATCGTGGCATAGGAGTCGTTGTCGCCCAGCGCGTGAATCTTGAGCGTAACGGCCGAGTCGGCCTTGGTTCCTTCCTCGACCTGGTCGACCAAAGCGCGTATCGTCTCGTGCTGGGCCGGGCTGCAGAAGGCCACAATGGCGTCGTTCTTGCGGTCGATCGAGAGCTGCACCTCGGGGTGGAGTCGGAAAAGACCTTGGAGCACCGGGACCAGATCGGACGGATTGCCCGACTTCATCCGGTGCATTTCCAGTCGCGGCGCCTGCGCGTTGAGATCGCGGCGGTCCATGGCGTCGACCGTTTCCTGGATCTTCTCGTGGTCCTCGGGCATGGCGCTGGCAACGAGACTGCGGCTCCCCGGATCGAGCGCGATTTGAGCGTTGGGCACGAGGTTCGTCAGGACCGAAAAGGCCGCGCGGGTCCGCCCATTCGAAGCGGTAAACGTGCGAGGTTGGCTCGCCCGCCTTCGACGTTTCCCGCGAGAACTGCTCGATCGCGGTGCGGAATGCCTCGTGATGTCGAGCGTCGGCCCAAACCAGCAAGCGTCCGCGCACCGAGTCGGTTACCATCTGCACGTTGCGGCGCATCGCCGGATCGAGCAATTGACTGAACGAGGTCAAATCGCGTGCTTTGAAGGGATAGATCGCCAGGGTGCGATCCGGATTTCGCGCACGGCGGTCTCCATCTGCTCGATTGCCGCCTTGATCAGCTCGTGGTCGGCGGGACGCGCGCGGACCATGAGCTTGTTTGGCTCGCTGCCCGCGGTGAACTGGGCGTCGCTGAAGGTCGGGGTCAGGAAGGAGATCGCGGCCTGGGCGCCGACCGACTCCACCTGGTAGACCTCCACGCGGGGCGCATTCTCGAGGGGCTCGCGTTTCGACATTTCCTCGATCGCCTTCTTGATCGCGTCGTGGTCGCCGGGGCGAGCCCAGACGACCATCCGGTTGCGCCGCGCCGGGAAAGAACAAGGCGTCGGGAAACGCGAGCTTGAGGTTCTGCGTCAACGTGAAGCGGCCCGAGCTGTCGCCGAAACGGCTGACCTGTTCCAGCGTGTAGGCCACCATGGTCCGCGCCTTGTCCGGCGGGTCCTTCTTGTTCATCTCCTCGATGGCGGTGCGGATCAGTTCCTGGTCGTCGGGTCGCGCCATGGCGACGAGTTTCCCCGGCTCCGAACCGGCGGTGAACTCTGCGTCCGCAAAGAGCTTTTGCAGGCTCGCGATCGCTCCCGGCACTGCCGTCGCCGCATCGAGAGTATAGACGATCGGACGCGGGGCGGTTTCCGGCGGCTCCTTCTCGTCGAGTTCGGCGACGGCCACCTTGATCTTCTCGTGCTCGGCTGGACGGGCGAGCACCGCGAGCTGGTTGGGCTCCGCGCCGATCGAAATCTGCGCGGCGGGGAACATGCTCCGCAGCACGCTGACGAACCCCGTTTCACCCCGGCCCATGCCGCTGCGTGAACTGGGAGTCGAACTCAGCGTATAGACCTGCACGCGGGGCGCGGTTTCGGGCGGTTCCGGCTTGCCCACCTCGGCGACCATCTGGGCGATGCGGGGGTGGTCGGCCGGCCGCGCCCACGCCACCAGCTTGCCCGACTCGTTGCCGGCGCTGAAGAAGGCATCGGGGAACATCGAACGGAGGATGCTGATCGCGTTGCTGACCGCCGCCGCGTTGCCGGTCTCCAAGGTGTACGTCGTGAGTTGATAGCCGAGTTCGGGCGGGGGAGCATTCTTGGTCAGCTCGTCCAGGGTGGCCTGGATCCGCTTGTGTTCGTCGGGCCTTGCCCAGGCGAGGATGTGGCCGCGCTCCAGACCCTGGCTGAAACGCGCATTGGGATACTGCTCGGACAGCAGGGCGATCAACGTGGTGCTTGCGCCGCGGCGTCCGGCGTCGACCGTGTAGGTGGCGAAGCGGGGGGCGGTCTCCGGCGGTTCCTTCTTGGCCATTTCGTCGACTGCGGCCTGGATCCGCTTGTGTTCGTCGGGCCGCGCCATCACCACGAGCTTGCCCGCTTCGGTTCCCAGGGAAAACTGCGCGCTGGGAAACATCGATTGCAGGATCGACATCACGCTGGCGGTGCCGCGGGTCCGGGAACTTCGACGTTGTAAATGGTGATCCGCGGGGCGATTTCTGCCGGCTCGTCCTTGTCGATTTCGGCGACGGCCACCTTGATCTTCTCGTGCTCGGCCGGACGAGCGAGGATCGCCACTTGATTGGGCTCCGTTCCGGGGGCGACCTGGGTATCGGGAAACATGGTGCGCAGCAGCGTGACGAGCGAGTTCACACTCCGCGATCCGGCCGGTCCCTTGGCCATCGATTGGAAGGTGTAGACCTGCACGCGCGGCGCGGTCTCGGGCGGTTCCGGCTTGCCCACCTCGTCGACGATCCGCGCGATGCGGGGGTGGTCGGCCGGCCGCGCCCAGGCCACGAGCTTGCCCGACTCGTTGCCGGCGCTGAAGAAGGCATCGGGGAACATCGAACGGAGGATGCTGGTCGCGTTGCTGACCGCCGCCGCGTTGCCCGTCGCCAGGGTGTAGGTCGTGAGTTGATAGCCGAGCTCGGGCGGGGGAGCATTCTTGGTCAGCTCGTCCAGGGTGGCCTGGATTCGCTTGTGTTCGTCGGGCCTTGCCCAGGCGAGGATGTGGCCGCGCTCCAGACCCTGGCTGAAACGCGCATTGGGATACTGCTCGGACAGCAGCGCGATCAACGTGGTGCTTGCGCCGCGGCGGCCGGCGTCGACCGTGTAGGTGGCGAAGCGGGGGGCGGTCTCGGGCGGCTCCTTCTCGGCCATTTCGTCAACTGCGGCCTGGATCCGCTTGTGTTCGTCGGGCCGCGCCATCACCACGAGCTTGCCCGCTTCGGTTCCCAGGGAAAACTGCGCGCTGGGAAACATCGATTGCAGGATCGACATCACGCTGGCGGTGCCGCGCGGTCCGGGAACTTCGACGCTGTAAATGGTGATCCGCGGGGCGGTTTCGGCCGGCTCGTCCTTGTCGAGTTCGGTGACGGCCGCCTTGATCTTCTCGTGCTCGGCCGGACGAGCGAGGATCGCCAGTTGATTGGGCTCCGTTCCGGGGGCGATCTGGGTATCGGGAAACATGGTGCGCAGCAGCGTGACGAGCGAGTTCACACTTCGCGATCCGGCCGATCCCTTGGCCGTCGATTGGAAGGTGTAGACGACGACTCGGGGCGCGGTTTCCGGCGGCTCTTTCTTCGTCGAGCTCGGCCAGCGTGGCTTGAATACGCTCGTGCTCGCTGGGTCGGGCCCAGGCAAAGAGCTTGCCCGGTTCGCCGCCCGACCCGAAGTACGCGTCGTGGTACATGGTGCGGAGCGTCGGTACCACGGCGGTCACGGCCGACGCGCCCCCTTCGAGCGTGTACACTACCAGCTTATGCGCGGTCTCGGCCGATTCTTTGGCGGTGATCGCGTCGATCGCTTTCTTGATGCCCTCATGCTCGGCGGGGCGTGCCCAGACGAGAAGCCGGCCTGATTCCGTGCCCCGCACTACGCGCGCATTGGGGAAATATTCACTGAGGACTGCGATCAGTGTGGAGGTCGTGCCCGGCCCCTGCGACTCATAGCTGTAGGTGATGAACTGGTGCGCGTTGGCCGCCGGTTCCTTTTGCGTCATTTGCTCCACTGCTGCGCGAATCAGCTCGTGGTCCTGGGGCGTGGCTGTGGCGGCCAGTGTGCCCGCCTTGGCGTCGGGCACCACCTGCGCCCTGGGCACCAGGCCGTGGAGCATCTGGGCGATCGTCGTCGGATTGCCCTCGGGAATTGGGTAAATGACCACTCTCGGCTTGTGCTCCGCGTCCAGGCCGTCTTTCATCTGCTTCAGAATCTTCTGGATCACGGCATGATCCTCGGGCCGCCCCCAGGCGAGGATCGCCGATGCTCTGGGATCGCTGGAGAGCTTGACCTCGGGCAACTGTTCCTGCAAAAGGGTGACGACCGTGGTCGGGTTCAGGTCCGGAATCGGGTACACGTTGAGCTTGTCCTGCAACTCGGCCGGTACGGCCGTGTCGAGCTTTTCCAGCGACGCCTGGATCTCGGCGTGTTCCGCCGCGGTCGTCCACACGACGATGCGCCGCGTGGCGCGTCCAACGTGAACTGCGTGTTCGGAAACAAGGTCTGCATGACCTTGAGCACGCTCGCCGGTTCGGCCGACTTGATCTGGTAGGCGACGAGGTGCCCTTTTTCGCCCGCCGGGGCCTCGTGCTTGAGCTGCTCGATGATCTGCGCCAGGGCGACGTGCTGAGTCGGCGTGGCCCAGATGCTCAGCTCCCCCGGCTCGGAGGCGGGGAGCACCTGCATGCCGGGAAACTCGGCCGTGAGCGTGGTCGCCACCGACTCGAAACGCTTGCGCTCGGCGGGCGTAATCGTGTAACGCACCAACCGCGGCTTTTCCTCGGCCGTTGTGCCCTTCTCGATCTGCTCGATCGCCGCACGGAGCGTGTTGTGATCGGCCGGCGAGGCCACGACGTTCAGTTGCTTGCCGCTGGGGTCGAGCGTGACCTTGGCACGCGGCGCCAACGACTGCAAGAGCGACAGCGTGCTGGTCGAGGGCTTTTCCGCCAGCGGATAGAAGCGGAGCTGCGGGGCATCAGGGACCGGCTTTTCGGTCTGAAGCTGCTCCAAGACTCCCCGGATCGTTTTCTGATCCTCGGCCACCGCTACGGCGATCAGGCTTTGCGAGCTGGAATCAAGCGTCAGTTTGGCCTGCGGCACCAGGCTTTGCAGAGTCGTCACGAGCGTCGACGGAACGTCCTTGCGCCAGCTTGTAGACCTCCAACTGAGGCGTGGCCTCGGGGGTCGCCCCCGCCGTCAGCTTCGCGATCGCCCCCTTGACCAACTCCTGCTCGGCGTGCGTTCCCCAGACCAGCAATTGGCCGGTGGCGCTCTCGACCGAAACCTTGGCATTGGGCACCAGCGTGGTGAGGTGCGTGGAAAGGGTCGAGGCATCCACGTTGCGCAACGGGTAGACTTCGAGTTGTGGCTGCGTATTGGGAGCCGGTTTTTCGGGCTGCAACTGCTCGATCAGGGCCTTGATCGTTTTCTGGTCGTCGGGCACGGCGACCACGATCAGGTTCTTCGTCTGCGGGTCGATGCTCACCTTGGCATCGGGTACGAGGCTTTGCAGCAAGGAAACCATCGTCGTCGAATCGGCCGTCGTGAGCCGATAGACCTCGACCTGCGGCGGCGTTTTCGAGGGTATCGCCCCCGCCCCGGTTGAGCTTCGACAAGGCTCCCTTGAGCAACTCGTGATCCTGGGCTGTGCCCCAGGCCACCAGCATGCCGGCCTTGGCGTCATAGGTCAGCCTGGCGGTCGGCACGAGCGAACGCAAATTCACCAGTAGGGTCGAGGGTTCGGTCCCGCGGATCGGGTAGCGCTCGAAACGCGGCTGCTGGTCCGTCGGCACCGGAGCCTCGATCTGCCCGAGAGTGGCCTTGATCGATGCGTGTTCGCTCGGATGCGCCCAGACCAAGAGCCGATGGCTCTTCTCGTCCTCGACCACTTGCACGGCGGGGTGCAGCTTCTTCAGCAGATTCAAGGCACTCTTGACATCCGCTTCGGCCAGCGGATAGGCGACCAGCGTGTTCTTCTCCACGTCGGGCGACTCGGATTTGAACTGCTGCAGCAGTTCCTCGATCACCTTGTGCTGCTCGGCCTTCGTCCAGACCGCCAGTTCGCCCGGTTCGGTGTCGGGAAGCACTTGAATGCCCGGCACCTCGGCCACGAACTTGGAGAGCACCAACTCGAAACGCTTCCGCTGGTTCGGCGTCACCGGATAGACGACGAGCTTGTTACGCTCGTAGGTCGGAGTATTCTTCTCGAACTGCTCCAGCGTCGTCTTGATTCGTTCTCGTTCTCCGGGGGTTGCCACCGCCATCACGCGCTTCCGTGCCGGATCGGCGGTCACCTGGGAAGTGGGGGCCACCTTCTGCAGCGCGGCGATCAATTCCGTGGTCGGCAGGTGCACCACCGGATAGAACCGGAGTTCGGGAGTATCGGGGCCGGGCTTCTCGGGCTGCAGTTGATCCAGCAGCGCCTTGATCGACTTCTGGTCCGGCAAGGGCGCGATCACGATCAGGCTGCGCGTGGGCGAATCGGCCGTCACCTTCGCGCTGGGGAAAAGGTTTCTGACCAGCGGCAGAATCGAGGTCGGGTCCATCTTCGAGAGGCGGTAGACCTCGAACTGCGGCGCCTGCTCGGGCTTGGTCGTGCTCCCCAGCTTCTCGACCGCCGCCTTGATCGTCTCCTGCTCGGCCGCGGTGGCGAAAGCCACCAGCTTGTCGATCCGCGTATCGAAAGTCAGCTTTGCGCCGAGGCGCGATCAACTGAATCGTGGGAAGGAGGTGCGTGGCCTGGCTCTCATCGATCGGATACAGCTCCAACCGAGGCTGGTTGTCGCTGGGGGCGTTCTGCAGCTGTTCGATCACGCCCTTCGCCACCGTCTGACGCGACGGGCCCGCATACACGTTGATCTGGCCGGTCTTGGAGTCCAATAGGACCTTGCCGTCGGGCAGGAGCGTTTGCAGCACCTGGGCGACGGTCTGCGGGTCTCCCTTCTTGACCGTGTACACCTGCAGCGCCGGGGTTTCCGGCGGCGCGGCCGGGCCATGGGCCTGCGGCGCGGGGATCGATTCGATCACCGCGTTGATCGCCTTCATCACCCCAGCCGTGTCGGTGACGAGGATCTGCCCGGTCGCCGGAAACTGCACCACCTTGCCGCGCCCGGTCAGAAGCGCCTTGATTTCTTCGGTGACGGCCGGCAGGGGGCGCCCTTTGAGCGGGAACTGCACGCTCACCATCTCGAAACGCCCGCGGTCCCCCAGCTCGTCGATCGTCACGTGCGCGGAATGAGCCCCTCCGGCACCGTCTCCGACAGGTCGAGCACGACAAGCATGTTCTCCCGCCGTACGAGCGCATAGCCCTTGGTCAAGAGCACCCCGTTCAACAGGTCGATGGCCTCGGTGGGCGTGTATTCCTTGCTGTCGGAGTAGTTGAAAGTGCCCGGCGGGGGCGCATCGAGCACCAGCGACAGACCCGCCTGCTTGGCGATTTCCTCGAGTACGTCGACCCAGCGCTGGAAGCGGTAATTGAACTTCAGAAGCGGCTCCGGCGGCTTCTTCACCAGCTCCACTCGCTGCTCCTCGCTGAGCAGGCTGGCAAGCTGCCGTTCGTAGTCTCGAGTGATTCGCGTGCGGTCCTTCTCCGGGGCCTTCGACAACGCATCCGTCCGCTCGGTCAACACGGCCGCGACTTGGGCACGCTGCTCGGGCGTGAGTTTGATGCGGTCCGCGAGGGAACTGTGGGCCAGGATCGCCAGGCTCATCTCCCGTCCCCTGCGCGTCGCGGAGCTTGAAGTCGACGGACCGACTCGGTTGGACCTTGGCTTCCGAACGCTTGCCACGCAACGAAGCCTTCGACGCCTTCTCGTCCGCCTTCTCCGCGGGCTTCTCGGCCAGCTTCTCGGCTGGCTTGGCTGCTGCGCCGCTTGCCTCGGCGATGGGCTTTTCCGGTTGCGGCTTTTCCGCGGGCTTCTCGACCGGCGGCGGTGTCGGAGTCTTCGCTGCTCCAGCATCGGGCGCGGCCTTGGCCGGCGCAGCCGCCGCTGCCGGGGACTGCCCGGATGCCGAACTGCCTGCGAGCAACAACATGCCTACAATCAGGATAGCAGTCATGAGGGGCGTAGTCTGTGCGGGAGGTTTGAGGCGGGACATAGTACCTGCTCCCGAGGGGGGAAAGTGGTGGGTACAGGTGTTGGCGGGTGCATCCAGACTATCCTACGGGCCCTCACCAGTAAAGCTTTCCAACTCAAATCAGCCCTGAATGTAGCTCGAAGTGGTGGTTCAGCCTTTACCACGAAGTAGTAATTGCCCGTCCACCGAACTTCGCTCGCAAACTCAAATCCTCCATCCTATTGCAAATCATGCCGAAGTCAGTTAGAAGTGCGGGACGCTCGAAGTGAAGTCGCTCACGACCGGCTGCGGCCGGTGCGAGGGGGACAATCCAGCCGAGAAGATGCGCGGCGGCATCCTGCTGGGGCGGTAGCTCAGTTGGGAGAGCACAAGCTTTGCAAGCTTGGGGTCGAGGGTTCGAGCCCCTTCCGCTCCACTTTCCTCTTCCCCCTTGCCTTCGCGCAAGGGAGTTATACCGAAAGGCCTATGCCATTCGACAAAGGCAAGAAACCACGGAGGCCGCCCGCGCTGCGAGCGGCCTCTGTTGATCATTATCTAGGCACCTGGCGCTGTGGTCAGCGACCGCAGTCAGCCCCTTGCGCGAAATCGACGGGCACAGAACACCGCGCCGGCCAGCAGAGTCCAGATGACGATGCTCGCGGGCTCGGGGATATCGCCTTCGGGATTTGGGATCTCGCTTCCCAGCGTCACGTCATCGAAGCCGATCTGGTTTTGCGATCCAGCGAAGTCCACGGACTTGGCAGTTCCGTTAAAAGCGACGCCAACGGGCAGCCAAACGCCGAACGTGCCTCCGTTGGGATCTCCCAGTCCAACACCCGCCAGCGGGAGCACCAGACTTGCCAACACGTTCCCGGTGGCGTTCAGTCCGTCGTACACGGTGACGCTACCCACTAAGGTGGTGTCGTTGGCGTAGAAGAATGAGAAACCAGTCGTGAAGCCCGCAGCAACGTTCATGGTCGCCGCACCGCCGCTCAGGAAGAAGAGAATCGTGCTGGGCGAGGGTTCATTGGCGAAATTGCCTGTTCCTCCGGGGGCATCCGCGTCAATGATTGCCAGGGAATTGGTAGAGAAATTGATGCCGTAATTCGTGCCAGAACTTCCCAGCGAGCCGGTCCCACCGTTGTAGAAGTCGTTTACGGCCTCGTGGTCTTGCAAACCCTCGAAATTGAGCACAACCACCGCGGCCTGAGCCACGATTCCCCCAAGAAGGATGGTTGTTGCGACAAGGACGGCCATTAGAAGCGGCTTTCTCATTTTCCGGTCTCCTCCAAGCGTGCGATCTACCAGACGCGTCTGGGATATTTCCCTACCAGATATAGGCCGCCGAGACGTGTTTCCTGACATTCGGAGAAAAAATTCCTTCTTCGGGAAGGTCGTGCTATTAATGCCATTTCATGTGGCATGGCATGGCATGGCATGGCATGGATGAGCGGCTTTCCCCGGAGCTTGCCTGACCGTCAGGTGCACCACTGCCTTGGAGCGAACCGAGCCCCGCCATCGAGCGGCCGACAGGAAGAGCGGCTGGACAGGTGCAGACCGTCTGCCGCCCTCTCAGATAGCAGTCGTGGCCATTTGCCAGGGCCAGCCCAGCCCTGCGGCCCAACCGAGCACGCTCGTGGCCAGGAGGTAGAAGGCGTAGTGGGAAAGTGCGCTGCCGAAATCGAGATCCAGGCAAGCCAGCGCCGCGAGGCCTCCGGCGACGAAGAACGGCGGCACGACGAAAATCCACACCCACACCTCGCCCGAGCGCGCCAAGTCCTGTAACGGCGTGAAGGCGAATACGGCCCAAAGAATCGCGTAGATCAGGGCCAGCACGGAACTGCGAAGGTAGAGGGACTTGCCCCGGTAAGGCTCTAACTCATCGTTATACAGAAACCAGTAGCCGGCGATTGCCAGCGGTAGCGACACAATCAGCAAGCCGGCGGCCTGTACCACGCGGTGGAGAGTATCTCCCCCGGCCAGGTATGCGCGGCCGGAGAATGCGACAGCCAGTACCGCGAGAGTCGCCGCGGAAACCAAAGTAGCGGCCACCGCGCTAAACCGTACCTCGGTTCGCTGGATCGGCTTGAGTACGAGCTGGCCAGTGGCCGTTTTCCCCCCCGTCGAGTGCAGTTCTGGGGCGTGGATCTTCACCTCGTCCTTGGCGGTTGGAATCTGGATGTTTGCCTTGCAGTTTGGGCAGGGGCCCGTCCGGCCGGCAAATTGGTCGCTGACCTGGAATCGCTTGCGGCAGCCGGGACAGACCACTTGGATTGCCATGCAAGTTCACCGAAGAAGGGGTGAGAGAAGTCTGGCTCGGACGGGCGGCGGCTGATCCCATCGCGTTGGGGGCGGTGAGGTGGTTCGCGGCTGGCCAGGCAAGCCCACGGACTGGCATGATGGCCGCCTGCACCTAGTTTGCCAAAGTTCAAGGCGGTGTCAAGCGTTGCGACGAGTGGCGAGGACCCGGATTTGCCCATTGCCAAAGACCTTTGGCTACGCCTGCATGGTGGGTGATCAGCATCACTCCCCAACGCTCGGTTTCGTGGTCTCCCGGGGGTCGGCCTGAAGGAAGGGCGATACACGGCTCGCGGACGGGGCAGACGATTGTTTCGCTGGGTCGGTCAGGTTAGGATCGAAATAGGGACTGTCGGCCACCTCGCGTGCTGTCGGTGCGCTGGCCGAAGCGGTCCTGCTCGTCGGGTGTTTCGGCCCGGGAAGTGGCGGTCATGGTCATGCAGTTCCTCTGCCCGAACGGGCACAAGTATCCACTGTCCCGAAGATCGTGCCGGCCATGCGGCGAAGTGCCCAAAGTGTGGAGTTCGTTTTCGTGTCCCCACCCCAGAAGTAGAGATCCCGGCACCATCGACCGTTGGGTCGGCAGGCTCTCGAACGCCGGGGAGTAGCGCCGGCGTGCTCGGGGCGGCATCGGGGGTGGCTTTGGGCTCAGCGGCCGCCGAGGAGCAAATCGAATTTCTTCGCCCCAACAACCACTTGTTGCACGGCCCGGCTTCGCTCCAGGGTCGCCCCGGGCAGTGTCCGGAATGCGATCCAAATTCCGGATTCCTACCTATGACGAGAGCGAGAATGAGGATCAAGAGGGTACGCGGCCGCACATTCCCGTTCCGCTGCAAGAGGGTTCCGGGTCCGGCAGTCACGATTTCTCGCACGCCATGGATCGGGAAGCGGTGTCGCTTGCACTTCCCGGAAGCGGCGTGATTGCCGCAAAGTTGGCCGCCGGCCGGTCGTTGGAGACGCTCTTGGCGCAACTGGGGAACTGGCGTGCCCAGGGTGCGAGCTTGGAAGTGCAGTACACGGGTGGCCAGCGAATCACGCCCGACCGTTTCCTCCCCGGGCTTTCGCGCGGGTCGCATGCGGTCTTCGCAGTCGATGAGCCGGGCGGAACCTCGACCCTGGCGGCCGTGGCCTGGGACGCAATCTCGGCTGTCGTCGTTCGCGGACTCAAACGCGTGCCCGAAGACGGCCAGGGGTAGCTGCGCGGCCCGGTTGCAGGCAGTCTTTCGGTTCGCTTCGTCGCAACTTATGTCGCAACTTATCCGGAATCGGCCGAGAGGTCTCCCTCGGTGACCATCGTGAAACCCTTCGAGGCAAGCGTCTCCAGCCCCAGGTCGATATTATCGACCATGAGGGCGACGGCCGCTCGGCCGTGGGGCCGCACCAGCAAAGGATAAGCCTGGATGATGTTGACTTCAGCCTGGAGCAAGGCCGTACAAATCTGCAAAAGCGCTTGAGGGCCGTCGGGCAGTTCTACGCCGACCAGATCGCTTTCGATGATTGCCAATCCGGCGCGCTCGAGGATTTCGCGTCCTTCCTCGGGGTGGCTCAGCAGGAAGCGGACGAACGCGCACTCGGCGGAGTCGGTGATCGAGAGAGCGACGATCCGCACCGTGCTGCCCTCGAACCGGCGGATGACCTCCAGGAGTTGCCCGACTCGGTTCTCCAGAAACACGGTGAACTGCCGGATCGACGGATAGTTCCGCCCTCGGACGGTGGAAACGCCGGTGCCTTCACCTTCGTTCATCGCTCTGGGCCGATCCTTACCCTGCCTGGCTTGACGTCACGCCGTGTGGTGCCTAACTATAGGGGCGATGTTCAGTTCCGTCAACAGAATTGGGACCATCATGCTGAGAGAGCACGAGATCGAGGTGCGGGTGCGATACACGGAAACCGATCCCATGGGGTTCATGCACCATGCCAACTATTTCGTGTATTTCGAGATGGCTCGTACGGAACTCCTCCGTGCGGCGGGCGGGAACTACCGTCGCATGGAGCAGGACGGACAGTTTGTGGTCGTCGTGCGGGCAGAGTGCCGTTACCATCGGCCGGCACGCTACGATGATCTGCTGCGCGTGCGAGTCCGGGTGGTGCGCATGACCGCCGCCAAGATCGAGCACGAGTACCGCGTGAGTCGAGCCGAGGAGGTGCTGGCGGTGGGCCGCGTGGTCCTGGCGATTGTCGACCGCTCGGGCAACGTGCAGCCCGTTCCGGAAGCGATGCGGTTCGAGGCGTGACGGTTGGGTCGCGGTCGCCCCGGCGTGGAAGTGACACTCCGTCGGCGTTCATCGCAACGAAGTGGGCGACAAACCAGCGAATCGCGCCACGGCCAGCGCAAGGCGCGCACGTCAGCCGATGCAGCGGCGCCGCAGCGGTGCCTTTACGCCAGGTCGCGGTCCTCGAATAGCAGCAGAGCCACGAACATGGCCACGCAGCTATAGAGAAGACTGTAGGCTCCCGCCGTCAGCAAGTACGTGCCCGGAAGCTGATTGCCCGTCGAGATCAGCGATTCCATGCTGAAATGGTCGAGCACCGGAAGGATGGCGGCGATCAGGCGGCCGGTGAAGTAGACCAGGGGGAACTCTCCCGCTTGCGAGTTGAGCACCATCGGCACCAGGTGGCCCAGAACGTACACCGAAGCGCAGATGATCAGGTTGGGGAGCATGGGCAGGCGGGTCGAGATCGCCACGCTCACGGAAGCCAAGATCATGGCTTCCATGAACGACAGGGCCAGCCCGGGAGTCACCTGAAGCATCTCTCGGTAGCAGTCCATCGAAGAGGGATCGGGCAGCGAGTTCTCGCGAGCGTCGTAGACGACTTTGAAGGAAACGGTTGCCAGGAAAACCACCCCCAGTACGACGAACAACAGCGCGACGGGCACGAGAATGCCGAGAAACTTGCCGAGAATGAGTTGCCGTCGGCTGACCGGTTTGGAGAGAAGCGTCAGGGCAGTGCGGCCCTCGATCTCATCGGCGATCGAAACGCTGGCGGTCCATAGGGCGAGGATGATCGAGAGCACCTTGATCAGCGTCAGCCCTTCGGTCTTGAGCATCTTCACGTCTTCCCCCAGCGTGTTGTAGGACACGAAGGGGAAGATCACCAGGGCAGAAACACCAGCGCCAACAGCACGTAGAAGAGTGGCTGGGAGATCCCTTCCTTGGCCGTGGTCTGGGCGATGGCGGCCACCTTGGGAACCGCCAGCCTTAGCAGGAAGGCCAGGGCGAACAGCACCGCCAGAACAACGGCCGCGCCCACCGCAACCGTCCAAAGGGGCGTAAACCACGTACTGACGGTGGCGCCGAACAAAGCGAAATTGCTGGCTGCAAAACCCATTGGCGTATCCCGATCCCAACTCGAGCGATTCAATCCCGGTGCGGCGTCACGGCGCAAGCCGAGCGCCTTTCCGTTGCTACGCAGTTGGGTAGGGAATGGTTCGTGGGACGGGTCTAGAGGCGGATCTCGAACCCCGAAAGCTCCCCGCCGGCCGGAAGGACCGTTTGGTCCGTGCGGTCGATGTAGTGGCCGAGGTGAACCTCGATCGTTGCCAGAAAACGGTCCAGCTCCGCGCCCTCCCCCTCGGCCAGAACTCGCACTTGGCCGTTCGGGAGGTTGTGAACGTAACCTTTTACTTTGAAACGAGAAGCAATGCTGCGCGTGGTGTAGCGAAAGCCCACTCCCTGCACTCTTCCGGCATAGAGTACCTCGCGCCGTTGGGGCTGGCTGGCGGACGACATGATCGGCTCCTGTTCCGACCCAAGTATAGGGTCCACGGGAGAACGGTGCCAAGACCTCGTTGCGCGTCCTTCTCCCTCGTCAGTAGTATTTCGGTCGCCTTTCTCTCTTGACGCTGTCATCGCGAATCCCTACTCTCTGCCGCCATTATTATGAGGAATACCATGCGATCTGCGATGCTCGTGCGTGTTGTGGCGGTCGCCCTCTGGGCGAGCGTCGGGGCGGAACCGGCTCGAACTCAAGAGGCCCCGGGGCCCGGGCGCACGAATTCACAGCCGGCCGCGATCCTCCTGCTGCGTAACGGACAAATCCTCCAGGGGAAAATCACCCAACTGGGCGATCGATATCAGGTCCTGGTGGCGGGCGGAGAGATCCAGGTCAAGAACTCCGAAGTGCAATGTGTTTGCCAGCGCGTGGAGGAGGTCTACGCCCACCGGCGTGCGGTCATTCGGCTTGATTCCGCCCAAGAGCACCTCGAGCTGGCGCAATGGTGCCTCAAGCTAGGGCTGACCGGGCCCGCCAAGGCCGAGCTGGCCGATGCGGTTACGCTGGACCCCTCGCATCCGCTGATCCCGCTTGTCGAGCGGCGCATGCAATATCCGCCAAGGGCCACAGCCGTCGGCGAGCACGGAGGGGAGGCAGGTCTCGCACGGGCCTACGTCCGAGGAACTCGACCGCATGGTTCGTGGTATGCCGCCCAAGACCGTGGAGATCTTCGCCCGGTCCATCCAGCCCATGCTCATGAATAGCTGCGCGGGGCGGGCTGCCACGGACAGCCGTCGGGGAAGGGGCTGCAGTTGTTCCGCGTAGCCCCGGGCGGACCGTCGAGTCCACGCGTAACGCAGCGAAACCTCTATGCCACGCTGCAATGCATCGATTTCGACAATCCAGAGAGCAGTCGGATCCTCAAAGCGCCCATCGGACCGCACGGCACGGCGCGTCCGCGATCTTCACCAACCGTCAACTGCCGCAATACAAGCAACTGATCGACTGGTGCTACCGAGTCGCGCAGGTTCCTTCGCCGGTCGTGCAAGCCTCTTACGACGAGCCTGTGGGCGAGGATCCGCCGGCGCATGTCGGCGCACAGGCCCGCGAACCGCCTGCGTCGCAGCGCATCGCGCGCACGCCACCGAAGGGCCCATCGCTGGCCGCCACGCCGGAGACGGAGCCCGAGGAACCGCTGCTTGAATCGAGAGGCGACGTGCCCGTCGCACGGCGCCCGTCAGTCCGGCGCGCTCAGCCCTCAGCGCAGGGTCAAACGGATCCCTTCGATCCGGATCTATTCAATCGACGGTTTGCTCCTTCCCCTCGGGGCGCAGTCGAACAGGAACGGCCTGAGGAGCCCTCCTCATCCGATTCCCCGGAAACACTGTTCCCCGCCCGCGCCAACCTGCCAGCGGATGGCGGCTTGCCCGAGTAGGTTTGGCCCAAGCGGAACGGGCGGTCGGAAGGTGCGCCACGTCCCGCGTATCGAGCCTGTCGGCCCGCCAGCGGGGGAGGGCGGATCAGAGGGCCAGGTCGATCTCGCCGGCGTCTAGCGCGGAGGAAATGCTGGTTGCTCTCCAAGAGTCCGTGAAGCTGGGCCATTTCTTGGGGCGTACACCAGTGGACCGACTCCACCTCGGCCGGGTTCGGCGCAAGGGAGGCCTCGTCGGCCAACTCGCCAAGCCACCAGGCCAACTCGACTCCCCATGGCGTAACGCTCTCCCAGAGGCGCCGCTGGGCGCAGACGGCGACTCCCAACTCCTCCTCGATCTCACGCGCAAGCGCTTGCACTTCCGTTTCGTCGTTCTCGATCCCTCCGCCCGGGAAGCAATAGGCTCGCGGGGCGACAACTTGGCGGGAGCGGCGGATGACGAGAAAGCGGCCCTGGCGGATGATGACGGCTACTGCTCCGCGACGGTGCGGCGTTGGAAAACGATCGGACATCGAAAAGCTTGCGATCCGGCCCAAGGTACTTGCCTGGAGCCAGAATACGACCACCGCCGTCAGGAGGAAAGGGGAGGCAGGGATTGTGTTGGCGTAGAACTGGGCGTGTAGGGCCAGAGAGGTTTCGGGCCAGGAAGGTGGGGGCATGCGCTGCCCCGTTGCTAAGAACCTATCCCAGAACTGCCGCTGCGGCCCTGTGCGGCCGGAAAATCGCAGCACCTCCAAAGGGTCTGGGACCGGCTCTAAGAACCCATATCCCAGAACTGCCGCTGCGGCTCTGTGCGGCCGGAAGATCGCAGCATCTCCAAAGGGTCTGGGACCGGCTCTAAGATGCATCAGAGCCCCGTCGGGGGGCAGCGCGACGCGGCTCATCGAAATCTTGCGCACCGTACGGTAGAATGGGGCGAGTGCTCGGTTTCGGTGCATCAAGGAAGGGTTTTCCATGGAGAATCAACCCGGGGAGTCCCCCCACTTGCCGGAGAAGCCCGCGGCGCCGCCGCGATGGAATGCCTCCACCGTGCTGCTGATGCTGCTCCTGGCCGTGATTGTCGCGGTCTTTGTGGGCCGGATGAATTCGGTCGGGCAGTCTCGAATCACAATCGGGATGTTCGACGAGCAACTCGCCAAGGGAAACATTGCCAAGGTCGCCGTCAAGGGGATGGAGATTCAGGGCGAATTCGTCAATGCACCGGAGGATCCCGACGCGAAGAAGGATAGCGACGGAAATCCAGAACGCCTGCACAAGCGGTTCTCCACCGTGGTTCCGCCCTATCGTTTGCAGAACCTGGAGTTCGACAAGCGACTGGGAGAGAAACTGGGCCGCAATTACGGGGCGGCCCAGCCCGACGACAACACCAATTACATTCTCGGCACCTACGTACTCGTCGCCGTGTTGCTGATTGGGGCGATCTGGTTCATGTACCGTCGCACCCAGGCGCAAGTATTGGGTGGGGGCTTGCTCTCGGGGTTCAGCAAGAGCCCGGCCAAGCGCTATCAGTCGGACCGGCCCGTGACCTTCGCCGACGTCGCCGGGCTGGAGGGAGTGAAGGGACGAACTGGACGAGGTGGTCCAGTTTCTCAAAAGCCCCGCGAAGTTCCAGCGGCTTGGGGGACGCGTGCCGAAGGGCATTCTGCTCATGGGGCCACCGGGCACCGGCAAGACGCTCCTGGCCCGCGCGGTGGCGGGCGAGGCCGGAGTGCCGTTCTTCTCGATCAGCGGCTCTGAGTTCATCCAGATGTTCGTCGGCGTGGGTGCCAGCCGCGTGCGGGATATGTTCGCCACGGCCAAGGAGAACTCGCCGTCGATCCTGTTCATCGACGAGATCGATGCCGTGGGGCGGCATCGCGGGGCAGGGTTGGGCGGCGGCCACGACGAACGCGAACAGACGCTCAATCAGATCTTGAGCGAAATGGACGGCTTCACTCAGTCCGAGTCGGTGATCGTGATGGCCGCCACCAACCGGCCGGATATTCTCGATCCGGCCCTGCTGCGGCCGGGGCGCTTCGACCGCCACGTTACCGTGGATCGGCCCAATCTGAAGGGCCGGCTGGCGATCTTTAAAGTGCATTGCCGCGGCGTGCCGCTGGCCGACGACGTGGAACTGGATCGCGTGGCTGCGGGCACTGTCGGGCTGACCGGGGCCGATATCCGCAACCTGGTCAACGAGGCAGCCCTCTGGGCCACGCGCGAGGACAAGGATCACGTCCAGATGGCCGATTTCGAGTATGCACGCGACAAGGTGCTGATGGGCTCCAAACGCGAGGAAGTGCTCAGCGGCAAAGAGAAGTGGATGACCGCCTACCACGAGGCCGGCCACGCGCTCTCGGTTTGGCTCGTGCCCTCGTCCGACCGCGTTCACAAGGTCTCGATCATTCCCCGCGGACGATCCTTGGGAGCGACCCAGATCCTGCCCGAAGAGGACCGCGTGAACATCAGCGAGAGCGAGTTGCACAGCCGCTTGGCCTTTCTCCTTGCCGGACGGGCGGCCGAGAAACTCGAATTCGACGAGTTCAGCGCCGGCGCGGAGGACGACCTTAAGCGCGCAACGCAGATCGCCCGGCGCATGGTTAGCCACTGGGGCATGAGCGAGCGGCTCGGGCCCGTCGCATTTCGTGCCGGGGAAGAACACCCGTTCCTCGGCAAGGAAATGTCGGAACCGCGGGAATTCAGCGAGCATACGGCGTGCGTGATCGACGAAGAGATCATGCGCGTGCTCCGCGACGCGGCCGATGCCGCCGCCTGCATACTCCGCCAGCACCAAGGCAAGCTTCGCACCCTGGCCGAAGCCTTGGAACGCGAGGAAACGCTGGACGAACGGCAGATCGAGGAGTTGATCGGGCCGGCGGCCTGGCGCAGCGCGGGTCCAGCGAGCGTGCGACGGCGGCCCGCACGGCGACCGACGATCGCTAGCGATGCAACGCGTCGATTGATCCTGCGCGGTCAGCTAGGCACGAGGCTCTCGCAACGCCCGAGAGCAGGGCGTTGCGCGCGGACCGCGTCGGCCATTCACGATGCATTCCTCCAATTCCCCGATCCGTGTGCCGCCCAAGATTTCTCCGGCCGCACGCGGCCGCTGGGGCGGCTCCGGGACGGGTTGTTGGTCAACGCGGCTCACTCGCCGGGGACTAAGACGCGCTCACCGCCTTCAAGTGCCTTCTTGGTGATCGTGCTTTCCGCCTCTTCGATCTTGAAGGGATCGGCCTTCATCTTGACGCGGATGGTATACGAATCGGACAGTTCGGAAGGTACTCGCCACGAGTACGAGCAGGTGAAACCTCATCCATACTCGAAGCTGCCGCGCTCGATGACCTCTCCCTTGGCGTTGGCGATCGTGAACGAAGGCTTCTCGCTGGGCCGGGTCCCCCGGATTTGCATGTCCGAGCACACCTCGCCCGTCGATCCGACGACCGACAGGGAAAGGTTGGCTTGGTCCTTCGAGAGATACTGCACGCGCACCGTCGGCTTGTAGGGCGGCCCAAAGGGGAGCTGAGTGGTTTCCCCCTTGCGCACCATCACCGGCTTATAATCCTGCCTCGCGCTGGCCGTGACGAGCGTGGGGCCGCGGCTGGCCGCAGCCTGGCGCACAGGACCGCCGATCAAGGCATCGCTGAGGGCTTTCAACAACGAGGTTCCCTCTTCCGCTTTTTGCCCGTCTTTCTTCTCCGCCGAAGGCTTCTCCTTCTTGGGCTCATCGGTTTGCTCGATCGTGTAGCTCAGGAGCTTCCATTGCCCCTCGGGAAGCGGCAAGGGCTTGGACGCCTCGCCGGAGATCTTCAAGAATCCCTGGTCGCTGTAGACGACCGCTCGGAATCGCTCGTTGGGATTGGTCACGAAGCCGACCTCGGTCTTCGACGGCGTCATCGTGATCTGGTCTCCGGCGGGGGATACCTTCAGGTCGTAATACCGGTCGTCAACCCGGATCAGCCGTCCCACCGGATACCGATCGGGGCCGGCAGTCAATTCGTAGGGAGAGCCGACGAGGTCGGCGGAATTGAGGTCGAGAAGAATCTGGTCCCCCTGACGTGCGACAACCTGGCCCTCCTCCGTATGGACGCTCTCGTCGACTTTCCAGGCGTCGTCGAACCGGCCGTTGCTGTTGAAGTCGAGGAGCACGATCCGGTGGTTCTTTGCCGTCCAGCGTGATCTTGCCTTCCCGGTACGCGGCAGCGTTGAGCGACGCGTTGGCATACTTGAAGTCCGCCAACATCGTCGAGTACACGCTGAAGAAGAAAGCATAGTCGACTTTCTTCCCCTCGACGTCAAGGGTCACGTCGATGCGCGGATACTCGTAGCGCACGTAGTTGGAACTGGAGAACCAATTGCTGTCGGGCGGCGAAACCGGTTTGTCGTCGGTCAGATCGCCGTTGTGGTTGAAGTCGAAATAGAGCCGGTTGTACCCGTACGATTTCGTCGGCTCAGGCTTCTCTTGCCCTTCCTTCTCGTCTTTTCTTTGCCTCGTCTTTCTCTGCGGCGGCCTGGTCGCTTGCGTCCTTGGCCGCTTCGGCCTTGGATGACTTCGGCTTCGCTGCCTTGTTCTTCTCGGCGGACAGAATCGAAGACGAACAAATACTGCTCGGATCCGAGCTTGGCGACGCCGCGGAAGGGATACTCGGATTCGTACGCCGGCTCCTTCTTCACGAGCTTGGCGAACTCGTCAGCACCTGGGTTTGGTGCCGTGCGGACCCCCTTGATTCCCATCTGCTGGAAGAAATGCTGGGGATAGGTGGCCCGGTACAGATAATCGCCCGGCCCGGAAAGAAAGGCCCGGGTGCTCGGCCCGAGGCGTTTGAGTTCGAGCGAGCCCTGCTCGGCCCGAACCGTTGCGGCGGCAAGCAAGAGGCTGGCCGCGGCCGCCAGGAGGCCGAGGAGGTTCCGTAACCCACGAACCATACGTGGTCCTCCTCGAAAGTGAAGACTCGTGGCCCGGCGCACTCGCGATTCGACAGGAATGGGACGTCCCGAGGTCCCGCAAGCGCGACACCTGCGCCGGCGTCTACTCACTATGGGACGTTTATAGCGGGTACTTGGTGGGGCGTCAATCGTGTGGTGTGCATTGGCTGCTCCGAGGGGGGGTAGTGCCACAGCGCTCTGGGCGTTGTGCGTCCTTCGCCGTCGGGACAAGCCGCGTTGGGAGTCTCGTGTCCGAGATGACCGCCAGAACGCGTCACGATTTGGATTGCGACTGGATTTCCACCAGGTCGGCCGAAGATCGCGGCTTCGAGCGGTCGCGGTGGAACACGGTTTCCAGGCTCACCGCGCGGCACTGCGTGCACTCCAGGCAGCGCACGCAACGCATGCTCTCGACCCGACGGTCGGGCCGTCCTCCGCCCTTGCACAGGCTCCGGCACTTGGCGCAGTCAAGGCATCGGTCCTTGTGAAAGCGCAGGAAGACGAAGGAAGACCTTCCGAGCAAGTCGTAGATCGCCCCCAAAGGGCACAGCAGCGCACACCAGGGCCGCCAGGTGAACAGGGCGGCCAAAAGCACCGCGGCCAGGATGCCCAATTTCGCGGCGCTGGGCCAACTGACCGCCCCGCCACCCCCGGCGAGTTGGCTTGCGGTATAGGGAAGTGCACCCTCCAAGGCGCCGGCCGGACAGAGGCGGCAGAAGAACCAGTCGTTGGCCTCGCCGTAAAGGTAGGGAACCACAACCACCAGGCTGGCCAACACGACGTAGCGCAGCGCGCCGGTCCAACCGGGCAGTTGGAACTTGGGCGTGGGCACACGCGCCAACAGGTCCTGGAGGAACCCAAAAGGGCAGGCCCAGCCACAGACCAGGCTGCCGAAGATTGCTCCCGCCGTGGCTAGCGTGCCCAGGGCCAAGAAAGGCACGACGTGCAGGGCGCTGAAGTTCGCCAGCACGCCGACCGGACAGGCGAACGTCGCCAGGGGACACGAATAGCAGTGAAATACCGGCCCGCAGACGGTGTGCAGGCGAAACAAGAATATCGGGTCGAGCCAAGCCAGCAGGAACCCCGCCTGGACCCAGATGCGCCATCGCGCGAGCTTGGAACGGCCGAAGCCGGAGTTGTCATTGGCCATGGACACCATGACCTCCTGTCACTTCACTCACGTAGGGCAGAGGGCCGGGCCCTGTTCGCCGCTGTAAGTTCGCTTGAGTTCGCCGCTGGCCAGGCGAACCAGTCCGCCAATGGTGATTTCCCGTACCAGAATTGGCTCCGGCTCATCCTTCGTGGTCTGGAAGATGCGCGTGACTTCCTGCTTGAGCATCGGGGGTGGGGCGAAGCCGGCGGGATCTTCAAAGGGGTTTTCGCCGGGCATGCCCGGTTCGCCTGTCAGATTGGGTGGAGGGCCGAACGGGGAGGGAATCGCGATCGTCGTCTTCTCCTCGTGCTCGTCGATCACCGGCTCCGTGTGCTGGCGCGCCCCGTGCAGAAGGGACCAAAGGCCGACCACCACCAAAGCCAGGGGCAAGATCGCGCGTCGGATCACTCGCACAGCGGTTGCCCTCCTTTTCCGGGCTGAAACCATGGCGTGCGCACCGCGCACGGACCCAGGCAAGCATCGTCAAATGGCGGAGGTGAATGGGAATCGAACCCACCTGGGACCCTTGCGAACCCCACACTGGTTTTGAAGACCAGGGGCACCACCAGGCACCAGTCACCTCCGCGGAATCGAGAATCCAGGCTTTCGGTTCCAGGGAAGAGGAGTGTGGCTCCGACTCCGACTAGCCGCTGCGGCAGTCCCGTACACCCCCGTGCCACTCGCTGCGACTCATCCTTCTTGACGCCGTTATAGAACATCATCGTCGGCGAGCCGCCGAAGGCGATGGCCATCCAGGCGGCCTCGTCGATCTCTTCCTGCGGTAAAGCCCATCTCCCGGGCCTTCTTCATGTGGATTTTCACGCACGGCTCGCACTGGGCCAGCACCGACAAGGCGATGGCGATCGGCCCGCTTCGTCTTGCCGTCCGAGCGCGCCGGGCGCGTTGGCCGCTTGCAGAAAATCGAGGAACTTCTGCTGCGGCTTCCCCGTCGGAGTCTCTCCGGGTCGCCTCGCCGGCCGATGCGTCGCTTGCCGCGGCGGATTCCGATGGATTCGAGCAGCAACTCATGGTCTTGATCTCCTCAACGGACTTCGCGTGATTCTCGATGGGCCGGCTCGCGCACCGGCGCCGCGACCCGCTGCGCCGCGCGCAATGGGAGACGTCGTCGGCCGTTCGTCTGCACGCGACGCGACCCGTGCCCGCACCTTGCCGATCACCCGGCCGATGATCGCCGCCTCGGGCATTCCTTCGGCGCGGAGCCGGGCGAGCAAGTCGTCCAGCGACCGATTCGGGAACGGCGATCAGCAGTCCGCCGGAAGTCTGCGGATCGAAGCAGAGGTCGAGCATCGGCCGGCTGCGACGTCCTCGTCGGCCGATCAGCGCAGTCGGCCGAACGATTCGCGGTTCCGCTCGACCGCGCCGGGAAGGATTCCCTCGGCCAGGCACTGCGAGCACGCCGGGCAGCAGCGGCAGATCGTCCCAGACGATCTCCACGTCGACGCCGCTGGCGGCGGCCATCGCGCGCCAGGTGGCCCATCAGGCCGAAGCCGGTCACGTCGGTGCAGGCGTGGGCGCCGAACTCGAGCATCAGCTCGGCGGCGCGGTCGTTGAGCGTGGCCATCGATCGCGCCGGCGGCCTCCGGCCCGCCCGGCCGGCGCGCGGCCGATCTGCGCGGCGAAGGCCATGATGCCCGTGCCCAGCGGCTTGGTCAGCACCAGCCGATCGCCCGGCCGCGCGCCGGCGTTGGTCGGCGATCCGCTCGGGATGGACCAGGCCGGTGACGGCGAAGCCGGCCTTGATCTTCGGTGTCGTTGATGCTGTGTCCGCCGATGACCGGCACGCCGGCCTCGGTCATCTTGTCGATGCCGCCGCGGAGGATCTCGCGCATGACGTCGTCGGGCAGCGCTGCGGATCGGGAAAGCCGACGATCGACAGCGCCGTGAGCGGCCGGCCGCCCATCGCGTAGACGTCGCTCAGCGAATTGGCCGCGGCGATCTGGCCGAACGTGTAGGGATCGTCGACCGAGGGCGAGAAGACGTCGACCGTCTGCACCAGGGCCAGGTCGTCGTCGATGCGGTACACGCCCGCGTCGTCGCCGGCCGGCATGCCGACCAGCACGCGCGGATCGTCCAGAGACGGGCAGCCCGCCGAGCACGCGCCGGAGCGTCGCCGCGTCGATCTTCGAGGCGCAGCCCGCGCTGTTCGACCAGCTCCGTCAGCCGCACCGGGCCGGCCGGCGCGCTTCGAGCCGCTCGCCGGCGCAGGGGCAGACGTCCTGCTCGCGGAACGATGTCGCAAGGGCAGGGCTTCTTCGGGATCGCAGATGCAGTGCCCCAACTGCATCGAGCGCCCCATGACGCGTTTGCGTTTCTGCAGGTCCTTCATAGCTGCATCCAGACCGGTTGCGACGGGCTCGCAAGCATGCTTGACTCGGTCACTGAACGGATTAAGCCGCAAGCAAGCGGCGTTTAGACTCTTGGCGCGCGCAGGCCGTCCATCGACTGCCAGGCGAGGATGGCCGCGCCGAGGGCGCAGGTCAATCTGCGGGTTGCGGGGCGACGGCGACCGGCTGGCCCAAGGCCGCTGCCAGCGCCGTCTCCATGCCGGGCACCAGGGCCACGCCGCCGGTGAAGCACGATCGGCGCCGACAGGTTCCGGCCGGCCATGGCCGCCACGCGCGTGGCGATCGACGCCTGCACGCCGGCGACGATATCCTCGGGCGCGACGCCCGAGGCCAACAGGCCGATGATCTCCGTCTCGGCGAAGACCACGCACATGCTGCTGATGATCGCCGGCTTGCGGCTCCGGCCGGCCAGCTCGCCGAGGCGGTCGAGCTTCACGCCCAGCCGCGTGGCGAGCACTTCCAGGAAGCGGCCGGTGCCCGGCGGCGCAGCGGTCGTTCATCACGAAATCGGCGACGCGTGCCGTCGCCGTTGAGCCGCAGATAGCTTGCTGTCCTGGCCGCCGATGTCGATGATCGTCCGCGCCTCGGGCACGCGTGGCGCACGCCCCACGCCTGGCAGGTGATTTCGGTGATCGTCTGCGTCGGCGAAGTGGATCAGCTTGCGGCCGTAGCCGTGGCGACGACCGCGCCGAACGTCGCGTCGCGTCAAGCCGCGCTCGGCCAGCAGGCGGTCGAAGCAGCGCGACGGCCAGCGCGTCCTGCTCGATGCCCTGATCGACCGACGCCCGAGCGCCAGGATCCGCCGGCCGTCGGCGTCCAGCAGCACGACCTTGATGGTTCGCGATCCGGCGTCGATTCCTGCACAAATCATGGATGCGTCTCATTCCTGTCCTCGCCGTTCGCGAGTCCCTTCGACCAGCGCCTCCAGCCGCGTTGCGCAGTGTCGGCTCGATCGCGTCGGTCAAGCGGCGGCACTTCGATCTCCAGGACGGGCATGCCGAGCTCGGCGGCGGACGATCGGCGCGATGCACCGCGCCTTCCAGGGCGCAGTGGCTGGCGCCGGGAATCCGCGAGATGACCACCGCCTCGGCGCCGAACGCGGCGCACGTCGCGGCAGATCCGCTCGGCCCGATCGGCCGGCGAGCCGACCATCGGATCGGCCAGCGCCATCCGCGCCAGCGCCTCCATCGGCGGCAGGTCCTCGGGAATCGGATCCAGCGCGTGGCAGAACAGGTAATCGGTGCCGCAGATCCGGCCGCCGCATCCTCCAGCAGGTTCATCACCCGCAGATCGGCCACCGGGATTGACCCAGAAGACCCGCGACCGCGTCCGCGCGGCAGCACGCCGATCGCCCGCGCCGACGCGCCGCCGCGCCTCGGCCAGCAGCTCGTCGAGCACGCGCGATGCGTCTCGGCCTGGTCCGAGCAGAAGTGGATCGCGAGCATCTCGGCGATCAGCATTTCCAGGGCCGGCAGCGGGCAGCGGGTCGGCCGGTGAAGGCCAGTCGCCGCAGCTCGGCCAAGCAGCCGGCGGACCTGGTTGGCGCTGGCGAATGCCCTGCGGCCAGCCGCTCGTCGGTCAGCGCCTGGCCGGCGTAGCTCTTCCAGCGCCGCGCGGACGCGGTCGCAGCTCGGCTGCGCACGAACGTCGACCTGGCACGGCCGGGCGCCGGAAACCGCCGGGCAGTTCGACGGCCGGCTCGCCGGGCTCCGGGCGCGCGGCGGTGCGGCATCTCCCACCAGAGGATCGGGTGGCCCAGCGCCGCCAGCCGCTGGGCGATGGCCGAAAAGTCGTCGCAGGTCGCCCCGACGCTGCACGTCAGCAGGTCGGGAAGCGGAAAATGCTGCTCCGTTGACGAACGCCCCGAGCATCGCGCGCACCGGGCAGAACGAATCGTCGATGCCCAGCGGTCGGCGATCTGCCAGCAGGCGCGTCGCTGCTGCTCCATCACGCAGGGAATCCACCACGCGCCGTCGGGATAGAACGCGACCAGCGTTCGGGCAGCGAGTAGGCCATCACCGGCACGGTGCCCAGGTCCTTCATCGTGCCGACGATCTGCTTGCCCTCGGCCGCGTGCGCGGTGCAGCCGATCCTCCTCGGTCAGCAGGAAGTTCCACAGCCGCAGCGCGGCGGCGGAGTTGTCCATGCGGAGCCGCAAGCAGGCGGAGGTCGCCGTCGGCGACGTGCCGGCGCAGCGGCCCGCCGTAGGCCGGCTCGCGCAGCCCTGCCGCGCGCAGAGCTCGGCGTAGCGCCGTCCCACTCGTCGAGCGTGATCCGCCGGGCGGTACGCGTCATCGCAGGAGCCTCCGCCGGAGGGTCGGCGCCGGCGCGGCCGCGAGCATTTCCAGAAACGCCTCGATCCGAGTCGCGGTTCGCCGCGGCTGTCCGACTGGTCGTCCTGCACGGCGTCGAGGTCCAGCACGGGCACGCGACTCTCCGACTGGATCCGCGGTACTTCCGCGTGCCACAGGTCGCACCACACATACCGGCGCACGACGACACCCTGCACTCTGCGCCGAGGATCTCGCGGCCCAGCCACTGCGTACAGCGGATCATTGGGCCGGCGAAACGGATCGGGAATGCCCGGAAGTACGCGTCGGCCAATTCCTCGAGCGGATCGCTGCGAAGGCGCCCGGGATCGAAGGCGAGGGGCAACGTCCGCTCGCCGCCTTCGGTGGCGTCCAGCACGATGCGCCCGCCGGCGTCGTTCGAGCAAATCGTAGAGGTCGAGGTCGGCTCGCGCATCGGGCCGCCCACCAGCGCCAGGCGGATGCCGTCTGGAACCTGGCGCGCTCGGCGCGAACGTAGACGCTCCGCCGCCGAACGCAGTTCGGCCAGGGCCTCGGCAAAGCGACGCGCGGAGAACCGGTCCCGCGCGGACTGAGTAGCCGCCGCGCGTGCCTCGTCGCAGGCGAGCATCGCGGCCGACAGGCGATCGTCGCGAGGGACGAGCATCCGCCGCAGCGGACGAGGAATCGCCCCAGTCGCTCGAGTTCCTCGCGATAGAGCCGCTGGGCGGCCGCGCGTCTGCCAGGTGGCGGGCACATTGCAGAGAAACACGCGGCAGCGCGCTCCTGCTCGACCAAGCGCCGCGGCGTGGCGCATCTGGTCGCAGGTGGTGGCCAGCACCACGGCGCATCGCCGGCGGTCTGCGCCAGCGATGCCTCGGCCACCGCGGCGGCAAAGGGGCACACGCCCGCGCGCCGCGCCGCAGAGAACCGACGCCGCGGGCCGCAGGCGCAGCCACTGCGCGGGCAGCCCGTGGGCGGCGATCCACTCCGGGGGGAACAAACGGACTCGTAGTAGGCGACCGGCGTCATGCGGTTCTCGACAGCTCGGCGGCGGCTCGGCCTGCGCGCACGGTCTCGAGCAGAGCCTCGACGCGCACCGCGATCCGCGCGGAATCCGAGGGGGAGTAGTCGGTCTCGATCCGCAGGTACGGCAGGCCAATTCCTCCTCGGCCAGCCGCCGCACGCGGTGCGACTCGACGTCGTAGGTCAGGCATGCCTGCCAGATCAGCTCGATGACGCACTCCGGGCGGTACTCGGCGGCCAGCCGGCGCAGCGATTTCGAGCCGGCGGTCGTTGGGCGTCATGACCGAGCAGGGCAAGTGGAAGTACTTCTCGGCCAGGCGCCGCAGCGGATCGGCAGCCGCCTCGTCCACGTCGTCGAGGATCGGCTTCAGCCCGGTGCAGTTCTCCATGGCGACGACCAGCCCGCCGCTGCTCCTCGATGAGGTCCAGCACGCGTTCCGCGCCGTGGACCATGGGCACGCCGGTCATGCAGCACGCGGACCGGGCGGCTTGCCGCAGTCGGCCGCGGCTTGGCCGCGGTACAGTGGCGAGCGCCGTCTCGTACTGCTGCGAGGTCGGCCGGGATGCCGGAGATGCTGCTCTTGAAGCTCCAGCAGCTGGCGGCCGGTGAGCGGCGGGGCGGTCGGCCTGCCATCGAGCGCGGCCAGCTCGCGGCGCAGCGCCGCTCGCGGTTCATCAGGCCGATCGCCTCGCGCAGCCGGCGTCGGTGATTTCCACGCCGAATCGCTCGCTCGAGGAATGCCGCGGAACTTGCGCAGTTCGCGGCACCAATGCGTCCAGGGCGTCGGGGTCGTCGGCCTTCTGCGGCAGTTCGAGCACGTACATCGGCCGCGACTCGGCCAGCAGCTCGTACATCTTCTTCTTGCCGTCGCAGGTCGTCTCCGCCACGACCAGGTCGGCCATCTCCAGAAACGGATTGCTCGCTCAGAACGTGATAGCCGAAGGTGGACTTGATCAGCGGGCAGAGGTTGGCCGGCAAGCTGCTCTTCGGCCGGCCGGGATCGTCTTCGCCGAGCCGCCGCACAGGCAGACCGGCACGGCCGCCGGCCGCCATGATCAGCTCGCGCGGCGTGAACTCGCACAGGATGCCGACGATCGGCCGGCCCTGCCGCCTTGGCCGCCTGGCGCATAGGCCAGGCAGTTCTGGATCATGCTGTCCAAACCAGGTCGACGGGTCGGTCGCGGCCGGATCGGACCGCCTTCCGGGACACGACGAATTGCCGGCCGAGCTTGGAGCAGCCACGGCTCATCGCCGTGTTCTTGCGACCGCGAACAGGCCGACATCGAGCTACCCTCGCTTCTGGCGACTAGCAGGCCCTGGGCGATCTTGCCCGCGTGGGCCAGATCGCTGCATGAAACTGCATCTCGGCGGCCATCGCCTCCAGCACTGCGGCGTCGAAGCCGATGATCCGCAGCGCGTCGTAGGTCAGTTGCATGTCGAGCATGTTCCAGGTACGAGGTCGCGTAGCGGGGCGAATCGGCCCGTGTCCTCGGCCGCCATCACCTCGCAGCCGGCTCGCGCTCAGCAGGGCCGCATAGCCGTCGAGCGTCCGGACGTTGGGGAACTTCATGAAGCGCAGGAACCGCTCGGCCTCGTGGTCGGTCAGACTCGGACCTTCGACCCAGTCGGTGAAGGCGATGATGCCGCCGGGTTTGACCAGGCGCACGGCCTCGGCGATCAGGCGCGCGGCTTGTCGACCACGTAGCACCAGGCGTCCTCGCCCCAGACGAAATCGGCCTCGCGCCCGGCAGACCCGTGTGGCAGGCGTCGGCGAGCACGAACTTGATGCGGTCGCCCAAGCCCTCGATCCATAGAACGCCGTCTTCCCGTTCGACCACGGCGTCGGTGGCGTCGACGCCGTTCATACGCGCTACGCTGCGGAACCGCACGAGAAACCGCATGCCCGCCCCGTTGCAGCAGCACAGATCGACCCCGTGCGATCCCTGGCTGGATTTCGCCCTTTTCGGCCAGATCCATCGACGAGCTCAGTCCGCCGATGTGGATCTGCTCGCCCATCACCAACTCCCACAGCTCTCCTTCGGGACCGCTGTAGACGGCCTGAACGTCGTCGAGGTCGATGTCTCGGATCTGTTTCATGGGGAGGGACCAACTGTCGCGGGTTAGGGTCAGGAAGGGGGCCCCGCGCGAATTTCGGCCGCTCCCGGAAATCGCTGGGGCGGGGGTGAGGATGTGCCGCCCGATCGTCGGCGGTCATCCACGCGGCCGGCGCACCCCATCACGACTTGGCAAGGGTGTGCCGGCATACGCGACCTGGCGCCGCTCTGGTCGGTTATACTCCACGCGCGCCGCCTGTGCCACGTCCAGCCGGGTCGCTCTTGGGGGATCATGCTACCGGCAGGGCGGGTGGGGACGAACCTTTCACGGGCCAACCGGGGACGGGTCCATTTTTCGGCCGCAAGGCTCCGTCATTACAACAGTCACCTGACCGAAAATTCGGGACCTGTCCTCTTCGCTTCCTCCCGCCGTGAACGGTCACGTGGGGGTGAAGGGGGACCGTCGTGTCTTGCACGTTTCCAAAAAACGATCGCCGAACGCTTGTGCCGCCAGCGGCTGCCCCCACGCGCGACGCGCGCGTCGGGGGTTGGTCCGCCGCAGCAATGGCAATTAGAATGCAGTTTCGGTCGCATTGCACGCGACGTGTGGGCGAGAAAGGGAAGTGGCCATGTCGGATGCCAGGCAGAGCCTGCTCAGAAAGCTGCCTTCGGTAGAAATCCTGCTTCAGGATCCGGAGCTTGTGCGATCGCTGGCCGGCTCGCCGCGGCCTGTTCTCGTTCAGGCGGTCCGCGCGGCCGTGGAGCAGGCGAGGCAGAGGTTATTGGACCATCCCGGCGACGACGCGGATGAATCGTCGCTGCGACGGGAAATTCTCGCCGCGGCGCGGCAGTCGATCGTCCGGTCGGCGGGGGCATACTACCGCAAGGTGATCAACGCCACGGGCATCATCCTGCACACGGCCCTGGGCCGGGCCGTGCTGCCCCAGCGCGGCCATGCGCCAGATCCAGCGAGAGCTGGCGGGCTACTCGCTGCTCCAGGTCGATCTGGAGACGCGGCCAGCGCTGCACGGCGCGACGGCCGGATCGAGTGGCTCTGCTGCGGCAACTCACCGGCGCCGAGGCGGCCACCGTGGTCAACAACAACGCCGCCGCCACGGCGATCGTGCTCAACACGCGTCGCCCAGGGCAAGGAGGTGATCGTCTCCCGCGGCCAACTGGTCGAGATCGGCGGCTCGTTCCGCCTGCCCGACGTGATGGCGGCCAGCGGCGCCAAGCTGGTCGAGGTCGGCACGACGAACAAGACCCATCGCGCGCGACTACGAGCGGGCGATCACCGAGAACACGGCCGCGATCCTGCGCGTGCATCCGAGCAACTACAAGATCATGCGGCTTCACCGCCGAGGTGCCGCTGGGCGAACTGGTGGAGATCGCCCACGCCACGGGGACTTGCTCGTGATCGACGACGTGGGCGCCGGGCCGCTGGTGGACTTCTCGCGCTTCGGCTTCGACAAGGAGCCGACGCTTGCCCGAATCGGTCCGCGCCGGGGCCGACCTGATCACCTGCAGCGCCGACAAGCTGATCGGCGCCTCGCAGGGCGGCATCATCCTGGGCCGGGCCGATCTGGTCGCAGGCGGTCCGCAAGAACCCCTTGGCCCGGATCGTGCGCGTCGGCAAACTGACGCTGGCGGCCCTGGAGGCCACGCTCACGCTGTTTCTCGACGAAGCGACCGGCCCTGCGCCGAGGTTCCCACGCTGCGCATGCTCCGCCGCGACCTTGGCGAGATCGCGCGAGCAGGCGGAGCGGATCGCCGCGGCGATCGCGCGACCGCGCGCGGGCGCGAGGTGATGCGTGATCGACGGCTTCTCGCAGATGGGCAGCGGCTCGCTGCCCGGCGCAGAACCTGCCCACGCGGCTGGTGGCGGTCGCGACCCGAGCGCATGCAGCCGGGCGAACTGGCTCTGCGCCTGCGGCGGCAGCCAGCCGCCGGTGTTCGCCCGCGTATCACGAAGGACCGGGTGCTGATCGACCCGCGCACGCTTGCTCGACGGCGACGAGAAGCACTGCTGGTCGAAGCCGTGCGTTCAGCGGCGTCCTGGAGACCGCAGGAACGTAGTCCGCTCATGACGCACGCAGCAGATCAACATCACCCTCGGCACCGCCGGGCACATCGACCACGGCAAGACGGCCCTGGTCAAGTCGCTGACCGGCTGCGAGACCGACCGGCTCAAGGAGGAGAAAGAGCGGGGCATGTCGATCGATCTGGGCTTCGCCCCCTGCACGATCGGCGACACGCAGGTCGGCATCGTCGACGTGCCGGGCCACGAGAACTTCGTCAAGACGATGGTCGCCGGGGCCAGCGGGCATGGACGGCGTGATCCTGGTCGTGGCCGCCGACGACGGCGTCATGCCGCAGACCCGCGAGCACCTGGACATCCTCACGCTGCTGGGCATCCGCCACGGCCTGGTGGCCCTGACGAAGATCGACCGCGTCGGCGCCGAGCGATCGGGAGCTGGTCCGCGCCGAGCTCGGCGAGTTCCTCCGCGGCACCTTCCTCGAAGCGGCGCCGATCCTGCCGGTCTCGAACGTCACCGGCGAGGGTTTCGACGCCGTTCCTCGAGGCCCTCTGGAACCTGGTCGCCGCCGATCCAGCCGAAGCGGATCGACGGCGTGTTCCGCATGCCGGTGGAGCGGGCCTTCTCGGCCAAGGGCTACGGCACCGTCGTGGCCGGCATCCCGGTGTCCGGCTCGGCCGCGTCGGAGACGAAGTTGGTGCTGCTGCCGCACGGCCTGTCGGGCCGCATCAAGCGGATCGAGGTCTACGGCCGCGACAGCGACGTGGTCATGGCCGGCCAGTGCGCGGCGATCAACGTGGGCCACTGGGATGCCCACGCGATCGGCCGCGGCGACACGCTCTCGCGTCCCGGGCTATTTCGCCCCGGAGAGTTGGTTCGCCTGCACGTTGCGTCTGCTGCCCCGCGAGAAGCTGATGCTCAAGAGCGGCAGCGAAGTGAAGTTCCACACCGGCACCTCCGAGGTCAACGCGGCGCTCTATGCCGTCGATGCCGCCGTGTTGGAGGCGGCGGGAGACTACCTCGTTCAAGTCCGCACCGAAACGGCCGCTGGTCGCCGGGCCCGGGCGATCATTTCATCCTCCGCACGCTGTCGCCCGTCCGCTCGGTGGGCGGAGGAGTAATCATCGAGGCCACGTCCGGCCGACTGAAACGGAACCGGCCGACCGTGATTGCCGACCTGAGGCAGCGGGCCGAAGCCGTGGCCGACGAATCGCGATGGGTCGAGTACTGCCTGCGCAGCGCGGAGGGGCGGCGGCCGGCGAGGCCGACCTGGCGGTGCGCGCCAAGGTATTGCGGCCCCGGCTCCAGGAAATCCTCGCCGCGATGGTCCGGGAGGATCGCTGCTGTGGTCTCTCCGCCGGCTTTATGCGCACCGCGCAACCGTTGCGGAAGTCGGCGCGCGCCTGACCGAGGTCATTCGCGCTACCACCGGCGCTCGCCCGAAAGTCCCGGAATCGTTCTGGACCAGTTGCGCCGAAGCTCGTCGCTGGCGCGGCCGGTGCTCGATGGGTTGCTGGCCCTGGGCAAGCGGGAAGGATGGTGGGTCGAGCGGAGCCAACGATGGGCATTGCCCGAGCACCAGCCGGTCGTGCCCGACGAGGACGAGAAGTACGTCGAGGCGATCGAGACGCTGTTCCGCCAACAGGCGTTCAACCCGCCCGGCGTAGAAGAACTGGTCGCGCAGACGCGTGCGCCGCGCGACAAAGTCGAGAAAGCGATGCGGATTCTCCGCGAGCACCAGCGACTCGTGCCGGTCGGGGAGGGATTGGAATTTCACGCCGAGGCCATCGAGCGAGCCCGGCAGATCCTGGTCGAGCAACTTCAGAATCAGGGCCGGCTGGAGAGCGTGCAGTTCAAGTACCTGCTGGGCACGACGCGGAAGTATGCGTTGCCGCTTCTGGACTACTTCGACCGCGTGGGTCTGCTGCGGCGGTCGGGAAACACGCGATTCTTGAAAACTCCGCCCGCGGCGCCGGTCAATCCTCCCCCGCGCGCTTGACGTCGCGCGGGCAGGGGAGATATGCTCGCGGCGGTGATGGCGCGGGACGCGGAGGTCTCGGCCTGTCCTTTTCCTTGAGGGTTCGAGGTGCGCCATGCGATCGCGTTGTTTATCTCGTCGTCAGCTTCTCTCCGGCGCGGCGGTGGCCGCGGCCACAATCGTTCCGCGGCGCGTGCTCGGAGGGGAGGGACACACGCCTCCCAGCGAGAAATTGGGGATTGCCGGGGTGGGAATCGGCGGGCAGGGGCGCTCGGACCTGGAGCAGGTGGAGTCGGAACACATCGTCGCCTTGTGCGACGTCGACTGGGCATACGCCGCGTCCACCTTTGCCAAATATCCGCAGGCCAAGAAGTTCAAGGATTTCCGCGAGATGCTCGACCGGGAAAAGGGCATCGATGCGGTGGTCGTCGGCACTCCCGACCACGCGCACGCCGTGGTCTCGATGGCGGCCTTGCGGCGGGGAAAGCATGTCTATTGCGAGAAGCCGCTCACGCGCACCGTCTTCGAGGCCCGAGCCCTGTCCGCGGCTGCGCGAGAGCGAAAGCTTGCGACCCAAATGGGCAATCAGGGAATGGCGTTTGAGGGGAACCGCTTGATCGAGGAATGGTTGGCCGACGGGGCGATTGGACCGGTGCGCGAGGTCCACGTCTGGTCGGACCGGCCGACGCACAGCGGCAAACTGCCGCTCTACTGGGCCCAGGGAATCGAGCGTCCGAAGGACCGGCCGGCGGTGCCGGCGTCGCTCGATTGGGACTTGTGGTTGGGGCCGGCGCCGTTGCGCCCCTACCACCCGGCCTATGTTCCCTTTGCCTGGCGCGGCTGGTGGGACTTTGGCTCGGGCGGATTGGGCGACATGGGAATTCACAACATCGCCCCGGTGTTCTCGGCGTTGAAACTCACCGCTCCCGTGAGCGTGCATGCCAGCTCGACCGCGGTGTATCCGGAAACGCTGCCGCTGGCGTCCTGCGTACACTACGAGTTCCCGGCGCGGGGCGAGTTGCCGCCCGTCGCCTTGCACTGGTACGACGGCGGGCTGGTGCCGGTCCGTCCGGCCGAGCTCGACGAGGGACGGGAACTGAACCGCGAGGACGGCATCCTGTTGGTCGGGGACCGTGGCAAGATGCTCGTGGAGGGCTGGGGCGGGCATAGTCCCCGGTTGATCCCCGAGAAACGCATGCAGGAGTACAAACGGCCGAAGAAAACCCTCCCTCGCTCGGTCGGACACCACAACGAGTGGCTGGAAGCCTGCAAGCGGGGCACCGCCACGCGCTCCAGCTTTGACTTCGCCGGACCGTTGACGGAGGCCGTTTTGTTGGGCACGATCTGCATTCGCCTGGGCGGGCAGAAGCTCGTCTGGGACAGTGCCAATCTTCGCGTCACGAATGTCCCCGAGGCGAACAAATACCTCCACTACGAGTACCGGCCGGGTTATAGCCTCTGAAGATTGCATCGAAGGCGACGGTGCGCCGTTGCATTCCGCCTTCGCAGTACGGTACCATCGGGCGTTGAAACGTCTGTTGCCTCCTTGCCTGGAGAAGCTCATGAACGGTCGCAGCCTTGCCAACCATGTACGCATCTTCTGCCTGTTCGCCGGGGCGATTGCCGCGGCGATGGTCGTTCCGACGGTCCGTGCCGCCGAGTTGCGCCGTCTGCCCGTTCGCGGAATACCGCGACAAGATGAAGGCCGGCTGGATCGGCCAGATCGCCGGCGTCTCCTGGGGCGCGCCGACCGAGTTCAAGTATCGCGGACAAGATCATCCCGGCAGACGGCGATGCCCAAGTGGACGCCGGACGATGATCAACGACGCCTTCGGCCAGGACGATCTCTACGTCGAGATGACCTTCCTGCGCTCGATGGAGCAGTACGGGCTGGACGTCTCGATCCGCCAGGCGGGCATCGACTTCGCCAACAGCGGCTATCCGCTCTGGTGCGCCAACAACGCCGGGCGCAACAACCTGCGCGACGGCATCGCCCCGCCCGACTCGAGCCATCCCAAGTTCAACAGCTGCCCGAACGACATCGACTACCAGATCGAGGCCGACTTCTCCGGGCCTGATCGCCCCGGGCATGCCCAACGTGGCCATCGAGCTGGGCGAGAAGTTCGGCCGGCTGATGAACTACGGCGACGGCGTCTACGGCGGCCAGTTCATGGGCGGCGATGTACGCCGAGGCGTTCTTCGAGAGCGATCCGGTGAAGATCGTCGAGGCCGGCCTGCAAGTGCATTCCCGCCGAAGAGCCAGTACGCCGAGATGGTCCGCGACATGCTCGCCTGGTATCGCGAGGATCCCGACGACTGGGAGAAGACCTGGCAGCTGTGCCAGAAGAAGTACCGCGAGAATCCGGAGTACCAGAAGGCCTCCAACGGCGGCATCGACGTGAAGATCAACGGTGCCTACGTGCTGCATGGGCCTGCTCTACGGCAAGCGCGACCTCGACCAGACGATCGTCATCTCCTGCCGCGGCGGCCAGGACTCCGACTGCAACCCCTCGAGTTCCGGCGGCGTGCTGTTCACCACGCATCGGCTTCTCGAAGCTGCCCGAGCGGTTCACCAAGGAGCTCGAACGAGAAGAAGGTCTTCAGCCACACGGCCTACAACTTCCCCGGCCCTGCTCGACGTGTGCGAGAAGCTGGCCCGGCAGGCGCTGGCGCAGGCGGGCGGACGCGTCGAGAAGGACGCCGGCGGCGAGGAGGTGTTCGTCATTCCCGGTCCAGGCGCCGCGGCCCAGCCCGCTGGAGCTGAGCTGGGCGCCCGGCCCGATCGCCAACAGCCGCTTCACCGAGGAGGAGATGGCGCAGATCACCGCCGAGCGCGGTTCAGCCGGCTTCGAGAAGTTCGCCCCCGGCTGGAAGATCGCCGACTGCGGCACCGAAATGGACCCCGGCCTGCACGGCCGAGTTCGGCGGCAAGAAGAACGTCTTCGTGACCCATCCGCTGGACAAGAACACCGGCTGCACGCTCTCGAAGACGGTCGAGATTCCCGTCGGGCAAGAAGACCGCGCTGCGCCTCGTGGTCGGCCACCACGAGCAGGGCGACTGGACGCTGATCGTCAAGGCCGACGGCAAGAACGCTTCTGGAGCAACGATCGGCAAGGAGACCGCCACCGGCGGCTGGGTCGAACGTCGAGGTGGACCTGTCGGCCTATGCCGGCAAGAACGTCAAGCTCGAACTGGTCAACCAGCCCAGCGGCTGGTCCAACGAAGCCGCCTACTGGGCAAAGATCGACGTGAAGATCGAGTAGCCGACCGCCGGCCGACGGACAACTCTCGATATACCCATTCAACCTGAACAGGAGGGCAGACTATGAAACGCCGTGCATTTCTGGCAGCCGCAGCCGCGTCCGGCGGATCGATGCTGGCAAGCACTGCTTGTTCCGCCTCAGCGCCAACGGCGGCGGCGACGCCGATTCCCAAGCGGCGATTGGGCAGCACGGGTGTCGAGATTACGGTGTTCGGGCTGGGCGGATTCATCGGTATGAAGGAGGTCCGCTCCGCGCAGTTCGACCCGGTTGCCATGGCGCAAGCGGCGATCGATGCGGGGGTGACCTACCTCGATACTGCGCCGGGCTATGGCAACGGCCAATCGGAGCTGAACTATGGCGAGGCGCTCGTGGGGCGGCGCGATCGCGTGTTTCTCGCGTCGAAGACGCAGGCGCACACCTACGACGGCGCGATGCGCGAAGTTGAGACCGGCCTGAAGCGGTTGCGCACCGATCGGCTCGATCTGATCCAGATCCACGGCGCCGGCGTGAAGGACGACCTGGCGGCATGGGGCAAGCCCGGCGGCGTGCTCCAGGCGCTCCGAAAGCTTCGCGACGACAAAGTGGTTCGCTTTCTGGGCGTCACCGGACACGAGAGCGCGGACGTGATGCTCCGCGCGATCACGATGTACGACTTCGACACGGTCCTCACGACCTTCAACCCCACGGCGAAGCGGCGTCCGTTCCTCGAGAAGGTGCTGCCCGCGGCGGTCGAGAAGCGCATGGGGATCATTGCCATGAAGGTGATGGGTGGGGCGCTGGGTTCGCTTGCCCGCGGCAACCCGGCGACCAACGACGGCACCCCGCACCACGACGACGCGGCTCGCCAGGCCGACGCCGCGGAGTTGATCCGCTACGTGCTCGGCTTGCCGATCAGCACGGCGATTGTCGGCACCGGCTCGATGGAGCAACTCAAGGTGAACCTGACGGCGGCGCGATCTGCCGCGCCGTTGAATGCCCAGGAGCGAACGGCCCTGGAAGTACGCATGGCCGGCCGCACGTCGTGAGGTCTCGACCTGAGAACCTATCCCAGAACTGCCGCTGGAGCCCTGTGCGGCCGGAGAATCGTGGCACCTCCCAAGGTTCTGGGATCGGCTCTAAGTGGCTCCGGACGCTCTGCCTTAGGGGCCGGCGACGGGCAAGACGACGGGCAAGCCCTTGCCGGGGGCGATGAGGAAATTGACCGCCGTATACCGCAGCTCCAGCGGCTGCTTGGGCTCCGGCGTGGCCACTTTCACCACACAGGTGGCGCACGCGGGAAGCAAGAGAGTCGCCGGCCCGACCGGACCGCTGCGCTCCAATCGTACGTCCACGTTGCTGGTATTGCGGATCTCCAGCCACAGGGCGTCCTTGCCGCGCAGGTGCGGCTTGGCCACCTTAAGCGAGGCATTCAAAAGCGGCTGGAGCCACTCGGAACGTCCGAGGATCTGATCCTTGTACCAGACCGCGGTGCGCCCCGCGAGAAGTGCTTCCTTCAGCCCTTCCAGCGATCGCTCTTTGGCGAAGACCAGCGTCAGCGTACGGTGATTGCCCGACTCGCTCTTCTCGCGCATGTCGGGGTCGTGAATGTCGGAATTCCCCAACGGGGTCAGATTCTTGTCGAGGCACCACTGATGCGCCTCAGGATAGTATTCATCGCCGTTGGCCACTTCCATGCCCTGAAACCACTTGTGATTGAGCAGCGTCGTGTGGACCTCGAGCCATCGCCCCTTCTCCGAGCCCTTCCAGCCCTGATGGTTCCAGAAGACGAACGCCCCTTGTTCGTTGGCCCGGCGGACGGCCTCGACGAAATCCTCGGTGTCGAGCGGCCGCACGTCCTTGAGAAAGATCGCGTTGAAGTGCCCGGGGGGCGTGTCGCGCGTGATCTCGGCTGCCAAAGGGAAGAGCAGGTTTCTCTCCCGCGCTCGGCCGGCCGCCAGTTCGTTCGCGCGACCGTGTTTCGTCGGCACATCGTCCTTGTGCGGCTGGTACTCGATGTGGTCCGCGATCGCGGTCGCATCCAGTCCCTGGCGCCACGCCTCGTCGGCCCGGACGGGCGGCCAGACCGAGCCGTCGGAGAAGACGGTGTGCGTGTGCAGGTCGCACTTCAGCGTCTGGTAGCCCGGCAGATTGGGAAACTCGATCTCGGTGCGAACGCCTTCGGCGGACGCGGACGCGGCGAGCACGAGAATCGCAAACAACGAGCCAATCGCGACATGGAGCTTGTGCATGGTGACAACCCTGGGGAGTCGGAGGCGGAGGCGGGATACGGGACCGGGGTGCGAGGCTTCGCAGCGCGTGCATTGTGGAAGGGGCACCTGCCGATGTCAATCCTGCGGGCCGGAAGCGGTGGGGCAACGCTTCTCGGCCGCGTTCGCGGCCCCAAGGAGTGTGCGCGCGGATTGTGGGCAGCCTTCCCGCGGTCAGAGTGGCCTGTCGCCGGCTACCACTTCAGCCCCAGCCCGCTACCGCCCGGCGAACGGCCCAACCCGCCCTTGAGCGGTTTGGCCGGCTGCACTTTCTTGGGTTTGACCGGCTCGGGAGCCGGGGCGGCGGCCGCGGCATCCTCGGCCTTGGTTTCCGGTTCGGGGGGCGCAGACAAGGTTCTTCATCGAAAGGCTGATCCGCCGCGCGGCCGGGTCGACCGAGAGCACCATCACGTCGACCTCGTCCCCTTCCTTCACCACTTCGCTCACGCGCGCCACGCGCCGGTGGGCAAGCTCCGAGATGTGAACCAGCCCCTCGATGCCCGGCTCCAGCTCGACGAACGCGCCGAAGTCCATGATCTTGACCACGCGCCCGCGGTACGCGCTATTGGGCAGGTAGCTGCCCTCGGCGCGGGCCCAGGGGTTCTCCTCGACCAATTCGCGGTAGCCGAGGCTGATCTTCCCCGTCTCCGGATCGAATCGGTCGATGCGAACCTTGACGCGCTGACCCTCTTCGAGCACTTCGCGCGGATGGCGCACGCGCCCCCAGCCCAACTGGCTGACGTGGATCAGACCGTCTACGCCGCTGCCCAGTTCGACGAACGCGCCGAAGTCCATGAGCTTGCGGACCACCCCCTCGTAGATCTGGCCCGGGGCGAGCGTCGCCAACAGCGTGCGCTCGGCCTCCTCTTTCTCCCGCTCGAGCACGGCGCGGCGACTGAGCACGAGATTGCGGCGTTCCGGGTCGGCCTCGGTGACCAGGCAGAGGAACTTCTGCTCGACAAACTCTTCCAGGTTTTCCACGCGGTAAAGGGCAATCTGGCTGATGGGGATGAAGCCTCGCAACCGGCTCACCTCGCACTCCAGCCCGCCGCTGTTGTGGCCGGTGACGCGCACGTCGACGAGCATTCCTTCGGCAATCTGCGACCAGTCGCCAATGCTCGTCGCGGCCCCAGGGAGGTTCAGCTCGTAGAGGCCGTCGTCGCGGTTGAATCGTACGACGATCGCGTCGACGGCTGCACCGACCTCGGGAGGCTCGCTGAAAAGGCGCAGCGGCAGAATGCCTTGCTCGCGCCGACCCAGCTCGACGAAAACATCGTCGCGCCGCACGGCAATCACGCCGCCGAATGGCGCGAGTCGGGTTCGAGCATCGTCGGGCTGGTTTCATTGCCGGCTGCGGCCAGCAGATCCTCCATCGGCATGTCGCCCAGCGCTTCCTGCATCTCCTGCTCCAGATCGGGGGAGAGCCGCGCCCGCAGGTTCGGCAGATCGACCGTCTTGGTGACGACCATCTCGGGATCGACGCGCGGCCGGGGAGGCTTCTCGCGGCGATCTCGACCGCGGCGGCGATCGCGTCCTTCCGACTTCGACGGCTCGGAGGGAGCAGTGGGCGCCTCCACCGGAGCCGGAGCCGGATCGCTCGGCACGACGGGGGGGGCGGACGCCGTGGGAGGCACCGTCGCAAGCGGAGGGGCGATGGCAGAGCAACTCGCCACGCTGGCCGCGGCTGCCGCCGATCCAGACGCGGATTCCGAGCGACTGGGTTGGGCAGCCGTTGCCTCGCCCGTCACCGGCGACTCGACTTGTGCCGCGACGGGTTGCGGCTCGCCTACCGCTGCCGAGGGCTCTTCCCGGGGAGCCTCGGGCACCCAATCCCGCTTCGGCTTTGGACGGTAAGCGGCGGGATCGCGCTGCGAACCGATTAGAATGCGGCGGCGCGGTGTGTCCGACGAATCCTCGGCACTGGAACCCGAGGGTTCGGCCCCCCCCTCGCGTTGTGAGGTGTCGGGGTCATTCGCCTCAGTCGGGATCGGTTCCCCTGGCTTGCCTTGCGTGACGGGGTCAACGTTGGGATCGCTGCTCATCGCTCCATTCCCGGAATGCACTCGAGGGCCCCTCAGACAACGATGTCCCCGAGGGGGCTGAACTTTCTATCTTACCAGACTTCAGGCCGCCGTTCCAAGTGGTTCAGGGTAGTTCCATCGATGGCAGGCAGAGGATCGGAATCAACAGGGACATCCATCCTACGACGCGACGAAACCTGCCCAGCCGCACCTGATCGTCCGCAGTGGGTGGGTGGTCGACGCCGATTAGGGTTACGAGCACGACCATCACCACCCAGGCATACTGCTCGGAAACGAGCACGAATGCGATCGCGCCGATCAGCAGTCCACGCGCCAGCCAGGTGGCGCACCGCCCGAGCAACGCGTGGGCCACGTGACCTCCGTCGAGCTGGCTGACCGGAAGCATGTTGAGGCCGGTGACCAGCATCGCCGCCCAACTGGCGATAAGCATTGGGTTGGCGTCGCTCAGCCGTGCCACCGCCTCCGCCGAACAGTCCGGATAAACCATGCGGAGGATCCACTGGAGTGCCAGCGGATTGGAGAAGCCGAAGAGCAGATCGCCACTGACTTTGGCTTGCGGATCGAATTGCCAGACTCCCAGTGCGATGATCGGCGCAGCCACGGCCAAACCCGCCAGGGGACCAGCGATCCCGATGTCGAACAACTGGCGGCGATCCGCGCACTCCGCCGGGCATCGCGATCACGGCTCCCAGAGTCCCCAAGGGGCTGAAGGGAAGGGGAAGAAAGTAGGGGAGACTGGTGGGGATGCGGTAGCGCAGTGCGGCGAGGAAATGCCCCAATTCGTGGCTCATCAGGATCGCCGACACGGCGAGCATGTACGAGGCCCCCTGACGCCAGTTCTTGGCCAACATGCTACCCGCACGCTCGAAGCTGTCCATGTAAAGGATGGGCATCCAATTGGCCGCACCGGCCCAGAATGTCGAGACACACGTGGCGAGGAAAAGGACCAGCGGCAGGAGCACGCGACGGCGAGGTCCGAACGGCGAACGACGGAGCCAAGATGCCGCCGTGCGCTGTGGCACGTCGCTGGGGCAGTCGGGGGAGCTGAGCAGAGGTGCACGGTGCATGGTGGGCGTCAACGGCCGGGAAGTATGAGGGAGCGCACCGGCCGGGGGCCCAGCCAACGCGAATTCTCTTCCCTACATGCTTAGTAAATCTCGATGCTCTTGACCACCCCGCCACCGGAGGCTCGGGAGCCATAGAGACAGCGTTCGGCCCCGGCGAAGAGATCGGCGGCGGGAAAGTTCTTCGGCGGCAACGAGACGGTTGCCGCGCCCACACAGAGAGCTGGGGCCGGTCGGTTCCCCGTCTGCTGGGGCGACGCGAAGCGGCGGACCCGATCGATCAATTGTTGGCCCAGACGCACCGCCATTTGACGCTCACAGTCCTGGAGGATGATGGCGAATCCCGAGTCGCGGAAAGGCAGGCAAATGGGCGAAGGATGGTCGATATCATAGCACGCGCGGCCGAGATGTTGGCAAAGCTCGTCGTAGCCGTCCGTGCCGAGCGCAACCAGAAGGTCTTCGACCTGTGTGATTTCGACCAATAGCAGGCTGAGCGAGCAGCGTACCTGTCGGCAGGCCGCCACGGAAGCGGCCAGTTGTCCCAGAAGCCCTGGATCGGTCTCGACGACGGCAAGCCGGGCGCGCGCGAGAATGGTTCGCCATCGCCGGTGGCGGTGGGGCGGCGGCGTGTCGAGGTGCGGGCGGAACCGCCAGCGCCTCCAGCGGACGCTGCGCCAGCCGGAGAATCGCAGTGTTCAAGCAGATGGCTTCATCCGACAAGCTGGCGGCGTTGGACTTGATACAGGCCCGGAGTTGATCCTGATGGGCCAGGTCGGCCGCCGCGACCGTGGCCACTTCAGCCAGCAAGGCATGGGCGCGGTTCAGCACGTCGCGATAGTCCAGGCCGTCGGGCAATTGCAGAGAGAGCACGTCGGCCAACTGCCGGACCTTCTCCTCCAGCCGATCGATCAGGGCTTGGATCTGCTCCGGAGATAATCCATGTTCCTTCTGCCCCGTCGCCAGCACCTCGTTGAGCACGCCGGGGTGGTCGTCCGCCACCAGGCGGGCCACCAGTTCGGCCAGCCGCAGGATTTGAGTCAGACGCCGCTCGGTGGGAGTGAGGCCCGAGCGATCCTCGACGTCGGAACGCGTGCAATCAACCATCGCCTGCGGCATGCCCCAATGGGCAAGCAGTCTTGTGGTCAGCATCGTGTGATCGAAGCCCAGGGCCTCGCGTTCCAGGGCCGCCAGGTCGTAGCCCCTCGCCAGGACCTTTTCCAGAAAGTCCAGGTAGGGCCGTCCCACCTCCTGAATCAGCAGCATCAGGCCGAATCTTGCAGAAGCGCGGCCGTGAACGATTCGTCGCCCAATTGGCTCCACGCGGTCTCGCTGATTTCCCGCGCCGCCACTGCTTTGGTGAGCGTGTGACGCCAGAACCAGCCCAGCGTGCGCGTCTCGACATCGCTGAACAATCCCGCGGGTAGGCTGAAGCCCAACACCAGGAGCTTCAGCGGTTTGATTCCCAGCAAGGCCAATGCCTGATTTAAGTCCGAGACCTCGCGGCTGAGCCCAAACAGCGAGCTGTTGACCACGCGGAGAACTTTGGCCGTAAGCGCAGGATCGCATTCGATGCATCGCTTGAGGGCGTGGGCATCGATGTGCGGGTTGCTGGTCAAGTCGAGAACTTGCATGGCGACGGCCGGCAGGCTGTAGAACTGCCGGGCGCGGGCCACCAGTCGATCGAGGATGTCGGCCAGGTCTTGAGGCATGCGAGTCAAGGGGTGAGAAACTGCTCAGGCCATCGTAAAAAAGTGTAGCTCACAGTCCCCGGAGGGGCGGTCGCACGAGGCATTTGCCGCTTCGCGCGGCGCGGCCTTGGGGCCGCGCTTGGGGGCGATGCCCGGGGCGCTCGCCCCCAGCGTCGCAATCGCTACTCTGCGCCTCGTCGATATACCCCCCTACGGATTCTTCCCGTCGTTCCTGCCCATGGATCTCGGGCGGTCCTCATTCCTCAGCAATGAACCGGTAGTTGAGCATGCGCGGCCCATCGGTTTCCTGGGCTTGCAGCCAGAGCATCTTGCCGAGCAATTCGCGACCGTTGGGCAATCGGTAGGTCTTCACGTCCTGGCCGTGACCGAGGCCGACCACCTGGACGGACAGCCGTCGCCGGCCGGGGGCGAATAATTGGCAGCGGAAGCCGACGAGGCGGTTAGTCTCGTTGATCAGTCGCTGTTCGACCTCCAACTCCCCGTCGGCGTTGAGCTGCGTGACGACTTCCACGCGCACGTCGCCGAGGCCGACATAGATCGGCGAGAACGTGCTGAAGCGATAGGTCTGGTCGGCGTGAAGTTCGAAGTCCGCCCGCAGTAGCTGCCTTCCGCTTCCCGCAGTGCTGGGCAAAACGATGCTGAAGGGTTGCTGGAAGCTTTCGCCGGCCGAAAGCCGGAAACTGCCCTGAGACGGAGTGAGCGCCCAGTCTTCGGGGCCCGCCAGAACGATGCTCCCCTCGACGCCTTCAGGGAAGCAGTTCTTCAACTCGAAGCGGTTGGCGTGGCGGGGTCCAAAGACGCTGGGGACGCGGTCGGAGCCGAGCAAAAAACTCAGACGCCATCGGGCGAGCTGCTTGTTCATCCCGACAATGAAGACCGGATGGGGGCCGACCTCGATCACGTGACCTTCGGCGGTTTTCTCCACGGGACGTTCGCGTCCCCAGAGGTCGACCTGACGCACGTCGTCGCCCAGATGGAGCACTTCGCGCTTGGGCGTGCGGTTCCAGGCCACCATCACTGCATCCTTGGGGCGCGCGAAGACGCGATTCGAGCTGCCCTGGGGGAGGCACAGGCTCCCCAGCGGCTCCGCCCCTCCCAGGATCAAGGAGGCGGTCCGCCAGGGAAGGAAAAGCTCGCCGGGGGTACCGTCGTCATTCATCAGCCCGTGCTCGGTGCTGAACGGCTCGGGCACGAAGATCCCCTCCGCATCTTCAAACTTGGCGGCCATCATCCGCTCGACCAGATCGAGCGCGCGGTCGGAGACCGAGTAGTCTTTGCGGCTCAGCGGTTGTATGAGGACTTCGCGGCGGAGGCCCGGCCGCTTGGCCGCAGCAAGGTAGGTTGCGAGTTCGCGCGGCGTGAGCGGAGGTTCGGCCGACAAAGCGACGAAGCGGTACGGCTGTTTGCCTGTGGCGTCGTCGGGCAATGCGTGCAACCAGTTCCAGCCGACGCCCAACTGGACCTCGAACCCCACTCGATCGAGTTCCGCCTTGATCTGGGCAATCTTCTCCGACAGCCGGGGATAGCCGACGAAGCTCGTATCCCGGTCACCTCCCAGTTGCCACCAATGCACCAGCGGTCCCAGCCGCGTCAGCGTGGTTTCCAGCGAAGGCTGCCACACTTCCCGACCGAGGCTGAGCAGATCGGCGATGGTCGGGGCTGTGCTCAGTTCCTCCGGAATCCGGAAGTCTTCCGGCGGGCGGTCGAACATGCCGATGGCTTCGATTCCGTGAAGCGAGAGCCGCTCGACGAAACCCGTCAGCTCCTGTACCCGTTCTTCGGGGCTTGCCGGACCGAGCCAGAGGGGAAACTTGATCCAGCCGACGCCGGCCTGGGGGAGCAGTTGACCGAGTTGCAGCAGACTTAAGGGATAGTCGCCGCGCGGCAGCGTCCATCCGAACTCGCCGCCGGACAGACTGTGACGCGACTGAATCACGGCTAGGGGCAACTCGCGGCGATGAACGATCGCGCGCTCGCCAAGCATTGCCGCTCGGACCCGGTAGAATCCCAATCCCGGAATCTCCGGCTTCCAGCGAGCGCTGCCGATCGCTTGCGGTCCGTCGGCCTCACCGTCGGCTTTCGTCGCGGTGTCGCTTCCGACCTTCTGCATCTCGAGTTGCTGTTTGCCTTCGACGAGCCGCTGCCCGAATACATCCAGGAGCTCGAAATCTACCGAGGGGGCAGGTTGGGAGAAACCCGAGATCCGGCAGGAAATCGCCACTTGGTTGGGGTTGGCAATTACGCACGAGCCGTTTTCGACGGCCAGGGTCATGCGCGGCATTCGTGCCAGCCACAAGTCGCCGAAGAGAACTCTACCCTTAAGGTCCGGGCGGGCGCCGGGCTGGACGTGGAGGGCCACCACCGCCTGCCGCACTTGAGGAGAACTGGGCGACAACGGCCCCAGCCGGAGTTTGCGCCAGTCTTCCGTCCCGTGGAGCTTCTCCGAGAAAAACGTCTCCACGGGCCGCTGCTTCTCGTCCTGGAATACCAGGGCGAGGAACGCTGTGGACGACTGAAGGCCTTCGCAGCGGAGCTGACACTCGACCATGTAGTCGTAGATCTGGGCGACGGGGACTCGCGGGCTGTAGATCACCGCGCCGCCCCCGTCCATGTCAATCTGGAGCGACCGATGGCCGGTGGGCGTCTGATCGTTGACGATCCCGATCTTCAGGTACAGGGGGAAGCCGGGACCATGGCGGCGGGTCCAGCCGTCGGGCCAGAGGTCGTAGTCGCGATCCGCCGCTTCGTCGAAGTTGCACTCCAGCAGCTTCGTTGCGGCGGGATACTGCCCCTCGATAGACGGCTCGATGCCGGCCGCTACAATCATCAGAATCGAGAGAAGGTGCATAGACCGTCGGCTGCCGGCTGCACGCCGTCAGCGGTGGTGGAAGGCTCGCGGACGCCGCAAACATCGGGAATCCCGTGGACACTATCGGCTAGGCCGACTCTCCGACCCGAGGGAATGCCGCGAACGCACAAACGGAAGGAGGGATCGGTGCCCGAGTTACGCATTGGCGTCGAGTTGGCCGGTCTACGTATGCCGATTAAGCAGGCTTTGCATGCCGCGGCCGAGTCCGGGGTTCAGGGGGTGGAGATCGAAGCGCGCGGAGGGCTGGCGCCGGACACGCTTTCCCAGACGGGCGTGCGGCAACTTCGCAAGATGCTCGCGGATCTGCAGCTTGCGGTGGCGGCCGTTCGTTTCCCTGCACGCCGCGCCTGGCGGCTCCCGACGGGCTGGACGAACGAGTCGATGCCATTAAGGCGGCGATGGAACTCGCCTACCGACTCGGGACCCACGTGCTGATTTGCCCCCTGGGACCGATCCCTTCGGATCAGGAACCCCAGGCACGCGGGCTCCTTCAGGAAATCCTTGCCGATCTGGGGGTCCATGGACAACGCGCCGGCGCCATGCTGGCCGCCGAAACCGGCACCGAGAGCGGCCCGCGCCTGGCCGAGTTTCTTGCGGCGTTGCCGCCGGGCTCCCTGGGGGTGGATTTCAATCCCGCGCGGCTTCTGGTCCACGGTCACTCGCCTCGCGACGCGGTCCGCGCGCTCGGATCGCACATCGTCCACGTCCATGTGAACGATGCACACCAGGGGCCCGCGGCCGATCGCGATGCCTATGTTCCCTTAGGGCGTGGGGACGCCGATTTTCCCGCCCTTCTGGGATCGCTGGACGAGCAAGGCTACCGGGGCTATTTCACCATCCAGCCCTGCGGCTCGGCCGATCCGGTCCGTCTGGTTCGCGAGGCGGCCGAGTATCTGCACCGACTCTGAGCTGAGCGTCGGTGCGGCAAGGCGGTACGCAGCACTGCGCCACGGGGACCGACGGGGAGAGTTTTTTCCGCGTGCCGGCCGCCCCTGGGACGCACGCCCTGCCAATGGGCGGCTTCCCAGAGAAAAGCCGGTAATTGGCTGCGTTCGCGGTTGCCAGCGCTCTCGCTTTCGTGTAAGAAACGGATTCCTTCCCCCTGCGAGGCCACTCCCCATGCTACACGCCAGTCCCTCCTCCGAGCCGCAATTGTCCTCCGGCCGCCCCTGGTATCGCGATCTCAACAGCTATCACTGGTTCGTGCTCACGGTCTGCACGCTGGGCTGGATGTTCGACTGCCTCGACCAGCAGTTGTTCAACGCCGAGCGCAAACCGGCGATCTCCGAACTCATGAATCTCCCGGCCAACGATCCGATCGTGGACCGTTTTGCCGGGTACTCGACGTCGATCCTGCTGATCGGCTGGGCGACCGGGGGTATTGCTTTTGGGATCATGGGCGACCGGATCGGCCGGGCGCAGGACCATGGTGTTCACGATCCTGTCCTACTCCGTGTTCACCGGCCTCAGCGCCTTCTCGGTCTCGGTCTGGGATTTCACCTTATATCGATTCCTCACGGGGCTGGGCGTTGGCGGCCAGTTTGCCGTGGGAGTTTCCCTCGTCGCGGAAACCCTGCCAGACCGCGCCGCACGCCGGCGTTGGGCATGCTCCAGGCGCTTTCCGCGATCGGAAATGTGTCCGCCGCGCTGATCGTGATGCTCTTCGAGCACATGGCGGCTCAAGGGATACTGCCGCAAAGCGCCTGGCGGTGGATCTTCGGCGTTGGGATCGTGCCCGCGCTGCTTTCGGTGATCGTGATGCTCAGGCTCAAGGAGCCGCAGCGCTGGCAGAAAGCCGTGGCCGAGGGGGAACAGAAGTATAAAGCCGGATCCGTGGCCGAGCTGTTTGGCGACCCTCGCTGGCGCCGCAATACGATCGTCGGCATGATCCTTGCTTCGGCCGGCGTCATCGGCCTGTGGGGGATCGGCGTATTTAGCAACGACCTCACCCATACGATCTTCTCCAAACGATTCGACGAGGAAGCGCGCCAGAAGGGCGAGGCGGAGTTAGATCTCCGCTTCGTGCGACAGGCAATCGAGTCGCCCGCGCAGCTCGACGGGCTTGCGGCCCCGGTTTCGCCGGTTGCCTTGCTGGAGCTCGATCCGCTCCGCCGGGACACTCGGTCGCTGTACGCGGCCTTGCTGACGCTGAAGGAAAAGGCCGCGCCGGTCACCGTCGAGTCCGTGCTTGCGCTCCTCGACCAGCCGCCCTCGGCGGAAGGCAGCGTGCTGGAGTCGACCCAGCCAAATCGCGTCGCCCAATCCGCGGCCGACCGCAAGCGCCGCGCCGAGTTGTTGGCCGGGGCGGATTCCTCGGAGACGGACCTCGCGGGCCACGCCACCCGGATCAATAAGCGCTTTAAGGAGATCAACGGCCGGCTGGGCTTCTGGCGAAGCATCAACCTGATGTTCTTCAACATCGGCGCCTTTTTCGGCATCTATGCCTTTAGCGTGGTGACACAGCGGATCGGCCGCCGGCCGGCCTTCGCGATCTTCTTCCTTGCGGCGATGTTCAGCACCGCGGCGGCCTTCTGGTGGATGGACCAGTTCTGGCACCTCTTCGTCATGGTGCCGCTGATGGGCTTCTTCCAGCTCTCGGTTTTCGGCGGCTACGCGATCTACTTCCCCGAACTTTTCCCCACCCGGCTGCGCAGCACAGGCACCTCGTTCTGCTACAACATCGCCCGCTTTGTGGCGGCGCTGGGGCCGGCAGCCTTGGGCATGCTCAGCAGCGGCGTCTTCGGCCACACGCAGGAGCCGATCCGCTATGCCGGCGTGACGATGAGCGCGATTTTCCTGCTGGGCATTCTCGTTCTCCCCTTCGCACCGGAGACCAAGGACCAGCCGCTGCCGGAGTGAATCGCGTTGGCTACTGCCGCTTCCAGGAAGTTCTTTCCCGGAAGCGGCGCCACCGCCCGGACCGAAGGGTCCGGGCAAAACAAACAAAACGAGTGCCCCGCACGGGTTCCTCACTGGCAAGAACATGGTGGACGGGGCGCTGAGTTCGGAGCGCGGTCGCGTACCGCGCCGGCCGCGATGGATGCAATCACGCGCCAAACCCCACGGGCCGGTGCCGTGCGAGGGCACGGTCGACGCACGCGCCGCGCGGTGGAAATTGTGCTGCTGGCGGCGATCGCCGCGTTCGCCGCGCGCACCTGGTTTCTCCAGGGGCTCGTGGTTCCCTTTCAGATTTCCGGCGCGTCGATGGCGCCAACGCTCCTCGGCGCGCACCGCCAACTCGTCTGCGGCGATTGCCGCGCGCGCTTTGATTGCGACACCGAACTGGTCCCTCGCGGCGCCTGGGCCGTGTGCCCCAACTGCGCCTATGGCAGAAACGATCCGGCCGAGGGGCTGGCGGTCGCGGGCGATCGGTTGATGGTCGATCGCCTGGCCTTTCAAATCCGTACTCCCCGGCGATGGGAGGTCATCGCGCTGCGCGAGCCGAACCACGCATCGCGACTGCTGGTCAAACGCGTCGTCGGCCTGCCCGGGGAGACGGTCGCCTTGCGCCACGGCGACGTGTACGTCAACGGACGAATTGTGCGCAAGAGCTTGGAGTTGCAGAAGTCGATGGGCATCGTGGTTCACGATGCCTCGCGGCCTGCGCGCCTGGACCCGGCGCGTTCGAGCCACTGGGAATCCCTCCGCCCGGAAAGCGCATGGTCGATCCACGACGGGACCTTCGAACACCCCGGCGGTACGGACGACTGGGATTGGCTGGATTACCGCCACGTCCAGTCGCGGGGAGATCCGCTCCAAGGGCCGCTGCGCGGTTCGGCCGTGCTCGATTCACCTCGCTACTCCCCGCCGCGCCGGCCGGGTGAGGCCAATCACGTCGTGCGAGACCTGCTGTTGTCGTTTCGACTTGCGGCGGCTTCCGGTCCGGGAAAGCTTGCCGTGTGCCGCGCGGCGGGCAGGAGTTCGAGATCGAGATGCGCCGCGCGCTGGGCAAATCGAGATTCGCCGCGGCGGCCGATCGCTACCGGTCGACGTGCCGTCGCCTCGCCGCGGCGACTGGAGCGGAAGCCGGGTCGATGTATCCTTGGTCGATCGCCAGTTGCTGGTTGCCGTCGACGGCCAACCCTGCGTGGTATTTCCTTTCGAGGAGGGCCAGCCCGAGCTCGACGCGACCGAGCGGCCGTTTTCCCTCGGCGTTGCGGGGCTGGCCGTGCGGCTCGAAGACGTCGTGATCCGCAGAGACCCCTACTACGCGTTGCCAAACTCCCTCGACGATCGGATCGGGACTGATGAAACGCCGCTTGCGGCCGCTGACGGTTACTTCCTACTGGGAGACAACCCCGATGATTCCGCCGATAGCCGCGGGGGGGGAAAATGGGCGAGAGTGCCCCCTTGGGCCGTCGTTGGCAAACCGCTATTGGTTCACCTCCCGATGCGAGGGGTGAAGCTGGGAGGCTGGCTGATTCAAGTTCCCGATCTCGAACGGGTTCGCTATATTCGCTAACCTTCGTGCTTCGCCGCAAGCCAAGCTTATCCAGTGGACGCCGAATAACTTTCCCGAGCCGCTGCGGTCCGTTACGGCCGTACCCGAGGTTCTAAGTCCGGGCCCCTTATCGTAGAATGGGGCGAAGAGAACCTACTCCGGAACCGCAGCAGGGGCGTCCAGCGGCGGAGAGTCACTTTGTCGCCAACGGTTTCGGGATCGGCTCTCGAATCCCCCCGAGGAAGAAGAATACGCACATGCCACCAATTCGAACCGGAGGTCGTCCCAATTTGGCGGTTGAGGCACGCAAGGGTACAGATCGCAAGGGCTCCAAGACGTCGCACGACGCCTGGTATTCGTCGGCCGCAATGCGTGAGGTGATCGAGTCGATCGTCGTCGCGTTCGTGCTCGCCTTCCTTTTCCGGACCTTCGAGGCCGAGGCCTTTGTAATTCCGACCGGCTCGATGGCACCCACGCTCATGGGCCGCCACAAGGACGTGCAGTGCCCGAAGTGCTCCTACCCCTACCAGGTGAGCGCCAGCGACGAGGTCGATCCCCACACCAACAAGCCGCACGTTCCGCCCGTGGAAGTGGTCTCCGGCACTTGCCCCGTGTGTGGCTTCACCATGGACATTACCGCCGACCGCGGGAACCCGTCGTTCAAGGGAGACCGGATTCTCGTGGCCAAGTTCCCCTACGAATTTACCGACCCGCAGCGGTGGGACGTGGCGGTGTTCATGTATCCGGGTGGGGCGAAGACAAACTACATCAAGCGAGTGATCGGGCTTCCCGGAGAGACGATTCGCATCAGCCACGGCAACATCCACGTCCGCGCTCGGGGAGCGGAGGGGTTCGCGATTGCGCGTAAGCCGCCCGCGAAGGTGCTGGCGATGATGCAGCCAGTTCATGACAACGATTACCAGGCGCGGGAGCTCGCGGCGGCCGGATGGCCTCCGCGCTGGCAGGCTTCCGATGAAGAGAGCAGCGGAGGTTGGACCTCGGAGGATGGGAAGGCTTTTCGCACCGACGGAAGCGGTCGCCGGGCGGCCTGGCTGGCCTATCGTCACCTGGATCCTTCCTATGCGGATTGGCAGGCAATTGCCAGCGGCCAGCGAGTGCCGCCCCCGCCGCCGCAGTTGATCTCCGACTTCACCGCCTATAACACGGGGGGATCCCGCGTGGTCTCCAGTCGGCGATCGTTGTTGGAATACGGCGCTTCTTATCTGGGGATGGCGCAGCCGGCAGACCAGGTCGGTCTGCACTGGGTGGGTGACCTGATCGTCGAGTTTGCGCTCGAAGTCCAGGGCAATGCCGGGTTGGCCCTCGTCGATTTGGTCGAGGGGGGCGGCATTTCCGCGCCCAGATTGACGTGGCGAGCGGGCAGGCCACCCTGTCGATCGACGGCCTGGAGAGCTTTCGCCCCACGGCGCAGACGAAAGTCCGCGCTCCGGGCACGTACCAGGTCCGCTTCGCCAATGTGGACGACCAGTTGCTGCTCTGGGTAAACGGCAGCCTCGTGGAGTTCCACGAGCCGACGACGTATGAACCGCTGGGAAACCTCCAGCCGCAGAAGGACGACTTGTTCCCGGCACAGATCGGTTCAGCGGGGGCCGCCCTGCGCGTGAGCCATCTCCGTCTGTTTCGAGACTTGTACTACATCGCGGTCCAGAACGGCGCCCACAAGATGTCCGAGTACTTGCCGTCGGCGGGGGACAAACCGTTTACCGTCCCCCCGCAAGTCTTCTTCTCCCAGCCCGAGCGATGGGAGGCTTTCAAGCATCTCCGCGAAGTGGAGTTTCCTCTGGAGCAGGACCAGTTCTTCATGCTGGGCGACAACAGCGCGGCGAGCAAGGACGGCCGGCTTTGGGATTCGGAGTGGCCGCACCGGCACTACGTGCACCGCAGCCTGCTGAAGGGGAAGGCGGTGTTCATCTATTGGCCGCACTCGTGGGATCGCACGCCCGCGATTCCGTTTCTGCCGCGCGGAGTGTGGTTCCCGATGTTCCCCAATGTGGCGCGAATGGGTTTCGTGCGCTAGTCGCAAACGACGAGGTAGAACGATGGCAAGGACGCCGATGCTCGACGTGCACGGCCTGGTAAAGAACTACGGCAGCCGCCGTGTCGTCGATGGCGTGGACTTCGCCGTCTACTGCGGCGAAATCGTGGGATTGCTGGGTCCCAACGGGGCTGGCAAGACCACAAGCTTCCGCATGACGTGCGGAATGATCGAGCCCAACGCGGGGACCGTGAAGCTCTCGGGCGTCGACGTCACCTCCTGGCCGATGTTCCGCCGCGCCCGGGAAGGCGGCATGGGATACCTGGCCCAGGAATCGAGCGTGTTCCGCAAGCTCTCCGTGCAGGACAACCTGCTGGGAGTGATGGAATTGCTGGGGATGAGCCGCAAGGCGCGCCGCAGTCGATGCGACGAATTGCTCCAACAGTTCAACATTACGCACCTTCGCAAGGCGTTGGCGATGTCGTTGTCGGGCGGGGAGCGGCGGCGCCTGGAGATCGCCCGAGCGCTCGTGTCCGATCCCAAGATCATTCTTCTCGACGAGCCCTTCACCGGCATCGATCCGGTGACGATCGATAGCATCCAGGATATCATCCGCGGCCTTCGCGACGGGGGAATCGCAATCCTGATCACGGACCATCAGGTGCGGGAAACGCTGCAAATCACCGATCGCAGCTACGTGATTCGCGAGGGACGCGTGCTCTGCCACGGATCGCCCGAGGAAGTCATCGGCAATGCCGACGCGCGGAAGTACTACTTCGGCGAAGACATGACCTTGGGCGCAGCCTGAACGCTTACCAAAAGTCTGCGGCCGAAAAAACGTGGTGGTCCCGCGTGGCAGGCCGCTCCTGGACACCTCAGGCCACCCCACCCGCGTGCCGCGGTCCGTGGTCAGTTCCCGCCGAATCCCCCCCTGGCCACCGGATTGTGGAACCTCAGGAAGAGAGAGGGGTGCGAATTATTGCAAGCGGCAGTTGTTAAATAGATGCCTCCGCTGGCTGTTCTACTTCACAAAACGCAGGGCGGCTGGTATCCTCAAGAAGCCGGGGTTTCTAACCCGAGGTTTCGCCGGGGATTGGTGCCCGGCGAACGTCCTTCTCGCCCGTCAGACCGCGAGCCGGGACGCAGGATGAATCGAGGGAACGGGGCAGGTTTGCCCCGAAGGGCTTGAGTTGAGACAAGGAGAGAGTGAGTCGATGGCAGCAGCAGTAGACGCGGAAAAGTGCTCCGCCTGTGGTGAATGCGTAGAAGCTTGCCCCCTGGACGCGATTGCCATCCAGGACAACCGCGCCGTGGTCGACGACCAGACCTGTGGCGATTGTGGCGCCTGCGTCGACGTTTGCCCCACGGAAGCCATCTCGGTTTCCTGAGCTAATCTTTTGGGGTGGCGCTTCGGGAGCGTTCGGGTAGATACGTTCTGGTGGGTGCGGGGAGCCGTGCCCACCTTTTTTTGTTTCCACCGAGGGTCCTGTTCCCGTGGCGTTCCCACGGCCCCCGTCCGAGCAGATTGCACGAATTGTGCCCCGGGTAGTGTATCCTTGCACAGCGAGGGGGCTGAATCGACGTGCCCTTCGTTGTTCCAGGCGTACTACCGGGTTGCCCCGATAATTCCTAAACGATCCCTTAGCTTGGATCGGAGACTTTGCCGATGGACGACCGACCGCGCCGAGGCCCGGCGGAGATCGCACTCGTAGGCGATCTGACCGAAAACGAGGCAGACCTCTGCCAGAAGCTGCTCGATGTCGAGCCGGGAGGCTCGTGCGTGCTCTACATCGACTCGCTGGGCGGTAGTCCCTACTGCGCGATGGCCCTGTTGATGCTCATTCGGCTTCGCGATCTCCATCCCACGGGAGTCGTGGTCGGCGAGTGCTCGTCCGCGGCCTTGTGGCCGCTGGCCGCCTGCTCGCGGCGTCTGGTGACGCCCTACAGCGTGCTCTTGTTCCATCCCATGAAATGGCAGAGCGAGGAGAACGTCGGGCTCTCCGAGGCCGCCGAGTGGGCGAGGCACTTCGGACAACTCGAAGGAGACATGGACCAGCTTCTCGCCGATTTGTTCGGCATATCCCTGGAAAAGATCCACGAGTGGTCGCGGCCGGGCCGCTACGTGCTTGGCCCGGAATTTGCCGAGAATGGGTTGGCGGAACTGGTCGAGCTCAAGCCCCTGGAGGCTCTGCGGCGCAGAACGCGGGGCCGTTCGTGAGCCCTGCATAGCCAATGCACCAGGCCGACCAGCGGGAGGCCGGCAAACAAGGCCATTGGGCCAGGCAGTACCGATCATTCGCAATGCAGACATCAAGAGTGCCACGCGCTACCGCCGAGTCTCCCGCCTCGGAGTTCCCCCCGCGGTAGCGCCAGAAGCGTCGGTCCGTGGAGCCCCAACCGGCGCGTAAGCCTGCGTTGACCGCGAGGAAGATGCCCATGGCCAAGAAGAGTTCGCGACGGGATTTCCTTCGAGGGCAATTGCCGCTCTCGTCGCAAGAGGGATCGGGCGACGAGCTGGGCGCTCGGCCATCGTCGCGGCGGGAGGCCGGGCCGCAGAGCTATCTCCTTCACGTCTCGCGTCCGGCCATGGCCTCGCGTTTCGAGTTGATCTTCAATGCGGGTCAGTATGAGAACGATGCCGCGGCCGCGGTCGAAGCGCGCTCAATCGCGTCGAAGCCCTCGAGGGGCAGCTCTCATACTTCCGTCCCGAAAGCGAAATCAGCCGCATCAATGCCCTCGCGGCGGACGAACCGGTCCACGTCGAGCCAGCGCTGTTCGAATTGCTCTCGCTGTGCAGGGAAATCCACGATCAAACGGGCGGGGCATACGATATTGCCTCGGCCCGCCTTTGGGAAGTATGGGGCTTCGCACGACGCGCCGGTCGCGTTCCCCGCGAAGACGAACTCGCCGAAGCGATTCGGGAAAGCGGCAGTCGCCTCGTCGAACTGGATTGTCAGGAGCAAACGGTCCGCTTTCGACGCGCGGGCGTCCGACTTAATCTGGGAAGCATCGGCAAGGGATATGCCCTCGACTGCGCAGGCCAAATGCTGACCGCGGCCGGGATCGGAGATTACCTGTTTCACGGTGGGCAGAGCAGTATCACTGCGCAGGGGTTCGCGGCAGAGCGAGCACGAGCCGGCGGAGCGCTCGGGCGGAGGATGGAGTGTTGGAATCCGACATCCTCTCCGGCCCGAGCGGCGGATCGCCGAATTGCGCTTGCGGGATAGTGCCTTGGGCACTTCCGGCTCGGCGACGCAGCACTTCTGGCATCAGGGCCGGCGATACTCCCACATTCTCGATCCTAGAACTGGGCGTCCCGCCGAGGGAATGTTGTCGGCCACCGTAATTGCCGCCTCGGCGGCCGTTGCCGACGCGGTGTCAACCGCCCTGTTTGTCATGGGAGTCGATGAAGCGCTGCAATTCTGCCAGTCCCGGCCCGACATCGCCGCGGTCCTCATCGGACCGTCGCGCCGCCCGCTGCGTACGAAATGCGCACCATCGGCCTCCAAGACGATCAACTGACCGTCCTTGCCGACTGACCTTGCCGCCGGCGGTCTTCGATTTGCGTCGCTGGTTTTCGCCGCATCTTTCGGTCTGGCGATAATTGCCCGCGCTTTCCTCTGCTGGGCGCAGGATTTGCTTCTGCGGTTTGCGGATTGTCCACAGTAGCGCCGCACTTCCTCCGAACAAGCGACGCGGGGCGATTCTCGAGGGAGGCAGAGGATGGCGACGATTCGATCCGTCGTCGGGTTATCGACGATGGCTGTGGCAGTGGTGGGCTTGGCGGCGGCGTCCAGCGCGGCTCGCGGCGATTCGACGCCCGAGCTCACGAGCTTGTCGAATGCCCTTCGGCAGGGATGGATCCAGATCGGAGTGGTTTCGGGCCGGATTGTCTTGAGCGGATCGCGCGGCGTGAACTATTCCACGAGTTCGAGTTCAGCGGCCGGCGACGAGGAGCTTTCGATCCGCATGACGGGCTCCGATCCGGTGGTGAGTTTCCAGTTGACGGCGGCGGAATATGCATTGACGATCGATTTCACTTCTGCCAACCGTTTGCTGGTCCGTCGCGTTCCGAGATCGGCATCCTCGAAGATCGTGCCGGTAGAGTTCCGCCAGCCCGCCGGCGAGGCGATCGTGCTGCGCGTCGGTCCGAAGGGAGAGGACGTCGAATACCAGGCCGCCAGCTTGTGGCACTTGCTCGTAACGCATCCCGACGTCTGCCGGGAGCATCTGCTGCCGCTTCTGAAAGGACTTCAACAGGACCTGGAATTGGATAAGAGCAGTGATGAGATCGCCGACCTCCTGTTGCGGAAAGCGGCGGAGCGGAACCCTCCCGATCGCCGCCAGTGGACGAGACTTGTCGAACAGCTCGGCGACGAGCACTATTCGGTGCGCGAGGCCGCCGACCGGCAGTTGCGCGATACGGGGCGCGTCGTCACGACCTTCTTGCAGCGTTTGGAGCCTGGGAAGCTCGACTCGGAGCAACAGTACCGCGTCCGGCGGATCCTCCGCGGGTTGTCGGGAACCGCCGGAGACGATGCCCCCGAGCAGATTGCGGAATGGCTCTCGGGAGACCCTGAGGTTTGGCTGGCGATGCTCGACCGTTCCGACGAAAGAACCCGCCATCTGGCGTCGCGGCAATTGGCGGCCTTTTGGGACGGCCCCCTGACCTTTGATCCCGACGCCGACGCGTCGACGCGTGCCGAGCAGATCGCACAGTTGCGTACGCGGCTTTCGGCAATCCGCTAACGCTTGCCGTCGTTCACGGCGGTGGGCGGTTCCGCGGCGATCCTCGTCCAAGCCGATGCCAGCTCGCCCGGATCGGTGAACAGCTTCCAGCGGTCGGGCGCGACGCCCTCCAGCGCACTTCGGTAGCGAGGGTCGCCGGCACGCTGGTGGGTTGTGTTGCGGAGCAGGATGAATGCGACCTGAGTGCGCCACCGCCGCGCGGCGCGGCCGAAGATCTCGGGATCCTCTTCGCCCGTGTCCCCGATCAATACGAACCGGCGGCCTGGAAAGGCGGCGAACAACTCCTCCAGCACCCGCTCCTTATAGTCGGCTTGTGGTGCGAAGAGATCGAGAATCGAGGCGTCGGTCAAACGCACTTGCTTCAGGTGAAAGGTGCCGGGTGGGAAGCCTGCACGGTCGGCGAAGTCAGCCAACGGTGCATAGAGCTGCCACGGGCTGGCCGATAAGTAATGAAACATCGCGCCTTGGCTCGCCATGGCCTGGTATTGCGCGGCCATTCCTGGCACCGGCCTGAAAGGTCGCAAGAGACTGTTGGCCAAGAGCGCCTTCTGATTCCGAACCTCGCTGACTTTGATCGTATCGTCGATGTCGGAAATTACCGAAAGGCCCCGGGGCTTGACGAGTTGGACGCGGCCCGCGAAGCGACGCTCATCGCCGGCCGACAACACGACCGCCACATCGAGCCAACCGTCGCGTGCCCATCGTTCGATCTCCGCCGCTCGCAGGCGGAGTTCGTTGGAGAACTGCCCGTTGGGGCCCGAAGTGCCGGCGGGGTATTCCTCGGCGCCGATACGCACGCGTACCGACTTGCGACGCTCGTGGTCGATGAGGAAAAGGCGCGCTCGCGCGTCGAAAACCTCGAGCTCGGCTTCGCCGATTCTTTGCCCGAGGGCAAGCCGGACGGATCCGAGCAGGGCGGCTCGCTTCAGCGAGTTCACTTCCGGTTCGTAAACCGAACCATGCAAAGTGACCTGCCAGGTACGTCCATCGGGGGATTGCCGCGCATAGGTTGGGTAAAGGAGCACGACCTCGTCGGTCTTGATCGTGGAGGCTTCGGAGGCCCACGAACTCTGGCTGCGAGCCAGCGCGCCGAGCAGTACGATCCCTACGATCTCGCTGAGCGACACGAGCCGCAATCCGAGGCGTGTACGATGGGCGAGCGATCCCTTGCCGGCCGTCCAAGCGTTGCTCACGTTCCCGTATCCCACTGGCGCACGAGGAAGACAATCACCACCAAGAGCGCCAGTACTGCACCGGCAACCTGGACCCAGGTCTTCTCGTAGAACTTGATGTCGGACGCCTCCAGGGGAGCCTCGGGGGTCTGGACGAAATCCCAACGAACACCGCACTTGGGACACGTCCCGCCCGCAAGGGCTTCAAGCACGATATACTTGCAGCGGCTGCATTGAAACGCCTGGCGCGTCGCCCCTGTCGAGCCGCTTGACGGAGGACCGGAAGCCGAGCCGTTCTCGGCCTTGGTCGGGTCGATCGTCAATCCCAATGCGCCGGATCCCTCCGCAATCGTGTCTCCCTTAGCCTCAGGTGGCGGAGCGTCTGGCGCGCTGGAACTGGGTTCCCACGCACTGGGCGGAGACTCGGACTCGGCTGGCTTGGGCGACTCGGCCGGCTTGGGAGACTCGGATGACTTGGCGGATTCGCTCGGGATCCATCCGCGTTCTTTGGACCATGTGGGGGGGCGCGAGTGGCCTTCCGAACCACGGGTGTCGCTGGAAGGTCCGCCCTGCGTTGGCTGAGACTGGGAAGTCCCGGGATCGTTGGCCTTTTCCGTCGGCGAGGGGCTGGCGGGCACCACGCTTGTGTCTTCGCCCTTCTCCTTGAGAATGCGACGGATGTAATCCAGGTCGGGGCCGCTCAAGTTCGCAATCGGCACGCCGACATTCCGTGATCCCGAGCGGAGAATCACTTTGCCGTCCTTCAAGCTCACAAACTGCGCGTTCAGCTTGCGGCCCTGCGTGTCGGTCCAGATGCGGCCCTCGGCGATCGTCGCCAAGAGAAGAACGACGACCGCAAGTGCGAGGGCCCCGCCGTGGTGCTTGAAGACGATCCTGTACATCCCACCTCTCCCGAAATCCCTCCTACCGGATTTTCGTGGCGCTCTCGCAATGACCGGTACTTTCCTCCCCAATGGAGAGTACGGCGACGCGGAGGCGGTGTCAAGACTTGGTCCTTGCACCCTGCGTGGCCGCGGAAGTAACCGTTCACCGGCCAGCCGGGGACTGGTCCATTTTTCGGCCGCAAGGCTCCCTTATCACAACAGCCGCCTGACCGAAAACTCGGGACCTGTCCCCTTCGCTTCCTCCCGCCGTGAACGGTTACCTGCGGATCCGCACTAGCGCGAATCGCGAACCGGCGGGATCACACCTGCATGTGTGGTCTCGCGCAAAAGTCCTTTGGACCTGCCCGTTTAGTGAATTACGCTGCCCTCGGGCAGGTAGAGCAGGCGGCCGCAGGAGCGGCAGAAGACGGGCTTCGACAGGGCAAGCGAATTGTACATGTTGAGCGGGACGTGCTGGTTGCAGCCGCCGCAGAACTCGCCCAGCATCGGGGCAAGGGCATCGCTTCCCTTCGCGCGGACCAGTCGACGGTACATATCCTGGAAGTCGCCGGGCAATTCGTCCTCCGACTGACGCAGTTCCTCCTCCAGGCGCTCGAAGTCCCCCTGAATTCGCGGGGCGTCGCGATCAAACTCTTCCTTGCTTCTGCGCCGCGTCCGCTTCGGCCTTCTTGACACTGTCCTCGGCCTCGACGACCTGCTTGCTCACTTCGTCGAACCGCTCCATGGTTTCGAGGATCTCGTCGGCCAGCACGCTGTTGGCCATCTCGTCGGCGGCGATCTGCTCCAAAAGGGCCTGGTACTCGCGATTGTCCTTGGCTTCGCGGAGCTGTCGGCGACGTTTCTGAACGTTCTCCTCCCCACCTTGGAGTTGGAGTTGCTTGCCGTCGATGGCGACCTTCAGCATCCGCGCCTTGCCCCGAATTTCCTCCAATTGGCCGCGCTGGCGCGTGAGGTTTCCTTCATGGGCGTTGGCGACGCGCGGGCCTTGCTCTTGGCGGTCATGAAGGTCTTGAAGCTGCCGCTGAATGCGGTGCAGTCTACGTAGCGTTTCCGTCGTGACAGTAACTTGGAACGACATGGTCCGACTAGGGTTAGAGGAATGAAACGCGGGAATGAAAAAAGCCGCTGGCCTTTGCGGCCAGCGGCTTGAGGTTCGCGTCAGCCTGCCACCCGCTCGAGGAATCCTTCGAGCTGCTTGCTCCGCACCGGGTGCTGCAGCTTGCGGACGGCCTTGGCCTCGATCTGCCGCACCCGCTCGCGCGTGACCTTGAAGATCCGGCCCACCTCCTCCAGGGTATACGTGTACCCATCTCCCAAACCGTAGCGGAGGCGGATGATCTCCCGCTCGCGGTAGGTAAGTGTCTTGAGAAGGCCTTCGATCTTTTCACGGAGCATCTCGTTCGATGCGGCTCGATCGGGTCGGGTTGTGCTATCGTCCTCGATGAACTCCCCGAAACAACTATCCTCGCTCTCGCCTACCGGTCGGTCAAGGCTAACCGGATGCCGGCCCATGTTGAGCACGCGGCGTGTTTCCTCGAGGCTCAGCTCGGCGGCACGAGCCGTTTCCTCTGTTGTCGGCTCTCGGCCGAGTTCTTGCAAGAGCCTCTTGGAAGTATTTCTCAGTTTGCTGAGTACATCGATCATGTGCACGGGAATGCGGATGGTCCGCGCCTGATCGGCAATCGCCCGGGTGATCGCCTGGCGGATCCACCAGGTGGCGTAGGTCGAGAACTTGTACCCGCGGCGGTACTCGTACTTGTCCACGGCCCGCATCAGCCCCGTGTTGCCCTCCTGGATCAGGTCGAGGAAGCTCAACCCCCGATTGCGGTATTTCTTGGCGATCGAGACCACCAGGCGGAGGTTCCCGCCCGAGAGTTGGCGTTTGGCTTCTTCGTAATCGCGATACTGCTCGCGCATCTTGCGGCAGCGCTCGCGCAGACTCCGCGCGGGCTTTCCTGGGTCATCACCATGAGATCGCGCAACTCGCGGCGCAGATTCACCCGCTCGTCGATCGCGCGCCGGGCTGATCGTTACGCTCGCGGATTCGTTTGCGGAGGAACGCCATGCGCTGCCAGATCTCTTCCATCTGCCGCATCATCGCCTGGACGCGGCGCGTGCGGAGGCTCAGTTCCTCGACCAGGATCAGGGTCTTGCGGCGGCGGCGAATGAATCGCGTTCGCGCCTCGGCGCGTTCCTCCGCCGACGTCCGCTTGTGGATCAGGCGGAGGAAATCCCGCTGGTTCTCGTCCATCAGATGGGCGAGCGTTTTGAGGTTGTGCGGCATCCGCGCGATGATCTGCTCTTTGGTCAACCGCTCGGTGAGCGAGACCTTGACCGTCCGGTCAAAGGGGAGCACCCCGCCGTGCACTTTCATCAGCGTGCTCACCGTGGACCGCATGGCCAGGTTGCAGCCGATGACCGTGCGGCGGAACCGCTTCCGTGTTACCTCGATCTTCTTGGCCAGGCCGATTTCCTCGTCCCGTGCCAACAGCGGGATCTCCGCCATCTGGCTGAGGTAGAGGCGGATCGGGTCGTTGCTCCACTTCGGCTTGTCCTCGACGGCGGAGTGCTTGCCCTCCGGATCGTTGCCGCTTTCCTCGGCGGCCAGCAGGTCCGCTTCCGCCAGCAGACGCTCGCGGTCTCCCTTGCGCATCGGCCGCTCGGGGGCCTCAAAGAGCTTCAGCTTGGGAACTTCATTGACGAGCTCGATTCCTTGCTCGTCGAGCTGGATGAGGAGAGTGTCGAGTTTCTCGGGGTTGACGGCCTCGTCGGGCAGGTAGCGGATGACCTCGTCGTAGGTCAGATATCCTTGCGATTTGCCCTTGGCGACCAGTTCCTGCAACTCCTTGTCGAAGTGGTCCACCGCGAACTCCTTTCGCGCCTTCCTGGCGCGCTCCAGTGACACAGGCCGTGGGACTGCCGGCCGGCGCGTTGGCGCAGGGCGGGAAATCGGCCGCGGTCCCTCCGCGCAGGGTCCTACCCTTCCGTGGGTTCGGAAATGCCCTGCCGGGCCTTTTGCTGCGCAATGATGCGATGCAGCACTTCCTCAGAATCGTTCTTCTCCAATCCTCCTTGGCGCAGGGCCATCAGTTGTTGTGAGATTCTGTTGTTCCGTACGCTCGCTCTGGAAGTTGCGAATCCATTCCTCCAGCACGACGCCCGGACTTGCCATCTTCTTCCGCGATGCCGCGTCGTCCAACTCCACCAGTAGACTCTTGAGAGCCGGATCGTCGAACTCCAGCATGAGGCGGTCAAACGTAAGCGGGTCGCCGGAATCGTCGATACGCTCCATGGCCTCGTAGATCACCCGTGCCGACGCGGAGACGAGTTCCCCGGGACGCACGGCCACGCGCGCCGCCGCAAGGCACTCGGGATAACGGATCAGCAGTTCCAGAAGTCCTCGCTGCCACATATCGAGGGGCTTATCGCCCGCCGCTTCCCGGGATGCCCCACGTGCCGGCGGATCCATCCTTCGGTTCGGTGTCTCACGTCGTGCCGCCCCGCGGCGCAACGCGGTCAAACGCTCGCGGATGTCCCGCTCGGGCACGCGGAAGCTCGCGGCCAGGCGCTGCAGCATGCGCTCCTCGCGGAAACGGTCCACGCTGCCGCTGTCCGGGCGGAGCCGCGGAGCCTTGGCCAGCATTCCCACCAGGCCCTCCAGGGCCTCGGTGGCGCGGTGGATGTCGTGCGCCAGGTCGATGCCCCGCGTCGCCACCTGAAACGCGTGCTCCAAAGCGTCCACCGCGCGGCTCTGGAGGACTTCGCGGAACGCATCCGCGCCCCGCTCCAAAAGGAATTCGCAAGGGTCGAGGTCGTCCGGAAGCGTTGCGATTCGAAGGTCGACGTTCTCCGACACGAACAGGTCGAGGACCTCGTTGGTGCGGCGTTGGCCAGCCTCATCGCCGTCGAGCACGAGCACGATCTGGTTGGCGAATCGCTTCAGCACCTGAACGTGCCGCGGACCCAAGGCCGTCCCCAGCACGGCCACCGCGCTGTCGAAGCCGCACTGGTGGGCCATGATCACGTCGGTATAGCCTTCCATCACCACGGCCACGCCGCTGCGGCGGACCGCGTCGCGCGCCACGTCGAGCCCGTAGAGATGTTCGCTCTTCCGGAACAATGGCGTCTCGGGCGAATTAATGTACTTGGCCGGACTGGTCGAACCGGACTCGGGCAGGACGCGTCCTCCCAGTCCGATGGCGCGCCCCTGCACGTCCCGGATCGAGAACAGCACGCGCCCGCGGAAACGGTCGTAACCGCTGCGGCCTTCTGCGGGGACCAGCAGTCCTACGCTTTCCAAAAGCTTCGCATCCAGCCCGGCCGCGCCCGCCCGACGCAGCAGCCAGTCCCAGCGATTGGGCGAGTAGCCAAGACGGAATTTCTCCACGCTCTCCCCCGAGATCGCCCGCGCTTCGAGATAGCGCCGGGCCGGCTCCGCCTCGGAATCGCGGAGCAGGCACTCGTGGTACTGCTGTTCGGCCCAGGCCATCGCCCGGAATAGCGCCGCTTGTCGTCGGCCCCCGGGGCACCGCCGCGCACGGCCTGCAGGGCAATGCCGGCCCGATCCGCCAGCAGGGCCAGGGCTTCGGGAAACGTCACCCCGTCCATCTGCATGACGAAGCTGAATACGTCGCCGCCGATGTCGCAAACCCAGCACTTGAACGACTGCCGTTCCGGGTTCACCTGGAGGCTCGGCCGCGTGTCGTTGTGCCAAGGGCACAGCCCCACGTACGTCGCGGCCTTGGCGGCGAAGCTGAATATATCGCCCCACAAGCTCGACGATATCGATCGCCTGCTTTACGCGCTCTTTCACGTCGAGCGGCGAACTAGTCGACACCGTCAGCTCCTGTGTGGCAAGATGCGCAAAATCCATTTCACATCCGAAAAGCCACAGCCCGGCAAATCCGTTTGCCGCAGCGCCACCCTGCCGGGCAGCGCTTGCTGGCGTAGACATCTTGATGCAGGACGCACGGTCCCGGCAAACCACAAGGCTCGGCCCCTGGCCTTCCCCCGGTCTGCCGCCACCGTATCCTCGGTCCGGCAGTCAATACTATCTCGAGTGCGGCTGATTATAGCACCGGGCGGAACAGGGTCAAGAACGCGATTTCTGCCACGCCACATGCGATGCCAAGCCCTGGAAACCACACCCAAAAGCTGCCACCGGCGTAATAGCAGCGGGCGATGGCATGGTTGGAGTGTCAAACTGCGGCGTCTCCTGCGAATGGAGTAAATGAGAAGTTCAGCCGATATGGGTAGCTGTCGGCGGCTGCAATCGCCCTGCCTCGGCAGCCAACTTGCCAACCCGCAGCATCGAGGCCGCCAGTATCGCCGCCAGAACGTTGCCTTCGCCCGTGAGAGACTACACGGTTCGGGCGCTACTGGCCCAGCGTTGGGCGGCGTTCTCCGACAGTGACCGTCAACTCCGTCTCCTTGCCGTCCCGGAAGACCTTGACCTTGATTTGGGCGCCGAGCGGCGAACTGGCGACCATGAAGCGGAGGTCGTTGATGTCCATCACGCGTTTGTCGTTCCATTGTACCACGACGTCGCCTGGCTGAATTCCGGCCTTCTGGGCGGGCGAGTCTTCGAGCACGTCGGCGACCAGAGCGCCGCGCACCTCGGGAAGCTTGAGCTTTTCCGCCAATGAGTCGTTGAGATCCTGCATACGCACGCCGAGCCAGCCACGGATCACCTTTTCGCCCTTGCGCAGGCGTTGGTAAACGTCCTGCGCGATCTGGCTGGGAATGGCGAAGCTGATTCCTTGGTAGCGATCGCCGAAGATCGCGGTATTGATGCCCACCACCTGGCCCTTGAGGTCGACCAGCGGGCCACCGCTGTTGCCGGGGTTCACGGCCGCGTCGGTCTGGAGAAAATCCTGGTAGAACACATTGGCCACCGGCAGATTGCGGTGCTGCTTGGCGCTCAAAATGCCCGCAGTGACCGTCTCTGCCAGACCAAAGGGACTGCCGATCGCCAGCAACTGATCGCCCACCTCCAGCTTCGAACTGTCGCCCCAGGGTGCCGCGACGAGCGAGGTCGCGTTGATCTTGAGCACGGCGATGTCGCTGGCCGGATCGAAACCGACGATTTCCACGGCGTCGAATTTCCGGCCGTCGTTCAGGGTAACGGTCACACGGCTCGCGCCGTTGATCACATGGAAGTTGGTGATGATGTACCCTTCCTTGTCAACGATCACGCCCGAGCCTTGGCCTTCCATGGCGTCGACCGGCGTACGGCGAAGCGGAGTCCATTCGTCGGCGATCTGGCCGCGGTTGAGCAAGCGGACCATGCGCACTCCCACCACGCTGGGCTCCACCGCCTTGGCGGCGAAGTTGAAGCGGTTGACGCCCTCAGGCAACGAGGCCAATAGATCGCGAGCCGCCTCCGCTTCGGCTACGGCACGGCCCCGGGCGATGCCGTAGGAAACCTGTTCGGCGACGTAGGGGAGGGCGAGAAGGAAGATGAGGCCCGTCAAGACCAGCAGCAGCGCCGGCAGGCGATTGGCCACCGAGGGCGGGGCGTGTGTCGGGCCTCGATCGGGAGCCGAGGAAAACTGTGGATAGCCGGAAAACTGCAATGGATCCTGAGACGACATTTCATGCTCCTCCCGTGGGGGTGCCCGGCAGTGCAGTTTCCCATTATATGGCCGAACGGGGGAATCGAACAGCCGCCGGTCTACCTTCGCTTGCCCGCGGCAGCATCCTGCACTCTGCCTCCCGCCTGGAGCTTTGTTAGAATAGAAGGCGATGTTCGGAACCCCGCGGATTTCCACCCCTCAACTCGCGAACCTGTCGCGACGACTGGCTACGGCCCTCGAAGCCGGAGTCGACGCACGGCGCGTATTCGCCCAGGAGGCTGCGCCTCGGGAGTCATGGCAAGGGAATCGATGCGTTCGGTCAGCGAGGCCGTGAATCGAGGAGAAAGTGTCCACGATGCACTGCTGGAGGCCGAGGGGTTCTTTCCTTCCCTATTCGTTGAACTGGTCGAGGTCGGCGAGCAGACGGGCCAACTGAGCGAAACGCTCGTCCGATTGGCGGAGCACTACGAAGGCCAGGTCCGCCTGGGGCGCGATTTCCGCCTCATGCTGATCTGGCCGATGCTGGAACTGACGGTCGCATTGCTGGTCGTGGGCGTGCTGATCTGGTTCCAGGGCCTGATGCGTGCCCGCGGCGCTCCCATAGACATGCTGGGATTCGGGCTCTCGGGAAACGAGGGGCTGACGGTCTATCTACTGACGCTGGCAGCGATCGCGGCAGGGATCCTTTTTGTGCTCCACTCGGTGAAGCGGGGCGCGCTTGGACCAGGCCGCTGGCACGGCTCGTGCTTTTTCTTCCCGGAATCGGCTCGCCGCTGCGGACGATTTGTCTGGCGCGGCTCGCCTGGACGTTGCACCTGACGTTCCACACGGGCATGGACGTGCGCCGCGCTTTGGGGTTGAGCTTTCGGAGCACGAACAACTCCTACTATGCCGGCCAATTGCGGCCCATCGAGGAGGCGATCGCCGCCGGCGACGGGTTGGCGGAATCATTTGACCAGACCCGGGCCTTCCCCCCGGAATTCGTCGACGTGCTCCGCGTGGCCGAACAGAGCGGGCGCATCTCGGAATCGATGGGGCACCTGGCCGGCCAGTACCGCCATCAGGCCGAAGTGGCGATGAAGGCCCTGGCCACGGCGGGCGGGTTCGCGGTGTGGGCCCTGATCGCGGGTTTCATCATCTATCTGATCTTCTCGCTCGCCTCGTCCTATGTTTCGACGCTGAAGAGCTTTATGTAGGCTCTTCAGCCGCCGTCGGCATTTCTCCGTGGATCCAGAGTAACGACCTGGCTCGAAAGCACGTTTTCCCGGAGGGGCTGCCTGGCAAGTTCCAGCCCATCCGTTCACGGGCCAGCCGGGAACATGGACCTGTCCCCGTCGTTTTCCTCGGATTGTAGAGTCTTCCTGGCAGCATCGATTGTGAGTATATTACGCGCATCTCGGGCAGGCCTTCGGAACTCCTGCCCTACACGTCACGTCCGTTCCATCTCGCGAAAGGAGGAGTCTGTCATGCTGCTCCGAATGTCGTTGTTGGGAATGGTTGCTGCAATGGTTCTGTCGCTGGCGCCCGTCGTGGGGAGCGACGACAGAGAACAAGCCGCCGCAGACGGCAGCGGCGGATCGCAGTGCGGCGAAGCCTCCGCACGCCCCACGGGCGGTCCCGGAAGCCGGTGCCTTGCCTGTGAGCCCCCGACTGCCCGTCGACGCCGACATCCACCGATCCGACAAGGCGCTCCTCGGGAGGGTGATCCTGCGTGGCGATGCGAAGAAGGCGCGGGCGCCCGCCGCCTCCACGACCGCGAAAGCCGCTCCCCGGCCCCCGTGCAACCCACGGCGGTCGAGGCTAGCATCGAGAAGATCCTGGACGAAACGGCGGAATCTGAAGTTCTCTAAGGAGACGCCCCTTGCGGACGTCATGGCAAGCCTTTCCCAGCAGTATGGGATTCCGATTCAACTCGATCGCCGCGCCTTGGACGAAGTGGGGATTGCCACCGATACACCGATCGTCCGCGAGATTTATGGTACCACGCTGCGAACCTCGCTAAGACTGCTTCTTCGCGACCTCAACCTCACCTGGCTCGTGCAAGACGGTGTCCTGCTCGTTACCACGCCGGAAGAAGCGGCGGCAATGCGCGTGACGCGAGTCTACGACGTCAGCGATCTGGTCGTCTACCGCGATTCCCAAGGGGAACTGTTCGACGACTACGAACCGCTTGTCAGGCGCAATTGAGGATCACGTGCGATCCGACACGTGGGATTCCATGGGAGGGGTAGGAACGGTTTCGGGCGCGTCGATGGGCGGCGCCAAGATGCTGCTGGTCACCCAGAGTTACGAAGTCCATGCAGAGGTGCGCAAGCTCCTTGAGGAGATTCGCGCCTTGGGAGCGAAGGCGACCGACAGAGAAGCCTCCGCTGCGCAACGTCCGACCCGAACCGCCCGTGAGCCCCGGCAAGTCCTCGAGCGGATCCTGATCGGATCGGCCTGGGGCCCTCACGCGCGGAGATGCTTTTCGAACCAGTCCCTCGCGGCTCCACATCGCGTCGGACAGCACGTGGCCGGCGTTCGGTTCGATGAAGTGGCTGAAGCGATCGGCGGCGCCGGCGGCGGCGTACGCCCGGCGATGGTGTCAACCCCCGCGCGCTTCCTCGATCGGGCTCCCCTCATCGCGCTCGCCGAGATTGAGGTGCAGCGCACGTGGAGCGATCAGGCCGGCGATATCCGGAGTATCGCCATACTGTTGCCAGCCCGGAATGAAGTTCGGAAAGCAATGAAGAATGTGCGTGCGGTGAATTCCGGCGTAAGTCGGCAGACAGCAGTTGCCCACCAGGCACCGCAATCGCGGCTCCCACGGGCCCACGAGCCAGGTGAACGTCGAGCCCATGGAGTGGCCGTAGCAGCCGATGCGGTCGGCTTTCACCTCGGGCCGCGTGCAGAGATAGTCGACCGCCCGCCGCATGTCGAGAATGTTCTTCCAGGCCATGCATTTGCCCGCGACCACGTAGCGGAGAAACTCGAAGCGTTCGAATTCGCCCCCGCGGAGCTGCTTGCTTTGGCGCTCGCCGAAACATAGCGCATCCGGACAGAGAACCACGTATCCCAGCTTTGCCAGGGCTACGCCCGTATGGTGCATCTCGCTTCCTGCCAGCCCCGCCGGCTCGACCTTGCCCAGGTGATAGGCACCATTATGTTGATGCCACACCGCGACCGCCGCGGCCGACTGGCCCGTGCCGATCCCGTCGGGAATCAGCAGATAGGCGGGCACGCGGTCGCCGGGTCCGACCTCGTAGCTAACCGACAGCAGGCGGTACCCGTCCTTCTGAAGGGTCTCGCGAATCTCGGGGCGGAGGTCGCACGGTTCGGGCCACGGTCCGCCCAGGCATGCTTGGAGCTTCGCGCAGGAGTTCGGCCGGAGTACGCTTGCTGGAGGCTTCGACGCACGGGACCATGCAGGGTGCTCCAAGGAAGGTTGCCGCGCCGGCGGCGGACTGAGCCAGGAACGTTCGACGGGGAAGCCCTTCGCGCATTGCCATCTTCATCCCAGAGGGGTAAGTGCGGTGGGTTCGCGGGTTCGCACCGCGACGAGATTCCATGATAGTCGCTGCCCCAGTCCCCGCAAGTCCGAGCGATGTGCCCTCGGCAGCAGCACCAACCGTGCACGCAGCCCAGACGAACCGTCTGCCGCCCCCGAATTCTCCGGCCGCGGAGCACCGCCCGGGCAATTCTGGAATAGTTTTTTAGTCTTCGCCGCTTCTGCCGTCTAAAGGGGTGAACGACGGCCGGACGGCCGCGCAGAAGAGGCACGCATGGCACCGGCGCGGGATCCAGTGCTCGTGAACCGGCTCGTTCTGGAGCACGTGCCTCAAGCCCTGCGCTTTGCCACACGCCTGACCGGCCGCACGGACGTCGCCGAAGAAGTCGTCCAAGAGGCACTGTACCGAGCGGCCCGGAGCCTGCATACCTTCCGGGGCGAGTCGCAATTCCGAACCTGGCTCTTCCGGATTGTGATTCATGCCTTCCGAGACCGGCTCAAGGCTTCGGCGACCGCGCACCGCCACCAGGAACTGACCGAGGACGTTCCAGACTGCGTTACTCCCGACCCCACTGCCGCGGTGCTGGCCGAAGAGTTGCGGGCCGCGGTCGCCCAACGCGTTTCGGCGCTGCCCCGGCGGCAACGCGAGGTCTTGGTTCTCGTGGCTTACGAGGGGATGAGCGTTCGGCAGACCGCTGAGCTGTTGGGAATCAGCCAGTCCTGCGTGCACGTGAACTTGTATCACGCGCGAAAGAGGCTGAAGGCGGAACTGGGGCCCTATCTGGCCGAGAAATGAAACGATGAATCACGAACAATCTGCCGACGATTCTCGCGACTGCGATCCCCTGAATCGCCTGCTTGACGAAGCCGCCTGGCCCGAGCCTTCTACCGAGTCGATCGAGCGCTTGCGGCGTCAATGGCGGGAGCTTACCCCGTCGAGCGCACGGCCCGCCCACCCTTGGCCCCGGGCAGCGCGCATCGGCGCGCTGGCGGCCGCGGTTCTGGCCGCCATTGCCCTGACCGTTTGGGATGCATCTCGGCGGGCGCGTGACGTACCCCTGGCGGAAGCCGAGCACTCCGAACCGGCACTCGCCAAGGACTTGGCATGTGGCGAGGAGGGAAACGCCGCCCCCGCCGGCTCAATCCTGCACTCCGCCGCGCCGCCGCCGGCAACGGCTCTCGCGGCGTCCTCGGTGGACGCGCCGGCAAGCCTCGCCGCCACGCCGCGCGGCCACGGCCTACGAAATGCTCGTGTTCTCGGCGGCCCAGCGGCGACGCGTCTCGCGCGGCGTCAGCCGCCGTCGTCTCTTGCCGCCTCGACGGTCGAGCGAGTGTCGCCCGCCGAGAGGGCGCGGCGCATGGCGGCCCAGCAGCGTTCCGTGGTCCTGGGCCAACTGGCCCAGCAGGAGTTGGATCGCCAGGTGCAGCAGGTGTGGCTGGCCGCGCTACTGGCGCGCGGCGATCTGCCGTCGTTGCGAGTCTTTCTCCAGCACGTGGGCGATCCGAGGACTTCCCAGGCGGCGCTGGAGTGCGCCAAGACACTTCCCGAAATCCCTGTCGACCGGCTGGCGCAGTTGCTCGCCTCGGAGGATCGCGATGCACGGCGCTGGGCAGCTCAGGTACTGCGATCGCTGGATCGGCCGGACGTCGCGCAACGGTTGATTGCCATGGTGAGGCAGGGCACGCACCGGCAAGAGGCTCTCTTGGCTTTGCTACTCAGTCCCGAGCCCCTCGCCAAACAGTTTCTCGTGCGTGCAGAACACACTCTCGTGCTCTTCGGGGGCGTGTACAGCGCGAAGCTTCAACTAAAAACTCTAGTCCAAGGGAGATCGTGACATGCAGCGAAGAAAGTCCGTGACGCGTGGTGCATGGTGGAACGTGACGGCTACCGCCGCCGCAGCCTTCTCGACTGCGGTAGCCGTGTGCAGTGTTGTCTGGGCAGCCGAGCCCACCGACCGACCGCCAGCAGCGGTGACGGCTGCGGTGACGGCTGCCGCGGAGGGCGACGCCGCGGAGCCCCCCTTGGTCGTGAAGGTCTACAACGTCCGCGACCTCGCCATGCCACGCTTCGACTATCCCTTTCAGGGCATGCTCGTACCCGGCGCGGTCATCGGTGTCGACGGAATGCCTTGGTGGGGCTTGGGGAGCGGTCCATCCGGCATGCGCGGCATGGGTGGCCTGGGAGGCATGGGTGGCGGAATGATGGGAAGCGGTGGTGGCATGGGAGGCATGGGCGGCGTGGGTGGAAGCGGTGGTGGCATGGGTGGCATGGGTGGCATGGGTGGAGGCGGTGGTGGCATGATGGGAGGCGGAATGGGCGGAGGTTACTTCTCCGTGCCTAATTCGGTGCATCGCCAGGCCGGTGCACCGGCCGAGGGCGGTGGGGGCGCGGCTCGGGCTGGCGAAGGCGGCACGCCGAATTTCCCCGGCCGCCAAGCCGGAGCCCTCGGGGGAACAGCCGGCCGGGGCTTGTTGGCTGACTACGACTCCTTGATCAACGTAATCAGTTCCACGGTCGAACCCGAGAGCTGGCAGGAGGTTGGTGGACCGGGCTCGATCGAGCCGCATGACGGCATGCTGATCGTCAACCAGACGGAGGCCGTCCACAAAAAAATAGCCCAGTTGCTCGACGAGATGCGCAACACCAGCCAGTTGCAGCGAACCGTGACCGTGCGCGCACGCTGGCTTTTTCTCGACCTTGCACAAGTTGGCCAGCTTACGCGCGGAGCAGAGAAGGGTATCGACCGCGCCGCACTCGACGCCCTGAGCAGCAAGGCGAAAGGGTATTTCGGCGCAGTGAGCTGCTTTGACGGGCAGGCCGTGCACCTGATTTCCGGACGCACGCGGTCGCTGGTGGTCGGCGCCATCCCCGTCGTCGACGGCGCGGGTGCCCCTGGTTACCAGCCGATCGTCAGCAATCCGCAGTCCGGGGCATTGCTCCAGGTGATCCCGCGCATACTTCCCGACGGCAAGACGGCGGTACTCGACGTACACAGCATCGTCGTCGTGCCCGAGGGGTGGAAGGAGGCGGGGCGGGGGGCGGCGGCGGGTCAATGGAGCGCGCAACCGAACGATCCCTTCCCGCCCTTGGATCGCGCGAACCTCGTCGCGCAGCAGTTCGCCACGACGGTCCGCATCCCCTTGGCCGAACCGGTGCTGGTCGGCGGGATGACGTTCGAGCCCGGAGCAGAACCGCAGGAAACCGCTTCGTCGCAGCTCTACTTGTTCGTCGAAGTGACGGCGAAATAGCGCGGGGCCGAGGAGCGAAGCGGGGAAGTGCCGCCGCGCGGACGCCTGGCCGGGCGGCGAATCCTTCCCGCGAAAAACCTGATCGGGCGTCAGCCCGCGCGCGTCCGCCTTGAGCACCTCGGCAAGGAACCGGCCGGTGATCGAACGCGCGTCGTTGGCGACCATTTCGGGAGTGCCCTGAACGACGACCTGGCCGCCTTCATCGGCGGCGCCCGGTCCGAGGTCGATCACGTAGTCAGACGCTTTGATGACCTGGAGATTGTGCTCGACGATGATCAGCGAGTGGCCCACGGCGAGGAGGGCGTCGAAGCAGTCCAGCAATTGCACGATGTCCGAAAAATGCAGCCCCGTGGTGGGTTCGTCGAGGAGGAACAGGCAGCGGCCGCGCTTGGCGGCCGACATATAGCCGGCGAGCTTCAGACGTTGAGCCTCACCGCCCGAAAGCGTGTTGGCCGGCTGGCCGAGGCGGATATAGTCCAGCCCCACGTCGATCAGCCGCTTGAGCCGGGCCTGGACCTTGGCACGCCCGCGGAAAAAAGTGAACGCCTCGCGCACGGTCATCTCCAAGACTTCGGCGATGGAGCGGCCGCGGTACGTGACCTGGAGGATCTCGTCGCGGTAGCGCCGGCCGTGGCACTGGGCGCACTTCATATACACGTCGGCGAGAAACTGCATGTCGATTTCAATGTGGCCGTCGCCGTTGCAGGCGTGGCAGCGGCCCTCGTCGGCGTTGAAGCTGAAGTGGCTCGCCGTGTAGCCCCGGGTGCGCGCCTCGATAGTCTCCGCGAAGACGTTGCGGATCTCGTCGAAAACCTTGAGGTAGGTCACGGGATTGGAGCGCGGGGAGCGGCCGATCGGGCTCTGATCGACCATGATTACGTCGTCGATCTGGCCGTCGCCGAGAACCTCGTCGAAGTCGTAGGGTTTGGGGGCGTCCTTGCGCAATCGGCGGCAAAGGGCGGGATAGAGCGTGTCCTGGACCAGAGTGCTCTTGCCCGAGCCGCTCACGCCCGTAACCACGCACAGCACGCCCAGGGGAAACTCGACGGTCAGGTTCTTCAGGTTGTTTCCGCGCGCTCCGGCCAACCGGATCCAGCCGTGTCCCGGCTGTCGCCGCCGGCCGCCGCTGCCGATGCCTCGCCGTCCCGCCAGGTAGTCTCCCGTAAGGCTCTCGGCGCGCATTCCATCTCGGCGGGCGTGCCTTGGAAGACCACCCGGCCGCCCCGCTCGCCTGCCCCGGGACCAATCTCGATCACCTGGTCCGCAGCGCGGATCATCGCCTCCTCGTGCTCAACGACGACGACCGTGTTGCCCCGATCGCGGAGGCTCACGATCGCCGAGATCAGCCGATGAATGTCGCGGGGGTGAAGGCCGATCGATGGTTCGTCGAGCACGTAGAGCATGTTGACCAGGCTGGAGCCGAGGGCCGAGGTGAGCGCCACGCGGCGAACTTCGCCGCCGCTGAGCGTCCGCAGCGTGCGATCCAGGGTCAAGTAGCCGAGGCCGACGGCCTGAAGGTAGCCCAGCCGCGCGCGAACCTGCCCGAGCATCATCCGTGCCACCTCTTGCTGCCAAGGCGTGAGCGTCAACTCGGCGAAGAATCGCAGCGCTTCGTCGATCTTCAACGCCGACAGTTCGGCAAGGTTCTTGCCGCCGACTCGCGCCGCCAGGGCCTCGCTTCGCAGTCGCGCCCCGCCGCAGGCCGGACACGGACGATAGCTCCGCCAGCGACTGAGGAACACCCGGATGTGCATCTTGTACTTGCGCCGTTCCAGCCAGGCGAAGAAACCGCGCAACCCCCCGAATTCCTCCTCCGGCACGCCGTTGCGGATCAACTCGAGGTGCTCCGGCGCGAGCTGGCGGAACGGAATGTCGACGGGAATGCCGTGTCGCGGGGCCAGGGCCAGCAACTGCTCCAACTCGTGGGCGTAGGCGGGCGTATTCCAGGGAGCAATCGCGCCGTCGCGAAGCGACTTGTTCGGATCGGGAACGACCAGGTCCAGATCGATGTCGATCACGTTGCCGAAGCCCTCGCACTCCGGGCAGGCGCCGAACGGGCTGTTGAAGCTGAACAATCGAGGCTCGAGGGCAGGGTACTCGATGCCGCAATCCTCGCAGGCCAGTCCGGTGCTGAAGCCCATGCGGCGCCAGCGCGGCCGTCGATCATGCAAGCCGTGCCGCGACTGCCGTTGGCGGCCGGCTCCTCGACGATCGCGTAGCACCGCCCGTGCCCCTTGTGGAACGCGGTTTCCAGCGAATCGCGCACTCGGTCGTCGCCTGCTCCCGCCGCCGTCAGGCGGTCGACGACCACGTAGAGGCCGTTGGCGCCGGAGGCCGCGGCACTGAGCTCGGTCGCCGGTTCCTCGGCCAGGTTGACCAGCCTCTCCCCCTGGATGACGCGGAGGAATCCGTCCTCGATCAGGGCGGCGGCCAGACGGTCCGCGGATTCTCCCTCGGCCGGTGCGGGCCGGAACGCAATCACGTAACGCGTGCCGGCGGGCAATCGCTGCAGCATCTCCGCCGTGCTCTGGGGCGAATCGCGGCGGACCTCCTCGCCGCATTGCCGACAGAACACCTGGCCGATCCGCGCAAACAACAAGCGAAGATGGTCGCTCGTTTCCGTGGCCGTTCCCACCGTCGACCGGCTGGAACGGCTGGCGTTCTTCCCCGTCACGGCTATCGCCGGAGGGATGCCGTCGATTCGCTCGGCCGCGGGTTTCTCGAGACGCTGAAGGAACTGTCGGGTGTAGGCCGAGAAACTCTCGATGTAGCGGCGTTGTCCTTCGGCGTAGAGGGTGTCCAAGGCGAGGCTGCTCTTGCCGCTGCCGCTCAGCCCGCACAGGACCACGAGTTTGCGGTGGGGGATGTCGACGTCGATGGCGTCGAGGTTGTGAACCTCCACGCCGCGAAGAGAAATATGGCCGAGAGCCCCCATAGCACCTCCCAGACGGTCTTCCGAGAATAGGGCCAAACTACCACTATACCAAGGCGAAAAGCGGTGGGCCAGAGCCCGGTCGACACCGTCGGATCGACACCGTCCGATCGACACCGCCCGATCGACACTGTCGGCCGACCGTGCCCCCAAGCCTCTTGCCCTCCTGCGGTGCGGCCCGCTCGCCGCCACCCCTTGCCGGGTTTGCGGCCGGTGCCTCTACTTGATGCATGCACTTCCACGGACGGCGAGCGACGGTCATGGGGCTTGGTCACTTCGGCGGTGGAGTATCTGCCGCGCGATGGCTGCGCGCGCAGGGAGCCGTGGTGACCGTCACCGATATCGCCGATGCCGCCCATCTGAGCGATGCTCTGCACGCGCTGGCCGACGTGCCGATCGCCCGCTATCGTCTCGGCGAACACTCCGCCCAGGACTTCGCCGAGACGGAACTGGTGGTGGTGAACCCTGCCGTGCATCCGGGCAATCCTTGGGTCGAAATCGCGCGCCGCAGCGGCGCGACCGTCACTACGGAAATGGAACTGCTGCTCAGGGCGTGCCCCGCCTCGATGATCGGCGTGACCGGCTCCAACGGCAAGTCGACCACCTCGGCGATGACGGCGGCGATCCTCAAGGCCGCCGGGCGGCGCACGTGGTTGGGGGGCAATATCGGGGAGAGCCTGTTGGAGCAACTCGAACGCATGACGCCCGACGACTGGGTCGTATTGGAGATCAGCAGCTTCCAGCTCTGGCGCCTCCAACAGGGGACCCCGCTGCCGCAGATTGCCGTGGTCACCAACTGTACGCCCAATCATCTCGATTGGCACAGCGGATTCGAGGACTATGTTGCCGCGAAACAGCGATTGCTCACCGGCCAGAAGCCCCAGGACGCGGCCGTGCTCAACCTGGCTGATTCCGAGGTCGCATCGTGGCGGAACCGCGTGCAGGGCCGGCTCGTGCCGCCGCTTTCTGTGTCAGGACTGCGGCGACTGCCGATCGCCGGCGAACATAACCGCGCGAACGCCGCAATCGCCGCCGCGGCTGGAATCGCCGCCGGGTGCGACGAGCAAGACGTCCGCCACGGCCTGGAGCGGTTCCACGGACTGCCGCAGCGTTTGGAACTGATGGCCATCGTCGCCGGTCGGCGGTTCTACAACGATTCATCGTCGACGACTCCCGAGTCGACGATTGCCGCCTTGGAGACCCTCGGCGGTTCGACCTGGCTCTTGGCCGGCGGAAGCGACAAAGGGATCGACCTCGGCCCGCTCGCCGAGGCGATCGCCGTGGCGCGCGGGCGCCGCCTTGTTCGGCAGCGTGCGCACGCGGCTCGAAGAGCTCATCCGGCAACGGGCGCCCGCGCTTCCGCTGACTTCCGTGGAAACCATGAAGGAAGCGCTCCAGTGGTGCTGGAGCCAGTCGCGCCCCGGCGATTCGATCGCCTTGTCGCCCGGCTGCGCGAGCAAAGACCAGTTCCAGAACTATCGGCAGCGGGGCGAACGCTTCGTCGAACTGATCCGCGCGCTGGCCGTCCAACGCACGCGAGGCAGCACCCTCTTCGACCTGGAGTAAGGTTCCTGGCACGCACGAGCTGGCATAGTTCGCGCCCTTACGGCGTGATCACGTACACGTCGCTCACTTCGAGTGAGTTCTCCTCAGCCACGCTGTTCATGCCGATCGAGATCCGCCGCACCTGGTCGAGATCAAGCCGTTGGTTGGCGTCCGGCGCGTTGGCGGTGCTGAGCACGAAATCGGACAATCGTAGCCTGGCCACGTGCCACTGGCCGTCGGCCGGGATGACTGCCTCGGGCGTAAGGTAGCCGACCGCCGTGTCGCCTTCCCAAAGGAAGACGCGAACCGATGCCGGCTTGGCGCATCGCGCGCGGAGCAGCAGTCCGCCTCCGGGAAGAAGGCGAACTGCGTCGGGCAGCTTGAAAACGGGGTAGACCCAGCGGTCTGCCTTCTTGAAGCTGGCCTTCAATCGCCAGGATGCTTCGCTCGTCGCATCCATGGTCATTTGGCCGTGACCGGCGATGCTCGGCGTCCAGCGGTCGGCCTGCTCGGTCGGCAGGCGAACCGCACGGGGAGTGCGGCGGAGCACGGCGGCCAAATCCGCCTCGCCGGCCAGCGTCACCTGCAATTGATCCAGGATCTCGCTGCCGCGGTCGGACGCGGTCACGACGGCCTTCTCCTCCTCGACCGCGGCGAAGGTGGCGGAGAAATCGACGTCCCAGGCGGCGTCGGCGCGGCCGCCGGCAGGTAGGTGCACGTCCCGAGTCGCCGTTGCCAGGATCCGCGTGGGGCCGGTGAACTTCAGCCGCAGGGTCACGTCGCGCGGTTCGTCGGAAAGATTGAATGCGCGGACCGCCAGCGGCATCGTGCCGGCCGGACTCGTCTTGACGCGGTAGCCGCGGGACGAGGGATCCACGTGCGCGCGGTCGAATTGATAGCGGAGCACGATCGGACCGACCACCTTGCCCCCCGCACTGGCAGCGTTGGCGTGGAGGTCCCGCGCCGCGGTGTGGCGATCGAGATGCGGCTCGAGGGCGGCCGGTTCGTACCATGCATAGACCAGGCCGTCCTGGACCGTCAGCGCGCCGTTGCGAGGTGCCGGCAACTCGCGGCCGTCGATGCCCTCGATCGCGCAGCGGCACGGCCGGCAGACGGACGTCGACCCCTTCCGTCCGGCCCGTGTAGAGCACGACCACGCTCCTGGGTTTGGGCTCCAGCACGCCGAAGGCGCGGTGCGCTCCAGACCCGACGGTTCGTGCTTGAGGTCGCCTTGGTACGTGCTGCCGGCCAGGGCGCGGATCATCTGCGCGTAGGCTCCCGTGGGACGCTGGGGGCTGGCGAGACGGTCCATCATGCCGAAGTTGTTGTTGTTTTCCTCATAGTAGGGATAGACGAAGGGAAAATACCGCGCGATGCCGCAGGCGCGGGCTTCGACGCCTTTCATCACGATATCCAACGCGCTGGTTCGATCCTCGTCGACCGAGCGGCGCGCAGGCCCCTTCTTCCAGGGCCGGCCGCACTCGGTGATCCAGAGCGGCAAGTCGCCTCGCTGCGACGCGCGGAGCCATCGGCGATAGTCGCTAACCAGGCGCTGCATGTTGGACGCCTTGTCGTAGGTGTGGAAGCTGAAAGCGTCCACACTGTCGAGCAACCGGTTTTGCGTGGCGGTTTCGAGGAACGCATGGTTGCAGTGCGCCATCACTCCGCCCACGAGCGGAGTGCCGATCCCGGCCTGCTTCATTCCGTATCGAATCGCCTTGGCCAAGGGCGCGTACTGATCGGCCGGCAGGTCGGCGCCGAATGAAATGTCGGGTTCGTTCCAGATCTCCACAGCGCCCCACGTGGAATGCCAGCGGCTGGCGATCTGCCGCCACGACTGGGCGGCGGCGACGAGGTCCTCGGGATACTTCTCCACCCGACCCATCCACGCCGGTCCGTCGTGGGCCATTTCGAGAACCTTCACTCCGTGACGCGCATACGTCTGCCGCAAAACCTCGAACCGCGACCCGGATTGCCAGTCCCAGCGGTTCGCGGCGGTGTGGACTCCGCCCCAGGTGAGCCGTTCGCGAATCATCGGAATGCCGATCCACCGCGCAGCGCGGATCAATCCTTCGCGCTGGGCATCGTTGCCCACCAGCCACGACAACGCGCCGTCGATGGCGAAGAAGGGGTCGGCGATCGTGCTGGGAGCCGATGCGGTGATGCCGAACCGCTGCTCGGCGGAGGGAAACTCGATCTCGAAGAAGCCCTGGGGCAATCGCACCTCGACCTGAAGGGCGTCTGCCGTCGGACGCGCCGCCTGCCCCGTGCCGATCTCTCGACCCGCGTAATCCGACAGCCGGTAGGGCACTCCCCCGCTCAACGCCCCGGAGTCGACGCGCCACCGCAGCACGGCGGGCGTTTCAGGCGCGAGGAAAAACTGTTCGACGCTGGCCGGTGCGAGTCCCGCGGCCTCGATCGGCATCGGGCAGGCAAGCAGTAGCAGGACGAAGGCGAGGCGTGGGGCCATGATCGTGCTCGCGCGGAGTGTGGGAGGTACTGGCGCTTCGGAATCTCGGTAACTGTTCACAGGACACACTCGTAGAAGCGGCGTCTCGCCGCTTCAAAAGGGTTGCCCATTACCGACGGGCGCGTGGGAAACGCAACCGCTCAGCGTGGCTATCTCGGGGTGTGAACGCTTACGAATCTCGAAACGCGAGCCCTATCATACTCCACGCGCAGGGGGGCGAAAAGCAAGCCCCATGAAGACCGCGTGCACGGCAACGTGCAGCGAAGCCGCCGGTCAATTCGGCTCGCGGGGCAGGCGGCGCGGATAAGCGGCGCGGCACCGCGGAGGCAGCGGCTGGCGGTACATCTCTGCCCAGGCCTGGCGTTCCTCGTCCGTCGCGTAGTGGCGAAGCCAGATCTCCGGATCGCCTCCCGCACCCGCGCAATCCCAGTGCAGGTAGTTCGTGCCGCAGTCGATCTTCTTCTCGCGTGCCGGAAGGATGTCGCGATAGATCAGCCGGTAGAGATCGCGATCGGAGAGATGGTCCGTGAAGTCCAGGACGATCCGCTTCTCAAAGAGCTTTCCGATCACGTCCCAGAGGATTTCGTGGATCTCACTGTCGTTGAGCATCCCGAGGCGCGGGGGGCGGAGCTCCGGTTCGAACCAGCGGTAAATGGGAAGCACGGGGGCCATTTCCCATGCCAGCATCGAGGCGAGGAACTCGTTCTCCACGGTCAGCGGAAGGTGCTGGACGTTGACGCGGCTGATCGACTCGTCGTAATAGGGTTCAAGCTCGTCGCGAAGCTCCGCATTGCGCAGCAGTTCCTCCAGATCGTTCGGCTGATATTGACCCGATTCGGCCATGCTCGCATCCTCGCCTGAGACCCAGGGCCGACGGGCTTGCCGCGGTTTCGCTCTACCGCGACGCCGCGCACTTCCAACCACGCGGCGCCCGTCTTCTTTCGACTGTACCAATCTTCAGGAAATCTTCAAGAACGGAAATCGATTTCCCGACTCGACGAGCACGGGGGAGACCCGAATATCCGCTACGTTCGGAAAGATCCCGGCTCGGTTGCCCAGTGCCCCGCGTTCCGAAGCCGGTTCCCCCCCGGCATCAAGAGCCTTCGCGAGGCGTGTCCGCGCACGGCTTGGAGCGGCCCGAGATCTCCCGCTCGAGATTGGAGATCTTTTCGACACGCCGCGCGTGCCGGCCGCCCTCGAATGGGGTCGTACACCAGATCTCGACCATGCGGTCGATCAGGCGTTCCCCCAGCATGTCTGCCGAAAGGCAGAGCACGTTCAGGTCGTTGTGGCGGCGGCTCATTTCCGCGGTCAGGTCGTCGTGGCAGGGTGCCGCTCGCACACCGGGGAACTTGTTGGCGGCGATGCACATCCCCAACCCGGTGCCGCAAATCAGTACCCCCCGCTCGACCGCTCCGTCGCTTACCAGATGGGCCACGGCGGCGGCGATGTCAGGATAGTCTACCGGATCATCGTTGAGAACGCCTACGTCCGTCACCTCGTGCCCTAGCTGGTGGAGCAACTCCACCACTTTCTCCCGGATTGCATACCCACGGTGGTCGCAGCCGATCGCAATGCGCATAGTACCCTCGAACCGGTCAAGTCGCGGAAAGTAGGCCCGAATTCGCTTCCCCGGCCAAGAACCTATCCCGGAACTGCCGCTGCGGCTCTGTGCGGCCGGAAAATCGCAGCACCTCCAAAGGTTCTGGGATCGGCTCTAAGTATTCTTCAGTTCGGCGTCCAACTCGTCCAGTCGAAAGGTCAATTCCCTCTCGATCTGTTCTGCGCAGCGCTGGTACCGCTCCAGCGGCCCGCCAATGGGATCGGAAATATCCCCACCGTCCGCGGCGATCACTCGCGCGCGCGGCGGCGCTGGGCCATTGGGTCACGACCGCCTTTCGCTGCGATTGGGTCATCGTCAGGATCAGGTCGGCGTGGCGAACCAAAGGTTCGGTGAGCGGCTGCGTTTCGTGCATCGAGAGGTCCAACTCCATGGAAGCCATCACTTGGACTGCCTCGGCCGCCGCACGCCCGCCGGTCATCGCCGCGATTCCCGCCGACATGATGATCACGCCCCGATCCTCGACCTCGTGCAATTCGCAGCCCAGCCGGCGGGCCAGCATTTTGCGGCAGATCATCTCGGCCATCGGGCTGCGGCAGGTGTTTCCGGTGCAAACGAAAAGGATCATCAGGCTCGTCAGACGCCGCAGCGTCTTTTCGGGCACCGCTCCGACGCGGAGGATCTCGTACTGCCCGCCGGTCACGCGGACCACCGACGACGGCTGTCCGTATCGCGTCGGCCCGTCGTCCAACACCAGCTCCACCTCGTTGCGCAGGGCCTCAAGCGCTTCCAGGGCCGTGCGTGCCTCCGCCCCGCCGCTCTTGTTGGCACTCGTGAGCACCAGCGGCCCGGCCACCATCTCCAGCACGTCCAGCAGTATCGAATGACCCGGGACACGCAATCCCACCGACTTCTCCGGCGAGACGGCACGCCGCACCGGCTCGGGGAGCTGCTGAACGAGGCTTTCCGGGTGGGAGTCGTCCAGGACGAGTGTTACCGGACCGGGCCAGCAGCGACGTGCCAGGCGGTGTGCCAGCGGGCTGATGTCCGGAACATAGTCCAACGCCTCGTCGACGCTGCGGATCGCCAGGGTGAGAGGATGCCCAGCCCTGCGGCCTTTGGCCTCGAGCAAGCGATCCACGGCTTGCGGGTCCAGCGCCGCGAGCCGCGACCCCATACACTGTCTCGGTGGGAAAAACCACGAGCTTACCTTCGACCAGCGACTGCACGGCCTGATGGACCACGTCGCGAACGTCGTCCGTGGCACGGACATCAACGAGGGTTGGTGGCATGAAGCGGGCCCGAAGGAGTGAATCGGTCGAGGGGGTAGCGCGGCAACGCGAACAGCTTGGGGAAAGAAAAGGGTCGGCCACCCGAAACCGTCGGCGGCCGCCGCGACTGCCTGGCCGCAGTTTCGTGTCCTTTCCTACCTTACCGGTCCTGATGCTGAAGCGTCAAGCAGGCCAACGCCCCGGGGCCGCCCGCGCACGCCATCGCGGCGGTCGGCGGATTGCAGTCCTGACCCAGGGGGAGATTGACCCATAATTCTATCGCCATTCTGGGCGGAAAAGCCCATCCATCTTCCCCCGTTCGACTGCTCTTGCCCGCTTTTCCTTGAGAGGTTACGATCGGGCGTTAACGCTTTCGACTCCGCCATGCGGGGCACCAGGAACGGACTCTGCGTCGAAAGGATCGCGACGGATGCAGGCGACTCTTACAGAGCTTGCGGCACTGGTGGGTGGCGAATTGGTGGGTGACGGCAGTGCCGTGGTGTATGGGGCTGTCCCGCTCGCCGAGGCGGGCCCGGGACAGATCACCCTGGTGGATCGCGCAGAACGCAGCGAGTTGCTGGCGTCCTCGCAGGCGGCCGCGGTCGTGGCTCCTTGCGGATTCGTCCCCAATGGCATCCCGGTCATCCGCGTCGATGACGTACACCGGGCCTTTGCCGCGATCGTGCTCCGCTTCCGGGCCCCCCGCACCATACGCCGGATCGGGGTCAGCCCGCTTGCCGCGGTCAGTCCCAGCGCACGCCTGGGCTCCAACGTCGACGTTCACCCCTTTGCCACCCTCGCCGACGACGTGGAAATCGGCGACAACACGACGATCTACGGCGGCGTCCATATCCTGCCCGGTTGCCGGATCGCCTCGGATGTGGTCATTTTTCCCTCGGCCGTCCTCTATGAGAATACGGTCGTCGGTCCGCGGTGCGTCATCCATGCCGGCGCCGTGGTCGGGGCCTATGGTTTCGGGTATTCCCCCGTAAACGGCCGCCATGTGCTCGCCGCTCAACTCGGCCATGTAATCCTCGAAGCCGAAGTCGAGGTAGGGGCCGGCACCACGATCGACCGCGGCACCTACGGCGCCACCGTGATTGGCGAAGGCACCAAGATCGACAACCAGGTGATGATTGCCCACAACTGTCGAATCGGCCGCCACAACATGCTCTGCGCCGAAGTGGGAATTGCGGGTAGCACGACGACGGGCGACTACGTGGTCATGGCCGGGCAAGTCGGAGTACGGGACCACGTGCACATCGGCACGCGCGCAATCCTCGGCGCCATGGCGGGGGTGATTAACGACGTGCCCGACGACGCGCGCGTGGTCGGTATTCCCGCCACGCCCGAACGCGAACAGATGATCAAACAGGCGGCGCTGGCCAAGTTGCCGGAAATGCGACGCCAACTCAAGCAGTTGCAGGCCGCCGTCGACCGCCTGACACTGGGGCAGATCGGATGCGCTCCTTCCGAGGCCGCCTCGTAGGGGTTCCGGGCGTCACCTGTTTGCTGGGGTTCCCTGGATAGTGGCGTCCAGGAAGGCTTGCCCGTCCGGCGGTTTCCCCGACCCGGGCCTATCGGCAGCAAGGACGTGGAAGACGTTCTGGAGCATCAAAGTTTGAGGATCGTGGAACAGGACGCACAGGGATCGGATTCCGCCGGCCGCGGCGCGGATCGGGCTGCTCGCCGGTTGGGGGAAGTATCCGGTCCTCGTGGCCGAGGCAATGCGCCGGCAGGGACGCGACGTCTATTGCCTGGGCGTGATCGGTCACGCCGATTCGAGCCTTGCAAAGATCGCCCACGACTTCCGATGGATTGGATTGGCCAAACTCGGGGCCGCCATTCGTTACTTCCGCAGGCACCGGATCTGCGACGCCACGATGGCGGGAAAGTTCCACAAACGGATCCTCTTCCAGCCGTCCTTTTGGCTCCACTGCCTGCCGGACCTCCGCATGCTTCGAGCCGGAGCGCCGCACTTCCTGACACGAAGGAAAGACTGCCGAGATGACAGTCTGCTCACCATGATCGTCGACGAATTCGCGTCTGATGGAATCCGTTTTGCCCCGGCCACCGACTTTGCCCCGGAGTTGCTGGTGCGTCCCGGTCATCTCACGCGCCGCGCTCCCTCTCCCTGGCAATGGAAGGACATTCGCTTCGGCTGGAAAATCGCCAAGGAAATGGGCCGGCTCGACATCGGCCAGAGTGTGGCGGTCAAAGACCAGGCGGTGCTCGCCGTCGAGGCGGTCGAGGGAACGGACGAGTGCATTCGGCGTGCGGGCGCCCTGTGCCGTGCCGGCGGGTTTACCGTGGTCAAAGTGGCCAAGCCCCAGCAGGACATGCGGTTCGACGTGCCAACCGTCGGACTGGGCACTCTTAAAACCATGGTGGAATCCGGGGCCCGCGTGCTGGCCGTCGAGGCCGCCCGTACGATTCTGCTCGAACAAGAAGCCGTGGTCGACTTCGCCAACCGCCACAAGCTGGTCCTGATCGCGCTGGAAATCGGCCCCCCCGCCCCCTCCGCCTGAAACCAGACCGATCCGATGGCCAGATCAGTAGTGCGGTGGGCGTTCGTGCTCTGCCGCCCGCGAGGCAGTCGAGTCTTCGGATAACCCCTCGATGCGCGAAGCCACGCGACCCACCCCGCTTTCCAGAGTGTCCAGCCGTCGTTGGACCTCGCGGATCACATGATCGAGGTCCTGCACCGTGCGCTGGAGGTGCATGAACAGCTCTTCCAGCTTCGTCAGGCGATCGCAGATCGAGTTGTCCTGCTCCTGGGGCGAAGTGCTCATCGGGCGGCGAAATCGTGCGGACCTGCAAAGGATTGCGAAATCGGGCCCAAGCATACGCCGGACGGGCTGCGCCGGCAAGCGGCCCCCGTTCGCGGGCTGCCTCCACGCGGCTGGGGTGTTGTGCTCCGGGGTCCCTCGTCGAAGAATTCAGACCTCGGATCACTTCACGCCACAATCGGAGACGAGGCCATGGAAACGCAGACCTTAGCGACCCTTGCCCATAAGCAGTGCGTGCCGTGCGAAGGAGGTGTGCCAAAGTACACGCGCGAGGAGGCCCAACGCCAGATCGAGATGGTGCCCGGCTGGAACCTTTCCCAGGATGGCCAGCGGATCCAGAAGCATTGGGTAGTGAAAGACTTCAATGCGGCGATCGAGTTCTTCCACCGGGTCGCCGATCTGGCGGAGCAGGAGGGGCACCACCCCGACCTGCACCTGGAAGCTTATCGCAACGTCACCATCGAACTCTCGACGCACGCGATCGGCGGACTCTCGGAAAACGATTTCATCCTTGCCGCCAAGATCGATGAATTGCCCGTCCGTCTGCGAACTGGGGCCGCTCCAAGGTAATCGGACAAATCGCCCGATGCTTCACTGCCAACGGGCGAGTTACCAGTAGTGGCGTCCGGGGTTCCACGGCCAATAGGCGCACCGCGAACCGCCGAAACGCAGTTCCGCGCCCGCGGTCAAGGTGAGGATGTGCATGTCCTCCATGGAATCGCCGCCGAAGACAATGTTGTCCATCAGTTCCAGGCGGACGGCAAGGCATTCGTTCTGCCGGTATTTCACCCCAATCCCGATCGGCAGTTCGAAGACCGTGTCCGCCCACAGTGTCGAGAGCCGGTCGACATACTCGAAATCGGCGCTGCCGAATCCCAGGAGAAAGAACGGGCGCCATTGGGCGTCTCCCCAGGGATAGTAGAGAACGCTCACGTCCCAGAAACACACTTCGTTGTCGCGGCGACCGTCGAACCGGCGTCGGGAGCGATCGTTGGGGGAGAGACCCGCTGCGTCGTCGGCAGCCCGTTGAGCGTCCTTGGCCAATTGGCTGTCGACGATCTCCATGCTGGCGATGGCCACGCGCATTTCGCATCCCCAGTAATCATCGAAATCCCAGCCAAGACGCGCCCCGCCGATCAAACCCTGGTCTTGACGGATCCAATTGTCGATCAGGTCTCCGCCCTGGGCCAGGCCGACGAAGCTGCCCAGGCTGAAGGGGCGGTTCTTCCAGCTTTCCTGGATCAGGGGATGGCCGGGACCCAGGAAACGCTGCTGCTCAGGCAGGTTGAAGAAGCGATCCGGTGATTCAGGATTCGAAGACGGGGGGAGCGACGCGTGCGGAACCGGCCGTGGCGATAACGGCGAAAGTTCGGGCTCGGGCACGACGACCCCTTGACTTGGACCGCCGCGTTGCGGAGGCATCGGGGCATTCATCCCGCCATCGCCGGCCGGTTGGTCGAACAACGACACGTTGTCTCCAGGGCGTTGCCCCGCGCAGAAACTGGCGGTCATCGCCGCCCCAAGGGTTGCGGCGAGGGCAAGCCCACTCAGCAGTCGGCGTCTGAAAGCGAGAAGGGGAGCGTGCACAACCTGGGCTCTCGCCGAAAAAAGAACGCAGAAGAGCATACGCGAGGCGCTGAGGCGAGGACCCAACACGCGGCGATCGCCGCAACCGAGAAAACCGTGAGTCGTCCGTTCTCGCCTGGCAAATGGACGGCGGATTATGGACAAGGGGCTCTCACCCGTCAATGCGGATTTGCCCGGTATGCGGGCGCACGGTGCCCCCACGGGACGCCCTGGATGGCCTTCCTCGAAAGGGTTTGCCAAATCCACCCCCCTTTGTTGACAGATGGCGCGGGGGGCATTAGTCTGAAATTGTCTCGGGCTAGCGATACCGCGCGAACTCCCGTTCGCCTTCCCATTGCTCTTCTGACCCATCGCATCGCTGGCAAACCGCGACCGCACCCGACCCGGAGTCCGGCCATGGCGAAACGGAAGAGTGACTACACCGATATCCTCATCCGTCAGAAGATCCTTAGCCCAGAGCAGTTACAGGAAGCCGAGCACATGGCCCGGCAGGCTGGGCTAAAGCTTCAAGATGCCCTGGTGCCGCCTGGGCTATGCCACCGGCGAGGAAGTGGTTCGGGCGATGGCCGAACAGCACGGAATGGAGTTCATCGACCTCAGCCAGGTAACGATTGCTCCCAACGTGGTTGAACTCGTTCCCGAGTCAGTGGCACGTGAGAATGCCATTCTCCCCCTTTCGGAGGATGATGGCATGCTGCGGATCATCGCCAGTGACCCCAGCGATTACGACACGATCGAGAAACTCCGCTTCATTCTCAACAAACGCATCGAAACCACGCTGGCCCCCCGCGATGCAATCCTGGCGGCAATCAACCGCTACTATGGGCAGGCGGTGGCGGAAAGCGTTGACTCGATGATCCAGGACATGACCGATACGGCCATCGATTTCACCGAAACCGAGGATGGAGTCAAGGGCCGGGACGACGAGATCGACGAGAACGCCGCCCCCATCGTGCGGCTGGTACACATGATCATCAGCGAGGCGGTCCAACTGCGAGCGTCCGACATCCACATCGAGCCGTTTGAAGATCGGGTTCGCGTTCGGTACCGTATCGACGGTCTCCTCATCGAGAGGGATAGCCCACCCCGTCGTTTGCTTGGTGCGATTCTCTCCCGTATTAAGATTATCTCGAAGCTCGACATTGCCGAACGCCGCCGCCCGCAGGACGGGCGAATCAAGGTCACGGTGGGTGAGAAGGAACTCGATCTCCGCGTCAGCATCATTCCCACCAATCACGGGCAATCGGTGGTAATGCGAATTCTGGACAAGGACAACATCCGCATCGGGCTCCGCCAGCTCGGCTTCGCCGACGACGACTACCAGCGATTCAGGGGGCTGATCCGGCGTCCGAACGGGATCATTCTGGTGACCGGTCCGACGGGGTCCGGAAAGACCACCTCGCTCTATGCGGCCCTCAACGAACTGAACACCCCAGATCGCAAGATCATCACGGCCGAAGACCCTGTGGAATACTACCTACAGGGGGTTAATCAGGTCGAGATTCGGCACGAGATTGGTTTGGATTTCGCCCGGGTGATCCGCGCTATGTTGCGTCAGGCGCCGAATGTCATTCTGGTAGGAGAGATGCGTGACTTGGAGACCGCCCAAATGGGAATTCAAGCCTCTCTGACCGGACACTTGGTATTCAGTACTCTACACACGAACAATGCGCCCAGTGCTATTACACGTATGGTCGACATGGGTGTGCCATCCTACCTGGTGGCAAGCAGTGTCATGGCTATCATGGCGCAGCGACTCGTGCGTGTGATCTGCCAGAAGTGCAAGCACACATACAAGCCCAGCGAGGCCGCTTTGGAGGCCGCCGGAATCACCCCAGCCATGTCTGCCAACGCCACTTTCGCCCGCGGCCGCGGATGTTCAAACTGCGGAGGTTCGGGATTCAGGGGCAGGGCGGGGATTTTCGAGCTGATGTTCATGTCCCCCAAGGTCCGCGAGCTGACCTTCCAGGAAGCCCCCACGGGTCAGATTCGGAGAATCGCCGTTACAGAAGGAATGAGAACGCTTTACGTCGATGGCATCAACAAGGTCTGCCGCGGTATGACCACATTGGAGGAAGTCCTCCGCGTCGCAAAGCTCAGCGAGGCGGAATAGCATCTTCCACCCCAATTATCAAAGCAATCTTTTCTTTACTCTCTTCTTTATGCATCCCAGTTTAATAGCAGCATCCCGGCGATTAGACTGGGTATAGGTCGACCATTTTGTTCCTCCTCTATTCTTCCCCGGACGATCCCCGGTGTGCGCAGTTCTGGCAGCGGGCATTCGCAGATCGCCTCAATATCTCCGGGGGGGTATAGACCATCGCATTCGGCCGCGGAGCAAAATGGTCCTCGCACATGGCAATTCTTTTGGATCAAGCGAATAATCGTGGCGCAGGACCGGAAGGGACCCGCCCGCCGTCTTCCGACTTGCGATCCGAGTCGAGGCCGGTGGCAGCCGGAAACTTTGAGGAACCACCCGGCACAGGATGACCGGGCCGGCGAGGAGCAATTGGAGCTCAAGAGAAGGGGCTCCCATTTGGGTAGCGCGCAAGCGTGAGCCCTGGGGGAATGGAAGAGCATGGCATCGATTCTCATCGACAAACTTTTGCACACGGTGGTCAACCGTAAGGCGAGCGACCTGCACATCACGGTCGGCCAGCCGCCGGTGATCCGCATCGACGGCCGGCTGCACCGGCTGGAGACGAAGGTCCTGGAACCCGAAGACACCACGTCGCTCGATGAAGAGCATCACCCCCGAACGCTGCCAGCAGGAGCTGCAGGAGGTGGGAGGATGCGACTTCGGCTTCGCCTTTGGCGACGTGGCCCGGTTCCGCGTGTCGATCTTCAAGCAGAGCGGGCAACGTGGCGATGGTGCTGCGGCAGATCCCCACGCAGCTTCTTGAACTTCAAGGAGTTGGGCACGCCGGAGGTGTTCGCAAAGCTGGTCATGCGCCCCCGCGGCCTGATCCTGGTGACCGGTCCGACCGGTTCCGGCAAGACGACCACGCTGGCGGCGGCCATCGACTACATCAACGACAACATCGACCACCACATCATCACGATCGAAGACCCGATCGAGTTTTACCACAAGCACAAGAAGTCGACGATCAACCAGCGCGAACTCGGCGTCGACGTGCCGAGCTTTCGCCGAGGCCATCCGCCGCGGCGTTGCGTCAGGACCCCGACGTGATCCTGGTCGGCGAAATGCGCGACCTGGAAACGATCGAGGCGGCGATCACCGCGGCCGAAACCGGCCACATCGTGTTCGGCACGCTGCACACGACCGGGGCCCAGGGCACGGTCAACCGCATCATCGACGTGTTTCCCACCAACCAGCAGGAGCAGATCCGCGTCCAGCTGTCCACGTCGATCATCGGCATTCTCTCGCAGGCGCTCTTGCCGAAGATCGGCGGCGGCCGCGTGGCGGCCTACGAGATGCTGGTGGTCACGCCCGCCATCGCCAACCTGATCCGCGAGAACAAGACGTTCCGCATCACCTCGGCGATCCAGACCGGCCAGAAGCTGGGGATGCAGCTTCTCGACGACCACATGTTCCACCTGTGGCGGCAGGGGCTGGTCGAGGAGAAGGAGATCATGGTCAAGGCCAACAACCCGGACGAGCTCCGCACGAAGATCGCCCGGGCCAAACGGGGTCTCTTGGAGGACGAGGACGAGGCGCGCGAGCGTCTGGAGGAGTTTGACGAGGGGAGACGGCGAGCACTGACGATTCGGCCCAGGACGATCGCCGGGATACGCATTAGCACTCGCGAGCAACGAGCAACAAGGCACCGCAGCATGGCTCTACGGCGAATCGGTCAAATTCTTGGTTGACTTGGGGTTCATCACGCGACCGCCAGCTCGGTCACGCTCCTCGAAGAGCAGCAGCAGCGCCGGGGAGAGATGCTCGGCCAGATCGCCCTGCACATGGGGCTGATCAACGAGGAGCAGTTGGCCCAGGCCCTGGCCGAGCAGATGGGCCTGCAGGTGATCAACCTCAACGACGTGGTCATCCCTCCCGAGGTGCTCGCGCACGTCACCGAGCCGATGGCCCAGCTCTACAAGATCGTGCCCGTCAGCTTCCGCGACGGCACGCTGACGTCGCCATGTGCGAGCCGCAGAAAGTCCAGGTGCTCGACGAGCTGCGGAGCTTCCTGGGCTACGACATCCGGGCCGTGGTCGCCCCCGAGCGCGACGTCCTCAAGACGCTCGACCGCTACTACGCGGGCACGGGGGAGAGCGTCGAGACAGCTGATCGCCGACATCGAGTCCGACGAAGAGCTGAGCCACGCAGGCCCATGCGCTTGAAAGCAGGGCGCCATCGATCTCGACCGGCGCCGAAGCCGTGGCCGACAGCGCCCCGTGCGCAAGCTGCTTGAACATGGTGCTCCTGTTGGCGATTCGCGACCGGGCCAGCGACCTGCACTTCGAGCCGTTCGAGAACGAGTTCAAGATCCGCATCCGGGCCGACGGCGTGCTCTACGAAATGGTCCCGCCGCCGCGGCACCTGGCCTTCGCCATCACCACGCGCATCAAGGTCATGGCCAACCTGGACATCGCCGAGCGGCGCCTGCCGCAGGACGGCCGCATCCGCCTGACCGTCGGCGGCCACCCCGTCGACCTCCGCGTCAGCGTGCTTGCCGACGATGTTCGGCGAGAGCGTCGTGGTGCGAATCCTCGACCGCTCCGTGGTCATGCTCGACCTCGACAAGGTGGGCATGGACCAGCGACACCCTCGGCGCGTTCCGCAAGATTGATCCGCCTGCCCAACGGGATCGTCCTGGTGACCGGGCCCGACCGGCTCCGGCAAGACGACCACGCTCTACGGCGGCCTCAACGAGCTGAACGTCATCGAGGACAAGCTGATCACCACCGAAGACCCGGTCGAGTACGACATCGACGGGATCGTGCAGATCCCGATCGACGCCGAGATCGGCAATACCTTCGCCCACTGCCTGCGGTCCATCCTGCGCCAAGACCCGGACATCATCCTCGTCGGCGAGATCCGCGACTTGGAAACGGCCGAAATCGCCGTGCAGGCGTCGCTCACCGGGCACCTGGTGTTCAGCACGCTGCACACCAACGACGCCCCGAGCACGATCACCCGTCTGCGCGACATGGGCATTCCGCCCTTCTTGATCACGGCCACGCTCGAGGCGGTGCTCGGCCCAGCGGCTGGTGCGGAAGATCTGCCAGGAGTGCCGCGAAGAGACCGTCCCCAGCACCGAGCAGCTTGGCCGACCTGGAGCTGACGCCCGAGGACATCATCGGCTAAGAAGTTTTACCGCGGCCGCGGCTGCCCGGTCTGCAACAACACCGGGTTCAAGGGGCGGACCGGCATCCACGAGCTGATGCTGATGAACGACCTGCTTCGCGACCTGATCAACCGCGGCGACTTCGACCGAGGCGCTTGCGCGATGCCGCCCTGCGCAGCGGGATGCAGCCGCTGCGCGAGGCGGCCATGGAAAAGGTCCACGCCGGCGTTACCACGATCGACGAAGCGATCCGCGAAACCGTACTCGAAGTGTACGAACCAGGAGGAGCAGCGGTGCCAAGGCTCGACCCGGCTTCGCTTGGTGCAGGCGGGACGCCTGGCAACGCAAGCGGAAACTCGCCGCAGCTTCGGCCGGTGCCGCGGCTTAGTCGACACGAGGGAGTCCGAGCCATGCCGACCTATCAATTCGAGGCGATGGACGCCACCGGCCAGGAGATCAAGGACGTCATCGACGCGCCGAGCCAGGAGGAAGCGCAGGCGACGATCCGGCAGATGGGATACTTCGTCACGAAGATCACCGTCAAGAAAAGCCGGAAAGCCGCAGCCGAGAAGAAGAAGGCCGGGAAGAAGCAAGACCTTCGCCCTCGGCGGCGTCGGCTCCAAGCAACTGACCACCTTCACCCGGCAGCTCTCCATCCTTCAGGACGCCGGCCTGCCGATCCTCCGCAGCCTGAAGATCCTCGAGAACCAGGCCAAGCCCGGGGCCCTGAAAAACTGCCTCATGGACGTCTGCGACGAGATCGAGGGCGGGGCCACCCTCTCCGAGGCCATGGCCAAGTCGCCCAAGGCCTTCGACCGCCTCTACGTCAACATGATCAAGGCCGGCGAGGCGGGCGGTGCCCTCGAAGTCATCCTCCAGCGCTTGGCCGAGTTCCAGGAACGGTCGCAGTCGCTCGAAGCGCAAAGTCAAGGGCGCCTTGGTCTACCCGGTCGTCGTCGTCGATCTTCGCCGTGGGCATCCTGTCCTTCATCATGATCAAGATCGTGCCCGCTTCGAGAAGATCTTCAAGGACTTCGGCACCGAGCTGCCCGCCATGACCAAGTTCCTCATCATCGGCTCCCACGCTGATCGTCAACTACTGGTACCTGCTGCCCGGCATCCCGATCGCAGTCTGGCTGTTCGTCAAACTGGTGCGCAAGTTCGGGCCGGGCCGCTATGGGTGGGACCTGTTCATGCTCAAGATGCCGATCTTCGGCCACCTGGTCGAGAAGAACATCGTCGCCCGCACCACGCGCACCCTGGGCACGCTGGTGGCCAGCGGCGTGCCGATCCTCGAGGCCATCAACATCACCAAGGAAACCTCGGGCAACGCGGTCTTCGAGAACCTCTACCAGAAGGTCCACGAAGCGATCCGCGAGGGCGAATCGATCGCCACGCCCATGAAGGACTACTCGCAGACCAGCTTCCACCCCGTCGCCCTGTTCTTCTGGTTCGCCTTCATCGCCGGCCCGATCGGCGCCCTGCTCTACATCACGCGAATGAACTCCCGCATCCTCGACGACATGGTCGTCAACATGGTCGACGTCGGCGAGGAGACGGGCGAACTGGATACGATGCTCTACAAGGTCGCCGACAACTACGACGAAGAAGTCGGCGGTGATCACCGAGAGCCTGACGCGTCTGATGGAGCCGCTGTTGATCATCGTGCTCGGCGGCATCGTGGGCTTCATCGTGATCGCCCTGTTCCTGCCGCTGATCGCGCTGATCACCAAGCTCAGCGGTGGCGGCGGCGGGTAAGGGCGCAGGGGCGCAAGCCCCAAACTGATTCCGATGTCGAACCGCCCGGGTCACGGCCAGCCCGTGCCCCTTGGCACGTCCCGCTCGGGCGGCGGACCAGCAGTTCAAGGGCGTCGAACAGGAAGTGATCGAACGAATCGGCCGCACGGCCGGCCCGCCGGGCCCCCGCGGTGGCGGGCCGTGTCACCCGTTCTACACTCCGGGAACCGTCCAACAGAGGCCGCTCGGCGGCCAGGAGGGGATGCTCGTATGGGCGTTATTCTTGCCACAAAGCAGTCGCGCCGAGCATTCACGCTCGTCGAAATGCTCACCGTAATCCTCATCATCGGCATCCTCGTCGGTATGATTACCGGTGCCGCCGTCGTCGCCCGCCGCGAGGCACTGCGCCCAGGTTCGCCTGGAGATCGGCCAGTTCGAGGCCGCCCTCGAACAATACAAGGAGAAGTACGGCGAATACCCGCCCGACTTCACCTTCTGCAACGACGCAAGCGCCCCAACCCCCCTTCGCCGTGCGGCCCAATCGGCCGTCGAACGCCACCTCCGCAAGGCATTCCCCCGCTACGTCCCGCCCTTGAATGGCCTGCCGGATACTTCCACTTATTGGCAACGCTTCGTGCTCGACGTGCAGACCAACTACAAGCTGGCCGACGGCACCCTCGTCGTCGATCCCTCCAAGTTCACCGCCGCCTCCGGGTTGGTCTTCTTCCTCGGCGGATTGCCCGAGCGCAGTCGACCTAACCGCCCCCTTGGCGGGCTTCAGTGCCGATTCCCTGCACCCCTTTTACCCCAGCCCGGCTGGCCAGCCCCGCACCAAACCCCTCTTCGATTTCAACAAGAGTCGCATCCTCACCAGTCTCACCACTCCCGCCGTCGCCCAAGGCGATTTCCAATATCTCCCTCCCAATATCCAGTCGCCCTATGTGTACTTCCGGGCCCGCAAGGAGCGGTGGTCGCCGGCGACCGAGCTGTTCGGCACCACGCGCTGGGAGTATGGCTATATACTTCCCGATAACAGCGGCAATCCGAGCAAGTTCGTGCCCCTTCGCTATGCTCCGCCGCCCCAGGGCACCGTGCTCGAGAATATCGCCGTCGCCTACTTCGACACGGCCCAGGCAAACCCGCCCGCCGATCCCCGGCTACCCGCTACGGTGCGCAGTCGGCGCAACGAAGACAAGTTCCAGATCGTCGCCGCCGGTCTCGACCACCAGTTCGATATGGCCGAAAATTCGTCGACCGACGACGTCGACAGCGCTCAGTCCCCGGACCTGCAAAGTTCGAACAAACCTCATCGCTTCTTCCGCTACACGCGGAGCGGGGTGAGCTACAGCACCAGCGGTATGACGACGACGCTCATGCCCTGGATGAAGGCCAATATGGACAATCTCACCAACTTCTCCGACGGCACGTTGGAGGACGAGCTGCCATGAACCGCCGCACACGCGCGGCGGCACCGCCGTCGGACGGTCCGCCGGCTTCACCCTCGTCGAGCTCCTGGTCGTGGTGGCGATCATCGCCATCCTCATGGGCATCGTGCTGGCCGCGCTGGCGGCCACGCGTGCCAGCACCCGCGTCGAACGCACCCGCGCCACGATCGAAAAGCTCCACAATATCATCCTCCCGCTCTACGAAGACTATCGCTACCGTCGCGTCCCCCTGAGCGAGAGCGATGTGAAGAATATCTTCAACACGCCTGCGCTTCGCCCCTATTGGGACCCCGACAACCGCTTTGCCGCACTTCCGCAGATGTCGGCCAAAGCGGCCGCGATGATCCGCCTCACCGCGCTGCGCAACCTCGTGCGCATGGAAATGCCCGAGCGCCCCCAGGACGTCAGCCTCCTGCCGCTCTACGGTACCTACCTGCCGGAGCCCAGCGTTCACCAGGCCTATCGCAACCGCACCAACAATGGCGCACGGCTCGATAAGTATGCCTCGGCCGAGTGCCTCTACCTCATCGTCACCCTCTTGGGCGGCGAAGACGCCCGCGTCCAGTTCCGCGACGACGAAGTCGCCGATAGCGACGGCAACGGGTTGCCCGAGTTTATCGACGGCTGGGGCAACCCCATCAAGTACCTCCGCTGGGCCCCGGCCTTCAACGATTCGGAGATCCAGTTGAATGCCCCGGTCACAGAAACCGCGGCCGCCGACGATCCCGATCCGCTCGATACGCGCAAGGCCGACTTCCAGCCCGGCAAACGCTGGACCTGTGCCTCGTGCCGCTCATCTTCTCCGCCGGACCCGACGGCATCTACGACATCAACATGATGCGCGACGTCGAGTTCCGCGGCGACCCCTATCGTGTCTGGGATGGCAAGCAACTGATCCCGTCGCGCGTGGGCGAGCCCGTCGATACGCCCTGCAACCATTCGGTCACGGCCTCCGGACCGGCCAGCGGCGGCCTGGACCATACCGACAACATCCATAACCACCGCCTCTCGAGGTAATCGGCCATGAGCACTTCGCGAAAAACATCCCCCTGGCGCGGCGATCACGCTGATCGAACTGCTGGTGGTGATGACGATCATGGTCACCCTTGGCGCCATGATGATCCCCGCCCTCCGCCCCGCCCTCGAAGGGCGCCGCATCCGCGAGGGCGCCCGCACCGTCAATGTCTATCTCTCCGCGGCCCGCAACCGCGCGGTTGAGATCGGCCGCCCCGTCGGCCTCATCTTCGACCGCGACCCCAATCTCGCCGATGCCTCGATCGTCATGCGCCAGGCCGAAGTCCCGCCCCCTTATGCCGGCGACTGGGAAGACTCGCGCCTCGCGATCCAATTAGTCAGCGGCACAACTTATCGCATCTGGTTCTGCCACGCCAACGGAACGGCCTCTTTCGAGCATCCTTTTCCCAAGAAGTTTGGCACGCTTGATATCGACCCCAACGGTGAAGGAATCATCGGAGTCCGTGATCTCTTCCAGGTCGACTACAAGGGTGCGCCTTGGCAAATCAACGCGATCCTCCAGGTCGATAATCCGGCCATACCGACTTGGCGCGTGCAGTTTGCACAATCGGATCTTAGATTGCTGCAAGCCACCGCCACGCAACCGATCTATGTGCCCTATCAGTTCTCCCGATCGCCCGTCCCCAACAACACACCGCCGATCCGTTTGCCGGCCCAAACCGTGGTCGACCTCTCCTCATCCGGCACCGATGGCACGCTGCAGTTTACCTCCAGCGCGCTAGTGCCCGTGGCAGTCATGTTTTCACCCACCGGCGCGGTGCAGAACTACTTCTACAACAACACCGCCTTACTCCCCACCAGCCCCGCCTACTTCATGGTCGGCCGCCGCGAGCGCGTGCCTCTCTCCGGCGGCTCCCCGCCGGTCGACGACGGGCTGTTGAACTACCAGGACCCGAACAATCTCTGGGTCAGCGTGAATCCGCAGAGCGGTTTGGTCACCACCTCGGATGTCGCCGCGGGAGCCAATCTGGCCGCGTCGCGCCGCTTTGCCCAGGAACACCAGAGGATCGGAGGACGCTGACGTGAAGTCCATCCACCTGCCAATAGCGCTCTGCGCCCAGGGACTGGTCCATTTTTCGGCCAACAGACTCCCTACGCACCGTCTGCCTCGGACTACTAATCACCATCGGCGTCTGACCGAAAACCTTCTCCCCTCGCCCGCTTGCTCCAGAGGGGCCGGGGGTGAGGGGTCCTCGACATCCCTTTCGCCTCCCCGGCGCTCCGGCGCACTGTGCTCCGGCGTCAGCCTCATGGAAGTGCTGATCTCGATCGGCATCATGCTCTTCGGCCTCTTGGGCGTCGCCGCTCTCCTGCCGGTGGGCCGCTTCGAAATGGTCCAAGCACTCCGCGCCGACCGCGCGGCCTCCGTGGGCCGTTCCGCCCTCCGCGAAATCAAAGTTCGCCGCATGCAGTACCCGGCGAAATGGTTCTGGTATGTCGACTCCGGCACTGTCCGATATCCCAACGCCTACTTCCCCGTCGCCGTCGACCCGCTTGGCCGCCTCCAGGGAGCGATCACTGGGCCCAACGACTACGTCAGCTTTCCCTATGCAACCGCAAATTCCTCCGTCAATGTCGGCTGCACCGGCAGCAACCTGTGGCTGACCATGCCCCGCGTCACCCTGGCCGAAGTTGTCGACGTGAACGACGCCGTTCGCATGCAGTTGCAGTGCGAGCGATTGTTCCGCTGCCGCGACGATTTGAAGTTCAACCTGCCGGAAACCGAAACCTCGCGCCCCCAGCAGACCTTCGTGGGCCCCAGCGGCGGCAGCCTGATCGAAGCGCCCTCCGTCAATCCTTCAACCTCCGGCGCCCTGGCAACCGCCTCCGACGGCAACTATTCCTGGCTGGCCACCGTCGTTCCGGCGAACACCGAGTACTTTGAAGCCACCACCACTCGAACCACCGCGCGCAAGTTCTACAACGTCTCGGTGGTCGTGTTCTACAACCGCCAGCCGGGCGATGCCCAGGAACTGACTTGTGCGGTCACTCCCCAGGGAAACCTGGTCGGCGGCGGCGAGGTGATCCTCGGCGACCTCTCGCTCTCCAGCCCCAATCCCTCTCCTCCGCCCGGCAACGCCGCCGAAGTCCGCTCTGGCGAGTGGATCCTCCTCCGCGGCCGTCGCCAGCGCCAGCGGATCGATCCGAGCACGAACACGCTCGCACTCCACAACGAATACGACTTCAAGTGGTACAAGGTCATTGCGACCGACGAGATGAACCCCGCCACCAACACCCGCCGCGTAACCCTGGCCGGGCCCGATTGGGCCCTGGCCGAGCCGGCGAGTACGGGCGCCACCACGGCCTGGACCGTGTGCGCCGGCGTTTTTCCCGGTGCGATCGGAGTGTATACCGAAACCATGGAACTCGAGCGATAAAGCTTACGAAACGGGCCAGGGCACTCGCGATACGTTTCGTAAACGAGGAACTTCACCATGCGGTCAAACCAACGCGACGCCTCCCAGGACGCCTTCCGGGGACTGGTCCATTTTTCGGCCCGCTGGCTTCGTCGTCACCATCGGCGCCTGACCGAAAACCATCTCCCCTCGCCCGCTTGCTCCAGAGGGGCCGGGGGTGAGGGGTCCTCGACATCCCTTTCGCCTCGCCGCCCCGCCGCCCGCCGCGGCGTTCTCCTTCTGGTCGTCCTCTCGATGCTGGCGATGTTCGGGCTGTTTGCGATGACCTTCGTCATCGTTGCCTCGCAGTCCAAACGCACCTCGCTGCATCAGATGCGGCCCGAGCAGTTCTACGACCCTTACGAGTCGCTCCTCCACCAGGGGCTCTTGCAGGTCCTTCGCGGCTCCAACAATCCGGCCTCCGTCCTCCGCCCCCATAGCCTGCTGGAAGACGTATATGGCAACAACTCGCAGTCTGTCCAAGTCAGTCTGGTTCGTCGTTTCGATCAGGTCAGTCCCCTCCTCCGCGTGATCGCCACCGGATGGCCCGCGAATTACAGGATCGAGCGTCACCTCGGCGCCGTCTTCACGGTCATGGGGCACGCCAAGCCCCTGAGCCTCCGCGTGGTGAACTATGACCCTTCGTCCAACGAAGTCTGGGTCCTGGTCGATGAATCGGCCTATCCGATCTACGGGCCCGACGGCCAGCCCGGCCGCGCCAGGGTCGACGACGACAGCGACAACACCGTCGACAACTTCCAGGAATTTGGCGCTGCCGGCTCCGACGACGTCGTCCGCGTCGGCGACGTCTGTGTGGTCAACGGCCCCGCCTTCGGCGGCACCGGCTTTGGCTACAACAAGTTCTTCTACAACGTGCCGGACCCGTCTGAGAAGCGCATCCTCCTTACCGCCTGCATCGGCGGCACGACCACGACGCTTACCGATGCGCGCTACGCACTGCTACCCAATCCCGTGGACTTCGAGCAGTTCAAGATGTACTTCTCGAATCTGAATCCACCGTTGGTCGATGTGCGAAACAGCGCGTTGGGGTATACCGACCCGGCCGGCCCCGGTGGCGCAGACGAAGACTACGACGCCCCCGACTACCAGAACATGCTCATGGCCGCCACCAACGACGTAGGGGCCGTGCTCGATCCCTCGCTCCACCGCAAGCAATTGGTTTGGTACTGGTACCAGCGGATCTTTAGCACTCCACAGATCGCCGGCATCCCGCAATGGCCGCCCGCTTGGGGAGAAGTTGGAAAATGGAAGGCAATCCTTCAGCCTTGGGGACAGGACGGAAGGGCCGACTCAAACGATGTGGGCTGGACCGTTGAGAGCGGTGTCCGCATCGGCGACCGCATCGTCGATTTCAAACGTCGTTTCCTCCTCCGCCCGTTGGCCGAGGATCATCCCGGCTTCACCGGCAGCAATCCCTTTGCCCAGCAGGCCCAGCAGGCGAATCTGACCGGCTACAACAACAATAGCAGCACGCCGTCGGACGTAAACGCCGTCCTACTCGCCCTCTGGGAGACCCACGATCCGGCCATCGTCCCTCCTCCCACTCCCTGGGACGTCGACAACAACGGCGACGGCGTGCCCGATAGCGTCTGGGTCGACCTCGGAATGCCCCCGCGCCCCGGGCCCAATGGCAAGCTCTATAAGCCCTTGTTTGCCATCCTCGCCGTTGACAAAGACGGCTGCGCCAATGTCAATGTCCACGGCTCCCTCGCCCAGACCCTGGGCGACTACTACGGCCAGTCTTTCGCCTACGATGGCGTCGCTCCCTTTCGCGGCGTTTATGAAGTCCTCAGTCCGCTGGTCATCCAGGAACTCTCGCTCGGCTCGTACGGCTTGCGTGGGCTAATCGGTTCGCAGTTCGCGGATCTCGCAAATGGTGGCGTCAACTCCACAATGCTCCGCCGCGGCCAGGGCATGGGACCCGCCGAAATCAACCTCGCACCCGTCTTCATGACCAGCACCTCGGATACAGCCGGGATGCAGCGCTACCGCAACATGCTCATTGGCCGCAACGGCGGTGGTCTGTCAGTTGAAGGTCGCTATGGCGAGCTGCCCATCCTCGCCGCCGGCGGCGTGCCCGCCCCCGGCCGCACCATCAGTCCCGGGTTGCCCGCCCCGCCCCCGCCCCCGCCGGCCGGCACCTTCATGCCGCCCATCCCCACCGGCGACTTCGACCCCCGCACCGATCCGCTGGGATTCAACAAGTTCGTCGACTTCCCCGACGACTACCTGACCGGCATTGCCCCCTTGCACGGCATCGCGACCAATCAGGCCCAGGAATACAATGCCCGCATCCAGCAGACCTCCTACGGCAGCCTGGCCGACTTGAAGGGTTCGATGGCGATCGGCCTGGACCTCCGCGGTCAGCCCGTGCCCTACCTGGTCCACGACCAGGCGGTCGCGCATGGCACCTACACGGTCGGCAGCGCAACGCGCACGAAGTGGTTCGACCACGCCCGCACCAATCACCCCTACGAACTCAATGTCGCCTCGAGCCGTGCCCGCGGACTACCCACCGGCTCGATCGACAATCCCTTCTCCCCCGCCGAGTTCGAGCCCTTCCTCCGCCCCTTCGATAGCGACGTGGGTCGGCTGCCTGCTCGATTGGCCCTTTTGACCAGCACCGACGCAACGGCCGCCAACTCCGTATTGCTCAACCCCAACCGCCGCCACCTCTTCACCACCGAGAGTTGGTCGGTCCCCGTACCGCCCACCGCCCTGCCGTCGTGGATGAATACCGCGATCGGTGGTGCGCTCGGCGGCGCCGCGTTCGACCCTAACGTCCACCCCATCGACCTCTTGCGCCCGCTTCCAGGCGGCCAACGTCCAGCCGCCTCTCACCAACGAGCAGTTGGTGACCTATGCCCGGCAAATGCTCCCCTTGGAGTTCCTCCACGGCCGCCGCATGAACCTCAATCGGCCCTTCGGCAACGGCCGCGACGACGTCCTCGGCGGTGATATCGGCAGCGTGGTCGACGAGCCCGACGAAAGCAACGCCGGCGAGCAGTATTACTACGTTGATCCCAGCGGCAACGTCCAGAGCACCGGTCCTGGAAACTTCAACTACGGCTACATCGACGCCAATGGCGACGGCAACATCGACGGCGCCGATCTCCGCCTCCTCTTCGCCCGCCAGCTCTACGTCATGGCCCAGTTGCTGGTCGATCCGACTTACTACCCGCCGTGGGTTCCCGCCGGCAACATTCCCGAACGCGCCCGCTGGCTCGCCCAGTGGGCCGTCAACGTCGTCGATTTCCGCGACCGCGACTCGATCATGACCCGTTTCCAGTACGACGTCACTCCCTTCGACGCCGACGGCTGGAACAGCACGGGTGGTCCCGTCGTCTGGGGTTGCGAGCGGCCCGAACTCTTGATCACCGAAACCCTTGCCCTCCACGCCCGCCGGACCGAGGACCTGGCGACTCCCAACAAGAAGGTCTACCCGCCGCAGAAGGATTCCGACAGTGATTTCGACCAGCGGCTCCGCCCCTTGGGGTCGCTATTTATCGAAGTCTTTAACCCCTGGTCGGCCGTGGATGCCAATTCCGGCGAGTTCTACGTTGATCGCGCCCCCACCCCGCCCGGCTTGGCCGGGCAGAACCGCGCCCGGGGCGGAGTGATGCTCAACCAGCGCACACCGAATGGGCAGCCCGTATGGCGCATGATCGTCGTCGATACGCCCGACCAGGCTGCGGCCGACCGCGACCCCGACGATCCGGTCAGTCCGGCGCCGGTCGATCGGTCGATCTATTTCAACGACCCTGGCACGTTGCCGGGTCCCGTGACCGAACAAATCCAGTTCTATACCACCAGCGCCATGTCGCCCATCGGCCACAACCGCTATGCCGTGATCGGACCCGACCAGCTCGACTCCGACGGCAATCGTTGCTACGGCGGCGTGACCTACGTCAGCCGGCCGATGACGCCTGATCCGGACCCCACGAGTAGCACCCGCTACCCCTTGAAGCAGATCGCCCTCACCGCGCCGACCAGCGTGAAGCCCGAGGATTACCAGGTGAGCGTGGACAACAATTCCACTACCTACGATTCCTATGCCGCCCAGGGGAAGCCGCCCGTCGCGGTAGTCGTCGACCAGGCCCGCCTGCCCGATGGCAACCCCTCGCCGGCACGCATGAGCGTTTCCGAGCCGGTGGACGGCTACGCCGCCCCCGACCTGCAGTGGCAGCAGAAATACTACTCGGACGTGGCGAATCCAACCCAAGGCGATTGGGTCTACACGCCGCCGCGGAACAATCCGGTCGACACCGATCCCTTGTTGAGGCAACTGGGAATGAAGCCGCAGGTCAAGAAGGTTTACCTGCAGCGCCTCGCCGACCCCACGCGCGCCTTCGACAATAGCAACTCCCCGACCGCCAATCTCTATCGCACGGTCGACTCGATGCCGATCGATCTGGTGGTCTACAACGGCTGGGAAAACTTCGCGCCGGGAGCGGAGCCGGGCGTGGGGTCCGACGACGCCGACGTCCCCGTCTTCCGCAGCCGCGAGCGCGGCGATACCCCGCCCGCGGCCGCGGACCGGAACCTCTGGGCTGCCGAGCCCTGGCCCCGGCCCACGCAGGCCGACGATGCGACCTACGACAATCAGCCCGACACCGACCCCAACTACCGCGTCCAACACGTACTCAAGACCTCCCTGGGGTACTTGAACAAGCCCTTCTGGTTCGACTCGGCCAATCCCGGCGCCCGGCCGTTGCCCACCGTTGCCGCACCACCCTGGTGCGAATATGCGGGCGATCCCATGGTTGATGCCGCGCATCAACCCCTCCCCTGGTTCAACTGGAACAACCGCCCCTTTACCAGCGAGTTGGAGCTTTTGTTGGTCCCCTGGGAGCGGTCCTCCATGCTCCTGGACCGCTATGGAATGCAGGCCCCCGGCGCGCCCGACCCGTACCAGCACGACGCAATTAAGCCGGGCACAAGCCAGCCAGTCAATTTTCCCCACTTGCCCAACTTCTTCCAGACGCGGCCCGGGGCCACGGCTCAATATGCCAATCTGCACCGCTTGCTGGGCCTGACATGTGTCCCCTCGCGCTTCGTGGGCACCGAGAACTTCGGCAATCCAGTTGCCCTGGCCAATACGATGTTTGCCGGGCCGCTCAACGCCACTTCGACCTACCGCGAGCCCGGCCGCCTGAACCTCAACACCGTCAATAGCGCCGCGGTGCTCAACGCGGTGCTCAACCGCGCCGAGCTCAGCGATTTCGGCGATAGCCTCGGAATCGCTAGCGCGCCTGGACAATTCCCGGCGCATCGGGTACGGCCCCAATGTCCTCCCCTATCCACCGCCGACCTCCATCGTCAATCCCGTCCGCTCCTATGGCGGCGCTAACCTCGTCCCCACCACGCAACTGCGCGAGATGATTCTCAATAACTCCGGCGGCGATCCGGAAATGAACGAGATCAATGCCACGCTCTTGCGTCCCGACCCGTCCAGTGCAACGACGCCGCTATTCCTCCACGGAAGCGCGTCCACCCTGCCCGTGAACAACACCAATCGCAATCCCTACTTCCGCTACCTGGAACTCACCCGCCTCGGCAATCTCGTGACCCAGCAGTCCAATGTCTATGCCGTCTGGATCACCGTCGGCTACTTCGAGGTCCGTGCGGTCAAGCTGGGCACGAATGCCAGTGATTCGGACCGGCCCGACATCCTCACCGATCCCAACGATACCAACCGCGCCCAGAAGTTCGCCGCCATCTACCCCGACGGCTACCAGCTCGGCCCCGAGATGGGCAGCGACACCGGCGAAGTGAAGCGGCACCGCGCCTTCTTCCTCATCGACCGCTCGATCCCCGTCGGCTTCCAGCGGGGCAACGACTTGAACGTGGAAGACGCAGTGCTCTTGAAACGGTACATCGAGTAGCCCCAAGGTGGCGGCCATGAACGTAAAGGGCAATCGCAATCCCCCGAGGAGCACGGCGATGAACCGGCGAGCTTATACGCTCGTGGAAATGATGATGGCCACGGCGCTCACGCTGTTGATGATGTACGGCGTGGTCACCGTCTTTTCCAGCATCGGCTCGAGCATCAACCACGCGCACGGCACCCTGGAAATGACCGAGGAACTCCGCGGCGCCGCGGCGCGCATCAAAGCCGACCTCGAAGGCGCTACCGCCAAGATGGTTCCCCCGCGCCGCGCCCAGAGTGGCGAAGGCTACTTCGAATATGTCGAAGGCGTGATCGGCCCCGTCACTCCACCGTGGAGCGTCGCCCTTGACAACGACCTGGCGGTGGGTGATACCAGCCCCGGCGATTTCGACGACATGATCATGCTCACCACGCACAGCTCCGGCGAGCCCTTCATCGGCCGCTACGGCGCTGCCGACGCCATCCAATCCCACGACGCCGAGGTGGCCATCTTCCTCCGCGGCCGCACGTTATACCGTCGCGTGCTCGCCGTAGCGCCCACCGTGGGCGTGCGAGGCGATCTGGCCGCTCCCCGTATGACCCCGGGCGGTGTCGGTGATCCCCCGGACCTCACCAAACCGCCCGCAATTCCTCCCCTCGACTTCTACCGGAACTACGACCTCTCCGTCCGTCTCCTCGATCCGTCGATCCTCCCCAATGCCACCGCCCAGCGCCTCGTCCCCAACTCGCTCGCCGACCTCACTCTGCCCGAAAACCGCTTCGCCCACCGCAACTGGCACTACGCAGGCGATCCCGCGACTTGGAGGCAGTTCTATCCGTATCATCCCCACGTTCGCCTAGTTCTCAATGGCAATGTCTTGGTGCCCACCGCCACTCCCTGGGCCAGCATCGCCTGGCAGCAAGGCGGTAACGCCTGGGGCTGGGGCCGCGGCTGCGGCTTGGGCCTCCCCACCCTGGCCGAGTGCACGTCCACCGACCCCGCGAACTTCGCGTTGCCCAACCCCGCTGCCCCCTGGTATGCCGGCGCGCCTTGCGCACGATCAACGAAACCGGCGCACCGCCGCTCACGCCCAACCTGCCTCAACCCTGGAAACCCGGCAGCTTCGACCAGTTCACCCAGAGTGGGTCACTGGACGTGTGGAAGAACCCTTATCCCTACAAAGAGCTGGTCCCCGGCACCGGTCTGTTGGCCAAATACCACGACCCCGACGCCTCCACGCCGATTGTCGCCGCACGCGTCAACGAAGACGTCCTCCTCAACAACGTCCTCAGCATGGACGTCCGCGCCTGGGACCCCCGGGCGCCGGTCATCGAGTACCGCGACACCAACGGCGACGGGAACGCCAGCAACGACATCGTAGCGATCCTGCAACCCGGCGACGTGGGCTACAATGTGGGGCTCAACCTGATCGTGCTCCGCGTGCTCCAGTCGCTGAAGCCGAGCCTGCCGGATACGGCTGCCAACCGCTTGCTGGTCACCTCGCTGGCCTTAGGCAACGCGGCCACCACCGGCAACATCGTCTACACCGTGGTCGGCCATGGTGCCTACGTGGACCTCGGCTACGCAGCCGTGGTCACCGGCTATCCCAATGGCCTTGCCCCCAATGTCTCTTCCTTCTCCGGCGTCGGCAACCACGTGGTGCCGCGGCTCTACGACACCTGGAGCACGCACTACGAGGAGCAGACCGGTGGCACGGGCGTCGACGGCTTCGACAACCCCATCCTCCCCAATTTCCCTGACGGCGACAGCCTCATCGACGATCCCAGCGAGTGGCTGTACGGCCCGCCCTATTGGGCTCCCTTGCGCGGCGTGCAGATCCGCCTCCGCGTCTTCGAGCCCGACAGCAAGCAGATCCGCGAAGTGACGTTCGTCGTACAGTTCGTGGCCGAGTAGCGATCGCGTCGCTCGCTGTGCGTTCCTTGGCAGACCAATTGCGTCTGTCCGTGTGCGCACCTCTCGACAGCCGCCGCCTCGTGCTTCCAGTAGGCCCGGGAGGATTCGAACCTCCGACCAAGGGATTATGAGTCCCCTGCTCTAACCGCTGAGCTACGGGCCCAAAGACTTATCTGCCAATCACTTGCGTCTTGTTCCTGCCTCGCTCACTCGGCGGGTCGACACCACGAAAGCAGGCGGCGTCTGGATCACCCCCCGCTCCGCAGCGCAATCCGGCAACCAGTCCCGCCGGGCGATGCCGCGCTCTCATGCCAGTCTACCCAAAGGGGGGAAAACTGGCCAGACCGCCGCCCTCGGGCCGGGGGCGCGTTTTCTTCCGCCCTCCGTATACAACGCGTCAAGGGTGCGGCGTGATGGCGATAAGCGTAATCTGTCGCTTTCCTGGACCGTAGCACCAGAAGACTCGATAGGCTCCAGGCGCCTGATTCTGCGCGTACGCCTCGAACACCTTTTCCTTCGTGTTGTAGGGATGAGGCACAGAGCGGTAGGGATGCGTCTCCAGGCCAGGATGTTTTGGGTTGGATTCCAGGAGCGTAATGGTCTTGTGGACCTGCTTGAAGAGCCCTTCGGCACTTGAGGACTTCGTCTTGCCCTTCGCACTGCGTGACGCAAGGCTCGCCTGCGTCTTCGCCTTGAGCGCGTCATAGTTCGCTTCCGCCTCGGGCATCCACACGAGAGTAAACATCAGTCGTCAAGCTGCTCCACAATCGCCGCGTCTTGCGTCAGGTCGGGTGCGCATTTCGCTGCCTTCCCCGCCTTGGCCTGCTTGAGTCCCCGCATCACGGAAGCCTTGGCGTTCGGGTTCTTGTGCAACCATGCTTCGCGCTGCGGAATGACTTGCGCCAGGGTAACGCGCACTTCCGTAGCGTCCACGTCTTCGATGATTACCGTCTGATTCGCAAAGCGGGTTCCGAGACTGATTCGTCCCTTGCTGTCCGCCGTCTTGATGGTCATCGTTCCTTGCTCCAGGGTTCCCAGGGTGTCGATCAATCATACCACGCGGTGGGCAGGTGGGCAAGTGGGATATTCCCACCTCACGGGCCCGAAGCACCCCGCCCGTTCCCTGAATCTCGCGTCTCACCCGTCCCCCAATAGTCCGTCCATCCGCAGCCGCGCGCCGGACGCTCCCGGGTTTCCACGTCGAGATAGAGAATCGTTTCGGCGTCGACCCCGTAGGGACCCTGCAAAACCGCTTTGCCGTCCGGGCCCACGGCCAAGGAACACCCAATGCACTTCCGCCCCGCCCACGGCCCCGCTTCAATCGCTCCCACGTTGCTCGCACCCACAATCCAGATGCGAAAATCTTCTGCCACCGGCCCGTACACGCTCTTCCACAGTGCGCCATAGGGCTCCTTGCCGTTGTCGTGGTCGTGGGGAACGGCCCATGCGCTGGGCGAAAGGATAACGTCCGCTCCCATGTAGCCCAACGTGCGCGAGATCACCTGGTCCTTGGCAAACCCGTCGGCGCAGATCATAACCCCTAGCGTGCCCAGCTCGGTGGAGACCACGCTCAATCGGTCGCCCAACGCATAATAGGGATGGCCGATCTCCAACTCATGGATCTTGCGGTGCAGTGAGAGGAGTCTCCCATCGTTTCCCACGAGGATCGCCGAATTGAAAACGCGCTCCCCCGCGCGCTCGGTGAGACCGGCACAGACGTAGATGTCGTGGTGAGAGGCGGCGCGCATCAGACTCCGACTCGCCGCGCCCTCGGGAATCGGCTCCGACTCGCTGCGGCTGGCGGGGTGGGTCCATCCCAGGTCCATCGCCTCCGGCAACAGCACCAGTCGACTTCCGTGCGCGGCTGCCTCGGCAATCATTGCTTCGGCCCGCGAGAGATTGCGCGATCGCTCGCCCCCCACGACGCGCATCTGAATCAAGGCCATCTTGAAATGCATGGCAGTTGGCTTCAATCGTTCACAGGCCTGCCGGAGACTGGCTCAGCTTTCGCCCCATTTCGTGCTCTCCTACTGCAAGTGCGCGAAGGCCGAAAAACGTGCCGGTCCCCGCACTCGCCACACGCGCCGGCAGAGGGTCGTGCAGATGTCGAACGTGCTCCAGCAACCTCCCCGCGTCTTATGGCGCGCGGCCGGCGGCTCGGACCTGCCATCAGGGAATCTCGCCGCACGCCTTCAAAGCCAGAATCGCGTAAGCAGTTCCGACGTATGTGCTCAGTTCGTCGCTCTTCCCGGGTGATCGCGTGTACCAGCAACCGTTGGCGTGTTGATGCGTATTCAACCAGGCTACCGCCCGGCGGATCCGTGCGTCCGCGGCGGGCACCTGGCCGGCGCGCCTCAGCACGTAGAGGGAAAATCCCGTCCCGTAGCCGTCGCTTGTCGTCAGCTCCACCGCGCCGCCGTCCTTGCGCTTCCAGCCGTCACCCAGACTGGCCATCGACCAACCGCCGTCGGGTCGCTGGAGGGCAAACAAGTCGGCCACCGTCTGCCGCCGCGATTCCTCGTTCATCAAGCCGCCGATCGCGCGCTCGGCCAGAAGCAACATCGCCCGCTGGTGCATGTGCTGCGGCGCATGGGCGCGGAGATAGCTGCGGATCTTCTCCAGGCCCGCGCTCGCCAAGGGAGTGTTCGCGTAGTCTTCCGGCGCCAGCCCCGCCCCGATTGCCGCCATCGTCACCCCGTAGTGGTCGTCGATGGCGGAGGGCGGCTCATGGGCCACTTTGAGCCAATGGTAGCCGCCGCTCTCCTCTTGAACTTGCCACATGCGGTCCAAGGCCTGGCGCGTGACAGGCTTTAGCCTGCCCAACGTGGCTGCATCATGCTGCGCGAGCACGGCGGCCGTCATCACGGTTTCCACAATCTTCTGCGGATCGCTGCCCGCGTTCCACGGCAGACGGGCCGACCTTGCCGCCGCCTGCTCCAGGGCCGATCGCACTTCGGCGTGCTTTGCGGCCGGAAGAGGAATCGCCGGTCGAGCCAGCAGATAGGAGTAGCCGCCATGGCAGCTAAAGCACTTGTCCTCGTGCGCTTGCGCGCCGGCATCGAGAAACTCGGCCGCCTTCACCGCTGAGAATTGCGGCAAGAGCGGTTCGTCGGCCCGGCCGGCCGCGAGCGGAACGGTTTTCGGCGGGGCAACGCCCTCGGCCGCGGGGGCCGCGGGGGCCGAGGCTGCCGCGGCGAGCAGGAACATACTGAGAGCCGGTCCCAGAATCCGCTGCGCCGCAGTGAATGGTCGGCCGCGATCAACCGCGCACTTGCGCGGGCAGCAGGTTCCTGGCAAGCTTGTGGTGGCCCTGCCCGTCAATGTTTGCATGGAGTGTACTCCTGGTATGTGGGGGTGTCGCCCAAGATAACTCTTGCGATCCGCGTCCGCAAGCCGAGCGATAACTTCTGTTTCTGCAATGCTTTCCGGCCTCGGACCCGGTGGCCGGCCGGCTGCCCCTTCGCCCCCGATTGTGCCGCATTTGACGCGTGCCCCGGGCGACGTAGAGTTGACGAAATGCATCGTGCGCGGCGGGAAAGCCCACGCGTTGTTTTTCCGCCACGTCTGCCGGCCAGCTTTTTGGTGGCGGCATGGCAATGCCCTTGCAGTCGTGCGCCCTTGGAGTCGTGCGGACGAAACTAACGGCCGCCCGGCCACCCGCAGATACCGATTCTACGGATGCCGATAGATACCGATTCTTCAGACGTGCGTGCCGACGTTCCTCCGTTGCTCCGTGAGAAACACCAGACCGAGGATTAGCCTTCATGGCCACAGCCAACAGCCGCTCCGGCGTCCCCCTACGAGCGAGTGACTCGGCTTGCTCGTTGCAAGCGCCCGCACGTTCCACGCCGGTCTTCACCGTGCGACGAAGGAAGTCGCCCGGGACCGGCGAGGCGCGCATTGCCTTGCGTCGAACTTCCGAAGCGCCGGCTTCCGCCGTGCGCACCGAGCGCGGTCAGGATCTCGACGACTTCGCCTACATTGCCTCGCACGATCTCAAGGAGCCCCTTCGAGGCATTCGGGCATACTCCGAAATCCTCCTGGAGGACTGCCACGAGAAACTCGGCACCGAGGATCAGCGCCGCTGCGCGCCATCCTCGATCTGTGCGGACGACTGGCGGCGATGATCGATGGCTTGATGACTTGCGGCCGTCTGGGCCGCCTGCCGCCGGCGGCAGGGATGATCGATCTCAACGAGGTCGTCGTCCAATCGCTGCAAGTGCTTCGTCCCGCGATCGACCATCGGGTTGCCGAGGTGCGGCTCGTCGGGCAATTGCCCCGGGCAGCCGTCAACGCTTCGCTCGTGGAGATGATCTTCACCAATCTCGTCTCCAACGCGCTGAAGTTCAACGAGAGCAACCCGCCGCGCGTGGAGATCGGTTTCGACCAGGCGCGCGATGCCGTGTACGTGCGCGACAACGGCATCGGCATTGCGCCGGAGCACCACGAGGCCATTTTCGTCTTGTTCCGCCGCCTGCACAGCCGCAAAAAATACGACGGCGCAGGGGCCGGATTAGCCATCGTGCGCAAAATCGCCGAGTCGCTTGGCGGCAAAGTTTGGGTTGAGTCGGAGCCGGAACAAGGAAGCACCTTCTACGTCCGGATCGGATCGGCGAAACGCCCCGCCGCCCCGGCGTCCAAGCGTCCCAAATTGAAACCCGCTGCGGCGAAGCCGCCACACTGGCTGTTGGTCCGCGCGTAACCGTTCACAGGACAAACTTGTAGAAGCGGCGTCTCGCCGCTTCAAAATGGTTGCCCATTACCGACGGGCGCATGGGAAACGCAACCGCTCAGCGTGGCGATCCCGGGGTGTGAACGCTTACGTCCGCGGCGGCCTTGAGCGCGCCGCAAACGCCCGCTCGTAACGACGGCGCGGCGGAAGGTGTACAAACAATCCCCCTTTCTTCGACCCAGTCTCGATCCTCCGGCCGGACGGCGCCAACGCGGACCGAAATACGTCCTTTTCTTGGCCCATCAATTCGGCAGAGGAAGCGGTCTACCCGGCACCTGGGGCCGCGGCTGGCCGGTGAAAGATCGCCACGGGCCCTTTCGTCCGCACCGCTTTCATGGCATTATGGAGGGCCGGCCTGAGCCCCACAGTCGGCCGAAGGGGAGTGGTCTTCCCGGGCCTGCGTTGCTCGAATCCCGTAGCAGAGACTATGAACGATTTGAAGCTTTTCAGCGGTCGCGCGAATCCCGATCTTGCCTGCCAGATGTGCAAGTACTTGGAGATTCCACTCGGCCGCATCACGATCGCCAACTTCGCCGACGGAGAAATCGCCTGCAAAATCGAGGAGGACGTGCGCGGACGCGACGTCTTCATCCTCCAGCCGACGTGCCCACCCGTCAACGATAACCTCATCGAGCTGTTGATCATGATCGACAGCTTCAAACGCGCCAGTGCCGAGCGAATCACTGCCGTGATCCCCTATTTTGGCTACGCACGGCAAGACCGAAAGGATGAGGGCGCGTGCCGATCAGCGCCAAGCTGGTGGCCAACATGATCACCCGGGCAGGCGCCGACCGGGTGCTGGCGATGGACCTCCACGCCGAGCAGCTCCAGGGGTTCTTTGATATCCCCGTCGACCACCTCTATGCGGCTCCGGTCATCGACGACTACCTCCGAACCCTCTCGCTCAACGACGATGATTTCGTCGTGGTCAGCCCCGACGAAGGCAGTATCAAACGCGTGCTCAAGCACGTCGATCGCTTGGGGGGGAGACTGGCAATCGTCGATAAGCGGCGCATGGGCAGCACCACCAAACAGGCCAATCTCATCGGTGCGCCGATCCAGGGTAAGGTTGCACTGATCTTCGACGACATGATCAGCACCGGCAGTTCGATTGCCGGTGCGGCGGAGATGGTGGCCCGCGCCGGTGCTCGAGAAATCTACCTGGCAGCCACGCACGGGGTGCTCTGCGGGCCGGCGATCGAGCGGCTGGAAAAATGCCCCGCCAAGGGGATCGTGATTACCGATACGATTCCGCTGTCCCCCGACAAGGCGATTCCAAAGATTCGTGTGCTAGGCACAGCCCCACTTCTTGGGGAGGCCGTAAAGCGGATCCACTTCAACGAATCCGTAAGTCGCCTCTTCAAGTGAGACCTTTGGGTACTTCGTGCGGGCGCGCAATCGCAAGCGACAAGATTCCGTGCCGCCCGGGGTTGCAATTTGCCTCAATTCTCGGAGAATAGGGAGTTTCACCCCCAAGCGGTCCCCGCGGGGCATGGGGGAAGCGTGTCCAGACGCGGGCACGCCAGGAGGACCGGCCCCGGCCGGTTTGGGAGATCGCCGAAACCCGAAGCCACGCGGCAGGGGCTAACGTATCCGCCGCTCGGCTGGCCTTCAGCACGTAGTGCAAACCGTGCCCGGGTGATAGGCGACTGAACAACATCGATTAATAGGCAGTTTGTATAGTCTGAGGACGCCCATGGCGCAGCTACTCAACGTCGAAATCCGCGAAACGCGCGGGAAACGGGGTGCTCGGCGGAATCGCCGGGCAGGACAGCTTCCGGCCGTTTTGTACGGGCATGGCCAGCCCACCGTCTCGCTCTTGGTTTCCGCCGAGGAAATCGAAAGCGCGGTTCGGCACGGCGCACGCTTGGTGAAGCTGGCCGGGGCGGTCGACGACCAGGCCTTTATCCGCGAGTTGCAGTGGGATACCTGGGGGCAGCACATCCTCCACGTCGACTTCACTCGCGTCTCCGAACACGAAAAGGTGCAGGTCACCGTCGTCGTCGAGCTCCGCGGTGAGGCTCCGGGCATGAAAGTCGGCGGCATCGTCAAGCACATGCTCCACGACGTGGAAGTAGAGTGCGAAGCCACGGCAATCCCCGAGAAGATCCTGGTGAACATCAACCACCTGAATCTTGGCGACCAGATCACCGTCGGGCAGTTGGAGCTTCCGCCCGGCGTGGTCCTCCAGGCCGAGGCCGACCAGATCGTCGTCGAATGCACCGAGCCGGTCGAGGAAGTCGAGGAGGCCCCGGCCGAGGCCGCCGACGTCGAGCCCGAGGTCATCGGGCGCAAGAAGGAGGAAGGGGAGTCCGAAGAGTAATCGCCGGGCCTTGCTCGCCGGCGCGTGGGCATGGTGCGGAGCGCACGGGCCATGAAGCTGGTGGTTGGGCTAGGCAATCCCGGGCGGCGTTACGAAGGGTCGCGCCACAACCTCGGTTACGCAGTGCTTGCCGAGCTTGCCCGGCGATTGCAGCCGGGTTCGGCCAAAGCGAAGTTCTTCGGCGAGTTGATCGAAACCATCGTGGACGGCCAGAAGCTCTTGCTTCTCAGCCCGACCACTTATATGAATCGCAGCGGTACGAGCGTGCTGGCCGTTCGAGATTTCTACGGGCTGGCAAACGAAGACATGCTGGTGATTTGCGACGACTTGAGCCTGCCGCCGGGAAAATTGCGGCTGCGAGCCAATGGGTCGTCCGGAGGACAAAAAGGACTCGAGGACATTATTCGCCGGCTGGGGACCGACGAGTATCCCGCGGCTTCGTCTGGGAATTGGGCCTTCTCCCCCAGGTTGGGAGGCGGCCGATTACGTTCTGGCCCGGTTCCCGAGCGAGGAATTGCCCGAGATCGAAGTGGCGGTTGGCAAGGCCGCGGACGCCGTGTTGATGTGGATCCACGAAGGCCTCCCGGCCTGCATGAACCGCTACAATTGAATCGCACGAGTCAGACCTACGAGGAGGGTGTTTTGGCAACCAACGTCTACGAAGGCATGTTCATTCTCGACTCGGGCCGCTATGGACGCGACCCCGAGGGAGTCTCGGGCCAGATTTCCAAGGCGGTTCAGGAGGTCGGGGGCGAAATGCTCGTCAGCCGGCTTTGGGAAGAACGCCGACTCGCTTACCCGATCAAGGGACAACGCAAGGGTACGTACTGGCTGGCGTACTTCCGGCTCCCCGCGGGGGCCCTGACAACCATTCGGCAGCGGTACCAGTTGAGCGACAGCATCCTCCGTATGCTCTTTCTCAAAGTCGATCCGCGTATCGTCGACACCCTGGTCCAGCACGCGCTGGCCGGGCCGGCGGCGATCGGCGCCGAACGCCGCGCGGCCGAGGCCGCCCAAGCCGCCGCGGCCGAGCGCCGCACACCGGTGGAAGGGGCGCCCGAGGAGGCCCTTTCCCCAGAGTAGCAGGCAAGGTCCCCGCGGCTGCGTTCGGTCTTCCCCCGGGGGTACCGTCCCACCGTTCCGCGATCGTGCCGTCCGTGTCAAACCGTCGGGCCGGCGCTCCGTCAGCGCAACAGGCTCGTTTCCCGGGTCGTACAGGAGTTGCTTCCCATGGCCAGTTTCAACCGCGTGATCCTGGTGGGCAATCTCACCCGAGATCCCGAAGTGCGCTATCTCCAGAGCGGCATGGCGGTCTGCGACATCGGCCTGGCGGTCAACGACCGCCGCAAGAACGCCACCGGGGAATGGGTCGAGGAAACAACCTTTGTCGACGTCACCTTGTGGGCGCGCACCGCCGAAGTCGCCAGCGAGTATCTCAGCAAGGGCTCTCCGGTGCTCATCGAAGGCCGGTTGAAGCTCGATAGCTGGGAGTCCAACGAAGGACAGAAGCGATCCAAGCTCCGCGTGGTTTGCGAGCGGATGCAGATGCTGGGAGGACGCGGCGGCGGCGCAGGTCCCGGCGAGGCCGGCAGCCGCCCGGCGCCCGCAGCGACGCGAGTCGCAACCGAGCACCAAGTCCACTCCCGAGCCGCGACGAATACGACGCTCCTCCCATGGAGCCCCCCGCCGACGATATCCCGTTCTAACGAACCAGCAGAGGTCCTGTCTGATGCCCAAGACCAAGAGTGAACCAAACCAATCCAGTGCCACCCCTCGGCAGCACGGCAAGCGTCTGCCCCGCGGTCCGCACGGCGGCGTTCAGTTGCTTCTCGTGCAGAGCGTCGAGCACCTGGGCAAGCAGGGGGACGTGGTCGAGGTGAAAACCGGCTACGCCGTCAACTACCTGCTTCCCCAGGGGCTGGCCACCATCGCCACCGAGCACCACAAGCGGATGGTCGAGAAGCACAAGGCTCGCTTGGCCGAGATCCAGACGCGCGCGTCTGGCCGGTCTCCAGGCAATGGCCGACAGCTTGGCACAGCAGAGCGTGACCATCGAGGCCAACGCCAACGAGGAGGGCCACCTCTACGGCTCCGTCGGCCCTGCGGAAATCGTCAATGCGTTGAAGCGCGTAAACTTCACCATTGCCCCCGATCAGGTCCGCCTCCTGGGGCCGCTCAAGGAACTTGGGCTGTACACCGTCAAGATCCATTTCGGCCACGAGATTGAGGGAGACTTGAAGGTTTGGGTCGTGCCCACGGTGGGCGAGGAGCCCCAAGCTCCGCCCCCGCCCGCCCCGCAGCCCAGCTAAGTGGCACCGCATTGAAATCACCGGCTTGCTCGGGTATGCCACTGCTTGGAACAAGCAGTGCGAATCGCCGGAAAGACACTCGTTCCGGCGAAATAACGACACGCCAGGAGGCCGGACGGTCTTGTCTGTCCCCGCTTTGTCGCGCGTGTGCCACTGCTTGGCACAAGCAGTGCGAATTGCCGGAAAAACACTCGTTCTGGCCAAACGGTGATACGAAGTGTGTCACGATCGTTCGCGGGCCAGCCGGGGGACCGGTCCATTTTTCGGCCGGAAGGCTCGATCATCGCAACAGCCGCCTGACCGAAAGCATGGCCGTGTCCCCTTTGCGGGGAGTGGCCGCCGAACGAGGGCGTTGCCACCGCTGCGCGCGCGCCTTATCATGCGGTGGTCTTTGAGCCGATCGCAGGACGGTGTGTGGCCCCACAATTTCCGGGCCGCGCAGGGTAGCAGCGGCGTTTCCGGGAGGGGATCGTAGTGAGTCCGATACACGGAGGATGCTGATGGCGGTGGCCGGACGGCGGGATTCGACGCACGCGCGAGAAGAGGCCTCGTCGGAGATCCTCGATCGCCTGCCGCCGCAGAGTCTCGATGCCGAACGCGCCGTGTTGGGCAGCATGCTGCTCGATCCCAACGTCTGCGACGACGTCGCCCTCCTGCTGCGGCCGGACGATTTCTATGCCGACGCCCATCGCAAGCCTCTATGCCCACATGCTGGCCATGCACGACGAGGGCAAGCGGATCGACACGACGCTGTTGGTCGAACGCCTGAAGCAGGCCGGCGACTTCGAGGTCATCGGCGGCGCCGCCTACCTGGCCGAGGTCGTGCACAGTCGGTGCCCGTGGCGGCCCACGCCGTCTACTACGCCGAGATCGTCCGCGACAAGGCCACGCTGCGCAATCTGATCCACACCACCACGACGATCCTCCGCGACGCCTACGATCCCGACCCTCGAGCCCCGCGAACTGCTCAACCAGGCCGAGGAGCGGGTCTTCGCCTCAACGACGAGCGCACGACCGACTCGGTGATCAGCATGCACGACGTGCTGGTCGCCGCCTTCGAGCAGATCGACCACCGGCTGGAGCACGGCGGAGCCACGGGCGTGCCCACCGGCTTCGGCGACCTCGACAGCATGACCGGCGGGCTGCACGACTCCGAACTGGTCATCCTGGCCGCCCGGCCCAGCATGGGCAAGACCGCGCTGGCCACGAACATCGCCGAGCACGTCGGCGGTCGACGCCGAACGTGCCGACGCTCTTCGTGAGCCTGGAAATGTCGCGGCTCGAGCTGGCCCAGCGCATGCTCTGCTCGCGCGGCCGGATCGACGGCCGCAAGTTCCGCAGCGGCTACCTCTCCGGCGAAGACCGCGAGCAAGCTGGTCGAGGCCTCGGCGCAAGCTGAGCAAGGCCCCGCTGTTCATCGACGACACGCCCAGCCGCACGGTCACCGAGATCGCCGCCTGCGCGCGGCGTCTGAAGCGCAAGGCGGGCAAGCTGGGGCTGATCGTGATCGACTACCTGCAGCTCATCGAGCCCGACAACCCCCGCGATCCCGCGCCAGGAGCAGGTGGCCAAGATCGCCCGGCAACTGAAGCACCTGGCCCGCAAGCTCGAAGTGCCCGTCCTCTGCCTGGCGCAGCTCAACCGCCAGGCCGAGCGAAGAGACCGGCCCAAGCTGAGCCACCTCCGCGAATCGCGGCGCCATCGAGCAGGACGCCGACGTGGTGATGTTCGTCCACCGCGAGGACTACGGCCTGTCTCGCGAAGAGGCCCAGGACCGCGACGTGCTCGGCAAGGCCGACTGCTGATCGTGGCCAAGCAGCGCAACGGCCCGGTCGGCGACGTCAAGCTCCACTGGTTCCCGGAATACACGCGTTTCGAGCAGCTCACCGCCCGCCCCTACGGCGAATTCGAGCAGTACGGCAATCCCAACGACGCCTTCTGAATCGCGCCTCGCGCCTCCGCCATCCGCGTGAAACGCACGGCGCGCATGTGCTACTTCGCGCGTGTGCCCCTGCTTCGTAGGTCAGGCACTCCGTGCCTGACGACTGGCTGGCTGCTCGTCAGCCCGTGCTGCCTTGTGCTGCGTGCCAGCTTGGTAGCCGTAGCCTTTGCCGTGGTGCCGTCAGGCACCAGAGGCTTCGGTGGCGCGTGTGCCACTGCTTGGTAGCCGTGGCGCTTCGCCGCGGCCGACAAGCAGTGCGGCCTGGGGGCTGTACCCTACTACCTCCACTACTCCCCAACACCGCGAGTCCACGATCGCCCTGTACCCATGACCTATCCGAGTGCCGCCCGGCACGAAACCTCTGCGCCTTCGTGCCCTTGTGCCTTGGTGGTGAATGCCTGTTCTTTTACCTGTTCTTTGCGGTAAGCCCCTTCAATCCGTGCCTCCAGGCCTACCGCCGGCGGCCCCCATAGCTCGTTGCCGTGGTGCCGTCAGGCACCAGAGGCTTCGGTGGCGCGTGTGCCACTGCTTGGTAGCCGCCGCTTCTCCGCCTCACCATCACTCATTCTGCTCCGCGCGTGTGCCACTGCTTGGTAGCCGTGGCGCTTCGCCGCGGCCGACAAGCAGTGCGGCCTGGGGGCTGTACCCTACTACCTCCACTACTCCCCAACACCGCGAGTCCACGATCGCCCTGTACCCGTGACCTATCCGAGTGCCGCCCGGTATGGAACCTCTGCTGCCTTCGCGCCCTTCCTTGGTGGTGAATGCCTGTTCTTTTATCTGTTCTTTGTGGTAAGCCCCTTCAATCCGTGCCTCCAGGCATACGCAGCCTCCCCACCCACCCTCCAACTGACTCCTGACCCCTGACCGCTGAAAACTGAAAACTGAAAACTGAAACCCCGCTACTCCCAAATGGCCCACCAACCCGTCTTGAAATCGGGCCACTCCATGTCGTAAGAAACATACTGGAACTACCGCTTCGCCCCGTCGCTGCGATCTCTGCGACTCGGCTCAGAAGCAACAACCCCCGTTTCAACTCGGAGTACGTCTATGCGCACTCGTCCCCTCGCACGTCTCCGTCCCTGCAAGCCTTTGCCCGACAGCGGCCCGGTCGCTCTTTCCCCGCCGCAGGTCGAGCGCCCCAGAAGCGCTCGGAAAACCGCCTCGAAGTCCCGTCGCCGCCCCTCGCACCGCAATCTACGGACCCGCGTGGCCTCTCTCTCTGCCTCCGTCACGCCCATGTGGATTCCCAAAGGCGCGGAGTTCAAGCGAATTCCCCCCGAGGTGCAAGCCGCCGTTTCCGAGACCATTCAGCCTGCCTACGAGCAGCTCGTCCTCAGGGCCAACCATCCCTTGGATCGCTCCCTGGGCCACACCTTGGTCCATCTCCTCTGGCTCGAAGTCCTCGAACAGTACGACCTTGGCCAGGAGTATCTCGCCCTCCATGCAGCTTTGGGTATCCCCGGCAGTCGTGGCCATGTTATCGACCAGCACCTCCGCCTCATCGATTCCAAGCTTCGTGTCGGCTACTTCCTCCACCGCATCCGGGAGATTCGCCGCCGCAACGCCGAACTTCGCCGCTCCCCGCCCCCCAGGGCCGAGGTGGATAGTCTGGAAAAACCGGCCCCCGTTGACCAAAAAACCCGTTTGCCCCCGCAATCTCCGGGAGAAACGCAGCGCAGCTCAACGCGTTTTCGCCGCGCCCTAGCGCACACTTTCGCTCCGTCGGCCCATCCGCTGCAAAACCAATGACCAGCCCTCTTGCCTCTCCTCGCATGAACCTGCCAGCCGATCTCCGCGCGCGTAGCCCCTCGGCTATCGGGGTGCCGTCAGGCGCAAGAGGCGTCCAGAGTTCCTTTACCAACTCCTCACATCTCTCTCCTCGTATGAACCTTCCACCCGACCTCCGCGCCGAAGCCGAAGCCCTTTGTCCGCGCGACCAGATTCGCTTCGGCCGCATCGCCCGATTCCTCCTCGCCCGGCGCAGCTTCTTCACCCGCGCCGGTGCCGTCGTCGAAAGTTGGCGCCGCTACGGCGCCCGAAAGCTCGGCCCCTATGCCCGCCTCGCCTTCCGTTGCCACGGCCGCCAGCAGTCGCTTTACCTCGGCCGCAGCCAACCCTTGCGCAAAACGGTGGAAGCCCTGCTCGCCTTCCTCCAAAAGCCTGCTCGTAAGTCTCGCTGGCTCCGCCGCGCGATCCGCGCCGCCCGCGCTGCCGTCCGCCGCTCCAAGCATGCCTTGGACTGGCAGCTCCGCGCCTGTGGGTTGTGGCTCAAAGGTACCGAATTCCGCGGCTGGCGCCACGTGCAAGCCCCGATCAACCGTTCCTACCTCGTGGCGATCAATTATCCCCGCTACCACCCCAACTTTGCACGCCGCATCCATCCCAGCCTTCGCTGCCCTTATCCCATTCCCGGCCACGGCCCACCTCGCCGGCGAAAGCGGCGGCGCCAACGTCTGCCGCTAGGTGGGCAACGATCCATGGACCAGCGTCGGCCCAAGCGGACGGGTCGGGCAAAACCTGTTTGCAGCCAGCGCAGACTCTTTCTCGAATCGGTCGGGGCGTCACGCGATGCGATCGACCTACGAAGACGAAACCGAGCCCCAGGAGACTCCCAGCGATCCGGCGTCCATTTCCTGGATCAACTGGAAACCTCCTTTTCGCGGATGCACCTTGGGTTGAACCCGCTCGAACCGCGCTGAGCTGTGCGCCCAGGCAAAGAAGAAGCCCTTCCGCAACTCGTTGTCACGGAAGGGCTTACTGAGTGCCTCCACTAGGACTTGAACCTAGAACCCTCTGATTAAGAGTCAGATGCTCTAACCAATTGAGCTATGGAGGCGCCGCTCGCAGCGGAGCGGAAAGCACTTATCTTAGCCGAACGCGCGAGGAACTCAAGGGGGCACCGGGGGGTGGCAACGGCGCGTCGCGGATTCCGCCTACTCCGGGATCGACATGCCCAGTTGACGCATCTTCCGGTAAAGATTGGAGCGGTGCAGCCCCAACCGGGTTGCGGCCTGGCTCACGTTTCCCCCGCACTGCTCGATCGCCCGGCGGATGTACTCGATTTGAAATGCGTTGGTTGCCTCGGAGAGCGGTTCGTCGATTCGGAATGCCCCTCCACTTGGGCCGCGGGGCGAGAGGATAAAGGCCAGGTCGCCGGCGTCGATCACGTCCTCGGTGCCAAGGTAGGCCAGTCGTTCCATGAGATTCCGAAGCTCGCGCACGTTGCCCGGCCAAGGGTGCTGCATCAGGCGCTCCCGCGCCGCCGGCGTGAACTCCGCCGGTTTGCGCCGTGCGCGGCGGCTGAAATCGCCGAGAAAATGCTCGGCCAGGATGAGGATGTCTTGAATACGCTCGCGCAGGGGAGGAATCTCGATCGTGACCACGTTGAGGCGGAAATACAGATCCTCGCGGAATCGTTTCTGGCGGACCATCTCGGTCAGGTCTTGGTTCGTAGCGGCCACGACGCGCGCATCGGTGGGGATAGGCAGCGAGCCGCCTACGCGCACCAGCACCTTCTCTTCGAGCACACGAAGCAGCTTGGCTTGTCCGCTCAGGCTCAGGTCGCCGATCTCGTCGAGGAAAAGCGTACCCGACGCTGCCAGTTCAAACTTGCCCCGCCGCGTCTCCTGGGCGTCGGTAAACGCCCCTCGTTCGTGGCCGAACAGCTCGCTCTCGGCCAACGTGTCGGGAATCGCGGCGCAGTTGACGGCAATGAAGGGTTTATCGCGGCGGCGACTGAGATAGTGGATCGACTGGGCGACCACCTCCTTGCCCGTCCCGTTTTCTCCCAGGATGAGCACGGCCAACTCCGTGTCGGCGACCCGGCGAATGATCGAGCGGAGTGCCTCGATCTTGGGGCTCTGGCCGATCAGCCGGACTTGGTCCGCCGCCTGGTCGGTCATCTGACGGCTGGTGCTCAGCAGTTCCTCGCGGTCTTGGGCATTTTCCAGGGCAACCGCGGCGTGGGCGGCCAATTCCACCAACGCCGCCTCATCGTCGGCCAGGAATTTCCCCGACCGCTTGTTGAGCACCTCGAAAGCCCCGAACAGCTCTCCGGAACGACCTTTCAACGGTACACACAAGAGGCTTCGCGTGCGGTAACCGGTCTGTCGGTCCACCTGGGGGTCGATCTTGTCGGGTTGGGCCGCGGCTTCGATGCGGCGGGGTTCTCCAGTGCGAAGCACTTCGCCCACGACGCCCCGGTCGTCCGGAACGCGCAGCTCACCTCCCTTGATTCCCAGTGCCGGTCGCCCGACCAACACGTGGCGCGGCGGTCCCAGAGAAAAATGCTCGCCCGGTCGGCATCGAGCAGGCGTGTCGCGGCCTCGGCCATCTGGTTCAACAGCGGCCGAACTTCCTGCGTCTGGTTCCACTTCTGCGTAATCCCGAGGATCGCCTCCAATCGACGAATCCGTCGCTGGTCCTGATGACGCGTCCGCAGAAGCTCGAGAATCGGAGCCAATGCGGCGGCGTAGCGACGCAGCACGGCCAACGTATCCGCCGATCTTGCCCCGTTTGTGGCGTGCGCCGCCAGCGCTTCCGCCGCCCCAGACGACTGCGGGAGAGCCACAGCCGCCCATTCCCCACGCGCTTCGGCCGCGTCCCGACTCAGCACGTCCGCCAGAAGCATGGCCGGCAAGGCCCGCCGCGGTCCGGTTTCGGCAATCGCCGCCCATTGGCCGGCATCACCCCCCACAACGGCCAGATAGTCGGCCTGAGACTGCACCGCGATTGCCGGCAGGACATCGGCCAGATAATCCGCGGGCCGTGCCCCCTGAAGCGATCGCGTGAGCAACTGCCAAGCTCGGTCCGAGATGGAGACACCCTGGTCGAAGTCGCCTTCCATCGGAGTTGCGCCTTCTGGTCAGTGTTATCAAGTTCTGCCGCCATTCTATGTCGTGCGCCGTCTTACTGATAGCGGAAAGTGGCGCAGTTGCGGCACGTTCAGCTCATCGTACAGTCGTGGCCGACCCCTATGCGGCACCGCGTGATGACCTATTAGGTGACCAATCTTTCTTCCTTTCTTCACGCCCCTAATCGTTATGTTCTATCCATCTTCCCGAGAAGCGGGGGTTGACCCATTTGCAGATGCCTGTTATCTTCCGCGCTTTTGCAGATGTCGTTTCTGGAGTGCTCAGTGTGCCTTACGACAGCATAGTCTGCGTCAAGCAGGTTCCCGATACGGCCAACATCACGGCCGAGGCAATGAAGGAAGACGGCACGGTCAACCGTGCTGCCCTGCCGACGATCTTCAATCCCGAGGATCTTCACGCCCTGGAAACCGCGTTGGAGGTCAAACAGAGGTACGGGGGCACGGTGACCGCGCTCACCATGGGACCCCCGAAAGCGGCGGACGTTTTGCGTGAATGCGTCTTTCGGGGGGCTGATCGCGGCATCCTGATTACCGACCGGCGCGCCGCCGCGAGCGACACGCTTGCCACCAGCTACATTCTCGCCCGCGCGATCCTCACGATTGGCCGGTTTGATTTCGTCTTCTGCGGCCGACAGGCGATCGATGGCGACACGGCACAAGTCGGCCCCCAGTGCGCCGAAAAGCTCGGCATACCTCAAATCACGTATCTGGAAGAGCTGATCGCGGTCGACAACGGCTGCGTTCGCCTCCGCCGTAATGTGGGCAACGGCTGGGAAGTGGTCGAGGGCCGGCTGCCCTTGCTGATCACCGTGATCGGCACGGCCAACAGGCCGCGTCCGCCCGCGGCCAAACGCGTGATGCGGTACAAGCGCGCTCGGGTCGAGGCCGAACTGGCGGCCGAGGTGCAGCGTGCAATGCCGGACGCCTCCGACGAGGCTCGTCGGGCCGAGTTGGGCCGCCGCGCTGAGGCACTGAAACAGGCCGGACTGCTGATCGAGCAGTGGGGGCTGGACCAGATTGGGGCCGAACTGGATCGCTGCGGCATCGCCGGTTCGCCGACCAAGGTCTACCGCGTGCAGTCGATCGTGCTTACCAAAGAAGGTTTCACCAGCGTGGCGCCCACCGAAGAGGGTGTGCGCCAGTTGATTCACGAACTGGTGATCGACCGCACGCTCGGCTAACGCCGCGCCGCCCGACCCCCGGGGAAGCCGCCGCAGGGCTGGGCCGCCGGGACAACATGTATTGGAACCGCTGACCGGAATCTTCTCGAACGAGCCACAGGCGCGGCCACCGGCCGCATAAGAGCGTATGATCGAACCGAACCGAAAGGGCGAAGTCTGGGTTTTCGCCGAACAGGAAGACGGCGAATTGCACGATGTCGTGCTCGAGTTGTGCGGCAAAGCACGCGAATTGGCCGACCGCCTGGGCGTGGCCATGGGCGTGATGCTTCCTGGATCGAAAGTCGAGGGGCTTTCCCAACGCCTCATTGCGCAGGGGGCCGACAAGGTTTACCTGGTCGACAATCCCCGCCTGAGCCACTTCCAGACCCTGCCCTACGCGCGGGCGCTTGCGCCCTGATCCAAAAGCACCAGCCGCAGATCGTGATGTACGGCGCCACTGCCATGGGACGCGACTTGGCGCCGCGCGTGGCTTCCGAGCTTCGGGCGGGAATGACCGCGGATTGCACGGACCTCGACATTGCCGACGTTGCCGACCCGCGCACCAAGGTTACTCACAAGAACCTTCTCCTTCAGATCCGTCCGGCGTTTGGCGGAAACATCATTGCCACGATCGTCAATTACGATTGGTGGCCCCAGATGGCGACGGTGCGTGAAGGCGTCGTGGCGCTGGAGTCGCCGAACGAGAGTCGCAAGGGCAAGGTAATTCGCGAGGACGTCGAAATCGCCGAGGCGCTCATGGCGGTCCGCCTGATCGAGCGCCACATTGAGCCCCGCAAGGTGAACCTGAAGGGCGCACGCGTGATTGTCGCCGGCGGTGGCGGTGTGGGCAGCAAGGAGAACTTCCACGTCATCCACGAGTTGGCCGGCGTGATCGGTGGCGCCGTGGGCGCCAGCCGTGCCGCCGTCGATAGTGGCTACATCGCCAAGGAGCACCAGGTCGGGCAGACGGGTACTACGGTCCGGCCCGCGCTCTACATTGCCGCGGGAATCAGCGGGGCGGTGCAGCACCGGGCGGGTATGGAGGAGTCGGCCAAGATCATCGCCATCAATAGCGACGCCCAGGCGCCGATTTTCTCCGTCGCCCACTATGGGATCGTCGGCGATTTGAACAAGGTGATTCCGTTGATGATCAAGGCGCTGCGCGAGCGGCGCTGAGCGCAGCGCGGTGGGGCGGCGCAAGGCAGCCGTCCTAGACTCCCGTCGGCCCAGGGCCGGTCCCCCTTTTTTTCAGAGATTCACGCCAGTACGCCGAGGTTGCACGTGGGGAACTACTTTCTCGACAATCAGGACATCCAGTTCCTGTTCAACCATATCGATCTGAAGGAGACTGCCGCGCTCCAAGAGGATCGTACCGTCAACGGCGACGCCGACTATGCGCCGCTCGACGCCGACGACATGGTCGACAACTACCGGCGGATCCTGGAGATTGTCGGCCAGGTGGCTGCCGACACCGTGGCGCCCAACTCCGAGGACGTCGACCGCGAAGGCAATACGCTCAACGAAAACGGTACGGTGACGCTGCATCCCAAGGTGCAGGAGAACCTCGACCGGCTGTCGCAGGCCGACATGATGGGTTTCACGCTGCCGCGCAAGTACGGCGGCCTGAATTGCCCCAACATCCTCTACACCATGGCCACGGAGATCGTGAGCCGCGCCGACTGCTCGTTTATGAACATGTTCGGCCTTCAGGGGATCGCCGAAACGATCAACGCTTTTGCCAACGACGAGATCAAGGACCACATTCTGCCCCAGTTCTGCCGCGGCGACGTGACCGGCGCCATGGTGCTCACCGAGCCCGATGCCGGCAGCGACCTGCAAGCGGTCCGCCTCCGCGCCTGGCAGGACGGCGAGGGGCGGTGGTTCCTCACCGGGGTGAAGCGATTCATCACCAACGGCTGCGGCGAGGTGCTGCTGGTGCTTGCGCGAAGCGAGCCCGAGATCAGCGACGGCCGCGGCCTGAGCCTCTTCTATGCGGAACGCGACGAGCAGCGTCAAGGTGCGGCATCTCGAGGAGAAACTCGGTATCCACGGTTCGCCCACGTGTGAACTCGTGTTCGACGATCTCCCCGCCAAGCTCGTGGGCGAACGGCAGCGGGGACTCATCACCTACGTGATGGCGCTGATGAACGGGGCTCGCGTGGGCATCGCCGCGCAGTCGCTGGGCGTGGCCGAGGCGGCCTTCCGATTGGCGAGAATCTACGCCCACACCCGCCATCAGTTCGGTGGGCCGATCGAGCGCCTGCCCGCGGTGGCCGAACTGGTCACCGAGATGCAGATCTCGATCGAAGCGGCCCGCGCGCTGACGTACGAGACCAGCCGCGTCTGCGATCGCGAAAACAACAATCTGCGGATCCTCGAAGGCGGCCTGGTGCGCGACAAGGAGGAAGAGAAGCAGCGCAGGCAACTCGCCCGCGCCCTCAAACGCGTCAACGGCATGCTCACGCCGATGAGCAAGTACTATTGCTCGGAGATGGCCTGCCGCGTGGCGAATCAGGGAATCCAGGTGCTCGGCGGCTCGGGGTACATGAAGGACTACGCGTCGGAACGCTACATGCGCGACGCGCGCATCACCACGATCTACGAAGGCACCAGCCAACTGCAGGTCGTGGCGGCGATCCGCGGCGTCTCCTCCGGAGCCTTCGAGAATTTCGTGGCCGACTTCGAGAAGATCGAGTACTCCGACCCCGACCTGGCGGCGCTCAAGCTTCGTCTGTTGGACGCCAAGCAGCGGATTCTCGAAGCGATTCAGTTCGTGAAGACCCAGGCGGCCTCCTATCTGGACCTTTCCGGCCGCCGCCTCGTCGACGCCGCAATCATCGTGATCGTCGGCCACCTGCTCCTCGGTCAAGGCGCGGCCAACGCGCGAAAGAAACGCGTGGCGCGGCGGTTCATCGAGAGCCAGTTGCCCGTGCTCTCCATGAATCTCCTCCAAGTGCTTTCCGGTGACGCGTCGCCCCTGGAGGAATACGAAATCCTCGCCGGTCCGGTTCCGTCCAACGACTGACCCGTCCTCGGGCTCGGCAGGCTCCCCCGGCCGCGCATCCGCGCGCTTCGACTACATCGAGATCGCCCGCACCCGCGGGACACATCGCCAAAGGCAGCATGCACCGCGGGCGGATCCCCGTCCCATGCCCAGGCGGCTTCCGGCTTTGCTTTTGCCCCCGCTCCGCTATAATTCCCCTTCTATCTGCGGGTGGGGGCGGTCCGGCAGTCGCAGGCCAATCGGGCAGGACGAGGCCGGGGAAAGTCGGAGCGTGTTAGGCGTAGTCCCTCAGGTTTGAGTGGGGAGGAGCGAGCAAACGCATGGGCCTGTTCAGCGGCAAGATTGGTCTGGTCATGGGGGTGGCCAACGACCGGAGCATCGCCTGGGCGATGAGCGAGGCCCTCTACGCCGAAGGGGCCGAGTTGGCGTTCACGCACTTGCCCGGCCCGTCCAGCGAACGCCGAGTCTCCCGGCTGGTGGAGCCCCACGCCCCCAAGGTGCTTCTGCCCTGCGACGTCCAGAAGGATGAAGACGTGGCCCGCGTGTTCACCGCCGTGGCCGAAACCTACGGGCAGCTGGACTTCCTCATCCACTCGATCGCCTTCGCCCCGCCCCAGGACCTGCGCAAGCCGTATCTCGAAGCCAGCCGCGAGGCATGGCACCTGGCCATGGACATCAGCGCCTACAGCCTCGTGGTTTGCTGCCGCGAGGCCGCTCGTGTGATGCCTGAGGGCGGCACGATCGTCACCATCAGCTACTTCGGCGGCGAAAAGGTGATGCCCGGCTACAACCTGATGGGCGTGTGCAAGGCGGCGCTGGAGCACAGCGTGCGCTACCTTGCCTGGGACCTGGGCCGATGGAAGCAAATTCGCATCAATGCGCTCAGCGCGGGACCGATGCGCACGCTCAGTTCGGCGGGCATCGCCGACTTCGACCAGATGCAGGACCACTGCGCACGCAAGTCGTGCATTGGGGCGCAACGTGCGTTCCCCAGGAACTCGGTTCGACCGGCCTCTACCTCCTCAGCCCGATGTCCGGCGGGCTGACCGGCGAAACGATCCACGTCGACTGCGGCTACAGCATCGTCGGACTCTGATCGTCCCGCGCGAATCATGCCTCGACCGCGGCACTGCGCGGTACGCCTTCCTCAGGCGGCCCGGCGTCGGCCTCGTCGGCCGAGCGGATGTCGCGCAAGGAGCCGATAGCGAGGATTTCCGGCCAGGTGCGGGCTGCTCCCAATACCACGAGAATGGTCCCGATCCCCCCCAGCACCACGGAGCCTACCGTCCCCACCATCGCCGCCACAAGCCCCGATTCCAGTCCGCCCACGTCGTTCGAGGCTACGATGAACACGCTGTTGACCGCCGACACGCGGCCGCGCATGCGATCGGGCGTGAGCAGTTGCACGAGCGTGTGACGCACGACCACGCTGATATTGTCCAAAGCTCCGATGATGAACATCATCGCCAGCGAAAGCCAGAACGAGGTCGATAGTCCGAAGACAACTGTGGCTGTGCCGAAACCGGCCACCGCCCACAACAACGTGTGGCCGGCGCGGCGCATCGGAGGAAGATGGGCTAAGAGCATTGCCATCGAGATCGCACCCACGGCTTCCGCCGAGCGGAGAAGCCCGAGGCCCCAACTGCCGACCCCCAGGATCTCGTTGGCGAAAATGGGCAGCAAGTAGGTCGCGCCGCCGAAAAGCACCGCAAACAGGTCGAGCGTGATCGTGGCCAGGATGAGCTTGGTGCGGAAAACGAAGCGTATCCCGGCCACGAGACTCTCCCGAGAAATCGACTCGCTTTGTCGCGGTGCAGGACGGGAGCGGACGCATGCTATCGCCGCAAGCGAGAGCAAGCGAGAGACGACAGCCAGGACAAAGGCCGCGGTGGTGCTGCCCTTCACGTAGATGATGAACCCTCCAACCGCAGGACCGATCATCGTGGCCACCTGGAAAATGCTGCTTTGCCAGGTGACTGCGTTCGCCAGATGTTCCGGGGCGACGATCTGCGGCAACAGGGCAGCGCAGGGAAGGACTGCCCAACGCCGTGCTGATGGCACCCACGAAGATGAGGAGATACACCCAACCGACCGCAACCGAGCTTGCCGCCGCAACCGCCAGACCCGCCGAAGCGGTCGTACCCAGTGCCATCATGATTACCAGCACGCGACGACGATCGTAGCGATCGGCGACCTGACCCGCCGGAATCGCCAGCAGCATGACGGGCAGGGCCTGCACCAGGCCAATTAGCCCCAGGGCGAGAGCACTTTCCGTAACCTGATACACAAAAACCTGGACTGCGACCGTCTCGACCAACCTGGCGAAGGTCAGCAGGAACCAGCCGGCCGCAAAAAAACGGTAATCGGCGCTCCGCCATACCACATAAGGATCGACGGGCGGAGCAACCTCAGGTGCGGTCCCTGCTCCCTCGTCGGGAAACTGAGCCTGGAGCCTTGCCCCGTCAGTTGCGGGGTGTGACTTGGCTGTAGGGCGTTCTGGCGGTGGGTCGTACATCGCATGATGAGAATCAGGAGCCGGAATCCTGCATTGTTGTCCGCATCGCGAGGCAGAGCAAGGTGAGAGGTCTTCCACAAAAAATCCCAGGCGGATAGGCTTGACCCCCATGAACTACCCGGGTAGTATTACTTCGGTAGTTGAATGCAGGAGGAGATGGAATGACGGACCCGCGATCCTTGCGCCTGGGTGATCTGCAATTGAGAATCATGAAGGTCCTCTGGAGGACCGGCACGGCAAGCGTGGCCGAAGTTCACGCCGAGTTGGGGACCGAGCAGTTCGCCTATACGACCGTGGCCACCATGCTCCGCAAGATGGAAGGCCGCGGGCTTGTACGGCACCGGGAGCATGGAAGGCGGTTTATCTATGAGGCGGCGGTTACGGAAGATGCTGTGAACCGGAACTCCACCGCCGACCTCGTCGAACGCATGTTTGAAGGAAGTCTGGCCGACGCATTCAATCACCTGCTCCAGACACGCGAGGTGAGCTTCGAGGAATTGGAGCGGCTGGAGGAAGTGATCCGAGATCGCAAGAAGCGTCGTTAGCGGTGGAATACGGGTTGTATGTCGGAAGTTGCGGACGCAGGCAGGACGAATTGCCCCAGTAGCTAGGTGTGCTATGTCGACACCTTGGGTTCCCGAGTACGCGTTCTGGTTCCAACTGCTTCTCACCCTTGCGATGGGGACCGTGCTGGTTGCTGCACTAGCGCCGGCGATTACGCGAAGAGCGAGTTCCGCAGTTTGGCAGCGCACCGTCTGGCAGACGGCCCTGATCGGACTGGCTGGCCTGGTGCTGATCGAGGCGATGGGGGCGGGCGAGGCGATTTGCTCGCTGTTGCGGCCGATCGTGCCCTTCGAGATACCGCGCACGCCGGAATCTTTGGCCCTTAACGGCGATCAAGCCGGTGTCATTTCGACCCCCTCCCGCCCGACGGCCGAACCGGCGTCCGACGTGCCGCTGTCCGGTGGGGCCGTGCCGGAGGAATCCATCGCGCCGGAAGAAATGGCGGAACTCGAACTGGTTCCAGCGGAGATCGCATTGCCGCTGGAAACGTGGCGACCGGAGGAGACGGTTGCGGTGGACCCGCCGGCTGAATGGGAGCAGCAGGTCCGAAATGATTGCGCCCATCAAGGAATCGGACTCAGTCGCCGTCGTTCCGCACACGCAAGACAACCGCGAAGCGGACGGGCTCGTTGCATCGCCCGTGGCAAGCTGGTCCCTGGCCTCCCGCCGCTGGCCGGGTTGGATCTGGTTGGCCGGATCATTTGTGGTTGCACTTCGTACGGCCTGGGTGCATGTCTTGCTGTGCCGTTTCGGCTGGCGTCAGCGCCGCACGGTTGACGACGCATTGCGTGCGCGCGTCGACGGGCTGGCGAGGCGGCTGGGCCTTTGCCGGCCGGTGCGCGTGATCGAATCACCGGGGCTGGGAGTTCCAGCGGTCTTTGGCATCCTGCATCCGACACTCGCGCTACCCGCCTCGTTTGCCGCGGATTTCGACGCCCAGGAGCAGCAGAGCATGTTGGCCCACGAGTTGGCGCATCTGGCCGGGCGCGATCCTGCCTGGCGGTTGGCTGCCGACCTGGTTTGTGCGGCGTTGTGGTGGCATCCGCTGGCCTGGTGGTCGCGCTCCCGGCTGCGTGCGGCCAGCGAGGCTGCAGCCGACGAGGCGAGCTTGCTCGTGCCGGGCGGCCCCGACGCGCTGGCTGGATGCCTGGTGACCTTGGGAAGAAAACTCGTCAACGCGCGCCGTCTCGGCTGGCTATCGATCGAAGGGGCCGGGTTCCGCTCGGGCCTTGGCCGGCGAGTGGAGCGATTGTTGAGTCTTCGGGCGGGAACGTGCCGGGCGCCCACACGTCGCCGCCTGATCGTGGCTAGGGCCGCTCTGGCCCTGGCGCTGGTGGTGGTTTCGGTGTTCTCAACCGCCTGGGCTCGTCCCCAGGCCCCCGTTGAAGAAGGAGAAACGACGATGAGTGTGGTTCGCATGTCCTGGAAGCGCTCGTTGGCCGCGATGGCGCTGGCGGCCTGGCTGGCCCCGGTGTCCGCAGGAGCGGCCGAAGACAAACCGCGCGATGTGCCGCGCGATCGTCCCCCGCAGGTCGAACGCGATGTTCCGCACGCCCCTCCCCCCAAGCACGATGTAAAGCGCGAGCAAATCGACATGCCCCCTGCGCGACGCTCTTCATGCGAGAGCTCGAACCCAAAGTCCGCGAACTGATGCAGAAACGCCAGGCGTTGGAGGCCCACAAACGCGAGTTGGAGCAGCGATTGACCAATCTCCGTGAGGATCAGGCCGAGGAATGGCAGAATACGGCACGCGAGATCCGCAAGGTTCAGATGGAATTGGGCGGGATTCTCAAGGAGTTGCCGCCGGCGCTCCGCGAAGAGACTCGCGTGCGCATGATCGGCCCCGAGCGGCAAATCGATCGCGTCACGATTCGCCATCCCGACGGAAAGGTGGAGATGAGCCCCGGACCGGTGACGTCGCACGTCACGGTGATTCCAAACCCCGAGGAGCGCGACCGACAGAACAAGCGGATCGCCGAACTGCACGATAAGATCGCTGAGCTTGCCAAAGCCGGCAAGGCCAAGGAGATCGAAGAGGTCGTGCGCGAGTTGGCCGAACTGCACAAGAAGGCCGCCACGACCACCGTGACCCAGATCGTGCGCAGTGCCCGTCCCATGCCGCCCCTCGATCCACAGGAACGCGAGCGGCGGATGAGTCACGTGCCGCACGGCTGCCGAAAAACTCCGCGAGGCGGGATTGAACGACCAGGCTGATCGCCTGCTCCGTGAGGCCGAGGCCCTGCTCAGTGGCAAGTTCCCCGTCGCAGTCTTCCTGCAGCATACGCCCGGAATGCCCCTGGGCGGACCGGCATCGAAAATCGCCGTCCCCGGCCCGAAGGTCGAGATCGAGCCGAACCAGCGCGTCCCGGAGGAGAATTCGAGGGTCCTCCGCGAGCAGATGCGCGATCTCCAGGAGCAGATGAAGCAGTTGCGCGCCGATCTGCAATCGCTACGCGGCGAGGGGCGGGATCGACCCCGTGATGGGAAAGGACCCGATGCGGATCTCAGGCGTCCAGAGAGGCCAGGTGAACCCCCGCGCGACCGCCCGGAACGTGATCGTCGCTACTAGCACTCCCGGTGCGGCGATTGTCTGGCGGCACGGCACGGCACGGCGCGGCGTAACGTGTACCCGTTCACCGGTTCACCCGGGCGGCCGCCAGCCGCATGGAAGGACGGAATCGACTTGAGAGAACTGAGCCTCCACGCTGCGCGGCATCGTGGAGGCTTTCTCCGTTTCCGGTAAACTATTGTCTCGTACACGGCATTCGGACCGTTGAGAAGACAATTCGGGGCAGTCGTCTTGTTGGCTTTGCCCGGACGCTTCGGTCCGGGCTGTCGTGCCGCATCCAGGCAGAACTTCCTGGAAGCGGCACCAGCCCGACCGTAGCGGCTCGCGGTGGCGAATGGCCGGTCGTTCGGCTATAATCCCGGCAGTTTCCCCTTCGCCTTCGAGGTCCTTTTGGAGACTTGCCATGCATCGACGGAACTTCCTTCAGGCCAGCGCTGCCGGGCTGGCGATGTCGGCCCTGGGATCCCGCGCCGCGGAGATCGCGCATCAGAAGCCGAAGCGCGTGGCCTTGATCGGTTCCGGCTGGTACGGCAAATGCGACCTGCTCCGACTGATCCAGGTGGCGCCGGTCGAGGTAGTCTCGATCTGCGACGTGGACACGAAGATGTCGGCGGAGGCCGCGGATCGCATCGCTCAGCGACAGCGCTCGGGAAAGAAGCCGCGTATCTACAGCGATTACCGCAAGCTCCTGGCCGAGAAAGACGTAGACATTGCCTTGATTGCCACGCCCGACCATTGGCACGCGCTGCCGACGATCGAGGCGGTTCAATCCGGGATGGACGTCTACGTACAGAAGCCGATTAGCGTTGACGTCGTGGAAGGCCAGGCGATGCTCGCAGCGGCGCGCAAGCACAAACGCGTCGTGCAAGTGGGCACCCAGCGGCGCAGCACCCCGCACCTGATCGAGGCACGCGATCGAATCCTTCGCGAGGGAAAACTGGGCAAGATCGGCTTGGTCGAGATCTACTGTTACTACCACATGCGCGCCAGGGGCAATCCGCCCGACACCGCTCCCCCCGCGAATCTGGACTGGGAGATGTGGACTGGGCCGGCGCCCATGCGCCCGTACAACGAATTGGCTCACCCGGGCCGCTGGCGGTCGTTCAAGGAATACGGCAATGGAATCCTCGGCGACATGTGCATCCACATGTTCGACATGGTTCGCTGGATGCTCGAGTTGGGTTGGCCCAAGCGTATCGGTTCGACCGGCGGGATCCTGGTGGATAAGCAGAGCAAGGCCAATGTGCCCGACACGCAGACCGCCACCTTCGACTTCGGCGATCTGCCCGTGGTTTGGCAACATCGCACCTGGGGTGAAACGCCGGATCCCAAGTATCCTTGGGGCGCGACCTTCTACGGCGACAAAGGTACCCTCAAGGCCAGCGTGTTCGGTTACGACTTCGTGCCCCAGGGCAAAGGCGAGCCCATCCACAAGGACGTGACCTACGAACTGGAGCAGTACCCCGAGGACAAGACCGAACCGGGTTTGGAGAAGCACGTGGCTCCGGCGATTCGGCGGCACATGCTCAACTTCCTCGATTGCATCGCCACGCGCGCCAAGCCTGTGGCCGACATCGAGGAGGGACACATTTCCACGGCCAGTTGCATTCTGGCCAACCTGGCTTTAGACCTCGGCCGCACCCTTACCTGGGATTCGGCCAAAGGGCAGGTCGTCGGCGACGAAGAAGCCAACCGTTTGCTCCGCCGCCCGTACCGCCGTCCCTGGGTGCATCCTGAGCCGGACAAGATCGGTTGATTGCCGTGGGAAGGGCAGTACTGCCACCGCCTGTTTTGCCGGCCTGCTCGGCCCGCCGGCTTCTTCGTGCATGGTGCCGCGCGGCCCGAGAAGCAGTTGTGTGGTTGGCCTTCGCGTGGCTCGTGTCCGGGGCGCCGGCGGTCGGTGCGCCCACCGAGTCGATCCTGCTGACGGGGTCGCAACTCCAACTGCGCTTTGACGCGAAGACGGGCAGCCTGATCGGACTCGTGGATGCAGCGGGAAATTACAATCACCTTGCTTCCGACTCCGGTGCGACCGCGTTGTGGAGTGCCTGCGCGCGCAAGTCCGGCGCCGGGGTTCTGCTTGGGCCCGGTGGGGCGAAGTCGTTCGCTCGCACATCGCTTGACGCGCGGAGCGTGCGGCTGACTTGGACCAATTTCGGATTAACTGAAGCACCGAGCTTGCGCGTGGAGGCGGTCGTGCGACTCGACGCGCACGATCCGATGACGACCTGGGATCTCGCCATCGAGGAAGCCGGGCCGCTTGCCTTGGAGGAAGTTCGATTTCCAGGGATCGGCCCCCTGGCGCAGCAGCCGGAAGAGCGCCTCGCCGTGCCGCACTGGATGGGCGAGCTCTCCGAGAGTCCGCGGAGGCTTCTGGCCGGACCCGAGGGCAAGGGACGCCGCTTGGCTTGGCACTATCCCGGCGAACTGTCGCTCCAGTGCCTGGCGTGGTACGGCCGGCAGGGCCCGGGACTTTACATTGCTTGCGACGACGTCGACGCGCACCGCAAGAGCTTCGCCCTTCACGCGGACGACAAGGGGCGCGTGGGCATCGAGGTCGTGCATCTGCCTGAAACTCGCCTCGACGCACGGGTCGTTCGCGCTGGGCTATCGCGTTCTTCTCGGTACTTTTCGCGGCGATTGGTTTACCGCGGCCCAGCGCTATCGCGCGTGGGCCGGCCAGCAATCCTGGGTCCGCCAGAGCCGGCTGCGCCGCGGACTCGTACCCAATTGGGTACTGGGCACCGGGCTTTGGGTATGGAATCGCGGCCGATCGCCGCAGGTGCTCGTCCCGGCCGCAGTGCTGCGTGGGAAACTCGGCCTGCCGGTCAACGTGTTCTGGCATTGGTGGCACGGCTGCCCGTACGACACAGGTTTTCCCGAATACCTCCCGCCACGCGAAGGAGGCGACGCGTTCCGCGCTGCGCTGGCCGAAGCCCACCGTCAGGACATCCGCGCTCTGGTTTACATGAACCAAAGGCTCTGGGGGATGACCACGCGGAGTTGGGTCGCAGAGAACGCCGCTGCCTACGCCGTCAAGGGTCCCGACGGCGCGATCCGGCCCGAGGTCTACAACACATTCACGCGTCAGCCCTGCGCGTCGATGTGCATGGGAACGTCCTTTTGGAGAACTAAGTACGCCACGCTCGCCGAACGCGCCGTCCGCGAGCTGAGCGTCGACGGAATCTACATGGATCAGGCGTGCAGCAGCCTGGCCTGCTATGATCCCGCTCACGGCCACGCGCTGGGCGGCGGAAGCTACTGGATGAACGGTTTTCGCACGCTGGCCGATGATGTGCGGCGCCGCAGTAGCAACGCGCGAGCACTCGCGCTCGCCGGCGAGGGCTGCAGCGAGCCCTGGCTTCCCTATCTTGACCTGATGCTTACATTGCAGGTGAGCCGCGAGCGCTACGCGCCGGTGCTCGACGGCTGGGAGCCGATCCCCATGTTCCATGCCGTCTATCACGACACGGCCATGCTCTACGGCAACTACTCGTCGCTGACCTCGCCTCCCTACGACGATCTCTGGCCGGCCGAGCACGCTCCCAAGGAGCCGTTGGCCCTGCTCGATCGTAAGTACGCGTGTCAGTTCTACCTGGAGCAGGCGAGGGCCTTTGTGTGGGGGCAACAGCCGACGATTGCCAACTTCCAGCCCGAGCAACTCACCACCCGAGCGGAAGAGATCGATTACTTGCTGAAACTGGCCCGCGTGCGTATGCGTGCGGTGAAATACCTGCTCCGGGGGACGATGCTCCGCGCCCGGAAATCCGCGCTGCGGAGGCGACGATCGATTTCTCCCGTCTGTCGATCTATGCGGGACAGCAGGACCGGGTCAAGGGTTTTCAGAAGTCCAGTCCCTCGGCGATTTGCTCCGCTTGGCGCGCTTCCGACGGTGCGGTCGCCGTGGTACTGGCTAGCATCGCGGATGGGCCGCTCGAAGTCGCCGTACGGATCGATCGCGAGGAGCTGGGGCTCCCCCCAGACGCGCGCCTGACGCGCATCGACCGCGAAGACCGCGTTTCGCTGGTGCGCTGGATCGCGCTTCGCCGTGGATTCGAATCGACTTGGCGCGGCGCGAAGCCGTGGTGTTGGAGATTTCGCCGGCCGCGGAGGGCAACTGACGTTGCCGTGCAGCACGCCGGTGCGGCATACGCGGCATGCATGCGGCAAGGCGGTCAATCGTCCTCCCAGAACAGCCCGGCCAGCTTACCGTCGGCGGAGAAGGTCGCGAGAACCAGGCGAACGCGATAGCGGTGTACCACCCGGTATCGATAGACGCGGAGTCCGTTCTCCTCTTTCCGTTCGACCAGAGTGATCGATTCCAGCACCGCCAGCTCGCGCGCCGCCTCTTGGATCTGCCGCTGCTCACTGCTGAGCTTCTTCCACAGTTCCGCGCTGAAGTGTTCGTGCTCGGCTTTGCCTTGGGCAAGATCGTCGAGCAGCATGCGGACCCGCGCCGCGACTTCCGGCTCTCGGTCTTCGATGGGGGAATACTCCGGCCGTGCCAGACCCGGTTCGTAAAAGCCGGCGACGTGGCAGGCGATGCCCAGAGCATCCGCGCTGCGGAGATTGGTGAGCGCGATCACTGTCAACCGGTCGTCGACGAAGCGGCAGATGGCTGAGGCAAAGCCGGTGGAGTGCATTCCGGTATGGGCCAGGCAGCGATGGCCGCGGACCTGGTGGATCGCCCAGCCCAATGCATACGTGCTCGACGAGCCGTCGTTGAGCCTGGCCGGTGTGTACATCCGTTGCCGCGTAGTGTTGGCGAGAAGGCGGTCCCCGTCGAGCGCAGCGTCCCATCGCGCCAGGTCGAGGACGGTTGACCGCAGCCCTCCGCCTCCATAGCCAAGGATGCTGGGAGCAATGTACTCCCCATTGCGCAGCCGATCGCCGAGGCGCAGAATAACCCGAGGCGCGGCGGGGGAGGATTTCCGCCAGGCTCACTACGCGTGTGTCGTTCATCCCCAGCGGATCGAACACGCGCTCCTGCAGAAACGCTCCGTAGTCCTTGCCTGTGGCCTTGCGGATCACCATCGCCAAGAGGTGGTAGTTGGTGTTGCTGTACGAGTACTTGGCACCCGGCACGAAATCCAGCGGGCGTGCGGCGACCGACTTGAGCACTTCCTCATCGCTCGCGTCCAACCGCAAGCTTGTCGTTGGTCGATTGATGTAGTCGGGAATGCCCGACGTGTGGCTGAGCAGATGCCGCAGAGTGATGGAGTCCCAACTCGGGGGAGAGCCGTCCAGATGCTTGCCGATTGTGTCGTCTAATGCCAGCCGACCTTCCTCGACGAGCATCAGGATCGCCGCAGCCGTGAACGTCTTGGTAATCGATTGGATCTGGAAAACGGTGCGCGGTGTGACCGCCACGTCCAACTCGACGTTTGCCAGGCCGTAACCCTTCGCCAAGATCACCTTTCCCCCGCGGACTACGGCAATCGAGAGCCCGGGAATCCGCTGGCGCACGATGACCTGCTGGACGCGGGCATCAACCCGCTCGGCCACGGTCGCAGACGCCGCGACGGCGATGCTCAGTACGTCCGCGGAGCAAGTCAACGCGGCGCAAGCGATGGCGTGGCCAAAAACTGCCCCTGCCCACGGGCGGAGGGGATGCTTCATGGTCGTCTCCATTTCCGGACGTTCCTTCATCGCAACGGCGCTGGGGTGATTGGTCGAACGGCGTACCTCGCGCCGGAGTCTACCGCGCAGGGGGGCCGGCGCGTAGCTCGCCGGCCCGATTGCCGCGCGTGTTGACAAGCGGGCGGGGCTTGCCGAGAATCGGCGTCGCAGGTTGCCGCGGTCGCTCCGTGAGCCACCTCGTGGATCTCATGTCTTCTTCAACCGAGGTCGAAGGGTTCGAACGATGCGAAAACGCGCAATAGGTCTTGCCGCCCTCGTCCTTGCACTACTCGGAGGTATCCCCATGCAAGCCGACGAGCCGATGCTCAGCCACGACGTCTATTTCAGCCTCAACGACAGCTCGCTCCAGGCCAAGGAGAAACTGGTTGCGGCCTGTAAGGAGTATCTCTCGGACCATCCCGGCACGGTCTGGTTCGCCGCCGGTCCCTTGGCCGAGTCGCTGAAGCGGGAAGTGAACGACCTCGATTTCGACGTGGCACTCCACGTGGTCTTCGAGAACCAGGCGACCCACGACCAGTACCAGAAGGCTCCGAAGCACCTGAAGTTCATCGAGGAAAACAAGTCGAACTGGAAACGCGTACGCGTGTTCGATTCGCTGGTGGAGGTTTCGTCGCACGTCGCCGTCGAGGCAGTGCCAGGCCAGCCGAGCTCGCCCGCGAAGCGATAAAGCCGCTCAGACAACCGTTCCCTTGTGGGCAGTCGCCGTTTTTTCGGCGACTGCCGAATGTCCCGTCCACGACACTCCGACCCGTTACTGCCTCAGTCGGCATGGGCGGAATCGACAAGGCCCGCATCGCCCGTCACGACCTTCACGATCGCTTCGACGAAGAAGAAGTCGCCCCACACCACCGACTCGTCGACCCCCAGATTCTTCTTGGTGTGATAGACGCCGTGCTTCAAGACGCCTTCCCAGCCGGCGGTATCGATCGCCAGATACTCCGGCGTGCTCAGCACGTCGAGCATGACCATCGCGGCATTGCGGTAGGCCAGGCGGTGCTCGGGCGTCGCGGCCTGTTGGGCCAGGTCCAACAGACCGCTGGCCGCAATCGCCGCGGCCGAGCTATCCTTCTGGGGTCCCCAAGGTAACGGCTGCGAGAGATCGGCGTTGAAGTCCCAGTAGGGGATCTTATCGTCGGGGAGGTGCTCGAGCCAGTACGACGCGTTACGCTGCGCTACTTCAAGGAACTCCGGCAAACCCGTCAGGGCGTATACCTGGCTGAAGCCGTACATCGACCAGGCGAGGCCCCGCGCCCAGCAACTCTCAGGACTTAGCCCTTGCCGCGTACTCTGGTGGAGGAACTCACCCGAAAGGGGATCGAAGATTCCCTCGTGCGCGGTCGAACCGTCAGTGCGCACCAGGCGGTCGCGCGTCGTGCGGCAGTGGGCCAGGGCGATCTCCTCCAGGTTCTTGTCTTCCGTCTTCTGGGCTGCGTAGAGGATGAGTGGCACGTTCATCATGATGTCGATAAACAGCGATTCCCAGCCGAGGAAACTGCAGGGTAGCGCCCCTTCGCCATGTACGCGCTGCGCCAAAGTGCGACCCGCCTGAATGAGTACGTCGCGCAGTGCAGAGTCTCCGGTGAGCTCGAACCAGGGGCGATACGTGTTGAGAAACATAAACCCCAAGTCGTGCACGTTGCGGTCCACCTGGCGGTGCTCGAGCAGACGCGAATAGTGCTCGGCGCGATGCCGCCAGGTTGCGTCGCCGGTGCGGCGGAAGAACTGCCACATCATTCCGGCGAAGAAACCGCCCGTCCAATCGGTCCATTTCTCGCCACGGTGGTGCCACTTGCCGTCCGCGGTGTAGAAGGGGAAGAAGTCGGGATGCCGTTGGATCGTCGTCGTCACCTGCCGCTGGCCGAAGTCAAGGGCCCGGTTATACTGGGCAAGCCGCTGGTCGGACATGATCGACGTGCTCCTGGGATGGACCACGCATGGCCAATGCGCCCGGCCAGCCCTCGGGTGGCCGAAGGGCAAGGCGTTTGCGCCCGCAACGCCGCCCATTCACCATGCGTCAAGAAAAGCTCCACTGCTTCACCTGCTCAAGCCGCCCCATCCTAGCGGGACCTCGCTTGAGGGTAAAGACCGTCTGAGTTAACCTGGACTTCCTGGCTACTGCGTGCGCGGCAGCGGAGGGCGCCGCTTGCCTCTCGCGACCATCGTAAGAAACCCATTCCAGTACCGCCCGGCGGCCCTGTATGGCCGAGAAATCGGTTCTGGAATTTGGCTCCAACTGGTGCTCCGTGATCGCTCCCGTGCTACATGTTGTTCTTCATCAACCCGAGATCCCCGGCAATGCCGGGGCCGTTGGGCGTACGTGCGTGGCCGCGGGCGCCAAACTGTGGCTGGTGCGCCCTTTGGGGTTCCGGCTGAGCGACAAGCACATGCGCCGCGCGGGACTCGATTATTGGGAGCACCTCGACTGGGAAGTAGCCGACGATTGGGGCGACCTCGTCCGCCGGTTGGGCGAGACCGGCCACAGGTTCTGGCTGTTCAGCAAGTCGGCCCCGACACGCTATACGGAGGCACGATTTCAGCCCGGCGACGTGCTCGTATTCGGCAGCGAAACCCAGGGGCTCCCGCGCTCCCTTCTGGCGGAGCATGCCGACCGCTGCCTCCACATCCCTATTCGACCGCAGGCCCGGAGCCTGAACCTCTCGGTGAGTGCGGCCGTCGTGGTCTACGAGGCCTTGCGCCAGTTGGGGCAATTACCGAGTGGGGTGCAGCCGAAATGAAGTTGCGTGATTGGGAAAAACAAGCAGAGCAGGACGCCAGGGCTTCGGTAGCAACCGACGACTACTAACGTCCTGAGTGGTTCCGAGGGCAAACATGCTCAAGGAAACTGCCACGAACCGTCAGTCCCATTCCCGCTGCGCCGCGAGCTTGACGGAGGTTTCGATGGCACTACAATCGGAGCCCAGGCGAGCGCAGGCGCGAAACGTAAGCACGCGACTTGCCCTGCTGCACTCCGGGCCGACTCCCGGAAGACGGCCTAGGGAGGAATCTCGCCGGGCAATCCAATTCGTCCTTCGGACGTGAATCAAAGCGGAGACGCAAGATGGCCACTTCGAGCGCGATCTCACGGCGTCGGTTCCTCTCACGCGGCATCACTGCCACCGCGGCGGCCGTCGCGACCCCCTGGTTCGTTCCTTCCGCTGCGCTGGCAGCCGCAGGCGCCCGGCGCGAACGACCGCATCGGTATCGGCATGATCGGTGTGGGACGACGCGGCCTGCAGCTCATGAGCATGCCGGCCGAAGGCAGAATCGTCGCGGTTTGCGATCTCAATCGACTCCGCGCCGATTCCGTCGCGCGGTCGCGCAAATGCCGTCCGGAGTATGACTACCGCACGATGCTGGAAGCCAAGGACGTCGACGCCGTGGTGATCGCCACTCCCGATCACTGGCATGCACTGGCAAGCATTCATGCCTGCCAGGCCGGCAAGGACGTCTACACCGAGAAACCCTTGAGTCTCACGGTGCCGCGAGGGCCGGGCGATGGTCCAGGCTGCGCGCAGGTACGGCCGCGTGTTTCAAACCGGTAGCCAACGTCGTTCGATGAAGTACCATCGTGCGGGTTGCCAACTGGTCCGCGCGGGCAAGATTGGCCGCGTGCACACGGTGATTGCCGCCGACTATCCCAGCCCCTGGGATGCCTCGTTCCCCGCTCAGCCCGCACCCAAGGGCCTTGACTGGGATGCGTGGTGCGGTCCCACGGAACTCCGCCCCTATCATGCCGACCTTTATGCCCCACGCGGCAATCCCGGCTGGATTTCGTTCCGTGCCTTCTCGGGCGGGGAACTGACGGGCAACGGCTCGCACGGCCTGGACCAGATCCAGTGGGCCCTGGGTACCGATGCCACAGGGCCGGTCGAAGTCTGGCCCGAACGCAACGAGCCGCTCAAGGCTCCCTGCTACACGGCCCCGGAAGGCCGCGAGCGCGGCGATGCCCTTTGCAGCCGGAACAAAGCGTTCTTTCGCTATGCCAACGGCGCCGTCGTAACGCTCGACAATGGCCCAGTTGCCGGAGCGATCTTCGTCGGGGAGAAGGGCAAGGTCATCGTCGACAACGATCGATTCACGTGCGAACCCAAGGAATTGGCCCAGAGGCGCTCGGCAAGGATGCCCCGCGACTCGAAGTGAGCGACGATCACTTCCGGAACTGGTTCGACGCCATTCGTTCCGCCAGCGGCCGATCGCCGACGTGGAGATCGGCCACCGCTCGGCGACGATCTGCCACCTCGGCAACATCGCGCGGTGGCTGGGCCGCAAGCTCCGCTGGGACCCCGAAAAGGAGACCTTCCCCGGTGATGAGGAAGCCAATCGGTTGCTTGAGCGCCTCGGCGCGAGCCTTATCGGCTGCCGGACTTGAGTTGACGGTGCGGCCCTTGCACGCAGCCGCCCTTTCGAGCCGGCCGACCACGTGGTTTTTCCCTTGATGAGACCGAAAGATTCGGAGGAGCGGATGCAGGAAGGCAAGGTGGGGATCGCAATCCACGGAGCCGGCTGGGTAGCGGGCGCCCATGCCGCCAGTTGGTCGAAGAACCCTCGCGCTCGGATCGTTTCGATCAGCGACGTCGATAAGGCCCGCGCGGCCGGGTTCGCCGCGCGCCTCAGTCTGGAGTGTGCGATCCGCAACGACTACGACGCAGTGCTCCACGACCAGGCCGTCGACCTGGTCGACATCTGCTCTCCCAGCCACCTCCATGCCCGACAGGGCATCGCCGCCGCTCAGGCCGGCAAGCACTTGCTGGTCGAGAAGCCGATGGCCCTGTCGATGGAGGAGAATCGAGCCCTCCGCGATGCGGTGGCCAAGGCCGGAGTGAAGAGCCTGGCGGGGTTCGTGCTTCGCTGGAATCCAGCAGTTCAGAATCTCAAGTCGCTCGTTCAGTCCGGAGCTATCGGCGCAGCTGTTCTACATTGAGGCGGACTATTGGCACGGCCTGAAGTCCACGCATCACGCCTGGGACCTCCACAGCCGTCGGGCCACCGGCGGCAGCGCCATGCTGTTGGGAGGCTGTCATGCCGTCGATGCCCTGCGCTGGCTCGCCGGCGATGAAGTGATCGAAGTCGCCGCCATGGCCAATAACCGCAAGGGGCGTTTCGAGTACGACGCCAACGTCGTTGCCATCGTCACGTTCCGCAGTGGCATCATCGGCAAGACGTCGACGCTGCTGGATGCCGAAATGCCCTATGCCTTCAACATCGACCTGGCCGGCACCGAGGGCACGCTCCGCGACAACCGCGTTTGGTCAAAGGCGCTCTTTCCCGGCAAACCGATTGGGCTTCCATTCCCACCATTCTGCCCACCACCGCCGACGTCAACCACCACCCGTTCGACGCCGAAACCGATCACTTCCTCGATTGCATCCTCTCCGGCCGCGAGTCTCACTGCAACGTCGCGGACGCCTACCGTACCCACGAACTTTGCCTGGCCATCGACCGTTCGATCGAATACGGAGGCCAGCCGGTCCGCTTGCCGCTTTCTTAGGCCGGCTCCGCGTTTCGATCCCACGTTCCGACTGAGTCTCAGAAATGCGGCGCAACGAGGCCGACCCGCGGGAAGCGGGGCTTCCGGGCAAAACGGTGGGCGACCAGGGCGCTGCTTTCCTGAACCGCAACAAACCCTGCTGACGGATCCCCATGCAGTCCTGCGAGATCGTCCGCCGCGCCATCGAGTTTGCGTCTCCGCCGCGCTTGCCGTTCTGGCAGCACTGGAATCACAAAATGCCCGGGTTTCCCGACGACGTCTGCAACATCTGGGAGATGGACCGGGCCGAGGCGGGCTGGTTCTTCGATCACGCCGCGGCCGGACGACTGGGGGTGCGGCTGGAGCACGACCGACGCTGGCCGAACATCGGTCAGGTCAAGGAGCACCCGCTGGCCTCGTGGTCGGCGCTCGACCCTATCGACCGCCCGATCCACGCAATCCCTTCTACTACGAGCGTCTCGGACCGCTGATCGACGCGGCTGCCGACCGCTATGTCGTGCTCACCGCCCACAACCTGCTCTTTTCGCGGCTGCACAAGTTGCGAGGCTTTGCCGCCACGATGGAGGATTTCTATCTGCGAGCCCGAGCGCGTGCACCGCGTCCTCGACATGATCGTCGATTTCAAGCTGCGAGCAAGTGCGACGAGCTACGGCGACGCTTCGGCGACCGCATCCACGGGCTGTTCGTTGCCGACGATTGGGGCACGCAAGCGGGCCCCTTCATCAGCCGGACATTGTTCGACGAATTCTTCGCCCCTCGCTACCGGACGATCTTCGACGCGATCCACTCCTGCGGCTGGCACGTGATCCTGCACAGTTGCGGCCGCATCAACCTGCTTCGTGCCGCACCCTGATCGAACTGGGCGTCGATGTGCTGAACATGCAGCAGTCGCAGAGCTACGGGCTGGTCGAGTTCGGCACAGCAGTTCCGCGGGAAGGTCTGCTTCCTGGCGACCGTGGACATCCAGACGACCATGCCTCGCGGAGTCGAAGCGGAAATCCGCGAGGAAGCCCGGCTGCTCGCTCGTCACTGGAGCACGCCGAAGGGAGGCCTGATCGTCTTCGACTACGGCGCGTGGAAGGCCGTCGGCGTGAACCTCCGATGCCCCACAGATCATGTTCGACGAATTCGCGCGAATCCGCGCCTCGTGAGTCCGCAGTACTCTGCCTGCCCCCCGCTGCGGTCTTGCGGCGCTGAAACGCCGCGTGCTTCTCTCGGTCTGCTATTGTCCGCTGGCCAAGGCCGCCTTGTTCGTCTTACCCGGCGTAGTGGGAGGGCTGTTGATCTTGAATAGCGGCAGGTAGCGGTAATACACTTCGAGCGTGAGGACCGAAAGGCTGGTGACGAAAAGCCGGCCGCCTTGTGAGCCCCAGCGGTCCTGGGTCGGCTTGTCGGGATCCCAACTGCCATTGGCGCAACTGTCGGGTTGATTGACCTGCGTGGTGATCAGCGTTCGCCGCATCTGCCGGTTCCAGGCGTCCCAGTCTGGATCGATGATGTTGTGCATCATCATCGTGGCGTAGTACCAATAGTAGATATCGCGGCGCAGTCCGGCATCGGGCAAGTGCTCCATCACATAGCGACGACCTTCGAGCATCGCCGGATCGTCGCGTCTCATGCCCAGGTACTGGTGGCAGAGGAGCCCGACGGCGGTCATCGACGGGCCCACTCCTTTATTATCATAGGGCTGGTAAAGGAAGAGCCCCTGGTGCTGGCCCTCGGCCACGGAGGCCAACCACTTGCGCGTGTTCTCCAGGCAGAGCGAATTGACGCCCAGCCCCGCCATCTGCGCCTCTTTAGGGCCATCACCTGCCAGCCTGTAACCGAGGTATCGCCCGGATCGCCCGGCTGGTAGCGCCAGCCTCCGGTGGTCTCGTTCTGCGCCTTCTCGATGAAGCGAATCGCCTTGGATGCGGCTTCACCGATGACCGGGTCTTGGCTCATTCCGTAGGCCTCGCACAGCGCCAAGGTGGCCAGGCCATGGACATACATACGCTGCTCCGGACAATCGGCGGAGAGGTCACCGTCCAATGCCTGGCGCTTGATGAGCCAATTCAGCCCCCGGCTCACGTGGGTCTTATAGGGCCCCGTGAGTTTGTGCGTTTGCCCTGCGCCGAGAAACGAAAGAAGCGCCATCGACGTCGCCGCGACGTCGGCCTTGACCGACCCCTGGCCGCCGCAGCCGCGCCCAGAGCACCCCTTGTTGTGCTGGAGTGTCCATTGGCCCGCCGGTAACTGGTGGCGTGCAAGCCAATGCAAGCCGCCTGCCACGGCGCGATCCGACGCAGACGTTCCGCCGGTCACGCCGTTGAGCGCTTTTCGATGTCCGCGCCCACGTCCGCCGAACCCTTGCCCGCCCGCGCCACCGATTCCGGCGTTGTCTCCTTCGCCGGAACTCACGCCCACACCACCCAGGCCGCCGATTCCGGCCAGGTCGTCGACGCGAAAGCCCCCCAGCCCACCGACCACCTTGCCCGGAAGCTCCAGGTTGGTTCCTCCGCCTGCGTCTTCAAACTTCTCAGATTCGTCATAGTACTTGGCTTCCTGGGGCGCCGCCGCGCCCCAGCCGAGCGTCTCCAGGTCGAGCCGCGTGTTCTCCAGCGGCGCATCGCCGATCACGAAGCGCTCCGGCATCATTTCCGTGGCATGCACTTCGTCAACCGGGTCGAAGGTCGGCGCTCGCCCCATGTTGAACGTCGATGCGACAATGCCGGGCAGAAACGTCACCATGATCGCAAACACCACGAAGCCGATGGCGTGTACGACGGCACTGGTCACGTACCAGTAGCTATTCTGCCGCAACCAGGCGCACAACTCCGCCCCCAGCGACGATCCTGCGGGCACCAGCGACTTCAGTCGGTCGACGAACGAAGCCATGTGCGAGAGCCTCTCAGAGTCCTATCATCGTGTGCGTGGTGCGCTGACGCGACCCGACGCGTGGCCCAACTGACGAGCCACGCCACCCAAGCCGCGCGATAAGGGACGCCCCGGCAATTACCCCAAAGCCTTGGTCGGGGCCTCTCTATTATAGTGCCACGTCCATCCTGAGCGCCATCGCCGGCTGCCCCTCTTGCCTCGTCTACCGGCACGACTTTACCACGGGCGCGGATCATAACGGCGATGCACGGGTCGCCCCCCGGCGGATGGGGCGGGGCTGCCGCGCGTCGCCGCGGTCGTCACCGTTTTTCCTCGGCCTCTGCGGTCCGCCGCCCGAAGGCAGCGGCTCCAGGAAAGAAGGTCGTTTGAGCAGGCTCGTGCGACACTCCCGGCGGCGGCAACCCCTCGGATCCAAGGACGTGGGGCAGCACACCCCTGAAAGACGCGTTACGAACGCAACACTCGGCCCAATTCCTGGAAGAGGTCGGAAACGCGAGTGCGAACTGCGGCGGGCAGGGGAGCCGGGGAGGCCAGCAGTTCTCGCAGGACCACGCGGATTGCCATTACCGTGTCCATGCGCAGTGGTCGCACTCGATGCGGCCTTCTGGAGCCGGTCGCGCCACGGGTCCAACCCGAGGGAGCCCAACTCTGCACCAAGATCGTTGGCAATTCGAGAGTAGTCCGGAGCAGGAGGATTCATGGCCAGTGCCTCAGGTGCGGGCGAGTGCCCCGCGGCGATATGCCGTGTCGGACCACCAATCTGCCCGGCGTGTCCGACGGGACGCATTGTAAGACGCGCGTGGTGTCTTGCCCAGAACCCTGCTGGAGTAATCTCCATACGCCGGGCAATACGGTTGTTGAACGAGCCAGACGGTAGGGATCCCGGAGAGCCCGTGCCACGTGTTGCGTGCCCTCTGACGGCTGCCCAGCGCACTGCCCGGGACCGATCGCGACAGCGGCGCCGCACGAAGAATCTGATAACTCTCAAGGAGGCCGGGCGCTATGATCGCAACCACGAATTCCCTAGGAATTGTAGGGCAGACTTCGCGAAGAAAAGGGGTTTAGGGCCTGCCGAGCTGATCACGCTACCCAGTCCCCGCGTGGGGGGCGACAGCCGGCCGAAAGGACCTGATTTCAGCAGCATCCCGCAAGAACCATCGTCAGTGGCCGCGGAGATTGCAGTCTGCGGCAGTTCGTAGTTCATCAGGTTCCTACTCGTTTGTCTTGTGCGGCTCGATGCGTTCTCGGCGGGCAATTCTTTCCAGGTCATGGTTCCGGACTCCCTATCGCGCATCATCATTATTATTTCAACGCGCGCTCAGGGCGGTGCGATTGTAGCGATCCTAACGATTCAAGTGTTCCCGGTCGGTGGCCGCACGCCAACAGCCTTGGGGGTAATGGACGGCAGAGACGTCTGCGGGACCTAGAATTTCCAGGAGACCGCCTTTGGTTCGTTCGTTGCCCCGCATGCCGCCTACCACCACTCCGAATTCGTCCGCGCTGAACGATCTTCGCCTCGTGCTCGCCGACATCGAACACGAAGAGGAGACGCTCGATCATCACGCGCACGAACAGGTGGCACTCTTGGCATTCTCGCGACGTGCCAGTGCGCAGCCCTCGCTTGTCGTGCTGCTGCAAGATGCCATTTCGATGCTGGTCGAGGTACTGGAAGCCGACTTGCACGGTACCGCTGAGGTGATGAACGGGGGAGTGTCGTTGTCGTTGACGCTGGCGGGAGTCGACGCCTCGGGCCAGCCGATCGAACCGAGCGTGCACACGACGGCCTGCGATCCGGCGATCTCGGCAGCCGCATATGCCCTGGCGAGCGGCGTGCCGGTGGCCACGCCCGATCTCGCCCTGGAGTACCGTTACCGTGACTCCTTTTTGCGGCAAGCCGGAGTGGTATCAGCGCTCTCGATCCCGTTGCACCTGGCAGGCAAACCCCTAGGCGCTCTGGGGCTCTACCGGTGCAGGGGAAAGTGCTTCGCGTCGGACGACATCCGCTTTGCCGAGACGATGGCCCACTTGCTCATGGCTGCGGCCGCGCGCGTGAAAACCGAACAGGAACTCGCCGAACGCAAGGCAAGTTCTGGCGCCGTACTTGCGCTCGTCGAGTCGCCTTTGATCGTGCTCGACTCACAGGCGAATATCGTGGAGATGAACTCGGCCGCCAGCCAGCGAGCCGGGCGCGAAGTGGCAGAGCTTCGCGGCCGTCCCTTCGCCGCTTCGATGCTGGCTTCTGAGGATGCCAGTGCGCTGGGGGCGATTTTGCAGAGCGGCCGGGCCCTGAGAGCCACCTGCCAATTCGACGCAACGCTTCTGACGAAATCGGGAAAGCGCCGACCGATGACTTGGACGGTGCGCGGCTTCGAAACGAACTCCACGCGAGGTCCTGCCTACGCGGTTCTGGCCGTGGAGCGCGCGTCGCCGGGCGAAGACGCAGCCTCGGCCTCGTCGCAACCCGAACCGGCCGCGCAGGCGGGCCGCCGTCGCCGTGCCGACCTCCGTCGCAGCCCTCGCAAGAGCTTCGAGTACCGGCAACGCATCGCGCCTGTGATTGGCGGAATTCTGCCGACTCGCAAGTCGTTTGTCGAAGTCGATTGCCGGGACATCTCGGCCGGGGGTATTTCCTTCTACCTGGACCATTCTCCCAATTTCCAGGGGCTCGTTGTTGCCTTGGGGCAAGCGTCGAGCGAGCGTTTCCTGGCCGCACGCGTCGTTCGCGTCGTTCGCGAGGAAGTCGAGGGCCGACTGCGCTATTGCGTAGGATGCCGATTCACCGGGCGCGTGGTCCTCTGAGCAATCCACTCCCCGTGGGGGGACACGGCGACTGGTATCCCCTTTCCTTGCTCGCTAGAATCCTCGCGGATAGGCCACGTCGGCTGGCGGCGCGCGCACACGCTGGGGCCGGCGGGAGCGGCGCCGCGTGCCAAGTTGCTGCGGCACAACGGTGTACTTCGAGCTTCTGGGTATCGCAAGAGACAAGAGAAAGGAACGATCCGATGCACGCAATGAAGTGCTGCATAATGGCGGCCTCTGCCGCGGTGCTCCTCTGGGCGGGAACGTCAGCTCCAGGGGCAGACAATGGTCCATCGGCGGGGACCACGCTCCCCACGATCCCCCGCGGCCTGCCTCCGTTGGCAATCCCCGATGACAACCCTATGACCCCCGAAAAAATCGAGTTGGGGCGGATGCTCTACTTCGACAAACGCATGAGCAAGGATGGGACGATCTCCTGCGCCACCTGCCACGATCCGCAATTGGCCTGGACCGAGCACGAGCCGACCAGTGCCGGGATCGGAAAGCAGTTGGGCGGCCGCAACTCGCCCACCGTGATCAATGCGGCCTATGCCAGTCGCCAGTTCTGGGACGGGCGCGCGGCAACGCTCGAGGAGCAAGCGACCGGACCGGTGGAAAACCCGATCGAGATGGGACACAGCATGGCAGCCGTCTGCCAAGAGCTGGCGAAAGTGCCCGACTACCAGCGGCGGTTCAAGGAGGTCTTCGGAACCGAAGTGACCAAGGAGAACTTTGCCAAGGCGGTGGCGGCATTCGAGCGGACCGTGCTCAGCGGTGACTCGCCCTACGACCAGTACACGGCGGGCGACAAGAAGGCGATGAACGAGCGGCAGATTCGCGGAATGAAACTGTTCATGGAATCCGGCTGCTCCGACTGCCACAAACCGCCGTTGTTCAGCACGTATGATTACTACAATGCGGGCGTGGGGATCGACAAAGCGAAGCCCGACCTCGGCCGCAAGGACGTAACCCGCAAAGCCGAAGATTCCGGCGCAGTTCCGGGTGCCGGCCTTGCGCGAGGTCGCGCGCACGGGTCCCTACTTCCACGACGGCAGCGCGAAGACTCTGGAGGAATCCGTGGCGTTAATGGCGGCCGGCGGTAAGGACAATCCCAATCGCTCCTCCGACATGTTCGACGTGGTTCGGGAAGCAAAGCTTACCCAAGAGAACCAGAAGGATCTCGTGGAATTCCTCAAGGCCCTGTCGGGCAAGTATCCCATCATCGAACCGCCGAAGCTGCCCTGACGATCACTGCGGTCGTCGAAGGGGACGGGCCGGTCGGCGCATGTGGGGGCGCGGCGCGCATACGGGCCGCGCGGGGCGACGATTTCAGGGCTCCAATTGCGTCACCGCGCCCCAGTAACCGTGGATGAGGGCGAACCAAGCTTCCTCGCACGCTGGAGTTCTACCGTTGCCGCAACAGCGAGGCCAGCCGGCGAGTTCAGGTTCTGATTCCCGAGTACCTGTCGGTTGAATCTCGCTACGTGGGGGGCAGGGCATCATTGGCTGCTTTGTCGGACCAGTACAGACCGTGCTTCTGCAGTTCTGTTCCCATCCACGTAGGCCAGTGTTGAAGACGCGCTTAAATCGAAACCGGATCATCCACGGCACCCCCTCCCTGGTGCCAGCGAAAGTAGCGAGCTTTTCAAAAGCTTGCGGAGAAACGGCCGGAGGCGTCGGCGGTCGGGCCTCGAGGGCTGGTGTCGGCTTCGTGTCCGGAACTTTCCGAAGTCGGTGGGGTTAGTTCTTTTGGAGTGGCCTTCCCCCTCGATTTGTCGGGATCACAACGCACCTGCTTCGCTGGGTTTGCAGCAATGAGTCACTCGTTTCTGTCCGCGGCGATCCTGGCCACAACCCTTTCAGCCGTCGCCGGCGAGTTGCCGGTCCGCCCGTTCGAGAGCCGCACGCCTGTTGCCCCGCAGAACCGGATCGACGAGCTAGTGTTCGCCAAGCTGAAGCAGTTGGGGATATCGCCGGCCAGCCTCTCGTCGGACGAGGTGTTCATTCGCCGCGTGTATCTCGACACGATCGGAACTCTGCCGGAAGTCGTGGAGGTACGGCAGTTCCTCAAGGACAAGAGCCGCGACAAGCGGCGCGTGATGATCGATCGGCTCCTGGCGCGCGATGAATATGCCGACTACTGGGCGATGAAATGGAGCGATCTGCTCCGCGTCAAGGCCGAGTTTCCCATCAATCTCTGGCCCAATGCAGCCCAGGCATATCACCGCTGGATTCGCACGAGCGTCAGGCAGAATCTCCCCTATGACCGATTCGTGCGTGAGATGCTGACGGCCAACGGCAGCAACTTCCGCGTGGCGCAGGTCAACTTTTACCGTGCAATGCAAAGCCGGGAACCCGAGGCGATTGCGCAAACCGTGGCGCTGACGTTCATGGGTACGCGCGCAGAGCGATGGCCCAAAGAGCGCTTGGCGGGTATGGCGAGCTTCTTCTCCTCCCTCCGCTATAAGGACACGGCGGAGTGGAAGGAGGAGATCATCTGCTTCGATCCGACCAAGATGGACGCGCCGCCGCCGCCCCGATCTTCCCGGACGGAACCCCCGCCTCCCTCGCGCCCGGACAGGATCCCCGGGAAGCTTTCGCCGATTGGCTGATCGCTCCCGAGAACCCCTGGTTTGCGCGGTGTATCGTGAACCGTGTCTGGTACTGGCTTCTGGGGCGCGGCATCATTCACGAACCGGACGATATTCGCCCGGACAACGCTCCAAGCCATCCTGAACTCTTGGCTTGGCTCGAAGGCGAGTTGGTCGCGGCCCGCTACGACGTGAAGCACGTTTTTCGCCTGATCCTCAACTCGAAGACGTACCAGTTCTCATCGCTCGCCAAGACCGGTCGACCGGACGTGGAAACCCATTTCGGACGTTACGCGCCTCGGCGGCTGGAAGCCGAGGTTCTGATCGACGCTTTGAATCAGATCACGGGAACGACGGAGAAGTACACGAGCGCGATTCCCGAACCGTTCACGTTCATTCCGCAGGGCCAGCGCTCGGTGGCCCTGCCCGACGGCAGCATCGGCAGTTCCTTCCTGGAACTGTTCGGGCGTCCGCCGCGAGATACGGGACTGGAATCCGAACGGAACAACCGTCTGACGGCCGCGCAGCGGCTGCATCTGTTGAATTCGAGCCACGTCCGGCAGAAGCTGGAAAAGAGTCCGAAACTTCAGTCCCTGATGCAATCGAGCGCCGGACCGCGCGACGTTGTGGAGGGGTTGTACCTTGCGATCCTTTCGCGTTATCCGACCGCGGAGGAATTGGAGACCGTGGCGGCCTACACTCAATCAAGCTCCCTCCCAAGACGCGAGGTGGCGGTGGATCTGGCTTGGGCGCTGGTGAATAGTACCGAGTTCCTCTACCGGCATTGAGTACGTGCCCTGCGCACTCAGACCGAGGTGATATCATGAGCGTCGATCGAGATTGTGATGCCCCATCGTCCGGCGACGACGGCGCGCGCCGAACCGCCGGCCGAGACGGCGGCTGTTTTTCCCGACGCGAGGCGGTCCGTCGCGCATTGCTCGGCGCGGCCGGGATGTTCCTGGCCGAGTTGCCGGCGGTCGGCGCCCGCGGTGCGGTGGCCGCGGCCAAAGTCCCGGCCCGAGGCAAGGCGAAATCGGTGATCCAGATTTGGATGTGGGGCGGGCCATCGCACCTCGACACCTTCGACCCCAAGCCGGAAGCGGGCTCCGACTACTGCGGTCCGCTCGCCAAGCCCATCGCCACAAACGTAGACGGGATCCGGATCGGCGAGTTGCTTCCCCTTCTGGCAAAGCAGGCCGATAAGTATTCGATCATTCGCAGTATGACCCACGAGGTGAACAGCCACGAGACCGCCTCGTACATGGTGCAGACCGGCCGCATGGCGGGGGACCGGCAGGTCTATCCTTCCGTGGGGGCGGTCGTCTCGCTCTTCAAGGGATACGACGCGGGGTACCGCGGGCTGATTCCGCCCTACATCGTGGTGACCGAGCCGCAAGGGAGGTTCTCCGAGGCGGGGTTCCTCGGATCGCGTCACAAGCCGTTCGCCACCGGCGGCGACCCGGGACAGGTGCGATTTGTCGTCGAAGGAGTGGTCGCTCAAGGCATCTCCGACGAGCGGCAGAAGGACCGCCGCGAGCTCCTGCACAAGCTGGATACGTTGGGCCGCGCGCTCGAAGGCGATGCGCGGTTCGTGGCGGCCCAGCGGTGCGAGAAGGAGGCCTACGACCTGATCCTGGGCGATGCCGGAAAGGTCTTCGACCTCGCCCAGGAGAAGGACGAGGTGCGCGAGCGCTACGGTCGCAATTCGTTTGGCCAGTCGTGCCTGCTGGCGCGGCGACTGGTCCAGCGCGGAGTCCCCTACATCACGATCAATTACAAAGGCTGGGACACGCACAAGCAGCATTTTCAGACCATGCGCCGAAAGCTACCCGAAATGGACCGGGGCATGGCCACCTTGCTCGAGGATCTCTCGAGCCAGGGCCTGCTGGACAGCACCATCGTCTGGTGGAGCGGAGAATTCGGCCGGACCCCGAAAGTGCTGTGGGAGGCGCCCTGGAACGGCGGCCGTGGCCACTACGGCAAGGTGTTCTCCGCCGTGCTCGCTGGGGGCGGATTCCGGGGGGGGCACGTCGTCGGAGCGTCGGATGCCAAGGGGGAGGAAGTCAAGGAACGACCCGTCTATCCTTGCGACCTCATCGCCAGCATGTATGAGTTGCTGGGAATCGACCCCGAGGGGAAGCTGCCGCATCCGCAAGGTCTGGCGATCCGAGTTACGCCGTCGGCATCGGACGGCGTGAAGATGGGCGGCCGCTTGCGCGAGATTCTCTAGGAGTGATCAATGAATCGGTCTCGAGGATGCCGGATCGTAGTGTGGGCGGTTCTCGCAACGGCGGCAGCGGCGGCCCAGGCGCAGGTCGCCTCAAGAAGTCCTCGAATCGGCTACGCGTATCCAGCCGGAGGCCGACAGGGAACGGAATTCCAGATCACCCTCGGCGGCCAGTTCCTCGACGGTGCCAGCGCGGTGACCGTGTCCGGAACCGGGGTCCAGGCGGCCGTGGTGGAACACACCAAGCCGCTCACCATGCAGCAGTTCAACCGGCTGCGCGAGCAACTCAAGGAGCTCGTCGACAAACGAGCGTCCGCGCAGCCGAGCATGCGGAAGCGCGGCAAGCAGGCCGCGGCGAACGAGGCGGCGAAACCCGAGCCTTCCGTCTCCTGGACGGCCGCCGACGAAAAGCTCCTGGCGGAGATCCGCAAGAAGCTCGCGTCGTCGGTTCGCCGGCCGCCCAATCCGGCGATCGCCGAAAAGGTCTTGGTCCGAGTGACGATGACGCCGGACGCCGAATGCGGAACGCGGGAGCTGCGGCTGCTCACGTCGGCGGGCTTGACGAATCCCCTGGCCTTCTGCGTCGGTTCGCTCGCCGAGTTCAATGAGAAGGAAGTGAAACCCGCCGTGGCACCCAAGTCCAAGCCGGCCAAGAAGGTAGCACTTCGCGCCGAGCCGAAGAGTGCCCCACCGCCCGAAGAAACCAGGATCGTGCTGCCCGCGATCGTCAACGGCCAGATCGTGGAGGGCGACGTGGACCGCTTCCTGTTTCGGGCCCGCAAGGGACAGCGGCTGGTGGCCGCGGCCAGCGCGCGGCAATTGATTCCCTACCTGGCCGACGCGGTTCCCGGTTGGTTTCAGGCCACGTTGGCGATCTACGACGCCAGGGGACACGAGTTGGCCTATAGCGACGACTTTCGCTTCCATCCGGACCCGGTTCTGACGGTGGAGATCCCCGCCGACGGCGAGTACGTGATGGAGATCAAGGACGCGATCTACCGCGGGCGGGAGGATTTCGTATATCGAATCACGGTGGGCGAGCTTCCGCTGGTGACCAGCATCTTCCCCTTGGGCGGACAGGCGGGAAAACGCAACGCGGTGGAACTGAAGGGTTGGAATCTTCCCGCCGCCGAGTTGACCGTCGAAGATCAGGAGACCGGAATTCGCGCGATCCGCGTCGGCGACGCGGGAACGATGGTCGACCGCGTGCCGTTTGCCGTCGACACGCTGCCCCAGCGACGGGAAGAGGAGCCCAATAGCGAGCGAGCCGCCGCGCAGGCCGTCACCTTGCCGTTGCTGATTGACGGCCGGATCCGCGAGCCGGGAGATTGGGACGTCTTCCGATTCGAAGGACGCGCAGGGGAGCAAATCGTCGCCGAAGTGCAGGCACGCCGGCTGAACTCGCCGCTCGATTCGCTGCTGCGGCTTACGGACGCGGCCGGCAAGGAGATCGCAGCCAACGACGATCACGAGGATAAAGGAGCAGGACTCTGTACGCATCATGCCGACTCGTGGCTCACGGCCAAGTTGCCCGCCGACGGCACCTATTTCGTCCATTTGGGCGACGCGCAGCATCAAGGCGGGGAGGAATACGCCTATCGACTCCGCATCGGCCCGCCACGACCGGACTTCGAGCTTCGCGTGGTTCCGTCGAGCATCAACGCGCGCAGCGGTGCGATGGTGCCGATCCGCGTTTATGCCTTGCGCCACGACGGTTTCTCCGGAGACATCGCTTTGGCGCTCAAGGACGCACCGGCGGGATTCTCCCTGGCGGGGGCCCGGATTCCGGCAGGTGAGGACCAGGTCCGCGTTACCCTCACGGTCGCAGCCGCGACCGGAAAAGGTCCGATCGCACTGCACCTGGAAGGTCGCGCCACGATCGGGGGACGCGCAGTGCTTCGACAAGCCGTTCCCGCGGACGACATGATGCAAGCCTTCGCCTATCGGCACCTGGTCTGCGCAGGAGTGGCAGGTCTTTGCGATCGGCGCCAACCGACCCCGCGGTACGGTGAAGATCCTCGATCCCACGCCGATGAAGATTCCCCGCGGCGGTACCGCTTCGGTCCGCGTGGGCGTGCCCGCACGCACGTTCTTCGGCAAGATCACATACGATCTGAGCGAGCCACCGGAGGGGATTGCGATCAAGGAGGTTGTGCCCGCGGAAGAAAGCACGTCGATCGTTCTTCAGTGCGATGCTCAGAAAGTCAAGTCAGGCCTGAAGGGAAACCTGATCGTGCTGGCCTCGGGGAAGCGGCCTGGCGCAGCCGGCAAGGCGAAGGCTCAGGCCAATGCCAAACCGACCCCTTTGACGGCCCTGCCCGCGATCCCCTTTGAGATCGTGGAGCCCTAGTAGCGCGGACAATTTGCACGCGCCGAGGTGCGCGTTCTCAGGGCCCCGAGGTGGCCCGCGGGCGCCGGCCTTCGATTTGGCGCTGAGGCGATCCAGCTCGGCTTCGAGCGACGTGCGTTGCGTTTGATATGCCGGGTCTGCGTAGAGGTTCTTCAGTTCGCGGGGGTCCTGCTTCAGGTCGTAAAGCTCCCACGCCTGATCGCTATAGAGGTAATGGATCAGCTTGTACCGTTCCGTGCGCAGTCCTTCGTGCGGCTGGAGGCCGTATTCTGCCTCGTAATAGCGGTAATACATGGACCTGCGCCACTCATCCGGAGGATTCACAACCGATCCAGGAGCCGTGGGCGGCGCAGCGGTCGCTCGGCTTTGCGTGGCTGCTGGGGCAATTCTGGAATGGATTTCGGTGCGGACGAGCGGCAGGAGGCTGCGGCCGTCGAGGTCTGCGGGTGCGGCTGCGTGCGCCAAGTCCAGCAGCGTTGGGGCGAGGTCAACGTTCAGGGCCATGCCCTCCACTTGCGTGCCCGGTGTGGCAATTCCCGGCAGGCGAGCCAGCAGGGGCATACGAATCGACTCCTCGTACATGAACCGCTTGTCGTACATGCCGTGATCGCCCAGGAAGAACCCCTGGTCCGAAGTGTAGATGACGGCTGTGTTGCGAGCGAGCCCCTGGGCGTCGAGATAGGTGAGCAGCCGGCCGACGCTTTCGTCGACCGAGGCCACGCAGCGCAGATAATCCTTGATGAAGCGCTGGTAGACTTCGTTGCGGATCCGTTCCGCCGGAAGATCAGCCGGAAGCGGGCCGAATCGTTTCGCGTAGTGTAAATCCCAGAGCGGGCGACCGACGAAGAGCCTGTGCGATCGGATCGCGGCGTCCCGAGTGGCGTAGTCGTCGTCGAAAGTCGGCGGCTCCGGCACGACTTGATCCGCGTAGAGTTCCTGATGGCGCGGACCAGGTTCCCAATCGGCATGCGGCGCCTTGTGGTGCACCAGAAGGCAGAACGGCTTGCCGGGATCGCGGCGGTTCAGCCAGGCGATGGCTTCATCGGTGATCACCTCGGAAGCGTATCCCGGAACGCGCCGCGAGGCGCCGTTGGCAATCATCATGGGATTGAAGTAAGCGCCCTGCCCGGGCAGGATGCACCAGTGGTCAAAACCTTCGGGTGGGTCCTGGAGATGCCACTTGCCCACCAATGCCGTTGCATAGCCCGCTTGCTGAAGAAGGCGAGGAAACGTGGCCACGCCGCGCAGGAGCCGATCGCGGTTGGTTTGCACGCCGTTGCGGTGGCCATACAGCCCGGTGAGGATCGCGGCGCGGCTGGGCGCAGATGCTGTTCACGCAGAAACAGTTGCGGAAAAGCACTCCTTCGCGCGCCAGCCGGTCAATCTGCGGCGTCTGGTTGATGCGGCTGCCGTAGGCACTTACGGCATGTGCCGCATGATCGTCGCTGAGGATGAAAAGAAGGTTCGGACGCGCCGAGTCCGCTGCAATGGTGAAGCCGGGCCGCAGGATTCCCCCGAGGATTGCAGCCGCCGCTAGCAGTTCCACCCACGCGGCGCGGTGCGGCCTGACGCTCAAGTGGTTTCTCATCATGACGCGACATCTCCTTGATCCGGTGCTCCGGCAAAGCTCCGGCAATTACGCTTGGCAAGAAAGCCTACGATAACAGGCTCTCGACGGGCCCGCAACGCGGACCGGTAGGTCTTCCCGGGTATCGCTGTGAGTTGCTCCTGGCTGCGGAAGCACGGGCCTCGCCCTCGCTTCGTGCGAACCATCTCTAAGCGGCTCCGGCAGACAACTCCGTGTCAGGGGCACGGCTTGGAGGGAAGCCGCGATCCCAGCAAGCCGCGCCAGAATCCGCTCGGTCAACGCTCGATCTTTACCATATCTTGATGCGCAGCGTGCCGAGTTTGACCCCTTTTTGACGCGGTCCTGTATCTAATTGTACGAAGGTTCTTCGAAGAGGAGGTCAAGCATGGATACGGTGTGGCTCGTGGCGGCGGCTGCCTTCTTTTGCGGCTCGCACCTGCTGATTCGCCTTTTTGCCAGCCTGCAAGTGGAGGAATCACCGTGGATTGGGTCTTAACCGTCGCTTTGACGATGGCCGTATTCCTCTCCGTCTACCTGTTCGTTGCCCTGCTGAACCCGGAGCGGCTGTCATGAGCGAGAAGGCACGACGAATTTCTGTCCCGAACTGGCGCGCGGGCGACCGTTACTGAGTCCCGCACCGCTCGTAGGATTAGGGCGACCAACGCACAGCCCGGTTTCCCGCCCGCAGAAAGCCTCGAATTGTTCGACAATCGACAACGGCATCCGTGAAGCTGGGGGAATACTGATGACTGCGAATGCCTTGCTGCAACTGGGGCTCTTCTTTGCCGTGTTGCTCTCGTGCGTCAAGCCGTTGGGCCTTTTCATGGCGAGGGTCTATTCCGGTCGCGTGCGCCGCCTCGAGCGCGTCTTGGGGCCGCTGGAAGGGTTGGTGTATCGCCTCGGCGGAATCCCTCGCGAAACCGAGATGACCTGGCGGCAGTACGCCGAAGCCGTGCTGGCGTTCAGCCTCGTGAGTCTGCTGACCGTGTATGCCGCACAACGTTTCCAGGCCCTCCTGCCGTTGAACCCCGAGTCGCTTCCGGGCGTGTCGCCGGACTCGTCGTTCAACACCGCCGTAAGTTTCGCCACGAACACGAATTGGCAAGGCTACGCCGGCGAGAGCACGATGAGTTACTTGACACAATCGGTCGCGCTAACCGTGCAGAACTTCGTCTCGGCGGCGGTTGGCATGGCGGTGCTCGTGGCGCTGATTCGCGGCTTTACGCGCCGCGATGCTTCAACGATCGGTAACTTCTGGGTGGATCTCACGCGGACAGTACTGTACATCCTGCTGCCTCTGGCGCTTGCGCTTGCGCTGGTCTTGGTGTCGCAAGGTGTGGTGCAAACGCTCGATTCGTACCGCGCGGTCGCTCTGCTGGAAGACGTGGTGGATGCTGACGGCAAGGCGGTGGTCGAACAGCACATCGCGCTGGGCCCGGCCGCCTCGCAGGTCGCGATCAAGCAACTGGGCACCAATGGGGGAGGCTTTTTCAACGCCAACTCGGCCCATCCGTTGGAGAATCCGACACCACTTTCCAACTTCGTCGAAATGCTTTCGATCCTGCTTATACCGGCCGCCCTGTGTTTCACCTTCGGCGAAATGGTCGGCGATCGGCGGCAGGGATGGGCTGTGCTGGCAGCGATGACCGTGGTCTTCCTCCCGCTCGTCGGACTGGCTGTGACCGCTGAACAGCAGGGAAACTCCGAACTGGCCTCGCTCGGCATCGATCAGACCGCGAGCGGCCTGCAATCAGGCGGCAACATGGAGGGCAAAGAAACGCGCTTCGGCATTGCCAATTCCGGCTTGTGGGCCGCGGCCACCACGGCGGCTTCCAATGGGTCGGTGAACGCCATGCACGACTCGTTCACGCCACTTGGCGGCTTGGCTTGCATGTGGCTCATGCAATTGGGCGAAGTGATCTTCGGCGGCGTCGGCTCCGGACTTTACGGAATGCTGGCCTTCGCCATCGTGGCCGTGTTCCTTGCTGGGCTCATGGTGGGGAGGACGCCCGAATACCTGGGCAAGAAGATCGGCGCCTTCGAAATGAAAATGGCCTCGCTCGTGATTCTCTTTCCCTGTGCAATGGTTCTCCTGGGCGCCGCCTGCGCGGTGGCTGTTCCCCCGGGGCGCGCGGCGATCGCAAACCCGGGCCCCCATGGCTTCAGCGAAGTGCTCTACGCGTTTTCATCTACGTCGAACAACAACGGCAGCGCCTTTGCCGGCTTGGTCGCAAACACGCCCTTCTACAATGGCCTGCTCGGTCTGGCGATGCTCATCGGCCGGTACTGGGTAATGCTTCCTGTATTGGCGATTTCGGGCTCGCTGGCCGCCAAGAAGCACGTTCCGCCCAGCGCCGGAACGTTGCCCACTCACACGCCCCTGTTTGTCGTCCTCCTCGTGGCGGTCGTCCTCGTGGTGGGAGCCTTGGGTTTCTTCCCTGCGCTGGCCCTCGGACCCATCGTCGAGCATCTGATCCTGGCCTCGTGAGAGCAGGGGGGAATGAAGTGTTGACTAAGAACCAATCCAAAGACGACCGCAGCGGCCCTATACGGCCGGGGAATCGCAGCGCCTCCCAAGGCTCTCGGACAGACCCCAAGATCCCGCTATTGCCGAGGTGGATTGATGGGAGGGTTGCGGGCGAGGCAATTCTAGCCGCGTTCGGCAAGCTCGATCCACGAACTCAACTTCGCAACCCCGTGATGTTCGTCGTCTACATGGGGAGCATCTTCACGACGCTTCTCTGGTTGAAATCGTTGTTCGCTGGGGCAGAGTCGCCTCCCGGATTCATCCTCGCAGTGAGCCTCTGGCTTTGGATGACGGTGCTCTTCGCCAATTTCGCCGAAGCGATTGCCGAGGGGTACGGACGTGCCCAGGCAGCGAGCCTCCGCAGGACGCGAACCCATGTCGCGGCCCATCGCCTGGCGTACCAAGGCGCTTCCGAGACGACGGATGTTCCCGCGAACGATTTGAAGACCGGCGACCTAGTGATCGTGCGCGCGGGTGAAACGATTCCCGCCGACGGCGAGGTATTCGAAGGGGTCGCGTCGGTCGATGAAAGCGCCATCACCGGCGAAAGCGCCCCGGTCGTTCGTGAGAGTGGCGGCGACCGCAGCGCGGTCACCGGAGGCACACGCGTCATCTCCGATTGGCTCGTCGTGCGCGTCTCCGTGCTGCCCGGCCGAAGCTTTCTGGACCGGATGATCGCCATGGTCGAGGGCGCCAAGCGGCAAAAGACCCCCAACGAAATCGCTCTAACCATTCTTTTGGCGGCCCTGACGCTCGTGTTCCTCCTCGTGGTAGCGACCCTCCTGCCGTTCTCGGCCTACAGTATCCGGGTTTCCGGGCAGGGGCAAACGGTCCCCGTGACGGTACTGGTGGCACTTCTCGTGTGCCTGGCCCCGACGACGATTGGGGCCCTCTTGTCCGCCATCGGGATTGCAGGGATGAACCGCCTGGGCAAGGCGAATGTCATCGCCATGTCGGGAAGGGCCGTCGAAGCCGCAGGAGACGTGGACGTGCTGCTGTTGGACAAAACGGGAACAATCACCCTGGGCAACCGACAGGCGACGCGATTCGTACCCGCCGACGGGGTGACGGAACCGGAGTTGGCCGAAGCAGCCCACCTGGCGTCGTTGGCCGACGAAACCGCCGAAGGTCGCAGCATCGTCGTTCTGGCCAAGAACCGCTTTGGACTGCGGGGCCGTGACCTGGCAGGGATCAAGCCACATTTCGTTCCTTTCTCGGCGACGACGCGCTCCAGCGGCGTGAGCTTCGAGGAGCATGAGATTCGTAAGGGAGCGGCGGATGCGATCGAGTCTCACGTGCGCGGGCTGGGTGGCCACATGCCCGAGGAAGTCTGCCTGACGGTCCAACGAATTGCCCAGGCCGGCGGCACTCCGTTGGTGGTCAGTCGAGATGCCCGTGTTCTTGGGGTGATCGAACTCAAGGACATCGTGAAAGGGGGCATCAAGGAGCGATTCGCAGAACTGCGGAAGATGGGAATCAAGACGGTGATGATCACCGGCGACAATCCGCTCACGGCGGCGGCCATTGCCGCCGAAGCCGGGGTGGACGACTTCCTCGCCGAAGCGACTCCGGAGGCAAAACTGACCCTGATTCGCCGCTATCAAAGGGGCGGACGGCTCGTGGCCATGACCGGCGACGGGACCAACGATGCTCCCGCGCTGGCTCAGGCGGACGTGGCCGTCGCCATGAATTCGGGAACGCAGGCGGCCAAAGAGGCGGGCAACATGGTTGATCTCGACTCCAATCCGACGAAGCTCATCGAGATCGTCAATATCGGAAAGCAACTTCTCATGACCCGGGGCGCGTTGACGACCTTCAGCATTGCCAACGACGTGGCCAAGTACTTCGCCATCCTTCCGGCGGCTTTCGCCTCGACCTACCCGGCTTTGAAGGCGCTGGACGTCATGCGGCTGTCTTCCCCCGCTAGCGCGATTCTTTCGGCGGTTGTCTTCAACGCCATGATCATCGTCGCTTTGATTCCGCTCGCCCTTCGCGGCGTCCGCTGTCGTCCGGTCGGTGCCGCCGAGCTTCTTCGCGAAAACCTGCTCGTCTACGGCCTAGGCGGTTTGCTGGTTCCCTTTCTCGGGATCAAAGCCATTGACATGTTGTTCGCGGCCACGGGGCTGGCCTAGTGCCACTTTCAGGAAAGAACTTCCTGGAAGCGGCGTTAGCACACAACACCAACCGGAAGGGAGATCGATCATGCTTCAACGCCTTCGCACTTCGGCGATCGTCTTGGGACTGATGACCTTGATCACGGGAGTTGCCTATCCATCCCTCGTGACCGCGCTCGCGCACGTTCTGTTCCCGTATCGGGCCAACGGCAGCATCATGGAAGTCGACGGCAGAGCGATCGGTTCGGAGTTGATCGGGCAGCCGTTCTCACGTCCGGATCACTTCTGGGGGCGACTTTCGGCCACGGTCGCGTTTCCGTACAACGCTGCGGCCTCGAGCGGCTCGAATTTCGGCCCGCTTCGTCCCGATCTGCTGAAGAGTGCCCAGTCGCGGATCGACGCTCTGCGACAATACGATGCTCATACGGCATCGATTCCTGTTGATCTGGTCACGGCATCCGGCAGCGGATTGGATCCTCACATCAGTCCAGCGGCTGCCGAGGTGCAGGTTCGTCGCGTGGCGGCCGCCAGAAAGATGCCGGAAGACAAAGTGCGTGAGCTCGTTCAACGCCATACCGAAGCGAGGCAGGTCGGTGTGCTGGGGGAACCCAGGGTCAACGTGCTGGAGCTGAATCTCGAATTGGAACGGGTGTTCCAGTAGGAAGAGCCAGATGATCGGCATTCTCGTCACCGCTGTTGCGGGCCTCTTGACCTACGTTTTTCTCAGCGCCTGCGAGCGGCTGGGATGCTGGCTTGAGAAGCAGGGACTCGGCGTTCCTGCCTTACACGACCCACAGTCCGCTGATACGCCGGCCAGGAAAAGCGGAAAGGGCATCTAGTGCCCCCTCCCCGATGTCTTTGCCGGTGAGGAACCAATGCGGGGCACTAGTCTTGCTTGTTTTGCCCGGACCCTTCGGTCCGGGCGGGCGTGCCGCTTCCAGGAAAGAAGTTCCTGGAAGCGGCACTAGCGGAGGCTTTCTCCTGCCAACGGAACCTCCTAAGATGAAGATGCTCCGACCCGAGAAGGTCAATAATGGTTCACGAGGCACTCCGCGCTGGCATGGACCATGGCAACGCACAGGAACTGCATGGCCGAACCGAGAGCCATATCATGACTTCTGCGGGAGATGGTTGCTCTTTTGTTCGATGAGCCCATTGTGAATCCATGGGTCTGACCCGACCGAATCCCGACGAACTGCTGGCCCGAGTCCAGGCCGACGAAGCCCACGCGCGCCGCGGCGCGCTTAAAATCTTCTTCAGCTATGCCGCCGGGGTCGGGAAGACTTACGCCATGTTGGAAACGGCTCGCCGGGACAAGGACGAAGGTCGCGACGTGGTTGTCGGCTACGTCGAGCCACATGGCCGTCGAGAGACCGAGGCACTTCTGGAGGGGTTGGAGGCGATCCCGTCGCGGCAGGTCGAGTACCGCGGCGTGACGCTGCGGGAATTCGATGTCGATGCTGCCCTGGCCAGGCGGCCCGAGCTACTGCTGGTCGACGAATTGGCCCACGCCAACGCCGCAGGCTCCCGGCATGCGAAACGCTGGCAAGACGTGGAAGAACTTCTCGAAGCCCGGATCAATGTCTGGACCACGCTCAACGTTCAGCACATCGAGAGCCTCAACGACGTGATCGGCCAGGTCACGGGAGTCACAGTTCGGGAAACGGTTCCCGACCGGGTGTTTCAGGCAGCCGACGACCTTGAGCTAGTCGACATCTCCCCCGAGGAGTTGCTGGTGCGTCTGCAAGCAGGGAAGGTCTACATTCCAAAACAAGCCGAGCGGGCCCTGGAGAGCTTCTTCCAGAAGTCGAACCTCGTCGCCCTGCGGGAGTTATCATTTCGTCACGCGGCGCAGCGGCTCCAGGTCGACGTAGAATCCGTGCCGCCGGCAGAAGGCGATCACCCAGCCTTGGGCGACCGCGGAGCGGCTGCTGGTCTGCGTGGGGCCCAGCCCCACGACGGCTCGTGTCATCCGCACGGCCAAGCGTATGGCCGTGGCTCTCGACGCTCCCTGGATTGCGGCTTGTGTGGAGCACGACGCGAGTGCCGCGGCCAGCACGGCAAGAGAGCAGGTGGCCCGGCATTTCCGCCTTGCCGAGCGGCTCGGTGCGGAGACGGTGACTCTCTCCGGTCAGGATGTCGTCGGTACCATTCTCGACTACGCCCGCAGTCGCAACGTCACGAAGGTGTTCGTCGGAAAGACTCATCAACCGCGTTGGAAGCGATTGATCTTCGGCACCGTCGTCGACGACATGCTGGAAGAGAGCGGCGACATCGACGTGTACGTCATTCACGGCAAGGAAGAACCTTCGGAGCCGGTCCGAGCGAGTGCCGCATCCTCTCGCCTGCGTCTCTTGCCTTACGTGTTCGCCGGCGGGGTCGTCGCCGTCGGCGGTCTGGTCGCCGCCGCGTTCACGAAGCTACACCTCGCCGAAGCTAATGTGGTCATGACCTTCCTGGCCGCCGTTGCCTACGTGGCGTTCCGCTATGGGCGTGGGCCGGCGATCCTGGCAAGCATCGCCTCGGTGTTGATGTTCGACTTCTTCTTCGTTCCGCCGCGTCACACGCTCGCCGTGGCCGACACGGAGTACGTGATCACCTTCGCCGTGATGCTCGCCATCGGCCTTGTGATCAGCACGCTTACCTCGCGGCTGAAAAACCAGGTGGAGAACTCCCGCCTACGGGAACGCCGCACGTCAGCGCTGTATCATCTGGGCCGCCAGCTCAGCTCGTTGTCCGGCGGCGTGTTTCTCGTGGCGGCGGCCGGTAGGCAGATCGCCGATATCTGTGGGGGAGAAGTCGCCATCTATCTGAAGCGGCAGAAAGGCCCTCCCGAGCGTGGCCCTGGGTGAAGCGACGACGATTGCGCATGATCCGCTCAGCATCTCCGCGGCGCAATGGGTGATCGAGCACGATCAAATCGCCGGAGCAGGGCACCGACACCTTGCCGAATGCCACGGCACTGTTCGTGCCCTTGGCGGCTTCTCAGCAGACGGTGGGCGCAATTGCCGTGTGCGTGCCCGAGATCGACCGGCTCTTGGAACCGGATCAACGACGGCTGCTGGAGGCGTGCGCCAGCCAGGTTGCCCTCGCGTTGGAGCGAGATCAGATGGCTCTTGCCGCCGCCGAGGCACGCATCGAGGCCGAAGCGGAGCAAGTGCGCAGCACCCTGCTAAGCAGCGTTTCGCACGATCTGAAAACGCCCCTTGCCGCCATTGCCGGTGCGAGCAGTTGCCTGCTCGAAGCGTCCAACACCAGTGGCGAAACCCGCCGCGAGCTGCTCCAGACCATCTCCGACGAGGCACTCCGCCTCGGCCGCCTGCTGGAAAACATCCTCCAGATGTCCAGGTTCGAATCGAAGGCGACGGTACCGAACATGCAGTGGCACGTCCTGGAGGAGATCGTAGGTTCCGCCCTTCATCGCACGCGTCGGGAATTAGAAGGGCACCAGGTGGACGTTCGACTTCCCGCTGGCCTGCCGCTGATCTTGGTCGATGGCTTGTTGCTGGAACAACTCCTCGGGAATCTCCTGGAAAACGCCGCACGCTACACGCCCGCAGGTACCACCGTAACCGTCACCGCGTTTCCCGAGGGGAAGTGGCTGGCGATCTCGGTGGCCGACACGGGTCCGGGGCTGCAACCGGGTACCGAGGATCGCATTTTCGAGAAGTTCTACCGCGCTGGGGGTGCGTCCGACACGGTCCGGGGGAGTGGCCTGGGGCTGGCGATCTGCCGGGCCGTGGCTCTGGCGCACGGGGGGAAGATCACGGCGTCGAACCGTCCCGGCGGGGGTGCCGAGTTCCTCCTCCGATTGCCTCTGTCCGAAAACGCTCCCCGGGTGGTTGTGGAGTGAGTGAATCGAGCTGAAACCTGCCCGAGAAATCCCGTCCGCGCGTTGCGCGGTTGAGAAGAAGCCGAGCGGCCCACGTATCCGGAATCGTCAGTCGCAGTATTGAGGATTGCTGAAGCCATGCCGCAGGGCGACCCTCTTGTCTTGGTGATCGAGGATGAACAGCCAATCCTCCGCTTCCTCCGCGCGAGTCTGGCCGCCGAAGGCTACCGTGTGATCGAGTCGACTAGCGGCGAAGAGGGCTTGCGATTGGCGGCGCAGCAGCCGCCCGACCTGGTGATCCTGGACCTGGGACTTCCGGGAATCGACGGGCAGGAGGTATTGAGTCGGCTCCGGGAATGGCTACGCGCTCCAATTGTCATTCTCTCCGCTCGGGACCAAGAGAAGCAGAAAGTCGCGGCGCTGGACGCGGGAGCCGATGACTACGTAACCAAGCCCTTTGGCATCGGCGAGCTCTTGGCGCGAATGCGAACGGCCTTGCGGCACGCCAATCAGGCCACCTCGGAATCGTCCGTGGTGTCGATCGGCGAGCTGCGCGTGGACCTTGCGGCCCGGCTGGTCTCGTGCGTGAACGGACCGGTCCATCTCACGCCCCTGGAGTACAAGTTGCTCGTCACGCTCATCCAGCACGCGGGCAAGGTCCTGACGCACCGCTTTCTGTTGCGGGAAGTATGGGGACCGCAAGACTCCCAGGAAACCCATTACCTTCGCGTGTTCGTCGCCAGTCTTCGCCGCAAGCTCGAGGCCGATCCGGCCAGACCTCGTTACCTGCTCACGGAACCGGGCGTGGGATACCGCTTCGCCGCCGAGTGACCCTTCAGGGATGCACGCGCACAACGGCCACTGGGTAGAGGCGTCGCTCTTGAGGGATCACGTCACTGCCTTCGGGAAAAGGCGCGTTGCGGTTCACCGAAAGGCGTTCTCCGATGCAACTCGGGCGGGCCGAAGGATTCCCTGGTCGCCCGGACCTGCACTGCGCCGGCCAGGAAAGCATGACGCACGACGGGCATCGTCGGGAACTTCCACGCGCCGTTGAATCGCGGCGGCCTCCGGCTTGGAATCTCTTTGCGGCACGCGGCGGAGGGCGTGTTGACAGGGGGGCAATCGGTGCGGAAAATGCCATGCGTTTCCAGCAGCGGCTTGGAGAAATGACGATCGCGGGAGCGACAGGGAGCAGTGATGAGACCGGTCCCCATGAGGCGGAACGACTCGACGGAGGAAGTCGTCGCTGGCCGGCCGAAGACGGCTCCGCCGACCTTCCGCCCGAAGCTTCTTCTGAACTTCTGCGGGCTGTGCCGAAAAGCGATCTTTTTCCGGGTCTGAATCCGACCTTCTTATCAGGGAGAACGCCATGCTCGACGCCAACGTCGTTTCGCAGAAACTGGCCATTGACGGCGGCCCCAAGGCGGTCACCAACACTCTGACCGACTGGCCGAGTTTCGACGAAAACGCCATCCGCGCCGTCGAGGAGGTGCTGCGGTCCGGCAAGGTGAACTACTGGACCGGCCCGAAGGGCATGGAGTTCGAGAAGCAGTTCGCCGCCTGGCAGGGGAGCAAGTTCGCGATCAGCACGGCCACCGGCACGGCGGCGCTGCACGTCTGCCTGGCCGCCCTGGGGATCGGGCCCGGCGACGAAGTGATCGTGCCCAGCTACACGTTCATCGCCACCAGCTTCTCGGTGGTCCAGGCCGGAGCCGATCCCGCGGTTCGCCGACGTGAACCTCGACGACCACTGCATCAGCGTCGAGTCGGCGGAGAAACTGGTCACGCAGCGCACCAAGGCGATCATCCCGGTGCATCTTGTACGGCAATGTGTGCGACATGGACAAGATCATCGCCTTCGCCAAGAAGCACAACCTCTACGTGATCGAGGACAATGCCGAGGCGTTCGGCGGCATGTACCGGGGCAAGAAGACCGGCACGCTGGGGCACATGGCGGCGTGCAGCTTCTGCCAGAACAAGACTTTCACCACCGGCGGCGAGGGCGGGCATGGTCACCACCGACGACGAAGACCTCGCCTGGGAGGCCCGCAGCTTCCGCGACCACGGCTACGACGTCAAGGAGCGGCTGAACCTGCTGGCCCTGGAGCAGAAGCTCCCCTACATCCACAACCGCGTGGGCTGGAACTACCGCATGACCGAGATGCAGTCGGCCATCGGCCTGGCGGAACTCGATCGGATGGACACGTGGAACATGCCGCGGCGGCGCCGCAACGCGCCGCATCCTGCTGGACGCGCTGGGCGGCCTGCCGCAAGTCAAGTACATGCCCATCGACACGCCCGAGCGGCAAAACGGCTGGTACGTCTGCGCCTTCTCGCTGGACATCGAGAAGATGGGCTGCGACATCCAGCAGTTCGTCAAGGCGGCCGGAGCGGAGGGCTGCCCCTGCTGGAAGGTCTTCTGGCCGCAATGCCACGCGGAGCGGGCCTTTCGTCGAGCACCGCGGCTTCGGCAACTCGGGCTTCCCCTTCAATTCGAAGGAGTACACCGACCCGGCAAGTCCGTCGACTATAGCAACGTCGAAGTGCCCAACGCCCGCTGGCACGAGACGCACACCTTTACCTGCTTCGCCTATCCCACCTTCGAGGAAGACGACATGAAGCAGATCGCCGCGGGGCTGGTGAAGGTGATCAAGGCGTATTCTCGAAGCAACCGTGTGACGCAAGGGGAGGTTCTTGTCATGCATTCGATCACTTGACGCCAATGTTTTGCGGCCGGCGCGTCGTTGGCACTGTCGCCCTTGTGCGCACGCCTCGTTCGCCGAGAACGCACTGCCGCCGCGTCTGGGGATGTGTGTGGATCTTGCGGAGGGAGCGGAGGTGGCGATCGCCAAAGTCGCCCGGCTCGGGCTGCCCACGTGCATGGTCTATACCAGCCGCTTCGAGGATCCGCTGGCCGCGGAGCTCAAGGCCGCGCTGGCTCGACATAAAATCGAAGCCACGGCGGTGATGACGCTGGGGCCGGGTAAAATGGTGTGGGATTTCCGCGAGGGGCCTTCGACCCTGGGGCTCGTTCCCCGGGCCACGAGGAAGTCGCGGATCGATGCGATGAAGCAAGCATCGGATTTCGCCGCGCGCGTCGGCATTCCCGCCCTGCAAACGCACTGCGGCTTCATTCCCGAGAACCCCGCCGATCCTCTCTACGGCGAGACGATCGAGGCCATGCGCGAACTTGGCCGCCACTGCCAACGCAACGGACAACAGTTCCTCGCCGAAACCGGCCAGGAAACCCCGGTCACGATGCTTCGGGTGATTACCGACGTGGGGCTGGACAATGTGGGCGTCGGGCTGGACACGGCCAACCTGATCCTTTGTGGAACCGGAAACCCGGTCGATGCCCTGGAAGTCTTGGGCAAGCACGTGCGAAGCGTTCATGCCAAAGACGGCTGCTTTCCCACGAATCCGAATCAGTTTGGCCAAGAGCAGCCCCTGGGCCAGGGGAAGGTCGACTTCCCACGGTTCCTCACGCGTCTCTGGGAAATCGGCTACCGGGGACCTATCACCATCGAGCGGGAGATCCCTGGCGAGCAGCAAGTCACCGACGTGCGTCAGGCAAAAGACTATCTGACGCGTGTGCTTCGCCAGATGCAGCGCTGACGGCCTATTCGCCGCGATACTACGCCGACGCGGTGCTGTGAAAGTTCGCGGAATATCCCAGTGGGAGAGCGAGTTACGGTGTGGCGCGTGTTGGTCAACGGATGGCCGTTTCTGCCAAATCGCGGCGGGTGTCGGAATGATCGTCTGCAGCGGGGTTAGAGGGGGTAGCGCGCATCGAGGGCGATAGGGTTTTGCATAGGCGGTAGCGGTCTTCATCGTCGCCGAGGGCTTGCGGGGCGGTGCGGGGATTCTGAGGGCCGAGCGGATCACGGGAGGAGCGCACCGAGTTTGGCCCGGCGATCCTACGACAGTGAAGTGGCCCGATTTCAAGAGTGGTTGATGGGCCAAGATGGAGCGGCTTGGCGGATGGGGCGAATGGCCGGTTTGTTGCACTGCTTGCCCGCCGCGGCGCAGCGTGTTGGGTGATGACGCCGCGGCAAAGCGGCGGCTCCCATTGAAAGTGGCACGCCGGCCCGCCGTGCGCGTTCCTTGGGGAGGTAGATGCCTAGAAGCCTCGTCGCACTTCACGGTCTGCCGCGCTTTGGCGTCTTGGGGGTATAAACGCTCTGACCCAACCGGGACAGGTACTCTCGCTCAAGGCAAATTCAAGGCGTCTCTCGCGAATCGCGGGGAGCCGGTCCCCGTTTTGTCAGAGCCTGTTAGTCGCACGTCGCCGCCCGTAGCAGAGGTCGTGCATGCCCTTTCCGGCCGATTAGCGCCCGATCGATCCCGGCCGCAGAAATCGCGCAGGTGCGAACATCGTCCGATCGGGGCTTCTCGGGTCTTCTCTGGACGACCTCCGTATACTGAGAGTGCAGCCGAAGATCGCGCCGGTATTCTCCAAGGAGGGGCGAACGGTGCAGGGTCGGCATCCCGCGCTTGCCCGGTCTCTTGCGATGCTCAACGTGTTCGGAGGGCAGGATCGGGAAGCTTGGGTCGTTTACCCGCATCTGCATCGGCCGTACGGGGACAGACGCTTTCTCGGCCTACGCGCCCTGGCATACAGAGAGAACGAAACGGGGCGACGAATGAGCCAGTCCCCAGCGGTGTGTGAACGGTTATTGCTGACCTGACCCAAAGGAGAGTCCGATGCAATCCGCCGCCTTCACTCAATCCTTGTCTCGTTTCTGGTGGCTGCTACTGCTCCGCGGCGTGCTGGCGATCCTCTTCGGAATCGCCGCTTTCGCCTGGCCGGGCCTGACCTTCTTCACGCTCGTCATGCTTTTCGCCGCTTATGCTTTTGTCGACGGGATCTTCGACGTGGTCCATGCCGTCAGCCACCGCAAGGAGATCGACTATTGGTGGCTGTTGCTCGTCGAAGGCCTCTTCGGCATCGTGTTCGGCGTTCTCGCCTTCCGGCTGCCCGTGTTGACCGCCGAGATTGGCGGAGTGATCGCGGCGATGTACATCGCCGCCTGGGCGATTGTGACGGGCGCCATGCGCATTGCGCAGGCCATTCGCCTGCGCAATGAGATCGAGGGTGAATGGCTGCTGGGCGCCTGCGGTGTGCTTTCGATCCTCTTCGGATTGTGGGTGATGGCGCGGCCCGGAGCAGGAATCCTCGCGATGCTCTACCTGGTGGCGTGCTGGTCGATTCTTCTCGGAGTGATGCTCATCGTCTTCGCCGTCAAGGCCCGGCGGCTGGGCGGCGAAGTGCGCGCGACGGCAGAGAAGCTGGCTGCCCCTTAAGACGGCGAGCATGGTCCGAAGGCCAAAGGGAGACTCTTTGCGCGCTGCGCGGAGAGCGTGTGTAGGAGAGGGGCCACTCGTTCCCGTCAGCCCGCCTCGCGGTGGCGGTGCGGCGTTTGCGAGGGCACGGTCTGGAAGTGCGGAGCGGGGATGACGCTCGGACGCGGGACGGCCATTGGGCCCACCAATCCGTCCAGTTGATCGTCCCAGGCGTGGGCGTGGATCTGGTCGAGGATTTGTTCGGCCAGGGCTACCGCACTGAGCCCGTCCTCGCCCGAGACGCGCGGCGCTCGGGGCGTGCGAATGCTTTCCACGAAGTCCAGGACTTCCAGGGCCAGGGCATCGACCGCTTCGGCCTGATACTCGTGCTGGACGAGGTGTTGTTGAAGCAGCTCCTCTTTGTGCTGGAGCTCCTCGGGCGTAAGGCGGTTGACGTCGAAGCGGCGATTTCGGAGCGCATCGCTGGGTTCGACAACGGTCGTCTTGCGGGCCGCGAAATCGATCGAGGCAAAGGCGTTGGCCGACCAGACGTGCATACGCCGCGTGGCTTCGTAGCTTACGCGGCTGGCGCTCAGCGCGGCCACGCAGCCGCACTGAAACTCCACGCGCGCGTTGGCAACGTCCTCGTGGCCGCCCATTACCGAGAGGCCCAGGGCCTGGACCCGGCGAACCGGCGAGCGGATCATCGAGAGCACCAGGTCGAGGTCGTGGATCATCAGGTCCATGACCACCCCTACGTCGGTCGAGCGAAAGGTGAAGCCACTCGTGCGGACGGCTTCGACGTATTTCGGCGGCGAAGCGGAAGCATAGGGCACGGCGGCCGCGAAGGCGGGGTTGAAGCGCTCGACGTGTCCGACCTGGAGCACGACACCGGCTGCGCTGGGCGAGGCGAACGAGTTCGGCAGCCTCGGCGCGCGAAGGGCAAAGCGGTTTTTCCACCAGCAGGTGCACGCCGCGATTGAGCATTTCGGCGGCGATGGCGTGGTGCAGGTGCGTGGGAGCGGCAACCACGGCGGCATCGACGCGGCCGGCCAGGTCGCGGAAGTCTTCCAGGGCGGCCGTTCGGCACTCGGCGGCCACGCGCTGGCGAGCGGCCGGTGACGGATCGACCACGCCAACGAGCTCGACCTGGTCGAGCCGCGCCAGCTTCTGGGCGTGGAAGCCGCCCAATCGTCCCGCTCCGATCACCGCCACGCGGAGCCTGCTCAAGCTGCCCTCCTCGACCGCTCGCGGCCTCGGCCGTGCTTGCCGTCGTTCTGTTCGGACACGAAGTTGAGCAGGTGCAGCACCTCGGGGCACATGTGGCCGTTGGCGCGGAGGATTTCCCGCGCGTGTTCCAGCCCCACCTTGGCCCGGTAGAGCAGGCGGTGCGTTTCGGCCAAGGCATCGATCACCGACTGGGGGAAATCGTTGCGCTTCAGCGCCACGACGTTGATGCACCGCGGCCGTGCCGGGTAACCCTCGGCCAGCATGAAGGGTGGAACGTCGTGGCGAACGGCGCTCAAACCGGCCACGAAGGCGAAGCTGCCGATCGTGGCGAAGTGGTGTACGGCGACGCCGCCGGAAAGCGTGGCGTGGTCGTGTACGTGCACGTGCCCGCCCAGCAGGGAGCCGTTGGTGATGATAATATGGTTGCCCAGCTTGCAGTCATGGGCCACATGGCAGCAGGCCATGAGAAAGTTGTAGTCGCCGATCGCCGTCACTCCGTCTTCCTTCTCGGAGCCGCGGTTGATCGTGACGCACTCGCGGATAATATTGTGATCGCCCAGAACGACCTGAGTATCCGCGCCGGAGTAGCTCACGTCCTGAGGCTCTCCGCCGATAACGACGTTGGGGTAGATGTGGTTGTAGCATCCAACGGTCACGCGGCCCATCAGCGTGACGCCGTTTTCGACGCGCGTTCCCCGGCCGAGACGCACGTGAGGTCCGATGACGCAGAAGGGACCGATCTCGACTTCGTCGTCGATTTCCGCGCGGGGATCGATCGAAGCGTTCTCGGCAAGATAGGTCGCCATGGTCGCGGCTCCTGAGGGCTGGGTCGATCCGCACGGGGCGTCGCTGGGAAGGCGTCCCGCGGAAGCGTCTTGCTTAGGGTCGTGGGGTTGTTCGAGCCGATTCCAGAACCTTGGGAGGTACGGCAATTTTCCGGCCGCACAGGGTCACCGCGGCAGATCTGGGATAGGTTCTTATCATCAGGCGCATCGCCTTTGGTAGCGCGGCGTTTCCTGGCCGTCGCGGAGGATCGTGCGGACCAGTTCCGCGTTCAGCCGGTGCCCGCTGCGGAAGGCCGTAAAGCGACCTGCCAGGTCGCAGCCCGCCAAGGCCAGGTCGCCGACCATATCCATCAGCTTGTGCCGCGCGCACTCGTTGGGAAAACGTTGGCTGTTGTCGATTGGACCGCGCTCATCGAAGACCAGCAGGTCGCGTGCGGTGGCGCGATGGCCAATCCCCTGAGCGCGAAGCCACTCGGCCTCGGCTTTGAGCATGAACGTCCGGCAGCTCGCCAACTCGTCGCGGAAGGTCTGCGGCGTGAGCGGCGTCTCGAAGCTCTGCTGGCCGATCGGGCTATTGGGACCGTAGTCGAGCTGATAGGAGAGGACGGGATCGGGAGCCACCAGGGGGCGAGCCTCGATCCAGCTCTGTTCGTCTCCGAGGCGAATCACGTCGCGGATGACGTGCCGGGCACGCCACGCGTTCTGCTCCACGACTCCCGCCTCGCTGAGCCGTTCCACGAAGGGCATCGCCGAGCCGTCGACGCCGGGCATCTCCGCCTGATCGAGGCGGACTTCGCAGTTATCGATGCGCAGCCCCGCCAGCGCCGCCAAGACGTGCTCGACCATCTCCACTTCGGCCGCGCCGCATTGAAGACTGGTCCGCCGCGGCGTCTCCACGCGGCACGCGACTTGCGCCGGAATCCGCGGATGCCCTTTCAGGTCGGTGCGGACGAAGACCAGGCCCGTGTCTGCCGGGGCAGGGCGGAATTCCAGCTCAACGTCCCGCCCCGTCCAGTAGCCGAAGCCGGTGATGCGACATGCTCGGCCGATCGTGCGTTGCTTGCGTGCGGTATCCATCGAGAGGTGCGCGTCATCCGTGACCGTAGAGAGGAACCGTTTCCTGCAAGCCGGCAGAGCAGTCCTTGCCCGGCCGGCCGCGGAACACGCAACGGAGTTATTGGCGGCGCGTCGGAGGGAAACTGGTTCGGCCGGCCGGAGTGGCCAATTGAGCCCGCCGGTTCAACGCCTCCTGAACCACGTCGGTGATGTTGATCGCCGGATGGTTCCAAAGCACCTGCTTCTGGAACATCTCCCGCGCCAGCTCCTCGGGCTTCTCCACGTCGGGCCGGTCGCTGTTGTACTTCAGCACCACCGCGATCCCGTTGGCGGCCGCGTATGCCTCCACCTCGGCGCACACCTGTTCGTAGAACGCGTAGGTGATTTTCGCCTCTTCCTTGGTGAACTCTTTCCGCTGCAGTTCGAGATCGACACTGAAGCGAGTCTTGCGATCGATGAGTTGACGGTCGAGGTTCTCGTAGTCGCGCGAGCCGGGAGTGTAGTCTTTCAGAGCCTCCGACATCTTGCGGATCTCTTCCTTCTCCTGCTGGAATCGCTGCTCGGCCTTCTGAAGCTCGGCGGTGAGCTCGGCCATCTTCTGCTTCAGGCGCGCGTTCTCCTTGAAGATCTTCCCCACGTCGATGAGCGCGACGGGGGCGCCGTGTACGGCGGAAGCTGCGCGAGGGGCCGGCGCTTGGGCGACGGCCGAGGACGCTGTCAGCCCAATCGCCACGGCGGTGGCGGCCAGAAGGACCAATGCAAGCGATTTCTTCACGTCTAGCACTCCTTGCGTTTCAGGCCAGTCTTCCATGACATGGCGGATCACTTCACCCCGTATGCCGCAGCAAGCAGGTCCCACCGCAGACCCGAGGAGGTTCGCCCGCGAGGCGGTATTCTGCCGACAAAGCGGGAATTGGTAAAGAGCAGAATCCGCACCCTCTCGGATATCCGCAACCAGACCCGAGCGAAGGAGTTGCGCGGCCGGTGCCGGAGTGCGATCGGGCGGATTCCGGGGTTGGGCGGAGACGTTGGTGGGGGGTTGGGGGTGGCTGGCGAAGTGGATGCGGCCGGCCCAGGTGTCGGCGGAAGGGGGCGATGCTACTGCTGGGGAGTATCGAGCATTCGCTCTGTGGGCAATTGGCGGAGGAGCCAACGAAGGATGGGATTGGGGCCGGCATACTCGGGGCGTTTGGGATCGGTGGCCAATGTTATGGCGACCTCTTCCCCGAGACGGGCCACGCGCCGCATTCCCGGGATATTGAGTTTGTCGGCATCGTCGGTGGGGCGGTGGTAGTCGGGATTCATTCCGGTGACAAAATGGAGCACGGGGATTTGCCGCGTGTAGAAGGGGAGGTGATCGCTGCCGCCGACCGCGCCGGGAACCTGCGTGAGACGCAAAGCCTCGCGGTGGGCGGCGGCGTCCAGCAGGAGAGCAAAGCGCGGGGAGGTCCCTGCGCCGACGGCCACCAGGCGATCGCCGGACATGCGTCCGACCATGTCGAAGTTGAGCATCGCGATGGTCTTATCGAGCGGGAACAGCGGGTGGGCGACATAGAAGTTGCTGCCGACCATTCCGAGTTCCTCGCCGGAGAAGGCTACGAGGACGATTCGCCGCCGCGGCGCGATCTTGCGAGCGGCGAGTTGGCGGCCGATCTCGAGCAATACGGCGACGCCCGAGGCATTGTCGTCGGCGCCGTTGAAGATGTCTCGGGCTGCGCCTCCGCGGGCTCCGGGGCCTCCGAAGCCAAGGTGGTCGTAATGGGCGCCGAGGAGGAGCGTTTCCTCGGCAAGCGGACCTTCGCCGGGCAAGACGCCGATGACGTTGCGGAGTTGGATTTCGGTGCGCTCGACTTGGATTTCGGCGGTAACGCGCCAGTCCTTCAGTTCGCCGCTTATGGGTTTCAGGTCGACGTCGATGGTGCGCTCGATCGAGGCGAGGTCCCGCCCCATCGCGTCGCGCACCATGCGATCAATCCACGCGCGGCGGCAGAAAATCACCGGCATTGGCTTGCCCGGGGCATTGCGTCCGGCGGCGTAGAAGGGGAGCACCGGGTCGAGTTCGGCACGGATGCGCTGGTTGAGAGTCGATGCTTGGGCGAGCAAAGCTTCGATCTTCTTCGAGTGATCTTCGGTTTGGGCGAGGGTCGGCTTGGGGACACTGCGGATGCGGGAATGTTCCTGGGCGAGGCGCTCCAAGGAATCTTGAAGCTGCTTGTGCGCATCGGCCACTCTCTTCTGGATGTCGCATTCATCGCTGCAGAGAATCACCGCGGCTGCGCCGTGTTCTTGGGCATTGATAATCTTGCGGCCGAAGTAGGCATGGTGGGACGAGGTCGACCCCTGGAAGATGCTGCGGGGGTTGTCCTGCTGAGGTTCGTGGCGAACGATCACGACCGCCTTCCCCTTGACGTCGATTCCAGCGTAGTCGTCGTAATGCTCGGCTTTTCCGGTGATCCCATAGCCGACGAAGACGAGCGGAAGATCGAGACTTCCCGAGCCACCGACGGCCAAGGGGGCGAAATCCTGGTCGAGTTTGAGTTCGAGACTCTCGGGCTTGGACTCGGCTTTCGCCTTACGGAAGGTGAGGCGATTGGTGGCTCCGCGTTTGGCGTTCAATCCGGCGGGGAATGTCTGAAACGGCGAACCGGCCAGCGCGTCGACCTTCCATCCGCAGCGCCTGGAACTGCTCCACGATGTAATCCGCAGCACGGTCAAGACCCTGCGTGCCGGCCCCGCGGCCCTCTAAGGCATCGGAAGCCAGGTAGCCCGCACACGCCGCCAGCCGCTTTTCGACCTCGGTGGGTTCGTCTGCCGCAACCCACCCGGTCAGGGCGATCACGGTAGGAAGGATTGCCACGAGAGCCAGCCACAGGCGAGATTGCCCGAAGGCGTTTCTTCCAGGGATCATGGAGTGCCTCGACGGGAAAAAAGGCCGCCGGCCGGGGTGGCGCTGGGGATGGTCAGGACGCTCGCGTCGCCGGCAGAATCCCCAACCGGACGGGAAAATTCGAATTCCACCGGGCTAATTGCACTGGGCCAATTGCAGGGGGCTCACTGAAAGGATGCAGCCGCTGCGAACCGCCGAGGGAAGCGTGCCTTTCAACGGTTCGTCGCGATTCCTTCTCCGCCTTCCCAGCCTTCCCTCTCTTGCTTGTCCGTTTAAGTTGCCGGTCTGGTCGGGCACCTTTCGATTCTCGGCTCGGCCTTGGGCCGCGTCAAGGATCAACTCGCTTTGACACGGCCGCGATCAACGGGTATTCTTCGGCCCCCTTCGAGTGCGGCCCTCGGATGCCGTACCCGTCGAGCCGGTAGGGACCGGTGGATTTATTGATGCCGTTGTTGATTGTGGAGCAGTTCAACGCGCTCTGTGCCGGGAAACCGGGCTTCCGTTGGTCGCCCTTGTTTCGTAAGCAGCGCAGGACTCAATCGCCGTGTGCAGGTCATGGAGGACCGCCCCGTGGACCGTGAACGAAGCGTGCTCATTGTGGACCCCTCGACCGAGACGCGCGAGGTGTTGAGAACTGCCCTGGAGTGGCGCGGGTGGCGGATTCTGGAAGCCGGCGGTGCGCGGCTTGGGCTGGAACTGGCACGCCAACGCGATCCCGATCTGATTGTGCTCGACTTGGAGGTCGCCAACGCCGAACCCCATCAGGTCTGTGCCCCATTTGCCGAGCAGGCCGAGGCCCGCCAGACTCCCTTGGTGTTGCTGGGGAGTTGCCGCCGTAACCCCGACGAGGTAGCTCGAGGGGAATTCGTGCCCAAGCCCTATCACTACGCTCCGCTGATCCGTAGAATCGAGGAATTGCTGGATGCGGCCGGGCCGAAAGCTGCCCGGAGTGCTTGATGGTTCCTCGCCGCACGGCGGGGTCGGATCGGCCGGGCGAGTTGCCCGCGCGGCGGCCTGTTGGCCGTTCTGACCCATCGCAGGGGATGTCGTCGGCCGGTCTGGGCCGGCTCCGGGTGACGGCACCTCCGCCAAGGTGAAAAGCAGTTCCTCGGAGTCATCTCCGTGCCCTCGCTGTTCGTGATTCGCGGCAACGATCAGGGGACGCGCTTCGAGTTGGACGAGCCGATGATCGGTCTCGGCCGGGATTCCTCGAATCGCATTCAATTGCACGATACCGAGGTTTCTCGCCAGCACGCCGAGGTCCGGGCGGTCGACAACGCCTACTCGATCGCCGATCTCAACAGTTCCAACGGCACCTTCGTGAACGGTCGCCGCGTCCAGCGCCACCGTCTGGCCAGCGGCGACCAGATCCAGGTCGGCAGCACGTTGATGCTCTATACGGGGCCGACCGAGGAGGCCGAAGAGGATCTGGCCGAGAAGGTCAATATTGCCCCTTCCCGCGCCCATGACGATCCTTCCCACATCGTCCATTCCGTGCGCCACCACGAGGGGAGCCGGCTGTTCGATCTTCAGGCCACGGCCCCGCAAAGCTCGTGGTTAGCCCGCGGCCAGGCCAACCTGCAATTGATCTACCGCGCGGCTTTGGCGGTGAGCCACACGTTGGACATCGACCAACTGCTGCACCGCATCATGGATCTGATCTTCGAGTCGGTCGAGGCGGACCGGGGCTGCATCATGCTCATGGATCCGGACAGCAAGAAGCTGATTCCCAAGGTCCGTCGCACGCGGCGGGGAGTCCGCTCGGAAGACAAGATCACGATTAGCAAGACGATCCTCGACTATGTCCTGGACAAGAGCGAGGGGGTGCTGACGAGCGATGCGCGTGAGGACCAGCGATGGAATCCCGCCGCCAGCATCCTGCAACTCGGCATTCGCGAGGCGATCTGCGTGCCCATGCAGGGCCGCTACGACGTCGTCGGGATCATTTACATCGACACGTCGAGCACTCCGCAGGAGATGATTCAGAAAGGGGGGACGGCCAAGTTCAGCGAGGACCATCTGAAACTCATGATCGCCATCGCGCACCAGGCCGCCCTGGCGGTCGAGGACACACGCTACTACTCGGCGATGGTCCAAGCCGAACGGCTGGCCGCCATCGGCCAGACCATGGCCACGGTGTCGCATCACATCAAGAATATTCTTCAGGGAATTCGCGGCGGTAGTTACCTGATCGAGATGGGTCTCAAGGAACACGATGAACCCATCGTGCGCAAAGGCTGGGCGATCGTGGAGAAGAACCAGACCAAGATCTCCAGCCTGATGATGGACATGCTCACCTTCAGCAAGGAGCGCGAGCCGGACCTCGGTCCGGCCGAGCTGAATCGCGTGGTGAGCGACGTTGTCGAGCTGATGCAGTCCCGCGCCGCAGATGTCGAGGTTACGATCGAGTGGCACCCGGCCGAGGCCATGCCCACGCTGGTTTTCGATCCCGAAGGATTGCACCGCGCGGTCCTCAACGTGGTCACCAACGCGATCGACGCCGCCTGCGAGGTCGATGCCGGTCGCGTCGTCTTACGCACCCAGTATGCGGCGGACGAAGGCAAGGTCCGCATTTTCGTGGAGGACAACGGGCCGGGAATCCCGCCCGAGCAAATGGATACGTTGTTCAGCCCCTTCGTCTCCACCAAGAAGGGGCGGGGCACCGGCCTGGGGCTGCCTGTCACCCAAAAGATCATCAAGGAGCATGGCGGCCAGGTGTTCGTCGAAAGCGTCGCCGGCAAAGGTTGCTGTTTCATCCTTGAACTTCCGGCGGTGATTCCGGGCGGTGGAGCCCACACGCTTTCCGGCCTACCCGCGCCGAAGGCCGAGAACGCGTGATCAACTCCGGCACGCCCCCTGGCGGCCCCCACCCCGCGCGGTACCGGACGGTGGGGGCCCCATTGCCATTTCCCGGCCCCTGCATACACTTGGGGGCAAGCGCCTGGGAGGCTCGCCGGCGCCGCCTTTCTTATAGCAAGCGAGGTTTTCGATGACAGACAGTGTGTTCCGGAAAACCCAATGGGTCGGCACGTCCACCAAGTCGTTCAGCGATGCGGCCGCCAACGCCATTGCCAAGGCCGCTCAGACGGAAAGCAACTTGAGTTGGTTTGAAGTCATTGAGCAACGGGGGCACATTGCCGGTGGCAAGATTCAGCAGTACCAGGTGACCGTGAACGTCGGCGCAAAGCTCGAGTGAGCCAACGGCTCGGGACGCGAGACGCATGGCGGACTTCCCGTGTGTGTCGAGGCACGACGCGGCGAGCGGCACACCGGCCGGCGCCGCCGATCGTGCTTCGGCGCCGTTGCGTTTCCATCGCTCGGACTCGCTTTCCGATCGATCTCCCGGGGCGGCTGTCCTGGCAGGATCCATCGCCATGGAAGAGGGCCTCGATCCGTACCACAAGTGGCTGGGCATCCCGCCGCATGAGCAGCCGCCCCACTTCTACCGGCTGTTGGGGATCGCTCCTTTCGAGAACGATCCTGAAGTCATCCAGTCGGCGGCCGATCGCCAGATGGCCCACGTGCGCACGTTTCAGATCGGTCCGTATTCCGAGGCCTCCCAGGATCTGTTGAATGAACTGGCCTCCGCGCTGGTCTGCCTCCGTGATCCGCTGAAGAAGGCCGCTTACGACGACCAGTTGCGCGCTGGGCTCCAGCCCCCGGCGACCGCGAGCCCCGAGCCGCCCTCGACGCTGACGGCGTTCCTCCGCAGCGCCGGTCGCTACGTCGCCCTCGAAATGCGCCGCTTCTGGATCGACCAAACGCGTCTCCAGGGGGCCTACTGGCGTCTCGGACTCGAAGTCTATCGCTCGGGACGGCATCGCGAACGGCTGGCCGGGTACTACCGCCGCCTGGATCGTGCCGCGCAGGATGTCGAAGCCTTGCAGCGCCCCGCGGAACCCGCACGCCCCCCGGGCGCCGCTCGCTGGTTGGCTGGGCCGAAGCTCTCGCGGCCCTGCGCCAGCCGCCGCCTGCGCTCGGCGTTGCGCGGTGCACGTGGACGAGCATCCTCCGCGAAATGGGCGCCGCTGCCTATGAGGCCGAGGGGACCGCCGCCGGGTCCAGCGGCTGCACCGAGCCGATCCGCGTCGATCGTGCCCGGCTGGCCGAGGTCCGCGCCGAACTGGCCGGACTGTCCGAGGTGCCGCCCGGCTGGAGCCTCAGCCCGCGTCGCTTTGCGCGTTCGGCCGCCGCATTCCTGGCCTTCGTGCTCGCCTTCTATGTCGGCTTGCGAATCCTCTTTCCGTGACCACAAGCCCCGCGCCTTAGCCCCATTTCACTGCCCGCGGATCGAGTGCGTTGCGGGTGCGCCGTGCGCGACTAGACTGCGTTATGGGGATGGCTCGCCCCAGTACAGGACGGTTCGATGAAGAGGTTCGAGTTCGCCGCGCGAGAGTTCATGTGTCTCATCGCGGCTTGCGCCGTGGTGGCATCGGGCGCGGTGCGTGCCGCCGAGCCAGACGCGGATCCCGAAGCTGCGCGCGGTGATCGAGGCCGATTGGACCGCCCAGGAGCGGCGTCTGGGGTGCGCGGCCGATTCCGCGGAAACTCTTCGCGCCATTCTGTTGCGAACCCAAATCCTGCTCGGGGAATTGATCCGCTCGGCGAGCGCTGCGTCGTTTTCCGAGGAGATCGAGAGGCTCCGCGCGTTGGAGGCTGAGGTTGCCCAGGCCCCGTCGTTGGACCCGGCCGCGCGGCTCGCGCTGTACCATCGCATGCGCTGGCTGGGGCGGGGGCTGATGCTGAAAAACCCGCTCTTTCCGACTACCCCGGTCGTCTTCGTGAAACGTCATCGCTTCGTGTTCCAGATGCTGCATGAGTATCTGGGATACTACTACAACTATGCGGGGCTTGCCGGGGGAGGCATAAGCGTGCTGGAGCGTCCGGGCCGTTCGCTTGCCCTTCGGGAACTGGCTGCCGGCCGCTTGCCGCCTGGGAGTTTCACCACGCCTGCGGTCTCCTACGATGGCCGCACGATCTACTTCGCCTTTGCCGAAGTCCGTTCCGCTCCCGGCCGCTCGAGCGAGGGGAATTGGACGAAGCTCAAGCCCGCCTTCGCGGTGGTGCCGCAACTGAATTACTTCGTGCGCGCAGCGATCGACGTTTCATCTTTACTCCCTCGATCTGAGCATCATGGAATTACGGCAGCTCACCGAAGGACCCAACGACGACTTCAATCCGTGTCCCCTGCCCGATGGTGGCCTGGCGTTTCTCTCCACGCGCCGCGGCGGTTTCTGCCGCTGCGGGGGCGACGTCGAGCCGGTTCCCACCTACACCCTCCACCGCTTGGAGCGCGACGGTCGGCTCCGCACGCTCTCGGTTCACGAAACCAACGAATGGCATCCGTCCGTGCTGTGCGATGGCCGCATCGTCTACTCGCGATGGGACTACGTGGACCGCTCGGCGGCGCATTTTCACGGTCTGTGGACCTGCAATCCCGACGGCAGCGATCCACGCGTTGTTCTTGGCAACTACACGAAGCGCCTCAGCGCCTGCTACCAGCCGCGAGCCGTGCCGGGCTCGGGCAAGATCGCGATGATCGTCGGGGCGCACCACGCCGACGTCGGCGGATCCCTGGTGCTGGTGGATCCGCCCCGCGCTCGTCTCGACGCCTCGTCGGGCGAGGATCTTCTCGATTCGTCTGGACGTGGTCACTCCCGAGGTCTGCTTTCCCGAGGCTCCCAGCTGGCCCAAGAGCTACTACGGCAGCCCGTGGCCCCTCTCCGAGAAGTTCTTCCTCGTGGCGGCGAGTTTCGAGCCGCTGGCCGGTTGGGGCTCGAAAGTGAAACAAGACGGTTCCTCCGGCATTTACTGGCTCGACCGCTTCGGCAATCTCGAGCTGCTCTACCGGGAACCGGGGATTGCCTGCTCGGATCCGATTCCGCTGGTGGCGCGGCCCGCGCCCCCCGCGATCCCCAGCACGCTCGATGCAGCGCTGGGCGACGAGGGGGAATTACTGCTCAGCAACGTTCAGTGGAGCCTGCTCGGTCTTCCCGAAGCACGGCCCATCAAGTCGCTTCGCGTGTTTCAGGTTCTGCCCAAGACCACGCACGTGGCCGATCAGCCGCTGGTGGGCCATGCGCGACAAGCCTCCGCGCGCATGTTGCTGGGCACCGTGCCCGTCGAAGCCGACGGCTCGGCGTACTTTCGCGCGCCTGCGGGCCGTCCGCTTTACTTCCAGGCGGTCGACGCAAGCGGCCGCGCGGTGGCCGGCATGCGGAGCGTAACGTATCTCCAGTCGGGCGAGCGGCGGGGATGCGTGGGCTGTCACGAGCCGCCCGCCACCGCGCCGGCGACGCGGCAGCCGCAGGCCGCGCTCCGTGCGGCGTCGGTGATCGAACCCGGTCCCGAGGGCACGCGCCCTTTCAGTTTTCCCCTCCTCGTTCAACCCGTGCTCGACCGGCACTGTCTGCCCTGCCACGATGGGCGCCAGCACACGGCGGCCGATCGCGTCGTGCTGACGAGCGAAGCGGCCGGGCCGTACACGCGTTCCTACCAGAGCCTCGAACCCCATGTCGCCTGGTATTCGTGGCTGGGACGAAGCATCGGCGACATCGTGACGCGCCCCGGGCAACTCGGGGCCGACTCCAGCCCGCTCTTGAAGGTGCTCGAAGACGCCAACCATTCCAAAGCGGTGCGATTGCCGGACGACGACCGCCGGCGCCTCTTGCTTTGGCTCGACGCCAATGTGCCCTTCTACGGCACCTACGACCCAGAGGCGCAACAGGCCCAGCGCGGGTCGAAAAGTGCCGCCCCCAGCGCGGCAGTGAATTCGCGTGTCGCTGCGCCCTGCTGTTCCGCCCGTTCTCGTCCGATCCGTTACCTCGAGCGGCCGAGGCGGCTGTTCCAGAAGCCGTAGCCAAAGTAGCAGGCCATGCCCAAGATCAGCCACACGCCGAAGCGAATCCAGGCCATCGTCGGCAGGCCCAGCATAAGATAGAGGCAGGCGAGGATGCCCAGAACCGGCACCAGCGGCACCCACGGCGTGCGGAACGGCCGAGGCCGGTCCGGCTCGCGCCGCCGCAGCACGAGCATCCCCGCGCAGACGATGAGGAACGCCGACAGCGTGCCGATGTTGCACAGGTCGGCCATCTCCTCCAGGCTGGCCAAGGCCGAGCCCAGGCCCACGAACACGCCCGTGGCAATCGTGGCCACGTGCGGCGTTCGGAACGGCGGATGAGTGCGTGCGAAAACGCCGGGCAGCAGGCCGTCGCGCGACATGGCGAAGAGAATCCGCGGCTGGCCCAACTGGAAGACCAGCAGCACGGCCGTGTGGGCCACGATCGAGCCGAAGGCCACGATCCCGGCCGCCCAGTTCATGTGGACCACGCGCATCGCCACCGAGAGCGGCTCGGCCGTGTTCAGCTCGCTGCCAGGGGATCATCCCGGTGAGCACGGCGGCCACCACCACGTAGATCACCGTGCAGATCGCCAGCGAGCCGAGGATGCCGATGGGCAGGTCGCGTTTCGGATTGCGGCACTCCTCGGCCGCGGTCGAAACGGCGTCGAAGCCGATGAAGGCGAAGAACACCACCGCCGCCCCGGCCTGGATCCCCGCCCAGCCGTTGGGCGCGAAGGGATGCCAGTTCTCCGGCCGAACGTAGCACAGCCCGACGACCACGAAGAAGCGCCAGCACCACCAGCTTGATCGCCACCATCGCCGCGTTGAACCACGCGCTTTCGCGGATGCCCGACCAGCAGGAGCCGTGATCGCCGTGACGATCAACACGGCGGGCAGGTTGAAGACGATCGGCACGCCGAACATGCGCGGAGCAGCATCGCAGGATCTCCGGCGTGTGCAGGGCGGTGCGCAGATCGCGTGGCCAGCCAGCGGCGGAAACTCGATGCCGAGCGTGCGTAGGAACTCGCAGAAATAGCCCGACCAGGAGACGGCCACGGCGATGTTGCCCACCGCGTATTCCAGGATCAGGTCCCAGCCGATGATCCAGGCCACCAGCTCGCCCAGCGTGGCGTAGGCATAGGTGTAGGCGCTGCCGGAGATCGGGCGCCAGCGAGGCGAACTCGGCGTAGCACAGGGCGGTGAACGTGCAGGCCAGGCCGGTCAGGACGAAGGAGACGATCAAGGCCGGTCCGGCCCCCGGCCGGTCGCATCGCCCGGCGGCCGCCGTGCCCACCAGGGCGAAGATCCCCGCCCCCACGATCGCCCCGATGCCCAGCAAGGTCAGATCGACCGGACCGAGCACGCGGCGCAGACCGCCCGTCAAGTCGTCTTGGGGCTCGACGGCGTCGATCGCTTTGACGCGGAACAACTTCGAGGCACGCATCGGGGCTTCGCTTCAGAGTCTCGGGGCCTGCCGAGCGGCAAATCGCGGTGACGCACAGCGGTCGCCAGGGCCCGTCGCGCCTCTGCGCCTGGTTTGTGTAGGGCGGCCATGGGATTTGCACTAGTTTAGCAGTGCGCCCCGCCGACCGACAGCTTCGGGACTGGCCTCCCCCCGGTCTCAGCCATCTTGTGGCGGGGGAGGCTGGAGCGTACAATCAAAGGAACATGCTGGATGGAGTCTATAACCCTCCGACTCAGCCCAGTTTTCCCACCTGCGGTGTCGTTGCCCACCTTGCCGCGAAAAAAGGAGGTTCATCATGCCTCTGGCCCCGTGCATGCCTCGGCGGCCTTGCTGGTTTGCCTGTTTCTGGCACATACCGCCTTCGGCCAGTTATTCAACAACTCTCAGCGTCAGGGCTCCGGGCTCGGGCGCACTGTCGGCACGCACGGGCTCCTCGGCGTTATCCCCGAGCGGGCAGTCGCAAAACGGCTCCAATAATGCCGCGACGAACAACCCCTTCGGCTCGCGTGCGGTCGGCGGACCGCTTCGCGCCATGCCCAACGTGAGCCTTAGTGCGAACAGTGGCAACGCCGCGCCAGGCACAAGTGCGGGCAATCTGCTCCGCGGCACGGAGCGATTTCTCCGGGAGAACCGCCGGCCTGGGAGCTTCGTCGGTACGGATTCCAGCGACGGCGGCGAGTTCGTCGGGGCCCAGCAGGCATCCGCCCAGGAGGCGGAGTTACCCGCCGCAGCCGACACGGTTCCCCGTCAGACCCTTGAGAGCGCCACGGCATCGGCCTCGTTGAACCGCGCGGTGCGTGTTTACGAGCCGCGTCTGGTGGCCGGCTTCCCTTTGGCTGCGTTCACCCCGGAGTACCTTAGGCGGATCTGATCCGCCGCCTCCAGACGACTCCTGGCCTTCACCCAATGAACCGAATCGAGGTGTCGGTGGCAGGGAGGGTAGCGACTCTCCGCGGAGAGGTTGCCTCCGAACGGGATCGGAAGTTGGCCGAAAGCCTGCTGCTCTTCGAGCCGGGGGTTTCGCTCGTGCATAACGAGCTGAAGGTGACGACTCTGGCGTCGCCCCCGACGCAGAGCCGGGCGCCAACGAGCTCACCGAGGGATCGACGGTCCGAGCCGGCGAAGCGCCCGTAGCCGCTCCGTCTGTTGCTCGTCGAGGCGTCGCGTTCATCCCACCCGTGCGCAAGGACTCGCGCCGTCATACCGTCCGCCGTCGCCGACCCCGTAGCGCCGCGTGCAAAACTTCGCGGCACGTCGAGCGTGAAGGTGGTGATCTCGGAGTTCGTTGCAGACAGCGATTGGGGCGTCCCGTCCTTCAGCGGCTCCTCGTGCGAGGCTTGACGCACGTCGGTCCGTTTGGTCGTCTTTGCGATGCGCATTGTGTCTTTCTCCTGGCCGGGAGGGTCCCCGACGCCAGGGAGCACTCGGTGGCAGGGTTTGGCCAGCACCAGGGCTCCTTCTGCGCGGCTCGAAGCGCGCGATCAGGCAGAGCTTGCGCTGGGGTCCGCCCACCTCGTCCCAGGGCAGCCAGAAACTGTAGGAATGTCCCAGATTCGATTTGCTGTAGTACTTGCCGAGCTGGTCCGGGAGGTAGACGAATTTGCGCTCCGGCTGCGTGTAACCCGTGTCGCGGTCGGATTCGTCGAACACGAAGACGCTGAAGGTGCCGTCGACGGCGACCGGTTCGGTCGACTCGCCGCTGTAGAACATCACTCGGCCGGCAAAGCCGCGCACCGCCGGCTGGTTGGGCTCAGTGAGCACTTCCTCGGTCCACAAGTCGACGACGCGCGTGGGAACCTTGGGCTTGGGCGGCGAGCTCTTCGCGAGGAAACCGGGCTTGAGGTCGATCGTCGTGCATCCGACGACCAGACTCAGCCACGCCGTCGCGAGCAGCACTCGCGGCCAGATTCCTCGCGAACCGCGCGTTGCAGTGCAAGGCGATTGGCATGTGCCGGAAGCGAGTTGGGCGGCTTCCATAGTTTTCGACAGCAGGCGCAGCGAAACGGCGACTGCGCCCTTGCATTTGTGTAAGGATCGGCCGGTGGCCATAGGCGCGAGTTTCCTCAAGGCGAAAGACAGGGAACCCTACCGCGACGGCGCATCATCCTGGTCGTATACGGCCGGCAATGCCGGACCGCGGGACGGCGCGGTGCTACGGCGGTCCGCAGCCTCCCGGGCCGGGTGGCGAAGCGGATTGCCCAGCGCCGGTCCGGGCTTCGTATCGGCGGTCGATTCCCGCGCGTCGCGGCGCGCCCCCTCGGGGTTCGCCGGCGGCGGAGGGGTCGGAGGGATGGTTTCCTCGTCCGGCCCGAGCTGGGGCATTGTGGCGTCGTTCGGCTCCTGCGCGGGCGAGGGAGTGGGCACTTCCTCCTGCCGCTGGCGCGCCGAACCGTTCGGCCGGCCGAGGGGCAATTGCCTCGGCGTTACCATTCCCCGGGGATTCGTATGGGGGTAAATCACGGGGGCGGAGGCGACTGCCTGGTTCAACCCGGCGTCGCCGTGGATTTGCTGCACGTCGTCCAGGCACCAGTGCATGCGTGCCGACTCGATCCGTTTGATCCGCTCCGCGTCGTCGGCGCTGCGAACGACGTGGGGCGTGAGCACAATCAGAAGCTCGTTGCGCTTCACCTGGTTGAAGTCGTAGCGGAAGAGATTTCCTACCACGGGAATATCCGCCAGGTAAGGCACCTTGCGCTCCAAGGTGTTTGTGTTCTTCGTGATCAATCCTCCCAGCACGATCGTTTCGCCGTCGGCCGCGCTGACCGTCGTCTGGGCCATCGTCAGGTTGATCGTCGGAGACCGGATGATCTGGTTTCCCGCGAACGACACGGGAATGCCTTCGTTTTCCGGGCCGATTTCGGATCGCTCGGCGTCGATCTCCATGACGACCATACCCTCGGGGCTGATCCGCGGGGTCACGCCGAGAATCAGACCCACGTTCTCCAGCGTAATCTGGTTCATCTGCGATCCGTTGAGCCCGGGGGCGAACGAGGTTGCCGTGATCCGCGGCACGCGCTTGCCGATCTGGATGAACGCCGGCTGATTGTCCAAGGTCATGATGTGCGGCCGACCGAGCACCTCCAGGCGGCTGTTTTCCTTGAGCGCCCGGATCAGGAGACTCACCGACTCGCTGCTCGCCGACAGTACCAGGCCGCCGAAGCCCAATTCGTTGTTCATCCGCTGTAAGCCAAGGGCTGTGCCCGCCTGAGGTCCCAGCCGGCTGGCGCTGGCCAGCGAGCGGTTGCTGGCCGCATTGCCCAGCGGATTGTTGATGAAATCGAAACCGGGCATCAACGAGGCCGCGGGGAAATTCTGCTCGGTCGCGGTTACGATCCCCGACGGCGTTGAGACCTGTTGCGTCGTGGTCTGCGCCTGGAGGTTTCCCGTCAGAGCACTGCGGTCGAAGAGCACCGAGTCCTGCAACCCCATCTCGATGCCGAATTCGTCCGTATTGCGCAATGCTACGTCGGCGATCAGCACCTGGATCATGACCTGCGACGGCTGGGCATCGAGCTTTTCCACCAGGTCCATGATCTCCTTGTAGAATCGCGGGGTGGCGCTGAGGATGAGCGAATTGCTCACCGGTTCGGCAACGACGACCACCTCGCTCTCGATCTGTTGGAAGGGACTCATCGTGCCGGGAATCGCCTGTTGGACCTGCCGCTCGGTCCGCAGGAAGAGATTCACCGAGTTCGCCACGTCGTTCGCGGGCGCGTTCTTCAGCCGGTAGACCGTCGTCTGGCGCTGCTGCACGTCTAACGCGTCCAGGCGCAAGAGCAGGGCCTCGATGATCCTCAAGTTTCCTTCCGATCCCACGGCGATGATACTGTTGGTCCGCGGATCCGCCGAGAACCGCATACCGATCGTCGACGGCTCGCCCTCGACGACGGCAAGCTGTGGTGTGCCGGCCCCCACCTGCGCGGGCAGAAGCGACTGAAGCGTGCGGATCATCACCGCTGCGTCGGCGTTTTTCAGCGTGAACACCTTGATTTGCGCGACGAACCCGGGCGAATCGAGCTGCCGAATCAAAGTCGCCAACAGGTCCATGCTCTCCGCCGGCGCCGATACGATGAGGATGTTCAACCGCGCATCCGGCGTGATCCGCACGTCGCTGAGGATGCCCGATTTGACCACCTTCGCTCCCTGCGGGTCCACCGAGAGCAGTTCCAGGGCCGCCGACCGCTGAGTTGCCGCCGTCCCCCCCGTGCCGCCTCAATCGCACTTTGCAGGGTCACGTAAAGGTCCGGGGCAAGCGTGTTTTCCAGGCGGAAGATGCGGGACTGCATCACCGTCGCCGTCGTGGCCACGTCGAGCTTTTCCACCAGAAGCGCAACTTCTTCCATCTCGCGAGGAGGCGCGTGGACTACGAGCGAATTGGTCCGGGCGTCGGCCGAGATGCTCACGCGCGAGGCCAGTCCGCCCGTGCGGTTGGTGAAGAACTCGTTGATCGTCGTCCGCACGCCCGCCGCCGAGGCATACTTCAACGGGAACACGCGCTGCAGAGCGTCAGGCTTCACCGGCCGATCGAGCTTGGAAATGGCCTCCTTGGCCGCGAGAACCGCGTCGCCCCAGCCGATCAGCAGCAGAGCGTTGGGCTTAACCAGCGGGATCATCGTCACGCGACCTTGTCGGCCGGTGAACAGATCGGCTTGTACCTGGTGCATCACCGTCAACAGCGCCTCTCCGCCCACGTGACGGAGCGGATAGATCTCGATCGCCGGTTGCGTCTCCGCGCTAATGCGCTCGATCTCCTCGATGATCTTCCGCACTTCCTCCACGTCGCGCTGGCGTCCGCGAAGGATGATCACGTCGAGATCGGGCAGCGTCTCCACCTCGACGTCGACGCCGAGTTCGCGCAAGGCTTCAACCTGGTTCGGTTGTTCTTCCTCGGTGCCGGGCGCCATGCCCGGTTCGGCCTCGCCGTTGACCGGGGCCTGCGCCGGCGCTTCCGCCTCAGTCGCTTGCCCCACTGCCGGTGAGGCGGCGGGGGCCGCGCCGCGGAGCCTTCCTGCTGGAACAGGTAGCTCACGAGTTGGATCCCTCGCTTGCCGGTCGCTCCCTGGTGGCCGGGCTTGGGCTTCGCTTCGACGGGCCGAACGCCGGTTCCCGGCAACGTCCCGCGATAGGCCTCGACGGCTTGCTGCACCTGGGCCGGATCGGCACGCCGCAAAGGAATGAATTCCACGCGGCTGCCTTCGCCGACCGTGCCGCGGTCCAGATTCCGGATCAGTCGGACGAACTGCCCTGCCACCGGCTCCGGACCGGAAACGCTGACGCCGTTGCGTTTCAAGTCGAAAAGCAACTCCACGCGCCGCCCCGCCGAATCGGCAAAGCGGTAGTGCGGTTGCCGGCCCTGTGCGGAGATCGGCGCAAGCGCGCGCCGAAAAGCTCCCGCAAACGCGTCTCCACCTGTCCGGCGGGAAGTCGCGCCAAACCCACGAACTCCCCTGCAGGTTCTGTCACCGCAGCGCGCGGCGGCTCAGCAGACGCGACCTTCGCGGGCTCTGCTGCGGCTCGTGACGGTGGCGAAGAGGGAATGTGTTGCGGCAATTCGGCTTGTACCGACGGCGGCGCCAGTACGAGCAGTTGTCCGGTGCGCGGATCCGGAGCCACGCGCACGTCGCTGCGGTTTCCGTAGCAACTTGCGCAGCCGCGCAATCGTCTCAGCCTGCCGACCTTCGACGCAGGGGTAGACCTTGACCACCGGCTTCTCGCCGGCAGGGCGCACCCCGGCGCGATCCATCGACTCCAAGCTCTGACGGGCAATCTGGTGCGCCTGCTCCGGACCCCGGAGCAAAAGTTGGTTCTTCTGCGAATCGACCACCACGTGGCATGCATCGCCCAATCCCGCAAGCATCTCCGTCAAAACCTTCTGGGCCTCGACGGCGGTCACATGCTTCAACGGATATGCCCGATACCCGGCCGTCGCGTTGGGCTGCTCGGCAGCGGTCCCCAACGCGGCGATCAGCACCAGCATGCCCGCCGCATGCGCCAAGCAATGGTGGAAACGGCGATCGACGTTGAGCGCGGCAACGTTTTCACGTGATTGGTCCAGGAGGTGCGCAATTCGGATTCCGGGTGGGCAGACCCACCCGAGGGAAAGGCTGGCGGATGGTATAGATGCATGCCGCGAGTTTCAAGGCCAGTTTGCTCGGGAACCGGGGAGCAGCGGAGGTGGGGCGAATCTGGAAGGATGGGAAACACGGATTCTATCCGTCTCTCCTCCCATTTTGCCGGACCGCGCAGCGAAAACTCTGCCGATCCACGCAACGAATCGGGACACAACGCGTTGGAGCCGACCCAAGAACCTTTAACGGTGCTGCGATTCTCCGGCCGCACAGAGCCGCAGCGGCAGTTCTGGGATAGATTCTTGGACCGGCTCTTAAACCGCAGCCAGCCGAGTCAGGTCGGGCGGGTCAGAGAGTCGGGCGGTGACCGAGCGGCCGATGAATACGATACCGCCGAAGCCGGTCGGCGCCACGCGGTCACGGATCGCCAGTTCCAAGCGCGCCTGGCTCGTGCCCGCAGCGAGTGCGGCTTGACGCACGGCCTGTTTCAGGGCCTCTACGGCGAAAGCATAGGCCTGCTGGAAATCGGTGAACGAGGGGGCATCGGGCAGGCCGGAAAGGTAATATCGCCCGCTCTCCCCAGGCGAGATTTCCACGCGGCGATGAACCACGACACTGCTGGTGATTGCACCAATGGCATTCGCTACGTCGCCGTGGGGGGGCAGAATTGCCTCGGTCTCCAGCAGTCGCGCCGCCTCGGGCACAAACAAGGGTGCGGCGCCAATGCCGATGATGGGATGTGTCAGCGCGACGCACGCGGTAGCCGTCGCGTCCCCCATCGAGCCAGTTGCGCACCAGAGAATTTGCCTCGCCAGGCTCGTCGCCCCGATGCGCGTCGGCCGCCCCGTCCCACTGCCCGCGAAGCACCTCCGTGGCCAGTTGTTCCACGATCCGGCGGAGCACGTCGCGCGTGAACTGGTCCAGCGAAACGCCGAGCAACCGCGAATACAGTTCGCACATGCGGCGCGCGGCCGGCTGGTTCCACGGCGCGAAGCTGCCCGGTCGCGTGCAGTACGTCGGTCGGAGTCAGGGCGCTGCGCCTGGAGGGCGTGGCGGCGCTCCAGGCGATCCAGCGGCAGGAAGCGCCAGTGGGTTGCTTTCACCCGATCGGCCAGCTCGTGCAGGCTGAGAGGTCCATCCCCCAGCGCGTCGACGAGGCGTTGCTCCGCTTCGCTCAGTTCACCGGCGCGCTTGTGCCATTGAGGGCCACCAGATCCATGCCGCGCGTCGAATCGCGGAAGCGGTCCAGATGCCGCCGGAGCCAGTCGAGCGGCCGCGGTGGGATCGCGCGAGTCAAAGTGCCAAGACACGGGCGCGACGCGAAGCGGGCCGATCGCCAACCGGCCCCTCTCCAAGGCCAGCAGGCTATCGCCGCCCAGGCCGAGGGTTCGCAGCTCCAGAGCCTCGACGTGCGTCCGCCAGCCGCCCACCGATGCCCCTTCGCGGCAGGTCTGCACGCGCCCGCCGCGGATGATGCGCCGTGTCGGTCGTGGTGCCCGCCCATGTCCACGACCATCGCGTCGGTTGCAGGCCGGCCAGGTAAGGTCGCCCCCGCCACGCTGGCCGCCGGGCCCGGAAAGGATCGTCTCGATCGGCCGCTGCCTGGCCACCGGCAGGCTCATCAGGCTACCCGTCGCTCTTGACGACCATCCGCGGGCGCGGATGCCGCTGCGCCGAGGGCCGCGTCGACGTTGCGCAGCAACGCCTCCAGGCAAGGGATGATGCTGGCGTTCAAGGCGGCCGTCACGGAGCGGACGCGATAGTTGAGCTTGTCGGAAACCTCGTGGGCGCAGGTCACGCGAAGCGAAGTGAGCTTGGCGGATGATCGCCTTGCACCTCCAACTCGTGCGACGGGTTGGCATCGCTGGCGTAGCCCGACGACCGCGAACGCCCCCACCTGCTCGTTCTTCGATCATTTCCTGCACGACCGCCCGCGAATCTGCTCGGGGTCGACCGGCGCCAGACTCGCGGCCGTCGATCTCCATGCGCCCGTCCAGCACGGCGAGCGGCCGATAGGTGATGTCGGACGGCTCGAACAGTCCGTAGGGCGGCATGATCAGCAGGCCGACCTTCTGCCCCCGGCCCTCGACGATCGCGTTGGTGGCCAGAGTGGTGGAAATCGGAGACCAGGTCGACTTCGGCGAGCCGCGCGGGTCGAGCTCGATCCAGCGCCTTGTCGATTCCGACCGTGAAATCCCACTTCGTCGTCAGCGCCTTGGCCTTCTGCGACGACCTTCACCGCCGCGGAAATCGAAGAGGACCACGTCGGTATAGGTGCCGCCGGCGTCGATGCCCAGGCCCAGCCGGGCGCGGTGGTTCTGTCCGACCGCGGGCGTGTCGTCGTCGACGATGATGCGGAAGTCGCGGCTTTGCGCCGCGTCGGCGGCTTCCCAGACCGGCACCGCCTCCAACGCCTTGCCGCCGCGTCGTAGACCGTGACGTGGTGCGGCGGAACCACGAGCACCTCGTCGGTCGAGTGCCGCGCAGCGAGCAGTTTCTCCAGCAGGTCGTGCGAGCCTCGCAACTCCTCATACTTCCAGCCGAACTCGCGGGCCATGGCCTGGGCCAGCTCGGCATAGCGGCGGCGCGGCCCTCGACGCCGGTGTCGATGTATGCCGCGCGCTGGTAGTTGCGCTGCCAACTGTTGAGGAAGTCGCGGATCGCCTCGGCGTTCTCCCGGCCATGACAAGCCACCAGGTCCTCGAAGCGATAGCTCGTCGGACCGCACTGGATGATCTCCTGCCCGGAGGTCTGCGGCTGAGCCTTCTCTTCGACCCAGCCGGCGGCCACATAGTAGGTGCCCGGCCATCGCGCGAACTGCTCCTGATAGGCGGCATCGGAGCCCAAGAGCAGCGCAATGCAATCGTGCACGCGGGGAATGACCAAGGGTAGGTTTCGCGCGTGCAGCCCGGCGGTGCCCATACCGCACAGCCCATAGGCAATCACGATCCGCTCTACGTGTTCCAGAGCCGAGCCTTCGTCGATCGCCTCCTGCGCGCGGCGCTTGAGTTCCGACGGGTCGGCGTGCAGGCCGCCGGGCAGGTAGCGAATCTCGGTCTCGATGCCCCGACGCGTCCCCGCTTCTCTGAGGTCCAGAGCCAGTACTCCGCAGGCAATCCCGTAAACGCACTGGGCCATCGAGAATCATCGAGGTTAGGATTCTTCCGCGTTCCGTCAAAGCTCGACGCGGACCGCCGGACAAGTCGCAAACGCGAACGAGTGCAGCCGCTGGCCTACCGCCGACCCTGGCATCCCCGCTCGTCTCCTGTCGCACTTTGGGGACACGAAGCCGATGGAACGGGGTTTGCCTCGTCTCACCCACTCGTGGGGCTACGAGGGGGAGGACGGTTTGCCGTGGCTGGCAATCCCGCGCCCCAAGTGCTTCGGGCCTCGGCCCAAGGCGCGGCTCCTCTGCCCGGGGACCGCCGGATCGCTTCGGCGTCATGGGAGTTCGCTTTCCGACCTCCTCAGTGTACAGTAGAAAGGCGGGGACGAGCAAAGCCCCGGCCGCCGCCGGCGAATATCCGTGTGAAATGATCGACAAGTCCATGCCTCCAGACGCCCTGATCCAACTGAGCGACGTGCGTAAGGTCTATCATCTCGACGAGACGGAGGTCGAGGCGTTGCGGGGGGTCTCGCTCTCCATCGAGAAAGGGGAGTATGTCGCCCTGATGGGGCCCTCGGGGTCGGGCAAGTCGACGTTGATGAACACGCTGGGCTGCCTCGACCGTCCCACCAGTGGCAGCTATCTGCTCGACGGCGAAGAAGTGGCCACAATGTCGCGCGACGCCCGCGCCGACTTGAGGAATCGCAAGTTCGGCTTTGTCTTCCAGAGCTTCAACCTGCTGGTCCGTACCAGTGCCCTGGAGAATGTTGAGTTGCCGCTGCTCTACTCGCATAGCACGTCGAGCCGCGAGCGCCGCCGCCGCGCGGTGGAACTGCTCCATCGCGTCGGGCTCGGCGACCGCATGGATCACCATCCCGGGCAGCTATCCGGCGGGCAGCAGCAGCGCGTCGCCATCGCACGCGCGTTGGTCAACGGCCCCTCGGTGCTCATGGCCGACGAGCCCACGGGCAACCTCGATACGAAGACCAGCAAGGAAGTGATGCAGCTCTTCCAAGTTCTCAACGAAGAGAGCCAGATCACCATCATCCTCGTCACCCACGAACAGGACATTGCACGGTTTGCCAAGCGAATCGTGGTGCTTCGTGACGGCCGCGTGGTGGAAGACACAACCGATTACGACCGCGCGATCCGCTCGCTGCATGCCTCCGTCGAGGACGACTGAATCGCCCCCCAGCGGCTTCCTCTTCTCGCCCGTCTGCCGGGCAGAGGGCAACCGGGGATTGTCCTGTGGATCCACCCTCTCCAGCCGGTTGTGCGGATTGTGCCGGATCTGAGCGACTCTTGGCATTGTCGCCTTGGGACGCGTTGCCGCGATGCCGTGGTGCATTCGGGAGGCTATCCTTTCCGGGAGGACGGTCTGATGGCAATCACGCTCCAGTGGTCCGACAAATACTGCATCGACGGCAACATCGACTGCGAACACAAGCGCCTGTTCGAGTTGGCCAACAACGTCTTTGCACTCGTCGATCCGAAGTGGCAGATGTCGGATTTGAAAGCTACGGTCAAGGCTCTCTACGAATACATGGAATTCCACTTCGGCAACGAACAGCGCCTGATGCGCAGGATCGAGTTTCCGGAATACGATCAGCACGTGGCGATGCACAAGGCCCTGATCGTCGAGATGAACCGGCTCATGACCACCAGCCGCGATCTGGAAGAGATGGTCTCCAAGCTCAGGCACCTGATGGTCGATTGGCTGCTCACCCACATTCTGCGTGAGGACCGGAAGATCGGCGTGTGTCGCCAACTCTCAGAAGCCTCGCGCACGGACGCCGGAGATCCCCTGGCGGTGACCGAGCCGGCGCAGGCCATTTAGAGCCGATCCGAGAACCGTGTGTTGTTCAAGAATCACTCGGCCACGTGGGGCCGCAGCGGCAGTTACGGGATAGATTCTTCGTGAGTTGTGCACTGCTCGTTACGTGGGTGTTGCGGCCGCCGCGACGCCTTGATGCAATCGGGGCCGCACTTCCCCACCACTTCCACAGGGCGTAGATCACGGGATAGACGAGCAGTTCCATAATGAAGCTCGTGACCAGCCCGGCGATCATCGGCGCGGCGATGCGTTTCATCATGTCGGCCCCGGTGCCCATCGACCACATGATGGGCAGCAGGCCCATCATCGCGGCCATGACGGTCATGGCCTTGGGCCGCACCCGCTTGACCGCCCCGTGGATGATCGCCTCGCGGAGGTCTTCGTAGCTGTTCATCTTGCCCTTGCGAACCGCATCGTCATAGGAGAGGTCCAGGAACAGGAGCATGAAGACGCCCGTTTCGGCGTCCAATCCCATCAGCGCGATCATGCCGACCCAGACCGCGATCGAGATGTGATAGCCGAGGAACCAGAGATACCAAACCGCCCCGATCAAGGAGAAGGGCACGGCCAACATGACGATACCCGCCTTGACGGCCGACTTGGTGTTCATGTACAGCAGAATGAAGATCAGGAACAGCGTGACGGGCAGCACGATCTTCAGCCGCTCCCGGACTCGCTGCATGTTCTCGTATTGGCCGCTCCACGTTATGGTGTAGCCGGTGGGAAGTTCCAGGTTCTGCTTGCACGGCCTTCTTGGCGTCTTCCACGTAGCTGCCCACGTCGCGCTCGGCCAGGTCCACGAACACGTAACCGGAGAGCATTCCGTTTTCGTCGCGGAGCATGGCCGGGCCGGAGACGAACTCGATGTCGGCCAACTCCGCCAACGGGATTTGCGCGCCCGACATCGTGGGCACCAGGACGCGGCGGAGCTTGGTCAGGTCTTGGCGGAACTCGCGGCCGTAGCGGACGTTGATCGTGTAGCGCTCCCGGCCCTCGACCGTCGTGGAGATCGACCTCGCCGCCCACGGCCGATTGCACCACCATCTCGGCCTCCTTGATCGTCAGGCCGTAGCGGGCCAGGTTCTCCCGCTTGAGCGTGAAGTCCAGAAAGTAACCGCCCGCAGTCCGTTCGGCAAAGACGCTGCGCGTGCCGGGCACGGGGCCGAGGATCGACTCCAGGCGAGTTCCAATTCGTTCGATCTCCTTGACATCGGCCCCCTGAATCTTGATGCCCACCGGGGTCCGCACGCCGGTGCTGAGCATGTCGATGCGGGCCTTGATCGGCATCGTCCAGGCGTTGGTCACGCCGGGAAACTGCATGGCCTGGTCCATTTCCGCGATCAGTTCATCGGGGCTGATGCGGTCGGGCCAGATGTGCCGCAAGGGCGACTTGGAGGAACTCGGGGAAGTTGGAGTACCACCGATCCTTCTTCCGCCACTGGTCGGTGGGTTTGAGCACGATCGTGGTTTCCATCATCGAGAAGGGCGCGGGATCGGTCGAGGTCTCCGCTCGGCCCGCCTTGCCGAACACCCGCTCCACCTCGGGGAACTGCGTGCAACTGCTTGTCCATCGTTTGCAGGAGTTGCTGGGCTTCCGCCACCGAGATGCCCGGCACGGTCGTGGGCATGTAGAGCAGCGAGCCCTCATACAAGGGCGGCATGAACTCCGATCCCAACTGGAAGTAGACGGGAATGGTCGTCAGCACCAGGATCAATGCCACAATCAGGGTGAGTGCCTTGTGACGCAGGACGAAATTGCACGCCGGCTCGTAGATGCGGAAGAGCCGCTTGCTGATCGGGTGCTGCTCCTCGGGGTAGTAGCGGCCGACCGCCACGGCGTTCCACAGGCCCGAGAGCCAGCGGGGCCGGAACGTGTGATAATCCATCCGCGTGAACATCATGCGCAGGGCCGGGTCGAGCGTAATGGCCAAGACGGCGGCAATGGCCATGACAAGGGTCTTGGTATACGCCAAGGGTTTGAACAGCCGCCCTTCCTGATCCACCAGGGTGAACACGGGCAGGAACGCCACGGCGATGACCAAGAGCGAGAAGAAGACCGAAGGCCCGACCTCCTTCAGCGCCTGCAGGCGAACTTCGTGAAAATCGCCCTTCCGGCCTCCGGCAATCCATTCCTCCAATCGCTTGTAGGCGTTTTCCACCTCGACGATCGCGCCGTCCACCAGCACGCCGATGGAGATGGCGATTCCGGTGAGCGACATGATGTTCGAGGTCAGCCCCATGAAGTAGAGCGGGATGAACACGAGCACCACGGAAACCGGAATCGTCAGGATGGGGATGATCGCCGAAGGGATGTGCCAGAGGAAAACCAGGATGACCAGGCTGACGATGATGACTTCGAGGACCAGTTCTTCCTTGAGCGTGTCGATGGACCGTTCGATCAGCGTCGAACGGTCGTAGGTGGTGACGATCTCGACACCCTTGGGGAGCGACGGTTTGATTTCTTCCAGCTTCTCCTTGACCCGCTCGATGACGTTCAGGGCGTTTTCGCCGGCCCGCATGATGACGATGCCGCCCACCGTGTCCCCCTCGCCGTCGAGGTCGGCGATGCCACGGCGGATTTCCGGTCCGAGGGTGACGGAACCGAGGTTCTTGACCAGGATGGGCGTTCCCTGCTTGTCCGTTCCGACGACGATCTTCTCGATGTCCTGCACGCTCTTCACATAGCCCCGCCCGCGGACCATGTACTCCGCGCCGCTGAACTCGACCAGCCGCCCGCCCACGTCGTTGTTGCCGTCCCGAATCGCCTGGACCACGGTGGAGATCGGGATGTTGAAGGCCAGCAGCTTGGTGGGATCGATGTTGACCTGGTACTGCTTCTGAAATCCGCCGATCGAAGCCACCTCGGCCACGCCGGGCACCGACTGGAGTTGGTAGCGAAGATTCCAGTCCTGGAAACTCCGCAGTTGGGCCAGGTCGTTCTGGCCGGTCTTGTCCACCAAGGCGTACTGATAGACCCAGCCCACGCTCGTGGCGTCCGGGCCTAGTTCCGTGTGGACGCCTTCCGGCAATCGCGGAAGGATTTTCGAGAGGTATTCGAGCGTGCGGCTGCGCGCCCAGTAGAGGTCGGTCCCGTCCTCGAAGATCACGTAGACGTAGGAGAAACCGAAGTCGGAGAAGCCGCGGATGGCCTTGACCTTCGGCGCTCCCAGCATCGCGGTGACGATGGGATAGGTGACCTGATCCTCGATGATGTCGGGGCTGCGGTCCCAGCGGGAGTAGATGATGACCTGGGTGTCGGACAGATCGGGAATCGCGTCCAGCGGCACCTGACGCATCCAGTGGTACGCCCCGGCGATGGCCACCAGAGTGAAGATGATCACCAGGTACTTGTTGCGGGCGCTGAACTCGATAATGCGGTCGATCATGGCCTGGTTCAGGCTTTCCGGCCTGTCCTAGTGCTTCATCTTGGAATGATCCATGCCGGGCATCTCTTGTCCCGTCGTGGCCCGAATGGTCCTGGGCTGGTGCCTTCTGCCCGCCGTGGCCGGAATGGCTCGGTGGCGGGCGTCTTCTTGCCCCCATGCCCGCCGTGCTGCATTCCTGCCATGCCGCCTCCGCCGAGCCGGATGCGGCTCTCGGAATCAATCAGGAAATTGGCCGAGGTGACAATCTGCTCGCCTTCCTTGAGACCTTCCAAAACTTGATAGCGATCGCCGAACTGAATGGGACTGATCTTCACCGCCACGGGCACGAAATGGTCGCCCGGCTCGACACGATAGGCGATGTCCCGCTCGCCGGTTCGCAGCACGGCGGAAGTCGGCACCAGCAAGCCCTCGCCCATCGGATGCCTGATCGAAATCTGGGCGAACATTCCCGGCTTGAAAATGCCTTCCTGGTTGGGCAACTCGATCCGCACCTGCACCGTCCGCGTGACTTCCTCCACGGTCGGCTGAATGAACACGACCTTCCCGGTGAACTGCCGATCCGGCAGCGAGGGGATCGTTACCGTGGCCGGTTGCCCGAGTTCGACGTGCGGAATCTCGTACTCGTAGACCTTGGCCTGCACCCAAACGGTCGAAAGATCGCCAATGACGTACAGTTCCTTCTCCGGCGTGACGTACTGCTTTTCAAAGACGTTCTTCTCCAGAACCGTTCCGTTGATGGGACTCTTGAGAACCAGGTCCTTCTGCGGCTGACCGGTCCGCACCAACTGGTCGATCTCGTCCGGCGGCACGTCCCAGAGTTCCAGCCGCCGCCGGGCCGCCTCCGACAGTGACTGTTGGCTGCCGCCCACGGTCTGCTCCGCCCGCAGCGAGTTGAGCAATTCCTGTTGTGTCGAAAGGAACTGCGGGCTGTAGATCGAAAGCAGCGGATCGCCCTTGCGAACCGTCTGGCCGACGAAATTGACGAACAACTTGTCAACCCAGCCTTCGGTCTTGATGTTGATGCGGGCCACTTGGGTCTCGTCGGGTTGGACGATCCCCAGCGCATTGACGCTCATCTTGAGCGGTCCTCGTTCCACGCGGCCGATCCGCACGCCGATCCGCTGCTGAAGCTCGCCGGGGATCATCACGGTGGCGTGCCCCGGGACGGTCGATGGCGTGCCCATTGGCTCGGTGGACGTTGAGCCCTCGCCCGCTTTGTTCGTCTCTTCCGACCGTACACGCGGTAAGGTTCATCCCGCAGATCGGACACTTGCCCGGACCGTCCTGGCGGACCTGCGGGTGCATGGCGCAAGTCCAGATGGTGGGATTTGCAGGCGCCACTTCCTTCGGTGAGCCTGTGGTCTGCCACTGGCTCAGCCAATTTTGCACCGGCACGAGCCAGCCTTGGGTGTTCGCATACCAGCCACCGGCCGCCAGCACCCCAACCACGGCCAAAGCGAGAACTCGGCCGAACCACCGACGTTGTGCCTGTGCCATTGCATGTCCTTCAGGGGCCTCTACAGAACTATTTCCCATACGCAACTATTCTAGCGCACGGGAAAGGCCGGCCGATGCCCGGTCGCCCCGCCCCCTATTGGGCCCCGCATGGTCCATGCACAGGCCGACCATCGGGCGGCCGGAAAAGAAGGCTTCCCGGCCCGGCATAGCCGACCATTTACCGTGCGGACTCCAATAAGCACTTTGAAGGTCGCCGATCTATCCGGCGCGGGGGCGCCCACCGGCCGGCAAACGCCGGGGAAATCGCCAGACTGCGCACGCCACACAAGAACTCCGCCAGTCTCCCGGTGCCCGGGAAGCCGATTCGATCAGAAACCGATCGAGAACGCTTGAACGCTGCACGCCGCGCAAGCAACGCCGCGAAAGCCCGAGACGCGAGCGAGTTATCAATGCCCTGGCCCGACGACGCTCGCTCGGCTTCATCGCGGAAACGCCGTTCTCGTTCGGAAGGAGCGACGACACGGTTTCACACAGAGGGCGGGCGTTTCGTCAAGAGAGGCAAGATGTACCGGTACTACTAGTTCTGCCAGGCATGGCGAAAACTCTTGGCATGAGGATTCTGAGGAGTCGATTCAACCCGAGGAGCAGCGTTCGGCCACGAAACGTGAGGCCGCGCGATCTTCACAAAGGCCGTTCACCTAACGACGTCGAGAGGTGAGAGCAAATGGCTGGCGTCACGAGCACTGATCGATATGTAGTACTCGTCTGGCTTGCAGTCCTTACGGGATGCGCATTGCCGACGGGCCGCGACCAGACCTTGGTCGGTGCCCGGCCGACGTCGGTTTCAGCGGTAGCCGCTCCGGGCCAGACGCGTCCACCAAGTGTCGCCGAAGCCCGGCTTGGCTCTGCGACGACCGGGGCGGTTTCACAAGTTGCCTATCAGGTCCCTGCCGAGGCTCCTGCCGAGCCGCGGAAGGCCACTGGTGCATCGGCCCCCCTTCCCGAAGGTGCTTCTCCCGGCCGGGCACAGCCGGCCCCCGCACCTACGCAGTCCCGACAGGAAACGGCCGCGCAGTCATCCGATTCTCTAACAGCGGTTTACGGTTCAGGCGATCCCTCCGATCCGTTCAGCGGTCAGGCGGAACTATCCCTGGAGCAACTGGTGGCCGAGGTGCAGGGCCGCAACCCATCGCTCCAAGCAGCTTCGGCGGCATGGCGTGCGGCGGCCGAGCGTTATCCGCAAATGGTCTCGCTCGATGACCCGATGTTCAACTACATGATCAGCCCCAGTGGCGCCGGCATGGATAATGGGGGCGGCTGGATGGTGCAAGCCTCGCAAAAGTTTCCCTGGCCGGGCAAGCGGGCTCTGCGTGGCAGTGTCGCTGCCGCGGAGACCGACGTGATGCAGGGCGACATCGGCGACGTTCGATTGCGACTGGCGGAGGCGGCCAGGCTAGCCTACTTCGACTACTACGTGGCATGGCGACAGACCGAAGTGAATGAGTCCACGCGCAAGCTCGTGAGCCAACTTCGCGAAATTGCCGTGAACAAGTATCAAGTGGGGCAGGTCACTCAGCAGGACGTGCTCCAGGCCGATGTGGAGTTGGCCGATTTGGCGACGCGCAGTGCGGAACTGGCCCGCGATCAGCAGGTATCCACCGCCCGGATCAATACGCTATTGCACCGTGGCGCCGACCACCCTCTGCCGCCGCCTCCCCAAGAGGTGCCCATGCCCGACGGGCTTTCTGCCGTGGAAGATTTTCAGCAGGCCGCAGTGCGTTCGCGTCCGGACCTTTATGCCCAGCTAGCCCGTATCCGCGCCGAAGAAGCCAATTCAGCCCTGGCCTGCAAGGAGTATTACCCCGACGTGAACCTGGTTGCCAAGTACGACGGTTTCATGCCTGAAGATATGCGACCGCAAGTGGGCATGGACATCAACGTACCGATCCGGTATGCGCGCCGCGACGCTGCCGTTCGGGAAGCGTGTAATCGGATTGCGCAGCGTCGGGCTGAATACCAGGATCGACTGGACCAGGTGCGCTACGAGGTGCAGTCGTCGTTCACGCGCGTGGGGCAAGCGGCTAAAGTCGTCCGTCTGTATCGTGACAAGACGCTGCCCGCCGCCGAGAGCAGTCTCCAGTCGGCGCAGGCCAACTACACGACCGGCAAACTGGACTTTCTCCGCCTCCTCGATGCTGAGCGTCAGTTGAACAACCAGCGCGAGAAGTACTACGCGGCCATCGCCGACTACCACCGCCGCCTTGCCGAATTGGAGCGGGCCGTGGGCGAACCCGTGCGTTGACCGTCCGCAGCCTCCTTCGATCCTCGGATCGCAACGGCCGGTCAACTCGCGCCGAACGCCCCGGCATCGTTGGCTGGGGCCTCTCGGCGTCCGCTTCCGAGGGCAGGGTCCGCTGCCTCGTGCTGTTGAACGTAACCGGTCACAGGGTAAACTCGTAGAAACGGCGTCTCGCCGTTTCCAAATGCTTGCCCATCACCCACGAGCGCGTGGAAAACGAAGCCACTCAGCGTGGCTGTCCCGGCGTGTGACCGCTTACAAAGGCGGACAAGTCGCAGCCGGTGTGCCGTGCCGGAAGTTACTACGACGACGACCCCAAGACGCCACTCGCTGCCGAGACAATGGCATGTTTAGTGGTGATGTATTCTTGGCGACGAGGAAGGAGTCGACGCGATCCGCGCACCTTAGGGCGGCCGTTCGAGTTCGGGTTCCGCGGCGCGCTTCAAGACGCTGCGGAGACCACGGTCCGCGGCGTTATTGTTGACTTCGTGAGGGGGAAATGATAAAGTTAATCTGTGACCTTGTCGATTGGACAAGTCGTGCGGGCGGATCGTCCATCGTGACGGGTTCGCTCGCCAAGCATACCCCGCCGACGTGGTTTCGCAGTGCAATTGTGCAATAACATCGCCGCCAGGGTCGTCGTGTGGCTAGCCGCTGTGCTGGTCCCCGCCGATGCCCTGCCTTTGATGGCCTGCAGCTGCGGGAGTCGTTCCCCGCGGCCCACGGTGGAGAAACCTATCCGCCGGGAAGCGGCAACCGCCGCGAAATGTCCGCACTGCATCGCCGCATCGCGGCCCCGATCTTCCTGCTGCGGCGGTAGCGCCGCAGCGGCGGCTCAACACCGAAGTTGCTGTGGTGCCAAGGCGACATGCTGCTGCAAGAGCGGACTGGGCTCGCAGGGCAGTCTGTGCCAGTGCTCGGCGAGCCGATCGGTCCCCGCACCTGACCCGTTGTCGAGTGATTCACAGACAGGCAGCACGAAGTCAACTTTATCGACGGCTTTGTGCGTGGGATCGGTCGCTGCCGTGACCCTCGTTCCGTCGCTGGTGCTCGCCCACTTCGACAATCACCCCGCGATTTCCGGCTCAACCGCACTTGAGCGTTTGAGCACTCTCTGTCGATTCGTCGTTTAATCGACTTCAAGGGGAGCGGTGCGCGCGCGGTAGAACATCGCTAGCGCTACCTCTCCTCTGCCGCCGGCCAGGCCTCTCAAGGCTCTCTAGGTTCACTTTGCGCCCGTCAGCGCCCCTTGCGTGGAGCAATCACAAGAGGGCGCACTGTGCCGAGTGCGCGGCACCTGACCCGATTCCACGAAATCAAAACCATCGAGAAGACCAACTATGTTGCCAATTCCACTTCGATACAGTCTTGGCGCGTCGATTCTCTGCCTCCCTTTCCTCTTGAGCGCGGGCTGTGGCACTTCAGCCACGAAAGACGGCTCCACCGCTACCCCGACCACTACATCGTCAAAAACGGAGGCAGGCTGCTGCGCATCGGACGGGCCACAAGCCCAGCCAGCCAATTCCGTCAACGAAACAGACTCCGAAGTACGTGACGAGTTGGCGAAACTGCCGCCCGCAGACCGTAGCCTGGCAGAGAAGCAAAAGACCTGCCCCGTGACCGATGCACCGCTGGGTTCGATGGGAGTTCCCGTCAAGGTCACCGTCAAGGGGCGGACCGTGTTTCTGTGCTGTGACGGATGCCGGGAGAAGCTGAACAAGAATGCGGACAAGTACCTGGCGAAGCTCGATCGCGCGGAAGCCAAGTAATCGCGTCATCGCTCACCCGCGCGAGGAACATCCCGTCGTCGGTTTTCTGTTTTCCGGAACCCGTGTGCATGAAGGAGTCAGTGCAATGTTGGTGAGATTGCTGAAAACGGCCGGCAAGGTTGTGCTGGTGATGGCTGCCGTTGCCTGGGCGATTGGCTGGGGCCGCGAGCCCGTCTGTGCTCAATGTGTGTGCGCGAACCACGCCGGTGATGGTGGCAGTGAGGCAGGGCCGGTCGGGTACCAACTCGCGGCTGCCCCGCGTGGCCATGCCAACCACGATCATGCGACGGCGGCGCAGGCGGTGCCGGAAGTTGTCCGGCCCTTGCCGCCGCATGGCGGTCAGTTGACGACCGCGGAGCCCCTGACGTTCGAGGTTGTCTACCTGCCGCAGGAAATTCGCGTCTACCTCTACGGTCGCTTGCCGCATCCCGCGACGGCAAGAGACGTGACCGGCGAGGTCTCTTTGCAGCCTGCCTACGACCAGCGTGCCACTCGCTTGGCGTTGCGTTATGTTTCGCCGCCTCGGGTCAGCAAGACTATCTCTCAGCGCCGGTGGACCTGAGCCGTACGAAGGACGGAGACGTGACGGCAACAGTGCAATTGGCGAACCTGCCTCTACCGAACCGTCCTGGCATCACCTTCGCTCAGCCGGTAGTCGTGTCGAAGGCCAAGGCCGCAAGTAGCGGCCGCCGCGCTCGATCAGAGCGATCAGGCCGGCATCGCGCGGCAACGAGTGTGTCCCGTGACAGGAGCGGCGCTGGACAGCATGGGCGGTCCCATCAAGGTGCTGGTCGGCGGGCAGCCGTTGTACCTTTGCTGCAAGGGCTGCCTGGGCAAGGTGCAAAGCGCCCCGGAGGAGTACTTGCGGAAGGCAAGCCAAGCGAGTCAGGTTCAGTAATTGTCGTGGATATCTCTGATATCTCTTCCAACAAGGAGTTGGATCATGTTGCGGAATTCTGCATGGATGCTGATTCTTGGCCGTGGTCGTTTTGATGGCGAGCGTAGTCGGATGCGCGAGTGACACGTCAAGCAGGTCCGCTCGCAGCGATTCGCCTACGCTTCGGGCGCCGATAGCGCGCCGTCGGGCGGATCGTGCCATTGAGGCGTGCAACTGCTGAGGATTGACAATGGCTCTCGGCCACTTGGACTGTGGCCGGAGGTTGTAGTCGCGTGACTGATTGAACGAAATCGAATCTCTCGCCATTCTCGGGCAGGCTGAGTTTGGAGGTGTTTCATGGCTGACGAAGATTCATCCCTCCGCCGATATCGCGACCAGTGGTTAGCGATGCACAGTCCCGCACCAAGCGAAGAGCGGCGGCGCACCGACCGATGCCATGCCGCATACGCGCGCGGCAGAAGTTCCGGCTCGTGGGCCTGGTGATCCTGAAGCGGGTCCGGTTCATTGCCATCCTGGCGGCCGTCGGGCTGTTCATCGGCTACTGGGACACGGTGATGAACTACTGGGACAAGTGGACCCAGCCGCGAAGCGTCGCTTCCCGCGAGCTTGAGCCGGGGCACGAGTTCTACTGCCCGATGGACCCGCAGGTCGTCCGTTCGACCTACGAGCCCAACGGCGACGTGCCGAAGTGCCCGATCTGCGGAATGCCGCTGTCGGTGCGCAAGAAAGGGGAAGCGGCCAAGCTGCCGGAGGGCATCACCGGCCGGGTGCAACTCTCGCCCGAGCGAATCCAACTGGCGGGCATCAAGACCGTGCACCGTCGAGTACCGGCCGGTGGCCAAGCAGACCAAGACGGTCGGCTACGTCGCGTTCGACGAGAGCCGGCTGTCGCAGGATCGTCAGCCGCGTGGACGGCTACGTGGAGAAGCTCTACGTGGACGAGACCTTCACCGTGGTCCACAAGGGAGACCCGCTGGCCGAGATCTACAGCCCGGAGCTGTACAGCACGGCCAGGGAGCTTGTGCTGGCGACGCCGGGCCGGCGGGATCGGCGACCTGGCCGCCGCCGCCCGGAACAAGCTGCTGCTCTTGGGCGTCAGCCAGCAGGAAATCGACGGCATCGTGGCCTCGGGCCAGCCGTCGCCGCGGCTGGTGATCCGCTCGCCGCAGACCGGATACGTGGTGGACAAGAAGATCGTGGTCGGGGCGAGCGTGGAAGCGAAGATGACGCTCTTCGAGGTGGCCGACCTCTCGACGGTCTGGGTCGAGGCCGACGTGTATGAGAAGGACATCCCCTTTCTCCAAGTCGGCCAGAAGGTCGAAGCCACGGTGGAGGCTTGTCCCAATCGCACCTTCACCGGGAAGCTCGCGCTCATCTATCCCCAACTGGAAGCCGCGACGCGGACCAATCGCATTCGCTTCGAACTGGACAACTCCGCAGCATGAACTCCGGCCCGGCATGTTCGCCACGGTGCGGATCAACACGCCGCTGGAGAGCATCGAGCCGTACAAGAGCGTGGCGGCCAAGACGCGGGCGGATTGTGCTCGCCGGCCTGAGCGGCGCAGACGCGCCGCCGCAGTACGAGTTCCTCTGTGTGCCGGAGCGGGCCGTCGTCGATACCGGCTCGAAGAAGGTGGTGTACGTCGAGCGGGAGCCGGGGATGTTTGAAGGGGTGGAAGTCGAGCTTGGGCCGCGCCACGAGCGACTACTATCCGGTCATCAAGGGACTCAAGCCGGGCGACAAGGTGGCCGCCGCGGGCGGCTTCCTGATCGACGCCGAAACGCGGCTCAACCCGGCTGCCGCCTCGACCTACTTCGGCGCGAGCGGCGGTCCGCAGTCCAGCGGCCGTCCCAGCGCGCCGTCGGCTCCCAGCCAGCGCCAGGGCGATCAAGCCCCGGCCGATCAAGGCAAACCGGATTCCGGCCAGCCGAAGCCGGAGCCGAGCCAGGTGGCGGTCGCCGCGCCTGACGGCCGAAGACCTCGAGAACATCGAGCAACTGCCCGAGGCCGACCGGAAACTGGCGCTCGCGCAGCGGCATTTGCCCCGTCACGCGGCGCTGCGCTGGGCTCGATGGGCGTGCCCGTCAAGATCACCCTTCGCGGCCAGACCGGTCTTCCTGTGCTGCAAAGGGTGCATGGGCAAGGCCAAGCGAAGCCCGGACGAAATGCTGAAGAAACTGGCGGATGCCGTCGCAGCCGAGCTGAGCGCTAACGACATCCATCGAACGCAAGAACCATGGTCCGCTACGGACGAGCGGTGGAAGACCCATGATCGAAAAAATCATTGAATTCTCGATTCGCAATCGGTTCGTGGTCATCCTGCTGGCCCTCGGCGTGGTGATCTGGGGCGTCCACGCCGTCATCAACACGCCGGTCGATGCGATTCCCGACCTGTCGGAGAACCAGGTGATCGTCTTCACCGACTGGATGGGCCGCAGCCCCAAGGAGATCGAGGACCAGATCACCTACCCGCTCTCGGTGAACTTGCAGGGGCTGGCGGGCGTGAAGGCCGTGCGATCGTCGAGCGAGTTCAACTTCTCGATGATCAACATCATCTTCGAGGACAACATCGACTTCTACTTCGCCCGGCAGCGGGTGTTGGAGCGGTTGACCTTGGCCAGCACGTTCCTGCCGCCGGGCGTGGTGCCCTATCTGGCCCCCGATGCCACGGCCCTGGGCCAGATCTTCTGGTACACGGTCGAGGGCGAAGGGCAGGACTTGGGCCGGCTGCGCGCCATCCAGGATTGGTACGTCCGCTACCAACTCAACTCGGTCCCCGGCGTGGCCCAGGTGGCCTCGGCCGGCGGCTTCCCGATCGAATACCAGATCGACGTCGACCCCAACAAGCTCCGCGCCTACAACGTGACCCTGGGCGAGTTGTTTTCGGCCGTCGCCGCAGTCCAACTCGGCGGTCGGCGGCAAGGTGATCCAGAAGGGCAACGCCGAGTACATCGTTCGCGGCGTCGGCTGGATCGAGAACACGAAGGACATCGAGAAGACCGTCGTCAAGGCCGACCCGGAAAAGGGCACGCCGATCTACGTCTCCAATCTCGGCACGGTGAGCCTGGGGACCGAGTTCCGCCGCAGCGTGCTGGAGAAGAACGGCAACGAGGCGGTCGGGGCCGTGGTGATGATGCGCCACGGCGAGAACCCGCTGGAGGTGACCAAGCGGATCAAGGACAAGATTCAAGAGCTTCAGCCGGGCCTGCCCGAAGGAGTGCGGATCGTGCCCTTCTACGACCGCACGCGGCTGATCCACGGGGCCATCGAGATGATCACCGAGACGCTCGCTGCACGAGATGATCATCGCCTCGGTGGCGATCCTGCTGATCCTGATGCACTTCCGCAGCGCGCGTGCTGATCTGCATGACCCTGCCGCTGGCCGTGCTGGTCGTCGTTCATTCTGATGCGGCACTTCAACATTCCCTCGAACATCATGTCGCTCTCGGGGATCGCCATCTCGATCGGCATCCTGGTGGACCAGGCGATCGTGATGGTGGAAAACGCCACGCATCACCTGACGGCCCATTTCGGCCACGACAAGAAGATCACCGGCGACACGCGCGAGATCGTCATTCCCGCCTGCCGCATGGTGGGCCGGCCGATCTTCTTCTCGGTGATCATCATCCTCTTGTCGTTCATTCCCGTGTTTGCCTTGACCGGGCAAGAGGGCAAGACGTTCCATCCGCTGGCCTTCACCAAGAGCTTCGCCATGATCGGCGTGGCGATCTTCTCGATCACGCTCGTGCCGGCCCTGATCCCCAGCTTCATCAAAGGCCGGCTGCGGAGCGAGGAGGAAAGCTGGCTGGTGCGGAACATGATCGGCATCTACAAGCCCTGGCTCACCTGGCTCATGCCGCGGTGGAACCTGGCGATGTGGGCGTTTTCGGCGCTGTTGGTCCTCGGGGCCGGCCTGTTCCCGATCAACGCCATCGTGCCCATCCCCTGGCACTGGTGTTTCCTCGCCGTGGTCGGCGATCACGATGGCGATCACCGTCATCTTCACCCGGCGGCGCGCGGTGGCAGGTCTTGTCGTTTGTCACGCTGGCGGCCTTGTCGCTGACGGCCTACAACTTCCCCAAGATCGGCGTCGACTACATGCCGCCGCTGGACGAAGGGAGCATTCTCGACATGCCGGTGACGGTGCCGCGGGCGTCGGTGACCCAGGCCGCCGACGACCTCAAGGCCCGCGACGCGCTGTTGCGGCGATTCCCCGAGGTGGAGATGATCGTGGGCAAGTCCGGCCGGGCCGACACCCCGACCGACCCTTCGCCGCTGGACATGGTGGAGAGCATCATCACGCTGCGTCCCAAGGAGCACTGGCCCAAACGGAAGCTCGACTACAAGGACGCCGAAAAGCAGACGGCCGTGGTGCTGGCGGCCCTGCAAGAGCGCCGCCTGATCGACCCGATCCAGGAGGAGGCCGAGCGCCGTGCGCTTCTCGATCCGGCGACGATGAATGCCGCGATGCGCATGGACGAGACCATGCGCGAACTGGTGCTCGCAGCGATTCCGCGACTTCGAGGCGGACCTGGGGCCGAGGCTGCTGCGCGAGTTCATCGCCGAGTTGGTCGGCCGCTGGCAGAAGGCCGACCGACTGCTTGCGCCGGTGGCCGAGGCCGACATCGACCGTCTGGCCGCGCAGTTGCAGAAGCAGTTCGCGCCCATCCTCTCCGCCGGCCCGGGCAGGAGGACGTCAACCGGCTCATCCAGCAGATCGCCGAGAAGCTGGCGGCGGAGAAGAAGGTGGAACTCAATCCCGAACTGCTCACGGCCAAGTTCCACCCGCTGCACGCGGCCTACCTGGCGGTGGCCAACGTGCTGGGCGCCGAGCAGCCGACGCTGTTCACCCAGATGTTCGACTTCATCGAGAAGCAGCGCGACAAGCACTGGCGCGAGCAGGTCCGCCAACTCGACTACGACATCTTCCCGCGCGCGGTGGCCGCCTACGACCGGTATGCGATCGAGGAACTCCACAAGCTGGCCGACGAGAAGGGCCTTTGGGCGGAGAAGACCGACGACGCAGCCGAACAGGAGCAACTCGAGGCGCTCCGCGCGGAACTGGACGCCGCCTGGTCGCCGCACCTGTTCCTCTGGAGAAAGTCCAAGGACGATCTGCTTGAAGGAAATGGACAGCGTGGTGCGGATGCCCGGCTGGGCCAACATCTGGACCCAGCCGATCATCAACCGCATCGACATGCTGGCCACCGGCGTGCGGACCATGATCGGCGTGAAGGTCTTCGGCAACGACCTGGACAAGATCCAGGAGGTGTCCGAACAGGTCGCCGAGGTGCTCAAGCAGATTCCCGGCGCGGTGGACGTGTTCCCCGACCAAAGCCGAGGCAAGGGCTACCTGGAAATCAAGATCGACCGTGACCGGGCGGCCCGTTACGGCGTCAAGGTCGGCGACGTTCAGGACGTGATCGAGACGGCCCTGGGCGGCAAGGCGATCACGATGACCGTGGAAGGACGCGAGCGATTCCCGGTGCGGGTCCGCTACAACCGGGCATTCGCGCGAGGACGAGGAGGACGTGAAGAACCTGCTGGTCAGTGCGGCCACCGGCCATGGGACAGCCGAGCGGCGGCATGAACGGCGGCGGGATGGGCGGCGGCGCAGGAGGCGGTCGCGCTTCAGCGGCCGGCTCGCAATCCGCGCCGGTGCAAATCCCGCTGGCGATGGTCGCCGACGTGAAGATCGTCGAAGGCCCGGCCATGATCAAGAGCGAAAACGGCATGTTGCGCAACTACGTGCAACTGAACGTCCGCGATCGCGACGTCGTGGGATTCGTCGAAGAAGCACAGCGGGTCGTCGCGCAGAAGGTCAAGCTGCCGCAGGGGATGTACCTCGCCTGGAGCGGCCAGTTCGAGAACCAGGTCCGCGCCGGCAAGACGATGCTCGTCGTGTTTCCGGCGGTCATCCTGGTGATCTTCATCATCCTCTACCTCACCTACAACGACTCTGATCGACGCCCTGCTGATGATGAAGGCCGTGCCCGAGGCGATGGTCGGCGGAATCTTTCTCCTCTGGCTGTTCGACTATCACTTCAGCGTGGCCGTCCAGGTGGGATTCATCGCCTGCTTCGGCATGGCCACGGAGACGGGCATCATCATGCTCGTCTACCTCCGCGACGCGGTGGACAGACGCGGCGGGCTGGAGAAGATTCGGTCGCTCGCGGAACTCCGCGACGCCGTGATCGAAGGGGCCGTGCATCGGCTCCGCCCGAAACTGCTGACCGAAGGCGTGGCCATCATCGCCCTGGCGCCCATGCTCTGGGCCACGGGCGTGGGGCACGAGGTCATTTCGGCGATGGCGGCCCCGGTGCTCGGCGGGCTGCTGATCGCCGACGAAGTCGTCGACATCTTCATCCCCGTCCGCTTCTACTGGGTCCGCCGCTACCGGTGGCTGAAGATGCACGGGATCGACGAGGCCACGGCCGGCTACGACGAAGCGGTTCGTCCCCACAGCCTTGCACGACAACCGGTCGGATCATTGCGGGGCGGTTGCGTCGGGCGACGAAGGAGAACTTGCACACATAGCGTCCGGTAACGGCGCTCCCGCAAAGACCGCGGGGGCGTGAACAATCGAGAGTTTACCGCCGTCACAACCGACGGCACATTTTCAGTTCCTCAACCCAAGGAGACTTTACCATGTCCTGGAAACTCAGCACCCTTGCGATTGCCTTGCTCGGCCTCCTTCGCGTCGAGCTTGATGGCCGGCGACCAAAGTGCCCGTGGCAAGCATGCCGGCTCCGCAGAACGGCACGCCCGCGGTCGCCTCGGGCGATGCCAGCCCGCTGGCCGCCGCCAAGCAGACCGACAAGGAACTGATCGAGAAGCAGAAGACCTGCCCGGTGACCGACCAACCGCTGGGGTCGATGGGCAAGCCCGTGAAGGTTGTCGTCAAGAACCGCACCGTCTTCCTCTGCTGCGCCGGCTGCAAGAAGAAGCTCTTGGCCGACCCCGACAAGTACCTGAAGAAGCTCGACGAGAAGAAGAGCGAGAAGAAGTAGGCGCCGCGGGCGATAGCGCGGGCAGTGCGTGCCCGCGTGATCGCCCTGCCAGGCAGGCGGAGAACCACCTTGACGCAACAACGGGACCCGCCGGGCAGCCATTCCCGAGGGAAACGGCCATCTCAGAACGACTGCGGTGACCGCTGCCGGAAGGCAGAAATGAACCCGTGTACGGTGCGCCGAGGAAACCATGGTTGATCGTCGATTGCAGTGAGTCGCGTATGGCCGGTCCCGGACGCATAGCCCGCCTGTTTGTTATCGTGCCGCTTGTCATTTCAGTGAGCGGTGCGGGCGTCTGTTCCTGCCTTTCGCGGTCTTGCGGGCCGGCTTCGACGAACCGAACGACTTCTTCCTCTGACAGCACATCGTGTTGTCGCGGCTTCACAGCCCAGCGGCAGTGCGGCGTGTCCTGCTGTCAGAAACAGGGGCCATATCGGAGCGATCAGGCTCCGTCGAAGGGAACCCATCGAGGCGTGTTCCACAGCCTCGTGCTCGTAGCAGCACTCTCGGCATGGAATGTCGGCGAGGCCGACTGCCATCGGTGGTTCACTGCTGCTCTGGCCCAGACACAATCCCGCTTGGCGCCTCCAACTCTCCGGTCACAGCACGTGTGCCTGCAAATCTAATCGCGGGCCGGCGCTATTGTTGCGCGCCGAATTCTTGAAATCGTCGTGCTGTTTGTTCCTCTCTGCCGTTCCGGCGAGCCGACGCTTGCGATCCAGGTCTTCCTGGTCGTGCTACGACTTCGTGCCACCACGAGGCTAATGGAGTCATACTGTGGAATCGGCCGAAGAATGAGCCAATCCCTGCCGGCCTGTGAACGGTTACTTATGTCGCAAAGGAGACGAAGATGTCGCAAACCGTGTCTCACATGGCGATGTTGTCCATACCGACATTATCGCACCCGAGGGACTTCGTTCGGGCGAAGTCCGGTTCTCGGGCCTTGACAACCATTCTCGTGGTCGAGCACCGCGACGAAGTAATCGCGCGCATCGGGGCTGATCTGACGGCCTGGGGAGACCAGGTTCACCGCGCAAGCGGCGCGGACGAGGCGAGGCGCCTGTTCTACCTTCGGCCCCTGGAACTGGTCTTGGTCCACAGTGATCTGCCGGACGAGACGGGCTGGCTCTTTGCGTGCAAGCTACGTATCGCCTGGCCTTCGGCGCGGCTATGGGTCTACACGCCCCGATGGACAGCCAAGGAATTGGTGCTGGCCGACTTCATCGGGGCGGAGGACGTCATCGCCTATGGTGGTGACCTGCAACGTCTGGCAGCCGAGGTTTTCGAGCGGCTCGTAGTTAGCTCGTACTCGATTTCACGCCAGACTTCCGGATCCCGTTGATACCGAGGGAGAACTCGACCATGCACGGTCTGCGAAGCATCCGGTTTCGCCTCATGGCGGCGGTCAATGCAGCAATGGCGTTGCTCCTGCTGGCCTTTCTCATCGGAGACTACTACCACGAGATCGCCGATCGCGTTGTCCAGACGCACCTTGCCTTGGAGGAGGAAGCCAAGACGCTGCTCCCGGCGATCTTGCGCCTGCGCCCGCAGGGCACGGAGGCGATTCAACAGTATGTGGACGGCGTCTGCGGCCAGATGTTCGATGCCTCCTCGCCGGGACATCACATCGGCGTGCGTCTGAAGGGAGTTATGCTTCAGGCCGCGGCGCACGGCCGCAATTCCCACGAAATGGGCGCCGCCATGCAGGCGGCGGAGCAGTCTCCCACGCGCCGAGCGACGGTCGGGGTGGAGGAGATGGTCATCGGCATCGCTCAGCACGAGGATGCGACTGTCTACGTCTCGGAATACCTAACCGAGATCCATCGTTCTGCCCGCAAGCAAATTCTCTGGCGGCTGGCCAGAATCGCACTTTTGGCCGCCGTTGCTACCGGCGTGGTCAATCTGGTCTTCCTGCGGATGGCAGCCAAGCCGTTGGAAGAACTGGTCAGCGCGGTGCGACAGATCGCGCAGGGGCGACTGAACACTCAGGCCGGACCCTTTAAGGCGGCCGAATTGGATTACCTCGCCCGGGAGATCAACCTCATGACCTCCTCCTTGGCGGAAGTCGAGCGTCACCGCTGCCAGGAGATGGCCAAGGCTCGTCGCATCCAGGATCACCTTCTGCCACGACAGTTGGAGGTTCCGGGACTGAACATATCGCACCTCTATCAGCCTGCTACCGAAGTCGCGGGGGATTACTACGATGTTCTGTGTCTACCGGATCGGACTTGGCTATTATGCATTGCCGACGTGGCCGGGCATGGAGTTCCCGCCGCTCTGAATGCGGCCATGCTGAAGGCATTTCTTCTCCACGCCGTTGAATACCACGTAACCCCCGGTCAGATCTTGAGCTTTGTCAATGACCGATTCACGGCCATTTCGCTGGAGGAAGTCTTCGCCTCCATGCTCCTCGTGCGCTGGAATCCCGAAACTGCGACGTTTGAATATGCCAGCGCAGGCCACGAAATCGCTTGGCTTTACTCGGCGAAGAACGGCTCGTTGCGGCAATTGCCTTCCACGGGCTTGCTTCTGGGAATTGTCGCGGAATCGACTTGGACGACGGAAACGAATGAGATGGCCACCGGGGATCGCCTATTGATGGTTACCGATGGTGTAACGGAAGCGTTCGACGGCCGGTCGGAGCCGTTCGGACGCGACCGATTGGCTGCTCTCTTTCTCCAGTGCAGCACACTTCCCTTTCCCGAGATGGCTCGGAGAATCGACGAAACACTGATCGCCTATCGTGAAGGGCGAGCACCGACCGACGATACAACCCTGCTTGCAATTCAGTTCACTGGCCCCGAAACGGGCATCATGTCATGGTCGCCACACTGATCCGGTGCGGACTTCTGGGGATGCTCTTGCTCTGGGTCGCTCAAGACTGCGCAAGCACAAACCCGAAGCCGGCAAAATCGGGGGAGGGGAAGCTTCCGGCATCTACCAGACGCAGCAGCGCTCGAGCCGTCACTCGGGGAGCCAGGAGGACGGGAGCGGTTCATTTCAAGACGACCTTCGATGAAAGCCTTCGTCAGTGAACTGATGTTGACCCTGCCGCCACCCCTTGCTGCATCCAGGAACTTGTTCTTTCCTGGATGCGGCGCGACCGCCCGGCCCCAGCGGCCGACTAAAATGGACCCACCGATTCACGGCAGGGGCAAAACTCTGTTGGGCCCCCTCGACCGTTGCCGAAATGATGTTAGAATAGGGGCGTGACGAGGGCAGAAGTGCTCTGCGTCTACCATTATCGCGGGGTGGAGCAGCCCGGTAGCTCGCGAGGCTCATAACCTCGAGGTCACAGGTTCAAATCCTGTCCCCGCAACTTGTAACATCTTCTGCATCCTGACTTTAAGATGCGTCTTGGGTTGCCGCTGCGGCCCTCTGGGGCCGAAAAATTCACCGGCGGCAGGCGGCCCCTGAGGCCGGATCCACAGTCTTTCCAAAGGCGACCGCAGTTGCCCTATGCGGTCAAGTGATCTGGGGGGGGCACGCGGTTGGAGGACCGGCTCTTAAGGTGCGAGCCGACCATCGGCAGTGTGGCCCGAAGGTCCGAGTGAAACGGGAGCGGAACGACCCCCTCTTGGATCGAAAGAGCCCCTGCCATGGCGCCCGGGACTCTCCAAGTCCCTTCTTATCGGCTCCCCCGAAATGACCCTCACGCGTGTGTCCCGGTCTTCGGCACGCGAGGCCTCCGGCGAGCGGGGTCGGGAGTGCGACAAACGGACGATCGACCACGTCAGCCAAGTGGGGTTCATGTGGATCGTCGTCGCCAACTGCATGGGCCCGGTCATGAACTGGCCGGTCCATGAGTCGCGTTTCGATCGGCTGATCCACGCGCCACGCACGTCGGGTCCGCCGGGCGCATCAGCACCAGAGGGCGCCGCGGCTTGTGCTTCGCTTCGTATGCATCGATGAAGTCGATCATCTCGTGCCGCCATGGCGTGGCTCTGCACTCGTCGGCGATTTTGAAGATGACGTTGTTTAGCCCAGCGGCTGGAGTTGGCGTAACCGTTCACGGGCCAGCCGGGGACTGGTCCATTTTTCGGCCGCAAGGCTCTGTCATCACAACGGCCGCCTGACCGAAAACATGGACCTGTCCCCTTCGCTTCCCGGGCCGTGAACGCTTACGAGTCGGCTCATGGGATCCTCTCGACCCAGCGCTTGCCGGGATGAATGATCCACACAGAACGTCGGGCAAAAGCCTACCTCGATCGACGGACAATGCCCAGCGGCTGGGATTGTTGCATTCCCCCCGCGCGTTCGAAGATAATGCCGCTTGGAGCGACGTGCGGCGTGATCGAGTGCATCTGGCCTGCGACACGCCCGGTCCTTGGAGCTATCCACCTCAAGGTCTTTTTCCGGGAGGCGATCACTGTGGCAGCGCAACGCAAGTCACGACGCGAGTTTCTCCAGCACTGTGCGGTTTCCGGGGCGGCGGCTTATGGAATTCTGTCGTTGGCCCGCAGCGTCCATGCCGCCGGCAGCGACGTGATCAAGGTCGGGCTGATCGGCTGCGGCGGCCGGGGCAGCGGAGCGGCCGCCAACGCCATGAACGCCGGCAAGGACGTGCGCCTGGTGGCCATGGCCGACGTCTTCGCCGAGCGGATCGAGACTGCCCGGACGCAACTGAAGAAGATGTACCCCGACCAGTTCGTGGTGGACGACGCGCACGCGTTCGTCGGTTTCGACGCCTACCAGAAGGTGATCCAAAGCGGCGTCGACGTGGTGGTGATCGCCTGCACGTCGCACTTCCATCCCGTGTTCCTCAAGGCCGCGATCGACGCCGGAAAGCACGTCTTCGTGGAGAAGCCGGTGGCCGTCGACCCGGCGGGGGTCCGGATCGCCATGGCGGCCAGCGAAGAGGCCAAGAAGAAGAACCTGAGCGTCGTCTCGGGCTTCTGCTGGCGCTACGACGACGGCGTCCGCGAAACGATCCAGCGCATCCGCGACGGCGCGATCGGCGAGATCGTGGCCGTCCAGGCGACGCGGCTGGGCGGGTCCTACGTCCTCCGCGCCCGCCAGCCCGAGCTGGAACGAAATGCAGTACCAGTTCCAGAACTGGTATCACTTCAACTGGCTCTCCGGCAGCGACCCCGTGCAGAACCTGGTCCATCAGATCGACAACGCCTCGTGGGTGCTGGGCGACGCTGCGCCGGCCACGGCCTGGGGCATGGGCGGGCGGCAGGTCTGCACCGATCCCAACCTGTACGGCGACGAACTCGACCATCACGCGATCGTCTACGAGTATGCCGACGGGAAGCGGTTCTTCGCCCACGGCCGCCACATCCCCGGCTGCTACAACCAGGCCGCCGTCATCGCCCTGGGCACCAAGGGCCGCGCGTTCATGCCCGCCCGGCCGTACATCGAAGGCGAGAAGCCCTGGCGCTTCGAGGCCCCGAAGACAGCCGATGTCGATGTACGACAACGAGCACAAGGTGCTGTTCGAGGCGATCCGCACGGGCAAGCCGGTCAACGACGGCCACGCGATGTGCCACAGCTCCATGCTCTCCATCCTGGGCGAGATGGTCTGCTGCACCGGCCAGCAAATGACCTGGGAGCAGGTGATGAAGTCGGAGTTGAGCTACGCCCTGCCGCGGTACGGTTGGGACGTGGAGCCGCCGATCAAGCCCGGCCCCGACGGCCACTACCCTGCGATCCTGCCCGGCGTCACGAAGCTCGGCTAATCGACGGTTGGCGAGAAAGGCTGCCGCGGCCCGACTGCTTTCAGAATCCCAGGGCTCGAAGCCGATCTGCGCCGCCGGGGAACCCGGCCGCAGGCTAAAGTCGCCATGCGCCGGATCCACAAACAACGGGTCGGCGATGAGGCTGGTCTTGTCCTGGCCCGCTGCCTGCCACTCGGCAAGCGTCTTGCTCGCCGAAGAGGACCGGCTCGCCCTGAGGCATTCCAGTAGAGGTTGCGGTCAAACGCGCATACGTCGCGCCCGCACCGCCTGCTACCATAGTCCCCCACGGCCTTCCCTTCCGTATAGTAGACGAGGTTGCGCCGGCAGGTCAGCTCGAACCCGCCGATGCCACCGCGCTCGACTTGCGCCGCGCGATTGAAAGCGAAGATGTTGTTCTCCGCCGTGATATTACGGTTGTGGTGCGCGAACAAGGCGCCGTCCTGGCAGCGAAAGACGAGGTTCTTCTCGATCAGAAGGTCGTGGCTGCCTTCATCCGGATAGATTCCCCACCCACCGTAGTCCCGTCGCGCAACATCGTGCACCAGGTTGTAACGGATGCGAGTGCCGGGCGTGCTGCAGGTGTAAATCCCGGCCAGATCGCTGAGCATGCCTTGGCCGATATCGTGAATGTGATTGTACTCGACGATATTGCCCTGGGCATGGTTGGGTCCGAAAGTCCTGGACCGAGCCCACGGAGATGCCCGAGTAGAACAAGTCGTAAATGTGGTTGTGAATGACCTTGTTGTTGCCATTGTCGCCCACGAACACGCCCACCGCTTCCGGAGTAAACCGCCCGCAGTGGGCGATCTCGTTGTCGGCCACGGTGATCCGCTCGCTATGCGGGCCTTTCGGCATGGCGGCCTTGCGCTGGCGTCCCCGCTCGGTCATCCGACCGGATCCGTCCGTCTCCCAGGAGAAAAAGTGACCGATCCGGATTCCTCCCGCGCCGATGTCCGTGATCCGGTTGTGCGAGATCTCGATGTCCGTGCAACCCACGCCCACCTCGACGCCGTAGTTGCCGATATGTTCGATGCCGCCGCCGGTGAAAGCGCATCGTTCGGCGTAGTCAAACAAGAGCGCGCCGGGCACTTCGATTCCGGCTTGCAGCGATGAGGCATAGTCGGCCGGCGGCTGCCACTCGGTATGAGAAAACGTGACGCCTTCGAAACGGAGATCGTGCGCTGCCGCGCCCGCCCGGCCGACGACGCGCACCACTTGCGTCAATCGTGGTGCAATGATCTCCGCAGCCGGCATGTCCTCTCCCGGCCGCGGAAGATAGTACAGCCGTCCTTGCGGGCGGTCGAGATACCACTGGCCGGGAGTGTCGAGTGCCTCGAAGACGTTCTCCACCCAGTAGGGTTCGCGGCTTGATTCCCGAGTGGAGAGCGAACAGGCTCGGGCGGTCGAAGGTGACCGTGCGAGTGGTGCCGTTGACGTTCTCGATCGGCAGCCGGTTGTCCAGCCACCGCGTGACTGCCACGACTTCCACGTCCCGCAGATTGTGCCAAGTTGGCACAATGTTGCCCGGAGCGTAGACGAACTGCTTCGTCGGACTCCTAAGAAAGTCGCCGGTATAGCCCGGCAAGGATTCGATGCGGTATTCCCCTGCTTCGGCAGCCGCGTCCGCGGTCGGCGCTCGCCGTTCACAAAAAGCTGCCGGAAGCTCCACGTGCCTTCCTTCACCTCGGGAATGTCCACGATCCATGCCTTGCGGCCGTTGGCCTCACCCCAACGGCCGCCCGTGATCCGGCGTCCGCCGCTGAGCACCACGTTCTCGCCCGCTGCCGCGGCGTAAACCACCGGGGCGTCTCGGCTCCCGGAATCCTCCGGCCCGAACGTGCCAGCGGCTCATCGAGATAATAGGTCCCACCGCGGAGCACCACGCGCACCGGTCGCGGCTCCTTCTAGCGTCTTGAGCAACGCCCGGACGGCTTGACTGGGCCCGCGCCACGGTGGCAAAGGGCCCGTCGTTCTCGCCGGGATCGGCCAACCGTCCGGACCAACGGTCGTTCCCCTCGGGAGAGACGAAGAAGTCCGCCGTGTGGCGTCGTGCGGGCGGCCTGCGGCGAACGCCTTGCACGGCCCGTGCCACGCCCTCCGGCGCAGTACCCGTAGCCAGTAGAACACACCGACTACCACGGTGCACGTGAGCGAAATCCTTGGCAGCGTCTCATGACGGACTCTCCTTACACGCCATCTTCGGTCTGGGTTCCTTCTCGACGGGTCCCGCTATGTCTTTCGTAGATCCGATATCGCAGTGGCAAATCCTTCGATCCGGTTGTCGACGCAGCGGATGTCGCGGGTCTCGGCCCCGATGAGGATGCCGATCCGGGAAGCCGGCTTTCGGGTTTCCCGAAGTTCGTTCTTGATCAGCATGACCGACTCCGTTTCGCCGTTGACGTCGATGGCGACGCCTTTTTCCGGTCCGCTGTCGACGATGCGGTTTCCCTCGATGCGGTTGCGGTGCGGCGCAAAGGCCTTGTTCCCGCCACGGAAGTGGATGCCGGCCTGGCCGCTCCGCCGGATGTCGTTGTCGCGGATGAGATTGTCCGAATCACGGTGACCGATGGTCATGCCATAGGAGCAGTCCTCGATCACGTTCTTTTCGTACAGCCCGTGCTGCGCGCCCCAGCAGAAGTAGATGCCCTCGCGCGCTGCGCTCGCACTCGGTTGCCCCGGACGATCGAGCGTTGCGACCCGGAACCCGAGTGAAGCGCGAGCCGGGCGCCGTCGTGGAGGTGGCAGTTCTCGACGACCACGTCGTGGGAAATCCCCCAGACGATGCCGTCGCAGTAGAAATCGCGCACCGTCACCTCACGGATGGTAATGCGATTCGATCCGTCCAGGCGAATGCTGCCGTCGTCGAACGCGCCACGGTCGAGCATTTCGTTGTGGGCCTTGTTGCCATCGAGGGCGAGGTTCTCGATGACGACGTCAGCGACGTTCGGTACATTGGAGCAAGCGAGAAATTGGTGGCGATTTGAGGGTCGCCGCCGAGGTGGAAACGCTCCTGCAGGCGGCGTATCGAGTTTGAAGCGATTGCCGGACGAGGCGATCAGCGTCCGCTGGACGATGTTGGTGCCCTTGCCGTACGGGTCCTTGCTGACCAGGCGGACGCCGTCGCCGACCTGAAACCCTTTGGGGTCGGCCAGGGTGACCTCCTGATCCCAATGATCGCCGTCGACGATGAGCTTGGTGGTGGCCGACGGTTCCTTGACGAGCACCGAGTCGGTCCCGCTCCCCAGGAGGCGGACTTTCGACTGAAGAAAGACCGAGTTGCGCATTCGGTACGTGCCCGGCAGAACGCGCACGGTGCCGCCTCCCAGTCGCGCGACGTAATCGACGGCGGCCTGGATCACCCGATCCGTGGTGCCGACGAGATCCGCGTTCTGTGGGCCAACCGTGATCGTCAGTCGCTGCGTGCCAGTCCGGTTCGACGGAATCACCGGAGATCGCCCGCGGGTCCGTGTTCTTGGGAAGTTCGTCGGCCCGCACAAGAAGCTGCGCCCAACGCGCCGGCGGCCACACCGCCGGCGGTTCGCAGGAATTGCCTGCGCTCGAGTGGCTGAGGCAGAGATGTCCGGAGAATGCGCGGAGTCATGGTGTTCTCCTTGCCTGGTGCCGCTTCCAGGAAGTTCTTTCCTGGACGCGGCACGACCGCCCGGACCCAAGGGTCCGGGCAAAACAAACAAAACTAGTGCCCCGAACTGGACCGGCCGCCCTGAGGCATTCCCGTAGAGGCGGACGGGGCGCTAGAAGTAGTTGATCGTGCCCTCGGGAATCCAGGAAAAGTCGGTGGTAAGAACCACTTCATCCACGTCGAGGCCCGGGGTGATGTTCGCGAGCGTGAACTCGTGTTCGCCGGCTGGAAGAGTCACGCGAAGCGCCCGCGGATCAAGCTGGCGGTCCAGCGGCACCTGGGTCCAGAACCAGCAGTAGGCCTGCTCCGTCTTGCCCCACATGCTCTGGGCCACGCGCGCGTCGTACCAACCGACCTTAACCCCGATGTTCTCCGGCATGACGGCCTTGCCGTCCACCGCGATCTTCGGCGAAATCTCGGCATCCCGGCTGCGCACTCTCAGCCACACCACGTAGGTTCCCTTCTCCGGTGCAGTCACCTTCCAGGTAAGCGCGGCGCGCTTGGCGGGGAGTTTGCGAATCCGCTCTCCCAAAGCATACGGGTTATCCTTGAACGAATTGCTGTCGCCCGGAACACCGACGCTCACAAAGCGTCCGTCGGAGCATTGAGCATCGTTGCCGATCGTTTCGAGAGACGGCCCCATTCCTCTCATTTCCAGCTTGGCCTTTGCCGCCGCAAGGTGCAGGGTGTAGCTCGTCTTGACGTCCGTGGTGGCCTTGGCCGCCGCGCTGGCGCGGCTTTCGTTTCCGTAATGATCCACGGCCGTAACGGCGTAGTAGTACGCCGTGCCGGCTTTCAGCCCCCAATCCAAAAACCGCGCCGCGCAGGGCGAGTCAACAAGGTCCTTCTGCGCAGCGGCGATGTCCTGACTCGTAGAGGCATACACGTTGTAGTATGCGACGTCGAGGTCCGGCGACGGCTGCCACGAGAGGAAGATCGCCGCAGAATCGGCCTTCGTCGCCTGGAGGTCTTTCGGCGCTTGCGGCGGAGCATTGTCCACCGCCCCTTCCGCACGCGGCCGGCCCGTGGGGTCCGTCGTCAAGGCAAGCGAGTCGATCTCGATGGAATGGTTGCGCAACGTCACGACCGCCTCGATCCGGCCGTCCTGCGCCGCGAAACGAACCGGTTTGCCGGCGTCGTCTCCGGCGCAGACCCACGTCCATTGGTCGCTCGCCGCACGCGCGGACGCCGCGGCCTTGCCGACCTGAATCACGGCATGCCCCTCAGATGCCCGCTGCGCCCGGCGCGCGTGGATCCACAGCGAGAACTCTTGGTCCTGAACCGGCGCAGGCACAGTGAGCGTCCAGGCCAGCCGCCCTTCCTTTTTCAGTTTGGCGGCCAAGTAGGGGTCTTGCGCAGCATAATGCCAGCCCGTGGCCGACATTTCCCTTCGTTCTACCACCGGTGTCTCCAGCGCCAGCGTCTCAGCTTCGGTGTAGAACCACCGCGGGGCGTTACCGGCGCCCACTGCCGTTTCCGCGCTATAGAGGCTCGCCAGACCGGAATGCTCGACGGCAGTGACCGTATAATAGGCGGGCCCGTCCGTCGCAGGGAGTTTCCAGCGGCACTCGCGTATCGGCTCCCGGTTGACTTGCTCGTAGGGACCTCCGCTCGTCCGGGAGGAATGCACGAAGTACCCCTGGGTCTCGGCACAAAGCGGCGCGGGCTCCCACACCAGCTCCCCGCCCTCCGCGCGCGGCTTGACCGGCGGCTGCGGCCGGGCGATGACCATGATGAGAAGGTCTGGGTTGTCCAGCAGTGTCGTCTTCGAGGCGATCTTCGTTCCGTCGGGACTGAGTTGGCCCCACGCCATCGAGTAATAGTCCAGACTCTTGGCGAAATGGAAACCGAGAAAGTCCTGACCCCGGCCGTCGGCTCGCACGCGCACGAAATGCTGGCCGAATTCAATCGTGAACCAGTCGTCCGTAGGTCCCCATGAGGCGTAGCCGTTGTAGCCCAGGTTGCCACCGATGTCTAAATAGGGCGCTGGATCGTAGATCTTGACTTCGCGCCCGTCCGGGTGCGTCACGCTTCCGTACGGCCGGGCCAAGTATTGCTCCGACTTGCTCGCATCGGCGTGTCCCGCCCGCGCCATGTTGGCCCATCGCGTTCGATCCCCCAGGGTACCCACACGCGTGATACCGCCGTCCTTCTCCAATCGGTACACGTGTTCGCGCGAGTACAAGATGTCTGGAAATCCCGTGCTGAAGTACATCTCGTCGATGGCCGTACCCGCCGGCGGCTCGAAGACGACGTCTTTTCTGCCGGAGCCGTCGCGCTTGATGGTGAACCCGGTGTGCCGGTCGGGATTGACAATCACCAGGCGATCGGACCACGGACCCGGACGGACTAAGATGCCCAAGGGGTTGACCCACGGCCCCAGTTGCGCGAGCACCTTGTGCTCGCCGGTTCCGGCGTTGATCTCGCACAACTGGCCCGGATTGGCCTGCACATCGTAGTAATAGACTTCGGGATTCCACGGCGACCAGTGATGGTTGAAACTCCAGTATTTCACCAGGGGGACTACGCCCGAGCCGTCGGTCCGCGTGGCCCACAATTCCGTTTTGGGAAACGAAGCTTCCAGACGGTCCGAGGTCGAGGCAAGCCACTTCCCGTTGAAGCTGAAGATCCATTCAAGGTTATGATAGTAATGGCCTTCGCCGGAGCGGTCGCGCGTCAGGAGCCAGAGCGGCGCTGCGGTGGATGTGTCATTGAAGACAACTCGCTCTCCTTGACAATCGTTACGCGCGATCAGTTCATACGGCTTGATGCCGAAGCGGCGAGCCCGCAGGGCCTCCAATCCCTGGTCGGGAAGCGGCTCTTTGATCTTCCAGGTTAAGTAGTACGGTTGGGCCGACGCCGCCTCTTTGACGATCTCCAGCCGCCGGAAAAAGACCTTCTTGCCCGGCGTCTTCTCCGCAACCCCGAAGTAGACGCCGATCTCGCCGGGCGCCGACGTCGAAAACGGTATCTCCACCGACGTCCAGTCTCCGGACGGACGGATGCTCTGCTCGATCGGAACGCTGCGGTTCTCATTGGGCACAGGCACGCGCACGTAGAAGGTCGAGGCAACGTCCCCCTTGACTTCGAGTCGATACCGATAACTGTCTCCCTGACGGACCCGGACGGGCGTGCTCAACCAGCCGCTGGCCCTGTCGGCGGCCACTTCCACCACGGCCTCGCCTTCTTCGCGCAGAACGCGGTATCGGGTAGGTGCCTGGCTATCCCCGCTCCACCAGGGATAGAAACCCGCGGCGTTTGGCGGACCCTCGAACTCTGGGTTGGGAAGCAGGTTCTTGCGGTCGAAATAAAGCCGGCCGAAGCCCTTCGGACCGGAGTAGTCCCGCACCGCCGGCCAGACCACAAGGCGAGACGGATGGGCGGAATCGCCCGCCCGGAAGTCGCTCCAGACCTCGCGCCCCAGACGCAAGGGAAGGAAATCTCCCGCCCGCGGCGTTTGGTCCACGCCCAGTTCTTTCAGCGGAATACGCATCTCCGTCGTCCACCAGTCCGCGCCGATCTTGGTGCGCGTCTGCCAGGCCGAGTTCCACGCCTTGCCCGGCGAGTTGGAGAGCAGATTCTTGTAGTCTTCCCGCACGTCCTTGGTATTGGCGATCAGGTGGACGTGCTCACCGGGCTCGTGGGTGTGGCCGATGAACACCTCGAGGCAGTCATCTTCCCAGACGCCGTCGTCCGGTTTTCCCACGGCCTTTAGCCTCTCCGGGTACGGCTCGGCGCACCAGACGCCCAGGTACAAATCGCCGTCGTCATGCAGTGCCTTCATCCACGTGGCGCGGAAGGGAGCGCCGCCGCTTTTCGGATCGATGAAGTTCTCCACGCGCGCGGCGGTTTTCCAAGCCGGGTCGGAAAGATCGCCATCGATCTTGGGCGGCGTTGCGATTCGTGGTGCAACGGCTTCGTCCGATGCGAGCCGTTCCGCTGCGGTTGCGAACGAAATCATGGTCAGCAGCCAGATCGCCCCCCAAATCGAGAAATGCAACCCGGCACGGTGTAACATCAAGCGTATCGTCCGCAGTAGCGAAATCATCGCAACGGTTCCTTTCCAGCTTGGGCCCAAGACCAAGTGTGCTCCCAGCCCGGACCCACCGGTACAAGCAATGCAGGCAAAACGAGTGCTTCGATCTGCTTTCTCGCCGGTCAGAATATCGTGGACGGGGCGCCAGTTCGATCTTGCCGTGGATAAAGCTGCGCCGGAGTTTGTCGGCAAGCCAGGGGCCTTCGAGTCGCCCGGGACGATATTGCGGATTCGCCGCAACTGCTCAAGTCCGGATAGGTAGACATCCTTGCCGACGAACGTCGGGTAGCCGACCGGAGCGATCTTGCCCACGACGTGTACGCTCGCGTCTTTCGGATCAATGCGCACCAGCACGTCCTTCAAGTAGGTCCACACGAAACCATCCGGGCCGTGGGTCAAGCTCTCGTACTCATAGGAAGGGTCCACCCAATGCGGCCAATAGGCGTCGGTCGAGACCGGCGAGGGCAAGCTCTTGCGAAATAGCACCTCGCCGGTCGCCACGTCCACGCCGTAGAGAATGCTGCGGTCCGGCATGCTCTCGGTCGGTCGTCAGACCGAGCAGACGCCCCGGAGCAACCTCGGCAATCAGTCCGGTGGTCCGCCCTTGGGCAATCGGCACGATCTCGCGCACGATCTTTCCCTGCGGCTACGTCGTAAATGAACAGCTTGGCCTCTTCCGGCGCCGTTGGTTGTTGTTCAGTTCGTCGGCCGCCGTTGAGGTGGAAATCGCGATCAGCCGGCCGCCAAGCGCAGCGGCGATCCAGTGTACGGCGTAGCCGCTGAGCGGCCTCCAGAAGCCGTCCAGCTTCTCCGTCTTCGGGTCATACCAGCCGAAGCCGCCGCCGGTGTAGTTGCGCTCGCCGAACCCGCCAAAGTAGATACGGCCGTCCGCGCCGAGCGCGGAGCTGTGGGCGATGGCGACGCGCGTGTCCTTGCCCACAGAGCCCAACGATCGTGGGATTGCTCGCCGGATCGCCTCGGCTGCGGCGCGGGATGGCCGGGCGGCCCGCCCTTGCCCAAGGTCCAAGGCCGGGTGGGATCGTAGACGAAGAGCGGTCCTCCCGAGTAGCCGCTGGAGTAGAGCTTGCCGCCGCAAACGATCTGCGTGTAGGGCGCGAGCCCCGGACGGGGGCCGAGAATCGTGGTCTGGTCGGTCTTCGGATCGAAGAGCGAACACGCCGACGTAATCGTCGCCCGTGCCGTAGAGCCGGCCGTCGGGCAGGAGCGTCATGGGATTGATCCGGTGGGGATAGGTCGGGACGCCCTCCAGCCGGATCGATTTCCAGCCCACGCGTCTTCGGGCGTCGCGGTCGGCCGAGGCGTTGCCACGCGTTTTCTCCTTGGCGTCGCGTGCTTCCGGCGATCGATACCACAACGTCGCGTTGCCGTCGGCATCGGGGTCGATCTGGTCAAAGTACACTTGCGGTTTCGATTTCGCACCTTTGTCCCAGGGCGATGCCTTGGGCGGCCACGGCGGCGTGTCGCCGGTCTTGGGAATCGCCTGGCCGTGGTAGAGCCAGTATTCCTTCCGGGTGCGTCCGCCTCCTGTGGCACGATCGCCCACGCTCCCGGAAAACTCTCGACGATGTCCATCACGCGCTCGGTCGGCGACTCCAGCAGCACCTTTTCTTCGCCGGTCTGGAGATTCACCGCCACGAGGTACCAGGCAGGGATCATTCCGCTGGCGATATACGCGTGGGTATCATCCACGCCCATCACGTAGCGGCTCCAGGCGCCGTTGGGATGGCTCGGGCCCACGGGGCCGAAATCCTTTACCACCTTGCGGAGTTTCGGGTCGTAGATATAGAGGCCGACCCGATTGCCCCGGGTCCCCGTGCCGTAGATCCGGCCGTCGGGCCCGACCGCCAACGGGCGGACCTCGCCGCCGAGACCCGGAACGATCTCCCCCCGCTCCTCCAGCGTGTTGGTGGCCGGGTCGTAGACGAACAGGTCCATGTTCCACGTGCGATCGCGACGGGGTGGCGATGTAGTACTTGCCGTCGAGCCCAGCGCCCTGCCCGAGAGATAGAACTGGTGATCGTCGGGCAATCGCTGCCTCTTCACCTGCGCCGGTGCCCAGGTCGACGGCGTAGAGCCACGTCGGCCCGTAGTACTCCTTGAAGTACACCTGGAGCACGTCCCAGCTCTTGCCGTCCAGGTTCGGGCACCATCCAGCGTTCCCAGACGTTCACCCCGCGCGCCGGCTCGCCCAGCGACTCGGTCTTCAGCACCGGCGCCTTCTCCAATGCCTGCTTCAGCTCCGGCTGTTCGGCGGCGCGCCAGGGCGCTGCGTCGGCGTGTCCCCAACTCGTCAGGAACGCCGCCGCTGCGCACCACACCTTCCACCCCGCACGACCTGTGATCATGAAGTGTTCCTTTCCTGCTTGCTTGTGTTCTCACTTGGCTGCTACGTGGCACCGCATTGAAATTTGGGCTCGCTCGGGTGTACTCGCTTGGCACAAGCAGTGCGAATCGCCGGAAAAACAATCGTCCTGGCGAAACTATTGATACACCAGGAGGACATTCTTGTCCGTCACCATCAGGGGAGCATATGTTCTTCTCGGTTCCCACTGAGCGTCGCTTCCAGGAAGGTCTTTCCCGGAAGCGGCACGTTCCTTCATCGCGTCTTGGCCGCCGGGGACTTCTTCTCCAGTCCCCGAACGATCCACTCCTGGGCCTCCTTCCACATAGCCGTCGGTCACCCCATGCCCCGCTTCAGGGAACGGCACGAAACGCAGCCGGCCTTGGTCTTCTCGATAGAGGGGTTTGAGGTCCGTGACGAAGCGACGCACCGACTCGATGTCGATGTACTCGTCGCGCCCGCCATTGATGAGGCACAGGGCTTTCGGAGGGACCTGGGCGAAACGGGGCTTGGGGTCGATCGAGGCCACCAGTTCGCGCAGGCGAGGGCCGTAGGTAGCCTTGCGAGCTTCCTGCTCGGCCCCGGCGCGAGCTTCGTCACGTCCCACCAGAAGTCCACGGCGCCGACGATGCTCGCCACGACGCGGACACGGGGCTCCCGCCAGGCGAGGACCATGGCCGTGCTGCCTCCCATCGACACCCCCGTCGCCGCCACCCGCGAGGCATCGACGTCGGGCCGCCGGCGAGTGCGTCCAGGATGACCGGGATGTCCTTCGCCGTCCGGGCGATGGACATCTGATGGACCCAGATGCTGTACTCGCCGCCCAGCGAGGCGATGTTGTCGCCGTGGAACACCCCAGCGATGGTACGCTCGCCGTGGAGATGGGCGTCGATGGTCACGGCGAAGATGCCCCGCGCGGCCAGGTCGCGGCACCACGATTCGAGGTTCTCCTTCGCGCCGCGGAAGGAGTGCAGCGTGATGCACACCGGAAACGGACCGCCCGAAGCCGGATGGATAGCGATCGCCGGCACGGCTTCGTCCGGGTCGAAGCCCGGCAGACGGAGCCGCTCGCGAACCAATCCGCCGGGCAAGTCCTTTCGTTCGAGGACCTGCACTTCCGGCGGAGCAGCAGCGGCTGCTGCTGGAAACGAGGTCAAAAGCACGGTCAAGAGAACCTTCGTTCTCCACGAGATCGTCGGCATGGATCTCATCTTAATGGCTCCGTCGGCCCAGCAGATTCAACAAGACTCGCTCGGCCACCGGGTCGTAGTTGGGTTGCGACGGGTCCACGCGGCCTTGGAGGTCGAGTTGCGAAAACAGAATGCGGCCATCGCCCGACGCGGCGGGAACCGCCGCCATCACGGTCGTCTTCGGTTCTCGGGCCCAGAGGATCTTCTCCGCGCGGGCCATGACCGCGCCTTCGATCGCCCCGAATGCGACCGTGCCGGGCAGGCCATTCCATCGGATCAGCCATTGCGGGTCGATCCCGTCGAGCAGAGACGTCTTGAGGTCCGGGTACGGAAACACCCGAGAAAACCGTGGCTTGTCGCTGATCTTCACGTCGCACAATTCCGGCCAGTCCCAGGACGGAGTCGACAAGACGATCACCCGTCCTCCGCGGCCGGCAAAGTCACAAAGAGCCTTCGCATTGCGTTTCTCGTCTTCGGTCAGGTGCGTGGCATTCCAGATGACGACCACATGCGTATCCGGCGACAGCTCGTCGAGCCTGTCCGAGGTCCGCAGGCCCTTGCGACTTGAAGAACGCTCGCGCGGCATCGCTGCTGCCGAGCACAACGAACGTGCGCTGCTTGAGCGCGTCGGGCACGATCGGCGGTTTGATGGCGCGCACGAATCGCTGGCTGAGCACGGGGCGTCCCGCCACGCCGGTCATTCGGGCAGTCAGCCAGTAGCAGCCCTCCTCATCCGGCAGCTTCCAGGTGACGGGAACCTTCTCGATGGAATCGGCCTTCAGGGCGAAATCGAAGCTCCACTTGCTCACCGGCTTGTCGAAGCACTTTGCTTCCGGAATGTACTCGGGGCACTCTTGGGTCAGCAGCAGATCGACGTGGATCTTGGCATCATGCCAGGAGTCGTTGATGAGGTGCAGGTCCGTGGTGACCTGCTGGCCCGTCCGGTAGTCCGGATCGAACAGGTCGAGGCTCGCCAGGACCGGGGAGAGCGAGCTGTGCCAGGCGGCCGACTGCGGCGCGGCGTAGCCGCCCTTCCAGACGGCACTTCCCTTGCCGGTCTCTCGGACCCGCGCTGCCAGCCGCGTCCGCGTCCAGCCGGCGTACATGTAGGGCCAGATGCCGTCGAGCCGCGCCCGACGCATCGCCTCCGTGTGCTCGGCCCCGATCTGCGCGACGGCCAGATCGTTCGGCAGCCGGGTCGTCCACGCCCGTCCACTGCGTGCGCGGATGGCCGAAGATGTTCATGTACTCCGTGTTGGTGGTGGTGCGGTTGCCCGCCGCCTCGAACCAGCCCGCGGATCGCCGGCTGGAGATGGCCTTCATCCGTTTCCGTGACGTTGCCGCACGGGTGGACGTCGTAGTTCTCCTTGGTCCCCGTGGTGCCCGTGCGCATCGTCGGCCGCGTGGGATCGAGTGCGTTGACGAAGTCCTGGAACGGCCCTTCTTCCCAGGCGTTGTCGCCCCGCGATTCGTTGGACAAGACCCACATGATGACCGAGGGATGGTTCCAGAGCCGGGCCATCCAGCCGGCCGAGTCGGTGAGCACGTTGCGGTGCCAGATTTCGTACTCCTCCGGCGTGAACTTGTAGTCCTGGTAGTTGTAGAGCACCGGGAACTCGGCCAGGATCATGGTCCCGTGCTCGTCGCAGATGTCGCACCACAGCCGCGGCGGCGGTTGGGTGTGCGTGCGGAAGGAGTTCATGCTCATCTCGCGGGCTTCGGTGACCAGGTAATCCTTCTCCTTGCCGCGTGATCGTGTCGCCCCAGTTCCACTCGAAGACCAGATTCGAGCCGCGCAGCCACAGGTTCTTGCCGTTGAGCTTGTAGTGGCGGTCCTTCACGCCGATCTCGCGCATGCCGAATCGGAAGGTCACCTCGTCCAGGATTCGCCCTTCCTTGGTGAGCTTCACCCGGGCGGTGTAGAGCGGGCACTTCTCGTGGGTCCAGGGCTGGAAACCCGGCATCGGCACCTCGACGAAGAAGTGCTCGCCGCCGAGCGGGTCCGGGTCGGGCACGAGCCTGGCCGGCGCTTGGCCTTCGCCCATGACCTTCCCGTCCGGCCAGGGCTTGACCTGGGCGACGATCTTCAGATCGTCCAGCGCGTTCGAGGCCGGTCGGCGTGACGCGGATCTTCACGCGGCTGCCGGCCAGATCCGGCAGCGCCAGCACCCACTTCATGTAGGCCGTGTCGGCAAAGTCGATCCACACGTCATCCGTCACCTCCGGCATCCCCACGCCGAAACCCGCCGGGATCAGGGCATTGCCGCTCCGGCTCCTCCGCACCCCGGCGGCGCCGCGGATCTTCAGCACGATCTGGTTCTCGCCGGGCTTGAGGACGCCTGCCGGGACGATCACCTGAAACGGTCCGGTCGGTTCGTTCTCGCCGACCTTCTGGCCGTTGATGAACGCCGCCGCGCCGCAGGCGATGCGATTCCAGCGCAGCACCGCCAGGCCTTCGGCCTGAGCTGCGGTGACCTTGAAGTTCCTGCGCGCCCAAACGAACTTCGTCTGGTTTGCCGCCTGGCTCCACTTCATGAACGGCCCCGGCAACGTGACCTCCTGCCAGGAGAGTCTCTGCTGTCCCGCCGCCGTCTCTGCGCCTTCGCTGCCGTCTCCGAGGGCGAATTCCCATGGGCCGTTCAGCAGGATCGAATTCTGACGAGAGCCTTCGAAGTCCCGTGCGAATGAGGCGGGACATACTAATCCCAGAGCCACCAGGCAGAACGCTTTCGTCAGATGTGTCACGGTAGTGTTCCTTCTTGTCTTGCCGCGAACCAAGCAGATCCGCGGCGACGATGACTTATTGTCGAATGGAGGGCGGCGAGGTTCCTGGTGTTCTCTCCGCTTACTTGCTTTGGCGACCGCGGGATGCGTGGTCGACGTAGGCGTTCACGCCGAACTCCAGGGGCGCGGTGCCGGCCTCGCAGGCGCCGATGTCGGGGGCCCGGCCGTGGAAACCGTCGTTGAAATTCGGAATCGGCACTCCGGCATCGAAACCGGGGCTGCCGGGAGCGAGCGAGAAGTCGCCCGCCGGGCGAGAGGTGGCGTAGACCGGGACGCCGACCACGCCGTGCGGTTCCTGTTTCCCGGCCGAAACGACCTTCCCCGAGATCAGATCGTAGTCGTAGTCGTGCGTTGGCTGCTTGGAGGCGTCGCGGATCGAGTACCCGCCGCTGTTGCGGACGTGCAGGATGTTGTTGCGCGAGACGACCGAGAGCAGTTCGGGGCCGCCGGACTGGTTCAGCCCTTCCGCGCAGCCGATCGTGCCGCCGCGCCTCCGGCGGTCCCGGGGGCTGGAGGATCGTGTTGTGGAAGACGTACGCCCGGCCGCCGCCGGTCAGCGGCGCGCCTCCCATCTTCAGGAACGGCTCGCCGCGCCAGCTTGTGTGACCGAAGCGGCTGCTGCCGGCGACGTTGCGGAAGATGTAGATCGGCCCGACCGACAGCCCGGCGATGGCGATCTTGACCATCGTGCGGTCGATGTAATTGCCCCAGACGCGGACATTGCAGCCGCCCCCCTCCAACTCCAGCCCGTCGTCCCAGCAGCCCTCGATACGGTTGCCGTAGACGTCGGAGTCGGCGCCCGGAAAGCCGCGCAGGCTGCGGTTCGCCCCGCCGCCGAAGATGTCGTTGCAGTAGTGGCGGTCGTCGGTCGTAAAGTCGTTGTAGCGGAAGACGTGGTTGCCCGCACTCTCGAAGAAGCAGATGCCCTGCGGGCCCTTGGGATGGTATCGCTCGCCGCCCTCGCGGAATTCCTGCCAACTGTTTGCGTTCGACCGCGGATGTGCATGCGGTTGCGCTGGACGATCACGCGCGTCAGCGGTTCGTACTTCGAGTAGATCGCCGAGTCGTAGTCGACACCCCAGCCGTCCTTGTCGACGCGCCCCCAGCCGCTGATGTCGCAGCCCTCGATCACGACGTCGTGCGCGCCTTTGCCCAGCACGATGCCGTGAATCCGCGGCGACCGCAGCGTCAGGCCGCGGAGGATGACGTAGGAGGCCTTGACCTCGACGCACTGGTCGGCCTTGTCCGCGGCGTCGATCGTGGCCGTGGCGGCACCCGCGCGGTGCGTGTAGAGGACGTACCCTGCGGCCGTGCCCGACTGGTCTACGATCAGCGTCGTGCCGGTCATGTCGTCCACCGGCACGGTTCGGGCGATGGGAAACGTCTCGCTCCAGGTGGCGGCCGTCAACTCGGTCGACGGTCCACCGCCGGCCAGCTCCAGACGGACCTCGTACGTCGTGCCGCTTTGCAGTTGGACGATGCTGCCGCGGTATTCGCCGATGCGCTTGTCGAACCACAAGGGGAGTGCTTCCCGCCACGTTGGCTCGCCGGCCGCACGATAGCGTACGCGACAGGGCTTATCTTCCGCGCCGCCGTCCGGCGTCCAGTACAGGCCGATGCTCGCGAACGTGCAGACGGCGCGAGGCGTCGCCGACTGGGGTGTGCCGCTGGTCGGTTTGACCAACGCCCGTGGAGCAACGGCTCGGAGCTTCTCCTGCCCGACCGTGGGGCTACCCGCCTCGGTATAGGCACCGTGCCCGACCGTCAAGGCAAGGATCATTACCAAGCAGAGCGGCTTCGTAAGATGTGTCATTTCGGCGTTCCGCCTGTTTCAGCGTAAACAGGAATCGCTGCTACTCGCGTAGTTGTCCATCGTAGCCTCATCGATCGGAGCACTCAACGGACACCACCGACTCGCCGCCTTACCTCTTGTCGGCCGGCGCCAGCATGGGCGTGCCGAGGCGGAATTCCACCGCGACGGGTGGGTCGGCCTCACACAGAAGCCAGCGCTGGATGTGGCCGGGATCAATGCTCAGCCGCGCCTCGTCCATCGGCAGGCGCAACAGCATGGGCACGCGAGGCGGGAGTTCCACGGATTGCTGCCACAAACCCTTGGCCGTGTCCTCCAGGGAAATGAGAACCGACGATGGTCTGATCGCCGGAATTGTAGATCGGCTGCTCCAAGGCGCCCACCTGCGACCAGTCCGTGGTTGTCAGGTCGGCCGCCGTGAACTGGCGCCATCGGCCAGCGGTCGCTCTTCGGGTCGGCCTTGATTCCAGGCCGGGAAGCTGACCTTGAGCGGGTAGGAGCGACCTTCGACCGCGAAGGGTTCGGCAGAGAGGCGGCTCGGATTGCCCTTCACCAGCGAAGTCAGCTTCGCCGGATCGTCGAGGTCATAGGCGGGCTTGCCGCCCGGCGAGGGCTTCGCCTCCGAACCGCTGAGAATGGTCAACCACTCCTGCTTGCCCACCGGCGGCAGCCTGCGCTGGATCTTGCCGGCGAGGATGTCCTGGTTCGTGCGCCCGATCATGTCGCGAACCTCGGGGACGGCATCCAGCCCCTTGTTCTTGCCCGCCCAATGGTAGATGAAGCCCATCACCCCGTCCGCGCCCCAGTCGTAGAAACTGAGCATATCCTCGCGCACCTGTTCCGGCGCGGGCATGTTCTTCCAATGCGCCGACTCGTCCTCGCCGAAGGCCTGGTAGATGCCGATCAGACCGATGTCGGGCTGGAGCGAGCGGGCCCGGGTCATGATGAAGCGCATCTGGTTCCGCGTCGAGGCGTCCAGCTTGCCGAAATGATAGGGATAGGGATAGACGCCGATCGCATCACAGATGCCGACGTCGAAGTTCGCCATCGCGGACGAGCCGCCGATACCCATCACGATGATGTGGCTGTTGGGATGGCCCTGTGCATCCCGGTCGGTGAGGCGGATGATACGCGACATCTCGCGCAGGGAGTCGATTTCGCGGGGGCGGTTGTCGTCCACGAGCCAGTAACCCCATAGACCGGGCGCGTCTTTGACGGCCAGGATTTCCTTGCGCAGGCGCCTCGGAATCGCACAAGCAGCAGGCCGGCGCCGTGGGCGTGCGGCTCGCGTGCCGCCGGCGCCGCGCCGGCAGCCGCCAAAGGCGTCGGCGGTGCGCGTGGCGTACTCGATGCGCTCGCCCTCGATCATGAGATAACCGGATTCCGGGAAAGCCATCACGGAACCCTTCCTTTCGCCGACGACCGGGATCGTCGCGTCCGTCGGAATTGATCTCGCGGGCCAGGCGTACCTGGGTGAAGCGTCCACACAAGGGATACATGACCTGCATCTTGTGTTTCGCGACGGCCTTGCCCATCGGATCGTTGAGGTCCAGTTGCTTTCTGGCACGCTCCGGACTGTAGCTGTAGAGGAGCGTCATGCCGAGTTTGGCCGCGCCCTCGACGTGTTCGAGGGTGTCGATGCCGAACGCGCCGACGGGCGCCCGCCCGTACACCGTCATGTCCTTGGGCGCGGCGGCGGCAAGGGTCGGCAGGATAGCGAGACAGATGATGCTCAGAGCGTAGCGTAGCATGTGGCTTCTCCTATTAGATTCAGGTCAGCGCAACGACTCGGGGGCTGCTTCGCGGGACAGGTTACTTCGGCCGGGATGCGTATGACTTCGCGCCGATCCGCTTTCCCGATACGTTCGAAACGTTCCCTCCACGTCCTGGCCGAGAGTAGCTGCCCACAGTTCATTTGAGGCGTCAAGACAGCGGATATGAAGGTGGGCCGCGGTACCGTCTGACGACAGGTAACCGTTCACAGGCCGAACGGTTACTGACGACAGAAGCTACCTCGGCTCGCCGACGTCCAGGCATATCAGATTGCCCCCGTTGGATCGCAGGTAGAGTCGACCGTTGGCGAGTACAGGGACCGTCCATTCGCCGCGCTCGCCGATGTCCACTGCCGCTAAGGCTTTTGGCCCGCTCGGCGAGAGTCCGGTGACGACCAGGTCGCCTCGCACGTAGGAGATCATCCGTCCACCGGCAATCGTGAACGGATTGGCCGAGATCCATCGCTGCTGCCCGGCCTCCCTGGGGGTCGCCTCCACGCCCTTGGCCGACCATTTCAACTCGCCCGTGGCCAGGTTGTAGCAGCGCAGCCCCACCTTTCTCGCAATGGGCGTCGGCGACTCGTCCATGCCGTAGACGAATCCGTCGAACGCGGCACAACTATGCCAGGCGGTGCGCAGTTCGCCCGTCTCCCACGCGATCTTCGCCTGTCCACCGCTCACCTCCAGGCAGAACGACCGTCCCGGCGCCTTGTCGTCGCAAACGCGGTAGGAGGCGAAAATACGGCCGTTCCAAATGATGGGCGTGGAAGCGATGGAGGCATCCTCCGGCTTGGGAAACGGCGGATCCTTGAAGTCGAAACGCCACAGGGTCGTGCCGTCGGCTGGGCTGACACCCAGCATCGCTCAGCGCCGCGTGGTACACCACGCACGGCTTGCCGTCGATCATGCCGGCCACAGGCGAAGACCAGAAGGCTTGGACCTTGGTCGGCGGGATGTGCTCGCTGTGCCACCGCTCGGCTCCGGTGCTGCTGTCGATCCCGAACAGCGTCCCGTCCTTGCGGTTGCATGCCACGATGACGATGCTCCCCATCACCAGCGGCGACAGAGCATGGCCGTAAAGAGTGGGTTCCGGCGTGGCACCGCCCAGGCGATTCTCCCAGAGGACCTGGCCGGTTTTCCCGTCGAGGCAGAGCAACTCGCCACCCGTGGCGTAGACGTAGACCTTTCCGGAGTCGACCGTCGGCGTGGAATGCGGGCTGTAGCCGCTCGTGACGGGCCGGATCGCGTGCGACCAGAGGACCTTGCCGGTGTCGGCGTCGAGGCAGATCGCCGCCTCCTTGCTGGCCTCCGCGCCCGTCTCGCTGCCTCCGACGAGTACGCGTCCCTGCGTGTAGATCCGGTTGCCGACGACGGCGACGGCAGACGTTCCCTCGCCGATGCGCGTCGTCCAAAGGCGCTTGGGCCCCGTGGCCGGCCAGTTGATCGACCAATCCGCCTCAGCGGAAACGCCGTCGCGGTTCGGCCCGCGCCATTGCGGCCAGTCGGCGGCGTTCAGCGGAGTCGCGCCCAACGCCAGCACCACCGGAGCCAGCAACACCAACATGCATCGCCCTCGCATGGCTTCGTCCGTCCGCATCGCTTCCTTACTCCAGTCGATAACCCTACGCTACCCTCATCCCGTCCGCGTAGTGCCACACGACATCATCCCACTACCGCGGCCGAATTCTCATCGTGATCGTCCCCTTGCCCACGATTCGGCATGGCTCGATTCCCGCCACCCCGGCTACGGACGCCAACGGTACATGATGAAATAGTGCCCCGACTTGGTGCTTCACCGGCAAGAACATTCTGGACGGAGCCCAACTCCGCCGGTTTCGCCAGGCACTCACGTGGCATTTCCTGCGTGAGGTTTGCGTCAGGGCTTACCTTGCAGCGGATGCGGATAGGTGTACGGCTTGTAATACTCGGGTTTGGGCTCCTCGTTGAAGAAATCGCGCCCTTCCTTGACTTGCGCCTTTTCGTGCGCGTTCGGCACGGTTGTCTACTACCATGTGCAGTTTCTCTCCATTGAACGTGTTATTCCATGCGTAGCAGGGCGTCGAGTCATAGATGCCGTCTCCGTCGGCGTCCGTTGCGCGACCGGGTTGGCCCATGCCCGGATAGCCCGCGCCTGGCTGGCCCGCGGGAATCTGATTCCCATCCAACGGATTGGTGCCGTCACACTTTCCGAAAATCGGAAAGTCGCGGGTCGCCCGTTCGTTGCGGAGTCCGAATTCGTGACCGTTGTAAGTCGTACCGATCACCGTGTTGTTGAATACGATGACCACCCCCCCGGCAATACTGATGACACATTGGGGCCTGCCCTTGTTCAGACCGACGGCGGAAAACGCATTCTCATAGACCTCGGCGCTCTGGCTGCCGTAGAGCCCCTGGCTCATGCCGGCCCTGTAGATTTCCAGTTGCGTGTTGATGATCTTATTGTGGCGGATGACCACCCGGGCGCCGTGATACGGCACGATCCACGGATTGTTGCCCGTCGGGTTGACCACTTCCGGACTGAAGTGGGCCTCGTTGTCCTCGAAGTAGACGGCCTGGTCGGTCCCCAGGCTCAGCGGCTTCTTGAAATTGGCGGCGCCGGGCCCCTGCGCAATAGATCGTCTGAGCCAGGCCGCCCTTGTTCTCCAGGGCGTGGAAATAGCAGTGATCGATCAGGCCATAGGTATCGCCGCCGATCGTCATCATCCTGTTCATGTTGAGGAACTTGCAGTGATCGACGCGAAAGTTCTTGCAGTTCCCGCCGATCACGATCTCACCGGCCCATGTTCCCGCGTTGGGGAGCCCGCTTCCGTCGAAGGTAATGCCCGTGATCCGGAACGGCTTCCCTTCCACTCCTGTCACCACGAAGGGCTCGTCTCCGGCGGTCGTGCTTGTGTCGTCGCGAATGATCGTCTTGTCGATTCCGGCTCCCTGGATGGTGATGGCCTTCATCTTGGCCCAATGGCCGGTATTCCATCCGCGCGTCCAGAGTGCGGTCCCGGCAGGGAGCTGCACGATGTCCCCGTCCTTTGCCGCGTTGATCGCATCCCAGACGGCATCCGCCGTCAAGCTTGCGGCCGTGTGGGTCTCGGCACGAGCGGCAGTGAGCAGTAAACCGCGAGTAGTGACGAAGAAAAACAGGGTCAACAACAGACTGAATCCTGGGCGTCTTCTTCTCATCGTCTTGCCTCCCGAAAAACTGCGGTGCTCATAGGGGCTTACTTCTTGGTGAGTCCTCTATTGGTCGTCGAACAAGGGCGACCAACGCACAGCTCGGTTTCTCGCCCCCAGAAAGCCTCGAACGGTTCCACGAGCAACAACCGCATCAATAGTTGCTCATATACGGTTCCCCGTCTGTTCTACCAACCCAACGGATCGGGGGCAACGATGACCTGTCGCCGGGCGGTTTGCGGCGCTTGCTGCGGGGCGGTGATCGTTGCCTGCAGCGTGTAAATGCCCGGTGTGAGTCCGTCGCCTGCGAATCGTGCCGCGAAGCGGGTCGGACCCGACCTGGCCGAGTCTGCTTCCGCAACGAGCCGCTCGCCGGTCAGAAGCGCAATCTTGACTTGGCCGCCGGATGAAGCTGCTGTTGACGGTCCACGGGATGGTCTCGCCGACAGTAGTATTCATCCAGCGGGGTCGAGATCGCCAGCGGCGGCTCCTCGATCACTTCCAGCGAAACGTCGTCCATGTAGAAGAAGCACTTCTTGGCCAGTTCGGCCTCCGGGATGGTGCACCAGGTGTGGATGTCCATGCTCTCCAGGTCGTTGCTCAGGCGGCCTTCGGTCTCGAAGTGATTCCAAACGGCGGGATCCTCGAACGCCGCCCCGGTAGTAGAAGCCTTCGCCCGGCCCTTCCTTGAGGTTCTGACGCAGGCCCAGGCCCGGCACGGTCGTGCCGCCGCCGAGCCGCATCCAGTATCCGACTTTGACCCGCTTGCCGCGCAGGCTCTTCACCGTGTCGCTCGGAAAGCGTCACGTTGACGGTGAGCCAGCGAGGGTCCCTGCGCTGCGGACTTCGGGATCGGCCACCTTGCTCAGGTCCCACTTCAGCGAGAAGCGGCCCGAGTGGGCGGCCTCGTCGGTCACGCGCAAGGCCCCGACCGGCTTCTCCTTCGCCGTCGGATAGCCGAGGGCGTAGCGGCCGCGGGGCGAGCCGTCGGCCTGCGGCGGATCTTCGAACGAAGGGTTCTCGACGAGGTTCGGGCCGAGCTTGTCCGGCGTCGGCGGATTGTCGGCGACCGCCGCGAACGGCAGCGCCAGCTCGCGGTCGCCCTGCAGGGCGAGGATTTCCCGCGCGATCCGCCAGCGGTAGCGGCCGAAGGCCAGCGGATTGTCGATCGGCGGCGCGTCGGCGGCGAGCAGCGGCTCCAGCACCCTCTCGGCCCGCTGCGCCGCTTCGGTCTTGCCCTGCTCCTTGGCCTGGCGAATCTGCTGCTGCAGCGTCGCCACGTAGCGGCAATCGTCCACGCCTTCGCGGCAGAGTTCCCAATAGATCGTCGGCGTCGGCCCGTCGACGCCGGGGAAGATCACGTTCCAGTCCTTGTGGCCGCCGTCGAAGTCGTTGTAGGGATTGGCGTTGGTGGCGGCGAATCCCCAGGCCGTGGCCACCTCCGCGCCCGAGCGAAGGAACTCGAAAGCCCGCCAGGCCGCGCGAGGCCAGCGTGCTGTGGCCGTAGAACATCCCGTTCTCGTAATACCAGAACGGATGGCCCTGCTTCGTCTCCTGCAGGACCTTGTCGCGGTTGTAGTAGCCGTAGGCGTAGATCCGCACGTCGACGCGGTCGCCCAGGCGCTGCACGCAATCGGCCGTGACCGTCACGGCGGTCTGGCAGCCGGGAACTTCGTGGACGAAGTCCAGGACGTTCTCGGCGAAACGATAGCGGTTCTCCGTCTTGTTGTTGCCGGGCTCGTCGATCGGGAAGAAATAGAGCTTGGGCCAGCCGCGGCGCTGGGCCTCGTCGCTGGATGTGCCGCACCAGACCGACGATGGCCTGGTGCGCCTTGGGGCTGAACGTGCCGGGCACGTGCTTCTTTCCCGGCTCGGCGAAGCCGTATTCCAGGTTCCGGCAGGTGTATTCGAAGCAGATCACCACCGGCGCGTCGGAACCCAGCGGCTTCAGACGCTCCAGGTCCTGCGGCAGCGTGGACAGATCGTAGGTGAACGTGCCGTCGGGGTTCTCCTTCACGCCGAAATAGTAGTTCAAGCAGCACCAGGTCGAAGCCGTGATCGCGATAGTCCGCGATGTCCGCGCGGGCCAGGCGGTCGACCTCGGCCGCGGCTGTCCTGCCTCGCTCGGCCGGCGCATACAATCCGCCGACCGGCGGAAAACCGTCCAGCCACGTGCCCCAATGCTTGTCCGCCGGCCGGCTCAGTGGGAACGGCAGGACCAGCAGGCGCCACTCCAGCACGGTGGGCGGCGCCTTCTCCGGCCGCACGGTGAGCGACATCCGGTAGCGTCCGGCGGGCGTGTCCGGCGGCACGTGGACCGTCAGCCACCACTGCTTGACGCTGGCCCGCCTGCACGCGGCAGGCGCGGCCCGCGGGCGGCTCGATCATCTCGGGCACGACGTGGTATTCGCCGTTGCCGCCCCAGCCGCTGACGCGCTGCGGCCAGCAGCGGACGATGCCGACGCTCACGTTCTCGCGCGCGATCCTGGCTTGCCCTTTCTCGCCGACGAAATCCGACAGCTCCACGGCGACCTTGCCCAATTCCTTCTGGGCGGAAATGCAGAACGTCGCCGGCTCGAACTCGCCCGGCGTGGCGAACGCGGTCAGCGGCTTTCCGATCGCCGTCCGCGCCGGAACGTACGCCGGCACGATCTGCTCCGTGTAATCCGCGGGAAAGACCACGTAGCCCTTCTCGCTGCTCCTGCGGCGTCCATTCCAGCGGCGGATTCGCCGGCAGCGTACTTGGCCTCCTTCCACTTCGGCAATTCCGGCTCGGTCAGGAAGAAGATGTCGCGCTCCAGCTTGGCGACCACCTCGGCCAGCTCAGGGCCTTCCTTGCCGATCACCAGGCCGTTGAGAATCCAGCCGTGCGGGCCCTTCAGTTCGATCCGCAGTTGTCCGCCGCGTCGCGCGGGCCTGAAACGGCTCCATGAAGACGAATCTCGCCCGCGGGATCCGCACGTCGAGTTTCTTCTGGCCGTTGGCCCAGACCTCGAACAGCGGCGGGTCCCACTCGGCATCGCTGGCGATCAGCCAGACGGTGTAATCGCCGTCGGGCAAGGCCACCAGGAAGGCGTTGTCGCTTCGGCCCTCGACAAGGCACAGGTGATGTCCGACGTGGTCCGATACGCGCCGTAGACGGAGGCCGTGTAGGCATCCTTCGGCGGCTCGATCTTCGAGCCGCCGCGGTCGAAGGCCCGCAGTCCCTGAGTCGACTGGAAGCCGTAGCCCTTCTCCGGGGTGAACGCGTCCTTGACGGTGACCTTGGTGAATCCGGCGCGCGTGACCGAAGTCGGCGTGCCGAACGAGAACTTGGCCACGGTGGCGTTCTGTCCGGTGCCGGCAAGAGCAGCCTGGGATTTCTCGGGTGCGGTGGGTTGCCCTTCCGCTGCCGAGGCGGCACACGCAACCAATTCGATCAGTATAAGCGACATTCTCAAAGCCAACCCCGGGGCCGTGCGTTGCCCGAAGATTACACGGCTGCCCAAGGCCGCGCTGGTGGTGTTGATATAGGTCCTTCGTGCTGTGCGTCTTGCTATTGAGGCTCGCACTGCTGATGAACGCCGGGCGGCCAGGGGAACTCCGGACTCCAGCCGTTGCGGCTCACGATCCGGGTGAATCGCGAACATGGACTGCGCCGGCATCAATAAGAAGTTTCGTGACATCAGACTTGACTCCGATGGTTTCAACAGGTCGTGCGCGCGTCCTTGGTGTCCTTGTCTCGCGACGCCGGTGCGAAAGGCCAGTGCGTTCGAGCCAAGCGGCGTTGCACCTATGCGTGCCGGGGCCCAGATCGCAAACGGTTGCGGGGAGAAAAGTTGAAGATACGCGAATGGCATGCGACATACAAGCCACGAGGCAATCGACGATTTGCTGAACCGTTGGAACGCCCTCATTCGGTTCACCGGGGATGGCCCGATTCCCATCGGCAGTAATCTGCTCGAAAGGCTTCTGCGGCCGGTTGCGGTCGCAAGAAAGAACTCCTTGTCCAGAACTCCCTTTCCAGAACTCCTTGTCCTTTGGAGGCGAGCAGGGCGGCACGACGGTAGCCGGGCTTTGCATGCGCGTGTGAATCGCCCGACGGAACTGCGTGGATGTACTTGTTGGCGAACAGGGGGGAAATCCCATACAATCGAACCTTGACGATTTGTTTGCTCGACGACCAACACGGCGGTGAATCAGACACGGATCCCTGAAGAGTTGCCCATGAACCTGAAGCGTGTTCGCTTCCTCAGCGTGTTACTATCTTGCGTCTTTGCGCAGTCCCTTGAAGCGCAATGGAGCCCCTTGCAGTCGTTGACCGGGCACGGCTCCATAGGTTCCCCAGGAGGAACCCATCCGCTCGCTGCCGACGGCGACACAGCCCATGTCGTCTGGTGGCAGGACGCGGCTATTCGCTACCGGCGTTCGCACGATGCCGGACGAAGCTGGACCGAAGCTGTGCCGCTGACCGCCCATAGGACGGCTCAGTATCCCTGTTCACTCGAACTCAACGGTACGGTTCTGCATCTCATCTGGACCGACAGCCGCAATGGTGGGTGGGAACTCTATTACATGCGCTCGGCGGATGCCGGAAAGACGTGGGGCAGGGAGGTGCGTCTCACGCCGGGCATCGACATGTTCCGCTTCGGTACCGCCATCTCGGGAAACAATGTCCACGTCGTCTGGGGCAGCAGATCGCGTTTGGAGAAGGTCCCAGCAGGCCACTCCACTTGGACCTGGACCTGGGGCGACACCTACCACATGTGCTCCTCCGATGGCGGCATTACCTGGGAAAAACCAGTGCGGCTGAACCAGAAGCCCGGTACCGCCATGCGTCCGGTCGTCGCCGCGTCCGGCCGATTTGTTCATGTTGCATGGTTCGATCAGTATCAGGCCAAGCAGAAACCGGCCTGGGACTGGGATATCTATTACCGCCGTTCGACCGACGGCGGCACTCATTGGGGTCCGGAAATACGCATGACGGATACCCCGATGCACACCCGGCATCCACAGATCGTTGCCACACTTGGCAACCGGGTCTGCTGCATCTGGGAGGATGGTCAGATATTCGACGGTACAGGAATGGTCGGTGACCCGGCACTCTACGCCGCCGTCTCAACCGATAACGGGGAGACCTGGGGAAAACCCAAGCGAATCACCGCTGTCAATGCGCCCCACGGTTTTGCCACGCACGCCAAAGCCTATGCATTCGGTTCTCGGGTGCATCTCACTTGGCAGGATGCTCCTGAAGGACCGGGAAAGCCGCTCGCGGTCTACTACATGACGTCGGCGGATGGCGGCTTGACCTGGGACGATCCCGATCGGCTGAGCCAGGCTTCTGAGGGGACCTGGGAGACCGGCGCAGTCGTTGGCACCGAGTCCTGGGCCTTGGTCGAAATGTCGAAGGGGTCCAGCTTGGCGTTTCGCCGACGGGATCTTGCCACTGCCCCGAGGATGCCGAGACCTCCGGGGAGAACAGACAATGAGCTGCATTCCACCCGCGGCGCGAAGGAGTAACGACACTCGCCTGGGAAAGTTCGCGGTAGTTGGCGCCGCGGGGCGTCTCTGGCGTAGAGTGGCACGGGCTGCTCGTCAGTCCGTGTTGGCTTCCAAAAGTCGGTCGAGCGCATCAAAACCCTGTCGATTGTTCTCGTTCATCTCTCCGCTCCGGGAAAAGCGGGTCGCAACGGAAATCACCGAACGCGGAGGTCACCGACCGCGCGCTGGCTCACCGTTCGGTGCACCTCCTGGTTGGGTGTCCTCAATTCGGGTTGAGTACAGAAGGTGGTCCGTGCCTGGACTCTGTCGAACGAAACTGTGATGGCACAACAGATCCTCACTCGTCCATATCTGATCAATCCTCAGCAACGGTAGACCCGCCAGAATCGTATTGCACCAACCCCTGCCCCCGGCCGCAAAGGTATCCCGCAACCTCTTGGCCATGATCGAAAACACCTTGTCTCTTTGGGGGACGTTGAAGTCTCCGCCCACGATTAATGATGAATCCGCGGGCAACGAGGCAAGCACTTCCTCGATCTGTTCAACCTGACGTTTCCGTGCTTGCATCTGAGATCGCCAACATTCGAGGCTCCAGAGATCGATTCGAGGACTGCTGGTCAGGAGCCTTAGGGATACGATAGAGAACGTTTTCGAACCGATGACGTGAGCGCTTTCCAGAACCATTCTTGACGGGGCGGGTAGGTTGAGGGGATCAGCGGAGGATAGGATCCCTTTCAATCGGAGGTATTATGGCCCGTTCGGTAGATGCTCGGAAGTGGCGAGAGTGGCGGCGGCGGATGGCGCGATTCCGGAAGGCGCGGCGGTCGGTGGCGGAGTTTTGTCGCCAGGAAGGCGTCTCGGCGCCTTCGTTCTATCAGTGGCGAAAGCGGCTGAACGAGGTGTCGAGCCAGGCAGGAGGCACGGATCGGGATCGAGCGAATGGCTTCCGGCCGGTGCGGCTGGTCGGTTTGGGCGAGATCATCGTGGAACTGCCCGGCGGGACGCAACTCCACGTCCCGACCTCCGATCCCCAGGCCCTGCAAGTGGTCATCGGCACGCTGGCGCGTGCAGACGCACGGCGTGCGGGAGGCAGCCCATGCTGACGTTTGCTCCGCATCTGCGGATCTATCTCTGCGTCCGGCCGACGGACCTGCGGAAGAGCTTCGACGGGCTGTGTGCCCTGGTGCGAGGCGTGTTTCAGGCCGACCCGCTGGACGGCAGCCTGTTCTTGTTCGTCAACCGCCGGGGCGATCGGATCAAGGCTCTGTGGTGGGACCGTGATGGGCTCGCCCTGTTCTACAAGCGTCTGGAGTCGGGGACCTTTGAAGTGCCCCACCCCGAGGGCGAGTCCGCTAGCGTGGAGATCGATGCCACGGACCTGGCGCTGCTGTTGAATGGCGTGGCGCTTTCCTCGGCGAAGCGTCGCAAGCGGTACCGTCGGGCGGGCTGAGGCTGGACAGCGTCGCTGCTCAGGCGGCAATCCGATGCAAGGGTCTTCGCACAGAGCGCATGGTGTGAAGACCCTTGCTCTTTGCTTGCGAATCTCATCGCAAGAGGACTTCCATAATTCGAGCGAAACGCTATGCTGATCGCCATGAACACAACACCCGCCATGCCCGACAACCTGGCCGCCTGTCACGCGATGCTGGTCGAGCAGGCGCGGGCGATTGTGAAGCAGAGCGAGAAGATCACGGGGCTTGAGCGACAGGTCCAAGAGCAGCAGCTCACGATCAACGAGTTGCTCCAGCGCGCCTTCCGCCATCGCAGCGAGCGGTACCTGGAAGACCCGAACCAACTGAAGCTTGACTTCGGCAACACGCCGGAGGTGGCCGACGCGGCCTCGGGCCTGGCCGAGGCGGTCGAAGAGGCGGAACTCGTCGTCGCCGAGCACCAGCGTCGACGGCGGGTGCCCAAAAAGCCGCGGAGCGAACAGTTGCCCGAGCCTGCCGCGGTACGAAGTGGAGGCCCCCGTGCCCGACGACGTGAAGCACTGTGCCGAGCACGGCCCACGGAAGTTGATCGGCCACGACCGGGTAGAAACGCTGGAGTTCGAGCGGCCCAAGCTCAAGGTTCGCGTCACGCTCTACCCGAAGTTCGTCTGTGAGAACCAACCGGCCTGCGGCGTGGCCCAACCGCCGCGCGAGCCGGGATTGATCGAAGGAAACCGCTACGGGGCGAGCGTGGCGGCGGAGATCGTCACCGGCAAGTGCGGCTACCACCTGCCGATCTACCGCGAGCAGGACTACTTTGCCGGTTGCGGCTGGACCGTGGACCGGAGCACGCTGTTGAACGTCTTCCGCGCGTCGGCCGAGTTGGTCCGTCCGTTGGCGTTCTACCTGCGGGGCGAGGTACTTGCCAGTGGCGCGATCGGCACGGACGAGACGCGGGTGACGCTCTTGCTGCCGGCGGAGATCCCGGAGGCGAACCAGGACGATCCGAAGTCGCGGCGGATCCGCGAAGTGTTCTCCGCGGCGCGGGCGGAAGGGCGGAAGAGCGTGTTGGGGCGGATGTGGGCCTACCGTAGCCTGACGGAGCCGATCAACGTGTTCGACTTCACGGTGAGCCGGCACCGCGACGGGCCGGACGAGTTCCTCGTGGCGAGCGGCTTCGTCGGCAAGCTTTTGGCCGACTGTTACTCGGGCTATCAGGGGATCACGCTGCGGAGCGACGCGCGGATCGTGCGTGCGGCGTGCAACGCGCATGCGCGACGGAAGATCTTCGACGCGCGGGAGGGCCGCCCGCTTCTGTCGAGCCAGTTCTTGGCGATGTACCGGGAGCTGTACGACCTCGAAGATCGGGCGAGGATCTTGACGGCCGACCAGCGGGAGGAGCTGCGCGGCTCGGAGGCTCGTCCGGTATGGAAACGGATGGGGGAGCTGCTCGACAGCAAGGCATGCGGTGACGTGCTGCCCAAGGAGAAGTTCACCGAGGCGCTGGGGTATTTACGGAACCAGTGGGACGCACTCCAGGTCTACTTGGGCGATGGTCGGTTGCCGATCGACAACAACGAGACGGAGCAGTTGATGAAGCAGGTGGCGATCGGGCGGAAGAATTGGCTGTTTGTGGGAAGCATGGCGGCGGGGGAGCGGATGGCCGATCTCTTGACGCTCGTTTCCAGCGCGCTGCGCAACGACCTGGACGTATGGGCCTACCTGAAGGACGTACTGGACCGGCTGCTTGCCGGCACCACGGACTACGCCCCTCTCCGTCCCGATCGCTGGGCCGCCTCGCACCCGGAGTACCTCCGCACCTACCGGGCCGAAGAACGCCGCGATCGCGCCGCGGTCAAGCATCATCGCCGCGCCCGCCGCCGCTCTGCGAAGCGGAACCCCAACCCCAACTAACCAGCGTCATCTCATCCGCTGCCCCTGGTCCTGGTGGGCGCTTACCCGATGACTGCCTCGGCGCCGGTGTAGAAACGGCTTCTTCTCGCGTCCGTGAATTGGCCGCGAACGATAATGCTGGTGTCAATTCCGTAGACGCATTGATACCCTTCTTTCTCTTTGAGAAGGCCGCATATGTCCTTCTGACTTGGGCTCTCCTGAACCAAGATAATGCTGGGGTGCTCTTGGAACGCATCCGCTAAAGACGTGATCAACCCGGAGCAATTGATGGAGGTTACTCTGAGTTCGTTCTCGACGGTTTCTATTGGCCAGAGCGATCGAAACAAAGAGTGATATTCCTCTACGTGGTAGATTCCAAATGCAAGCCATGCGATTGAGGCGAAAACAAAGGACCGCAGCCGGATCGCTGGCAACGCCAAGAACCAGCATGCCAGCCACGCCCACGCGGGAGAGATGGTAAGCGCTGCAGCCCAGTCGGGTCTCACCCAATAGACAACAAAGAGGAAGACGCAAAGCCCGAGCGAAATGTATGCGAGTATTCTGCGCTTCATCTACTCTTGCCCAACGATTCGGATACCTCAGCGGAAACGTCGCGGCACGCCACTCTGAGAACTGCGTCCCAGAGGGCCGGATCATCCGTCTCGGTCAAATACCGAGCAATGTCAGCGAGGATCGTGTTCATCGTTCTTCCGAACTGCGGCAAGGAACGAGTCAATCTGTCCCATAGACACAGTCTGCCTCGTTGGGTTCGTCGGGTTCGATCGAGCCGCGCAACGCGTTCTTCGGTGGTCTTCCGGCTCGCCCACCGTGCACTGCCGGGCAGGGTCACGAGTTGGGACGGGACCGATCAGGCCGGTTGCGCCCGAACTTGTCCGCGGTCTTCAGGGCAGCGACCACGGCATCGGCGGATACGGGGCACGATTCGTGATGGATCGTCTCACCTTCACGGCACGCCGCTTCAGCAACTCGGCGGAGGTCGTCGTCGCTTACCTCGGCAAGCCCGATGTCCTCGAGCGTCGTCGGCAGGCCGACGGACTCGCAGAAGTCGTAGACCTCGCGGATGACGCGGCTTGGCTGGGCGGTCAGGAACAGGCCGGCAAGCACGCCGATGGCCACCTTCTCGCCGTGAAGGTAGGCGTGGGTCGCGTCGAGCTGCGTCAGGCCGTTGTGGATGGAATGGGCGGTGGCCAGTCCGCCGCTCTCGAAGCCCAGCCCGCTGAGCAGGATGTTTGCCTCGACGACGTGGGTCAGTGCCGGCGTGACGACCTTCTCCTGGCACGACATCCGCGCGGCGACCCCGTACTCCAGGATCGTGTCGTAGCAGAGTCGCGCCAGGGCGTAGCCGGCAAGCGTTCCCGACCCCGCCGCATTCGTTGGGGGCATACGCCAGGCGGCACGATTCCGCCTCGAACCACGTCGCCAGCGCATCGCCCATCCCGGCCACCAGAAACCGCACGGGTGCCTCGGCGATCACGCGGGTATCGACAAGCACCAGATCCGGGTTTCGCGGCAAGAAAAGACATCGCAGGAAAACGCCGTCGTTGGTGTAGATCACCGCCACCGCGCTGGTCGGTGCGTCGGAGGACGCGATCGTCGGGACGATCGCCACGCGCGCCCCGCGGCGTAACCGACCGCCTTTGCCGTGTCGATCACCTTGCCGCCGCCCATCCCGACGACCACGTCGCATCCTTGCGACTGGGCCACCTTCGTCAGCCGCTGGATCTCCGCTTCCGAGGACTCGCCGCCGAACCGCTCGACGGTCACGGCGACGCGCTCGCGCCACGCCGCGAGATGGCGTGGAACAATCGCTCTTTCCGCCGTACCGCTGGCGACGATCAGCGCGCGGGCTCCTAAGCTGCTTTATCTCCTCAGCAAGCGATACGAGCGCCCCCTCTGCCTGTAGGTACCGTCCGGGAAAGACGGCTGTCTGTTTCATGGGACAACTCCTTACCTGCGAAGGCTGAAAAATGTGCCTGCCCCCCGACGGCGCCAGGCGTCTCCTGTGACGACGGAGCCTTCCCGCCGGAAAATGGGCCAGCCCCCGCCGTTTCCCACCTCCGAGAATGCCATGACGGGCGCGGCTCGTCAATCTTTCTTCACGCCTGTTGCCAAACGTTTCAACTGCGCGATGCCAAATTCCTTGAGCAGTCCGGTCCTGGGGTCCAAGGGCCAGTCGAGCGTGCAGACTCCACCCTGGCGGTTGCAGGTTGTAACCCAGTCGATCAACTCCTGATCGCTGAACTGGCAGGCGTCGCCCTGGCCATGATACACGTTGCCGCAGTAGATTTTCCCATGCCAAACAAGGCCTTGCTGAGCGGGCAGGTGCGCAGGTGTCAGCCGTTTGAGGTCCTGTTTGCTCCACGTGTCGCCACCCGTGAAATCGTCGATTCCCTTGCAGATGCAGGCTTGCTCGTTGCCACCGTAGCTGAAAGCAATGACCGCATTGGGATTCGCGGCATGGACGATTGTATGGATCGTCCACCAGTCATCGGGCTCAGCCCGGTAGGAATCGAGTTCCACGCCATCGAACCACCATCCGGCGACTTTGTCGCGGTAGCGGTCGGCGTACTCCCTGAGCACTGCGAGCCGCCGTCTACGGCACTCCGCCGCCGGTGGCTTTTTGTCGTTCATGCCGCCTCGGTCCGCATGGTGATCCATCAACCCTGCAGAAACTTTGGGTTCCTTCATATAACCGTTCAGCCCGGCAAAGTAGCAGATCAACTTGACGCCCTTGGCGTTCAGAGCGCCCGCCAGCTCCATGACCAGATCCCGGCGTGAACACTTCTCGCCGGGCGCATAGCCGGTGAAGTCGCTGAAGGCCTTGTTGGGGGCGCAAGGCCAGGCGAAATAGTGGTCGTCGATACAGAAGATGACCCAGCCCACCTTCGCCTCGGCCATCTGCTCGGCGAAACCCTTGACGTCGAATCCATCGACAAACCGGTTCCATCCTTCCGCCGTCATCTGCGAAGGCTGCGGAAATTGGGGCTTCGTGGCGATCGAATGACCCAGCAAGATCCGGTACTGATAGTGGACGAAGATCCCGTACTTGGCCTTGAGCATCCAGCTTGTATCACCGCCGCCGGCGCTGACCTGGACTTGGAGGAGACCAAGTACCAGGAGGGCAAAGATGCCAGCGCGCATAGCCTTCAAGGGAAACCTGTCGGAACGTACTCGCGAACTAACCATGGCCAAGAGTCCAGGAATTGGGGGTTCTGTGGGTTTGTAAGCGTTGAATAGCTACGTACAGCGCCTGTTGTAGTTTCCTGCGCCGTTGGCGCTGTTCGGCTTGACGGTGTTGGTGACTCAGCTTCGCTTGGCGATTACGTTCCTGACGCCACGCGGACCAAGCGAGGATTTCCGAGTAAGAGAGCGTTTCACCAGGCGCTGCGGTATTAGATCGTATCCACCGCTCCAGTGAGCCTCTTGCATGCGAGACGGAAAAGTGGTACCCGATAAGCTGCCCGAATGTTCCTGATGTGACTTCCTCGGTAATTGCATATCCACAGGAGAATTCAGGCAGAAGAGGGCACACGATATTCTCGGCTAACGACCAGGATCAGGAGGCGACAACCTCAGAAGCAACTACTGGGAAGCAGCCCGGATCGCCGCTCTTGTTCATCCGTTAGTTGTCCTCCGGGCGCTAGAGGTCCCGTGTTGATGGCGCGGGTTTCCTCGCGTTGAATTTGTCGGTCAGTTCACGATCAAGAAAGACGAATTGAGAAGTCTCCCGATCCCCAGCAACCTCGTTCAACACAATGGCGCCGCACGGGTTACTCCAAACGTGTTTATCTCCTTGCTGTCTGGCACCGAAGGCGTCGTGGCACGTTTCCGTCGTTGATTCGGTTGGTGCGCCGTACTTCGTAGCGAAGGCGTCATGCACACGCTGAAAACCGGAAGAATCAAAGAAGCCGACGATTTGAAAAAGCAGGCCGTCGATGAACTTGTGAACCAGATCGCGAAGTCTCACATCAGCCACAGTCACGATGTTCCCAGCCATTCCAAACCAACAGGTATCATCAAAAGGCTCCCGGATGCTCTCAAAAGGGAATGCAATTCTTGCAGTAATGACGTTCGATGCTGTGAACCATTTCTCAGCATGGACTGAGGCAAGTGCAGATACGTCCATCTGGTCTGAACGCTGGGGAGCTGGTTCATTGTGGCCACTACATTTGCGGTGATACTTGCGTTCATACTGTTGAAACGTGGTTTCGCCGAGAACGTCCCCTTTGAACTCATACCGTACCGACGTTGCTAGTGTTGGAGCCTCCGCGGACTCGAGCATAACGCGAATGTCGCGAATGTTCTCGGCACGAATTAACCTGCCCTTGGTCTTTGTCTCGTGCGTGACGATCGACGACAAGCCAATGCGGCCGGTCTTCGCCAACTGCAATAGCTCGGCATCCGAAATCGGTCCATGTAGGAGCTGAATCACGTACCAGCCGCCTTTTTCAGACATGACGGAACCTCAAGCGGTTGGTTAAGGAACGATCAGGTCACCGCTGGCGGCCCTTCGAGGGATCTCGAATTGCCACTAGGCGTCGCGGGGCCGCCACTGGCGCAGCGCCTGGTTCACATGGATACTCGACGTCGCAAATCTGCTTCCCGCTGCGGTAGCTGAAGAATGACCAGAGGAGGAGTGCGCATCCGAGTAGCACAAAGTAGAGTTCGGTGTAGTTTCGCGAGACCAGAAGGAAAAAGATCGGGAAGCCGACACACAGAAGCCCCATGATCAGTGAGGCAATCGCGTTCCTGCGATAGGCAGCCCCGGACTTATGGTCAGCGGTCTTGCTCCGCTCGATGAGTAGATTCAATGTGGCGACATCACCTTCGCATTTACTCCGGCAGGCTAGTCCCGGCGGGACGTCGGCACCGCAATCCGAGCATAGTCCGCGATTGCAGCTCTTACAGATCGCCACCGCGTCACGGTCAGGATGATAAAAGCACTTCATGTGTGCGAACCTATTCGTTCTTCACAACCTACCACGCCGCTAGTCATCTCCGCATTTCCGATCATGCCGGCCGGTCTCGCAGCTACCTGCCCAGCACGAGGCGCGTTAGGGTGTTTCCGTGTAGCATCGTCTCGGGTAGCTCCTGTCTGAGCACGTCGGCCGGACTGCGAACGCGAGCCGCGGCGGGCAGTATTTGCCTCCGTGAATTCGGAAGTGCGGTTCTGCTACCAGTGGTCAGAGTATAACTCCCCTGTGGCCTGTCAAGACACCCCCGGCAAGAGCGTAGCATTCTTCAGAGTCATCCCGGAAGGGCAAACGGCGGGTGGCACTGGGCTGGTCGCGCACGGCCACGATCGCTCGCTATCGGGGTGCTTCCAAACACGGAGGAGTTGCAGTCGGCGGGCACTGGCAGCCAGTCGTTTGGCTGCCGCTGGGCTGCTTGTCAGCCCGTGTTGGCTTCGATGAGGCAAATCGGACGTGAACCTCCACCTGGACCCTCGCAAGACCGGCGTACGTTCAGCTGCTTGGAGGCTGCCGCTTTTCCGCATAGCCATCACCCATTGCGCCCCCGGCAGCGGACAAGCAGTGCGAGCCCCGCAACTCCCGCCAGCCGGCAGACCACTCCAAAAATGGCCCACCAACCGCTCTTGAAATTGGGCCATCCAACGTCGTAAGAACGATACTGGAACCGCCGCTCGGGTCTTGTGCGGTCCCGGATGATCTTGGGGCAACGCACGGTTCTGGGGTCGCGGCAAACGGCGCCCGGCCAGACTCTGCGTGCTAGAGAATCTCTGCTCGAAAGCGATCCCCTCGGCCCTCAAGATCCTCGCCGGCCCCGTGGACCACTACCGACCTCGCAGACCATCAGCGGCCGTGAGAGCCTCCACCACCATGAAGAACTCTGCCGCCCAAGATACCCACCACCCCCCGTCACCCCTCTGCGGGCGACCTCGCCGAGCCCCCCGCAATTGGCAAAAAGGGAGGTACGTTGACCAACGCGCACCGGAGACAACTACTTTTGCCACAGGGATATTCCGCCGTACTGATCCTCGTCCGTCCTCATCCTCCGCGTCGCAAATCCGCTCTGCCGAGGCGCGTGTTTTGAAAGAATACACGCTCGCGGACCTCAAACCCGCGCAAGCTCCCACGGCCGTGTATCCCGCCGTACGTCGGGGCTTGCTCGGGCAATTGCTTTTCAGACGCGAGCAGAAACGGCTGCGGTTTAGACGCGGGGAGAAGCGGCGCGTGGATCGGCCGCCGACGCTGGCTGATGCTCGCCACCGGCGCCGACCGCCGAATCCCGCAGCGTCATCGCCAGAACCAGTCCTAACGCCAGAACCACTGCATTCCCCAGGAAGGCATACCCCGTCGCTTGTGTCCCATAACGGTCATTGATCACCGCAACCCACTGAGGGCCGGCGATTCCAGCGGCCGACCAGGCCGTCAGAACGGCTCCGTAGACGATGGGCATTCGGCTGGGCCCGAAGCAGTCGAGCACCAAGGAGGGCATGGTGCCGAATCCGCCCCCGTAACACAACAGGATGTAGCAGACCAGCCCGCCAAACAGCCACGGTTCCGTCACCCAGCTTAGCAAGCCGAACACGACGATCTGGCTGGCCAACATGATGCGAAACGTGCGGGCCCGTCCGATCCGATCCGAGATGCCGCCCCAGAACATTCGCCCCACTCCATTGAACAACGAGCTGACGGCAATCAGCGTCGCCCCGTAGGCGGCTAGCGTTTCCTTCGAGAGTTCCGGATTCTTGAGATGCCAAACGCTTTGAAACAGCGGCGACTGGAAGCTGATCAACGAAATCCCCGCCAGAATACTGGCGAAGAAGACCATCCACATGGCGGCAAATCGGCGACTGACAAGATACGACACTACCCCGGCGTCCTCTACGTTCCCACCGCAGCCAGGCGTCGCCACGGGTTCCGTGGGAGGCGGCGTGCAGGTCGCCGGGCAAAATCCCGGCGGCGGGTTGCGCAGCAGCGAGCCCAGGCTTACCACGCTCAAAACGAATGCGATGCCCAGCCCGGAGAATACTGCAACCAGATCGCCGCCGCAGACCCGATAGAGCAGGGGGGCCAGCGCCTTGCTCATCACGAGCGCGCCAAAGCCGAAACCCATGATCACCGTCCCCGTGGCCAATCCTTTCTTATCGGGGAACCACTTGGCCACGGTGGCCACCGGAGTAACATATCCCAACCCCAGACCGATCCCACTCAGCAATCCATAGCCTGCGTAAAGCAATGCCAGCGATTTCCAATGCAGTGCCAGTGCGGCCACGAGGTGGCCGGCGCCGAACAGCGCACCGCCCGTCATGGCGAGCCGTCGTGGTCCATAGGCGCAAGCCGGCTTCCGCCCCACGCGGCAGAGAGTCCCAAGAAGCAGATCGCCAGACTAAAGGTCCAGGCGACCTGCGCATTCGACCATCCGTACGCTTCCACCAGCGGATTCTGGAAGTAGCTCCATGCGTAGACGGTTCCCAGGCAAAGCTGCAGCGAGGTGCATGCCAGGACCATCGTCCAGCGACGGACGCCCAATGATTTGTCCACCAACGGTTCCTCAACGCGAAGTCTTGTCGCGATCGTCGTGCGCGGCTAGCATCAAGCGATCGACGGTTTCTCCTTCTCCTCCCACCGCCCCCCGGAGCACGACCATGAGTCACCGCCTCACGCGACGGTCCTTCGCTGCCGCTTTGCCGCTGGCCAGTCTATCCGCCGCGTTGGCGGAGCACAATGTGCAAGCGGCCCCCGACCTGACCATCGGCATTGCTACCCTTGGTTTTCCCGATCTCACGAACCGCCAACTCGCCGAAGAGCTGTCGCAGCAGGGTCTCCGGACGGTGCAACTGTTCCTCAACCAACGCGATAGCCGCTACTGGAAATACAACGGCCGTTCCGACCTTTCGGATCTGCCCGCACTGCGATGCGAGGCGATTGCCGCGGCCTATCGAGCGGCGGGCATTTCCATCCACAGCATCGGCGTCTACACCAACCTGATTCATCCCGACGAAGCCGAGCGAAAGGCCAACCTGGCTTATTTCGACGCCATGATGGAAGTCGGCCACGCCATGGGCGTGCGAACGTTCGTGACCGAGGCGGGGCATTACCTTTCCGACAAGCCCGCGCCACCCGTGCCGCACGATTTTCAGGAGGAAGTCTGGAAACAGATGGTCGCCACGGCGAGGCAGTTGGCCCGGTTGGCCGATCGCCATCAGGCGACGGTGGTCTTCGAGCCGTTCTACCGCGGCTTCTTGGCCAGCGCGAAGCGAACGCGGCTGTTTCTCGAAGAGGTCAACTCACCTCGCATTCGGGCGCTTCTGGACCCGGCCAACCTCCTGGAAATCAACGACCTCGAAGAGATGTTCGAGCAACTCAAGCCATGGATCGACTGCCTGCACGCCAAAGACCGGAAGCTCCACGTCGATCGCGGCGTGCCAGCCGGTCAAGGAGATCTCGGACTACCGCAAGTTCGTCTCCCTGGCAATCAAGCACACTCCCAAGGCGCCGCTCATCCTCGAGTACGTGGGCCCCAAAGACTACCGCCAGGCCCTTGCGCACCTCCAAAACGCAATGCGCCCCCTGGGTGCCGCCGTGCGCTGACAACACCCGGCGCCCACCGCGGCCAATCATCCCTTGGGTCAGAGGTCCAACAGGTGCAGCGCGTCGGGGATTTCGCCCTCCTTGGTGATCAGTTTGCCCGGCGCGTTCGGAGAGTCAAACTGGAGGAACTGCTTCCGAGCCCGGATGGGCAGTTTGAGCGTGTAGGGCGAGCAGGCGGGCAGCGCGGCCACGGCCCGTTTCGCGCCCTCGTAGAGCGCTTGGCGCGTCTCTTCAAAGGGATAGAGCATCGCGGCCTCGCGCGCAAGCCCCTGCTTCACAGCCACCGTCACGCACGAATCGCCGAAAAACTTCCGCGCCTCGCGGCAAGTCGCTTCGTCGCCGGTGACCATGATCGTGGGCACGCCGAAATACCCGGCGATGGCCGCGCTCTGCGCCAATTCCCCGGACTCGACGCCGTTGTACCAGTAGCGATTCTCCGTCTTCGACGACTGCGTATGATTGAGCACTCCGTCGGTCGTCCCCATCATCGCGTGGAAGCCAAGCATGATCATGCCGTGGAACGACTTGTCCAGGCCGGTGAGCGGCCCCGAACGCGGCCGCCCCGTGATGTACTTGGCCCCGGGGGCCATGCGGTGCGGAATGACCGCTTGCGACCCGTGGCCGTCGAGCACCACGATCTCCTCGACACCCGCCTCGCGTAGCCCGCGCACCACTGCGGCGATGTCGTCCATGAGGTATTCGCAGGCTACCTGGTTCAGCGGGGTGCCGGCCTCGCGCGTCTGGGCAAACTTGTAGACGCCGCTGGCGCCCTCAAGGTCGGTGTTGATGTAGATCTTCAGCTTGTTCGGCGCAGCGGCCTCGGCTGCCACCGCAAGCAACAGAATGATGCCACATGCTTGGAGCAGACGATTCACGGCCATGTTCGTGCCTTTCTGCAATGCTGGGAACTGATATCCAACCGCCCGGGCGACGGCAACGCGTCCCATGCTACCTCGCTCAGCAGGCTCGATCAAGAAGCGGTCTGCCGGCTGCGGGCCGTCCGGTACTGCGGTTGTGATCCGTCGCCGCGCTTCCGGCGAGCAGGTAACCGTTCACAGGGCAAACGCGTAGAAACGGCGTCTCGCCGTTTCCAAATGCTTGCCCATTACCCACGAGCGCGTGGGAAACGCAGCCGCTCAGCGTGGCGATCCCGGGGTGTGAACGCTTACGCGAGCAGTGCACGACTCAATACAGTTTGTTCAGGATGGCATCCACTCGCGACTCGAACAGCTCCTGCCACTGCGGGGCCACGAGGCAATCGCAATCCTCCTGGGCGTAGCCGGTATTGTTCCGCTGTTTCGCAGTGGGCAGGTAGTAGAGGTAGCCGTTGGTACACGAAGCCACGAACGTGAAGGCGTGCGAGCCCGCTTCTTGACGCCCAGTCCGATTTCCACGCTCAGTTCGCCGGGGAAAGTGACCAGGACGAAGTCGCCCACGCGCAAGCCCGTGACTTCAGCATCGACCGTCTTCTTTCCGGTAGCCTTGCTGTCGGCCTGGTGCTTCATGAGCAACTCCAGGTTGGTTTGGAGTCTTGTGAGCTGCTCCATCGTGTGGATGTTCTGGATGTATTGTCCCAGGTTCTCGCGGTTCTCTGCATCGAGCTTCTTGAGGTCTTCTCGACCGAGCGACTTCTCCCGCAGGTAGCGGTGGCTGTAATCGGAGGGAAAATCGCCCGACGCGCTGTATTGCACGAACAGAGGGACGAACGACTTCAGGTTCAGGCTGGTGCCTTTCAGCGACTGGAGCAGCCTGGTCTGCTCGGCGTGCATCGCCGAGATCCGTTGCTCCCAGTCCGCTGCTCGGGGAAGCGGAATCACCTCGCGGACGACCTTGAGCGCTTTGTTCTCTTGGGTCTTTATGGTTCTCCAAGCGCGCATCGCACTCAGGCCCAACAGGTTTCCCAACGGCTCTGCATCGTGGGGATTATGGACATCCTTGTACAACACCGGATTGATGTCTCCGCCGCATCCCTGCAGGAAGAAGGCCATGGCACCTTCCCCCAGACTCTCCTCGATCACTTTCGAGGCGAAGCCGGGAAAGTCCGCGGTGTTCCCACCGCTCGGAACCCTCTGGATGGGATGACAGGCGAAGTTGTACACAACCGCCAGGGGCTGCCCGTTCTTCCGGTCCAAACGCAACAGGCCGATGTCGGGATCGACCGGGCCAATGCCGACCACGTCTTCGTCGGGCGGAAGCGAGTAGGCATGGCGCACGTCCGCTTCGCTACTGTCCTTCAGTTTGAGCCGACGATTCTCCTGAATCCGTTCTTCACGGCCCACGCCCGCGCCGACGCGGACCGGCACCATGTTTCGCCACGCTTCCTTGACTGCCCGGACGGTCCGTTGCTCGACCTCGGCACAGACGACTCCATGGCAATGGCTGGCACCGACGAGAACGTGCGAAGGATCGATTTTGAGTTCCTTCTGGAGTTGAGTGCGGACGTTGGCGAGGAAATCGTTTCCGATTCTGCCCAGTTCCCCGATGGCGACTGCGTCCACGGTGACGATCACCACGGTCGTAGCGTCGTCCCGCAGCACCAAGGCTTTGACGTACAAAGGGTCGTTGACGGCCGCTTCACGATCCGTGACGTCCGCCTTGGCGACCCCCGCCCAGATCTGCGCCGCGTTGGCGACGGGCGCAGGAAACAACCCAACTACCGTCAGTAGGACCGCGATGAGCGCTACGCGGCTCTTGCTCCGATTGGGTCGGAAAAGAAACCGATTCCAGCCGTTCAGAATGCCGTCGTTCATGGAATTCTCCGGTTGAAGCTTTGGGCGCGGCACCGGCCGCCTGACCGGATCGCATTTTAACCGGCCTTGACGCGAAACGCAGTCTCCACGAGGCGGTCTGTTCCGCCGCGACGGGGGAGGATATCATACGCTCACCCACCAACCCGGGAGGATACCGGCCATGACTCAAGCGTTTTCCCCTGCCGTCGATGCCCGTCCGACCAGTTCGTTCCCGCTCCTCTCGCGGCTCTCGCTGATGATGTTCCTCCAGTACTTCGTGCAGGGGGCCTATCTGCCGATCGCTTCGGTCTACGTGGAGCGGTCGCTGGGGTTCACCGCGATGCAGGTAGGCATTTTCAGCTCCGCCCTGGCCGTGGGCCCGATCCTCGCCCCATTCATCTTCGGCCAGCTCGTGGACCGCTTGTTCTCCACCGAGCGCGTGATGGCCGTCTGCCATCTCCTCGCCGGACTACTGATGCTGGGGCTGTTCTTCGAAACCCGAGCATGGGCCGTGATCGTGCTGGGCACCGTCTACTCGGTGCTCTACGTGCCGACGATGATGCTCACCAACTCGCTGGCCTTCCACCACCTCAAGAACCGCAACCTGGAATTCCCTTGGGTTCGGCTGTTCGGCACCCTGGGCTACATCGTGCCGGCCTACCTGATCGAATTCTGGTGGCTTCGCGGGTTGGAGGGTGCCACACTGGAGCGGACGCGCGGGATCGCTTTCGCCTTCTCCGGAGTGATGAGTCTGGTGATGGCCATCTACTGCCTGTCCCTTCCCCACACTCCGCCGCAGGATCGCGAGGACCGCAAGTACGCGCCGGGAGCGGTCCTTGCCATGCTCCGCCATCGCGACTTCCTAGTTTTGGTCGTCGTCAGTTTCTTCATCGCCATCGTCCACCAGTTCGTGATCGTCTGGTATAGCCCGTTTCTGCGCGACATCCTCGATACCGGCAATTGGGGTGCCTACGAGCAGAGCATCAGCTCCCTGGGGCAGATCTGCGAACTCGGGGTGCTCGCCGTGCTCGGCCTTTTGATCAAGCGATTGGGTTTCAAGCGAACGCTGCTTCTGGGAGCGTCCGCCTATCTGGCCCGGTGCCTGCTGTTTGCCATGGTCTTCAGCCTCGATCCACCTTTCGCGGGCAAGCTAATACTGGCCGGGGCCGGGCAGGCATTGCACGGCTTCTGCTTCGGGTGTTTCCTGGCCGTGGCCTACATCTACGTCGACCGGATCGCCCCGGCCGACATCCGCGGCAGCATGCAGACGATCTATGGCACATTCGTCGTGGCGCTGGGATTCTTCGCCGGTGGCATCGTGAGCGGGCAGGTGGGCGAGTGGTTCACCTCGGCCGACACCGCGGCACGCGACTGGACCGGCATCTGGCTGAGCTGCTCTGCGCTGGCCGCCGTCTGCGTCGTCGCCCTGGCCGCTTTCTTTTACAACCGCCCCCTCGAGGACTCCCCGTAGCGAGCCTTGGCATCCGTTCAAGTCGATTTCAGGCCCACCGTCCCTCGACGGATCAGGAAGGGATCAGTCGCGGGGTCCATTCCCGTTATTGCAGGAGCTACGCGGCTTGGGCGAGGCGGCCGGTTCCGGCGGCACGGCGGTGTTTGCGGGGCCGTGCCAAGTATCGTTTCCAGCGGCCGTCCTGGCTTAGTTGGGCAGCACGGAGTTGGAGCATCGCTTCGGCGCCACCCTCCAGCCAGAATTTTTCGCTGCCTTTGATGCGGCGGTTGATTTGCTTGATCGTCGATTCCACCGGCGCGCTGCTGACAGGCAAGCCCAAGCAACGATATTCCTGGTAGTTCATTCGCTGGCGGTTATTGTTCACGTAGGTGAGTGTTTCTTCCACCGTTTGTCGTCGTGTCGCGGCTGTCGTACCCCTCGCCTTCAGGGCAGCGGCTGCTTCACGGAGGGCCGACAGCAGGATGCCCACTTTTCCCGACCATGCCCAGCGAAGCCACTGCTTGTAGATCTTCCAGGCTCGCGCCTCGTCCGCTCCGCCAAACGCGTAGGCCGCGTCGTGAAGGTACGCGAGGAGGTGAAGGAAGTCCAAGATGGCAACGAAGCCCGCCGGAAGAAGGTGCATCTCGTAGATCGACCAGTTGTACGCCTGGCCGTCGCAAACGCACGCCTTGCGTTGCGCCCGGTCAAGCCCGCGGTGATGCACTTCCGCGGCCACATGCCAGCCGAACGTTTCGCTGTTCTCCATGGTGGCTACGACGGTGCGGACCCGCGGGCATTTTCCCGCCCGTTTTCGCCTCTTGGGCTTCTTCCCCTCTTTTCTCTTGGCCCCTTGGATCATCCGGCGATCCGCAGCACTCCGCTCCATGACCGGCCGACTGCGACGCTTCACTTCGGACGCCAATCGCGCCGCATTCGTGGGCTCCAGAACTTCGCGGGCGGTTCGGGCTGAGGATCCACGGCTTGGGCCTTGGTCTGCAACGTCAGGCAGCACGCCACCTTCGACTCGCGCCAACCTGGCTCGCTCACGCCCCGCCCCGCATCCTCGGCCCGCGTTTGCACGCGGCCTCCGTCCAGCATCACCACGGCCGCTCCCCGCGGCGGCTCCTTGTAGCTCCTTTCCAACCGACGCTGGCGAAACTTCTCCACCTCCTCGTCACGGAACTCGACCCATTCCTCCCCGATACGTTCGCTCAGCCGCTGCAGATGAGTCGCACTGATCTCGATCTCCGCCAACTCCCGCATATCCTCGCTGGCCTCAACAAAGGAGGACGCCTTGCTCGCCTGGCGAACCCCCTTCTCCATGACCGCGGGACTATACCCTTCCGTGCCCAACTTCAGGCGAACATCTAGCGGAAAAAAAAACGATCCGGCACCGCTCGCACTTCCAACGCTCGCGCCGAATGCCGATGTCGCCCGCACGGGTTCTCACCTTCCGCTCGGGCAAGTTAACGCCCCGTTTCCCGGCCTTCTGCGCCGCCGGCTTTCCCGGCTGGCCGCACTTCGGACAGCAGGTGGTGGAAGCCTCAGCGGGCACCTTGGCCGGGTCCGCTGCCACATGTTCTTCCAGCAGAAACGCCGCTAACTCCTTGCCGAGACAGACGGCCATCTTCTCCCGCTCCGTCAACGTCACCAACTCCTCCTGCCCCTTACCGTCGAACATGCGTTGATACGCTGCCGCAGCCCGCGCCAACCACCGCTCATAACGTGCGTCTTTTTGCTTGCCATCCATGGCGGACCTCCGTCTTGTGCAAAGTGCCCACTTCGCCCCGGAACCGTCGCCAGTTTACCCGAAAACCGCCAGCGCAGAAACGGGAATGGACCCTCAGTCGCGCTTCCCTTGGACGTCGATTGGCTCGAGGATTAGACCGCTCAAGAGCGGCTTTCCGGAAAGTGGCGTGAGGGTGAGCTGGAACATGCCCGGGGCGGAAAGCCTCGCCTCGACGGTTTGTGACACCGAACGCGCGCTTCCCGCCACCGGTCCGGCAAAATCGAATTGCTGGACCACGGGAGAAAGGGGTACTTTCGCGCGCGGAGGTTTGCCGGCCGGCTTTTCCTCCGCGGCCAATGCGACTGAGACGGCTTGCTTCTCGGACGCCGAACTTCGGCGATCGAGCCAGAACAGCGTGAGGCGGTAACGACCCGCGCCCAACTCGCCCTTGGCGATCCGACCGCGAGCCTGACTGTATAGGATTGGAGCGAGGGCCAAGCGCAAGGGCGAATCCAACTCGATGCCGGCGCGGTAGACGTCGGTTTGGGATCCTGCCAACGCTGGGTCTTCGACGGCCACGGTTCGGCAGCCGGTCTCCTGCGTTCCCAAAGTCTGCCACAGCGTCCGGTCGCGGTCGAAATGGAAGGTAAACGTGCCGCGGCTCTGAGCCAAAGGATCGTGGGAAGTCGGCGCGAAGTTGTAGCGCACCGGCTCCATGCCAAGCTGCTGGCGGAATCGGGCATAATGGGGCAGCCACCGCGTGTTCATCGAAACCACCAGTCCCTGCTCGCCGCGCGACGGGCTACCGAGCGATGAGAACTTCGCGTAGTGCTCGATCACCGACTCGGGACGACACCGGGCCAAAGTGGCCCGGGCGGCTGCGCGGGTCGCCGTCGGCGAATTGTCTCTTGGCGCGATTGAAGGAGTCTTCGGTCCGATAGACCTCGAGAATATACTGCTCCAGACCGGCGAAGTAGTCGAGCCACAACGCGCCGCGCGAGCCAACTCTCGATCGGTCTACCGACTGGAGGATGGCCATGCGCCGACGAAATCCCTCTTCCGTCTCGGCTAGGTCCTTCAATTCGTGATCGATGAAAAAATCGGAGGTCTCGCGGCCGATCTTCGGCATGGTCGTAATCCACGCCTCCAGATAAGCTCCGAATCGATCGGCCTGGGCAGAGCCCACCAGGTGCATTGCCATCGCGCGGCAGGTGGCCTCAAGCGGCTGATTGCGGTGCGAGGCCATGACCTGGTCGGCCAGCGATTTGAAGTACAGGTCGAGCGGCCGGGTGGTCCAATGGATAATGCCGAAGCCCGCGGAGTCGCACTTCATTTCGGCCAGCCGGTCGAGGAAGTTGGCAGGGGGCGTGTACGGCCGTCCGACGTAGTTGCCGTCGTCGTGGTGGGCCCAAGCAATGGGGAAGACGGGCCGGTGTTCGGCCACGCGCGCGACCGCCTGGCGACGCTCGGGCGCGTCGAAGACCGAGGCGTCTCGAAGCACCATCCAATCCAGCGGAATCAGGGGCACTCCTTCGGGCAGAAACAGATCGGCCGCGGGGAGGAAATCAAAGTCCCAGGACCCGAAAGCGATGGAAACGTCGCTGCGGCCCAGTTCCTTCACCGCACGCCGGAACGCGCGGACGATCTTCGCCTGGGCAAAGAGGTGATGGCTGTGCCACAGCGCTTCCGCGGGAGGTGCCTTTCCTGCCACCTCAGGTTTCTGCACGCGCCGTACGCGCGCGCTGCTGCGGTCGCTTCTTTGCCAACTCGCTTGCGTACTGCTCTCGCCAGGCCTGCGGCATGTTTTCCTCGGTGAACGCCATCCACGGCGTCCTGTCCTTGCGGTGCCAGACGACAAGACAATTGATCGCCGGATAGACCTGAAGCAGTCGCTCGACCTGGGCGCGGTACAAGGCGTAGCCTTCCGCGGTATCGGGGTCGGCAAGCCAGGCTTTGCCGACGTCCTGGCCCATCCAGGTTAACGGGGGCACGTCGATCTGAAAGCGAGCACGCTCGGGGAGCAGGCGAATGAGTTCCTGCGGATTGGCCGATGCGGTATCGACGTCGACGGCGAAGTACACGGCGACGCCGCGCTTCTGAGCGTGGTTGAACGCGGCGGCCATGAGCTTCTCGGCCGCCGCGGTACGCCGAGCCGGGGGGCCGTCGACGGCGGCGTCCGAGCCGAATACCGGCGAATCGAACAACTCGCCGCCCCAAAGGCGACGCACGTCGTTGACGTGGGCAGTGGACCAGTCGCGGCCCACGCGTGTGGAACTGAGAAAGCCGACGGGTTTGGGCACGCCCTGGAACTCGAAGCTCGCCATGGGATTGTTTCCGTAGGCGTGGACCATCACCGCGTTGTAGCCCATCTTCTGCGACTGGCTGATCCATGTCTTCCAATGTTCGAGATTCCAGGTCGAACAACCGCTGAGGAAATTATGCCAGTCGAACACGATGCGCACCGGAACCACCGGGCGATCGGCCAGCTCCCAGCCCTCGAACTTCAAGGGGCCTGCCGCCGGTTCGGGCAGGGAGTCGAATCCGAGGTAGAACCCGCAGCCGAGTTTCTCGAGGAGACGGTACACGCCGTAGACCACCCCCGCGGGGTCCGCTCCCACGATGCCGGCACACGGACGGCCCTCGATCGTCGCCCGCGCCACCAGGCAACTTTCGGGCGACTGGAGGCGTTGCGGGTCGATGACCTGCTTCAGAGGCCCAGGGGCACTGCCGAGCGTGCCCAGATAGATCACTGGGCTATCGGCTGCGGCTTGGCCGCCGACTTGAAAGCGATGGCCCGGGTAGAGCCGTCTGAGATAGCCGGCCAGCTCGGCAGCCGCCGCGGTCTCTCGAGCGGAGGGCGCGTCGGCCAATACGATGCGGACGACTGCCGGCCGGGCGCCCGAATCGGCAGTGCACGCGTAGTCGGCCTGGCCGCAGGCGATCCACAGGCAGCACAAGACGTCCAAGCCTCTGTGCGGTGTCATAAATTGCTTCCTGGGTTGGCAGCGCCATGGAACGATCCGAGGTGCCATGGCAACGAAAAGGGGCATGCAGCGCCTCCGACGGAGCTTGTTACATCACCGAGTAGGCTGTTCGGCGAGCATCGGCTGCATGGAATCGCGCAGGGCTTGCAGACGGCGCTCTTGATCTGGACCGAACGAACCTTCGCGCTGGCCGTAGGTATCCATCCACACGATAAACCGCTGCCAGCCGTCGGCGTCGAGCCGAACGTCGTAGTGCCCCTGCTTCAAGTACTTCAGCAGCACGCTGGTCTGAGCGGCGCCTGCTCCTGGAATCGACCGGCCCTCCTGGTAGCGAGCCATGACGTGCTCCTGCAGGCTCGGTTTGCCGTAGGCCACCAGACTCGTATAAGCCCGAGCGGGCGTGAGGTCGAACTTGGCCGCAGTTCCTGCGGGCTTGTGGCAGCTCGCGCAATGCTGATCGAGCACGGGCTGCACTAGCGAAGCGAACGAGAACGGCCAGGAGCCTTGCGGACCGGGAACGATCCGCGACGGCTCGCGGCGCATTGCCTGCGCGTAGCGGTTGGGCGGCGACTGGCTGCGCGGCTCGTGGCAACCGACGCAGGTATAGGTCTGCCCGGGTTGAACATACGTGGCGCTCCGCATCGTCTGCACCGCGTTGCCTTCACGGTCGAGGGCCTGCAGGAACAAGGTCACGCCCGAAGGAACCCGGAAATACGCCGAGCCATCGGCCTCGACAGGTACCGTGCCGAGCACGAACTTGCCCGGGTCGTCGTGCGTCAGCCCGAGGGCGGGGAAGTTCATCGTGGGATGGGTTTTCACCGGCACGCCGACCAGTCGCAGCCGCTCGATCGAGCCGCGAGGAATTGTCGGCAAACCTTCATAGACGTCCAACAGCAACATGCATCCTTCCTGCTTTTCCTCCCAAGCCACCTGGGAACTGAGGGCGTGGGGCCGAGGCCGCGCGCGCACCGGGATGGGAGCCATGCTGGACATTGCCGGATCACGGTAGATCAGATTCAGATTGCCGAGTGCGTCAAACAGGTACAGGCCGGTCGCATTGACCGGCTCCGGCGGTCCCGGCCAGCCGATCATCTCCTGATCGCTCCACGCGGTGAGGTAGTGGTCCTCGGAGAGTGGATAGGGGCCGACGAAGTAACTCTTCGGCCAGCCTTCGGTTTCGGGAAAGCAGACCTCGGGCGTGAGCCGCGTCATCGGGTGCGTCGCCGTCGGCGCCGTGGGCCGGAGTCCAACAGCACCAGGCTTCCACCCGTATTGGCATGGTGCCCGGAAGCAGTGAAGACGAGCTTCCGCGAACCCGGAATGGCGCGGGGCTCGAACACGCAATGGGGGTTCTGCGTGTAGTTCTTGAAAACCGCCTGAGCGTTGGTGCCGTCGGGCATCGTCGACCAGAGGCTCATGAAAGGCATGTTCCAGCGGTCGACGTAGTCCCAGCGGGCGTAAAGGATGCGGCCCTCGTGGTCAATGTTGGGCGTCCATTCGAACATCTCGAAGGGCGAGATTTGCCGCAGGTTGCCGCCGTCGGCGTCGATCACGTGCAGGGTATACACGGCCACCGGCCGTTCGGGGCCGCCGCCGCAGCGGACGTAGCTGTCCGGCAGCGCGCCGTCGAGGCATTCCAGGCTGCTCACCTTACCGCATTGGATGAACTGGCCGCGCCGCGTGGACAGCAACACGATTTCGCCATTGGGCAAGTAGCGGCCGTCGAAGTCGTCGTACTTGCCCCGCGTGAGCCGGCGCAGGCCCCGAACCGTCCAGGTTCACCTCGTAGAGATGGTAGAAGGCGTCCTCAGGCACGTTGGCCTTGTTGAGCTTGTCGGGCTCCTCGCGCAGCCCGGGATAGTATTTGCAGTGTGAAAAGACGATTTTCGTACCGTCGTAGGAGAGGTCGGGGCTGAGCACGCTTCCCGGTGGAAGCTGAGTGGAAAGGCAACGCAAACGCGGCTGGTCCGACTTGAAGTTCTCCATCACGTAGAGCCCGCCCCCGAGTCGCGACCACCAGCCATAGTTCTGATCGGACATATGGGTGAAGGTACCCGGAGCGCGCTTGACGAAGATGAGATGCTCGAAGTCGAGCAAGGGGTTGGCGAAGGCCATGCGACGCACCGCCCAGCGCGCCTTGAAGTAGAGCGCGCGCTGCGCGGCCGCCTCGGAGGGCGCACCTGCGGCGATCGACTGCTCGATTTCCCGCAGCGTCTGCTCGTCAGCTTCCACGTTCGCTCCCAGGCGGCGGAGATCCTCGCCCAAACGCAACCCGCGCTGAACGACCTCGCCCACAGCGTATTCATGCTCCGCAGAGGCAGACTGCACGGTCCGCGTCGTGAGCGGACCATCGACCGGGACCACGGTCTTTGCGGTTGACCAGGAACTGGTGCTCGACTGCTCGGCCGGCCGGTGCAGGGCGACGTTCTCCGGCGAACCGGCGCGATACACCTCGATTTCGTCCAGGTGCAGGTACTGCCGCTCGGGGATCTCGATGCGGACGAAGCGCGCCGTGCAATCCGTGAGCGAAACTACCAGCGGCTTGCCGTCCGGATGGCCGCGAAATTCGGTGCCGTCGTGCTGGTAGCGCGGGAGCCACTGTTTGCCGTCCCGCGAAACCAGCACCTTCAAGTGCGCCGCTCGATTCCCCACCTGGCCGTCGCAGCGGTTGTAGATCACGATCCGTTCCAGCGGGAGCGGCTGGCCCAGGTCCACTTGCCACCACGGATTCGCCTGCGTGTCGGTGTGGAAACCGTAAGTGCCGTTTTTCACGCCGTCGCAGCCGCCCGCCGCGTCCTGGTGCGTGGCCACCGACGGTTGTGCGGCATCAGGACGATTCCGCGGCGAGGGGGCCAGCTTGCGGACCACATCCTGGCGGAGCCAGTCGGCCTCGATCTGGGCTGTAGTGCGGACCGCGGCAGCGGCGACTGCGTCCGCCGCAGCGGTCCAAGCGGGAACCAGGGCGAAGGCCGCGATGCCCACCAGGGCCGCCGCGAATACCGGACTGCTGTCACGATGCATGTCGTCGCTCCCCTTCCGCGGATTGCCGCACGGACCACTCGTGTGCTCCCCTGCACCACGGTGCCCGACGCACATCGCTCCCGGCATCGCTCCTCCTCAGGAATCCAGGTGCGTCTTGAGTATGGCTAGGGGGGGTGGCATGCGTCAAGAAGTCGGCCCAGTACCATGCTCTTCGGTTCGCGGCGTCCGACTGATGATGCCAGCCACTCGGACGCGGCCCGAGACGCTTCTGGAGCAACCTGTTCGACTTTGACCGGGCATGGGACTCTCGAGCCCGCGTCCGCAGGCCACGCGGTACAAGGCGGAGATTCCCGGCTGGCACGGCAAATTACCTAAACCTCCGGGATGCGGCCAATATCCGCGTATTGGGGATGACATGCCCGTGGGTCGCCGTTACAATCCCATCCGAATCGCCCATCTTTCGCGGTTCTCCGGGTGGCTGCGCGCGAATTTCTCGCCGCGGCAGCCGTTGTTCAAGCCCTCGGCGGCTCCCGGAGATCTCGCGACCCCTTGGGTCGGATCCCCACAGCCTCCATCAAAGGACGCGGAAGTGGCTTCCAGGCATGATGCCTTTGCGTCAAAAAATCCCTCGACGGGCGCTCGTGGGCCTCTCGATTTCTCGGCCGTTCAGCGCGCTTGCTACACCGACGGCACTGCGGCGCTCAAGCCGCAGTGGGTGCCTGGGGAACCGGGCGCAGTTCCCCCGACCCGATTTCCGCAGCGGCTCTCCGAGCCCGAGTTGTATCGAGCTGCGTATCCGTGGATGGTCCTCTCGCGGCGCATGGAAGAGCGGCTGGTCGAACTATTCCAGAAAGGATACGTGCGGGGGACGGTGACGATCAGCGTCGGGAATGAGGCCACGACCGTGGGGATGTCGCTCCCCTTCCGTCCGGGCCGCGACGTGGTCTCGCTCCTGCACCGCGACTTTGCGGGCCACCTCGTCCTTGGTACCACGCCCTATCAGATGTTCTGCCAGTACCTGGCGAACGCCGACAGCCCCACCCACGCACGCGAGGGAAACGTACACCACGGCGATGCCGCCAACCGCCGATTCCCCATGATGAGTCACCTGGGCAAGATGCTCAGCCTGGTGGTGGGGGGCGCGTGGGCTGCGCGGCGCCATGGCGAGGAAGCCTTCGGCCTGGCAGCCATCGGCGACGGAGGCACGAGCACGGGCGAATTCCACGAGGCCATCAACCTGGCTTCGGTGCATCGTGTGCCGGTGCTATTTCTGATCGAAAACAACCACTACTCGTTTTCCACTCCGACCAGCGCTCAATACCGCTGCCGCCAACTCTCGGACCGCGCCGCCGGCTATGGCATTTCCGGCCGCACGATCGACGGAACCGACGTGTGGGAGGTGTACGCGTCGGCGTGGGACGTTATGGAGGAAATGGAGCGCGAACAAGGCCCGGCGATCCTCGAGTGCATGAGCATTCGTCTGCTTGGGCACGCAGCCTACGATCGCGCGGAATACGTCAGCCACGAGGACTTGGAGCGTTGGCGCCGTCAGGATCCGCTCCCCAAGACGCGTCAGAAGCTGCTGGACGTGTGCGGCTTTTCCGATGCCCAAACGGGTATGTTGGAGAAGGAGATCGAGGAGCAGATCCAAGCCGCGCTCGCCGATGCGCTGAAGGCGGACCGTTGCCGGCCGGCGGCGCAGGAATGGCGGACGTACGCTGAATCGTCCCCCGCCCCGGTCAAGCCTTTCCAGCTTGCGCGGGCCAAGAACGGCGAGGCGGTGCAAAACGCACTGGGCTACCTGTTGGCCAACAGCCCGCGGGCGTTTCTGGCCGGCCTGGACATCGGCCGCTACGGCTCGGCCTTCAAGACGTGCAAGGGATTGATCGACCGCTTCGGCGCGGATCGCGTAATCGACATGCCGCTGTGCGAATCGGGAACCCTGGGATGGGCCCTGGGCGCTTCCCAGGTAGGCGCAGAACCGATCCTCGAGTTCCAGTTTGCCGACTTCTCTACGGAAGCGGTTTCGCAGTTGGGCCTGAACGCCGGCACGTGGTACTTTCGCACGGGCCGCGCCGCGCCGTTGCTGATCCGGCTCCCCTGTGGCGGTGGACTGACGATGGGGGCGTTCCACTCGGGCGAATACGAGGGGCTATGGTCGCAATTCCCCGGCCTTAAGCTGCTCTATCCGGCCACGCCCCAGGAAACCTTCGAGGCGTTGGTCGCAGGGTTCTACGACCGCAACCCATGCCTCGTATTCGAACACAAGCTGCTCTACTGGACCGCGGTAGGTCCGATTGACTTCGACGGCAACCTTACCTCGGTGTGGCGCGCACGGCGCTATACGGAGGGGAGTGACGCGACCGTGGTGGCGTTCGGCGCCATGGTGCCGCAGGCGCTGGCCGCCGTGCAGCAATCGGGGCGATCGGTGGAAGTCTGGAACCCCTTCGTACTGCGGCCGCTGGACCTGGATCCCATCGTGGAATCGGTCGAGCGGACCGGCCGGCTGCTCGTCGTGCAGGAATGCGGGCCGACGCAGGGGCTGGGCGAACAGGTAATTGGGCAAGTGAGCCGCCGTTGCCACCGCGCATTGCGTGCGGCGCCGAGCCTCATCACCGCCCCCGACGTCCCGGTTCCCTTTGCCCCCGAGTTGGAGGCCTCGTACCGACCCAACGCGCAGTGGATCGTCGCGGCTCTCCAGCAACTCGTTCCCGGAGAGCCGGCATGAGCGAGGAGAGTTTCCGGCTGCTGCTCACGCTCCCCGCCCAAGGCGCGTCGGAGATCGAGGCCACCCTGATCGAATGGTTCGTGGCCGAGGGAGACCGCTTTCACAAGGGGCAGGTGCTGGCGCAGGCGGAAAGTGCCAAATCGGTGTTCGACTTCCAGGCGCCGTGCGAGGGGAGCGTGATTCGCATTCGCCACCTGGAAGGCGAGACCGTCCCGCTGGTCGAGCCGGTGATCGAGATCGAGACGCGCGATCGGGCCATGAAGGAGTGGATTCCCCCCGCGATCGCTGCCGCGGAACCGTTGGCGTCAACGGGGGCCGCGTCGCACAAAGCGCGGGAGGAAGAACGCGAGGGGGTGACGATTCTCGGCATTGGCGGCTATCTGCCGCAGCGCGTCGTGACCAATGCGGAACTCGTGCGCAGCGTTCCCCGAGATCACCGAGGACTATGTTTTCCAGGTGACCGGCATCCGCGAGCGGCGCTGGGCGGCGGACGACGAAAAGCCTTCGAGCATGGCTTTAGCCGCATCGCTGGAAGCCATCCGCAAGGCGGGGATCGCCATCAAGGACATCGATGCGATCATCCTCGCCACCACCACCCCCGACGTGGCCATGCCCTCGACGGCCTGCATTCTCCAGGAGCGACTGAACCTCCAAGGTGCGGCGGCCTTCGACGTGAACGCCGCCTGCTCCGGTTGGCTCTATGCCCTGGCGCTGGCCCGCACCATGGTGCTCACCCGAAGCGCGAACGTGGTACTGGCGGTCGGCGTGGAAATGCAGTCGCGATTGCTCAATCAATCGGACCGCAACGCTTACTTCATCTTCGGCGACGGAGCGGGTGCGGCGATCGTGTCGGCGGGTACGGAGGGACATCGCATCCGCCGAGTGCTGCTGGGCACCGACACGCGGGGAATTCACACGGCCCGGCGGGAAATGCCCGGCTACTTAGTGGCCGCCAATGGCAAGGTCGATCCCTGGATCCGGCTCGACGGCCAGGCCCTGTTCCGCCTGGCCACCGAAGGATTCAGCGACATCATTCGTCGGGCGATCCTCGAAACCGGATGGACCGCGGAAGAAACGCGTTGGATCGTGCCGCACCAGGCCAACGGCCGCATGCTTAAGGCGGTGGCGAAGCGAAGCGGCCTGCCCTTCGAACGTTTCTATCTGAACGTGCATCGCGTGGGCAATACCTCCAGCGCAAGCATTCCCCTGGCCCTGGTCGAGGCCGAGGAAAGCCTCCGCCCCGGCGACAAGCTCGTGCTCTGCTCGGTGGGCGCGGGAATCACCGTGGCTGCCGCCTCGGTCGAGTGGTGAGCCCAAGCCTCGCCCCGTCAACCCTCTAGCGCGAATCGCTGGATCGTTCCTCGATCCGGTAAAGCGCACTTCGCGTGCGGAGGAAGAGGGCCTTGTCCGATACGGCGGGTGACGCCATGAAACCGTCTTCCAAGCGGTTCTCCGCGAGTCGCCGGTAGGCTGCCGCCGCTTCGATCACGGTCGTCTTCCCGCGCTCGTCGAAGAAGTAGATCCGGCCTTCGGCGAAAAGGGGGGACGCGGAGTGGTTGCTCCCCAGCCGCGCCTTCCAGAGTTCCTTGCCGCTTCGCGCGTTGAGACACGCCGCCACCCCTTCGGCGTCGACGGAGAAAAGCCAGTCGCCGACCAGAAGCGGCGACGAGCGGCGGGCAACACTGCGCGCGTAACGCCAGGCGACGTGAGTATCCGTCACCACGCCGTGCCCCTCGGGCCGCACCGCCCACAGCTCCCCAATGTACCCCATCGGCGAAAACACCAATCCGTGACCGGCGACGGGGCGGCTCGACCCGGAGTGGCTCCCGAGCGACTCGACGCGCCACAGCTCCTTGCCAGTTTGCGGTTCGTAGCCGTAGAGCGCCATGGAACCCAGACTTACCAGCACCGGCCCGCGCTCGCCCTGCACCACCAGCGGCGTCGAAAAGGCCTTGCGATAGTCGCCCTCAAGCTTCGGCTTGCCCGTCGCCGGATCGAGATCCTGAAAATCCATGCTCCGCGGCCGTTCCCACACGGTCTTGCCCGTGGCCTTGTCCAGGGCGATCACGTACTGCCGATCGCAGCCGTCGAGGTGGAGAATCATGAGGTTGCCGTACACCAGCGGCGACGAACCGGCTCCACGGAGGTGATTGCACACCAGATCGGTCCGCTGCCAGACGACGCTTCCCGTTCGCGCGTCGATGCAGGCCGTGCAGGGAGAGCCGAAACTGACGTACACACGTCCTTCGTCGAGTGCGGGCGAGGGAGAAGCGTAAGAGTTGAACACGTGGCACTCCTGGGCGCGGCAACGCGACATAGGAGTTTGTTCACGACGATCTTTCCCGAGGCCTTGTCGATCGCCAGCAGCGAAAGATCCTTACCGTCCTCCGTGGAACTGGTGAGCCAGATTCGGCCGTCCTCGATCACGGGCGAAGACCATGCCTTCCCGGGAATGGCAGTCTTCCAGGCCACGTTGGTCGTCTCGCTCCAGTGCAAGGGCAAGCCGGTGGCGTTGCTGTGCCCCTGATCGGTTGGCCCCCGATAGCTCGTCCAAGGCGCCGCGGCGGACGCCGAGGTGGCGCCGGCGGCGAGGATGCCCAGCAGCATGGCCAGGCAAGACAGGGTGAAGCGGGACGAGAGTGCGACTTGCATGGGAATCCCCGTAGAATGAATCGGCTCCGGCACCGTCTTGAGCCTTGAACGCTGAGACTCCGGCCGGATTCCTCACCGCGGCGGCGCTGGAACCCGTTCTACGCTCCCGGCTTCTTCGCCGGAGGAGCCAATTGCTGGAGCAGGCGGTCGAGTCCCGCCAGGTTTTCTTTCAGCGTCTGTTCCGAATCGGTCTCCGGGCGGTGATCGATGATCCCTACCAGCCCTCGCCATCCCGCGTCACGGATCACCTGGATCATCTTCAACTCCTGGTCGCCCTGGCCAAGTGTGAGGATCATCTTTCCCGACTTGTCGCCCCCCTTGACCATGCCGTTGAGATTGACGGCGAGCAAGTAGGGCTGCATTTTGGCAAACAGGGCGGGGAAGCGCTCAATGTGGTCGTGGCCGTGGTGGAAGTTGTAGACGATGCCGAGGTTTGGCATCTTCAGGGCGTCGAGCACGGCGATCTGATTCTCCGGTTCACCGAACCAGCCGCCGTGATTGTAGAGGGCCACACGACACTGGATCTTGGCTGCCTCTTCGGCAATCGGGCGCAGCGCGGCCGCCGCGACCCTCACCTTCTCGGCCTGGTCCGAGGAACCGGGCGCGGGATCGCTCATCGTCACCCACAATTGCGTACGCAGGCCATGACGTTTGATCACGTCGAGAATCTTTCGCGCCGTCGCATCTAGCGTAGCCGGAAACCACCAGGCATCGATCGAAATGCCCTGGCGCTTCATCGCCTCGACCTCCTGGTCGAAGGTCGGGATATGCTCCTCGCGCCAATCGTAAGCCAGCCGGTGGATTCCCAAACGCACGAGCATCTCCGCGCGTTGCTCCGGCGTGCGTTTCTTCGCATCGAAGGGCACGATGCACCACGCCACGAGATTCTCGCGCAAACGTGTCGCGATCCGCGCCGCAACACGCGCGGGGTCCTCCATCGCGTCGCCCGTCGCCGCTGGCGCCCCATGCGACGATCAACACTAGCGCCTGCAAGAATCCGATCTCGTCGTGTCATCGAGATCACTCCTCGTAAAGCAATGAGAGGCCGGCGGGAATGGTTGGAGGGCGGATGCGGCGGGGAGGGAACGCTTGCCGGAGTGTCTCCGATTCCATCCGCGAGTGCCCCGGATCCCTCGAAGGCTGAATCTCCTTACCCTAGTTCCTGCGGCCAAGTTGCTCAAGCGGGGTAGCCCATCTGTTTTCCCCTTTCGACGCGCCTATCCCCATGTGGCGGGGGGAATGCCCCAGCCAACCGGCTCCTCTTGCGCAGACCTCGCGCGGGAAACGAAATGGCTACCCCCGGCGAGAACCATCGGTAAGGGGACTTACGCGCCCCCGGACATCGAGCTTGCTAAGGGGAACATCCCGGTGACAGTGACATGCGCAGCCGAGACGCCCGAGAGGCGTCGGCATGAAAGCCTTTCAGCACTTGCCGTTGCCGCGCTCCAACTCGGAGATCTTCTGCACGCGGTGCGCGTGTCGCCCGCCCTCGAACTCCGTATGCAGCCAGATCGAAACCAGACGACCCACGAGAGTGTCGCCCAGCATGTCTCCGGAGAGGCAGAGAACGTTGAGGTCGTTGTGGCGGCGGCTCATTTCGGCGGTGAGATCATCATGGCACGGGGCGGCACGCACGCCCGGAAACTTGTTGGCCACAATGCACATCCCGAGTCCCGATCCGCAGATCAGGATTCCTCGATCCACATCCCCCTTGCTCACGCGGCCCGCCACGGCGGCTGCCACGTCAGGGTAATCGACGGGCACCGAATCCTCGCTGCCCACGTCGATAACTTCCTGGCCCAGGTTGTGTAGCAACTCCACAATCCTTTGCCGCATCGCCACGCCCCGGTGGTCGCTTCCGACCGCAATCCGCATCGCGCCACACTCCTCCGATTTGGGTGGTCTACTAAACCTTGCACGGCCCATGACCCCCGCCGACCGTCAGGAGGCCGCAATCAGACCGCTCGGGCCGGTGGCACCGTCCCTTCACGGTGCAAACGTCGGCAAAATGGACCACGCCATGAACTCGAAAACCGTGCTGGTCCGGAAACTCAAGTATACGAGCCCGAAGGGGTTCCTGCAAGCGACTACCCCTCCATTCGTCCGGCCGACCACTGCGATTGACGATCGGGAAAGTGCGGTTGGTAACGTACCCCCTTTCGGGTTTCTGCCATCCAATCCACGACAGTATCCCGCCATCGGAGGTAATGGGGAGTCTGCCCGGTGCGATTCAATAGCCGCCTCGTCCTGATAAACCTCATAAAGTAGGAAGCGCGTTCGGATCGTCGGCCTGCTGCAGCACGTCGAATCGCAGGTTGCCGGGTTCCTGGATCGTATTGCGGGCGTTGTCGAGGGTTGCCCGCAGAAAAGGTTCGACCACTTCAGCCTTGACGTGGACATGGACGCAGACGACGTACATGGAGCACCTCCTCAAACTGCCGTGAATTGCCCAGATGAACTTCTTTGTTGGGTCCTGCACCTCTCGTAGAAAAAGGCGGCCAACGCACAGTCCGGTTTTCCTGCCCGTAGAAAGCCTCGAACACATTCCACAAGAGCTTCGCCGACAATATAGCGGCTCCCGGCCGGAGAAAGAACCATCTTCCGGCCTGCCGTAGCGAGCCGTTTGCTCCGCCGCGGGCGCGTCGGTAGAATCGCATCTCAACCATGTTTGATGCCGGGAAGGCGAGTCCACGCGACCACCTCCTGGAGCTGGCCGCGTGTCTAGAGCGGCATGAAGGCTTCTCCGAGGTGGTCGCGAGCCTGCAGGCGGGGCATGCGGCAACTCTGGACGGAGTCTGGGGGTCGTCGTTGCGCGCTGGCGGCAGCCGCCCTGGCCGAGCACGCCCCTGCGACGCTGGTGGTCGTCTGCCCCCGGGCCGACGAAGTCGACGATCTGATCGACGACCTCGGGCTCTTCTCCCGGTCCACCCGGCCGAGAAATTTCGCCGCCTGGGAAACGCTGCCCAGCGAGCGCGTGGTCCACGACGAAGTGGCCGGGCGACCGCACTCGCGTATTGAAGCTGCTTGCCGGCACGTCCCCCCCCGAGATTCTCGTGACCAGCATCCAAGCGCTCCTCCAGCCGGTCCCGGAGCGGCAGTGGCTCGCCGGCCACACGCGCGATGCTCCGCGTGGGCGAGGAGATCGACGTCGGCGAGCTTGGTGCGCGTGGCTTGCCGAGAACGGTTTCCACAACACCTCGGCCGTGGAACTGCCCGGCGAGATCTCGCTCCGCGGCGGGATCCTCGACATCTTCGCCCCCGACTGGTTCGATCCGGTGCGGATCGAGTTGTTCGGCGACCAGATCGAGTCGATGCGCCGCTTCGAGGTCTCCAGCCAGCGGAGCCTGGCCAGGCTCGACGACGGTCGAAGTGACGGTGCTCGACCGCGACGTTCGCAATCGAGCGGCCATCTGGCCGACTACCTGCCGCCGGAGAGCTGGTTCCTGCTGATCGAACCCGAGGAGATTGCAGGAAGAGGGGCGGCACTACCTGGAGCGAGCTGGAACGGCCGCAGGACATGCACACCGTGTCGACGCGTGTTGGAGCAGGTGATCGCGATTTCCCGTCGGTGACCGCCTCGGCCATCGCCGCCAGCTCGCTGGAAACGACGTGCCGGCTCAAGATCGAATCGGTCGAGCGTTTCAGCGGCGACATCGGCAAGGTCCGCGACGAACTCGACGCGGCCGGTGTCGGGCCAGGACGTGTTCGTGGTCTGCCAGACCGAGGCCGAAGTGCGCCGGCTGGCCGAGTCTGTTCGCCGCCACGCGACTCGCCCAGGAAGGGAAGCTGCATTTCACCATCGGGCGACCTGAACCGCGGCTTCCGCCTCGTGCCCGAGCAACCTGGTGCTCGTCAGCAGCGGCGAGCTGTTCCACCGCACCGATCTTCGCCGCACCGCCCGGCGCCGGCTGGGCAAGGCGATCGACAGCTTCCTGGAGCTGCGCGAGGGGGACCTCGTGGTCCACGTCTCCCACGGCATCGCCCGCTATCGCGGCATGAAGCTGCTGGAGAAGGAGCAGCAGGTCGAAGAGCACCTCGCTGCTGGAGTTCGACGAGGGGGTGAAGCTCTACGTGCCCAGCTCGAAGATCGGGCTGGTGCAGAAGTACGTGGGCGGGACCAAGAGCCGGCCGCACCTGGCCAAGCTGGGCGGCCGGACCTGGGTGCGGCAGAAAAAGGCGGTCGAAGAGGCGGTGACCGACCTGGCGGCCGAGATGCTCGAGCTCCAAGCCGCCCGGGCAGCCGCGGCCGGGCATCGCCTTTCCCCCCGACACCGAGTGGCAGCGGGAGTTCGACGCCTCGTTCCCCTACCACGAAACCGACGACCAACTGGCGACCATCGAGGCCATCAAACGCGACATGACCCAGTCCCGCGGCCCATGGATCGCCTGCTCTGCGGCGACGTCGGCTTCGGCAAGACCGAAATGGCGATGCGGGCCGCGTTCAAGGCCGTCGACGCCGGCTACCAGGTGGCGATCCTCGTGCCGACGACCGTCCTGGCCGAGCAGCACGACCGCACCTTCGCCGAGCCGGATGGCCGAATTCCCCTTCGAGATCGCCACGCTCTCGCGGTTTGCCACGCGGAAGCAGCAGGCGGAAATCATCGAGCGGCTCGAGGCCGGGGCGATCGACATCGTCATCGGCACGCACCGCCTGGCCCAGCCCGACGTGCGCTTCCACAACCTCGGCCTGGTGATCATCGACGAAGAGCAGCGGTTCGGCGTCGAGGTCAAGGAGCGGCTCAAGGCCCTGCGGCACACCGTCGACGTGCTGACGATGACCGCCACGCCGATTCCGCGAACGCTGCACATGGCCCTGCTGGGGCTGCGCGACATCTCCAACCTGCAGACGCCGCCCGAGGATCGGCTGGCCGTGGAGACCCGCGTCACCCGGTTCGATCCCGACATTGATCCGCAACGCCGTGCTCCGCGAATTGAACCGCGACGGGCAGGTCTTCTTCGTCCACAACCGCGTCTACGACATCGAGACCCTCGGCCACGCGGCTGCGGCAGATCGTGCCCGAGGCCACGCTCGGCCGTCGGCCACGCCCAGATGCCCGAGCACGAGCTGGAACAGGTGATGCTCGATTTCGTCGACCGCCGCTTCGACGTGCTCCTGAGCACCACGATCGTCGAGAGCGGCCTGGACATCCCCAACGCCAACACGATCTTCATCGACGAGGCCGACCGCTACGGGCTGGCCGACCTGCACCAGCTCCGCGGCCGCGTGGGGCGCTACAAGCACCGCGCCTACTGCTACCTGCTGATCGACCCCAACAAGCACGTCACCCCCAACGCCGCCCGGCGGCTGCGGGCGATCGAGGAATTCAGCGACCTGGGGGCCGGGTTCGCCGTGGCCATGCGCGACCTGGAGATCCGCGGGGCGGGCAACATCCTCGGCACGGAGCAGAGCGGCCACATCGCCGTGGTCGGCTACGAGCTCTACTGCGAACTGCTCGAAGCAGGCCGTCCGCCGGCTCAAGACGCCTGCCGCCGAGGACGCTCGATCGAGGTCGACTCGACCTGCCCGGCGAGGCGTACCTGCCCCGGCAACTACGTGCCCGGGATGCGGGAGAAGATCGACCTTGTACCGCCGGCTGGGACGGGTGCCTCGCCGCGAGGAACTGCGAGACTTCGCCGCCGAACTGATCGACCGCTTCGGGCCGCCTCCCGCCCGTCGCCGGCCGGCTGCTGGCACTGGCCGAGCTCCGCGTCGAGGCCTACCGCTGGCTCGATCCACTCGATCCGCATGGAGAACCGCTACGTGGTGTTCGGCTACCTGGCCGAGCGGCAGATTCGGCAATTGGCGCGCACCAGCGGCGGCCGGCTCCGCATTGTGGACGCTCGAAAGTGCGTATCTTCCCTTGGAAGCTTCAGTCTCCGCACCCCGACGACATCCTCCGCGAGATCAAACTGCTGTTGCAGCGCGCTTGAACTTGTCACTATAATCCCGCCGCTTCTCCAGGCCCTTCGGGGGGTGTGGCCGTGGCTGTATCCCTCCGGGGCCGCGACCGGCCGCCAGCCGGTTCACGCAGAGAAGCAGAGCCAACGATCTTGTCAGTAGACCTTTCAGGACCCCAGCGGGAAACCCGGTTGTGCAGCGCCTATTGTTGCCGGCAATATTGTTGGTGGTTGCGGGCGTCGCGGTGCTGGCCCAGCGGCCATTGATCGAGGGCGGCACATTCGCCTCGGCGGCGAATTGGGACGATGGCCCGTTGGATCCCGCCGAATCACCGATGACCTCCAGGGCCATGCCGCCACCGGGACCGAGCATGCCGGTGCAGCCCGGAGCAAGCGCGCGTCCGGCCAGTTGGCCCGGCGGCCCGGGGCCTGCTCCGGCACGTTCGCTTCGGCCCAAAACCGCGGATTCTTGGACTCCCTCGCGTCGCTATGAAGCCAGCGTCGAGCCGCAACCCGAACCGGCAGGCGAGGCTCAGGTCTCCGACCTGGAACCGCAGCGATCCGCGGTTCCTCAATATCCGCGTACGCCGTACGTCGATTCTGCGGTCCCCGCTGGTGCCAGACGCAGCCCGCGTCTTCGCCCCGATCCCTCCGCCCTGATGCCGGGTACGGTTGTTTCCGGCCCTTCTGAACCGGTTCCTGCTGACCCGGGCAGTGTCGCCCCTCCCACGGCGCCACGCCGATCGCCGAACCCAGCGCCCCGATCAAGCGGCCCGCCACTGCCGAGGTGCCGGCGCAAGGCGTCCCGGCCGTCACGGGCGGGACCACGCCCTGCGAAGGCGCCGAGATCGTAGCGCGCATCGGGTTCGACGCCATTCTGGCACGTGAGGTCTCACTCGGAGTGCCGAAGATCTCCGTGCAATTGCCCAAGCTGATGGAAATGAACCGCGGCAAGGCGCCGCCCGACGTACTCGAATCCCAACTCAAGGCGATGATCGAACTGAAGGTTCGCGAGGCGATGCGCGAACAACTCAAGCAGCGGGTCGAGGAAAAACTCCTCTTTGTCGACGCGATGCGCAAAGCACCCTCGGAAAGCCTCAAGCACTTGGTGGACTCCATCGGCCGAACTTTCGAGGATAATGTCGTTCCAGACCTGATGAAGAAGCTGGGGGCGGGCTCGCGGCGCGAACTGGACGATCGCGTCCAGGAGGAATGGGGCATCACCCTCGAAATGCACAAGCGCGCCTTCGTCGAGCAGTCGATGGGCGCCGTCTGGCTCCGCGAGCAAGTCAAGCCGGACCAGGAGATCAGCCTGGAAGAAATGCGTGCGTACTATGCCGACCACATCAAGGACTTTGAGACTCCGGGTCGCGCTCGGTGGGAACAGCTCATGATTCGCAAGTCGACCAGCGACGCACGCGATAAGATCGGCTGGATGGGTAACCAGGTGCTCGACGGCGTGGCATGGGCCGAAGTGGCCAAGGCTCACTCCGAAGGATCGACGGCTTCCAGCGGCGGCGCGCGCGATTGGACCACCCAGGGCAGCCTGGTCTCGAAGGTCCTCGACGCCGCGATCTTCTCACCCGAACTGCCTCTACGCCAACTCAGCAAGGTCCTTGAAGACGAGCAAGGGTTCCACATCATCCGCGTGCTCGAGCGCGAAGACACTCAGCGCAAGCGGTTCGAGCAATCCGAGGTGCAGGCCGACATCAAGGAGAAGATCCGCTCGCAGCGCAAAGCCGACGCCAAGGCCACCTTCATGGCCCGCCTGCACAAGGAGATTCCCGTGTGGACCGCGATAGATCTCGAAGAAGGATCGAGCGGCCCGCTCGCCGGTTCGGAACGGCACTTCCAGTGATCCAGCGAGGCCAAGGGCCGCGCGCGCGAGCGCTATAACTCCATCGCGGGCTGCCCAATGTAGAGCTGGAGGACCTGGCTCTGCACCTTGATCGCCCGGATCAGCACCCAGATTTGATCGAGGCTGAATTGGCCTGGGTCTTGCCGCGAGAGCTGATCGAGATCCTCGGTCATCGCCGCGTGCTGATCGGTCGCCGCCTGCAAGCGAAGTCCCATGGCTTGCCAGGCTTGGGCCAGGCGATCTTCATCGCCCAATTCACCAAGGTCGTCGACCTGGTTGCCCAGCAGAAGGCAGAGCCGGGCTACGTCGCGGGGCGAGGCATCCGGCTGGAGCGTTTCGATCCGTGCGGCCAATTCGTGGCATGTGGTCATGGCTGATCGTGTCCCACGGGCTCCAGGCGATCGTATCCGCTCGGCGGCGACGCGTGGCCTCTCCGCGCGATTCGCCCAAGGGCGAGTCGGGCGAATGACTGAGCCTTGCGGTTTTCCAAGGTGCGAATGCAGCAGAGAAGTTCCGATGAAAAGTTCCGGCGTGGCGCCCGGCGCCGGCCGAAAAATGCCTGTGCCAGCCGCGCTGGCCCCGTGCATCTAAGGAACTGTAGCTCATGCACGCGCGACGGGCGATTTCCGGCCAGTCCACACTCCTTGAAGGCCGTCCCGCGGCCGTTATAATCAGCCCTATTGTCTTGGAATGTGAGAAGATACTGCTATCTACCCAGTGCGGGGTAAACGCTCGCCATGGTCCATTTGGGTGTCAATATCGACCACGTTGCCACGGTGCGGCAGGCGCGGCGCACCTACGAACCCGACCCCGTCTGGGCGGCAGCGCTCGCGGAGTTGGGGGGAGCCGACGGAATCACGATCCACCTTCGCGAGGACCGCCGCCACATCCTGGATCGCGATCTCCAGGTGCTGCGTCAGACGGTCACCGTGAAACTGAACCTCGAGATGGCCTGCAGCGTCGAAATTGCCGAGATCGCTTGCCGCATCAAGCCCGACCAGGTGACTCTCGTGCCCGAACGCCGGGAAGAGGTTACGACCGAAGGGGGGCTCGACGTGGTCGCGCATCGCCAGCGCGTCGCCGAAACCATGGCGCGCCTCCATGATGCCGGAATCCCCGTGAGCCTGTTTCTCGATCCCCAACCGCAGCAGATCGACGCCGCGCGTCGCTGAAGGCCGATGCCGTCGAGTTGCACACCGGACGCTATGCTTTGGCAAGCGGCTCCGCGCAGCAGGCCGAATGCCAGACGCTTCGCGCCGCCGGGGCCCTGGTGCGACAGGGCGCGTATGGCGCTGCACGCCGGGCATGGACTGACCTATCGCAACGTGCTGCCCGATCGCCGCGATCGACGGCATGCACGAACTGAACATCGGCCACAGCATCGTTGCGCGAGCCGTTATGGTCGGCTTCCAGCAGGCCGTGCGCGAGATGAAGGACCTGATCGGCTGAACGTGCCGTGCGCGGTGGCGCGACGATGCCCGTGCGGAGACGCTTGGAGTTTCCACCGGCCCCTACGAACCTCGAACCCCGAGACCAGGAAGTCCTCACCATGCCTACCCGAGCTGAATCCTTTGCCGGCCTTTCGGTTGCCCTGGTCACTCCCTTTCGCGACGGCCAGGTCGACTACGCCGCCTTCCAGGCAGCAGGTCGAATTCCAGATCGCCGCCGGCACGACCTGCCTTTGCCCGGTCGGCACGACGGGCGAATCGCCGACGCTCTCGCACGAAGAGCACGAGCGCGTGATCGCCGCAGTGGTCGAAGACGGCCGCGCGGCCGGATCAAGGTCATGCCCGGCACCGGCTCCAACAGCACCTCGGAAGCCCTGCGGCTGACGCAAGTGGGCCGCCAAGAGCGGCGCCGATGCCGCGCTGGTCGTCGCGCCCTACTACAACAAGCCCACGCAGGAGGGCTTCTACCAGCACTTCAAGGCCCTGGCCGAAGCGGTCGACATTCCGATCTGCGTCTACAACATCCCCGGCCGCACCGGCAAGAACATCGAGCCCGAGACACGATCGCGCGCATGGCCGAGCTGCCGAACATCACGATGGTCAAGGAAGCCACCGGCTCGATGGACCAGGCCTCGCAGATCATCGCCATGACGAACCTCACCGTTCTCAGCGGCGACGACAGCCTGACGCTGCCGCTCTGGCCGATCGGCGGCCGGGGCGTGATCTCGGTCGTCGGCAACATCGTGCCCCAGGACATGATCGCCCTGGTTCAAGCGCGTTCGACGCCGGCAAGATCGGCCGACGCGCAATGCTGGCACCGGAAGCTCTTTCCCGCTCTGCCGCGACATGCTCGGGCTGTCGACCAATCCGATTCCGATCAAGGCCGCGATGAAGCTCCTCGGCCGCGACACCGGCGAGCTCCGCATGCCGATGACGCCGCTTTCCGACGGTGAGCTCGGCGATTGCGCAAGACTCTCGTGACCTACGGCCTGCTCTCCGCTTGAGCAGAGCATCGTGAACGCGCCGGGCCGACCCACGGCAGGCCGGAAACCAAGGGCCTTTGGGCCCGGCATCGTCGGCCACTGATCGTCCAGACTCGAAGAAGCGGCAGGCCGCTACGGCTTGGGCATGCCCGGAACCGGAATCGGCTCGGACGGGGAGGGTGGCAGGGGCGCATCGCCTTGCGGCTCCGGAGCCACCGGCTTGGCCCGTGCGCCCGGCTTGCCGCGTCCAAACAGTGCGGGTCGCTCCAGCCCGAAGGCGTTCTCGGCCGGCCGGTCCATGTTGCGGTAGCGGTCTTCGTTGGCGGTGGGTTGGCGATCCTTGGGATAGCAACGGTCGTCGGCCAGTCGGCCGAGCGGCCCGATCGAACCATAGCGCTCTTCCATGAAACGGATGCCGTGGGTTTCAAGGATTCCGCCCACTCTGCTCCTGAAGATTGGCCAATTCGGCGTTGTATTGCGCCAGAGCCTGGGCTTCGGCGCCGACGGCGTTGCCCCATTCGGTGATCGCCAGCAACACGTTGAGGAAAAGTCCCTGGCCCACTCGATATACCGCGATCTGGTACTCCAGGTTGGCGCGGGCCGCGGTGCGCGTCTGCTGGTAGGCCCGGTACTGCTCGAAAAAGAGGTCCAGGTTGCGATAGCTGGTTGCCAGAGAGTGGGCCGCGCTGTGCAGGGCTTGCTCCAGGTTGGCGCGATCACGGAGGATCACGAGTTCGCGCTGCCTGAGCGCCGCCCGACCCTGCCGCAGCCCGAGGGGGACCGAGAAGTTGACCCCAAGCTCCCAGCCCGTGAACTGTCCCGCGTCCGAGGCGAGGAATTGGCGATCGGGGGTGCGCCCCTCCAGGCCGTTCCAGCGGTACAAGCCCGTGGCATCCAGCCGCGGCACGCGCCATTGGCGCGATGATCAATTGCTGCTGGTCGGCCTCGAGGACCAGTTTCATCTCGATCAGGTCGGGCCGATAGGTCTCGGTCACGCTCAGCAACTCGTTCCAATCGAGTTCCACGCGTTGGTCGGGCGGGGGAGTGATCGGCACCAGGCGAACCTCGTCGGAGGGCACCAGCCCGAGTACGTTGCGCACGCGCCGCTTCGCGCTGAATTACGTTGGCTTCCGAGGCGATCAGGTTGGCCCGAAAGCCGGCCAGCGCCGAACGGGCCTGGGCAACGTCCGACAGATCGGTGCGCCGGGTGCGCAGATTGGCTTCCGCGCGATCCAACGCCCATTGCCCCTGCTCGACTTGCTGCTGCCGAGCCCATACGTCGGTCCGCGCGAACACGAGGTTCCAGTAGCCCTCGATCACGCTGCGGACCAGGCGCTGCACGTTGTTCTTGAGCTGGAAGAACGAGCGTTCGGTGTCGATGCGGGCAATCTCGATCGGGGCCAGGTTGGCGCGAATTCCGCCTCCTTGGAGCAGGGGCTGGGTCAGGCCCAGATCGACCGAGGAGGACGTTTGTGGATTGAGCGGCAAACCCAGAACATTGCTCCGCAGGGGCGTAGCGTTGACGCCCAGGTCGAGGCTTCCGCCGGTCACCGTCGGCTTCGACAGTCCCATGCGCATGTCGTAGCGGTCGAGCTGATTGGCCTCGATGCGCACGTCCGGCGGCGTGTTCGGGAGCGATCCCGTGGCGGAAGAACGCCCCCCCGGGGTCCTCGTCGTGGCGGAAGGTGTTGTTGATCCGGAACTGCGGATCAAACAGGGCCCGCGCGCGATCGATTTCCGTGTTTGTGATTGCGGGATCGTAAATCGTGCTGCCGGTGGCCCCCGCCCCGCCCCCGGCCAATACGCGTACGACTTCGGAGTTGCCCAGGGCAACGCGAATCGCTTCGTCGAGCGAGAGGTCGCGGATTTGGAGTTCCGGGCGGCGCTTGGCGACCGTCTCCGGCGCGGCACCTCCGGCAGGCGTGCGTGGAAAATCTGCGTAGGCTCGCGGATCTCCATCGAGCGCTGCTCGGGGAAAGATGACGTGCCATGCCTCGGCCGCCTCGCACGCGCCAGGCCACCCGAGCAGGGAGAAGACACTCGCCATCACGAGCCAACGCAGACTACGCATATGGAAATCATCGGCAACGACGGCACGTCACACGCAGATCATTCGCTAGATTCGCCAGAACCACCAAGATGGCAGCCTCGTTAAGCTTTGCCAGGATTGCGGCAACGCTCCCAGAATCTTCGCCTTCTCCGGCGATGGCTGGGGCTACTTGGCGGGGGCCGATTGCCGGCCCTTGTTGGTATCCAGAAAGATGTCGTGCGCGGGCCATTGGCTGCTTACCAGCCGATGTTGCTTCAGGGCAGCTACTTGAGCCGAAATTCTGCAACCCAAGGATGAATCGGCAGTGCAGGATCCATGTCCTGGCCATGGCGGGCGAATGGACAGACGTGCAGGGCGATGCGCGCATTGCCCGGTTGGGCGGAAAGCCGGGTGACTCTGCTCGGCGGCAATCCTTCAGCCCGTGGTCCAGCGGGCTGCTGCGGGGGAGGTCATTGCCGAGACTTGATCTTCGCCAATGCCTCCTTGGCCAATCTCTGGATGTCCGCGTTGGAATCCTCAGTCGCTTTTTGAATCGCGTCGACACTGCGAGCGGTTCCAATCTTTCGAGAAGCAGGACTGCCTCTTGCGCACGGCAGTGTTGTCTGAGGCCAACTGCTTGATGACCGCCGGCTCGGCAGCCTGGCCGATCGTTCGCAGCGCGGCCACGGCCCCAAAGCGGTCGATGGGTTCCTTCAGGTGCGCGGCGATCAGGTGGCTTGCCTCCTCCGGACAGAGCTTTGCCAGGGTGCGCATTGCGTACATGCGAACCGGGGGAGCCTGATCGTCCAGCGCGGATCAATTCCGGCGCGCTTTCCGGCGTGGACCAGAATTGCAGGGCCCGGGCGGCGTTGGCCCGGACGACCGAGCTTTGGTCGTTGCGCAGCACCTTGGCCAAAGCCGCGGCGATGCGGGTATTCGGCGCCTCCGGCTTCTGGTTGCCGAGCCGGTTGGTGGCCAGGAGCACGCGGCCCACGTCGCCCGACTCCAGGTCGGCTGCCAGTTGGTCGAGTTGCGAGCCGGTGATCGGCTTCTCCGGCTCGACCTTCTGGGCGCGGCGGGTGGCGCCGTCTTGCCCGACTCGCCTGCTTCGACAAGCGCGTACGAGACCTTGAGCGGGATTTCGATGGAGATGTTGCGCTCGCGGCTCGAGAGGGTAAGCGAGCCGGAATATTCAGTGAACACGCCACGCTCGGTGTCGAACACCAGGTCTCCGTCTCCGACGAGTTCGCAACGGGGCTTGCCGTTGAGCGTGGCGGCCGACTTCAACTCGTACCGTTTCTTGATCTTTACGCGTTTGCCTTCCACGCCTTGAACCGTGTAGGCCGCTTCCTCGTTGGCCGAGAATTGCTCTTCGTTGTCGCGCCAGGTAAGCATCAGGGGGAAGGTGTAGTCGTACTTCGTGCGCGAGATGGTCACCTCCTTGGCGACTTTCCAGGAGGGCTCGATTCTTTCGGGCAAGGGCTCGATCGTCAGTGCCGAAAGGTCTCCCAGCGCCCACCCAATCTGCAAGTCGCCCTGCTGCCGGATCACCTTGCCGCGGGCGTCGACCGTGACCTGCCGGAGGCCCATGGGCCCGTGCATGCCGCGCATTGCGCCCATTTGCGAGAAGAGCATTCCGTGGGCCATGGCTGGCCCCCTGGGGCCGAAGGGCGGGCGGGCTCCGGTGCTCCGCCGGGTATTGAACAAGCCGCCGGACAACGCAAGTTCCGCCTGGTCGCCCTCCCTGCGCGTGACCGAGTACCAAGGCGTGCCCGCCCAAACGTCCACGTAATCGACCCGGTCTGCCTCGATCGACACGCGATAGGCGTAGGACATCTTCGGTTTCCATCCGTAGCGGAGCGGGGCCGCAAGCTTCGCCCCTGGCGCTGTTGCTGCCGGCGCCGAGGGCGCGACCGCCGCAGCGGACGGTGCCGGCTCGTTGGCCGCAGGCGCCTCACCGACTCGCGCATGGGCCACTTGCAGGGCCAGTAGCGCGGCCAACGGCAGGGCGACGATCGCCGTCAGGCAGAATGCGACGCGCCGGCGTAGCTGGATCGAATGGCGGATAGAGTTTAGCACCCGTTGCACGGCGATCATGGATTGGTCACCTCTGGTGAATTTGGTTTATGCTCTTCAATGATAATCGGCTGAGCGCAGCAGAAAACTATCGCCGCCGGCGTACTTGGGCGGGAAGACGCCGGGGGCTGCCGGGGCACGGAGTACGGTCCAGGCAAGGCCACAAGCGACCGTGACGCGGAACATCGCGGAATCTCTTCTTGGGGAAACGTTCGCGGGACGACTACCTTTGCGCACGCAGGGATTCGTGGATTTTCGGGTCAGGCACACCGGGAGAGCAAGTGCGCACGCTCGTGTATTGGAAAAACATAAGAGGGGGCTTGGGGTTTGCGGGAGAATGCAGAGGCAAACGTAGTTTTTGGTCAACGGGGATCGTTTTTTCCAAACTATCCACCTCGGCCTGGGGAGCGGGGGCGCGGCAACGGCGGTCGGCGAGACAGGAGGAAGAAGGATTGGCCTGGGCGCGCGTGTTGGTCAACGGATCGTGATTTCTGCCAAATCGCGGGGGGCTCGGAACGATGGCCCGCAGTGGGGTAGCGGGGGGTATCGCACATCGAGGGCGATAGGGGTTTCTCATGGGTGGAAGGGGGTTCCACGGCCGGAGCGAGCTGCGGGGCCGGTCGTTTTCCTGGAGGCCGGGGGAATGGCTTTCGACGGCACGATGGGAACTCGCGTTTCGGGCACGCGTTTGAATTGCACATTTCGGTGCGAAGAGTTTGGCCCAGCGATCTTACGACGAGGAGTGGCCCAATTTCAAGAGTGGTTAATGGGCCAGTTTGGAATCGCCAGTTTTCAGTTTTCAGTTTTCAGTTTTCAGGGTTCAGGGTTCAGGGGGGGCGAAGGAAGGTGAAGCCTGAAGGTGATTGGGATGGGAACCACAAGACCACCAAGGCAGAAAGGCACCAAGGCAGAAAGGCACCAAGGGGGAAAAGGGAGAGAGATGAAAGCAAGGATTTCAGAAAGGCTTTTCTAGACGTGTTCCGCCGTGACCCCATACATCTGGGCATAGGACTGGAACTGACGGACGTGGTCGCCATAGATGAACAGCTGATGGAAGCCTTTGGTGTCGCAGGGGTCTGCGGGGCCGTCGAGGGCCATCTCCACCGAGGTGCGGCACCCGCCGGCGGGCGGCGTATCGTGGTTTCGCAGGACCTTCCCTTTGCCCAGAAGCATCTTGCCCGGGCCGGCCATCTGCATGACCGTCACCTCCTGGCCGGGCCTCCAGAAGACCTGCACCGCCACCCCGAGATTCGACTCCGAGTGGCTCCGCAGGATGAACGGCTCCGCGGGTTGGTCGAACCCGTTGAGCTTGGTGGCGCAGACGCAATGGGCACCGATCAGGGTGTCGTGCTCGGTCTCCGGGACGGGGTCCTGAATGAATCCCGGCTTGTCGAGCAGCTTGAGGCAGAGTTCCTGGGACATCACCGCGTTGACGTCGGCCTCGCAGGTGCCGCTCCGGCCGCTATCGAGCAGTCGGGTCCACGAGAGACACGGCGGGGTGGGGATCTCCCGGTTGCCGACCAGGCCCAGGCAGTCCATCGAGATTCCCTGGCAGCCTTCCTCCTCCATGATCTTCAGCGATGCGAAGTAGTTCTTCGCGGCGTTGATCAGGTCTGTCCTCGTCGGCTCGACGACCTTCTGGGCCGCCTTGGCGTACTCGTCGGCCATGGCGAGGACCTCCGGAGTTTCCTGGATCGTCTTGAGCGTATCCGGGAAACGCCGCCGGGGCAGGAATCGAATCGTGAGCCCGAGCGGCTCCATCCGCTGTTCCGACGTCTCGGTGCCGCGGAGCACGGCGACCTTCGTCCGCCGGAGCCGATAGTTCGCCTGGATCATCTTCATTCCGAAGCGGACCGGCGCCGAGTTCATAGTCGCTCGACGAGGGCAGGTAAACGCCCTTCCGTCTGGATCGTGGGCACGACCAGTTGAGCAAAGCCCGTATGCCACATGCCCAGACCGGCGAAGATGATCGTCGGGATGCCGCTCTGGGCGATCTTGTCGACCGCGCCGGAGATGAACTCGTCGGCGTGGAGGGGAAAGACCAACACCCCTTTGGGCTTCTCCGCCTGGACCTTCTTGACGAAGGCCTCGATCTGCGGCGGTTCGTGGATCGGCTCGGGCTCGAACGCTACCTTGATCCCCAACTCCTTGCCGAACTGCTCCACTTGCTGGCGACTCTTGGCGGCAAAGCCCTCGGGGTCCCAGAACGTCCCCGGCCATCCCAGCCAGTACTTGCCCTTGGGCCGTAGGTAGACGACACGGAGATCGAGCGGGTCGGATGGCGAGGGCGGGATCGGGGCCTCGGCAGACGCGGCCAGCACGATCGGGCTCATCAGCCCGGCGGCCGTGCCCGCACCAGCCATCGTCATGAGGACCTCGCGGCGCGTGAATCCCCCTTCCCGATCTTGCCGAAGACAGAACTGGCACATGACCGTCCTCCCATGCGTCTGAGATTGGCAATCCACTCATCGAAACCGCATTGCCAGCACTCGTCGATACGCGACGTGAGGTGCCGGTGGTCTTGCGGTTCAGGGCGTTTCGTGGGCCATCCTAGTCCTCGGCCACCGGGGTTTCAAGCTACCGCCCGTCCCGCCGCAGTCGGACCAGGGATCCGTGCACCGGTTTTCGCTTGTGGACTTCGTCGATCCATCGGCCCGACGGAAGAAAAGGGCTCGCAACTCCTCTTGTGGCTGACGGCAGGATGATCGCGAAGAGCATCGTGGTCAAGCATGAGTCCCTCGCTGACGCGTCGGGTTGCCATGCGGGCTTGGGCCTCGCTCACGCGTCGGGTTGCCAGAGCGCCGGCATCGCTCGCGCGTCGGGTTGCCAGAGCGCCGGCATCACTCGCGCAAAGCATGGGTTGACGAGGATCGCATGGCATGCGGACGAAAGCAGGCCATGAAAATCGCACGGCACCGCAGTAGCCAAGCTACCCGGTGCCGTGTGCATGATCCGTGCAAGGGCACGGGTTGTCTACGCCAAGGCTTTCTTGCAGAACTGGACGCACCTGGTCACTTCCTTGACCGCGTCGGAGTCCTCGGGAACCTTGTACTCCAGCTCGATGTCGGCGGGGAAGGTGAGCTTGTTCTTCTTCATGTACTGGAGCACTTGCGCTACGGGAGTGTCGCCCTCGCCGAAGGGCATGTTGGGGCCGTTGTTCTTCTTGCGGTCCTTCAGATGGAGGCTGAGAATCCGGTCGCGATGCTTCTCGATGAACGGGATGCGGCGACTGGTTCGTGCCGGCGACATAGTGACCGATGTCGAAGTTGATGGCCGAGATACTTGCCGTACGAGAGCATGTCGCCGTCGTAGGTGGTCGGCGTGAGTTGGGTGTGGTTGTGGAAGCCGATCATGATCTCGTGCTTGTCGGCGATCGGGCCGAGTCGCTGGGCGGCTTCGTCGGAGAGTTCCCGCGTGATGCCCTTGGCGCCGAGGGCCTTGGCGACCTGGAAGTAGTACTCGATCTGCTCGTCGGGCATACCACGGATCCCCGATGTCGCCGAACTTGACGATATGGATGTTGACGCCGGCGTCGTTGTACATTTTTCGCAGGGCCTTGAAGCGATCCATGGGCGCCGAGAGCCGCCAGTCCAGAAGGGCGTTCTTCTCCGCCTTTGTCCGCGGAGGCCTCCGGCGAACTGCTCGGCCGGCGTCGCCCATGAGCTCGATCGAGCTGATGCCGCACTGGGTGACGTACTTGAGGATATCCTCGGCGGTGCCGGGCAGCGAGCGGTAGCTGTAGGTGATGACCCCGATCTGGACGCCGTTGAACTTGGAGTTGGGCTTGCCGGCGGAGGCGGCAGCGGCAACGCCGGGCATCATGGACGATGCCGCCAAAGCCGCGGCGGCGCCGAGGAACGTTCTTCGGGATCGAACGGTGTTCTGGTTTTTCATGGTTCTTCTCGTGGGTTCGGTCGTAACTGCTTGTTGCCTAGGTGACGGGCGGGTTCTGGAACGCACGGCATCACATAGAGAGAGCATGATACGCCAACGAGGGAGTGAAAGTCTACCACCTGCAAGCCAAAAAGTGCTCTCGGAAACCGGCCCCAGGCCGCGCGGAAGGGGATCGGGCTACTTTGCGGCGGGGAAACTCACGGCGTCCAACGGATCGGTTCCCGCCTGCTGTTCCTCGGCATCCGAGAAGCCGTCGCCATCGTCATCCGGGTCGGCATTGTCGCCCACGCCGTCGCCGTCGGTATCGCGCCACTCCTTGGGATCGCGGGGAAAGGCGTCCCAGGGCGTGGCATCGGCGGTGGCAACGCCGTCGCCATCGAGGTCCTTCTCTTCGTTGTCCACCACGCCGTTACCATTGCGATCGTCGGCCTTACCATCGCCGCCAATATCGGCGTCGAGCGTATCGCCGATGCGGTCGGCGTCGGCGTCGTCCTGTTCCTCGCGTTCCAGCGGAAAGGCGTCCTGGGCGTCGGGCCGGCCATCGTTATCGTCATCGGGGTCGGCGTCGTTGGGAAGGCCATCGCGGTCGATGTCTGGGGGGCCCTCTTCCGTGACCAGCAATGCCAGATCGATTTCGAAGTCCGGCGCCGCGAGTCGATTCTCTCCAGCGACGACGTCCGTGGTACCCAGGATCCGTGCGTCGGCCGGCGAGTACCAGTATCCCTTGGCGGAGCGCGGCGATTGAAAGACGGCGGAAAGGCCTTGCACCAACCCGCGGCGATGGTCCCAGCGGTGCGGCTTGGCGCCGGCTCGGCACTCGGCGCAGTCGCCGTGGTGCAGATAAATTCCTACGCGCCGATCCGAGCGCAGAGCGTAGCCTCTTACGCCGGGCGTCTTCGCTCCTTCGAGGTGGACCTCGACGGGCGCACCCCGCGGCCCAGACGGTCGGAAAAGTCGGCCAAGGCGCGAACGTACTGCCGCTCTTCGGGGCCCAGCCAGATGTTCATCGAGTGGCCGTCCTTGGCGTAGTTGGTGGCCCAGAAAATGAAGCTGACTTCGTGGAACATCGCGCTCCACAGTCGCACGCGTATGCGCCGTGCCGAGCCGGGGTCCCAGACTCCGCCGATTCCCTCGCGCACGAGTTCGGGTTTGCCTCCGCCGTTGCCCTGTTCGCCGAAGACCACCGGTTTGCCGAAACGCACGTGCCGCCCGGCCTGGTGGGCGGTGACCTGGTCGCTGGCCAGTTCGTCTTCCCTGGCATACCAGTGTGGGGCGTCGACGTCGATTCCCTCCAGCTCCGGCCGCTCCCAGCTCGTTGCGATCGGCTTGTGGTAGGGATCGATCGACTTGAGATAGGGGATCATGGCCGCATACCAGGCATCCGAGGCCTTCTGTTCGTTGAGCAATTCCCAGAAGTCGACCATTGCCCCCCAGCGGTCGACCGAGTACTTCAGGATTTGCTTGACCTTGGCCATGGAGCGGGCGTCTTCGGGGTGGTCGTTGAAGACCTTGGCGAAGCCGAAGACGCCGTAGAAATTGCGGATTCCATACTTGCGCGTCAAGAGCAGCATTTCGTCGACCATGCGGGCTTCCTGCCAACGGATCTGGCCGGGGGAGGACTGCTCAGAATGGTAGGCGACGTCGAAGACGGGAATTGAGAAGTTGTGCGGCGAGAACCGCCAGACATTGAAACCCGCGCCGGAATAACGGCCGAAGTAGACGTCGCCGTTCTGGGGATTCATCGAGGGCCCGCGGGCGAAGATGGCGCCGGGGGGCGGATCGAAGCGGGCCCCGGCTCGGTCCTGGCGGAACGGGCCTTCCATCGACTTGGCATCCATGGCGGAACCGTTGTGGTTGCCGTCGAACACACCGTCCTGCAAGCCGATCGGATAGAAAGGAGAGCCGTCCGCGAAGACGAAACGGAGGGGATTGTGCGGATCGATGCGAACCCAACCCTTGGACGGGCGGCGCGGGGGAACGACGTCGAAAGCTCCCTTCCCCTCGGCTTTTTCACCCTGCTTATTGGTGAAGACATAGCGATACTGCCAGCGGCCGAGTTGCGAGGGCGCATAGCGGGCCTTCCAAAGGTCGGCGGGTTCACAAGGCCAGCGGGCTTCGGAGCGCTCTTGCCCTTTGTCGTCCTTCCATCGCCGCACGATTGGTTTCTGCGGTTGGCTCGATCCGTAGAAGAATCCGCCGACTCGGTGCTGCTGGCCGCCGGGCCCTTCAAGGGTCACGTCGACGCTGACGTCCCAATTCGGGTCGTGGTAAACACCTTCGTGCTGGAGAGTTAGTTCAAAAATCTGGTACGGCATGAGCCGCGAAGTGTTTTGCGTGGCGCGGACCTCCAGGGCGAAGGCGCTGGGACCGGCGGCAAGCACCGCGGCAACCAGTACACCGGCAGTCCCGAGGAAAGGGCAAGTCTTCGACCGCATCGATTCACCTCCGTCTGCGTTCGTTGGGGTTATCGCCGTGAAGCATCATGGCGCGCCGGATTCGTAAAGGCAAGCACGGAGCGGCATCGCACTTCGCCGAGCGGCTTTACAGCGAATTCTGAGGGCGTTACGCTTGGGAGTCCACTCGATGCATGCGTGCACCGAGCCACGGTTTTTCCGGCCCTCGCGTCCTCTTGGAGCCCTCTCCCATGGTATCTCGTTGTTGGTTTGCCCTGGTGGCATCGCTCTTGTTGCCGGTGCCGGGAAGTGATGGGGGAGAAGCGACGCCGCAGACTCCCGGGAAGGAAACGAAGGGGAGCGTTGGCAAGCCGCTTCTGGTGAAGGCGTGGCGGGGAACTTCCCCGGGAAAGGACGCCAAGGAGTACGAGACGCGGCTGGTGAAGCACCTCGCCGGCCTGAATGCGCCGCCCTCGGTGGCGCTGGACAGGTTTGGCGGTTGGATGGCCGAGAAGCACGATGCGACGGGTTTCTTCTACGCGAAGAAGATCGGCAAGCGCTGGTGGCTCGTCGATCCGGAGGGACATCTGTTCCTGCACATGGCCGTCAACAGCGTAAGTCCCGGCAAGTCGCCCAGGCGCGGCGGGCACTGCCCGAGCGCTTTGGCACGCTCGAAGGCTGGCGCGACGGCACGATTGGGCTGCTCAAGCAGCACGGCTTCAACGGCAGCGGATCCTGGTCGGACGACACGCTGCTGGGATCGGGATCGCAGCGTTTGGTGTATACCCCCAATCTCAACTTCATGAGCACCTATGGCAAGAAGCGGGGGGGCACGTTCGCCGAGCCTGGTCACACCGGATATCCGAACAAGTGCATCTTCGCTTTCGACCCGGAGTTCGAGCGTTTCGCCGACGAACATGCGCGGCAGTTGTCTGCACGGAAAGACGATCCCTGGCTTCTGGGCTACTTCTCGGACAACGAGATGCCTTTTCCCGCCGACTCGTTGGATCGCTATCTGAAACTTGGTGCAGACGATCACGGCCACCGCGAGGCCAAAGCCTGGCTCGCCGCGCGGCGAGGCGGGTCGGACGCAAAGCCGATCACGGACGAAGAACGCAACGCCTGGCTGGGCCACGTTGCCGACCGCTACTTCGGCGTTGTCCGCCGCGCGATCCGCAAATACGATCCGAATCACCTCTATCTCGGATCACGACTCTACAGCTCCGAACGCAATTGCCCGGACGTGCTCCGCGCCGCGGGCAAGCAACTCGACGTGGTGGCAATGAACGTCTACGGAGTCTGGACGCCCAAGGCCGATACCTTCGAGCGATGGACGCAAGGCACCGGCAAGCCGCTGGTCATCACGGAGTGGTACGCCAAGGGGGCCGACGCGGGCTTGCCAAACACCAGCGGAGCGGGGTGGACCGTGGCCACGCAGCGCGAGCGCGGCTACTTCTACCAGAACTTTGTTCTGGGTTTGCTGGAGACGCGGGCCGTGGTCGGCTGGCACTGGTTCAAGTATGCCGACAACGATCCGGAAGACACCAAGGCCGAGCTATCCAACCGCGACTCGAACAAGGGGATCGTCACGGCCGCGTTCCAGCCGCACGCGCCCCTGTTGGAGGCGATGGGGGAACTCAACGGCGTGGCTTATCCCGTGGCCAGGTGGTTCGACCGCTGAATCGCGATGCGCGAGGGTTGTGGCGGCTGCCCTTGGGCTACCGCATCCAGCCCACGAAGAAGCTGAACACTTGCTTCTGGTCGCCCGGTTCCTGGACGATCGGGACGGCAAAGTCCAGGGCGATGGGAGCCGGGCCCATGGCCGGGATTGAGATCCGCAACCCGACGCCGGGGGCCACGCGGTAGCGCTGGTTCCAGTCGCTGATCGAAGGCTGGATGGTGCCGGTGTCGCAGAAGACGACTCCGCGCAGCATGTCGTCGGCGGTGATGGGAAAGAGGTACTCGATCGAGTTGAGCAGGCTCAAATCGCCGCCCAAGGGGACGGTAAACTCGCGGGGCGACACACCGCGGAACTCGAAACCGCGGATCGTCGAGAAACCGCCGGCGAAGTAGCGGTCGTAGATCGGGGTGTCGTCGCCGCTGATGGCGCCTCGGCTGGAGAAACTGAGCACGTGGCGGCCCGAGCCGTCGGGATGCTGGCGAAGGAGGAAGTGCTTGCGGAAGTCGTAGTCGGCGCGCGGATACTGGAACGAACCGATCACTTGCTCGAATCCGAGTTCGAAGAGGTATCCCTCCGTGGCCAGGTGCTGGCTGTCGCGCGTGTCGCGGGTCAGTTGGGCGCGGAAGCCGTGGAGGGTGTTGGAGCCCAGCACTTCGTCGAGGTCGGGAATGCGACCGCGGACGATCGGGTCGCTGACGTGCACGTCCTCGAAGCGGTACGCGACCGTACCCCAGAGGTCGGGAAGGAACTGATAGCCCAGCGCGACTCGCGTGCCCGCGCGGCGCTCCGTCCACTCGCGATAGCGACGGTCGTAGTAGAACGCGCTGAGAGTCTCGCTGACTTTCGTGTCGAAGAGGTAGGGTTCGGTGAACTGCACCGAGTAGCGCTGCAACTGCGTACCCGGCATGGCCTCGAAGCGGAACTTCTGCCCGTCTCCGCGCCATGCTCGCCCGTCGGTGATTTCCCGCCAACTGCTGGGCCAACGCGTCCAGTCGAAATTCTGCTCGTCGATAACCACCGAGCCCAGCAGGCCGGCGTCGGAGTTGACACCCACGCTGAGCATCAGCTTGCCGGTCATCGTCTCGGCGAGTTCGGGACGCAGGGGGAGGAAGAGGGGCGGCTCGCCCGCTGTGGGCCCCAGTTCGTCGCCTCCGAAGGCGGGCGACGGAGCCGCGGCCGGATAGTCGCCCTGTCGCGGAGGGGCGAACAGTCCCGGGGAAGCGGCTACGGGACGGGTGCCCGGATCGGGGCCGGGCGGGCCCTGCATGGGCATGCCGGGTTGTCCCAACCCCTGGGTGTTGTCGTACGGCGGTTGGCCCGCCGCGTAGGGAGTGGCGGTGGCCTCGGGGCCGGACATCATGGGAGTCGTCGGATACCCAGCCGTGGGCAAAGGCCCGCGCATCGTCGATGCCCCTGGAGCCAACGGCGGCACGGAATAGCCGGCGCTGGGATCATAGGTGCCGTTCTGGCCGCGGTAGACCATTGGCGAACCTGCGGCCGCGCCGGTCGGCCAGGCCTGAGGCGTTGCCGGGGCTGCGGACGAGAAGGCCGGCACCCCTGCCGACCCGACCGGTTCGGTGTACTCGGCGCGGACCACGGCAGAATTCTGAGCGGACGGTCCCCACCTCAACTGCGATCCTCCCTGCGCTGCGCCGCTGGGCGCGGGGCAGGAACTGAGGGGCCGGAGGCAGCCGGCTGCCACGCATCCTCGCTGCCGTTCGGCGGAGGATCCGGGCTCTGGCCACGGAAACCCGACGGCGCACGCGGCCGACGCGCGACCGCCGATTCTTCCTTGTCGGGGTCGGTACGTTCGAGGTCCGGGGGGGTGAAGGTGATTTTCGGAACCGAGCCGGTGGTCGGGTTGTTTTCAAACAATTGGGAGCGCTTGATGCGGCCTTCGCTGCGCGCAGTTCGCGCACGTCGACGATTTGTCCTGGGTAGATCGACATTTGGTTCAGAACGGTGCTGATCCGCGTGTGGGGGTTGTCGCCCTTGATCTGGACGTCGATCTTGCCGACCCGGTACTGGTTTCCTTCCTTGATCTGGTAGACCAGATCGAGTACGCCGGGCTCGTCGAGGAATTGGGGGACGGGTTTGACGTCGGCAAACACGTGGCCGATTGCGCCGTACATATCCTGCATGCGGAGGGCATCGGCGGCCATCTCGTTCTGGTTGAACGGTTTGCCGGCGGTCAGCTTCATCTCCTGGGTCAGTTCACCGGCGGTGATGATCTTGTTGCCCAATACCCTGACCTCGCGCACCTGATAGCGCGGTCCCTCGTCGACCACGAAGGTCAGAGTGAGCCAGCGCTTGGCCTCGTCGAACGCCAGTTCGCGTCCGACTTTGGCTTGGAAGAAGCCCATCGAGCGATAATACGCCGTGAGTCGATTGACGTCCTCGTCGATCTGCTTGCGATCCAAAGTGCCGAAGAGCCAGAGGAAGCCCGGCTTCGACTTGATCTGCGTGCGGAGGCGGCCGTCGTCGGCGAACTTGTTTCCTTCGAATTGGGTCCACAGCACGCGCTGCTTCGGTCCCTCGTGGATGATATAGACCACGCCTCGATCGTTGGGCTTGTCTCCCTCGAAAATCGTTACGTGGACCTTTCCGAAGCCCTTGGACTGGTAGTAGTCCTCGATCTTGCGGCGGCCTTCGATGACCGAGTAGGGGTCGATCGCTTCGTAGGATTTCAGCCCGGTCTGCTGGCCAAGGACCTTTTTCTTGACCTTTTCACAGCCCACGTACTTGACGTACTGCATGACCGGTTTTTCGACGACCTTGAAGATCACCACGCGGCCCCCGGCCACCTCCTGCGTGGAGACCGAGGCGTGAAGGAACATGCGGCTTTGGATCAGGCGACGCACGTCTTCTTCGACGAGGTCGGCGTCGTAGGGACGGTTGGCACGCGTATGGATGAGCCGAATGATCCGCTCGGTAGTGAAGCGGTCGTTGCCGGTGACACGCAGGTCGACCACCATGTCTTCCCCCGCCGGCGCGCCCTCGGCGCGGACTGGGCGGAGACCAGCGCACCACCGAGGATCGCCGTGAGGCAAAACAGCGCGAGCCAAGCGCGCGCAGCGCCGCGGGGTACGTCTTGCACACCGGCCATCGACGAAGCTTCCGTGCTACGAGGGGGAAAGCGCGATGAGAGGACAGATAAGTGGCTACGACAAAACGGGGACAGGCACCCTCGCTCAAGGCAAATTCAAGGCGTCTCTCGGGAATCGCCGGGAGCCAGTCCCGGTTTTGTCAGAGCCTGTAAGCTGACTACGCTGCACCCCGCCGCCCCAACCCCAAACCGGCCGGGCGCACGCCGAGGTCCTCGGGGTCGCGTAGAAATACCCGAACCGTCTATTCGGGGCAAGGCGAGTTGACGCGAGCTTCTCGCCCCGAGCGGGCGGCAGAGGAGAATCGGACCGCGCGACGGCAGGTGGGGGAAGTTACCTATTCTTCCCTGATTCTTTCCTGCCCGGTTCTTTCCCGCCCGCTTCTTCCCGGGAGCTGAAGAGGCAAGAGCCAGCAACGCCCCGGGCGGCGATCAACGGCACCGGGTGTCGTAGTGGCCCCAATCGGGCAAATGATTGAACTTGGGATGAATTCCCGCGCGATTGGCGGGCGGTCATTCGAAGGTTGGCGGCTCGAAACCTTCGGCTCCCATTTCAATTCGCAGCTTGGCCAGCGCTCGGCTCTCGAGTTGGCGTACGCGTTCTTTGCAGACTCCGAGCACGCGGCCCGTGGCCTGAAGCGTCATGGGGCGCTGATCGCCCTGTAGCCCGAACCGGCAGCAGAGCACCTGCCGCTCTCGGGGGTCCAGCCGGGCAAGCAGCTTGGCTACCTGCTCGTGTCGTCGCGTCTGCGCGGCTTCTTGGGCCATGGGGTCGACGCGCCGGTCGGGAATGCTTCGGAGATCGTAGTCGGCTTCGAAATGGGTGCGCCCCCGGGAGAGGACCTGGTCGGGCAGGCGGCGGGCCAGGCTTTTCATGATCGCCCAGGATGCGTAGGTGCTGAACTTGAACCCTCGCGAGTAGTCGAAATTGTCCACCGTGCGGAATAGCGCCATATTGCCCTCGCTGACCAACTCGAACAGCGGCTCGCGCCGGTTCATGCGCCGTTTGGCGATGGAGACGACGAGGCGGAGGTTGGCACGAACGATTTCGTTCTGACCGAGACGGCCTCGGCATAAAGCCGCTCGATCTCGTCCATGCGCGATAGGCTGGGCCGTTGGGGATCAAGCCGGTTCCGCAAATGGCTGGCTTTGCATTTGAGGAAATTGAGCTTTCGGAAGAGGTGCAGTTCCTGCTGGCGATTCAAGAGCGGCACTTCGTAGAGGCTCGCCAGATACGGCAGTTGGCTCATGGGCCGAGCCATCTTGGCGGGCTTGCGGATGGGACCGGCGGCGGGCTGCGCAGGGCCCAGAATTGCCTGCTCCGCCGTCCGCCCGACGGTTCCGTCGAACTCAGCGCTGGGTACATACTTCAGAGCAAGTTCCGCGATCCGTTGGTAGCTGCGCGGGCCAATGCCTGCTGGGCAGCGGACTGGGCAGCACGCGTCTGAACGGCACTTACGCGCTGGGCAAGCTCTGGGGTTGCGGGGAGGGAGGAGGATCGCCTCGACACATAGCGCCGCGCAGGGGCCGTAGCGGGTGCCCGATCGAGCACGGTCGGGGTGTTCACGAGGCTGAGATGGTTGGGATCGAAGGTGACCATCATGAGTTTGACTCCCATTCGGCAGGCGGCAGTGCCCCAGGTATCCCGGCCGTCCAGCCGTTCTGCGAGGCTCCGGGCATAGCGAGAGCCACGAGAGGCCGCGTCCGCGGAACTCGTGTCGGTTCTCGAAGAATGCAACCACTATGCCAAACCCAAGTGCATCGATGGCAGTGTCCTAGGTCCTTATCAGGACAAGGGTTTCGGTCGAGGAGCAGGAATCTCGGCTCGCCCGTACACGAGACTCAACCGTCTGCTAATTCGCTGCGAGGTGTACCAGAACGCTGCAATTGTCCGTCGTCCGCCAACCGGAGATTGTCGTGGCGTCTGGTCGGGATCCGGTCAAAGCGATGGTCATCGGACCGCATGTGCCGTTCGCCACAGGAGGGATTTCAACGTACATTGACAGCATTCCCGGGAGTCCCCATATTGCACTTCGATCATGCGGCTATGGGTGTTGCGCGATCGTTGAGCTGAGGCCGATCGATGGGAGGGCGGAAACGCAGCAAGAAACGCCAGGTACTGACTCACGATCTGAGCACCGATTAATAAGTGTTTGCGTGGAAACACCTTGAGGAATCGAAGGACGGCACGGAGTGGAAGGCGCGGAGCGAATCGAGTCGACTGATCGGGAATCGCTGGAGAAATCCACGGCTGGTTGGTGCCGTCGGGCGGGAGGCTGGCTGGACGATCCGGCCGCGACGGCGGACGAGGGCTTTGGCCTGGTACGGGAAGGCATTCTGCTCCGGCGGCGGTGGGACCGGATCGATCGCGGTGGGCCCGCTCGGCGAGATTTGATCCGCCTTCTGCCCGCCCTGCAAACTCTCTGTCCCGCGAAAGCCGAAATGCCAGACGAGCGGGCAACGGCGCTGGTCGACGAGATCGCCGAGGACCAGCGCCTTGGCCCAGTTGCTGGGCGACACCACGCTGTCGGCCGAAACCTTGGCGGCGGCCCTTCAAGGATTCCGGGACGACTTGCACTGGCTGGCGGCGCAGGTGGCACTGGTCGAAGGGCGATCCGGAGCGGACTTCCTCAGTCGCGTGTACCTGGAGGCGGAGGCGATCGATCGCGAGATCGAGGCGTGGGACGGCCACCGGCAGGCCGGGTTGGAGCGCGAACAGCGGGAGGCATGCGAACAACCGCAGGACTTCCGCGCTGCGCTCTACCGGCTTCGCGAGGCGGCGCGAGCGCGGCAGGCGGGATCGCTGCTGAACCGACCCGATCCCAGCGAGGCAAACGCCTGGTTCCACGCCTGGCAAGCCGCGAGCCGACTGGCGAGCCGACTGGGAGACGCAAGAGGGGAGCAATCGATCGGGGAGCCAGCGATCGGGATGCCTCCAGCCGGTGGGACCGCGGCAGAGGCATGCCGAGGCACGCCGCCGGCCGCCTTATCTGCAGCGGCGGCGGTGGAAGCGTATCGCCAGCGAGCGATCGGCCAGTGGAAGGCGGCCGTCGAAGCGCTGCCCGTCACGGAAGCCGACGAGCACGTGGCAGAGCACTCCGGGCAGCTTTCCGATACGGCGAGCGAGTCGCTCACGTTTCTGGAAGAGATGCCGCTGGCCACCGCCGTGCGCACGCTGGAGGTGCTTGTCGACGACACGGCCACGTGCCTTGCCGTGCTCGACGCGCGCGACGCGCCGGAGCTGGCGGCCACGCGGCGCGTCGTGCGGCGGCAGCGACGGACGCTCGTGGGAGAGCTTCAGGATCGGCGTCTGACCCTGCGCATGGAAGACCTGCTGGGGCACCGCGCGGTGGCGTGGATCGAGAAGTTCATCTTCATGCTGCTGATCGCCTTCATCGCCATGCTCGTGCTGGAGGCGCCGCTGATTCGCTACGAGGCGGCCCATTGGAATCCAGAGGCCGCAACGAGCACGGGCTACGTCGAGGCAGTCTTTGCCTGGTTCGATCTGGCGATTTGCCTCATATTCCTCGGAGAGTTCTCGCTCAAGCTCACGTTGGCCGAGGGGCGATGGTTGTACGTTAAGCGGAATTGGCTGACCGGTTTGCTGCCGGCCATTCCGGTGGGTTTCCTGGCCTATGCCACGCACCGCTTGACGCTCGTGGTCGAGGAGGGAGAGCTTTTCGTGCTGCTCCGCCTGCTCCGCTATCTGCGCTTGCCGCAGATGGCACGGTGGCTGCGGATTGCGCGGCCGGCACTGCGCGCGGTGCGCGTGATCGGCTTTGTGCTCTGGGCTTCGGACCGCCTGGTGCGCCAGCTCGCCCCTTTGCTGAACCGCAATCTGGTGCTTTTCGAGCGGGCGACGATCGCCGAGCTCGAGACCCCGTGGCAAGAGGGGCTGTCGGCGCTGCGCGAGCGAGTGCACTATCGCGCGGCGGAACTCAATAGCAGCCTATCGCGCCTCGCGCGGTGCGCCCTGGCCCGCCATCGCATCGAGGACCTCACGGCGATGCTTTCCTTTGCGGGTACGAGTCCGGCGGCGGGCGATGTAGCGGCGGGAAACTCGGCGCGCGAGATCCCGCTGGAACAGGTGGTCGCCCGGTTGCTGGCGACGACTCCGGCCACGGTATCCGAACAGGTCCCCGGCGCGGTGGCGATGAGCGTGGCGCGGTGGTGCCGGGCGATGGACGTCTTCGGGTTCCGTCGCCTGCCGCTGGTGCGCGATCTGGCGGCGGCCGGGCGGCTGGCGAGCCCTTACGAAACGGTGGCACGGCTGGGCAATCGCGCGGGCCAGTTCCTCGAGGATGCCCTGGAACGCGTGTACTGGCTGGCGGATCTTTCGGGGATCCTGACCGCGCCGCAGATGGTCGACTCGGTCGGCGACTGGATGGTCAAGGGGACCGCCCGTCCGGCGCGGCGTTTCCTCCTGTTCGGCCTGCTGTTTCTCATCTTTTCGTCTCTGGCCAGCCAGTTTCCCAACTCGACGATCCACCTGGTGGCGCTGCAGATCCGGCGTCTTTTGGGAACGCCGCTGATCGTGCTCGGCACGCTGTGCCTGGTGCCGCTGTTGGTCGGGCTGTGGTTCCGTCAGATTGCCGGGGCGGCCACCGAGTTCTACTCGCGCGTGGGCGAGGCCCAGTTCCTGGCCGCCACGAAGAAGCTCAAGCAGCGTCTGGCCGAGCGGCACCACGCGTTTTTGCAGCGGCGCGTGATCGCGCCGGAGCTGGAGGGAATCGTCGCAGCCGACCGCGATCGGGCGCGCGAAGTTGCCACGACGGTGGAGCGACTGTGGGAAGACTACCTGGACGGTGCGCCCTTCCACAGGAGCGACACGCAAGCCAGCACGCAATTGCTGGGCAACCTCGCGCTCTTGTCGTTGCGGCACGGACGACTGCGTTACAGCCGACGGCAACAGCGGCGGCTACGACGGCTGGACCTGGCGGGCACGCGAGGCTCGCTGCGCGGGCCGTACCTGTGGTTTCACTTCGTTTCCCGGAGCCTGGCCCAGCACACCGCGCGGCTGGTGGTCGACTACGATGCCTTTGCGATCCCGCTGGACCGCGTGGCGACGGCATCGGACGAGGAAGTGCGACGTTACGGCGCCTGGCTGGCAGAGCGGTGCGCGCGGCCGCTGGACGAATTGCCGCTGCCGCCGGCGCTCGGGGAGCGTTTGGCCGCGATTCCTGCGAAGGGAAATGACGACGCGGAACAAGTCAATCCCCGCGCGATCGACTTCCAGGGGACGGATTTCACTGCCATTCACTTCCTCAGTGCCGATGCCACCGTGGAGGAGGAGATTCGCCGCCGTTACGGCCCGCTGGTGGCCGACATGGTCCGCCGCGACCGCCGCGACAACATCCGCCGCGTGTTCCGCACCTATCCGTTCCACCACTGGCCCAAGGAACGGCGGTCGTTCAATCCGTTGACGTTCTACCAGCGGCACCTGGCCGGGGGACTCGTGCTCCTATTCCCCCTTAAGCTACTCGCCTGGAGCCTGATGGTGGTTTCGCGCTTGTCGCGTCTGATGGCGACCTTCGTGCGCGACGTGCTTCATCCCAGTGCGACGGAGCTTGCTCCTCTGGAGGAGCCCGATCCTTATTCGGTGGCGCTGCGCAAGATCGACCGGCTGCGCAAGCCGCTATTCATGGAGTGTTTGCGTCTCCGCGCCGATTTCGATCCCGAATACCTGGGGGTGCAATTGCCTGGCGCCCGAGGTGCCCACGGCACGACGACCCTCGAGGAAGACCTGGCGCTGATTCGTGCGGAGCCGGCGGTGCGGAAGCATTTCGCGCTGCGGGCCAACGCGCGGCGTCGACAAGTGCTCGACTTCCGGGTGTGGTTGGAGCGGCTGGGCGATTGCCCGGCGGAGCTTTCCGCCGAAGCGCTCTGCGCCATGGCAATTGCCTACACGATCGATTATTGCGGAGTGCGCACCCGGCTGGAGGCGGCTGGGGCGTTGGAGGAGGCTTTCTCGCCGTTGCTGGCCGAGCAACGATCTGTTCCGCGTGCCCGGCCGGCACCCCGGCGGCGCAGGGGCCTTTGGCCCACGGGGAGGCTGCGCCGCAGCATCGACCGGCTTCTCGAATTGCCACAATTCTCCCGGTATGCCGAGATTGGGCCGGCCGCGATTCGCCGCGCCTGCGCGCAGCGGGTGCGCGGTTACGGCCGGCGCCTGGCGTGCCTGACGCGTGGAACTGAGGACCCGATCGAAGCATCGCGGCAAGTGCTGCAGGCCGTGGGTCGCGACCCGACGACCTGGAGCCACCAACTACTCGTGCTGCGAACCGTGCAGACGTTGAGCGTGCTCGATCTGAAAACGTATTGCGATCTGGTGGCCGAACTGGGGGAGTACGCCCCCTGTCCGAGTCCCGAAGCCGGTGGTATCCTGGAGCCGGCCGGAAAACCGCCTGTTGCCCCAGAATCGGTCGGCCACATAGGGCCGTTACGGTAGTTTTCGGATAGATTCTTAGCCGGACCATGAAGACAGGCCTGGGCGTAATCTTCGACATGGACGGCGTGCTGGTCGACAGTTACCGCGCGCATTACGAGAGTTGGAAGGCGATGCTCGCCGAGCATGGCCGCACGATGACGGCGGAGCAGTTCGACGCCACCTTTGGCCGCACCAGCCGGGAAGTTCTGGCCACCCTGTGGCCGGACGACCGCTTGAGCCACGAGCAAATCGCCGCGCGCGACGCGCAAGGAGGCGATTTTCCGAGAGATCCTGGGGAAGGATTTCCCCGCCATGCCCGGGGTGCATGCCCTGCTGGCGGCCCTGGACGAGGCGGGATTCCGCTTGGCGATCGGATCGTCGGGACCTCCGGAGAATGTGAACGACGTGCTCCAGCAGCTCGGAAATCGCGAGCGTTTCGACGCGGTGATTACCGGCAGCGACGTGACCGAGGGCAAACCGAATCCGCAAGTCTTTCTGCTTGCGGCCGAGCGGCTCGGCTTGGAACCGGCGCAGTGCGCCGTCGTAGAAGATGCTCCGCTGGGGATCGAGGCGGTGCGCGCGGCGGGTATGGCGAGCGTGGGGCTGGTGAGCACGGGCCGGACCGCGGAGAAGCTGGCAAGAGCGGATCGCGTGGTGCGGCAGCTTGCCGAGTTGTCGCCTCGCGCCTTCGAAGAATTGATCCGGTCTTGCGGGGAGGGGAAACGATAGTTTCCTATGCTCACGACGGAGTCGCGGAGGGCGAGGCTGAGGTAGCAGCCGTCGACATGGGCCATGATCCGCTCGGCCGTCCACTCGTCGAGTTGGGCGATCACCGAGGCGGGGTCGAGCTGCGGATCGCCCGGGGGCGCGGAACGATTGGGCGAGCCGGACGATGCGCGGCAGAGAGCGGCCCGTGTCGCAATCGAGATAAACCGTGCGCTGCCAACCCGAGATCCGCCGCTGAAACTGCGCCGCCGTGGGACGCGTATCGTGGACGAGAAGCACGCCGTCGGGACGGTCGTAGTAGCGCAGTGCCGCGGCATGATGAATCTCACGCCAGGTTGCTGCTGCGTCGACCACCGGGCGAGCGTAGTCGAGCGGGTCGCCGGCGGGATGGTCGAAATCAAAGTAGCAGGTCAGTTCGGCGAGCGATTCCGGGGGCAACGCAAACGCGTGCTCCACGGTGCGCGACGGGCGCACGCGGGCAATGCCATAGTCTTCCGGCCGGTCGAAATAGGGAGAGAAGCGATCGAGGCGAACGTGCGCGACGGCAGCGGGCGGCGCGAGGTGGACGAGCGAGGGGATCAGCCGGGCGAAGGGAGCGTAGTCTTCCGGGTCCTCGCCCGGGAAACCGTAGAGCAGGTTCCAACTGACTTCGATGCCGGCTTCGGAGAACCACTTCAGGGTTTGGAGGTTTTGGAGGGCGGTGGCGCCTTTGTCCACACGCTTGAGGATGGGAGTGACGAAGGTTTCGATTCCCAGTTGGGCGGCTGCCAAGCCCGATTCGACGAGGGCGGCGATCTGATGCCGGGCAAGGTTGGTCTTCAACTCGAAGGCAAACGACAGGCCAAGGTCAGCCTGGCGGAGCATGGGGAGCAGGGTGGTGAAGTAGCGGTGGTCGAAGATATTGTCGGCCGCGGCATGCGCGGTGAACTCGGTGGCGGGCGACGAGATGGGCAAGTTCGTCGAGGGTGCGCTGGGGACTCTTGCTGCGGTAGGCGAGCGCGGTGCCGTTCAGTCCGCAGAACGCGCAGTGGTGTTTCTGGCCCCACCAACATCCACGCGAAGTCTCGAAGAGGAGCAAGGGGTCGATTTCGCAGCGAGTGTGCTGCGCGCAAGGCGGGCAAAGTAGTCGTCGAAGTCGGGATAGGGGAGTTCATCGAGACGTTCGACCAGAAGCGGCGCCAGCGTCGGGGAGCAGCTCACCGGCGGCGCATGGGGAGGCCGACGCGGGTTGCGCCTGGCCGGCGACGCCCGGCGGCAAAGGTAGCGGTGAACCGGCGAAGATCTGCTCGACCAGGTCCGAAAAGGTGCGGTCGGCCTCGCCGAGGAAGGCGTAGTCGACTTCGGGAAAGTGGCGCACTCACGCGCGGCCCATCGGCCCGTGGCACGCTGCGCCGCCGAAGACGACGACGACATTGGGGTGAAGCCGCTTTACCCGGTGGCGCGAGGCAGAGCGAGGCAAGCGTCTGCTGGAACGTGGCGGTGAAGCCGACCACGGCATAGCGGGACCACGGGACCGACTCCAGGCAGCGATCGAGGAAGGGGGCGACGTGGGGCTCGATCTCCGCAAAGTCGGCGAGGTCTTCGTCGCTCAGTCCAGGGTCGGCTACGCGGAGGACGTTGTGGAAATAGCTGGAATCGCCGGGGACCCGGCCAGGGAAGTAGTGTTTGCCGAAGAGGCGCTCGCCGCCGAGGACAAAAGCGAAGCAGTCGGCGATCCAGGCGTAGCGATCGGGGCCGATTCGTTCGGCGAAATCGAAATTGAAGTAGGCCACATCGCAGGAGATGCCGCGCACGGCGAGGCCCGCCTTGAGCAGGCTGGGTCCGAGGGCCGGAGCGGCGGAGGCCCGCAAAGGGCATGTTGACCAGCAGGACGCGAGACATGGCAGCCCTCAGGGGCGAAAGGAGTTCCAGCTTCAGGGCAGGCCATCGCGCGCGCGGGAGCGGTTTGCAGCGCGCGCTAGTGCGGCGTCCACGATATTCTGACCGGTGAGAAAACAGTTCAGGGCACTGGGACTATCGTTCAACGGCGCTCGCGGGCGATAGTCCGGCGTTCCGGCTTGCGCTACCGAGTCGCGTGCGTGGGGAGCCTCGCCTTACGGCCAAATCGTCTTGCTTCGGGCTGAGCCGGTTGGACACGAACGTCTCGAACACCAGTACGACGAGCACCGCGGCGAGAAAGGCGTCCAGAGGCTTTTGCCTTCGCGGAGCGACTTGAACGTGCCGGAAAGATCCTCGGGGTTCTCGGCGAAGAAGACGTCGGTCGGGGCCGAGGCGCTCTTCGAGTTCGTCGCGGTCGATCTTCGCGGGGCTGGCCTCGTCGGGATCGACGTTCACGCGAGACGACCACGGGCGTGGTCTGGGCGCCTTCCAGCGGACGGAGCGATATAGAAGCCGATGTCGTGCGTGTCGGCGTAGCGAAAGACCTGGCCGCGTCGGCCCGGCTCGGCCTGGGTCGGAAGCCGGTTCTGCGTGCCCGAGGGCGGAACCACCTCGACGGTCAGCGGCTGGGCCTGTCGTCCGGGAAACTCCAGCACCAGCGGGCGAGCCGGCCAGGCCGGAGTGGACCGCTCTGCTCGGCGCCGGCCAGATCGAACGTGAGCCGGGCCAGCAGCGGGAGGAAGATCGGGCGCAAGGGAAGATTCGTCCAGCCGACCTGGGCGCTGGTGCCCAGCATCGTGACCGAGCCGCGGTCGATGCTGCGTTGGACCAGACAGCGGCTCGCCGTCCTCGAGCCGGGCCAGGACCCAAGCGCCGCCCGGCGCGTCGGCGGGCACGTCCATCCGCACGTGCTGGTAGACCAGGACCGACTGGTAGAGCGACGGCGGTTCCACCAGGTGCTCCAGGGCCGCGTGTTTCTTGTCGAGGAAGCCGATCGCGCCAACTATCGCGTCCCTGGGCGGCATCGGCCGACGCGACGTCCAAGAGCGGCGCGGGGAGCAGTTGGCCCTGGGCCTGCTGGTTGATCTGGTTGTAGGCGTCGGGCTGGACGTTGTCGCCGGCAGATCCAGACGAGGTTGCCGCCGCCTTCGACGTACTTGCGGAGCCGCTCGGCGACGTCGCGGTCCGGGGCGGGAAGGTTCACGCAGTAGATGACCGCGAAAGTTGCGTCAGCGGCTCGGCGAGCAGGTCTCTCGGCGGCGAGCGGCGTGTTCCGCAGGGCCCAGCCGCCGGACCGTCGGGGCGACAGGGCCTGCTGCGAGATAGAAGGCGTCGTCGAGATGCGGAATCTCGTGCCGCTGCGGGGTGACGATGGCCACGGGAATCGCCCTGGTCCACCTCCAGGTGAAGAACCGGCGGTCGTCGAGCTTCGAGCCGTCCTCGCCGACCAGCCGGACCTCGCCGCGGTGCAGGCCGCCGCGCTTGAAGGTGAACTGGAAGGTGTGGCTCGCGCGGCCGTCGGCGGGGATGTTGAGTACCGGGCTGGTCGCCTCTTTGGCGTCGTCGATGTAGAGCTCGACGAGCCGTTGCTGAGCGATCGGAGGCGGCGTTGAAGACCTCGGCGGTGGCCTTGATCGGCAGTCCGGCCACCGGCACGGCGGCCTCGATCTGGATCCCCTGCACCGCGGCGTTGGGCTTGGCGTCGCGGTTGCAGTCGACGACGATCACGACGGCACGCTGCCGGGCCTTGGTCGGCCGGTGTCAGCTCGACTTCCGGCTCGGCGTCGGCAGCATTCGGCCTTCAGGCCGTCCCAGGAGAGCTTCTGCATGTCGGTGATCACGTAGATCTGCTTGTTGGGGGCGTCGGACTCGGCCAGGGCCTTGCGGGCCTGCTCGAAGGCGAACGTGCCAGGTCGGCCCGCTCGTAGCTCACCGAGCACTGGTTGAGCATCTGGAGCACGCCGTCGCGGCGTGCGGTCGAGCTTGCCCTGCTCGGGAAAGGGCGGGCCGCCGGTGAGGAACAGGGCGACCTGGTCGCCGTCGCGCACTTGCTGAGGATCTGCTCGACCGCGCCGCGAGCGGTCTCGAAGCGCGGCTTCCGCCGCCGTCGATCGCGCCCATGCTGGCCGAGTTGTCGAGCACGATCGCGACCGCCGAGTTCGCCGCCGCCGCCCCAAGAGCGAGCTCAGGCTGGTGACCGTCGGCTGGGCCAACCCCACGGCGATCAGCAGCAGCACCGCCGCGCGCACGATCATCAGCAGCACGTCGTGGATCCGCCGGCGGCGCCGCGTCTTCTGCACGCTGATCCGCAGGAACCGCAGCGTGCTGAAGGGCAGCTCCTTGGCCTTCTGGCGGTTGATCATGTGCAGGATCACCGGGATCGCGGCGGCCAGCGTCGGCAAGAAGGAAGAACGGGGCGAGGAAGGTCATAGCTGGTTGCGTTTGGCGATGTATCGGGAGAGCATGAAATCGTAGGGGGTCGAGGTGTCGGTCAGCACGTAGTCGATGTTGCCTCCGCGCAGCCGCGGCGGTAGGCTTCGATGAACTGCTCGACTCTCCTCCAGGTAGACCTCGCGGACGTAGGCCGGATCGATCTGGATCCGCTCGCCTGGTCTCCAGGTCGTGGAAGGCGACGGTGTCGCGGAAGGGGAAATCGATCTCGGCCTTGTCGAACACGTGGAACACGATCACCTCGTGGCGGCGGTGGCGGAAGTGGTACAGGGCCCGCATCACCGCCTCCGGCTCGTCGTAGAGGTCGCTGATGAGCACGATCAGGCAGCGTTTCTTGAAGCGGTTGGCCAGCCGGTGGAGCGTTTCGGCCACGTCGGTCTCGCCGGCCCGGCTTGATCGCTTCGAGCTGCCGCATCATCTCGTTGAAATGCCGCGGCGAGCTGCGCGCGGGCATGTCGAGGCGGACCTCCGTGTCGAAGGTCGTCAGGCCCACCGAGTCCTGCTGCCGCGTCATCAGGTAGGAGAGGATCGCCGTCAGATACGAGCCGTACTCGCAGCTTGCTGATCTTCGCCGTCGTGGCGGTAGCCCATCGAGCCGCTGGTGTCCAGGAGGATCTGGACCCGCATGTTCGTCTCTTCTTCGTACTGCTTGATGTAGAGCCGATCGGTGCGGGCGAGCATCTTGTAGTCGAGGTGGCGGGGGTCGTCGCCGGCGGTGTACTCGCGGTGCTCGGCGAACTCGACGCTGAAGCCCTTGTAGGGGCTGGCGTGCAGGCCGGTGATGGAGCCCTCGACCACGCCGCGGGCGACCATCGAGAGGTTCTTGACGCGGGCCAGGGCCGACGGTTCGAGGTAGCGGTAGCCGGTTTGCGGGCTCATCGCAGTTGGTACCTCCGTCGCAGGATCCACTCGACGCGTGAGCACGCGCGACGAACAGCAGCCCAGAATCCCGGCGGCCAGATAGAGCGGCCGCTCGAGGTAGACCCGTTTCTGCTGCTGCGTGCGGTCGAGCTGCTCGATCAAGTGCCGAGGCCGTGCTGATGTGGAAGTAGCGTCCGCCGGTGTCGGCGGCGATCCGGGCCAGCAGCTTCTCGTCCATGTCGAGCTTCTCGAATTCGAGGTTCGGCCGCCCGACCTCGACCACGAGCTTCTCGCTGGTGAGGGTGAGTTCGCCGACGCGGGCCTCGACGACGATTTCGTAGCGGCCGGCCGCGCGGGGTTGGAAGCGTGCCGCCGTAGTGGCCGGCGGGACCGGGGACCGCGGTCAGCGCGATTTCGTCGGCCGGGCGCAGGCGCTTTGACCTTGGCGGCGACCTTGGCGGTGCCGGTCCCTTCGCCTTTTTCGTCGCGGACGACGGCGGCGATGCGCACCGGCTCCTCGGGCTCGTAGTAGCCCTTGTCGGTCGTGCCGGCGATGCTCGCCTTGGCCTCGACCGGCGGTGGTGCGGCCGGCCAGCCAGCGGACCATCTGGCCCCAGAACCGCAGGAAGGGCGACTCCTGATCCAGGGCGCGCGGGCCCTTGCTGCCACTTGCGCGTCGTGTCGCCGCAGAAGACGGCGGTGCGCCCCTTGTCGACGCGGCTGGACGGCGAGCACCGGCATCTGGTTGGGTTCGGTGGGATGGACCGCCAGCACGGTGGCCCCGGGCCGCGGACGCTTCGACCCGCGTGCAGCCGTCGAGATCGGGCAGGCCGGCTTCCTTGGCCGATCCGCCGCGCGTGGGGAAGAAGCCGGCGATGTTGGCAAAGATCGGGATGCCGCGCGCCGTCGGGCGTGAGCAGCGGAAGGAACGGATCGTTGACCTGGCCGATCTCGCGGCTGCCCACCACCACCGGCAGGATCTCGCCGAACGGCGTGCCGGCGTAGCCGCCGGGGCCCAAGCGTGGTAGCCGCCGAGCATCACCAGGCCCGCCCCGTTGCGGACCCGCTGGACGATCAGTTCCTGCTGCTGCGGCTTGAGATACGAGCTATCGAGGTCGCCGAGGATGAAGACGTCGAACTTGTCGAGCGTTTCGGCGTCGGAGGGAATCCGGAGAGCTTGAGCCCTTCCATGTTGGTCCGCGTGAGAAAGACGTTGGGCCGCGTCTGGATCAGGGAGCAGAACTCGAGGTCCGGGTCCTTGGCGAGGAAGCGGTCGACGATCGCCCCGTATTCGCCGCGGAGCGTCCCCTCGACGTAGAGCACGCGGATGCCCGGCTCGACGACCATGGCGACCGCCGAGCGGTGGTTGTTCTCGAGCGATCTTTCTCCTCCGGCAGAGGGGCGGACGCGGACGGTGTAGGTGTGGCGGCCTTTGACCGGTGGGGCGGAACTCGAACTCGACCTTCTGCGGGCCCTCGACGTCGTCGAGCGTCAGCTCCGACCTGCGCGATCGGCTTGCCCTCGTCCTCGAGAACGACCTTGATCACCCGGCCCGCCAGGCCGATGCCGTCGACCATGGCCGATGATCTTGGCCTTGTTGTTGACCATCAGGCGCTCGGGACAGTCGATGCCGGTGACCTGGATGTCGCGGTAGGCGAGGTTGTTGCGCAGGCTGGCCCCGACGCCGACCGTGTGGACCACCATCCCCAGTTTGCCGGCGACTTCCAACGGGCTGCGGGCGGAGTTGTGGATTCCGTCGGACAGGAGAATGATGACGGGCTGCTCGCGCCTTGGAAACCGCCTCGGCGGCGGCCAGCAGGGCGGCCGGAGAGCGAAGTGGCTTTACCGTCGGGGGCAATCGAGGCCAGCGCGGCGGCTTTGGAAACCGGCACGGCGCGCTCGGAGAAGACGATGAAGTGCAGCCGGAAATCGTTCTTGAGCTGGTCGCACCATCGTTCCAGTTGAGTGCGGGCCTGGTCGAAGCGCGAACGTCCGCTGGCATCGTCGGCGATGCTCATCGAGGCCGACGCGTCGAGCAGGAAGACGAGCGGCGGCTTCTCGACCAGGTCCTCGTAGTAGCTGAGCACCGGCCGGAAAAGGAGCAAAACGACGAGCACGATCGCCACGATGCGCAGCGCCAAGAGCACGCGCCATGAACGACCGCCGAGCACACCGTAGGCCCGGCGGTAGAAGATCGCCACGAGCGCGATCGCCGCCACGACGACGGCGAGCATCGCCCAAACGCTGTAGCCTTCTTCCAGGGTCAGTTCGAGCACGGTGAATCAGGCATGATTACGGGTGGCAAGCAGAGGACGAGCGATCCATGACGGGGCGGAGGCGATACGCGATCTGACGCGCTTGGTTCGGCGAGGTCCTTGGGCGAGGGGCAGGCATCACTTCCGCTCCCGGGTGCTTGGCGATTTGCGATTCTTGGTTGACGATTGGCCGGATGCCTTCTGTTTGCCTTCCTTCAGCGCGTCGTCGCCGAGTTTGACCATGCGGACATAGAGGAGCGAGTCGAGGTCGGTACCGACGGAGCCTTTGTCGCGTTTGTTGAGGAGGAATCGCCGCGGCTCGGGCTCGGCTTGCGCGGCGCGGGGGCCTTCGGCGGAAGCGAAGGGACGAACGTAGACGATCTCGGCCAGCGGGCCGGTGATCTCGCGGCCGTCTTTGAGGGTGATCGTGTGAAAGTAGAGGCGCGCCGGATATGAGCGGCCGGTGTAGACTTTTTCGTTGAGTGCGGCCTCCTTGAATCGCCACTCTTTCTCCATCCACTCTTTTTCGACGTGCGTCTCGATTTGCCGGACCACGCGGAGAGGGACTTCGCGCTGGCGCACTTCGCCGCCGGCCTGGCGATCTTCGATCTTCAGGCGTTTGTCGCGCGTGAGGTAGACGTTGCCGACCACCAGGGAACCATCGGAGAGTTCGACGTAGCCGGGCACCGCGTCGGCGCGGTCCTGCCGAACGGGGCCGAAGGGCTGGATCGTGGGCGGCTCCTCTTCGGCCCCTGTTGCCGCAAGGGCCGGCAGCGCGAGGAGGACGAACCCCGCAAGCCATCTCAAGGGGAGTCGGGCGCGTGGGACGCTCATCGGCGGGCCTCCAGGGGAAGCGGCCTCCGGACGGCGGTCCGGAAGGGGAAGGAACGTGCGCAGGCACAGGGCGGCGACGGAACATCCTAGCGCAGCACGCGATCCGACGATTCCATTATTACATGAAATGCCAAAGGCCGAGAACCTCGGTCTAGGGATTTCGTTGCGGGGAAGACGGCAATCCGCGGCGGCGGGCGGCCGTGGATTGCCGGTTCGGCCGAGCCAACCGCAACCGGTCGGTAAGGAAGCAAGAGCCCTCGCCCCGATGCGCCTTGACTCGCCCCCCCGCGCGTGAGGAGAATAGCAGAGGTGGGATAGGGCCCTGCCAGCGTGGAAAACGGCCGCCAGCCAGCGCGGTTGCGCGTTCGAACGAGCGGAGGCATTGCCATGGGGGATTGGGCCAATCTGAGGGTCCGTGGTCTTTCCCGGCGGGGCTTTCTGGAGAAGCTGGGACTGGGCTGTGCGATCGGGGGCGCGGGCAGCCTGACCGGTTCGGCGCTAGGGTCGGCGGAAGAGGAGGGTTCGGGCCCGGTGGATTGCGGGCCGCCTCCGCCGGCGAAAACGCAGCACCAGACCGGCGGTGAGTCATTTCCGCCGCTGCCGCTGCCGGCGACGCCGCTTCGGCGTTCGGAGAAGAAGCGTCCTCCCGCCCCACCCGCCTTGATCGGCAAGATGGCGATGGGCCCGGCGAAGTGGGTGACCAAGGACGGCAAGCGGACGATGTACCGCGACTGGATGACCGACCCGGCCGACGTGATCACGCTTCTGGGCTGGACCAACGAGAAGCTGGGGATCAACTACCGGGCGATCGAGGCCGACTTCGAGCACTTCTCGCTACGATCCGCGCGAGCTGCCGGCTTTGTTGTTCGCCGGGCACAACAAGTTTGAGCTGACCGACGCGATCCGGCCGAAGCTTGCCCGTACGTGGTCGACGGCGGGCATGATCCTCGGCGACGCCTGCTGCGGCTGGAACGGACTTTGCCGATTCGTTCCGGCGGGAGATGGAGTTGATCTTCCCGGGCCGGCCGCTGCGCAAGATGCTCCGCGAAGAACCGGTGTACTCGTCGTACTACAAGCTTGGGGAGCTGACGTACAAGAAGGGAGACGGCTCGACCTACGTCGATGAGCCGTGCCTGGAGTCGATCGATTTCGGCTGCCGCAGCGGCGGTGATCTTCTCCCCCGTGCGATATGACCTGCGGCTGGGACGGCCACGAGCATCCCCGCGGCACGCGCGTGGTGATCGACCAGGCGCGGCAGCTCGGGGCGAACCTCGTCACGTACCTTCTGGGCAGCTTCCAGCTCGGCCGGTTCCTCAGCTCGACGAAGGTCTACTACGAGGCCGAGGCCCCGAGCCGCGACGATTTCGTGTTCGCCCAGATGATGCACGAGGGAGACTGGGATCCCGATCCCTCGGCGGTGCACAACCTGCTCAAGTTCGCCCGGGACAACTCGACCTTGGAGGTGAAGTTCAAGCGGCAGAACGTGCGATTGAAGGACCCGAAAGCCGTCACCTATCCGCTGCTGTACATGACCGGGCACCGCGAGTTCGCCTGGAGTGCGGAGGAGGCGGCGATGCTGCAGAAGTACCTGAAGGCCGGCGGGATTGCTGGTGGCCGACGCGTGCTGCGGCCGGATCGCCTTCGACACTGGCGTTCCGCCGCGAGATCGCCAAGGTTTTCCCCGACCAGCGGCTGGCGAAGCTGCCGGCCGACCATCCCCTGTACCGCTGCCACTACGAGATCGGCGAGGTCGAATACACGCCCCGCGTGCGCGAGGATTTCGGCCCTTCGAACACGCCGGAACTCGAAGGAATCACGCTCGACGGGCGATTGGCGGTGATCTACAGCAAGTTCGACCTGGGCAACGGCTGGGAGCAATTCCCGCACGCGTACAGCTACGGGTTGAAGGACGAGTCGGCACTTCAGATCGGCACGAACGTGCTGGTGTATGCAACGACGCATTGAAGCGCGGAGTAAGCCGCCAAGAGCCGAACGAAGGCCGGTCCGGTGCCCACGATCCTGAGGCAACTGCCCCGTGGCCGGAGCCCTTTTCGGAGTCGTTTCCCATGTCGCCTGCGGCGGAAAACGTGCTGGAGCGGTTGGACGCCACGCGACAACGGTGGTGGTTATTCACCCTGCTTTCCACGGCGGTGCTGGCGTTCAGCCTTTCCTTCGGCACGCTCTTGCTATTCGCGCTGGGAGACGTGGTGCTGCGTTTCCCCCAAGGAGTGCTCGTGCTGGCGTTCGCGATGTGGCTGTCGACCACGGTGGTGGCCGTGGCCTTGATGGGGAGGCGCATGGCGCGAAGCCAGCGGAGCCTGGAGGCCACGGCCCGGCGCGTGGAACTGGAATTGCCGGAACTGGGAAACGATCTGATCAACCTGGTGCAACTGGCCGACGACACACGGCAGGCCGAGCGCGGGTTTTGCGAGGCAGCGATTCGCGAGGCCGCCTTGCGGGTTGCCGGGGTGCGATTCGAGGAAGCGTCGCGACGCGAAAGCCGCGCTGGGCGATTCCTTCACTGCATGCAGACTCCTCGCGACCTGGCCGAGTCCGCCCTGCTTTTGGCGATTTTGTTCGCGATCGCGCTCGTGTGCCAGGCAACGTTTCCGCACTGGGGCTCGGCCCTGGGCCGGGTGCTGAAACCGTTCGGCTTCGTGCCTTCCGTCGGCGCCGTGGGCAACATTACCGTGAGCCCGGAAGACACGGAGGTGCTCGTCGGATCGAGTCTGGAAATCACCGGCTCGATCGAGGGCACGGACGGCAAGGTCTACGACGCGACGCTGTGGATCGCGGCGGAGGGCGAGGCGGAGACGTCGACGAGCATGGCGGCCGACGAGGGGGGAACGCGCTATCGGGCCACGATTCCGTCAGTGGTCAGGCCGGCGAGCTACCGCTTGGAGATCGGCGATTCGCAGACGCGGCGCTACGCGGTCCAAGTGCGCGAGAAGCCCACGATCGCCGAAGTGGAGGTCACGCTTCGCTATCCGGCCTACCTGAACCGGCCGGCGGAAACCGTCACGCAGAAGGATGCCGATTTGGAAGCGCCCCAGTACACGGTGGCCGAGTTGACCGTGCGGCCGTCGGCGCCGATCGCATCGGGCCAGGTACTGATCGACGGGCAGAAGTTTGTCGGCCGCGTGGCGGACGACGGACAGGCGTTTCAAGCGACGATTCCGCTTTTGCGCGACGGGACGTTTATCCTCCAGTTGACCGATAGCGCGGGGCTTTCTGATCCGAACCCGCGGCTGAATCGCGTGCACGTACTGCCCGACGCGCTGCCCACGGTCGAGTTACTCAAGCCCGCGCGGCAGGAGACCGTTCGCGCGGGTGCAAGCGTGCCGATTCTCGTCCGCGCCGGCGACGACCACGGGCTGGGGCAGGTGCGGCTGGAAATGAAGGTGCGCCGGGCCGGTCCGGACGCCGAAGGCGAGCCGGCAGCCGAACCACGGGGAGAGACTGCGGCGAAAGCGGACCCTCAGGGCGGCAAAGTATCGGATGCGGCCGCGGAGCCCGAAGAGATTGTGGTGCTGCACCGGTGGACGCAATTCGACGCCGATACGGCAACGCTCCACCACCGCCTCGATTTGCCGGCGGAGCGATTCAAGCCCGGACAGCAGGTGCTCGTGCGCGCCGTGGCGTTGGACAACCGCGATTACCGCGAGTGGGGGCTGACGCTGGGACCGCAGGAAACGGCCAGCGGTTGGCACGCGCTGCGAATCGTTTCACCGGACGCCCAGGCCACCAGCGCGCTTGCGGAGATCGAGAGCCTGCGCGAGGTGCTGGGGAAGCTTCTGGAAAAGCAGGTCCGCGCTCGGGTGGCTGCGGGCGCGATCCTCGAACCGCGCGACGTCGGCTCGCGCGCCGATGCAGCGGGTCAAGTTCGCACGCAGCAGGTGGAAATCCAGAAGGCAGCGACGGCAGCGGTCGAGTCGATCCGCGATACGCACTCCGACGAGCGGCGCGTGATCCAGCGCGTACTGCATCAGCTCGCGCTGGGGGAGATGCTTCAGGCGGTGGCGCGGTGCGATGCGCTGGTAAAGCAGAAGGCTCTTGAGGGATTCGACGGCCCGGCCGCCGAGCTGCGGGGGATTCAGGACCGGATCATCGAGGTGTTGCGCAAGCTTCTCGGCGCGGCGCGCCAGGCGCAGAACGCGACGCTGGCCGAGATGGAAAAGCGGCCCGGGGCCGATCTGCCCGAGGACGTGCGGAAGAAGTTGGAGGAGGCGAAGAAGAAGCTGGAGGAGTTTCTCAAGCAGCAGAAGAAAGTGATCGAGGGATCGGAGAACCTGGCGAAGAAGTCGGCCGAGGACTTCAGCGAAGAAGAGGGGCAACTGCTGGCCAAGCTCGCCGCCGTCGAGGACGACTGGTCGAAATTCCTCCAGGACTTGCACACCGACCTGAGCAAGTTGCCGGAGCAGGATTTCGCCAATGCGTCGGTGGCTAAAGAGCTGGTCGAAATCCAGACCGAGATCAAGATGGCGGCCGACGCGCTGACGAAAAAGTCGGTCGACATCGCCGTGCCTCTGGAGCAACTCGGCTACGAGCGCGCGGAGGAAATGACGACGAACCTCGAGAAATGGCTGCCGGACTCGCCCGACCGGGAGAAGTGGAGCCAAGAGGAATCGTTGTCGGACGCCGACAAAGAAGCGCCGATGGCGGAGCTGCCCGGCGAACTGGAGGACCTGATCGGCGACCTCATGGAAGAGGAAGAGGACTTGTTCGAAGAGATGGAAGACGTGACCTCCAGCGCGGCGGATTCGCTCGACAAAGGGGCCGGCTGGGATGCCGTCGATGGTCCCATCTCCAATATGAGCGCGCGGGGCGTGACCGGCAATCGCCTGCCGAACACCAGTGAGATCGGCGGCCGCGCCGGCGAGGGCAGACAAGGCAAGTCGAGCGGCGAGTTCGTGGGGGACGAAGCGGTGGGCAAGGGCGGCCGGCGAACGCCCACGCGGCTGACCCCCGATCCGATCATGAAGGGGCAGATCAAGGATCATAGCAAGGACCCGACGGGGGGAGCCACGGGCGGCGGCAAGGAAAGTGGCCAAGGTGGCGAGGGCCTGGAGGGACCGGCTCCGAAGTCGCCTGGTCCGCGCGACGTCCAGCGGCTGGCGGGCCGGCAGGCGGCGTTGCGCAACAAGGCCGAAGGGATCGACAGCCAGTTCCAAATTGCCAACTTCCACCACACCGACCTGAAGAAGATGATCGAGATGATGCGGCAGGTCGAGGCGGATCTCAAGGCGGGCAACTACCAGAACGCGCTGAGACAGCGCGAAGTGCTGGCGGACAAAATGGGCAACGTCAAGCAGTATCTCGAAGGGGAGTTCGAGATCCGCAAGGACACGACGACGAATCTGCCCGGCGAGATCCAGAAGGAGTTGCTCGGGGGGATGCAGGAGGCGTCGCCCGCCGGCTGGGAGGAGCTCAACCGGCAGTACTTTCAGCGATTGTCGGCGGGAGGAGCGGCGGAGAAGGAACCGGCAAAGCGTTAGAGGTTCTGACAAGACGGGGACAGGCACGCTCGCTCAAGGCAAATTCAATGCATCAGGCGCGATTCGCCGGAAGCCAGTCCCCGTTTTGTCAGAGCCCGTTCGTACACGATTCGGGGACGGGCATCATCTCAAGGGCAAGACTTGCCGGAAGCGGCGAGGCACGGCGGTGCCCGCCCCCACGTGATTTCATAGCGATGCCTGGGCCGTTTGCCGGTGCGCCGTTTTTCGGCTATGGGCGCGGGCGAATACGATTCCGCACTCCATGTTGGTCCCTCGTATTGTTCCTGGCGGCCGTGGGAATCGGCCGCGCCGGCGAGACGTCGGCGGCGGCCAAGAAGGTGGTGATTCCCTTCGATTTCGTGAGCCGCTTCGACGAGGGGCGGTACGGCCAGATCATGGGCGAACTGGTGTGGAAACGGCTGGCGAAGCAGCCAGAGTTTATCGTGCCGGATTCGATCGAAGACGTGCGCGAGACCTGTCGGAGCAATCGGGTCGAGATCGGTCCGGACACTCCGTTGGAGAAGGTGGGCGAGGTGGTCCGTAAGCAGTTCGACGCCCAGATCGGGATCTGGGGGAGCGTGGAGCGGGCACCCGGCACCGACGGCGAGATCTACGATCTGGTGATCCGCTGCGTGGATTTCTCGGGAAGCGAGCCGGTGGTGCTCTACGAAAAGACGGGCGTGCGGACCAACTCGGTGAGCGAGATTCCACACGTCTACATCAACCAGATCGTGGAGAAGCTGACGGGACGCGCCGTGGCCGCGCCGGCCACCGAGCGCGTGACGGCAAAGTCGGCCGAGGCTGAGGAGCGGTGGAAACGGGGCCCGCACCTGGTGGCGGGGGATTTTGAGACGGTCAATAGCGGTGTGCCGAAGGGCTGGGAGGCCCGCGCCGGACAGCTCCGCGAGCCGCTGGGCAACCTGGTGAAGTGGCTGCCGGAGGTAGGCAACCCCGCGAACCACTTGATCCGCTTCACCTTCTCGCAAGCCGTAGGCGACAACGAAGGAGTCATGTACTACAGCCGGCCCTTCCCGGTGGAGGAAGGGGCAACGTACCGCTTTCAATGTCGGTGGCGGAGCAACGGTCCGGCGGTCAAGGTGTTCATCAAGTGCTACGACCAAAGTCCCACCGAGTTTCGAGCGGAAGCGGCGAAGCGGTCGGCCGAGCAAGCGAGCCAGCCGGGCAATCCTCCGCAGGAAGAGCGCGAAGTCTACCGCAGCCAGCAGAACCTGACCGGTGCGAAGAACGCTTGGCACGTACATACCGAGGATTTCACCCCCAAGAGCACGCGGTACGCGCCCCGCTGGGGACGCGTGATGCTGTATGCGTACCTGGGCGCGGGTGTCGTGGAGTTCGACGATGTGGTGGTGAAGCAGGTCGTCTCTGCCCCGCGGAGTGATTCGGCGGACGAGCCGCGGCACTCCGCGGCCAGCAAGGTGACGCTTGAGGACATGCGGGCGAACGAGCGCGGAGAACCGGCGAAGACGAAGCCGAAGAAATCGAGCCGTCGCGTGCCGAACGATTCCAAGAACTGACGCGCGAGACGATCCTACGCCGCGCCGGATCGCTAGCTGCCCAGCGCCCGATCGAGCGCTTGATCGAGGTCGGCCTCCAGGTCTTCGAACGCTTCCAGGCCGACGGAGAGCCGAATCAGGCCGTCGGTGATGCCGTGGGCGAGGCGATCGGCGCGATCGTAGCTGGCGTGCGACATCGCGGCCGGCTGCTCGATCAGCGACTCGACGCGCGCCGAGGCTGACGGCCAGTTGGAACAGCTGCGTCGACTCGACCAGCCGCTTGGCGGCGGCCAGGTCGCCGGCCACCTCGAAGCTGAGCATCGCGCCGAAGCCGCCGTCCATCTGCCGGCGCGGCGATGCGCGTGGCCGGGATGGCTCGGCCAGCCCGGGATAGAGCACCCGGGCGACGCGGCGGTCGGCCTGGCAAGGAACTCGGCCAGCGCTGGCCGCCGTGCGGCACTGCTCGCGGACGCGAAGTTCCAGCGTCTTGAGCCCGCGCGAGCAGAGAAACGACTCCAGCGGCCCCATCACCGCGCCGGTGGCGTTCTGGATGAAGTAGAGCCGCTCGAGCAGTTCCGGGTCCTTGCACCACGAGCGCCCCGCCCAGCACGTCGCTGTGGCCGCCGAGGTACTTGGTGGCCGAGTGCATGACGATGTCGGCGCCCAGTTCCAGCGGCCGCGTGAGCACCGGCGTGGCAAACGTGTTGTCGACGCCCAACAGCGCGCCGTGGCGATGGGCGATCTCGGCGCAGGCGGCGATGTCGGTGATCGACATCAGCGGATTGCCGGGGCTCTCGATCCAGACCAGCTTGCGTCTCGGGCCGGATGGCCGCCTCGAAGCGCCGCCAGGTCGGTCGACGGGGCGAGCGTGACCTCGATGCCCGCGCGGTTGACCATCTTGTGCAGCAGCCGATAGGTGCCGCCGTAGATGTCGGTGCCGGCCACGATGTGGTCGCCCGGCTGCAAGCAGCATCGTGACGCAGTGCGTGGCGGCCATGCCCGGAGGAGAAGGCCAAGTGCGCCGCACGCCCGACTCGAGCGAGGCGAGCGTCGTTTCCAGCGCCTTGCGCGTGGGATTGCCGCTGCGCGAGTAGTCGAACTCGCCCCACTCGCCGGCGCCCGGCTGGACGAAGGTCGCGGCCAGGTGGATCGGCGGGACGACGGCGCCCGGTCGCCGGGTCGCGCTCGTTGCCGACGTGGATCGCGCGGGTGCGGAATTGCATGGGAGAGACGCTCGCAGGGTGCTCGGATCGAAATTCAGCGCTCCAGCGCCTGCTTCAGGTCGGCGATCAGGTCCTCGGGGTTCTCGATGCCGCAGGAGAGGCGGATCATGTTGTCGGGGATGCCGACGGCCTGGCGCTGCTCGGGCGTGAAGTCGTGGTAGCTCATCACGATCGGCTGCTCGATCAGCGACTCGACGCCGCCGAGGCTCGGGCCGATCCGCGGAATCCGCACGGCGTCGACCACGGCGGCCGTCTGCCCGCCAGTCGGCGTCCTTCACCAGGAACGTCACCAGGCCGCCGAAACCGCGCATCGTCCGCCGGGCGACTTCGTAGTAGGGATGGCTCGGCAGGCCGGGATAGTAGACCTTCTCGACCCGCGGATGGCCGGCGAGGAACTCGGCCACGGCCAGGCCGTTCTCGTTGTGCCGCTGCATCCGCAGCTCGAAGGTCTTCAGCCCGCGGAGCAGCAGGTAGATGTTGTGCGGGCGCGTTGACCGTGCCCATGACGCCGCGGAGCTTGCGGACCGGCTCGATCTTCTCGGCCGAGCCGATGACCGCGCCGGCCGAGCATGTCGTTGTGGCCGGCGAGGTACTTGGTGCAGGAGTGGAGCACGTAGTCGACGCCGTACTCCAGCGGCCGCACGTTGTAGGGCGTGGCCAGCGTGGCGTCGATCAGCGTCTCGACGCCGTGCTTCGTGCCCAAGCGCGGCGAAACGCTCCAGGTCGACGACGCTCAGGTGCGGATTGGTGGGCGATTCGCTGATCAGCAGCCGCGTGCTCGGCGTGATGGCCGCTTCCATCGCGCGCGTAGTCGCAGGCCGGAACCTGGTGCGTGACGACGCCGAACTTGCCCAGGTGCTTCACGCAGAACTCGCGGCGTGCGGTGGTAACACTCGTCGAACAGCACGACCTCGTCGCCGGCCTGCAGCTTGGCCAGCAGCAGGCCGGCGATGGCCGCCATGCCGGTGGCAGTAGAGCACGGCCGCCTCGCCGCCCTCCAGGGCGGCCAGCTTCCGCTCGGCGACCTTCTCGCTCGGGTTGCCGTAGCGGCCGTATTCCTCGCGCGGCTGCTTCTGCTCGACGAAATCGATCACCGACTGCGTGTCGGCGAAGGTGTAGGTCGCCGTGCAGAAGATCGGGTCGGTGATCGAGTAGCCGGGCTTCTGCCGGTCCTCGCCGGCGTGAACCGACTGGGTGGAGGTCCCGTTTTCCCGGAACTTCGCCGCTGACGAACCACTGTCCGATGCCATCGGAATGTCTCCCGTGGAGCACAAGAAGCCAAAGCGATTTGTTCGGCGGCGGCTGCATGACCCGAGGAGCAAAAAAAAACCGCGACGTTTGGTCGCGGCAGGCTTCGTTCAAGTTGGATCGCTCCCCTGGCCATGGGAGGGCCAAGAGGCGGCGATGGCACTTTAGCAGATTCTGGCTGCAAGCGGCCGCAAATCCCACGCCGCCCATTCTACTTGCCTCGGTGGCGCGCAGCAAGCGAATCCATCGTAGGAACGAAAAGTACGAGCGTTGTCGCCCAATCTGAACCGCGCAAACTGGCCCAATCTGCGATCGGCCAGGCCGAGAACCCGTTCACGCCGAAAGTGCCAATGCGCCGACGGCGGCCCGGTCGCTGGAGATCGAGGGACCTATTGGCAACAAGAACGGTCGTGATTGAGTGCGGGGGAAAATGGGACCCCCACGTGCGGCCCTCCAACGCCCGAGCAGGTTTCCCAATGTGAATTGACGCAGCGAGGCGGTCGCCCGATAATCGCCGGGCCACCGTGAACCAAGACCCAGGTCTCGGAGGCCGCTTTTCAGAGACGAAACCCAAAGCCGCTGGCCGCGACACAGTCTTGTTGATGGTCGCAGACAACAGTTTTCGGACCGGCTCTCGGAGTGCGAAACGGAATTCGCCCGCGGAGTTTGTCGCATGGAACGCATCGCCGGATACGTGCTTTGGTTTGCAGCTTTTTTGCATGCCATTCTTATTGCTGGTTGCTACTCCCCCTATCATGCGGACCGCGGAGCCTTGATTGGCGGCCTGGGTGGGGCTGGAGTGGGTGCCCTGGCGGGCCACGCATTAGGCAACACAGCCGCGGGGGCGGCGGTGGGCGGCGCCACTGGGTTGGTTTCCGGGGCGTTGATCGGCGGTGCCTTGGATGAGTCCGAAGCCCGAAACCGGGCGATGATCGAGGAACGCTTGCAGCGGCCCTTGGGGGCCAACCCCGTCTCGATCGACGACGTGGTGGCCATGTCGCGTGCGGGTGTGGCGGACGAACTGATTGTGAACCATGTGCGGATTCACGGTGTCGCACGACCCCTGCAGGCCGCCGACCTGGTGATGCTTCAGCAACAGGGCGTGAGCTTGCCTGTGATCCGGGCGATGCAGGAGCCACCGATGCCCCAGATGCCCCAGGCGGCGCCGATGGTCATCGCCGCGCCGGCGCCGGCACCGATGATCGTCGAGGAATACTACTATCAAGACCCCTGGTGTCGTCCCTGGGGCCATCCCCACTATTACGGCCCGCCGCGGCGACCCGGGGTCGGCGTGGGAATCGCGGTTCACAACTGAGAAGCGATCTTAGAGCCGGTCCCAGAACCGTCTGCTGCCCTGAAATCCTCTGGCCGCATAGGGCCGCTGCGGTAGTTTTCGGATAGGCTCTCAGAACCGCCAGGGCGGCCCTCGACGGCCGAGAAATCGCCGTCCCGCAGAAGGTTGCGGGATCGGTTCTAAGAACGGATTCCCCGCATGACCTCGGCTGTTTCCACCGCGAGTAAGTCGCCGGGTGGCAAAGGGTTTGGGGGCCGAGCCTCGAGGCCGGTTGCATCCAGCCCACTCTGCACGCTCCAAGGCTAAGGGGCCCAAGACTTCGGGGATGTCCACCGGGTATAATTGCCGGTGATTTTATGCCCTTATTGATGCCGGCGCAGTCAACGTTCGCGACCCAGTCCGGACCGTGAGCCGAAACGGCTAGAATCCGGAGTTCCCCTTGCCGCCCAGCGCTCGATCGGCAATTCGGGCCTCCGCTGGGTAGCCGCACGCTGGCCGAGCGGTTACCGCGGAGCGTAACAACAATTTCCTCGGACATACTCGATCCATGGCACATGCAACGGCAGATGCATTGAACGCGGCAACGGCGGTGGTGACCGGCTCCTCAAGCGGCATTGGGCGCGCGATTGCCCTGGAGTTGGCCCGCGCCGGTGCGTCGGTGCTGGTGCATGGGCGGCAGATGAGTGAGGAGCTGGAGTCGGTTGCCGACAAAATCCGAGAGTCGGGAGTAAAGGCTGAGATCGCGCCGGCCGACCTCAGTGATCCGAGCCAACTGGAGGGACTCGCGGAGCGGGCATGGGCATGGCATGGCGGCGTGGACATTTGGGTGAATAACGCCGGAGCAGACGTGCTCACCGGCACAGCGCACCAGTGGTCTTTTGAGCGCAAGCTGGAGGCGCTGTCGCGCGTGGACGTGCTCGCCACGGTGCGATTGGGGCGATCGGTCGGCGCACGGATGAAGGCAGCCCGAGGGGGAGTGATCGTGAACATGGGCTGGGACGGTGCTGCGCGGAATGGCAGGAGACAGCGGAGAGATGTTTGCCGCAGCCAAAGCCGCGGTGGCGGGCTTCTCGCGGAGCCTGGCGCAATCGCTGGCGCCGGAAGTGCGAGTGAACTGCATGGCCCCGGGCTGGATCAAGACCCAGTGGGGTGAAGGAGCGTCGGAGCATTGGCAGCAGCGAGTTCAGAAAGAAGCGGCGCTGGGCCGATGGGGAACCCCCGAAGACGTGGCACGCGTCGTCCGATTCCTGGCGTCGCCGGCGGCGGGATTCGTGACGGGTCAGGTGTGGGACGTGAACGGAGGATTCCGCGTGAAGGACGCGCCCGGCTGATCTTCGAGCGCAGGCCGACTGCGCCCGGTTGCTGAGACGTGGTTCGCAGAAGCCTCAGCCGATCGGGGCAAGACCCTGGAAACCGGGCGGCCCTTGACGGCTGGACGTGATTGAACGATTTATTGATGCCGTTGTTGATCGTGGAACGGTTCCAAGCTTTCCGTGCCGGGAAACTGGGCTTCCGATGGTCGCCCTCGTTCCATAAGCAATGCAGGACTCAATAGGCGCCGGGATTATGCCGCGTGAGCACTATCTCTTCGTGACCGGACGGCTGGCCGAGGCCTCGTTGCGGCGCGTGGTCGAAGAACTGGCATCTCCAGCGGGCTTCGACTACTCGATCGCCGTCATGCCGATCACCGTGGCGGCGCTGATGACGCCGAAGTGGATCGCCAACGGCTGAAGTGCCGGCGGGAGTAACCCGCGTGATGATGCCCGGTTATTGCCTGGGGCGACCGAGCCGGTCGTGGAGCAGCGGCGGGGGTGCCGGTCGAAGTCGGACCGCGCGACCTGCGACAACTACCCGAGTTCTTTGGACGAAAATCGGACTTGTCGGACTACGGCGAGTATGACATCGAGATCCTGGCCGAGATCAACCTTGCGCCGCGGCTTTCGCTGGAGGAGATCCTCGCCAAGGCCAGACGATTGTCGGACGACGGCGCCGACGTGATCGACCTGGGCTGCGAACCGCGGTCGAAATGGAGCGGCGTGGGCAAGGCGGTGAAGGCCCTCCGCTCCGAGGGCTACCGCGTCTCGATCGACAGCTACAACCCGGCCGAGATCGCTCCGGCGGTGCGCGCGGGGGCGGAACTGGTGCTCTCGGTCAACCGGACCAACGTGAAGCACGCCTGCGACTGGGGTTGCGAGGTGGTGGCAGTGCCGGACGTGCCGGGGACGCTCGAGGGGCTGGAGCAGACGCTCGAGGTGCTCGACCGGCACGGGGTGCCGCTGCGGATCGACCCGATTCTCAACCCGATCGGGCTTCGGGTTCGCCGAGAGCCTCGGTCGGTATCTGGAGGTCCGCCGGCGGTGGCCGGAGGCCGAGATGCTGATGGGAATCGGCAATCTGACCGAGCTGACCGACGTCGATTCGGGGGGCATCAACGTGCTGCTCTTGGGATTCTGCCAGGAGATTGGCATCCGCAGCGTGCTGACCACGCAGGAGATCAACTGGGCGCGAACGGCGGTGCGGGAATGCGATCTGGCGCGGCGACTGGTGTACTATGCGATGCGCACGAGGAGTGCTGCCGAAGCACATCGAGCCGCGACTGGTGATGCTCCGCGACGCCAAGGTGCTGGAGCATGGCGATCGCGGGCTGGCGGAGTTGGCTGCGGCGATCAAGGACCATTCCTATCGCATCTTCGCCGAACGGGGAAAGCTGCACGTGATATCGTCCGGATTGCAGTTGGAGGGAAACGATCCGTTCGAGCTGTTCGAGGAACTGCTGCCCCAGGCGCCGACGGCCATCGACGCGTCGCACGCCTTCTATCTGGGCTACGAGATGGCGAAGGCGGTGACGGCACTCGCGCTCGGAAAGAACTACCGCCAGGACGAATCGCTGGACTGGGGAATGCTGACCGTACGGGAGCTTACCCGCCTGGAACGCCGGGCGCTGCGCATGGCGCAGCGGCGCAAGGCGGCGGGCTGCAACGAGGAAGACGCGGCCAACCCATGACGTCCCACGAGTTGCCCCTGGTCGAAGAACTGGCGCCGCCACCGAACGTGGAGGCGGTCTTCCGCCGGTTCGCCGCGCACGGGCATTGCCTGTTTCTCGACAGTGCGCTACGGCTGGATCGCTGCGGGCGCTATTCGTTCCTGGCGGCCGATCCGTTCGACTACCTCGAATTCCCGGTCGACAGGGCGGGTGCGTCGGCGCGCTGGAGCAGCGTATGGCCGAGTTCGCCGGCCCCGCAGCAGCCGGAGTGCCGCCGTTTCAGGGAGGCGCGGCCGGGCTTCTGAGCTACGATCTGGGCCGGCAACTCGAGAACCTTCCGCGTCCAGACACGACGAGTTTGAAATCCCCGCGCTGGCCGTCGGGCTGTACGACGTGGTAGTCGCGTTGGACCATGTCGACGGTCGCGCGTGGATCGTCTCGCAGGGATTTCCGGAGCCCGGCCGAGCAGCGGCGCACGCAGCGGGCTCGGCAACGTCTGGAGGAAGTCGCGCACGTGGCTGTCGGAACCCGAACGGGGCACGGCACACGAGTTATCGCGCGGCGAATCGAGCCTGACGCGGCCGATCCCTCGCGACCAACTGGCTCCGCAGTATGCGATGAGCCGCAGGGAAGGGCTGACGAGCAACTTCTCTCGCGCAGCAGTACCTGGCGGCCGTCGAGCGCGCGATCGAGTACATTCGTGCGGGCGATGTGTTCCAGGTGAATCTGGCGCAACGTCTGCTTTAGCCCGCGCAAGGCGATTCGGTCGCGTTGTACCTGCGGCTGCGGCAGCGCAACCCCGCCCCATTTGCCGGTTATTTCGACCTGGGGCCGATTCAGATCGTCAGCGCGTCGCCGGAGCGGTTCCTGATGGTTCGCGAAGGACAGGTGGAGACTCGGCCGATCAAGGGAACTCGGCGCGCGGACCGACCGGCCGGAGACGGACCTGTTCGGCGGGCGACGATCTGTTGGCCGATGAGAAGGACCGAGCGGAAAACGTGATGATCGTGGATCTGCTGCGCAACGACCTGTCGCGCGTGTGCCGGCCGGAGAGCGTCGTCGTGAGCCAGCTCTGCGGGCTGGAGACGTACGCCTACGTGCAGCATCTGGTGTCGGTGATCCGCGGCCGGCTCCGCGAGGCATGCAGTCCCCTCGAATCTGGTACGGGCGGCGTTTCCGGGGGGATCGGTGACCGGGGCGCCGAAAATCCGCGCGATGGAGATCATCGCCGAGTTGGAGCCGACGGCGCGGGGCTCTTATTGCGGGTCGCTGGGCTATCTCGGCTTCGACGGTTCGCTGGATCTGAACATCCTGATCCGCACGATCACCGCCGGGCGCGGCTGGTGGCAGGCCCCGGTCGGCGGCGGCATTGTCGCCCAGTCGTCCCCGTCGCGAGAATACCAGGAGACGTGGGACAAGGCCGAAGGGCTGCTCCGCGCGCTGCGAATGATCCTGCTCATCGACAATTACGACAGCTTCGTCTTCAACCTGGCCCGCTACTTCGAGCGACTGGGGCAGAGCACCGCGCGTCGTGCGCAATACGGCGATCGATGCAGCGGGCGTGCGCGCGGCGAAGCCGGCGGCGCTGGTGCTCTCGCCGGGACCGTGCACGCCGCGCGAGGCCGGCTATTCGCTGGAGCTGGTCCGCGCGTTCGCACGGAGAGCTTCCGATCCTGGGGATCTGCCTCGGGCCATCAGACGATCGCCGAGGCGTTTGGGCGGGCGGATCGTCCGCGCCGCGGAGCCGGTCCACGGGCGCGCATCGGCGATCTACCACGACGGGCGAGACGTGTTTGACCGACTTGCCCAACCCCATTCGGCGCGCGATACCATTCGCTGGTCGTCGAAGAGGCGTCTGCCCCGCGTGCCTGGAGGTCTCGTGCGCGGACCGAAGACGGCACCGTCATGGCGCTGAGGCACCGCGAGCTGCCCGATCGTCGGCCTGCAATTCCACCCCGAGTCGATCCTGACCGAAAAGGGGTACTGTCTGCTGGCGGCATTCCTCCGGCTGGCGGGGATCCGCGTCACGGAGGAAGTACCGGACCTGGCCAGTGAACTCTTGAGCGATGGAGACAAATCGCGATGTGGTGGGCGGACGATCCACCCGAGCCCTTGACGTGCCGAGCCGGCCGAAGTCGTGGAGTTTCTCTGTCGCGATCCTTGAAGGCCTGCGGACTGCTTTGAAGGCGGAGAACGCGGAGCTGGAAATCATCGTCGCCGCGCCCCGGAACCAGTGCGCGAATTGAAACCGCCGATTGACTTCTGATCGGGTCAGGCAACGGGGGCAAGAACCTGTTCACGTCCCCAGAGCATCTTCTCGCAGGCGGGCTTCAGATCGGGATCGAACTGGGAAATCGACCGGGCGATGTAGTCGAGGTGATCCTGCACGGCAAACTGGAATACGCGGAATTCGTGGACGAATTCGGATTTGCACGAAGCCACCACACTGGGAAGCATCTGGTTAATCTCCGACGCTTCAAGCTCCAGAACCAGCCAGAAAGCATCGGGAACCTGCTTGACCGCACGGAGCTTGGATTGGGCCTCGCGGAAAAGGCGTTCCAGCCGAGGGATGCTTTCCCGCCAAAGGTCGAAGTGCTTGCCGTCCCAGCCGCGGCGGCCGGCCTCGGCGCGGCAGAGTTCGAGCAGGTCGGCGTGTTCCTGTTCCTGGTGCGCCAGCGTCTGGAAGAAGTTCTCGACCAGTCTCCACTCGCGAAATCGCTGACCGAGGACTTCGTAGATTTGCTTGGCGGCCAGTTCCAGGGCGACGCAACGATGGAGGATCTCGAACGACCGGCTATCGGGCGGCGCGAGATAGCCGGCCTCCATGACGATCGAAAGGAAGGTTTGCGTGCGCCGCGCGGCCAGCACCCGAAAGAGCACTCGCCACCCGAAGGCGCGAACGATGACATCGGGATGGCGAAGGACGTCGCGTTTGCAGATAACCCCGACCATACCGTCGACTCCCCACTACGTGATCCGACCCGGCAAGGACCGAGCCAGTTTGGTTTCGTGACGGTCGGCGCCGACTGGGCATGTCGCGCGGTGGCGCAATCTGAGGCGTGTAGCAATGGTGGGCGCTCGGACGGCTTGTCAAGCCCGAGTTCAAGCCGGCGTAGCCACGTTTAGCCTAGCGGTCCGGGGGGACATCGTCAAGCGCCGGCCACGGTTGGAGTGCCGAATGTTTGCGCCGCCCGATCGTCGCGCAAGCGGCACTCCCTGCGGCGGCCGCACAAGCCCGTCGTTCGTTCAGCCAGATCGCTCATGTTGCTCGTGCTTGGTGAATCGCTGGGGTAGAATCGTTCTTCCCTCTTTGGACAGGATGCCCGAATGGCGAAGTTCTACGCTGATCTGCACCTACATTCGCACTTCTCGCGCGCCACCAGCCGGAAGTGCGATCTGGAACACATGGCCCTCTGGGCCGGCAAGAAGGGCCTGGCCGTCGTCGGGACCGGCGATTTCACCCACCCGAAATGGCTGGACGAAATCGCCGATCGACTGGGGCCGTCGAGGCCGGTCTGTTCCGTCTTCGGCCGGAGCGGCAGCGCGCGGTCGGGCAAGAATCGGAGTGTCCGGCAATGCGCGAGGTCCGGTTCATGCTCCAGGTGGAGATCTCGACGATCTACAAGCAGGACGGCGAAGACGCGCAAGGTACACCACCTGATCTACGTGTCCGGCCTGGAGCCGCGCGCGGCGGCTTGATGCAGCGCCTGGCGCAGATCGGCAACCTGCGCTTCCGACGGACGGCCGATCCTGGGGCTCGACTCGCGCGACCTGCTGGAGATCGCGCTCGAGTCGGGCGAAGGGCTCGTACCTGGTCGCCGGCCCACATCTGGACGCCGTGGTTCGCGGTGCTGGGCTCGAAGTCGGGCTTCGACTCGATCGAGGAGTGCTACGGCGATCTGAGCGGCGAGGTGTTCGCGCTGGAGACGGGGCTGTCGTCGGACCCGCCGATGAACTGGCGCGTGTCGGCCCTGGACCGCTACACGCTGGTCTCGAACTCCGACGCGCACTCGCCCGCCAAGCTGGGGCGCGAGGCGTGCGTGTTCGACACGGAGCTCGACTACTTCGCGATCCGCGAGTCGCTGCGGACGGGCACGGGCTACGCGGGCACGGTCGAGTTCTTTCCCGAAGAGGGGAAGTACCATCTCGACGGTCACCGCAAGTGCGGCGTCTGCCTTTCGCCCGAAGAAAGCCGCGAGCGCGAGGGGCGATGCCCCGTACTGCGGCAAGCCGCTGACGCTGGGAGTCATGCACCGCGTGTGCGCAGCTGGCCGATCGTACGTCGGCGCCGGCTCCGCTGCCGCCGCGCGCGCGCCGTTTCGCCGACTGATTCCCCTCGACGAAGTACTCGCCGAATTGTGTGGAGTTGGGCCGCAGACGCAGACGGTGCGGCGAATGTACGACGAACTGCTCAAGCGACTGGGGCCGGAGTTGTTCATCCTCGAGGAGGCAGCCCTGGATGATATCGAGCGAAAGGGGTCGGCACTCCTGGCCGAAGCGATCGCACGCATGCGACAGGGCCGCGTGATGCGGCAGGCCGGATACGACGGCGAGTACGGAACGATCCGGCTGCTGGCCCGCGAGGAAACGGCGCAGAGCAATTCGGCGCGGCCGTTCAAGCTGCCCTGAAGAAAACATCCGAGGGCGCGCAGAAGGCCCGCACGAACGCCGCGCGGTCCACTCGCCACGAAGCATTCAAGGGCCGAAGGAACCGAGCATTTGCAGACCTCCCTCGAGGGCCGAATCCCCAGCCGTCAACCGAGGCCCTGGGCAAGGCCCCCCTCGCCGCCGGAGATCGAGCGGCCGCCATCGACGGGCAGGCACACGCCCGTGACAAAATCGTTCTCGATCAGGAAGAGGACGGCATGGGCGACGTGCTCGGGCCGGCCTTCTCGTCGGACGAGCGTTCCCGCAATCGCGGCTTCGCGTTCTTTCGCGGGCAGGTCCGGAGGGAGCATGACCGGACCGGGAAGGATGCAGTTGACGCGAACCGCCGGGTTGCGCCGCGCCAATTCGACGGCGAAGACTCGCGTCATCGCAGGGATCGATCCTTTGGCCGTCAGATAGGCCGCGTAGTCGGGATAGGGGCGGGCTACGGCCCAATCGCCGATGGTGACGATCGAGCCCCCTTCAGGTTGACGAACCATCACTGCGCCGGCGCGCTGGCAGCAGAGGAACGTTGCCAGGACATCGACCTCCCAGGCCGCACGCAGGTGGTCGGCGGTCGTTGTCTCCAGGGGCTTGGAAGTTCCAACGCGAGGCGGCGGTGACGAGCACATCCAAACGGCCGAAGTCGCGGGAAACCTCGGCGAAAAGCCGATCGATTTCGCACGGCTCAACGAGGTTGGCCTGAAACGCCCGCGCATTGCCCCCTTGGGTGCAGATTTCCTCGACCGTGGCGGTGGCGGCCTCGGCCGATGCGTTGTAGTGGAGGGCAACGCGATAACCTTGCCGGGCGAGCAGTCGCGCGATCGCGTTTCCTACTCGTCTCCTGCCTGATCCAGTCACAAGGGCCACGCGAGTTGGCGGTTGCATTCCCCCCCTCCCGACCATCGGCATCCCGTGAGCCGCCAACTCGGGAGCGATGGAAACGCTACGACTCGGCGACTACCACGGAGTTCTAGAGCCCGATCCCGGAATCGCTTGCTCGGCGGCGATTGTTGGGGCCGCCAAAGGCGCTAGAGCGATTCTGAGATCGGCCCTCAGTGTGCTCCGCCCGGCAATGCCGTGCAAGAGGGGGCTTCGGGGGACGAACGGCCGGCCGCGACGGTAAACGTCGGATCATCGTGGCCAGCCAGCGGCCCGTGTTGGGCGGTAATCGTACCGCCGGTTCCGCGAAGCCCGGCCAAGCTCCTTGCGTTGGAGAACAGGTGCTTCCGCCTGGCTAACTATGCTCGGCGCGGACGTTGACCGCGCGTTGGGCCAGATCGGTAAGCATCTGGTCGGTTTGTCCCTCCTCATCGAGGGTAGTTTGGAGGATTTCGGCGACGTCGCTGTGCCCGAGGTGCTCTGCGAACGTGCGGACGGTGCCGTATCCGGCCATTTCATAGTGTTCGACCTTCTGCCGCCATTCGATAAGGCCGGCGTCGCGAACGTCGCGATCCCCCTTGGCATCGAGGATCACGTCACATTCGGAAATGATCCCCTTCATGCCGTCGCAGGTAGTTCCGTCGGGTTCGCGACCCAGCCGGCGGAAGCACTGTTCGAGCCGGGAGATCTGATGCTTGGTTTCGTCCAAGTGCGTCATGAAGGCGAGTTTGAGCTCCGGCGAACTGGCCGCGTCGGCCATCTTGGGCAGGGCCTCCAAAACCTGCTTCTCGGCGTCGTAGAGATCGTCGAGATCGTGAAGGAAGAGGTCCTCGAGGTTGTTTAAATGGAGGCTGCTGAATAGAGGTGCCATGGTTTCGACTCTCCTCTGAAATGTGTTGTGAAAACGCCTTCGACCCGCTCCAACGACCGTTCGTCGCGTCGCCATCGCACTGCGCGAAGGTCCTATTGACGTCTGCATTGTGAACGGGGAAGCGAAGGGGAGAGGTCCCGAGTTTTCGGTCAGGCGGCTCGTGTGATGGCAGAGCCTTGCGGCCGAAAAATGGACCAGTCCCCGGCTGGCCCGTGAGCGGTTACCTCGCTGGTCGGCGGGGTGCATTGGCAATGCAGGACTCAATAAGGGAGTGGTCTCGGCAGAGTTCTTCGAAATCTTCCGGATCCGAGACGGAATCCGCAGGACGTGAACGCTGCAAATCAAGTGCCGTGGGGACATGAGCGACTCCCACGCATCGCGATGCCAAGAGGTTCTAAGGGGGCGTCCTAGATTGCCCGCTTGGGGGAGAGGGAAGTGCTGCCGTTTATTCGAGGCGCGTTCCCGTTGTGGGCCGACGCCCGGGGGGAGGGCACCTAGGGCGCGGGGGTGTTCCGCAAGTGGTTGCCGTAAGGCTGTAATTGACGTAGGTTAGCAGTTTTGAAATACTACGGCGGTTTCTGGAGGGGTAGGCGGCAGAAGCCAGACGCTTGCGCGACACCTTAGGACTCGGGATGCCCATAACCATGGCCCACGACGCAGCAGTAGCATCCGAACACGCTCGGAAGATAGAAGAGCAGTATCAGCAGCGGCTGAAACGCTATGTGACGGCGATGCGCAACGGGAAGCCGGACATGGTGCCGATCCGGCCCTTTGTGGCCGAGTTCACGGCGAAGTACGCCGGGTTCACCTGCCAGGAGGTCACGCACGACTACGAGAAGGCCTTTGAGGCGGCGCGGAAATGCGCGGCGGACTTCGACTGGGACGCGGTGGTGGCGCAACATGGTGTACGTGTGGACCGGCCTGACCCAGGCGATCGGCCTGCGCTACTACGCGCGTGCCCGGCATCGATATGCCGCCGAACACCGGCTTCCAGTACTCGCGAGCCGCCGGAGGAGCACGCCTTCATGAAGCGAGGACGAGTACGACGCGCTGATCGACGACCCGACCGGGTTCCTGTTCAACGTCTGGCTGCCGCGGGTCTTCGCGCGACGTCGTGGCGCCGGGCAGCCCGCCACCTACTCGCAACAATCTCGCGTTGCTCAAGGGCGGCATGGCGATGCTGCAGTACTTCACGGCCTTCGGCCCGCAGGTCGAGCGGCTGCGGAAGGAATGCGGCACGGTGTCGGCGATCGCCGGGATCCTCAAGGCGCCGTTCGACATCCTGGCCGACAAGCTGCGCGGCTACATCGGGCTGACGATGGACATGTACCGAGCAGCCGGACAAGGTCCAGGCGGCCTGCGAGGCGCTGATGCCGCACCTGTTGCACGTGGCGCTGTCGGCGGCCGACCCGGACGAGAACGTGCCGATCGGATTCTGGATGCACCGCGGCTGCGTGCCGTTCGTCTCCCCGAGCAGTTCGAGCGACATCTACTGGCCGACGCTCAAGCCGATCATCGAGGAACTCTGGCGGCGAGGGCATCAGACGCTGTTCTACGCCGAGGGCAACTGGGACCATCATCTGGATGCTTCGCCGAGTTGCCGGATCGCAGCATCGTCTATCATGTGGACCGCGGCGATATCTTCGACGTCCACGAAGGCTGGGGCACAAGTTCTGCCTCAGCGGCGGCATCCCCAATTCCTCTGGCCTACGGCACGCCCGACGAGGTGCGGGCGTGCTGCAAGAAGGTGATCGACGGGGTGGCGCGCGACGGCGGCTACATCATGGACGCCAGCGCGATCATGCAAAACGACACGCGCGCGGAGAACCTGCAGGCGATGACGGAGGCCACGCGCGAATACGGAGTGTACAGATAGTGGGGACCGACAAGAAACGTATGCTCCGACGGTGCGTCAGTCGTTTCGCCGAAACGGGTGTCTTTTCGGCGATTTGCACTGCTTGTTCCCCGCAGTGGCATACCTCGAAGCGCGCACGCCGACCAGTAAGCTGACCGTGGCATGCGCCACTGCGGGATAAGAAGCGGTAAGAGCAGGTAAGACGTACAGGTTGGGGCGGGACCTGCACATACGAGCTACCAGAGCCATTGAGGAGCAAGTGCCATGTCCGATCAAGCTGCCGGACAAACCAAACGCCCGCCGGGAAGCTGCGTGCCCTGGGAGGAGAAACTCAAGGAGTTCCCGGCGATCCAGGGAGACAAGGAGTTGGTCGAGCGACTGTGGAAGGAGATCGACGGACTGGGGTACATGTATATCTGGCAAATCCTCCTTTCATTCTAGGAACCACCAGAAACTGCCGCCAAAGCGTGCGACGGTCGGGGCGGGTTGACACGGCCGAGGGCTGCTGGATCGGCGCAGAGAGGAAATCATCGATGACCGAGGGGAGCGAGCTGGCCCAAGCGATCGCAATGTGCGACGAGGATCGAGCGAGGACGCTGGTCGACCAGAAGCTGGCGGCGGGAGTACCCGCGGGCGACATTCTCGCCGACTGCAACCAAGGGATGATCGAGCTGGGCAACCGGTTCGGGCGGGAGGAGTGCTTCCTGCCGGACCTGATGTTCGGCGGCATGATCATGAAGGGAATCAGCGGTCAATTGGAGCCGCACTTGGGGGCGGGACCCACCGCACAGGCGCGGGCCAAGGCGGTCATGGGAACCGTCCAGTACGACGTGCACGACATCGGCAAGGACATCATGGTGATGATGCTGCGCGGGGCGGGGTTTGACGTGCTCGACCTGGGAGTCGACGTGCCGCCGGAGAAGTTTGTCGAGGCGATCCGTCAGCACCGGCCCTCGGTGGTCGGGCTGAGCCTGCTTCTGACAACGTGCTACAAGTCGGTTGTGGCCACGATTGAAGCGATACAACAGTCAGGACTGCGCCAAGGGATTTCGATCATGGTGGGAGGCGCGGCAGCGAGCGAGCTGTTGGCCAAGAACGCCGGATGCGATTTCTACGGCAAGACCGCGGTTGACGGCTTGAAACACGCCTGCCAGGTGGCGGGGGTGTAATGAGGGGCGCGGCGGGGGCCTCGCGGTCCCTGCTTGGCCATATCAAGGAGGATGCATGGCCGTGTGCTTCGTGAGAAGCCCGAGGGTAGATGGCCGGCGAGGCCGCATCGAATCCGCGTGCGCCGTTGCGCCGGCGATCGCGTTGTTTCTCCTCTTCGCCCCGACGAGCGAGGCCAAGGAATGGGCCCGGGCGATGTTTGAGCAGACCAATCACGATTTCGGCGTGGTCGCCAAGGGAGCCAACGTCGAGTATCGCTTCGTGCTGGAGAACAAGTACGTCGAGGACGTGCGAGTCGCCTGGGTCCGATCGAGCTGCGGTTGCACGCAGCCCCGGATCAGCAAGAGCGTGCTCAAGACCTATGAAACCGGCGAAATCATCGCCGAACTGGATACGCGGAGGTTCGAGGGCTTCAAGGAAGCGACGGTCACGGTGGCCTTCGATCAGCCCTACAAGGCCGAAGTGCAATTGCACGTGCGCGCCTTCATCCGCCGCGACGTGGTTTTCCAGCCCGGCTCCGTACAGTTCGGTACGGTCCCCCTGGGGCAGAAGGCCCAGCAACGCGTGACGGTGAGCTACGCGGGGCGGAGCGATTGGCAAATCGTGAGCGTCACGTCGACCTCGCCGCGCGTGGAGGCCAAGGCGGTCGAGATGGGACGCAACGCCGACACGACGTTGCGCGCCACGCAAGTAACCTACGACCTGGAGGTAACGCTGACCGAAGGAGCACCGGCGGGCTACTTCAAGGAGCAGTTGCACCTGCGCACCAACGACCCCAACCCCCAGACTGCGGACGTCCCGCTGAGTGTCGAGGGACTGGTGGCCGCGCCACTTTCGGTGTATCCCTCCTCCTTGTTGTTGGGACGCGTCCAGCAGCAAGAGAGCGTGGCGAGAAACCTGGTGCTCAAAGGCGCGAAGCCCTTCAAGATTCTGGAGGTGGCTGCACCCGACGATCGCTTCCGCTTCACCGCGTCGAACCAGGCGGCTTCGACACAACTGATGAACGTCCATTTCCTTGCCGGAACGAGCGGCGGCCGAGTGACGGGCAAGATCGTGATCAAGACCGATCTGGGCGTGGCCGAAGTAGGCGTAGACGGCGAGGTGGTCGGGGCCGCGCCTGCCGCGTTCGACACGCGCCCGGTTCCGGAAGACCCCAGCGCGGCACCCCCCGAGCAGAAAACTACCGCGGCCGCACGCGGCAAGGACGCGCGGGAGTAACGCGGGGAACCGCAGCGATTTGGGGCTGCAATTCTCGGGGGTCCTGCGGCTGGTCCCGATCGCGGTCGCCACAGGGCTGGCCTGAAGCCGTCGAGGGACACCTCGAGGAAGAAACGGTTTCGTTGCCTGGCTCCCCGTCTGTGCCGTCTCTGCGGCAAACGGTTGCAGGAATGCCGGGGTGACGTCTCTTGCCCGGAGAATCGCCCGGCGGCACAAAGTCCTAGAGCTGATCCTAGAACCTCGTGAGGTGCCATGCTTCTCCGGCCGCACAGGGCTCCAGCGGCAGTTCTGGGATAAGTTGTTGGAGCCGATCCCAGAACCTTGGGAGGTGCGACGCTTCTCCGGCCGCACAGAGCCGCAGCGGCAGTTCTGGGATAAGTTCTCGGGACGGCTCTAAAGCCTTGGGGCGACACTTCTTCCGGTTGACATGCGGCAGCCGGCAGGGTCATACTGTCGGCGTCGATGGCCCGATTCCGATGCGGCATCCGGCGATCGCCTCACCCCAGGGGAGAATGCACCGATGGATTCAATGAGGTTCTGGGCCGGAATCTGCATCGCGGCAACCGCTTCGATCGTGCTGTGCGCCGAGCCGGTGGGCAAGCGGCCGTACGAAATGGAGTGGGCCAAACGGACCCAAGACACGCGTGCACCGTTGGTGGACTTCGAGAATCTGGAAGGATGGACGGTCCAGACCACCGGGGCCGAGGCGCGCTTGAGCCGCTCGCAGGAACAACCGCTGTGGGGAGACTACGTGGCCCGTTTCGCCTATCGAGGCACGGCGCCGGGGCCGAAAGTCGTGGTAAAGCCCCCCAAGCCGATTCCGCTGCCGGCCGGTGGCGACTCGGTCAACTTCTGGGTCTACGGGAACAATTGGGCTTGGGTGGCGGATCCGACCACGCCGCAGGTCGAAATTGCCCTTCACCTGCGTGGAAAGACCGGGCAGGCTCTGCGATTGTCGATGGGGCAGGTGAACTGGCGCGAGTGGTGGGTGATGCACCGCCGCTTGACGGCCGAGCAGAAGGCCTTGATGGAAGAAGGCGGTGTGTTGGAGGGGATCGAAATCGCGGGAGGAAGGAACACGGAAGACCGCGTGCTCTACTTCGACAACCTGGCCTGGTACCAGGAGCCCCTGACTCCGCTGGTGTTCGAGCCCAGACCCGAGCGGAACCTGACGCCCCTTGCCGGACAGAACCTGGGGGCGAACACCGGACCCGGCCGGCTTCCCTTCCCGACCACCGAAAGGACGATCCTACCCGACAACCTGACCACGAAATACGAGGTGCGGCAGGATCGCGCGGGAGAGGAATTCATCTGGCGCTATCGGGGCGAGGATGGCGAGCTCATCTATCGCTATCGGCCCACCACGGGGACGCTGGGAGACGTGACGGCGGAGTGGGTGGGACGCGGAAAGGCATTTCAACCGCTTGCCAATGGGGGCGTGGTACCTGGCTGCGAGCGTGCGGGCGCGGAACCGGCGGCGAAGCCGAAGTTGATTCACTGCACCTCGACTGGGGAGGCCGTGACGGCCGCGTGGGACATTTCCTGCGGAACGCACACGGCGAGGCTCACCTACACCTTGCGCCTGTGGCAGAAATCGCTGGTGATCGATCTCCACTGCCCGGGCGGACACGTGGGCGAAGTGGGATTGGGCAAGGCGGTCGGCCTGGATCGAGCGCGGCTGGTGACGCTTCCTTATCTCACGGGCGATTATCAGCATCGGCCTGCCATGGTGGTCGCAGGCAGTGCGGAGCAGCCGCTCTTCCTTACGGGCCTGGTCGATCATTGCCGCTCGAACGCCACGGCGTTGGTGTTTGCCAACGAAGTCCGGCCGGAGGGGGTCGTCTACAACGGGGGCTCGCGGTACGAGGCGCGGACCGACGGAAAGCGCAACGACTGTTGCGAGCGCGTGTTCCTCACCGTTTCGCCGCGGTTCGAGGAGGTTCTGCCCAACATCCCCAATCCGAAGTCGCCCTGGATGGAAGTGACCGGCGAGCGACTCTGGATCGCTCACGGGGCATCGGAGCGCGCGCGGGACTTGGAGCTTTGGAGGCGTCTGGCGCGATACGGGATGACGAAGGTCGTAATCACCGACCACGAAACGGGGTGGCGGGACGGCGGAGAGAGTTTCACGCTTCGCACGCGCGCTGCGCCGGGCAAGGGAGGGGACGAGGGGCAGGCCGAATATGCGAAGCAGGTGCGCGCCCTGGGGTTCCGCTACGGAATCTACAACAACTACACCGATTTTTCCCCGGTGAACGAGCACTGGAGCGAGGACTACGTGACGCGCATCGCCGGCGGCCAGTGGCAGACGGCTTGGCCGCGGTGCTACAACCTCAAACCGGCGCGCGCGGTGGAGCTCGAGCGCGTCTGGCGCCGATCATCCAAGAGAAGTTCCATCTCGACACGGCGTATTGCGACGTACACACGGCGGTCACGCCGTGGCAGTACTGCGATCGCGACGCGCGCGTGCCCGGAGCTTCGACCTTTGCTGCGACCTTCTACGCGTATGGCGAGATCATGCTTCACCAGAAGAAAACCTGGAACGGGCCGGTCTACAGCGAAGGGAACAACCACTGGTACTATTGCGGCCTGACCGATGGCAACTACGGGCAAGACCAGGCAGCGCGGCTGCCCGAGAACCCCTGGCTGGTGGATTTCGACCTGCGGAAAATGCACCCCCTGGGGTGCAACTTCGGCATGGGCAATCCGGGAATGTTCTTCGGCGAGCGGCACGGCCAGGGGCAAACGCCGCAACAGCGGGAAGCGATGCTCGACCGCTTCCTGGCGGCCACGCTGGCGTTTGGGCACACGGGATTCCTCGTGCTCGATGGCGGGATGGGACACACGGTCCGGAGTTACTTCAGCGTGCAGCAGGTCCACGCGGCCTACGCGCGCGAAACGGCGAAAAGCATTTCCTACGCCGACGAACAGGGACGCTTACTCGACGCGACCGCCGCGGTCGCCAAGGGCGCGTACCGCCGCTCGCAGGTCCGGACGGAGTATTCCAACGGATTGGTGGTCACGGTGAACGGCCATCCGAGCGAGACCTGGAAGACGGAGGACGGGGAACTGCCCTCCAACGGTTGGTCGGTGAAGGACACGCGGGAGGGCAAGCTCGTAGCCTGGAGCAAACAGGTCGAGGGGCATCGTGCGGATTACGTGGACGGGCGGGAATACCTTTACGCGGACGGCCGCGGACGCGTGACCCGATTCGACAAGGCGACGAGCGACGGCCCGCTCATCGCGCATCGGCGGAGCAACGGAACGTTGGAATTGATCCCCGTGGGAGAGTGCCGAGTGTTTGGAGTCGCCCTCGAAGGGCGCACGGGGACGGCCGTGGCGATGGACGAAAAGGGCACCGCGCTGGGACCGGCGGAAACGCGCTTGAGCCGCGGGATCGTTTACGTCATGCCCGTACCGCAAGCGTTCAGCTACGTCGTCACGCCGGCTGCGGAGTCGGGGATTGCCCTGCGATGCCCACGGCGGTGGGTGATTCCCGGCGAGAGAGTGACGATCGAGGGGAAGGGACAGCATCCCTATCAGGTGCCCAAAGAAGCCGTGCCTGGGACGCAGATCTGGCACCAGGTCGAAGGGGCCTGGGTCGATTTCGTCGTCACCGGCCTGGCCGACGCACAACTCGAGTTGGGAACTGAGCTGGAACTTGCGCTGAAGCCGCACGTGTCGGAATCGGTGGAGGCCGTGGTGCGGTTGGGGGACCAGTCGCGCACGGTGCGGTTGGAGCCGGAAACCGATGCTCAAGTCTCGTTTCCTCTCGTGGCACGCGGCGAGGAATTGCGGGAATTGCCGCTCACCGTCACCGCCGGCGAACTATCGCTCGCGCGGAGCTGGTGGCTCAAGGCCGAGGAGCAAACGGCGCGAATCGCCGACCTTCCTCAGCAGTTCCATGCGGGCCAGCAATTGCGAAACGCAGCCGCGCGCGGCCTAGGCGATGCCACGGGTGCGCTCGCAGTCTGGAGCGAGCGAAGTTGCGGCAACGTGGATCGAGCGTGCCTGTTCATGCACCCGCCGTATCTCGGCGGAGTGGGTTGCGTCTTCGCCCGTTTCGGGCCGATCCCGCTGCCGAGCCAACCGAGTGCGGCCTTCCGCTGCCTGATTGGCAAGGCGGATGGCAGCGATCCCGGCGACGGAATCCTCTTCCGCGTAGCGGTTGTGGGGGCGGACGGCAAGGAGACGGTGGTAGCCCAACGGCAATGGATCGAGCACGCCTGGACGCCCTTGGAAGCGGATCTCTCGGCATGGGCCGGGCAAAAGATCGAGTTGAAGCTGATGGCGGACGTGGGAGCGGCGGACGACTCCAGCGGCGACTGGGCCTGCTGGGCCGACTTGAGAATCGAGTCGGCCGTACCCGTGCTCACGACGACTCTCCACGAAGTGCGCGTGCCGCTGGAGCGTGTGAGCGGTCCGTACCGGGTCGATCGCCTCAGCCCGACGGAGCTGCGCAAGGCGAAATCGGGAGTGCTGCACTTCCAAGCGATCGGATTGGAGCAAACGCCTCCCTATGTGTCCCAGGCTACGCTGAACGGAGTGACGGTGGGACCGCTGCCCGCGACCGCGGGAGAAGAAGCCAAAGGGGTTTGGGCCAACGGCGAGGTGCGGCTCCCGGCGAAGGCGTTGGCCGCGCTGGGCGACTGGAATCGGCTGGCGATCGACAACCCGGGGCGCGATGACTTCAAGATCCGCAGCGTGTGGATCGAGCTTGAACTCGCCGACGGGCGACGCTGCTCGTCGGAGATCACGGCGAAGGTATACACGCAGCCCGCCGATTGGAAATATGCCGAAGGGACCGGCGTGGCCTTTGGACAACCCATCGAGCTGGCAATCCGCTTCCGCTAACCGCCGCGCGAGCAGCCCTTGACTGCCGCGGCGCACGGGGGCGATAATAAAGCGGCAACGATCACTCGTCCCGCGGAGCAAGGGATACCGCAGTTGCCGTTGTTTCCTGGGCAATTCGGCTCCTTTCAGTCGCCCGCATTCCCTTGGTTGCGCGAGACGCAGAACGATCCCAGGAGGCTGAAATGGGCATTTCGAGGCGACGTTTTGCGGCACTGGCGGCGGGCGGGACGATGGGCTGGATCGCCGCCGCCCAGGTGCGCCGCCAGTCGTCTCCCGGCGGCGAGGCGGGCAAGGCAAGCAGGCGACTCAATCGCAAAGACCGATCCGGAGGCTCTTCGAGCGATCAAGACATGAGCGTAAAGCACGAGGTATTCGGCAAGCTGCGTAGCGGCGAAGAAGTGGAGCTGTATTCGCTCGCGAATTCCGGCGGCATGCGCGTGAGAGTGATGACGCTGGGAGCAACGCTCATCGGAGTGGACGTGCCGGACCGCAACGGCCAGTGCGCCAACGTCACGCTGCACCTTCCGACGCTGGCAGACTACGACAAGGGCCACCCTTGTTTTGGCTCGACGTGCGGCCGTTACGCCAATCGAATTGCCAAGGGCAAGTTCACCTTGGACGGCGTCGCGTATTCGCTCGCCACCAACAACGGCCCAAACCATCTGCATGGCGGCAAAGTCGGATTCCACAAGCACGTGTGGCAGGCCGAGCCGGCGCAGGGCAAGGGCTTCGTGGGCGTGCTTTTGACGTATGTCAGCGCGGACGGCGAAGAGGGGTATCCCGGGAAGCTGACCACGAAGGTCCAGTACAGTCTGACCGAGGACAACCGGCTTTCGATCGACTACACGGCCACTGCGGACAAGCCGACGGTTGTCAACCTGACGAATCATGCCTATTGGAACCTGGCCGGGCGCGGGGACGCGTTGGGGCACGAGTTGGTGATCCACGCCGACCGCTACCTGCCCGTCGACGACACGCTGATTCCCCTGGGGGAGCTGCGGCCGGTGCAGGGATCGCCGATGGATTTCTCGACGCCGCACCTCATTGGCTCGCGCATCGCCCAGGTGGAAGGCGGGTACGACCACTGCTACGTGCTCAACAAGAAGTTGGGCGAAGACCTGTCGCTGGCCGCGCACGGCGGATCCGCAAAGCGGCCGCGTCCTGGAACTGTACACGACCGAACCCGGAGTGCAGCTCTATACGGCCAACGGGCTGAACCTGAAGCGGCCCGACGGAGTGTTCTACGGCAAGCACTACGGTTTCTGCCTGGAGTGCCAGCACTTCCCCGACGCACCCAACCAGCCGCTTTTCCCCTCCACGGTGTTGCGGCCGGGCAAGGTCTACAAGCAGCTCACGGTGCACAAGTTCAGCGTCGCGCCGTAGGCGACCGGCCACTACTGCCCCGTCCACGATACTCTGACCGGTGAGGGAACCGTTCGGGGCACTCGCTTTGTTTGCTTTGCCCGGCTTGGCGGGTCCGGGCGTCATGCCGCTTCCAGGCAAGGGCTTCCTGGAAGCGGCGCTAGGTAACCAGCCACTACGGCTCCACGCGGAAGTGCGCGGACTGGCCGGCCGCAGCGTAGATCTCATTGACCTTCGCCAGTTTCTCGGGAACGACGCCTTCGATGCGCAAGGGGCGCGGGGCGAGCATGCCCAGCGCATCGGGAATATCGCAGACGCGAAGCACATTGAGCAAATGCGGCGCGTCGGGCTCGGCGTGCCCCAGCGGCACGCGGCGAACCATCACGCCCGCAATCTCGGGCTCGAGCAGAGCCGCATAGGCGGCAAGGATGCCGGAGGTTCCGTCGCCGACGACAAATACCGGGGCTTTGCCTTGGTGCGCGGCGTGGAGGTAGCGCGCCGCGGCGGCAACGTCGCGAATCCGGCCCGTGTCGGCCGTGCACCCCAAGAGCGCGTGCGCGCGTTCGACATAGTTGGGCGGGTTCTTTTGGGTCCACGAAGTGCGACCGACGCCGCGCGGCGCAAGCAGATAGACGGCGTCGGACGGCGTGCACTGGCGCTCGACCCAGGCTCGATCGCGAGGCTCGGATTGCGGGCCGAGGACCACCAGCAATATGCGAGCGGCCACGCCCTGCGCCGCGCCTCCGGGAACTCCGCTGAGCGAGACCTCGATTCCCGGCTCGCTTTCCAGGCGAGTGTCGTTCGGTGTTTCGCGAACGACGAGCGTCGCCGCGGGGATGCGCGGCGGGAGGAAACCGAACGTGACGCGCCGCAGTTCGGCGAGCAGCTTTTGCTTCCAGGCATCGAACTCGCCGGGCCGAGGCGCGTTTACGCTGGCTCGAGGAACGAAATGTTCGTCGATCGCGCGATTCAATGCGTCCTTGGGCAGGTCCGACTCGGAAGCGAAGACGCGCAGGTCGGCGGGTTGGATGGGGAATCGTTGGGGTTTCTCGTCGACGACCAGGTCCAGCTCGCTGTCGGCGACGGGGCGTGCGTCGTTCTTGAGGTTCAGGTTGAGAAAGCGGAAGGCGGCCTGGCGGAGGTCCTGACGATAGGCATGTCCGCCGATGCTCACCATGGCGTCGACGCGGTCGCTCGCGCCGAACAGGCTATAGACACGCTCGAGGCGGTTGATGACGCGTTGGTTGGCGTCCATGGGGAAAATGGCGTCGGCGTCGCTATTGGCAAACAGTAGCGCCGCGGGGCGCAATCAGGGCGGCGATTCGCGTCCACGGCCAGTGAAAGGTGTTGTAGAGAAACATGCAGTCGCAGTGGCCGTTGATCACGCGGTTGGCCACGTAGGATTCCAGGTCGGCCATGCCGCTGACCGGCACGGCTACGTGAACGCGCGGATCCGCGGCGGCAATCCAGAACGTGGCTGCCCCGCCGCCGCTGATCCCGGTGACCGCGATGCGCTCGGGATCGACGTCGGGCCGGCTGACGAGGTAGTCGATGCCGCGCATGCCGTTCCAGCATTCCACACCCGCGGGCGTGTAGCCGCGAGCGTACCACCACCAGCGGTTCTCGCGGTACGTACCGTGATGGATTGAGGCGATTTCGCCGAGTTGAAGCGTGTCGACGGCAAGGCAGACGTATCCGTGCTTGGCCAGCCAGATGCCGTGGGCCTGGTAGGCGGTCTTGTTGCCGTCGCGGCCCATGTTGGAATGGCCGCAGACGTAGAGCACCGCCGGCAGACGCTGGCCCGGATCGGTTTTGGCGGGCCGATAGAGGTTTCCGGTAACGTAGAGGCGGGGCATGCTCTGATAGTGGATGCGATCGACGCAGTAGCCGTCGCGCACCAGCGACCCGGTAATCGTCGGTTTCAGCGGGGTCTTCGAGGGCAACGGCCAGAGCCCGAGCATGTAGAGGTACTCTTCCCGGTACCGTGGCAACTGTTTCTCCCAGTCCTCGACGGACTTGGCTTCCGCCAGCCAATTGCCTTCGAGGCTCTTGGCCTCTCGGGAGAGATAGGCTTGAATCATGCGATCGCCGGGGGCGTCGCGGTCGGGTTGACCGTATTCCTGCCCGACCGAAAGCAGTGCAATCGCGGGGACGATGAGGACGGCAAGGACCAGACGGCAGGGATGCATGGTTCGATCCTCCGGCGGGAATGGGGCGGAACGCGATTGAGGGTAGTGGAACCGGTGGACCCGGTCAACAGGCGGCGGGAGGGGGAAGTGTCCAGCGAGAAAGCAGCGGAGGATGCGAGAATATCGCCCCGGCCGATCGCCGGGAATCTTCGAACCTGAGAAAAGGCCGCCCCCCGGCACACCTCGGGAATCAACGCGAATCCTGCGATGGGTTGAGCGGTTCGCGCGGAAGCGCGAAAGCGGCGAGGGGCAACAGGGCATTGCCCCGCGAGCCCACAAGGCCGTGCGAGCAGATCGATCGGGAATCCACCGCGTCCCGCGGGCCCTTCGCGCGGATACTATTGCGATAGTCGCGAACGAAGTCGACGTGATGCCGCACGAGACCACTCGCTGCTTTCCGGGAAGCGGCGCGGCGAACCGTCGCGAGGAAATAGGTTCGAGCCATGAGGGAGTCCACCGCGGAGGTCTTGGCACAGATCGCCAGAACTTTCCTGGGAGAGGTTCGGCAGGGGCGTCGCCCGTCGGTCGAGGACTACGAGCGGCGATATCCCGAGTGGGCTGAGGAGATCCGCGATCACCTGCCCGGGATGGTAAATCGCGCCGAAGCGGCTGCCGGGGGGCCCAATCATGACCATAAGGGTAGCGGGCCCGCCCCAGCCACGCCCCCTTCCACGTGGCCGTTCCGTCTCGCCGATTTTTGCATCGTGCGCGAGCTCGGTCGAGGCGGGATGGGAATCGTCTTCGAGGCGGAACAGGAGTCGCTGGGACGCCACGTGGCGATCAAGATCCTGCCACGACAGATGATTCACGGAACCCGGCAGCGCGTGCGGTTTCTCCGCGAAGCCAAGGCGGCGGCACGACTGCACCATACGAACATCGTACCGGTCTTCGGCCTCGGAGAGCACGACGGCCAGCCGTACTACGTAATGCAGTGCATCGACGGCGTGGGGCTGGATCGAATCCTCGAAGAGCTCCGCCGCCTTCGTGAAGGACGTCCGCAGGGGGAACGGGGAGCCGACGACTTTTGCCGCCGCGACGTGAACCGCGGGCGCGTTTGCGTGACCGAAGTGGCACGTGCCCTGGCTCCGGAGCAACTGGATCCGACGATCGCGCTCGACGGAGAGTGCGTGGTTGCGCCGGCGAACGAAGGGGCGGACGGTCTCCCCTCGCTTCCGCTGGAGCAGCCACCTTGGAGCGATCGCCCCTTGCCCGTGCTCGACCTGCTCTCCGCCCCGCCGGACGCAGAGAAACAGCGAGCTCGATGCGACGGCGATGCGGAGGAGCTTCTGGCATCACGTGGCCCAGGTGGGCCTCCAGGCAGCCGACGCACTGGACTACGCGCACCAGCAAGGCGTGCTGCACCGCGACGTGAAACCCTCGAACTTGCTTCTGGACTGCCGGGGGACGGTTTGGGTTACCGACTTCGGACTGGCTTCGCTTTGCGACGAGCAGGACGTGACGCGGACGGGCGATCTGGTGGGAACGTTGCGCTACATGGCCCCCGAGCGGTTCAGCGGAGCAGCCGATGCCCGCAGCGATGTCTACTCGCTGGGCTTGACTCTGTACGAGCTTCTGACGCTGCGGCCCGCGTTTGAATCGCAGCAGCGGCCGCAGTTGATCCGGCAGGTGCTCCAGGAGGAGCCGGTGCGGCCGCGCGCGATCGACGCGCGCGTGCCTCGCGACTTGGAGGCGATTGTGCTCAAGGCCGCGGCCAGGGAGGCTTCGCACCGCTATGCTTCGGCGCACGAGCTGGCCGACGACTTACGGCGCTTCATCGACAATCGGCCCATTCGTGCCCGGCGCCAATTGGGCCGAGCGAACGATGCGATGGTGCCGCCGCAACCCGAGCATGGCCGCGCTGGCCGCGACCCTGTGGATCAGCGTCGTGCTCGGGTTGGCGGGAGTCACGTGGGCCTGGCAGGACGCCGAGGCGGCGTGGGTCGCCGAGCTCCGCGCGCCACGGAGGCGGAGGGGCTTGCCAGGGAAATCCGCCAAGGGCTCGTCGACTTGAAGGCCGCCAAGCAGCTCGTCGATCGCGGGCGTGCCTTCGCCGCGGCGCAGCGGTGGGACGACGCAGCCGCTGCCTTCACTGCGGCAATCGACTTGCGGAAAGAATACGCCGACGCCTGGCAGGCGCGCGCCGACCTCTATGCGCGCCTGGGCCTTTGGGACCTGGCCGCGTCGGACCTGGCGCAGGAGTTCGACATCCACGAACCACCGGTGACCTGGCGATGGTATTGCCGTGCATTGTTGTGCTGCTACCTCGGGGACGGTTACGGCTATCGGGAAGCCTGTGCGCGCTTGCGGGGTCGGTTCCTGGGAACGGTCAACACGATCTTTGCCGGCGAGTTGGTGCGAGCCAGTGTACTCATGCCGGATCCCGGAGCCGATCTCGGGCAACTGTCCACCATGGCGGAGGATATCGTCTCGGTCGAGCCCGAAACGGCGTGGATGCGGCATGTGCTGGCGCTGGCGCTTTATCGAGCGGGAAACTACCCGCGCACGATCGAACAATGCACGGAGGTCTTACGCCGCGACGCGGTCTTCGGCTGCATCAGCCATCCCATCCGGGCCATGGCCATGGCGCGCTTGGGCAGGCGCGACGAGGCACTGGCGGCCCTGGCGGAGGCAGACTGCGCGGTTTATCAGGAGATGGAGCAGATACTCGGTCCCCAAGGAGACGGGTCGTGGATCGTGGACCAGGGTGCCCAGGGAGACTGGCCGACCGTGCGGTGGGACTGGGTGGAGCTGCAAATCCTGTGGCGGGAAGCGCACCTGCTCGTCCACGGCCAGCCGCCTCCGCCCGACGTGCGGCCGATCGTCCTTCGCGCTCGGGCCTTTGCCGGACTGCGATTGCGGAGAGAAGCCGATGCGGAGTACGGCAAGGCGCTGGAACTGGCCCCCGACAATGCGCAGATCGGCCGAGAAGCGGGGCGGAACCGAGCGTATCTCTACGCGCAGCAGGCGCGAGTGGCCCAAGGCGGCCGAGGCGTTCCGGCGCGACAGCGCGTCTGAGCTCGACGATTCCCACTTGGCGTCCTTCGCAGCCTTGGCTTCGCTTCGCGCCGGGGAATTGGACGCCTACCGCCAACTATGCCAGGAGATGTTTGAACGTTTTCACGATACCCAAGATCCGAAAGCCGCCGACCACGTCGTCTGGACGATCGTTCTCCGTCCGGATCCGCCGCCGAACCATGAGGACCTCGTCCGACTGGCGCACGTGGCCACGCGATCGCACTACGGTAACGACCTGGTCGTCGCGGCGGCGCTGTACCGCATTGGGCGATGGGAAGAGTCGCTTCGCTCGATAGAAGCGTCGATGCGGCTGGCCGCGCCAAGGACTTCGCACTGGTGCTTCCTCGCCATGGCGCAAGCACGGCTGGGGAAGATCGATTCGGCGCGTCAGAGCCTGAGCCAAGCGCGGGAGTGGATCGAACGCGCCAGGCATTCGCGGATTTCAGACCTGGCCGGCACCGGTCCGCATTGGGAAGGGTGGACCGAACGGATCGAGTTCCCGCTGCTTCTGAGGGAGGCGGAATCGGTGGTGCAAGACGCCGACAGAGCGAGTCAGTCCGCCGCACTTCTCCGGGTGCCTGATTGATGCCGGCGCAGTCGATGTTCGCGATTCATCCCGGATCGTGAGCCGAAACGACACACGATCCGGAGTTCCCCTGGCCGCCCGGTGCTGAAGGGGCGATGGGGGCCTCCTGCCGCTTGACAGTGGGTTTTGCAGCGAGTTTTGCCGCGGGTTTTACAGCGGGTTTGGCACCGGGTTTGGCACCGGGTTTGGCACCGGGTTTGGCACCGGGTTTGGCACCGGGTTTGGGTCGGGCACGCTTCGGAGCGGCAGCATCCGGAGGCATGGCGCCGGGCTGGTAGGCGGGGTTGGGCGGGGGCACGAGGGCGCCCGTGTCGGCCAGGTGCGCGTTGATCTCCTTATCCAGTTCGCGGACCTTCTCGGGCATCGCCGCCGCCAGATCGCGCGTTTCACCCAAGTCCTCCCGGAGGTTGTAAAGCTCGAAACGGTTTTCCTGCTTGGGGCTGTCGCAGAAGAAGCGGATGAGCTTCCAATCTCCCTTGCGCACGTATACGGCGGGCAGATTCCCCGTGGCCGGGATGTAGTGAGGGAAATAGCAGAACACGGTGTCACGAACCCTAGGTTTCCCCTGGAGAGCCGGCACGATGCTCATGCCGTCCAGTCGTTGGCCAGGTTGGGGTGCAAGGCCCGCCATTTCCAGGAGCGTGGGATGAAAGTCGATGCTGGAGATCAGGGCATCGCTCTGCGAGCCGGCGCGCGTCACTCCGGGCCAAGCGATCATGCAGGGGACGCGCGTTCCCCCTTCGTAGATCGTGGCCTTGCCGCCGCGCAACGGGGCGTTGCTCGTCACGGGCAGGTCGCGAAAGCGAGGGTCAAAACCTTCGCTTCGCGCCGGCCAGATCGAGCCGCCATTGTCGGAAAAGAAAACCACGATCGTGCGGTCGGAGAGTTTCAACTCATCGAGCGCGTCGAGCAGCCGGCCCACGGCGTCGTCGAGACTCTTGACCATGCCGGCGTAGACGGGATTGCGCCGGGGATGGCCGGAGCCAAGCCGAAGGTCCTCGGACGACGGCTTCGAATCGGCGCCGGCGGCGTAACGCTCGACGTATTCCGGCTTGGCCTGCCAGGGAGAATGGACGGAAAAGGCCCAGTAGTCGAGCAAGAAAGGCCGGTCGCGGTTACGCTCGAGGAAACGGATGGCCTCTTCGGCCATGCGATCCTCGATATGCTCGCCGGGTTTCCCCTGGTTCGGCCAGAAGTTCCACGGGCCGAGGTAACCGCCGCCGGGGCCAGGGCCGGGCGTGTGGGGCAGATTCTGCATCGAAGCCTTGATGGAGCGGATCGTACGGCTCGCGTCCCAAATGCCACTTGCCGAAGTGGGCCGTGGCGTAGCCTGCCTTCTTGAACGCCTCGGCAAAAGTGAAGTAGTCGAGCTTCAGCCGAGTGGCCGATACGGGGGTGATTGCCTTCAGGTGAGCGCGGCGCGCGCCGGAAGCGAGGCCTCGAGCACTTCCTGCGGCAGATGACAGCCGGGAACCGTAATGCCGATGCGGGCCGGATACAGCCCGGTGAGAATGCTGGCGCGCGTGGGTGAGCAAAGGGGATTGGCAGAATAGGCTTGCGTGAAGCGCATGCCGCGGCGTGCCAGCCGTTCGAGATTCGGCGTCTCGTGGACGGTGCTGCCGAAGGGCGTTATATCGCGCCAACCAAGATCGTCGGCCAGGATGAAGAGGATATTGGGAGCCGATCGGCCAACCGCCGGGCGCAGGACGGTTTCTCGGCCGCCGGGGGCGGCGGGCCCCGGCGACTTCTCGTCCGCCCCATGCGCCGTAGCGGCCGACCCTAGTGTGGCCAGGAACATCGCGGCTACCCAACTGGCGCAACGCAGAGGCCATACGATTGCCGCCATTGCTTTGCCTTTCTGAATTCTGATAAGCTCCTGGGGGAAAACGGAAGATTCATCGTTGCGGCCGTCAACGCCCCAAAGGAAGCTTCGCCGCGCGGCGCGGTTTGGACGGAGCAGGCTTGCCCGTCCCGGTTGTGCGGCGGATGTAGTCGGTTTCCTTGCGGTCGAAGGGCCTGCCGTCGGGGCGAAAGATGTCGTGGAACCAGATCTCGGGTTCCTGTGCATACTGCTTCTGCCAGGAGTCCCACGGATAGATCGTGTTGGTCTTCCCGGCCACGAAACCCCAGTTGTAGGCACCGATCTTCTCCCGCTTCAGGTAGCCGAGGATGGGATCGAAGGTGCTACCGGCGGGACGCGCCATGTATTCAGTACAAATCAAGGGCCGGCCGTGGCGGCGCAGGCTGGTCACCCACTGCTGCATCTCCTCCAGCTTTCCGTAGCTGTGGAAGCTGATCACGTCCGACTCGTCGAGCTGGATTCGTTCCATGGGGATGAGCCGCGCGGGATCGGCCTTGTGCGCGCCCAGCCACAACCCGGAAGAGAGCGGTTGCGCGGGCTGGACCTCTCGAGCCCAGGCAAACGCGGCCTTGAGCAGATTCTCGGTCAACGCAACCTTATTCTCGGGTTCCTGCTTGAGGTTGTTCTTGCCGTAACTATTGTCGTTGGTGTTGTCGGGTTCGTTCCACACGTCCCACACGTGAACGCGGCGGTCGTTCTTGAAACGGCCGACGACGCCCTTGACATACTCCTCCAGCAGGCGGCGGTGCGCGGGGTCGGCCAGGTCTTGGGTACCGGGACTTTGAACCCAACCGGAATTGTGCAGTCCCGGCTTAGGAGCACGCTGCTTGCCGAGCTTGGGGTGGGGGTCCCAGCAGCTATCGAAAAGGACGAACATCACGCCGATGCCGTGCTTGTCGGCGATCGCGAGGAAAGCGTCGATCCGCTCCTGGAAGCCGCGAGAATCCTGCTCCCAGAGCAAGTGGTGCAGGAATACTCGCATGCTGTTGAAGCCGAGCTGCTGGGCCCACGCCAGTTCGCGGTCGATCGCCTGGGGGTCGAAGGTCTCGGCTTGCCACATCTCGAGTTGATTGATGGCGGAGGCAGGGGTGTAGTTTGCCCCCACGAGCCAGGGCGGTTGGCGGCCCCACGCTTGGGCCTTTTCTCCTGGCCACCGCGCGGACGGATCGGCAGCCGGCACCCAAGCGGGCGACGAAGCCAGGACCCCGAATACCAGACCCATGACAACGATACTTTTCATCGAGAGCACTCCTTTCGTTTTGGATCGAAATGGATATGTAAGAGCCGATCCCAGGACCTTTCGGGCGCTGCGATTTTCCGGCCGCACCAAGCCGCTCCGGCGGTTTTCGGATCGGTTTTTACCGCGCCGTCTGCGAGCGTTCAACCTTCAAGAGCATGACACGCTCCGACACGACCACCTCAAGCTTTGCGCGCGGCGGCAGCTCGCTTGCCTTCGGTTGCTCCGCGTCCAAGTCGGTATAAGCCGTGATGCGCGCCGGAGAATCCGCGAACTGGATCGTGCAAGGCCGGTCGGCAGGGCCCTCTTCTTGCTTCTGGCCGTAGGGCCGCGAATGGTCCCAGAGCGACGTCGCCAGCCACAAAGCCAGCCAGTACTCCCCGTTTCGTTTCTGGAACAGAACCGGCTGCACCTCGCCGCCAGAGATCCGGAAATCCAGCGGCCGGGTCTCGAAGGCCGGTCCCGGGTCGGCCAACAAACGGATCAGGTTTCGCAGGGCGCGACCGGCCGGCTTCATCGTCACGCCGTCGCTCCGTAGCAATCCGAAATTGTGCTCCACCTCCTTGCGCGCGGAATCGTCGCGCAGGTCGAACAATTCGTACCAGAAGGTGCGGACCACTTTTTGGCGGAAGCAGTTCAGGTAGACCCGCGGCAGGTAAATCCCGGCCGCCTGCTCGCTGATCGGCACGTGTCCGTCTTTGCGATGCAGCGCGTTCGTGTATCCGATCTCCGTGATCCAGATTGGCTTGTCGCCGCACGTGTCGCGGGCCGACGCCAAACCCGATGCCAAATCGGCATGCATCCAGTTGCAGGCGTTTTCGGGTTCCCAGCCGCCGGGATAAGGGTGAATATTGCCAAAATCCAGCGCTCCGCTCAGATCGCCCAGTTGCTTGCCGTAACCGGCGTCGGTGTACGAGAGGCCAACCACGGGGAGATTTCGCAGCGCGTCGTTCTCCTTCACCGCCTTCCACAGAGCAACCTGGTAGCCGCGAGCCTTCTCCGCAGACCAGTGGTTGAGGTTCGTTTCATTCGGCCCTTCTAAGGCGAAGACGGCCGGCTTCATCTTCTCGATTTGGGCTGCCAGCTTGGCAAGGTCACCACTGACGATCAGCGTTGCTCGTATGCCTTCCTTGGCCAGAGCCCGGTAACGCTGGTAGTACTCCGGCCGCCCGTCGTAGACTAATCCGTCGCGCACATGGCGAATCCCCAGATCCCGAAGCGCGGTCTGGAGTTTGGAGAAGTCCCAATAGATGGTGTCGGTGTAATGGAGATGAACGTTGACGCCGAGGCTGTCCACGAAGCCGTCGGCCGACGCGGCGCGATGCGTCTGGGCCCGTACCCACGAGGGGCCAAAACAGACGACAAGCCACAATACGAAGACAAACGCTCTACGCATCAGGTGTTTCTCCAAGGGCTGTTCCCAGATTACTTTCCCCACATGATCGTCGCCGCACGCGCCGCGGTTGGCAAGAGGAAATCGCCGGTGGCAGAGGGCGCGATCGCCAGGTCGTTGACCCGAACCACTGCCTTCAAGTCTTGCGGAAGCCGCAGCACGAATCCGCCGGGCGGTTGGGCCCGGCTTTCGAGCATGAGCGTGGCCCCCTGGGCATCGGGCCTGTAGCGGAAACTGCAAGGGCCGAACCACGTAGGCAGGTCTCGGACGGCCATCTCGTCCTTAAACCATTCGGGCGACACGCCGCCCAGGAGCACGAGCCGATCGCCATCCTCAAACAACAGGCTGTCGCGCATCAATAGCCAGAACTCGGCCAGCACCCAACCGTCGGGCATGGCCCTGGCCGAAGTTTTGGCCCAGTCAGGCTTGGGCTCGGGCGGATAGTTCCAACTCCAGGTCGAAAGCAGTTTCGGCCAGCCACCTACTCCGCTGGGGCCCCCCTCGTCGAACGCATACCAGCCGAGCATCTGCGGCTCGGCAAGATGTGACTGGATTGTGCCGTAACCCGCGGCGCGGTTACCGCTATAAAGCCCCTGATGGGCTGTGGCCAGAGGAAAGTAGCGCCACTCGCCGGTCTTCTTGGCGCCGACGGTCTTGAACCGCTCGTGTCCCTTGCCCTCGTCTAACGGATACAAGCGGCAGGGCCAGAGCACCGCGTAGCTGCCGTAGCCTTTGCCAAGGTCTCCACCGAAAGCTCGGTCGTACTTCTCGAACAGGGCGTCGGCAAGCTTCCGCCACCGCGCGGCATCGCGATCCTTGCCCAGTACGTCGGCCAGCACGACCGCCGCACGCAGTCCGGCAATGTCGAACGCCTCCGTATAGACTGGATTGTGGCCGTCGCAGGCACCCGGTTTGAGTTGTTTGCGACGATCTTTGGGCAGGGCGTCGCCGAAGTCGCAGGTATCGTCGTAAACCCAGTGCGGCCCCGGCGTCGTGCGGTAATAGCAGACGAGTGCCACCAGTTTCTCGACGTTGGGATAGACTTTTTCCAACCAGGGGCGGTCGCGCGTAAGTTTCCAGTGCTCGCCGAGCGTCCAGAGCACCTGGCCGGGATTGTCGGCCTCCGGCTGCACGCGACCCTGGAAGGGATAGCGGAGGAGATGATCGAGATAGATCTGGGCCAATGGAAAGAGGCCCGACTTTTGCAGGGCATTGGCCATATAGGCCGCGTCGCGGTTGAACACGCTCAGGTTGACCACTGCCAGGTCCGGCGACGCCCTCGTTGAGGACCATCGCCAAGTGGCTCATGATCGCGGCGCACGACTGCTCCCAGCGCGGGTCGGGAACCTCGATCCGCGGCGGCCCGAGGCACCGGCTCCACGAGGTTTCAGCTTGTTCGAAGAGCTTGTCCACCGAAATTCGCCGATAATAGTCAAGGCCCGGATCCGGCTGCAGAATGCCGCCCTGTCGAGGATTGAATTCCGCCTGATCGATCTTGAACCAGGGATTGTCGTCCCACTGGTGGCGTGCAGCTCGGCGACCCGGCAAGACCGGCGCGACGAACTCCAGGCTCTTCGTCTCCCCGGCGGCGAGTTCGAGATCGAATCGCATCGCGCCGGAGCACGTACCTGACGCGGCCTCGGCCGATTGTTCCTTGGGTAGCCGGCTCTCGGCCAGCGATTCCCCGATCGTGTCGCTCGCCATCACCCCCGCCGCGGCCGGCTTCTGGCAAGCAACGAGGGCCGGATGGCCTTCTGCCATCAATGCATCTGCTCCGGGGCCGACCGATAACTGCTTTACCGGAAAACCGGCTGGCCCGAGGGGACGCAAGGCTGCATAGAGCGACGTCTTGCGTGCCTCCTTACCTCCGTTCCGTATTCGCACGCGGGAGCCGACGATGAATACATCGCCCCGGGGCGAGGGCTGCTGAACCTGGCAGAGCTCGCTGCGCACGGCAATCTCGCCGGCGTTCCACGCCGACCACGGAAGAAGATGGCCCTCCGGAGTCAATCCGTAGTCCACCTTGGTGCCGTCGAACGTCGGAGCCGTAAGTTTTTTGGTCGCCTCGTCGTAGACCCAGAAGTAAATGCCGTAGCTGCCGACGCCGGGCGAGAAACAGCCGTCCGGCTCGACAAAGGTCTTCAGTGTGTCGAGCGTGTTGGCGATCCCGATGGGAAGGTGGATCTCGCCGCGAGGATCGAACGGGCCGCGACGCCGCGCGATTCGGTTGCCCCACGCGCCCGGGTTGGGGCTTCTGATCGATTTGCCGGCCGGGCTCGATCCTTGCCCTTGCGGCGGGCGCGTACGCGCCTTGGATCGTGCCGAAGAGATTCTCGGCCTTGTTGTCGACGTACATCTTCGTGGGCAGGCGGTGCCCCGGTGGCTCGCCCAATGCGGCACAGATCGCCATGATCGAAACGCACATCGCCAACGCCAGTCGCGCCGCGGATCCGAACATGTGGCTGCTCCTTGGCCGATAGCGCTGGCGGTGGGGTGATTCGCCAGGAGTGAATTGCTTCCGCTCCACCGATGCGGAGCCGATTCGACACTTACCGCCTCATGGATTCGCGGCGCCTGCCTATAGTGTGTCGACTAGGTGAATCGCCTCAATCTTCGCGTCCTTCTTGCCGACCCGATCGATGCCCTGCCTCCGCAGCACGGTTTCGAGGACGTGCAGGCGGGGATCGCCGCCGGTCTTCATCGTGATTCGCTTGGAGGCCTGGTCATAGCGAAACTCGCTCCACGGTTGGCCATCGCGGAGGATTCTCTGCGGCTCGGCGGCCAGGGGCGCCGACCAGCTTCCATCCGCCTCGCGCTTCCAAGTGTCGATGATGTCGGCCCCACTGATCGAGACTTCCTCGCCCGCGAGTGCGCGGATCGTTACGCCGTCGTGTTTCGGGGCGAGGACCTCGCGATATACTCCGCCCCGCAGGACGATCGTCTCTCCCGACTGGGCGAGGGCGCACGCCTTGGCCAGACTGGCCAGCGGCACGCCCGGATAGCCCCAGCCCGGATCATCCGTGGCGGCCGGATGACGAGGATCGACGTAATACACGTTGGGATACTCCAGGGCCCCGATCGTCACGCCGCTTTTGCCCGACCCGACGGCCGGGCTACCCTTACGCAAGCGGAAATCCCGCTTCGAGGGATCGACGAAAAGCGGGTCCTTGCCGTTCGCGTTCGTCCCGCCCGCCAGCGATGCCGTCTTGAACGTCAGGTTGTACTCAATGACCGGGTTGGCCGCGGAGAAGTCCCGGTCGCCGTCAATGACGGCCCGCTGGGCTTCGCAGAGGATGTTATTGCGGATCAACCCGCCGGTTGATTCCTTGCCCCGCAGGCCGATGGCGGCCCAGTTTACCGTCGAGATCGTGCAGTTTTCGATCGTCACGTCGATCGTTTGAATGATGTCCGGCCCCCAACCCCCTCGCAGGTTCGGCGAATTGGGTGAAATGATGTTGTGCCGCAAGGTCCAGCCCCGCACGCTGCCCAGATGCGGAGCACTCTCGACCATGCACATTTGATGGAAATCGAAACAGGTATTGTGCTCGAAGAGCAGGTCCATTGCGATCTCGCCGTTATTCGTGAAGGTCTGAAGGCAATCGACGTGCGCGGTCTTGATCTCCTCCCGAGTGCTGCCGTGATAGTAGTTGTAGCGCTGGATGCAGCCCTTGCCGAAGAACCGCGAGTAATCGCAATCGTCGTACTTGTTGCCCGAAGCGTACATAAAGAGGCGGCTGACTTCGTTGTTCTCCACCAGCCAGTCTTCCCCGCCCAGGATGAAGCCGTACTCGCAGTGGTAGACCTTGTTATAGGCGATTCGGTTGTGCGCCACCGCGGAGTAGTCCCGCGTCTTGCCGTCGGGACTCGGCTTGCCGACCGACCCGTTGACTGCCACCATCATATTATGGATGTAGTTGTCCAGGATGTCGCAGTGGCTGTCGCGCAGTTGGACGGCCGTGGCCGGGTTGTCGGCCGTGATCTCGAAGCCTTCCACGCGGACGTAGCTCGCCCCGAGGTCGAAGCCGCGCACGGCTGCCGAGTGCCGGGGCTTCGCTACGAAGGCGATAGGCTTGCCCTCCGTGCCGCTGGTCTTCACGCTAACCCGTTCGTCATACTTGCCCGCCATGACGTATACCGTGTCGCCCGGTTTTGCCACGTCGGCGGTGCGCTCGACGGTCTTGAAGGGCTTCTCCTCGGTTCCTGGGTTGGTATCGGCCGCGCCGGGGGCCGCCTGGTCCACGACGTACGCGGCCGCCCGAACGTGGCCAAGAGCGGCCTTGTCGGGCGCAACTTTATCAGGAGCTACTTCATCAAGGGCGCCGGCTTCTCCGCCATCGGCCCGTCGCGCGCGGCCGGTGAAGTCGTAAAGGAACGGCCCGTTGAACTCCCAAGCGTAGAGTTCTTCGATCGTCGTCTTCGAGTCGGCGAGCGTGCCGTGCGCGATGCGGAGGAACTCGACCGCACCGTCCAGGTTTTTCCCCTGCGGCGTACCGCCGACGTAGAGGTCGGCGTTGTTGGCCAGCGATGCGTCGGCACCCAGTCCGGGCCCGCGAGCATCCTGCTTTCCGTCGAGGTAGATCGTGAAGGTGCCCGCCTTGCGGTCGGCCACGGCGATGACGTGGTGCCACTGGCCGTCGTTGACCGCGCGGCGGCTCGCCAGGCTCGCCTTGGCGCCAACCGCCTGCGTCGCCAGGGTCACGCCACCCGCCGCGTTGACACGCAGGGCGAATCCGGCGTCCGCCATCTTTTCGATCAGCGTCGCGTCTTGCTTTCCCGGCCCCGTCTTGAAGTACGCCTCGATCAGGAAGTTTGAGGTGTGGATCTGCGGGTTCTTTAACTCCGCGCCGCTCACCGTGCGCTCGGGGGTGCCCTTTCGGCCGCCCGTGGTGACGGTGCGGTTGATGTCTCCGTTGGCAAGGACCGCGTACTGGTCGCGCCCGTTGAAGTGCAGGGTGCCCGTGGTCCAATTCTCCAGGGGACCGTTCTGGTAATCCTTCAGGCTGATGTTGACGCCCTTGAGCGGATAGGTGGGAAACTTGTAGTAGTCGTCCCGCCCGGTGTAGTAGGGCGACATGCACCAGTGCTCGTCGAGGATGCGCGTCGGATCGCCCTGGATGGGGCAGAAGTTCCATTCGCCCACGGTCTCGTAGAGACTCCAGGGAACGAAGACCTTTGCGCCCAAGCCCCGAGCCGCCGAGTCAGTCGACGGCCGGAAATCGTGAGCGGCCGGATCGCGCAGGGGCGACTTCTCGGCCATGACACCCACAGTCGCGGCCAGCGGTTTGTAGCTCTGCAGGGCTTTTCGAAACGACTCGAAGGTCTTGTGCCACCGCCCCGACGGCTCCACGATGCCAAAGCCCTCCCCGAGCCCAATGTCAAAGAAGACGTTGTGCGCATAGGCGTTGGTTTCCAGTGCGAACTCGTTTCGACGAGCTCCGGCGTCGGCCTCGTTGCCGGCAGCGGATCGCGCGGGTCGGCATCGCGGAAGACGCTCAGGCCCATGCTCTGAAACACGTTGCCCAGGAACTTGACGCGGCCGGCCTGGGCGCCTGCCGGCGCGAGGCGCGCACAAAGTTGTAGATCGTATTGTTGAAGAACGCGTTTTCGTAACTGATGATCTCCTGGAAGGCCGAAGTATTGGCCAACTTGCCTGAGGGGCCTTTGGACTTGCCCCAGGCGATGTTGTTGAAGTAGTAGTTCTTGAACGCTCCGTCCAGGTAATAGGCGTGGCCGAAACGGTCTTCCGTGTCCGGGCTCATCACGTGGTCCCAACTGCGGTAGCCGCCGGGGTTGCCCGAGATGTTGTCATAGACGTAGGCCGGGCCGCCCTGCCAGGTCTCGATGCCGCCGAAATCATCGTTGTTCAGCAGGGTATCCACGGCTTTGTTGTGGTGGATCAGGATGCGCGTGAAGGGCCGGTCGGTGGCAGCGCCGCTGGGCTTGGCGCCGTGGACATCGATCCCCTGGGAGCAGACTCGATTGAAAATGTTCCCCGCCACCTCGGCAGTTTGGGCGTACTGGACCATGAGCGCCACGCCCTGTCCGAAAAGGTCAGGGCGAATGCCGATGTCATCGAATCGGTTCCGCATCACGCGGACGTCGTAGAGGCGGCCCATGGGCGGTTCCACGTCGCCCCAGGTCGAGCTGTCCGAGAGTTCCACGCCTCCGGAGTCCGCATTCGAGAAGACGTTGTCGTCGACCACCACTTGGTCGATGGCGTCCTGCCGGCCCATGGCCTTCACGCGCACGCCCTTGTGGACGTGTTCGAAAGAGCAGTGGGTCACCTCGATGTCCGTGCCGCTGCCCAGCAGGCGTACGCAACCGGGTTCCGAATCAATGGTCTCATGGGAGACCCAGTAAGGCGCGGCGGTCAGGTTCCAGTAGATGTTGGTGAAGCGGAAGGTAAGCCCGCGGACGTGTACGTGGCTCATCCCCGAGCTCTCAATCATGTGGATCCGTTTGGCGACCTCGACCCGAGCGGTGTTCGGGTCCTGGTCGCCGGGCAGGCGCAGATAGAGCCGGCCGCCATTTCCTTTCTTGTCGAACCAGAATTCGCCCGCGCTGTCGAGATACTGGGGCTTATCTTCGAGATAGTACTGGCAACCGCGTATGATCTTGTAGGACGGTTCGCCGCCCCACTGCCCGGCGAAGACCAGCGAGCCGTTCTTGCGGTCTACTGCCAAGACCCTGGCCTGGAACGGGCTGCCCATCACCCAGCCCTTGGTGGTCCAGACGATCGCATTCTCGTAGTAATCCTGCGGCTTGCTCTCGTTGATGTGCTCCTTGTCGAACGCCAGATGCCGCCGCTGGCCGTTGATCGTCGCGTAGTTGTCAAACGGCTTGTCGGGGTTCTTCCACGTCCACCACTGGCTCTTGATGTCGTCCGGGTCGGTGATCTTCCAGTTCGGCGTGCGCGCCAGGGCGATGCGCGCGACGGCGCCGTCGTTTCCGACCATCCAGACGTTGCGCGGCGCCCACTTGAGGTCCACGTACCAGACCTTCTCCGGCTCAGGGGTGAGGTTGCTGTCTGCGCCCTTCTTCCAGCCTGTCACCGCCTCCGAACCGCAGATGACCGCCGGCCCTTGCCCCCAGGACGGATCTCGGGTGAGGATGATGGGGGCATCCGCCGTGCCCGATTCCTTCGCGTTCATCTCGCCGCGATAGTCGACGCCCTGCTTGAAGATGTAGGTTTGCACTCCCTTGCACGCCGCCGCCTTACCGCCGGCGTTGGGGTCCCAGGGATGGTGCTTCCAGGGCGTCTGTTTCGAGAGCCCGTCGTTGGCGTCGTTGCCCGTCTCGAAGTCGATGTAGCGGACCGAGCCGCCTGCTTTGAACTCGAAAGCCCTTGGCGCCCACTCCAGATCGCCGGTCGGCAACACCTTTGCCTGCGGTTCCTGCCACGACCATCCTGGGGATGGTGTGCGCCGGGCCGCGTTCTGAGCATCCGCTATGCCTTGCACTGCGACCAAGAGGGCCAGCACGATCATGCAGCGCTGCATCCGATTCAGTGCGTTCACGTTCATTGTACCTCGCGGAAAGAAGGAAAGGCGCCGAGCGATTCACCCCGAAATACCCGCTCAACCGCTCGCGCCATTGGACTCGGAGAGGGGTAGGTGCAGCCTAGTGAGCACGAAAGGCGGTGTCAAGCGGCACGATCTGCCGACGATACCGAGTTCTATTGAGTCCTGCATTGCTTATGGAACGAGGGCGACCATCGGAAGCCCGGTTTCCCGGCACGGAAAGCTCGGAACCGTTCCACGATCCACAACGGCATCAATAGATCTTCAATGCCAGGATAGGCGAAAACCCTAGCGGTTCAACAGTCCCAGACGCCACGCACCTTCGGCCACGGGGCTCACGAGGTGTTACGCTCCAAGGTGCCCGACACGCCAATCCTGAGGAGGCCTGCATGGCAGGCGGGCAAGGGGCCAGGTCTGATGTCAATCCGGGGACTCGCGGCTGTTTCGGGCATCATCTTCACGTCACGGGCGGAACCTCGTCCGACTACCATTGCAGGGGAGAGAGAGACCATGTAACCTACAACGCGGAGCGGCTTGGACGATGGCCTTGCCGGTTGGGGGCGCCAATGATCGTCGGCTTTCGGTCGAGTTTCCCAACCTGAATCCTGGATGGGCAACCCCATGAATCCCTTCTATGGTGAAATCCTCGGTACAGCCTTGCTGATCCTCTTTGGGGATGGCACTGTGGCCAACGTGGCCCTCGTCCGAAGTAAGGCGGCAAGGCGCCGGTTGGATCGTGGTCGTGACCGGCTGGGCCATGGGGGTCTACATCGGGGCCTTTACGGTGGCCAGCATCAGCGGAGCGCACCTCAATCCGGCGGTAACTCTTGGATTGGCGCTTGCCGGCAAGTTTTCCTGGGCCGAGGTGCCCGTCTATGTGACTGGCCAAATGATCGGAGCCATGATTGGGGCCGCGCTGGTGTGGCTTGCATTTCTTCCTCACTGGTCTCAGACCCCTGACCCCGACGTCAAGCGGGGCGTTTTCTGCACCGCTCCGGCGATTCGCCGGCCGGTGGCCAACCTGCTGTGTGAGGTGATCGGCACGCTGGCCCTGATGCTGGGTATCTTCGGCATCAAAGGAGCGGTGATGCAGCAGAGCACCGGTGCCGCAGTACCGCTGGACATGGGGGCGCTGGGCGTGATCCCCGTGGCATTCCTGGTCTGGGGCATTGGCCTGGCGCTGGGCGGCCCGACGGGTTACGCGATCAATCCGGCTCGCGACCTCGGCCCACGAATCATGCATGCCGTGTTGCCAATCGCCGGCAAGGGCGATAGCGACTGGGACTATGCCTGGGTGCCGGTCGCAGGTCCGGCGATCGGCGCAGCGCTGGCGGCGGGAATCTATCTGACCGTGGGAGGGTTCTAGGCCGGCGCGAGACAAGAATGGATCACCCGCGTCTCATGGTCCGAGAAGCCTCCCTCACGCAACTCAGACGCAGGATCGATCGCCATGAAAACTGACCTGTGCAAGCTCTTGTCGATTGCCGTGGTGCTGCTTTGCGGCACGACGCGCACGGTCGCGGCGCCGGCCGCAGCACCGGAGAAAGTTGCCCTCCCCGACGGAACCTTCTTTCCGTTCTGGGACGATCAGACGGTCTACCGGAAGACCTACCACGTCGATGGTAGGAATTCACAGGCTAGGGACGACAATCCGGGGACCGCCCAGAAGCCGTTCAAGACGATGGGCCGGGCGGCACAGATCGTCGAACCCGGCGAGAAAGTGATCGTGCACGAGGGCGTGTATCGCGAGTGCGTCAGCCCTCCGCGGGGCGGCAACGGGCCGGAGAGCATGATCGCCTACGAGGCGGCGGAGGGCGAGCACGTGGTCGTCAGCGGGGCCGTGGAGTGGAAACCGCGCTGCCGCCCCAGTTCCGGCTGGGAACGGCCCCAAGGCGCGAAGACCCTCTGGATGGCAGATCTGCCTTCGGAAGCGTTTGTCGGCTACAACCCCTTCCTGGCGAGAAACATTCACGAAGAGTTTGTCAACTACCGGAATCTGGACGACGCGCCCAAGTACCTGCTGCGTCGGGGCATGGTCTTCGTCGACGGCCGCCCGCTCAAGCAGGTCTTCCGCTTCTCCGAACTTGCCGGCCAGGATGGTGCGTTCTGGGTGGAGGAGCCTGGGCTGCGGATCCACTTCCGACTTCCCGGCGACGCCGATCCGGAGAAGGCGGCGTTTGAGGTCACCGCACGCGAACAGGTCTTTGCCCCGCAACAGCGCGGGCTGGGTTACATTCGCGTTAGCGGGTTCTGCTTCGAGCGCGCAGCCGACGGAGTCCCGGTTCCGCAGCGCGCCATGGTCAGCACGAGTCGCGGCCATCACTGGATCATCGAGAACAACCGGCTCCGATGGGCGAACGCCTGCGGGATGGACGTGGGTAACCAAGACTGGAAGGCGAGTCCGCCGCCCCAGTTCGGCCGGCACATCATTCGGGGCAACCACGTAAGCGACTGCGGCGTGTGCGGCATCGCCGGCTGCTCCGCGGTGGACGAGACCCTCGTCGAGGACAACCTCGTCGAGCGCGTCGGCGGCCTGGACATCGAACGCATGTGGGAGGTCGCCGGGCTGAAGTTTCACACGGCCAAGGGCGTGCTCATCCGGCGCAATACCTTCCGCGACCTTCCATCGCGCCGCCGGCGTCTGGCTCGACTACCTGAACGACAATTGCCGGGTCACGGGCAACGTCTTCTACAACATCTCGTCCGCCAACGGGGCATTGTTCCTGGAAGTCAGCCACGCGGCCAACCTGCTGGACCACAACTTCTTCTGGGACATACGGCCGTCGGCCGGAAACCCCGGATTGCCAAAGACGGCTCGGCAGTCTGTGCCGACAGCTCCGATTTCACCGTCGTAGCCTACAACTTCTTCGGGAAGATCCCCGGGTTCGCGGTGTCGATGAACAATCTTGCAGGAAGACCGCATCGTGGACGGACGCAAGGGCGAGTGCCGCGAGAACCGAGTGCTCAACAACGTCTTCTTCGCCTGTCCGCAGCGGATCTACCTCGGCCGCAACGACAGCAACGCTGTGCGACGGCAACCTGTACGACGCCGGCGATCAAGGGCGGGCTGTTCGACATCCAAAAGCCCGCACCTCAGTCCCAAGCCGCGCCTGGACACCTGGCAGAACGATTTTCGGCCAGGACAAGCGATCGGTGGAGACGCCGATGAAAGCGGCGTTCGACCCCGCCAAGAACGAGTTCCGGTTCTCGTGTGCCAAGATCCCCGAGATCGGCGTGCCGGTCGCGCCGTTGGGACCGCAAACGTCCCCGGTGCGGCCGGGTTTCTTCCGCGGTGAGGAGTGGGAGTTGCTCCGCGATGGGAAGGAGATCGTGTTATCCTTGCCCAACCGATGATCCGCGCCCATCGGTCTGGGTCGCGGTAAGGCATGAATGGCCGCGCGGCAAGAGCTGCCGGCGCTCGTCACGGACCCGCCGCTGCCGGCACGTCTCGGACTGCTTCGACGCTGGCGGTCACTACGGCCGAGGCGTGACTATCAGAAAATCGGGAGTGGGCCCGTATGGGGTAAAAGGCTGCTTGAAACGAGCTTCTTCCTCGGAACTCGTGGTGAGAGGACCCGTACGATGGAAGGCATGCCGGAAGCGGCGGTGTCGAGCAAACGGCGGAATGCAATTCGGTTTGTTTGCCCCGCGCTGTTGTTCTTGCGGGCTCTTGGGGCAAACGTTGACGCGGCCGAGCATCCACCGAAGACGGTCCTGAGGACGGAACGATTCGACAAGGATCCCAGCGGCAAGGACCCTGGCGGCAAGAACCCCGGCTGGGAGGGCTTGAACAACCGCATCGTGCCCACGCGGTTGCCCACCGTAACGCAGGATTTCGGTTACAGTCCAACCAGTTTCGCCGGCAAAGAAAAGGGGAAATCGGCGGCCGCGTCTGGCGGTCCGCAACGCCAGCGTATTATGGCGACAAGATCGCCGTGAAGAGCCTGGACGATCGGCTCACTGCTTCGGGAAGCTTCGCTCTCACCGCCACCTCCGGCACCAACGGAGTGTTCTTCGGGTGGTTTAACGCGAACCAGCCCGGTGGAGGAGGGCGACCGATGAACTCCCTGGGTTTGAACTTCGATGGAGAGAAGGGTGGCGGACGGCTGGCGGTACGGCTGATCGCCGGGACGAACCGGGCCTGCGGGACGTTCGTGACGCCCTACATCCCCGGCAAGTTTCGTCCGACGCCCATCAAGAACGACGGCACGCGCTATACCTGGACCCTCATCTACGACCCGGAAGCCAATCAGGGCAACGGCCGGTTCGAATTCACGATCAAAAGCAACGCTGCCCAACCGGAGCCGTTCGAGGGCCGAGTGTTCTCGGTCGACCTTCCCGCCGGATTCCAAAAGGAAGGAACCACTTTCGACCATTTCGGCCTGATGAACATGATGAAGTCCGGCGACGCGACGACGATCCACTTCGACGACCTCCAGTATGACGGACGATCGCAGGACTTTGCCCAGGACCCGGTCTGGGACGCATCCGGCAATCGGGTCACGTTCCAGGACCAGGAGTCGACGGCGCTCACGACTTCGGTTTCAGCCCGAAGCACCAGCTATGCCGGCGGCGCGGCGGGCGAAGTCGGCGGCGCCTTCTGGCGCAGCGGCAAGTACGGCTACTACGCCGACCGTGTCGGCCCGCTGACGCTCGACGACCGCGCTGGAGGCCAGCGGCAGAGGTGGTGCTGAAGGTCGGCGCGCCGGACTCGGACATGTTCATCGGCTGGTTCAACAGCGCAACCAAGAGCAAGCCGCCGGCCCTGGCCGGGCATTTTCTCGGCATCCACGTCGGCGGGCCGACGCGGGTGGGTCACTATCTTCCACCCAGCGTTTGCCACTGCCCAAGGCACGCGAGGCCAGTCGGACGCGGGGCCGGTGCTGGAGCCGGGGAAGGTCTACGACGTGGTCGTTGGTCTATGACCCGGACGCAGACGGCGGTAAAGGAGCGATTCGAGTGACCTTGGGTGAGCAATCCGTGACGCTCGCTTGAAGAAGGGCTACAAGGCTCAAGGTGCCAGCTTGGATCGTTTCGGTTTGTTCACTTCGGACATCGGTGGGGGACTGGTGAGAATCTACCTGGATGATCTGGAATACACCGTGGCCGGATCGGTCACGAAATCTGGGGAACCGTGAAAGGCTTGCGGTAATCTCGCCGGCAGAGTGAGTTCGCCGCATCGGCGAACTCACCGACAAACCGTTCTTGCTGGCTATCGAAGGTCACCCACGGTCCGAGGACTGCTTGCTTCTCGCCGAGGTCAACGCCGTTGCCTCGCAGGTACTCGCGGCATCGCTCGAATGCATCGGACAGCTCGCGGTTGGCTCGGGTCGTCTCCATGATCGCCTCGGGGGCAGTCAATCTGCCGAGCCGATGCGAGATATTGGCCATGTGCACCACGCAGTTGACAGGTGTCCGTCCAGGGCCTTGGCATGCAGACCGTCCGCCTTCCGGCTGCGGACGGCTGAGAGGAAGTTGGAGAGATGGGCGGTCTCCAATTCCTCTGCCTTGCCACCTTCGCCAAACACCTTGACCTTCCGGTCCTGACGGTCGAACGCAGTTCCGCCCGAGGATTCGCCGGCAAAGTAGCCACCTTCGCACGTGATCACAATGCCGCGGTCGAAGCTTCGGAACTTGCCGATCGAATCGGCGCGTTTCCCTGTGCGCAGGTTACGGACTTCGCAGATGAGCGGAGCGATCGGATAATCGAAGAAGGCAACGTGGGTGTTGGGCGTCTCGCCGCCGTCGTCGAAACCAAACCGTCCGGCGATGCTCAGAGCGCGGCGGGGCGGATTGTTTTGGCCGAGCGCCCAGCGGCACACGTCCAGGGCGTGAATGCCATTGTTCCCGATTTCACCGTTGCCCGTTGCCCAGAACCAGTGCCAGTCGTAATGCAGTTGCTTCCGCATCAGCGGAACCTTGGGGGCGGGGCCACACCATTGGTCGTAATCGACCGTGGACGGCACGGCCAGGGCGCGACGACTTTGGCCAGGCCTTCGCGTGCGCGGTACACGATGGCATGAACCGCGCAGGGGACCAAGTTCGCCGCTACGCAGGTAATCGAATGCCTGCTTTAGCCCCTCGCTCGAGCGACGCTGCATGCCGACCTGGACGACGCGGCCGTACTTGCTCGCGGCGGCCACCGCTTGTCGGCCTTCCCAGAGGTTATACGAGAAGGGCTTCTCGACGTAGACGTCCTTACCCGCCTCGCACGCCCAGATCGTCGCCAGGGCGTGCCAATGGTTCGGAATGGCGATCACGACCGCGTCGATGGTCTTGTCGTCGAACACCTTTCGCATGTTGCCGTAGGCCGCGACGTTCTCACCTCGGTCCTTGAACTGCTGGACTTCGTGGTCCAGGATGTCCTGGTCGATGTCGCACAGTGCGGCGATTCGCACTCCCGCGATGGTTCGAAGACGAGCGATCAATTGCCGTCCTCGTCCGCCCACGCCCCCGACCGTGTTGATCCCCCCGAGCCCAATCACGGCGATGCGGACTTCCTCGTTGGGCCCTGCCGCTTTCGCCGCCAGCCTCGGCAGTCCAAACGCCAGACCTGCCGCAATCGAACCGCTCAAACACTCTCTGCGCGTTATCGGTTTCATTGTTTTGCTCCATGGTTTAATCGGGATCTCCAGAATAGCTGAGCCTGCGGCCCCGTGCAACTTGGCCCCGTGCAACGTGCGGTGATTCGATACGGGACGTCGCGCGACGGCACCTCGGGCGGGCCGGTGCCGGCCAATTCCTGGTTCTTTCCGGTCGATCGAGCGGCAGAAACGCCGAGCAACGAGTTGGCGCCGGGGGGAGACGGGCTTTTCCGGGCAAGACGCTTGCCTGGCAAGGTATTGCTTTCCTGGACATCTCTGCGTGTGGATTGCAGCCGCCGGATTCGTGAGGTCTGCCGGGCGGATTCCGCACTGGGTTGACTGCCGATGGCTACGACCTTAAGCTGCCCCCAAGGGGAGCATCGTGCCGGCCACGCCGGCAAGGCGATCTCCGATCTCTTCTCAGGAAGAAAGACCATGAATCACTCGTGCGATCGCAGGAGTTTCGTGAAGCTGGGAGCCGCGGCGGGAACGGCGTGGGCCGTGGGCCGCGACTGCCTCGCGGCAGACACCGCCAACCTGAAGGCTAGGGCGATCGACAGGGTCCGCGTCGGGCTTGTCGGCATCGGCAGCCGCGGAAGCTTGCTCTTGAACGTCTTACTGGGCCTGGAAGGAGTCGAGGTCCGCGCGGTCTGCGACCTGGTTCCGGAACGCGTCGCCAAGGCGCAGGACCTGGTCGTCGCGGCCAAGCAGCCGAAGCCCTCCGGCTACTCGCGCGGCGAGACCGATTTCAAACGCCTGTGCGACAGCGAGGATCTGGACCTGGTGATCAACGCCACCCGACCCTGGAAATGGCACGTACCGATCTCGCTGGCAGCCATGACGACCGGCAAGCACGCGGCCACCGAGGTCCCCGCGGCGGAGACCATCGAGGACTGCTGGCGGTTGGTCGATACTGCGGAGAAGACGCAGAAATACTGTGTCATGCTGGAGAATTGCTGCTACTTCCGCGAGGCCATGCTGGTCCACCATATGCTGCGAAAGGGGTTGTTCGGAGCGCTTCGCCACTGTGAGGCGGGTTACCAGCACTATGGCGGCAAGGCGCGCCCTGCGTCACCGGGCCGCCCGAAGGACGACAAGGTATACACCGCCAACAGCTATCCCACGCACCCGATCGGTCCGGTGGCCCAGTGGATGGATATCAACCGCGGCAACCGCTTCGACTACCTTGTTTCGATGAGCGCCGAGGGTACGCGAGACAAACAGCACGCCGACATCAACACCAGTCTCATTCGGACCGTGCAGGGGCAGACGGTCACCCTGTACTTCGATACCAAGCTGCCGCGACCCTATGATTTGATCTATCGAGTGCAGGGGACGCGGGGCATCTGCATGGCCACGTCGGACAAGATCTACATCGAGGGACGCAGCCCGAAAGCCGACACCTGGGAGTCGATGGAGCCCTACTTCCAGGAGTTCGAGCACCCTCTCTGGAAATCGCTGGGCGAGAGCGCACGGCAACATGGCGGGCACGGCGGCGGTGACTGGATGGAGATGCACCGTTTGATCAAGGCGCTGCGGACCGGCACTCCCCCGGACATGGATGTCTATGATGCCGCCACCTGGAGTTGCATCACCGAACTGAGTGAGAAATCGGTGGCCAAGAGGAGCAGTCCGATGGATTTCCCCGATTTCACGCGCGGTCGCTGGAAAAATACCCCGCCGATCGGCATCCTCGCTGAACGGTAGCCAATTCGTCAGGATGAGGCCCTGAACCACGACTCGGAATCCTCGCGGTCGTCCATCAAGTTGCGAGAGAGGGAACGTTCCATGAACCAAGCGGCAAGATACGCTCTTGTAGGTTTTATCGCCATGCTCTTGGCCCCTTTGGCGGTGCTCCATTCCGCCGAAAGCAAGCGCGCGGCCGAACATCGTGTTCATCATCGCCGACGATCTGGGCTACGGCGACTTGGGTTGCTACGGGCAAACCAAGATCCGCACGCCCAACATCGACCGCCTGGCGGCCGAGGGATTGCGATTCACCCAACACTACTCCGGCAACGCCGTTTGCGCGCCCTCGCGTTGCGTGCTGATGACCGGCAAGCATCCGGGTCATGCCTACGTTCGCGACAATCGCGGATACAAGCCGGAAGGCCAGGAGCCGCTTGCCGGCCGGTACCGTCACGCTGCCGAAGCTGCTTCAATCGGCCGGCTATGTCACGGGTGGATTCGGCAAATGGGGGCTCGGCGGTCCAGGCACCTCGGGAGACCCGCTCAAACAGGGCATCGACCGTTGGTTCGGCTACAACTGCCAGAGCGTGGCGCACAACTTCTATCCGACCTATCTCTGGGACAACGACAAGAAGTTGGAACTGCCCAATCCCGCTTTTCCGGCTCACGACAAGTTCAAGCCGGGCGAGGATCCCAACGATCCGAAGAGCTACCGGCGTTTTCAGGGCAGCCACTACTCTGCCGACCTGATCGCCGAGCAGGCGCGCAAGTTCATCCGCGACAACAAGGACAAGCCTTTCTTCTGTTATTTTCCCACGACCGTGCCTCACCTGGCGCTGCAAGTCCCCGACGACTCGCTGAAGGAATATGTGGGCCGAGTGGGACGACCCGCCCTACGAGGGCGGCAAGGGCTATCTCCCGCAGTTCACCCCGCGCGCCGCCTATGCGGCCATGATCACGCGCATGGACCGCGAAGTCGGCCGAATCATCGACCTGGTCGAAGGAACTGGGCCTCGAGGAGAACACGATCTTCGTCTTCACTTCGGACAACGGTCCGCTCCACGGAGTGCATTCGCGCTATGCCGGCACGGACAGCGAGTTCTTCAACTCGCACGGCGGACTGCGCAACGGCAAGGGCACTTTGTATGAGGGTGGTTTCCGCGTTCCCGGAATCGTCCGTTGGAAGGGGAGAGTCAAGCCCGGCACCGTGTCCGATCGCGTAACCGGATTCGAAGACTGGCTTCCGACTCTGCTGGAACTCGCGGATCTCAAAGACCGGACGCCGGCCGATACCGATGGCATCAGCTTTGCTCCGACTCTGGTTGGCAAGAAGCAACCCGAGCGTCCCTTCCTCTATCGGGAATTCCCGGGGTATGGCGGACAACAGTGCGTCCGCGTGGGCGACTGGAAAGGCGTGCGACAGAATCTCCTCTCGAACAAGAAGAAGATCGCTCAAGGCCTCAAGCCGACGTTTGAACTCTACAACATCGCCGCCGATCCGCGTGAGGAGCACGATGTCGCCGCCGAGCATTCCGACATCGTGGCAAAGCTGACTCGGATCCTGAAGGAACAGCACACGCTGTCCCAAGAGTTCCCGCTGCCTGCCTTGGACTGATAAGCTCGAGGTCGAACGGTCTTTGAGAATACGCCGGCAGGGGCTCCGCATAGCGCGCAGCTCCCATGCCCTTCGAGTGCCTTTCGAGGATCAGAGGCGCGCAACTGCGAGTCGACGCCTCGGAGAAACTTTCCCAGCGGGCCGAGCAGGTCGCCGTAGTCGGCCGCCTCGCCACCGATCGGTAACCCCGCGGAATCGGTCTTCACGGCACGACGCGCCTCGACGCCGTCGTAGGCGTTGTCTTGCAGGGTGGCCAGCCCGAAGTTTCGATTGTCGCCTCCATTGCTCACGGCCGGGTCGTACAGGCACCAGTGTTCGACGCCGACAACGAACTGGGTGCCGTCGTCGCCGCGAAGATCGATCAATTCCCGATAACGATCGGCCATCGCCCGGCCGCGGTCTTCCTGCTTGGGGAAGGCATAGGCGTTTTTCTCATACTTCCACATCTCGACGTGCATTCCCGGATTTACTCCGCCGCTGAAATCGCCCGGCACCTCCAAGCGGCTCCAGCGCGCCGACTTGATGCGCGGATACGCATAGACGTACTTGCCGCCGCAGGTCCCCTTTTCGATCAACTCGCGGCAATCGGGGAAGGTCACTAACTGCGCGGTGCGGAAAATGTAGCGCAGGTCGGGCGCGTCGATCCAGGTGGTGTGCGCCGCCGGATCGTAGCGCACCGACTCGATCCTGGCCTTGAAGTACCAGGGCGAATCTTGATCGGCGGCGAGGTAGTCGGCCACGACCAGGGGCTTGCGGCCGGCATGGTAGATCCGCAGCGCGTCCTTGGAATCGGGAACGCTCACCCAGAAGCCATCGACAAAGGGAGCGACCCCCCGGTAAACGCAATCCGGCCCGTTATACAAAGGAAGCAACAGGACCGGATGGTCTACCTTGGCGAACGCCTTGCCCAGCACCTCGCCATAACGTGCGGCGAAATGTCCGACGAAGTCGTCGAGGTCCTTGCGGATCGCCGGATGGCTCGGCCGCGTGAAGGACTTGTCGAAGCCCACCGAGCGGACCTTCTCGGCTAACACGCCCTTGCCGTTTTCGTCCAACAGCCCACTGCCGCTTCCCCATGCGTGGGTTCCCTTGTGCAGATCGCCGGCGGAAGTATCCCAGGTGGTATAACGTGTGCCCCATGCCGCGTTCAATCGCGGGATCGATCCCTGGTAGCGGTCGTGGAGAAAGTCGCGCAGGGCGTACTTCGCGTGGAGCCTCGGATCCTCGTAGACGATTTCATCGCCGTCGCGGCGGGCTTTGGGCTGATAAGGATTCTGCGAGAGGACCACGTAGCCCATGTGGTCGTGCGTGAGGCTGTTGAGTCCGAACAGATAGTCTGCTTCCTCGGGAATGAGCGCCCACGACCACGGCGTCTTGCTGGCCGCTTGCTCGGCGACGAGGTCCACGTAAGCCCGTTCAAACTTCGGGTCGAACACGTCGGGCTGAAGTCCCTGGTAGAGCAGGTTTCCGCTCCCCGGCGGCAACACGGCCCCGGCGTAAACATTCTTCACCCGGTAGGGACGGTTCTTGGCGGTGGCCCAGCCGCCCAAGGCCCAGGTGGGTTCGACGGGAAACCGCTCGGGGGCCGCGGCTTTCGCAACATACTGATACGAGTACTGCCCGGCCGCGTTGAAGCCCCACGATTTCAACCGCCGGGTCATGGCCGCCGCCCACTTGCCGCGGTAGTCGCCGGGGCCGTACTTGCGCAATGCCTTCGTCGAGATCGGCCCGCTCGTAGATCTGGTTGACGATCGGCGCCACCTCGAACTGCCGCTCCACCACGCCGCGAAGGTAATACCGCGGGACCGGATCGCCGGGCAACGGCACTGCGGCGAAATCGGCCGGGAATCCCTGGGCGAGGTCCCACCAGACGATCCGGTTCGCCCGCGCGCATCCCCAGGCGCCCAAGCCGCTGGCGTCCGGCGCCATGTAATCGCCGCAGTCGAAATGCCAGCCGCCGTCGGCTGCCACGGCTGCGCCGCGGTGCGGCCTTCCTGCGTTGGCAATCGGTTTCCAGCCGGAGGCAGTCGAGTAGTGCCATCGCACCTCGCCTTGCTTGCCCAGTTGATCCAGCCAGAAGTAGGTGAAATTCGGTTTCCATTGCGAGCAGCCGAGGTAAATGGAATCGCCCTTGCCCTGGAGCGTGACCTCGCCCGAGGGGAGCAGCACGTCGTGCGCGTGGCTATTCTCGGCCGCGACGGCGAGATTGTTCGACATGGCCCCGGCCGCAGACTGCACGTACACGCCGTCGTAGCTTTGAAAGCCGCCGCTGCCGCCGTAGTCCGAGGTATCCACTTTGCTCACCGCGCGGACGAACATGCCGTGTCCCTCGGGCGTGACCAGCCACCATCGCGAGCCGATCTTCTCCAGGTGGAAGGAGGCGCCGGGCTTGCCGACGACCCCTTGGATTCCGCCGTAGCGGTCCAAGGGCGTTTCACCAAGGCCGGGCCGAGCAACAACCAAGAGAATCGCTGCGAAAGTGAGCCCAATGCGCACTGCGCTATCGATGGGTTTCACGATTGCGGTTCCTTTGTGCTAGGGATCGCTGCATGGCCCACTGGCCAGGCCGGCTTCTTCGAAGTCAGGTGCCGCGGTGCGCGAGGGCGGTCAGAATCGCGTCGGCGAGGGCCTGCATGCCTCGGTCGCCGGGGTGGGCGGCCACGCCCGCATGCGAGAACTTGCGCTCGGAACGAGCGAGATTCGCCTCATTCCGACCCAAAGCGCCGGCGTCTACGAAGATACCGCCTACCTTGGCGCAAGCCTGCTTGAGAGCGGCGTCTTTGGCCTGGTCGGGCCAGAAGCAGCTTCGCACGACGAGGACCGGATCGCCATTCGCCTTGAGTTTTTCGAGAAGCCCGGTCATGCTCGCCAGAAATGCGCCCTTGGCTTGCTCCGAAGTCAAGGCGGGCACGTTCTCTCCGATCGCCACGATTACGAGATCCGCCTTGAAGGCAAGCTGCCGTGCAAGCCGGGACTCCACGTCGTAGCCTTCAAACTGCCGTTCGAAATCGGCGATATTGGCAACGAGGGCCTCGGGCTCTCTTCGGGCAGTCTTGGCGATCGCCTTGAGAATCAAATGGACAAAGTCCTTATCTTCCGCGCTTGCCGCCATGCCCCAATTGCCCGACCAGCCGATGGCAGGCGCCGGACCGTGCAGAGTGATGCTGTTGCCGAGGAAGAGAATCTTGCCGGCCTTGACGTTATGGAACATCAGTTCTCGATTGCTGCGAGACTGCTGCGGAGAACCGGCCAGGGGCGCCGCATCGGGCGAGTTGGCCGGCTCCGCGGCATGCATCGGCAGGGGGGCGAGCAGACCGCATTGCAGGGCAAAGCAGGCAAGGATGGAGATTCGCTTCAGCATGGCAAAACCCTCTTTCCTATTATTTTCTCTTGTACATGAGCAACTTTGCCGCGGGCTGGTCCGCGATTTCGACGGGCACTCCTTGGCCGATCCACTGCTTGCCCGCGCCTCGGACCACGGCGCCGGTATCGACATCGCGGAACTCGTAGACCGCTTCCGGATCCAGGCCGTGCAGGCGGAGGGACGCCGTACTATAGGGACTTCTGGGGCGGCGGAAGACGAGGATTGCGCCCAACTTGAGATCGGGACGGTCGAATTGCCAGGCTGCCCAGGCGTCTTCGGATAGCGTGAACGACAAGAGCGGGTAGAAGTCGCCGGCAAAACAATCGCGTGCCTGATTCAGCTCCCCGAGCATCTTCTTCAGCCAGGGCAGGGCAAAGTGTCTGCTATTGTCTTTTTCGAACTCGTACATGATCAGGTTCAGCCCCGGCCCCATGGCGCTGCGGAACATGTAGGTTTCCTCGCGGTCGCAGGTTCCGGCGCTCAGGGGCGTCCACAGGCTCAGTCCATGGGTCTGCCCCTGCATCGCCGCGCCGCTGAAGCCGGGGAAGCACTGGACGTCGCTTCGCCACAGGGGAATCGTGCGCGAGATGGTTTCCAGGTCGATCCGCCGTCCGCCGCTCGAACAATTGTCGATCAGCAAGCCCGGACATCGGGCAAGCAGTTCATCCCACATTCGGTAAAGGCCGGTGATGTGGCGAATCTCTGTCATGCCGATGCGATCCGGCGCATCCGCCGCGTCCCAGAACGGCCGGGGATCCATGTTGAAGTCCTGCCGATAGCAGGAGATCTTGCCGTCGTTGATGAGCTTGACCAGGTGATCGGTCAAGGATTGGCGGGCCGCGGGGTTGCCGAGATTGAAGAGGTAGTTGTTGCCCGACGGACCGAGCAGGAACTCGGGATGTTGGCGAGTCCACGTGGTCTTCTGGAACACGCGCTCCGGTTCGAGCCAGAGCAGGAAGCCCAGGCCCATCTCGTGGAGCGACTTGCCAACCGGCCCCAACCCCTCGGGAAAATAGCCGGGATTCGGGAACCAGTCGCCGACCAATGCGCCCCAATTGCTGTTGAAGACGTTTGCGCCGACTTTGGCCGTATCATTGCCGAACCAACCGGCATCGACCCAGAGGTAATCGATGCCCAACCCGCTCTCTTTGCACCATCGCCCGTGGGCGATGTGTTTGTTGGCGAAGTTGCCGCCCCACGTGCACAGGCTGACAGGAACTCTCGCCGGCTTGTTGTCGATGCGTGGCGAATGGTACGCGAGAATGAAGCGGCGGAGCAGGTTGTGGCCGCGTATTCTCTCGCCCTTCCAGAAGAGGAGGAGAATTCGGGGCGAGCGGATCTCCTCGCCTGGCAGCAGCATGAGGTGCGTTCGCGCCATCCCGGCGCGCAGTCGAACCTCGCTGTCGGTTCGGAAGAGGCTTGCTGTCCAATCGCCCGACCAGCCCACGGCGGCAATCGCGCCCTGGCCGTCGGCATCCACGTTGAAAAACGGCAACATGCCGCACGACGAGCGGCCCTGCTTGGATTGCAGGCGGAGCGGATTGCCCTCGCCGATCCAGGCGCCTGGCGCATCCTGCGTCGGGCCCAGCGGCGCTGCGAGCGGGGCAAAGTCGTCCAACCGGCACTCGCTTCCCATCGCGTAATGAACCACCGCCTTTTTGTCGCGCGAAAGCGGCAGGCCGCTATCAATCGCTTGAATGTCGGAGAGAATCGGCGTGTTGGCGGCTCCGGCGTTGCGGAAGTACACGGTCCATTCGATCGCGGGGTATTCTGCGAACGCGGTCGCAACGAGTTTCACCTCCAGTCCGGTCGCCGGATCGGCGTAATGCGTGGTGTGTTCTTCGATGCCGCGGGCGATGGTTCGCGTCTCCTGCCGCGTCTTCCAGGATCCGAGCACTTCTGCCGATTTGCGGCCACCGTAGACGAACGAGAACGGCGGCACGGGGCTCGATGTGCGGGTTTCGCCGGCGGGCGGGGGCGGCGCCAACCGGGCCGCGGCCCAGGCGCGTGCGCCTGGCCCAGTTCCGCCTCCGACGGCGCTGCCGCGTCCCATGCGGGCGCCGAATCCAGCGACAGCGCCGCGGCGACTGCGACCAAACATAGCACCGATCGGACCAGTCTTAGAGCCGATCCGAGAACCGTGTGCCGCCGCTGAATTCTCCGGCCGCAGAGGGCCGGAGCGACAGTTCCGGGACAGGTTCTAAGGATAGGGCTTGCCAGGGAGGGGATCGCTGGTGCCTTTCTGGCCCACGCCGTTGCACAATTGGCACAAACCACGAAGGCCTTCGGCAGAAGTGCCGTCAAAAGCAACGTGCTCGATTTCAACATGTGGCGTCTCCAGGTTTTGTGCGACGGAGGTCCGCGCACACCTATCTTGCGCCAGTTCCCCGCGGAATACAACGCTCTAGAGTCCCGATAACAAAGCGATTCGAGACCCGCCCCAAGGCATCCCCGGCGGTGCAACGGTTGGCGATCGAATTCGGCGAATCGTCTCAAAACTCCGGCGGCCCGTTGAGACGCTCACATTTCTCCGGCTGGCCGGGAGCGAAGTCGATGACTTGCTTCTGACCACGGAGCTGGGTTTGTAGTGCGGCAACGTCGAGTGACTGGACCGGTGCGTCTGACTTCGCGGTGATCGCGGCGGCGACTCCGGCAGCATGGCCGGCGATCATCCAAACGCTTTCCAGACGCAGCGTGCAGAAGGCGACATGCGAGAAGCTGGCGGCCCCGGGCACCAGCAGGTTGGTACACTGGCTGGGCTTGGGGGTAAGGGCACGGTACGGGATCTGATAGGCGTAGCCCATGCGCCAAATGCGGCCTTCATTGACGAATTCATCCTTGCCGATCGCGGCGCGCTGGACGTGATGGCTGTCGATGAAATGGCTACTCATGCCGATGCTGTCCGGCTTGCGGCGGTCGGTCTGAACATCCTTCTGGGTGACGACCAGTGCGCCGCGCATCCGTCGCCCCTCGCGTACATAGAGTTGATAGGGAAGGTGGCGATTGTCGGCGAACTCGCCCTTGTGCAAGCCGAGAGCCTTCATCTCCGCGGCACGTTGGGCGGCACGGACTCGTCAGTGGCAAGAAAGTGCAACAGTCCCAGAGTGTAGTCAAGGTGGTCCTGATAGATGCGAGCGCGCTCGGGGTAGCTCGCATCGGGCCAGTCAAATTGCCCGCCGAAATGCCCGAGCGATACAATCGCGGCCTGCTTGTTGTTCAACTCAAACTTGCCGTTCCTGCGCGGGTAGAGGTCGATCAGGTCGGCGAGCTTCAAGCGATCACGTTGCGATCCGCGCTCCCGAAGCCATCCCGCGAGCAGGGCGTAGTGCGCCGCATCATAGTGCTGCGGAACGGGTATCGGCGCTTGGAGTCTCGGGTCCTTGGCCACGGTGAGACGGAAGTTGTAGTTCATCACTCCCCGATGAGCGTCGCCTTCCTTCAAGTCCTTTGCCCACGCGCTGATGCCCGGGAGCAGGTTGCCTTGAGCGTCGGTCGTCCGCGCCTTGCGCGCCGTTTTGTCGAAACGAACGCCGGCTGCTTCTTCGCCGAACTCTCCCTTCGCCTCGCGTCCCACGGAGTACTCTACCCCGGCGCGGGCCATCAAGTCGCCCTCGTAGCTTGCATCCACGTAGACCTTCGCCGCAATGCGGCTGCCATCCGTCAACGTGATGCCGGTGATGCGAGGCCCATTCTTCGCGACAGCCTGGACACTTGCGCCGTAGCGGACCTCCACGCCTGCCTCCCGGAGCATGGCGAGATACAGTCTCTCCGCAATACTCGACTCGAAGTAATACTCGGGCTTGCCCGTGCCGTAGTGGTTTCCCAGCCGCTGGTAGAACTCCAGCGCGAAGCCGCCGATCGTCCAGGTGAGCATGTGCTCGGTCTCTGCCGTGTTAATGCCGCTGGTGCTGAGTCCGCCCACGTGCCTGGTCGGCTCGACAAGCACCACCCGGGCGCCGTCGGCGCCGCGGCGACGGCGGCGGCGATTCCGCAGGGAACGCCGCCATACACGCAGACGTCGGCTGCCGAAGCCGGCATCGCCCACGCGGCGATCAGCAGCGGGAAGAGAAAGACTCCACGGGCAGGACGCGAGATCGGCAACGGGTTCATGATGGCACCTCCGACGGTACATTCTTGCGGCGTGCGGTTGCGCCTTCCGGAGTTGGCCAAACGGCGATCGTGCGCATGGTCGGGATCCCTATCCGGCGTGGTCCGTAATGCGTGGTCCTCGTTTCGCCGAGGGCAAACGTCGACCGGGAAGATTCTACCGCGCGTCGGACCGGGTCCGATACGGGAGGTGAGGATCGAGAAACCGCGTCCAGTCTCCTGTTTGAAAGAAGTCTGGCGAAAGTCTTGCGTGGGCAGAGCCGAAGCGGGATGATGGATCGCGAGAAGCTCGGACTTTATGGAGGCGTACGGGGCGAAGGGTGGGCACTACCGGCCCAATCACTCCGGCCTCTGGCCTCCCGAGGGTAGCCCGGACACATTGGCCCTACAGGGTTCAATACGCGGACGGTTGCGCTCGAGAGTTTGGCGACGCGCGACCGCGACACAAGGAAAGGGAGACGCGTCATGCGAAAAGGTCCTTGGGTCTCTTCGATCGTTGGGGTCGTTTTGCTCTCAGTGGCGGCGCGGGGGCAGCAACCCGCGGGCGGTCCCCCAGAAGCCCCTTCGAAGCAAGTCTTCAATCCCGCCGGCGTGGATCGTTTTGTGGAAGGAGCTTTGTACCTCGGCCGGTACGAGACCGGCCTCTATCCCGGGGGCAAGAATGAGATGCCCGAGGGGCATCGCAAGGCGGGCGAACAGATCGCCGCGACGATCCGGCCGCTCGATGTCGTAGGCAATGCCGACGAAAAGGACGGGCGCATCCTCGGACTCGTCCTCGGTCACTCGAATTGCTCTATGTATTTCCGGGCGCTGGAAACGCACCTCCAGACCCAGCGCCGCCTGCTCCACCCGCGCTTTGAACTGGTCAACGCGGCCGTCGGCGGGCAGCAACTGCCGCAAATCGTGACCTTGCAGGGAGGAGTGTGGGACAAAGCCCGATCGCTGATCGAAAACCGGCCGGGTTACTCCCGCCGGCAGGTTCAAGTGCTCTTCCTCCATACAACCTATCACGGGGCAAACAACTCCCGCCGCGAACCTCCCCGGCCGTTCCCCGAAAACATGCAGCAGATGGAGCGCGACCTGGAGAAGGTGCTGGCCCATTGCGCCGAGCGTTTCCCCAATCTGAAGATTGCATACCTGACCTGTGACGGTTTCCGGCATTTCACCGGGTTTGAGCCGCACGTGTATCAGGAGGCATTTGCCTTTAAATGGCTCGTCGAGCGGCAGCTCAAAGGCGAGCCCGGTACACACTACCTGGGCGCGGACCGGCGTTTGCCGTGGCTCACGTGGGGACCGTACCTCTGGGACAACGCCTGGGACAGAAGCTACTTCACCGATGGAGTGCATCCCTCGCCCAAGGCGCTGGCGATCTTCGTCGATAAATACTGGCAGCACCTCCGCGGCGACTCGGTGGCCAAGCCTTGGCTCTTCGCCGCAGCGCCGGCCCTCCAGTCAGCATCTCCGGCGGGAGTGCGTGAGATCGTTGCGAAACTCGACTCGCCCCGAGGAATCTGCGCGGTCGTCGGAGATCGGCAGGCCGAGTTGGCCATCGCTTTGGCGCGGGAGAGCCAACTGCTGGTTTACGTGCAACTGCCCGAGCGCCGAGGAGGTGGAATCCGCCCGTCGCGCCGCAGACTCGGCAGGCATGCTCAATACGCGCGTGTATGTGGAAAAAGGAAACCGTGCTCGCATCCAGCTCGCGGACAACCTGGCGGACGCAGTCATCGTCGGCAACGCGGCAATCGATCAGGCCGCCAAGGAGGAAGTCCTGCGCGTCTTGCGGCCCGGGGGTACGGCATGGGTTGGGACCGAGATCCTCACGAAACCACAGCCCCAAGGAATCGACCTGTGGAGCCATCCCTACCACGGTCCGGACAACAACCCGCAGTCGACCGACCGCGTGGCCCGCGCGCCGTACCTCACACAATTCCTTGCCGAGCCCTGGTACTGCCCGATGCCGGAGATGACCGTGGCCGCGGGCGGGCGGATGTTCAAGGCCTTCGGCAGCCGGGCCTTTCTCCGGCCGCAGTGGCCCATGCTCAACACCCTGATGGCCATGAACGGCTACAACGGCACCATGCTCTGGCAGCGGCCGCTCGATCCCGATTTCATGATCCATCGCAACACGTTGATCGCCACCCCGGACACGCTCTACCTGGGCGATGCGGCGTCGTGCAAGCTGCTGGACGCGGCCACGGGCCAACTCAAAGGCGAGATCAACGTGCCCGAGGGCCTGAGCGACGGCCCGGTGTGGAAGTGGATGGCGCTGGAAGGCGGCGTGCTCTACGCCTTGGTCGGCGAGAAGGAGCCGCCCGGGCGATGCCCTGCAGGGCCGAGGCTTCCGCGGCGCCGGCTGGCCCTGGTGGAAGATCGAGAATTATCCCTGGGGATTCGGCCGCACGTTTCTGGCGATCGATCCGGCCACCAAGAAAGTTCTCTGGCACCACCGGGAAGCCGGAGCCGTTCGATACGCGGGCGGTGTGCATGAAGGCCGGGCGGATCTACTTCTACAGCCATCCCAAGTACCTCGGCTGCCTGGACGCCAAGACGGGCAAACTGCGTGTGGAAGTCAGACGACCGGGCGGTACTGGAGGCGATCGGCGAGCACCACCCGGCCCAGTTTCCCGGCACGGGCTTTGCCACTTCGGCCTACATGAAGTGCGGCGACGAGGCCCTCTATTTCGCCGGCCCGCAGCGGACCAGGCTGGTCGCCGTCTCGACAGCCGACGGCAAACTGCTCTGGCAGTACCCCAAGGGCGCCTTCCAACTCGTGCTGCGCGACGAAGGTCTCTACGCCATGGGCGCTTTGGATCCAAGCCAGATGTTCGATCCGAAGACGGGCCAGGTCCGCCGTCAGCTCTTCAACCGCGCGGGCTGCACGCGTGCGACCGGGAGCGTCGACCGGATCTTCGTCCGCGGCGGCGGCGACGGCACGTTCTCCTGGGACACCTCGGCCGAGAAGATCCTGCCGATCGCGCCCATGCGGCCGGCCTGCCACGACGGCGTGGTGATCGCCGACGGGCACCTCTACTGGGGCCCGTGGATGTGCGGCTGCAACCTGTCGCTGATCGGCATCGTCTGCCTGGCGCCGGCGGGCGATTTCAACTTCTCCACCCAGGCCACGGAAACCGAGCGGCTCGAGCGTGCGGCGAATGAATCAGCCGCGATTGCGCCGCTCGACCAAATCGCCGACGACTGGCCGACCTATCGCAAGGATAACGCGCGGAGCGCACGATCCGAGCGGGCAGTCGCCGAGAAGTCGGCAGTGAAATGGGTTTTCCAGCCCGGCGCTGCCCACACCTGCACCGCGCCCGTGACCGTCGGGAACTTGGTATTCGTCGGCGGATCGGACGGAGTGGTCCGGGCCCTGGACGCCGCCAGCGGGAAACTGAAATGGACGGCATACACCGGCGGCGCGATCCGCGTTCCGCCTTCGATCGCGGAGGGGCGGGCGCTGGTGGGCTCGGCCGACGGCTGGGTCTACGCCTTCGAGGCCGCCAGCGGACGGCTGCTGTGGCGCTTCCGCGCGGCTCCGCTGGAGCGTAAGATTCCCGTCTACGGTTCGCTGAGCTCGACCTGGCCGGTGGCCAGCGGCGTGCTCGTCGAGGGCCGCGTGGCCTACGCCGCCGCGGGCATCGCCAACTACGACGGCACTCACGTCTATGCCCTGGACGCGGCCACCGGGAAGATTCGCTGGCAGAACAACACCTCGGGCGTCACCGAGGGCGGACAGGGTTCCGGGGCCAGCGTGCAGGGCGATCTGCTCTTTGCCGCGGGGAAACTGTACCTGGCGGGCGGCAACCGAGTGCCGCTGGCCTGCTACGACGCGGCCGACGGCGCGTTCAAGCCTCTTCGACCCGCGACGCTTCCGTATGCTAAGGACCCTCGCGGGCCGCGCGGCCACAGCCTGTTCCTTCGCAGCGACGGGAAGATCGCGGTCTCAGGCTCGCTACCGCTTTACGCGCGATCGGAAGACGTTCACTACATCGACCAGGCCGAGCTGGCCTGTGCGCCCGCAACCCTTGCGGTGATCACCGGCGGACTCGGCATGGTCTTGTCCGGCCAGGGTGAAGGAGGCAAAGACAAGGCACTGTGGGCCGCACGCCCGTTCCAGGAGAACGTGGCGGTTGCGGTTGCTCAAAACGCCGTCGTCGTGGCCGGCACCGATCGGCGTTTCCCCCAACCCGAGGCCGCCGCGGAGGAATCCTACGGGATCGCTGCGCTGGAAATCTCCAGCGGCAAGGTGCTCTGGAAGCACGTGCTGCCCGCCGGACCTGTGCGTTTCGGAACAGCGATCGATCGCGAGGGCCGGGTCTTGGTAGCGCTGCGCGACGGCCGGGTTTTGTGCTTCGGTCCGGCCAGTTGACGGTAGGGGGTCGATAAAACAACCAAGCAGACGCGCAGGACTTGATTTTCGGGAGCAGCTTCGAGGCTGGTTACAGGGCTCGTCCTGCAAATTGCAGCCCGTAGCGACACGCGCGCTCGTGTAAGACAGCAGGTCAAACCTGAATCCTAGAGTGTTCGCGACGATGAGAGTTTACGTTTCTCTCTTGGTGATTCTGCTTTCCGCCGCCGCGGGGCGATGCGCGGAGCGAGTGGGTTTTCGCGAAGACTTCTCTAGTGCCGAGGGATGGCAAATCGGGAAGTGGCCCGGCGTTACCGGGCTGGAATCGATCACGAGCGACGGCCGGCAGGCGACCTTCACGACGCTCGCCGGGACCTTCATGGTCGGCGCTTCGGCCGCGTGGGCGCCGAACTGGCCCGATTGGGACAAGAACGCACCGCCCGGGCTGGCGATGATCGTCAAGAAGTACCCGGCCTCAGTAGACCTCGACCGCTACCATTTCCTCGTCGCCCGAATGACCCAATCCGGAACCTACATGGCACTGGCCGTCAACGGGTGGGACACGAAGGTCTGCTACACGACGGGGCTGCACGCCGTGGACCTGCGAGATCTCCAGAAGCCCAACTTGCGAGGTCGGCAACCCATCGAGCTGCGGCTGACGTTTCTCAACACCGGCGGACGCGTCACCCTGGACGAAGTGCGGCTGGTCGATCGCTTATCGCCGGAGGAGCAAGCCGGCTTCATCCCGGCGGGCCTGGACCTGCGGCTGGAGCGGCGGGAGCCGAAGCCCTACCATGGCCTGGAGGCCCTGAATGCGCGTGCCGGCGCTCCGATTCGGTTCGACTTTCCCGAGGAGATCGCGGTCTTTCGCGACACCAGCACCGGCGCGGTGGTCTGGAAGCTGACCGCGCAGCGTGCGCACGGAGTCGTGCGACAAGTTCAATCCCGACGGATCGGCCTTGCCGATCTACAACCGCAGTTCCAGGGGGATGGTCCTCTACGACTTTGCCCAGAGCGCAATGCGAGAGACTCGCCAGTCTGCACGGAGCTCCGGTGTTCAGCCGCACGGACCCCGCGGTCATCTACCTGCTCGAAAGCGCCGCCGCGGACAAGAAGGTACGATACTCGATTCGAGCAGTGAACTTCCGGACGGGCAATCCGCTCGAGTCGCCGACTGGACCGAGCACCGACGAGGGTGACGCCGAGTTCTCCGCCTCGCCGGATTCCGATCTATTGCTCGCTCGGTCTGAAAGAAGGTCGCGCGCTGTACCTGATCGACCCCAGCGCTTCGGCACCGGACCAGCGAGTGCGCCGCGTGCCGCTGCCGATGCGGATGAAAGGCGCCTGCCTTTCGCACAACGACCAGCGAGTCACCTGGCAGCGCTGCTACTACTTCCAGCCCTGGCACATGGACCTGGATACGGGCAAGATCCAACTCGGCCACTATCCGACCTACGGCGGACACGAGATCTTCGGACGTGGCTGCCTGGTGGGCCGCTACGGGACCATGTGGCTGACCCACCGGCTCGGCCTGCTGCCCTGCGACGAGCAGCGTGCGGACGAGGTGCGCATCTGGTCGAATTGGGCGACGGACGTTCCGTCGGACTACGGGCAACTGTCGGACGACGACCGCTGGCTCGTGACCAACGGCACCGACGGCGCGGTAGCCGGCAAGCGTCTGCTGATCGACGGGCGCGAAACGGGAACCGTGCTGCAAGTCGTTCACGACTTCACCTCGCGCAACTCGTGGGACAGCAACACCTACTCCCGCATCAGCCCGGATGCGACGAAGATCGCCTACATGTGCGACATGCTTGGCGACACCGACGTCTACGTCGCTCTCACCCGGCGGCCCGAAGCGCCGCGTAACCTGACGCTCGCGCGCGACGGCTCGCGAGTGCGCCTGCACTGGGAGCCGCCGCCCGTCGCCCGCGAGATCGCCGGCTACAACGTCTATCGCAGTCGAGAAAGCGGCCAGGGTTACCGCCGCGTCAATCGCGAGCGAATCGCTTCCCACGAGTTCGTCGATGCGCCGCCAGCGGGCCCGGCGTTCTATGCCGTCGCCGCCGAAGAGCACTCCGGACTCGAAGGACTGTACTCGACGGAAGCACGCGCGGAAGACGCGGAGAACTATCGCGTCTATGCCGACCTCGAGGAGGGCGAGTTGTCCCCGCCGTTGCGGCAGTACTTCGATGGGGATTGCTCCAACTTTCGGTGCGTGCGCGTCTGGAAGGAAACGCCGCAGGAAGTCACCGGCCAACGTCAAGCTGAACGATGCTCATCCCGGCGGAAGGGACGTACTATGTTTGGATGCGAGGACGGGGACAGGGGAACTTCGAATGCAGCGCTGCGGCAATACGGTGACGGGCACAGTCGGCTCGGACGACTGGACGTGGACACGCACGGATCATCCCTTGCGACTTACAGGCAGGTCTGCAGCCGTTGGTTCTCCGTAGCGGCGACGACGGGCTGTGTCTCGACCTTGTCATGCTGACCAGCAATCCTGGGGACCGTCCCGATCGCGTCGATGATCGCGACGCGATTCCCGCGCCGGTCGAGGGATTGCGGGCCATCGAAGTATCCGCCCGGCAGGTACGGCTCGCGTGGACCGCTTCCGCCGATCCAGGCATCGATGCGTACTCGGTCTACGTGGGCGACCATGCCGATTTCGTTCCCGGCAACGCGAGCTTGCTGGCTTCCGGGAAAGCGCGCGGAGTTCCTCGACTGGGGATTCAAACCGGCGGCAACTGCTCTACTACAAGGTCATCGCCTTCAACAAACGGGGGCTTGGATCGGCTCCGGCAACGATTCGCGTCGAGATCCCGAAGATGGCGACGAACCGCGTGGAACTTCGCATCGAAGAGGCCACGCTCACCGGCGGCCTGATCCAGGGCGAGTCCCGCGGCGTTGCCTCGGCGTATCTGCCCGCGCCCCAGGCCGCTGGTGCTCCCTCTCCGAAGGCAACTTGGCAATTCAACGTGCCGGTCGACGGTGTTTACTATGTCTGGGCACGCTACACCACGCTGGACGCGAAGCGAGTCTCGCTGTTCTGGATCGACTGCGACCGCGAGAATCGGCTGAAGGGGGCAGATTGGCGGCTGCGATTCCCCTGCACGCTGACGCGGCATCTGGATGGCGTCAAGCCCGGCGAGGAGACCTGGTTCACCGACAAGATGGCTTCCGGCTGGTGGGCGGGTCCGTTCGACTTCCTGACTCTCAAATCGGGACCTCATGCGCTCTCGGTCGCGTTTGAGCCGACCCACGCTCCACGCGGCCCGCGGCTCTCCGCCGTCTATTTGTCCAACGATCCCTCCTACCGCCCGCCGGGATTCGATCCTCGCGTGGATTTCCGGAAGTAAGTACGTATCCCAGAACCACGGAACGACTTTCCGTGGCCCGAATAGTCGGGAGCGGCAGACAATTCTGGGATTGGATCTGAATTGTCTGGGCGCGAGCTTCGAGAAGACTTAGGAGCACAGTGCTCGGCCATCTCCAGGCGATTGTCACCGTGGGCGCCGGTCGTCGACGTCCTTCGCGCCGGGGTGCAACGTCGTCTTCAGGCCGTCAATGCGTACGCCCGAATCGCCCCGCCCCACGTCGGCCAGAATGGCGACGGCGGAGTTGACTCCGGAACGCGCGTCGGCCACGTCGTTGTTCGTAAGTATCGCGCTCGGCTGCGCTCGATCACGATCGCGGCCGTGGAACGCCGCAGTTCGGCCCCAGTGGATTCACGCATCCGGTTGTCGCGCAGCACGACACCACTCACTCCGCCGAGAAACACGGCTGCACCCTGCAAATCCTCGAATTCGTTGCCCTCGATGACCACGTCATGGATGGCCGGGACTTCCGCCAGGCCATTCTCCAGACGCATGGCGCGCACGACCATGGCCGCTCCGCGCGGAGAGTCGGCGTATCCCAGGCAGGTGCCGCCGCGCACGAAGCGATTGCCCCGGATTGTGATCCCCCAGGGCATTGGGCCTTCGGGCCAGTCCGGTTCATTGGTCAGAACCACGCCGGCGCCGGTGGTGTCGCTGAAGGTGTTGTTCTCCACCGATCCCGCCCCCGCGCGGAGCAGGCAGCCGTAACGCCGGTTTCCATTCATCTGGTTGTTGCGGATGCGGAAGCCGGCGCCGCAGGCATCGAGGTTGTAGAGCGTGTCGGCGTCGCGATGATCTTGGCCTGCTACAGCCCCCGCAAGCGGTTTCTCCAGGGTGAGGAGGAATCGACGGCCTTCCACGGCAACCTTCACCGCCTTCACTTCGCCCCGGACCCTTCCGGTCTTCGGATCGAGTACTTGCAGTCGATCGCCGGGTAGCACGATGCATTGGGGCGAGACGAGCCACTGAGTCGGTTCGCGGACCTCCACGAGCACGTTTGGCGGGCAATAGATGTTGACCGCGTCATCGGCCATGCCCTCGAAGTAGCAGTGCTCGATGAGCGGTCCGGCGCGGTTTTGCTGGCAATGAACGCCATCGGCGTTCGTTGTGAGCAGCCGCGTCGTGTTCGGGGGGAACTGCACATCCAGACCACGAACCACGATCTCCCCGCGGTTCCCGACGAGCCCCACGGCCAAGCCCGGCGACGAATGGATGATAACTTTCTCGAAGCGAACGCCGTCGCATCCGTGGGCCATCAACACGGCGCCTGCATGCCCGCGAGCCAGGTGCACATAGGCGTCGCCGGGATGCATGAATTGCAGGTTCCGACGGTGATGGGCATCTTTGGGAAAGAACCGCCATACACGGCCGCTCACAGGTTCCCAGCGCGGGGTCATATAGTGATCGGGCGTTCCGGCTTTGATCCGCCGCGTCGCGCGGTCCACGATCATGCCCCACTTCCCGTACTGCTCGTGGGCGCTGGCAAAGTTTTCGGCGTCGGGCGTAGGATAACCGGCCTCCACCTCCAGGTCGAAGTGCCCCGCCTCCCGGTCCACCGCGCGGATCGTGCCTTGGCAGAAGGGCAGTGGGTCGTAGTCGACCACGAGGTCACGGACGGTGACGTTCGTGGAGATCGCGACGTTGAACGCCCCGAGAGTCGGGTTTGCGATCACGATCTTCGTGGCCGCTCCGGCGCCGCGCACCGTGAGATCCCTCGCGCGCTGGATCGGGAAGCAGTACCCCTTTGCCGAACTCACCCGGTAGGTCCCCGCAGCCAGCACGACTTCTCCGCCCGGCCCGGCGGCGGTGGCTACCCGAATGGCCTCGCGAATGGCGTTGCCGGCTTCGGTCTTGCCGTCGGGCACGGCGCCGAAATCGCGAACATGGACAACGCGGACCACAGGCTCCGGTTTCGTCGCGCCCGGCGTGGGAGACGTCCACAGCACGAGCAAGCCGACCTTCAGAACTAAGAGCATGGAGTGAGCGCGCATGTGGGCGGTCTCCGTGAGAGGATCGGCGACGCGATTCACTTGTCGGACAGCGGCCCAATCCGTTTCGTGCCCACGGCCAATTCATCGATCCAAAGTCGCTGGGCGTGCGGCAATAGCCCGGGCCCGAAGTAGGGAGCCATTAGAAACTGGTTGAACTTCATCTTCGGGAAATCGGTTGACCGCAGGACCACGTCCGTGCGCTCGATCACCAGCCTGCCATCGAACCAGCCTCGCATGATGCCGTCGGGATTGGGACGGTCGTTCTCGAGGTCCAACGTATTGAGTTTGAAGTAAGCCTCGACGCAGTGCCATTGGTCGTCGTTGAAGAGCACTTCGTCGCTGTCGTAGAGCTTGCCGTTGTAGCCGCCCTTCAGCGGTCCTTGGGTCAAGCCGTGCGCTGTGTTCTCGTTCTGGATGTCCTGGGCGGCCAGCCGCAGCTTTCCACCCACCGGCTCGATATAGAGCGTGAGATGGCTTGCCGCCGGGCCGTGCCACTTCGTGTTCTCGGTGGTAAGGAAATGCGTAAGATGCGGATGGAAATTCTGGCCGCTCCAGCCCCAGCCCTTCGAGAGCTTGAGGTAGAATCGCACAGAAACCTCGTCGGTAGCCTCAAACAGGCGGCGGACGGGCGATGACCCCTGGACCTTCGAACTGCCCTCGTTCCACTGGTACTCAATGGCTCCCTTGCCCGCGCGCACATTGCCGACGATCCTGAACTGGCCCCCGTCATACCAGTTGCGCTTCATGAGGTTCGCGTCTTCGAATCCTTCGCTGAAGAGGACTCCGGATGCGCTCGCCTCGCCTCCCTCGCAGTACGCCGGAAGTGCGGCCGCTCCGACCGCCAGCCCGATCAGCAACGCCGGTATCCTGAACATTCTCGTCCCCTATGCGCCAACCTTCGTGCTCGGTCGTGACCTTCATCGCCGCGGAGCATATTCTAAGGAACTGCCGGCCTGCCACACAATGTCCCGGCGAAACTGGCTAGGAATCGTCCAATACTCGGTCGCCGGACCGAGAGGAGCACTTTTCATGCGGCCCTCGAAAGCCTAGCATGGGGGTCGCCCGACCGGGTGGCGCGCCGGCCAGCGCCGTCGTTGCGGCGTTCCCTAGGCTGGCGATCGTGCAGGTGCGCGGCACCGGGGAGAAGCGGGCAACAAGCGGGGAACCATCAAGGAGTCGAGTGATGCATCGAAACGCCATCGGATTGCCGAGCGCTTTGGCGGGTTTCTCTCTGATTCTGTTCGCCGAGGCGATCTTACCCCAGCCGACTTGTGGAGCCGAGACAGCGAGCGCGGCCGCCGTGGCCTATCCGGCTTACCGGTTCGAGGACGCCGAGGGCTGGCACGCGAGAGCTGCCGGCAACGCCGGCGCAAGCGGTTTGAAAGGCAAGACGTGGTCGTTGGACTTCAGCCAGGGCGCACGGTGGCTCGCGCTGGCTCCGCCGGATCGGTCGCTCTTGGGACGGCCGATGAAGTTTCGTATCCGAGTGCGCGGGTCGGCCAAGGGCCACCCGGTCCATCTCTCGCTGCGAACCCATTTCATGACGTTTCACAAGGCGATCGGCGAGTTCACGGGTAGCGGAGAGCAGGAACTGGTGGTCGAGGCGCCGCCGGGGCCGGGATGGCAATGGTCGGGCGGCGAGAACGACGGCAAGTTGCATGGCCCCCTGCGCGTCGGAGAGATCCGCCTGGAGGCGAACGGGCAGGCAGATCGCGCGTCGCTGGAGTTGCTGGAGATCGCCGTCGAGGCGACTTGTCCGACCGACCGGCAATGCGTACTGGTGGCCGAATCGACCGCCGAGGGGCGGCGAGCCGGTTTCTCCGCCCGCATCCGCGCGCTGGCCGATGCCAGACTCGAGGGGATCCTTCACTGGCAGCTTCGCGATTGGGATGGGAAGGACCGGGGTCGGGGCCAGCGCGCGGTCAGCATCCCCGCCCGGGCCGAGGCGGTAGCGGTGGACGCGCCGCCCACGGAAGTGCCTGCCGGCCTACGATTTCTCGAGGCGGAGTTCTCGCTCGAAGTGCCAGGGCAGAAGATCCCGGCGGCCTATGCCTACTGGCTTGCCCCGCTGGAAGTGAAGATGAAGGCCGAGCGAGAGCCGGATTCGCCGATGGGAATGGGGCTCTATTTGAACCGGCTTTCGGGCGCGACGATGGAGCGTTCGGCAGCGATGGGGCGCGAGGCCGGAGTGAAATGGTCGCGAGAGGATTTCTCCTGGGCGCGGATCGAGCCCGAGAAAGGGCGATTTGATTGGAGCTATTACGACGGCCTGCTGGACTGCGCCAAGCGCAACGGGATCACGGTGTACGCGATCGTCGGATATTGGTCGGCGTGGACGAAGCCCTATACGGAAGAGGGCATCGACGACTACGTGCGGTTTCTCCGCGAACTGGTGAAGCGGTATCATAAGGACATCAAGCAGTGGGAGATCTGGAACGAGCCCAATATCTTCTTCTGGCAGGGCCCGAAGGAGCTATATGCGACGTTGCTGACGAAGAGCTATGCGGCGGTGAAAGACGTCGATCCCACGGCTCAGGTGCTGGGCATTTCGACGGCGGGAATCGATTATCGCTTCATCGAGGACATGCTGCGCGCAAGGCGCCCTTCGACATCCTCACGATCCATCCCTACCGGCGCGAGCTGGACGACGCGGCGTTCATCGCGGACCTCAAAAAGGCATCCGACCTGGTCAAGCTGCCGGACGGACGCCGGCGGCCGGTGTGGCTAACTGAGATGGGCTGGGCGACGCATGTGCCGCACCACGCGCTCAACCAGGACTTCGCGCCCGCCAGCCCTCGTCACCAGGCAGAACTGCTTGCGCGAACGTACCTTTGCTCGGTCGTCTCCGGGGTCGAGCCGCGGACGTTCTGGTACGACTTCCGCAACGACGGCGACGATCCGATCTACTTCGAGCACAATCTCGGAGTGGTAACGCACGACTTCCGCCCCAAGCCGGCCTATCCAGTTTACGCGGTGTTGGCCCAGGCGATCTCGAGCCGAAAGCTGGAGGGCCCGGTGCCCGTGGCCGACGGCGTGCTGGCCTACCGCTTCGTACCTAAGGTCGGCGCGGGCTCGATGCTGGCCGTGTGGAGCCCGAAGAAGGATGTCGAGATACAACTGCCGGTTCGGGCGACACCGGCGGTGCGGATCAACGCGATCGGCGAGGTAGAACCGCTGGAGCCGCTGGCAGGATCGAAGCCGCCCAGCGCGATCGTGCGGCTCAAGCTGCGGCGCGGCGTGCCCGAGTACGTCTCCGAGCCGTAACGACCCACGGGCGGCTCGGGCCGATTCGATGGTTTTCGGCGCTGCTACTGCTGCCGCCGTTGGCGAGCACACTACGAATCTTGACGGACAGGGCCGGGGCGGATAAGTTGCGGCAAGGGCGCGACGGGCAAGGATGGGGCATTCCGCGATGCCTGCCGCCTGGCAACAGGGCTGAACAACACGGCTGAACAGTAGACGGAACTCGTGACGGAGGCTATCCAAGCATGGCAACGGGGGCCAATCGCTCTTGTTTTCTTCGCGGGACGTTGTGGCTCCTAGCATTTTCCTTGACCATCGCGCTGGATGGCTGCGGGAAACGACCCGAAGAAGCCCCGAAGACCGCTGGGCCTGTGCGCGGCGATCTCCAGGCGCTCCCGCCTGGCCCCCGCGCAACGGAACCGCCGCCGCCGAAGGCAGTAACCGCCCCGGGGCCGAAAGCCGAGATCGGAGCCTCGGCGCCCCTCAGCGTTGTGCGCCAAGCTCCCGAGAGTAGACCTGCTGTCGCTGCAAAGCCCAGCAGTAGCCCATCAACTCCGCGGGCTCCCGCTCCGGCCTTGTCGAAGTCTCGTTCGCTCGACGAGCAACTGGCGGAACTCCGCGTTCCGCCCGCTTGGCTGGAAGACGTGCAAACGCGTTACGACACTTCGCGCCCCTTCGGGGAAGCCCGAGAAGAAATCCGCCGGCTGTTGTCTCTGAACACTGATGCGGCGCGCAAGGAGGCGATCAAGCTGACGTGGATTTACTACCAGAAGAACGACATCGGCGATGGCCATCAGTATCCGATGTATGTCTACCTCGGTGGCGAACCGCTCTGGGCGGTCCGGGCCCACGAAGAGTTTCTGGCCAAGCCTCACAAGGTAGCTCCGGACCACGCCTACGTCTCGCTCGCCTCGCTCTATGTTCGGTATCGGAGAGTTCGAGAAAGCCAAGGCGACACTGGACCGGGCGATGGCCCGACTGCCCGACCCCCCGTGGCGGATCGCGCGGCAGGCGAACCTCCACGAGGCTTTCGGCGATCTCTATGTCGCTTGGGGAAAGGACGGATTCGGCCCGAGAGCACTATGCGGAAGCCATCCGACTGTATCCGACCTCCAACCAGCCTTACGGGCAGCACCTCCTGAAGCGGCAGGCCGACCGCGTGCAGTCGAAGCTCGACTTGTTGAGTGTCGCGCTCGCTGGCCGACGTCCGGCTTCGCGACGGCCGCTACACGTCCCGGCGCTCGGCTATGCCGGCGACCTGGACGTCACCCTGATCGTTCGCGACGGGCGGATGGACGACATCCAACTGAAGCACAGGAGAAGATCGACCAAGGTGCATGCGTCATCATCCCGCAGCGGATCATCGAGAAGCAGAGCCTGCAGGTCGACGGGATCAGCGGCGCCACCGTGACGAAGAATGCCATTATCGACGGCACGCTGCAATGCCTCCGCAAAGCAGGGCTCCAGTAGAGGCTAAGGCGGCCCATGCTCGAGTTCCTTCGACTGCCACGCTCGGCGAATATCTTCTTCCGTCACCTGAAGCCGAGCGAGCGGATCGGTTGGCGCGGAGTCTTGCACAAGCTTCTCGCTCGACTCGGCCCCACCTGGCGGAGTGCGCCCTTCCGGCGAGTCGCGCAATGCACGTGCCTGGCGCTTTTCTTGTACGCGTTCTTCTATGTCTGCTGGCCGTATTCCGAACAGTTTTCGGCCACAACGCTGTCCGACAAGCAGTGGTTTCCCGTCGAAAGCTTTCTGCTCATCGACCCGCTGGTGAGCGTATCGACCGCGCTGGCCGGGAGAATCCTGAACTGGACGACGGTGGCGTGGACGGTGGGCATCGTGCTCGTGCTGCCTACTCGTTCCCCGCGCCTTCTGCGGGTATTTCTGCCCGCTCGGCACGCTGATCGACCTGTTCGACTGGCTCGTGGGGCGGCGATTCCGGCGATGGCACGTCGCGCCCCGCGGTGCGGCGCATTCGGGCCGGTGGTGGAGCCACTCTCGCTACTACCTGCTCGTCGTTGTGTTGGCGGCGTCGTTGGGCGGGGTGCTCCTGTCGGGGTTCGTCTCGGCGATTCCCGTGCTCACGCGGGGCCTGCTGTTTACCGGCGGCCGCTGGCAACTGGCGATGATGAAGGGAGCGAACCACTTGCTGCCCGTGGACTGGACGTTCTATGGGTCGCTCCTCTTGTTTGCCGGCAGTATTCCTGGCAAGCCTGCTCGGCAAGCGGTTCTGGTGCCGCTACCTCTGTCCCAGCGGAGCGCTGCTGTCGCTCGTCCAGTTCCTTTCGAGTGGGGCAGCGAAAGGTTGAGAATACGTGCGTCGCTTGCGGCAAGTGCGTCGAGGTTTGCCCATTTGACGCCGTCCGACAGGACCTTACCACCCATACGAGCAATTGCGCCTTCTGTCAGTCTTGCGGAGGCGTCTGTCCGACGCAGGCCATTCAGTTTGTCACGCGTTGGCACAACGATGCACGGAAGTTCCGTGATGAATCCTCTGCGCCCTCGCGCCCTGTACCGCGGAGGGGATTCCTGGCGGCGTCGGTGCTCGGCGCTGCTGGCGGCGACGCCCCGGCTGGCAAGAGCATCCGAGCGGAGCACGGATTGTCCACGGCCGATCCGCCCGCCCGGCAGCGTTCCCGAGGAGGAGTTCCTTGGCCTGTGCATCCGCTGCGGAGAATGCTTCAAGGTCTGCCCCGGGCCGGTGCTCCATCCGGCCGGATCTGGAGTACGGCTTCGAATCCTTATGGACGCCGGTCGCGCATCCCGAACATGCCGGCTGCCACCAGGACTGCAACGTTCTGCACGCAGGTCTGCCCGACCGGAGCCATTCAACCGCTAGACCTTCTCGTGAAGCGCCGCACCCATATGGGACTGGCCAAGATCGATCCGGTCGCGTGTCTGCCGTTTCGCAAGGACGCACTTCGCCAGGACTGTGATCTGTGTTACGTGGAATGCCAGCAGGCCGGATACGACGCGATCGAAATGCAGGAGATTCGCATCGAACTCAACCCTCCGCCGCCGGAAGGGATGTTTTCCGAAGTCGAACTGGAGGCCATGAGCCGCATTCGCGCTCCCGTCGTCAATGCCGACGCGTGCGTCGGTTGCGGCATCTGCCAGTACCGCTGCCACACGCGCCAGGTTCTTCAGGAAGGCCGCCTCGAGCACAGCGCGATTGTCGTGCGGGCCGAGCGCGAGCACCGCCTGCTGTCGTTTCCCACCGATCCGCGGGAACTGCCTTCGCCGTAACCGTTCATCAATCGCCGGCCTTGCGTGCCGCGGCAGGCTGATTACTCGGGACGGACCAGTGCAGCACATTCTCGCCGGGCTTGAGATCTGCCAGCGGCCCGGCAACCGGTGCGGCCCGCTTCTGTCCGAGAAGGTCGGTGTCCACGCGAATCGGCTGGCCGCGGGCATCTTCGATCGTCTGCCCGACGGTCGGAAGGACCCCGACCAAGGCGCCATCGACCCACGGTGCCCTTCAGGCGGAACGGGACTCTGCGTTGACCTGGAAACGGATGGAAACGCCCAACGGGCTGTCTTCTCGACGGAACTCGGCCTCCGCGGGATCCACCACGCTGTGTTCATCGCCGAAGGAGCTTTTCTTCGCGCCTTCCAGGAAGACGTTGTAATCCGCGGCGTAGCCGGGGGCCTTCTTGACGCCCTCCAGCCCCCGGCGAACGAAGATGTTGTTGAACCACTTGTCGTCGGACGGGATGCCGTGTTTGCGGCCGACCTCCTTTCGGGTGTGCGGCTGGTAGTACTGCGACGATCGCTCGGTGTCGGAAACCATCTCGAATTTGCAGTCCACGAACAGATTGTGCGCAAACACGCTGCCTTCGGAATTGCTCCTGACCCCTTGTCCGACAAGCACGTTGTTGTCGACCAGGATCGGGCCGTGGTCCATTTCCAGGAAGACGTTGGCCGCTTGCGTGTCGTAGATGATGTTGCCGGTGATGCGCGTCCCCTGATTGGCCCAGTCCATCCAAATGCCGAACGCCCCGTACTTCTGGTAGTAGACGCCGCGGATCAGATTGCCGCGGATCACCGTGTCGACCGATTCGTGGAACTTGATGGCGGCCGTCTCCCATCCGCCGAACTCCTTGCGGTAATTGGTGTCTTCGATGAGATTGCCGGCGATGAGGCAGCGTGTGGCTCCCTTTTGGCCGGCGATCCCCGCCTCGCCGCAGCGGCGGATCACGTTGTTGCGGACGATGTGCGCGCCGAAGGCGTCGATGTCGGTGTAATCCACGCCCGGCGCGTGGCCGAGAGAGATGCCCACGCAACGGGCATTGGTGACGGTGCAATTCTCGATGATCCAGTGCTTGCCCATGCGCGGGCCGATCGTTCCCATCTGCACTCGCAGGCCGGGCGGCTGCCAGTTCTCGGCCGAGTGCAGCAGGTGAAAGCCGTCGACGGTGATGTACTTCAGCCCGCTTTCCGCCGGCATGAACACGCTTTCGCGGACGTTGATCTCGGCGAGTTGTGTGTTGGGATTCGCCTTGCCGAAGTTCGCCCAGATGGTCGTGTTGTTTTCGGTTGCCCGGCAACACCAGGTATGCGGCTCGCTGCTTCACCTCCTCCAGGCTCTTCTGCTCGCGGAATGCCTCGCCGTCCAGGTAGACGTCGCCGCGGTGCAGCCACTGGCCGTAGAGGAGCCAGCCGCCGGAGATGTTCAGGCGCATAGGGGTTGTAGTCGCCGAAGAAGCGGTTGGGCAATTCGACCATCCAGACCCCGTCTCCCTGTTGCACCCAAGACGTGATCTGCTCCGAGCCCTTGATGAGCACCTCTTCGCCGGCCGCGGCCCGGTAGGTGATGCGGCTGTTTTCGTCTCTGCCGCCACGCAGCGGCTTGACCCATTCGCGATAGGTTCCGGCGTGAACGGTCACCGTATCGCCGGGCTGAGCGACCGTCGCGGCCTTGCCGATCGTCAAGTACGGGCTTTCCGGGCTGCCGGCGTGCGAGTCGTTTCCCGTCTTGGCCACGTGAATCTCCCTTGCCGACGCGTCTGGAACGCGAAGCACCGTCGCGGCAAGGCATGCCAGCACCCAAACACGCCAGCAATTGGAAGACATTTTCGGTTTCCTCCGCTCAATGAGACGAGTTCACGGAAGCTTCACGGGTGCCTTGTGGGGCGGGTGATCCAGAATCGCGCCGATATCGATTACGTACATCTGCCGTCCCAGGCCTTCATGGGTGGCGTCGATCGAAAGCATTCTGCCGTTGCGGCTGGCACGCGGATGCAAGTCGACTCGGTGAATACCTCCCTGGGCCGTCGACTTCAGCTTGCCCAACGGCACGAACCGTTGCGATGGGATGTGATACAGGAACAGGTATTGATAGCCGTCGATCACGTAAGTATCGGAGACGATCCAGTCGCCGCCAGGGCCGGGCAGGTAGCTGACGTGACCGTTGTGCTTCGACTCAAATAGCCGGCCCTTGGAAGTGCCGCTGCCATCATCGGCGTAAAAGCAATAGCCGCGGCCCTCCAAAATCGTTTGGCCGTCCCGCCACTCGTGATGACTCGGTTCGCGGTAGAAGGGACGGAATCTCGGTCCCCTCGGGCGACAGGGCAAATCCCTGGTCGACTTTGTTCTGAGGATCTTTCAGGAACGCGATAAACCGCGTGCCGGAAGGATTCCAGCCCTCGCGGAATACATAGAGTTCGCCCGACGCCGGCCGCCCGTTGGGCCAAACATAACGGGCCATCTGATCCAAGTTCGCGATGAGCACCTCGCGGCCGGTATTCAAGTCCATTTTCCAAATGCCGGTCTCCTGCGGGGCGAGTTGGCCCTGGTGCTTGTCGGGAATTCCGACGTAGTTGGTTCCGCCGTGCTTCATCCGCTCGAAATCGTGCGTCAGCGCCACGACGCCGTCGGGAGACGGGATGTACACCGGGCGGGGCAAGACGCGCCGGGCACGCGTCTGGAAATCATAAACGCGGCACACGTAGCCGCGGCCATCGTCGGAGCGGTCGTTCCAGAGTGTCTCGTGAGAGCCGGGCCGCCATTGCAGGCGCGCGCCTTGCTGCCAGTTCCACGCCGTGGTTCCTCCGATGGCAGTCCATCGGTTGCCGTCCTGCAAATCAATGTAGCCCACCTCGCCAAGGTCGGTGGCCTTGACGCTGCGGTTGTGGAAATGGACCCGCATCCCCAGCAGATAGCGGCCGGTAGGATCGAATTGCTGGCACTGGTAGAAGAAGAACCCGGTGTAGTTCGGGTTCTCTCGCGTTCCAGGATCGGAAATGCGGACGATCTTTGCGCTCCCGACCGCTTGTCCCGCCATGAGGTCTTGAAAGCTTGCGAACGTTGGGTAGGGAAGGTCCTCGTCAGCGCGCACCCCAAGTGGCAGCGCAGCGCCGCAAGGACCAGTGGAAATCTGCTCCGCTTCCAGATTCCGCGCATCGCTCCTCCCCGGATTTCATTACAGGTGTGCGTTTATTGCCCGCGTCTTGACCCTAAGAATAGGCCACTTAGCCCCGACAATACAATGGGGGGCGTGCCGCTTCCTGGAGGTTCTTTGCGGGATGCCGCGCGGCAACTCGAGCCCAGTGGTTCGGACAAGGTTGGCAAGAACGAGTGCCTCGGATTGCCTTTTCACCGGTCAGGATATCACAGGATATCGTGGAAGGGGCACGAGGCCGCGAAATCTTTGCCCCCGGCCCGACCGTGTGACCGAGGAGCTCAATCGCACAAGCCCGACGCACCCTGCGTCGCCGAGTGCCACCCTACGGTAGCCGGAAAGGTAGAAGAACCTTCCCAACGTTCAATTCAATGCCTGCAACAAGAGGTTCAAGTTGGTCTTGGCATCGCCGAACATGAGGATCGTCTTCGGGTTGGCGTAGAGCGGATTCTCCACGCCCGAATACCCCGGGCGTTCATCCAGGTTGCAGACCAAGACCTGCTTCGCTTCGTGCGCGGCGAGGATCGGCATGCCGGAGATGGGGGTGCCCTTGACGTTGATGGCCGCCGGATTGACGACATCGCACGCGCCGACGATCAGCGCCAGGTCGGTGTGCTGGAATTCCGAATTGATCTCCGGCAAGTCGAACAGCATGTCGGAGTCGACCTCGGCCTCGGCCAGCAGCACGTGCATGTGGCCGGGCATTCGCCCGGCAATCGGATGGATCGCGAACTTGACCTCCTTGCCCATCTCCTTGAGCCGCTCGGCAACCTTCACGACCTCGAACTGGGCATGGGCCAACGCCATTCCGTATCCCGGGATGATGATGACCTTCTTCGCGTTCCTGGCCGCCTCGACGGCGCGGGACAGCGGTGTTCTGTCCGTGAGACTGCTCGGGTGCTGCGCGCGGCGGACGGCGAGGAGCGGCCGCCGCGGCGGTTCCCGACTCGGCGCGGCAACCGTCCCGAGGCTTCGAGTCGGCGGCGACAAGCACCTTGAGCAGGTTTCGGTTCATCGCCTGGCACATGACGTGGGTCAGAATCGGAGCCCGAGGCCGCCACGGTCGCGCCGCAGGCGATCAGCAGCCGATTCTGGATGATGATCCCGCAGAACGAGGCCGCCAGTCCGGCCGTGGCATTGAGAAACGAGATCAACACCGGCATGTCGGCCCCGCCGATTCGCACGGCGAAGACGACGCCCAACAGGATCGACAGCAGAATCAGTGCCAGCGAGCCGTACAGCAGCGAGGGCTCCGGCAGCCAGTCGCCGCCAGCACGCCGAGGGCAACGATGGCGACCAGGGTCGCCGCCAGGATCAAGTTGTGTTTCGGCAAGAACGTGGGCGTTTGCCGCACGACGCCGGCGAGTTTCGCACTGGCGACCATGCTGCCGCTGAACGTGGCGGCGCCGATGATGATCCCGAGAACGCCGGAGAACTGCCCGACCGCGAGGCAGTGGGCCGCGGTCACGCGTCAACTCGACGAACGAAGTGAGAAACGCGGCGATGCCGCCTGCCCCGTGCTGGAAGGCGACCATCGCGGGAATCTGGATCATGTTGACCCGCATGGCCACGAGGCACCCGACCGCGCCGCCGACCGCCAGTGCGAGGACGACCGTCGCCGGTTCCCGAATGGGGTTCGAGTACAACACGACGCCCAGCGCGCACAACAAGGCGAAGGCGGCGGTGAGGTTCCCGCTTCGGGCGCCTCGGGGCGTGCGTGAACTGCCATATCCCCAGGATCAGGATCGCAATGATCGACGAAATCGATCGAACAAGTGCCAACCGCTATTCATGATGCCGGTGGAACATTCTCAACATGCGGTCGGTGATGGCGAACCCGCCGACCACGTTGAATGCGGCCAAGGCGATCGCCAGCGCGCCGAGCACCTTCTGGCCAGACGGTCGTCTCGACGGAGAACAGGAGAATGCCTCCCAGGATCGTCACCGCGGAAATGGCGTTGGTCATCGACATCAGCGGCGTGTGCAGGCGCGGAGGCACCCGCGAGATCGAGAAGATAGCCGACCACAAAGCGAGACGGCGAAAACCGACGCCATCAACAGGAGATCAGCCATCGTTCGTGCTCCCGCATCGTCAGACGATCGCCGCTATCCCTGGTTCATGGCTTTCAGCGTGCCCTGATGCACGATCCTTCCCTGATGCGTCACCAGCGAGTGCCGCACGATCTCGTCGTCCAGGTCGGGCTTGTCGAGCCCCTTCTTGAAGAGGTTCTTGACGTAGTGGAGCACGTTGTGCGCGTACAGCCAACTCGCATGGACGGGCATGGAGCCGGGAATGTTCCACAGTCCGAACAGATGGACCCCGTGCTTGACAGTCTCGCGACCCGGCTCGGTGACCGCGCAGTTGCCGCCCTGGTCGATCGAGACGTCGACGATCACGGAGCCCGGGCTTCATCTTCCGGACCATCTCCTCCGTGACCAGCACCGGCGCGACTTCGCCCGGCACGAGCGCGCTGAGGATGACGATATCGGCTTCTGCGACATGCGGCCCGATCGCTTCGCGCTCCTTCTGCGATCCATTCCGGCGGCAGGGCCTTGGCGTAGCCGCCTTCGCCGATGGCCAGTTCCGGCGGCACCTCGAAGCCGACGATCTTGGCGCCCAGGCTGTCTGCCGCCTTGCGTGCATCTTCCTTGATGTCCACGGCCTTGATCGATCCCCCCAGCCGTTTCGCCGCGGCGATGGCCTGCAAGCCGACCACCCCGATCCCGATCACCAGGAACTTCGCCGCTTTGATGGTCCCAATGGCGGTGCCGATCATCGGGATGAACTTGGGGAACCGGTTGGCGGCGATGAGCACGGACTTGTAGCCGGTGACCGTGCTCATCGAGGTCAGCGCATCCATCGTCTGTGCGCGGGAAATGCGCGGAATGTCGTCCATGGTCAGGGCCGTGATGTTCCTCGCGGCGAGCATCCTGATCATGGCGTGATTCGGCGGCGCCGCAGGATGCAGAAACGAGACCAGCACGGCCCCCGGCCGCATCAGTCTCGACCTCGTGTTTGCCCGATTCCGTGTTGAACCAGGGCTGTTTGACCTTCACGATCACGTCCGATTGGGCAAACAGGGTCTCCGGTCCGCGAACGATCTTCGCTCCGGAAGTCTCGTATTCCGCGTCGGCTCGCAGGGCCCCCTCTCCGGCCGACGACTGGACGAGCACCTCAAGTCCCATCTTGACGTACTCTGCCACCGTCTCCGGCAGAGCGGCAACGCGCAATTCGTTGTCCAGGATCTCCTTGGGAATTCCGAGGATCATGGGAAACCTCCGCGGTCGGAGAATTCAGGAGCGGCGCACGGTTCTGGGATCGGCTCCAAAAAAGGGCAGGGCAGGGGCACGAAGCCTCGCTGACTCGGTGCCGGCGAGTGCAACGAGTATCTTGGCAATCTTGGCACTGGCGAGCCTCCTCGCGTGGCTGAATGCCCGGGTGTCTCTGTCGCAAGCACCTTCACGTGAAGTATACGCACGTGTCCGCAACAAAGTCGAGAACCTCGGAAGGAACCTTGCGGGAGGCAACGCTCCGCGTCCCTGTGGTGCGGGGAATCCTCACCCCGGCTCCTACTGTTGCCTGCTTTCGGCGGCGGAGCCTCTCAAGGAAACGTCTCGAACTACTTTGCCGTAGTCACGATGCGAAAACTGTCGTCGGTCGCGACAAACGCTGTCGCCTTCGTGCCCGAAGTGGTAGTCCCCAGCGTGCCTTGTTCCCCGGTGAACTTGCCGTCCAGCCGGTACATCGCCCAGTGAACGATGGCCTTGCCGGTCGTGGACATGGGGCCGACTTGCCATACCAGCAGAACCTCGCCCTTCCGATTCGCCACAGCCGTGGGATAGATCTCGTCCGGTTCATGGGCGGGCGTGGGAGCATGGAGCGCGAATCCGGCTGTCCGAGCATCGGAGATTGCCCAGTACACCTTGTGCCGGCTCATGAATGCGCAGAGTTGCCGGCCGTCCGGTGCAACGGTCAGCTCGGGGCCGCACATCGGGCAGGTCTTCAGTTCCCAGTTGTCGTTGTTGACGCGAAGGGCGGTGAAGCGGTTCTCGGTCGGCAGACCCGCCAGCACGTAGAAGTCGCGAATGTTCTTCTCGGCAGTGCGGAAGGCGAGGTAGACACGGCCGTCTGCACCGATGCGCGCTCGCATCATGCACATGGAACACGCCAGGGTGCCCAGGTTGCCGATCTGGACGTGCTCGTCGGCGGCGAACGTGGCGCCGTTGTCCGTCGAGGCGCGCTACGTGCAGCCACGTGGCCTGCGGAATCTCCTTTTGCGGGGGATGGGCCGTGTGCCAGAACGCCAGCACGTTGCCCTTGCCGTCGGCGGTCATCGTTGCGCCGTCGACGCCGGCCATGAAAGAAATGGTCTTGCGCGGCTCGAAACTCTTTCCGCCGTCGAGGCTGCGTGCATACTCGACCTTCGTCTGCACGCCCGGTGACCAGCAGTCGACCCATACCACGTGAATCACCCCATCGCGGCCTACCGCCAGTTTCGGCCCGCGCTCGCCCATCTTGTATTCCACGGTGCCCGCCGAGTTGACTTGAGTCGGTTCCGAGAACGTGCCGCCGTTATCGGTCGATCGCACGTAATAGGCATTGCGATTCAGCGCGTAGACCATGTGGAGCACACCCTGGGCGTCCAAGACAACGTCAGGAACGAAAGAGCCCTCGGGCACGCGTACCGCGCGGACTTGCGGCTTTGCCTCGGGTGCCCCCTGGGCCAATGCCGAGCCGATCAGCACGCCCATGCACGAGACGGCGGAAAACCACCGCCGGGCGACTGAGAAGGTGCGGCAGGAACCACCAGATCGGTGGCGGCTCGGTTCGACGAAGAATGTTCGACACGATGAGTCCATGATTCCTGTTCTCCCTAGGCTGACGAGTCAAAAGCCGCACGCTCATTGCTCGGGACGGCAAGAGTTCATGCTCCTTGAAAGACGAGCCACCGATGCGCAGCATAGACTGTATAATACGTTCACGTATCACCTGAATACAGGAGTTCGAGCGGCGGCTTCGATGGATTGTCATCCTTCCCCGAAGCACACCGTCGCTTCTCCGCGGCATTCCAGACCATTATAGGCAAGATCCGCTCGGGGAGTTCTGCGACAGGAGGGCCGGCAGGCAGGGTCGTGCGCGAGCCTACGCTTACTGCCGCTCGGGGCGACACGAGAAAAAAACAACGGCATTGTCAGTGTGGCCGGCTCGGGAACTGCGACTCTAACGGTCGGGGGATATATTTATCGCAGCTCCGCCTGGGGTTCTCCCAGGTTGGCAACGTAGGCATCTCCCCCGCTGGAAAATCTTTCCTTTCCGCCGCGAACCCGCGGGAAAAGTTGTGTGTCCTTTCCCCCCATGGCTTGAACTGACGGATTTCCCCTGACGGCCTTCCGTGCTATCATGCGGGCCTGGGGCACCGCGCGTGCAGCGAAGCAAGCTTCTTCGATGCCTGGCACGCGACGTCAGCGGCAACATACGAAGGGGTTGCACGATGGCGGCAAGTACGCTCCGGCTCCAACGGCTCGACTTCGAGGGTCGATTCCTGGCCAAAGGCCGCGTCTCCGGGGATTGGGGCCCCACGCTGCGCGGCGGATTCGGAATGGCATTGCGGCGAGTCGCTTGCTCGCTGCGCCGGGAAAGCTGCGGGGATTGCCTGTTGGGCTCCTCCTGTGCCTACGGTTATGTTTTCGAGACTCCGATCCTGGAACCCAACGGAGTGATGCGGAAGTATACAAACGCGCCGCATCCGTTCGTCTTTGAGCCGGCCTTGGAGGCACAGCGGTATGTAAGTGCCGGAGATCCCCTGCAGCTCTCGCTGGTGGTCGTTGGCGTGGCTGCATCGTATCTCCCTTACTTCTTTCTCGCGCTGGAGGAACTCGGCACCGCCGGGCTCGGCAAAGATAGCGTTCCTTTTCAGATCGATCGGGCAACGGTCCGTGGCGGCCCTACGGTCTACGACCGCCAGGCCGGTCGCCGGTTCTCGGCAGTGCCGCTGTTGAGCTTAAGCCTGGATCCGGGCAAGTCTGAGTGGAAGCAGTTTGCCGTAGAACTCGATACTCCGTTGCGGCTTGTCGTCGAGGGACAATTGACCAGCCGGCCCACTTTTCTGGACCTGATCCGTTCGCTCCACCGCCGCACGTTTCTGCTGCGCCATTTCCATTGCGAGGGGAACGGGGAGTCGCTCGACCCGGTCTTTCTGGAGTGTGCCAAGAGCGTCGTGAGCCGGGGCGACACGCTCGAATGGAAAGACGCAAGCCGATTCAGCACGAGGCAGCAAAGGAGCATACCGATCGGCGGCCTCCGGGGGCGGCTGCATTACGAGGGAGATCTTGGGCTCCTGCGGCCGCTGCTGCGCGCGGGCGAATACGTTCACGTCGGGAAGAATGCCACTTTCGGCCTCGGCAAGTTTCGCGTGGTGGAGGAGCAATGAACGCCAGAGTCCTCGAAACCGCTCTTGGGGGGTTGCTGCACGACATCGGTAAGTTTTCGCAGCGGGCGTTTCGCGAGTCTGAGGGGTTGGGTGCCCAAAGCCGCGGGATGACGTCGATGATCTGCCCCACCGGCAGGCACGGCGGCCCTACGCACCTGCATACCTTGTATACCAACGAGTTCGTCGAGACCCTGCCTTTCCTTCCTGGCGCGCTCGATCGAAGTCGCGTGGCAAATCTCGCGGCATACCACCATCGTCCGGACACCGATGAGCAGCGCGTGATTACGGCGGCTGACTGGCTGTCCAGCGGCATGGAACGGCGCGCCGACGAAGAAAGCCCCGAGGGAAACCGGCACTTTCGCCGCGTCCGCCTCTTTTCGGTCGCGTCGACCATTGCTCTGCCGGACCTTGAGCCGGCCAAGCCGAGCCCCCTATTGCTCCGCGAGTGCAACCCGGGCGAAACCTTCCCCGACGCCAGCCCGCCGGTCGTCGATCTCACCGAGGAATACCGCAGCCTCTGGAATCGGTTCACCGCTTGCTGGGCAGCCAACCGCTGTGGCGACCCGTTGGGATTTGTGAACCGGGCAATCTCGATCCTGGAACGCTTCACCTGGTGCATCCCGTCGGCCACGAACGCGGTGCCCGATATCTCCCTGTTCGATCACCTGAAGACAACGTCGGCTATCGCCGTATGCCTGCAAGACAGCGCGTCGGACAAGGATGAGCCATTCCTCCTGGTTGCCGCCGACTTGACCGGAATTCAGCGGTATATCTTCGGCGTGCACCAGGGAGCCGGCGCACCGGCGCGGCGGCTTCGCGCGCGCTCGTTCCAGGTCACGGCCTACCTGGAGTCGATCTCGCTCGGGTTGCTGCACCAGCTCGGTCTGCCCCTCACTCAACGAATCTTGTTTGCCGGGGGGAAGTTTCACCTGCTCCTGCCCAACTCGCCCGAGACGCGCCGGGAAGTCGATGCGCTGCGAAGATCCGCGGCGCGGTGGCTATTCGAGTTGTCCAGCGGTGAAGTGAGCCTGGCGGTCGCCGAGTTGCCCATGGGAAAGGAGGGATTGGAGCGCTTCCCCGAAAGCGTCGCGTCGATCAATGAGCGGCTGCGCGATGCCCGGGATCGGGCCGGGGAATCGATCCTGATCGACGACGGCCGATGGAATACCGAGGCGTTTGTCATGGCCGCGCTTGAACTTTCCGGCAGCGCAGTGGTTTGCGACGCCTGCCGTCGGCGCGTCGCCTCGGAGCATCTTGACCCCGAGTCCGGCGCCGCCCTTTGCTTGCATTGCCGTGCGGAGGAGCGCATCGGGCGCATGCTTCCCCAATCCCGCTACGTTGCCTATTACTCGGATCGAAGAGGTTTCGAGGCCGGACCGGTGGGTGGATTCGCGCTTGTACGGCACGGGGAGTTGCCTCCCGGAGATCCGGCCATCGTGGTCGACCTCGACGGACGCGGCGAGGGTTCGGCGGCGCTGCCCCTGGTGGGCTCGTTCCGCAGCCGATACATCCCACACAATCGCGAGACCGGCGCAGCGGTCATGTTCGAGGAACTCGGCCGACTGGCAATCGGGCGGCCCGCCCTTGGATTCCTGAAGATGGATGTGGACAACCTCGGCTATCTGTTCGCCCGAGGGTTTCAGAAAACGTCAACCGCGGGCGAGTTGGCAGATCACGGTTCCGTTTCTCGCGTCGCTGCGCTGGCGCGGACCCTGGAGGTTTTCTTCTCGGGCTATTTGGAAGTCCTGCTTCGGACCGAGTTTCCCAATATCTACCTTGTCTACTCGGGCGGAGACGACGTGGCCGCCGTGGGGCCATGGAACGAAATCTTCGATCTTGGACCGCGGATACGCGACGAATTCCGCCGCTACACGGGCGGGAATGCGGCATGGTCGTTCTCGGCCGGGGTGGCCGTGACCAAGCCGCGTACCCCGGTTACCGTTGCCATGCAGGAGGCCGACGAGCTACTCGGCGCATCCAAAGAAGATCGCCGGCTCGGGCGTGCTGCCGTGGCCTCCTCCCTACGGTGCTGCGAGTCCGCCGGAAAAGGGCCGCATCACCGCCTTCGGAACCTCCATCCCCTGGGACGAGTACGCATCGGTCCTGGCCCAGGCCAAGCAAGTGCTCGCGTGGCTCCAGGCGGGAGTGGTGAACTCCGGCAAGCTGCAGCGGCTATTGCACTATGCCGAAATGGCCGAGCAGTTCCATCGCACGCAGGATACTCGGCACCTACAGTTTGCCCCGCTTCTGGTCCGCGACATTCGCCGCAACTGGGGCGGCGCGACCGCCGATCACCGGTCGGCGCAGGAGTGGGCGGCCTCCCTGGCAGTCCCCCAGAGTGAAGAAATGAAACGCGTGCGGTTCGTCTGCCAATACGCGTTGTACGCCAATCGCACGCCAGACCGTGAGGACAAGAGATGATGAAGAAGGGACGAATCAAGCAGTATAACGTGGAGCGCGGGTTCGGCTTCATCGAACCCGAGGAAAGGGGAGTGGACGTATTCTTCCACAAGAACAATCTGAACGACATGGGCTACCAGATCGTGGTAAACGCCCCTGTGGAGTATGAGGAGGGGCCAAGCACCAGGCCTGGAAAACGGGAGGCGAAACGCGTGCTCATCAAGGGGGAACCGCCCGCGGCGCCTCCCCCGCGGCCGGCCGCCGCGCCGACTCTGAACCGCCCCGCGGTGCCCCACTGGGCGGCCAACAACAGCGCGCTACCGGAGCAGTGTGTTTTCAAAACGTTCTATGGCGAAGGGGGGGCGCTATGCGAGGAGAATCTTCTTCGGCGCGGCGGAGGCGGCGGCCCAGGTGTTCGCGCGGTCGGGACTGAAACCGACCCAGTTTCGCCAGCTCTATGCGGGATTTCTGGCCTTTGCCGGCCCGCTGCGCGACGGGCGAATGCGCTTCGAGACCGCCAGGGAGCGTTTCGGGGTGTTCTACTGCGAGCGCGTGGTCCGGCAGGTGGAACGCAACGTGATGCCCACGGCAGTGCGAGAGCTGATCGATGCCCACCGGCAGATCGCGCTGGCAAGCAAGGCCGAACTGCTGGGGTTGTTTCGCTATCTCACCAATATCTACTGCTATTTCGGCGACTCAGGCAAGAACTGAGGAACCCATTTTCAGAAGGAGTTGACTTCATGGCTTTCAAGCTCAAAGAAATCCTTGAATTCCGCGGCAGATTGAACGTGCTCGGCTCGGGCTTGCGGATCGGCGGTTCCAAAGAAGTGGCGGGCATCGGCGAGACCGACAATCCGATCATCCGCCATCCAATCTCGAATCTTCCCTACGTGCCCGGCTCGTCGGTCAAAGGGAAGGTGCGTTCGCTCCTGGAATCGCGCCATTGCCCACAGACCCAGCAAAACGGCAAGCCGTGCGCGTGCGGAGGGTGTCTGGTTTGCCAACTGTTCGGCTGCGGGGAGTCGCGCAACATCCAGTCCCCCTCGCGCCTCGTGTTCCGCGATTGCCAGCCCACCGAAGAAACCCAGCGAACCTGGGAAGAGGCGGGAGTATCGTCGGAAGTGAAAACGGAAGTCGCAATTGACCGTAACAAGGGGATTGCCAGCCGCTCGGGCCCGCGGCACGATGGAGCGCATCCCCGCCGGCAGTTCCTTCGATTTCGCCTTCTCGCTCCGCTGCTTCGAGGATGACAAGGTGGGCGAGTATCTCCGCATCGTCGCCGAAGGCTTCGAGTTGCTCGAGAAGCACTACTTGGGCGGCAGCGGATCGCGGGGCTACGGCGAGGTAGCACTGGTAAGCACCGACACTGAGTCGATGGCCGAGTTGCTCCTGAACAAGGCGAAGGAGTACTGATGTGGCGGCATATCGCGATTGGCGCCTCACGCTCGCGCTCCATAGCCCGCTCGGCACGCCCATGCAGTCCGACACCCTCTTCGGCCACCTCTGCTGGCAGGTGCTGCTGCGGGAAGGCGAGGCCGCCTTGGAGGACTTCCTGGAGCCGTTTCGGCGCGGGGAGCCGAGTTTCGTCCTTTCCGACGCATTCCCCGCGGGTCTACTGCCGCGGCCGCTCGTGCGGTGGCGGCGGGCCGCTGCCGATAGTCCGGAGGAGTATGCGGCGGGCAAGCGCTGGCGCAAGGCCCCGTTTGTCCGCGCGGCGGATTTCCAGCGGCTCCGCGCCGATCCGCAAAGCGACGTGGAACCAGTGCCCAGCCCTTGGCGCACGGTGACTATGGCCCACGCGGCCATCGACCGGCGGATCGAGACCACGGGTGGTGAAGATTCGGCGGGCCGTTTCTACCAGACCGAGGCCCTGGCTCTGGAGGGGCGCAATCGGTCGAGGTCTACGTCCGGTGTCTACCGGAGATGCACCACCGCGTGCGCGCGCTGTTCGACCACCTGAGCCAAAGCGGTTTTGGGCGGGACAAGTCCCAGGGGCTTGGCGCATTTGCGGTTTCCGGCATCGAGAGCTGGGAAGACTTCGGCGATGGCGCCTCGGCGACTGCGTTTGTCAGCCTGTCGTCGTTTGTCCCCGCAATGGGCGATCCCGTCGAGGGGCGATGGCGGCTGCGGGTCAAACGCGGCTATCTGGGGGAGCACCTGGTGGCGGGCAATCCGTTCAAACGCCCGCTGGTCGAGTTCGAGCCGGGGGCGGTGTTTCGAATTGGCTCCGGCAAGATCGCCCCTTTTTACGGTCGGCTGGTGGGGCAGATTGCCCCCGGGCTGCCCAGTGCCGTACAGTGTGGGTTCACGCTACCCGTGCCTTGTACCTGGAATGACGGATGACCACCTTTCGAGCGGTGCAGTGCCCGCAAATCGGCCGGCACCGCTCGCAGCGCCGCAAATGCTTGTAACGCCTCATTTTACTCGAAGTGAAAGGAGCCCAGTGCCGAGGAACACTCGTCGTAAGTCGAAGCTCTGCCGCGACCGCTCGAAAACCGTTCCGCAAGTACTTCGAGGACAACATGCTGGGAATCGCGCTATTGAACTCCTGCCCTGATGAACAAGGGATTAAGACTTGCGAACAAGTTCAACATTGAATAAGCAATTAGTTATTGAACTCCTGCCCTGATGAACAAGGGATTAAGACATCTCTCACCTCCTCTAGATTTTCGGAAAACGCCCCATTGAACTCCTGCCCTGATGAACAAGGGATTAAGACTACGTAGGACCACGTTTCCTTGTCCTTGTTGATCACATTGAACTCCTGCCCTGATGAACAAGGGATTAAGACCAGGCGGAGGGTCGCCGAGACCCACGGCCGCCGCTGCATTGAACTCCTGCCCTGATGAACAAGGGATTAAGACCAGATAGGCCCGTGCCAGCCGGTGCGGATCGTCGTCGGATTGAACTCCTGCCCTGATGAACAAGGGATTAAGACCCATTTATCTCTCCTTAGGCCACCGCGATCTCGTCGGTGATTGAACTCCTGCCCTGATGAACAAGGGATTAAGACGTTTCCATGTCTCGCTCCCTGTGTCTTGGATTCTCTCATTGAACTCCTGCCCTGATGAACAAGGGATTAAGACGTCGCTACCGCCGACAGAACATCCTCGACACTGCTGTAATTGAACTCCTGCCCTGATGAACAAGGGATTAAGACGTGGGCCCGGCGTTCCTCTTTCAACGTGTTGCATTCCAATTGAACTCCTGCCCTGATGAACAAGGGATTAAGACCAAAACTCCCCTGTCGTGTCTGCCTCACCCGTGCAGCATTGAACTCCTGCCCTGATGAACAAGGGATTAAGACCAAAACTCCCCTGTCGTGTCTGCCTCACCCGTGCAGCATTGAACTCCTGCCCTGATGAACAAGGGATTAAGACGCGTAGACGCTCCAGGCCGTGGCGTGCGTGCTCGATAATTGAACTCCTGCCCTGATGAACAAGGGATTAAGACACCACCAGCCACAGCGCCTTGGGTGCTCGGGGCTCAGGTTGAACTCCTGCCCTGGTGAACAAGGGATTCTCGATGACCCGTAGATCGCAATGAGCGCGAAGGAACAGATCGCTGGCAACCGTGTGTTTCGAGGCCGGATCGAAGGAGCAACACAAACTTATGAGCGGACCTACTCCAAGTGATTCTCAACTGTTACAAATCGATGGCCTCTTGCAGACGGTTGGAGGCAGGGCTGAGCCGATCGTCCACGCTCTCCTGAACGTGCGACCGCGCTTCGCGGCCTTGGTGGCAAGCGAGGAATCCCAGAAGACCGTGGTTGAGGTGAAAGAGCAGTTCAGGCAGCGTTGCCCAGACGGCACGCCGGAGTTCAAGACCTTCCTGTCCGATGATGCGGCGAACCTGGTAGCATGCCATCGCGCGGCCAGCGAGGCGATCGCCTGGCTGCGGAATCAATGCGAACTGGCGCGGGACGCGATCCGGATCGATTTCACGGGCGGGACCAAGGCGATGTCGGCCGCCACCGTGCTGGCCGCAGCCCCGGACGGATATTGCTTCCTCTACGTCTCGGGAGAAGATCGCGACAAGGACGGCCTGGGAATCGTCGTCAGCGGCACGGAACAACTGTTGCACTCGGAGAATCCGTGGACGGTTCTGGAAGAGTTCGAGATCCGGCGGCTGCTCGACATGGCCGCGAGCGCGCAGTGGATCGCGGCTTTGGAAGCCGCAAGCCGCCTGCTCCAACGCGCATCCGACCAGCGGAAGCCGATCTTCAAGGCACTCTCCAAGCTCCTCGAAGGACTGAGGGATTGGGACCACTTCAAGCACCAGTCCGCATCGCAGGGCTGGAACAAGGGGCAGACTCCGTCGGAACTGGCCCGATTGGCCAAGGTGGGAGGATTGCCGCTGCTGAAACGGCTGGCGGAACGTTGCCAACCGATGATTGGCCGCCTACAGCAGATCGCCCAAGATTCACCGGACGGTTCCTGCGCCGCAGATCCACTGGTCCTCGACATGATTGCCAACGGCGATCGGCGCCTCAGCAGGGCGCGTACGACGAAGCGGGCGTGCGCTACTACCGGGCCATCGAGCTCTGGGTGGCGCGGCGATTGAAGCGGGAATACAAGATCGACAACGATGCCGTCAAGGAGTCCGACGTGCCGTCGCCGCTGCGAGAGGAATTCGTCCAGCGGAAGAAGCACCCCGACCCAACCTGGGCGCTCGGCTTGCGCGACAGCGCAGAACTCCTGGCAGCGCTCGGCGACGCGCAAGGCAGGGTCCTTCTGGAGCACTTGAAAGAGAAGCGGATCGATGTCAAGTCGCGCAACAAAAACTGGCTCATCCACGGCCAACAACACGTCGACCAGTCCGCTGCCCGGGCCTTCCGCACGTCGGTACTCGAGGCTCTTGGAATCGAATCGTCCGATGTGAAGCCCTGGCCCGACTTCCGTGCCGATTCCTGAGGCATGGAGGTGCACAAGCAGTACCCAACCGATGGATTACTCCGCCGGCGCTGCGTCGAGGCAGTGAACCGTTGCGGTCGCGTCCTGAACCACGATCTCGGCCAAGCCGTCGCCATCGACGTCGGCAATCGCCGGCAGGCTCAAGGTCGCCGGGCCTTGCCAGGTCCACAGCACGCGACCCGAGCGTGCGGTCGCCCGTGATAGCCACCAGCGCATTGCCGGCCGGGTAGATGATCTCGTCGCCGCTGCGGCCGTCGATATTGGCGGCCGTAACGCGCGGGCCAGTCGGCATGGGGGCCGCCAGCGACCAAAGGACCTTGCCGGTTCGTGGGTCGATCAGCCGCACGCCGTCGCCGTAGCCGGCCGAAGCGATCTCGAACTTGCCGTCGCCGTCGAAATCGGCCAGGGCGTGCTTGCAGGCCGTGGTCTGGCCGACGTTGCCTTCGTCGGATTTGACCGGAAAGTCGACTCCGTCCCGGGCCGTGCCACAGCGGCTTGCCCGACACATCGAGCAGGGCCAAGAGTGTACGGCGAATCGAGCAAGACTTCCGGCCGGCCGTCGCTCGTTGAAATCGTAGACCAACGGCTCGCCGTAAGCCGCCCAGGCGGGCAGTTCCCGCCGTGAAGCCAGCTCTTTGCCCGCCGTGATCGTGCCCGGTTCGGCCGTCGGCGATCCAGAAGCAGACCGGGTAGCAGGCACACCAGTTCATCGAGCCGGTCGGCGTTGATGTCGACGGCCGCCAGCGGAATGCCGGCCCAGCCCCAGCGGAACTGGCCGGGCAGTTCCGCTTTGTCGTGCGTCCAGAGCGTGGTCGCGTCGCGCCCGTCGAGCAGTTGGCCCACGTCCGAGTGCATCAGCCGTCGCCGCGTATTGACGAACGAGATCGATCGCGTCGGCCTGGCGAAAACGGCCAGGCCACCAGAACGTCAGCGCCCCGACGTTCCAGACCGGCAGGGCACCGGGGTTTGCGGGAACGCCTTCTCCCACAGCGATCGTTCCGTCGCCGCGGTAGGCCACCAGCCGCGCGTGGCCTTCGCGCGCCTGATCCGCAGCGACCACCTCGCACGCGCCGTCCCCGTCCAGGTCCGCCGCCAGCAGCCCGACGGCGCGCGAACCGTCGCGCATCCCGCGACCCGAACGCTGCCAAGCCAACTGCGGCTGCTCCCCGGCTGGCGCGGCGGAGAGATCGCGAACACCTGCTGCCCGGGACCTTCCACAACGACGCACAGTCCGTGTCCGCTGCGAAGTCGAGCGGCGATCGGCATCGAGACATCGGTGCCCAACGGCCGGTTCTCGACGATCCGCGGACGCACGTGGTGCCCGGTCACTGCGACGGTTTCGTTGGCGGCCAACTGCAGGCGGCACCAGTGCCGCAGCGTCGGACGCATCGGCGTTGCCGTCCAGCGCGGTGAGTTCGCTCGTGTCCGGCAGATTTTCCAACCTCCAGATCGTTTCGATTTTCCGGTCGGCTCCGAAGCGCATGGCCGACAAGGTGACGCGCCGCGACTTGCCCGCTTCCCACGTCTTGACGAAGAACGTCGGACGCGACTTGCCTCGCAACAGCACCTGCTGCATGCCCTGCGATGCCGTCGTAGACCAGGTGGGCCCGAGACACGGCAAGTCGGCCAGGCACCAGGCGGCGTTCTCGAAGGACTGCCCAGCGGCCGGTTTCCGCTGCTGGCCTCCGACCAGTTCGATCGTCCCGCAGGCCGGCACCAGTTCTCCGTCGGTAGTCGTCGTGAACAGTTCCGCCGCCCCGTCGCCATCGACGTCCGCCGATCCTTGGACGAAACGTCGCGACAGGTCCCAGAGCGTGCCGCCGTCGGTGGCATCCAGCGCGACCGCATGCCACTGGTCGTCTCCTGTGTCGTTGAACAGATTCAGGATCAGCTCCGGACGCCCGTCGCCGGTCACGTCGGCCAGAGGATGCGGGACCCACCTGCGGCCATTTCTCGCGTTCTTCGATGTTCTGCTCGATGTCGCGGCGCCATCGGACGCTCAAGCGATCCGCTTCCGGACGCGCCGGATCGTATTCCAGAACGTCGACGTGGCTCTGAAAGTCGCCGATCGTCACCAACTCCATCTGCCCGTCGGCGTCCACGTCGGCCAGGCCGAACCAGCCGTAGGGTCGACTGGAGTGGTAGCGCAGCTCCGTTTCCTTGCGGCCGGTCGTGCCCTCGAAGATCATCACCCGATAGTGTGCCGCGACGCAGATCTCGTGCACTCCGTCGCCGTCGATATCGAACACGACATTGAGTGGGTTGAAAACGACTGCCTCCGCGGGATCGGACTCCCAGACGCGTCGGGGCTTGTCGAAACCCCTGGTCGTAGGCGAACAACTGCAACCGGCAGACGGCCTGATCGGTCCAGGTGTGATTCCAGCCGACTCGCTGGTATCCGGGGATTCCGGGCACGATCTTCGCCCAGCGCTCGTGGAACGATTCGACGGCGGGCCGGAGTGTGCCGCGGCCGTCGATGTCGCGTTGCGGCGGGCCTGCCGGGGCAAACCCCCGTGAGGCGGCGCTCGGCCGAAGCGGCCGCGTCGAGCTTGGCACCGTGCTCACCGGGCGCAGGCTCAAGTTCTAGACGCAGCTCTCGGCCGGCCACGCTGTACGTCCACGCCACGTGAGGGACCGTGATTGCGCCACGGATCGGGGAGCGGCCGGTCAGGGCCCCATCATGCCCGTAACGGGGCCAGTCCTGCGCCGCGGCCGGAACACAACGGCAAGAACCGATGCAATCAAGAGCCTGCAAAGACCCATTCGATACCGTCCTTATCTGGCAATGACTTATGTCCTGAGAACAGGATAGCCGTGGGCGCCGGGAAAGTCACGGGTGGGCGAGTCAGGGGAGGGCAACGACCACTCCGGCCGCCCGCGAACCGGCGGGCGATCGTGGACAAACCACCGCCCTGGCGGTACGCTTGCAGATCCCCCAATTGCGATACGTCCGTTGAGGAGCCCGTGGCGTGACCGGTTCGATAGTCGCCTGGTTCTCTCTTGCCGTATCAACGGCTGCCCAACGGTTCGGCGCCGGCGAAGTGATCCGCAACGACACCGCTTGGAGAGACACCGCTTGGAACAGTACCGCCTGGAAAGACCCCGCCTGGAAAGGTAAACGTTCACGGGTCAGACTCGTAGAAGCGGCGGCCCGCCGCTTCCCTGCACTTGCCCCTCATCTCAGAAATGTTGCCTCTTGTTGTGTCCCGTCCGGGGCGTGAACGGTTACCCTGGAAAGACACTGCCTGAGAAGAAGCCGCCGGCAACGGCATTTCCTGTCACGATAGAAGTACGCTCAGTTCACAAACCAACGGGAAGCTCGCTCCCAGTGAAACCCAGACCATAAGGAGAACGCAATGCACTCGGTACGTCAAAGATGGTCGGTCATGGGCTTGGCGTTGGCCGCCGTCATCGGATGGCAGTGTCGCCGCTGCCTCGGCAGCCGAGAACGCGGCCGGCGCCGCGGCCCTGCCGAATCCCTTCTATGCCTACTGTGTGGGCATCGGCACCGACAAGGAATCCGCCACCCTCAAAGCCCAACTCGAACTGGCCCCGATGCTCGCAGAGCTGGGTTACTCGGGGATGGCCCACGTCGGGCTCAGCGGGACGATGGAAATGCTCGAGGCCCTGGAAAAGCACAACCAGAAGCTCCTGGCGGTGTACACCGATCTCGTGGTCGATCCCGGCAATCGCGGCTACGACCCGCAACTCAAGCAGCTCATCCCGAAGCTCAAGGGGCATGGCACCATCGTGTGGCTGGTGGTCAACAGCAGGAAGTACAAGCCGTCGTCGACCGAGGGTGACGAGCGCGCGGTGGAGCTGCTGCGGGAAATCGCCGACATCGCCAAGCAGTCCGGCGTGGCGATCTCGCTGTATCCGCACAAGGGCTGCTACGCCGAGCGCATGGAAGACGTGGTGCGGCTGGCCAAGAAGACCGATCGGCCGAACGTGGGCGTGACGTTCACCTTCTGCCATTTCCTGGCCGTCGACGACGTCAAGAACCTGGACCGCGTGCTGGAGATGGCCCGGCCCTACCTGACGATGGTCACCATCAACGGCACCTCGGGCTACGCCTCGGGGAACCTCGCCAGTTGGATTCAGGTCTTGGGCGAAGGCACGTTCGACGTGAGCGTCGTGCTCAAGGCCCTTGCGGAAGCTGGACTACCGCGGCCCGATCGGCATCATCGCCTACGGCATCAAGGGCGATCGCCGCGAGATCCTCAGCCGCTCGATCCAGGCGTGGAAGAAGCTCTCGGCCCAAGCGGCGGCGGAGAAGTAGCGGTTCCGTTGCCATGGATGAAGTGAGCATTCCGGTGCTATGGTGTTCGAGTGACCGCTACGAGCGGCGAGCGGCCTCATGCATCTTCGCACTTCCCAGGAGCTTGCCATGAGATTCACGAGTTTTCCACGGTTCGATGCAAGAAAGCGACTCTGCTTCGTCTTCGCCGTGCTTGCCGCCGTTGTCTTCGTGGCTCAGGCCCAATCGCGGGCGCAGGTGTGCAACCTCAAGGTGGTCACCGATGCCAGTCCCGACTATACCGATATCGGCAGCATGATCTACAGCATCACCTCACGCTGGGACCAGACCAAAGACAAATGCTGGGCCCTGTGGTACTGGAACCATATTGCCCGGCGTCAAACCGCTCCCATGATTCTGTATGGCCGGGAGCTGACGGATCCCATCCGGCAGTTCAACGACTACGGCCATGCCATGTGCAGCACGATCGCCGGGATCAACTGTGCGATTTGGGGAGCGATGGGGCTGGAGGTCAAGTTCTGGGACATCAGCCTGCACACCGTGCCGGAGGTGATGTACGACGGTCGCTGGCACATGTACGATAACTCGCTGTCGGCGATCTACACGCTTTGCGACGGGAAGACGATCGCCGGAGTTGAAGATATCGGGGCCGAGCGAGCCTGCGCTGCCAGTGGCGGGAAGATCGAGCCGGGCCACATCGCTCGGTACCACTGTCTGGCCGGCACCAGCCCCAACGGTTTCCTGGCCGGTTGCGACACGATCCGATCCTTGGCCGAAGAATATCGCTGTTTCAATCCCCGCGGATTGAAGTACCGCGATTACCTCAACAATTGGGACCTGGGGCATCGCTATATCCTCAATCTTCGCCAGAACGAGGTCTATACTCGCTGGTACCATCGCCTCGATGCCGACAGCCCCAACGCCGTGGCACAGGGTGACAAGCGTCCGGACTTCCGCGCCGATCCGGCCTACTATGTTCCCAACGAGAAGACGGGGAAAGACCCGGAGTCGGTCAATCCGCGGTATCGCATCCGCTCCAACGGCTTGCGCGACTGGTCGCCCGTGCTTACGGCCAGCGGACTCTCGAAGACCGCCCATGCGGCCGCCGGCATCAAGGCGATCGACCCGTCGGGCGTAGAGCCGATTCAGGGCGGTAAACCCGGTGAGATCGTTTTCAAGATTGAGGGAGCGAACGTCATCACGTCCCTGGCGATCAAGGGGAGCGTGACCCGAAAGACCGCGGACGATCTGGCGTCGATCGCCGTCAGTACGACGAACGGTCTGGAGTGGAAAGAAGTCTGGCGAGCCGAAAAGACCGGACAGGTGCCCGTCGAACTGCGCCTGATCGAGCCCGTCAACGGGGCGTACGAGGTGCTGGCCAAAGTGACCCTGCTGGGCAAGACGGCCGGATCCGACGCCCAGCTTCGCTCGATCGCCTTCCAGGCCGTGACCCAGCTCAACAGCAAGACTCTCCCGCGCTGCGCCTGGGCAAGAACACGATTTACGTCGGAGCCGGCGATGCGACCGAGTCCGTCGTCTTCTCGCCCGACCTGAGCAGCCCCAAGTACAAAAGCTACGTCGTCGAAGAGAAGAACGTCAGGCAGCCGGAGCAGCGTTCGTTCTTGAGTTCGCTGTGTGCTGAAAAAGGAAGCGAGGACGCTTACGTCGTCTTCCGCATCGATACTCCGACCGATATCTCGCGCGTGACCTACGGCGGCCGGTTCTACAATCGCGGACTGAAGGCCCACATCGACTTGCTGCACAGCTTCGACGGCGGCAAGACCTGGACCCGCAGCTATACGCTCACCGATACGACCAGCCCCTACGACGTGATCCACTACGAGAAAGTCGCCAGCATTCCGCCGGGCACCAAGAGCGTGCTCTTCAAGTATCTGTGGAGCGCAGCCAGCGCGGGGCCGGACGTGTGTGGGTTGTACGGCGTACGCATGGAAGCGAACCACCTTCCGGCCGACGCCGCGTTCAAGCCCCTCGACGTGACCTTTGCCTGGAAGGAGCGGCAGGCGGACTATTCGGCCGTCGCTCGCAGCCACACACGGCGGGTCGACAAGCTTCCGTGCACCTACGAGATCAACGTCGGCGGCGCGGATCACCCGGTTATGGAATCGCTGCGTATCCACGCGCAGGATGCCTCGGCGGCCGAGGGTTCGACCCCGGCGCCGGTCAAGTATGGCTACAGCGACGGCAAGGACATTGGCGATGCCATGCGATTCCAAGACCGCTGGGTGACCTACGGCAAGAACCTGGCCGAGGGCAAACCGTATATCTCGACCGTGCCCTCGCGGGAGCAATACGGCGCCAACGACGGGGGCGGCAAAATCCTGACCGATGGCATCGTGGGGTCTCCGTACACGGGTGGGGCGGCCTACAAGTACGGCGTCCTTTGGAACAAGGCCGACCGCCCCGCGGTAACCGTTGACTTGGGGCAGGTCATGCGGTGCGCGGCGTTTCGCATCCAGACGGGCGGCTATCCGTTTTACGATGCGCTCAAGGGCGAGGTCCAGGACAAGGTCGAAGTGCTCACCAGCGCCGACGGCCAACAGTACGCAAGCCAGGGCTTTTTCGACTTTCGGCTTCGTTGGAAGGATATTCCGGTCAACGACGTCTGGCCCGATGAGGAGGCGCTTCGAGGACCGAACTACCTGCTGGTCGCAAAACAACCGGCCATGGCGCGCTACGTGCGGTTTGCGATCACGCCAGGACGCGGCGGATTGGCGGTCAGCGAGTTGCAGGTGCTCGACTCCTTGACCTACGAGCCGTTCGATCTGAAACTCGCGCTGCCCGACGGCACGGACCGCTCCGACACGAGCGCCCACAATCCGAAGCATGTTCCTTCCAAGCCACGCAGGTCGAAAGGTCCCGGCAAGCAGGCCGCCCGCGAATCCGCCCCCCAGGCAGAGGTCGCGGTGTTGCTCCCCGCCAGCGCGGGCAAGGCCGTGGGCAACGCCGCAGAGCCCGCCGAACTGATCGAGGAAATGCCTACCTTGAAATGTCTGGGCGTGCGGTGGATGGTTGCCGGCGACGGAAACCGCAACGCGCGGATCGCTGTCGCTTATCGAAAAACGGGCAGTGAAGAGTGGCGATCGGGGCTCGATCTATTTCGCGTGGAAACCTCCGCGCTTCGCGAACCGGACCGGCCGCCCGCCGGCCAGACCATGTTCGCCGGATCCGTGTTCGGCCTGGAGGAGAACACGGAATATGAGGTCAAGCTGTCGCTCGGCGATCCCGACGGCGGCAACGCCGAGCGGACTTTGCGCATGAAGACCTGGGCGGAGCCGCGTCTTTCCCCCGGCGCTGCGGCGGTGGAAGTCTATCCCGGACAGCTCGCCGAAGCACTGTTGAAGACCCAGCCGGGCCAGGTGTTGCGCCTCCATCAAGGCCTCTATCGCGGAACGTTCCGACTGCCGAGCGGAACCCCTGCCAAGCCGATCGGCATCGTGGCCGCCGGCGACGGCGAAGCCATTCTCGACGGCCAAGGAGCAAGCAACGTGATCGAAGCACCCGGCGTGCACGATCTGATGTTCGAGGGCCTCACGGTCCAGAACGCGCGCTGGGCGATCGCCGTTAGCGGCGGCGCCAACCTCGTCTTCCGCCGCTGCCTGATCCGCGACGTCGAGTATGGCTTCGTCGCCACGCGGAACGCCGCCGCCCAGCATCACATCCTCATCGCCGACAACGTATTCATCGGCCGCTCGAGCTGGCCGCGGACCCAGGGGATTGAGGACCGCCGCGCCGTGCAGATCGCCGGCACGGGCCACGCCGTCTGCTACAACCGCGTGAGCCGCTTCGGGGACGCGATCGATACGTTTTCCACCTATCCCTGCGCGGCGATCGACTTCTACGGGAACGACATTTCCGAATGTACCGACGACGGCATCGAAATGGACTACTCGGAGCATAATACGCGGTGCTTCGACAACCGGCTCACCAACGTGTTCCAGGGGATCTCGGTGCAGCCGGTCCACGGCGGGCCCGTTTACGTCTTTCGCAATGCGATCTACAACGTGGGCGTGGAAACGTTCAAGATGCACAACCACCCCTCCGGTGCAATCTTCTTCCACAACACTTCGGTGAAGGCGGGCATGCCGCTGGTGCTCTCGACGAACAGCTCCGTGTCGAACTGCGTGTACCGCAACAACCTCTTCCTGGGCACGACGGCCAGCCATGCCTATGAGTCGACGGCGCCCATGCTCGATTGTGATTTCGACTTCGACGGTTTCGGAGGCCAGTGGAAAGTGTTCTTGAAGTGGAATGGGGTCCGCTACGCCACGATGCAGGAGGCTGCCAACAGTCCATCCGAAAGCGACCTGAGCGGCCTGGGGCGGCCGAGTGATTCCGGGGCAGCACAAGGTACGTGGAGCGGCTCTAAGAACCTATCCCGGAACCGCCGGGGCGGCCCTCCGCGGCCGGAGAATTCCGAAGCGGCAGGTAGATCGGGGATCGGCTCTAGAAACGCCCCGGCATACCAGCATGCCGTGCGAGTGAACCCCGACAAGGCGTTTGTGTCGCGCGTGAAACCGCCCGATGCGGTTTCAACGCAGTTTGACGTCAAGGTCAACGACCTGCGGCTTGCGCCCGCCTCGGAAGCGGTCGATGCCGGCGTAGTCCTGCCCAATGTCAACGACGGCTACCGGGGCAAGGCCCCGGACCTGGGCGCCTTTGAACTGGGGGCTCCACTGCCGCACTACGGACCGCGCGCACCGGTCTCTCCGAAACCGTCTCCCGCTTCGAAATGATCGCGTAACCGTTCACAGGCCAGGCGGGGATCGGTCCATTTTTCGGCCGCAAGGGCCCGTCATCACCTCGGCCGGCGTGCCCGCGCCGTTGTCGTAGGCCGTCGGGCTGGGATAATACCCGCGGCGCCGGGTGCGGTTCGACGGGAGTGGAGAAGGAGATTGCCACCATGTCCGATCTTGCTGGCAACGGCGGCATGGTGACGAGTGACCAAGGGGACCGGGGCAGAACCAGATCGCCGATGACCGATGCAGCCTTTCCAAACGGCACAGCCGGCTGCTCCTTCGTCTGTGATGGATTGTCTTTGAGAAGTCAACGACGTAGCCACCTGCTAGTCGCTATGACCGTTGGCTTCCATGACGCGAGCAGGTGCCCGGCAGCGGGTGAACGCAGAGCAATTCACGAGCGGATGGCAATTTCCTCTCCGATCTCGGCGAACGACATCGGAACCTCCTCCATTTCCGTTGAAGCCGCTGGACAACCGCGTTTTTCCAAGTAGGTCGCTAGATTCGTCGGCCAGCAGTTCGTTCCGATGGCGTCAATCGACTCCCAGAGAGTATCACATTCATCGCAAACGAAAACCACCGTGTTTGCACACTTCACTCGCTCGCGACGAACCCACCCCTGGTTACAGCATGGCCCCCAGATTCTGGATCGCGCCGCAATAATCACATAGGTAAGTGTCTGCGGACAATCGCGAAACGACCTTTTTAAGCTGGCCTTGCACGCAACGTGAACACGGAATCTGTCTGGTTGGTTCCATAGTAAACCCTTGCGCCTACTTTATCGGAAAAGCGGTCACAATCTGTGATGTGCCTGGCCGCCCGCGCCGCCGTCGTAGGCCGTCGGGCTGGGATAATACCCGCGGCGCCGGGTGTGGTTCGACGGGAGTGGAGAAGGAGATTGCCACCGTGCCCGATCTTGCTGGCAACGGCGGCATGGTGACGAGTGACCAAGGGGAACGGGGCAGAACCAGATCGCCGATGACCGATGCAGCCTTTCCAAACGGCACAGCCGGCTGCTCCTTCGTCTCTGCTTGCCCAACTTCGCGAACCAAGGACGCGGCCGACCTTCACGACGCTTTGGTCCAGTGGCCGTTGTCGATGGCACTGCCGGTTCACTTGATAACGAACTTGTATTTGTCCGACGAGTGCTCGATGCCTTCCCACTCGTAATCGACGCTCGGCTTCTGGCGTTTCCCTGCCGAGACTACAATCTGTAAGGCGTATTCTCCCGACGAAAACACGTCATCTGGAATCGCATCTGGCGGCACGTCAACTGTAAAGACCATCGGCTTGCGGGGCGAAACGGTAATGACCTTGGGGGTTTGTTCAGGAAATAGGAGATAAAAGCAGATGTCCAGAGGCGGTGCCGCCTTTCTCGTTACGCGGACCCCAAACTCCCCCTGTGACATGGCCACCGGCTTCTTGCCCGTGGCGGTAAGCTCAAACGTGATCTGCCAGGGTTTCGACTTATCTTTCGGCATCACCACGGACTTGATGCCCAGGTGAGGAACACTGTCGGTCTTCGCGTACTGCCGGTCAGGCGGCGGTTGGTTGAGCGAGACAAGAACCGCGCAGATTGCATCGGGATTATCGAGCCGATCTCTAACAATTCGGCCCCCGCTTTGTCGAGGCTCCGACCGAACGATGACCAAAAGTCGGGGTGCCTCCGCAGTCATGGGATCGTTGTCTCGCTCCGCGTTGAGTGTGGGACGAAGCGATGCTATAGTCAGCCCTAGGTCTCGCAACACATCCCCTAAATGCACCTTTTCTCGTGTAAAGACACCGGGATCATCTGCCAATTCTGTGAATCCATGCGCTACCAGATACTCACGGGTGATTTTTGGCGTGGGCGGCGTGTCTTTCTTCATGTCATTCCCCTTCTGGGCACATACTAATGATGCACCCAACAGCCCGAACAGGACGCCTACAAGAACCTGCTTCGTATTCATTCGTGTCTCCATCCTGATACCCCGCCTCAAACTCTGTTCGGTTGACAGAACGGCAATCGGGTGGATGTGATTGGGCATCAGGCAATAGCCCCACACCTCCACGCCCTCTTCGCAGCACCCGTGGGCCATGAGCTCCAGGTAGGCCGCGTAATCCTCCTCGTGAAAGAACGTCTGCTGGCGACGATTGCCACGTTGCGTCCCATGGTGAGGCATACCCGTGATCACAAGCCGCGCCAACCTTGCCATGCGCGGAATTCTCTCGCAACTAACCCATCTTGCCAATACTGGTATTGTGTCCCCGGATTAGTAATCCTCCTCGTGAAAGAACGTCTGCTGGCGACGATTGCCACGTTGCGTCCCATGGTGAGGCATACCCGTGATCACAAGCCGCGCCAACCTTGCCATGCGCGGAATTCTCTCGCAACTAACCCATCTTGCCAATACTGGTATTGTGTCCCCGGATTACTTGATTACTTGGATTACTTGGGGGACAGAAGAGGTTTTTGGTCAACGGGGGTGATTTTTCCAGAGTATCCACCTCGGTCCGGGGGAGCGGGGCGCGGTGCACGGCCGGTGCGCGAGGAGCGGACGGAGCACGAGGTTGGAATCCGTGTTGGTGAACGGATCGCGTTTTTTGCCAATTCGCGGGGGGCGTCGGAACGATCGGCCGCAGAGGGGTAGCGGGGGGTAGCGCACATCGAGTGCGATAGAGGTTTCTCATGGTCGGAAGGGGGTTTCCACGACTGGAGGCGACGTACTGGGCCGGTGGTTTTCCTGGAGACCGAGGGAATGGCTTTCGACGGCAGGGTTGGGACTCGCGTTTCGATGGCACGTTTCGGCGCGCGGAGTTTGGCCCCGCGATCTTACGATGACGAGTGGCCCAGTATCAAGTGCACTGCCATTTTCTGCTTCGCTTATAATATACCTGTGAAGGGACAGTCATGTTCGGCATCGCTCGTGAGAAGTGGCAACGAAAACTCCTCCCTGCCCTGGCCGTAGCTCTGGCCGTCCTGGCAGTCGCGTGGCTGGGCACCGCGACCGACGCGGCGCCGACGGTCGCATCCGGAGCGGAAGCGACCGCTGCCACGGCTCCCGCCAATTCTGCACGCGCGCCAAGCACCGAAGCGGTCCAGCCCGACCGCTTGACTCCGAATCAACGCGTCGACGCGCTTTTCAACCAGCGATTCAAACCCGGCGCTCCCGGCGCCGCGGTACTCGTGGCCCGCGACGGCAAAATCCTCCTCGAGAAAAGCTACGGTTTGGCCGACGCCGAGTCGCACACCCCCATCGGCCCCACGACCAAATTCCGCATCGGCTCGATCACCAAGCAGTTCACCGCCGCGGCGATCTTGAAGCTAGTCGACGAAGGCAAACTCTCTCTGGAGGACAAGCTGGCCCGGTTCATCCCCGACTATCCTCGCGGGCAGGAAGTCTCGATCCATCACCTTCTCAGCCACACCTCGGGCATTCCCAACTTTACGAGCAAGTGGAGCTTCATCTTCAACGTCACCCAGGCCGTCGAGCCCGAGGAACAAATCGCCTCGTTCAAACGTGATCCCTACGATTTCGATCCCGGGGCGCGATGGGCCTACAGCAACTCGGGCTACTTCCTACTGGGCTACATCGTCCAAAAGGTGTCCCAGCGGACCTACGAAGAGTATTTGCGCAAGACCTTCTTCGAGCCGCTGGGAATGCCGGACACCGGCGTGCACCGTGCCGGAGCGGCCCTCAAGAACGAGGCGCTGGGCTACGCCTTCCACGGCGACACCTTCAAGCGAGCAACCGACTGGAATATGTCGCGCGCGGCGGCGCCGGCGCACTCTATTCGACCGTGCGCGATCTCTATCGCTGGAACGAGGCGGTATTCAACGACCGCGTCCTCAAGCCCGCCACGCTCGCCAATGCCTTCACCCCCGTGCGGACAGGGGAAGATGACGCATCAAAACCCAAGGACACGGGCTACGGCTACGGCTGGTTCATTGGCCGGATCGGCGACCGCCGCGAGATCGCCCACGGTGGGGGATTGCAGGGCTTCGTCAGCTACTTGACGCGTTTGCCGGACCAAAAAATGACCGTCGTCGTACTGATGAATTCCGCCCCGCCTCCCGCCGAAGCCAACCCGGGCAAACTGGGACGCCAGATCGTCGAGATCTACCTCGCCAAATAATGGAGCCCCAGCGGTTTCCCTCTTGGCGGCACGCAACCTCCCGCGGTATCCTACCTATTCGGGAAGCAAGCATTCGTCGGGGACGGCCCAGTTTTCGCGCCCGGCAGCCCGCGCCGCATCGCAACGACCTCTTGGCCGCGAAAATCACTTGGCCTGTTCGGTCGAAACCGGCGCGCGTACGAGCGACGTGCCCGAAAACCCGAGGTGTTTCCGCCGGTTCGTACGCATCGTGCTGCTCAACGAGGCCATGCAGTCATCGGCGTCCCGCCGAGACCGTACTGCCGCACTCTCATGGAGGCAACTATGCTGGTCACCGAGCGCGAAAGACTCCGCGAGGAGCTCGTTTCCCTGGCCGATTCCTACGGGCGAGCGCGGAGCTCGTTGCTGCCGATTCTTCAGGAAGTCGAGCGACGGCACTTCCGCATCTCCGACTACTGCATGCAGGTCATCGCCGATCTGCTCGACATTCATCCCGTCGAGGTGCATAGCGTCGTTTCTTTCTACAGTTTCCTCGACGAACACGCGCAGGGACAGTTCGTGATCCGCCTCTGCCGCACGATCACCTGCGACATGGCCGGCAAATCCCAGATTGCCCGGCAGCTCGAGAGCGACCTCGGCATCCGCTTCGGCGAGACGACTGCCGACGGCAAGTTCTCGCTCACCTGGGCCAATTGCCTGGGAATGTGCGACCAGGGCCCGGCCATGCTGGTGAACGATCGGATCTTCACCCGCATCACTTCCGAAAAGGTGCATGGAATCCTCGAGCAGTGCCGGCAGGCATTCGGCATCCACGCCCCGGGATTCGAGAGGGGCGCGAACCATGACTACGACACCAACCACGGGAGCCCTCACGTTCTCGACCGTCCCCCCGGCGATGGCCTGAAGCAGGCGTTGCGCCGCGAGCCGGCCAACCTGCTTGCCGAGATCGCGCAATCCGGACTTCGCGGCCGCGGCGGCGCCGGCTTTCCCACCAGCGTTAAGTGGCAGCTCGCCGCCGGCACCGAGGCCGAGCGGAAATACGTCATCTGCAACGCGGATGAAGGCGAGCCCGGTACCTTCAAAGACCGCGTCATCTTGACCGATTTCGGCGACCTGGTCTTCGAGGGCATGACGATCGGCGCACGCGTGATCGGGGCCGATCGGGGAATCGTCTACTTGCGTGCCGAATATGCCTACCTGCGCCCTCATCTCGAAAGCCTGCTCCAGGAGCGGCGCCGCCAGAACCTCTTGGGCCGCAACGTCGCCGGCAAGAAAGGATTCCACTTCGACATCGAGATCCACATGGGATCCGGGGCTTACGTCTGCGGCGAAGAGACGGCCTTGATCGAGTCGCTCGAGGGAAACCGCGGGGAACCACGCAACCGGCCCCCCTTTCCCATCGACACCGGATACCTCGGCCAGCCGACGATCGTCAACAACGTCGAGACCTTCGCCTGGGTCGTCTGTATTCTCGCACGCGGTGCAAACTGGTTCAAAAGTCACGGCACCGACCGCTCCACCGGCTACAAGCTCTTCAGCGTGTCCGGCGATTGCGCCCGGCCCGGAGTCTATGAATTCCCCATGGGAATCACGGTGGCCGAACTCCTCCAGAAGGTGGGCGGCCAAGGGGCCAAGGCAGTGCAGGTGGGCGGCGCTTCCGGGCAGTGCGTACCGGCCGCCGATTTCGACCGAACCATCGCCTACGAAGACATTCCCACCGGCGGTTCGGTCATCGTTTTCGGCCCCCAACGCGACATGCTCGACGTGGCCGAGAATTTCCTCGCGTTCTTCGTCGATGAGTCGTGCGGCCAGTGTACCCCCTGCCGTGAAGGCGTACCGAAACTGCTCCAAGGCGTTCACCTGCTTAAACGGGGGAAGTGCTCGATGAGCTACCTCAAGGAGCTCTCCTCGCTCGGCGAAACCCTCCAACTCGCCTCGAAGTGCGGCCTCGGACAGTCGGCCCCCAATGCCTTCCTTTCCATCGTAACCCATTTCCAGGATGAGGTCCTCGGTCGTCGCGGCGGCTCGCACCGGACCCACCAGGCAAGGAGCCTGCCATGACTCGGGAAATCCCCTCCGACGACGTCGCCAGCCGCGCGCCGAAGAGCCAGCGCCTCCGCACGGAAGAGGCGATCGCCTATGCCAAAGCCATCGGCAAGGACATCGAGATCACCATCGACGGCAAGCCGATCTCCGTCCCCCTCGGCACGACGATTCTCGAGGCCGCCGAGCAGCTTGGCGTCCGCATCCCAACGCTCTGCTACCACGAAGACCTCTGCCTCGCCGGCGTCTGCCGCATCTGCATGGTCGAAGTCCAGGGACAGCGGACGCTGCAGGCCGCGTGCAGCTACCCGATCACCGCGCCCATCGAAGTCCGCACCCATTCCCCAACGGTCCGCCGCGCCCGCCGCCACGTGCTCGACCTGCTGTTGAGCAACCATTACGGCGAGTGCTATACCTGCACGCGCAACGGCAATTGCGAGCTCCAGGCGCTGGCCATGGAGTACGGCGTCGATTTCTTCCGTTTCGGCCAGCTCGGCGAGCGCCGCCATCCGATCGACGATTCCAGCCACGCCCTGGTGCGCGACAACAACAAGTGCGTCCTCTGCCGCCGCTGCGTCCGTACCTGCATCGATCTGCAGGAAGTCGGCGTGCTCGAGGTGCTCGACCGCGGCAATCGCAGCCACGTCTCCACGTTCATGGGCAAGCCCCAGGCCGAGGTGGTCTGCATCAACTGCGGGCAGTGCATCAACCGCTGTCCGACCGGAGCCCTCCGGGCCAACGATTCGACCGACGAAGTCTGGGCCGCGATCGACAATCCGCGCAAACACGTCGTGATTCAAACCGCCCCCAGTCCCCGCGCTGCCATCGGCGAGTGCTTCGGACTCGCTGCCGGCACCGCCCTGACGTTCGAGTTGAACACCGCCTTGCGCGGCTGCGGTTTCGACCGCGTTTTCGACACGAATTTCGCCGCCGACCTCACAATTCTCGAAGAAGGGGCAGAATTGCTCCTCCGTCTCCACCGCGCCCTGGTCGACCACGATCCGTCCGCCGTGCTCCCCCAGTTTACGAGCTGCTCGCCTGGCTGGATCAAGTACATCGAGCACTTCTACCCCGAGTACCTGCCCCACGTTTCCACGGCCAAGAGCCCGCAGCAGATGTTCGGCGCCCTGCTCAAGACCTACTATGCCCAGTTGAATGGCCTGGACCCGGCCGACGTCGTCACCGTGGCTCTCATGCCCTGCTCGGCGAAAAAATTCGAGTGCAACCGGCCGGAAATGTGTTCCAGCGGCCACAAAGACGTGGATTACGGCCTGACGACGCGCGAGCTGGCCAAGATGATTCGCGAAGCCGGAATTGACCTGCCCAAGATGCCCAAGAGCGACTTCGACGACCCCTTCGGCACGGCCACCGGCTCCGGCGTCATTTTCGGCGCTACCGGCGGCGTCATGGAAGCAGCCATCCGCACCGTCCTGGAAATCGTGACCGGCAACAAGATCGAAAGCCTCTTCGCCCACGCCGACGTGATTCCACTGCGCGGCTGGGAGGGAGTGCGCTACGCCGAAATCTCGATCGCCAAAGTCGGCCCCGTCCCCGACCTGGTCCGCCACGTTGCCCCCGACTTCAAGTGGCTCCTCGGCACCACGCTCAAGCTCGGCGTCTGCCACGGCACCGCCAACGCCAAACGCGTCATGGAGAACATCAAGGCGGGTGGACGCTTCCGCGACTGCCATTTCATCGAATTCATGGCCTGCCCCGGCGGCTGCCTCGGGGGCGGAGGTCAACCGATCCCCACCAACCGTGCCATCCGCGCCGCCCGAGCCCGGGCCATCTACAGCGAAGATAGCGCCTACCCCGTGCGCAAGAGCCACGAAAACCCCGCGGTACTGCGACTCTACGAGCGTTTCCTCAAGGGCGGTCCCTGCGGCCAGGAAAGCCACCGGCTCCTCCACACCCACTACACTCCCCGCGGCAAATACATCGTCTGATAACAGGCGGCCAACACGGGGTAGCATACAAAGTGTTATCCGTCTCCGCGTCCGTATCCCCTCCGTGCCCCACGGCTTGGTAGCCGCCGCGCGCGTGCCACTGCTTGGTAGCCGTGTGCGCTCGCCGCGGCGCACAAGCAGTGCGAATCTCCAGACAATTCTCGTTCCGGCCCAAACGCCAACTCACCAGGAGGCCAGACATTCCTGTCTGGCTCGACTCTCCTCCTCGCGTGTGCCACTGCTTGGTAGCCGCCGTTCCTCCGCACCGCGATCACCCCTTACGTTCCCGGCGGCGCACAAGCAGTGCCCTCTCACGTCTTTACCCTATTCCCTCCGCGCGTGTCGGGTCAGTCGCGCCGCGAAGGACATCAGTTCTGGATTACGCTTCGTCACCGTGACACCGGATTGGCCGGCGGTGTCCGCTCCCCAGGCGGCAACATGCGATTCTCCGCCGAGGACTGTTACCCCCTAGGACAGCCAAAACCGGACTCATCTCCGTTTCATTCCCGATTGCGTTCCGCAATCCGGGACTCCTCGATCATCTCCCCCATCCGGTTGCGCCAGGCGTAGATGGCTGTCGGGTCCTTCGTGTACTCGGTCATGCTGGAGACGACCGCTAGGGGTACCTGCGCGGCGTCCTTCGCCCCGGCAAGCCATGCCTGCTGCTTGGCCGATAGGGGTTTGCGCGCCTCCATCCGGCGGATCGCCTCCTCCAGAATGAGCACGTAAGCGTAGTCCTCGACGCCGTCCCGGAAGTTCTCCAGGCGGATCGTAGGCAGCGGCGTGCCATCCGGGCCCAGGCAGGTCCACGAGCCGTCGCCGTGGTAGGTCCTCCAACTCCTTGGGTCCCAGTCCGTGAAGGGCCCGGAGGTAATCGCCTTGTTGCCATCCCAGTAGCTGATATGGTAGTAAAGGAACCCGTCGGGCCGGTACCTGGCGGTCTGGGCGCCCATGAGCACGCGTCCCTCGCTGGCAGGACTCTCCACGAACATGTTTGCATACGGGTGGAGCGGCTCGCAGCAGATGTACCACCAGACCTGCTTGCCCTCCGCGCGCGCTTTGGCCGCCACGTCGCCGCGGTATCTCGGCGTGAGCGGGGCAAAGGCGTCCATGGCTTTGATGACCGAGTCGGTGCCGAAGGTGTGGTCATAGGTAGTCGTCATCACCAGCACGCCGGGGAACTGCTTCTTGAGGTACTCAGCCGCCCTCTGGACGCCGGGGAACAACTCGGCGGGGTTCTCATCGCAGCCGTAGATGTAGGCATGATCCAGGAGCCCGAGTTCCTTGGCCTTGCCGTACGGCTCACCGATGCGTCTTGCCACATCGGTCTTCCACTCGGCTTGTTCCGCGGGCTTGTCGCCCATCATGAAATAGTAGCCGAGGTTGAACATGCCCAACCGCCCCTGCTTGTGCAGGTGTTGGATCACGTCGAAGTCCGGCACCCAGCCGTTCGTCGAGTAGAGACTGTCGTAGGTGATGTAGTAGTCCGCCAGGAAGTCCGCCCACTCCAGCTTGTGCTTCCGCCAAGAGGCATCGCGGTAGGGGCCCTCGCGCCATCCCCCGGCGCCGTCCGGCTCGCAGAACGCCGGCCAGAATGTGATCGCCGAGTTCAGCGGGGCGCGGTCCGGTAGCGCAAACGGATATACGTGGACCGACAGGTCAAAGGCGTACAGCACCGCGCCGCCCACCAGGACCTCCAGCTTGCCGCGGTATAGGCCCGACGGCTGGTCCGTCGACGTCCGCACGCGCACCCAGAAGGCCTGGGCGTCGCCCGACTCGACGTCGGCGGCCGACATGAACTCCAGGATGGGGTCCGGCCACCAGCCCACGTGGGACGAGCCGGAGGGAGGCACGTCCTTCGTCTCAACGTAACCCACCGGCGACGCCGTGATGCCGGATGCCACCAGATGCTCCCCACGCGAGGTCTTGAGGCCGGTCACGCGCACCGAGACCTGGCTCGCCTTCCTCTCGCATGGCATCACGATGACCTGGAATGCCTCCTTCTCGTTACAGGCCAGCGATACCGACACCTCGCGAGATACCCGTAGATCGGGAACTGCGGCCCGAGGCAACACCTTCTCCATCGAAGTCGCGAAGCCGACCACGACGTCGGTCCGGTCCCCGCGACCGACCTCCACCGACTTTCGAACACTCTCGAACCCCGCTCGCAGCCGCACGACGCTCTCGAGCCGCAGGCCGTCGTCGCGCAGCCGGGCAATCGTGGCCTGGCTTTGAAGAAGGGACGGGTATTGGCGCTCGAGTTGCGCTTCGAACGCCGCAATCTTCCGGTCGTCCTCGCCCACCAGACGAGTAGCCCATGCCGCCACCGCGGGCGCACCGGCAGCCAGGCGAGTCACACGCGCTTGCGACTCTCGTCGCGCTTCGCGAATCGAAGCAACCTGGCGAAGCAGCAGACCGGCCATCTCCTTCACGTAGCCGGGCCGCGGAACCGGCGCCGGTTCACCGGGCCGAAGCAGAACAACGTGATCGATGTAGACCGTCAGGTCGTCCGGCGGGCACTCGGTGACGAAGTGCATCACTCCGATCGCCTTCGGGTCTATGTTGCGGGTCGCGAGCTGGGCCAGCGGAATCACCTGCTGCTGGTAGCACTGCGGCGGCAGGTGTGCTTCGTGCAGGACCCCGCTGCGCGTGGGAGTCTTCGCGTCACTGATGAGGAGACGGAGTGTCTGCCCGGAGACCGAGGCATTGGTCACATCGAAGACCAGGCGATCGTAGCCCGACCAGTCCGTGATCGCGGGCTTCGCTTCGAAGGCCGGCCACTGCGCCAGACCGGAGCGCCACTTGGGGGTACGGAAGCAGAGAGAGCACTCGCCCGAGGTGGCGAAGCTCGCAACCCGTTCCAGCGACCAGCCGGGCCCAACGCTCGTGCCGCCTTCATTATGCCAGGCGGCAAGGTCCGCGTCGGTCTCGAAATCGAACAACGTGACAACGGTCGTTTCGCCGGACACCGTCGTCAACGCCAGAGTCAGTGCGAGCGCGATTTGCAGCATATAGTGCCCCTTCGGGACTCAGTTCTTGGACGCCGTCGTCCCCTCTTCTTTTCATTCCCAAGGCGGCCCGCATCCCCACGATAGACTGCCTCCGCCCGACGACCAGCAATGCTCTTTGGTGTCTTTTTCCTACTTCCCCCGCTACTCCCCACCGCCCCGCGTGGACATGTGCCGCTTACTTTCCGCCGATTCCCTCGCGAGCTAATGGCTTGGTGCACGAGGTTGTGTACCAAGGCGAAGGCCAGTAATTGTGCATCGCAGTGCCGGTCACTCCGCTCTTTGCAGCACTTCCGGTGTTTCGATCCAAATCGCCAAGTAGGGTTCCGCGCGTGAAACCCGCTTCAGGCACACCAAGAATGGTTTGTCGAAGACGAGTTGCCGCGGACCGCGCGACGACATACTATTCTTCCATCCTTGGTAGGCACTCGATTCCAGCCGGGCGCCGTTTTCATCCAGCCGAAAGCGGATCGCCTGCGCGGCAACGTCTAACTTCAGCCCGGCACGCATGCCGTTCGTCAGGGCCTTTCCCTCCAGTTCGCCGTATCTCCGCAAGATGCTCAAATCGATGATCGGCACCGCGAGCGTTTCACGATCTTGCAGAATTTGTGGCCCCATGTCCTTGGCGGGTTGCTTGATGCGCTGCTGCATCGCGGCCAACGTGGCGGCAAGCGTCTCCCCCGGCGGAATTCTCGCCAGAATCATCTCGTCCTCTTTCGAAGTCGTGTTCAGCCTCACGATAAAATCATCATTGCTGACGTAATCGAGCACCGTCACTTGGTCACTCAGCGCCCTAGCCCGAAAAGACTGCCGGTTGAAGTAGCGCCACTCCGAAGCTCGCCACCGGCACCGTTCCCGTGGTGCACTGGAATTTCACCGGCTCCGCCAAGCGATCGAATGCCTCGCGAAACGCAAGCTGCCGCACCAGGTAGGCATACGCCACTGCCGCATGCGGATCCGAACCGCTCGGCATCTCCAGCGTCGAGTGGGGAAAGCGGCGTCTCATTTCGCCTCGAATCTGGTCCACTACGCCGTCTTTCGCCCATCCGGCCTTGATCAGGTACGACCCGGGCGGCAGGATGTCTGTGGAAAGCTGCTTGCCGTGAAGAAGTCCTTGCACCATCGAGGACGAACCCGAAAGCGACGCGGGTTCCCCAAGAATCTCGTCCTGGAACTGGTTCCAAGCGAGTTGAAAAGTTGCGCAGTAGACATAGTTCTTCCCCGCGGCAATCGGACCTTCCAGGTGCGGAACGACCTCGGTCTCCGAAAGCTGTTCGGCCGGGATCAGCTCCGACGGCGCGATCCCTCCCGCATCCCGCCGGCAAGCGCCGAGGACTGCCAGACTCGCCAGGATTCCGCCCAGGACGAGTTGTCGAACGATACGATACGCCATGCCACACCTCCTCTCGCTTGACGACCTGTCCCGAAAAGCCTGTGGCCGCACAACGTGTCGCAAAGTGCGGTTTACCTGGGAAGGCTGCCCAAGGTGGCCACCCCCTCCTCATGTACCCAAGGATACCCACGGTCGTGGAAATCAACAACCGCAACCGGGCAGACTTCCGGCGGCGAGTTCCACTGCTTCGTTTCCGCCGCGCGCGTGCCACCCTGGTAGCTGCCGCGCGTGTGCCAGCTTGGTAGCCGTGGCGCTTCGCCGCGGCGCACAAGCAGTGCAACCAACCGGCCAGTCGCTAACCGCTCCCACGCCGCCAAGGACTGGTTCCTTTTTCAGCCCGTTTCGTTCTCACTTGCCTAAAGTTAAGAGCCTACCCCGGAACCGGCATGGCAGTCCTCCGCGGCCGAAAAAATCGCAGCACCTCCAAAGGTTTTGGGATCCGCTCTAGACCCTTTCGGAAGCCCTCGCTTTGATCTCTCTCCCTCTTCCCCCTTTATGCCTTGGTGCCTTGGTGCCTTGGTGGTTCCCTTCGCTCCTCCCGGACGCCGAACCCTGAACCCTGAACCCTGAAAACTGAACACCCGCTACTCCAACCTGGCCCACAAACCACTCTTGAAATCGGGCCACCCGTCGAATGTGAACGCACCGAGCGCGTCGGTATCAGCGGTTCTTCAGTTGAACGCATGAACGGGCGAAAGCCAGCACGACGAACAGCTACCTGTCATCGCTCAAGTGCGGGTTACGCTGGGCACTTCTCGACAACTCAAGCGCCCCGGCGCCCAATGGTGCCCAGTGGGGCAGTCCCTATATCGAAGGAAGTCGTCCCGTGCACATCGCCGTCCAATGCCCCCGCTGCAAGTCGACGCTCAAAGTTTCCCTAAAACTGGCCGGGAAGCGGGGCCGATGTCCCAAGTGCGAGGCGGCGCTCGTCGTGCCGCCGCTTGGCGTTAGCCCCAAGCCGGACCAGGGACCGGCGAAGAACCCCACCTTGGCACCCTCGGTTAGCGCCAGCCCACCCGCGGGCGCCCCCTCCGCCGCACAACCGCCCTCCGCCGCACAACCGCCCTCCGCCACAGCACTGCCATCCGCGGCCCGGCCCGCTTCGATACCGCCCGCTGCGACACCACCAACCGCCATAGGCCCGGCGGCGGCAGACGACGTGGCGGACCGCTGTCGTCGCCTCCTGGCTGCGTTCACGGGCGAGATCAAGCCCGTCCGTAAATCGCTCGCATACCTGCTGGGAATCCCGCTCGTCACGCTTTTCATGGTCCTTTTGCCTCTGGCCTACTTGGCCCTCATCGCGGCAACCGGGTTTGTCGTCTATTACCACACCGTCAACGACGTTGGGATGCTCGCCTACGGAGCGGGCCGCGGCAAACTCCTCGTGTTGGTCGCATACCTTGCACCGATCGTGGCCGGTGGAATTCTCGTCCTGTTCATGGTCAAACCGCTTTTCGCGCGGCCCGCGCGGCAGGTCCGCACGCGCTCCCTAACCCCGCAGGGCGAGCCGATCCTTTTCGCCGTCGTCGCACGACTCTGCCAGATCGTCGGCGCCCCCCAGCCGAAGCGGATCGACGTGGACTATCAGCTCAACGCGTCGGCGCACTTCCGCCGGGGCTTTTTGAGCATGCTCGGCAGCGACCTGGTGCTGACGGTCGGCATGCCGCTTGCCGCGGGGCTTTCGCTTCGTCAGCTCGTGGGCGTGCTCGCGCACGAGTTCGGGCATTTCGGCCAGGGCGCCGGAATGCGCTTGAGCTATATCATCCGCTCGATCAACGGCTGGTTCGCCCGCGTGGTCTATGAGCGGGACGCTTGGGACGCCTGGCTTGCCCAGGCGATGGCCGAGGTCGATTTCCGGATCGGCTGGGTGCTCGCGCTCAGCCAGCTCTTCATCTACCTGTCCCGTGGCGTTCTCTGGGTGCTGATGGTGCTCGGACACGCGGTGAGCGGCCTTCTCCTGCGGCAGATGGAATACGATGCCGACCGCTATGAGGCCCGCGTCGCGGGGTCGGAGACGTTCGAAGCGACGGCAAAACGTTTTCCGATGCTCGGCGCGTCCTACCAGATAGCGCAATTGAAGACGTTCGAGTTCCTGAACGAGGGCACCTATCCCGATAACCTCTCCCAACTGACGACGTTCCTCCACGACCGGATGCCCCCGGATGTCCGCCACGCGGTCGAGTCGGCGGCGAAAACTGCGAAAACCGGGCTCTTGGATACGCATCCGAGCGACAAGGACCGGATCGCAAGTGCGAAGCGTGAGAAGCGCCCGGCGTGTTCCAGGCCGACGGCCCGGCCTCGCTGCTCTTCTGCCACTTCGACGCGCTGGCGCGCAACGTAACTTGGGACCTCGTACTGCGCGGTGGTGGGGCCCCGCATGAAGCCCAGCGAGATGAAGCCGGTTGAGGAACTGCTGGGCGCTCTGTGAACGGTTGCGCTCCTCCCGCCCTTTTCTCCCGCTTGCCCCAAACCACGCGTGTGTTCGCACAGCCCCGCGGAAGTATCGCTAGAGCGTCAGCCCGGTCGTGTCGACTTCAATTCTCTTGGCGCCACGAAGCATGTCGCCCCAGGTGACCTTGGCGGCAGCACGCGCAGCCTCACGGCCCAAGATACACGCGAGCGTGCTGTTGACGCTCGGCGCAACGGTAGAGTTGTCGTAGACACCCTCGGTAATGCTCTTGTGGAAGGTCGCGATATTCCGCTTGGCGCCTTCCTCGTAAAGGTTCTCCACGAGGGCGCCCTTGAAGCCTTGGGAGCCACCGCGGAGCCATGTTTTTCCGTTGTACTCGCCCTGCATGTAGGCGCCCTGCCCGTAGGCGAAGCAGCCGCAGAACGGCTCCCCGTTGTTGTTCTGGATGTGTTCGCCGATATGGTTCAGCACAGCACCGTCCGCGAATTCGTACGTAACGGAAAAGACGTCATGGCTATCGCCGACGGGGTTCTTGCGCCCCCGACGCGAGGCCCCGACGGCGTTAAGGGGTGGCTTGTCGCCCAAGAGCCACAGGGCGGCGTCAACGGCATGGATTCCGGCATTCACGAGCATCCCGCCGCCGAGATCCACGTCGTTCACCCAAATCAAGTCGGTGAAACGGCTCGAGATATTTTTGGTCTTAGGCGGGTCGGGCCATCCTTCGTCGAAATAGTGCGAGGCGACCAGGCCGATTTTGCCCAACGCCCCAGCGTGCACCCGTTTGACGCATTCGTGCCAGTTGGGTTCCGTGCGGATCTGGAAATCGACGAGGAAGACCTTCTTGCTCTGGGTGGCTTTCTTGCCGAGATCGGCGATGGCAAGACAGCCGGGTACGTCGCATGCAATGGGCTTGGCCATGTAGACATGGCATCCGGCGGCCACGGCTGCCCGGGCATGTTCGGGAAACACCCAGGGAGGAGTCTCCAGGACTACGGCGTCTACTTTGCTGTCGATGAGGCGCTGATAGCCCATCAACCCGGAGTAGCGGCGACTCTTGTCCACGCCCAGGGCCTCGCCGGCCGCCGTGGCAACCTTGGGGAAGTAGTCGGCAACGGCGACGATCTTGTAGCCGGGGTGCTGGGCAAAGAGCTTCGAGATCCAACTCCCGCGACCGCCCTGCCCAATGATGCCGATCTGCAGCTTTGCGTTGGCGTTATCGCCGCCGACGGCCGCGGGAGCGACAAACGTCGCAGTGGCTGCGGCAGTGACTGCCCCGGCTACGAAGTCGCGCCGACGCCAAGTTTGGAGATGTTTGTCTTGAGGCACCTTGGGGTCCATGAGCGGTCTCCTGAAAAAAGGAATCGGCCTGCGGGCGATCGCGTAACCGTTCACAGGCCAGCCGGGGACTGGTCCATTTTTCGGCCGCAAGGCTCCCTCACCACAACAGCCACCTGACCGAAAACTCGGGACCTGTCCCCTTCGTTTCCCGCTGCGGGTGAACGGTTACCTCGACGGACAGGAATCCTGTCTTGCGTGGCCGTCTATTCTACCGAGGTGCGTTTGCCTGCGTCCAGCATCTCGTCCGCACCGCAGCAATGCCACATAGAATGCACGTCCCCTGGGGTCCTTCTACCTTGCCAGGGGTCGAGGAAACGCAATCCCTGAGCGGATCGCGGCTGGCCCCGATAGCTCGCCTATCGCACCTGCCGTCAGGCATAAGAAGCGTTCCGAGCTGCCTCACCGTGCTCATCGGTCGCGTGTGAGCTCCCACGCGTGTGCCACTGCTTGGTAGCCGTGGCGCCTCGCCGCGGCGCACAAGCAGTGCAACCAACCGGCCAGTTCCCGATCGTTCCCAGGCCGCCGGGGACTGGCTCACGCTTCGGCCCGTTTCGTTCTCAACTATGTTGCCTACGTTACGAGCTTACCCCGGAACCGGCACGGCCGTCCTGCGCGGCCGGAAAATCGCCGCAGCACCTCCAGAGGTTTTGGGATCGGCTCTAAAGCCTTTCGGAGCCTCTCGCTTTCATTTCTCTCCCTCTTTCCCCTTTGTGCCTTCCTGCCTTCGTGGTTCACATCGGCCTTCGTGGTTCCCACCCCAATCACCTTCAGGCTCCGCCTCCCCTCGCCCCCTCCTGGACGCTGAACCCTGAAAACTGAAAACCCGTTACTCCAAAATGGCTCACGAACCGCTCTTGAAATCGGGCCACTCGTCATCGTAAGATCGCTGGGCCAAACTCCGCGCACTCCCGTAGCGATCCGCTCGGCCCTCGCGACCAATGAAAACCTCCGTCCCCACGAAATCCCCGTTCCCCCCACATCCCCCCACCGCGTATCAAGCCGACGAGCCCTCCGCGATTTGGCAGAAATCGCGATCCGTTGACCAACACGCGTTCCAGGCCCATCCTCCTGTCTTCCCTCGCGCACCGGCCGTGCGCCGCGCCCCGCTTCCCCGAAGCGAGGTGGATACTCTGGAAAAATCGACCCCCGTTGACCAAAAACTTCGTTTGCCCCGGAAATCTTCGGCAAGAACCGAGCCCCTCCGATGAAATTCAAACGCAACCACGAGCGCACTTGCGCTAACCCGCACAACGGCGCGCACTCGTCTCGCCAGCCCGTAATCGCCCGCAGCAACAAGACGGCTTCGGCAACTCCCCCGCCGCATTCTCTGGCCGCATTCTCCAGCAGAAAGTAGCCCGACTATTCCTGAACCTGCTCCAACAGCCAGCGGCAATTGACCACTTTCTCCACCAGGTCCAGCGGCAAGTAGAAGTACTGGCACGAGGGTTCAAAGCCGATCCGCGAATCCTCCCGCGCGAGCGTGAAGAGTTGGCGGGCCAGGGCGATCTCGGATTCCAGGCATCGTTTGATTTCAGCCCGCAAGCGATGGCGCTCTTCGGGCGACAGCGTGTTCGAGGGTTTGGCGAGCGCGTCGCGGGCAAGGACGAAACGCGCTTGGTTGGCGACCGACTGGAAATGAATGGCCGCCGCCTGGGCGAATCGCAGGTCCGCTTGCGCCTCGTTGCGCCGATCTGGCGGCGTCTTTTCCACGGCCACTTGCAGCTCGGCAATGCCCGGCCGCCAGCCCTCGGCCATCTTCTCGAACTGCGCCGCGAACACTTCCGGCGGATACGGGCCGCGCCAGCCGTCCAGATCGTCGTAGGGAATTCCCCACATCGTCGCCTTGTAGCCGGTCTTCGACGGATACAGCGGATTGGCCGGACCCCACTGGACCGGAGACGTGTAGACCACGCTGATATGAAACGGATACTGGCGAAAGGCGTCGCTCGTGAGCGTCCACGCCTTGCGTGCGTGAGGGGCGCCCTCGGGGCCAAACCGCTCGCGTGCCAGCGCATCCAACACCGCGTCGACGTTGGGGGCAGGTGTGCGGTTCAATTGCTGGGCAAGCTGGAAGTTGGGCGAAGGATACCCGCCCATCGTCCAGCCGATCAGCATTCCGTCCAGCTTGGCCGACGCCAGGTTGTGGATGTGCTCGGCCACGAGGTCCATGACGGGCAGATAGGGCACGCTGGCGATTTCGCACGTGTTGTTGAACTGGATCTCGGCCGCCGTCTTCAGCCCGGCTTGCTGGGCGGCCGCCCAATGCCGCAGGGCCCGCGGCCCCGGTCCGACCGCGGAGATCGAGTACTCGCCGACCTTGGTCTTGATTCCGCCGCGCTCGATCGGCAGGTTCCATTCGCTGACCGACATCAGCCAGACCGATTTCGGCAAACGCGCGATGATGTCCGCGCGCATCGCCGTGGCCCCTCCAGCCCCAGTCCGACAGGATCACGTTGGCCTTGGGATTGCCGCGGTGAACGCCCTCTTCGATCACGGCGGCGACCTCGGCGATGATGTCCGCGTCGCTGCGCGCCTTGCAGTGCTCGCAGGATCGCCAGTCGCCGTGAGAAGCGCAGTTGGTCAGGTTCTCCGACGCCGTGATCGCGTAGACGCCGCCCAGGTCGGGCACTTGGCGAAACACGTGCGCCAGCGCGTCGCCCATCCATTGGCGCACCGCCGGATGCGAAGTGCAGAGGGCCGTGAACTCGTCTTCCCGGACGCCGGCCATCTCGGGGCGATTCTTGAAGAAGGCGGCGGGCATCGCCCGCGGCTCATTCATGTAGAGATACACGCCGATGCCGTATTTCTTGGCCCGCTCCACCAAGGCCCGAAGATTGGCCAAACGCCGCTCGTGGTCGGCGCCGAACTCGGGAAACGCCGTCCCGCCCGGCGCCAGGTCGCGCAGGACGACGTGCAGCCAGACGCCGTTGACCCCCACGGCGGAGAGCCGCTGCAGGAATCCGTCGGGATAGGGATCCAATTGCGGATTCAACAGCGGATCGCCGTACACGGCCAGATAGGAATAGACGAACCGCAGGGAAACGGGCTGATCGTCCCCAGGCTTCGGCGGGGAGAAGGAGGGCAGCGGGCTGCTGAGCTGCCGAACGAAGTCGAAACGCGGTTCCGCCGGGCGGCGGATCTCCTCGCCGAAATCCTCCTCGACCACGCGACGAATCTCGGCCGCGCGGCGCCGCGCCGCCTCGTCCGGCGGCTGGTAGCGGAGCGGCTCGCACTTGGGTTTCAAGCTGCCCAGCTTGATCCACAGAAAGTCATCCTCGCGCAGCGCGAAGGCCAGTCGCTCCGGCGTCATCTCCAGAAGTTCCAGCAATTGGTCGTAGGGCAAGAGATGCCAATTGCGCCGGATCAGCGTGATGTAGCCGCGCGTCTTCATCTCCGGCGGAATCGTCGCCGTCGGCGGCAGTCCCATCGACTCGGCCAACGCCGTGACGTTCTCCACGGAAGTTCCCAGGATCTTCGCCAGCTTGGCCGGCTCGACGGCGTTCCAGTTCCGCCAGACGAACTCGTGGACGCGGTCGGGAAAATGGCGGCTCGACGATCGGCGCCGGTGCGCTGCCCTCGGGCAAGACGGGCTCGGCGCCGGCACTGCGGCCGACCCCGCAGAACACCAGCCCGAATATCCAGGCGATACACAACGTAAGCTTAGGCATCGTGCTGCTCCCCGTCGGTTAAGGACCTATCCGAAAACCTTCTCCCCTCGCCCCGCTTGCGGGGAAAGGGGCCGGGAGTGAGGGGTCTTCGGATAAGCTAAGAACCTATCCCAGAACTGCCACTGGAGCCCTGTGCGGCCGGAGAAGCGTGGCACCTCCCAAGGTTCTGGGATCGGCTCTAAATACATCTTCCTCCGGTCTTCAATCACTGCAAGCGCTTCGGGCTCCCGCTTCCCGATCGCGGCTCCGAGGTCGCGTCAGTATCCCATCACCTTCAGTTGCTGATCGAAATCCTTCGGCAGCTCGCTGAGCGGCCGGCCGATGTCGCGCGCGGCATAGCGCAACAGGTTGCGCAACAGGCGTTCGGCTGCGGGATTCTTCGGCAATCTCTCGCGGATCAGCAGGGTATTTAGAAAAAAGCGCCCCGCGCCCAGATGGTATTCGGCCAACATCAGCCCAGACGAGTAATCGAACGACGCATTGTTCGCCCCCGCGATCGCTTGCGCCGGTGGGTCCTGGCCGATGAATACGGCGTCGGGGATGAGCTCGCGATAGAATCCGTAATCCAACAGTCCCCCGCACGGCAGCCCGTCGAACGCCGGATGAGCCTTTCCCCATTCGTCCTTGTGGTAAAGCCAGCCCCTCAGCGTGGCCACGCTGCCTTTGTTTTTCAGCGGGAGCCAGCCGGTCGGGTTGTCGCCGCGCCGCAATACGTTGGGCGAAAGGAAGACGACCGAACCGCCGCGGGCAATGCGGTGCGCAAGCTCGCGCCAAGCTTCCGGCCCGCCCGAGGGCGGCGCCACCGCGGCCAAGATCAGCTCTCGCAATGCTGGAGCGTCGGGCGAGAACGGCCGCGTCCGCAGGCCACGCTCCGTCAGCCATTTCGCCAACTCCGGGTCGTCGCCCCACAGCACAATCTCCGTTTCCACGGCCGGCATGGTCGATGGGTCGTCGACGTAGAACACCACCTCGCCGCCCGTCGGTGCCCCGCCCCGCTCCATCGTCGCCAGAAAACGATACGCCCCGGCAGGGCCGTCGATCATGACATCTTCGGCAAACAAAGGGATCGCCAGCGGCGGTTCGTCCCGAGCGTCTTTCGCGATCGTCACGGTGATCGCCCGTTCCCAGACGCGATCCCGCTTCGGACCCACCACCGCAAGACGCACCGGATACTCGCCCGGCGCCAGGGCGTCTTCGTTAGCCAGCACGCATTCCAGCTTCACCCGGCCTCCGCGGTACACGTGGACCGGCTCGGCGAACAAGCACAGACGCAGCGGCGCCAGGGCGTCGAAGAGCGCGTCCGTGGTGCCGGGTTTCAACTCGCGGAACGTCGTGAACAGCCCCTCGCCACTCATGCCCTGATCGACCGTGCCCGTCAGGCTGTGAGCAACCACGCTCGGATTGGCCCGCAGCGCGTTCAACCCGTACAGGCGCTCCGCTGCCATCTGCCGGGTGCTTTGGGCGAAGAAGTCCTCCGGCGACGCAAAGCACTCCGCCATCTTCCAGCGTTCCCAGTCGGCCAGGAAACGCTGCAACTTGTCGCGGTAGAATTGCGCGTCCTCCACATGCTCCTTGCCCAGCCGTTCGTAGTGGCGTGTTACCCGCCACAAGTCCACCGCGCTGCCCACGCCATATTCCGATACGAAAATCGGATGCTTTCCGCCGTGGATCGTCCGCAGCGTGCGAATTACTCCGGCGGTGTGTGGAACGCGCTGGTAGGGATGCTTGTCGCCGAGCACGTCTTCCCAGTCGGCCGACCCGGGATTGCTCAGGCCGCCAATGCCGGCTTCATCGCCCAGCGCCTTGCCGACGGTGCAGGGTTTCAGCGTCCGAACGTCCGGCTGGGGGCCGGGCCTGAGGAAGCCATATTGCCACGCGCCCGTGGGATTCGCGGCGACCGAATACTCGGCGGCGGCGTCCGCTACCTGACCTGCGGCCGAGCGGATTCGGGCCGATAGCGCAGTGGTGTCCCCGCCGTAGAAACCGTTGCCGAAACCGACCGCGAAATCAAGCGTATCCCCTTGGGCCAACGTCAGAATCTTAGTGCACTCAGACACATTCCCGTGATCCTTCACGTTAATCAGTCCGTCGTGCAGCGAGCGGCCGTTGTGCAAAACGTGCACGTCGGTCGTGGCCGACTCCGCGATCCCGGCAAAAGTCGCCTCCATCGTATACTCGCCCGCCGCCGGGCAGGTCCACCGCACAACGCTGTACTCGCCCTTGGGCCCCGGATGCAGGGCCAGTTGCTTGGGCTGCCACGTAATGCCCAGGCCGGTCAACCGCTGCTTTCCCCCGTTGCGGTTCACATTCGGATCAGGGCTGTCCGGCGTGCGCCAGATTTCCAGTCCGCTCAGATCGCTCTCACCCTGCTGATCCCAGCGTCCGCTGTTCAGCATGACCATGCGTGTGTCGTCCAGACTACGAACCAGCGGCAGCGCGGCCAGCGCATGGCGGAACACCGGCCCGTCGGGCGTCTCATTCAACAGCCCCCAAATCACGACGGACGGATGATTGCGATCGCGCAGGATCATCTCCGCCAGGCCCCGGTCGTACCGCGCTGCCATCTGCGGCGAGTCGGCCAGGCACCAGCTTCCAAACGACTCCTCGTAGACCAGCAGCCCGATCTCGTCGCAGAGGTCGAGTTGGTACGCGGGTCGCCATCCCCGCGATGAAGCGAATCGCGTTGAATCCCATCACTTTCACATTCAGCAGATCGCGCCGCAGCATGTCCGGATCGGGCGGCAACTGCAAACCCGACAGGGCAATGGTTGCCCGTGTGCGAACACCGCAGCAAGAGCCGCCGGCCGTTCAGGCGGAAGTAGCCGTTCTCAAACCGAAACTCGCGGAAGCCGCATCGCACGGAGTGCTCGTCGAAGGCCCCGCGGTTTCCGTCTTGAACGCGCAGCCGTAACCCGATAGAGATGGGGATCGTTCAGTTCCCACCGTCGCGGTGCGGCGATGCACAATTCAGTCTCGACGAGCGTGTCGCCTGGCGGCAGATTGCGCTCCACGACAATCCGCTGCAGCGTCTCTCCGCTGGCGGCGGGTGCCACCGAAAACTCGATCCGCCCGTCGGTCTCTCGACCTCCGGCGTTCCGCACCGCTACCTGCACGCGGATCCGTCCGGTCGTCACATCCGGACGGACGAAAAGGTCCTCGATGCAGACGGCCGGCACGGCCAGCAGCTCGACCGAATCCACAATCCCGCCGTGGTTGTACGAACTGCCGGCCGAATACGGGATGACCTTGTTGCGGTGCGGCGTCTCGTTGAGCACGATGCCGTCGATCGGTTCGTGCGTCGGGTTGAGTACGCGCACCGCCAGCCGATTGGGCGATTCCGGCTTGATCGCCTCCGTCACGTCGAGCGTGAACGGCGTTTCGCCTCCCTCGTGCCCCCCGACGTGGACACCGTTGAGCCACACGTCGGCCTTGTAGTCCACCGCCCAGAACCGCAGCAGGTAGCGGCCTTGGGCGTGCGGATTGGCCGGCGCCGCGAAAATCGCGCCAGTACCAAGCCACGCCGTGATATCCCGGAAACGCGTCCTGAATAATCCAAGGCACTCGCGTTGCTCGCGCCTCGGGCTGTGGCTGGCGCGCCCAGTTCTGCTCCCGGCCCACGTTCTTCGGATCGCAGGCAATCAACCACCCCTCGCCATCCAGAGAATTCACGCTCGCGCGGGCCGCTTCATCGCTCCTCTCCTTGCTCGCGGCGTCCCCGCCCTCGACACCGCCTTGCCCAACCAAGAGCAGCGTAATGGCCAACGGCAATCCAATGTGCCTCATGATCTCCCCCCAAACATGAAGACGGAGCGCGAGAAACTCGAACCTGTTCGGCCTCAATGTCGGGTTGTAACCGTCGTCCCCCGCATCCCCGTGGGAAAGCAACTTTCGAAGAATTGCCGCATCGGCCCCGCGTGCATCGCCATTCGCACGCTGCCCCAAGTCGCCTGATCGCCCGTGGCGTAATAGACGTACGTGTTTCCTTCCCACTGCCAGCAGATCCACGTCCGAGTTGTTGATCCCCTCGCCGGGCCCTGCCTCAAGGATCGGGTTGAAGGGACTCAACTCCCAATCGACCAGATCCTTCGATCGCGCCATGAATGACACCCAGCCGTTTTGCTCGGCAATCGCCGCATGCAGATAAATGACGTACCTCTTCGATTCTGAGCGATTCACTCAGCAATGGTGCCGACGCGCCACTTCCAAGTGGCGTGCCATCCCGGCCGCAAACTCCGGCACGCCGTCCTCGGGCCGATCATACTTCTTCAAAGCGGCGGGGACAACCTACTCAATACGCGTCCCCCATGGGACCAGACGCGATCAGATCCAGTGCATCCAGACCGAAGTAGCAGTTCGCCGCGCTCGGTGTTCTTGCCGACGACCCAGACGCTCAGCGTGTGCTTGCCCGCCGTGAGTCGGCGTTCACCAAGTTCCAGCGACCCCGACGGGCAGACCCGACCGGCGTACAGGTCAAAATCAGTCTCGAAGTTCTTCCCATCGACGCTCACCCGAATCGTGCCGTAGTCGGGCGCAGCCGTCGCGAGCAGGCGCATACGCCGGCGGCCGGTCTTGCTCACCCGAAACTCGAACTCCACCCTGGCGCCCTCCCGGGCCCTGCAGAACAGTTGCTTCTGGCCACTCCACATCCGCCCGCCCCAATCGCTCATCTCCTGGCGAACCACCGGGCATCTCTCCTCAGATACCACCGTGAGTCCCTCGGCTTCGAACCGCTCCGTCGGAATCTCCGAGCCGGGTGCCCCGCACTCAAGCCAGAGCGCGTCGTTCACATACGTCTCGGCGTAGGCATACGACATCACCCCGTAGCCGTTCCGACCCCATCCCGGGCCGAAGCTGTTGCGGAACAGGAACACCCCGCCGCCCTTCTTCGTTGCGTCATCCTCATACCCTGTGAAAGCAATGCTGTGTCCGTCGAACACATCGCCGGCTTCAGGAACCTCCAGCAGTGCTCCCCTCGGCTGCTTCTTCGGCCACCTCAAGCCCACGGCGATCGGGTGACCTTTCGCCAACGCGGCCTTCAGCGCCCAGAACTGGCTTTCGCTGAGCGGGCGATCGAGACTCCATCGCCGGATCCAATTCACTTTCCAGCGGTCGCGTAGTGCCTTGGCATCGGCAATCGCCTGGTCCGACGGCCGCGTCGCGCCCGACTTCCGGTAAGGCGCCAGTTCAGCCCGGCAGATGCCCAGAGCGTTCAGGCCGTGGACCGCCTCGGCAAAAAGTGCCCCGTCGCCCCGATGCCCAGTTGCCTCATTCGCCGCCCAGATCAAGAACTCTTCCGACATTCGCAGCGGCGCATTCCGATTGCCGCGGTTGTACTCGAATTCCGCAACCGCCGTGATCGCGAACAACGAGCAAGTGCCCCGTTCTCCCTGAACTCGCGAGATCAAGCCGAGTCTCCTGTACTCCGGTTCGAGATCGACCCGGCAAGGTAACTGGCCTCGCGTCTCTTGTGCCGCCGCAACGCTCGGGAGCAATACCAGTAGGCACACCAGCCCGAGAGATCGCAGGAGCATCGAATACCTCCCAGAATGAGCAGTCTCGACCTTGGCCGAATGCCCGGCCCATAGGTCCGGCAGCCGTCTGCCTGACAAACGCCGTGGCTTAGTGGAAGACCCTTTAGCCCCAGCGACCACGTAATGCCCATCGTCAACTGCCAGCAAACTCTTACTGGTGGGCATCGCCAGATCATGCGCCCGCCATTCGGCTTCTGATTCGTAGTACTCATCTTCATGGCATCCGTGCCGAACGCTGGCCAAAACGCCGTAAGGAAGCCGCGCACTCAAGGCGCACCGCGTTACTCAGTTGCCGTTGTTGGCTCTGCTCGGCTTCTCCTTTTCTCGTTCAAGCCTCGCGATGGCAATCTTGAGGTTCTGCAATACTACCTCGTCCCTCTCCGTGGAAAGCCGCTTCTTCAGTAGTGGCAGATCGTCCCGGGCGCCGAACGCCTTCGCAAACGCCCATGAACTCCACTCCCGGACCGAATCGTCCTTGTCGTCGATTCCACGCACAAGCCGAGGACGAGCATCTTCCTTGGGAACGCAATCCCAAAAGTAGTATCCAGTGCTCCGAATGTCAGGATGCGGATGATCCATCGCCTCCAAGATGAAGCCCACCCCTTGCCGATGTGACTTGCCGAGGAAGTTGAGCAAGTTATGTAGGTCGTCGTAAGGGCCCCCCGTCAGGCATGCTTCCTCTTCATTCGTCGCAACGGTGATCTTCCGAGCCTCATCCATCGTGAGCCGTATCCGCTGTGCGAAGAGCTCTCTGCTTCCTTCCGGGTCACACTCGTGCAAGAGCCAAGCGGCATAGTGTTGGCAAATGCCGGCCTCCTGAAACCGCTTCCGCACGATTGGCAGAACGCGAGGGTCGGTATGTCCCCTCTCGCGAAGCTCATTCACAGCCCGACACAGCCTGTCCCAATCGCCATTTTGGACTTCGGGCCCGATCTCCGCGAACCGATCGAAGATGTACCGTATCGTGTCGGGTTCGAGTTGCTGTTGTCTTGGTCCACCGACAAACGGGTCGCCTTCGATCGTCTCAACGATCCAGTCCACACTCCCCCGTTCGGCAGGCAAGTGCGTGCGACTGCGCCAATCGCCCTGGAACCCTGTGAACACACCGCCTTTCAGGTGGATGGTAGTGTTCGTTCTCCATCGCTCCTCGGTATGCACATAGCTCAGGGCCGACGGCGTGGCATGTGTAGGCTGACCGAGAAGGGATATCAGATCGTGGCTAGACATCCCCTTCTCCAAGAATCCAAGGCAGCCATCGAATCCGTATTCGTCCAGCACCATCTTTCGCATCGCCGCCTGGTCACAGGGCCCGCATTTCAGAGCCACGCTCAGCGCTAGTTCCACGTAGACCTGCTGGGCTACCGGCAAGTGGGTCCATTCAAACATAACCACGCGAAAGCCGTTGCATAGCATCTGAGCTTTTTTGACCCTTCCGTCCTTAAGGAAGCCGAATCGGAACATCGATCCGTTATGGAATACGTACTTTTCGTAGACGATCTCGCCACAAAGACAAACCCCGTCGTCCAAGACCTCAGCCTTGTTGAGGAGGAGCAGGCCATAGGTGTATTTTCCCAGAGCCAAACGGTAGCCTTTCACGAACGAGTTCTCGGATGAGCCTACGGGACCACCCATGATCGGTATAGGGTCTCCCGGCATCTTCACTTCGACCCGAATGTATGGGTGATCGGGATATCGGAAGCTGATAAGTTCGTCCTCGAAAACTCGCCATTTGGAAAACGACCGTGTCGCCGCGACGTCGGCCAGAGCCTTGTCCTTGAGTCCACGCGACATGAGCAAATCGTCCGATGGATCGCTGGTTTGCGGCAGGAGTTGGATCCTTGACCGAATGACGTCGTTCGTCGTGCGTTGCGCAGCAAGAGTCTGGCTGGCAAGTATTGTCCAGACAACGCACGTCAACGGCCGCGAGCGGATTGTCATTCTCCTCTCCCTTCCGAATGTCCAAGCCCAGCAACCGTCACCGGCTAGGACCGGCAAACGCAACAGTTGCGAGCCAATTCTCCGAAACTGCCCGACTGCCCAGAGCGCAGACTTTCGCCCAGGCGATTGGTCAGGCATACCGCCTCTCACTTGCCGACATGCTTCAAATCCCCTGGTTAAAACAATACACCACTGAGCGAGGCACGCAAGGGCCGAAATTGGCACACCGACCAGCCAAGCATAACAACCGACATCCTGGGCGATCGTGATGGCGGCAACCCAGGCAGCCAGGCAGACAACGGCGCATTGACAGACGGCTCATTGGGAACAGATTTGCGACTGACCGTGATCAGCCAACCCGCGGGAATGAAGAATAGTCCTGCGAAACAGAGGGAATCACCGGACAGAATGTTGCTCTCAGGACCGCGGTTCGCGCCCCCAGTTCTGCTCCCGGCCCACGTTCTTCGGATCGCAGGCAATCAACCACCCCGCGCCGTCGTCCGAACTGCTCCTTCGTGGCCCATCAACCGCGATTGAAACTGGGCCGCGCGCCGTCGTAAAAACGATCTCGGGACCGCCGCTGCGGCTTTGTGCGGTCAGGAAATATGGCGGCAGCACATCCCTCACCAGCCTCGTGGACCACTACCGACCGTCAAGTCCCCTACTGCTCTGAGAACCTCCGCCACCCATGAAAAACGCTATTGCCCAAGACCCTCGCTACCCCCCCGCCACCCCTCTGCGGGCGATGGAATGCACGCCCCCGCGATTTGGCAAAAATCGCGATGCGTTGACCAACACGCGCCCGATCCCGCCCTCCACTTCCCGCTATCGAATTCTCGCCGACGAAAGACCCTCGCGGCCCACGATCCGGTACGCCTTTGAAGGAACGCGGCGGCGGGCCATCTGGCAAGAAACGAGAGGGGGCAACCGACAGGGCAGGGGGCCGAGCTGCCATCTCTCCGAGCACGGTACCGGCATCGCCCGACGTGCTCGCCCTGAGAACGGGCAATAGAGAAGCCCTGCGTAACCTTTAGTCACGCAAGACTTTAATGAAGCTGGGGAATAAGGATTCGAACCTTAACTAACTGATCCAGAGTCAGTTGTGCTGCCGTTACACTATTCCCCAAGAACCGATGCCACTGAGCGCCGTAGCAACAGCGCAAGTTGTTCTGCTAACTCAAGCTTTTATAGAAGAGCCCCTGTCTGGCGTCAAGGGCAGGCGGGAGGCAGCCAACTTGAGATCGCACAGCGCAACGCGCCATGCGGCGTTCCACGCCCGGGCTTGATCGCATGTGACGCAAGAGACGGAGCAAGAGGCGCTTGGGGAATCAGAATTACGAGACCTGGTCCCCCACATTGGATGAGTACGATCGGGGTTTCAGCGATTGACGCCCCCTACCAGGGCTACCTAGAATCGACTGACGCCCGCGCATCGGTGCGCTGGTGTGTCGGCGCCGCAAAGCGCTGGCACGCCCGGACCATTGCCGGGCCACTCCGCAGTGCTGCGGCAGCCTTCAAGCGGGAGTTGGGCATGGCGGTACTTCGCACAGTGAAAGGACAGGACCCGGGGAAGATCTTCCCACTCGGCGGCGACAGCATCATCCTCGGCCGACACCCCGACTGCGACATGGTCCTCGACGCCGGGGCGGTGAGCCGTCAGCATGCGCGATCGTGCGCGTGGGCGACGGCTATTACGTCGAAGATCTCCATAGCCGCAACGGCACCTTTCTCAACGATCGCCGGGTCGAAGGGCAGCAGCGTCTGGCCGAAAACGACCAGGTGAAGATCTGCGATCTGGTGTTCGTCTTTCATCATGGTTCGCCGGAGAGTGTGACGCAGGCCCTCGAGCAGGCCCAGGACGGCGGGGTGATGATGGTCGAGGACAACAAGGGAACGATCAGCTCGACGATCATGTCCCGGTTGGACGTCACCAGCGGCGCCAGCGGACTGCGCCTCGCCGCCAACCCCGAGGTCAAGCTCAAGGCCCTCCTGGAAATCAGCAAGAACCTCGGCGGCAGCGTGCGCATGAGCGAGGTGCTGCCGAAGCTGCTGGACAACCTGTTCACGATCTTCCTCCATGCCGATCGTGGCTTCGTCGTGCTCCGCGATTCGACCACGGGGCGCCTGGTGCCCAAGGCCGTCAAGCACCGGCGGGAAAACGCCGGCGAGCCGGTGCGAATCAGTAAGACGATCGTCAACGGGGTAATGACCACCAAGGAAGCGGTGCTGTCGGCCGACGCGGCCACCGATTCGCGCTTCGACATGAGTGAGAGCATCTTCGACTTCCACATCCACTCGATGATGTGCGTCCCCCTGGTGGCCAGCAGCGGCGACGTGCTGGGGGTGATCCAGATCGACGCCATGGACCCGCGCCGCCGTTTCACGCGCGAAGACCTGGAGGTCCTGGCGGCCGTGGCCTGCCAGGCGGCCGTGGCCGTGGAAAACGCGCAGTTGCACGAAATCGCTGTGCAGGAAGAGTTGCACCAGCGCGACCTGCTCCTGGCCCACAAAGTGCAGCAGGGGCTGCTGCCGGCCGCCCCGCCGAAACTGGCCGGCTATGAGTTCTTCGACTACTACGAGCCGGCCAATCACCTCGGCGGCGACTACTTCGACTACATTGCCTTGCCGGGCAACCGCCTGGCGCTGATCATCGCCGACGTGGCGGGCAAGGGGATCTCGGCGGCCATCCTTATGGCTCGGCTCTCGGCAGAAGTGAAATACTGCCTGGCCGCCTACCGCAACCCGGCCGAAGCCCTCGATCACCTCAATGCTGCCTTTTGCGAGAGCCGCTGGGAAGACCGCTTCGTGACCATGGCCATGGCGGTGCTCGATCCGCAGCGCCACGAGATTTGCCTGGTGAACGCCGGCCACCTGCTCCCGCTGGTCCGGCGTGCCTCGGGAGAGGTCGAAGCGATGGGAGACGCGATTGCCGGGCTGCCGCTGGGAATCGACGGTAACACTGCCTATGGCCAGAGCTCGGTAGGGCTTGGGCCGGGCGATGCGCTCGTTCTGTATACCGACGGCCTGCCCGACGCCATGAATCCCCAGGCACAGTTCTATACCAACCAACGGATCATCGATCGCCTGAAATCGGCCGCGGGCGACGCCGCCGGACTCGGCGAGCGCCTGCTGGGCGACTTGCGGCAGTTCGTGGGCGACCGTCCCCAGACCGACGACATGTGCCTGACCATCGCCCGCCGCATGCCTTGAGAAGGCGCCCAACCGCCTCGAGGGTCCGGCGCGGCCGCAACGTCCTCATGCAGTGGCCGGTTTGCAGGCCGGATCCAAACGAACCTGAGCCGGCCAAGGACTTACATTTCGCCGCCTGCGCAGAACCCCGCGGCGACCGACCCGCTACCTCACGTGCGCTTGCCGGATCGAGGCGAACTGGCGCAAGGCGGGTTTGGGATGCCGCCGCAGATCGAACAGGCCCCCGTGCGCCAACGCGTGCGGCTCCGAGTCGCGCAACTGCCCCCAGAAGATGCCGCGAATCGCCGGCTTGGCCAACAACAGCGGCACGTAGCGCTGCACCCACGTCTGCTGGAACGCCGGGCTCCATTCGCACGCAAGCGGGCTCGCGCGGCGCTGAGCGAGCGGGTCAGCATGGGCGGCCGTGGGAACCGTGAGCAGAACGTACAAAGGCACGCCCAGCAAGCTCCAGTAGTCGACTTGGCGGCTGAACTCGAGTGGATCGCGGGGAAGTGTGCCGCCGGGGGTGTAGCCGACGTTGATCTCCAAGCCCAAGCCGGTCAGTCCCAGGCCGGCGCGGACCAAGGCGTCGGCAAAGTGCAGCGGAGGAAAATCGCGATCGCCCGCGCGGAGGTATTCCGCCCACGGCTGGTCAAAGGCCACGAGCAGTTCCGTTTCGGCGTCCAGCGATCGGAGACTCTCCACCGCCCGACCCGTGAGTCGGATATTCTCCTCCTCGGACAGCGCCAGCGCGTCGGCTGTGTTGACGCGGCCGGCGGCAATCCACAGATCGACCTTGCCCTGGTAGCGGCTGACCACTGCTTCGAGAAAGCCGCATGCGATTTCCGCCAACCGCGCAAAGTTGCGTTCGTAAGCGTAGAGCCAATCGGGCAGATGACGCGCGTCGAGTTGCATAACCGGCCCAAGGCAGATGACCAGGCCGCGATCGCGGCACCACCGAACCTGGTCGTCGAGCAGATCCCAGCAGTAGGCGCCCTCGGCCGCCTCGATCTCGCGCCAAACGACCGGGATGCAGGCCGCATTGAAAGTCTGCAGGAACTGGCCGGCCACGTAGTCTTCCAACGGACTGATGCCCACGTCGGCTCCCATCAGGGTCCCGATCCGGTTCCCGGCCCTGCGCCGTACGCGCGAGCACTTGCTCGGTGTAGGCCGCGGCCAGCAGGTAGGCAGCGTCCACCGTGAGTACCAACGCGCGCTCGGCCAGATGTGCCGAAGAGGCGGAGTCGCGCGAAGCGTGCAGCCTCGCTGAACTGGCGCGTGGCCTCCGCCAGCCGTTCCATGACCGACTGCGGCACTTCCAGCCCCAGCATCGACAATTCGGCCGCCTGGTTGCGCACCTGCCCGATCTTGCCACGGGCAAGCTCCAGCGGCAGGTAATAGGGCTCCTCACGTTCGATCAGCGTTCCCGTCGACAGGGTCAGCAAGCCATAGCCCTCGATCTCCCAGAGCACGTGCAGATTGCCGGAATCCGAGGCATTCCGCTCCAGGATCAACTCAGAGCCCTGGCGACGCACCTGCGCGCCAGGCAATTCGGTCCAGCCCGGCAAGATAGGCGTGCTCGACCATCTGGTCGGTGATGCGATCGGCGGGGCGGACCATGAACCGCATCACACCCATCCCAGCATTCCTCGCGTGGTCGCCAGACAGCCGAACATGCCCCACCGACAATCCAACGCAGCCATCCCCGGGCCGCCGGGTGCGGGGACCTGACAGCCCCAGCGCGTCTCGCCGAACTCTTGCGCAGTCGTCTGCCCCGCATGCGAGTGTACTGGACCGCGACGCGGGGCTCAAGCGACTTCTCCCGCTGGCCGCCGCGCAGCAGCCCTGGTATCATGGGGCGAATCCGCCCGTCGAGCAAAGGAATTCGATCATGCGCAATGTGGTCCTGCAAACCTCCCTGCCCGGAATCCCCGTGCGCCGCGGCAAAGTGCGGGACATTTACGACCTGGGCGAGCAGTTGCTGCTGGTCAGCACGGACCGCATCAGTGCCTTCGATTGGGTGCTGCCCAGCGGAATCCCGGACAAGGGACGGGTGCTCAATCAGATTGCCGCCTTCTGGTTCGGCCTCCTTGGGGAGCCTAACCACCTTCTCTCAACCGACATCGACGCCATGCCCCTACCCGCCGGGGTAGATCGCGCGCCCCTGGCCGGCCGCACCAGCCTGGTCCGCAAGACCGAGGTAGTGCCCATCGAGTGCGTCGTTCGCGGTTACCTGGTGGGCTCGGGTTGGAAGGAGTACCGTCAGACGGGTACCGTGTGCGGCGTCTCCTTGCCCAGGGGACTGTTGGAAAGCGCCAAGCTCGAAGCACCTATCTTCACCCCCACCACCAAGGCCGATGCTGGCCACGACGAAAGCATCTCCTTTGGCCGCACGGTCGAGTTGGTCGGATTGGACCGGGCCGAGGAACTCCGCGCCCGCAGTATCGCCATCTTCCAGCGCGGAGCAGCCTATGCGCCGGCGCGAGGTATCATCATCGCCGACACGAAGTTCGAATGGGGGCTGGTCGATGGCGATCTGATCCTCATCGACGAGGTGCTCACGCCCGACAGCTCCCGCTTCTGGCCAAGCGACCAGTACCAACCGGGACGGGGGCAGCCTTCATTCGACAAGCAATTCGTCCGCGATTGGCTGGAATCGACCTCCTGGGACAAGAACAGCCCTCCGCCCGCCCTGCCCGCCGACATCGTCTCGCACACCCGCGAGAAATACATCGAAGCCTACCAGCGGCTGACCGGTAAGCGGTTCGACTGATGCCGCGCAGCCAGCAGGCTCTGTCGGATACGACGGGCCGGTTTAGCGCCCGTACGTGTGGCACTAGGCGGCGTGAACTCGAAAGGCCAGCGCAGCCGAAGGGTTGTACTCGGTGAACGTCATCACCTGCTCGTTGCCCAGCCCGGCCATGCGCAATCGGCGGAGGAATACATTCGGCAGATAGCTCATGCCTGGGCCGCCGCCGTAGCTTCGCCACATGGTCCGCTCTCCCATGTCCATCCCCAGTAAAATTCGCGAAGTGTGCCCCGCCTCCGCCATGCGGCAGATAAGGTTAACGATCGTAGAATCCGGGTGCAGCGTGATCCGCGACACGCCGTCGTAGATCAGGTACGCACCCGAGTCAGCGATCTCCTCGTGGAGCTGAAAATCGGGATTACGGTCGAGGTGGCTGATCAACAGGGCCGACGGAGCGACACCAAGCCGGCGAAAAAGCAGAATCTGCTCCAAGGCACAGGTGCCATGCTCGGTATGGGTAAGGATCGGGGCACCGCTCCGCGCGTGGGCGATGGCGGCGGCCTCGGCCAGCTTCTCGGCGTGAGCATCGATCAAGTGGTAGCCGCTGGCAAACTTGATCAACCCGGCGCGAATCTCGGTCCGCCCCGCCATTTCTCCCCCGCGGTACTCCGACATTCCCACAGTGATCTCCTCCACGATCCGCTCGGCCAAGATCTCGGCCGACTCGTGGAAGCAGAAGTGGTCGGAGGTGTAGTCGGCAGCACGAAGAAAGCCCGTCGCGGCCACAATGTTCACCCCGGAGCGCTCGGAGGCCGCAAAATCCAGACGCGGAGCACGCTGCGGACCGATGGCTTGCGCATCCACCACGGTGCGCCCCCCAGCGGCGTAGAACTCCGACAACTCCGCCACCGTGCGGTCGAGATCGTCGAGCACACGCGCTGGGTTTCCCGCCGAGTGGGGGCCCGGAAGGATAAACGTATGCTCGTGGCAGTGCGTGTAGCCCGCGTCGCCGCGGCCAATATCGCCGCGGACCGTGCGGATGAACCCGCCGCCCGCGTTCGGTGCAGCGGCCATGTGGTAACTCCTCGCGCTTCCAAATGGAAGGTAAGTTGGGCAATATAGTCGGAACAGGAGAAGCCGTCAATCGCTTGCGCCACGCTCGAGTCAGTCCAACGCGAAGCTGGTCCTCTCGTAGGCCCCCTTTTCTCGCCGCTCGAACAGGCAGCCGATCGTACCATCGGCCAGGACCGCCAAATCCAAGTATGGCGAAGGGCCGTGGCAGATAACTCCGGCCATGGGCCAGGTCTCATCGTCATTAGAGCTCGTGCGCACCGCGAGGTTCGCACCTCCTGGCCCCGAGCAGAGAATACGATTCCTTGTATCCATCTTGATCACAAGGTGCCCCTGGAGGAGGCTTTGGCGATGCCCCGCCCGACGCCTCCGTACGGCATGATCACCAGGCAGGCCTACGCGCCACAGGCGTTTTCGCTAGACTGATGGGGTGCTTGTATCGATCCATCGCGAATTCGAGACAGGGTAAAGACCAATGGAGAAACGTGTTTACAACTTCTCGCCGGGTCCCGCCATGCTCCCCCTTCCGGCCCTGCAAGAGGCGCAGCGAGATCTGCTCGCCCTACCCGGCACCGGGATTTCGATCCTCGAAATCAGCCATCGGTCCAAGGCCTTTGCGGCGATCATCGAACAAGCGGAAGCCAATCTCCGCAAGCTGCTGGCCATTCCGGAGGGTTACCACGTCCTGTTCCTCCAGGGCGGAGCGATCCTGCAATTCGGTATGGTAGCCATGAATCTGCTCCGCGGCAGCGGCAAGTCGGCGGACTATATTGTGGCCGGAACGTGGGGAAAGAAGGCCATGGAAGAGGCGGCCACCCAAGGTCAAGTCCGAGCAGCCTGGGACGGCAAGGCCGACAATTTCAACCGCATGCCGCAACAGGAAGACCTGAAGCTGGATGCCAACGCGGCCTACGTCCACATGACCTCGAACGAAACGATCCAGGGAATCCAGTTCCGCGCGACCCCGGATACGGGCAGCGTGCCGTTGGTCTGCGATGCATCGAGCGACTTCCTTAGCCGGCCGATTCCGATTGAGAAATACGGCATTCTCTATGCCTGTGCGCAGAAGAACGCCGGTCCCGCCGGGGTCACGGTCGTCATCATCCGCGACGATCTTGTGCAGAAAGCCCCCAAGGACCTGCCGTCGATGGTCAGCTACCCGGTGCTCACGGAAGGGAAGTCACTGTTCAATACTCCCCCCGTCTTCGCCGTCTACATGGTCAAGCTGGTGACCGACTGGCTGATAGGCCAAATCGGCGGCCTGGAAAAGATGAACGAGATCAATCGCCGCAAGGCGCAATGGCTCTACGACGTCATCGAGCACTCCAACGGCTTCTACCAGGGCCATGCCGACGCCTACAGCCGCTCGCTGATGAACGTGACCTTCCGCCTGCCCGACGCCGTGCTCGAAGAGCAGTTCCTCAAGGGTGCCAAAGAACGCGGCCTGGCTGAACTGAAGGGGCACCGATCGGTGGGGGGGTGCCGTGCGTCGATCTACAACGCAATGCCCGAAGAGGGCGTGAAGACACTCCGCGATTTCATGATCGAGTTCTACAAGAAACAGGGGAGCGGGAAGTAGCCATTCCCCGCCGCAGCGGATCCCGCTACCTCCCTGGCTTGCACGCCAAGGCAGTCCGCGCGGCAGATGCAGATGTAGTGAGACCACAGAATGCGGTTCCTGGTCAGCGGCGCGAGCGGGCTGATCGGGTCGGCATTGGTCGACCGGATCCGCATCGCACAGGGTGCAACTGCCGGCGGGGGTTCAGCGCCCGATGAAATCCTCCGATTGGTCCGCGCGCCTGCAGGCGGCGATGCGATTGTCTGGGAACCTCTCGCCAATCGGCTGGACGGGCGCGCCCTGGAAGGCGTAGACGTCGTAGTGCATCTCGCCGGCGAGAGCATCGCGCGAGGCCGCTGGCATGCAGCCAAAAAAACGCGAATTCTCGAAAGCCGCGTCTGCGGCACCGAGCTATTGGTGCGCACCCTGGCTGGGTTGCGCCGGCCACCTGCTGTCTTGCTTTCCGCCTCGGCTATCGGCTACTACGGCGACCGGGGCGACGAAGAAATCGACGAGTCCAGCGCCGCCGGCCACGGATTTCTCGCCGAGGTATGTCGCCAGTGGGAGGAAGCGACGTGCCCGGCCGCCGAGGCGGGGATTCGCGTGGTTCTTGGCCGGATCGGCGTCGTGCTGGCCCGGCAAGGCGGCGCGTTGGCCAAAATGCTTCCCCTTTTCCGACTTGGACTCGGCGGCACGTTGGGCAGTGGACGGCAACCGGTGAGTTGGATCACGTGCAACGACCTGGTGCGTGCGATCCTGGCCGCGATCGAGAATCCAGCCCTGCAAGGCCCCGTGAATCTCGTCGCTCCCGAGCCGGTGACCAACCGGCGTTTCACGCAGGCGCTTGCCAGCGCAGTGCGGCGCCCGGCCCTTCTGCCTGTGCCGGCCTTGGCGCTTCGAATGGCGATGGGGGAGATGGCCGATGCAATGTTGCTTTCCGGCGCGCGCGTCGTACCGCGGCGGCTCCTGGCCGCCGGCTTCCGCTTCGATGATCCTCAAATCGAGCAGGCGCTTGCGCGGCTTGTCGGCCGTTGATCCAACGCCAGGAGCGGAGGACGGCGAAACGGCCGCCCCCCCCGTCACGTTTCGTGGGCGTGGGGCGCCATGCGCGTTGACTCATCGCCGTAGGCCGTGGTGAGACGCTCGCGGAGCATCAGACGCGCTCGGAGCAGGCGGACCTTTACATTGGCTTCGCTAATCCCCAAAGCCTCGGCAGTCTCGGCGGTAGTCAATCCCTCGACGTCGCGGAGCAGAAAGACCAGGCGGTATTTCTCGTCGAGTGCGGCCAGCGCCTCGGAGAGCAACTCCCGCGTCTCGCGCCGCAAGGCAAGCTGATCCGGGGTCTCGCGCCACTCGGCAATGTACTGGGGACGGGGCAGATCGTCGTCGCGGTCCGAGGAACGGTCTTCACCCAGCGACAGCGTGGTCCGCTTGGAGCGCCGGCGGAGGACTCCGAGCGCGTGGTTGGTGGCGATCCGCATCAGCCAGGTATAGAAAGAGGCCTCCTCGCGGAACCCCTGCAAATGCTCGATCACGCTGAGGAAAGTCTGCTGAACAATCTCCTCGGCATCCTCGTGATGCCGCAGCATGCGCAGAGCGAGGCTGTAGACTCGCCGCTCGTACTTGGCCACCAAGGCTTCAAAGGCGTCGAAGTCTCCCTGGCGTGCACGCTGGACGAAGTCTCGATCCGCATCCGTAGCGTTGGTCATCCGTTGCCTCGCGCTGGGTGCAGTGTGACCAAGAGGGCGATCGCCGACCGCCTTGCTCCCGGACCTCGAAGCAGCCGCTGCGACGGCAACCGACCAGCACCTGCCGGCGCCCCCACCAAAGTGTGGAAAACTAAGCCGCTTCGTTCCTGGGATTCTAGCGGGCACAGGAATGGTACGGCAGGGGGGGAGGGACGCCGCGCCCGTGGCAAACCAGTGGCCTCAATTCTTCCCGTACCCGCTTGGGGAATGAAGCCGGGGGGCGAGTACCCCAGATCCGCCTCACCCGATTGTGGGAGACGAGCTAAGAGTACGGAGGGTATCGGGCAGACCCCCTCTGCGATCCCGAAGGCACGTAACTCGATGGTGCGACCGAAAGGGACCGAATTTGCGACTCAATCGTCAAAGTCTCTTCAGACCGACTTCTTAACGCAATCCTCCATCCTTTCTAAAGGTTCGCCGACAAGCTATATTATTGAGCTTCATTGGCTGACCCTCTCGCCATGAGCGGGCAACGGGGCCGCAAGGCCCATCGCTCAAACGGGACGCGGAAACGGCAGAGCCGCAGACCGACGCCCCCATGCAAGTCCTTGGAGCCGATTCCCCCCTACCGACAGTAGCGTGGCGTGCAGCCGCCCACCAGGAGCAACAGCGCGTGAGCACTCTCAACCTTGACAAGATCTTCGATCCCCATCGTGTGGCGGTAATTGGCGCGAGCGACACCACGACGAGCGTCGGCTACACCGTGCTAAGGAACCTGATTGGCTCCGGTTTCCGTGGTGTAGTCTATCCGGTGAATCCGAAACGCGAGTCCGTGCAGGGCATCCAGGCCTACAAGGACATTCGCAGCTCTGCCCCACGCCCCCGACCTTGCAGTGATCTGCACGCCCGCGGTCACCGTGCCGGCCCTGGTGCGCGAGTTGGGTGACATCGGGACTCGGGGATTGGTGATCATCTCCGCCGGCTTCCGCGAGATCGGCGAGGCGGGACGCAAGCTCGAGAAGCAGGTGATCGAGGAGCAGGCGAAGTTCGACGGCATGCGAATCCTTGGACCGAACTGTCTGGGGATCATCGTGCCGGGAATCCATCTGAACGCAAGCTTTGCCGCAGCCACGCCCGAGAAGGGGCATATCGGCTTCATCTCCCAGTCCGGCGCACTGTGCACGTCGGTACTCGACTGGGCGATCGACGAAGGAATCGGCTTCTCCTACTTCGTCTCCGTGGGCAACATGCTCGACGTGAGCATGGCCGACCTGATCGACTACTTCGGCTCGGCCACCGAGACGCAATCGCTGATCCTCTACATCGAGTCGATTACCGAGGCGCGGGAATTCATGTCAGCCGCGCGCGCCTTTTCGCGTACCAAGCCGATCGTGGCCTACAAGGCGGGGCGATTTGCCGAGTCGGCCCAGGCCGCCGCGTCGCACACCGGGGCGATGGCCGGCGTCGATGCCGTCTACGAGGCGGCCTTCCAGCGTGCAGGAATCGAACGGATCTTCCAGATCGAAGACATGTTCGACTGCGCCGAACTGCTCGCGCGGCAGAATCCGCCCCAGGGCGACCGGCTGGCGATCATCACCAACGCCGGCGGGCCGGGGGTGATGACCACCGATGCGCTGATCGACCGCAACGGCGAGCTTGCCAGCCTCTCGGCCGAGACCATGCAGAAGCTCAACGAGGTGCTACCCCCGTTCTGGTCGCACGGCAACCCGATCGACGTGCTTGGAGACGCGCCCCCGGAGCGTTTCGCCAAGGCGATGGAGATCGTGCTTCAGGACAAAGGGGTGGACGCCGTTCTCGTGATCCTCACGCCTCAGGCGATGACCGACTCCACCGGCACTGCCCAGGCGAGTGGCGAGATCGCCGCGCACAAGTCCTCCAAGCCGATCCTCGCTGCCTGGATGGGCGGCGCATACGGTGAGCGAAGGAGTCGGCGTGCTCAACGAGGCGGGCATTCCTACCTACCGGACGCCCGAGAAGGCGGTGCGGGCCTTCATGCACCTGGTCTCCTACGCCCGCAACCTGGAAACTCTCCACGAGACGCCCCGAGACATTCCCGTGGCCTTCACCCTCGACCGCGCGGCGGCTGCGCGGGGTGTTCGATACCATCCTCACCGAGGGAAGCGAGGTACTTTCCGAGAACGTCTCCAAGGCCTTCCTCGAGGCGTATGAAATCCCCGTGACCAAGCCGCACCTGGCACGCTCTCGCCGAGGAAGCGGTCGAGGTGGCGCAACGACTGGGACTACCCCGTCGTGATGAAGATCCACTCGCCCCAGATCACCCACAAGACCGACGTGGGCGGCGTGGTGCTCGATCTTTCCAACGACGAGGCCGTGCGCCAGGCGTTCGAGCGCGATGACGAAGACGGCCGCCGAGAAACGTCCCGACGCACAGATCGTCGGCGTGACCGTGCAGAAAATGGTCACCTTCCCCAACAGCTACGAGCTGATCCTGGGAACGAAGAAGGACCCGATCTTCGGCTCCGTGATCATGGTGGGCATGGGCGGTACCGCGGCCGAGGTTTTCCGCGATCGGGCCCTGGCGATGCCGCCCTTGAACGAGTCGCTCGCGCGCCGCGCGCTGGAGTCGCTCAAGTCGTGGCCGCTTGCTCAAGGGCTACCGCGGCCGGCCCGGCGCGAATATCGACCGCTTGATCGAGATCCTCATTCGATTCTCCTACCTCGTGGCCGACTACCCCGAGATCACGGAACTCGACGTCAATCCTCTGCTGGTCACGCCCGACGACGTGATTGCGCTCGACGCGCGCGTTGTCATCGACCGTGAGATGGTCTCGCATGCGGTCCGGCCTTATTCGCATCTCGCCATCCGGCCGTATCCCGAGGAGTTCGTCACCGAACGCACGCTGAAGGATCGACCCCGGTGATCATGCGGCCGATCAAGCCCGAAGACGAACCGATGTGGCACGAGCTCCTGGCGAGTTGCTCGACCCAGTCGCTATGGTTCCGCTTCAGCTACCTGTTCAAGCAGACGACGCACGAGATGGCCGCGACGGTACTGCTTCATCGACTACGATCGAGAGATTGGGATTGTCGCCGAGGTCGAGGAAAACGGCGAGCGCAAGCTGATCGGCGTCGGTCGCCTCGTGGCCGACGTAAACCATGAAGCGGCGGAATACGCAGTGATCGTGGTCGATCGTTGGCACGGGCACGGGCTGGGGGGCCTGCTCACCGACTATTGCCTGGAGGTGGCGAAGCGTTGGGGCGTGAAGAAAGTCGTAGCCGAGACCTCCAAGGACAACGCACGCATGCTGGCCACCTTCCGCAACCGCGGCTTCGTGCTCAACGACGAGCAGGAGGAGGACGTCGTTCTCGCCCAGAAGATTGTCGAGTAAGGCGGCCGACGATGTCAGCCGGGACTGTCCCCGCTTGTTCGGCGGTCGTTTTCAATAGGCTTTCTGGGCTTCCACGCCCTTCTGTTCGCGTTTGTACATGCGCTGGAGCTGTTCGACTTGCTGTCCCTGGATCGAACTGTTCGTTTCCAGCACCCCTTCGAGCAATTGCCTCTCGAGCGAAGGCGCCGAGGCCTTAAGCGTCAGGACCGCGTCTCGACCCGGCTCCTTCGCCTGTTTCGGGGCGGGCGTCTGCGCCACGGGGACTGCCTGCGGCGCCAGCTCGGTCTGGCCGCGGAAGAAGGCATAACGGCCCGCGCCGGCTTGGGCAATCACGGTTGAGGTGCCCCGCACTCCGTCGGCCACGAACACCCCGCGCAGATCGGTTTCACCGGAGAGGAAGTCGGTATTGCGCGTGCCGATCACCTTCACGTGGACGTTGTTCACGTAGTTGCCGGCGGCGACGTTTTTGATCGTGGTCCGCACACGTCCCGAGACCCCGTCTTCCTGGACTTCGACGGCCAAGGGAGTGACCAGTACCAGGCCGCTGGCGTGAAGATCGCCCCCGCGGCAGACGACGAGATAGGCACCTTCCTCCTTCAGTGGCAACGAGATGCTCTGGCTGCGGTCGCGGTAGTCCTTGCCGTCGCCCAGCGGAAGCGTGGTTTCGTGGTAGGGCCGGATACCCGCCAGGCTGATCTGCGCAATGCCTCCCAGATTCCTGCGAAGCAGACTGAATTTCATCAGGTCGATGGCATAGACCTTCACATCACGAGAAGCGATGTTGCGGAACTTGAGCACGACCTGCGCCGGTTCTCCCGGCTTCACGCTGGTGACCTCGGGCAGTTCAATCGCTTTGCGGAGGAAGTACGCGATCGCCTCTTGGGCATCGGCAAAGCGGTCCTCGACTCGGCGGTACTCGGCGATCGCGCCTGCGGCATTGCCGAGGCTGTGGTAAATCTGTCCGAGGATGTAGACGGCCCGCCATTTGTTGGCGACTTTCCTTCTCTCCGCCCGTCTTCGGATCGACGCGTTTTGCCTCGGCGACGCGACGGCACATTTCCAGGGCTTGCTCGTGCCGACCGGTGGCGAAGTAACAGTAGCCGAGAATGTACCAGTAGCTGTCGACAAGCTCGCTCTTCGGATAGCGCGCCGCGTAGCGGTTGCTCGCGGCGGCAGCAACGTCGTAACGCTTCAGTTCCAGAAGCGCGTTGAGCGCGGCAAAGGCCGCCTGGTCGGCGGCAGGGTCGTCCGGAAACGCGGTGAGAAAACCTTCCAGCATCGCCCACGCGCGGTGTACCAGGTCCACGCGATTGGCTTTCTGCTCGCGCAGCTTGGGATCCGCAGCGGCCTCCGAGGCCTTGGCATACACGCGTTGGGCCAGAGCGTAGCTGGCGGCGGCCGCGTAGGCTTCCGCCGGGTACTCGCGGAGCAGCCGCCCCAGCACGCCCACGCTGCGAAGAAACTCTCCCTGGGCATCGAGGAACCCTGCCACGCCGCTATCGCGCACAAAACTGCTCTCCACGGTGGCGCGGAAGACGAGGTAACTCCGCTCGTATTCGCCGAGCTCATGGTAAGCCGCGCCCACGCGCATGATCTTGGCAAACGGAATCTCTTCCGCCGGCCAGCGTTCCTTGACAATCTCGAAATAGCGCACGATCTTGCCGGCCGGACCGAGTTCCAGATGCGCGTCCAACAGCCGCTGGACTGCATCTTTGTAGATCTCCGGACGGAGATTCCATTTTTCGACCAATTCGGTCAGGTGCTTCACGGCGGTCTGGAAGTCCTTCTTCTCGAACGTCCGCTTCCCCAGTTCGTAGAGCTCCTGCGGCGTCAGCCGGTAGGCATCCGCAGAAGCCGCACCGCGCAAGCACCGCCAGCGAAGCCGGCGCCGCTACTGCGAGCTGCTCCGGCCGGTAGGCGTTGCGGACCACGGTCGGACCGGCGCGATAGGCGCCGGGCAGATAGCCATGGATCTGGTAGCGAATCGGTTCCAGCTGGTGGCGGCTGCCCAGGTAGAAGGTGATCGCGCCGGCGCAATCTCGTAGCGCTCGAAGCCCCCCTGAACCGAGCTCTCGACCACGCTGGCGCCGGAGGGGATCGGCTCGCTGACCACCAGGTACTCCAACTGCTCCTCGGGAACGTTAGGAGGAAGGTTGTGTCTCCAGATTCGCAGTTCGACTTGTCCTCGCCGACCCACGGGAAGCTGGGTGAGCGGATTGCGGAAGGAGGAATAGCTTCCCTCGACGACGCTGAAACCGCGAGGAATGTCGCGGCCGTCGAATTCCAACGGCGCCGGTTCGTGAAAGCGTTCGACGCGCCAGTCCATGGTGCTGCTCTTGATCGTCTCCGCAGGAGCGAAGCCCGCCAGAATGCACTGGTAGGCGTAGCGGCCACGGCCCGCAATCTGGAAGTTGATCCGCTGCTTTTCACCTTTCAGCAATCGCGAGGGAACGTCGATGGTCTGTGTGGCCGAGGCGTCGTCGATCTCCAGTACCTGCACCTGAATGTCGTTGACAAACACGGCCAGCTTGTAGTGTTCGCCCTGGAAACGGTTGTGGCTGAACCATTCGGCCAGAGCCAATGCGGCTGGGCCCGTCGCCTTGTCGGGGGCCCATCGATGGCCGGTCCGGTGCCCCAGAAGCCAGTCAACCTGGGTCTGCGCAGTGGGAGCGCGAGGCGTGACGCGTTGGAGAGCCAAAGCGTAGAGCGCGCGGATCTCCACCACGGCGTGGCTCCATGGCAGCACGCCCTGGCTGGACAGACGTCTCAGCGCGGGCTGGTCAAGATCGCGCTCTGCCAACAGCGCCAGCAACTCGCCTGCCATCGACTTTCGGTCCAGTTCAACAAGAGCCAATGCCACATGCGCTAACGCCGCGGCCGACAGGGCGGGCCTCTCCCGATACAAGCGGTTTGCCAGAGCAAAGTCGCCTTGGCCCGCCGTCGACAGGGCGTGCAACAGAATCGCCTTGCTCTCGTAATCGCTGTTATCAGTCGCGGGAATCTGGCCTTTCAGATAGGCCGTCGCCTTGTGAAAGGCATCGTCGGGGACCGGATAGCCAGCGGTCCGGGCCAGGCTCAAAGCCCAGAAAACGCGCACCGATGCATAGCGATGGCTCTTGCCCCCGCGCCCGGTCCAACTCCATCCCCCGTCGTCCTGCTGGGAAGCAACCAGCATTCCCACCGCGCCGCGCACGCGGCCGTCAAGTGCCTGGGCCTGGGGCCCGCCCGCGTCGCGCGTGCCCTCCACCAATTTCTGCAAGGCCAGTGATGCCATTAGATCGCTGGTTGATGTCTCCAGCCCTGAGGCGAAACGGGACGACTCAATCTGGCAATCGGGAGCCGGGCCTAGCACGATGTCGAGAAGGCTCCGCTGGATGCTCGGCCCAACGAGAATCTGAAGCCTCGGCGAACGGAACGGAAACTCCTTGGGGCCCGTGACCCACGCCGTGGTGTCGCTGGTCGCCAGACCGCTCGCGGTGGCGAAAACCGGTACTCCGTAGGGCAAAAGCGGTACGCTCCGCCGCAGCGCGTCAGGCTGCGACGTAGACTTCTCCCCCTTCGACTCCACGATCAGCTCCAGTGCCACCTTCATCGCGGCGTCCGCCGGAACCTCGCCCTCCTTGCCGGGTTCGGGCCGGCGGAGAGTCAAGTGGAAGGGCACTTCGTGGATCCCCTTGCCCTGGACTTCGACGGTTTTCTTTTCTTCGATGCGGCGCCCCGCAATCGCGGCGCGGAGCGTCACCTCAATCGTACCCTTGTCCACCGCGTCGTTGTGAATGGAGGCGAGCAGTTCGGCTTCGTCACCGTCCGTGAACGCCATCGGCAGCTTGAGTTCGCCGAAAAGTGGTTTCTTCGCCACTACGTCCATCGCGGCCTCCCCGGCCAGCGTCTCGCGCGTAATTCCCTTCGCCACGAGCTTCCAGCCGGTTGTGCGGTCGGGCAGGGTGATGACCAACGCTGCCTTGCCGTCCTTGTCGGTGACGACGGCCGGGTTCCAGTAGCCGGTCTCCTGGGGAGCCAGCCCGGCGAGAAGTTGAACGCCTGCCTGATTGAGTTCGGCGGCCAGGACCTCGGCGGCACCCGGTCCAGCGTGCCATCCTCGGCCAGTTTCACTTCCTTCATCCGCCCCTCGGCGTCAACCGCGGTGAAAGCGGGCCGCTTGCCTGCCATGGCGAAATTGTCCAGCAGCATGTCGGCTTTCGCCGCACCGAAATAGACAGCATCTCCAGCCTGGACGGCAGCGTGGTCGAAAAACAGATGCTCGGCCTGGGGCGCGACTCTGCTGCCCCGCTGTGACGATTCATAGCGGCCATTCACCGCCGGAGCGTTCAACACTCGCACATTCGGTACGGCGCCTCGAGCCACTAAGACGCCCAATTCGCCCAGCTGCTCGACCTGGACTCCGGCGGCCTCCTCTCCGGCAGCTACGACGCGATCCTGCGTCGCACCTGGGGCCGGGCTCGCCGGAACGGCTCCGGCAGCCGTGGGCGCATCCGGCCCGGAAGCCCGGCCCCGCGAGGCGACCCTGCCCAAAACGGAAGTATCTTCCAGCACAGACGCAATCGCCTTGCGACTTTCCTCTTCCTCGCGCCGACTTCCAGTCGATCGGCCTCAGCCAGTAGCTGTGGGTTGATGGGACGCGTGGCGGGGTGGCTGGAGAACGTGATGCTCGACGTCGTCCGCACCGCCGTCTGACGCGGCGATCCGCGGAAGAACTCCTCCATCGCCCCCACCTGCCAGCCGAATCGCTCCAAGAGCGATTGTTCGACGAGAGCCAGGCTCAACTCGGCCGAAACCGGATGGCCCTGAAGATCGGTAGTCGTCACGTACAAGTCCGCCTCTTCACCGGGAAGCAACGGACCCTTGCCATTCCCCTTCCGCTTCAGTTCCAGCGAAACGCGGAGATCGCGCTGGACCGTGAACGGACTGGAAGCCGTATGAAAGCGGCGAACTGCCCTCACGCCGCTTGACTCCTCTTCTTGATCCCCCGCCACCGCGCGATTCCCCGCCAAGTTGCCGCCCGGATCGACGCCAGCGGTTGCAGCCGCGCCGGCCTTGGCCTGCACACGCGTATCGTGCATCACTGCAACCGCGAGCTCGAAATTGGGCGCAAGCCCCGCGGTCATCGGAAGTTCCAATGCGTTCATACCCGTCGACAACTCGACGAGCCGGTAGTCGAGCACACGTGCTCCCTGAAAGGTCACCAGCGCCAGCGCCGGCCCCTCGCGCCAGTGCATGCGCACCGAGGCCGTGTCGCCGACCTTATAGGTGTGCTTGTCGGCGAGGATCCGCAGCCGGACCTGATCTTCGTCATCCGAGACGCGAACGAGCGACTGGCCCGTGACGAGGTTCTGAAGCGATCCACGCCCTCGGCGCGGAGGATATAGCGGCCCCCTTTGGGAAGCTCCAAGGTCCGCCGCGCAGTGCCGTCGACCGCGGTCTCCAGTTCGAACTTCTCAATCGAACGCTCGCCTCCCCGTGTGGGGCTCGTCTGGAGCACTTCGAGTGAAAGCTTCCTCGCCACCGGCTTTCCCTCAGCGTCGGTCGCGCGGAGCGAGACCTCGAACGTCTCTCCGGCGACATACACCGGTCGCACCGTACTGACGGTAATCGAGAAGCCTTGGCAGGCGAGCACGAAATTGGCCGCCGCTTGCAGGTTGCGCTCGGGTAGAGAAACCGTCAGTGGCAGAACCTGGGCTTCGCTGAACTCGCGCGTGGGAAGCTTGAAGCGGACCTCCCCCTTGGCGTCAGTCGTCGCAGTGTAGAGTCGATCGTCGGCAAGCTGGTAGCGGATCTCGCGTCCCGCCAGCGGCGCACCGTAATAAAATTCGGCGCGAATGGTTCCTTCGATTTCCTCGCCGCGGTAGTAGACGCGGCGCGGCGTGTCGACCACAAGGCGAACCGGCTCCAGCACGTACTCGTGGACGACGAACGATCCGGCAAAGCTCTTTCCCGATTCGTCGCGCACTGCGAAGCGGTACTGCCCCTGGACTGCGGTCGACGGGAGCAGGAAGTGAGAATGGAACGTGCCGAACTCGCCCAAAGCGACCTTCTCCTGGCGCAAAAGGCGATTGCGACCGTCGAACACCTCCAGGGTATATCGTTTGCCCGGGTCCACGGTATAGGCGTCGTTGGCCGCTCGGCGCAGGCAGCCGCGAAGGTGCACGATCTGGCCGGCGCGGTAGGCGGGTCGGTCGCTGTAGAGGTAGCCCCGGTCGGCCAACCCCTGTGCCATGCCCACCCCGTCCAGGCCGACCACGTTCGACGCGACGTGCTCGCCCGCAATGGCGAACACGCGTACGTCCCGAGCGTCCTTGAGTTCCTTGAATTCGCCGCGGAACACACCGTCGGGTCCGGTCTTCCCCTCGGCAAACACCTGCTGCCCATTGGAAATCAAAAGACGCACTTCAGACCACGGCTTGCCGGTGCGGAGGTTCTCGGCAAAGACGAATACCTCGTTGCGCGAGCTCTTGGCGATGATATCCAGGTCGCTCTGCACCACGAGCGTCGTAGCTTCCAAGGTCTTGCTGCTGGCCGTCACCGCCATCACGCCCGCGCGGTGGGGGCCCGGCAGAGGCGTCGGGACCTCATTCTTCTGCTCACGGTATTTCGCGTAGCCGGGCACAGCGAACTCGAAGGTCTTGTCGGGACTGATCAACGCAATGTCGAGTTGCTCCACGCCCGTGGCAAGGTGCATCTTGCGAAAATAGGTCTCCAGGTCGACCTTGTAGGCACGGAAGGTGAGCGACTCGATGTTGCGTGAAGCGACCGCCAGCGCAGGGGTCTCCTCGGAGCGGAAGACACGCTCAGTGGCCACCACCAGGTGCTTGGCCGTCAGTCGAGCGACCGCGCGCACCGCGTCCGCCGTAGAAGGGCCCCACTTGACCTTACGGTACTCTTCCAGAGCCTCTTCCCGCTTGCCCTGATGCTCCTCCAGGGTCCGCGCAATCATCCACTGCGCACGCGAAGACCATGCGTCGTCCGGATACTTGGAGACCAGCCGCCGCCATTGCGCAATCGCAGAATCCCACTTCTTCTGGTCAAAGTCGATCTGCCCCAAGTGAAAGAGCACCTCCGGACTGCGCGGGTCCAGCGGATAGCGGACGAGGAACTCCTGAAAAAGCTTGGCCGCGGTATCGTACTCGCGCCTGCATCTTCCCGCGCACGATGAGATACTCGGTGTTCACGATCTCTTGCTGCACGGCGATCCACGCACTGTGGGCTGGATGCTTGACCAGGTACTCCCGCCACACCGCCAGCGCTTCGTCGTACTTCTCCTGAAGCTGGTAAGACCGGCCGAGCAAGTTTCGCGCCGCCGGAACCTCCTCGCGGTCCTGATAGCGCGGATCGGCAAGGAACCGCTTGAGGCTCCGCACCGCGTCTTCATGGCGGCCGTAGGCGATGTAGCTAGTGGCAATGTCGACGTGGGCCCGGCTTGCGAGCTTGTGATTCGGGAACCGTTCGACAAATGCCTCCAGCGCCGCAATCCCCAGGTTGAGATCGTCGGTCGAAACCCTGGGTGCAGCCGTCTGCCGGTTTTGCACCGCTGCGGTTTGCGTCGATCCCTCGTCCAACGGCGGAACTCCCCACGTGCGCGAGAGCCGGAATGCGGCCTCTGCCACGCGATCCGATGCAACGTCGGTATGTTTGGCCAGCAGATCCTGCCACGCTCGACGAGCCTGCTTGGCGTTGCCCTGGGTCAGCCGCGTCTCGCCAAGGTTGTATCGGGCCTCGACGTCCAGCTGATCAGCCGCGTGTTCCTGGATGAACTTCTCGTACAGGGCTGCTGCCTCGTCGAGCTTGCCCAACCTTTGCAGGCAGCGCGCGACGAGCAGTTCCACCTCCGCCCGGCGGTCGCTCTTCGGCCCGACCTCCAGCGCTTTCTTGGCGAACTCCAGCGCCTTGGCATTGTCGGGCTTCTGGTCCTCCTTCGGCGGTTTGAAGTAGGCCTGGGCGAACTCCAGATAGATGTCGGCGATCTCCTGCTTGCGGTTCTCGGAAAGCAGGTAAGCGGCCTCGTCCCGGTAGATCACCTCTGCGGCGCGAAAATCCCCCTTCCGTGCCAGCGCAATCGCTTTGCTGAAACGGGCGCGGCGAACCCACGGGCTCTTGGGATATTGCTGCTCGATACCCTCGAACGTGGCAATCGCAGAATCGTACTGCCCTTGAAGGAAAAGGGCCCGCCCTTTGAGCCAGGAGAGGTAGTCGACCGCCGCTCCCTTGACCTGCAATGCGGTATCGATCGCGCCAATCGCCTCGACATAGTTGCGATCCTGGAGAAACTGGCGAATCGCTTCGTCGACCAGCGGAGGATCGTCCGCCGCAACGGGCGCAGGTTCGGCAGCCATTATTGCACCTGCTGCCAAGAGAATCGCTGTTGCTACGCCGGGGATAATGCCCGCTCTCATGGCGAAACCTCCTCCAGTGCGCCGGAAAGCCGCGCGAACCGCGGCCGAAGAAACTTCTGACGATTCTACCCAGCCAGCAGCCCTACGATGGTCGGCATTCACCTGAACGTGCGCAGGCGTGGCTGCCGCATTAGACGATACTTGCCTCCGCCCGGTTCCCACACCTTACCACCGCTGTCAGGTGGGATCACGCAGGCAACCCACTAGGGCGTAAACAGACCGGCTCGCGCCAACGCACCTTGCCGCCTCCACCGAGGCACCCGGCGGCCTAATGAGCCTTGGTGGCCAGCACGACGGAGTTCATGTCCCGGCTCTCGATGCGAAGTTCTGGATCAACGAAGCCAGCCGCACGGAGGTCTTCGGTAAACTCGGCAAAGGTAAAGGTGCCCCCGGTCTCGGTGTTGACCAGCATGTTGATGGCGAACAGGGCACCGTCGGGCGGTTGCGTCCGGCAGGGATCCATCACAAAGTCGCGCAGGCCGATCCGCCCACCCGGCAATAACGCCCGATGCACCTTAACGAATAGCTCGCGGTTGAGCGCTCGGGAGTGTTGGTGGGCGATCGCACTCACCCAGGCGAAGTCGATTCCTCCAGGAAAGTCGTCGCGGTAGAAATCCCCCGCCACGAACAGTACGCGTTCATCCATGTCGTTGCCGCCCAGCCGCTGGCGCGCCTGTTGAATGGCGTCGGGCAAATCGAAGATCGTGGCCCGAGCCGAGGGAAAAGCACGGAGAAAGGCGAGGGTCCAGGTGCCCGAGGCGCCGCCCACGTCGAGCATGTGTTTGATCGGCGCAGGCCGATGCGCTGCACCAACTCGTCGGCGATCGGGCCGGAAACGGTGTGCATGGCCGCCACAAAAGCGGCGCGGTCGGCCTCGAAGCCCCGCACGCTTGCGGTCCGCGGTGCGGGAATGCCCGCCTTCGCCGTCCAGGCCAGTTGCGACCAGCCGCGGAGGACGTTCATCTGGTGTCGAATCATGGGCAACACCGTCTGAGGCGTGTCTCCGGCCAACAGTGCTCGGAGTTCGGCCGGAACCTGGTAGCGATCGTCTTGTTTATCGAGTACGGCGCAATGCGACCAGGGCGTCCAGCAGCATGTACGTACCGCGGAGATCCGACTGCAATGCCTCCGTCACCTGCTCGGCGGAGAGCCGGCGCTCGCCGAGTACCCGAAACAGATCGAGTTCGGCCGCAGCACCAAGCACACAGGCACCGCGAAACGACCCCGCCATCTCCAGAAGCTGCCCCCGCTGGGGCCAACTCGGCATTTGAGCCATGATCCCCTCCCTCCCTACCATCGTTCCCACCCGACCAACCGGTCATGGTCTTCCGTATCATACCCGGTTGGCCACACATCTACAGCCAGCCGGCATCTCCCAAACCAGTACCTACTCCTTCCCTGGAGTGGTAAGTTCGCTTCTTCTCGGCGTTTTCCCGTTTCCGCGAAGACGGACCGCTCGCCGACGATTTAGAATAGTGAAGTAACGAAGTGAAGGGGTTCCCGCACGTCCTTCAAGACGCTCCGGTCGCCCTTTAGGACGTCACCGCGGGTCGCACCGCGTCGATTTCCGAGCCCCATCCAGCTTGCAGCCCAAACACCGCCCCCTGGACCCCATCCAGCGTGCTGGATGGTGAACACGATCTATCGCTATGACTGTGACCCAACCCAAACACCGTCCCTCCTGGGCCCCATCCAGCTTGCAGCCCAAACACCGCTCCCCCTGGCCCCCATCCAGCTTGCTGGGTGGTGAACAAGGTCTGTGGCTAGCAAGAGCACTCTCGGCAATGATTGCGGTGATCGTCGGGTCGGCCCTGCGACTGTGCGTCGCCGCCGAAGCCGATCCGGACGCTCCGCGCGTCGAGAAGCCATTGGGGCGCGTCGTCGCCCAGCAATGGCAGATTGGGATGGTGATCACGGCGGAAGGGGGCGCCTACAAGGGGATCGTCGGCACGACGGCGGTGCCGATGAGTTGGCCGGACCAGGAGGTCAAGGTGGTAAAGGAGGACCTGTCGCCGGGCGTCAAGGTGAGCTATCAGAACGTCGAGGGTGCGGTGCGGCAGATGGTGATCCGCATTCCCATGCTGGCCGCCCAGCGCGAAGCTCGAGCGCTCGTGACCTTCGAGATTCATCGTGTATTGCAGGAGCCACCCGCTGACCCCGAGAGCTATGCGGTGCCCAACGCAAAGCGACTCGACCGCAAGCTGGCCATCCATCTCAGTCCCAGCCCGTACATCGAGAGCAACCGTCCGGAGATCAAGAAGGTCGCCGAGCAGGCTATTGCTGGCAAGAAGGGGGCCTGGCAGCAGGTCGAGGCAATCTATGATTGGGTCCGGTCCGAGATCCGCTTCGAGGACAATCGCGGCAAAGAGGTAAACGGGGCATTGGAGACGCTTGCGACGCGCGTGGGCGACTGCGATGAGATGACGTCGTTGTTCGTCGCCATGTGCCGGTCGATCGGCGTGCCGGCACGTACCGTGCGAGTGCCTGGCCACGTGTATCCTGAATTCCACCTGGTCGACTCGGCGGGGGAGGGACGATGGTTCCCCTGTCAGATCAGCGGCACGCGCGCCTTCGGCGCCATGCCCGATCCGCGGCCCGTGCTCCAGAAGGGAGACAACATAACCGCGCTCGACCCACATACGAAGAAGAAGATCAAGCACCGCTATCTCCCTGAAACGCTGACCGGCTTTCCCACCAGCGGCGGCGGGGCACTGCGGCCCCAAATGATCTGCGAACGCGCCGCGTCGGGACGAATCGAACCCTCCGGACGAATCGAGGAACCGTAGCAGTGCGCGGCAAGCGACGACCCAGGAGCATCGACATGCGACGACAATGGTTGGCGGCGTGGCTGGCGCTGGTTTGGCTTGGAACCCAGCCCGCATGGGCCCAGTTCAAGACGCCCGGCGACGATCCCAAGGGAACGCGTCTCGCCGACGCCCAAGTCCAGGTTTGGCAGTTCGGTGTGACCGTGACGGCCGCCAGCGGCCCTTGTACCGGTCTGGTGGGCTACGTGCCGCTGCCGACACAGTGGCCCGAGCAGGAAGTAGCGGTGCTCCGCGAGGAAATCTCGCCCTTGGCCAAGGTCCGCTTCCAGACGTTGGAAGGCAACGTCCGCCTGATGATTGTCGATATCCCGCGGCTGGCACCGGGGGAGGAGGCCAAGGCACTTCTGACCTACGAAGTTCGCCGCCACGCCACGCAGACTCCCGAGAAGACCGATCTTTATGCGCTGGCAGACCCCAAGAAGCTCCCCCGCGATGTTCGCCCGTTTCTTGCGTCCAGTCCCTTGATCGAGGTCAAGAGTCCCAAGGTCCGTGCAGCGCTCAAGGAAATCGACTACAAAGAGAAGAAGAACGCTTGGGAGCAGATCGAGGCGATCTACGATTGGGTCCGCGGCAAGGTGACGTTCAAAAGAGGCCCCGTCAAAGGCGCCGTGGCCGTGCTCCGCGATGGGGAAGGCGACGCCGAGGATTCCGTTTCGCTGTTCATCGCTCTCTGCCGAACCGCCGACATCCCCGCTCGAACCGTCTGGGTGCCCGGCCATTGCTACGCCGAGTTCTACCTGGTCGACGACGAGGACAAGGGGCACTGGTTCCCTTGCGAGTTGACGGGCAACCGCAACTTCGGCGGCATCAACGAGCACCGGCCCGTGATCGAAAAGGGCGATAGCTTCCGCGCCTCCCTATGATCGCCGCGACCGGAAGCGGTTCCTCTCCGAGCATCTGGAAGGGGCCGGCGGTAATCCCAAGGTCCGTTTCCTTCGACAGGCGGTCGGGCAGTAGACCGCGACTTTTCCCGCAGAAACACCCGTCCTACGAGTTCCTACCCCGCCAAAGGCGAGCGATCAGCGTTTCGAGAGGCTGTTCACGCGCTGGTTCCACCAGATCGCCAATGCGTAGGGGCACTCACCAAATCCGGATCGGTGTCCGGCCACGGCAAAATCCACGTCGCCGTCGCCGTCGAAGTCGTCCACCTCTAGCGCCGCATGGCAGGCGAACCCGGACTCCAGCACGTGCCGGGCAAATTGCCCCGGGGCAGTCTGTTCGAGGAACACAATCGAGGCCGGCGGCTCGGGAGCAAGCGTTTCCCTTCGCACGCGAGAAGGCAGAAACGCCACTGCCAGTATGTCGAGGTCACCGTCGCCGTCGAAGTCGGCAGCCCGCACTCGGCAGGCCCCCGGCAAGTCCGTGACCCGGTGGTACTCGAATTCCAGCGAGCCCTTGTTCTCTAGCCACTGAATGCCGTGCCACGGCGTCACGTAAAGGTTGTCGAAGGCGTCACCGTTGGCATACAGCACGTCCAGGTCCCCGTCGTGGTCGAGATCCACGGCGTCGATCAAACTCGACCCGAACGTCAGGTCGGGCCCACTCCACAGAGTCTTGCGATGAAAACGTCCCTCGCCCTGGTTCAGAAAAGCCTCGACGCATTCGTACTCCTGGCTTACCAGGGCCAACAGATCGGGGCGGCGGTCACCGTCGAGATCGTGCACCAGCACGCAGGTCGTGCCGGGCCGCGGATCGATCAAACGCGGCTCGAAACGCGGCCGCTCCCCCGCTCGAGCGACATTTCGTAGCAGCAGAGATCTTACCCGTGCGCATAAGGCCGAATTCGGCCACCACGAGATCGAGGTCGCCATCGCCGTCGATATCCACGCAACGCGCATCCGCTACGCGTCCCAATCCCGCGGCCACGACCATCTCCTCGAATCCTCCCCCAGCGCGGCCGCGCAGCCAAACCGCGCCCGCGGTCGTGCTCAGCGGCTGCCATGCTGCCGAGGTCGGCGACGAGCAGATCAAGTACTCCATCCGCATCGAGGTCGCACGGCTCGATGTGACAGGGATTCTGCAGGCGTGCCAACACCCGGTTTCTCCGCGTAGCCAATTCCCACGCGCTCATCGACCCGTCGCCCATGTCGCAAGCCAGAAGCACGGGCGGTGCTTGTTCGCCGATCCGCGTCCACCGCAGGTCGGCGATCGCGGGCCGCTGGTCTCCCAACGCAATCGATTCCATGCGAAAGGCGGCGGAAGGCTTCTGGACCGCATTCTCCGGCCGCGCAAGGATGGGCTTCTCTGCGGCCCGCGCGCGAAACATCGCCACGGTCTCTTCGATCGGCGGGGGATCGAGATCGGTCCGACCCGAGCGCGCATACGCCTCGTACCCTTGTCGCACCATGTCGTGCCAGGCGTCGCGATAGAAACTCTCGAAGCGAGGCATCGCATGGCAATCGCCGCAAAACGCGCCGCACGCGTGATTCGGTCGCCGGGTCCAGGGGTTCGCTTTCGCCGTCGGCCTGCGCCAGTCGGCGGTACTCCAAGCCCTCGCGCCCGCGCCGCGCACCACCCCAACGGCTGCCCATGTCAGCCCGGCGCAGACCGCGATCCCCGCAGCCGTCCATGCCGCGCGTTTCTTCCAACGACGACGAGCCTCAAAGCCCATCCGTCCTACCTTTGTCCCCGCAACGGCCCGCTTCCGCGAGCCAGATCCGCGGGCATGCGCCGCACCGCACGCCAGTGTTTGCCACTTCCACTCCAACTCCCTTCTGTCCCGGTTCGTTCTCCATGTATACTAACACACGACGCGGCGATTCGGAACGCCTCGTTCGGTGCCGGAGGCCGTCTGCACGCCCGCTGGGAGTCAGCATGAATTTCCGTTTTCGCTTGCCCTCCATGTTCCGCCGGACCGCCGGCACGACCGCGGATCCGACGGATCGTCGCGCCCGCGGCGGCGAGTACTGGCCGGCGCGGGGCGCTGGTCGCCCTGGTGGCCGCCACGTGGCTGGTTTCCAAGGCGACCGCCGTCGTCGCTGCGTGACAATGCTCGCAGTGCCTGGTGCGCTCCGCTCCCTATTCGGCGCAGTGGTGGCTGAGTTGGGCCGCCCGCCTCGATCAGCGCAACTACCGCAATGACCTCCTCGAAGCGGCCTGCTTTCGCTGCCTGATGTGGAAGGAAGCCTGGGCTGCGCGCTCGAGCGCCGAACACGAGCAGGCCCCCGCCGAGCGTGTGGCAGTCGAACGCGCCATGGCCCAAATTCACTCCGGCGATCTCCGCCCCGCCAACACGTCGCTGGTTGAGCGCGAGGTCGCCCCGGGCGAGCTCGCCGCGGCGGTGCTCCACGGCTATGTCGCGCAGAATAACCCCCGTGCCGCCCAGGCGTTCATCTCCGCGTGGGCCGGCGGCGTTTTCCAGACCGGGCCCACATTGCCTATCTCGAAGGCGTATTCCTCGCCCGCCTCGGACAGTTCGACGAGGCCCAACGCCGTTTCTCCGATGCTCTGGCGCGGCAGGCCGACCATGAGCTGGCGCGGGGCGAGTTGGCCGCCATCTCGCGCGCAACAGGGCCGTCTGAATGAGGCCCTTGTCCATCACGTCGAACTCGCGGCCAGCGCCGGCCGGCGCGTCAGACGGCCATCGTCCCCCTTTCTCGCGTACTCCGCAAGCTGGGGCGAGTTACCCAAGCACGGGCCGTGCTCGCTCCACTCGCAGCGCGTTTCCGACGCCGATGGCCCCGTCCATGCCGAATTGGCCGAGATTGAGCTGGAGCTGGGCGACTATGACCGGGCCCAGCAATGGTTCGCCCAACTTTCGCCTGAGAAATCCTCCGATTCCAACCTCATCCACTCTGCCGCGAGCAACCTCGCCCTGCTCGATCGGCCGCAGGATGCCGAACGACTGTTCGCCAAGGACTGGGTCGGAATGTACCAGCTCCGGCTCGCTGCGGACCGCCCCGATCAGGAAACGACCGAAGAACTCAAACGCATTGCCCAGTCCGCTCCGGCCTCGCCGCAGTCCGCCGCACTGCCTTCGCAACCTTCCCCTTCGCGCACGGGTGAACTGTATACCCTCCACTGTGGCGTGTGCCACGGTGCGCGTGGCGATGGCCGCGGATTTGCCGCCCGCCACCTCTTTCCCCGCCCACGCGACCTGCGGTCCGGCAAATCACGGTTGGTCAGCACGCGTAACGGAGTGCCCACGCTCGGCGACCTCGAAGCCGTGCTCGACCTCGGTATGCCTGGGACCTCGATGCCGTCCTTCCAGCAACTCGATACCGTCGAGCGAAAGTTGCTGGCCGAGGAGGTGCTGCGACTGCGCCGCGAAGGGGTGCGCGAGGAACTCCTCGCCGCGCTCCGAAGAACAGGGTGAAACTCCCGACGACGAGGAACTACAGGACGCCGTTCAGACGGTCACAACCCCGGGCGACGCCGTGCGAGTGCCGCCCTTGTCGGAGGCGAACCAACTGGCACTGGTGCGCGGCAAGCAGGTCTACCTCCAACTGGGCTGCCACAATTGCCACGGCAACGACGGCCGAGGAGCCACCGACCAGGCCTTCTTCGACGATTGGGGCAATCCGACGCGCGCCCGCGACCTGGTCTACGAACCCTTCGCGGGCACGCGCGATTGGTGCAGTCTATTTCCGCCTGGCGGTCGGCATGCCGGGCACCGCCCACCCCGCTGCAGCCGGCACCCCCGACGAAGAACTCGTCGACCTAGTTCACTTTGTGCTTTCGCTGGCGGGCCAGCCCGTCGCGCTCACAAACCACAAGCGGTGGAGCCTGTCCGAGGCGGCCGCCTATCTCCGCGCATCCTCCAGCGCCGCGCAGCCCGTAAGCGGGACCCCATTTGCCTCGCCCGATGATTTTCTCTTCGCCTGCTCGGTCTCCTCGCGGGTAGTTTGCCGGAGAAGCGCCGACCGCGCCAGTGGGGCCGGGCCGCATCGAAGCGGTAAGCAATTACCACGCCTTATACAGCAATCCCCACGCGCTGGCTGAAGAGCACGCGCGTGCGACTGCGGCGAATGGTCACCGCTTCGGCGAACGCCGGGGGTGTGCTCCACGCCTCGTGAGGCAGGCAGAAATAGCGATTTACCACGCGCTGCTCGGCAGATTGATCCGGACATTCCGACCTGGAAACCACCATCCACTGCACGTGCCGCGTCTCCAGTTCCCCATCGAGCACCTTCACTCCTTGTGTCCGCATCGGGCACTCCTTGTTGGCTCGGGCCCTGGGCAGGGCCTCTGATCCTGACTATTCCGCAATCGCCTAGAAGCAAAATCCGTGCCGCTCCCTAGGATAGAGACCCTAACTGGCAGCCGGGCCAATGATTACGCTCCGAATCCGTGATTCGCTGGAGAGGGGGCGTAGCAGGCGGGCAACCTTGCCTGGGCAGACCGTTGCTTTTCGGCAACCGCTATGCCTATCGCTGATCGGGGCCTGTCACTCAGGCTACGCAAGTACTTCTGCCGCGGCAAAGTGGAGCTTGCTTTGCCTGACGCCTACTGGTATCCTGACCAGCGAACGTGGTATTGGCACCCGATGACTTGTTTATGCGGTGAACGGCTCAACTCGACGGATCGAAAACTCTGACAACGGATCGAAGAGGCAATCGACGCGGCAATCCCACCTTTTCCGGAGAACGCGTATGCCCCCGTCCGAGAACTTTACCGTCGCCTGCCCCCGGTGCTGCAAGCGTTACGTGGTCGCGCCCGCCGCGATCGGCAAGAAGGCGACCTGCAAGTGCGGCAAGACTTTCGTCGTCCAGGTGCCCGAGGATGACGAGGAAGACGAAGGTGGCGACTACGAAATGAACGATCACGCCGCCGAGCAGGCCCCCAAGGGCCCGCAGTGCAAATGGCATCCGGGTGTGGCAGCCCACGACGCCTGCGCACGCTGCCACAGCTTCCTCTGCCCGACGTGTACCGTTCATACCGCCGACGGCCGCTACCTCTGTTCGGATTGCGCACAGGTACTGGGCGTCGAACCGGCATCGGGTCGCACCGCCCGCTAGGCCCCTCGCCCGACGATTCACCGTTTCCGAAGGGCGATCAACAGCCCCTCGTCGGCCCTCAGAGCAATCCCTGCACCGCACGCCTCGCCTTCGCGATCCAGATGCGTCGAGACTACGATATCTCCTTCGCCCTCCTGCGCGGCGAGCGCAACAGTCTGCGGCTGGGAGGAGAAATTGAGCGTTACGAGCAGGTTATCTTCTCCAAGCTCCCGGCGGTAGGCAAACACGGCCGGATTGGCCTGCTCAACCGGAGCATAATGCCCCTCGGTAAGCGCACGCCGGTTACGTCGGATTGCGATCAACCTGCGGTAGAGCGTCACCAGGGATTGTGGATCAGCGCCTGAGCAGCCACATTCACTCGGTCCCATTCCTCGCCCAGCGGTAGCCACGGCAAACCCGTGGAAAAACCGCCGTGCGCGGTTGCGTCCCACGGCATCGGCGATCGTTCCGGATCACGCCCCAGGCCGAGCCCGGGCACGTTCTTCTCCCACGGATCCTGCACGGACTGAGGGGGGATGTTCGCATCGGCCATGCCGATCTCATCGCCGTAGTAGAGGACGGGTGTGCCGCGGAGGGTCAACAAGAGCATCGCTGCCACGCGCGTTTGCCGTGGGCCGATTCGGGTCGCCAGCCGGTGGTTGTCGTGGTTTCCCAAGACCCAGTTGGGCCACGTGCCTCGCGGCAAATGTCCCTCGTAATAGTCCACCACGCCGCGCACGGCAATCGCGTCCCACGCGCTCTTCAGTAACTGAAAGTTGAAGGGAAAATGCAACCCAAGGCTCTCTCTGCCGTAATACGCCATCAGGTGCGATACGGGCAGATACGCCTCGCCAATCAGCACCGTATCGCCATAGGCGTCGGCCACGTGCCGCATACGCGCGATGATCTCATGCACTTCCGGCTGATCTGCGTTGTAGACCGCCAGCAATTCGTGCTCGGGCGACTCGCCCGGTCGATAGTCGGGGTTAGGCGGATTATCGCGAAACTGCGCGTCCTTGATAACGCGCGAGATCGCATCAATGCGGAAGCCGTCGATCCCACGGTCCAGCCAGAACCGCATCACGTCGAGCATTGCACTCTGAACCTCGGGGTGGCGCCGGTTCAGATCCGGCTGCTCCTTAAGGTAGGAGTGCAGGTAATATTGGCCCGAGGGCTCGTCCAGCGTCCAGGCCGGCCCGCCGAACACGCTCAGCCAGTTATTCGGCGCACCGCCGCCGAGACCGGGATCCTTCCAGACATACCAGTCACGACGCACGGAGGTGCGCGAGCGGCGCGAGTCAACGAACCAAGGATGCCGGTCCGACGTATGGTTGGGGATGTAATCAAGAATCACTCGCATTCGCAACCGCTTCGCCTCGGCCATCAGGGCGGCGAAATCAGCCGGCGTGCCGAAAATCGGGTCGACCCCCGTATGATCCGTCACATCGTAGCCGAAGTCGGCCATCGGCGAAGGGTAAAACGGCGAAATCCAGATCGCGTCGCAGCCCAGCCACCGCAGGTAGTCTAATCGCGCCGTGATCCCGGGCAGGTCCCCAATCCCGTCACCGTTGCTGTCCTGGAACGAACGGGGATAGATTTGGTAAAGAACCGCGTGCTGCCACCATCGAACGTCCACCCGATCGCCCATTGCGCTCCTCAATGCCTTCCGCTCCGCTTGCTTCCCCACTCCTCCACATGCGTGAAACAAGCATATGCGATGGGAATGACGGCGAACAGAGTTGGCGTACCACCTGATACGTCACCGCGAGCGAGGACGAAGTGCCTGACGCGTGCCGGCCAAGGTCGGGCAAGAGTTTGTGATCACCGCGCGGCAGATCGCCAACGCCGAAGCAGCCCACGGAGTGGCCACCAGCGGATCGTCTTCCTTGGCGTCCGTGAAGGGGTTGACCCACGTTCCGTCCGGCTCCTGTCGGCGTAACATTTCGTCAGCCAGCGATTCGGCCCACCGCACGCGGCCGCGCGGCGTGTCGATCTCCTGGATTTCCAGCGCCGACAGCGCATGTGCCGCCGACCATGCCCAATAGTAGTAGGTGGCGTTCTGGAGCACCGTGCGATCCGCGTCGAAGCACCCGGGGTTTTCCGCCGCGGAGAAGTGGCGATTGAGCCAGCGGCTCGCGGCTGCCACGCGCGCATCGTCGGCCGGCAGCCCGCAGGCCAAAGAGCGCGCAGCCCGTCGGCCGTCATCGTGCCGTAGGAGCGGAAGACGCAGCCGGCCAAGACGATCTGTCCCCGCCGGGCCGGCCTTGTTCTGCGCCACATCGTCAGGCATGAAAAAGAAACCCCCGTCGTCGAAGCGTGGGTCGACTCGGGACGTATCCTCCGGATAGTTTTGGCACCGGGTCACGAACCGCAAGGCCTTTGCATACGCGGGATCGCTCGCCGGCACACGAGCGCTGCGAAGCGCCGCCAGGGCAAACAACGTCGCCGAGAGATTCGATTCGACCAGGAAGCCCTGCGATTCCCCCTCGCGTGCCCTACGCGGCGGTTGAATGGAGTAGCCCCATCCGCCGTACTCCGGATCCGCGGGTTGCCAACCCAAGCGCTCGGTCGAGTTGATACCCGGAGAGGAGAGCCAGCCAGGCATGCTGCGCGCTCGGTACGACGACTGCGATCTTCCAGCACCACCGAGCGCGCGGCCATCGCAGCGGTATAGACGGGAAACATCAGGGGTCTGCCCGCTGTGTCGATCTCGCCGTCCTCTCGCATCATTCCCACGAGATAGTCGATGCCTCGGCGGTACGCGCAGGGCGCATCGGGGCCTGCTTGGGGGAGGAAGAACAGGCTGCTGAGCACATAGGGGGTGAGCGAAGGACCGTCGCCGAGCACCGCATACATGGCGGATCGCCACGCTCCGTCGCTCGACTGCCGGTCCATAAGAGACCGCCCCGCGCGACCGAGCGCGGCATCGATTCGCGCAATGTACTCTTTGCCCCTCCCCTCGCCTGCCAAAGCAGTCTGGCAGGCGAGGGCCACGATCGCGACCTGCACGATCCGCGAGTCCATAGCATTCTCCTGGCCGCCGTCGGACTGTGCCTGCCGTTAACGCTTCCGTATCTTCGCGGCTACCGGCACGGGGGCTCGGTCGACCATCAACACAAGCAGCGCAGCAGAGGTGCAGAACGTCCGTCCCGTAACGCAGTGGTGTCCCGTCCAGCTTCCATCCTTGTTCTGAATGCGGTTGAGATTCTCGGAAATCGACTTGTCCCAGGATTTCCAGGCTTCGCCCCCTGCGACCACGAGGCTTTCGCCGATGCTCATGTAGCTGAGAAACTCCTCGCCACCGTTGGAGCCGAAGCCGGCGATGAACTGCGCGTCGTCCAACCGGCTAATCACCGCCTGTTGGGCGGCTTTAAGATCCTTGTCGGCAGCATCAAACCGTTCGAGCTTGGCAGCCGCAGCCTCGCGTCCCGCGGTTGTCGGAGCGCGTGCAGCCGCAGCACGGACTTCGGCCTCCTGCACCCGGTTGGTGTTCACCGAGTCAGCCTGCGCACCCAGCGAGGCACTGGCGCTATAGAGCGGTACTCCCGCCGACCCTGCTGCGGAGAAACTGGACGAGGCCTTGTCGAACTGCTTGCGCATACCCCTCGGCCTTTTCGCGGACCGCCTCATCGACCTTCGCGCCCGACTGCGCCGCGCGATTAAGCCCCTTCACGGCCATCCCCAGGGACAGCGTCGTAGCCCATCCCTGGTCGCCCCACGTGCCGTCGGCGCGCTGATGTTTCTGCATCTTCGCCAGCACTTTGTCGAGCGCAGCGGCCGCACGCGTCCGGCTGGCGTCGTCCGGCATCTTGTCGCGCGTCTCGGCCAGTAGTAGCGAAGCCAAAAAAGTATCGATGTAAGTACCCAGCTTGGCCTGCAATCGCGTGCCGCGGGTTGCCGTAACGTAGAGCGAGTCGGCGTCGGACTTCTCGATTTCGCCACAGACGAAGAGCACGGCGCACTCGAGACTCTTGGCGTGTTCTCCTTGCGCGGGTGAGCTACCCGCCCGAACCAGGGCCAACGCGGCCGCGCAGGTATCGGCGACGCTGGGAGTGTCCTTGAACTGGCCCCCACCCCCCATATTGGACGATTCCTCTCCTTGGCCCCAAGCACCCCCGGGGAGTTGATGCTCGACAAGCCAGGCCAATCCGCGTTTCACGTTTTCCGAAAGCGTTTTGGGCTGGACCGCGGGAGCCCATGCAGCCGCCGTGGCAGCCGGTTTGGTCTGCTCGCTGGCCGGCGGGTCGTCCTTGGCGACTACCGCGGTGGCAATCGCAAAACCAAGAACCACAAGACACGCAAACACCCGACGTGCTCGGGACATGGTATTCCTCCTTGCCGCGCATGCGCACAGCGCTACGTGACAACAACAGAGTGGACGATCCTGACGGCACGCTCATCGCGCCCGCCGGAGGGCACTGCCCGGTGAAATGGGTGCGAAGACGGCAAGCACCTGACGTCCTAGCGCGTGTCCGCGCCACACGCGGCAGGCGACGAGTACGGGCCGCCTTTCCTAGGACGCTCGAAGGCCGTCAAAAGTTTCACGAAGCGGCGCAGGCAGAAGACCCCATTGCTCGCCTTGCACGGATTCTAGCCTCAAGAGGTCGCAAAGTGCGTAACGCGCGTGTAACAACGAGCGGAGGCATTCCCAGCAGGACAAAAGACGGCCACCGGACAGTGGCCGTCTCATTCGTGACAATGCGTTTCAACCGCAGGGCGTGTATTCAGAGCTAGTGGCCGCCGCATCCCGGACAGCCGCCACCGCGCGGATAGTTGGGATTATCGATCGCAAATCCCCGCCCCATCGGCCCGTCGAGGAAGTCGATCGTCGTGCCGTCGAGGTGCAGAGCGAGCTTCTTGCGCATCACCAGCGGCACGCCATGTTGCTCGTAGCGCGCGTCGACCTTGGAATCAAACTGCGTGTCGAACCCCAGCGAGTACTGCAGTCCGCTGCAGCCCCCGCCCGATACGCCCATGCGCAGCACGGTCTGCGATTCGACCTTCTGCGAGTCCATGATCCGCTTCACTTCCCCAGCCGCTGTCTCGGTCAAGGTGATTGACATAAGTGCAATTAGCTCCTCAAAGGAATCAGAGAAAGGGCGCCGTCGCGCCCCAATCGAGGCGTCGGGGCACCTGATGATCCGCCCGGGAAGGGCTTGGCAGCCCAACCCTCTTTCTATCCTACGCGGCGGGCGGCGGAAAGCCAAGTCGCTCCTCCCCCCAAGACCCTCCAGGTACGGCCCGGCAGCGAACCCGGCCGCTCAGTTCGGGCCGACCATCGAACGCAGGCGACCGACCGCTTCGACGATCCGCTCAATGACTCGTTCCACCTCCTCCGCCGTATTGAACCGTCCCAGGCCGAAGCGGAGGCTGCTCCGCACCGCGTCGTCGCCCATTCCCAAGGCGCGCAGCACGTGGCTCGGCTCGGGATTGGCCGAGGTGCAGGCGCTGCCGGAACTCAGGGCCACGTCGCTGGAGGGTCAGCAGCAGCGACTCGCCGTCGACGCTGGGCGAAGCTCACGTTCAGGTTGCCCGGCAGCCGCCACTCGGGCAGGCGACAAGGCCGGGCCGTTGAGCGACACGCCTCGGTCAACCCGTGCGAGCAGTCCCTCGTAGAGCCGATCGCGAAGCGCCGCGCAGCCGCGGCCGACTCGCCGGCCATTTCCTCGAGGCACAGCTCCAGCGCCCGGGCGAAGCCCACGATGCCCGGCACGTTGAGCGTGCCGCTGCGCAGCCCGCCCTCGTGCCCGCCGCCGTCGATCAGCGGCTCCAGCCGGACGGGCGGTGACCGGCGGCGGACGTACAGGGCGCCGATGCCCTTGGGTCCGTAGATCTTGTGGGCGGTGAAGCTCATCAGGTCGACGCCGCAGCTCGTTCGACGTCGACCGGGATCTTGCCGACGGCCTGCGTGGCGTCGGTGTGCAGCAGCACGCCGCGCTCGCGGCAGATGCGGCCGATCTCGGCCAGCGGCTGGATCGCGCCGATCTCGTTGTTGGCCAGCATCACCGAGACCAGGATCGTGTCGTCGCGCGATCGCCTCGGCGACCTGCTCCGGACGCGATGCGGCCGGCCTCGGACGTCGGGCGCTGCGATGCACGCGGCAGCAGCGTGACCTCGAAGCCGCGGCGGGCCGAGCCGCTCCAGCGGATCGAGCACCGACGGGATGCTCGGTCGCGACGCTGACGAGGTGGTTGCCCCTTGCGCGGCCCGGTTCGCGGCCACGCCGCGGATCGCCAGGTTGTTGCTCTCCGTGGCCCCGCTGGTGAAGACGATCTCCTTCGGCCGCGGCCCCGATCGGCCGCGGCGATCGACTCCCGGGCCGCGTCGACCGCCTCCTTGGCCTGCCCAGCCGAAGCGCGTGCGCTGGTGCTGGCCGGCGTTGCCGATAGGTCTCGGTGAAGTAGGGCAGCATCGCCTCGACCACGCGGGGATCGACCCGCGTGGTGGCGTGGTTGTCCATGTAGATCGGCGTGACTTGGCTCATCGCTCACCCGGCTTGACTGGCGATCGTTCTCGCTCCGCTCAGGATGCGTTGGCGATTCTCACTAGTCTATCTACCTTGCCAAACAGGCCGTCATGCAGATCTGCGACCAGGTCTCGAAGCCGGCCAGGTCGGCCAGGATTTCGTCGACGGGCGGAAGCCGCACTCGATGATGTCCGTCTCTCGCGGGCCGGACGGCGGGCCGCTCGACGTCGAACAGGTGGACGACGCCCAGGTGGACGCGGCCCACTTCGGTCTGGTCGTCGTTGATCAGGCCGACGCAGCGCGCGCGTGTAGGGCGTGTCGATGCCGACTTCCTCCTCCAGTTCGCGGCGCATGCCGTCCTAGGTACGGATCGCCGTTGCCGTCGCGCGTCGCAGTCGACGGTCGAAATGTGCCCGCCGATGCCCACGCTCCGCTTGCGGTGCAGCCGGCCCTCGCCCTGGCCGGTGCCGCGCGTGTACTGGAACACGCTCAGCCGGCCCGTGTCGTCCTCGTGGCGGAAGATCACGTAGGGAATCAACTGCTTGAAGCTCGGGTCCTCCTCCACCTCGTCCCGCGGCCGGTAGCTGATGTGCTCCGGGCTGAAGAGCTCGGCCAGGTAGCGATCCACGCAGTCGCAAAAGCCCTGGAAATGGCCCAGGCGGTGAAACAACTCCGTCGGCACCACCAGCACGCGTTCGGCAAATGCATCCGACAAGGAAGAATTCCTTTCACGACTGACGGTTTAAAGGCTACAAGCCACCGGCCGCATGGGTTCGGGCCATGGCTCATGATACTCGGCCACGGGCTTCGCTCGCTTCAGAGCAGAAGCATCGCATCTCCATAGCTGTAGAAGCGGTACTCCTCGCGGATCGCTTCCTCGTAAGCACTTCGGACCAGGGCGTCTGCGCCGAACGTGCGGACCAGAACCAAGAGCGTACTACGCGGCAAATGGAAATTGGTCAGCAAGCCATCGACGGCGCGAAACTCGAACGGCGGCCGGATGAACAGCTCCGTCATCCCGGAAAAAGGACGCAGGGTTCCATCGCGCGCAGCGGTTTCCAGCACGCGCACGCTCGTGGTTCCCACGGCTACCACGCGTCCTCCGCCCTGACGACATTGCCGCAGCGTCTGGACAGTCTCTTCGCCAACCCCACCCCACTCGGCGTGCATCCGGTGTTCCGCCAGCGTCGGTGTCGCGATGGGACGGAATGTGCCGATTCCCACGTGCAGCGTCACCCAAGCCACGGCGATCCCGCGCCGACGGAGTTGCTCGAGGAGCGCCTCGGTGAAGTGCAGACCCGCCGTCGGCGCCGCCACGGCGCCCGGACAGCGTGCGAAGACTGTCTGATAGGCGGTCCGGTCGGCCTCGATCATCTCGCCCTTGCGAATATAGGGCGGCAGGGGCACTCGCCCTACGCGATCCAGGAGGGCGAACGGCTCTTCATGGCCTTCGGGCCGTACCAGCCATATCCCCTCCGCAAGTGACGCTCCGACCCTCAGCCGGACGTCATCCTCACCTCGTGCATTGACAAGGGTAACCGTCTCGCCCGGGACAATCCTCCCGCGAGTCTTGGCCAGCACGCGCCAGACCCCCTCTGTGTCGGCCTCCAGAAACAGCCCCTCCCAGTGCCCGCCCGTACTCGTCCGCTTGCCAATCAGCCGTGCCGGCACAACACGTGTGTCGTTGAGCACCAGACAGTCCCCCGAACGGAGAATCTCCGGCAAGTCCCGAACATGGCGATGGCTAAGAAGCTGTTGGGCGCGGTCTGCCACGAGAAGACGCGCGTCCGCTCGACTGGCAAGCGGCGTCTGGGCAATTAAATGCTTGGGCAGTTCGTAATCGTATTGGTCGATCTCAGACATCTTTACGGCCGATCCTCAAGAGAGTATAAGCCAGCCGATCCACCAAGTGCAGGGGACAGGATGGCCAGACTCAAGGTCGCACTGTGTATCACCGACCTCGACGTTGGTGGCGCGGAACGCGCCCTGGTCGACCTTTGCACGCGCCTCGACCGAGAACAGTTCGAGCCGGTCGTCTACTGCCTCGGCCCCCGTCCTGATCGCGATGAGGCGTCCTGTGTCCCTCCGCTGGAGAGGGCCGGCGTCGAAGTCCACTGCTTGAACGCACGAGGCCTGCGCGACACTTTGCCCGTCGTTCGGCGTCTGACACGCCTGCTTCGCCAGCAATCCCCCGATCTGCTGCAGACTTTCCTCTTTCACGCCAACCTGCTCGGCCGATGGGCAGCGCGCCGTGCATCAGTCCGCCGGGTGGTTTGCGGCCTGCGCGTCGCCGAACGGCACTCGCACTGGCACCTTTGGCTCGACCGACTCACCACCCGCTGGGTCGACCGCTACGCGTGCGTGAGCGAGGCTGTCGCCCGGTTCTCCGCACAATTCGGGGGCCTTCGTCCGGAGACACTGGTCGTCATTCCCAATGGGGTCGACCTTGGCCAGTTTCCAGCTCGCCCCGCCCGTCTTTCGCCACCGCTGCCGCCCGGACGCCGTATCGTGACCTTCGCGGGCCGGCTGGAACCCCAGAAGGGGGCGCAATGGCTGATCGAGACGGCTCCCCGCTGGCTTGCCCGCGCCACGAATCACGATCTCCTCGTGGCTGGCAGCGGCCCTGAAGGCCCCAAGCTCGAACAGCTTTGCCAAGACCTTGGAATCGCCGATCGAGTGCACTTTCTCGGCTGGCGGCCGGACTTGGCGGCGGTCCTAGCGGCCAGCGACATACTCGTCCTTCCCTCGCAGTGGGAGGGCATGCCCAACGTGGTCCTACAAGCCATGGCCAGCCGACTCCCGGTGCTGGCAAGCGACGTCGAGGGAGTATGCGAGCTTCTGGGGCCGGCGGCCGTGGAACAAACCGTTCCGTACGGCCAGAGCGAAGCGTTTTCCTCGCGAATCCTCGAGATTCTCAGCGACCCCGTGCTGGCCGCCGATCTAGGACGCCGGAACCGCCTGGCGCCGAGCAGGCGTTCCCAATCGAGCGGATGGTCCAGGCGTACGAGAATCTCTGGCGATCCCTGGTCCACACCCAGCCTTAGGCGAACTTTGGGCCTCCGGCCAGCGCCCGTCCCACACGAACCCCAGGCCAAGCTCGGGCATTCACCGACAGACCGCCCGACGCATCTCCCGGCCTTTGGCGGCCAAGAATTCCCAAAGACGGCGGTCACTTCACGGCAGTAATCGGTGCGCCGCGGTCGATCACGGCGCTCACGCGGATCGGCTCCGGAAATTTTTCCCGTCACTTGCGCCGCGCCGCGTCGCTCGAAGTGCGGCAGCATACGGCGGCTAGGATCGCTCGATGCGACGGAGGCCCACGGAGCGGGAAAAAACGCGCTTGACGGCACTGACGATCTGGTTATCCTTGGGAACCAGTGGGGCTGAATGGGGACCAGTGGTGAAACATGCTTCTGACGGGCTCGTTTCCACGATCCATCGACGAGAAGCATGCGCCTCGCCATCCCCAAACGATTACGTGACATGTTGGGATGTACCGAGGGAGGGGTTCTGTACGTCGCACCCGGCACGGACGGATCTCTTGCCATTTACACGGAGGAGGCATTTCGGCGATTGGGGGAACGGCTCGCGCAGGCATCGCCCACCCATCAAAGTGTACGTGCGTACACACGGCTCTTCTACGCCCAGGCCCAACCCGTCGAGCTCGATCGCCAGGGACGCATTCGGCTTCCGGCCGAACTGACGGCATTGGCTCAGTTGGGCAAAGAGGCAGTGCTCTTGGGCGTGCAAGACCACCTGGAATTGTGGGCAGAGCCGCGTTGGAACCTCTACCTTGCCGAGAAACAGTCGCACTATGACGAGATCGCCGAGGCGGCCTTTGGTGCTCGTCCAAAATCGGGAGTTGGCAGCGAATCGCAGTAGTCATTGAGGAAGAGTCCGTCCGTTGGTTCGCCATGCGTGGGAACGTCGACGTCCGTCACCGGCCACCCGATTGACGTCGCGCCTCGCCCAGCGAGGTCGAGGTGAGTTCTCACGGGTACGGGAGGCATGGAAGCCTCCCGGCTGCAAAGTGCGGAAGCCGTCTGTCGTCTGTCGACGCGCTTGCCGCCGGCACACAACCTCACTCGGGCACAGGGATGTGCCCGAGGTTGGTGCCCTTTCGATCCGAGACGCGAGTCCTCCCGTTGACGCGTCCAGTCCGGCCCGATAGCCTGGACGCGTTGCCATGATCCCACCTCCCCCCGTGCATGTACCCGTTCTGCTCTCGGAAGTAGTCCAGTGGCTCGAACCGCGCCCGGGCGCCGTGCTGGTCGACGGGACGCTGGGCGGCGGGAGCCACACCCGTGCTTTGGCCGAGCGCGTGGCGCCGGGCGGGTTAATTGTCGCGTTGGACAGGGACCCTGCGGCCCTGGACGCCGCGGAGCCCAGGTTGGCTGGCTTACCGGTCCGGTTGGCACAGGCCAACTTCTGCAACATTCCTGAGGTTCTAGCTGAACTCCACGTGGAAACGGTCCACGGGGTGGTTCTCGACCTGGGACTTTCCAGCGATCAGCTTGCCTCCCCCGATCGCGGCTTCAGTTTCTCCGCGGGCGGCGAACTGGACTTGCGATTCGATCCGACGGAAGGGGAGCCGGCGTGGAGGCTGGTGAACCGCCTCAGTGCGGAGCACCTGGCCGACCTGCTCTATGCCTACGGCGAGGAACCTCAAAGCCGCCGCATTGCCCGTGCGATCGTCGCCCACCGTGAACGGTACGGCCCGATCCGCCGCTCCGACCAGTTGGCCGAGATCGTGCGTCGCAACGTCCCCCGCGGTCGCCACGCGGAGAGGATCGATCCCGCCACCCTGACCTTCCAGGCGTTGCGTATTGCGGTGAATGACGAACTGAAATCGCTGGAAAGCGCGTCGCCGCCGCATTCCGCAGATCCTCGAGAGTCAGGGCAGGCTGGCCGTGATCAGCTTCCATTCGCTCGAGGATCGCCGGGTCAAGGAGGCCTTCCGCGACGACCCCCGCTACGAGGTTCTCACACGCAAACCGATTCGCCCCTCGCCCGAAGAAACGGCGTCGAATCCCCGTTCTCGCAGTGCGAGACTTCGAGTGGCCGCGAGGTGTCCGGAGATTCCGGGGCAATGAGCAAGCCTGGGAGAAGGGGCAATCTACTCGCAAAGCTTGATGAGGAAACTGGGCTTCGCGATTTTGAGCTTCTTGATAGAATCTCGCCCGTCGCGAACCGTTCCCTCTCGGGGACCTGCTGGTAGCGGCCGGCACGAGGCCGTGCCAAGCCGGCAAGACGAAGCGGAGTCTTCGTCAACTCCCCGATCGAGGCTACGCGGCCCGCCAACGGCTCCTCAAACCGCTACACGCAGGGATGCGTCATGTCCAAGCACGACAAGCACGGCAACCCCCCTTCCAAGAACGACTCAGGGTTCGGCGATGGCTTCGAGGACACCTTTGGGCAAGACGCGGATCGCGATCTTACCGACGAGTTTGGCGAAGCGGACGAAGACGGGGGACGAGGGTTCGGGATAGGCCGGGAAATCAAGATCGGGCTGGCGGTGATCGTGATCTTGCTGGTCGTGCTCGGCACCGTGCTGGCAATGAGACTCCGTCGGCCGGCAAGCTCTACGGACCAGGTGGCCGACGCAAAGGCCGCCAACGAGAATAAGGCGCCCACGAAACAAGCCGCTCCGACCCCCAATGCCAAGGGTGTGCCGGTGGTGGTATCCGCCAAGTCCGACAGCCGCGGGACCGCCCCGGCTGCGGCTTCGTTTGACGACCCGAGTTGGTCGTTTGCCAGCGACGCACCCAAGGACGCCAAAGCCAAGAACTCGCTCTCGCTGATGCCTAAGACCGGACCGAGCGATACCAGCCGCGCGGCGGATTCCGCCGGAACGTCGCGGAGCAGGACTTCGTGGGGCACGGCAAACACCGACGAGTCGAATTCGACAGCTCCCGGCCAGGCCACTACGTTCCCTTCCGGATTCAGCCGACCCGCCGCGCCCGGGGTTGCCGCGGCTCCTCCAGCGCGCAGCGCGGCCGACGTGCAACGCCCGCTGGGACAGGCCAGCACCGCCGGGGCCACGTTCGGCGGCGACTCCCCACGGGGCAGCGAGTTGGCGAATCCCTTCCGCACTCAGGCAACCCTCGGCGAACCCGCGACGGCCGCCGACCCGCGCGGGGCATCCGCAAGCGCCGCCACAACGGCTTCGGGCGGAGGATCGCTGTACCGACGTTTCGGTTCTGACTCACAGCCGGCGGCGGCCCCAACTACGGCTTCCGTCGGCGCATCGCGCAGTGCCGCCACGGCAAGCGGCTTCGATCCGATGGCCCCGCTAGGCCAAGAGAGTGGCCGCGGAGCGTGGGGCACGGCAGACGATTCCCGCCGTACGCCGGCCAGCGCGGTTTCCGAAGCGTCGCGTCTTGGGACTCCCGAGCCGGCCGCCAACTCGACCTATCCCTCGGCGCCGGTTTTTCCGGGTCGACGGGCGACTTGCGGTCGCAAGCCGCGTCGGATGGCTCGATGAGCGCGCCTCGCTACGGCTCCGCCGGCGGACAGGCAGCCGCAACGTTAGGCTCGCGCGACGGCGGCATGGTCCGCAGCGACGGCACCTACACGGTCGAACCCAACGAGAGCTTCTACAGCGTCGCCGTGAAGCTCTACGGCACCGGCACCTATTACCGCGCGCTGATGAAGCACAACGAGAAGCAATATCCCAGCGGATTGCTCAAGCCGGGCGATACGATTGTTGCCCCCCGCGCCGAGGAGCTTGCCGCGGCTTATCCTGCCCTCTGTCCGATGCCGTCGCATCGCGACGAGATCGAGCGGCGGTCGGCGGTCACCCTCCCCTCGAACGCGGCCCCTGGGGCACGGCGCTACGTGGTCCAAGAGGGAGATACGCTCTACGACATCGCGCGGCACGAGCTCGGGAAAGCCCATCGCTGGGCAGAGATCTACGAACTCAACCGGGCGCTCATCGGCAAGCAGTTCGACTATCTCACGCCCGGCATGCAGCTCATCCTGCCCGACAGTTCGTCGAACTCCGGCAACGTCACGCAGCGCCCGCCGTTGGGTTATCTCCGCTGATGGTGTCGCCAGGCGTCTTCCGACCCGATAAGGTCGTCTCCGGCGGCCAGACGGGAGTGGACCGCGCGGCTTTGGACACGGCGATTGCCCTGGGGATTCCGCACGGCGGCTGGTGTCCGAAGGGGAGGCTGGCGGAAGACGGGGCAATGGATCCGCGTTACCAGCTTTGCGAAACCGACTCGGCGCAGTACGCGATCCGCACCGAATGGAACGTCCGTGATTCCGACGCCACGTTGATTCTCTGCCGCGGCAAACCCACGGGCGGCACGCGACTCACGCAACGGCTCGCCCGCCGTCATCACCGCCCTTGCCTGGTCGTCGATCTCTTACAACCCGTGGACTTCGAGGCCGTCCGCCAATGGCTCGTCGATGCGCACCCGGCCGTGCTCAACGTAGCCGGTCCGCGGGAGAGCCAAAGTCCGGGCATCGCCGCGGAGGTTGCCACCCTGCTTCGCCGGCTGTTCACCGAGCAGGCAATTCCTCGATGAACTGCCGCACCTGGGCGTAGTAGCGGCGGTCCCGGAGGGTGTTGTGGTCGCAGCCCTCGATGGTGAGAAACCGCTTCGGTTCGCCGGCCGCCTCGAACAGTCGCCGCCCGAGTTCGTAGGGCACGATCGTATCGCAATCCCCATGGCTTTGCAGCAAGGGCCCGCGATAGTGCCGTATCTTCTCCTCGGCGTCCAAACGTGTGCGCATCAGTAAGCGCACGGGAAACCAGGGGAGGTGGAAGGCGGCCACGTCGGGCAGGCGGTTGAACGTGTTCTCGAGGATCAGTGCGCGGCGCCGGACTCTCGGCGGCCATGTATACGGCCACCGCGCCGCCGAGCGACTCGCCCATCAGCACGATCTGTTCCTGGGGCACTTTGCGCGCTGGGCAAGCCACCGCCGCGCGCGCGCGCGTCGGCCAACACCCCCGCCTCGTCGGGCTTCCCGCGACTGCGGCCGTAGCCGCGGTAATCGAACACCAGCGTGGAAACCCCGACCACGTCGCACAGCGCGCGGAGGGCTTCAGCCCGGTGTGTTACGTTTCCGGCGTTGCCGTGGCAGAACAACACCACCGCGCGCGGCCGCTGGGCCGCCACGTACCAGCCGTGAAGTTCAACGCCGTCGTCGGCGCGGAACCAGGCGTCCTCGACGGCGAGCCCCCGAGGGCGCCAGTCTCCCTCCGGATACCGGCTGGGGATGAAGATCATCCGCTCCTCGAAGAACATCAGAACCACCAGCGCCAAGAGATAGGCGATCGCCAGCGCGCGGAAAAGACGCAGGCCCGCGCGCACCCAGGTCGACATCGCGGGGTCGGAGGCAATTCCCAGCCCGGCCGCTCGGTTCGGCATCACTTCTCGGGCTTGAACCCATAGTTAGGGTTGTGGACGTCGAAGTCGGCGTCGGTGAAGCCGTTGTTGAGCTTCAAGTTCAGATACGTGTATTCCTCGATCAGTTCGGGCCGCGCCCCTTCTTTTTCCGGCCAGTCGTAGGATTCGTAGCGGACGGGCAGGTTCAACTCGTCGTCGACGAAGATCCTCGCCAGATGGAAGAGAAAGTTGCGACGCGGCACAGGGTGGACAATCTGCACGCAAGTGCAGGAGCGTTCGTTGATCTTCGCCCCGGGGAAGAAGTTCACCTCGCACTCCCCGTATTGCGAATCCTTCTCTCCAACTTCCACCAGCCGACGAAGGAGGTTGAGCACCCCGATTTCGGTAAGCGGATAGCGGTTGCCCTTCATGGCGATGGCGCTGGTCGGGTCAAGCTCGACGGTGCCGAACATCTTCCGGATGCCGGTGGCGTGGGCCCACATTTTCCCGTTGTTGAGCCCCTCGACCCAGATAACCTCCTGCCCGCGCAAACCATCGGGCTTGAGGAAATAAAGGTAGACGCTGAAGGGCCGGTGGCGAATCTTGATGAAGATAAACTCCGGATCACCGAGTTTTCCGTCGATGCGTTCCCGCTTCACCACCGTCGCCGAGTAATCCTGGACCTTCTGCACGTCGTTCAACCCGCTTTGCGCCCAGCGCAAGGCAGGCATCAGGGGATGCTCGTCGGGGCGTGCGGGCGTGAGGCCGAGGCGCGGCGGGGGAAGAGGATTCGACCTCTCCGCCATGCGCAAGCCGGCGTCGTCGCTTGGCGGAGACTGTGCGCATGCTGTGGACCAGGCAAACGCCATGGCCAGACCCCAGGCAGCCAGGGGCAGAAAAGCCCGTGCCCGATTCCAGTTCCCAACCGCCATGAAGACCGCTCCTTGTTATTCTACCCCGAGTGGTGAGACGATCCTGCGTTTCCGCCAGACTACCCAACCGTCCCACAAATGCCAGTTTGACGCGCCCCGCCGGCTTGGAAGGAGGGGATACGACGCCTCTTGCGGCGTTCGAGCCTGTCCGCAGCCGCGCGTGGGAAGTTCCCCTACCCGAAATTGAGCGCTTCTGGCCCTCAAGGACGTTATCGCCGTTTTCGCCCGGCGCAATTAGAATGTTGCGATTATCGCGGCGACTTTTCCCGATCGGCAGGGTCGCCGCCCCCTGAACGCTCAGGGTGTCGACGGAACAGATTCTACCCGCCCCCTACGTCCGAGTGGAGGTCAGTTCGTGATGCAGCACGATCTGCAAGTGACGACGATCGTCTCCGAGGCATTCCAGGAGAACTGTTTTGTGGTTTGGCAGGCCGATCGCCACGATTGTCTGGTCATCGACCCCGGCGAGGATCCGGAACGGATCCTGAAATGCCTGGACGCCGAGGGGCTCACTCCCGCCGCTATCCTGCTGACCCATGGCCATGCCGACCACATTGCCGGCAACGAACCGCTCAAGCGTCGCTGGCCGGAGTGCCCGCTTGTGATCGGCACGGGCGATGCCCCTAAGCTGACGGACCCCTGGCTCAACCTTTCGGCGATGTTCGGATTCTCGGTCACGAGCCCTCCGGCCGACGTCACGGTCGACGACGGCGAGACCTTTTCCGCCGCGGGTTTCGAACTCGACGTATTGGGGATACCGGGCCATTCGGCCGGGCACGTCGTCTATCTTTGGAAAGGCAACACGCCGCCGGTTGCCTTTGTGGGCGACGTGATCTTCGCCGGCAGCATCGGCCGCTGCGACTTCGCCGACGGCGACTTCCAGGCATTGGCCTCCGGTATCCGCTCCAAACTCTATACTCTTCCCGACAACACGCGTCTGTATCCGGGCCATGGCCCTGAGACCACGGTCGGCGAGGAGAAGCAAACGAATCCTTTTGTGCGGGCGTAGACTTCCTTCCCTGACGGTCCCCTTATGCCACGCCACGTATTGGTTCTTTCCGCGTCGGTCGGCGCCGGCCATCTTCGAGCGGCCCAGGCCGTCGAGCTCGCGGTTCGCCAACTGGATCCCGAGGCCGAGGTCGAGAACCTCGACGTGTTGGAGCTCACCAACGCAGCGTTCCGCAAATTCTACGGCCGAGCGTACCTCGACCTGGTCAACCGGGCGCCCCACGTGCTCGGGTACTTTTACGACCTGTTGGATCGCGAGCCCTCTCCGCAGCGCAAAAGCGACCGCCTGCGGCTGCTCGTGGAGAAACTCAACCTCGGACCGCTGCTGCGCCGCCTGCGCAAGGGCGCTGGGACATCGTCGTCAACACCCACTTCCTTCCCGCGGAGATGATCGCCGCTTTGCGCCGCCAGGGGGAGATCCGGCTGCCGCATTTCACCGTGACCACCGACTTCGAAACGCATCGTCTCTGGGTCAATCAGCCCTGCGACCACTACTTCACTGCCACGCGCGAAGGTGCGATGAACCTCGAGCATTGGGGCGTTCCGGCATCCGACATCACGACCAGCGGCATCCCGATCCATCCCGCCTTCAGCCGTCCCAAGGACCGAAGCGCGTGCCTGGCCGCGCCATGGCCTGGCGGGAGACCGGCCCGTCGTCCTGCAATTGGCGGGAGGCTTCGGCGTCGGTCCCGTCGAACGCCTGTTTCAAGGACTGCTGGGCATCGAGACACCGTTGGAACTGGTGGTCGTCGCCGGGCGCAACGAGGAGCTCAAGCAGCGATTGCAGCAGCTCACCCCGCCACCACGGCATCGAGTTCACGTACTCGGGTTCACCACAGCGATGGACGAACTGATGGCCGTCGCCGACATCCTGGTCACGAAGCCCGGCGGCCTCACGTCGTCGGAGGCCCTGGCGAGCGGAGTGGCCATGGTCGTGGTGAACCCCATTCCCGGCCAGGAAAGCCGCAACAGCGACTTTCTGCTGGAAGCCCAGGCGGCGATCAAGGCCAATAATCTGGGCACCTTCTCCTACAAAGTTGCCGAACTGCTGACCGACCCGGAGCGACTGGCCGGGCTCCGCGCCGCGCGCGCGGCAAGGTCGCCCCGACGCGGCACTGGTCGTCGCGCAAAGCTTTGGCATGGCCGGCCGAAGGAGTTGAGGAAGCGGCGGGTTAGCCGCGTGGCTTTTTCGGGACGAGCTTGACGATGAAGGCATCCGCCTTTCCCGCCAGGCGTCGCTGCGCGGCACCGGGAGTCACGGGAAAGTCTTCGGAGGACGTGTTGCCGACAAGGTAGACCTCTCCGTGCGGCCCCAGGGCGAAGCTGCGGATCAGGTCCGCACCGCTGCCGCCGAGGTAAGTCGCATAGATCACCTTGGATCCCTCGGCACTGGTAACCGCGAACACGCCGTCTCCCTCACCCTCGCTGGGCCCGCGGAATTGCGATTGCACCGCGTCGGGAGTTACCGGGAAATCGTTGGAGGTGGTGGTGCCCACGAGGTGAATCTTCCCTTCGGCGTCCGGAGTGGGCATGAGGAAGAACTCCTCGCCGGATCCGCCCAGGTAGGTTGAAAACACGAACCGGCGTCCGTCGGGAGACAATCGGGTGAGGAAGCCGTCGGTCTTGCCGCGCAGTCGTCTGCCCAGGGTGCCGTCGGTCGTGGGAAAATCGGGAGACGAGGTAACGCCACTGAGCAGTATCGATCCGTCGGCGGCAAGTTGCAGCCGATGCTCGGCGAACTCGTTGTCGCGGCCGCCGAGGTAGGTCGCGTAGATCAGCCGGCTGGCATCCGCGGCGATCTTGGCCAGGAAGGCGTCGGAGCGTCCGGCCCGTTTCGACTGGGTGCGTTGCGCGTGCCGGGGAAGTCGGGCGACTGGGTGTGGCCGGCGACGTAGAGACTGCCCGCGCGGTCGATTCGGATCCCCATCTGCCCGTCCCACTGGCCTCCGCCCAGGAGCGTGCTGAACACGAGTCCCGACCCATCTGCCTTGAGCTTGACGATTGCGGCATTGCGCGGGCCGGCCATCGACTGTTGGAAGACGCCTTGCGTGGTGGGGAAATCCTTCGATGCGGTGCCGCCCACGACGTAGACGTTGTCTTCTGCATCGAGTTCCAGACCGCCGCGGGGGAAGTCGTCGCCTTGGCCACCCACGTAGGTGCACCAAACGAGCTTCGTCAGGTCGGCGGTCAGCTTGGCCACCATCCAGTCCGAAGGTGGCCCACCGTAAGTGCGCTGGAATGCCCCGCCCGTCGTGGGCAAGTCGGGCGAGCGCGTGGCACTGGTAATGACAATGTTCCCCTGCGAATCGAGCGCCATGCCGTAGACGTTGCGTTCCTGCTTGGACCCACCGAAATACGTCGCCGCCAGCACGCGGCTTCCATCGGGGCTGAGCCGCAGCAGAAAACAGTCGCCGCCGTAGTTACCGCCGTGGCCCAAAGCGGGGTCGTCTCCGGCGTACTTCGGCTGGAAGACGCCGGGCGTCGTCGCCAGGTCCGCAGAGCAGCTCTGTCCGCCGACGAGGACCGAGCCGTCAGGATACACGATCACCTCGCGGGCCTGGTCCCACTGGCTTCCGCCGAAGTACGTGGCATAGGCGATCTCGTAGCGCGGCTCGGCGCCCAGGGCTGCCGGGCCAAGGAGTACCGCCCAGGCAAGGCAACAACCGACCAAGAAGCGGAACATCGCTGGCTCTCCTTTGGGGAACACTGCGGGGGCAACTGGATTCGTGCGACAGTGGCTTTTTTGGCTTTGCATGCTTGACGTGCTGCCGCTGGAACTGCCGTGCGGTATGGCGGTGCGGTGAAAGGCGAGTGGGAGGCGGCTGCGTTTTTGCGGGAGAATGCGGGGTCAAAAGGGTTTTTTGGTCAACGGGGGTCGTTTTTTCCAAACTATCCACCTCGGCCTGGGGAGCGGGGCGCGGCAACGGCGGTCGGCGAGACAGGGGGAAAGAGGATTGGCCTGGGCGCGCGTTGGTCAACGGATCGCGCTTTTTGCCAATTCGCGGGGGGCGTCGGAACGATCGCCCGCAGAGGGGTCGCGGGGGGTAGCCGCGCATCGAGGGCGATAGGGAGTTCTCATGGTCGGAAGGGGTTTCCACGGCTGGAGCGACGTACTGGGCCGGTGGTTTTCCTGGAGTCCGAGGGAATGGCTTTCGACGGCACGGTTGGAACTTGTGTTTCGATGGCAGGTATCGATTGCAGGTTTCGGGCGCGCGGAGTTTGGCCCAGCGATCTTACGACGTGGAGTGGCCCAATTTCAAGAGTGGTTCGTGGGCCATTTTTGGAGTAGCGGGTTTTCAGTTTTCAGTTTTCAGGGTTCAGTTTTCAGTTTTCAGTTTTCAGGGTTCAGGGTTCAGGGTTCAGGGTTCAGGGTTCAGGGTTCAGGGTTCAGGGTTCAGGAGGGGGCGAGGGGAACCACCAAGGCACGAAGGCACCAAGCGGGAAGAGGGAGAGGGCTCTTAACTTAGGCAACATAGTTGAGAACGAAACGGGCCGAACCGTGAGCCAGTCCCCGGCGGCTCGGGAACGGATAGCGACTGGCCGGTTTGTTGCACTGCTTGTCCGCCGCGGCGAAGCGCGACGGCTACGAAGCAGTGGCACACGCGCGGAGCCTGAAGGTGCTTGGGGCGGAAACCACGAAGGCCGATGTGAACCACGAAGGCAGGAAGGCACAAAAGGGGGAAGAGGGAGAGAAATGAAAGCGAGAGTTTCCAAAAGGCTCCAGACGTTATCCGCGGTTAGCCACCCGGCACGTCGAGCATCACATGCAACTTGGCATCTCTGCGTCACGATTTCGGCACGGGCAGTTCCCTTAACGCTTTGCGGCGGTGAAGTGCGATTCGAAGTCTGCAATCGTCGCCAGGTGCTCTTCTCGGCGTTCACGCAGTCCCTGCCAAAGTGAATAAACGCCGGACAGAATCACGCCCAGACCGCCGGCCACCAAGAGCGTTCCTGGACGAAATGCATGGGCGGAGAGGAACATTCCCGTCGCCGAGGCCGCCAGGCGGATCGCTCCGTTCAGAAACACCATGATTCCCATGTAGCGGCTGGTATCGCTTCCCGGAGGGGCAAAATGCGTAATGCCGATCTGCCACGAGAGTACCCAGGATCCGCCTTGCACGCTTCCCCGCAGAAGCCTTCCGGCGACGGGCAGGATTACGATGGCCGGCGGGAATACCACGGCACATAGAGGGGTGGCAGCGAGGATCAAGGCGTCTAATCCCCAGCCGAAGCGAATCCATGCCCATGCCAGCCAAGGATTGGTGCGATCAAACCAACGGCCCACGAACCCGGTCACGGCAAACGCCGTCACCGCCGGGATCACGTGCATGAGGAGGGCACCCCCTACATATCCGTAGCCGAGCACTTTTTGAAGAAATGCCCAGATGAGGGGAAAGTACAGCATGCCGCAGAAGCCATCCACGAAACAGGCGATGAGATAGCGGCGATACCGGGCATCCCGCCGCACGATGCTCACCGCTTCGCGAAAGTTCTGGAGAACTTCGGGGCGTAGATCGTGGCGGCACGTTGCCGGATCCTCGTTGACGCGAATCTGACGGAAACAAAGGAAACTGGATAGACTCAATGTGCCGGCCAACAGAATCAGTCTCTGGACCAGAATCATGTTGCCGGCATCGGCCTTCTCCAACAGGACTGCCGAGCCCAGACTGGCAACGACAAACGACAACGAGGACCATTTCCGTACCTCACCCGTTGCGAGGCCCCGATGGGTGACAGGGTAGTTCAACCGAAGGATCGAGGTGATCGCCGGCCGCGTCACAATCTCGAACATCGCGCTGATGCCGAAGAGCGTCAAGAACCAGTAGGCGCGTACTCGTTGCTGTGGCCATGCTCATCGCACAGATGGCACAAGCAACGCCCGGCAGAAACACGAAAGGCATTTTCAGCCTTGGGGCCATCCAGTTTCCCAAGTAGAGCGTCGCGAGCATTCCAACGCCCGAATACAATTCGCGCAATGGCAAATGCCACGTCTGGGCCGACAAAGCCTTGAGCGCCACCAGGGGCGCGTTGAGCAGGATGCCCCCCGCAGCCGCGTCGAGCAAGGCGTACGCCAGGTGAAACCGGAACGTACGGCGAGCCTCCGCGGGCAAGTCGGGAGCCTGAAAGAACCGCGCGATCGCCGTCGAAAATGATTGCATCGTTTCCGGTTCGAGCCTGCCCTTGTTCCGAGCCTCGTGGCCGCGCCACCTCGCTTGCCCAAAGTGATCGTATCTGCCGCGGGCTGTCGGGAGAAGATCCCCTCCGGGCGGCACATCGGCATCGACTCTACGGGGCATTCTCGGGCAACTCCACCTCCGATACATCCTCGACACGTGGTTGGACCGTGCCGCGAGTTTCTGAATCGGTATCCGGACGTCCGGTGCCGATTGCATGCTCCGATGGCTCGGAGTAACTTAGAGCCGATCCCAGGACCTTTGGAAGTGCTGCGATTTTCCGGCCGCACAGAGCCGCCGCGGCAGTTCTGGGATAGGTTCTTATTGGAATCCGCACGGTAAATGGTTGGGTAAGCGTTCACGCCCCGGGAGTAGAAACAACGTTTCGCCGCGTTTCCCGGGTTTTCCTTTGGTCATCGACGAGTACAGAAGCGGCGAGACGCTGCTTCTGCGAGTCCACCCTGTAAACGATCACGCGCGCGAGGTGCAAGGTGTCGGCAATGCATCGACTCACGGCTTGGCTTTTGGGACTGGCGGTTTTCGCAACGGGAGTGGGGCCCCTGATGGCGCAGCCCGAGCCATCGAAGCCGTCGCAGGGGCAAGGGGCTTTCGGCCGGCACCTGGCAGACTACAATTCCGAACTGCGTCGCCCGGACGGCCGAGTGGACATCGAGGCCACCGCATCGCGGCTCACGGACTTAGGCGTCACCACGTACTATTGGCTCATCTGGCACGCGCCCACCGATTGGGACGACCTGAAGTTGTTCCTTCCGAAGGCCGCGCAGGCGGGAATCGAGGTTTGGGTCTACCTAGTGCCGCCGTCGGAAAGCCCGCCCCTCTACGGTCGCCAGTATTCCGAGCCATTCCGGCTGGACTACGCGCGGTGGGGCGAGGAGATCGCTCGGCTGTCGCTTGCGCACCCGAACTTGAAGGCGTGGGTGATCGACGATTTCTACGCCAACCGCGAGTTCTTTACGCCCGCCCGGCTGCGCGACATCCGGGCGCGGTCGCACCGCATCAACCCAAGATTGAGCTTATTGCCCCTGATGTACTTCGGCGAAATCCGGGCGCAGTTCGTCGAGGACTACCGCGACGTGATCGACGGCGTCGTCGTGGCCTATCTCCAGGATCGCGAGGAGATCGAGTGGACGTGGGGCATGCTCAACGACGCAATCGTCACCCCGCCGGGCGAGCTCAGCTATCCATGGAACGTGCCGTCCCGCGCGGGAGATTTCGTGACGGCAAGCCAGACGGCCAAGGTGCTGCCCGCCGATCGTTGCGTGGTCCATTTCCGCGAGCGCGATGACTTTACCGCGGAAACGGCCGGCTACCACTTCAAGCAACTCCTCGTGGACGGGACGGTCGTGTGGGAAGAGGACGTGGCGGGCGGGCCAGTCGCCGGGCGCAAGATCGCCGTCGACGTGAGCGAAGCGGTGCGGGGCAAGGCAAGCGTTACGATCGCTCTTCGGCTGCTGGATAAGAAGGGCGTGAGCAATTTCGGGGTGCGCTGGCGCGTAAGCCAGTTTCGCTCCGAAGGCCTTCAATTGGCGGCCGATTTGAGCCAGCCGCAGAATTGGAAGGTGAGCCGGCAAGGGGCGTTCGAGGCGGGGTTCGACGGCGCGGCGAAGATCGGCCAGCGGCGTTTCCACATTCCCTTCATCTCCATGACGGCGGGCGGCGAATCCGAGTTCCGTATGCGTCACGGCGACCCGGCAACCCCAGAGCGGATTGCCGAATGGCTCCGCATGTCGCTCGAGGCATGGCGGGAAGGCAAATGCGACGGTGTCGTCACCTACTGCCTGGATAAGGGGCCCCAGAGCAAAACGTTTCCTTTCGCGCAGAGTTGTTTCACGAATTCCAGCGGAACAAGAAGTAACGAACCGTCCGGGGAAGGTCATGTATGACTTGCTCGCGATTCTGACGTGTGTCGTCGTTGCCCCTAGTGCCGACGCGCCCCCGCCGCACCCGAGCGTCTTCTGTGACGCCAGCCCAGGTGGCTCGGGTGCGTCAGTCGGTATTGGTGAACAAGACGTTTGCGCGCTGGGCCGATGAGCTCGTCGCGGAGGCGCAGGGCGCAAAGCTCTCCGAATTGCCGCCGCTGGAGCGAACCTGGTGGGAGAAGGACCGCGCGAAGCCCTGGAGTGAGACCTATCCGCAGGTCTATCATCACACCTGGATCGTACCCGAGCATTGGGCGGAGCTAGCGCGCCAATGTGCCTGGGGCGGCTTGCTGCGTCCGGAGTCGAAGCTGTCGGACAAGGCGCGAGAAACGCTCTTGGCGCTGGCTGACTTCACCTTCGAGTTCGAGCACTACGACGTCGGTTTGAACTACACGGTCTGGACCCTGGAGGCCATGGAGGCCTACGACATCCTCTTCGACTCGTTCACGCCGGGCCAGCGGAAGAAGATCGATGCCTTCTTCGAGCGGTTCCTGGCGGCCGTCGAGAAGAACGACGAGTACTGGGTCCGCCACGAGCCGGGCGGGGGGCTGAATAACCATTATGCCTGGCACAAGCTGGGACTGGTGGCCATGGGGGTCTTTTACCGACGGCCCGAGTTGGTCGATCGGGCTCTGGATGGCCCCAAGGGTATTGAGTTCCTCATGCGACACGGGTTCACCGACGACGGCCTGTGGTTGGAAGGTTCGATTCCCTATCAAATGGCCGCCACGACGCCGCTGGTCAAAGCCGCCGAACTGCTCGAGAACGTGGGCCACGCCCGAAGGCTGTACGGCGATGAATCGGGCGATGGCCGCACGCTCAAAGGCGCGTATGACGCCCTGCTGCCGCTTGTATTTCCCGACCGGACGCTTCCGACGATCGGCGACTGTTATGGCGATCGCCCTCACTTGGGGCAGTGCGCCGACTGGGAGATCCTCTGCCGGCGATTCGCCGATTTCCGGTATGCCTGGTTGCTGAGCGACATGCCCCGCCGATCGCGCGAGGCTCTGTTCGGGGGTTTGGCTGAACTTCCGCCGGCCGGCCCGCCTCCGCAGTTCTCGCGACTTTGGCCCGAACATGGCTACGCAGCGCTGCGATCGGTGGAGGGAACCGATTACTGGAGCGGACGCGGCTGGAGCCTGTTCGCCACGTACTCGTGCAACCGCGTCCATGAGAATTTCGATAAGTTGTCGATCATCCTCTTCGCCGACGGCCACCTTTGGCTGCCCGACAGCGAGGCCCTGCCCAGCGAGGAACATTCCTTCTCGGCCAAGGTCCAGTCAGAATTGAACCGCCAAACCCTGTGCCACAATACACTCCTGGTCGACGGCCGCAGCCAGCGGTTCCCCGCCGGCCCGCTGGAACTGGTCGAATACCAGTCGCTCCCACGCGTAAAGCGGCTGAGCATGGGCGATCGCGCGGGCCTGCTCTACCCGGGCGTAAGTCAGTTGCGCACCTGCCTGGTCCGCGACGAGTACGTGTTGGATTTCTTCCAGGTCAGTTCCGCGGGGCCGCACGATCTCGACTGGATTGTCCACGTGGATGGGCGGGCCGAGAAGCGGCTCCGCCGGCGGGCCGGCCGAGCCCATCAGCCTGCCCCCGCAGGTCCCTTGGACGTACCTTCGATCGCCCGAGCGATTCGACCGGTCGGCCGCATACTGGGAGACCTTTGAGCGCGGCGGCCACCGTTTCCGGATGGACATTGTTTGCAGCGGTGCCCAGGAAATCCTCGGCTGCGGCTTCCCCCGCGACAATCAACCGGTTCCGCAGACGATTCCGATGCGTCTGTTCCGCTCGAAGCAGGCCGGGGCGTGGTATGCCGCCCTGTATCGGAGCGGGACGAACGTGGAGCAACCGGTCGAGGTGAAAGTGACCCCCGGGGAACTGAACCAGTGGCAAATCACGGTTGAACTTGCCAACCGGCGTTACGTGCATCGGGTTCCGAGAATCGCGGGGGCGAGGCAATAGTGCCGTGGTGATAGGGCAGCACGGGCTGCGAGAGGGTGGAACTCAGCAGCCGCGGTTCGAGTGTCTGGAAACCGTTACGTGAAAGGATACCCCATGACCTGTCGAAGCGCGTTCGTGGGTTTCGCTCTTGCACTCACCACGGCGGGACTTGGCGGAGCCGCGCCCGCGGCGGAACGGCCCCTCAACGTCGTGCTCGTCCTTGCCGACGATCTCGGCTGGACCGGCCTGTCGTGCTTCGGCAGCGACTTCTACGAAACGCCGCATCTGGATCGGCTGGCCCGAGAGGGCATGAGATTCACGCAAAACTACTCCGCCTGCACGGTCTGCTCGCCAACGCGCGCGGCGCTATTGACCGGCAAGTATCCTGCCCGCCTGCACATCACAGACTGGATTCCCGGCATGATGCCCGCCAATCCCAAACTGCTCGTGCCGAACTGGACGAAGTACTTGCCGCGGGAGGAAAAGACGATTGCCGACGCCTTCCGCGCCGCCGGCTACGGGACCGCGAGCATCGGCAAGTGGCATCTTGGCGGGCCGGAGTACTATCCGGAGCACCACGGTTTCGACGTGAACGTGGCAGGCACGAAGTCGGCCGGTATGGCTGACTATTTCGCACCCTGGAAGACTCCCACGATTTCAGAAGGCCGGCCGGGCGAATACATCACGGAGCGGCTCGGCGAGGAGGCGGTGAAGTTTATCGAACGGGTGAAGGACCGGCCGTTCTTTCTCTACCTGCCGCACTTCGCCGTGCACAACTCAGGCGGGATGCGGTGGCAAGGCCCACCGGACCTGGAGAAGAAGTATCGGCGCAAGCTCCGCCCGGGCCTCACCCACGATTATCCTGCTTACGCCGCCATGGTCGAGAGCATGGACGCAACCGTGGGCCGGATCCGCGCTAAGCTGGAGGAGCTTAAGCTCGCCGACCGCACGATCATCGTCTTCACGTCCGACAACGGCGGCATGCTTCCGGCCACGTCGAACAAGCCGCTGCGCTACGGCAAGGCGTCGGCGTACGAAGGGGGCGTGCGCGTGCCGCTCATCGTGTACTGGCCCGGAGTGACGCGGCCCGGAAGCGTTTCCGATACGCCAACGATCACCATGGACCTTCATGCAACGCTCTTGGAAATGTGCAGCTTGGCCAAAGCCCCGGTGAGCGACGGCGTGAGTCTCGTCCCGCTGCTGCGGCGAAGCGGGGAAGTGAAGCGTGAGGCGATCTACTGGCACTATCCGCATCACCAGTGGTACCAGATCGGCGGTGCGAACCCTTACGGCGCGATCCGCGCAGGGGACTTCAAACTCATCGAGTTCTATGACGACCATGCGAGTGGAGTTGTACAACGTGCGCGAAGACATTGGCGAAGATCGCGATTTGGCGGCTACGATGCCGGAGAAGGCCAAGGAGCTTCGCACCCGGCTGCACGCGTGGCGCGAGGAGGTGGGGGCCCAGATGCCTACGCCGAACCCCAACTACGATCCGTCCAAGCCCGAAGCCAAGCCCAAGCCTCTGCCGAAAAGGTCAGCGCTGCGGCTGCTCCCCCGCAGCCTCGAGAGCGACTCTTGAGTCGTGCGCTGCTCGTAGAACAAGGGCGAGCGACGCACAGCCCGTTTCCCGCCCGCAGAAAGCCTGGAACGGTTCCCTGGTCAACAAGGCATCCCTAGATCGGCATAACCGTTCACAGCCCCGGGACCGAAGGGGGACAGGTCCATGTTTTTCGGTCACGCGCCTATTGTGATGACGACGTCTTGGGGGCCGAAAAATGGACCAGTCCCCGACGGGCCTGTGAACGGTTACATACTTGGCCTATACCTGTGCAACCGCAGGCGACTTGCTTGGTGCCCTCGAGAAGGAGGAAGTGGATGCCGGCGCAGTCAATGTTCGCGATTCACCCCGATCGTGAGCCGAAACGGCTGGAATCCGGAGTTCCGCTGACCGCCCGACGGTTATTAGAGCCGATCCCAGAACCTTTGGAGGTGCTGCGATTCTCCGGCCGCAGAGGGCAGCCGTGGTGGTTCCGGGATAGGTTCTAGCCATGCGGGCCTCACTCGTCAAACAACGGCATCAATGAACCATCGCCTTAATCTCTTCGGCTGCCGCCAAGGCTTCCTTGGCTGCGCTGACGTTGCCACAGGCTTTGAGCAGCGCGAGTGCCGCTTTGATTTCAGGGATTCCTACGCCACGCTTCTCCCTGAGCTTCTTCACTGCACGACCCGTCTTCTTATGCGTACTCTTGATGTTGGCGACGTAGGCTGCTGAGATCGAAACGCCTTGCTTCGTGAGCACCTCAGCAATCTCTGACGACTTGGCTTTGGGATGCTTCTTCCAGTAATCGAGCACTGTCTTGGTCTTACTGATCCCTTGTTTCTTTGGCATGGCCCATTTCCTCCCTTGACCTGTCTTACCAATTTGCCGCACAGTCACACAATCGTACGAAGATATGATAGGGTGTCAAGTGCCAGCGAGCGAAGTAATTGGAGACTGTGAGGATACCGTTGATCGTCGGTATCCTATACTTTGCTACTCTGCTTCGCCCATCGGCACCTCTTTTCCCGGCAATTCGGCCATTGTATGCTACGAGCCTGCCCCGGAACTGCTACGGCAGTCCTCCGCGCCGGTGAATTCAGGAGCGGCACACGGTTTTGAGATCGGCGTTATGTGGTACTTCTCGCCCGGTCACTGGTTGGCTTGCTTTCGCACGTGCGACGGCGCTGGTAAAATCGGCACCGAGATCGACACCTACCTCAAAGTATCTCAGGGTAACCGTTCACGGTGGGAGGAAGTGAAGGGGACAGGTCTATGTTCTCGGTCAGGCGGCTGTTGTGATGGCAGAGCCTTGCGGCCGAAAAATGGACCAGTCCTCGGCTGGCCCGTGAACGGTTACGTCTCAGGACTACAGGAAGGATCGCTGACATGAAGCGACGGCGATTCCTCGGAGCCTTGGCGACGGTCCCCGTAGTGGTCCGTGACGCGCGCATGCTCCTCGGCGGCGAAGCGGACCAGCCCTACGTCCGAGCCAACACGGACTGGCTGGCCAAGTGCCGCTTCGGCATCGGCGTCCACTGGACGGCCCAGACCGTTCCCCGCAACGGTCCACCGCTAGCCATTCCAGAAGGCGGTCGCTGACTTCGACCTGAGACGGTTTCGTCGAGCAGCGGTCGAGTATGCCGGGGCCGACTACGTGCTCTTCACGGCGGCCCACGCCCTGCAAATGCTGCCCGCTCCGCATCCGGTGCTCGACAAGATCCTGCCGGGCCGGACCTGCGAGCGTGACCTGATCGCGCGAACTGGCCGACGCCCTGGCCGCCAAGCAGAAGCACCTGCTGGTCTACTACAACCACTCCTGCAACCGGCAAGCAGGATTCGGCCTGGGAACAGGCGGTCGGCTACCACGACCGCGACAAGGACCGGTTTGCCAAGAACCTGATGGACATCGTTGGCTGGATGGGCGACCGCTACGAGGACAAGATCAAGGCGTGGTGGTTCGACAGCCCGTACTCCCTCGATCCCCGTGGCCCGCACAACAGCGTCACCACGGACATGACCGGCTTCCAGTTCCCGTGGGAGCGGTTCACGGTGGCCGCCAAGACGCGGATATCCGGCTCGGCTGGTAACCTACAACGCCGGTGTCAACCAAACCTTTCTCTACACGACGCACCAGGACTACTGGGCCGGGGAACTGGTCAACCTCAAGACGCCGGCCAAGGCCCGCTACCTGGACAACGGCCTGCAGTGGTTCGGCTGGACGTGCCTGGAGGACCGGGCCTGGGTCCACACGAAGCTCGACACGCGAGATTCCGCCGCCGCTGTACACGGACGAGGAAGTCATCTCCTTACGTCCGCACCTGCAACTTCGCACCAAGGCACCGATGACCTTCAACGTCGGCATCTACCAGGACGGGACGATGGCCCCGGCGTCCTTGGAACAGCTTTACCGGCTGCGACAGGCGTTGTGAGGGCGAGCACTGTTTGCCTCAGTACCCGCTGTTGTGTCAGCGATGGAAAGTACCGAAGCAGCCCCGAGTTCGAGGAGAGAAAGTGATGACCAGACGTGTGACACGGCGTGATGTGCTCAAGGGCGCGGGATCGCTGACGGCAGCGGCCGCCGTGCAACTGTTTCCCGCACCGGCGGTCTTGGCCGCCGCGAATTCCGGCAGGAGGCTCAACGTGGCAGCCATCGGCTGCGGCGGCCGTGGCCTGTACATGCAGGGGCTTACGCCGGAACTCAACTATGTCGCCCTGGCCGAACCGGATCAGGGCAACCTGGCCAAGGCGATGAAGAACCTCAGCCGAGGCGCCGAAAAGGCGCGAGTCAAGGACTTCGATCCGCGCGGATCAAGACGTTCAGCGATTATCGGGCGATGTACGACAAAATCCACAACGAAATCGACCTCGTGCTGATCGCCACGCCCGATCATCAGCACGCCTGTCCGTCGATGACGGCCCTCAAACTGGGCAAACACGTCTATTGCGAAAAGCCGCTGGTGCATCACATCGCCGAGGCGCGGGCGTTGGGCGAGGCGGCCCGGCAGGCCAAGGTCGCCACGCAGATGGGCAACCAAGGCTCGGGCACCGGCGGCCACCAGACGCTCGCCGAGTGGCTTGAGGCCGGCGCGATCGGCGAGCTGCTGGAAGTGCATGCCTGGCACGTTTTTGCCAATCGTTTTGGCGGCAGCATGCCCAAGCCCACGCCCGAAGCCGTACCGGCAGGATTTGACTGGGACGCCTGGCTCGGCCCGGCCCAATCGCGGCCTTTCAACTCCGTCTATCGGCCATGGCACGGCTGGTGCGATTTCGGCACAGGGTCGCTCGGCGGTTGGGGACCCCACATGATGGATGCCGTGTACTTTGCGTTGAAGCTGGGCTATCCCCAACGCGTGCAGTTGGTCGACGTCGGCGACGCCAGCGAGGACCGGTTCCCCCGATGGAGCACGGTCCGCTACGACTTTCCGCAGCGGGGCGAATTGCCGCCCATCAGCGTCTTTTGGTATGAAGGCAGCAAGCCGAACACCGACGGAAGCAACCAAGGCCCGGACGGCAAGGCGACGAAAACCCGGCCGCACCTGCCGCCCGTATTTGCCCAACTTGAACGGATGGACGCGGAGCTTGCCAAGAGTCGTGCCGCGGCGGGGAGCCTCTTCGTGGGCGAGAAAGGAATGATTTGCTGCGGCTCGCACGGCGGCGCGCCGTTCCTCCTGCCCGAGTCGCGTCGCAAGGAGTTCACACCGCCGCCCAAGAGACTGCCACGTCCGACCGGGGGAATCATGGGCGATTTCCTCCGTGCGAGCAAGGCGGGCGGCGGCCCAACGTTCTCGGGTTTTGCCAGCTTCTCGGGTCCGTTCATGGAAATGCTGCTCGCGGGGCACCTTGCCATGCGCCGGCCTGAACCAACCCGTGGATTGGGACGGCGCAGAATATGAAATGTACAAACCTGCCCGGGCTGAACCAGTACGTCCACCGCGAATACCGCAAAGGTTGGACGCTCTGAGAGCATCGCCTCGGGCGATAAGAACCTATCCCGGAACTGCCGCTGCGGCCCTATGCGGCCGGAAAACCGCAGCACCGCGAAAGGTTCTGGGATCGGCTCTAAGAATCGTTCATCGAGGAGATCGGTGATGAAGCTTTGTCTTCGCCTCGGCAAACTGCCGTGGAATGTCTGGTGCTCGTCGTATGCCGATCCGCCGCACGTTAAGAAGCTGCGCGATCGCTTCCATGAGTTATTCGCAGCCTACGAGCCGCGGCGGGTCTGCGAGGACCCGGCGAATTCGGAGCACCGGGTCAACGAGATCACCGTCGAAGCCGACGATCCCCGCGTGGAGAAGTTGCTGCAGAAGTTCGACAAGGAGCTGAAACAATCCAAGAAGCGGGCGGCAGCCACGATCTCCGCAGCGCCACTTCCGAAGAGACCAATCGCGTTCGATTCCTGAAACTCGTGATCTACGGCGAGCCCGTGGATCAGAACACGCGCTACGAGCCCCTGAACCCGCCCAAGCGCGTTCTGTGTGACGTCTGCAGGTTCCCCGACATTACCCAGGTGCCCGAGCCCCTGCTGGTGAGCAAGGCCGTGCTGAAGAAACAGGACGTCTTCCGCGTGAGCACGGGAATGCTCCTCGTCCGGCCGTCGGTACTGGAACTATTGAACAAGGCGATCGGCAACCAGATCGAGGTGGGCGAGGCGCGGATCGCCGGGGCCAAGCAGAAACCCAACGCCGCCGACCGCCTGTTTTGGGTACGGCCCAAGGAAATGATCGGCGACGTGGTGCTCAAGTCATTGAGCGAGAGTTGTCCGAGGTGCAAACGCGTTCTGTGCCGGGGCGTGGGCGACGTCACAAGGCACATACAGAATCGCGGGCCGGGACTGTTGGACCTTCGAGGTTGGGTCGAACACTTTGGAACCGGGAAAGCCGATTTCGCCGTGCTCGGCGGATTCAACGGGAGGTTCAGGGATGGGCAGCCTTCCTGGCACTGGGAAATGGCTGTTTCCGGCGCCCTCTTCGATTATCTGAAGTCCAACGGCGTCAAAGGCATCGCGGCGTCGTTCGTAAAGGAACCGCCCTACTTCTACTTCTCTGCGAAGGGCGATCCGACCTTGGAACCCCAGCCGCGGAGCTTCGGCGAGGTGAAGAAGACCGCAAGAGCATCGAAGGCGGACCAACGGCGTAGCGAACCAGGGCGCAAGGCCCTTGCCGCGCTCAAGGATGTGCCGTGGGACTGCAAGGACGGATTCGTCTATTTTTGGCTCACTACCCCGGAACTGATGGTACTCGACCCGATGACTTGGGAGGAGGACACGAGCGGACCCCATCGCGTGAAGAAATTCACCAAGCCGGGTTTGTATCGGATGCCGGTATCGGCGATCAAGGATGCCGAAGGGAAAGACTGCGGCGTTGCGGTCGATAGCGGCACCTTGCTCCTGGTCGATAACGCCGCCTTTGGCGACTTGCAGGATGCCTACGACTGGAACCGCGCAACGACGGTCAGCGGGAGCCTCGATCGGAAGTACCACGACACAGTTGCTCAGACCATCGGCAGCCGCTTCGGGATCTGCACGACGCCGGCAAGGAAGTTCAAGAGCGAGTTCGTGGGGGACGGATTCTACACGCTCGATGCCCGGGCGATTGAGCGCGTGAAGTAGACGTCATGGCATTCCCTGGCAGCACTCGGTCCTCGGACAGTGCGTAACCGTTCACAGGCCGGCCGGGGACTGGTCCATTTTTCGGCCGTAACCCTCCGTCATCACAACAGCCACCTGACCGAAAACATGGACCTCTGGCCACGGGTGTTGGGGCGCGAGACGTTATCGCCGGTAGCTCGCCTTCCTTGGGCGTCAGGCAATCGGCCGTCGGGCGCGCCGATGACTGGCGGTGTTTGAAGCGCCGATGGACATCAGGCGATTCATCGTCGGGCGCCCGAGCACGGGGACGCGTGCCACGTGAGCCGCGCGTTCAGCCGCGCAGCACGGTCTCAATCGCGCAACACGAGCTCACCCGCGCAGCACGGTCTCAATACCGGTCCCCGGAAAAGGCACCGCGCGGCGAGCGCTGCACCTGGGCGGCGATCTGGCGGAGATAGGGGTCGGCGTAGGCGAAGAAACGCTTCATGCCGGAACAGAGGTAATTGTGCCCGGGTTGGCCGTCCGGCGACTTGAGGAACCGGTTCTTGGGGCACTCGCCATAGCAGGCAAACAGGTAGGGGCAGCGTTTGCAGTATTCGGTGAGGCCTTGGTGCTTGTTGCCGCCAAACTCCCGCTGGCGGGGCGAGTAAACGACGTCGGCCAGCCGGCAGTCTTCGTCGCGGAGATTGCCCAGGCGATACTCCGGGTAGACGAATCGATCGCACGAATACAGAGTGCCGTCCTTCTCCATCGTCACCAGCGACCTTCCGCAGACCGCCGCCAGCGTGCATATCTGCGAAGGCTCGTTCATCCACACGCCCACGGAGGATTCAAACCAGTTGACCACAACCTTCCCCAGGCCGTTTTGGAGCCACAATTCAAACGTTCGGCAGAGGAACTCTCCCCAGTCGTCGGGATCGACCGACCAGTCGGTGACCGCCGAATCGGGATGGCCCGGCCGCGCCGCGGGCGTTCCCAGAACGGGCATTCGGGCCGGGTCCCAGCGGCCCGGGGCGACGGCAGAGAAGTCCTTCGGCTCCACGCACGGCAGCCACTGGAGACGGGTGCAGCCCAAATCCTCCGTGAGGAAGCGATACACCTCAGCGGGGTGCCGGGCGCTCATCGAGTGGACCACGGTCATCGGGCTGAAGGGAACCTCGTACTTCTGGAGAAGTCGGGCCGCCCGGTAGACCTCGTCGAAGGTCGGCGATCCGCCTTTGCCTTTGCGAAACTGGTCGTGCAGGTGCTTGGGGCCGTCGATGCTCAGGCCCACGTAGAAGCGGTGCTCTTTGAGGAACTCGCACCACGCGTCGTCCAAGAGCACGCCGTTGGTCTGCAGGTCGTTCTCGACGCGATTGACGCCCGCGTGCTTCCGCTGCGACTGGACCACTTTCCGGAAGAAGTCCAGGCCCAGGAGCATCGGCTCTCCGCCGTGCCAGTTGAAGGTGACCTCCTCGATCTGCTGACCGGCGATGTACTGGCCAATGAACTCCTCCAGGAGATCGTCAGCAATGCGGTGGGGCGTTCCATCAGCCAGCAGACCGTCTTTGTGAAGGTAGTAGCAGTAGGTGCAGCCGAGATTGCACTGCGCCCCGATCGGCTTCACGACCACGTGGAAAGAGCGAGGATGACGCCCGGACGATTGTGGGGAGCGCTGATCGGTCATCATTCAATCGAGGGTCGTGGCCCAATTCCGAGGACACAGAACTTCGTAAGTTTGGTGAGCCGGCTCCGCACCCTCTTGTGCCTGGCGGCACGTGCGATAGCCAAGCAATCGGGGCCACGCGCGGGCCTCTCCACTCGGGCCGCCGAATTCGGCCAACACCCGTCCATACGTCACCCACTCCGCGGCCGCCCCCGCACGCTGATACCCCTGGGACGCCAGCCGTACGTCTCCACCGTTCGCTGCAGCCAATCGAGGCGTCGCTGCCGGTCGGCGTCGTCCCGGACGATCGCACGCCGCTCGTTCCCGCGGGACATCACATGATATAGTCCGCCAGCCAACTCGATGCGCAACGGTCGTGCCATGGCACAGAGGTTACCCGATTCCGCCCCCCGAGACAATCTCTAATGACTAACGCCGGCCTGACCGCACTCTTCTCTCTTCTATTCTCTTCTCCACTCTTCTATCCGTGATCCCACTCTTCTATTAGCCAAAGAACGATGCTCCACTGGTCATTGTCTGTGCTGTTTGTTGTAGATACCCTCGGCGACTCCCGCGCAGACAAGAGCCTTGACTCTCTCATTTTGGATTGTGTCCAGAAGCTTCTCAACTCGACGGGTTTCCCCCTCCTGGCCAGAGAAGACGCCGAGAGACTTCCAGGGCAAGGGCTCACGCTCGCCGCATTGAAGCGCAATCTCGGTCGCCTCACTAAAGTTGCCTGTACGCACATAGACGCTGATGGCAAGGGGCGCCGTAGTCAGCGAGTCGAGACCAAGTCGGGCCAACAAGTCTCGTCCATGCGATTCCCCGCTGGCATCGCGAACAAGCATGAGGGCCGCTTCGCGTTCGCCGAGTTCTAAGTGCAGATCGGCCAGCAGGATTGCGTTCATTGCCTTCTGCTCCTGCATTCCACTGCAAACGTCCCGAAGGTTCTCCATCGATCTCGCAATCGCTCGGCGGCATCGCTGTCGATTTCCACCAACGAAATGCGCCCACGCGATTTCACGCCAAGCTGCGGCGCGGTCGAGCGCCGTGGTCATCCCGGCGGCCTTGGTTTCTCTCTCGTCGAGAGATCCCGGCCCGACCGCAGCGTCAGCGAAGAGTCCGATCCGGCGACGCAGGCCATCAAGATAGCTCCGGGCCGGCGCACAAAGGCGGTTCTTTACGTCCGCGCTCGCGGCATTCGACAATTAACTCGCGTGTCTCGTCCTTTGCCAGCCGATCCTCTCTACTGGCCATCGCCATTTTGGCGAGAGTCGCTAGCGCCTGGTCATACTGTCCGGCCCGGGCTTGGTTTTCCGCTACACAACGCCATGCCCGGGAGACTGTTTCCGCATCTCGAATTCGCTGGATCGTCTCGACGGCGCCGAAGAAGTCGTGTTGCCCTGACTGGATGGACGAAATTGCAGACAGCGAATGATCTCGTGCGCTGGGATTAGTTCCACTTGAGAGCATCGGATTTGGAATCCCGTTCGCGTCGAACGATTCCTGCGCAACGGATCGCCGTTTCGATCTTGCCACGCTGCGCCAAGGACACCGCAACGACATATGCGTAATACGACCGATCTTCGGGCGTAGCATCATTCATGTTGCGCACGAAAGCAATCGCCTCGGGCACGCGGTCGAGCCCTGCGTAGGCCTCGCAAAGTGCAATACGGAACAGAGACGTGTCGGATACGACGCGCCAGCCTGGTTTCGCGCGATGCGGTTCCTCCTTCATTTTCGCCGCGTACTCTTGTGATCGTCGCAACCACCGGCTCACAACATCGAGTTCGGTTCCCGATTTCTCAGCCGAGTTGACCGAAGGTGTCACCATAAGCGTAAGACAAGATCCTAAGAGCGCGACCAGGTACATCACCGATCTACACATGACAACCTACTCCCATTCGCTGTGATCGTAACGGCAACGGCCCTTGCCAACTCGTCGTTACCAGGCCGATGTGCCCACGCGAGGCTCGGCGACACCGAACCTGCAAGCGTCTTCGCTTGGGCGACTTCGGAGAAGCGATCAGACCAATAGGTATCTCCTCAACTGCGAACCTCGCTGACTGCAAACGACGATCCAACCCTCATCTGCGGCCTCCGCGCCGATTGCAGCACCTTGTGATTTCAACGCACTTTGACGAAAGGGATTGAGAGAACCGCAAGAATTGCGCGGCCGCCGAGAGCGAGCCGGGCCCACCCAACGCCGTAAGCTCTGCCATACATCTGTCTCCTTCGGACTGGGTCCCTGCAAGGCCAGTCGCTGCAATACTATCACACCGGTGGTTCATGGGATTGCGCCGCGGCGATGATAGTAAGATACGCGTTCCTGTACCATCTCCCACATGGTGTTTTGGGCGAGAAAGCGTTGAGTGCTTGGGCGAAGGTAGAGATTTGATCCTTAAACCCGTCGCATGCGACGTCAGATAGCGCACTGAGGCTTCCAACGTCCGTGCGATCGATAAGTGCGTTTACAATACCCTTCGCAGTGTCAGCGTCCTCGATGACGCCGATGATTGTCTCACCCAGCTTCCCGTCTTCGTTGGCAGATTCCTTGAGGCCAGAGGGATCCATGGCTTTCGTCGGATGGCCACATACGTATCGATAAGTATTCAAATCCTCGTGGCGAATCCCATCGGTGGTATTGAAGGGGTCCATTGTACCGTAGCCGAGAAAACGCCCGGTGTCAGTACCATAGCCAATCGGATCTCGTCCGACGAACGTCCCCAGATCCGCACTGTAGTACCGGGCGCGATAGTAATAGAGGCCCGTCGAGGCGTCAAGCTCGCGGCCGGTATAGAGCGTCGCGTTGCCATAGAGCGAGGAGGCGCGGGTGCTCGACCAGTCGGGTGTGTAGATCGCGGCCTTGCCGTAAGCCGTGTAGGCGTAGCGTTCTACGGCCTGCCAGGTGCCGTTCACTTTGCCCACAAGCGCGGTGACGTTGTAGTTCGCGTCCGAGAGGTAATAGAGCCGCGAAGCTGGCTGGAGCACGCCGCCCGAGTAGCTATCGCGAAGGATCAGGGCATCGACGTAGCGCGGCGACCAGACGTTCTGGTACTTCGGGCTCAAGGACTCGGGAGCGGTAGTGGGCGAACCCTCGCGGGTCTCCAGCACTTGGTCCTGCCCGCTCAAGTAGTAGTGGGTGGACTGCTGCGGGACGCCCTCGACATAGTTGGTGAGCGACTCGATCCGCCGGCCGGCGCCGTCGTAGGAGAACTTGGCCACGAGCACGCCGCCCTCGCTGGTTTCCACCAGGTGGTTCCGGAATTCCGGGGACACAATACTCATTTTGGCGTTCTGCGGAGTCCTGACGGGCGGCCTCCTTTCCGAGGCTTTAAAAGGCGACCGACCCTTCGCTCTAAACGTTCGACAAACGTCGCGCTGCCGAGTGGGCGGCCGGTGCGGCCGTGCTCGCGCAGGTGGCGAAGTTCCTCGTCATCCAGGGCAGTGGCGAGCAATCCCTTCCAGTCTTCGACCAATGCCAGCAGCCGGCTGGCTTGGACCAAGCGATCATCATGGCCTGACAGGTGTGCCCTTGCGCTGCTCCAAGGCCACTCGGCGGCATCCGCCGCCAAATTCGCACGGACCGGATTCAATTCCACGTAGCGCGCGGCCGCCAGCAGGTACGGTTCATCCATCACGAACGAAGCGAACCGCCCCTGCCCAAGATAGCCTCGCCACTTTTCCCGGAAGTTGATCCGCCGCGGTGAGCGCCACCAGGACCAGGGGCAGCGGATGAGATGACGCTGGTTAGTTGGGGTTGGGGTTCCGCTTCGCAGAGCGGCGGCGGGCGCGGCGATGATGCTTGACCGCGGCGCGATCGCGGCGTTCTTCGGCCCGGTAGGTGCGGAGGTACTCCGGGTGCGAGGCGGCCCAGCGATCGGGACGGAGAGGGGCGTAGTCCGTGGTGCCGGCAAGCAGCCGGTCCAGTACGTCCTTCAGGTAGGCCCATACGTCCAGGTCGTTGCGCAGCGCGCTGGAAACGAGCGTCAAGAGATCGGCCATCCGCTCCCCCGCCGCCATGCTTCCCACAAACAGCCAATTCTTCCGCCCGATCGCCACCTGCTTCATCAACTGCTCCGTCTCGTTGTTGTCGATCGGCAACCGACCATCGCCCAAGTAGACCTGGAGTGCGTCCCACTGGTTCCGTAAATACCCCAGCGCCTCGGTGAACTTCTCCTTGGGCAGCACGTCACCGCATGCCTTGCTGTCGAGCAGCTCCCCCATCCGTTTCCATACCGGACGAGCCTCCGAGCCGCGCAGCTCCTCCCGCTGGTCGGCCGTCAAGATCCTCGCCCGATCTTCGAGGTCGTACAGCTCCCGGTACATCGCCAAGAACTGGCTCGACAGAAGCGGGCGGCCCTCCCGCGCGTCGAAGATCTTCCGTTGCGCATGCGCGTTGCACGCCGCACGCACGATCCGCGCGTTGCTCCGCAGCGTGATCCCCTGATAGCCCGAGTAACAGTCGGCCAAAAGCTTGCCGACGAAGCCGCTCGCCACGAGGAACTCGTCCGGCCCGTCGCGGTGCCGGCTCACCGTGAAGTCGAACACGTTGATCGGCTCCGTCAGGCTACGGTAGGCCCACATCCGCCCCGACACGCTCTTCCGCCCTTCCGCCCGCGCCGCGGAGAACACTTCGCGGATCCGCCGCGACTTCGGATCGTCCTGGTTCGCCTCCGGGATCTCCGCCGGCAGCAAGAGCGTCACCCGCGTCTCGTCCGTGCCGATCGCGCCACTGGCAAGTACCTCGCCCCGCAGGTAGAACGCCAACGGACGGACCAACTCGGCCGACGCGCGGAAGACGTTCAACAGCGTGCTCCGGTCCACGGTCCAGCCGCAACCGGCAAAGTAGTCCTGCTCGCGGTAGATCGGCAGGTGGTAGCCGCACTTGCCGGTGACGATCTCCGCCGCCACGCTCGCCCCGTAGCGGTTTCCTTCGATCAATCCCGGCTCGCGCGGCGGTTGGGCCACGCCGCAGGCCGGTTGGTTCTCACAGACGAACTTCGGGTAGAGCGTGACGCGAACCTTGAGCTTGGGCCGCTCGAACTCCAGCGTTTCTACCCGGTCGTGGCCGATCAACTTCCGTGGGCCGTGCTCGGCACAGTGCTTCACGTCGTCGGGCACGGGGGCCTCCACTTCGTACCGCGGCAGGCTCGGGCAACTGTTCGCTCCGCGGCTTTTTGGGCACCCGCCGTCGACGCTGGTGCTCGGCGACGACGAGTTCCGCCTCTTCGACCGCCTCGGCCAGGCCCGAGGCCGCGTCGGCCACCTCCGGCGTGTTGCCGAAGTCAAGCTTCAGTTGGTTCGGGTCTTCCAGGTACCGCTCGCTGCGATGGCGGAAGGCGCTGGAGCAACTCGTTGATCGTGAGCTGCTGCTCTTGGACCTGTCGCTCAAGCCCCGTGATCTTCTCGCTCTGCTTCACAATCGCCCGCGCCTGCTCGACCAGCATCGCGTGACAGGCGGCCAGGTTGTCGGGCATGGCGGGTGTTGTGTTCATGGCGATCAGCATAGCGTTTCGCTCGAATTATGGAAGTCCTCTTGCGATGAGATTCGCAAGCAAAGAGCAAGGGTCTTCACACCATGGCGCTCTGTGCGAAGACCCTTGCATCGGATTGCCGCCTGAGCAGCGACGCTGTCCAGCCTCAGCCCGCCCGACGGTACCGCTTGCGACGCTTCGCCGAGGAAAGTCGCCACGCCATTCAACAGCAGCGCCAGGTCCGTGGCATCGATCTCCACGCTAGCGGACTCGCCCTCGGGGTGGGGCACTTCAAAGGTCCCCGACTCCAGACGCTTGTAGAACAGGGCGAGCCCATCACGGTCCCACCACAGAGCCTTGATCCGATCGCCCCGGCGGTTGACGAACAAGAACAGGCTGCCGTCCAGCGGGTCGGCCTGAAACACGCCTCGCACCAGGGCACACAGCCCGTCGAAGCTCTTCCGCAGGTCCGTCGGCCGGACGCAGAGATAGATCCGCAGATGCGGAGCAAACGTCAGCATGGGCTGCCTCCCGCACGCCGTGCGTCTGCACGCGCCAGCGTGCCGATGACCACTTGCAGGGCCTGGGGATCGGAGGTCGGGACGTGGAGTTGCGTCCCGCCGGGCAGTTCCACGATGATCTCGCCCAAACCGACCAGCCGCACCGGCCGGAAGCCATTCGCTCGATCCCGATCCGTGCCTCCTGCCTGGCTCGACACCTCGTTCAGCCGCTTTCGCCACTGATAGAACGAAGGCGCCGAGACGCCTTCCTGGCGACAAAACTCCGCCACCGACCGCCGCGCCTTCCGGAATCGCGCCATCCGCCGCCGCCACTCTCGCCACTTCCGAGCATCTACCGAACGGGCCATAATACCTCCGATTGAAAGGGATCCTATCCTCCGCTGATCCCCTCAACCTACCCGCCCCGTCAAGAATGGTTCTGGAAAGCGCTCACCCGCCGCGTGTAACGCCGGTGCGCCTCGCCAATACCCCGCCTCAGACTTTGTTCGGTGAATGGAACGGCAATCAGGTGGATGTGATTGGGCATCAGGCAATAGCCCCAAACTTCCACGCCCTCTTCGCGGCACCAGTGGGCCATCAGCTCCAGGTAGGCCGCGTAATCCTCCTCGAAGAAAGAACGTCTGCTGGCGACGATTGCCACGTTGCGTCACATGGTGAGGCATACCCGGGATCACAAGCCGCGCCAACCTTGCCATGCGCGGAACCCTCTCACAACTAACCCATCTTGTCAATACTGGTATTGTGTCCCCGGATTGGCGAAACTGGTCGTGCAGGTGCTTGGGGCCGTCGATGCTCAGGCCCACGTAGAAGCGGTGCTCTTTGAGGAATTCGCACCACGCGTCGTCCAAGAGCACGCCGTTGGTCTGCAGGTCGTTTCCGACGCGTTTGGTGCCGGCGTACTTCCGCTGTAGCTCGACCACTTTCCGGAAGAAGTCCAGGCCCAGGAGCATCGGCTCTCCACCGTGCCAGTTGAACGTGACCTCCTCGATCTGCTGACCGGCGATGTACTGGCCAATGAACTCCTCCAGGAGATCGTCGGCAATGCGGTGGGGCACCCCATCAGCCAGCAAATTGTCTTGTGAAGGTAGTAGCAGTAGGTGCAGCCGAGATTGCACTGCGCCGATCGGCTTTACCACCACGTGGAAAGAGCGAGGATGACGCCCGGACGATTGTGGGGATGGCTGGTCGGTCATCATTGAAGCGACGGTGATTGGACTCCACGTGGGGCTTGAAGCACTACACCCCTACTTTTTAATTGGGACTGCGCCCCCGGAATTGTCTATAACGCGTTGCTTCAATATCCGGACTCTCCTTCCGCCGCAACAATCAGCGTCGGTGGAGACACGACTAACGACTTCTCGACATTTCGTGCAATTGCGTCCTCCACGGTGCTTCGCTTCGTTTTCTCCTCCAACGCGATGTCCCGCGCAATGTTCTTTATGTCAACATCGGTTATCGGCATGGCAGTCGAATAGGGGAAGCTTGCCGCTTTCTCCTGCGTCGCAACAGACATTTCAATCCTACATGCCTTGCCCTGATTTTTGGAGTGAACGTCCAGCTTTGTAATCGTGATTTCCGATCTCGATTTCTCCGTAGTCTCGAAAAATGTATAGAACGGGCCGTAGGGATAGGAGTGAACCATCTCTGTGACGGGACTCTGCGAATCTCGGTCGTCAAACAAGCGGAACACACCGTCATCCTCTGTCTGGCGGGAAGGGTATTTCTTCTCGTAGTATGCGCTAATGCGATCCCGGACTACTATTGCGTCCTCGTCGACGGTGATGCTTGCCACATGACGATAGGTGATGCTTGTCACATGACGATCCTCGGCGGAATCTCCATTTCCAAAACAGGAAGCAGCAACGAAACACAAGATCATCAATGGTGTACTCATGCGAGTTATCCTTGGTTAGCATGGCGCCACTACCTGGAAATAGAATGCCGAAAGTCGCTCACATGCCAGCCCTCACTGCCGGAGGCCCTTTCTCGAGATCTGGCGGCAGGTTGGATGGGGCTCCCTTGTTCAGCTTCTTAATGCACTTGGTAACGACTCTCGGCGTATGGACTGTGTGGTTTTTATAGGCGTACTTGAAGTGGTCTTTATCGATCTTGGTCTCTGTCACTTTTTCAAACACCTCCGACGCAAATGTCGCACAATTGTTGTAATACGTCCATTGGCAGTCCTTCGAAACCACCTCCTGGAGCTTCTTAACCTGCTCATCTGTGATCTTTACGCAATGGAAGAACGGATACTTGCGCTTTCGGGCCTTCGGTATCAAGTGGGAAGTTTGTACGGACGTCGGAGCATAGGGGATCGCTTAGGCCTGCATTGATAATTTCCCGGTTATTATCTGGCCAGAGTGCATAAGTTGTCCTGGTCTTGTCTTCAGTATCACCTATCATAAGCCCCGCATGACCTTGCTTAGGGTTTTTTTCGTTAGCGGAAGTATCTGAGTATATGCACAGGTATTTCTCTAAGCCAAACGGATCCGCGTGAGTCAACGGTCCATTTTCTACGTACCGATAGAGGTTCGCGTCGTTGGCAGCATATACCAACGGATCTCGCCCGACGAACGACCCCAGATCCGCACTATAGTACCGTGCGCGATAGTAATAGAGGCTGGTCGAGGCGTCAAGCTCGCGGCCGGTGTAGAGCGTCGTGTTGCCATAGAGCGAGGAGTGCGGGTGCTCGACCAGTCGGGCGTGTAGATCGCGGCCTTGCCGTAAGCCGTGTAGGCGTAGCGTTCTACGGCCTGCCAGGTGTCGTTGATCTTGCCCACAAGCGCGGTGACGTTGTAGTTCGCGTCCGAAAGGTAGTAAAGCCGCGAGGCTGGCTGGAGCAACCCACCCGAGTAGCTATCGCGAAGGATCAGGGCATCGACGTACCGAGGCGACCAGACGTTCTGGTACTTCGGGCTCAAGGACTCGGGAGCGGTAGTGGGCGAACCCTCGCGGGTCTCCAGCACCTGGTTCTGGCCGCTCAGGTAGTAGTGCGTGGACTGCTGCGGGACGCCCCCGACATAGTTGGTGAGCGACTCGATCCGCCGACCGGCGCCGTCGTAGGAGAACTTGGCCACGAGCACGCCGCCGTCGCTGGTTTCCACCAGGTGGTTCCAAGCATCGTACTTCGCGCCCAGGGCATGATCGGCATCGCCTGCCAGAGGCGCGGGGATCACGGTCATGTTGCCGGCCGGGTCGTAGGCCGGGGTGGCCCAGCCGCCGGTGATGGAGCCGATCTCGTTGGCCGCGTTCGCGGTGCTGCGCCTGGGAGCTGCCGTCGTCATTGAAGCTTGACCAGTTCCCCAAGCCGTCGAGCGTCCAGGACTGGTCGAAGCTGTCGTTGCGGACCGAAGAGACCAGGGCGTCCACGCCGTTGTACTGGTAGGTCTCGCTCAAGGCGCTACGCAGTTCGTTTGTGCGGCTGGTGCGGTTGCCACCGCGGTCATAACGGGTAGTCGGTCGAGGAGACATCGTCGGAATCCCGACCATGCGGCCGGCCGAGTCGTTGGCATAGTCGATCGTGTCTGCGGCATTCCGTTGCGCGTCGGCATTGGTCGTGTTGGCGTACCAGGTTTTCGCGACCCCCCGATGCTCGAGACTCACAATTGTCGTGGCATGACCGGAAACTAGCCTTTCCGTGCGTTTCCGTCAAGATAAAGACTCCCGCCCCTTAAAGCGCTCCCGAGATTGCACTGCGCCCCGATGGGCTTTACCACCACGTGGAAAGAGCGAGGATGGCGCCGGGACGGTTGTGGGGATGGCTGATCGGTCATCATTCAATCGAGGGTGATTGGGCTCGATGTGGGGCAACAGACGGCTACACCGGTCATTTACGGCAAGGAAGGTCAGGCCGACCGTCAACGATGCTCTTCATGCCGGAACTGACCAGCGAATCGTTGTCCATGCAAACCCACGGAAAAACTTGATGCGACGGAAACGAGTTCCTCCTGCTCATTTTTTCTGCGTGTGCGCCGCACCCAATGCAACGACCGGAAGCCCAGCGAAACCGCGAGGTGGAAAAGGGGCGCTCGACTTCATTGCCGAAAAACCAGAAATGCCCCCCGTCTTTGCCGGACACTGTTGCCGACATGTCACGCCTATTCACCGTTCCCTTTCTGGCCTCCAAGCCTTTCCCCAGCAACACTCACCGGAGATGAGGTAGACAATCGCCGCCCTGGCCATGTTGACGCCGCGAGGCTCTAGATCAACTGCAGAACGGCGATCATCGAACGCGCGCACCAAGCCATCGACGCCGGTACTCTTATACACTTCGCGCAGGTCTCCGGCCTCTGCCCACAGCAGCGACGCCATCCGACACATCGTGTCGATCACCAAGACCGGCGATTCATTGAGCATCTCGTAACCCAGGTCTTGAAAGTATACGCCCGAGACGAGCGCGCAGATCAGAACGTAATCCTCGTCACCCGGATCAGTCGGGTTCGGCAGGAAAACCTCCCATTCGCACCACGGATCGAGGAGCCAGTCAAGCCTTGCGCTGCGACGCCCCCGCACGGCGAAGTCAAACGCCAGCGACATCGCCCCATAGAGCCTCACGATAAAGCTGGGGCGCGATTCTGTCTGCGCCAGAGCGGCAGGCAAAGTCCGAGAGTGCCTGGGCACTTCTGATCGAGTCGACGTCTACTTCGATCAGTGGTGCTAGCCTATCCGATAATGCTCGCGCAAATGCTCGAGACGAAGCTTGGCGGGCAAATATCCGGTCGATCTTGGCGGCGGTGAGTAGGTGCCACCATGCCTTCCGGGAAAGCGTGGCCACAGCGTACCGGAGGAGCTTGATCGCCGCAGTCTGCGTTAGCCATGTCGGATCGTTTATGTTGTTCTTCATGGGACTCGTAGTCTCACTTCTCAGGGATCTACGAATTGCCAGAATCGTCGGCCTTGCGCTCGCACTTTTCCGAGCAGTACGCGGCGGCACCAATATCCCAGGGTATGGTTAGCATCCCAATCGGTGCCGCAACAGATATCACCTTGCCCATAGGGACTGACACGCGCGCCCCCACCGTATTAATGAATGGGCGTTTGAAGTAATTGTTGACAGTATCGCTGCATACGCTTCGCAACAGTCGTGTAAAGTCACCCGCGCCGAATGGCTTTCGTGCTTCCGGTAGCTTCGGGAAGGGCATCGTAAGAACACCGATCGGTCCCAAAACCGGACTCACAGGCACGTGTGGGAGAATCCAGGAGGTCAGTAGGGCCGACGAATAGCTGTCCATACACTTCCAGAAGCAGTCCCAATCCATCTTCGTGCCCACCGCCTGAGCGCTGAGGGGAACCTGTGGACTATGGATTACGACTGCCTCCTTCCTGTAACACTCTGCAATTCTAGGATCGAGTGGGTCCACAGGGTCTGGAGACGTTTTGCCTACCGGCCCTCGGGCTCCAACCACGAATCGTACGCTTCCATCAGGCATCGCTACAAGGTTGCCGAAGGAACCGTTCCATGGCACGTTCCCTGGGTCAAACGGGTTATTCGGATCGCTCGGCGGTGTCATTCCGCTCGGGTCCGTGTGGTTCGCGGGGGCGTTGCCGCAGTAGGCATAGAGGTTGAAGTCGCCGCTCTGATAGGAGATTGGATCCCGCCCGGCAAACGTTCCCAGGTCGGCACTGTAGTACCGTGCGCGATAGTAATAGAGGCTGGTCGAGGCGTCAAGCTCGCGGCCCGTATAGAGCGTCGTGTTGCCATAGAGCGAGGAGGTGCGAGTGCTCGACCAGTCGGGCGTGTAGATCGCGGCCTTGCCGTAAGCCGTGTAGGCGTAGCGTTCTACGGCCTGCCAGGTGCCGTTCACTTTGCCCACGACCGCAATGACGTTGTAGTTCGCGTCCGAAAGGTAGTAAAGCCGCGAAGCGGGTTGGAGCACGCCGCCCGAGTAAGTGTCGCGAAGGATCAGGGCATCGACGTACCGAGGCGACCAGACGTTCTGGTACTTCGGGCTCAAGGACTCGGGAGCGGTAGTGGGCGAACCCTCGCGGGTCTCCAGCACTTGGTCCTGCCCGCTCAAGTAGTAGTGGGTGGACTGCTGCGGCACGCCCTCGACATAGCTGGTGAGCGATTCGACCCGCCGGCCGGTGCCGTCGTAGACGAACTTGGCCACGAGCACGCCGCCGTCGCTGGTTTCCACCAGGTGGTTCCAGGCATCGTACTTCCCGCCCAAGGCATGATCGGCATCGCCGGTCAGAGGCGCGGGTATCGTCGTCATGTTGCCGGCCGGGTCGTAGGCCGGGGTGGCCCAGCCGCCGGTAATGGAGCCGATCTCGTTGGCCGCGTTCGCGGTGCGCACCTGGGAGCTGCCGTCGTCATTGAAGCTTGACCAGTTCCCCAAGCCGTCGAGCGTCCAGGACTGGTCGAAGCTGTCGTTGCGGACCGAAGAGACCAGGGCGTCCACGCCGTTGTACTGGTAGGTCTCGCTCAAGGCGGTGCGCAGTTCGTTTGTGCGGCTGGTGCGGTTACCGGCGCGGTTGTAGGAATAGGTGTATTCGTCGAACGTTTCCGGCGTGGTGCCGTAGTCGGTCCAGACCTGGTCCGTCACGCGGCCGAATCGGTCCAGCGCTGCGAGGCTGTTGGCCGTGTAGTCGAGCTTCACCTGAGGCTCCGCGTAATCCTCGGCGACGATTCTGCCCTCGCCCAGATACTTGTAGCTGGCCTGGTTGTTCGTGCCATCGCTGATCGTCGCCAGGCGAGACATGATGTCGTCGATCGCTCCCGCGGTGCCGTAGCCGTAGTGAAGGTTCCGGCCATTGGGATAAACCACGTTGGAGAGGCGGGCGTATTTGGCCACGCCGTCGGAGGCCCCGTCTGCGTACGTGTACTGGACGGAAAGGGAGCCGGTGTCGACCACGCCGTCGTGCTCCTGGTACTCCTTGGAAACCTGCCCCCAACCATTGTACTCGTACTTGACCTGGTTGAGAGCCGTTGTCGCCGAGGGGGTCCATTCCCGTTATTGCAGGAGCTACGCGGCTTGGGCGAGGCGGCCGGTTCCGGCGGCACGGCGGTGTTTGCGGGGCCGTGCCAAGTATCGTTTCCAGCGGCCGTCCTGGCTTAGTTGGGCAGCACGGAGTTGGAGCATCGCTTCGGCGCCACCCTCCAGCCAGAATTTTTCGCTGCCTTTGATGCGGCGGTTGATTTGCTTGATCGTCGATTCCACCGGCGCACTGCTGACAGGCAAGCCCAAGCAACGATATTCCTGGTAGTTCATTCGCTGGCGGTTATTGTTCACGTAGGTGAGTGTTTCTTCCACCGTTTGTCGTCGTGTCGCGGCTGTCGTACCCCTCGCCTTCAGGGCAGCGGCTGCTTCACGGAGGGCCGACAGCAGGATGCCCACTTTTCCCGACCATGCCCAGCGAAGCCACTGCTTGTAGATCTTCCAGGCTCGCGCCTCGTCCGCTCCGCCAAACGCGTAGGCCGCGTCGTGAAGGTACGCGAGGAGGTGAAGGAAGTCCAAGATGGCAACGAAGCCCGCCGGAAGAAGGTGCATCTCGTAGATCGACCAGTTGTACGCCTGGCCGTCGCAAACGCACGCCTTGCGTTGCGCCCGGTCAAGCCCGCGGTGATGCACTTCCGCGGCCACATGCCAGCCGAACGTTTCGCTGTTCTCCATGGTGGCTACGACGGTGCGGACCCGCGGGCATTTTCCCGCCCGTTTTCGCCTCTTGGGCTTCTTCCCCTCTTTTCTCTTGGCCCCTTGGATCATCCGGCGATCCGCAGCACTCCGCTCCATGACCGGCCGACTGCGACGCTTCACTTCGGACGCCAATCGCGCCGCATTCGTGGGCTCCAAGAACTTCGCGGGCGGTTCGGGCTGAGGATCCACGGCTTGGGCCTTGGTCTGCAACGTCAGGCAGCACGCCACCTTCGACTCGCGCAACCTGGCTCGCTCACGCCCCGCCCCGCATCCTCGGCCCGCGTTTGCACGCGGCCTCCGTCCAGCATCACCACGGCCGCTCCCCGCGGCGGCTCCTTGTAGCTCCTTTCCAACCGACGCTGGCGAAACTTCTCCACCTCCTCGTCACGGAACTCGACCCATTCCTCCCCGATACGTTCGCTCAGCCGCTGCAGATGAGTCGCACTGATCTCGATCTCCGCCAACTCCCGCATATCCTCGCTGGCCTCAACAAAGGAGGACGCCTTGCTCGCCTGGCGAACCCCCTTCTCCATGACCGCGGGACTATACCCTTCCGTGCCCAACTTCAGGCGAACATCTAGCGGAAAAAAAAACGATCCGGCACCGCTCGCACTTCCAACGCTCGCGCCGAATGTCGATGTCGCCCGCACGGGTTCTCACCTTCCGCTCGGGCAAGTTAACGCCCCGTTTCCCGGCCTTCTGCGCCGCCGGCTTTCCCGGCTGGCCGCACTTCGGACAGCAGGTGGTGGAAGCCTCAGCGGGCACCTTGGCCGGGTCCGCTGCCACATGTTCTTCCAGCAGAAACGCCGCTAACTCCTTGCCGAGACAGACGGCCATCTTCTCCCGCTCCGTCAACGTCACCAACTCCTCCTGCCCCTTACCGTCGAACATCCGTTGATACGCTGCCGCAGCCCGCACAACCACCGCTCATAACGTGCGTCTTTCTGCTTGCCATCCATGGCGGACCTCCGTCTTGTGCAAAGTGCCCACTTCGCCCCGAAACCGTCCGCCAGTTTACCCGAAAACCGCCCGCGCAGAAACGGGAATGGACCCCGCCCGAGGTATCCGAGTAGCTGGTGACGGTCTGGACGCGGCCCAGGTCGTCATAGGTCGAGCCGATGCGGCGGACCGAGCCGTCGACCAGGCCGGTGGAACCGAGGCTGGTCACCGTGTCGGCCGAGGGCCGCCCCGCGGAGTCGAACGCGTACTCGTGGACGACGCCCCGCTGGTCGGTGGTGCCGGTCTTCCGCCCCATCCGGTCGTAGCTCGTCGCGACGTGGTCGCCGTTGTCGGTGGTGATGGTCCAGACCTTGGTGGTTGGGTCCTGAGAAAGCACGTCGGTCGAGTCGGGATAGACCGCGCGAGTGGCGGTGGCCCGCAAGCTGGCGGAGATATGTTGGAAGCGACTACGACGTTGGCAGCGTGAGCGTGCCTGCCAAGCAGCATGAGGAGAACTCGACATCGCGCACGAGTCCAGCCGTGGTTGGCCCGCAAAGGGGTCTTGTGAGACGTTGGTCTGCACCGTGCTCCTGATTGGGCACCGCGGCGGTGAACAGTACAATGTGCGACGGGCCTAAAGGCCCGGACGGCACGAATGGGTGACTACTACTGCGCGATCCACGAGAAGAAATACGGAAAGTAGCGAGTGAGGCATCCATGCCGCGCAGTTTCGGCGAATCCGTTCGCCGACCAGGGCGCTCATTGCCGCCCCTGGACCCCGGCTAGCCTCTCTCCGTTCCGATGTTGTTATGATCCTGAAAAATCCGAACAACCGGGCCTTGACCTAGCGGCGGTTATGGGCGACCCCTTTATTCCTCGCGCAGACTGCGATCCCCCGTGTGGCCTTCCCCTTTATCACACAGGGTCGGCACACCGACTGAGGTGATTTCGGAGCTCGATAGCTGGCCTGCGTGTGCCCCTGTCAACGCTTCACCCGCCGTGTTACCATGGCCGGCGCATGACTCGGGGTCAGGATGGTTCGCTACTCCTTTCCTGTGCGGCTCTTTCATCCGCTACTCCATGCCGGTTTTGCCCGGCGCTTTCGTGATGTCCCCTTATCGTCCCCTTTAGCGCTGCGCCGCGTGCGCGACGAACTGCACGTATGCGCCAAATGTCTCTAGCCTGGGCGATTGCCGTTCACGTTGATCCGCAAGGCCTAGTTCATTGATAAGTTCGTCAAGTTCAATGAGTTCGTCTTCTGCCAAGAAACCCTGCAACGGGTGCCAATTCGGAATCAAACCTATCGTCAGGACGAAGCAGCGTGGCATCTATGCCGAGGATTGACGCCGCCCTCTTCCACCAATAGACGAGCAGATCACGGGAGGCGGCATCGTCCGCGAAATGGGTGGCAATCAGCTCCTCCACCGACAGATGCTCACGAGTCGTAAACCTCGATCTTTTCAACTTACGCCTCTGCCACTCGGAAACCCATCCCAGAACTACAGCAGCGGCAACCCATATCAACACAACCGTTATGCCAGTTGTCCACACAAACGCGGTGCTCCGTTTTCAGAAGGCCTTCGGGTCTGTTGAACACACATCACTGCAACTTGCTGCGGTCCCGATGGAGTAGCACACCCCCGTAACAAACAAGGCGTTGGCTAGCAGCCCGTTGAAAAACCCGAGTTTCTTTGGTGCGGCTGCCGGTCAGGCCGCCGTCGCGTAGGCGACGTCGAACGAGTCGGAGTGTGACCGATCGGGCCGACGCCGCCGCAGGAAGCCCTTGATGTGAATCCACACAAGCCACACAAGAAAAACAAGGCCGTACCCGGCCTGCAACCCGCGAGGAGTCCCGATGCCGAACAACTTGCGCAGCACCAGTCCCAGGTTGCGGGCCACACCTGCAATCAGGTAACGCTTCTGCACCTTCTCGATCCCGCACAGCCAACTGCGACGCGCACCGCCCGTGTCGCAGATGTGGGCAAAGCTCCGCTCGACCCGTTCGCTTCGCAGTCGTTGCAGGCGTTTGCTCCGCGCTCGGCGGGCCCGTCGGCGGTTGTTGAAGAAGGCTCGTCGCGCGGCCGCCGACACGTTCTTCCATTTGCGCTTCCCCTTCTGCTGCCGCTCGGGGACGTACGTACGGATGTTCAGAGAGTCGGCCAGTTCCAGAGTCTCGGTGGCGTGGTAGCCTTTGTCCGCGACCGCTTCTTCGATCTCCGTATCCATGCCAGCTTCCGACAGGTTCGTCCGGGCTTCGACCACGCTATCGACCAGCGTGTCGGCGTCCCCTTCGTTGGCGTGGCGAATCGAGGCCGCCAGTACCAGTTCCGTCTCCAAGTCCACGACGTGCTCCGCCTTGTAAGCCAGATGCGTGCGCCCGTCCTTCATCTTCGCAATCCGGCTGTCCGGATCGGTCGGCGACATCCACTCATCGTTCGACACCCGTTTGTTCTTCCGCTTCCGATCGAAGCGGCGGAGGTCTTCATCCGTAGGGTTTTCGACACCTTCCTGTTCTTGCATCAAACGCCGAAGATAGTCGTTCCAATCCTCGCCCGTATCGCGGCGGACGATCGTCTTCATCGCCGCGTTGGCCTCCAGCGTGGTGGCGTCCACCGCGACCGTCTTGCCTCGCAACAGTCCTTTCTTCGCGGCCAACTTCAGCACCCATTGAAATACCGAGGCGTGGATCTCAAGGGGCAACCGGTCCCGGACTCGCGTCAGGCTGGAATGGTCGGCTGTTTCCTCGGTCAGCGGGATGCCCAAAAAAGCCCGCAGCGAAAGACTGTCGCCACAACGCCAAGCAATCCCCCGCTGCGATCCGATTCCCTCGAAGTATCCCACCAGCAGCATCCGGAAGTAGATACCCGGTGGAATCGAGGGGCGGCCCAGGTGATTATGATAATACGGACGGCACTTCTGTTCGACCCAACGATCAAAACCCGCCTCGGCGAGAATCTCGTTGAGCTTTCGATAAAAGACGTGCCCTTCGGACTTCGGCAGCTCGGTGGTCGCTACCCACAGCTCCTGCTGCTGGCTTCGCCGCTTTCCCAACGCCATCGCCCTTACCTCCTGCGTCGCACGATGGCCATAATATATCTTTGCTCTAGGACTTTTTCAACGGGCTGCTAGGGGGTTGCATCTTCGACCAATAGCCCTGCAACTCGTGCCACCGAACTTCCGCACGAAAGTGCTCCACGTGGGCGTCGGTGCGCCGCAATGACGCACGCCTATTGGCTTAAGGGGCAGCGAAACGACTGGCGATGCCCCCATTCCGATACAGAGGACCCCTCTCGTTCCGCTGGCTTTAAGGCATCGTTGGATGCAAGCTTTCACCCTATTGTCGAGGTCTCGCAGTCTATCCTGGACTTCCTTGTTCTCTGGGTTCGGCTCCCATCCTCCGGTCCAGCAGATTGGCGGTTCCAGCATCCCTATCAGACCGCCCGGGTCTGTAGCGTTCGTTGGATCGTTGTGAACGTAGCGATTGAGGTTGAAGTCTTTCGCTTCATATACCAACGGATCCCGACCGACGAACGATCCCAGATCCGCACTATAGTACCGGGCGCGATAGTAATAGAGGCTGGTCGAGGCGTCAAGCTCGCGGCCGGTGTAAAGGGTCGTATTGTTGTAGAGCGAGGAGGCGCGAGTGTTCGACCAGTCGGGCGTGTAGATCGTGGCCTTGCCGTAAGCCGTGTAGGCGTAGCGTTCTACGGCCTGCCAGGTGTCGTTCACTTTTGCCCACCAGCGCGGTGACGTTGAAGGTTGCGTTGAGCATCAGCGATCCGACCGGTCCGCCCCCAGTTTGGCCACGTACTCCATGATGGCCGTGGTGCCGAAGGGATCGGTTGCCGGACACCAACATCGCTGCGCGGAAGTGACCGCGAGTCGCCTTGCGGGGCCCTCTTCCCGCTTTTTGCCTGCAACGCACCCTCGCGTGCCTGGCGGCACGTGCGATAGGCAAGCTATCGGGGCCACCCGCGATCACGCGTACCAGAAAATCGCCTGCCACTAATTCACAGGAGCAATTCACTATAGCAGATCAACCGGACCCAGACCCGTTTCGCCGCGCAATCGTCTCGACTTATCCATGTGCGAGTCAGCGTGTGGCCCCTAGCGTCTTCAGTGCTTGCGGCGGCACGTCGGAGGTCGGCATCCGCAAGTGCATGTTCCGATAGTAGTCAGCAAGCTCCTCGCGCAAGCCGGCCTTCGCAAGTGCGTCCAGTCCGCGCATCTCGACCGGGCTCCTGTCGGCGCCGGTCTTCCATATCCGCAGCGCGTCGGACTTGGCGCCGGCGTTGGCGGCGATCACGGCGAGCCGCGAATACCACGCCGGCTGCTCGTGGTCGGTCAGCCAAGGGGCGGCCTCCGGCAAGAGCGCCTCCGCCCGCCTCCAATCGCCCGAATCGAGGCACGACTCGAAGAGCGTGAACACCGCACTCCGCCGGAGTGCGTTGTCGCCGGCTCTGCCGACGGCCTGTTCCAGAAGCGGAATCGATCGCTGGGGATGCCGCATGCGGTTCATGATCGAGCCGAGGGTCGCCGCGCGGCTCGGGTCGTTGCCCTCGACGAGTTGCTCCGCTCGCGAGAAGTGCTTGTCGAGTGTCGTCCCCTTGTGCGTTTTCCAGCATGCGCCGGAGCACCTCTTCCTCGATATGCTTCCACTTGGACCGGGCGGCCAGCCATTTCCACAGAACTTCATCGTCGGCGCGTACGTGTCGCTGGAAATCGGAACGCCAGGCGGTCTGCTGCGGTGCAGGCCGACTCGGTGTCCGCCGACAATTCGGCAATCTCGCTCCGCAGCAAGGTGACTGCCTCGTCGGCCCGCTCGTGCCGGGCGAGGAAATGACGCGTACTCGGAAACCAGCCAGCTCCGCATGCCGCTCTGACTTCGATGGCCACCCTCTGCCACGCGCGGTGCATAGGTAAGCCGGAGCGCTTTCTTCAGTGAATGCTCCTCCTGCTCGGCGTCGTCGCGGCCGCGGTAATAGCGGCGCGCTCGTGCCAGTAAGCCGGGTCGTCCTCCGACAGCTTCTCCTTCTCGCGGATGCGGCCTTCGATGACGCGCTCGCCACTGGCCGCCTGCACCTGCCCGGCAAACAGGGCGTTGAGGCCCAGCCCGTGCTTCTTCCGAAGGTCGGCCGCCTCGACCATTCGCTTCTGGGCGTCGGCGTTGCGGCCGAGCTTGAGCAGGCAACGAGCGATCCCTTCGCGGACGTGGATGTCGAACATAGCTCGCACGGTCTCGGCCGGCAACCACACCGCCGACATTTCGGCCCAGGCCTTTGATTTCCTTCTCAGTTGTGGGCATGTCGAGGGCGCGGAGGTAGAACGCCAGGGCCGGCGCCGGCTGGTCGAACTGTTCTAGACGCTGGGCCAGCTCGGCGAACTCGGTGGCAAGCTTGGGCTGAACGGTGTCGCTCATCCACGCGAGATCAGGGGCCGGCTTGTCCCGCTTCCAAGACGGCCGTACGTAAAGCAGGGCGTCCAATAAGGCAATCGCCCCCCGCACGTCGTCGGGGTTCTTCCGCACCTGGTCGCAAAGCTGCTCCACCAGATCCTCCCCTCGCCCTTGTTCGACGTTGAACCGCAGCCGTTCCCGGACCCAGAAGCCGTCGCGGCCCGGCGCCATGTGGGCCAACCACTGGTCGATCTGGTCTACGGTCCGGCCCGATTCCAGCATGTGCTCCAGCAGCCGGTGCCCCAGAGTCATTTCTTTACGGAGGTTGGCGGCGAACTCCTCGACCACGGTTTGTGCAACGTCCCACGCGGCCAGGCGGTTGCAGGCGGCGTCGTAGATGCTCTGCACCTGCTGGCTCACCAGATCGGGCGCCGTGCGTTTGAGTTCCTTGACGGCGACCTGCACGTCGCGATTCATGCCCGCGCGCAATAGCACGCAGAGATTGAACATTGCCTCGCGGCCGGTGCCGGGCTTTGCGCTGCGTGCCTTGGCGGCCAACGCCGCGAGGTCGGCGCCCGGCTGACGCAGGGAAGCGGTTACGTCGCGTTCGGCCTGCCACCAATCGGGCGAGTCGGCAGGGTCGGCGGCCCGCGCGATGGCAATCAGCCCGCCGATGAGCACCGCGGCCACACCAGAAAGGACGTCTCTCGTTCTCATCGGTACACTCCTTGCGGATGCACTTGTGACCGGCGATGAGCGTCGGTCCACTGAGACCTGGACCGCGTTATTATAGTGGGCGTGGGCCGCCTATGTGTAACGGGGTGGTAACACGTGGAGCACCGAAGGATCGCATCCGGATCGGAAGAAGGGGGCGGGGAAACTCAACCCTATTCCGGGACGTCACGAAAATGGACCGAGTTCTGGGACAGTTCGGTGGGAAGTCCTGGCGACCTCGTAGACCTGGCGCCAGCCTTGCCTGTCTTGCTTACAGGGGCGAGCAACTTGGTCCGGCAGCGGAGCCGGGGCCGAAACGGGCGATGGCGATTCTTTGGCGCTTACAGACCGTTGAAGGCCGCGTTGAGCATCAGCGATCCGACCGGTCCGCCCCCAGTTTGGCCACGTACTCCATGATGGCCGTGGTGCCGAAGGGATCGGTTGCCGGACACCAACATCGCTGCGCGGAAGTGACCGCGAGTCGCCTTGCGGGGCCCTCTTCCCGCTTTTTTGCCTGCAACGCACCCTCGTGTGCCTGACGGCACGTGCGATAGGCGAGCTATCGGGGCCACCCGCGAGCAGATCGGGCAGCGGATCGTTATTGACCGGAGCAATGGCAATATCCAGCGGCTCATCGCCGGTAGGCAGCAGATACCACGGCTCCGAGCCCAGCGCCGCGGCGGCAGAAGCGGCGTGAATACTCTTCGGGAAGCGCGGGTCATCGCTTGCCTTCTCGCGGCGCTTGTAACCATCGCGCCGCGACGTCGTCGAACCAGGCTTCGTACTGCTTCTTCATCGTCTCGACGATCTGCGGATGCTCGGCGGCGAGATCCTTGGTCTCGCCGGGGTCGGCGGCAACGTCGTACAGTTCAAACGCGTGGCGGTCCTTCGATGCTTCGCTCGCCGCGGCCTTGCAGTCGGCAGAGCGTGGCGTACGAGTCGCGGATGTGCTGCTGTTGCGGCAAGTCCATGCCGCAGGGCTGGACCAGCTTCCATTTCTCGGTCAGCACGGTAAAAGCCTGGCCGCGCCGCGGTACCTGGCCGCTATCCCATTGGAAGAACAGCGTGCGGTCAGGCCAGTCGGCCGAGGGGTTACGCAGTAGCGGCAGGAAGCTGACGCCGTCGAGTCTTCACCTTTGCCGGCGCCGGCATGCCGCAGGCTTCCAGAATCGTCGGCATCAAGTCGATGTGCGCCGTCAGCCGGTCGACCTGCGAGGGGCTCTTCACTGCCGCCGGCCAGCGCATGAAGACAAGGCACGCGAATGCCGTTCTCGTAGACGGTGCCCTTCAGCCCGTGCAGCCCGGCCATGTGGCGATTCATCGGTCGGGAACCGGAGCACGGGCCGTTGTCGGACGTGAAGACCAGCAACGTGTTATCTTCGAGGCCCAAGTTCCTTCAACGTCGCGCGCAGCCGGCCGAAGTTGTTGTCCACGCTGCGGATCATGCCGTAGACCTTGGCGGTGCTGGTCGCCGAGGCCGAGCGCGTCGTACGGCGGCGGCCAGGTCCGGCGACACGTCAGCGGCGTGTGGATCAGATTCGCCGGCAGGTAGACGAAGAACGGTTGCGCGCGGTTCTCCTTGATGAAGCGGATGGCCGCGTCGGTGAAGATGTCCATGCAGTAGCCCGGGCACTTCTCGGGCTGGCCGTTGTGCAGCAGCGTCGGATCGAAGTACTGCCGCGCATGGCCGGGCCACTGAACGAAAGCGCCTCGTCGAAGCCCTGGGCGTTCGGACCGCGGGATTGTCGTCGCCCAGATGCCACTTGCCGAAGATGCCGGTCGCGTATCCGGCTGCACGGAGCATCTCGGCCACGGTGACCTCCGACGGGTCCATGTGGCAGCCCTGGCCGAACACGTCGGCGACTCCCGTGCGGAAATTGTATCGGCCGGTCATCAGCGAGGCGCGCGTTGGCGCGCAGACCGGGCTCACGTGGAACTGCGTGAACTCGACCGACTGCCGCGCGAACCCGTCAACGCACGGGGTCTTTACGTGCGCATTGCCGTGGCACGCCAGGTCGCCGTAGCCGAGATCATCGGTGAGAAACACCACGACGTTTGGCCTGGCTCGCACGCCGGCCGCACGGGCCCAACACGGAAGTACCATGAGGGCGACGAGGGCACACACGATAGTCTTCATGGGCCTTTTTCTCCCCGCACCACGCAAGTTCATCCGCACTTCCACAGGTGCCAAAAGTTGGCGGCGCCCGTCGGGCCGTGGAGAAAGGAGGCATGGAGCCGCTAAGAACCTATCCCGGAACCGCCACGGCAGTCCTCCGCGGCCGGAGAATCGCAGCACCTCCAAAGGTTCGGGGATCGGCTCTAAGGGCCAAGCCACGTCCCGGCCGGAACGATCCCTTGACTCGCAGTTATACTCCCCCGAGCAGGAAAAGTCTCGGGACACCGGCGTACTACTCACCCAGTGGACTTGACCCAAGCCACATGGCCTATAAGCTATCGTCCAGGCCGTTTATGGATGCCGCGGTTGATTGTGGAACCGTTCGAGGCATTCCGTTTCGGGGGAACCGGCTGAGCGTTGGTCGCCCATCGTTCTACGAGCAGTGCAGGATTCAATCAGACCGATGAGCAGCTTGAGCAGTCGCCTCATTCGGCAGGGATGAAGAAACCGTGAGGCTCGCGTGGCCAGAGGAACGTAAACGTTGGGGTCGCTAGGGACGCGACCGGCTTGCAGGAGGCACTCGATTCCATGTGTGGCTTGCACCAGCAACGTGTTGGAGATGTCGTGACGCGTGGGCGCCTGGCGCTTGCCTGTTGGGCGCTCTTGGTAAGCGTCATTGCGTCTGCAGCGGAACCAGGTCGCCCCGCTGGACCCGGCAACTGGGACGGCGGCCCCCGTGGTACTGAAACTGCACTGGTATCCCCAGGCCCAGTTTGCCGGCTATCTGCTGGCTCAGGACAAAGGGTTCTTCCGCGATGCGGGCCTGGGCGACGTGGAAATCCGCTGGTCGACCGCGGGCGAGAGTTGCCTGGATACCCTGACCGAAGAGGAGTCTGCCTTCTGCACGGGGTGGCTCTGCGATGCCCTCGTGCGGCGGGCGCATGGCGCACCGATCGTCCATCTGGCGCAGATTACGCAGAAGTCGGCCATGCTTCTCGTGACACGGCGTGCGTCCGGAATCACTGCCCCGGCGGACATGACGGGGCAGCGCGTCGGGCTTTGGGGCGGCGACTTCGACGTCTTGCCTCGGGCCTTCTTTCGAAAGTTCCACGTCCAGCCGGAGATCGTGCCGCAAAGCAACAGCATGGTCCCGTTTCTGCGAGGCGCGGTGAGCGTCGCCTCCGCGATGCACTACAACGAGTATCACAAGTTGCTGGAGGCCGGCCTGCGTCCCGAGGAATTGCAGGTCTTTACCCTGGCCGACTACGGGTTGGATTTTCCCGAGGATGGCTTGTACTGCCACCAGCGGTGCTGGCGCGACCGCCCCGACCAGTGCGCCGCGTTGGTGCGGGCCGTCCAGCAAGGCTGGGACTACGCCCTCGAGCACGAGGTCGAGGCCTTGGACGTGGTGATGGCCTACTGCCGCCGCGCCGAGGTTCGGACGAGCCGCAATCACCAACAATGGATGCTCCGGTCGATGGCCGGTTTGATTCGCGACCGTCCCGACGGCACGCCCGCCCCATGGGGTGAACTGTCCGCAGGCGTGTACCAGGCGGTCGGCCGGGAGTTGCTCGACCAGGGACTGCTGGACGTCGTGCCGCCGTTGGCGGAGTTTCATCGGCCGGCGCAGACGCAAAGGAAAGGCCCGTGAAGTTCCCATTACGCGTGAAACTGATCCTGGCGATCTGCCTGCCGCTGCTGGCCGTGTATCTGACGGTCCTGACCCTGGATTACCGCAGCAGCAAGCGGGAAGCGCTGGCGCAGATGGAGAACTACCTGACCGAGGTGACCGCACACGAGGCGATTGTTCTGGACGAGCAGTTGTCTTCCATCGCCCAGGTCGCCCGCTCCACCGGACAGTTTCTTCAGACCTTTGCTCACCGGGAGAGCGCGGACCTGGAGCGGTTGGCGCGGGCCAATTTGCTCGCGGAACCGCGGCTCTACGGGTTCGGCGTGGCCCTGGAAACGCCGGACGCCGAGGGTGCGACGGAACGTCCGCGCGCCTACGTCTGCCGCACGGCCGACGGCCAGGGACTGCGGAGCATGGACATCACCAGCGTGGCCTTCGACTATACGCGCAGCGACTGGTATCTGTTGCCCAAGCTCCTCGCGCCATCCGGCCTGGACCGATCCCTATTTTGACGAAGGAATCGGCCGCATCCTGATGTGCTCCTACTCGGTACCCTTGCTGCGCGACAACGAATTCGAAGGGGTGGTCGTCGCCGATGTCTCGCTGGAGCACATCCGCCGCCAAGCCTGCCAGACACGCTACCCCGGGGAGTACCGTGTCATCATCAGTCAGCACCGGCACGTTCGTCTACCACCCCGAGGAATCGTTTGTCCTGGCCGAGTCGATCTTCAGCCTCGCCGAGTGGTATCGTCTGCCCGAGCTGGCCGACCTGGGACGAGAGATGATCGCCGGGAAGCAGGGCGTGGTGCGGCTCCCGGACTACCAGACCGGCCGGCCCAAGTGGTATGCGTTCGCCAGCGTGCCGGCCGCTGGCTGGTCGTTGGCCGCCGTCATTCCTGAAGAGGAGGTGCTGGCGCCCGTGCGCAGCCGGCTGAGCCGCCAAGCGTACCTCTTGCTGGCCGGACTGGGAGTGATCCTGATTCTGGTCGTACTGGTTTCGAACTGGATCACCCGGCCCCTGGAACGCCTGGCGGCAGTCGTGAAGACGGTGGCCCAGGGAAACCTCGACGTTCGGGTGGAGGGGATTCGGAGCCACGATGAGATCGGCCAGTTCGCGGCCACGTTCAACCAGATGGTGATCGATCTCAAGGCGAACATCGAGGCCACGATCCGAGAAACCAAGGCGCGCCAACTGATCGAGCGGGAACTCCAGGTCGCCCGTCAGATTCAGACTTCCCTGCTGCCGCTGCTGCGGCCCCCCTTTCCCAACCGTCCCGAGTTCTCGCTCGACGCCGATAACGAACCGGCCGAAGTGATGGCCGGCGACTTTTACGACTTCTGGCTCCTCGACGACCAGCATTTGGCGGTCGTGATCGCCGACGTTTCGGGCAAGGGGGTGCCGGCCGCGATGTTCATGGCCGTCGCGCGCACGACGCTCCGCAACTTCACCACGCCCGGCCGAAGCCCCCGCGAGGTGTTAAACATCGCGAATCGCCTGATCGCGGCAGACAACAAGGAAACGATGTTCGTGACCATCTTCTACGGACATTACCACATTTCGACCGGAGAACTCGTGTTCGCCAACGCCGGGCATAACCCGCCCTACCTGGTGCGCCAGAACGGCCGGATCGAATCACTGGGCCCGTCGACCGGTCCGATGCTGGGGGTGTTTCCCGAGGCGGAGTATGAGGACGCCCACGCGGTCCTCGAGCCCGACGACCTGCTTCTGCTGTACACCGACGGTGTAACGGAGGCCCAGGAACCCCAGCGATCAGTACTTTGGCGAAGCGGGTTTGATCGCTCTGCTGCAGCGACTTCACGGTGAATCGGTCACGACGATCTGCCGGGCGATCCTGGAGGACGTGAACGCATTCCGCCACGGCGAGGGGCAGGACGACGTGACCCTCGTCGCGCTGCGGCGCTCGGCAGAGCGCACTGACCGGGTGATGCTCACGGAGCGGTTTTTCGAGCCGGCAAACTCGTGCCACGTCCACGATGTTCTTGCCGGTGAGCAGTCAAGTCGGGGCACGAGTGCTTTGTCACAGCCCAAAATTGGGGTACGACTGGCTACGCCAGTGCGATGTTGACGATACATGTTCCACTCCAACACTGGAAGAGCCAGAGGCACACAATCCCAAAATCAAGCTGTGACAAAGCACGAGTTGTGCCTGTTTTGCCCGGCCCTTTCGGTCCGGGCAGTCGTGCCGCTTACGGGAGAAGACTTCCTGGAAGCGGCAGTGGGGAGTGCGACGGGCCCGACGGAACCCCGTCGTTTTGTCAACCCGTCAACAGGAGCAGCGATCCCCATGGACAATACGATCTATCTATGTGCCCCGGTGAATGCGCTCGTCGAGGGGCTATTCGAACAGAATGTGCCCCTGGCCGAGCTCAAGCAACATGGGGATTTCGGTCTGGGAACCTTCAATGACCTCGATGGCGAGCTGGTACTGCTGGATGGCACGGTGTACCAAATCACCGCCGACGGGCAGGTCGCCGTCATCGAGGACGAACAGACCTTGACGCCGTTTGCCTGTGTGACCCACTACCGCCCCATCAGTCACGATGAACTGGATCAGGAACTGACGTACGACGCCTTCCTGGACTGGTTGGTTCGTCTGTTACCCTCCCCGAATCTGTTCTATGCGCTGCGCATCGAGGGAGAGTTCGCGGCGATCAAGGCCCGATCCGTCCCCAAACAAGAGAACTATCGCACGTTGGTCGAAGTGGCCCGGGAACAAACGCTGTTTCAGTACGAGAACGTGTCGGGCACGCTGGTCGGCTTCTTCACGCCGAGCTTCATGGCGTCGCTGAGCGTTCCCGGCCTGCATCTGCATTTCCTGTCGGCCGATCTTCGCTCGGGCGGCCATCTCCTGGAATGCCGGCCGCGGAAAATCCGCGCGGGAGTGCAGTTCATCAATCGCCTGGAACTCGCCTTGCCGCTGAGCCTGGATTACTTGACCTGGGATTTTCGGCGGGATACTCGTCAAGATTTGCATCAGGCCGAACGCTGACCCGGACGATTCACGAACAGGAAACGTGCGATTGGCATCTTGCCGGAAGCGAAGGGGACAGGTCCCGAGTTTTCGGTCAGGCGGCTGTTGGGATGACGGAGCCCTGCGGCCGAAAAATGGACCAGTCCCCGGCTGGGCTGGGAACGATTACGGCCGGCGGGAAGTCTATCCCACGGGTTGACGAATCGTTGGGTCTGAGGCCCGCGGCGGGAAGTTCCTTAAAGCCGCCCGCGGTCCGGCCTCAGGAGGTGGCGTTTTCGCTGACGATGGCGCACAGATCCTGGTTGTGGCGGTAGTCGATCGGGATCTCCACAAGCACCGGCCCGGGGGTGTTCAAGGCTTGCCGGAGCACCGGGCCGATCTCGTCGGCGCTGTGGATGCGCAGCCCGGTAGCGCCGAAGGCTTCGGCGTACTTGACGATATCGACGGGCCCAAAATCGACGCCGAACGGCCGGCGGTATTTCAGCACCTGTTGAATCTTGACCATGTCGTAGGAGCCGTCGCACCAGACCAGGTGCACGAAATTGCATTTCTCCCGCACCGCGGTCTCCAATTCCATGGCGCTGAACAGGAACCCGCCGTCGCCCGACATGGAGACCACCTGTTCGCCAGGCCGCGCCAGGCACGTGGCGATGGCCCAGGGCAAGGCCACGCCCAAGGTCTGCTGGCCGTTGCTGAACAGGAGCCGGTACGGCTCATAGGCCTGGAAATACCGCGCCATCCAGACGTAGATCGAGCCGATGTCGCACAGAACGGTAACGTCGTCGCCGATGAGATGCCGCAATTCGTAGATCAGACGCAGGGGGTGAATCGGGAAACCGGACTCGCGGACGCCCTCGACTTTGAACGTCAGCAAGGCATCCTGGACTTCCAGCACCAGCGGAGTGGCCGTGGGATCATCGCTGCGGGAGGCGAGTTGCCCGGTCAGCGCGCGGAGATTGGCGGCCATGTCGCCGAGTCAACTCCAGGGCGGGCTGAAAATGCCGGTCGATCGCGGGCCGGTGTTCGGCAATGTCGATCAGCGTGCCGCTCCGGCCTTTGTTCCACACTTCGGGATCATACTCGGCGGGGTCAAAGCCGACGGTCAAGACCACGTCGGCCTGTCGCAGCAGTCTGTCGCCGGGTTGGTTGCAGAAAATGCCGAGGCTGCCCGCGTAGCAATTGAACAGATCGCGCGACACCACGCCGGCCGCTTGATAGGTATTGACCACGGGCATGGGATACCGGCGGAGCAGGTCGCGCAGGGCGGCCGTCACGTCGGGCCGGCTGGCAAACATGCCGGCAAAGATCACGGGCAGCCGGGCGCTGTTGATGCGCCGCGCGACCTCTTGGATTGCGTCGGCTCCGGCCACGCCATGCACCGAGGGCGTCATCGGCGAGAGGGGCACGGCTTCGACCGGGCCCGTGAGCACGTCCTGCGGCAGGCTGATAAAGCTTGCGCCCAGGGGCGGCTCGATACTGCTCGCGGAAGGCGTTGACCACGGCTTCCGGAATGCTGTCGCCGTCGTAGATTTCGACGGAGTGCTTGGTCACGGCCTTCATGACGCCCACGTTGTCGAGGCTCTGATGGGTCTTGATGTGACGCAGGCCGCGGCGCACATTTCCGCCCAGGGCCACCAGCGGATAGCCGTCGTACGTCGCCGTAGACAGGCCCGTGGCCAGATTCGTGACTCCCGGACCCGAGGTCACCAGGCAGACGCCCGGCGTGCCGGTCAACAGGCCGTACATGCCCGCCATGAAGGCAGCGTTCTGTTCATGGCGACAGAGGATCAATTGCGGGCCATGGTCGGCCAGTACATCGAAAATCGTATCCACCTTGGCGCCGGGAATGCCAAAGATGTACTTGACCCCTTGCGCTTCCAGGCACTGCACCAGCAGGTCCGCACCGTTCTTGGCTTTGACCATACCCTGTGCCTTTCCCGTCTAATCGGTGAATTACCTTGATAGGTTTCTCGCGCGTGCCGTTCAGTCCGGATGGGCTGCGGGGGTGAGCGCGAAACAAGCGGTAATCAAGTTTTTGCCCGCCTCGCGACGGTAGCTGATTTCGTCGGCCAGCGAGCGAACCATGTGAATTCCCAAGCCGCCGATGGGCCGATCCCCCAGAGCTAGCGTAAGGTCTGGAGGCGCGTGTTCGAGAGGATTATAGGGGGCGGCCTCATCGGCCACCTCAAGACACAAATGGCGCGGCGCTCGGAAAGAACAGGCCACCTCGGAGTCTCCTTCGCCGGAGCCGTAGGCGTGCTGCACGTGGTTGACAAACAACTCTTCGAGGACGAGTTCGATCTTCAGCAGCACTTCGGGGCCAGCACCGGCCGCCACGGCGAAACGGTCCACGAACTCACGAAAACGCGTGAGCGAAGGGAGCTTTGCCGGTAACCGTAGCCGTTCCACGATCGCTCAGGCCTGGGCAGCGGGCGTGTCGAGAGAATCGAGTACGCGGAACATGCGCAGAAAGCCAGAGATATCGAGCACTTCCCGGACGAGGCCCCGAACGTTGGCCAGGCTGAATTCGCCGCCAGCGGATTCGACCGCCTTGGCCAGGGCCAGGACTCCTCGCAGGCCGGCGCTGCTGATGTACTCCAAGGCGCCGAAATCGAGAATCAAGGCCCGCTCGCCCTGCGCGAGCGCTTGCTGACAGTGGGCTTCAAATGCGGGGGTACTGACGGCATCGAGGCGTCCCGACACGCACACGACCAGGGATGCGCCACGGCGTTCGTTCTGGAGTTGCATTGGGGAGAACCTCCCAGGCAGTTGGTTGGGGGGGCTTCACATCGACATCACGTACACAGAGCCCGCACATCTTATAGCATATCTGACCCAGGGAGGAAATGGACCGCAATGCGCAATGCACTCGCGGCGAGTCGATCGCGGCCGATCCATGACGGATCGTGCCGTTGGTTAGGCCTGGTGCAGAGGTGATCCTGGCATTCGCCCGCCGGTTTCCGTGCCCGCGTCTTGGGCAAGCCGGCGTGAGAAAGGCGTCCCACGGCCGCTTCCCGGGCGGTAAACGGTTACCAGGCCCACGCGCGGGAGACCGGTAACCAAGGCTTCCCGGCCCGGCATTGCCAACCAACTGCAATGTGCACTTCAGGAGTGCCGCTTCCTAGAAGGAGCTGCCTGGAAGCGGCACTAGGAAATCGCCATGGCCTTTTGGTGGCATCGGACGAGATAATCTCGGGCCGTCGCCAATCCCTTGGCCATCGGCTCCACGTCGGGGTGGCCGTGCATGAAGGGATTGACGTACTCGGCGTAGCCTGCACGGGCAAGGGCCGCGATCCAGGGCGTGAAATCGGCCGGGCCGACTCCCGGCAGTTGCTTCATGCCGTCCGCATGTTGCCAGGCATAAAAGAAGAGCAACTGCTTTCCTGCGATCGCAATGACCTCCTCGACCGAAATCCCCTCCGCCTGCAAATGGTACGGCGCCAAGGCGATTCCCAGACGAGGATTCCGGTTCAACTCCACAAACGCCTTGAAGGAATCCTTGGAACTGAGCAGACTGTCGGCGTGGTTCTCGATGGCGATCCGCGAATTGTATTTCTCGGCCAACTCCAACTGAGGTTTGAGCTGCTCCAGGAATTCCTTCATCTCGACGGTCAGGTCCTTGACCTTGCCGTAGCGGGCCTCGCGCACCGCCACGCCCCCGCCCGCCTTGCCCAGCAGTTCCGCAAACCTGGGATACCCGGCACTGGCGCCGACGTTGTAGCAGGAAAACGCATAGAGCTTCAGATGGTTCTTGGCAAGCAAGTCCTTGAGGCCTTCCGGCCCCAGGCGTTTTTCGATCTCGTCCAAATGGGGACATCCAAAACCCGCATGCCAGAAGTCCACGGCCGCAAATCCCAGCGTGGCGATTCGCTCGCAGGCCTTCTCCACGGACAGAGAGCTGAACTGCACGGTCGAGGTGGACAATCGCAGGGGCCACGACGTCTTCTTGCCGGCACGGTCTTCGCCCCCATCGACCCTCGCGGTTGACACGTGCGCCGCTGCAGTGGCGGCCAGGACGGTGCTGGTTTGTTGCAGGAATCTACGTCGTGAGAGTTGCTTGTCGTACATGATTCACCACACCTTCCATTTCTCGCGGTAAGGCCGGACGAGCATCTTGGCGGCTTCCGGATCGTTGACGATCTTCTCCTGCTCGGGGTCCCATTGGATCGCGCCGTCCGGTCAGCGCGGCGATGTTTGCCAACTGGCAGATCGCGTCGCAGCGAATCGCCATTTCCACCGGGCAGATCGTCTCCTGTCGCGACTTGACGCAGTCGATGAAGTTCCGGTTGTGTTCCGGCGAGACCGGGAGTTGTTCGTCGCTCGGCTTGAACTTCTGCTTCCAAAGCGACTGGTTGCTGGCGCAGAAGCCTTCCGCATCGCTGATCCAGCCCTCGGTTCCGTGAAAGATCACGCCGTCGGAGGGATGCCAACTGCGAAGGTACTGCGCGGCGACCGGCTTGGCCGTGCGGAAGTCCATGAACCGCAGTTTCACGCCGTTGGCGTAATCGCACGTCACGTCCCAGCGTTCCAGCGTCCGGAAGATGCCCTCCTTGGGCACGCTGCCGGTTCCCGCGTAGCGAATCGGGCTGGTATGATCGCTCTTGTTGCCCCATTGGGCGAGTCCCAACTCGTGGATGCCGCACCCGGCAATGAAGCCCAGCGAGGTCTCCGGACAATGGTATCCGCCCCAGCAGGTGGCGCGATCGGCGGTGTACGGGACCATGGGCGAAGGCCCCTGCCAGGCGTCGAAGTCGAGGTCCGCGGGCACGGGGACCTCCGCCGCCGATCCGTAGGGCTTGACGGCGTACTGGTCCACGTCGAACGACACGTCGCGGCACCACACGTCGATCCGCTGGAGTTTGCCCGATGTAGCCGTTGCGCACGAGTTGGACCATCTGCCGGTACCGTCCCATGGAACGGTATTGCGTTCCGAACTGGAAGACCCGCTTCTTCTCGCGGACCACGTTCCGAAGGATGCCGGTCAGGCCGAAATCCAACCCCAGCGGTTTCTGGCAGTAAACGTCCTTGCCGGCCTTGGACCGCCGCGATCGACATCGGCATGTGCCAATTGTCGTGGGCGGCGACGATGACGGCGTCCACGTCCGCGCGGGCGAGGATCTCCCGGAAATCGGCATACGCCTTGACGGTGCCGCTTCCGCCGTACTGCTGGTTCAACCTGGCGGCAGTGGCCTCGCGGCGGCTCTTGTAGGCGTCGGCCACGGCGACGATCCGCACGTCGGGCATCCCGCCCAGATAGCCGATGTGATAGTTGGACGATGTTGCCGCAGCCGATCTGCCCGACGTTGACGCGGTTGCTCGGTGCGTCGGCGCCGAACACGGGCGTGGTCAGAATGCGTGGGCAGCGAAAACGCGGCGCCGCCGGCGGCAACGCGTTTCAGAAAATCGCGGCGTGCAAGAGCCGTCTTTGGGCTCATCTTCAGTTCCTCGGGGTAACGCGGTGGACCGTGGTTAGGGCGCGGTGAGAGGTTTCAGGGTTCCGGATCAGTATGGATTGGGGAAACCTCGACCGCAAGGTCGCGTCGTAGGGAGCCGCGTCGCTTGGGATCAATGCGGACCAGGAGATCCGGCGATACGGATTGCTTCTCGCTACGTACTCCCGCCGCCGCCCCGGCCGAGAATAGGCTTCCAAGTCGCTTGACGGGTAGAGTATAGTCCCTTCCCGTTAGCGTTGACAATCGTGTCGCGCAGTCCGGACACTTCGGTCTTCCCCAGCAGAGCCGGCACGGGCCGTTTCGTCACTCCTCCCTCAACACCACCGAAGTCTCGACCTGTCGTTCTGGGATCGACCAGTACTTGCTTCAATAGCCGGTCCTTTTCTTCCTTCGTGACCATGCTGAACCCGTGCTTCTCGTAGAAACGGATCGCCCAGGTTGCCGCTGCCCAAGTGCCGATAAGTACGGGCCGTGTGGTCAGTTCTCGTAACTCTCCCAGAAGCTTGCCGCCGATACCCTGGCCCCGATTGGCAGTGCGGACATAGGCGTGGCGGATCAGGGTCACGTCTTGAACGTCCTGGATGCCCATCACGCCGAGCAATTCGCCGCCCTCATCCCAGCCCCAGAATCGCACGCCGCTCTCGATTTCGCGCCGAAGCTCGTCCTGAGACATATACGGGACATGCCAGCGGTCGGCGGGGATCACGCCGTAATAGGCCTGGGCAGCGTCGTTGATGATGGCGTAGATCGTGTCGACGTCGGCATCGTTGCACGGACGGATCATGGGGGCCTCCAAGGTTCCGCAGCCGGAAAACGTTGACGAGCCAATTTTCCGGCGGCCGGTCAGGTGGTATTCTACCGGAAACGAAGCGGAGGTGCGTATGCTGAAATTGCTCTGTTGCCCCGTGTCCTGGTTGTTCTTGCTAACGTCGGTTGCTGGCCAAGTGCAAGCTGCCGATCCCTATCAGCCGACGCTGCCGATGGAGATCAAGGTGCTGGTCGTCAAGTATTTCCCGGTCAAGGGAGACCGCATCGACCAGACCGTGACCGGCGACTGGGGAGAGCCGCTGGCGGAAACCCGCAAGAAGACCACGCTGCAGACCGAGCAGGTCGCCCATGCCCTGCAAGAGGGCTCGCGCTACCACGGCTACAAGGACGAAGCCGCCAAGCCGAGCCTCGTCTACAAGGTGGTGAAGACCTTCGAGTTCCTGGAACCGCTGCCCACGGTCGCCAAATCCGGGCCGGATGCCCCGATGACCGACTACAACAAGATCATGGAGCGGGTCGGCATCAAGAAATGGGTCGAAGAGAAGGGCGTCAAGGAGGTCTGGATTTGGGGCTACCACGGCGGCGTGGTGGACCTCTGGGAATCGAACATGGCCGGCCCGTTCGGCGACATCAGCAACAGCAACCGTGACCCGAAGGACTTGCCGGTGCTGAGCAAGACCTACACCGTCTACCACTACAACTACCAGCGGGGACCGTCCGAGGCGGTCGAAGACCACATCCACCAGATCGAGGCGGTGCTGAACTTCGTGGATGGCCGTGATCGCACGCCGCCCGAGCAGTGGCGATAGCTCCTGTTCTGGGGCAAGTTCGTCGGCAGCGACCGCACCCACAAGATCGTTCGCCCTGGCTGCGGCTGGGCACACTATCCGCCGAACGCCGAGCAGGACTACGACTGGGCCAACAAGCGATATCGTCGAAACCGACATCGAAGATTGGAAGCCCGATGGCGCGCGGCAAGAAGCAACGCATCAACTGCGACCGCTGGGGCGGCGACAGCCTGAAGTGGTTCGTCTACTGGATGCAGAACATTCCCGGTGCCGACAACGGGCTTACCTACCAGGGCAAGCCGCTGAACAACTGGTGGATGTTCCTCGGGGATTTCGATGAGGCCATGAAGCGGAAGATGACGTTGGTGGGTGAGGCAGCGTCGAAGTGAATGATGGAAATCATCCCCGCTCGATCCGACGACCATCTCCAGGCCGTCCGCAGATTGTTCCTGGAGTACGCCGATTACCTCGGTGTTGACCTCGGTTTTCAGGGTTTCCAGCAGGAGGTTGACGGCCTTCCTGGTGCTTATGCTCCACCGGATGGGCGTTTGCTCTTGGCCGTCGATGGGGACCAAGCCGTTGGCTGCGTGGCCGTCAGGAACCTGGGCGACAGCATTTGCGAGATGAAGCGACTCTACGTGCAACCGACCTATCGAGGCAGAAGGCTGGGCCGCACGCTGGCCGAAACGATCATCGAAACGGCCCGGGCCATGGGATACAGGAAGATGCGGCTGGACACGCTCACGTCGCTGAAGGAAGCGGGAGAACTGTACCGCTCCGTGGGGTTCCTTGAGATTTCACCCTACCGGCACAACCCGCTCCCCGGTGCGGTGTTTATGGAACTGGTTCTCTGAAACACGGCCGGCTGCGCCCTCCGCGCGGAGCCGCTCCAGCAGCGTCTGCAACTCCTGCAACTTGTCCGGCCGCCTGGCGTACAGGTTGTGACGCTGCGGAGCATCGTCGCCGAGGTCATAGAGTTGGCCGGGATAGTCGTCGGATACATAGCCGCGAGCCTGCCGGTACCAGTCCGGCTCGGCATACATGTTGGTGGGCCCACTCCCGTTCACCCATACCCAATCCCCTTTGCGGACCAGGAGGATCCGATTGCCGTTCTGCAGCACGGCGGAATCGCGTGAGCCCGCATGACCGAAGAGCGCGGGCAGAGCATTGTAACTGTCTTCGCCCGCCGTTGGCGGAAGATCAGTACCGACGATCGCCGCGCAGGTGGCCAACATGTCGGTCAGGCAGAGAAGCTGGCCGCTCGTCGCGCCCGCGGCAATCCGGCCGGGCCACCGGGCGAGAAAGGGCACTCGATGGCCGCCTTCCCAGGCATCCGTCTTGATGCCTCGCCATGACCCCATGCTCGCGTGGCCGTACTTCAGGATACGGTCGTAGGCGCCCACCTTGACGACTACTTTGGTCTTGCCCACGTTGGTCCGCGTCACCTCCGGGCCGTTGTCGCTGGTAAACATCACCAGCGTGCTTTTCGTCAGTCCGGTACGATCGAGCGCATCGAGGACCTGGCCGACCGCCCAATCGGTCTGCACCACGAAGTCGCCGTAGTCGCCGGCCCAGCTCTTTCCACGAAACTCGGGCGTAGGCAGGATCGGGTGATGCGGAGAGGTCAGGGCGAAGTAGAGGAAGAACGGCTGCCTTGATCCTGCCGACTCCTCGATGTAACGCACGGCCCGCCGCGTCAACGCGGGCAAGATCGCCTCCTGCTTCCAGCCGGAGATCTTCGGGCCCGGGAACTCGAATTCCGTGCTGGGCAGATTCGGTTGCCCGGCCGTGTGATTGTTTTCGATGAAGCAGTAGGGGGGATAGTTGGGCACACAGGTGCCAAAGTAGTAGTCAAAGCCCCGCGTCGTGGGCCCTTCGCCAATCGGCCGGTTGAAGTCCACGTTGCTCAGATTGTCGGGTCCGGTTCGTGGCGGCTTCCCGTCTCGGGTCGGCCAATCCCAGCCTAAATGCCACTTTCCGATGCAAGCCGTCGTATAACCGTGATGTTTGAGGAGTCCCGGTACGGTCAGGCGGTCCTTGGCGATGATCGGCTGCGCCCATGGCCCAAGGGCCCCGCCTTGGGGCCGAGTGCGCCAGGGATACTGTCCGGTCAACAGCCCATAGCGCGAGGGTGAGCAGACGGCTGCGGCGGCATGCGCATCGGTCAGGCGGATGCCGGCGGCCGCAAGCCCATCGAGGTACGGCGTAGGGATCTTCGAATCCGGATTGTAGCAGCCCAAATCCCCAAAACCGAGGTCGTCGGCGAGGATGAAGACGATATTGGGCCTGGCCGAATCTCCTGCCGCTTTGGCCTGGGCGCAGAACGCGATCGACCCGAACAGAACATAGACGCAGGCAACCAGCGGAATTCTCGCCATGATTACCCTCGATTCCTCCTCATTTTCCAAGCTCCGGTTGCTTGACGAACTTACGCGTGAAGTCCAGCACCGAGTGGGTGAAGGTGAACGGGTCCGTCTCCGGCAGGCAGCGCGACGGGGCCTTCACCCAGCTCTCGATCACGTACTGATCCGGCGCCCCGTCGACGAGCGCGTAGTCGTAGCCCTGCTGCATGATCGCCGTATACCAGGTGGAATCGTCGGCCAGGCCCTTGCGCTGCAAAGCCGGGTAACCGGACGCCCAGTAGATCAGACTGAACTGCAGCTTGCGGGCCCGGCAATATTGCTCCAGCTTCTTCACTTCGCGCCACGAGCCGACGTTGCGCATCGTATACGTGACCCAGTCCACGTCGAGACGGTAGAAATCCAGCCCGCGAACGTGCATCTCCGACAGTCGTTGCTGAAGGGCTTCGATCCATGCAATGTTCTCCTCGATCGACAGCGAGGGGTAGGTCTCAATGTCGCCGATGAGGATTTGCGGGAAGTGCTTGCGGACCAGGGCTATGTAGCTGGCCGTTTCCTGGACTGCGTAGTCATCGGGCTTATGGATATGCTTCCGGCAGCAAATCAAGGGCTCGTCCATGGCGATCGCGTAGATCTTTCCGCCCAGGCGTTGGATGCGGTCCCAGTTGGGCTTCTCGATGTTGAAGGTCTTCTCGCCGGTGAGGCCCCAGGGCTTGACGGCTCCCACCTCCATGGCCAGCTTGATTTCCCACGCGTCGAGCATCGGAAACCATCGCCCGAGCTCTTCGTCGCTGAAGTGCCGCTTCAGATTCAGGTCGGTGATCAACAGGACGTCGATCAGCGCGCGCGTCTGCTTCCACGGTTCCGGTTTCTCGAACAGCTCGCGGAACGCGCGGCAATTGTCCTGTCCCGGCGGGGCCATCCACACCGTCGGATGCGGGTTGGAGCCTTGAGGCTTCGATGCCTGGCCCCAGGCGGACGGCGCAACGCAACTCAGCGCGAACAGCACCACCAGAAACGAAAGACCGCTACTGCGACGAGCGACGAACAGAGTCATTGCGGATCCTTATCGGTTACTCCAACGGACTCCAAGTCTTTTTCCCGTCTCTTAGGTGCAAGATGCCGACACTGTTCGGCTGACTTTTCACCGGGCCCGCCGGCCCCAGGTCTTGCGGCAGTTGCAGACACGTTGCCTGATCCGAAAAATTGGCCCACACGAAATAAGGCGGCACAAAACAGGTCATGACGCCGTCAAGGCAGGTGCCCTTGACTTCCGACGCCATCGCCTCCGTCCGATGGTGCTCTTGATTCGGCAAGGCAACGGTTACGAAGGACTGGTCATGACCGAGACTCTCGACGTGGTGCAGGCTGAGCGAGTTGCGGACGCCTGGCTTGGGCAGAATCATGCACGAGGGATCCGGGGAGAGATTCACCACGACGTAGCCGATACGGTCCGCCAGGTTGATCCACTTGGTCCGCAATTCAAGACCGGCTACCTGGTCCGTTCGGTCCCATGCCTTCTCGCCGTAGCGATACGTCGCTTTGCCGTCCTGATAGAAAACGGTGAACATCTTGTGTGGCTTTTCGAGGCCGACCATGCTGTCCATCTTCTGGGCGTTCTTCAAAGCCGCGCCGGACACGGCGGCCATCATGACGACGATCTCACCGGGCAGGGAAACAAATGCCTCATGTTCGCCGCGAACATGGTGGCGCATGACCCAGAACCACTCCGCACCTTTGCTGGAAAACACCTTCGCCCCCGCGTCGGGCCCCAGTTTCCCGTCGATGGTCGCGCCGTAGTTCGTCGTCAAGGGGAGCAACATCCAGGCGTGGTCCTTGGCCTCGATGTGCCGGACCGTGGGGCCCGGGCCCCAATAGAAGCTGCGAAAGCTCCCTTCTCTGGAGTAGTGGGTCAGCAACTGGATATCGCGTTTCTGACATGCACCTTGGAGCTGCGCCTCGGCCTTGGCTGCGGGAATTGGGTCGGGCGGAAGCGGCGACAGCAAGTGGAGGAGCACGATGTCGGCGATCCTCGGCGTCCAAGCCTTCCCGCACACGTAGGGATTCGCGTAGCTGAACTTCTCGGGAAACTCCCGCCAGTAGCAAACTGCCCCCTGCAGGGCCTGCTCCTCCAGGGCCGAAGCCAAGGGCGATGACTCGGTAAGGGCGAGGTAACCATGGACGGCGGCTGACTCGGTCCATGCGTGGTATCGTCTCCAGTCATTATCCGAGACATACACCGCGAACTTGCTGCCGTTCATGCACTGAAGCATGACCTTCTCGTACACGTCCCGCGTGTGATGACGGAACGCGCCGGGCAGGTGATTTCCGCCCAGCCGATACATGGCCGCTCCGTGAATCAAGAAACGATAACAGGCAAACTCGTAGTCAATATGGAAACGGTTGTGGTTTTCCAGGGTGAAATCGTCATGGATGTTCGCTCCGGCAATCCAGTCCTTGACGGGCCTTCCGTCGTCGCCGGGCGTGTCGTCCTGAGTATCCTTCGGCGTGGCGAATATGGTGTAGACGTATCGCTTGGCTGCCTCCCGCCATTGGGCGTTGTGCGGGTGTTGCGGCATCATGTTCACGGCCAGCGACAGGATCGTGCTGTTCCACGCCACGGTTTCCGCTTCGCTATCGAGTTTGACCCTGGCGCCTGGCCTCTTACCGGCGATATAGTCGGCATGATACACCACCATGTCCGCCGCGCCTTTCTGCAGAGCCGGATCGAGCCGGTCCCAGAGGAACCACGCTGCGGTTCCCATCTCCGCCACCCACCAGGAAGACTGCCAACCGTAATCCAACGGTCCGCGATGATCGCCGCGGTCACGGTCTTTCTCGAATTGAGCTACGAACTCCTTGACAAACTCTGCCGACTGGCGGCGACATCGCTGCTTCAGATCGTCCGGCCACGGACCGGCAAGTGCCGCCAGCACTGCCGCACCGTGCGCCCGTTCCGCGATGTTTCGCCAGTGCTCTGTGCCCTTGTCGGGAAACGCCCCATCTTCCCGAGTCAGGACATAGCGCTCGGCGCTCTGCAAATAGAGACGGATGAGGGCCTGACTCCGCTGAGGCAAGTCGCGGAATCGCTCGGCAAGAAAGGCAAAATCGATAGGCCGCACATAAGACTGGGACGATGGATCCGTCTTCCCTTGCGCGTTCTCTTCTGCCGGAAGCATAGCAACGAAGCCAAGAGAAAGGACAATCGCCGTATTATAAACCTGCCGTTTCATCGAATTCATCCTCACTTGGGCGGCCTTCAATCTAGTGAGTTGCCGACGGGTGTCAAGAATGCTTGCTTTGATGGGCCACACGCGCGATATGCTCCGCCAAACGATCGCAACGGTTCACGGCACAGCCGGGGACTGGCGTCTGGACCCTACTCGCTTCACGACTCCTCACCTCCGCGCGCGTGCCGCTTGGCAGTCGCCGCGCTTCGCGGCGGCGGACAAGCAGTGCAACATACCGGCCGGTCGGTAGTGGTTCACGGGCCAGCCGGGGACTGGCCCATCTTTCGGCCGAACGACTCCATCATTACAGTAGACGCTTGACCGAAAACTCGGGACCTGTCCCGTTCGCTTCCCGGCCCGTGGACGGTTTCCTTCAATCCAATCAGGTTACTTTCCGTCATGAAGCCCCGATCCCGTTCCCCTCAATCGACCCCTCGCACCGCGATTTCTCCTCTTGTTCTGTTTCTCGCGACCGTGTCCGGGCTGTCGGCAACGGCCGCGGAGCCGAAGGCCAAAGGTCGTTACGTCCTCGATGCCGTCCCCCGGGGCCACTTTCTGCACGCGTACGACGATTGCGGCATTCTCCAGCGGCAACCTCACGTGCAGATGCACGACAGCTACTGCTGAACGTTCAACACCAGCGACATCGACGCGGACGAAAAATCGCGCTCCGCGGTGTTCAGTTACAAGTCGGTCAACCTCCTCTATACCGATCTCGATCCGAAGCTGTCCTACGTCCTTGCACTCACCTATTCCAGCGACCACGTGTACAACCGCGTGCAAAGCCTTTGGGCCGACGGCGTCGAACTGCACGAGCCGTACGCCCTGCCCAAGGCTAAGGCCTCGCGCGTCGTGGTTCAGGTGCCCGAAAGGGTAACCCGGGGCCGCCGGTTGGCCCTTCAGCTTCGTATCCATGGCGAGGTCAATGCCACGGTATCGATCGCCGAGTTGTGGGGAACCGCCCCACCGAAGCAAGACGTCTTGCGCGTGGCCGCCGTGTCGGGCCTGGTGGGAGACTTGACGGGCCGAGTGCTCGACACGGCGTACGAACCGGCCGCCCTCTCATTTTCTGCGCCACATAAGCGTGTCATCTTAAGAGGGTTTCCTTCTCCCCTTAGGCTTCTGAGGTGTGAAGGGTACCCGGGTCTTCGCTCAGGAATCGCTGCCTGCTGAGTACCTTGTCGGCGATCGAAACTTGGCCCCCAACACCCAAAAGAGCTACCGTGACACGCGGTGCCAAATCCTGCCCTTTATCGCCGCGGGCACGCACAGACCGATGACGTTGCGGCCGATCGAGTGCGAGCCTTTCTACGAGATTTGGAAGAAAAACGCGGATGTGGCGGTGCCACACGCAATCAGCGATGGGCAGCATCCACTCGCTGGCTTGCTTCATTAGCACAGCCCAGAACATGTCCAATGGTGCGGAGAAATCAGGACCATTCTCTCCGAGAAAGTCGCCCGCTCCTTGGTAACCTACCTGGAAAAGCATGAAATGAATGCCCTGCTGGCTACGCCGGACCCAGGCACGGCTCAAGGCCGCCGGGATTATGCAGTATTGCTGTTCCTGTACAACACGGGTGCCCGAGCGGACGAACTCGCGCACGTACAAATCACGGACCTCGATCTCGGGCACACGCCGAACCGCGACTGTTCTTCCGTCTTGATCCATGGCAAGGGAAACAAGTTGCGACGTTGTCCTCTGTGGTCGAAACGACCAGCGAGTTGTTGCCCCTGATCAGGAACCGCCCCCCTTTAGAGTACGTATTCCTTAACGGGCTCGGACAGCCGCTCACGCGGTTTGGAATCCACGCCCTGGTCGAACGGCATGCGGCAGTCGCTGCCACAAAACTGCCTTCCCTGAAAGAGAATCGCGTGAGTCCTCACACAATCCGCCACACGACGGCGACACACTTGCTCCGGGCGGGGGTAGACCTCAACACGATCCGCGCCTGGCTGGGCCACGTCTCGCTGAGCACGACCATGGTGTACGTGGAAGTCGATCTTGAAATGAAGATGAAGGTGCTGGCTCTTGGCTGACCATCGAGAATAGGACCGCAATCGCGCGTCATGATTAGTCCGCTTGCGCCGCCCGCTTCGTGGGCAGATGCACCGGCGGGAGTGGCAATCGGCGGCGCGTAGGTTACACTGGATGACACGTCGGTCCCTATATAGGAGGGTGAATCTCATGCACGAGCTCACCCAAATCCTCGCGGTGATTGAGCAAGGCGATCGTCAGGCGGCGGAGCAGCTTCTGCCGCTGGTCTACGATGAGCTGCGGCGACTTGCCGCCGAAAAGATGCGCGAGGAAAAGGCTGGCCAGACGCTTCAAGCCACGGCGCTAGTGCATGAGGCGTACATCCGCCTGGTAGACGTGGAGAAGGCCCGGCATTGGGATAGCCGGTGGGAGTTCTTCGCCGCTGCGGCCCAAGCCATGCGGCGCCTTCTCGTGGAGCGGGCCCGCCGAAAACTGGCGGCCAAGCGCGGCGGCGGGTGCACGCAGGTCGAGTTGGACGCCACCCTGGCGATCTTGGATGGCCGGGCGGACGACATCCTGGCCGTGGACGAGGCTTTAGGCGAACTTCAGCATCACGACCCGGAGGCGGCCAGGCTGGTGGAACTCCGCTTTTTTGCAGGGCTTGCGCACCACGAAGCCGCACGGGCCATGGGGATTGGCCGCCGCGAAGCCGATCGTCTTTGGGCATTGGCCCGCGCCTGGCTCGGGCGAGAAATTGGCGACGAATAATAAGCGCCGCTGGTGTTTCTTGGAGAATTTTCTGAGAATTTCGGTGCAAACGCCGCCTGGATTGCGCTGAGTACAATAGCAGGACCCCAGGAGGCGATTGGTGTGGGTACTTGGAACCCGAAAGCCAACACGCTGTTTCTTCAGGCTCGCGAGCAGTCCTCCCCGGACGAGCGCAAGACGTTCGTCGACCAAGCCTGCGCCGACGATCCTGGCTTGAGGGCCGAAGTGGAGCAGTTGCTGCAGGCCCACGACGGGGCCGGCAGCCTGCTCGAACGGCCGTTACTGGCCAGCCCGCCGATGGACGACGTTACGCCCGAGACCGATGGCGAAGATCCGCCCGGCACAAGCGTTCCGGACTGCGGCGGGGTTCCGCTGGGCGTTCTGGAGCCTTGCGACGTGCCGGGCAGGATCGGCAAGATCGGACCCTACGAGGTCATCGAGACCATCGGCTTCGGCGGGATGGGTGTGGTCCTGCGGGCGCACGACTCCAAGCTTAACCGCACCGTGGCGGTGAAGGTCTTGGCTCCCGAGTTTGCCGTCAACCCGACCGCTCGCAAGCGGTTTCTCCGCGAGGCCCAGGCCGCCGCCGCCGTCAACCACCCACACGTCATCACCATCTATGCCGTCGAACAGACGGAGACGACCCCCTACCTGGTGATGGAGTGCATCGACGCCCCGTCGTTGGCGGAGAAGATCGATCGCTGCGGGTGCCTAGAAGTCAAACAGATCGTCCGCATCGGGGCGCAGATCGCCGCCGGACTGGCCGCTGCACACGCCCACGGGCTGATTCACCGCGACATCAAGCCCTCCAACATCCTGTTGGAAAGCGGCACGGAGCGGCGTGAGGATCACCGACTTCGGACTCGCCCGGGCCGTGGACGACGTCGAGGTGACCCGCTCCGGCGAAGTGATCGGTACCCCGCCCTTCATGTCGCCGGAGCAAGCGCAGGGAAGACCGATCGATCATCGCAGCGACCTGTTCAGCCTGGGTGCGGTGCTGTACACAATGTCGACGGGCCGATCGCCGTTCCGGGCGGAGACCACGGTTGCCGTGCTGCGACGTGTGTGTGACGACGTGGCGCGGCCGATCCGCGAGGTCAACCCTGACATCCCTGAGCCGCTCGTAGCGATCATCGACCGGCTCCTGGCCAAGGATCCCGAGGAGAGGTTCCAGACGACCCAAGAGGTCTCGGAGTTGCTGTTTCGCTTCCTGGCGCATCTCCAGGACCCGGTCGGCACTCTGCCGCCGGACCTGACGAACATCGGGCCTGCCGCGGGCCGGAAGATACCGGATGCCGGCTCGCCGCCGGGTTCCCGGTTGCCGCGACGGACTCTGATGCTCGCCGCGGGGGCGCTGCTGGCGCTCGGTATCCCGCTGGCCGTGTCCGAAGCGACCGGCGTCACGCAGTTGGCGGCGAGCATCGTACGCATCGCAACCGGCGCCGGCACGCTGGTCGTGGAAGTGGACGACCCGCAGGTGGGCATCACGATCGACGGCGAGGACGTCGTCATTACCGGGGCTGGCCCGCAGGAAGTCCGCCTCAAGCCGGGCCAATACAAAGTGCAGGCAGCCAAGGGCGGCCAAGTCGTCAAACAGGAGCTGGTGACCATCGATCGCGGCGGCCGCCAAGTCGTCAAGGTTGGGCTGGAACCGATGACCAGCACGCAGCCCGGCAAGCTCCCAACCGACTACAGTTCCTCGCCCGAAGGCGCCATCAGCGAGGTTCAGAGGTTCGTCACTGCACCTGACGGGTTTTGGGTGAACGACTTGGCGTTCTCCCCGACGGGCACGGAAATCCTATGCGCAAGGCAGTATAACCGCCTTGAGGTTTACAGTCTTCAGACAGGACAGTGCGCCGTAGTCGAGGGAGCCGGTACGTGCCTCGCCGTTTCGCCGCACGGCGATCTCGTGGCGACGGGTCATTTCGACGACGGTCGCGTGTTCCTCTATGATCTTGCGAGGCTCCGAAAAATCCGTGAATTCAGGGGCCATTCCCCCTCCCCTACGACCGCGGTCGGATTGGCGCCGAACGGGAGGTACATCGTTTCCGTGGGTAGAGATCGCACGGGTCGTCTCTGGGATGTGAAGACCGGCCAGGAAGTTCGCCGCTTTGACTGCGACCCCGAGGGCAGTGTCGCAACTTTTTGCCCCGATGGCCGGGCAGTTCTGGCCGGCTGCGTGAATCTTCGGCTCTTTGACGTGGAATCGGGCAAGGAAACGTGGCGCATCACGCCGGGCTACACTCATTCTGCGGCCTTCTCGCCCTGCGGCCGATGGTTAGTGACCGACGGATCAAGGCACACGCTTTCGTTGTGGGATGCGAGGAAGGGCGAAATGACTCGTCAATTCGTGGGGCACACAGGAATAGTCCGCAGCGTGCAATTCCTGCCAGATGGCCACCATATTATCTCGGGATCCCAAGACCGAACGATGCGACTATGGAACCTCGAAACTGGTCGTGAGATCGCTCGCGTTGCAGCAAAGAGGCAGTTTGTAACTCAAGTCGTGGTTTCGCCCGACGGGCGCTACGCCGCGAGCGGCGGAGGATTCTATCGGAGTTCCAAGAAAGAATCCAAAGGAAAATACGAGACAGACGGCGACTACGACATCCGCCTTTGGCGGCTGCCAGAGAGCGTGTGGACGAAGACAGAACCCGGCCGGTGAGCCTGAAGTGGCAACCTAACCTCACCGGGCGGCGCCTGAAGCCCGGGCTTGCGGTCGGCGCGCCCGGTGCCGATGGCAGTTTCATAGTACTGCGAGGACCGACCACCGCCTATTGAGTCCCGGGCTAATTCTAGGACAACTGCTTTCCCCCGGAATCGCCCATTGGGTCGTTTCGTGACCAGGCCGGGACTCAAGGACAATGAGATCGAGGGCAACCGATGAGTCCATTCACGTCCGAACCTCGCCCGATCTCCACGCGTCGTCGCCTGCCCCACGCCCGTCGCACGCAAGAGCCTCAATCTGCGGGCACTTGGCGGCCTTTTAGTCCGGCAGCTTCTTCGCAGGCGAGGCCTGCGGCGCCGGCCAATTCTCGATCTCTTGAGATCGTGGGAGACTCCGATTGGGCGCGAGCGATTCGCAAGCAGATCCTTTGCGTGGCCAGGTTCTCCTCGGGAGTCTTGATCATCGGCCCGAACGGTACGGGGAAGGAACTGATTGCCCGGTCGATTCACGCCCACAGCAACCGGGCTGAGAAACCGTTCATCCCGGTGGACTGCACCTCCTTCGTTAGTGAGCTGTTTCCCAGCCACATGTTCGGCCACGTCCGGGGGGCGTTTACCGGCGCCCAGTACGACGCCCTGGGGTGTTTTCGCGCGGCCGACGGCGGCACGGTGTTCTTGGACGAGATCGGAGAGCTCGAGTTCCACCTGCAAGCGAAGCTGTTGGCGCGCTCGAAGAGAAGGCGATTGTCCCCGTCGGCTCCACGGATCCGATCCCCGTGGACATCCGGATCATCGCCGCCACCAATCGTGAGCTGCACGAAGACGTACGCGCAGGGCGGTTCCGTAAGGATTCTGTACTACCGTCTGAACATCGTCGAACTGAAAACCTTCCCATTGAAGGATCGGCCTGAAGACATCGAGCCATTGGCCGGCCATTTTATGACCGTGTTATGCAAGGAAAACGGCTTGCTCGCGACGAAAATCGAAGCCGCGGCAGTCGGTGTCCTACGCAACTTCAATTGGCCTGGAAATGTGCGCGAGCTGAGAAACGTTCTGGAACGCGCCCTTCTGTTCAACGAGGGGGGCGTCTTGACTCCCGAGTCCCTGCGGCTCCTGTTGGACGACAACCGCTCGGACGACAACTGCTCGGACGACAACCGCTCGGACGACAACCGCTCGGACGACAACCGCTCGGACGACAACCGCTCGGACGACAACCGCTCGGACGACAACCGCTCGGACGACAACCCGGCGACGGCCGGTGGGCGGCTATCAGCAGACGCATTGGTGGACGTCAGTCGCACATCGCAGCAGGCTGTAGACCAGGCCGCGTCTGCTTGCCAGGGCGGTCCCGGGGGCGAGCAAAAGTGGCTGAGCCTGGCCGACTTGGATCGTTACTACATTCAAGAGACTCTCGAACACACCCTGCAAAACCGAACCCGCGCCGCCAGGCTGCTGGGCGTCACGCCTCGTGTACTATCTCGTTTGATCAAGAAACACGGCATCGACCTCTGCGGATCCCATCGCGGCCGTCCGTCGAAGGATCGCTCTTCGTGGCGTCGGCGACCCAGCTAGTACGTCGCGACACTAGTGGGTCAGCCTTTCCAGGCTGACGTTCGTAAGCCGAGACGTTTCAGTCAGGCTGAAAAGCTTGACGCACGCCGACGCATCCACCCCGCGCTTTTCAGGCGGTTTCTGGGTATCACTTTTGGCGGGTCCTCGCAGGCGAGCGACGCTCCGCATTCGCGCCCACCGCCGACGGACGGGAAAGCCCATCGTACGTTCGCAATTTACAGTGCTGGGCTTGAAACTCCGCTCCCTCCGTGCTTCTGTGATGAGTTGCCGTGCGCACAATTCGACCGTTTGGTCTATTGTCTCGCCGAAATTGGACCAGTAAGTGCGCTATCCGACCGTTTGGTCCTATTCCCTTCCCATCCATTTTCGCTGGTTCTTTGGCGGCTGCACGCCGCTCACTCGTCTTCCCTTGTACACGATTGGACTTGCGCCCACAGCTTTCTACGATCCGGTCTATTGGCACGCCCCGTGCTAAAGATTTCGTTCGTCCCATAAGCTCGTTGGATCCGCCTTGATTGGCTCATCGAGGAGTCCGGGGATGACGAGACGGTCCGAAGCCGGCGTAATCATGATCGTCGATCCGTGTCAAAGCGACTATGCGCCGTTAATCGCTTCCGGTGAGGCGAGCCGAATTCGCTTCAAGTTCCTGACGACTATTGAGGAGGCCCTGCGCTGGCATCCTCCTCCCGGCGTATTGGCGTGGATGATCCACATGGAGCTTCCCGGCCTGAGCGGACTGGAGCTATACGAACTCTTGCGATCTCGGATAGCCGACGTGCCGGTACTGATGGTTGACGACCAGTACGATGCGGCCCGCGAGCGATCCGTCCTGCAAATGGGCCGTCCGCACTATATGTGCAAGCCCTTGGCGACGTCCTGGATTGACCGGCTCCGCCACGCAGACAGTAACCCAAACACGACGACTACTTGCGCGAGGATTCCGCCCGATATCGGCCTGTCGGGCACGTGACTCCCGGTCCATCGGATCGGCGGTGAGGTAAGCACAATGAGGCATCACTTACCCGCCGGTGTCTATTGATACCGAGGAAAGTAATGCAACACTGCCAGCGTTTTTTCACCGGGAAACCGGGCTCCCGTTGGTCGCCCTCGCTCGACTGTTTTTCTGAGGGTCAATAGAGACCGCGGCCCACCGTCCGCGCGGCGCGGAAAGACAGCCTCGTCATCCCACCCCGCGGGCCAGCACGATGAAAAGGAGACGCAACCGACAGAGAAAAACGATCGGCCGGTGAGCACCACTCACGCGGCGGAAGCCTGAGGGGGTCACTCCGCGCCCTGGCAGGCGGCCTTTTTCATCCTACCGCGGACCAGAAGACCGAAGGAGTTCGCCATGTTCGAGTCAACGTTTTCCAACAACTTTCGGACAGAGCCCGAAAGCTGCGCAAGGTGGCCGAGGTCCGACCGCAGCGGCTTTACCCTGATCGAACTGCTGGTGGTCATCGCGATCATTGCCATCCTGATCGCCATGCTGCTTCCGGCAATCCAGAAAGTCAGAGAAGCGGCGCAAAGAACCGCTTGTCTGAACAACTTGAAGCAGATCGGCCTCGCCTTCCAAGTGTATGCCGACGTTAACGACACCGTGCTGCCCGTGGCCGGGAAACTACATGGAACTGATGAGAACCCTAGTTGGCTTTATCAAATCAGGAACGAACTGGGAATCTCAGCAAAGCTCAACTTTAATGAAACTGGAGGTTGGGTAGATCCGGTATTACATTGCCCCACCCTCGGCTTGCGGTCAAAGTTCATTACTTCGGGGAACACGACAGTAAGACGTGCAACAACGGATTATGGACTCAACGGCGGAATTGCCCGTCCGAACGATAAGCTGAACGCGCCTGCGTTCCCAACCTGGTGCGAGGGGGAAACCGAAGGCCCGCTAGGCCTCGATCGCGCCCAGCGGCGCATGGAGATGATCGAGACGGCCAGCGCACGCGTTCTCGCCGCCGAGAAGTTTCAAGTCCTTGCGTACTTCGACAGAAGGGAGTGGGGTCTAGATACGGAATGGACTATCGGATTTCCCCGTTGCGACAACTGGTGGACTCGCTGGGCAGTAGGCACTGTGAGGTCCCTCTATTTTCCTCCCGTGAGAATCGCTACGAAACAAGAGAACAGACTTGAGGATTGGGGCGGCTTCGGGAGCTTGCATTCGGGCGGCACCCCCGCTCTGTTTGTGGACGGACACGTCGATACCTTATCGTGGAATATCGACCAAGAGGTCTGCTGGGGCCTCGGCGATATACACGGACCAGTCTACGACCCGACGAATTACTGATCACGTCGGTTGAGGTGTGTCGGCGGCTCCGCGTCAAGCCTCGCTCGGCGCGGAGTCGCTATCGCGTTTGGGCGAGCCCAAGCGGTATCAGCTCCGGCGTCCGCGGATCACCTCTGCAGGGGGCCGCCGAGTGCGGCAATCGAATGGAGGGTCCTCGGATCCGAAGCTGCCTCGGCCTGGCAGGTTGCGCGAGCCCTACGCGAACACCCAGACAAAAGGAGCCGGCCGTGTTCAAGTCTGCGTTCTTTACCAGCGCGAGGAGAGGGTCTGGTCATGCCAATGACGTTTTGCGCGGGGCGTTCCGTCGCGGCATCACCTTGATGGAGGTGTTGACGGTGATCACGATCATCTCCATCCTCACGGCGATGACGTTCCCTGCCCTATCCAGAGCGAGGGAGACAGCGAGAGCTACGAGTTGTATGAACAACTTGAGGCAAATCGGCCTTGCCTTCAATATATTCGTCAGCAACAAGAACGGAAAGCTCCCCGCCCTCGGGGACAACGAGATGGGAGTAAGAGGGTGGAAGCCGAGCTCGTGGGGCGCGTTCTACCGGCTCACCCCCTACTTCGAAAACGAGGCCCTGCTCTTTCGCGATCCGGACAAAGACAAGGTCATGGCAGCTTCGCCGCAATTCCTCTACTGTCCCTCACGCGGCTCCCCGTTCAAAATCCACGATAAGCTCTGGACGCCAGGCTTCACATTCGGCGGCACCGATTTCGCATTCAACTTAGGGACCGCCGAGGTAGGCTTTGACAAGCCGTTTCCAACACATTGCCCTGACCCGGGCTCACTGTTTAACGGGCCGCTCGGCCGGAATACCGAGGGTCGGAGCATTTATATGGGGTTCTCCGACGGACTCGAATACACCGTCCTCGTTTCTGAGGTCTATGCCCAACCTGACGAGAGGGGGTTGCAGCGGCCGGGACAGATCGCAGGCTGGGTAGGCGGGTTGCCCCCCTGCAATACGACTATCGAGCTGGCCCAATGGGCAACCGATACCGGGCGCTCCATGGCCATTGAGCCCCACGCGAACACGCACGGAACCGCTCCGCCCCAGTGGAGAGCCGGTTTTGGGTCGAGTCACGTGAGCTTCCTGCACACCTTGATGGTCGGCGGATCGGTGTGGCGCACGTCGTTCGACATCGAGCTCAAGGTGTGGAATGCCCTCGGCACGAGGAATGGCAAGGAATACATCGACGGGACGCAGCTCTGAGCACGTCGGCCAAGTAGAATGGACGGGCTGATAAGCAGTTTCCGTCAGTCCAATCGGAGTCGCCCAGCCAGAGGCCGAGAAAACAACCCGGCCGGGAGTCAGGTCGCCCATAGATTCGGCTGTTGACTGTGGCGTTTTCCCGGTTCTTCTCGGCGGTTTGCCGACGGTGGCGGGGCTGGACGCCACATATTTGGCAACGAGAGTGTGGTAGAGAGGTGGACACAAAGCTCGGACTTGGGATCATCTGCGTGTGGCTTTGGCCAGAATGCCGGTGTCACAAAATGGTCCTTTGATGGGACAGCCGGCTGCAGCCGATATTTATTGATACCGAGGAAAGTAATGCAACACTGCCGGCGTTTTTCAGCGGGAAACCGGGCTCCCGTTGGTCGTCCTCGTTGCACTGTTTTTCTGAGGGTCAATAGGCACCCGACGCCGCCTCAGTACCTCGAGCGTGTGGACATCTGAATACGTAGATCGCCCAGCCCAAGGCGTCTCTACCCCACCTCAAGTAGACTGATTTCTCCTTCGCCACGCGCTCAAGCAGTTCTGGAAGATCAGCGTCATCTCGGTCGGTGCGCGCGTAGTCCGCCATCGCATGCCACTGAAGACCTTCGTATCGGTCCCAGTCGTCCTTGCTGCTCACCAGAGTGTGCACGAGGTCGAGCCCTCGCCGCTGGCCTGCTTCAACGTTTTCCGCGTGGCTTCCGAAGGCATCTCTTGTTAGCCCACACGCCCGCAAGTGCTCGTCCGACGGCTCCCGCAACCAGTACGGCTCCCCCACGATCACCCAGCCGTCGGGTTCGGCCATGCCCACCAGCGCGTCTAGAGTCCTGCGCGTGCCCGCCGAAAACCCAGCTCGCCCCAATGCACGAAGCTAGAGTGAGGCTGTTTGGCTTGTCGGGTTTGAAACGAGCGCCATCCATTTGGGTGAAGGTGACTGCTGCCTGTGGCACACGCGCTCTGAGCCTTCGTTCTGCTTCGGCGATGAAGAAGGGCGAGAGGTCCACGCCTACGCCGCGCACTCCGTATGCCTCCACCAAACGTATCAGGAATTCGCCCTTCCCGCAGGCGATGTCAACCACACGTGCGCCCGTCGGAAGCTGCACCAGGTCCACCAAGCGCGCGAGCTTCTCCTCGCTCGTGGGATTGCACACCACGTGCCTACGATGAGTGATGTCGTAGAACTTCCACGTATCCATGAATCGATCTCTCAGCTGCCTTGTGGATAGGAAGTTTCTGCCAATAACTTGTAGGCGTCAGATATGCGGCCTAACTGCGCAGGCAGGCATTTTTCCCAAGCCACAGTCTAGCAGCCCGTTGAAAAACCCGAGTTTCTTTGGTGCGGCTGCCGGTCAGGCCGCCGTCGCGTAGGCGACGTCGAACGAGTCGGAGTGTGACCGATCGGGCCGACGCCGCCGCAGGAAGCCCTTGATGTGAATCCACACAAGCCACACAAGAAAAACAAGGCCGTACCCGGCCTGCAACCCGCGAGGAGTCCCGATGCCGAACAACTTGCGCAGCACCAGTCCCAGGTTGCGGGCCACACCTGCAATCAGGTAACGCTTCTGCACCTTCTCGATCCCGCACAGCCAACTGCGACGCGCACCGCCCGTGTCGCAGATGTGGGCAAAGCTCCGCTCGACCCGTTCGCTTCGCAGTCGTTGCAGGCGTTTGCTCCGCGCTCGGCGGGCCCGTCGGCGGTTGTTGAAGAAGGCTCGTCGCGCGGCCGCCGACACGTTCTTCCATTTGCGCTTCCCCTTCCGCTGCCGCTCGGGGACGTACGTACGGATGTTCAGAGAGTCGGCCAGTTCCAGAGTCTCGGTGGCGTGGTAGCCTTTGTCCGCGACCGCTTCTTCGATCTCCGTATCCATGCCAGCTTCCGACAGGTTCGTCCGGGCTTCGACCACGCTATCGACCAGCGTGTCGGCGTCCCCTTCGTTGGCGTGGCGAATCGAGGCCGCCAGTACCAGTTCCGTCTCCAAGTCCACGACGTGCTCCGCCTTGTAAGCCAGATGCGTGCGCCCGTCCTTCATCTTCGCAATCCGGCTGTCCGGATCGGTCGGCGACATCCACTCATCGTTCGACACCCGTTTGTTCTTCCGCTTCCGATCGAAGCGGCGGAGGTCTTCATCCGTAGGGTTTTCGACACCTTCCTGTTCTTGCATCAAACGCCGAAGATAGTCGTTCCAATCCTCGCCCGTATCGCGGCGGACGATCGTCTTCATCGCCGCGTTGGCCTCCAGCGTGGTGGCGTCCACCGCGACCGTCTTGCCTCGCAACAGTCCTTTCTTCGCGGCCAACTTCAGCACCCATTGAAATACCGAGGCGTGGATCTCAAGGGGCAACCGGTCCCGGACTCGCGTCAGGCTGGAATGGTCGGCTGTTTCCTCGGTCAGCGGGATGCCCAAAAAAGCCCGCAGCGAAAGACTGTCGCCACAACGCCAAGCAATCCCCCGCTGCGATCCGATTCCCTCGAAGTATCCCACCAGCAGCATCCGGAAGTAGATACCCGGTGGAATCGAGGGGCGGCCCAGGTGATTATGATAATACGGACGGCACTTCTGTTCGACCCAACGATCAAAACCCGCCTCGGCGAGAATCTCGTTGAGCTTTCGATAAAAGACGTGCCCTTCGGACTTCGGCAGCTCGGTGGTCGCTACCCACAGCTCCTGCTGCTGGCTTCGCCGCTTTCCCAACGCCATCGCCCTTACCTCCTGCGTCGCACGATGGCCATAATATATCTTTGCTCTAGGACTTTTTCAACGGGCTGCTAGCAGGGAGTTGCTGTATTGCAACGCCTTCTCTGCGTGCCTTCTCTGCGCGATAGGCAGTTTCCGCCTAACACGCAATGGACTGCTAAGACAGACCGCCAACCGGACTACGAACATCCCACCCGCCACTATCCGAGAAAACCATCCTTTACCGGACCGGCCCCGCATCACGGATGGCCGCGGCGAGGATGCGCGCGATTTCCCGCTCGAAACGCTGTAGGGCCTTTGCGTCGCCGTTTGGAGGGCGAATGAGGCCGATTGCCTCCGCTGCCCTCTTTTCGAGTTCGTCTTCGGCGTTAAGAAGGAGTGCGACAAGGGCGCGAAGAACGTGCTCAATTTGACCTGGGCGTTGAATCGCACAGCAAGCCAAGCAATGAGGCGGTCAAGTGCCATGCTCTCGGCACGGGTAAGAAGCATCCGCTTCTCCTGGTCAAACTTTTCAACGAACTGCTGCGTGACAGTGGGCGCGGCTGCCTCGCTTTGTGCAAAGCGTGCAGCCTGCACAAGGGGCTGTTCTGCGGTCGGCAGGTTTTGCTGGGGGATCGGGGCGGCGGATATCGACAATCTTGACTGTAGCGGGCGGCGTCTCTTTCTCATCCGCGTCGATGCCCGGATCCGCAGTGCCCGCTTCTTCCAACGCCGCCGAGATCACGCTTGGATCGAGAAGCATCACAGACCCTTATAGCTCAGCAACGGCCGCAACTCCCGCACGATGCGGACCAGTTCTCGCTGTCCACGCATGACAGCATGGATGTCGCGGTAGGCCCCCGGGGCTTCCTCCCGTAAGCGGGTCGTGTGCCGATGGTCGAACCACACCGTCCCCATTTCGCGGCAGAGCTGCCGAGCGGTGATCACGCGCCGCGCCTCGCTCCTCCCCAGTCGGCGTCCTGCACCATGGGAACAGGATCTGAGGGACTCTTCCCATCCTCGGCCGACCACGTGAAAGCTCGCCGTGCCCATCGAGCCGGGAACAATCCCTGGTTCGTTCGTCCCGGCGGACTGGGCGCCCTTCCGGTGAACCCAGCAATCCCGGCCGAAGTGCGTCTCGCGGCGGATATGATTGTGATCCGAGTGAATCAGAGACTCTCCGTCCAATTCGATACCAAAGAGATCTTGAAGCAACCCGGCCGCCGCGGCAACGATCGCAAGGCGATTGTGCGCGGCATAATGCTGGGCCCAGGAGGCGTCGGCCAGATAGGCTCTGCCTGCGTCCGATGTGGCAGAAAGAGATTTCAGGCCATTGCCAGTTGGCAGGGCCGCCGTGCCATGGTGGATGGCAATTGCCTGACCCACTCCCCGTGAACCGCTGTGGACCATGACCCGCAAGCGGTTCTCCTGATCGGCTTGGAATTCCAGAAAGTGGTTACCCCGACCGAGGGTTCCGAACTGGACTCGGCCCTCGCGAACCTTGAGCTTCTCTAGGCGAGGGTCGCTCAGGGAGACTGCCTGCAAGACTTCGGGTAGGGCGGTCGGCATCGTGGCCCGAGAGTGCTTGTTAGCGGGGACCCAACGGTACAGCCCGGACAGGACTCGGGCCGCCCGGCCCTCATCGGCTAGGATATCGGCCTCGACAAGGAAACGGGCTGCTGCCATTCCACAGCCAATGTCACCCCCCACAGCCGACGGATAGATCAACTCGTCCGTCGCTACGGCGAGCCCGACGCAAACCTCGCCAGCGAGATGGACGTCTGGCAAGACGGCAATGTAGCGGACATCCGGAGCAATTGCCACGCGGTTGATTGACTCGGACACTTCCGGGGCGAACGGTTGGACCAGCCAACAATGGACTGAGGCGGGTAGAGTCGTCTTGCTCATCCCTGTCCCTCCGATCGACCGGCCGGCGCTGCGAACTGGAAAGCCAGGGTCGGAACCCGCTTTCGGTCGATCGAGGCAGCGACTTCCGAACGTAGCCGTCCGGCCTGCTCCTGCAATCGCTCCGCTGCCAGGCGATAGTCGAACTGCTCCGGAGGCAGATCCGACTGCAACGTTACCAGCAGGCGGGAGGAGTCCGGTACTGGATCGACAGATACTACGTGCAGGCTCTGCAGAACTTCGTCTCGGCAGTCACCGGAGAGCACAAGATCCAGGGTCTCGGCCACCTGCCGACATAATTGCCTCGCCTTTCGATTCTCCTTTCGCTTCGGGCGGTCACCTTGGAAAAAGTCACGAGGATCGATCCCATCGTCCTCGCCAATTTCCTCACAATGCGCGCGCAGCCGCTCGCGCCTTCGTTTGTTGAGACTCATGATTACTCCCACAGAAGAACAGAAGAGACGGCGGCGCACGACGAGCGCCGGCCGACCGACAGCACATACACCATCCGCGGGGAGTGGGAGCCTGGCCTCGTAGGGCCAGAAGCGCGGAGCTAGGCCAGACGAGATCGCAGGCTCAACGGTTCAGTGAAGCGTGAGAGTCGCATCGTGAGCCTCCTATTACTGCCGGGAGGTATGGAGGAGAAGTCCCAGGAGCCAGCCAATACGTAGACAATGGGGCCAGGGGGGAGGTTCGTGCTGCCAGCCATCTTTCGGTGCTTCCCCCGGTGCTGTCTTTTCCGCCCGTGGTGCGTGCAGTGGTGCTATTCTCCTTGCCGCGATATGCCGCGATCGGCACCGAAAACGCCGCTATTCCGACCCAGAACGTCGGCTTCCAGGGCCGACGGAAGTCGCGAGCCCGTCGCGAGTTGGGGTTCCTGAACGAAGACGCCACAAGCGGTTATGCTTGCGGCGTCAGGGTTTAGGGCGGTGTGATGAGGAGTATCCCCGACAGGGCTCGAACCTGTAACCTTCGGCTCCGGAGGCCGACGCTCTATCCAATTGAGCTACGGGGACTTGATTGTAACTGCTTTCGCAGTAACGCTTTAGAAACAACACAAAACGTCACTGGCAGAAAACCTGGGCAGAAATCTCCGGTCCTCTGTCAATTCCTGCTACTGCGGAACGACTCAAAACACCGTAATTTTAGCGTGATATTGGGGCCATGCATAGCCGTCCCCATATCCAAATGCACAAGGGATTCAAAGCCGATTGGAGCCAGCCTGACGGGCGTGTTCCCAAGCAACGGCTCAGAGAAGCCCGGAGATAGCGCCTTCACAACGCGGGAACAGTAGCAGTTCGCGTATGCCGGCTGGTGCGGTCCGAGAATGCCCCGTCCGCGTCAATTATGGGTCGTATTCTGGTACAGCAAGGATTGGCGGCGACATCCACCGGGTGGGTTCTGTAATAGCGTCTGGAGGCACCGTGTGGGTTTGCCCGACTCTCTCTAACCTGCGGCGGTGTGCCCCACCTTCGCAGGCAAGCAGTCGTTACACTCATCGGCAGGCAACCCCGCCGGTGACGGGATAGACTTGCTGCCGGCCGTGCCTTGGTCGCTTCCCGTCTCAGCAATCGTAGCCCGACGCATCGCCAGCTAATCTCTTGTTACAATGAACCGTGACATAACCTCTTTGGCACATTACGGGCACGTATCGGCAACAGCCGACCTGGGGCCTGCTGTAAGAAATTGGAATAATGGCAAAGCGCAGTAAGAAGGCGGCGGTTGTGCTTCCGCCCGAGCCGGGCTACGACGAACTGTTGATCGGCATTTCCGACCTCTTGGAACATGCCCGTCGCATGTCGGCCCGCTCGGTCAACAGCATCCTGACCACGACCTATTGGGAGATCGGGCAACGGATCGTCGAGTTCGAGCAGGGCGGAAAGGCGAGAGCGGAATACGGGGAGGGGCTATGGAAGCGACTGGCGGTGGACCTGACGGCCAAGTACGGGCGAGGGTTCTCAAAGTCGAACCTCGCCTCGATGCGAGGCTTCTACCTGGGCTGGGAGATTTTCCAGACACCGTCTGGAAAATCGGAGGCCCGCGTCAGGCTCGTGGAGTCCCATACCCCGATGGGTGAGATTTTCCAGACGCCGTTTGGAAAATCGCCCGACCCTGGCCAATCGCCGAAGGCTTCGGCAGAATCGCCGCTTTCGCTAATGGTCCGGCAGCCGAGCGAGACGCCAACAGCGGCGTACTCTGGCATCTTCCCGCTTCCCTGGTCCCACTACGTTCGGCTGATGTCGGTCACGATGGCCCAGGCCCGTGCGTTCTACGAAACCGAAGCCATCCGTGGCGGCTGGTCCGTCCGGCAGCTCGAACGGCAGATCGACACCCAGTTCTACGAACGGACCTCGCACTCGAAGCGCCAGGCCGTCATGCTGGCCAAAGGGCAGATTGCGAAGCCGGAAGACGCCATGACGGTCGAGGACGAAGTGCGTGATCCGTACCTGTTGGAGTTCCTGAACCTCAAGGACGAATACAGCGAAAGCGAACTGGAGGAGGCTCTGATCCGGCATCTCGAATGGTTCCTTCTGGAATTGGGCGCGGGGTTCACGTTCGTCGCCCGGCAGAAACGCATCCGCATTGGCGACTCCTGGTATCGGATCGACCTACTGCTCTACCATCGCGGCCTACGGTGCCTGGTCGTCATCGACCTCAAGACCGGCGCGTTCACCTATGCCGATGCCGGACAGATGAACCTTTACCTGAATTATGCCAAGCGGCACCTCATGCTGCCCGACGAGGCCGATCCCGTGGGTATCATCCTGTGCTCGGAGAAGGACGATGCGGTCGTGGAATACGCCACCGGCGACATCCGGGCCAAGGTGTTCGCGTCGAAGTACCTCACGAACCTGCCGGACAAGGAAACTTTGCGGCAGGAGATCCTGAAGACCCAACGTGCGCTTGCGGCACACGTGGCGGCGAAAGGGGAAAGTTAGCGAAAAAACCCCGTGCTCACGCAGCGTGACCGCGATTTCGTCACCGGCACGAATTGAGGTGTCGTCATGCAAATTACGCGCCGCTTGATCGAGGCTTACCTGAACTGCAAGTACAAAGCCTACCTACAAGCCAACGGCAGGACAGGCACGCCCCACGATCTTGAAACGGTCTTGGCCGAACTCCATGCGGCCTATCGAGACCAGGCCGTCGCCGTTCTGATCCACAAGTGCTGCAAGGCCCCCCGTCCCGCACCCTCGGCCTTCACGAATATTAACATTCATTCTGGGCAGGAGATCATCCTTGGCCCGACCCTTGAGGATGGGCAGGCGGCGTTCGATTTCGACGCGCTACGCCGAACGGACGGCGACTCGTCCCTCGGCCCGTTTCACTACAGTCCCGTCTTGTTTTGGCAGGGGGAATCACCTGGCCGCAATCAGACGCTTGTGATGGCCGCTGGTGGGATTGTCCTTTCTCGGTATCAGCGATTGCAGCCGAAGACGGCGACCGTCGTTTTCGGCACCGAACGCAGGGCACGAACGCTTCATCTCACGCATCACTACAAGGCCGCTCAACAGATCATAGATGGCCTCATGTCAGTGGTTGACGGCAGCGAGGCTCCTCGGCTCATCTTGAACGACCACTGCGCCCTGTGTGAGTTTCGCACAGAATGCCGCCAGCAGGCCATCAAATCGGATGACCTGAGCCTCTTGGGGCACATGACGGCGAAGAAGATTGCCCACTACGCCCAGACAGGAACCCTGACGGTCACGCAGCTTTCCTATACCTATCACGCCCGCCGCCACAAGATCGCCCACCCCAAACAGAACCCACGCTCTCTACCCTTGCACGCCCTAGCGATCAGGCAAAAGCGAATCCTTGTCGTGGGGAAACCGATCTTCCCGAAAAGTGCGGTGCGAATCTTCTTCGACGCCGAAGGCGATTTTGACCGAAAGTTCACCTATCTCCTCGGCCTGCTCATCGTCAAGGACGGCCATGAGGAGATGATCTCCCTCTGGGCCGACGATCCATCGCAGCAGAAACGACTCTTCGAGCAATTTGTGGATGTCCTCAAACAGCACGATGGCTACGCGCTTTTCCACTACGGCCAGTACGAGGCCGAAATCCTCCGCAAGATGCGGGCGGCGGTTCGTCCGAAGAAGGCCGTGGACGCGGCGATAGCCGCATCGGTCAATGTCCTCACTCCCCTCCATTCGGATGTTTACTTCCCGACCTATTCCAATGGGCTGAAGGACATTGGGAAGTACCTGGGCTTCTCCTGGACGGACGTGAACGCCTCTGGCCTGCAAAGCCTCGCATGGAGAACACGATGGGAGATGACGGGCGACGACGACTTCAAACAGAAGCTCATCGTCTACAACGCCGAAGACTGCCTCGCCCTCAAGCGAGTCACTGAGACACTGGAAGCCATCGGCCAACAGGAGAATGAAAAGGAAGCAAGTCCAGCGTGGGAACAGGTCACGTTCGAGTCAACGCCACGGACTTGGGGTACACCCGACTTCGTACTGCCGAACCTCGATTACATCAATAAATGCGCCTATTTCGATTACCAGCATGATCGGGTGTGCCTGCGGGGTAATCCACGGCGGCGAAAGCAACCACGGACTGCCAAGAGGCGACGGTGGTTACGTCCCACGTCGCGAGTGGAGATTGCCATATCGAAATGTCCTCATTGTGGAGGACGACAGCTTAAACGACTCAAGGGAAAGGGGTTCAAGAAGCAGACGTTCGACCTGGAAATGCGGCCATCGGGTATGGTCAGGCGAGTCTTCGAGTACAGGGCAGCCCGAGTGCGATGCACGCAATGCAACCGCGCGTTTTATCCGCCCACTTGTATGAAGTTGCAAACGTACCGCCACGGGCTGAAAAGCTGGGCGATTTACCAGCACATACAACATCAGATCAGTCAAACGAAGCTGGCTGCCCTATGCGAGGACTTTTTTCATCTGCATCTTGACACGGGGGACGTTCACATGGTCAAGGCGATCATGGCCGAGTATTACCACCCCACAACTGAACTCTTGATGCAGCGATTGTTAGCAGGGAACGTAATTCATATCGACGAGACAGAAATCAAACTAAAGCACGGCAAGGGCTACGTTTGGGTTCTCACGAACCTCGAAGAGGTCGTCTTCTTGTATAGGCCGAACCGCGAGGCTGGATTCCTAAAGAAGTTGCTGGCAGGATTCCAAGGCGTGGTCGTATCGGATTTCTTTGCTGGGTACGATGGGTTGCCGTGCAGTCAACAGAAATGCCTTATCCACCTTATCCGCGACATGAACACCGACTTGCGGAAGAATCCCTTCGACGACGAACTGAAGGCGTTGATCGTTGAGTTCAGCACGATTCTGCGACGGATCGTAGAGACGATTGACCGACGCGGATTGACCAAAGAGTGGCTGATGAAGCACGAACCCCAGGCCGACTCGTTTCTTGATCGCGTGTGCAGAACCGAGTATCATTCCGAAGTTGCACAGTCCTACAAGGAGAGGTTTTCCAAGTACCGAGACAAGCTCTTCGTATTCTTGGAACATGACGGGGTTGCGTGGCACAACAACAACGCCGAGTATGCGATCAAGCAGTTTGCGGAATATCGCTTGATCGTTGATGGCAACATAACCGAACGCGGACTAAACGCTTTTCTCGGCCTTTTGGGTATCTGCGTCACATGCAAGTACAAGGGACTGAGCTTCCTCCGCTTCCTCTTGTCACGGGAACACGACATCGACATATTTGCGGCACAGCGAGGCACCAGACGGCGCAAGCACAGGATAGAGCTTTACCCCAAGGGATTTCCTCGCGGCTATAATCGTCGCCAGAAGTACACAAGGAAAGGGAGCGAAGAAGCCGCGAACACACTTGGCGTCGGGCCGTTGTACACGGCATTGTTGGTGGGGCTGAAGAGTTTGGCTACGGAGATTCATTCGACCGTAAAGGGTGTCGCATTTCTTGGCAAACGAGGAAGAGCGAGACTATTGCTTGTGACGCTCCGACTTGACGAAAGTGACTCGGCCCGTGGATTGCGATACGTGGTGCGGTTGGCTCGCTTCGCAGCATATTGCGGGATTGCCAGAGCAAAGGTGCGGAGTGCCTTTCCAGCATACGAGCGGGTCGATTACCAGGGCAGGACTGACGAATACGGTGTGGGATATTTCAAGGAGCCTGCGGACGTGGAGAAGTTCTTTTCCGTAATTGCAAATGAGAGCCGCAGGATGCAAAGCAATAAGCAAGCCGAAGAAGTGACCGAAACGAGTATTCAACCACAAGTGGTCGGAGGCTGATCCTATGAAACGCCTCCACGAAGGCCTGCTGATCGGCAGCTTCTTGCCGTCGTGCTGGCTGGCGATGCAGGCGGTTCACGAACTTGAGCATGTCGTGGGGGCCGTCGCCACGGGCGGGAGAGTGGAGCGAGATTGCCATCTCCGAATTCAAGACATCGAGAAGCCGTGCGGAATGGGGTTCTCGCGAAGTTACGTCGATTGCGGCTTGGCAGAAAACTTGGCAGAAAAAGACGACAGAAGAGTGCCGAATCGTGCAGGAGATTGCAGGTCGCCGATACGCGAAAAGCCCTTAAAATTCCGAGAAAACGGGGTTCTGACAACCTAGGTGCTCATCCCAATTGAGCTACGGGGACCTGATTGTAACTTCTATCTGTGACAGCGGTTATGCCGAGGCAAATCCAGCTTGGCAGAAAACTCTGGCAGAAAACCGCAGCCGTCTCAGCCAGTCTCGCCAGCGACAAACGCTCACAACCCTGGAATTATAGCGACTTTCTTGGCGGCGCATATCAGTCCCGGTAGCCCGAGGAAAGAGGGACGCGCCCAACGAAGATGAGTCGGGTCCTGCTTACGGCTCCATTCGTGTCCACTCTGGGATGCTCCTTGGTGTGAGCACCTGACTCGCGGCCCGTGCGCGTGAGGATTCGGATAGACCGTCGGCCCCTGTGGCCAACGCTCACGCTCATGCCGTCCGGCTGTAACGACTCGTCATTCAGTTCCTGAGGTGGAACCGACGTCGTCGCATGTGCGACATACCGGAGCACCGTAGCGCCAGGTGAGGCCTAGGCCGAGGTAGTATGCTGCAACCGAAGCGGAAGTACTGGGGCCGAAGTCGTCGGATGCTTTGAAGAGCCCGCCGGCAAACAGGTCGACGTCGACGCCGCGAAACAGAAAGTCTTCGCGCCCGATGCCGCCGGTGAGTCGATGCTGGTTGATTGTCGCGGTCTCGGAGGCTTGGAGAACGTAGATGCGGTCTTGGAGGACCGGCAGGCCGCTGAAGGTGCTGCCCACGTTGTGGTTAATCGGGTTCGTGTTGTACGAGTAGCCGGCCCGGTATTTCATTTTGCCTCGGGTAAGCTGGGCACCGAAGGCGAACGCCCACTGGTTGACAAAAATGTCGCTGTAACCGGCCGCATCCTCCCACAGTTTGTAATAGATGTCGGCAGCCAGGAGCAGGTCTCCTCCCATCAGGCTCCGGTTGGCAATACCTAAGCCAAGCGTCTCAGGTTGTTCCAGGTTAATATCGCGATAGGTGTTGTTGATGAGCAGCGCGTTGGGAAAGCTGAAGCTCTCCTTGGTCTGATAAAAGAAGCCAATCGTGTTGCACGGATTCAGCGCGTAGTCGATGCCGAGGGTTCCACGCAGCGCGTAGTCATGAACCATAGCCGAATTCGGCACCAGGCCAAGTTGCTCAAAGCCGGTCCCGAGCGTGATCGTTGCCCCTGCGGAGAGCCGATCGGTCAATTCAAACCCAGCGCCGGCGTTCAACCCAAGCACCAGGTACTCTGCGCTGAAGTCATTGACGAAGCTGCCGGCCGGGGCTTTCCCGCGATACTCAGCCCCGAGACCACTGGTACCAGCCAGACCGAGGCCGAAAGTGCCGGGCAGGCCTAGGCTTCGCAGGTCCTGAGCGACGGCGACGGACGGGGATAACGAACCCTTGAGTGCGTGATGTAACGCTGAAGTTCTCGTCAGGATTTAGGAAGCCGTGGCGGGTGACCGTGGGATAACCTTCGACCCAAGCGCCGCCCAATGTGAACTGCGTGCCCTTGAATTGCGCGAGGGTGGCTGGGTTACCGAAGACCGCTGCTGGCACGTCCTGCGGCAGGGCAATACTCACCCCAGCCATGCCACCTGCGGCCGGAGTCAGGACGTTCTGTGCATCGGTCCCATAACCCTGCCCATTCGCGAAAGATGGTAGGAAGATAAAGACGAGCCCTGCCAAGGCAATGGAAGTGTTGGATGGGAGCCTCATGCTACCCCCTCCCTGGGTTGGGTTCGACGCTGGCGATCAATGCAAGGAAAACCGCCGTATTCTGTTTGAATCGGTCTACTGCGGAGGCTGAATCTACGCAAATTCTGTGTTTTCAACGCTGCTAAATGAGCAAAGGCATTGAGCCAATATGCCAAGGCGTTGGCCCATGTTCCTCCGATATTTTGGAGCTTCGGTCGTGTCTACCGTTTTCGGTCTGCCTGCGGCGAATGTACGATGAAAGGTAATCCGAAGTCCTGCCGCCCCCTCTTTGGTGCAACCTTCGGCTTTGGCGCGATCGGAGAGCACGAGCAGGGGCAGGCTGTCCGGGAGGATGGCATGACAAAGAAATCGAAAAAACGCATGATCGACAGAGCCGAGGATGATCGCGACATCGCGGAGTCGAGCGAGGCCTTGTGAGGAGCCGCGTGGCATGCCGCGAGGAACTCGAAGCACGCCTGCGATTCGAGACGCTGATCGCCGATCTCTCGTTGAAGTTCATCAACCTTCCCGCCAACGAGAGTCGACCCCGAGATTGAAGACGCCCAACGCCGCGTCTGCCAGTGCCTCGGCCTGGACCTGTGTTCGCTTTGGCAGTGGTCGGCCGAGTCTCCGGGATTCCTTGCGCTGACCCACCTCTATCGATCCCTGGAAGGCCCGCCGACCCCTGAGCCGATGGATGCCCAGGAGTATTTTCCCTGGTGCCTCGAGCAACTATTGGCCGGCAAAGTCGTTGCCGTTTCATCCATCGAGGATCTGCCCGCCGAGGCAGCCCGCGACCGGGAGTTCTGGCGTCATTTCGGCATCAAGAGCACCTTGGTAATCCCGCTCTCGGCGGGAGGAGGACCGCTCATCGGCGCATTGTCCTTCAATGACATGAAGAAGGAAAAACGCCTGTGGCCGGAAGCACTCGTGAAACGGCTTCAAATGGTTGCGCAGATATTCGCCAATGCCATTACCCGGAAGCGCTCGGATCAGGTTCTGCACGAGAGCGAGGAGCGTCTGAGCCTGGCCACAGCGGCGGCGGGCTCGGGCGTGTGGATGTGGGATGTTTCGCGCAACGAGGTTTGGGCCACGGAGAATTGGCGACGGATGTTCGGGTTCCCGCCGGATGCGACCATCCGGTATGAGACCGTTATTGGGCGGATCCATCCGCAAGACCGAGAGACGGTTGAACGCGCCGTACGGCGTGCGATCGAGGATCAGGCCGATTATGTGGGCGAATACCGCGTGGTTCTGCCGGATGGCACCCAGCGCTGGATCGCAGCCCGGGGCCGGGTGCGTTCGGGCACGGGAGTGGCGCAGGCAAGGATGCTGGGCGTGTCCGTTGACATCACCGACCGCAAACGAGCGGAGCAGGCGTTGGAGGAACGCCTGCGGTTCGAGCAGTTGCTGACCGACCTCTCGGCGACGTTCATCAACCAGCCTCCCGACCGGATCGACGGCGTGATCGACGACAGCCTGAAGAGACTCCTGGAGACGCTGGGCCACGACCGAAGCAGCCTGGCTCAATTCAGCGAAGACAGGGGGCACGCGCTGGTGACCCATTCCTGCGCAGTTCCCGGGGTTGAGCCGTCTCCTGTCGGAGTTCTTGCCGACGATCACGTTCCTTGGATTGTAGGACAGGTTCGCAACGGAAAAACGGTCTTCTTGAAGTGCCTGCCGGATGACCTCCCGCCAGAGGCGAAGAAAGAGAGGCAGCTCTCCATTGCAACGGGCATCAAGTCCACCGTGGCCATTCCGCTAAAGGCCGGCGGCTCGGTCCTGGGCCTTCTCGCCTTCAGCTTTCCTCCGGCAGCACTGTGAGTGGCCCCCGGAAGTCGTCTCTCGCCTGCAAATGATCGGGGAGATCTTCGCCAATGCCCTGGTGCGCAAGCGGTCCGACGAGGCGATTCGGGCCGCACTTGCCGAGAACGAGCAGCTTCGAGAGCGCCTCGAACAGGAGAACGTCTATCTTCGTGAGCAGGTCACTCTGAAGCACCACCACGGGCGAATCATCGGCAAGAGCCGGGCCCTCAAGAAAGTGCTTTCCGAGGCGGAGCGTGTGGCCGGCACAGACACTCCGGTTCTCTTGCTCGGTGAAACCGGCACCGGCAAAGAGCTATTGGCGCAGACGATCCATGAACTGAGTGCTCGTAGAGACCGACCCATGGTCATCGTGAATTGTGCCTCGCTGCCCGCGACCTTGATCGAGAGCGAGTTGTTCGGACGGGAGGCAGGGGCCTACACGGGTGCTGCCTCCGCGCAGGTTGGCCGCTTCACGATCGCCGATGGCTCCACGCTGTTCCTCGATGAGATCGGAGAGTTCCCCGTCGAGTTGCAGGCGAAGCTGCTGCGAGTGCTTCAGGACGGCCGGTTCGAACGGCTGGGCAGCCCGGAAAGCGTGACGGTCAACGTGCGGATCATCGCGGCGACGAATCGCGACCTGGAGCAGGCCATGCGGGACGGCAAGTTCCGTGCCGATCTGTATCACCGGCTGAATGTTTTCCCGATCCACGTTCCTCCGCTGCGTGAGCGCCGTGAAGATATTCCGCTGTTGGTCTGGGCCTTCGTCGAGGTCTTCGGCCGTCGCATGGGTAAGACGATCAACAGCATTCCTCGCAGGACGATGGAGCAGTTGCAGCAGTATTCCTGGCCCGGCAATGTCCGTGAACTCAGCAACGTCATCGAACGCGCGATGATTCTCACGACGGGCGACTCTCTGCTGGTGGAAATGCCCATTCTCGGCGCGGGCAGTCTGCGGACGCGAATGACCTTGAACGAAGGCATGCGGGAACAAATCCTTCGCGTTCTTCAGGATACCGGTTGGCGAATCCGAGGTGCCGGTGGTGCGGCCGAGATCCTGGGCATCAAGCCAACGACGTTGGAGTCGCGCATGGCGAAGCTCGGCATCACCCGGCCGAAGGGGAACTCCGATATTTCGTAGATTCTCCGACTATCGGAGGCTCGCGGCTCCTCGCTTCTTGCTGGCTACTCGTTGCGTAAGTCGTTTACGTGCCAGTCTGTTACGAGTTTCATCCAGCCTGTCTCTTCCTGCGGCACGCCCCTTGCTCTTAAACGCGGCCCGATAGTGCTCAGGTTCCTGTCGCCGTCGGGCAAGCTGAGGTCGGCTGCCCTAACGCTCGGCAGATTCACCGCTTGCCGCCGCGCATCGAGCGGCGAAAGACAGGGCCATTCGATGATACAAGCCTCCTTCCGCCTTGTGGCGCCCGAGGGGAAACGACAGGAGTTCCGCGACGTGCTCTTGCATGTGAAGGGGCCGACCGAGGCGTTGCCGGAGTGCCGGGCTTGCTGGATATGCCAGGACGTCGAAGACGATCACGTGTTCACCTACTTCGTCCAGTGGGATACCCAGGAGGATCTGGAATCGCACCTCCGTTCGGAGAGGTTCCGGAGGCTCCTTCCCTATATCGAAATGTCGGTTGAGCCTCCGGTAGTCAGCTTTGGCAGCATCGAGCATCTCCGCGGGATCGAGTTCCTGGTTGAGGTGCTCAGTGCGAAAACGCAATAGCGAGAATCGAGAATGTCGTCCCGCGAACTGCTGACCGCCTCGAACGTGATCCTCGATTCCCTGAGCGACGGCGTGTACGTGTGCGACAAGGACCGGAGGATTGTCTTCTGGAGCCAAGCCGCCGCGCGGATCACCGGCTGGGAACCGGCCGACGTGATTGGCCGTCAGTGCCTGGACGACGTGCTTGCCCACGTCGACAAGGACGGCCATCGGCTGTGCGGAGAGGAGTTCTGCCCGCTGCATCGGGCCATGGTCACGGGGACACAGAGCACCGTTGGCCTCATCGTTTTCGCCCGGGGGAAAGAGGGCAACAGGATCCCCATGCAAGTGACCGTGGCTCCGATTCGCGACCCGGCCGGGGAGATCATCGGCGGCGTCGAGACGTTTCGAGACGTGTCGGCGGTGCTGGCGGACCTGGAGAGGGCGAAGAGAATCCAGGCGCTCTCGCTCGAAACCGACCTGCCCGACGACCCTCGCGTGACGCTTCTCGACACATTACGTCCCGCACGACCTTGTGGGAGGCGATTTCTACGCCATCAGGCAACTGGACGGCGATCATTATGGATTCCTGCTTGCCGACGTGATGGGACACGGGGTGGCTGCCGCCCTGCACACCATGCACCTGAGCTCCTTGTGGGACCGGCACTGCCTCCTCCTCGGTCGAGCCCGTGGCGTTTGCCCAGACGGTCAACGATGAACTGGCGCGGGTCGTGAAGGGAGAGTCGTTCGCAACCGCCCTGTGCGGAGTGATCGATGCCGAGCGTCGAACCCTTCGATCGGTCTCCGCCGGCGGTCCGCCGGGCCTGGCGGTGCGGGCCGACGGCACGATCGAACGAACTGGAGTCCTCGGGGCTGCCGTTCGGCATGATGGAGGATGCCGACTACGAGGAGATGGAGGCCCGGTTCGACGAAGGCGATCGCCTTCTCTTGTTCAGCGACGGCGCCGTCGAAGTGCACAACGCGCAGGGCGAATTGCTCGGGGCCGGCGGGCTTGTCCGCATCCTCCAGAGAGCCGGTTACCCGGCGCGCGGATTTCAGATCACCGCCATCGAGGAGCAGCTGCTGCTCTACTCCAACGACATCCGGCTGACCGACGATCTGACGTTCATCGAGGTGCGGTTCCGAGAGGCTCCCGGAGGTGCGGATCGAAAACCCGAGAGCGGAATCTCTTGAAGACTGAACAAGGGTGCCTGTTAACCCGTGGAGGTTAACCCATGAAAGTCATTATCGTTGGCGGAGTGGCCGGCGGCGCGTCGTGTGCGGCGCGCCTGCGCAGGTTGGACGAAAAGGCCGAAATCCTCATGGTGGAACGCGGCCCGTATGTTTCGTACGCGAACTGCGGACTGCCGTACCATGTCGGCGGCTCGATTGAACAGGAGTCGAGCCTCCTGGTGGCGACGGAACAGATGTTTCGCGGAATGTTCGCGATCGATTGCCGGACGCGTTGCGAGGTGGTCGGCATCTCGGCGGCACAGAAGACCGTGGAACTCAAGAACCACGCGACCGGCGAGGTGACCACCGAGAAATACGACAAGCTCGTGCTGTCGCCCGGGGCGGCGCCGATCCGGCCGCCGCTGCCCGGCATTGACCTTCCGGGGATCTTCTCGGTGCGAACCGTGCCGGATGCCAGGAACATCCGCGAGTGGCTTGACCGGGAGGACAAGGAGGATCGGTCGGGACTGGATAAGTACACGGCATTCCAGACCGTGACGAAGCCGAGACGCGCGGTGGTGGTCGGCGGCGGATTCATCGGCCTGGAGATGGTGGAGAACCTGGTCCACCGCGGGCTCGAAGTGACGCTGATCGAGAAGCTCAATCAGGTCATGCCCCCGCTCGATCCGGAAATGGCGCGCCTCGTCGAACGCTACATGGTGAAGCACGGCGTCCGGCTCGAACTCAATGACGGCGTGGCCGGATTCCAGCAGTCCGCGGATGGTTCGCTGGAAGTCCTCACGAGTTCCGGCAAGTGCCATCCGGCGGACATCGTGATCCTGGCGATCGGCGTGCGCCCGGAGACCGAGCTGGCGAAGATGGCCGGGATCGAGACTCGGCCAGCGCGGCGGAATCCGCGTCGATGAGCAGATGCGCACGAGCAACCCGGATATCTTCGCGGTCGGCGACGCGGTCGAAGTCAAGGATTTCGTCACCGGCCAATGGACGCTCATCCCGCTGGCCGGGCCGGCCAACCGGCAGGGCCGGATCGCGGCCGATGTGATTGCCGGGCGCAGACTCCCGTTACCGCGGCACGCAGGGCACCTCGATCTGTCAGATCTTCGAGGGCGCGATCGCCCAGACCGGCGTCAGCGAGAAGGTCTTGGTGCAGCTCGGGGACCAGGATTTCGAGAAGATCTACCTCTACGCGAATTCGCACGCGGGGTACTATCCGGGTGCGAAAATGCTCGCGATCAAGGTCCTTTTCCGGAAATCCGACGGACGGCTGCTCGGAGCGCAGGTGCTGGGCGAGGATGGCGTTGCCAAGCGGATCGATTCCTTTGCCATGGCGATCCAGGCGCGGCTCACCATCTACGACCTGGAAGAATCCGAGCTGAGCTACGCGCCGCCCTACGGAAGCGCAAAAGACCCCGTCAACTTCGCGGGGATGGTCGCGGCGAATATCCTCCGCGGAGACATGCCGCTCACCCACTGGGACTCGGTCGACGGTGCGTTTCTCCTCGATGTGCGCAATCCTCCGGAACTGGCCGTCGAGTCCGTTCCGGGCGCGGTCAATATCCCGTTGCCGCAACTTCGCTCGCGCCTCGATGAACTTCCTCGCGACCGGGAGATCCTCGTCATTTGCCGCTCCGGAGGCCGTGCCTACTACGCGACGCGGATCCTGCTGCAGAACGGGTTCAAGGCCCGAAACATCTCCGGAGGCATGCTGGCACGATCGCATGCCGCTGGTCTCGAACTTGATCGCCGCACACGACTCATGGGACGAAGCGTCGAATGCAGACGAGACAAGCCGAACAGACCCGAACAACGCGATGGCCCCAGCCGTTTGCCGGTTTGCGCGGGATTCGCTGGGCTGATGTGCCGCGCGAGGTCTCTGCCGGCATCACCTTGGCGGCCCTGGTCATTCCGCTCAATATCGGCTATGCCCAAGTGGCCGGTTTGCCGCCGGTGGTTGGCCTGTATGCGGCCATCATTCCGCTGGTGGTCTTTGCCCTGTTCACCACGTCGCGCCATGTCGTTGGCAGCCCGGATGCCTCCATCGCCGCGCTGGTGGGAGCAACCCTGCTGGCCTTCGCCGCGCCCGGGGACCCGCTTCGTGTCCAGTATGCTGGGGCGTTGGCCGTGATGTGCGGCCTGTTGTTCGTCGTCTTCTGGTACTTCCGGCTGGCGTTTCTCGCCAATTTCCTCTCGCGGGCCGTGCTGGTCGGCTTCATATCCGGCCTGGGTATCGAAGTGCTTCACCAACCAGGTCAGGAAGATCCTGGCCGCCTCGGTGGAAAGCGGAGTCGGAAGTCGTGGGGTTTGCCAGCCAGATCAAGGACGCCATGGACAGTTCGGTGGATACCGAGGGCTACTTCGTGGAGGTGCTGGACCTCTTGAAATCCATTCCGCGTGCCAACTTGTACTCGGTGGCGGTCGGATTGGGCACCCTTGTCCTCGTCCGTCTATTGAAACGGTACGCGCCCAAGGTGCCGGGGGCGCTGGTGGCCCTGATCCTGATGACGGCCATTGTCGCCGCGTTCAGCCTGGACCAGACGCGGTGTGAGCGTGTTGGGTGCGATACCATCGGGGCCACCTTCCATCAGCTTGCCCGTCGTGCCGCCTGCCGATTACCTGCGATTGCTCCCCGGCGCCATGGCCGTCGTGGCCATCACGCTGTGCGAAGGCTTGCTGCTGGTCCGCCAATACAGCCGCAAGCACGGGTACAAGGCGGACGGCGACCAGGTGTTGTTCGCCTATGGCGTGGCCAATCTGGCGGCCGGGTTGAGCGGCGCATTGGTCACGGGCAACAGTGCCTCGCGATCTGCGGCGATGGAAAGCGCCGGGTCGCGCAGCCAACTGCCGAGCCTGATTGCGGCCGGGACGATCGCCCTGGTCATGCTCTTCTTCACCGACATGTTGGCGTTCCTGCCCAACGCGGCCCTGGCCGGGATTGTGGCCAATGCCGTGTTGTCGCTGATTGAGGTGGGGGAACTGCGGGAGCTGTACCAGATGCGCCGCAGTGAGTTCTGGATTGCCGTCGTCTGCCTGCTGAGTGTACTGGTGTTGGGGCCGCTGCGGGCCGTCATCATTGCTTTTCTGCTGGCCACCATTGATGTCATTCGGCGAGCTTCCAGGCCCGGCACCTGGGTATTGCGCGAAGCGCCAGACGGCAGCCATTTTGTTCCCACGGAGACCGTCGCCGCGCCCGATGAATCCGGACTGGTCGTTTACCGCTTCGGATCACCGCTCTACTTCGCCAACGCCAATCTGTTCTGGAAGAAGTCGAGAAACTGGTCACGCAAGGTCCCACACCGATCCGAGGGTTCGTGCTGGATGCGGAAGCGATGAGCGACATTGACACGACGGGCGCGGAAGTGCTGCACCAGGTTCTCACGTTGCTCGCCAACCGAGGTGTGACCTTTGCGGTGGCCCGGGCCAACCCGCAACTACCACCCTTATTGCAGCGCTATCATCTGCTTGAGTTGATTGGGGAGAACCGGCTGTATCCTACGAACCGCCACGCGGTCGCCGCTCTTCGTCAGGAACGTGATCAGAGGGCTGGGGGTTTGTGAGACCAAATCCAAGAATGATGCCGGCGCAAGCGGGAAGCAACAGGCTATGAACGCTGTCACTGAGTTTATTCAGACCATATTCAATCCAACGGTGCTTGTCTTCACCGTGTCGAACCTGGCGGCCATGGGCCTCCAGGTGAAAATGCCCAATCTGATCGCGGCGTTGCGGGACAAAAAGTTCCTGGCGCTGGTCTTTGTCTGGGGCTGGGTGTTAGGGCCGGCGTTCGGCTATCTGATCACCAAGATCCTTCCGCTGGCGGAGCCCTACGTAATCGTGGTGCTCCTCACCAGCCTGGCGCCGTGCGCACCGTTCCTCCAGCAGGTGGTGGGAAAAGCCCGCGGAGAGATGAACTTCGCGGGAGCCTTCATACCGCTGACGGCGGTCGGCACGGTGGTGTTGATGCCGCTGATGGCACCCCTGTTGATCCCGGGGCTGACGATCAGCACCTGGGCGCTCGCAAAACCGCTCCTCCTGACGGTGCTCCTGCCGCTGATCATTGGAGTCGCGATCCAGGAATACGCCGCCACGGTGGCAAACAAGATGTTCCCGGCAGTCAAGGCAATCGCCGCATTGTCCACATTAGCGTTGATCGTGTTTTGCCTTGCGCTCTACGGCCGGGCGATGCTCAACACGGCGGGCAGCTATGCCCTCCTTTCCATGACCCTGTTCATGATCGGGATGGGGCTCATAACCTATCGCTTCGGCTTCGGCTTGAAACAGGCAGAGAGAACCGTTATGGCTCTGGGGATGGGCACGCGCAACATCGCAGCCGTGTTGGCGGGGGCTCTTGCCATTCCGAACGCGGACCCGCGGATCGTCGTCATGGTCATCATGTGGACGTTGTGGTCCGTCGTCCTCGCGTTTGCTGCTGCTCCCCTATTGGCCAAACAAGCCGTCAAGACCGCCATGCGAGGTGAGGTATCAACGTCATAACACATCCAGGCGACCGGGTCTGAATGAAAAAGAAACTGCCATCACCGCCGGTCTGGTGACGGGCAACACAAGGGAGAAAGCGAAATGACTGAGTCAACGACGAGTTCAACGGCGCGGGTGAAGGTCGATAACGCACGGGTCGATCGGCTGAAAGAGCAGCTCCTGAGCACGCCCCAGGAGATCGACAACGAGCGCGTCCGGATCATGGCCGAGGTCTACGAGGGCACGGCCGGCTACCAGCAGATCATCCGCAGGGCCAAGTTCTTCGCCGAGCTGGTCGAGCGGAAGAAGCTGTACATCGACGACAACCTCATCGTCGGCAGCATGGCGAGCACGGTCAACGGCGTCTACACGTATCCGGAATGGAACGTCGAGTGGATGAAGGAAGAGAAGACCGTCGAGAAGTCGAAGACCCCGGAGGACCGAAAGGCGAACCAGTGGGCTCTGGAGTACTGGGACAAGTGGGCGCTGCGGCCGCGAGCCGACGAGATCTTCATCAAGAAGTACGGCTACGATCCGGACCCGGTCTACAAAGCCGGGCTCGTCGCCGAGTTCATGTCCTGGCCGGGCGGCGGCGGCAACCTGAACTATCCCAGGGTGTACAACGAGGGCCTCGCCAGCATGATCGAGGAGGTCGAGGACCGCCAGAAGGCCCTTGACATGCGACTGCCCAACGCGCCCAAGTTCTACTTCTACGAGGCCTGCCTCATCACCATGCGGGCCGTCATTCGGCTGGCGCACCGCTATGCCGAACTGGCCCGGGAGATGGCGGCGAAGGAGAAGGACGAAACTCGCAAGGCAGAGCTGATCGGAATCGCCGAGACCTGCGAATGGGTTCCCGAGCATCCCGCCCGGAACCTCCGCGAGGCGATCCAGTGCCACTTCTTCTGCCACATCTCGGCGGAGATCGAGCAGGTGGGCTGCGGCTATTCCGAGGCCTACCTGGGCCAGAACTTCGAGCCGTTCTACCAGCGAGACAAGGCGGCCGGCCTGATCGGCCCGGAAGAGGCGACCTACCTGCTGAAGCTCCTCTTCATCAAGCTGAACGAGATCGGGTATTACTACGGAGAATACGTCGCGAAACAGAACTCCGCGGACCTGGGCCAGAGCATCTCCCTGGGCGGCTTCACCGAGGATGGGGACGATGCCACTGCCGAGATGGACTACCTGATCCTCGATGCGGCGAAGTACCTGGTGCTCCCGCAGCCGCCGCTGACCTGCGTCTATACGGAGAAGATGAGCGGCAAGTTCCTGGAGAAGGTGCTCGACGTGATCGACACCGGCGTGGGCATGCCGCAGTTCGTCAACGGCGACGTGATGGTCAAGCGGGCCCTGAACCTCTTCGCCGACTCGAAGATGGGCCTCACGCTCGAGAAGGCGCGGCGCACCTGCATCGGCGCCTGCGTGGGGAGTTACATCCCCTACGAGACCGGGCACCCGGTGGAAGGCCAGCCCAACCTCGGCAAAGTCGTCGAGTTGACGATGAACGACGGCTTCGACCCTCGCACCAAGAAGCAAATCGGGCCTAAGAGCGGTGACCCCGCGACATTTAAAAACTTCGAGGAGTGCTACGCGGCCTTCGAGAAGCAGCTCCAGTTCTGCGAAGACACCCTCCGCAAGGAGGCCTGGATCGCGAGCATCCTCTGCGCTGAGTACCTGCCCGTCACCTGGCGTTCCATCCTGACCAAGGGCTGCATCGAGACCGGGACCGAGGTCTGGAACGGCGGGGCCAACTACTACACGGTTGCCCAGATCGTCGTCGGTGGCGTGGACGCCGCCAACTGTCTGATGGCCGTGAAACACCTCGTCTATGACACGAAGAAACTGAGCATGGCCGAACTCAAAAAGGCCCTGGCGGCGAACTTCGAGGGCGAGTACGAGAAGGTCGGGAAGCTGTGCTACGAAGCCCCCAAGCACGGCAACGACATCAAAGAGATGAACAAGTTCGTCCGCAGGGTGTACAACAGCATCTTCCAGGCGTTCCAGAACGTAGGCGGGGGCGGGAACTACATCAGCCCGGACATCAAGTCGGCCCCCGACTCGTACACGAAGAGCATCCACAACCTGATGGGTTTGATGACCGGAGCGCTGCCGAACGGCAAGAAGGCCGGCGTGGCGTTGACCGACGGAAGTCTGTCCGCCATGCCGGGGACCGACACCCACGGGCCGACCGCGCTGGTGATGTCTGCCGCGGAAGGACAGGACGCCGTCAAGTTCACCGCGACGCACATGAACATGAAGCTCCCGCCGGACCAGTTAAAGACCCGGAAGGGCAGGGCAAACGTGGTGAACCTGGTCAAGACCTATTTTGACAACGATGGGTATCACATCCAGTTCAACGTGCTCGACACGAACATCCTGAGGGACGCGCAGAAGCACCCGGAGAAGTACCGCGACCTCGTGGTACGGGTGGCCGGCTTCAGCGCGTTCTTCACCCGGCTGCACCCGGGTGTGCAGAACGAGATCATTGCACGCACCGAGCAGAGTTTCGGTCAGTGCTGAAATACAACGAAACCGGTACGGCGTGGCGCAGCGTCACGCCGTGCCGGCAGTGCTTTCCGTACGACAGGTGCGGAAGCCTGGAAGGTCAGCAATACGGAAAGAAGACAACTTACGGTAATAGGTGAGGTGCATGTGAGTATCGAAATAGGTCATGGCAGTTTCCTGAGACGCATCGCCATCCACACGGGAGCCGGCTTCGTCCCGGGGATCAATGCCGTGGTGATGGGCGCGGCCCTGGCTGGCGGGCAAGCTGGGATGGGAGATGGTCGGCATCCGCGATGGATTTGACGGATTGCTGCATCCGGAACGTTACCCCGAGGGCGGGCTGGTTACGCTCAGCCCGCAACTGGTCGAGAACCTGGACCCGGCTGCCGGTGGCATCCTGGGCCAATCGGCCCGCGTCGATCCTTTTCATGTCCGCCAGATCAACGAAGACGAAATGGTCGAGGAAGTGGACATGTCGGATGAGTTGCTCGGGCGGCTGCAGGCGGAACGGATCGACGCGCTGATTTCCGTCGTGGGCGGCCGGGGGCTGAGCATCATGTACAAGCTCCACCGCAAAGGGCTCAACGCGGTCTGCATTCCCCGGTCCATCGAGAACGACATTGCCGCCACCCAGGTGTCCTTCGGCTTCAACACCGCCCTCAGCTTCACCATCGAGATGCTCGACAAGGCCCGCCAGGCGGCCCAGTCGGCACGGAAGGTGGCCGTGGTGGAGGTCCTGGGAGAGCAAGCCGGCTGGCTGGCGTTGCAGGCAGGCATCGCCGTGTGTGCCGATGCCGTGCTGATTCCCGAGATTCCCGCCGATCTGCACTACGTGGCGGCGCGGCTGCAAGAAAAAGGTGACCGCAAAGCGGCCTTACGGGTTGGTGGTGGTGGCCGAAGGGGCCAAGTTGCCCGAAGTAACTCAGTCTACTGCGGAAACGTCCCCGGCCGACTCCCTCAAGGCTTCGCTATCGCCGTTGGCGACGGGCCAGACCAGTGGGCATGTCATTCAGCGCGCCGGCCAGGCGGCCGAAACGGTGGCCACCCGGCTCCAGTTGCTGATCGCCGAGGAGACCTTCCCGCTCGTCCTGGGTCCTTGGACCCGAGGCGGGGTTCCCACGGCCGTGGACCGCCAACTCGGGCTGGCCTACGGGGCGGGCGCGGTGCGGGCCGTGAATGCCGGGCAGTACGGGGTGATGCTGGCTTTTGCTCCGCCCGACATTCAGTTCGTGCCGCTGGCGGAAGCAATCAATCGAGTCAGAACCGTGCCCGCGGACAGCATGTTCGTACAGGTCGCCCGCTCGCTCGGCATCTGCTTGGGGAGGGAAATATGAGTAATGCATCCAACAACCCATCCGCTCCCACCGGAATCGTCTTGAACATTCAGCGCTATTGCAGCCATGACGGTCCGGGCACGCGCACGACCGTATTTCTGAAGGGCTGCTCATTGCGCTGCAAATGGTGCAGCAATCCGGAGAGCATCCGCTTCAAGCCGGAACTGGCCTACGACCCGAAACTGTGCATCGGCAAGAAGGAATGTGGCGCATGCCTGAAGGCTCCCTTCCCGGAGGGCGCCTTCTACGTGGTGGATGGCCCCGATGACAAAGTCAAAGTCAACTGGGACCTGGCCGGCGACGTTGACGAAGCATGTGTTGCGCTCTGCCCGACCGGCGCGCTTTCCATGTTCGGCACACGAATGACGGTCGACGAGGTGCTCGACGAAGTCGAGAAGGACAGTTCCTTCTATCGATCCTCCGGCGGCGGCATCACCGTCAGCGGCGGCGAGTGCCTGCTGCAGCCGGATTTCACCGCGGCATTGCTGGCCGGCGCGCACGAGCGCGGCTTCAATACGGCGATCGAAACGGCCTGCAACGTGCCTTGGGCCAACGTGGAAAAGGTGCTGCCCCATGTGGATACGATGCTCCACGACCACAAGCTCTCCATCCCGGAGCGGCACAAGAAGTGGACCGGCGTGGGCAACGAGCGGATCCTGGCCAACTTCAAAAGGGCTTACGAGACCTTCCCAAACACCGATTTCATCGCCCGCACGCCGTTGATTCCCGGGATCAATGCCGACGAGGAGCACATCCGAGCAGTCCTGGCGTTCATTCGCCCCTATAAGAACGTGATCGACTACGAGCTGTTGCCGTATCACCGATTTGGCCTGGGCAAGTACGAGCATCTGGGCGTGGTGTACGAGCTGGACGATTACCAGACGCCGTCCAACGAACTGGTCCAGCGGCTTCAGGCCATCATCGACGAAGCCTTCGGACGCACGGGAGGTGCAAAATGAGCACACCGGACACATCCGTCGACATCTACGAACGTCTGGCCAATGCGCTGGAGGCGCTTCCGCACGGGTTTGCCAGGACGCCCTCCGGCGTGGAGATCAAGCTGATGAAAAAGGCCTTCACGCCGGAGGAGGTCTGGTTGGCCGGCCAACTGACGCGCATCCCCGACACGGCTGCCGACATCGCGAAACGGGTGGGCCGCGACGTGGCCGAGGTCACGGCGCTGTTCGAAAGCCTGATTCCGCGGGGTCTGGTCTCGTTGCCCCGGATCGACGGCGGGGGGCGGGGTTCTGAAGGAGGACATGGAGGGCGAGAAGAAATACCGGCTGCGCCCGTTCATGGTCGGCTGGTACGAGGCCGGCATGCGCCGTCTCGACAAGGAGTTCGCCGAGCTTTTCGAGCAGTTCGTGATCGAAGGCGGGGGCGAGCGCATCTTCGCGCCGCGGCCGGGGCTGCTCGGCGTGATCCCCGTGCGAGGTTCGCTCTGTCCCGAGCACATCCAGCGCGAGCCCCACCTCGACATTGACGCCCACTTCCAGCGACACGAGCGATTTCTCGTCATCCCCTGCGTGTGTAAGAGGGAGCGGGAAGTCCTGGGGGACTATAGCTGCAAACTGCCTGTGAAGCGTTGTGGTTTCGTAGGATTGCCCCCGCAGACCCCGCTCGGCGAGACCGTGCTCGACCGGGAAGAAGCGTCGGCGCTGCTCACGAAGCTTGAGAAGCAGGGGCACGTCCACCTGGCATTCTATGGCTTCACCATGTTCGCAGAGGCGCCCCAGTTCATGGGCACGTGCAACTGCTGCTCCTGCTGCTGCGGGGTCATACACGGCCCGAAGCTCGCCGGTGTGGCGGACGGGCCACAGAGGTCGAACTACCGCGCCGTCATCGACACGGAGAGCTGCACGGCTTGCGGTGCGTGCATCAAACGGTGCCCGGTGGACGCCATTGTCGATGGCCCGAGGGATGTCCCACCGCAAGCCGGTACCGCTGCGACGGCACTCTCGGAGTTGTCGCCCAGCCGATCGATCGTGATCCGGGAGAAGTGCATCGGGTGCGGCGTCTGTGTGATCGGGTGCCCGGAGAAGGCCATCGCGATGGAGCCGGTCTCCGAGGAGGAATGGTTCCACGTTCCTTCGAGCATGGCAGAATGGGAGGAAAGGCGTCTGGAGTATCTGGCAGCGCAGAAGGAACGCCTGGATCAGGAACCTCGGTAAAGAGGATCGTATGAGTTGGATTCGGAATCGTGTTCCGGAATCCGGTGCACCGGTTTGTCTTGGCGCCCTGTTCACTTTCACCTTTACGCTGGCATCACTCCGCAAAAATCCACGACTCCGTGCCGGCACTGACGGCCTACGCGGCCGCGTGAGGAGCAACAAGATGAAATTTATAGTCGCCAACGAAAGTGAACTGTACATCGAACGGGGTGGGCCTGCCTATCGGCTCATGCAGTGGATCGGCCTGATTCGTGGAGACGACCCGTCGGTGGAAAGGCGAATCGTCGCGTTTCTGGCTGTTACCTGCGTCCCGCTCCTGGTGCTCTCCTGCGTGGGAAGGGCTCGCCCTCGGGCCGACTCCGCGGGAGTCGCTACTCCTGGACTTCGCCGCGTTCGCGCGTTTCCTCGTCGCGGTGCCGCTTCTCTTCATCGCCGAAGTGACCATTGGGCCTCGAGTGACCGCCGCGGGACTGCATTTCCTGCGGGCCGGCTTGGTGACGCCGGAGGATTATCCCGCCTTCGAGCAAGCGATCCGACGCTTGGCGCGATGGCGCGAGTCGCTGTGGGCGGAGTTGGTCCTGGTGGGCATTGCCGTGATCGGAGCGTGGACGTTCACCGCCGAAACCGTGTACGGGGGCGCCACGGCGAGTTGGCACACCGCCGCGGTCGCGACCGGCAACGGCACCCGTCTTTCTCTCGTCGGACTTTGGTATCACGTCGTTTCCGTGCCCGTCGCTTCAGTTCTTCTGGTATCGTTGGCTCTGGCGGTTCCTCATCTGGATTCGGTTTCTCTACGACGTTAGCCGGCTGAGACCTGGACTTGGTGCCCACGCATGCGGACGGGGCGGGTGGACTGGGATTCCTGGGGACTACGCATACCGCGTTTGGCATTCTTGGCATTTGCCTGAGCAGCGTGCTGAGCGCAGCGGCGGCATTTCTGATCGTCTTCGAAGGGGTCCGGATTGAGGCGTTCCAGGTCCACTTCGTCACGGTCCTCGTCGTCACCGAAGTTGCTGATTCTGGGGCCGCTGGTGATGTTCTGCCCGGCCCTGGTCCGAGCCAGGCAGGCGTGGATGCGTCAGTACAGCCTGTTGGTGCTTCGCTACAACCGGGCCTTTCACGAGAAGTGGATTGAAGGCAAGGTGGCGGAGGGCGAGCCGCTGCTGGGCAGCGCCGACATCCAGTCGCTGGCGGACTTGGGCAACAGCTTCGAGTTCATTCGGGGGATGAAGGTGGTTCCGTTCAGCGTGCGTGTCATCCTGCAGTTGGCGGTTGTGACCTTCTTGCCGGCGCTGCCGCTGGTTCTCCTGGTCGTGCCGATCGAGAAGATCCTGGACTTGATGACCAACGCGGTCTTCTGAGCAAACCTATCTGCGGAGGGACGATGGCTAACGCCAACATGGAGCCGACCCCGAAACGCTGCATTCGAGCAAGGCAAGCTTTTTCACCAGTCGGCCGGGCCTGGCAAGAACAACTTACCATCACCGCCGGTCCGATGATGAGCAACTAAAGGAACTGGGGAACGCAATAGAGGCCAAGGAAACCAATTTACCCGCCTGCGCGTGCCGCGAGGCGAACTCACAAAGGAGGATTCGAGCATGACCAACAGCGAAAAGAAACTCAGCACGGTGAAGTTGGATTGGAAAGAGGTGTACTACACCAATTGTCCCCTCGTGTCCGCCAGCAACGTGGACCAGGAACTGGGCTGGACCAGGGAGGAGTACAAGAAGATCGGCGTGAAGTACGCCTTCCTCCGCTCCGTCCGCGAGAACGACTGGTATCCGCACTACATCCACAACCTCGACAACCTCATCCGCTTCGGCGGTCTGTTCCCGCCCATCCACGTTCACGCGGACATCCGCCGGACCCGGCTCCTGGGGGTGACGCACGCGCCGCACGAAGGCGGCTGCATGATGGTGCGCGCCCGGGACGACATCTACCGGATGATCGAACTGAAGGGCAAGAAGATCGGCCTCTCGAAGAGCCTGAACACCATCAAGAACGACTGGTGGCGCATCCAGGAGGAACAGGGCATCGAGCTGATGCTCCGGATGAACGGCATGACCCGCAAGGACGTGGAGATCGTGGAGTTCCCCTACGCGGACGACTGGTACAACAATCCCGAGATGCTGGATCCCATGGAGAACCCGTCCGAATTGTGGCTCAAGCGCGACCACAAGCACGACCTGGCCTTCCGTCCGCTGGAGACGGCGCTGGAAAAGGGCGTCGTCGATGCGATCTATACCCAGAGCAAGCCCTTCCAGCATCTCCAGGAGGCGACGGGCAAGTTCAAGGCGATCGAGGACCTGTCCCGGTATCCGGACTGGACCCTGCAGGTGGCCAACATCCCCGCCGCCATCACCTGCACCGACGTGATGGCCGAGAAGCACCCCGAACTCGTCGTCACGTTCATGAAGGGCATGATCAAGGTGGGGCGCTGGGCCAACGAGCACAAGCACGCCGCGGCGGCGATCCTCGACAAGCAGACGTTCTACCTGGACGTCGAGGATACGTACGAGGGCATCAAGCACATCGACATGGTGCCCAACCTGTCGCCCCAGAACCTGGTCTCCGTCGAGATCGGCAAGGACTTCATGCTGAGCCACGGCTACATCAAGAACGACTTCGATGTGCAGAAGTGGGCCGCGCCGGAGTTCCTCGAACAGGCGGCGAAAGAACTGCTCGAGGAGCAGTGGAAGAAGGTGACCACGGCAAAGCTTCCCGATGCGACTGAGCTGCTGAAGTCATCGCAGCGGATCGGGTAGTCGAGGATAGTCAGATTCCAATGCCGGCCTCCTCGTTGGGACGGCCGGCGGCTGGTCAACGGCTGGAAGAACTCGTGCCCTGGACGTACAAGCTGCACTCCCGGCCAGATGGTGCTTCCGAAGGCGCAGTAGCAAGAACAACGGCCAACATGAAAACGCCACATGGGAGAATGACATGACCGACAACAACAACACGCGGATGCAGCGACTCGGTTACCGCACGCCGGCTGATGTCGCGGAGCCTGATCAGCTCGTGCTCGTCGAGTACGTCTCCGACGGGCGCGTGGCGATCATCACCCTCAACCGGCCGCATGCCGACAACGCCATCACGACGGAACTGGCGGCACAACTGATCGAGGTCCTCGAGACCATCGCGGCCCGTTCCTCCGTGCGTGTCGCCATCCTCACCGGAGCCGGTGACCGAGCCTTCTCCGTCGGCGGCGACCTGTACCAGCGCAAGAACATGACGAAGGAGCAATGGCTGCGCCAGCGCCAGGTCTTCGATCGCGTTCTCTACACGCTGCGCCAGTTGCGCAGGCCGATCATCGCCGCAGTCCACGGGATGGCCTACGGCGGCGGCTGCGAGATCGCCATCAGCACGGACTTCATCATCGCGTCCGACGATGCCGTCTTCGGCCAGCCCGAAGCGATGGTCGGCTTGTGCGCCGGCGGCGGCGGGCCGGTCTTCCTTCCCCGCGTACTCCCTCCGGGGAAGGCCATGCAGATGCTGATGACCGGCGAGCCGATCACGGCGCAAGAGGCGCACCGGCTTGGCATGGTCAACGAAGTCTATCCCAGGGCCGAGCTGATGGCCGCAGTGCTCCGCATCGCGGAGAGGATCGCGAGCAACTCGCCGACGGCGGTGCAGGCGGTCAAGCGGGCCGTTCAAATGGGACAGGGTGAGCCTGTGGAGCAGGCCGTCGCGATCATGATGGATGAGCACTGGCGCTCGGTCGTTCATCCCGACCGCGTCGAGGGCATCCGTGCCTTCACCGAAGGCCGGGAGCCGACGTTTCCGGATCCTGACTTCTGATGCACGACCCTCGCGGACTCAACGAATCACCAAATCAACAACAGGCAAGAACTATGAATAGCACCTACACAATGGATACGATCATCAAGGCCGATGAGAGTCTCTGCATTAACTGCGGCAGTTGCATCCGGGCCTGTCCCGGGGGACTGATCACCAAGGACCAGTTTCCCGTTCCCATCGCGAACTCGTGGAACCTCTGCATTGACTGCGGCCATTGCGTGGCCATCTGTCCGACCGGGGCCATGCATCAGCGCTCGATGGGGCCTGAGGATTGCGAGCAGATCGATATTCATCTGATCCCCAGATGGGACCGGGTCAGACAGTACCTGATCTCGCGGCGTTCCATTCGGGGCTATATCAAGCAAGCCATCGAAAAAGAAAAGATCCTGCAGCTGCTGGATGTGGCCCGCTATGCGCCAAACGGAGCGAACCGCCAGGTGATACGCTGGGTCGTGATCAACGATCCGGCGAAGGTTCACCGGATTGCCGAGATGACCATCGACTGGATGAAGGCCGTGAAGGAAAAGAACCCGGCGCTCTACGAGGAAGCCAAACTGGAATTGTTTGTCGAGCCGTGGGAGTTAGGCCAGGATCGCATTTCCCGGGGAGCGCCGTGCATTATCATGGCCTGTGCCCCGAAAGATGAGCGGACGGCCCCTCCGGCGGCCATGATTGCCATTCACCAAATTCAACTGGCGGCGCCCGGACTTGGTCTGGGAACCACTTTTACCGGCAGTATCAACACAGCCAGTCAAGGCTACCCACCCCTGATTGAGATGCTTGGGCTGCCGGAAGGATATGTTCCGCATGGAACGTGCGTGATTGGATATCCGGCTGAAAGATACCACCGCATTCCGGTGCGGAAGCCCGTCGACGTGACGTGGCTCTGAGAGCCGTAGGCTTGGCTTCCCGCGCAGCTTCGCGATGAAGGGGATCCAATGTGTCAGAACGTAGTCGTTGATGATCTCTGGACATGTAGTGAGGAGCTACCATGAAAGCGCTCGCGGTATTCCCTTCGAGTCGCGAGGTTCGGCTCATCGACACGCCCGAGCCGGTGATCGCGGGACCGACCGAAGTCAAACTACGCATCCTGGAGGCCGGGATCTGCGGGACCGACCGTGAGATCACGTCGTTCCAGTACGGCACGCCGCCGGCGGACTCCCCGCACCTGGTCATCGGGCATGAAGCGCTGGGCGAAGTCATCGACGTCGGGAGTGGCGTCACCGGCTTGGCGCCCGGCGACCTGGCGGTGCTGATGGTGCGCCGCCCCTGCCCTCACGACGGCTGCGCCCCGTGCCGCCGCGGCCGCCCGGACTTCTGCATCACCGGCGATTTTACGGAGCGGGGCATCAAGGGGGCGCACGGATACATGACCGAGTTCGTCGTTGACGACCAGCGGTACATGGTCAAGGTGCCGAAGGAGTTGCGCGAGGTGGCCGTCCTGCTGGAACCGCTCACCGTCGCCGAAAAGGCCGCGGAGCAGGTTCGCGCCCTGGCGGCGCGGCTGCCTGGCGAACTCAAGAATGATCCGAGCAACATCCGCGCAGTCGTTCTCGGAGCGGGCCCCATCGGGCTGTTGGGCGCGATGAAATTGGTCAATCGGCGGCGTTCACACCTGGGTGTACTCCAGGGACAACGCCGACAGCCCGAATGTGAAGATCGTGTCCGCCATCGGCGCCCGGTTCGTTTCCTCGGCGGAGCACTCACCGTCGGAATTGGCGAAGATGGTCGGCCACATCAGCGTGGTGTATGAGGCCACCGGCGCGGCCAAGGTTTCCTTCGACGTGCTGAGCGTGCTCGGGGTGAACGGTGTCTTCATCTTCACCGGTGTCCCGGGAGTCGTGGCGCCGATCGAGATCGATGCCGAACGGATCATGCGCAACCTCGTGCTCAACAACCAGGTCATCTGCGGCACCGTCAACGCGGGCCGCGCCGCTTTCGAGGAAGGGGTGCAGGACCTGGCATCGTTTATGAAGCGATTCCCTGCCGCCGTCAGCGCCATGATCACGGCCCGCGTGGCTCTCGATGACGCCCGCGACGCCGTTCTCTCCCGCGGCGGAATCAAGAGCGTCATCGCGATCGCGTGAAAACGATCGGTGCATGGCAAGGCTGGGTTGTTAGTAGAGGAGTGTTTCGATGAAGACGCATGTTCTGTTGATTGCGGCCCTGGCGCTGTTGACACCAGTCGGGTCGCGCTCGCCGCTGACGTCGCTGCATCCAGTGCCCTTGGAGGAGCGACCGAGAAGCCCGCTTCGCAGGCTAGCGAATCCCGAAGCTTCCCAAGGAGAAACAGACGAACCTTGGGCTCTATCTGACGGCCAAGGAGGCTTACGAGAAGTGGAAGGCCGATCCTGAGAAGGTGAAGATCCTCGACGTTCGGACCCCGGAAGAATATCTCTTCGTCGGCCATGCCGCGATGGCGTGGAACATCCCCGTCGTTCTCCAGACGTATGAGTGGGACGCCAGCAAGCAGAAACTCCCCATGAAGCCCAACCCCGATTTCGTGTCCCAGGTGAAGGAGGTTGCCAAGCCCACCGACACGATCTTGGTCATGTGCCGATCCGGGGGTCGCAGTGCGCAGGCCGTCAACCAACTTGCCGAGGCTGGGTTCCGGAACGTCTACAACATCATCGATGGCATGGAGGGAGATGTGGTTGATGATCCGGGGAGCGTCTTTCAAGGCCAGAGGATGAAGAACGGCTGGAAGAACTCGGGGTTGCCGTGGACCTACGACCTCGTCCCCGAGCGGATGCGGTTTCCTGAACGGGAGTAGACCACACCGAGTAGCGGGAGCGCATTCAGTAGCTTGAGTCCGGGTGGTTTCTATGTCTGAGCACGATGCGACACAGCGAGGGCAGGTGACTTCGGGCACCAAACGCAAGCCGCTGCGATGGCTGATCGAGCCCAGGCGGACTCTGTTGCCTGTCACTGGGCTCTGGATACTGGCGCTGGACTGGCTGTTGTTCTCGACGAGTGTCGTGTCGTTGGGTCTCGCTCTGCCGGTTGCCGTGGCCGCCGGCTTTGTGGTCGGCGGAGCGGGCACTTTCTTTTTCCAAAGACGATTCGCTGGCGACAGTTTCTGGAAGGCCACTTTGAAGGCGCTGGTTGCAGGCATTTGTGTTGGAGCGCCCTGGCCGCTCGCGGGTACCCTCCTCGGCGGCTGGGTGCTCCTTGCGTCCGGAATCACAAATCCCAGGGGCAAAATCCTACGGGGGTAGCACATCGCATGGACGATTCGACTGCGCTTGACGATTTGAACACGCTTGAGCCGGACTCGCAGCCCGCTGCAGCCGCAGCTTCCGCGAATCCGCACCTCTGGCAGATCAATTGGGTGAGAGAGGTCATTTGTCTCGCCCTGTTGCTACTGGTTCTGTGGCTGGCGTGGTGGCTCCGTGCGATCGTTCGGCCTGTGCTGCTGGCGCTCCTTCTGGCCTATCTGATCAACCCGGTGATAGCTTGGTGCGAGCGAAAGTGGCGATGGTCGCGCCTGTCTTGTGTTGTTGTTTTGTGTGCCGTTGCCGCGGCAATCCTGATGACGCTGGCCGCAGCCGTCTTGCCTTTCGCCATCGCTCAGTCGCAGGAGTTGATCAGTGACTTGCCCGAGTATGCGAGTGCCTTGAGCAAGCAACCTCGCCTGATCGATGAGGCAGGGCTAGATGGACTGAGAGAAAAGGCAGCCGAGCTCGCTCGGAATCCGGCTGACAGCCTGGCCTACTTGCAAGACGGTGTGGTCGCCACGGTTGGAGTGATGGGCGGGCTTGTCGGAACCGCGACTTCGGTTGCCGTCGGAGTTGCCTTGTTTCCAATCTGCCTGCTTTACTTCAGTTGGCAGTGGCCCACCATCGCTGCTTGGCCGACCACATTCGTCCCTTTAAGCCGGCGGAAGCGAGTCAACGAAGTCGTCCGCAAGATGGACACGGCGGTAGGAGGCTACTTCCGGACCCGCTTAGTGATCGCGCTCATCATGGCGGCAATGTACGCGATCGGCTGGGGCTTGTCGGGTGTACCGTACTGGCTGCTGGTTGGCCTGCTCGCCGGGCTGCTGGGAATTATCCCGTATGCAGCCAGTTTTGCGTGGATTGCAGCCATGCTCCTGCGGTTCCTGGAACTTGAGGCTGGTATCACGGGCACCGCCGACGCCCTGGCTGTATTTCTCTGGCCAACGCTCGTCTTCGGTCTCGTACAAGCCTCGGACGATTGGCTACTGACACCCTGGCTGCAAGGGGCCCAATTAGAAATGAACTTCGTTACCATCATTCTCGTGGTGGTCGTTGGAGGCGCTGTTGCCGGGCTTCTCGGCATGCTGCTTGCGGTCCCAGTGGCTGCTTGCCTGCGAATCTGCTGGGCCGAGGTCGTGAAGCCGGGACTGGTTAGATTCGCTGAATCGAATTGAGGACAGAACCGTTAACAGGAATAAGGAGTAATCCAATGAACCGAATCCTGCTGTGTTTGGCTGTTCTTGGCGGGGCCATCGTGAACTGGTCTTTCGCCGCAGAGCCCAACGAAACCGGGGCCGACGAAGCCGCCGTCCGCAAGGCAGATGAGGCCTACGTCAGGGCGTTCAACAATCACGACGCCAAGGCACTCTCCGAGGCATGGTCCCCGGAGGCCGTCTATCTCGTCCGCACCACTGGGGCCGGAGTTGTGGGGCGAGCGGCGATCGCCGAGCAATTCACCGCCCTGTTCAAAGACCAGCCCGAGGTCAAACTCGAGCTGAGCGTGCAGTCGATCCAATTCGTCTCGCCGAACGTGGCCGTCGAGCATGGAACCGCCAAGACCATCTCTCCAAAGGCCGGGCCGGAGGAGACCGAGTATAGCGCTGTCTTCGTGCGTCGCGACGGGCAGTGGCTTCTCGACCGGGTGACGGATGAGGCCAAGCAATCCGAACCGTCCCGATACGAGCAACTCAAGCCGCTAGAGTGGATGATCGGCCGCTGGGTCGACAAGGACGATAGCGTCGACATCAGGACCGAGTGCCAATGGACCAAGAAGCAGAGCTTTATCACGCGATCGTTTACCGTGGCCGTCCAGGGCAAGATCAACATGTCCGGCATGCAGTTCATCGGCTGGGACCCGGCGGCCAAGACCATCCGGTCGTGGACGTTCGACTCCGACGGCGGCTTTGCCGAAGCTGCCTGGACTTGGAAGAAGGACCGTTGGTACATCCAGAACAAGGGCGTTCTGACCGATGGCCGGAAGGCGTCCATGGTCAACGTCATTAAGCCGGTGGACGAGAATTCGTTCACTTGGCAGACGACCGAGCGTGCCGCCGGTGGTGAATTGCTCCCGAACGTCGATGAGGTACTGATCGTTCGGGAGTAGCAACTGATGGCCAAACGGCTTTTCTCCAACGAACCAACATCGAAACAAGCATGGGTAATAACATGAAACGTTCACTGGCTCTCTTGGTGTTCGCGGGGACGATCCTTCTTCTGACCTCAGACGACCTTCTTGCCCGCGGTGGGGGAGGCGGCCGTGGAGGCGGCGGTGGAGGCGGGGTGCGCAGGAGGCTTTTCTGGCGGCGGCGGAATGTCGGCCGCAGGCCGTTCGCCTGCCATGGGAGGCGGCATGAGCGCCGGATCGAGACCGGCCGCGCGGCCCGCATCCCCGGCAGGGGGTGGTGTAGCGCGACCTGGCGGCGGCCCGAGCACTGTAGGACGACCGGGCGTCGGTCCCGGCGGCGTAGGACAGCCGGGATTGGGCGGTGGCGGTGCGCGACCCGGCGTCGGTCCCGGCGCACCTGGTCCGCGTCCCGGAGCCGGTGCCCGCCCCTCTGCCGGCCAATTGAACAACTTCCTCGATATGCCGCCGCCTTCGACCGGCGCTATCGGTGGCGCCGGCGGAGTTCGCCCGGGTGCCGGCGGCGCCGCCGCCGACTTCCTGCAACTAGGCGGCGGACCCGGGCCGGCCCAACTGCCGGCCGGAGGCGTGGGACGACCCGGCGTTGGTGCCCCGGGCATTGGTGCCCCCGGCATCGGCGCCGGGTGTCGGAAGGCCGGGCGTCGGTGCGCCGGGTGTTGGGTTACCCGGCGTCGGTACACCAGGGGTGGGGCGACCTGGCGTTGGCTCCGGTGTGGCAGCCGGTGTGGCAGCCGGGCGCGTCCAGAATCTGCCCGCCAACCGTGCCGGCCGCATCGAGAACCGACAAGAGCTGCAGGGCAATCGCCAGCAGCGGCGCGACGAGGTCCGCAATCAGGTCGCCGATAACCACCCTCGTCTCGACTTCTGGAGCGACCACCCCGGCTGGGCGACGTGGCGCATCAATCGGCCGTATCGCTGGGCGACCTGGGGTGCGATCACCGGCTGGGTCGGTTACGGATGGAGCGAGCCAACCGCGTACAGCTACGGCGAAAACGTCTACTACGAAGGCGACCAGGTCTATTACGGCGACCAGGCGGTCGCCACCGCCGACCAGTATGCCGAGCAGGCCGACGCGATCGCCGCCAGCGCGCCGCAAACGAGCACCGAGAACAGCGAGTGGCTGCCACTGGGCGTGTTCGCCATCACGCAGGATGGCCAGGCGTCCGGCGTGGAGCCGACCCTGTTCATGCAACTCGCCATCAGTAAAGAAGGCGTCATTTCCGGCACGTTCAAGAACATGGCAACCGGCCAAGTGCAGACGCTGGAAGGGATGGCCGACAAGAAGAGCCAGCGGGTCGCCTGGGGTGTCGCGGAACAAAATCGGCCCATCATGGAGACGGGTATTTCCAACCTCACCCAGGATACGTCCCCGGCGCTCATCCACTTTGCCGACGGCCAGACCCAGCAGTGGCTCATGGTACGTCTGCCGGAACCCAAGCAAGGGTAAGAGCAAAGCGGCCCTGCAGATTTCTGCGTACCCGGCGGCGGTTCCCGAGGATGCAGTGCGATGGCCGGTGTCAATTCGCGCCGTGTCGCAGTGTTACTACTGACAAAAGGAGACCAAGCATGAAACCCAGCGCACTACTAACCGCCTTCAGCCTCGTGCTGGGCGCGGCGGCCTTGGCCCCGCAATCCCTGGCGCAGACTCCTGATGTGAAGCTCGATCGAACGATGCTCCCAATCCCGGAGCCGAACTACCCGCACTGCACGGTGCTTGACGCCCGCGATGCCAAGGCCCCGCCGCGTTTCGAGGTCAAGGCGCCAGCGGGGGCACCCAACGTGCTGATTGTGCTCGTGGACGATATGGGCTTCGGCATACCCAGCGCCTTCGGCGGACCGGTGCGCATGCCTGCTGCCGACCGCCTCGCCACCCACGGACTGCGCTACAACCAGTTCCACACCACCGCAGTCTGCTCGCCGACGCGGACGGCCCTGCTCTCTGGTCGCAACCACCACATGAACAACATGGGCGGCATCACCGAAACCGCCACGGCGTTTCCGGGCAACACGGGCCAGCGGCCCAACAACGTCGCCCCGCTCGCCGAGATGCTGCGGTTGAACGGTTACAGCACCGCCTTCTTCGGCAAGAACCACGAGACGGCGCCGTGGGAAGTCAGCGTCTCCGGGCCGACCGACCGCTGGCCGACGCGTTCGGGCTTCGACAAGTTCTACGGCTTCTTCGGCGGCGAGACCGACCAGTGGAATCCCACGCTCTATGACGGGATGACCCGGATCCCCACGCCGCACTATCCGGGCTACAACTTCATGACGGACATGACCGACCAGGCCATTGCGTGGATGAAGTTCCAGAAGTCGCTCACGCCGGACAAGCCGTTCTTCATCTATTTCGCCCCGGGCGCCACCCATGCGCCGCATCATGTGCCCAAGGAATGGATTGCCAAATACAAGGGCAAGTTCGACGAAGGCTGGGACAAGTTGCGCGAACAGACGCTGGCGCGGCAGATCGCGCTGGGCGTGGTGCCGCCGGGCACGAAGCTGGCGAACAAGCCGGCGGCTATCAAAGACTGGGACAAGTTGACCCCTGACGAACAGAAGCTCTTTGCCCGCCAGATGGAAGTGTATGCCGGCTTTGGCGAATACTGCGACCACGAGATCGGCCGGTTGTTCGCTGCCGTCCGCGAGACCGGTCAGTTCGACAACACGCTGATCTTCTACATCCTCGGCGACAACGGCACCAGCGCCGAGGGCGGCATGAACGGCATGTTCAGCGAAATGACGTATTTCAACGGGGTGCAGGAGACGGTCGCAGGACATGCTCAAGCATTACGACGACTGGGGCGGGCCGACGACCTATCCGCACATGGCCGCCGGTTGGGCCGTCGCGGGCGACACGCCGTTCATGTGGACCAAGCAAATTGCCTCCAACTACGGCGGCTCCCGCAATGGCCTGATCGTCTCGTGGCCCAAGGGCATCAAGGCCGCCAACCAGGTGCGCTCGCAGTGGCACCACGTCATTGACGTGGCCCCCACCGTGCTCGAAGCGGCGAACCTGCCGGAACCCAAGAGCGTCAACGGCACCGATCCAGGAGCCGATCGAAGGTGTGAGCATGCTTTACAGCTTTGACGCACCCGATGCGAAGAGCACGCACAAGACCCAGTATTTCGAGATCTTCGGCAATCGCGCCATCTATCAGGACGGCTGGCTTGCCGGCACCGTTCACAAGGCGCCGTGGGAGGCAAAGCCCCGCGCGAAGCTGCTGGAGGACAAGTGGGAACTCTACGACACGACCAAGGACTTCAGCCTCACGAACGACCTGGCCGCGGCCAAACCGGAGAAGCTCAAGGAAATGCAGGATGTCTTCATCAAGGAGGCGATCAAGTATCGCGTGCTGCCCATCGACGACCGCAGCGTCGAGCGTGTCAACGCCGCGCTGGCGGGCCGGCCCGACCTGATGGAAGGCCGCACGTCGCTCACCCTCTCCGCAGGCATGGATTCGATGAGCGAGAATGTCTTCATCAACATCAAGAACCGCTCGCTCTCCATCACTGCGGACGTGGAGATCCCGGAAGGCGGCGCGAATGGGGTGATCCTGGCCCAAGGCGGACGATTCGGCGGCTGGAGCCTTTATCTCAAGGATGGCAAGCCGACGTATTGCTACAACTTCCTTGGGCTGCAGGAATACAAGGTTTCTGCCCCGCAGGCTTTGGCGGCGGGCAAGGCCACCATCCGCATGAACTTCGATTATGACGGCGGCGGTGTCGGCAAGGGCGGCACGGCCTCCATCCTCGTCAACGGCGAGAAGGTGGCCAGCGGCCGGGTCGAGCGTACTCACGCGACGATCTTCTCGGCCGACGAGACGGCGGCCGTCGGGGTGGATGACGCCACGCCCGTCACGACGGACTACAAGGAGCGCGACAACGCCTTCACGGGCAAAATCCTCAAAGTCACCGTGGAGGTGAAGCCGATCGGAGCCGCGATCAAGGCGGAGTCCGATGCGGTCCAGCACAAGGCACAGATGAAGAAAGCCTTGTCGGACTAATAGTCGATTATACGAGATCATCGGCGCGGCCGAGGTCTCCTTCGACGTGCCGAGCGTGCTCGGAGTGAACGGCGTCTTCATCTTCACCGGTGTCCCGGGAGTCGTGGCGCCGATCGAGATCGATGCCGAACGGATCATGCGCAACCTCGTGCTCAACAATCAGGTCATCTGCGGCACCGTCAACGCCGGCCGTGCCGCTTTTGAGGAAGGAGTGCAGGACCTGCTGTCGTTCAGCAAGCGATTCCCTGCCGCCGTCAGCGCCATGATCACAGCCCGCGTCGCTCTCGCTGACGCCCGCGACGCTGTTCTGTCCCGCGGCGGAATCAAGAGCGTGGTCGAGGTCGCGTGACTTGTTGGAAAGGAGGATACGATGGCTTCGCCCTGGATCGACGTTTCGGTGACGCTGAAGACCGGCATGGTCCACTGGCCGGGCGATCCGCCCGCCCGCATCAGCCATGCCCTGGACATGGAGCGGGGTGACCCATGTACGGTGTCGCTCCTTGAGATGGGGGCGCATACCGGGACTCACATGGATGCGCCCGCGCACTTTGTCCGCGGTGGCACGGGGATCGACGACATGCCGCTGGACGCAGCCATCGGTTCGGCGCGGGTGATCTCCATCCGTGATCGAACATCGATCAAGCCCGAGGAACTGCTACGGCACGGAATCCGGCGCGGCGAGCGCGTCCTGTTCAAGACCCACAACTCGGCTCACTGCTGGGATACGGACAGCTTTGTCGAGGACTTCGTGTACCTTTCGGCAACCGCGGCCCAGTACCTCGCCCAGCGGCAGGTGAGGTTGGTTGGAGTGGACTACCTTTCGGTCGGCGGTTTCCGCGCGGACGGAGTCGAGACTCATCAGGCCCTGCTCAACGCCGGCATCTGGATCATCGAGGGGCTGAACCTGAAGCGGGTCCCATCAGGGCGGGTACAACTCCTCTGCCTGCCCCTCAAGGTCCTCGGAGGCGACGGTGCGCCGGCTCGGGCGCTCGTGCGTCCCACGGCCCGACCAGATAGAAAGAGGCGGTGACGGAGGCCTTCGGCAAGGCCATGAGCCATAGACCACTAATCGGGCCGACACGACGTCATGGTGCGAGAATATAGTGATGACCGCTGAGAACCCGGGCCCGCTTCTGGATCTCGAAGAACGCCTTCGCTTTGAGACGCTGGTCGCCGACCTTTCGTCGCGATTCGTTAATCTGCCCGCCGGCGAGGTGGATCGTGAGATCAAGGAGGCCCAGCGTCGCGTGTGCGAATGCCTGGGGATAGATCTGTGTGGGCTTTGGCAGTGGTCAGTCGGGTTTCGGGGATCCCTTGCGCTCACGCATTTGTATCGATCTGGGGGAGGCCCGCCGACCCCGGATCCGATGGATGCGGAGGAATATTTTCCTTGGTGCCTACAGGAGCTATTGGCCGGCAGAGTGATTGCTATTTCCTCAATGGAGGAAATGCCACCCGAGGCAGCCCGCGACAGGGAGGTCTACAGCCAATTCGGCATTAAAAGTACTCTGGTAATCCCGCTTTCAACGGGAGGAGGGCCGCTCATTGGCGCATTGGGCTTCAACGACACAAAGGAGGAACGCCTTTGGTCGGAAGCACTCGTGAAACGGCTTCAACTGATTTCGCAGGTCTTTGCTAACGCGATTGTCCGCAAGCATACTGAACAGGCGTTGAGGGAAAGCGAGAATCGCCTGACAATGGCCTTGGAGGCCGCTGGCGCGGGTGCGTGGAGCATGGACGTGCAGTCAAGGCGGGTCTGGGTCTCTACCATTGAGCGCGCAGTTGTTTGGGTTCTCGCCGGACGAGCAGTTGACCTATGACAGCTTCCTGCATCGGGTCCATCCGGATGACCGCGAATCCGTCCGCATGGCTGTCGAGAAGGCCCTGCGGACAAAAGCGAAACTCTTTGCGGATTACCGCATTGTAGGGCCTGACGGAGGCGTTCGCTGGGTCGCCGCGCGAGGATACCCCCACTTCAATGAGAAGGCGGAGCCGGATCGCTTGATGGGGATAGCCCTGGATATCACCGAGCGCAAGCGGACGGAAGCAGCCCTGGAGGAGACGCGGGCGCTAGTCACCGCCGTCATCAACAGCACCGACGACTTCGTCTGGTCGGTGGACGCGGAGCGATTCGGGCTTCTCACGTGGAACAGAGCCTTGAGAGACTACTTCTTCGAGCGTCTGCACATTGACATTAGGGTGGGGATGCCGCCGGAGGAATTGCTTCCGCCTGACTACGCGGCCGTGTGGCGTGATTTCTATTCCCGCGCACTGCGGGAAGGATTCCTCGTCACGGAGTACGAGGTTGCCGCTCACACGAACACCTTGCTGCTATCGATCCACCCCATGCAACGTGACGGCAAGGTGTTCGGCATATCGGTGTTCGGAAAGGACATCACAGAGCGCAAGCGGGCCGAGGACGCCGTTCGCGTACTGGCCGGAAAACTTCTCACTGCTCAAGAGGCAGAACGAAGCCGGATTGCTCGAGAAATGCACGACGACCTGACTCAGCGGATTGCGGTGCTAGCGATTCGAAGCCGGCAAGTTGGAGCAGGCGTCTGATGGTTCTGCGTCGCTTTCGGGCAAGCTCCGGGAGATGAAGGACCAGTTGATTAGACTGTCGCAGGATGTACATGCCCTTTCGCGCCAATTGCATCCTTCGATCCTCGATGACCTGGGGCTCGTCGATGCGTTGCGGTCGGAGTGCACCAGCTTCTCTCAACGTGAGGGAATCTCGATTCGTTATACGCCTCAAGAAGTCCCGGCGGGAATCCCCAAGGAAGTGGCCTTGTGCCTGTACCGGATCGCACAAGAGGCGCTGAGGAATATCGCTAAACACTCAGCGCGCTCGAGAAGCATGGGTTGCGCTGACCGCGACCGACGACAGTATCCTGCTTTCGATTGAGGATACCGGCGTCGGGTTCAGTTCCGACCAAACGCGAGGGAAGCTCGGTCTGGGCCTGGACAGCATGGAAGAGCGAGCACGATTGATCGGTGGGGAACTCACGATCCGTTCAGAGCCAGGCAAAGGCACATTTGGTTGAAGTTTGGGTCCCATGTTCCGGGGAGACGCCATGAAACGAGCGCGCGTGTTAGTGGCCGATGACCACAGGATCTTGGCGGAAGGCTTACGGAGTCTGCTGGAGCCCGAATTCGAACTCGTGGACATTGTGGAAGACGGTCGCACGCTGGTGGCCCGCGCCAAAGAATTGTTCCCCGATGTCATCGTGGCGGATATTACCATGCCGTCTGCTAAACGGCATCGAAGCCGTTCGGCAATTGAAGAAGGCCGACGTACCGGCAAAGGTTGTCTTTCTGACCATGCATCAGGATGTCACCTACGCGGCGAAGGCGTTCGAGCTTGGAGCCGCGGGATTCGTCCTCAAGCATTCGGCCCCTTCTGAACTTGTGACAGCGATTCGCGAGGCCTTGGCAGGTCGGACTTATGTGACACCGCTGATCGCCGGGGAACTCATGCAAGCTTACCGTGAAGGTGCAGCCCACGGGCAAGACCCAGCCGTCGATTTGACCCCACGGCAAAGGGAGGCTTTGCAGTTGTTTGCCGAAGGTCGATCCGCCAAGGAAGTGGCGGCGATCCTTAAAATCTCGCCTCGCACGGCCGAGTTTCACAAGGCGAATGTCATGAAGATGCTTGGCATACGCACAACCGCAGAACTGGCCCAGTACGCGGTCCGCCACGGAATTATCTCGTCTTGACCGCAGCGTTGCGCTTTATTCGGCGAGAAGTACGTAGTTTTCCTAATCGCAGAATTGCCCTTCCGCGGCGAAAATGCTCGGGCGATCCGGGGGGCTCCCTGAATCCACCCCCCCAGTCTGTGGGCAGCGATGTTTCAGAGCCGATTATTCGCGAGACACCCGACCCGCAATCACACGGGGTCTTTGCGAGTAGGCGTCATGGATTCGATCTGTTTTCAAGGAGGGTCGGAGAATGTTAGTGCTAAGCCGGAAGCGAGGGGAAAGAATCGTCATTGGTGAGCATGTGACGGTCACTGTCCTGGAGGTGCATGGCGACCGGGTGAAACTTGGATTTGCCGCTCCGCCGGAGATGCCGATCCATCGGGAGGAAATTTATTTGAGGACGGGAGACCATCTGCCGGCGCTGCCACAAGCCGCATGTGTGTAGGCTCTCGCCGCCGCCGCTACGGTCATTCCATTCCCGTCACCCGGACTCCAGGAGCGAATTCCTATGGCGACGTGCCCATTCGTCGATTGCCAGTCCCCCAATGCCGACATCGAATCACCTCCAAAGGGCTCTCAACTGAATCGGATCGCAGCAGCCCTCGGGCTGTCAGCGAGTCCATTGCCCGAAGTCGATGAGGAAACGCTCTGGCAGTACTATGATTACCTATCCGCAAATCTGACGCTCCCGTTTACCGCTCACTACCCCGAGGCGGCCCATTCTCGGGAGGAGATCGAGTTCCGATGCACGGTCTTGGAGTTGATCGACCCTTCAGAACATGTCGGCGACATATTCGACGGTATCTTCTGCAGGATCCGAAAGGGAAAGTACGACGTCAACTTGCCGCTGATCGAGCTAGAGGTTGCTCACGATAGTCACAATTTCCACCTGATCGAAGACTTCTGGTACTGGTTCTGGAATTACCGGTAAGAGACATCGTGATGAGACCTCCCTCGAATCGGAATGAGCAGGCAAGATTCTGGTGCGGCCCCGCTAGCTAGTCAGTCTTCTGGCTCGCCGCGCTTCAGTGTTCCGGGACCTATCGTGAAACATTCTCGTCTGGTTATCGCTGACGCTCACGCAGAGATTCGTGACGCGATCCAAGAACTCCTGCAGGGCCTCTTTGAGGCAGTGGTGGCGGTATCGCACGGCGATTCCCTTTTTCAGGTTATCGCTGCGCAGAAACCGGAACTGATCATCGTGGACCTATCGCTTCCGGTGTCTGGCACAGGGAACGTCCTGCGACACCTGCGCTTGAAAGAGGTGTTCCCGCCCACACGACTCATCGTCTTGAGCATTCATGACGAGGTGGAGGCGGTTCATGAAGCGTTTGCCGCAGGGGCGACGGGATTCGTGCTCAAATCGGCTGCCGCCACCGATCTAATACCTGCTGTCCGCGAGGTCATGCGAGACCACAGGTACGTCTCCCCCGGCGTACGAGCAGAGACTGACGCATCGGCTTAGGCAGCGTCAACGGAGTCGGTTCGTCGGGGACCGCAGGAGGCGATCACGGCGTCACGTGTGTCGACCACTACAGGCAGAACCACAACTCCGGCGGAAACCAAAGCTCAGAAGGCCGAAGGCCGTACTCCACGAGCGGCGTAGCGCACGAACGTCGCGGCGAGCAACGTGAAAGGGCCCGGGACAACTCGGTCAGTCGTTGCGAAGCCACAGGGTCGGCAGTAAGTGCCTCGGCCTCCTCCGCCACGATCACAGGACATAGGGTGTGTAGTTCGACGAGCCTCCCGCCGACCAAACGGCGTTGTCGTCCGAGAACTGTCCGAGAACTGGTGGTAAACCAGCGGATTTCCTGTAAAATGTGGAAAGTGGGGTGACCGAAAGCCCCTTCGCTGTCATCACGTAAATCCCATTCAGTAAACTCACTTACGCCAACTTCGCCCCGCGAGATTCGAAGGACAACCGTCGGCCTCCGGAGCCAAAATCTCATCCTTTGCGGTTGTGCATTCTGAACGTGTCGGCACTGAACCTGGTTCGCGTTGGATGCGCATCACATGCTGCATTGCATGGTGTCGCGGCTCAAACCGAGCTGCTAGTTGGCCAGGAAGCCAGACGTTCGAAACGAACTTAGGTCGATTGGGGCTTGGCAGAAAACTTGGCAGAAAAAGACGACCGCAGAGTGCCAGATCGTGCAGGAGATTGCAGGTCGCCGATACGCGAAAACCCCGGAAAATGCCGCAGAAAACGGGGGCTTGGCAACCCAGTTGCTCATCCCAATTTGGCTACGGGGACGCGATGCAACTACGTTCACATGGCGACTTAAGAACCCATGCGCCCGTGGCAGAAAAGCATGGCAGAAACCTGAAGCCACGCCACCAGTTCCCGCAACTGCCACGGCACTCAAAACACCGTAATTCTAGCGTGTTGTGCGGGCGGCCCACAGTCGTCCCCGTATCTCAGGCATCAGGGGGGCACAGGGGATTCGAACAACCGATCGCCGAGCCGGACGCCACACCTGAATGCTCCGGCCGCACTGGGCCGCAGCGGCGGCCCTGGAATAGGCTCTCACTCCAGGCTGGCCGCCGTACCCCGATTGGGCCGGACCACGTCCTCTCGGATCGAGGAGACCAGCGGCGCATGAGGCCCTTCCGCAGGCTTTGCACCAAGGCACAGAAGTGGCCTGCCCTTCGCAGCATGGCGACCGCGACGCGTTTTGCAGAACGGAATGAGCGCGGCTCCGGGACCGGCGGACCGCGGGACTCCGCTTGTCGTCTACCGTCACCCGAAAGGTCATAACACGTGACCGTAGTAGAATCTGCATCACGCCGAGAGCCGGCACAACCCTCGCTTACTCGCCCGGCTTCGGTTCTACCGCCAGGGGATGCTCGTAACCGTTCACAGGCCAGCGGGGGACTGGTCCATTTTTCGGCCGCAAGGCTCCCTCATCACAACAGCCGCCTAACAGCCCGTTGAAAAAGTCCTAGAGCAAAGATATATTATGGCCATCGTGCGACGCAGGAGGTAAGGGCGATGGCGTTGGGAAAGCGGCGAAGCCAGCAGCAGGAGCTGTGGGTAGCGACCACCGAGTTGCCGAAGTCCGGTGAGCGCCTTCCAGAACCATTCTTGACGGGCCGGTTAGGTTGAGGGGTTTGGTTCGGTTTCCAATCCCTTTCAACTGGAGGTTCGGATGGCTGGTTCTTTGGATTCCCGAAAGTGCGTGAGTGGCGGCAGCGGATGGCGCGGTTTCAGGAGGCGCGGCAGTCGGTCGCGGAGTTTTGCCGCGAGGAAGGCGTCTCGGCCCCTTCGTTCTATCAATGGCGGAAGCGGCTGGCCCAGCGGCCTCGCCCGGCGGAAGAGGCGGCCGGCTTCCGTGCCGGTGCGGCTGGTCGGTTCGGCCGGCGTCGTCGTGCAACTGCCCGGCGGGACGCAACTGCACGTCCCGACCTCGGACCCGCAGGCCCTGCGGCTGGTGATCGACACGCTGGCTCGCGCGGACGCCGAGCGCGCGGGAGGCGGCCCATGCTGACGTTCGCTCCCAACCTGCGGATCTATCTGCACGCCCGGCCGACGGACATGCGAAAGAGCTTCGACGGGCTGTGCGCTTTGGTGCGAAGCGTGTTTCAGGCCGACCCGCTCGACGGCAGCCTGTTTCTGTTCGTCAACCGCCGCGGCGATCGGCATCAAGATGATGTGGTGGGACCGCGACGGCCTGGCTCTATTCTACAAGCGTTTGGAATCGGGGACGTTTCGAGATGCTCCGCGCCCGAGGGCGAGGCGGCCACCGTCGAGATCGACGCCACGGAACTGGCGATGCTCTTAAGCGGCGTCTCGCTCGCGTCGGCCAAGCGTCGCAAGCGGTACTCGCGGGCGGGCTGAGCCTCGCAAGCGCGTCGCTGGCGCGCGGCAATCCGATGCAAGGGTCTTCGCACGAGCGACTGGTGTGAAGACCCTTGCTCTTTTCTGGAATCTCATCGCAAGAGGACTTCCATAATTCGTGCGAAACGCTATGCTGATCGCCATGAACGAAACGCTTGTGATCCCCGACGATCTGGCCGCCTGCCAAGCGATGATGGTCGAGCAGGCCCGAGCGATTGCGGAGCAGAGCGAGAAGATCACGGGGCTGAACCGCACGGTCCAAGAGCAGCAGCTCACGATCAACGAACTGCTTGCAGCGGGCCTTCCGCCATCGCAGCGAACGGTATCTGGAAGACCCGAATCAACTGAAGCTCGACTTCGGCAACACGCCGGAGGCGGCCGACGCGGCGGCGGGCCTGGCCGAGGCGGTCGAAGAGGCGGAACTCGTCGTCGCCGAGCACAAGCGTCGCAAGCGCGTGCCCGAAAAGCCGCGGAGCGAACAGTTGCCCGAGCACCTGCCGCGCTACGAAGTCGAGGCCCCGGTGCCCGACGACGTGAAGCACTGTGCCGAGCACGGCGAGCGGAAGCTGATCGGCCACGACCGGGTGGAGACGCTGGAGTTCGAGCGGCCCAAGCTCAAGGTCCGCGTCACGCTCTATCCGAAGTTCGTCTGCGAGAACGAGCCGGCCTGCGGCGTGGCCCAGCCGCCGCGCGAGCCGGGCCTGGTCGAAGGAAACCGCTACGGCACGAGCGTGGCGGCGGAGATCGTCACCGGCAAGTGCGGCTATCACCTGCCGATCTATCGCGAGCAGGACTACTTCGCCGGCTGCGGCTGGACGGTGGACCGCAGCACGCTGTTGAACATCTTCCGGGCGTCGGCCGAGTTGGTCCATCCGTTGGCGTTGTACCTGCGTGGCGAGGTGCTCGCCAGCGGAGCGATCGGCACGGACGAGACGCGGGTGACGCTCTTGTTGCCGCCGGAGATCCCGGAGGCGAACGAGGACGATCCGAAATCGCGGCGGATCCACGAGGTGTTCAGCCGCAGCGCGGGCCGAAGGGCGCAAGAGCGTCTCGGGGCGGATGTGGGCCTACCGCAGCCTGACCGTGCCGATCAACGTCTTCGACTTCACGGTCAGCCGGCACCGCGACGGGCCGGACGACTTCCTCGTGGCCGGCGGCTTCGTCGGCAAGCTCTTGGCCGACTGTTACTCGGGCTATCAGGGGATCACGCTGCGCAGCGACGCGCGGATCGTGCGCGCGGCGTGCAATGCCCATGCGCGTCGGAAGATCTTCGACGCGCGCGAGAGCTACCCGCTTCTGTCGAGCCAGTTCCTGGCGATGTACCAGGAGTTGTACGACATCGAGGAGCGGGCGAAAGTTCCTTTCGGTCGGCGAGCGCGAGGAACTGCGCGATCGGAGGCCCGTCCGGTGTGGCAGCGGATGCGGGAGTTGCTCGACAGCCCGGCGGCTTCGCGGCGTGCTGCCCAAGGAGAAGTTCGCCGAGGCGTTGGGCTATTTGCGGAACCAGTGGGACGCCCTGCAGGTCTACTTGGGCGACGGCCGGCTGCCGATCGACAACAACCAGACCGAGCAGTTGATGAAGCAGGTCGCGATCGGCCGGAAGAACTGGCTGTTCCTGGGGAGCGTGGCGGCGGGGGAGCGGATGGCCGACCTGATGACGCTGGTCTCCAGCGCGCTGCGGAACGACCTGGACGTGTGGGCCTACGTCAAGGACGTGCTGGACCGGCTGCTTGCCGGCAGCACCGACTACGCCTCGCTGCGTCCCGACCGCTGGGCCGCCTCGCACCCGGAGCACCTCCGCACCTACCGCGCCGAAGAACGCCGCGACCGCGCCGCCGCCCAGCATCACCGCCGCGCCCATCGCCGCGCCGCCAAGCGGAATCCCAGCTAACCGCCCTCATCGCCCCCTGGTTCTGCTGCTCGCTCACGCCCCTGGGGAGTATCGGCGATCTCGATCACCAGGTCCTGGAGGCGCTGGGTCTGCACGACGCGCCCCGACGAGTCGTAGACGCTGGCCGTGCCCAGCACGGCCGGACTGACGGCCGCGGGGCTCGGCATTCACGAGGGAAAGCGCTCCTGTGCAGGGCATCAGGTAATCGCCTGGATCGAACGCGCGAAGAAATCCTCGTGGTTGCGGATGGCTGTGTCGTCGTTGAACAGGCAATCGCGGCGGCGGCGGATTTCCAACCGCATCTGGTCGCCGAAATCGCGGTCGCGAGCAACGCGGACGGCGAGACGGACGTAGTCTTCCTGG